>CAWJXB010000006.1:0-2284794 GCA_963846775.1 uncultured Verrucomicrobiae bacterium | reverse complement strand
TGATCAGCGAAGCGGGGCGAATGAAGCTCGGAATGATCTGAGCTAGCGCCCGCGTTGCCTGTCATTCTGAGCGAAGCGAAGAATCTCTGATTATCTGGTCGGACGGGCGCCCCAAGGTCAGCCAGAGATGTTTCGCTTCGCTCAACATGACAAACAGAGCAAATTGCGATTTTTTTTGTGAAATTTTTTATTCTCGCATTGACAATACCCGCTTGAATTTTAGACTCGACACCCCGGAAGTGCTTCAGATTGAAAAATTCTGAGCGCGTTTTAGAAATCGATATGCCTTTGACTGAACTTATCTTGACGGAAAACATTCCCGGTTTGGGTGCCGAGGCGGACGTAGTCAAGGTGCGTCGTGGTTATGCGCGCAATTATCTCCTGC
The DNA here is from genome assembly GCA_963846775.1 of uncultured Verrucomicrobiae bacterium. GTDB lineage: Bacteria > Verrucomicrobiota > Verrucomicrobiia > Chthoniobacterales > UBA10450 > CAVYXA01. Next base: position 2,284,409 of record CAWJXB010000006.1, on the reverse strand, counting down.
CGCACGGGAAAGCACATGAAGTCACTCCGGGCACATTGCGTCAGCTCGATGCGCTGAAGCAGAAGCGTGCCGAGCGCGAAGCCCGCGAGCTGAACGAGGCAGAAGAATTGGCGCGCCGAATCGGTAAGGCGCACTTCGTCTTTACGCTGGAGACCGGCGAGACCGGCAAGGCCTTTGGATCCGTTACCGCGCAGGATATTATGAACCGCATCAAAAACGAACTCGGTGCGGAGATTGACCGGCACAAGATTGTTCTTGAGCGTCCGATCAAAGATACCGGCGAACACGAGGTCGCGATCAAGTTGCATCACGATGTTGCCGCACAGCTTGTTTTTCAGGTGAAATCCGCAGAAGAACCCCGCGACCGCGGTGCCGACGACGTGAGCACTGCGACCGACGAACCTGAAAAGAGAAAGAAACATCGACTTTTCCACAGGAAAAAAGAAGAGAAAAAAGAAACCGAATAAATGGCGACTCAATCGTCCGCATGGACAGGAGAGAAGCCTCGAAAAGCGGGAAATGGCGCTGGCCGAGGTTCGGCGGCGCGAAGCGGCGAAAAGGTTGTTCCCATTTCCCACACAGGTTCTGCGCAGGATATTCACCGCGCCCCGCCGCATAGCGTTGAGGCGGAACAAGGCGTTCTCGGGTCGATGCTGCTCTCACCGCGGCAAGCCATTGGCGAATGTGTTGAGAAAATTAATGAGCAATATTTTTACGTCCCGGCCCACCAGACGATCTATAGTGTCCTCGTCGATCTTTGGAATGCCGGACAGGCAATTGACCTGATTACGTTCACGCAAGTCTTGCGCGACCGAAACCTCCTCGAAAGCGTGGGCGGTGCGGCATTTGTCACCAGCTTGTTCACGTTCGTCCCGACTGCCGCGAATATTGAATACTACCTGGAGATCGTTCGCGATAAATACATTCTGCGCCAAATCATTTTGGCTGCCACCGAGAGTGTCCGGCGCGCATACGAAGAGCAGGACGAAGTGAACAATCTGCTCGACGAAGTGGAACAAAGCATTTTCGCCGTGGGTGAAGACCGTTTCAAAGGTCAGATGCTCTCGATGAAAGACCAGGTAATGGAGGCGATCGAAGCGATCGAGAAGCTCTACGAGCGCAAAGGCGGTATCACTGGCATCTCCAGCGGCTTTGTCGAATTCGATCGGATGACAAGCGGATTGCATCCCTCGGAAATGATCGTGATTGCGGCGCGGCCGAGCATGGGAAAGACAGCGCTCGCAATGAATATCGCCGAACACGTCGCCATCAACGAGAAGCTTCCGGTCGGCGTTTTCAGCCTGGAGATGAGCAGCCAGCAGCTCGTGCAACGGCTGCTTTGTTCGCGAGCGCGTGTGAATCTGCAGAAAGTCCGCGATGGATTCCTCGGCGAGCGCGATTTCCCGAGCTTGACCGCAGCTGCTTCAAAACTGGCGGAAGCAAAAATTTTCATCGACGACAGCGCGAGCCTGACGATCCTCGAGTTGCGCGCGAAGGCGCGCCGGCTCAAGGCGCAACAGGATGTGCGACTTCTCATTGTCGATTACTTGCAACTTCTGAGATCGACATCGCGCCGCGCTCAGGACAATCGGCAGTTGGAAATCTCCGAAATTTCCGCAGGGCTAAAAGGCCTGGCCAAGGAGCTGAAAATTCCGATTGTCGTAGTGGCGCAGTTGAATCGACAACCCGAGCAACGCACTGGCGGCAAGCCGCGTTTGAGCGATTTGCGCGAATCGGGCTCCATCGAACAGGACGCCGATCTAGTCGGATTGCTTGTCAGGCCGGAGATTTACGAAGAAGACGAGGAAGCGCGCGCGGAAAAAGCGGGTGAAGCCGAATTGATCATCGCCAAGCAGCGCAATGGTCCGGTCGGCGAGATTCCGCTGACGTTCCTGAAGGAGTTTACGCGCTTCGAAACTCGCGCGCGCAACGTGGAAGAGCCCCGAGAAGCGTTTTAGCAGCAGCTATTCCAGCGAGCACAGGCTGGCAGCCCGTCGGTCTCGGCAGCTTGCCGAGACCGGGAAAAAAGCGTCACCTCGGAATTGCGTGTCCAAAGATGTTGCCGGCAGGGCTGCCGGCAACTACAGGCTGGCAGCCTGTGCTCCCCCGGAATCAGCCGCCCGCGTGCAAGAGTGATTTCGCCGCATCAATCACATGCTGCGCGTCGATCCCGCGCTCTTTCATCACCTCCGGGCCGGGCGCGCTCAAGCCGAACTGATGAAGCCCGACTACCTTTCCATCGAGGCCAACGTATTGATACCAGATTTGAGTCACTCCGGCTTCGATCGCGACTCGTTTCCGGCATTCATTAGGGAGGATTTGTTCGCGGTACTCCTGCGGCTGACGGTTGAAACGCTCGAAGCACGGCATCGAAACTACGCGCACGCCATCGCCTAATTGTCCCGCTGCCGCGAGCGCGTGCTGCAATTCGCTTCCGCACGACATGATAATCAGATCGAGTTTCGCTTTCTCTTTCCTGGCAACGTAACCGCCACGAAGCACTCCTTCGCGGCGTAATTTTACGTCGATATCGTTCAACATCGGCACTGTCTGCCGTGTAAGCGCGAGAAAGGTTGGCCCATCGATTCGTTGCATGGCTCCTACAAATGCGCCTGCGGTCTCTTCAGGATCGGCCGGGCGAATTACGTCAATGTTCGGTATTAAGCGGACTGAGCTTACCGTCTCCACGGGTTCATGAGTGGGACCGTCTTCACCGACACCGATCGAGTCATGAGTGAAAATGTAAGTATTGGGGAGCTTTGCCAGCGCGGCCAGCCGAATGGAGGGGCGGCAATAATCGGTGAAAACCGCAAAGGTTGCGCCAGATGCGCGGAACAGTCCGTGATACGAGATGCCGTTTAGAATCGCGCACATCCCATGTTCGCGAATGCCGAAGCGGATGTTACGCCCGCCAGGGTTATCGCGATTGAAATCGCCGCCGCCCTCGATGTAATTCATTGTCGATCCGTACAGATCGGCACTGCCGCTCATCAATAACGGCATCGCTTGCGCAATGGGCTGCAGTACTTCGCCTCCAGCTTTTCGCGTCGCCAGCTTCGCATCCTTGGGAAAGTCAGGAATCTTCGAGAAAAGATCCGCCGGAACTCTTCGCTCAAGCACCGTCATCAAGGATTTTCGCCTTGTCCGGATTTTTCGTGCGCCACGCGTTGTAGGTTTGTTCCCACTTCTCGTAGTCGGCGAGGAGCTTCTTTTTGTGTTCGGCAAAATAGTCGTACACCTCTTGCGAGACGAAATAATGTTCGTCTGGCAGACCGAGCGCCTTGCGCGCTGCATCAACATACTTTGCGCCCGCCTCTCCATGCGCTTTATACGTCCCTGCTACTTCCGGGATGCCTTTGCCGATGAGCGTATGAGCGATAATGAATTGCGGTTTCCCATTGTCGCGCCGCTTCGCCACGTTCAACGCATCGAGAAACTGTTGCATGTCGTGGCCATCGATTTCCTGGACATCGAAGCCATACGCCTCCATGCGTTTGTGGGTGTCTTCGCTCTGCGTTTCCTTCGCCGCGGCATCCAGCGTGACGGCATTGGAATCGTAGATGTAGATCAAATTATCGAGGCCCCAGTGACCGGCGAGTGCGCACGCCTCGGAGGCGACGCCTTCCTGCATGTCGCCATCGCCGCACAAACAGATCACGTGCTGATCGAAAATCTTGTGCTCATCAGTGTTGAAACGCGCAGCAGCCATTTTTGTCGCCACGGAAATGCCAACCGAGTTGCCGATGCCCTGACCGAGGGGGCCTGTTGTGCATTCCACCCCCGGCGTTTCGCCAAATTCAGGGTGCCCCGGTGTTTTGGAATGAAGTTGGCGGAAACGTTTGATCTCCGACATCGGCAAATCGTAACCGCTCATGTGCAGCCACGCGTACAAGAACATGCTGCCGTGCCCGGCGGAGAGGACGAAGATATCGCGATTGATCCAGCGCGGTTTGTCTGGATTGTACCTTAACGCATACCCATAGAGCACGGCACCCATCTCGGCGCAGCCGAGCGGAAGTCCAAGGTGACCGGATTTCGAAGCTTGCACAGCGTCCATGCACAAACCCCGTGCCTGGTTCGCTGCCTCAGAGAGAATTTTGATATTTAGACTCATGGAAAAGGAAGGAAGATTCTTAATTTTAGGTTTAAAGATTGAAGACGCTAATCTCTATATGGCCGAACATTTGCGTTCGACAATGTATTTTCCACTGCTGAGCTATTGGATGCTGGTAGATCCGAAGATCGGAGGACTACTTCACCCGTGAAAACGCCATCTCTGCTCCAAATTGTCGAGCGGCTCGAACGTCTCGCAGGCAGATTGCCTTCCAAAATCCGAAAAGCTGTTCTCAATGAGCTCACGCCACTGAAGCAATTATTCCTCCAGCAACGCCCACCGCGTTTTCTTTTTGCAGGCTCAGCAAAGGTACCTGCGAGGAAAATCATCTCCGCCCTCTTTGGTTCGGCCGAGTTCGTCGCGCCAAATGCGGCTGCCCCGCTTTACCGCTGGTTCGAGGTCGATTTTCCTGAGAGGGGAAAGATATCGGTCATTGACGCCCGCGGGGTTGACGATTCTGCGGCCATCCACGTCCGGGACGAACTCAAATATCGCGCTGCAGATATCATTTTTTTCATACGGGACGGGCGAATTACCGAGGAAATGGAGAAGCGCGAAGTGGCTGAGTTAAACAGCTACCTTAGCTGGAATGAGACATTGGAAACGGATCGCAAGATAATCGAAATCATCGTTCCGCCGGTAGAGAAGGTTGCTTCGCGCGACGAACGCGTTGTCGGATCAAGTCTCGTGAAACGCGGCATCTTTTTGGAAACGTTGAGGTTAATTCCTGTGGATAACGACCAGGGATTTGAACTGCCCCCTGCGGAAGCGCGGCGTCTCATGTCGATCCTTGCGCGCGAATTGCCGAATGAAGCCCGGATGGAAATGATCCGGATATCGCGAGATCGCGAGGCGCAGCGGGAAGTGGCACAGCTTTTGGTAAAATCTACGACCGCCGTCTCTGCTGCCATCGGCGCACAACCGATCCCGCTCGCTGATCTGCCGATTCTGACCAGCCTGCAACTGATGATGGTTTCCGGAATCATGTATGTAAGCGGACGGGAACGCAGCCTGCGTGCTGCCGCAGAATTCGCAGGTGCTCTCGGTGCAAATGTTGGCGCAGCGATGCTCCTTCGTGAAGGCGCTCGCGCGATCCTGAAATTCTTTCCGGGTTGGGGGAACATCGTGTGTGGGCTCGTGGCAGGCTCGGGAACGTACGCGATCGGTCGCGCTGCAACCGCGTACTTCGTTGAAGGCGTCTCAATGAAGGATGCGCGTCGCACCTATTTGGCGAACCGGAAAAAACGCCGCCGCGGGGAATTGGAAGAAACTCATGAACAGACGCGAAGACGTCTCTCAACGCACTGACCACATCAGTGCATATACCCAGGAAATCTCCCGTGAATAACTTGTGAATAAAATTCCTTGTTCCTGCATATTTTGTTCACACGATTTTGTGAACAAAGAGACTAATTTCGCTGGGCTTGTCGCGCCTTCGCCGGCGTTCTAATGAAGCTCTCAGACATACGGGCGACGCTTCAAGAAATACACGTCTCGCCGGTCAAAACGCTTGGTCAAAACTTTCTGCATGATCAAAACCTTGCCCGATGGATTGTCGATCAGGCGCAGATTACTTCGGACGATTACGTGCTGGAAATCGGGCCCGGTTTGGGGGCGTTAACAAAACTCCTTCTTGAAAAAGGCGCGCGCGTTCTGGCGATCGAGAAAGATACGCGTCTTGCCAATTTTTTGCGCGAGCAATTCGCTCATGAGCAACTGGAAACGCTAAACATCGACGCGCTTAAATTCGATGCGCGCATCTTGTTTGCGCATCGACGCGTGAAATTACTTGGCAATCTTCCGTATAACATCTCAAGTGCGCTGCTTTTCAAGTTCCTTGCGCACCCAAGCCCTATCTCACTGTGGTTGTTTACATTACAAAAGGAGATGGCAACGCGTCTTTCCGCAAAGCCGTCTACGCGTGATTATGGTGCTCTGACATTGCGCATCCAGTTGCGCCATCACGTAAAATATTTGCGTACTGTTTCTGCAGCAGTTTTTTTGCCGCGACCTGAAGTTGATTCCGCAGTGGTGCGAATCTTGCCGCGAGACCCGCGGGAATTGCCGCCGCACGACGAAGAATTGCTTCTAGAATTGATTCGGCTCGGTTTTTCTCAGAGAAGGAAGCAACTAAGAAAGTTGCTTCGGGAGCAAGTCGATGACTGGGATACTCTTGCCCGCCACATCGACATCGATCCCAAAGCTCGAGCTGAAGAGCTCTCATTACTTCAATGGATCGGGCTGGTGAATTTCATCGCGCCGCCACCGTGCCCGGATATTGGCCTAACGAACAATGAGCGCTTCCCCGTCGTCGATGAAAACGATAGAATTTTGCACCATGCCAGCCGTTCCGAGGTGCATGGGAATAACTTGCCCCATCGCGCCGTTCACATCCTGATTTTTAACCCGGCAGGTGACCTTTATTTGCAGCAGCGCTCGCGCTGGAAAGACCGGCATCCCTTGAAATGGGACACGAGCGCTGCTGGTCATTTAATCGCCGCGGAACGCTACGACGAAACAGCTCAGCGCGAGTTAAAAGAAGAATTAGGCATTAGCGTTTCTCTTAAGAAGATTGCGAAGCTTCCTGCCTCGGAACGTACCGACCAGGAATTTGTTTGGGTCTATCGAGGCGAAGTTGCTGGCAATCTGTCACCGAACCGAACAGAGATTGAAACTGGCGCATTCTTTCCTGAGAAGGTCATCGATGGTTGGGTCGCGGCGCGACCAGAAGACTTTGCGCCAGGATTTATCGAATGCTGGAAAGTCTATCGCCAGAAAAACTGCAGCAGTTGCGACCCGCTTACTTAAATCCGACAAACTTTCTCCGAGGCAAACGGCGCAGAGCCGTTCGCTTGAATTTCCGAGCTGCACGCTTCGCCTTCAGTTTGCCGCCATAGACACTATCGCTAAACATCTTGGTTACGATTTTATCTCCGCGAAGGAAGTGGACCTGAAAACCATGCGTTTGTTTCTTCGCGCGCGCTCTTGTGTCGATGCGGCGAATGTTTGCCTCCGAATCAGGATTGGGACGTCTTCGCATAACGAAAGCTAACTGAACAATCTCAGCAATCAACGAGGCAAACTTGCAGGACCGCTGCGGCCGAACGCATCCGGTGAAGGCAGATTCCAGGAACGCCAGTTCTTATCGTATTCGTTGGCCGGCAATAATGCGTAGCAAGGGTGCCGTTTCGCTCGCAGCCAGGTGATCAGCTTTACAAGATTTTCCTGTGCTATTGTCGTGCAGCCAGTGGTCGGCCGATTCACGCCGCGGCGGATATGAAAAAAAATCGCGCTCCCTGCGCCGGGCACTGGTGGATCCGAATTGTGGCGGATTTCGATGAGCCAGTGATAAGCAAAATCACCAGAACGCATCTTTTCATGTGTGTAATTATCCGGTGGATTTTTTGGATCAATCACAATGTGCCGATTGTAATTCGGCGACCGCGGATCATCGCTCCAAACGTCTGCCTCAGTCACTTGATGGTATGGATAATCGCCGCCGGCAGGCAGATGCGCTTCGTACCCGAAAACCTGGCCGATCTCGAAAACGCCAGCAGGCGCGCGACCGTCGCGTTCTTTCTTTCGAAGACCAGGCTCGTTTTGTCCGGCTAGCCCTGTGCCCCAGGCGAGCCCATCTTTTGCCAAACAAAACAGGAAATGGTCCAGCCGCGGCTGTCCAATCCCCGCCGCGCGGCACGCTCAAACAGTCGCAGTTCGCCGCGCATGGAATTCCACGTGGGCGCGATACCCAAGATGAGCTGCGTACAATCGTCAGGAACACCATCGCCGTACGCGTGAACGCAAGCCCCCATCAGGAGGGAGGCAGCGAGGCAGCGCGAGATTGACATCAGAGTTCAGAAGGGAACGCATTTTCATGGCTCCGCCAATTGTTTTCACGTCTGCGGCAATGGGGCCCAGCGATTGTACGGCATCGCCGCGCGAACGTGGCGGTGCGGCTGGGAGCCCGCCGGCTACAGAAGAGCGCGGTATGAGAGTCAGACCATGGGAAACCGAATCGCCGAGTGGCAGTGCGGAACTGCAGAAGAACCCTCTCGGGCAACCCGAGAATCTCCGTCTGAAGCAGCAAGTCCCAATGAAAGGTCCACGGAAGGGAAACAAACGCGGCCCCACAGGAAGCCAGAAAGGCGCGACACCTCATCACCGCCAGAGGGACCTGAAGAGCCGCAACAGTAACGAATCGAAATCTGCGCGAATTGCCCTGCAGGCTGGCTTGCGCTCGCAGATTGGCGTGACGGCGGCGAGAAGATCAGCGGGTCATGCTTGAGCTTCTACCGCAGCTGTGTCCGCAGGGAGATATTTCGCGCCTATGAGCCATGCCAATCCGGAGGCGAAGATGATTACGGACACAAACAGAAACGCCACATGCATATTCGTGTGACCGCCGATATATCCAAGCAGCCAGAACGCCTGTACGTCACCCAGTGCGTGGATGATAAAGATGTTTGCGGCGAATGCCGTCGCACGCACCGCAGGCACCGAAACGTTGGCAAGGGCCGTGTTTGAGGGCCCTGTGTTCAGAAATAGGAAAAAGATTGCCAGGAACATTGCGACCCACGCCGCAGGAAACGGAACGTAAAGGGCCACAATGAAAATCGGACACGCGATGAGCATGCCGATTCCGGAGACCCAGAAATACGAGCCAGGAAGACGCGACCGCAACTTGTCGGCGACGACGCCTCCCAGAAGCGTCGAGACCAAGCCCGCGACTACAGTGATCAAGCCAAAGATCGTCATGCCTACGCTGGGACTTTGATTGCGATAACGCAGATACGCCGGTACCCAAAAGCCCAAACCGCCCGTTACAAAAGTCATCAATGTCATGGCGACGCAGTTGATTAGATAGGATCGTGTGCGGAACAAATTCAGGTAGTCACGAATGCTGCGGCGCGGTGCCTGTTGTACCAGATGATCCGCAGCGACGCGTGGGTCGCGTTGCCAGAAGCACAGGAGACCCAGCAACAACCCCGGGGGGGCAACTAGATAAAATGCCCAGCGCCACCCGAGGTGAGCGCCGATCAATCCACCGATCACATAGCCGAGCGCGCTGCCAACTGGAATCGCCGCGCAAAAAATCGCCATGATCCGACCCCGCGTTTGGATTGGGAAAAGGTCGGACAAGATCGTGGGCGCTGCGGGTCCGTAGCCGCCCTCGCCAATTCCAACGCATATGCGAGTCGCAAAGAGGATCGCGAACGTTGCCGCGAGACCGGAGCAGCCGCTCGCCAGGCTCCACAGAATCACAGCGGAACCGATAATAATCCACCGCGAGAATCGATCGGCGAGCAAACCGAGAATCGGGGCGCTGACCATGTAAGTGACGAAAAACGCGTCGCCGAGCAGACCAGTCTTCGTCATCGCGTTCACGTCGTTCGCTGCAAAAAACGTTTCGCGAATATCAGGCTCGAGCGCAGCCAGAATTTGCCGGTCAATGTAATTGAAAAGATTGATGGCCAGTAGCAGAAACAGTGCGGTGCGCGCGCCGCTCATCGGTTTTTGCTCGGAAGATTCCATCGGTAGTATTCCTTGATCGTCAGTCTCACTGAAAGAGGCGGAATTGGATGTCGGCCAGCTTGGCTGACTCGGCGGCCAGGCTGCCAGCCTGGCGACTTGGCAACGGGCAGGCTGGCAGCCCACGCGCCGAGTCAGGCTGGCAGCCTGACATCCGACTCGCTCGCGCTCCGAACTGACAATTGACTGACACGCCCTCTTCCATTGCAATTGCCGATTGCAGTTTGCCGGGCGTCAATTGTAAACCATAAACGACGCCCAAGACTCATCTCTTAAATGGCGCTGTCATGTTGAGCGAAGCGAAACATCTCTGATTACCTCGACCTCATGCGCAACCACGACTATTGGGTGTACATTCTCACCAACAAACACTGCACCACGTTGTACATTGGGATGACGAACAACATCGCGCGCCGTTTGTACCAGCATAGGTATGGCGAGGTGAACGGCTTTACGAAACGCTATCATTTGAATCGGCTCGTTTGGCTTGAGCACTTTCGCAACGTGAATGACGCGATCGCATGCGAGAAGAAACTGAAGGGTTGGCGCCGCAGCAGGAAAATCGCGCTTATCGAAAAAAACAACCCTCAGTGGCTCAATCTGAGTGAGGATTGGGAACAGCAGCCAAAGTTCTATGATGGCCCTTGGGACCCGGAGGGAATGATCCGAGATTCTTCGCTCCGCTCAGAATGACATATAAGATGTCTCACAGCACGTCCGCGGCTGAACGCGCGCTTTATTCTTTCGGCCGGCTGCTCGTGCGTTGCTTTTACCGGGTCACCGCGCTGGGATTGGAAAACATTCCCGCAGGCGGTTTTCTACTTTTGCCTAACCACATCACCTGGGTAGACGCCATCGTCCTGCAGCTCGCTTGCTCGCGCCCGATTCGGTACGTCATCGACCAGGAACATTATTACAAACCGGTTCTGCACCCGATTCTGCGCACGCTAGGTTGTATTCCAATCAATATTCGCAATTCGCGTTCCGCCATTCGCGCCGCGGCGGAAAAAATTGCCGAGGGTGAGATCGTCTGTCTTTTTCCCGAGGGCCAGTTGGAACGCACCGGGGTTCTTTTGCGTTTGCAGCGCGGTTACGAATTGATCGCACGGCACACCAATGCGCAGGTCGTTCCGGTTTGGCTCGATCAACTCTGGGGCTCGATCTTCTCGTTCCAGGGCGGACGATTTTTCACCAAATTTCCCAAGCGCATCCCGTACCCTGTAGCGATCGCCTTTGGCAAACCGCTCCAAGCCGAGGCAGCCGACAATGCGACGGTTCGTGAGGAGTTGCTTAAGCTCGGCGAATTTTGTTTCAACCGACGTCCGTCGTTAGATCGACACCTCGCCGAAGAATGTGTGCGCGGGCTGAAGCGCAGACGGTTCGCGACGGCGGTGATCGACGGAATCGATCATAGCCAGCTCAGCCGGGCAAAGTTGCTCGGCGCGGCAGCGGCATTGAGTCGCTACCTTCGGAAAGAATTTTCTGACGAACGAATCGCCATCGTTTTGCCCGCCAGCAAAGGATCGATGGTGGCCAACCTGGCGGTCACGCTCGCGGACAAGGTTCCTGCCGATCTCAATTTCACAGTGGGACGCGCGGCGAATGAATCTTGCTGCCGGCGCGCTAACTTGCGCGTCGCAATTTCAGCCACGCAATTCATGGAACGACTCAAAGATTTTCCGTGGCCGGAACGCGTTTTGAAATTGGACGAACTGATGCCGCAGTTGAAACGCCAGATCGTTTTCTGGTGGATCATGTCGATCCTGGTTCCAGCACGTTTGCTCTTGCGTCTTTTGCAAATTCCAAAGGAAGGCGGCCACAGAGAAGCGGTTTTGCTTTTTACAAGTGGAACCACCGGAGAACCAAAGGGCGTTGTAATCAGCCACCGCAACGTCGTCGGAAACGTCTCGCAGTTTCGGCAACTGCTGGACGCACGAGAGAGCGACGCCATCCTCGCGTCGCTGCCGTTCTTTCACACCTTCGGATCGACCGTCACACTCTGGTATCCGCTCATCGAAGGCGTGCGAATTGTCACGTATCCCAATCCGCTGGAAGCGGCGAAGAACGCAGCGTTGATCGAGCAATACAAACTAACGTTCCTTCTAGCAACCCCCACTTTTCTGCGCATGTACCTGCGCAAAGCCGAACCGCATCAGCTTCGCAGCTTACGCCTCATTATCACCGGGGCCGAAAAGTTGCCGCTCGACCTTGCCAGCCATTTTGAAAAACGGTTCGACAAAAAAGTCTTTGAAGGCTACGGCCTCACCGAGACAGCGCCGGTGGTAAGCACAAATCTGCCTGATCCGGAACCGAAAAAGCCTGGAGAACGTGTGCAACCATCCAGCCGTTTAGGCTCAGTTGGCAGGCTGGCACCGGGAATCGCCGCGGAAATTCGCGAACCGGAAATGGACCAAAAACTTTCGCTGTATGAAACCGGAATGCTTTGGCTGCGCGGGCCAAACATTTTCGAAGGCTATCTGCACGATCCCAAACAAACCGCGGAAGTTCTTCGCGATGGCTGGTTGAAAACAGGCGACATCGGCCGGTTCGATGAGGACGGATTTCTTTATATCGAAGGGCGCCTGTCGCGATTTTCGAAAATCGGCGGCGAAATGGTGCCGCACGAAACAATCGAAACCAAAATTGTCGATCTCCTTGGTTTGTCTGGGAGAGACGAGCGTCCGCTAGCAGTCATGGGCGTGCAGGACGAGGCAAAAGGCGAGGCGCTCGTTCTGCTTAGCGCGGTAGATATCGATCTCGCGGAGTTGCGCAGCAAGCTTCACGAAGCGGGCGTGCCGAACTTGTGGATTCCCAAACAGGTCCAGCGCGTTGAAGCAATTCCAGTCCTCGCCTCCGGCAAACTCGATTTAAAGAAATGCCAGGGACTCGTAGCTGGAGGCCCGCGCACATGACCGATAAAAGCTGCATCGTTGCAGCAATAGCATTTCTGACTGTGTTGTCCCCGTGGGCGTGTGCCGGCGAAACCGCGAACGAAACCGAGGATCGCTCAGCTATTGAAGCATTTGCTCGAGAGTTTTTGCGCGCATTCGAGAACCTCGATATGAAGCAGTTCATCGCCTGTTTTGCTGACGACGCGACCGTGTTTTTCCCGATGCCGGAACCGCCTGAACGTGTCCAGGGGAAACAAGCGATCCAGCAACGTTTCGAGCGCGTTTTCGCCTCAATCCGCAGCACGGCGAAGGCGGGTCCGCCATTTCACCATCTGGTCCCTGAGGATCTTTCGATTCAAATGATGCCCGGGCACAGCGCGGTTGTCTCATTCCACCTCAGGAATGAAGAGCGGATCGCGCGTCGAACTCTTGTGCTTACCAGGATGAATGGGCAGTGGCTCATTATCCATCTGCACGCTTCTAACGCTCCGGTCGCCGCGAAATCAAAGAATCACCGACGAACAGCAGGATCTTCTTCCTTCAATCGCCAGGGTGAAATTTTGCCAAAAAGATCGCGCGTCGCGCCTGCAATGTCTTCGGCTTTCGATACCCCGCTGTCGATCAGCGCGCGTCCAGTGCTCGCCCAAATCTTCTTCACAACCAGCGCGCCGTTTTCGCGCACGATCCGCCCAAGATGTTGAACAGCCGCGGTCGTGGCCGATTTACGGATAAGCTCAGGCGAACATCGCGAAGTAAGTTCGCAGTAGCGCCGCGCAACTTCTCCGACGCGCAGTGTGAGGAACGCGTTCGCAGCGCCATTGGAAACACACTTCACCAGGAGAGCCGAGATGCCGCTCAAGCCTGGGATTCCGCCTTTGAGCGCCGGCACTACCGAGACAGCGAGCGGCGCGACCATCTCTCCAAGGTCGAGCGATTCGAGTCCGCTCGCCACAAAAGCTGTGCCAGCAACATTCGCATACAGCCGCCCCAATTCGCGAGGCGAAGGCCGCTGCACATAAATGCGCGCAATACGCGCAACCATTTGAATTTGAGTAAACAGGACTATGAGCCCATCCAGCCGGCCATTTTGCATTAAAGCGGTGCTAAGAAACACCGTGCTTGCCGTCCTGCGGACGACTGAATCCGCTTGAACTGAAAGATGCCCAATTGCCTTTTCGATCTCCTCCTCGGTGACGAGCGGCAGATCGCGTGTCCGAGGATTTGCGGCAAGTCGGATACGAAGAGCCTGCAAGTAGGCGTCATGCTGCGGACCGGAATCCTCCTCCGGTGGGACAAGCGCCGCGGGAAGCCTTGCGTATGCAATTGCACAATAGAGCGCAAAAAATCCACCAGCCAGACAAACAGCCCAGAATACGATCGTGCCAGCGATCGGATGGACTCTGTCTGCCAGCGAGATCAAGCTGGCTGCACCTGCGACAATCAGTGAGACCAGGCAGATAGTTATCATCACAGCGAGGACAATGATCATTTTCCTCGCACCGGAATTCTGAGCAGCAGCGGCTTTCACTCGTTATGACTACTGTGCACTCAGCGCAGCAGGGTTCAATTGAAAGGTGGACACCTGATCCCATGCTGAAAACGCGCAGCGAAATTCGGATTCGCGCCGCATGCAATCGCACGCGAAACTGCGCCATGCAAAGGTCTGGGTGCACACCTTTCATCTTAAGCCTTGCGACTCTGCCACTGCTGTTCGTTTGCTCTGCAGACGCCGGCGAAAAGCCAATGATGAAAGCCGTGGTCGCACATGAGTACGGCGCACCCGAAGTCTTGAAATTTGAGCAGGTCCCGCGGCCGGAGCCGAACGAAGATGAAGCACTGGTGCGCGTGATTGCCAGCGGCGTCAATCCAGCCGACCCGCTCACGCTCAGCGGAAAATACGCGCGGGAATTTGGCACACACCTGCCACTGATCCCTGGTTACGAAATCGCCGGTGTCGTCGAAAAGACCGGTGCAAACGTCACGAAACTCAAAGTGGGCGACGCGGTTTACGGGTACCCGACTTTCGGCGCTGGCTGGGCGGATTACGTTACTGTCAAGGAATGGGAAGTTGCCGCGAAGCCAAAGTCTCTCAACTTTGCGGAAGCCGCAGCGGTGCCGATGGGCGCATTAACCGCGTGGCAAGCGTTGGTGGACGTCGCGAAACTACAACCGGGACAAACCGTTCTAATTCACGGCGGCTCGGGCGGCGTCGGTAGTTTCGCGGTCCAGATTGCAAAAGCGCGCGGAGCACGCGTCATAGCGACTGCGTCCACGGGAAACCAGGATCTTCTCAAGCAGCTCGGCGCAGACGTGGCAGTAGATTATACGAAGACAAAATTTGAAGATGTTGCCAAAGATGTGGACGCGGTGCTCGATCCGGTCGGCAAGGAAACGCTGGCTCGTTCCTACGGTGTGGTGAAGAAAGGCGGCATCGTCATGTCGCTGGTCGCGCGCCCCGACCCAGCTGAAATTAAGAAGCGTGGCATTCGCAGCGCGGGTATCTCCGTTCATCCCGATGCTGAAGATCTGGCAGAGATCGCGCAACTGATCGACGCTGGAAAGATCAAACCAATCGTGACGCAGGTTCTCCCGCTGAATGAAGCGATCGCAGCCCAACAACAGGCTGCGACCCATCATACGCGGGGAAAAGTTGTACTCCGGATTGCGGACGAGCCGAAAAGGTGACGCAACGCGCGCGCGTTTGAAGTTGGTCTGTCATGAAAAATATTTTCCTGGCAATTTCTTCCGCCGGTCCAAATCGTGATTTCTCCAAGGGCACGCGCGAGCAGCTCTTTTGGGATGAGCACGCGAAGTTCATCGATAAACTCGTTGATGATGGTTTTATTTTGATGGGCGGCCCTTTGGTCGATGAAGGTGGCTCTTTGTTGATCTTCAATGCTCAAGATGAAAACGAAGTGCGAGAGAAACTGAAGAACGACCCGTGGGCCGAGCACGGCATCCTGAAACTGGAAAGCGTAAAGCGCTGGCAAATCTTTATTGATCGGAGGAAGTAAGATTTGATTTGTGCTCGGAGGGCAGACCCTTGTGTCGTCCGTCTCCGATTGCTTATTCTTGCTCTTCGCAATACACTTTGGGCATGAGCGCTAACGAAATCATCGAGGAGATCAAGCAGCTCGATCCCAAAGAACAGTTGAGTGTGATCCGTTTTACTTATCAGCTGGATGCCGAACGGCGGCTCACCGGCAAAGAATTGTCCGAACTAGCGGAGCGAATGGTGAATGCAACGGACCGGGCCGAAAAAGCGATCATTCGCGAAGCGATGATTCGCGGCTTCTACAGCGCGACCGCAGGGCGCGCCGGATCAGGAGCGAGAAACAAGCGCGCTATCGCGAAAAGAAATAGGAACAAACGTTCCGCGAAGCGGGTGTAGAGGCGGCTGAGTCAGCCGCGGATTGCTCTAATTGTTCCTATCTGGTCTCTACAACGCGCCGTGGCGAACTTTTTCGTCGATCGCCAGATAGTCGTTTCGCGGCGGGCTGAACGTATCGAGCACACGCGTGGGTAACAGCGTTTCCACGCCATGCGGAACATTGCTCGCGAGATAGAAAGAATCGCCAGGTAAAAGCTCGTGGGGCACGCCGTCAACGATGAGGCGCATTTGTCCTTCGAGAATGTGAACGATCTGCTCCTGAGGATGCGAATGCGCAGGCATGGTACTCCCGGCCGCCAGCATCGCCATCATCTGATACATCGTCTTTCCATGCGCGACGGTCCGGCGGGTGATGCCGGGACAAATTTCAATTGTCGGATTTTCTCGTTTCATCTTCAGGATCCTAACTGTAGAGGCGGCTGTGTCAGCCGCATAACTAAAAATTGGCCACGCGAACATTTCCTTCCTGGCTTCGCACTTGTCACTTGCCACCTGTCACCGGCCTGTCGCGCCGGAGCTTTACGCGAAGGCGGATCGCTGGCAGAATCTGCCCATGAAAATATTAACGCCATTAATCACAATTCTGTTCGCGGCACTGATCGCGACTCCCTCGTTTGCGCAAACAACCTCCATGTCTCCCGCGGATGCATCCAGCTCGAGTGCGGCTCAACCAGCGGCTTCAGGCGGCCAGCCGAATCAGCAGGAGATGATGAAACAGATGATGGAGTTGTCGAAACTCAACGAGAACCACAAACTTCTCTCCGGCCTCGACGGCAATTGGAATTACACCATCAAGTTCTGGATGAATCCCGATCCGAACGCCAAGCCGGAAGAATCAAAGGGCACCGCCGTCAGGAAATCGATCATGGACGGCCGTTTCTCCATCATGGATGTGACTGGCAAGATGGAAATGCCCGGTCCCGACGGCAAGAAAAAGGAAATGACATTTAAAGGACATGGAATCGAAGGCTACGACAACGTGAAAAAGAAATTCGTCGGCTCTTGGATCGATAACATGGGCACGGGCATCATGTTCTCAGAGGGCGACTACGATCCGTCGACCAAGACATTCACTTACACTTCGGAATTCGAAGCGATGCCGGGAATGAAACAACAAATCCGCGAAGTGCTGAAGATCGCCGATAACAGCCATATGACCTTTGAATGGTACGAGAAGCGTGGCGGCAACGAAGTGAAGACGATGGAAATCAACTACACCCGCGCGGGCAAGAAATAAGCGCGATACGCAATCTGGGCTTAGACAGAAGTCGGTAGCGTTTTTGCTACGCGTCGCAAATCGTCGAGCAAGATCTTCATATCGCGCAAGGTGGTCCGATAATTCAGCACGCAACCGCGCAGTGCGAAGCGGCCGCCTAGCGTGGTATTGGAGAGATACGAGCTGCCATCTCGTTGCAAGGCGATTAGTAGTCGCTCATTGAAGTCGTCGATTGCCTGTGGCGATTCGCTTCTGAGATACAACGGCACATGGCGAAAGCAGAAGATTGACAACTCGACAGGCGCGGCCATCTCGAAGTCGTCGCTGGCCCGGACCATCGTCTCGAGATAACGCACACACGCAAGATTGCTTTCAATCGCTGCGCCCAGGGAATCGAGGCCGACTCCTTTCAATAACATCCACACTTTGAGCGCTCGAAAACGCCGCGACAACTCCGGCCCGTAGTCCCAAAATGCGAAGGCCTCATCTGCTTTTTCCCCGATAACGCGCGTGTATTCGGCCTCATGGGAAAAAGCGGCCCGTGCGATTTCTGGTGCGCGGTAAATCACGCAGCCAACATCTACGGGAAGATAGAGCCATTTGTGAGGATCAAGCGCGATCGAATCCGCCTGCTCGATGCCCTCGAACAATTTTCTCGCTGATTCCGCGAGGAGGGCGAAGGCGCCGTAACTCCCGTCCACATGCATCCAAAGTTGGAAGCGATTCGCAACCTCTCGAATCTCCTTTAACGGATCGACGGCGCCTGTGTTCACGGTTCCGGCGTTTGCAATGACGCAGAATGGAACGTAGTCCGCTTCCAGGTCGGCGGTGATTTTTGCAACGAGATCGTCCGTCCGGGTTTTGAAACGCTCATCGACCGCGACCTGGCGCACATTTTCTCGTCCAATTCCTAAAAGCGCTGCTGCTTTGGCGATGGAAAAGTGCGTCTCGCTCGACGCATACATGCGCAGGCGACCTGGCGAGTGATCTCTCGCCTGCCGCGCAGCGGCGATCGCAGCGAGATTGGCCATTGATCCACCGCTGACAAAGAGCCCACCGGCTTCCGCATCGAATCCAAGGATTTGCCGGATCCAATCGATCGTCAGGCGTTCGAGTTCCACGGGCGCCGGCGCGGAACGCCAGACCGTAAGATTCGCGTTCAGTGTCGAGGCGAGCAGGTCGGCGAAAGTGGCGAGCGGAGTCCCGGGCGATTGCACGTAGCCAAACATGCGCGGATGCGCGTTCTGCCGGCTAAAGGGGATGATGGTCTCGCGGAAAACTTTAATCAGGCCGTCAAAATCGATTCCTTTAGTTGGAAGCGCGGAGTCGAGCCGGTCACGGATCTCGCGTGAAGACATGCGGCCATAAACTCTGTGATCGCGGAGATCGCGGAGATAATCGGTCATCAGTTGGATGACTGAATTGCCCCAATTGCGCATTTCGTCGTCAGAAGGATCAAGCATTGTCGTGTAGTATGCGCCGCACCAATCGCATTGTCAGCCTTCGTGACCGACATTGCAGACATGCGTCGAGTGCTACGCGCTTCGCTGCTTTTGGATCCGTCGTGTGATCAGAAAATGTGCGACGAACCCGAGCAAAAAGGCAGTGACACCGATCCAGGGATTCAGGGTCGCGGCGATCAACAACTCGGCTAGACCGAACAACCAGACAAAGCTCTCTCCCACGAAGGCCTGGTCCCAGTCGGGCCGTAGATTGCCGGACGGAACGCGCGGCTTTAGCGCGGGCCAGAAACGCGGGACCGCTCGGCAATACGCCCGATACGATTCCCCCTGAGTTTTCAGCAGGGAATCTTCTTCGCGAAAAATTAGCCGATAAATAAAAATCCAGTTCGCCGCCACCAGAAAGATAAATCCGGAACGGCTGGCGAGGACGCCGATTCCAGCCGCCATCGGCAGGCTTGCCAGATAAAGCGGATTTCGCGTGTAACGAAAAGGCCCATCGGCTACGAGCGTTTCGGAGTGTTGTGTGGTGTCGTGCACGACTTCGGTCCGCAAATACGCCGTTCCCCAGGTCCGCAATGCGGCTGCGAGAAAAACGAGCAGTGCGCCCGCGACGATCACGATTCGGGCGAACACTATCGCCTGCGGCTCCCCGCCGACGATCGACGGAGCAATCAAATGCCGCAGCGCGGCAATGAAGGGAACCTTGTCGAGCTCGGAAAGGCAAAATCCCGTGAAATAGATCGCGGTGATGATCCAGAACCGTTTTTCGAACTCGACCTTGGTCGCGCCCACGGCCGCATTTGTAGCGGTGCCCGCCTTCCGCTGCAATCCTGTGGTCAATGGTTTGGTGACAAGCAGGTCGCGGCGCAACCTCCTTTGAGGGAGAGGGGACCAAAGCGCAGGCGATTATTCTTCACTGATAAG
The DNA here is from genome assembly GCA_963846775.1 of uncultured Verrucomicrobiae bacterium. Lineage (GTDB taxonomy): Bacteria > Verrucomicrobiota > Verrucomicrobiia > Chthoniobacterales > UBA10450 > CAVYXA01. The sequence continues at coordinate 2,264,881 of CAWJXB010000006.1, read as the reverse complement.
ATGTCGCTCGCCACTGCTCTTTCAGTCCGATGAAACGACAAACCGATTGCCCTCGCTGTCCTTGAACATCGCATAGGTGCCCCAGGGTTGTTCTTGCGGTGGGCCTTCAAATTCGACACCGCGCTGCTTCAGTTCGTCATACGTCTTGTGGATGTCATCGCACGTGTACGACATGTTCATAAACGAACCGATTCGCTTTTCGTCGCCTTCGGGCGTGAACAACACAACGCGTGTCTCCGCTTTCGGAATTCGCAATTCGATCCAGCGCTGCTTCTCGTCGAACGGCTGATCGGTGATGATCGTGAACCCAAGTTTTTCCGTGTAAAAATCCAAGGCGCGATTTTGGTCGGCGACTGGAATGCTGATAAATTTGATTTGCTTGATCATGATACGCCGAACGTAAAGTGATCGACACGTTCGCGTCCAGGCGCGAGCTGCTCGTAACATCAGAAAGTGCTGTCCGTTTAAAAGTATAGGTGTTATTGCATCAAAATGATTCCTGCCTGCCGCGCCGAAGCCTCGCGCGAAGACGGGTCCGTTTATCGGTATGGCTACTAGACACATGGCCGGACCCGCCTCGCCCGCTGGGAGAGGATTGAGGTGAGGGAAGTGTAAGAACTATTCTGGAAACAACATGCCGCGTTGTCGCGAAACCCTTCCCATCGACGATTACGTTCTCGACGTCCTGATGCGCGATCTGATCGGGCACGATCAGCAACCCGCCGCTTATCTGGTTTATTTGTATCTTTATGGCCAGGCCGCGCGGAAGAAATGGAAACCGGTCGTCGCGAGCGTACGAACGCTTGCCGATGCCACTGGCCTTTCCAAAAGCGCGATCCAAACGGCCCTCGCAAACCTGCGCCGCCGCGAATTAATCGTCAGTACCCGCGACCACGCGACGGCAACGTCCCGCCATCGGGTGCTTCGCCACTGGCGCAGCTAGTTGCCCTGTAAGGCACGCGCTTCGCCAGGATCGCTCTCCAGCGCGATTAGCAAATGTAGTAGCCACCGGTTCGCCGCAGGACGAATCCGTCCCGTGTGCGGACCGTGACCGGTTCACGTCGCCACCAATTTCACGGCAGGGAGAACAGCCCACAGGGCCGTGGCTACAGCGGCTACAGTTTCCTAAGTCGCGCTAGTTGGTCGCAAACGGTGGCGGCGCCATTCGCTCGACGCAGCTTACATCAAGATTTTTTGCGTCGCCTTTGTCGAGAAATTCGATCGCGATCCGATCGACACAACCAGGATCTCTTAGGCCATCAACACCGTGGGCAGCCTCCCCAATAATGATATGTCTGCTGTTCTGCAGATGTTTGGCGACCTCTTCGCCGTAATTTGGCGGCGTGACCGGATCCATGTTGCCGGAAAAAATCAACACTGGCGCGTTTGCAGATATCGGCTCGAGAAAATCGGTTGGAATCTTACCGCGCGGCCACATCCCGCAGGCGCGTGTTTGCTGGAACACGCGATAGTTCCCGAACGGATTATCCGTGTTTAGCTTCGCCGCTTCCTCCTGATTAATGAATGGGACGTCTTCGGCGCACGTGACCGACAAATACATTCCGTCCGCTACGAAATCAGGGATCGATGGCCCAATTGCTTGCTTGAGGAACGGCGCGAAATCCCCACCAGCCGCATGATGAACAATCATGGGAATCCGCGCTGCTTTGTCGCGTCCGTACATCCAGGTCCTGATTTTTTCCGCAAAGACACCGCGCTGAATTTCGACTGTTGTCGGCGCGGCCTTGCCGGCCAAAGAATATTCCACGCGCGCAGGCTGTTTCTCCAACTGCGCCAGCGCGTTCTTCCAGTCATCGCGGATTTGCGGGAAAGCGGCGTGACACGCAGTGTCTCGCTCGCATTCACCCAACAACAAATCCATTGCACGCGCTGCAGACTCGGAATGGTGTAACGGCATTTTCAAATCAGTCGGCGCGACGGCCAGCAGGATCGCGCTGCGCACGTGATCGGGATGCTGACGCATGTAAACCAGCACCGCGCGGGTCCCGTACGATTCACCAAAAAGATTGATCCTGTCATAACCGAGCCACGCTCGCACATCGTCGAGATCATCCATCGCGATGGACGTTGTGTATTTCGTCAGGTCGGCGCGCCGCTCGAGGGCGTGACGCATTTCTTTGACGTAATCGATTGGATACATCTCGCTCAGGTAATACTGCGGCGTTTTCTCGCGGGGAATCGCAAGGCGATTTGATTTCCCAGTGCCGCGCTGGTCGACGCACACGACGTCGTGTTGCTGGCGATATACTTTGCCGGGCCCGGCATAGAATCCTGCTGCATCAGCGGACGATGCGCCCGGGCCGCCCGCGAAATCGAACAGCGGCTCCGCTTTCGTCTTCTGATCAAGCGCCGGCAGGACGACGAGGTTTAGATCGATCGTTCGACCGGTGCGCGTTTCGCGGTTTTCAAAAACCGTCAGTTTACCGCAAAACAATTCCTCGTCGATTCCGGTTAACCAACATGGCTTCAACTTTGACAAACCACCCGGCAGGCGATGTCTTGCGCAGCCGCACGCATCGAGCAGGAACAAGACTGCGGCGGTCATCATCAGCAAGATCGAACAAACGCAACGGAGTCCGCGCACGCGCCACGTTATTGCGCGCGCACAAGGTCGCGCAAATCCAAAGCTCCGTCGGTGAACGCGCTGTAGTGGCAGACGTGTCGCCTGGGAACTCGTCATAGCCCGACCGCTAACACCCGATGTCCGGCATCGCGAACCCGATTGCTTTCAATTCCGATGCAAGCAACGTTGCCTGCTCTTTGGTAAGCTCGACCAGAGGCGGGCGCACTCGGGCCCAGTCCGGATCGTTTCTGTAAATCGCAATCGCCTCCTTCAATGCTGCGATCATGGACGGAAAGTTTCTGTTACTGAACACCTCGCGCACGACATTTAATTTTGATTGTTGTTGATCCGCGTTCTCCGCGGTGTTCCGCTGTCTGTACAGCTTGTGAATCGCCGCTGGATTCACGTTGGCCGTTGCGGAAATGGTGCCTACACCGCCATTGCGCATATTTGCCAGCAAGAACGACTCGCTGCCGACAAACACGTCGAAACCAGAAACCGCCCGTCCGGCTCGGACTACAAAGGCGTCGAGAAAAGTTTTGGTGTTGTTCCAATCGCCCGAGCTGTCTTTCATCCCGGCGATCGCGTTTGGATAAGCTTTTAGAAGGCGCTCGACCAATTTTGGTGTGATACCGACGATCGCCACCGGTGGAATATGGTAGAGGTAAATTTTCAGATGCGTGTCGCCGACGCGTTGCACAACTTCGCTGAAGTAACGGTAAAGACCTTCTTCACTGACGTCCTTGTAATAAAACGGCGGCAGCATCAGCACACCGGCGCAACCGTGTTTTACCGCATGCGCCGTGAGCTCGACTGTCTCGGTGATCGAGCAGCAACCGGTACCCGGCATCATGCGGGCCGGATCGATGCCGCCCGCGACCAGGGCGTCGAGCAACGTCGATCGCTCTTCGGCTGCCATCGAGTTCGCCTCGCTATTAGTGCCAAACACGGCCAGTCCGCAGTTCTGCGAAAGTAACCATTGGCAATGCCTGATGAATCGTTGCCGATCAGGCGAAAGATCGGCCTTGAACGGGGTTACGACGGGCGCCAGTACGCCGCGGATGCGTTGAGTTGACGGCAAAATCCTGGTTTCCGGCATCGCCAAAAGAAAGCCGAAAAATACGGTCCTGGACAGTTGAGAGTTAAAGTGAGACATCCAGGCCGCAGTCATTGCCAGCGGCTACAGCTCAGCGCTGATGAATTGTGTTGGTCGTTGCCGATGATTGTTTTCGGAGTTACACGGTCCCCGTGCGTCGTCGCAAGCGGACACGGGTGCGTTTATCCGAACCCGAATTCCATCATAATGTTTATGTCGTTCTACTCTCGAAAGCTGCACTGAAGGATTTGTCGATCTTGCGGCGCAATCCCGCGCACGATCCATCCAAACCGGCGGTGTACGTTCACCCCGTTAGATAGAAAGCAGATGGCAAAGTGTTGTTATGTTTATGTTCTCCGGTCGCTGCAGGACAAGCAGTTCTACGTCGGTCTCACGCGAAACTTATCGGCTCGGCTGCAAGCTCACAACAACGGTCTCGTTAACTCTACAAAGAAACGGATACCTCTTGAGCTGGTGTATTGGGAAGGCTGCCGCAACGAGAGCGACGCGGCGCAACGCGAAAAGTACCTGAAATCTGCTTGGGGAAAACGCTACATCAAAAGTCGACTTCGACGTTATCTCACGGGGTAAATGACCGGATTGCCGGTCGATCATCGATTTGAAAATCATAAGAACGGATACAAATCGGCCAGGCTGGTCAGGAAATATGGTGTTCGACTGTTGCCAGAGCTGTTTGAGCATCTGAACCCGATGCCGTACGAACATGCCGTTCAAATGGAAAAAGATCTGGCCGAGGACCTGCGTACTCAAGGCTATGCGGTTTGCGGCGGAACTTGAGAAAATTACGAGTCGGGCGTCGTGGTTATTTGGCGACCGCGAGTTTTCGAACGAGCGCCGGTAATTCTTCCAAACTACTGAGAACGAACTCGGCTTTTTTCTCGTACTCGCGCGGATTTACAAAGCGCGTGTCGGGAATCGCGGCGACGCGCATGTTCGCCGCTTTGGCCGCGGCGACGCCGGGAAGCGCGTCCTCAACCACAAGGCATGCGTCAGCAGGGATTCCAAGTTTATCCGCCGCGCGCAGATAGATGTCGGGAGCGGGTTTGCCACGTTCAACTTCTTCGCCAGTAACAATGACCTCGAAGAATCCGGTCAGTTGATTTCGATCCAAGAATGGTCGCGCGGACGCGCCGACCGAACTCGTGGCGACGGCGAGATGCAGTTTCATCTGCCGCAGTTCTTGCAACACTTCTTTGACCTTAGGAAACAGGCCGATCCGATTGGCAAAGAAATCCGTCGCGATCTCACCGCGACGCCGCATCATTTCCTCGGTGGGCACGGAGAGGCCAAATGCTTTCTTGTAAAATTCGACCGCGAGCCGGTAGTTCACGCCCACTACGTTCTGATGGTATTCACCGCGATACGTGGCGCCGTACTCGGCGAGTAATTTCGCGTCGATCTGGTTCCACCACAGCTCGGAGTCGGCGAGCACACCGTCGAGATCGAAGATTACAGTGGATAGCATCACAGAAGTTGAACGGTTGAGGAGTTGGCATGTTGAGCCGAAATCAGAAGGAAGCAAACGTCGAATGCTCAACTCTGAATTCAGCAGTTGGAACACACGTGCGGATTCCGGATTTGTGCGACCCCTCACCTTCATCCTCTCCTCGGTCGAGGAGGAGAGGAAAATGCGCGTTTCGCTTTACAAATTTTGTAGCAGCTGGCGAAGATCGTAACGGAAAGTAGTTTCGGAAGTGTTATATCCCTGATGAGTGAGACGCACACGGCCGGTGCGGTCGATCACGACCAAGCTCGGAAATCCGCTTAAGCCAAATGCGTGCTGGGCCCTCCGTTCGGGGTCAAACGCGATGGGAAACGAAATGTGCCGGCGCTGAGCAAACGCTTGCACCCGCTCGGGCGTATCCCCGCCACTGTTCGTGCCGACGAGCACGAATTCAATGTCGCGCTTAGTCTGCAGATCGGCGCGAAGACGCTCCAGTTCCGGCAGCTCGGCGATACATGGAGAACACCAGGTCGCAAAAAAATCGAGTACCAGAATCTTGCCCGGCATTGCGGTAGTCGGCACCGGTCCCGGGCTGATTGGTTGCAAAGTGAATTGCGGGGCCTCGGCGTTCGTCACGCGCGTAAATGCCCGTTTCATCTGGTCCGGAATGTAGAAGACACAATACCAGACTGAGGCCGCGACTAAAATTACAACCCCACCGATTCTGATTATCTTCCCAAATCGCGTCCGGAACAGCAGCACCATGACAATCGCCGCCCATAACAGAAAAGTCGGCCAGAGAAACGGTATTTGCGGCAGGACGAAGAACGCGAACAAGAACATCAATGGGAAAAGAAGAAGAACACCGGCGATCCAATCCTCCCGCGCTCTCGCGCCCAGCAAAAATGCGGCGACGGCAAGCAGCAATGCGCCGCCGAGGTAAAGGAGACGGAGGTCCTCCGAGACAAGAAGCGCCATGCCAAATGTGGCCGCGGCGACGACTATCCCGATCCCGAGTGCAATCAGTCGTACTTTCCAGCTCGCGCGATGTGCGGGTATTGAATCCATACGCTTCCCTTTCCTGATTCGATGCGGCTGCGCCCGCGTCTGGATTCAGACAAGAAGTTCAGAGGTTGTTGCGAACTCCTTCATCGCAGAAGAAAATGGCCGACTTATGCGATTGGTTGGAAATGCAGTCCTAATCGGTTTCGCGATTCTTTTGGGGATTGGGCGGGCGCACGCCGGAGAGTTCGATTCGATTCTGCACTGGCGTAACATAGGACCTTACCGCGGCGGACGGACGCGCGCGATCGCAGGAGTTCCATCGCAGCCGAATGTCTTCTACATGGCGCCCGTGAACGGCGGCGTTTTTAAATCGATCGATTACGGTCGGACGTGGCAGCCGATTTTCGATGGTCAGCCGACGGCGTCGATCGGCGCGATTGCGGTCGCGCCTTCAAATCCGAACATCGTTTACGTCGGCAGCGGTGAAGGATTGCATCGGCCTGATCTTTCAGTCGGCGACGGCATTTATAAATCGAGTGATGCTGGAAAGACGTGGACGCATCTCGGATTGCGCGACGGTCAGCAGATCGCGCAGTTAGTGGTGGATCCAAAAAATCCGGACCGCATTTTTGTTGCCGTAGCCGGTCACCCGTACGGGCCAAACGAAGAACGCGGCGTTTATCGATCGCTAGACGGCGGAAAAACGTTCGAAAAGGTTCTTTATCGCGATGAGAACGTCGGCGGGAGTGATGTGCAGATCGATCCAGCTAATCCGCAGATTGTTTACGCTGCGCTATGGGAATCACGCGAAGGACCGTGGGAAAATGGAGCATTCAACGGAGACGGCGGCGGCATTTTTAAATCCGCCGACGGCGGCAAGACGTGGCGACAGTTAAGCAAAGGTCTGCCGGGCAACATTGTGCAGGCGAACATCGCGATCGCGCCGAGCGCGGCGAAAACTTTGTTCGCCGCGGTCCGGACAAAAACGATCGCGAAACTTTATCGCTCGGACGACGCTGGCGAAACCTGGAGTGGAACAACTGATGATCCGCGGCCGGGACTTGGAATCGGCGGTGGCGATCTCCCCGTGGTGCGGTTTGATCCGAAGAATCCGCAGATCGTTTACTCGGCCAGCGTGGTTTGTTGGAAATCGACGGACGGCGGCAAAACCTGGGACGGCTGGCGCGGCGCGCCCGGCGGCGACGATTATCAAAACGTTTGGATCAATCCGAACAATCCCGACATCATTCTTCTCGGTTCGGACCAGGGCGCGATCGTTACTGTGAACGGAGGCAGGAGTTGGAGCTCATGGTATAACCAGTCGACTGCGCAGCTGTATCACGTTAGCGCCGACAACACTTTTCCGTACCGGCTTTACAGCGGACAACAGGAAAGTGGTTCCGTCGGAATCAAAAGCCGCGGCGATGAAGGCGAGATCACGTTCCGCGATTGGAAGCCGGTCGCGGCCGAGGAATATGGTTACGTCGTTGCTGATCCGCTCGATCCAGACATTATCATCGGCGGTAAGTTGACGCGATTCGATCGCCGCACCGGTCAGGCGCAAAATATACTTCCGGTGCCGGTGCAAACAGAAGACTTCCGGATGTTGCGGACCGAGCCGGTTGTCTTTTCGCCGTTCGATCCGCATTTGCTCTACTTCGCCGGAAACACGCTTTGGCAAACACGCGATCGTGGCGACCACTGGGAAAAGATCAGTCCGGATTTGTCGCGGCCGAATTACCAGCTGCCGGCGAGCATTGGGAAATACAAAGAGGATGCAACGAAGCAGGCCCATCGGCGCGGCGTGATTTATACCGTTGCGCCGTCACCGCTCGACGCGAGCCGGATCTGGTGCGGGACCGACGACGGTTTGATTCATCTCACGACCGATGCTGGAAAAACCTGGACCAACGTGACGCCTGCGGGCATTTCGCCGTGGCAGAAAATTTCACTGATCGAAGCTGGACATTTCGATTCGAACACCGCTTACGCAGCGGTGAACACGATGAGGATCGACGATCTGCAGCCGCACATTTTTGCGACACACGACGGCGGAAAAACGTGGACGGAGATTGCGAACGGAATAGCGGCCGGCCAAATAGTCAACGCAGTTCGCGAAGATCCGGAACGCAAAGGCCTCCTGTTCGCCGGAGCCGAAAAAGGCGTTTACGTCTCGTTCGATGACGGCGCGACCTGGGAGTCGTTGCGATTGAATCTGCCGGCGACTTCTGTGCGCGATCTTATTATTAAGAACGACGATCTCGTCGTCGCGACGCATGGCCGCGGGTTCTGGGTCCTCGACAACATCACGCCGCTGCGGCAACTCAACAGGAAGCAGCGCGAAAATCTGTTGTTTAAACCGCAGACTGCTTTGCGCGTTCGCGCGAACCTGAACACGGACACGCCCTTGCCGCCGGACGAACCGGCCGGCGAAAATCCGCCAGACGGCGCGATGATCGATTACTTCCTTCCAAAAGACGCGAACGGTCCAATAACGATCGAGATCAAGGACGCCAAAGGCCAGTCAGTCAGAAAATATTCGAGCACGGATGAGCCGGTCGAGGCGAATCCAAAGCGGCTCAAAATTCCAACCTACTGGATTCGGCCGCTGCGATCGCTTTCCACGAAAGCAGGTCTGCATCGGTTTCTGTGGGACATGCATTACGCACCGGTCCCGCATGTGGAACCGGAGTTTCCGATGTCCGCGACGTATCGCAACACGGCACCGGCGGCAACATCACCATGGGCCGCGCCGGGTGATTACACGGTTACGTTGACGGTTGATGGGGAAACTTTCAGCAAACCGTTGACCGTCGCAATGGATCCGCGCGTTAAAGCTTCGGGCACCGACCTTCAGGAACAGTTCGATCTGTCGTGGAAGTTATATCAACTGCGGCTCAAGCTGGCGCCGATCGGCGAGAAGTTCGACGGCATCGCCGAGCAATTAACGAAACTCAGAGCAAAGGCCGCGGAGCGATCTGACGTCACGCAAAAACTGGAGGCCTTTGCTCAAACATTCGTGAAGTTCGGGCCGCCGCATCCGCGGCCAGGCGCTCCGCCCTCGCTTTTCATTTTGGAATCGACGACGCGCCTGTTCAACGAGATCGAAGGCGCAGACGCTGCGCCGACAGCCGCAGTGAAGGCCGCTGTCGCGGATCTCGATACCAAAGTCGGATCGATGATGGACGCATGGCACAAATTACTCGAATCCGATCTTCCCGCGCTGAATCAGCAATTGAAGCAAGCAGGATTTCCGGAAATCAAAACAGAAGGGTGAACAGGGCACCAGTCAGCATCACTTTTTCTGCACCAGCGACAGGTATGCTTCGTAACCTCGGTCTTTCATTTCTTCGACCGGGACGAAATGGAAGGCAGCCGAGTAAACGACGTAACGTTGTCCCGTGGGCGATTGCGGGTCGGGAAACACATAGCCAAGGTGAGCGTTACTTCGCTTGGCGTGCACCTCGGTTCGCTGCATATCGTGCGAAGTATCCAGGCTCTCGACGAGGAGATCTTTTGAGATCGGCTTGGTGAACGTAGGGAAGCCGACCCCAGCGTCGAATTTGTCGAGCGAAGTGAAAAGCGGTTCGCCGGCAATCACATCGACGTAAATGCCAGTCTTCTCGCTGTTCCAGAACTGATTTTGGAAAGCCCTTTGGGAGCCACCCTCGCGCACGACGGAATATTCCTCAGCCTTCAATCGTTGTTTCAAGACGGCGTTGCTGGGAACCGGACGGTTCGGATCGAAAGTTGTGGTCTCCTTTTTCTCTTTCTGCGCGAGAAAGAAAAAGTACAGCCCCCCGACGATGAGCACGATCGCGACGCCGACACCGACGTACGTACTGATCGCCGATTTTTCCTCGGCGGTGACTCGGCCCCCACGCATCGGATTGTTATTGAATCCGAGACTGGCCCCATCCGTCAAGACCGAACGACAGAATTGCGCTGTGTCTCCCACCAAAAAAGCCGCAGGACTTAAAAAATCATACGGCTTTTTGTTGGTGATATCCCAGCCTGCGACGACTCAATCGACAAGGACGTGGTCAATCAAACGCAGATCGCCCATGTTTACGTAATAAACATGCACGCGAGTGCCCGGTTTGATCGCGGTTCGGATCACTTCGCCGTTCTTGTTCACAACGTGACCAGGCCCGTTGAGAACATAACTGCCCGGAGTATTCGAACGGTCCTCACGAACAACGAGAGTCTTGACCGGCTGGTAATTGGCCGCCGCCCCTTCCTCGATCGCCGTGATAATCGTTCCCGTTACCGTTATTGGTTGCTCTGCCGCAGTTGTTGTTTGTCTCTCTTGTGTCGAACGCGGCTGGGCAAATGCCATCGGCGCAATGAGTGCGCCGCAGGCAAGTATAAGAATTGTCTTTTTGATCATAATGCCTCCCCTGTTGATGCTCACGCTTACGCTCGTTAGACACTTTTCCCAGCCTTGTCGTTCAACACTCGTTGGTCCTTATTTGTTTTGCCCTGATCAGGCTGGAGAATCTGCGGCTGACCCGTTCGACAGACTCAGGGCAGGCTCCGCCGCCACTACAGCCAAATCGCAGGCAGCGCGCCTGCCACGATGGTTCACTTGGCGTTAAGATAACGCGCCAAAGCAAACTCACTCCAGCGATCGGTAACGGCCCGCGCTTACGCTCAAGGCTAACTACGGCGTCGGGCGAGGCCGTGGCGTGGGGCGCGGCCGCGGAGTAGCTCGTGGCGTTACAGTTGGGGTGGCTGTTGGTGTTACGGTCGGGCTCGGGCAGGTGTTACACTCGGGGTCGCAGTAGGCGTTGGCGTCACAGTTGAAGTTGGTGTTGCAGTGGGCGTCGGCGTGGGCGTCGGCAGTGGAAGACCTTCGGCGTCGAGGTAGCGGGCCAGCGCAAAGTCAGCGAACAGCTCGAGGCCGGTCGCTTGGAAACCGACAGCCACAATCTTCCCATCGGGCTGAAAAACGGCGCCGTTGGCTCCGCCGTTTAGATCGCCAAAGGAAGTTCGGACTTTGCCGCCAGCGCCAAAGGTGGGATCGAGTGAGCCGTCCGAGGTCAAACGCGCCAGCAAGAAATCGGAATCGGATGATTCTGTGTTCGCGTAACCGACGGTGATAATTTTGCCATTGGGCTGCAGAAGAACTTTGTTGGCGCTCTGGCAACAGCTGCCGAAGTCGATTTGCGTCATCCCGCCGGTACCGAAGTTGGTGTCGAGAACGCCGCTGGAGTCATACCGCGCGACAGCGAAATTCTGGACTCCTCCGTTTTGGGAGATAGCGAATCCAGCAGCGACAATCCGGCCATTGGGTTGAAGCGCGGCCGAGCGCGCGCGATCAAAGTTTTGATCGCCGAAGTCGGTGTGCACTTTTCCAGCCACGCCGAATGTCGTATCGAGGGTGCCATTACTGAGATAACGCACAGCGGCGAAGTCGTAGAAAGTCGCAGGATCATTGGCGGAGCCGACCGCGACAATCTTTCCGTCGGGTTGGATCAAGACCGAAAAGGCATCGTCTTCCAAACCGAGAAAATCGGTTGAAACCTGGCCGCCATTACCAAATGTGGCGTCCGGGGTTCCATCCGGGTTGTAACGCGCCAGCGCAAAATCGGTATTGGAAGATTCGCCAGGATTGAAATCTACGAAGACGGTCCCGGCGGCAATGATCTTGCCGTCAGCCTGCAAGGCCACGTCGAACGCGTAACTACCTTCGGGAAAAGTCGTTGTCACGATGCCGCCGTCCCCAAAGGAAGTATCGAGCGATCCGTTCGAGTTGTAGCGGACCACTTTGAAATCGCCGAGGAACGTAAAAAGCGGAAAGGCGCCGCCCGCGACCACGATCTTGCCGTCGGGTTGAACGACCACCGATGACGCCACCGCAGCCAGGCCGGGGAAATCTGTTTGCACCTTGCCGCCGACGCCGAAAGTTTTGTCCAGCGTGCCATCCGGATTGTATCGAGCAACAGCGAAGTCCTCATTCGAAAAATCATTGTCTCGATAGGTTGTGCCTACCACGACTAACTTGCCATCCGCCTGGATCGCCACGGCGTTAGCGATGTCGGTGCTGTGATCGAAATCGGTCAGCACTTTGCCGTCGGTCCCGAATGTTCGATCAAGGTCTCCATCGACTGCTTGCGCGATCTGTCCACTCATTACCAGGACCATTACTGCCGCGGCACAGATCACCCGGAAGTGAGTCGTGAGCCCGCATCGTTGTGAGACGGCGACTTGCATAGATTTCCTTTCGCTTTCCCTGAAATCTCATAACGCGATGCGTTATCCCTTCCAAACACAGTGTAGTAACAAACCTGTTACGATTCGCCACGTAGCGCGGTTTAATTGAATGCGGAGCAAGGCGGTTGAGTTACTTGTATATCAGCCAGCGATGACCTCGATCGTTACAACCTATCTTGAGATGCATTCGCTCGACCAGCTTCACCCAAAGCGATGCACGGATGGACGGTTTCATATTCGGGAGAAAATCGAACGCGACTGGCGGTTCAATCGGGATCTTTATCTTGCCGTCGGGCAGATGTGGTCATGGAACGACAAGCGAGTGTGGAGCGACGAGCAATGGAAGGAATACGGGCTTGCACCAGAGCTGCGGACTTTTGCCGCGTATTACGACAATGCGCTGGCGGGTTATTACGAACTGCGTCGCAGCGATGAAGGCGGCGTTGAGATCGCCTACTTTGGTTTGTTACCGGAGTTTATCGGTCGCGGCTTGGGAGGACCCCTGTTAACCAGCGCAATCGAAGAAGCCTGGCAGACGTCGCCTCCGATCACCCGCGTTTGGGTACATACCTGCAACCTTGATCATCCCTGGTGCGCTGGCCAATTACCAGGCCCGCGGCATGGTGATTTATAAGCAAGAAGCAGCAGAAAACTGAAATGCTGAAAGCAAAAAACGAACCGCAGGTTATCATTTATCATAAGCGCCTTGTATTGCTGGAATTGTCGTCTCTGTGTTAGAACACCCGCGCTTTCCTCGCCTTAACCTCTTCGCCGCGATTTTTGCGCCTGCCGCGGAAGCCGGGCTTCGGCCAGATCAATGTCGCGTTGGATTCGGCGCAAGGCCTGGTCGTTGATGGCTTCTTCATTGCGCAGTTGGATTACGGTGTCGCGTTCTGTTTGTAACACTTCGCGGGCCAATTCTTCAAAGTCTTCCGAGAACAATCTGCTGACGCTTTCTTCATCGGGAGCTTCACTGCGCAGTTGGCGGATACGGTCTTCGTATTCTGAACGAAGACGTTCAATGGTCCTGGGCCTGGCTCGCTTCGACGATGCGATTTCCTCGAGACGAGCCAGAGCTGCTTCGTTAGCCTTCAGGCGCGCCAGTCGCTCTTCTTTTTCCGTGATACGATCGTCCTTAATTTTCAGCCAACGGACCAGCGGCGCCAGAGTGAGTCCTTGCAGAACAAGCGTTGCGAAAATGACACAGAACGTCAGCAAGAGGATGAGGTCGCGTCCGGGGAATCGTTGACCATTGGCGAGGACAAGCGGGATCGCCAGTGCGCCGGCAAGCGAATCCGCGCCGCGCATCCCGGTCCACGCGATCAACGTAGTCTGTTGCCACGGAGCGGGATTTTTATGGCGGAAGGTTGGACTCAGCAGACGTGGCAAGTAGGTGGCTCCGAATACCCAGCCGAAACGAACCAGGACGATCATCAGAACGAAGACGATCGCCAGCTGGGCCGCGCGAGTCGCTGTTCCCGGAGCGAGCGCGCCCATAACCTGCGGCAGTTGAAGCCCGATGAGCATGAAAAGAATTCCGTTCAGAATAAACGTGACCATTTCCCAAACAGGGAACGCTTGTAATCGCATGCGCCCGCTCATGATCCGCGGGGCGCGCCATCCGATATAGATGCCTGCAATTACGACTGCGAGGATTCCGGAAACATGCAGGTTTTCACCGCTGAAGTAGGCAACGTACGGCGTAAGCAGGGAAAACAATGTTTGAACAGGCGGATCGTCCAAACGCTTTTGCAATTGGACTACGAGCCAGCCCACCGCGAGACCAACACAGATGCCACCGGCGGCGACAAAAAGAAATTGCAAGCTTGCTTGCGCCAGCGAAAAGGTGCCGGTCATCACTGCGGCTACTGCGAAACGGAACGAGATAAAAGAAGTAGCGTCGTTTACCAGGCTTTCCCCTTCGAGGATGACAATAATTTTGCGAGGCACGCGCAAATTTTGAGTGACCGCCAGCGCTGCCACGGCGTCGGGTGGCGAGATGAGGGCGCCGAATACAAAACCTACCGCCAAAGGTAATCCGACCAACTCGTGGAACAGATAAGCAGTCGCCGTCATCGTTAAAAGAACGAGAACGATTGCCAGTGGGAGAATTGAGCGAAGATTCATTCGGAAATCTCTCCACGACGTGAAAATGGCCGCGGGATAAAGCAGCGGCGGAAGAAACAGATCAAAGACCAGTTTCGGTTCGAGGTGGATCGCAGGAAGACCAGGGATTAGAGCGAGCACCATGCCACCGATGGTCAGCAGAATTGGGTATGGGACTCGGATTTTCCGGGCAACGATCGCCAACAGAGCAACGGCAACGAGACAAATCAGGATTAATTCGGTTTCTTCCACGACGGTTCCGATTGCGTCCGAGCCTCTCTGGAATTAGACCATACGTCCAGTCATGGCGAGACAATTCAAATTGGCGTTGTCTTGTGTCGCAATGAAGAGAGCGGTGGTACTTGTGCACACGACCCGTCGCGCAACATCAGATTTTGAACGATGTTCCCCGCGAGAAGGTCTAGACTGCTATGACCAAGCTCATTGCGTTAATAACGGCGGGACTCTTTGCGGCAGCCACCATGTTCGCAGGCGAACACGGCAACTGCACAAAGCAAGTCGGAAACGAAACGAAGATGGCGTGTGAAGTTTCATTGGCGAGTCTAAGCCTGACACCTGAACAGAAGACAAAGATGAACGCAGCCATGGAGGAGCATCACAAGGCGGGCTGCAGCGAGGCCAGTGAAGCCAAATACATGGAATCGGCGAAATCAATCCTGACCCCGGAGCAGTACGCGAAGTTCGAAACCCAATGCAAGAAAGGCGAGAAGGCTAAGACGCAAAGCTGATCGCGGATTCCAATCAACTCAATGCTTCGCGCCGGGAGCAATCTCGGCGCGTTTTGCGTACGGGATTTTTAGGTACCTATTGAAGCCGTGATTCCCCTCGGCCTGAAAGTTGTCTACACGATTTTCGTTTGTGCGCTGGTGCCGATCTATTGGCGAGAGTACGGGCCGGCCAACTTCCTTTGGTTCTCAGATATTGCTTTGCTGGCACTCGTGCCCGCGCTTTGGCTGGAGAACGCGCTACTCGTCAGCATGCTGGCCGTCTCAGTCGTGTTCTTTGAGGCACTCTGGAATGTGGATTTCTTTTTTCGTCTTGCGACCGGCAAGTCATTGATCGGTTTGAGCGCTTATATGTTTGATCCCGGGATCCCGTTGTTCATCCGGGGATTATCATGTTTCCACATCGTCCTGCCGCTTCTACTTCTCTGGATGCTGCACCGGCTCGGCTACGATCAGCGCGCTTTTCTCTGGCAGACAATTGTCGCGCTGGTGGTCCTGCCGCTCTCTTATCTGGTGAGCAATGCAAAGGAGAATGTGAACTGGGTCTATGGTTTAGGCGAAAATCCGCGACGAATTCTGCCCGCGCCGCTGTTTGTGATTCTTCTAATGCTGTTGTTTCCACTCGCTGTTTATCTGCCAACGCACCTTCTTTTCGACAGAATTTTTCGA
Organism: uncultured Verrucomicrobiae bacterium; assembly: GCA_963846775.1. Lineage (GTDB taxonomy): Bacteria > Verrucomicrobiota > Verrucomicrobiia > Chthoniobacterales > UBA10450 > CAVYXA01. The sequence continues at coordinate 2,248,994 of CAWJXB010000006.1, read as the reverse complement.
GCCGCATGATCGTGATCCTCCGGTCCTTTGCGATGGTCACGAAAAAGCCGCACGATTCATCGAAATCGTGCGGCTTCTTATTGGTGATATCTCAGGTCGCGCGGCTTAATCGACAACGACGTGATCAACTATTCGTGAATCGCCTGTGTTTACGTAATAAACAGTCAGGTGCGCTCCGGGTTTGATCGCGGTTTGGATCACCGCGCCGTTCTTGTCCACAACGTGACCAGGTCCGTTGAGAACGTAACTGCCAGGAGTATTTGAACCGTCCTCGCGAACAACGAGAGTCTTGAACGGCTGGTAACTGGCCGCCGATCCTTCCCCCGTTGTCATTTTGATGACCGTTCCGGTCACCGTTATCGGTTGTTCTGTGGTAGCGGTTGTTTGTCCCTTATCTGTCGAACGCGTCTGAGCAAATGCCACCGGCGCAATGAGTACGCCGCAGGCAAGAATGACAATTGTCTTCTTGATCATGATGGCCTCCTTTGTTGTGATCACTATTACGCCCGTTAGACACGTTTCCTAAACTTGCCGTTCAACAGTCGTTAGGCCAAATCGGTAACAAACTTGTTACTAACGCGGGAACTACATCTTCGTGGCTGCGCGGCCGCAAATGCAATAGCGTTCCCATTAGTATTGCCATCAGGGCATTGCGTGTGGTTGTCTTTGTCTGGAGTCATGGCCAGAGAATTCAAACCGGTGCGTTTTTTCGTGATGATGGCACTGGCGGCGTTTGTCGTGTATGGAGTTACCTCGTTCTACACTCATCGCGCAGCTTATGGTAGAACTGCCGAGGAGCGAGCGGCTTATGCAATCGGGTTGAAAGTGGGAGAGCAAGCCCCGCCGGGAGCAACGTTGCCAACCGCTGCTGACTTAAACATGATGGCTCAAAAATATTTCAAGCAGCAGGGGTCCGGCAACCAGCAGACTTGGGACCAGGGCTTCGAAAACGGTTACACGGCTGGGTTCAACAAGACGCATCCCCGCCAATGAACCCGCCACCTTTGCCGATTCGGAAACGTTTCCCGTGGATTTTTTATTGGATCGTTCTTGTCCTCATCGTTCTCTTCGCGTTTGCGCCGATAGGATCGGTGATGACATGCGCGTGGATAGCAAATTCCCACGGCTGCAAAGTGGATGAAGGGTCGGTGCATCCCTGCATCATAAATGGAAAAGATTATGGCCACCTTTTGTATACGCTGGGTGTGCTCGGCTGGTTGATGCTTGTTACGATTCCCGGCGGGCTGTTCGCATTCGTGATCTGGTTGATCGTTCTCATCCTGCATCGGGAAAGATGGCGAAAGCGATTCGCCGGAGTTCCTCCTCCAATTCCCCCGCCGCCTGCCACCGCGTGAGCACCATATCACCGCGATTGATGGCCGGTTTACGCGGTGTAGTCGAGGTGGCCGTGGCGAACCTCTCTCTTACTTAAGCAAACGTCAGCACGATTTTGCCGAAGCTGGGATTCGACTCCAGCCGCTCGTGCGCATCGCGAACTTGATCGATGGGATACACACGGTCGATCACCGGGCGGATCCTTCCGCGCGATACCAGGGGCAGGACAGCGGCGGCAAAGCGGCGAGTCGCGTCGGCTTTCTCCTCGATCGAACGTGTGCGAAGCATTGTCCCGATAATCGCGGCGCGCTTTCGCTTGAGCAGACCAAGATCGATTTCCGATTTCGCGCCGGCCGTAGTGCCGACTGAAATAATCCGACCGCGTATGGAGAGCGCTTCCAGGCTGGGCGGGAAATAACTGCCGCCGACAAGGTCGAGAATGACATCAACGCCTGCGCCGTTTGTCCATTTCTGTACCGCCTCCACAAATTTCGCCGGCACATCCCCAACCGCGACGCTGTCATCCATGCCCAATTTCAACTCGCGCATCCGATTGAGTTTATCGGCGTTGCGCGACGTGCCATAAACCGTCGCGCCGACCGCATGCGCCAGTTGCACGGCGGCCGTGCCGACGCCCGACGCCACCGCGTGAACAAGAACGCGGTCGCCCATTTGCAGTCCGGCACGAGTGAAAAGCGCGTCGTGTGCGGTAATGAAAACTTCCGGCATGGCACCGGCTTCGTCCCATGCTCAGCTGTGCGGGAACGCGCGCCAGATTGCTTTCTGGCACGACGACAAGCTCTGCCTGCGCGCCACCGGCAATGATTCCGAAAACGCGATCACCGATTTTCCAAGCGCTGACCGCATCGCCGATTGCCTCTACTTCACCGGCGAATTCCAAACCAGGAATGTTCTGCGGATAACCCGGAGGCGCGGGATAACTGCCGCGCCGTTGCAAAATATCGGCGTGGTTCAGTCCCGCCGCGTGCACACGGACGCGGACGCGATCAGCCACCGGCGCCGGTGGAGATTCGACCTCCATAACACCGATTCCGCCAACCCCACCATGAGATGTGATAACGACTGCACGCATCAGTCTGGATATTCGTCGCTGGCTTGAGTCCGGACAAACGGTGTGGAGGCGGCTGTGTCAGCCCCAGGAATCTGATTTGTAATGGCTAACCTTCGGCCTTCGACGATTGGCGCTATTCTATAAACTCCGCAAGTGACCGATATTTTTCGCTGAGCTCTCTGATCCGGTGCTCGAAGTGGTGAATGGAGCTGATGGGATCAGCGACATAGAAGGTAAAGTCGCGAGGGTAGCGGCGAGGGAATGGAGCCGCGGGGCCGCGAGCGACATAGATGGGCAAACCGAGAGGTCGAAATGGGCGGGAGCACATGAGTCAATTGGGAAACGAACGAGTTTCAATCCGGTGGATTAAACGGAAGACCAGGCGACGTGCCAAGCACGACCAGACCAAGGTTCAGGAGCATCAGTGGCGCCAGGAGAGGCATCACCTTCTCCATGCTGTAATAGCGCGACGAAGACGGCGATACCGGTGCGCAACGATGCCAGCGCCGTTCGCTTCTCGGCCAGCAGCACCTGGATCTCGCCAAAGATGACATTGTCCGGCTTGGGTAGTCCGTCCCGTCTCCATACTCATTTGCGTTTCAATGTAATCGATTCAGCACAAAGCTTGACGGAAAATCGAGTTGAACCACGTGGAATCGCCTCATCCCTACGGCCAGGTTGCCTCGGTCGCTATTTTCCGAATCTGGCCTATAGTCTTGGATGTCTAAACGGTCTGGAATCTCTTTCACACGCCGGGCGCCGGACAACATTACCGAAGAGTTGGTCGCTGTGCTTTCGTCGAAGGTCTCTTTCGAATTCAAGCCATTATTCGATATTATCCTGCTCAATCTGCGGGAGCGAAATGCAGCCAGTGGCGGCGAAGAGATGCTGCGCTTGCGTGCTTATGAAAAGCTTCAGGGCCTTGTCAGCCAGGGCGCGGTTAACCGAACAGTCACAGGAGGCACGAAGAAATACAAAGGCGTCGGTGCACGGATGGTGGTGCTGCGCACTGAGATGAAAGCGTTGCGTGCCGCCTGCAACGAGCGGGCTCGCGCCAAGGCTGCTGCCGCGGACTAACTCCGTTTGAGCTTACAACGCACCGTGGCGAACTTTCTGGTCGATCGCCAGCCATTCGTTGCGCGGCGGACTAAGGTATCGAGCACACCGCGTCGGCAACGACACACAGGCGATCACTTTGTCCATGCTGTAATAGCGTGACGTCGCGATAGGCGCGCTCAACACCGACAAAGGCAAAGCGAACGCCGCAACACCGGTGCGCAGAGAAGCCTGCGCAGTTCGTTTTTCAGCGAGGAGCACCTGCATCTCGCCAAAGATTACATTGTTCGGCGTCGGTAGTCCGTCCGCTTCCATGATTGGCTCCTTTCAATCCATCGAGAAGTCACGCGTGATTCAGATCCAACGACGCACTTCGCGTTTATACTGCAAATAAGGCTCACCGAATTTCGCGGTAAGATATCTCTCCTCGCGCAAAACAACGCCGTAATGAAAGATCACAGTAAGCGGGACGACAAAGAGCAACGTGATCCAGTCGTTGAGAAAAAAGCCGAGTGCGACCTGCAGTAAACAAAGAGCCAGATACAGCGGGTTGCGGGTAAAGCGAAACGGCCCGCCGCGTACGATCGTTAGCGCAGGTTCGGACGGGTGAACGTTTGTTCCGGCTGATTTCATTGTTCTAAAGGCCGATAGCGCCAGCGTCGGCGCCAAAATGATAAAGACAATTCCGCAGACGAGACAGATGCCGTATCTCATGATCGGTATCTGAACGAACAGATGCACTAGAACGCTGATGACTGCGTTCACCAGCCAGATCAACGGCGGGAAGGCGATGACTCCGGGATTATCTGGTCGATCCATTTTTCGGGTTACGCCGTAGCTTCAGGCTATTGTGAAATCATACGACAAAAATTTTGACTCGCCCTCGCGTTAGGCGCCGTTCCGTAAAAAATTAATATAGAGCGCCTTGCCGGAACCGCCTAAATTCATGCCCCGATGGGGGACGAACAGAAATCGAAACTCCGACTGGAAATCGCCCACGTTCTTTTCATCGACATTGTGGGCTATTCCAAACTGCGCACTAACGAACAGAGCGCCCAGATTGAGAAGTTGCGCGAGATCGTGCGCGGGACTGAGCAATTCCGCGCCGCTGAAGCCGAAGGAAAGCTGCTGCGATTGCCGACCGGTGACGGCGGCGCGCTCGCCTTCCGCAATAACCCGGAGGCTCCGGTACTTTGCGCCGAAGAAATTGCCAAGGCACTAAAGAGTCATCCCGAGATCCGCGTCCGCATGGGCATCCATAGCGGGCCCGTTAACGAAGTCACCGATTTAAACGAGCAGGCGAATATTGCCGGAGCCGGGATCAACATCGCCCAGCGCATCATGGATTGCGGTGACGCCGGTCACATTCTGGTGTCGAAGCACGCCGCCGAAGACCTCGAGCAGTACGACCAGTGGCAACCGTATCTGCATGATCTCGGCGAATGTGAAGGCAAACATGGCGAACGCCTGCACGTCGTAAATCTCTACAACAATGAAATCGGAAACCCGGCCGTTCCCGGAAAATTCGGCCGGAAGGCGATTGCCGGAACGACGTCGTCTGCTGCCGCGGGAAATCGCCGCCGCTACTCCATCGTCGCAATGGCGATCGGTGCGCTGATCGTCCTTGGCGCGACCAGCCTGTTTTTGACAACACGAACCGCTTTCCGAAACATCGACGGGACGCCGCGCACCGGCGTCGCCGGTCTCAGAAAAAAGCATAGCCGTCCTGCCGTTCCAGAACCTCAGCGACGATAAATCGAATGCTTATTTTACCGACGGCATTCAGGACGAGATCCTTACCAGACTCTCCAAGATTGCCGAGCTCAAGGTCATCTCGCGCAGTTCTACCCAGAAATACAAGAGTGCGCCCGAGAACTTGCGTGAGGTCGGCCAACAGTTGGGCGTGGCGCATTTTCTCGAGGGCAGTGTGCAAAAAGTCGCTAATGCTGTGCACGTGAACGTCCAGCTGATCCGCGCCGCAACGGACGAACATCTTTGGGCGGAAAGCTACAATCGCAAACTCGACGATGTCTTTGGAGTGGAAGGCGAGGTGGCCAACGCCATTGCCGACCAGCTCAACGCCAAGCTCACCGGCGCCGAGCAAAAAGCCGTCGCGGAGAAGCCGACCCAGAATGCGGCAGCGTATGACGTTTACTTGCGCGCGATCGCGATCGACAACGCCGCGACGCTCGACACGACAAAAAAGGTCGCTGGCCTTTATGCCGAGGCGGTTCGGCTTGATCCTCAATTCGCGCTGGCATGGGCCCGCCTCGCCGTCGCGCGAAGCCAGCTCTATTTCAATGGAATTGATCTGGAGACGAACAGCGGTGCCGCAGTGAAGGAAGCCGCGGATCGGGCGATGTCGCTCCAGCCCGAGCTCGGGGAAGCATGGCTCGCGCAGGGCGTTTATCGCTACCGCGTTTTGCGCGACTTCCACGGCGCACTCCAGTCGTACGAAGAAGCGCTCAGGCGTTTGCCGAACAGTGCTTTCGTGCTTGAGCAGATGGCTCACCTGGAGCGACGGCTCGGGCAGTTTGACGTTGCGCAAAAACATTATCAGGCGGCCGCACAACTGGATCCGCGCAACATCGGCATCCTTCTTAACCTTGCCGACTCACTCCAGAGCTGTCCGTCGTTGCGATGAAGCGCAGGCGGTCCTTGATCGCGTCCTTGAGATGTCGCCCGGGAACGAGCCCGCGCTCGCGGCGAAGGCATTGAGCTTCCAGGGACAGGGTCGGCTTAAGGAAGCCGCTGAGATTCTGGCGAAAGCTCCCGCGAATTCCCAGGACGAGGTCCTTACCATGGCGAGAGCCTTGCAGCTCTACTACGAGAGGCGCTTCGATGAAGCAATCGCTCAGATTCAGCAGAACACGCCTGCGGCAGTTGCTAACGATCCTCGCACCATGACGCTGCTCGGTTACTGCCAGAAATTTGCCGGTAAGGACAACGACGCTCGCGATACTTTTACGCGTGCTGCTGCGGCGATGAAGCCAACGCCTGACTCCGTTGTTGTTGTCGATGCGCGACTACTGCCGTGCTGTCTCGCCCAGGTTTATGCCGGCCTTGGCGAAAAGGAGAAGGCACTGGAGCAGGCGCGCCATGCCATCGCTGATTACGACGGTGACGCTTTAGCGAAACCTTTCGCAGAGATCGCGCTGGCGACCGTCCAGGCGCAAGTTGGCGATATCGATTCTGCGATCTCTGCCTTGCCGCATCTGCTCGAAGTGCCCAATGGCGAAACATGCGGCGATCTTCGGATCAATCCGTTCTGGGACCCGCTGCGCAAAGATCCGCGTTTCGAAAAGCTCTGCGCTGGCAAATGAGCGAAAGCTGATAACAGGGCGCTATGTTGGCGCGGGAAAAATCACCAGGTTCATGTCGCCGAGGCGACGTGCGCACATGATCTTTGTTCCATCCGGCGACCATCGCGGATTAACGAACTCGCCCGCAGCATCCGTGAGTTGCATCACGCCGCTGCCGTCGCGATTCATCACGAAAAGCTGGAAGCGATCATTCACGCGCCGTGAAAAGACAACACGTTGGCCATCGTTAGACCAGGCCGGCCAACCATCCAGTGTGTTCTCGCCCGAAATGTTGTGATCGTTTGTCATGTCGGCGTTCATGACGAAAATCTGCGACTTCGAGCCATCGACGCGCCGGTGCAGGATCGACGACCCATCGGGCGAGAACGAGGCGTACGTGTAGCCGCCACCATTCGTCAGGCGTTTCAGCTCTGTCCCGTCAATGCGTACCGTTGCCAGGTCCATCTTCTTGTCGATCTGTTCGCCGACCACTTTGTTGTCGCTCGGCACATCGCGACCGTCTGCCGCGGTAGCGCCCGCAAATTTCGTGGTGTTAAACAAGATGCGCTGGCTGTCCGGCGCCCATGTTGGATGAATATTCTCGGCGTTGCCGTTGGTGAGCTGGCGGACATCTGTGCCGTCGGCGTTCATCACAAAAATCTGCGACACGCCTGCCCGGATCGACACGAATGCGATTTTCTTTCCGTCCGGCGACCACGACGGCGAGTCATCTTCGTCAGTGCCGAACGTAAGCTGGCGCATGTCGCTGCCGTGGCTCGCGCTGTCCGCGTTCATCACATGCACCTTCATTCCGCCGTGCCGGCTTGAGATGAGCACAATTTGTCGCGAATCTGGCGACCACGATGCCTCATAATCAACCACGTATGTGAAGGGGCTGAATTTCTTGATCGGGAAATCGTCCGCACGCGCGCTGGGGACAACTGCTGAAGCGAAGATCGACAAAGACACACACCAAATGCGCATCAGGCGACCAACGTACGGCGCGGTTGAGTGAAAGCAACGTTACGCGTCTTGCGCGATGCGCGGCGACTTTCGTAAGATCGACAACGTGGAACCGCGGCAAACACGGACTTACATGAAAACCGCCGTTTTGTTTGGTGCTGCAGCCCTGTGCTGCGTCCCGTGTCTGGCCAAAGCGCAAAGCGCAGATGAGCGGCTGCGAGCTATCTACACAGAAGAATGGAAATGGCGGCTGGAACAGTTTCCCGGGCTCGAAGGAGTCGTAAAACCGGTTCCCGATCGCCTGCCAAAAGTAGATCCGGCGACGCAGGAGATGCGGCTACGTTACTGGCAGGATGTTCTGCACAAGCTCGATGATGTTCCGCGCGCGCAGCTCTCGCCGGAGGAGCAGATCAACTACGATGTTTATCGGCCGGAAATCGAGAATTTCGTCGCCGATCAGAAATTCCGTGACCACGAAATGCCGGCGAACTCGGATTCTGCTTTCTGGACCGATTTGGGCTACACGGCGCGGCGACCTTTCAAGACGCTGACGGATTACAAAAACTGGATCGCGCAGATGCGCGACATCCCGCGCTATTTCCGCGAACAAATCGCGAATATGCGGGCGGGGCTTGCGCGCGGCTTCACGCCGCCACGCCTCACTTTGCAGGGACGCGAGAAATCCATCGCCACCATTGCGGAGGGCAAACCCGAAGACAATCTGCTCTACACACCATTCCGGGAACCGATGGTGGGAGTTCAGCCGTCCGACCAGGACAAGCTCAAATCGGAAGCCGCACAGGTGATTCGTGAGATCGTGCAGCCGGCTTATGCGGACCTGCTCAAATTCTTCCGCGACGAATATGTGCCGCATACCCGCACGACGCTTGCGGCCGAAGCGCTGCCGGACGGGAAAACGTACTATCGCCAGAAAATTCGCGAGTTTACCACGCTCGATCTCTCGCCCGACGAAATTCACCAGATCGGCTTGTCGGAGGTTGCCAAATTACATCAGCAGATGGTCGACGCGATGCACGAATCCGGGTTCAAGGGCGAGTTTCCGGCATTCGTGCAATTCCTCCGTGACGATCCGCAGTTCTACGCCAAAACACCGCAGGAGCTGCTCAATCGCGCCGCCTGGATTGCGAAAGTATTCGACGGCAAATCGTCGCAATACTTTGGCTATCTGCCGCGGATGCGCTTCGCCATCAAACCCGTCCCGGCCGATCTCGCGCCCTTTTATACTTCAGGCCGTGGCGGTCCGGGCATTTATCTCCTGAACACATACGATCTGCCGCATCGCCCGCTCTACAATCTGCCCGCGCTGACCCTGCACGAGTCCGCGCCCGGACACGCATTCCAGATTCCGATCGCGCTCGAGCACAAGAACCAGCCGGAATTTCGGCGATTCGACTACATTTCCGCGTACGGTGAAGGTTGGGCGCTTTATTGTGAAAAGCTGGGCCAGGAAATGGGGATGTACGAGACGCCATACGAGCGCTTTGGGATGCTGGGTTATCAGATCTGGCGCGCTGCGCGGCTCGTGGTGGACACCGGCGTTCATTCGAAAGGTTGGACGCGCGAACAGGCGCTCAAGTATATGCACGATTACACCGCGCTACCCGAGCATGAGATCGAAACCGAGGTGGACCGTTACATCGCCTGGCCCGGGCAAGCCCTCTCTTATTATATGGGCGAGCTCGCGATCGTGCGTGCCCGCGAAAAGGCGGAGAAGACGCTCGGAGCGAAATTCAACATCCGCGCTTTCCACGATGCTGTGCTCGAGCTCGGCTCGGTACCGCTGCCCGTTGTCACGGCGCGGGTCGACCGCTTCATCACCGAAGACGGCAAAGGCCCTTACCCGGATATGGAGTGAGTAGGTCTCGGGTGTTTAGGGGAGCCCGTTTTAAGCAGTGGAGTCGTGTCCGGCGATCTGGTGATTAGAAAGTCGTCTTGCGTTGTCGCGCAGGTCAGGCGATGGCCGGTCTCGGCGTGGATAATGTTTCGGTGTTCTTTCTCGCTGAAGGCGAACAACCCGCGGACCAGGTCATGGCGCGGCTGACCACGTTCATACGCGCGGCGAAGCAGACTCTCGATTTTGCCATTTACGACATGCGATTCAGTGATCCGCTCCGCGCCGAGTTAGCGTCGGCTTTGCGGGAGCGCGCAGAAGCAGGCGTAAAAATCCGTTTTTGCTATGACGGCGATAAACCGCCTCAGCCAAATGTTGCCGCCGGTCAGGACCCGGCCCCAGCTGGCACCGGCGCGTTTGTGCAATCGCTGGGTTATCCGTGGCGCCGCATCGCCGGAATGAAACTGATGCACAGCAAATTCATCCTGCGCGATCGACAAACGGTCTGGACTGGCTCGGCCAATATGACTGACGACGCCTTTACGTTAATGGAAAACAACATTGTGGAGATCGACTCGCCCGCCTTGGCCAATTATTACGCTCAGGATTTCGAACAAATCTGGGAAAAAGAAAACTTCGATAACACCGGCGAGATACAAACGGTCCCCGTGCCGCTGAGCTTTTCTGGTCAACCGGCCGAGGCGCGCGTCATGTTTTCTCCCGGTTGCGGTTTGGAAATCGATTCCGAAATCGCCAAGCGTGTTCGCGCGGCGCAGCGTCGCGTCCGCATCTGCAGCTTGTTGATCAACTCCGGCACTCTCATCGCCGAGCTTGGCAATTTGTTGCGCGCAGGCCGCGTCGCCGTGGACGGCATCTACGATCGCACACAGATGGCGCAGGTTTACGTGCAATGGCAGGAAGTGCCGCAAAATCGCTGGAAGATCGGCGCGCTTAAAGACATCATCGCGCGCGCCGGCCTGGTCGGAAAAAACTCAACGCCCTACACACCGACCGGGCGCCACGATTACATGCACAACAAAATTCTCCTGATCGATGATACCGTGATCACCGGCTCCTATAATTTTTCGCGGAGCGCGCAATTTAACGCCGAGAATATTCTCTTCATCGAAAGCGCGCCGCTCGCCGAGACGTACAGCTCGTACATCGACCACGTAAAACAGAAATACGAAATCGTAGGAGAAGCGCTGAATTAATCAGCGCCGATCGCGCTCTTTGATTGGACGTCCGGCGCGCCCCCGTGCCTTGCGGAGCGGTTGGGCGTTCGACGTTCGACCTTCCTATGGCAGAGACGTCAACCGCAGTCATCGCGAGCGCGAACAACCTTTCCGTCAAATACGGCACTCAGGTCGTCCTCGACGGCGCGACGATTGCCTTTAGGGAGGGCGAACACATTGGGCTTGTCGGCCGCAACGGCTCGGGCAAATCGACCTTCCTCCAGATCGCGGCGGGCGTGGCGCAAGCCGATTCAGGCGAATTCACACGCCGGCGTGATCTCGTCACTGGCTACATGCCACAACTTTCCGGCTTGGACGATGCGACCACGGTCCATGCGAACATTCTCAGCGGCGCACAGCGGATTCTCGACCTCATCGCCGAATACGAACGCGCCCCGGGCGACAGCCCGCTCAGCGCCACGCTCCTCGACCAGATTGGCGAGGCCGACGGTTGGAATTTGGAACATCGGATCAAGTCGCTCATCACGAATCTGCACGCGCCGGAATCCGATCGCGTCGTGGGCACGCTTTCCGGCGGAGAAAAACGCCGCGTCGCGCTTTGCCGGGCGCTTCTCGCGCGTCCTGATTTTCTGATTCTCGACGAACCGACCAACCATCTCGACACCGGCTCGATCGAATGGCTGGAGGACTTTCTCGCGCGTTATGCCGGCACCTGTTTGTTCGTCACACACGATCGCTATTTTCTCGATCGGGTGGCGACGCGGATCGTCGAGCTGTCGCGCGGCGAGTTCACCAGCTACGACGGCAACTACACCGATTACCTGCTCGCGCGCGCGCAGCGACAAGCGGTCGAGGAGGCGCAGGAACATCAACGGCAGAAGTTTTTGAAACGCGAACTGCAATGGGTGACGAAAAGCGCCCCGCGCGCGCCGGACGAAATCGGTGGACCGCGTGGAACGTTATTTCGAGATGGCCGCCCAGGAAGCACCGGAGGCGGAGCTCGACGTCGAGTTGATTATCCCCACGCCGCCGAAGCTCGCGAATCGCATCATTGAATTGCGCGACGTGAGTGTGGAGTTGGGCGGCCGCACACTCTTTCAGCACGTGAATCTCAATCTCGCAGCCGGGGAACGCCTCGGTGTTGTCGGTCGCAACGGACTCGGCAAGTCTTCGCTCCTCAAAGTCATTCTGCAGGAACTGCCCGCCGCGAGCGGTGCAGTGGAGATCGGCGCGCGGACCCAGATCAATTACGTCGATCAAAATCGGCTCCTCCTCGACGATGAGAAAACGGTTTGGGAAGAAGTCGGGAGCGGCGGAGAAAACGTCACGCTCGGCGAGCAGAGCATCACGTTGCGCGCTTATCTGCGGCGATTTCTTTTCAGCGAAGACCGCATCAACACGAAGATTTCGCAGCTCAGCGGCGGCGAACGGAGCCGGGTGCTGCTCGCTAAAATCCTGAAGCGCGGCGGCAACGTTCTGATGCTCGACGAACCGACGAACGATCTCGATCTCGGAACGTTACGCTTGCTCGAGGAAGCGCTCGTCGCCTTCGGCGGCTGCGTCATCGTGGTGAGTCATGATCGCTATTTTTTGAATCGCGTTTGTACCTCGATTCTCGCTTTCGAAGGCGAGGGCCGCGTGGTCTATCACGTCGGGAACTACGACTACTACCTGGAAAAACGAGGCGCACCCGGCCCAGTTCGCGATTCATACCCCACGCCGGCCGAAGCCGCCGCCGAGCAAAGGAAAAGCAAAGACAAACCGCGGAAGCTTAAGTGGAAAGAAGAGCGTGAATGGGAGTCGATGGAGGCGAATATTCTCTCTGCAGAAAACGAGGTGTCGGATTTGGAGGCCACGTTTGCCGCGCCGGATTTTTATGCGAAACCGCGCTCGGAGATTTTCGAGTTGGAGACGCAATTGAAAACGGCACGCGACAAAGTCGCGCACCTCTACGCGCGGTGGCAGGAACTCGAGCTCCTGCAGAGCGTCCCGCGGACGACGGAGACTAGCTCCGACATGTAATTATTCTTGAATCCAAACCGGCGATGCGCTGCATCACATAAGTAACTACCGGACGGAGCACGGCCATGACAAGCGACGTCCCGAATTTGCCAGAGCACGTTCCTGCGCTCCCGCTCGAAGCGCGAGCTGCACCGCCGCCTGACGATCCCGTCGCCACGCAACTGCGCGGATTCGGGCCGCTTGGACTTCTCTCGATTCTCGTCATCGTCTTGACGTCTGTCGTTAAACCACTCGGCGGCCTTTTGGTGCTTCTGTGGGCCTGGCGATCGCATACGCCATGGCGCGACATCGGCTACGTGCGACCAAGGAGCTGGATTGGCAGCCTCGCCGTCGGCGTCGTTTTCGGCTGCGTGTTTAAACTCCTGATGAAGGCGATCGTGATGCCGCTGCTGGGCGCCCCCGAAATCAATTCCGCCTACCATTACGTGATAGGAAACCGGGCTGCGCTCCCCGGATTGGTGTTCACGATGATTGTCGGCGCGGGCTTTGGAGAAGAGACCATTTTCCGAGGATACCTGTTCGAACGCCTCGGCAAGCTTTTTGGGACCGGCGCCAGCGCAAAAGTATTAATCGTGCTGCTCACCTCCGCGGTGTTTGCCCTGGGCCATTACGCCAACCTGGGGCTTCCCGGCGTCGAACAGGCGATGATCACGGGCCTCGTCTTCGGGGCGATCTTCGCCGTCACGGGCCGGATCTGGATGGTGATGTGCGCGCATGCTGCGTTCGATCTAACGGCGGTCGCGATAATCTATTGGAATCTCGAAGCCGCTGTCGCTCACCTCGTGTTCAAATAGCCGCGGGGTTGCCTAACAACACACTCCAGTCCTCCTATCGTAAGCCGCTTACGATGCATAAACGACGAGACTGAAACTTGACGGTTTAAAGCCGTCAAGATTACCGGACGTGGTTCATTTTCAAATCCGGGCGACTCCCGTGTCGGATTTGGAGGCCACGTTTGCCGCGCCGGATTTTTATGCGAAACCGCGCTCGGAGATTTTCGAGTTGGAGACGCAATTGAAAACGGCACGCGACAAAGTCGCGCACCTCTACGCGCGGTGGCAGGAACTCGAGCTCCTGCAGAGCGTCCCGTCTCCCTAGATTTCGCTTCTTGCATCATAAGCCGCTTATGATGGATGCTTGAAGGGCATCGATGACAGAAGCAGAAAAGAAAGTGCGGGCTTATCTTGGCGAGATCGGTCGACGCGGCGGAATCACCAGCCGTCGCGAACTGACCAAATCGCACGCAAAACAGATGGTCGCGATCCGCGAAATGAAACGGGCCGCGATTAAGGCCGGCAAACCGTGGCCACCGCGCAATCGCAAATTGCTCACGCTCTCCTAATCCAGTTTAAGTTCATTCATCATAAGCCGGTTATGATGCCTGAATTTCACGATGATTGGGACGAGCTCGCGATCGTGCGCGCCCGCGAAAAAGCGGAGAAAATGCTCGGAGCGAATGGCGCTGATGGGATCAGCAACATAGAAGGTAAAGTCGCGAGGGTAGCGGCGAGCAAGTTGGGAAACGAGCGAGTTTCAAATTCAACATCCGCGCTTTCCACGATGCCGTGCTCGAGCTCGGCTCGGTACCGCTGCCCGTTGTCACGGCGCGGGTCGACCGCTTCATCACTGAACATGGCAAAAGGCCCTTACCCGGATATGGAGTGACTGGGTCTCGGGTGTTTTGGGGGGAGCAAACCGATGGAAGTCGACGATATCAGCGGTCGCATTGCCAGCCGCTCCGCCAATTGCTACACTTGCGGTGTGAAATTTCGTGTCACGATTGAATCTGATGAAGACGGCGTTTTTGTTGCCGAATGCCCGGCTTTGCCCGGCTGCATTTCCCAGGGGAAAACGCGCGACGAAGCGATGGCGAATATTCGTGACGCCATTCAGGGCTATGTCGAGAGTTTGAAAAAACACGGCGAACCTATTCCGGCTCCAATCACCGAAGCCGTCGTCGAAGTTAGCGTGTGAGCCGTTTGCCTGTTTGTTTCTGGCCCGGATGCGGTCAAAGCGTTCGGTAAAATTGGCTACTCTGTAGATCATCAAACTGGAAGCCACATCATTCTGCGCCATCCCTCTGGGCGCCGGCTCACAGTTCCAAATCATCGCGAATTGGCCAAGGGAACGTTGCGCGCGTTAATCCGTGAAGCTGGTCTAACGAAAGAACAATTTGTCGAATTGCTTTGAATGATGGAAGTGGACGTGCATCATCCAGGCGGTCGACGCGGCGACCTGGTTTTGGCCGCCAGCTGAAACCAGATCTTCTTTTTCTAGCCGACTGTCGATCTGCACGCCAAAGGCGCCGCGCTAAAAGCGGGCGTTGGCTAGGGGTCAACTTTACGGCTGGACGGGGACACGCTTGGGAGGGAGGCCGAGCACTGAGATCGGGGATCGAGGAAAAACCTGGCCGCCGCGCGATCGCAAATTAGTAAAACTCTCATAAGAAGAACTAATCGATCATAAGCCGCTTATGATGCATTGAGGAGACGACGGCATTTTTTCTTAGAATCTTAGAGTTCATCAAAATTTGGATTTCGCCAAAGATGATGCTTGCCTCGCCGTGGCGTCACTTCCTCCAGCCCGCTGCTGCAACGGAACCAATGTCGCAAGATCGACAGCAGATGTCGGCGAAGCCGTTTTATCGACCAGCTCTTCGGCCGCCGCTTTCAGTTCCGTCCATCGCGACAACGGATAGGCGGGCGCAAGGACGACGTGGCGAAGTATGCTGCGCCACTCCACCAGCGCGCGTTCGATATCGCCGTGACGCAACAGTTCGCTGGTGAGCTTGTGCTTGGAGCGCGGATCAGCCACCAGCGCGCGCACCACTTCCGATGCACCGGCGCCGTATTGCACCGGCACGCCCATGGTGAGGTAACCTGGATAATCGGCGCGGCCGTAAATCCGCTGACACAAAATGCCGAGCCGCCCGCCCAACGGCGCGTCTTCGCCGGCGAAGCGCGGACCGGCGCGAATATTGGCCAGATCGAAAACCAATTCGTCGATCGGATAGGTTTCGTCTTCGAGCGCGACCGCCACCGCCAGGCCTTCGCCGCCGTGGAAAAATGAGAAGATCATTCCCCGCCTCGTCGGTGTGCCGTCGGGTTCAACCAGTCCAAGGTGTCGCCACGCGTACGTTGGCGAGTTCACGATCGCGACGGTTTTATCGTGCTCCAACTGATCGCACGTTCGACAAACGTCCGGCAGGTTCTCGCGCTCCGGCGGATCGATCAACGCCTTGCCAGCCGAATCGATGTGAGCGTTGACCGGCACATTGGCGTAATCGAGCCGGACCGAGAGCAGATTTCCGCGCATGATCCAGTCGACGATCGTGCCCGGCTTCACGAACTCCGTCAGCAGCGGGCGCACTTCATTCTCGAACTCGTCGCGACTAAGCGCCCGCATTCTCATTGGGTGTTGAGCGTTGGGCGTTGGGCGTTGGACGTTTTTCCCGTGGCTTTAGTCTCTCTTCGAAGCCATTTCACCAATGCCGCCTCTCCCGAAGCGAGCACCGTCGCGACCGGCAACTCGCGCCCATAATGGTTCTGCTCGCGCAGCCGGCAGAGATTTCCCGTGCCGACCCCATCGAGCATACGCGGCACGGTCAGCGCCCGTCGCCACCGATCGTTTTCGCGCACAAAAGCGCGACCGAGCATCACACTTTCTGCCGCCGGTTTCGCTTCCCATTCTTCGCGCGAATTCAGCATCTCGATCATTCCGCGCCGGACGAACCGCGCGCGCTCATCGGTCACCCAAAGTCCACACGGCCGCGGCCCGCTATCGAGTGAGTGTTCGACGCCGAGCGGCACGCGTTGCACGCTGAACAATGAGTGGGTCAGTTCCACCGCCGCCGCGAACGGTTGTTCGCCGCGCTGTTTGGCCGCATGCATCACGCTTATCAGACTGGGCCAATCAACCTGGGCTGCGCGTCTCAGCTGGCGCGCTTTTGTGTCGCTCAACCGCGGCAGATCGTTCGTGTAAAGCGCGTGACCGACTTCATCGAGACCACGGCGGCCGGCGCGACCAAACATCTGGAGAAGCTCGTCCGCTTCGACCTGGCGCTCGAAATTGCCGGCGAAATAACGTCGATCGGTCACGATCACCGAGCGCATCGAAAAATTGATCCCGGCGGCAAGTCCCATCGTCGCGACGACGACGTTGAGTTGTCCCGCTTTGGCGAGCGATTCCACCACGCCGGCGCGCGCGGCGTAACTGAGTCCGCTGTGATGATACGCCACACGATTCCGCAAGAGTTTCGTCAGGCTCTTCCCCGCGGTTGCTTCCTGGGCCGGGGTCAGTCGCAGCGGGTCGCGCACCGGCAGGGCCGACGCGATGGCTTGCGCGATCTGTTCGGCAGCGGCGCGACGCGGCGCGAACACCAACACCGGAGCGAGGTCCGCGCGCATGGCGCGGCCAATCATGCGCGGCCAGAAAGATCCGCCCGTCCGGGGGCTCGGACTGCGCGACTGAACAAATTGGGAATCCGGCAAATTTCCGAGATCAGTTTCCTCCAGCGGCACCGGTCGCGTCTTATGTTCGATGAGGACGGCGTGACGTCCGATGCGTTGCAGCCAGGCGACCACGTCGCGCGGGTTGGCCACGCTCCCGCTCAAAAAGAGCAACTGTGTTGCTTTCGGTGCGAGAGCGACGGCGAGCTCGTAATGCACGCCCCGCATCGGATCGCCCAGCATTTGAAATTCATCCATGACCAGGAGACCCGGGCCTTCGCCGCGGAGAAACCGCCCGCGCTGTGTCTCGAGCGTCGCGACCACAACCTTCGCGTCGAGATTTAGCGCGACGTCACCCGTGGATATGCCGACATCCCAGCCGCGCGCGCGCCATTCCGATAATTTATCGTTAGCGAGTGCGCGGGTCGGGACGGTGAACACCGCCTGAGTTTTCAGGTTCGGATAAAGCAGCTCGAAGATGTAAGTCTTGCCCGATCCTGTCGGCGCCTGCACCACCACGTCTTTTCCCTGTTGCAACGCGCGCACTGCCTCCTGTTGCCACAGATCGGGAATAACCAACCCCGCCCCAAACCCTGGAATCATTCTCTGGAAGATGTTTGCAGTGTGGCCTGCTTGCAATGGAGCTGATGGGATCAGCGACATAGAACACGTCGCGATCGGGAATCGCGCGGGTAGACGGCAACGCAGCTAGGGTAGCTGGCGCAAGCACGGGGCAGTGCGAGTGATCAAGGTAAAGTGACGAGGGTAGGAGCGAGCGAATGGAGCCGCGGGGACGCGAGCGACATGGATGGGCAAACTGAGAGGTCGAAATGGGCGGGAGCACATGAGTCAATGTGGGCAGCGAGCGAGTTTCAATCGGGATAGGGATCTGGCGCGCGCTTCTGCAGAAATTCACGCCGATTCGATGCAGAATTGAATCATGCACAGGTGATTGATTGGGTTCCTCGTCTGTCGATTGACGCCTTTGCGCGCCAAGGATACGCTTCTGCTGTGAAGCGAAAATTTCATGTCACGCTCCTGGAACACGATGAAGGTGTGTCAGTAAGTTGTCCGGAGCTGCCAGGATGTCATTCCCAAGGCGCGAATGTCGACGAAGCCCTCGAAAACATCGAGGACGCGATTCGCGGTTACATTGATCTCTATGGCGAACCGGAAACGCGTTGTGAAATCCGCGAGATGGAAGTCGTCACGACTTAGTTAATGCCGAAACTTCCCGGCGTAAATCATCTGCGCGCGATCAAAGCGCTGGAGAAAGCCGGATTCCGGATTGATCGGCAAGGCAAACATGTTTTCATGTCGAAAGGCACGACACGAGTTGTGGTGCCACGAAACAATCCGGTCGACGCTTATACGATGGCGGCGATCGTCCGCGACGCCGGCCTGACCATCGAGCAATTCAAGGATCTTCTCTGAAATTGATGTCATCCACTCCAAGCGAGATCGACACCTATGAAAAAATCGCAGGCTGACGCTACGACAGCAAGGAACCTCGAGGAAAAGTTCAATCGAGGTGAGGACGTGCTCGATTATTTCGATGTGCGACAAGCCTGCGTGATCGATCCGCAATCCAAAAGGTCGACTTCCAAAACAAAGTTTTCCTATCCGGTGAAGAGAAATTCCAAACGCCCGGCTGTCGTTCGGGAAAAATCAGAGCGCTATCGCAAGAAGAGGTAAGGTGGCGCACTTGTCACCCGTCACGGGTCACTTGTCACTGGCTGCCCCGTCAGCTCGCAGACTCGCCGTAGTGAGAACTCAGGAGAAATAAATCCGTGTCAATGGAGCTGATGGGATCAGGGACATAGAAGGTAAAGTCGCGAGGGTAGCGGCGAGCGAGTTGGGAAACGAACGAGTTTCAACTCCGTGTTCATCCGTGGCTGAAATCAAACGCCTACTCCGCTGCTGGCTTCGATTTCGTCGCGGCTGTTTTTCGTTTGCGTGGCCGTTTCCGAGACTTTGGAACAGCTCCGTTACGAACAGCACGGACTTTATGCTCCTGTTCGGAAGCGGACGCAGCGCGCTGACGACGTTCCTTGCGTTCCTTACGCAGCTGCTTCTCGTGCAAATAGGTCTTGTACTTTTTATAGGCAAGACCACCGCCCAAACCAGCGGCGGCAACTGCCAGTGCCGCTGCAATTTTTACTGGCCCGCGACCAGGTACCATATGCCACGGGCATTTATCCAGCGGATAGGTATCCGGAAGAGAAAACTCACAATCAGGTGAAGTACACTTATGCGCCATAGCTTGTCGTACCGCGACTGACTAGAATCGTCAAATGTGGAGGTTGCAACGCGCGCACTGCCTCCTGTTGCCACAGATCGGGAATAACCAACCCCGCCGCAAACCCTGGAGTCATTCCTGGAAGATGTTTGCAGTGTGGCCTGCTTGCAATGGAGCTGATGGGATCAGCGACATAGAACACGTCGCGATCGGGAATCGCGCGGGTAGACGGCAACGCAGCTAGGGTAGCTGGCGCAAGCACGGGGCAGTGCGAGTGATCAAGGTAAAGTCGCGAGGGTAGCGACGAGCAAGTTGGGCAACGAGCGAGTTTCAAATTCAACGTCCGCGCATTCCGCACTGGTGTTCATCGGTGTTTGGTTGTGGCAACGCTTCGCTGCAAAAAGGGGATGTAGCCACGGCCCTGTGGGCCGTCTCCCGGGATGTGAACAGCAGCGCCGAGCTGAACCGGCCACAGGCCGGTGGCTACAGCATTTGTGAAATCGCCCTCGTGATAACACGTACACGCCTCGACTCCGCGCGAATAATTATCGAAAGATTTGGCCGGAATCGGCGAACTATGATTAATGACTCTGCAACGGAGGTGATGGGATCATCGACATAGAAGGTAAAGCCGCGACGGGTAGCGGCGAGCGACTTGGGGCAACGAGCGAGTTTCAATTTTCGCGCATTCATCAGTCCGCAACTGAGACTGCAACGCCAATCGGATCGAAGACTCACCACGAAATCGATCCGCGTTTTCAAAATCGCGAACGCCAGCCCGGACTCGATCTTCTGCGCGCGCTCGCCATCATTGTGGTGGTCGTTTATCACGCTGCGCTTTTCGGATTCAAATTGCCCGGCCGCGTGGACCGTTTCGGCTGGATCGGTGTCGATCTCTTCTTTGTCCTTAGCGGTTATTTGATCGGCGGCCAACTGCTCGCCCCGCTTGCGCGCGATCAGCGGATCAAGCTCGGCCGGTTCTTCACCCGGCGCGCGTTACGAATCATGCCGGCCTACTTCGTCGTGCTCGCGGTTTATTTTTTGCTGCCGTCGTGGCGCGAATATTCCGAAATGGCGCAGCCACTCTGGAAATTTCTGTTGTCGGTGCAAAACATTGCGCTTCATGGCGGAACCGCTTTCTCACATGCCTGGTCCCTCGCGGTCGAGGACCAATTCTATCTCGCGCTACCTTTTCTTTTACTCTTTCTCTTTCGGCGTCCTCGCGCAGCAATCATCATTCCATGCCTGATCGTTTTTGGCGGCATCGGCTTACGCGCTTTTCTGGCTGCACAGAATCCATCAGTTGATGGCGGCGGCGTATCGTTCCGCGGTTTTCAAGCGTGGATCTATTATCCAACCTGGACCCGCCTCGATCCGCTGGTGTTCGGCGTCGTTCTGGCGGCGATTGAGAAATTTCGACCGACCTGGTGGCAACGCATCGTCAATTGCGCACCCTGGCTTTGGTTGCCCGCGCTCGGACTAATCGCTTACGCGTTATATCTCGGCGAAACCGAAAACCTCACGCTCTCTGCGTGCGTCTGGCAATTCCCACTTATCGCCGTGGGCATGGCCGGGCTCCTTGTTTGCGCCGTCAGTCCGCGACTACTGTTTCGTCGAGTTGCAATTCCCGGCGCGGCCTTCATCGCCAGCATCGCCTACAGCGCCTATCTGATTCAGAAACTCGTTATTCACGCGGTCGAACAGTTCTGCACCAGTCATAACATCGAACTTACCTCCGCGCCCGCGCTTCTCGGCGTTCAAATCTGCGTCTACCTCGCCGCCGCCATTCTCTTTATCACAGTGGAACGCCCGTTCCTTCAGCTCCGCCACCGAATTGCTCGGCGGGAACTTACTGCAGCACGCGAGGCGCGTGAGAAGCCCGGACTCGCGATCAATCCGGAACGACTACCGCCTGCGACGGGTGCGTAATCGCACCAAGTGGGATTGCAGTATCTCGCCAACGCCCTCGGCCTTGATTAGTTGGAACGTGTGCAATGATTGTACTGCTATCGACTATAAACAACCGCGGCTGCGCTTCATCGAATAGCCATATATGAAATAAGTAGCTTCCGACCGATTTACTAGCGGTGATCCACTCGTGTTCAGTAAGATGGATTTCTGCATAGCGGAAATTTCTGTCTGACGCTTTTACCTCGATTTTGAGGGCTTCTTGATGCTGGTTATCGCGTACAGACAAGACGTCGTAACCTGCATAGCTCGTTTCAAAACCTTGCCAACGTGGCGTATGTCCTGTGCGTTGATACTCGTAGAAGAGGCTTTTTCTTTCGCCGCGCACGCCAGTAGCAACACGCATGCGCTGTGCAATTGCGCGCATGACGCTTGATGATCGAGCCCACCACAAAACAACGTCCTCATTAATTTCCCCAAGCAAAAGAGCTTCATCGAAACACTGCCTAATCTCTTCAGGGAATCCAGCTACTGCTTCTTTTCGACCTTTCGGCAGCAGAGCTGCCCACGTGGGGTGATTCGCTTCAATGATTTTCGCAAGCTGGCACCGAAGTTTCGAGGGACGATCTATTCCTTGATTTGCTTCTTTGCCAATTAGAGTCGGAACGAGTTGCCCGCTGTCAGCCGTACATATCCAACTCAGGTCAGACGCGGTGTCGTACACATCGAGCGCAGTCGACGTACCGTACTTTGAGAAACCAGCGAGAAATTCATCCTTAGCAATCAAATGCTGTTCAAGATGATCGAACAAATCTTGAATTGCATAGAGGGTTCCAACAGACCGAATCATAATTCGTTTCCGCGGAGTGTCTCCAATAGGTCTTTGATGTCTTCGGCATCGGGTAATTCCTCGAGATCGTCGAACCAGTGAGTTGGGAGACCAATCGATGGATCACGGAGTGCCTGTTCCATCTGGCCGATTTTAAAACCTAATCGTCTGTTCACAGACTCATCGATCGTGCCGGGGCTGAACGCGAATTCGATAAACGTCGTCTGATTCGGATCTAATCCGAGGCGATGTATCCTGTCGGCCGATTGAAGAAACTGTGCCGCGTTATAATTACGATCTAAATAAAGCGCATGGTGGCAAACTGTGTGTAACGAGATTCCTTCCGAGCAAGCGGCTGGATTGGCAACAAGAACCATTGCGCGCGGATCGTTGTGAAATCGTGCGATCTTATTTTCCCGCGTATTGTCTTCTTCCTCGCTACCTGTTTCAACACCGCCATGGATGTAATCGGCTCCTAAATCAGCAAGACGTTCTGCGATAAGTTCGACGTTCTGAACAAATCCACTCCAGATGAGAATCTTGTGTCCTTCTGCGGCAAGCTGACGGGCTCGATAGCAAATGTAGGCTATTTTCGGACTGTCTGACTGAAGGCATTCGATGAGATATTCGTCGTCCAAACGGCCCTGATGCGCAGCCAAAAGTGACGGGTTCGAAACCAATTGAAGGAGAATCAAGTAGCTGCGACCAAAGCTTCTTAATACGTTCTTGTCTTTGCTGCGAAGAGCTTTTTCGGCATCACGATAGACTTCTTTGGCGCACAGCCGATAAATGCGCGCTTGTGCATCCGTTAGTGGGATCGGGATACCTTTCGACTCAACAGGCGGGAGGCCGAGCTCTGCCTTTGTCGTTCGAACAAAGAACCGTTGAATTGTGGTGACGGGATCTTCCACTGCACCGAGGTTCGGATAAAGAAAACGGATTTGCGGAATCAAATCCTCTGGTGCGTTTGGCATCGGCGTTCCCGACATCAACAATTTCCATTCTGGCAGATGGCTAATGCTGAGTGCCGCAGATGCCCAAGCTCGATGCTCGCCTCCTTTGATTTTGTGGCTCTCGTCTAAAAAAACTACGGACATGTGGTTCGCCAAAAATCTTTGGACGATATCTGTAGTGTTAACGAGCTGGCTGTACGTGATGATCGATATCTTCGGATTGGCTCCGAGTAATCTCTCGATATTTGCACGTCCTCCGACGAGTCTAGTGACATTGAGCAACGGTAGACACGCGGCTACTTGTTCATCCCATGCTGCAAAAGCGTTTTTCGGGCTGACAACAAGGAGGTTTCGATTAAGCCGTGTTCTAAATGAAAACGTCGCCAGTGCCTCCGTGGTTTTTCCGGCACCAGGAACGGAGAACGTCGCCGCGTTTGGCAAAGACACCAATTTCAAAACGTTCTTGAGTTGATTGGCCGTCAGTAAACGGTCTGCCGACCATCCAACTTCCTTGAGCACTTCAAGTAATTCACGTTCGGTAACCGCCTCTGCCTCCTCTGGGTGCTCGACTAATTCCGCTGCATGAACGGATCGCTTTATAAGATCACGAGAGCGGTCGTCGACCTCGATACTTAGATCAGGGAAAAGATTGGCGATGAATTGAATTTTCGGAAGTAGGGGCGCGAATTCCCACCAAGGAACCTGAAGGCATTCTTCACCGACATGCTCTGAAACTGTTGTGCGCTCTAAAAGAAGGAGACGAGCTTGCGCCCAAGCGGCCGGATTATTCCTTACGCAACAGGTAACAATACCTGCGTCTGAAAGTCCGATTGTTAACCTACCTTTATCAGGCATTCGACTTGTCCAGCCACTCACGCACCTTTTGAATGCCGTGTTCGATGCCGTCGAGTTGCTCTGCAATACCTTGCCTGCTCGTCTGCGCTGAAAGCAAGCCAACAGCATCTGTCATCGCTGTATTCGCTTTTCGGATCGCATCCATCGCTGAGTTCCCGCGACGCATTGCGCGCTCTCGCTCTTTTTTCGCTTCGATTTCGTTCTGTATAACTTGATAGACTGCTGCGTCGTCTTCCGCAACGCGGAGGGCTTGAAAGGTTTCGGCGTAGTCTGCTTCGATTGGATCTAATGGTTTTGTTCCGAAAAGATCGCGGTTCTGCTGCTGTTGAGCGTCGTTTCTATCGGGCTTGGGCCTATCCTTAAACAGTTCCCTTTCGAGCGCATCGCGAATATTTGGCAGGGCCTCTCGCGCATCTGTGATAGATGCATAGACGCGATCTCCCTCTGGTGAGTCGATCAATCGAAATGCGATTTCCGAAAGCAGCTGCTGCCTTCCAAGAGAATTCGATAGTTTCGCCCGATTCTTGAGAAGTTGATCAAAGGCAAACTCGGTCTTTTCCAATTCCAGATAGCGTCCTTCCTTCTTGCGAGACGCAAGGTATTCTTCCGCCAAGATTAGCTGAGCAATTTTTGTCTGAATTTCCTTCTTGGTCAGCTCGTAGATCGCTGAGAGTTGGTCCTCGTTATACTGCTTGGTGTCCAGCTTTTGACGTAGAGTCAAGGCGAGACTGGCCCAGCCATACTCCTGCTTAATATCCGGCTCTACTTGGAGATGAGCCTCTAGTTCATCAATATCTTTCGGGCTGCATTTCGGGAGGATGATGATATCGACGTGCGAGAATCTTCCGGCGGAATCTTCATGAATCTCCCGGTACGTTACAAAGGCGCCGATTGCCATTCACGACGAAGCCGGCGTAATCGAGGATCAAAGGTTGTTCTTGGTCTCGCTTCTCAAAGAACTTAAATAGATTCCGCTCTGGCTCGCTATGAGCGGCCATTTTCTGCAGAATTTCATGCTGCGCGGCCTGCACTTCTTCATTTTCAGAACGAGAGGGATCGAAGAAGTCTTTCGCGAGCTTATTTTTTGCGATGTAATCCTGTTGAGCAGCGCGAGTGCGTCCGTTCTCTAAACGGTATTTTGGCAATTCTAATCGCACAGACGTACACGTCGAACGGACGAAGTTTTCCCTGAAATCGCACGTTGTACTTGCGCTCAGGACTAGTTGATTTCAGATCCGCCAATTCCTTTTCACGAACGGCAAGCGGAAGACCCAGTTGGAGACTCATTTTTTCTGAATTCCAAAAATCACAAGAGGCGTGTGAAGTATCTTGGAAAATATTTTCACTTCGTTGGTAAAGCGTTCGAAGTTCGCAATGTTTTGCCCCCACTCCTTCGCGAGTCCTTTCAACGGCAGCACGTATACCGCACCTTTTATCATCTGTTCGTTAAAGAGGTACTCAAGCTTCATTAGATCAGCGTAAAACCTACCCATGTTGCCGGTTTGAACGCAGAGAGCGATTTCTCCTTTGCGAGCCGGAATCGATATCTTTGCATCGGCAGACAATGTTGTCTCGTCACTCCAGCCGTGCTTGTTCCGTAGCGTTCTCAGAATATCTGTTCGTGCAGATGTGCCGCGATCCAGCGATCCGCTATTGGTAATTGCTGTCTTAACTTCATCTTGGATGTAAGCGGGAATAATCTTAGTTCCGCTACGATGTTCTTGGACTTTCAAACTCATGAGGCAATCGCTTCGCTACTAATCTGTGGAGGTTGGTAAATCGGCTTATCTGGATCGCGGAACTGCAACAATCCATTCGCCGCTAATTCGATTCGCGTGCGCGCCTGATTAAAATATTCCTTGTTTAGTTCACAGCCGAAAAACCGCCTCTTCCACATCGCGGCCGCAGCGGCTGTTGTTCCGACACCCAAGAAGGGATCGAAGACTGCATCGTTTTGATCGGTAAGAGCTCGAACAAATCTCGTCACGAGTCCGACTGGAAACTGACAAGGATGATCAGTCTTCTCCGCATGATTGTGCTTAACATTCGGTATATCCCAAACATCTTCTATCGCGCCATCATCGCTACTCCAAACGTCAGTCGGATTCTTGCCGAGCGGATTACTCGAAATCTGACCCTTCTTCGGTCCCTTGAAATGTTTTTTCTTTGGATATTTTGAAGGGATTCGAACGGGATCAAGATTGAACTTATAATCGTCTGCTTTCGTGTACCACAGCACTACCTCGTATCTTCCGCTGAAACGCCGATTACAATGTAAACCGTGCCCGAAATGCCAAACGATTCGATTCCTTAACTTCAAACCTGCTCGCTTGAAGATCGGATGCAATTCAATGTCGAGCGGAACGACCAGTCCGTTGCTGACATAATTCCCGACCTGCCAACACAAAGATCCTTTTTCTTCAAGGCACTCGATGCAATCCGCGATGATCCCTTCTTGCCACTCGAGATACTCGTCTATATCTCGATCATCTGAGTAATTGGTGTACGGCTTGCCGAGGTTGTAAGGAGGGCTTGTAAAGATAAGGTCGAATTTCTGCTGTTGACGTTTTGCGTGCCACAGGAAGTTCTCACACGAGCCACGGTATATGAAACTTTGTGGTAATGGGTCCGGGATTCTTGAGCTGAAAAACGTTTTTGCCAGGGGATTGTATGGCAATAATACTTGATCAGTCCTCCCATTCCCTAATTTGTTTACGAGATAAAGCTGCTCGTCTTCCTTAACGACAGTTCTCTTTCTTCTGGGGTGCCGCGGTGGTGACCTTTTTCCCGCCGCTGAACTTTTCGGCATGTCGATCTTTATCACGCCGAGGCTTAAGACGCCATTCAGAATGTTGGCCGTTGATCGAAATGCGGCGTGACCGGTTTATTTCAAGATTCTGGGCATAGATTTGCTCGCATGACACATGTGTTCCGTCTGCGTTCAACGTAGAAATGAGACGGTCGCCGAATAATTCCATTATTGGACCTCGTGAAGTCTTGATGTTGGCGATTTGCTCGTCGAAGGCAGCCTCAGGCACGTCACAGCGAGATAAAAAATGTTTTTTGGCAATTTCCGGGTCAGCATCGAACCACCACGGTTCAACACCGCCGTTGATTAATCGGCGAACAATCCACAGGCAACGCGGCGGGAATCCCCAATCCAAACAGATCGGTTCCTTCCTCCTCAACAATTCCGCGATGAAAAGCTGTGCTTCTGAGGACTCCACCAGTCGGAATGAGGTCTCCAGCTCGTGTTGCTGGAGCCCTCCGTGGTCGAAATCCACATGAAGGAATCCTTTTTCCTTTTCAAGCCACCGCCCAAAGGACGACTTACCGGTCCCGGGTGGCCCAGACAAAAGAAGGAGTGGTTTGGACATTCTGAGGGAAATCAGCGGTTGCGGAGTGCGTAGGCGCTATTTCATGGGATCGAATATCACAAGAAAATCGAAAATAGGGCCAAATGGAGGGGAAAATTAGGGGTCAGGCAACAAATCTTGACAAGTCTCCGCTGACGAACTGACGCGACGGCGGCTCAAACAAAAGCTGAAATTAGGCTTCGCCGCGTGCCGCCGTCGCAACGCTTTTGGCGTGCCAGGGACTCGTTCCGCCTGTGTTAAACTACGGCGGACAGGTGAAACGTTAATTAGAAGAAGTCGTTCGCAATCATTTCATGCGGTCGGGTGAAATTCGACGAAGCGGCGTTTGATTTCGCCCTTCACGGCCTGGCAAACGAACCAGCCTTTCTCCGGCGTGCCGTCGTGGTTGAAGCGGACACGGGAGCAGCATTTGTCGGTGGTGATGATCGAGTTCCGGAAGGGACGTGCCGTTAATCCGTGGAAGTGGCCGCAGAAAACGGCCTGGAGATTCAGCCCGTAGCAGCGCTTAAGTAAATCGTCGGCGTTGAGCGGGCGGGCGAAAACAAGGTGGCCCAGCGGAAAATGAGTAAAAAGAATGGTCGGGCGCTCGGCATCCAGTTTGGGAATGTTTTGATCGAGCCAGCTGAGAGTTGTTGTCGATATTCGAGTCTCCTTCGATTTTGTTCCTTCGCTGGAATCAAGGCCGATGATTTGCCAGCCTCGGTGAGTAAAGGAGTAGTTGATTTGGCCGGGGAAAATTTTCTCGTAAGCGGACCGATCGATCATTGATCTATGGTCGTGATTGCCCACCACGGCATGACAAGGAATGCCGAGGGCGGCGAACGAATCCTTGATCAGGGTCAATTGTGCGGCCGTGCCGTTGTCGGCGAGATCGCCGCCGAGAAGACAAAACTCGGCCGTGGGCGCGCTCGCTTTCATCTGACGCACGACTTTATCGAACCAGGGACGGCACGCCGGTTCGAGCGCGTGCAGATCGTTTACGGCGATGAATGTGAAATCATCGGTGGGCGGGCGCGTCGGCGCCGCGGAGTCGGCCGGGCCAAAGACCGAGCGATAGTAGCGCGCCGGCAGAAAGACGGAGCCACTCGCGGCGAGTAAGTGCATTGCGCATGAAGTAACGCTATTCAGCGTCGCGACGAACGCCAGTAGATGTGACATTTGTGAGGTACACGGATGATAGTTGAGGGCTGATCGGAATTGGGAATTGAGATCAGGCAACAAATCTTGACAAGTCTCCGCTGACGAACGGACGCAAGGCCGGGGGCCAAAAGCTGAAATTCTGAAAGCTGCCGTAACGGATGCGGAGCAACGGCCGGGCTTTCAAACGCTGAGTGGCTTGACATTGCCCGGGGCGGCGAGCGACAAGAGCGCCCGATGACGTTGGCGTTACCTCACGTGCATCGTTGCGACCAGCATGGCGAGCACGTCGCTGAATGCGTGCGCGGCGATCGGCTCGAGGGCGGAGCGCCGGCGCAGGTAGAGGAGCGCGAAGATCACTCCCGAGACCGCGGTCGAGATCGCGATCCCGAGCCCCTGGTAGCGGTGACCCAGGCCGAACATCAGTGAGCTGAGCACGATTCCCAGAATGAGGCCGGGACGCCCCAGCCATTTCTCGAAGCGGGTGAAAATGAAGATCCGCTGGAGTTCCTCCACCACGCCTCCACCGAAGATCCCGATTGGCAGCCAGGCCAGCAGGTTCCGCGGCTCATTGAAAAACGACACGATCCTGGGCCCATTCCCCGCCGGCCGGGGCAGCAGCGACTGCATCACCGCGCCCAGCGCCACGTTCAGCGCGAAGAACATCCCCAGGCCGAACAACAAACCCATGCCGAGATGCTTCGGCCATTGGTTACCGCTCAGGCCCAGTTCTTTGAATCCTTCCCCCTCGAGACGGAGAAGTAGGAAAAGCGCAACGAACACGAGAAGCTTGGTGCGCACGGATCCGCCAGATCAACTCCGAGAAATGCGCGGGCAGCGGCGCGTCCGCTTATTGCGAGGCGATCTGGTAGATCCAGTAAAGGACGATCGCGCCCAGCGAAATGCCGAGAGCACTACGCTTCGACACGATCATGCGCTGGTTTCCATAGCTTCATGAATATGACGCAGCGGTCGCGCGGTTTGGATTCAGAAAAAGGCGGCATGAGACGAAAGGCCCGAACTCCCGAGTCTCGTGATCACCAGTCACATTCACTCTGCTCTCCCTCCGTCCTGTCCGTGAAAACGGGGCAAGCCCAAGCTGACCCCTCTCCCACTATTTTCTCTGCGCTCACGAGCGGATCGATTTACTCGCGGTGGTTAGTTCCCAAAGCCGAACCTATTTCTGTGTATAACTCAGATCATCCGATGGACTGGCCATCGTCGAAGGTCGTGGGGCGTTCTTTTTCTCGGCCCGAGCCCGCGAGATGGAACTTCGCGCCGGCTTGCACGAGGAAATAGAGGACGCCGAAGGCGATCGTGATCTGGGGCGGCTGTGCCTTTGGGTTGGGGTGGCCCGACATGGAGAGCGAAGCGACGAATTGTGGGGTCAGCCCGAGGGCCGGGAGCGGGATCTTGTTCACCGCGATGGTGCCGACCATGAAGGCCAGCAGCGAAACCACCCAGAGCGTGACGGTACGCCGGGTCTCGGCTGCGGCTGATTCCGGGTGGATGAGGATGAAAGCAAATCGGCTGGTGAACAACCAGAAGAAGGTAAGGATCGGCACATCGGTCTTGAGCTGCACGGCCATCAGCGTGATGGGGATGAGATAGATGACGGTGAGTCCGCCGAGAATCCAGGTGCGCCGAGCCAGCCGATCCTCGCGTTTGGCGATGCCAAAGCCGTAGAGGGCGCTGGCGTGGAGGACGAGAAATTCGATCATGATCGCGGCCAGCAGGTTTCGGAAACGAGCGGGGTCCAATTGCGTGGGGGCGATCCAGGCGACGAGGTAGATAGCCGCGGTCAGGCAGTCGGGCGTCGCGGCGCCAAGGCGCGGAATGACGTTTCGCATGGAATAGGTGAGGGCCGGCGTGGCGCTGGCTCATCAGTGAGGCATTCTCTGTTTTCCAGCGCCGTAATCGATCAAAATCGCGCCATGAAAACGGCCACCAACCCGTGGTCGCGAGTTTCGCGGATCGAGCCTTCCGTGAGCCACGGTGAAAAAGGCCACGACGTTGATGGGCGTGTTTGGTGCCTTCAACTACCGCCTGCACCTCTTCGGCGACTAACTCCCGGGCGCTTAGTCGACCGGGGAATGCCACGGCGGTGGCAGCGCCGACAAACTCTGGATTGGCACCGCCACGGTGAGGAAGGCAAATTCTAGCCCGTCAGGATTTGTTGGCCTATTGAGTGGCGGCGGCGCTTGGAGCAGTTTGGATGAAAAAATGTGGCTAATGACGCGAATTCCGTGAGCCCGGCGATTCCCGGTTCTGTCACACCAGGACATGGACATTCGAAATGATGACTTGCCTGAGCCCAGGAAGGGTGTGGATACTGCCGCCAACTAAAACACTCCGATGAAACTCCTATCAACCAACATTCCCGTTCACAAACCGGCAGTCTTCTCCACGCCGCAGATGCACCGATCCCTTGTCGCCCTGATCGCGTCGGCGCTGTGGGTCGTTGCCCTGCCGTGGGCTGGCGCCGCGGAACAGGCCGCGTTGTCCGGCACCTTCCTGGTGGCCGGCAAAGCCGCCGCGCTCAAGTATGCCTCGGCCTATAAGGGCGAGCCTGAATCAGGCAAGCCCGTGACCGTTCTCGTCCTCACGGCCAAGGACCAAAGCAAAGATTCAAAGGCCACGTTTGACGCATTGTTCGGCAAGTTTGGCGATGCAATCGTGGTGAAGGTTTTTGATGACGGCAAAATCTATAGTGCCGATGTGCTTCATTCGGGCTTCGATTTGCCTAACAATACATTGACGCTGTTTGGAGACGCTCCTCTGAGCATCAAGGACTTCAAGAACGCGGATGGCGCGATCTCCGGCACCCTCACCTCGGGTGGAGCGCAGGAGGTTCGCGGTCAGAAATGGGAAGTCAATCTGACTTTCAAGGCCAAGGTACCGTGATTGGGAACGAGAAACGCCGGGGATAGCAAACCGGGGTCGGTCTGTGCATGTTGCCACCCCCCGGGAGGCAGAATTGGCGGTCAGACGCGACGCCTTGTCGCTGCTGGGATCATGGGCGGATTGAACTGAAACGCTGAAAACAGAAATCAGAGGTCAGCCGCCTACGCACGAGGCTTCCGCCGACGCATGGCTATGGCGTGACAAGCCGTCGAGCCAAGGAAGTTAGAGATTAGAGAGGGGCTTGACATTGCTGGGGCCGGCGGGCGACAAGAGCGCTGGATGAACTCGCCCAAACATCTTTTACGCTCCCTGGCGCTAGCCGGCCGAAAGTGTGCTCCCGATGCTGGATTGTCGCTATCGCGACGGGCCGCCTCCTTAAACTGGAAGACATGAAATTCTTCAAACAACGTTTCTCGACAGCTCCTCAGGGAACAGGCCGCGCTGTTCTTCATTGATTCGCTGCCGCCCGCCAGCTCATTCCTGGATCGTCGACTCCGGTCCGGCCGATGATCCCGAGTCTCTTGACACTATAACCTGCTCGTCCGCGTTAACCGAGCGTTAACGTTCGCAAAATCAGCGCCTCGTCCGTTTTCGAGCGCCTCGCTAAAGGCGCTCAGAACGCAATAATTCTCGTGTTGAGGCCGTGTACGGTTAGCGCCAGACCGCAGGTTCCTGTGCAGTCAGTCCCTTCGCAGACAATGATGCCACCCTTGAGCACCGGATCGCATGTTCCACCCTCGCAACCGCAACCTCCGCGGGTGACGCCTTGGCCGCCGCTCATTCGAGCCACCGCAAATTGATGCCGAGGCTTCTTCTCAAAGGCGAAACCGGGCTTCAATCTGAGGGCACCGTTTTTCAGCTCGACGCCTTCGACGCCCGACGGCAACTCCTTGACCAGCAAAGTGCCCTTGGGCGCCGCGGCTTGGCCCGATGATTGAGGCATTTGAGCTTCCTTCTTTTCCTGGGCGCACGCGAGCAAAACCAAAGTCAACGCCAGCACCGTGAGAAATGCACTGATAGTTTTCATAAGTAACTCCTTAAAAAAGCAGATACTGATTAGTCACCGCCAGCGTCAAGAAGAAAGCGCGATGATGGGTTCTAAGGCACCGAAGCCGATCGCCGTCCTCCGGGGAAATTGAGGTGTCAGTGCAGCAATCTTGACAATCTCCGTGACGAACTGGGATGGCGGCTCAAAAAAAGCTGAAATTCTGATCCCCCTTCGCGCAAGGCTACGGCGCGACAAGAAGCTGAAACGCGTGAGACACGCGAAGCGTGCATGCGAGAACCACGCGCTAACGGATACGCGGCGCGCGTTTGCTCCGCGGAGTTGCGACTACATAACCCAACCGATAAGCTCGCATTCATGAATACTCCGGTGAATCCAAACAAAGCACTCTGGGAAAAAGGCGATTTCACCCGCATCGCCGAGACCATGCGCGAGAGCGGCGCGGCGCTGGTGCAACGACTCGGGATCACGAAAGGACTAAGGGTGCTTGATCTCGGCTGCGGCGATGGCACAACAGCGTTGCCGGAGGCCAAACTCGGCGCAGACGTGCTCGGGGTCGATATTGCGCGGAACCTGGTCGAGGCTGGGAACCGGCGGGCGGCGGAGCAAGGCCTGACCAACATCAAATTTCAGGAAGGTGACGTGACCAATCTGGAAGGCCTGCCGGACAAGGCATTTGATCTGGTCGTCAGTATCTTTGGAGCGATGTTTGCGCCCAAACCGTTTGACGTCGCCAAAGAGATGGTCCGCGTGACGCGACCGGGAGGTCGGATTGTGATGGGCAACTGGATCCCGAACGATCCGACGCTGGTGGCGCAGATCCTGAAAATCAGCTCAAACTACACGCCGCCTCCTCCGGAAGGCTTCGTTAGCCCAATGACGTGGGGCATCGAGAGCAATGTGATCGAACGTTTTGGCGCGGCAGCAGTCCCGGCCTGACAAGATCTCGTTTGAGCGGGACACATTTGTTTTTAATTACAATGGGCCTCCCTCAGCATTCGTTGACGAATTTCGCAATTACTATGGCCCCACGATGAATGCGTTTGAAGCTGCGGAGAAGAACGGCAAAGCAGCAGAACTTCAAAAAGAATTGGAAAACTTGTTCACCGCTCAAAATATCAGCAGCGAGGCCGGTCAGACCAGCATTCTGGCGACGTTTTTACGCGTTATGGTTCAATGCTAGCGGCGACGATCTTCCCGCGAATTTCGGCACGTAATCCGTTGAATCGTTAAAGCGTTGAATCGGAAGATGAGCTTTCGATCTCATTTCATGCGATCGAATGTCTTTTGTAACAATTCGAGGTCCGACGCGTTTCCAGTTTTCTCGCGAGTCTGTTTCGATCCAGCGTTTTTCTAACGCGTTCTTGGTTGGGCGATCGGATTCGTAGAAGACGCCGAACACGCCGGGGAATGGGAGCTGCGCAAGTTTATACGCTGCGAGCTCGTCGGTGACGTCGTGACGGAGTTCGTCTTCAGGAGTGTTGTCCCATTTTTTCTCCTGAATTAATTCAAATGCGCCGCCTTTGCGCGGATTGCCGGGATCGAATGCGCCGGGATAAAATTCGACGCACTCGCTCAAACATTCGATGACGCTGAAGCCTTGATGGTCCATGGCTCGCTCGAGCATTTGCATCATGTGATTGACTTGCGCGGCGTGGGTGCGCGCGATGAACGTGGCGCCGCCGGCGATCAGTTTTTTCATCGGATTGACCGGCTGATCGATCGCGCCTTGTGGATCGGTCTTGCTCTTGAACCCGATCGGAGACGTGGGCGAGGTCTGTTTCTTGGTCAGGCCATAGACGAAGTTGTCCATGATGAAATACGTCATGTTGATGTTCTTGCGTCCGCCGTGATCGACATGGTTGCCGCCGATGGTGAATCCGTCGCCGTCGCCGCCGAAGAGGAACACATGAAGATCCGGCCGGGCCAGGCTGATGCCGCTGGCGAGCGGGACGGCGCGGCCGTGGATGTAATGCGCGCCGTGGCCGTTGACGAAATAGGGAAACCGCGACGAACAACCGATTCCGGCGATGGTCACGATCTTTTCGTGATCGATCTGGCGTTTTTCGAGAACTTTGTAGAACGACGCGAGCACGGCGAAATCGCCGCAGCCGGGACACCAGGTCGGGTGGTCGGCCGTGATGGCTTTCTTGGTGAGTTTTTCGCGCGGGGGCTCGGCAACTGCAGCCGACACGGCCGCCTCTACACCTTCGGAACCGTTTGGTTTTGTTTCTTCGCTCATAGCTTACATCTGTTCTCTGTCCTCTGACATCTGTCCTCTGGCGTCGGCGTCAGCCGACGCCTTGCGGCACGACTTCTCTGGTTGTCTTTACATTTTCGGCGCCGGTGTCGACGTGAACAGTAGCTTCGCCGTCGCGGGGAATGTGGCGCGCGGCGAATGATTTCCCTTCGAAAACGCCTTCCAAAATCTCTTTCACGCGAAACGTCAAGCCGTCGGTCTTGGTGAAACTGGTGATCTTCGCCTCGCAATAGCGTGCCCGGAGCAGAGTCGCCAGCTGGCCATAACCGTAAACGCCCTGGTCGTTCATCTCGACCGTGACGATGCGTTTGAACTTCGGCCAGATTTTTTCGAGGCCATTCGGCAACGGATGAATATGACGCAGATGCAGCGCGCCGACTTTTTCGCTCGTCTCCTCGCGGGCGCGTTTCACGGCATCGTGGATCGGTCCAAAAGTTGAGCCCCAGCCAACGAGTAACGTGTCGCCTTCCTGATCGCCGTAAATTTCCGGCACCGGAAGTTCCTCGGCCAGCTTGCGGAGCTTGTTGCGGCGTTTCGCGGTCATCGCCATGTGCAATTTCGGCGAGCCGGTGGGATGGCCCATTTCGTCGTGCTCGAGTCCGGACATGAGCGGGTATTTTCCGTCGAGAATCCGCGTCCCGGGCGGCACGTGCTGGGTAATTTGATCGAGCGGATACGGCTTGTGGGTTTGCCGGGGCGTCAGGTCTGGTTTGGGATCGACCATGACCTTGGCGAGATCGGGTTCTTCGAATGCTTCGATCCGCGTGGCCAGCGATGTGTCGCTCAAAATGAAAACAGGAGTGCTGTATTTGCGCGCGATCCGCGCGGCTTCGATCGCGATGTAAAAACAATCTTCCACCGTTTTCGGCGCCAGGACGACACGCGGACTGTCGCCGTGACTGCCAAAGATCGCCTGATGCAGATCGCTTTGCTCGACGTTGGTCGGAAGTCCGGTGCTCGGGCCGCCCCGTTGAATATTACAAATGACGAGCGGAATCTCGGCCATCGATGCCCAACCGATCGCTTCCGTCTTCAATGAGATTCCCGGACCGGCGCTGCCGGTGACGGCGAGCCAACCGGAATAGGACATGCCGAGCGCGATCGAGACCGACGCGAGCTCGTCTTCGGCCTGAACAAAAATGCCGCCGTATTTGGGCAATTGTGTTCGCAGAA
The DNA here is from genome assembly GCA_963846775.1 of uncultured Verrucomicrobiae bacterium. Classification (GTDB taxonomy): domain Bacteria; phylum Verrucomicrobiota; class Verrucomicrobiia; order Chthoniobacterales; family UBA10450; genus CAVYXA01. The sequence goes on along the minus strand of CAWJXB010000006.1, from coordinate 2,213,107 downwards.
CTTCCATGACCGATGACCAGGGCGTGATCGGGTAACCGGCGCCGAACCGAACCCCGCCCGCAATGAGTCCGTAGGCGAGCGCGGTGTTGCCATCCATGGTGATCTGGTCGGGCGCGCCCGGTTTCTTTTCGGCTTTCTCGAATTGATAGAGGTGGGTGAGAACTCTTCCGACCGGATAAGCGTAGCCGGCCTGAAACGCCATCAGCGCGCTGTTGACGACGCTCTCATTTTTGCCGCCAAATTTTTCGGTGATGATTCGTTTCAATTTCTCAGCATCGAGCTGAAAAATTTTTGCGATCAACCCGAGCACAAAAATGTTTTTGCCTCTGTCCTTGGCCGTGCCGCCGAGCGCTTCGACGGTCAGGCCGGTGATGGGGATGCCGACGTAAAGGAAACGTTTGTCGTCCAGATTCGGCTCAACGTTATCGGAATCGTAAAGCAGGACGCCGCCTTCTTTGAGGAAGCCGACATGGTCCTGGTAACTGTGTTGATAAAACGCGACCAGAAAATCGGCTTCGTCGCCGGCGGAAAGCACTTCGCCGGTGCCGATGCGGACTTGGAAGATCGATGGCCCGCCGGAAATGGTGGCGGGAATGGTCATGTAAGTCATCACTTCCTGCGCGCTGCGCCCGGCCAGGCGCGCGAGAAACGCGCCGGCGGTCTGGATTCCGTCCTGCGAATTACCGGCCAGCCGGATTACGGCATCTTGAATGTTTTCAGGGCGCAGATCGGCGCGATCCGGGCCGGCCGCGACGCTGGAAATAGTTTCACTCACGGGAAGATTACAGTAACAGGATTTGGACGTGTTTCCACCGGCAATTCCAGACAAAAGCAAACGCCCAACGTCCACCGCGCCAAAGGCGCAATTCACCTACGAGCCTAGAACAACGCAAGGTTTGGCGGCGCATCGATTCGCCCCAGATTCGCCACGGCGAATCCGTCCTATGGGATGTCTTTCGCCAAAGGCGATAGTCAACGCCAGCCTGGGGCAGCGCCCCAGGAATTGAAATTGGCCCGCACGCATAAGCGCTGAAAGCGCGACTCAAGGGGTCTCTCAATCCCAGACGTAGCGTTCATCGAACTCGACATTGTGCCTGCGCAACAACTCCCGATATTCCTCTTGAAACGTTCGGGTGCGATGGTGCTCCTGTTGGCTCTCGATGTAGCTAAATACCGCATGTAGTTGACTCGGACTGACTGAAAATGCTCCGTAGCCGCGTTGCCAAAAGAAGCCACGATAGCGAGCATCGAGCCTTTTGATCCATTTGGATGATGTCTTCTTGATGTGTTCGACGAGTTCAGCCTGCGAAATGGTTCGCGGGAGCGTCATGATGATATGAACGTGGTCAGCGGCGCCTCCGACTTGGACAGAATCAGCGCCGAGGTCGCGGCAGACTGTCGCCAGATACGCATGCATACGCGGCCGCAGAGCCGCATTGAGCCACGGTTCGCGATTTTTCGTACTAAAAATCACGTGAAGGATAACTTTGCTGAGCGATTGGGGCATGGCGCGATGATTATCGAACTCGCGCTAGAAGTGAATCGCGCTTTCAGCGCTCCGGGTTCTAGATCCCATCGAACCCTGGGGCGTTGCCCCAGGCTAGCGTTGCATAGCGCCTTTGGCGCTGGCGGATGACTTGCCGAAGGCGCAAGAATCAACCCCAACTCCACTGTGGAATCTACCTGACGTGGACGGCGACAAACAGAAAACGCCGAATATCCCACCGCGCCGAAGGCGATTCGATAGAATCTAGAAACACGAGCGCTGAAGGCGCGATTCACTGCCAGCGCGAGCTTGGTGGATCGGCTTCTCTCGCGCGAGATTTAAAAAACTCGCCAGGAGAATTGAATCATGAGAACTATTTTTTTATGAATGCGCGCAACCTTTTTGTTTTCATTACGGTCGCACTGCTTCCGGCGGTGGCGAGATGTCAAGGATCGGAGCCTCTGGCTCCGCAAGCGCTGATGAGCAAACTCAAGTGGCGTTGCGTGGGACCATACATCGGCGGGCGGGTCGTCACCGTGACCGGCGTTCCCGGAAACAATAACCTTTTTTATGCCGGAACCGTGGGCGGCGGTGTCTGGAAAAGTACGGACCAGGGGACCGAGTGGGAAAACATTACCGACGGCAAATTACCGGGGCCGAGTTCCAGCATCGGCGCGGTGGCGGTGGCGGCGTCAGATCCAAAAATTCTCTACGTCGGCACCGGCGAGGCCGACATCCGCGCCAACGTGATTCCCGGCGACGGCATTTTCAAATCTACCGATGAAGGCAAAACGTGGCAGTATGCCGGGTTGCGCGAGGCGCACTCGATCAGTGCGGTGCTGATCGATCCCAAGGATCCCAACGTTGTTTACGTTGCTTCGATGGGGCACGTGTTCGCTCCCGATCCTGACCGCGGCGTTTTCAAATCCACCGACGGCGGTCGATCGTGGCAAAAGATTCTATTCGTGGACAATAACACCGGGGCCATCGGTCTGGTGATGGACCCGAATCATCCGGACCTGATGTACGCCACGATGTGGCAAGCCGAGCGCAAACCGTGGGGCCTAACGAGCGGCGGCGCGGGCAGCGGCATCTATAAGACCACCGATGGAGGCGCGCATTGGACCAACATCTCGCGCAATCCCGGTTTGCCGAAAGGAATCCTGGGGCGGATGGGCGTGGCGATTGCCGCCAGCAAACCGGACGTTGTTTACTCGATCATTCAGGCAAAAGAGGGCGGCGTGTTTCGCTCCGATGACGCCGGCGCCACCTGGAAACGCGTGAACGATGAAATGAAACTGCGGCAACGCGCCTTTTATTACATGACGATTTACGCGGACCCAAAAGATCCCAACACCGTGTACGCGCCTGAAGTGGACGCGTTATTTGTTTCGCATGACGGCGCCAAAACGTTCACGAAATTGAAAACGCCGCATGGCGATAATCATGTGGTCTGGATCAATCCCGACGACACCAAGATTTTGCTGGAGGGAAACGACGGCGGCGCCACCGTTTCGATCGATGCCGGCAAAACCTGGAGCACCGAGCACAATCAGCCCACCGGGCAGTTCTATCATGTCAACATCGACGATCAGTTTCCGTTTCACATTTACGGCGCGCAGCAGGATGAAGGTTCCTTTGAAGGTCCGAGCGCGCACCGCGGAGGAATGATCCCGCTGTCGGCCTGGCACGAAGTGGCCTATGGCGAAAGCACGTACACCGTGCCGCAACCGGGGGACCCTAAAATCACCTATGGCAGCGGCTATTACAGCATCTTTGTGAGACACGATCAACGCACGGACGAATACCGCAGCGTGAGTCCGTGGCCACATTATCAGGAAGGTTCATCATCCGGTGAGCTTAAGAATCGATTTGGCTGGACGCATCCGATTCTGTTTTCACCGGCGAACCCGAAGCAACTGTTCATTGCCGCCCAGGTTATCTTTAGAAGCGACGATTATGGCGCGACCTGGACCCAAATTTCTCCCGATCTCACCCGTAACGAGTCTGACAAGCAAGTGCCCAGCGGCGGCCCGATCGACCTCGACCAGTCGGGCGCGGAAATTTATCCGTTGGTTTCGGCGCTCGCGGTTTCGCCGGTCGATGGCAATCTTATTTGGGCCGGATCGGATGACGGTCTTGCCCATGTCAGCACCGACGGCGGGAAGAATTGGCAAAAAGTGACGCCGCCCGGATTGCCAGACCACGCCTGGATCAGTTGTATCGAGGCTTCACACACAGACAAACAAACTGCCTACCTGACGGCCCGGCGTTACATGCTGGACGATTTCAAGCCGTACATTTTCAAGACCACCGATTTGGGCAAACATTGGTCGCCGATCACCACCGGCCTGCCCGCGGATGAATTCGTTTTCGACCTTCGCCAGGATCCTAACGAGTCCAAGCTACTGTTCGTCGGTACTCGCAGCAGCGTTTACTTCAGCTTGGACGAGGGCGCGCACTGGCAGCCGCTCACGTTGAACCTGCCGGTCGCCCAGGTGCGCGATCTCGCAATTAACACGCAACAGGGCGAAGTGGTCGCGGCCACCCACGGCCGTGCATTTTGGGTGCTCGATAATCTCACGTTTCTCGAGCAATTGACCAAGAATCCGGCCGTGCCATCCGATACCAGTTTCCTGTTCGCGCCCGAGCAAGCCTGGCTCACACATGATTACGGGCTGCCCGATCCCGATAGACGGCGCCCGCCGGATGCCGGCTACAATTCGCCATTCGGCGCCACAGTTTTTTTCCACATTCCTCAGAATTACGATGGGAAAACTCCCGCGACCCTCCAGTTTCTGGATGCGCAGGGAGCAGTGGTTCGCGACATTCCGCTCCATCTCGCGACGGAAAAAGAAAAGAACGATAAAGAAAAGGAGAGCGCTGCCTCGGTCGGCATTCATTTGGAAAACGTCGCGACCGAAGAAGAGCACACCGAAAAAACCACCGACGAGAAGATTCGGGAAAAGGAAGCGAAGCTGGCAGCGATCGAGCCGGGAATGAACCGGCTCCAGTGGGACCTGCGCTATCCGAACGCAACTGAAATTACCGGATATCACGCGCCGATCGCGGCCGGCGGGTTGGAAGATTCGGTCGAAGGCCCGGTTGTAGCGCCGGGCACATATACGGTGGTTCTCGATTATGGCGGACAGAAAACGCAACAGGACTTGAACGTCGCGCTCGATCCGCGGCTCCATGCCACGCCAGAGGACTTGGCGGCGCGCCTTGAGTTAGATTTAAAGATTCATGCGGACCTCGACTCGCTGGACAAAGAGATCAATCAAGCGCTGGCTGCACGCGACAAGCTGCAAAAGGCGGTTACCGCCAAGAGTGGCGCCGACGCGAGGACGGGAGGCGTCCTGGCTGCTCTCACCCGCGACATCGACAGTGTTGCCCAGATGGCCATGAAAGGGAGTGAAGGCGACCTACTCCATCCGACCAGGTTGCGCGATCATCTTGCCTATCTGGCGTCGGACATTGACCTGTCCTATGCCCGGCCGACGGCAGCGCATTACGCCGTTTTCAAAGAGCTCGATCAGCAGGCCAAACAAGGCACACAGAAGCTTGAGGCCGATGTCGCCGAAGCTGATAAAGCGGCCAGCCATGGGAAGGAGAACAACTGAAGTGTGCAAAGACAATATTTCTGCAAGGAAGCGTTTGATCGCGGCGCTTCTGTTCTTTCCACTGGTTGGCGCCTCCGCGGAAAATGGCTACAAGTTTCTAAACGAAATTCCGGTCGGCGGTGAGGGCGGCTGGGATATCTTGACGATCGATTCCCCGGCGAATCGTCTCTATTTGTCGCACGCCACCAAAGTCGTCGTTGTCGATCTTAATAAAAACGCCGTCGCCGGTGAAATCGCCGACACGCCAGGAGTTCACGCTTTCCTCGCTCTTCCCGAATTTCAACGCGGCTTTTCTTCGAATGGAAAAGAAGCGAAGTCGAGCGTGGTCAATCTAACGACGTTGAAAACGATCTCCAAGATCGATACCGGTGAGAGCCCGGACGCAATTGTCTATGCGCCGCGTCAGCGCGAGATCTACATTTTCAATCACAAAGGTAATTCCGCCACCGTGATTGATGCGAAATCCGCAATGGTGAAGGCAACGATTCCACTCGGCGGCAGTCCCGAATTCGCGGCGGTGGATGAAAAGGCCGACCATGTCTACGTCAACATCGAAGACAAAAGCGAAGTCGTTGCGATCGATGCGGCCAAGCATGAAGTGATGGCACATTGGCCACTCGCGCCGGGCGAAGAGCCGAGCGGAATCGCGCTGGATGCGGCGCATCATCGGCTCTTTTCCGCTTGCCACAACAAGATGATGACCATGCTCGATACGCAAAGCGGCAAAGTCGTCGGCACTACGCCGATCGGCGCCGGTGTTGATGGCGCGGCTTTCGACGATGCGACGCAACTCGTCTTTGCGTCCTGCGGCGAAGGGGTGACGAACATCGCGAAAGAAGAAACGCCGGAAAAACTTTCGGTTGTGCAAACGCTCAAAACGGAGCGGGGAGCGCGGACGATGGCACTTGATCCGAAAACACATCGAATTTATTTGCCGACCGCGCAGTTTCAGCCGCCACCGAGTCCATCTCCCGGCGCGTCGCCCGCGCGACCGACCATTGTCCCTAATACGCAGAAGCTTCTTGTTTACGGTCTGTCTGAACCGGCGAAACATTAACGCGTGCGACAGCTGGCGATCGCGATCGTTCTAGCGTGCGCGACGCGAACCGCGTTCGCGCAAGGCGGTCCGCCGATGATCACCGACGATCCGGGCACGCCGGGTAATGGAAAATGGGAAAACAATCTCGCCATTTCCTTCGAACATCGACCTAACGAATGGTCCATCGACGCTCCGGGGATCGACCTGAATTACGGCTGGGGCGATCATATCCAGCTCACGTTGCAAACTTCGCTCGCCATTCTAAAACGCAGCGATCATGGCCCGATCGCCGGTATGGGCGGGACGGAAGCGGCGGTGAAATGGCGCTTTCTCGATGAAGAGCAAAGCGGTTTCGACGTGTCGATGTTCCCGCGCATCCTCTTCAATGTCACGCAATCGTCGGTGCGCCGCGGCCTTTCCGAAGCCGGTACGCGCTTTCAAATCCCTTTTCAGGTTGCGAGAAAATTCGGGCCGATTGATCTCGACGTCGAAGTTGGTCCGCTCGCCAGCACGGTCGGGCGGAGTGAATTTCTTTACGGCATTGTCGGCGGAAAAGAGCTTTCGGAAACGACTTCGCTGATGCTGGAATTCCAAGGCACGTCGCGCACCAACTTTACGCGCGACGCACTGGCGGTGAATTTCGGCTGGCGCCACAAGATCAACGAGCACGCCATCTGGATTGGGTCGTTAGGCCACGAGCTGCGCGCGCCCGGCGATGAACAGCTGGCATTAATCGGATATTGCGGCGTGCAGTTGCTTTATTGAACGATCAATGGGCTTTTGCAGCCGGCTTTTGCGGGAAAATTAAGATCAGGGCGACGATCGCCACCAGCAGTCCCGCCGAGGCAGTGTAACGGCTGAGATGCAACCCGCCTTTCGCGATCGGCTTATCGAGAAAATCGCCGACGACGGCCCCGAGTGGGCGGGTGAGGATGAATGCCATCCAGAACAAAATCGCGCGCGAAATTCTCGTGAAGTAGTAGAGAAGCGCGACCAGAAGGAGCAGACCGCCAAAGACCGTGGCGGCGCCGAGATAGCCCATCTCCTTCGTATCTGCTACCCAGTCCCCGAGCGCCGTCCCCAGGGTCTGCGAGAACATGATTGTGACCCAATAGAAGATTTCGACCTTCGGCGTGTTCACCGTTTCGATCGATATGCTTCCGGTCGACCAACGCCAGATCAAAAGGGACGCGATCACACAGATCAGCAATATTGTCGAACCGCCGGTATAGCCGATGCCCAGTGATCGGTCGCAATAATCTGCCAGCGTGGTCCCGACCGTTGTCGTCGCAACAATTGTGAGCCAGTAGAGGAACGGGCGAAATTTCTTCGCCTCGATTTGCGCGAGGACAGCGCAAATGAAAATCACGCCGAATATCGCAGTGCCGATAAGATAGCCGGTCCCCTTGGCCTCGGAGGTGGTTTCGCCAAGCCACGACATCGTAACGGCGTCGCCGCCGGTCTCGCCCAGCGTGGTTGCCAGGATCTTGATGATCCAGAATACCAGCGTTACCTGTGGGACCTTGGCGATGAGCTCCGATGTCCTTCTGTCCATTTTATCTCCCAAGCGGAGGTTTGATCAGCGACCTGGTGAAGATGTCTAATCCCGTGCGCGCGTCGCCGGATAGCTACACTAAAAACGTGTTTCGATTGCCAGCCTAACGAACGGGGCCGGATCGACCTTCTCCGCCACGTCGTGCCGGAAAAAATCAAATTCACGCTGAATCGTGTAACCCCCCGCCGCGACAATCTTAAACGGCTTTAGTCCCGAATAACTAAGCTGCGCTCCGGCGCGATCCTCGTGGTACTGCACAACCGCGTTATGCACCTGAAGCTTCCCCAGCGGGGTAATGACGTCGTCGGTGCGGAAACTGTCGTATGAAATTTCGCCCATCAGTCGAAACTCTAAATCGTCAGTCAGGTCCCAAACCAGTGCCGGCTTGGGAAAGACCGCCTGGAGACGGACCTTATCTGAAATCAGCCAAATAATGCCGCCGCCGGGCGCGACGATCGGATCCTGATAAAGGCCGCCACCTAAGCCGACCACGGCAAAAACCTTGTCCTTCTTGAGCGGGAACGTGACAAACACTTTCCAGGGAATATCGAACGAGTCTTCGTTGACGTGGTTTTCAAAGTAAAAGCCCGGATCGAGTTCAATCGATGCGCCCGGATGATCGTGCACGACGTATTCCAAAGCCACGTGCGCGTAGGCGGCCTGAAGATGATTAGGCAGGCCGTTGTCTGTCCCGCCAAAGTCGTAGCGCTCATATTCGCCGCCGAGACGGAAGTACCATTTCCCGGTGATCGGAAAGCGATGATCGTACTCGAAATCCTTGTACCAGGAATCGCCGTCGCCGAGCCGCGATTCCTTGAAATCGCTGCTGAAGGTGTAGGTCGATTCGGCATAAAAGATATCGTGCGAATTTTCGTCCTTCGGCGCTGGGGAAGCCGAGGCTTGGAGGGTGTCCTCCTCTCCGGCGAAAACCGACGAAACGGCTAGGACCAGGAGAGGGAAAAGCGCACCGCGGGAAATTTTCATGATAAGCAAATGAACTTGCGAATATATCGGTTCTGGACAGCCGCAACGGATGTATTCTGTTAACGCGTTTTCAGCAAGCATCTATTTGGCCACGCGCGGATCGGTTACTCTGCCCGAGCGCGAGGTGTGACGGCTGCCGAAGCCGTTGTTCCTTGAGGGGAAGCCCGTCAGCTTTGCTCGCGGTTCGCCCGCAGATACCCTCTGCCATGCCCGAGCTGGCTGAAGTGGAGTGGTTTCGCAAACAATGGAACGCGGCGCGTGGCGAGCCCGTTGTCGATCTTAAGCTGCACCCAGATAAGCGCGTTTTTCGGGGCGCGAACGTGCATGCTCTTCGTGAACTGGTGGGTGAGCGACTGGTTGGCTCGGAAGCGCGCGGAAAACGAATGCTCTTTCGGTTTTCGGGCGGTAACTGGCTCGGCATTCATCTGGGCATGACCGGAAAAATCCGGGTCGAGCCGGCCGATTTTTCGCCGGCCAAGCACGATCATCTCGTGCTTTTTCAGCGACGGCGCGCCCTCGTTTTCACCGACTCGCGACAATTCGGCCGTATCCGATTTCACCACGGTGCCGGGAAACCACAATGGTGGGACACGTCCGTTCCTGAGATTATCTCGCCAGAGTTCGACCACGATTTTCTGACCGGTTTTTTGGATCGGCATCGCCATGCGCCGATCAAGGCCGTTCTCCTGATGCAGAATGGTTTCTCCGGAATTGGAAACTGGATGGCTGATGAAATCCTCTGGCGCGCCGCAATTCATCCAGCCGCGCGGTCCGGAACACTTTCCGAGACGAAACGGAGGGATCTTTTCCGCGCCACAAAATTCGTCGCAACCAGATCCCTTGAAACGTTAGGCAATGATTTCTCCGATCCGCCCCGCGGCTGGCTGATTCACCAAAAATGGAAACGCAACGGAGTTTGCCCGAAGCATCGGATTCGGCTGGACCGAGCGATCATCGGTGGTCGCTCGAGCGTCTGGTGCCCGCGCTGCCAAAAACGAATATCGTAGCGCCCGCGATTTTGCGCCGGCATCGATCCGTCGCGGCTAAGCGTCGTCGCATACGGACAGAGCAAACCGCTCGAAGCCTAACGATAGTCCGATGGGGCGCACCCAGAATCAGCGGCTAGAGTCGCTGAAGCAATCAAATCGCGAAAACTCTGGTAACAACTCCGTTACTTTTCCCTTCTTTCGAACGAGCGCGGCACGATCCAGGATCTGATCAAGGATTTCTGCCATGACGACACACTGCTCGCACTCGAAATGGGAGAAAAGGAAGAACCAGATCGCCGCATGGTTCATCTCGCTGGGATTGGCTTGTGGCGGAATGACAGGAGCCATCACCATTTCAGCTGCCACTGCGTATGGGACGCCCAATGGGTATTACAACGCCCCCTCCGTATCCAACGCCCACTCCGCATACCCACGCCCACTCCCACCCCTGCCGCCAATCCGCCAACTGATTTCAATCACGATGGCAAACCCGACTATCTCCTCTTTAATTCGAGCACGCGCCAGATGGCGATCTGGTACATGAACAATAATGCGTTTGTTAGCGGCGCATATGGACCGACTCTTCCAGCCGGATGGATGGTGGCCGGCGTGGCCGATTTCAACCGCGATGGCAAACCCGATTTGGCGCTGTTCAATCCGAGCACGCGCCAGACTGCGCTCTGGTATTTGAACAACAACGTCTTCCTGGGCGCCGCGTACGGTCCCACTTTGCCCTCCGGCTGGGAACTGGTCGCGACCGGCGATTTGAATCGCGATGGCAAACCGGATTTCGTCCTTTATAACCCGAGCACGTTGCGGACGGCGATCTGGTACATGAACAACAATGCCTACGTCAGCGGCGTTTATGGACCGACGCTTTCGGCCGGCTACGTCCTGGTGGGCCTGGGAGATTTCGATCGCGACGGCAAACTGGATTATTTGCTGTTTAATCCGAGCACGCGTCAGAGCGCGATCTGGTACTTAAATAACAACGTTCTCATTAGTCAGGTTGCCGGGCCGACCATTGCCAGCGGCTACATTTTGACAGGCACGGCGGACTTCAATCGGGATGGCAAACCCGATTACGTGCTCCATAGCCCAACGACGCAACGAACCGCGATCTGGTACATGAACAACAATGTCCTGATGAGCGGCTTGTATGGGCCGACCCTCTCGGCAGGCTGGAGCCTCGCGGCGCCGTAGATTGCGCATTTTGTTTCGAAGGGTCCCGCTGCCGGCTACAACGAACAAACCGCGGCCACAGCCAACTCCGAAGGCTTTCGCGAGCAGGCGCTCAATGCAGAACACGCGGGGTGTGGTAAGTTTTCCGCGGGATGAAAACGGTGTGGCGTGTTTTTGCGTATCTGAAACGCTATCCGTGGATAGCGGCGGCCATGTTGAGCTGCGCGATTTTCGGTACGCTGACAGTGATAGTCTTTCCGGGCGTCACGAAATGGATTGTCGATGATGTCATTCGCGCGCACCGGCCGGACAAATTGCTGCCGCTGATTTTCATCGCGGCGGGCGCGTTTCTGCTTCAGCACGTGTTCAACGCGCTCCGGATCATTCTGAACAATACGTTCGAGCAAAGAGTAATCTTCGATCTGCGGAGCGATCTCTATTCGCATATTCAATTTCTTCCGCTGAAGTGGTTCGACAATCGCGCCACGGGCGATCTGATGACGCGGGTAATCGAGGACGTGAACTCGGTCGAGCGCGTCTTGATCGATGGGATCGAGCAGGGTGTGGTCGCGATTTTGCAGGTCGTGATCGTGCTCGGCGTCATGTTTTATCTCAACTGGCAGCTGGCCCTGCTCGCGCTCGTGCCGTTTCCGCTGCTCATCGGCGGCGCGCTTGCTTACACGCTCACAGCTCATCGGCGTTATCGGTTGCAACGCCGGGCTGCGTCGGCCATGAACGCGCTGTTACACGACAATCTTTCCGGTGTTCGCCAAATAAAGAGTTTCGCGCGCGAGCGGGAGGAGCATGCGCGGTTCAATCGCGTGAGCGATCAATTGCGCCAGGCCACGCTCGTCGTCATGCGAGTCTGGGCGATTTACTCGCCGTCGATGTCGCTGTTCGAAGCGATCGGTGCGGTGCTCGTGCTCGGCTTTGGCGGACACGCCGTGCTTACTGGCACGATGCAGATCGGCGATCTGGTGGCGTTTCTGATGCTGACCGCGTTTCTCTACGACCCGGTGAGCCGGTTGCATCAGCTCAATCAACTCATCCAAGCCGGCCGCGCCGCGGGTGAACGGGTGTTCGAAATTCTCGATGAACCAGTCGAACCGGGTCTTGGCGCCATCGCCGCGTCTGGCGTGGCCGCTCGCATCGCCGGCGATATTCGCTACGAGAATGTAAGCTTCAGCTACGCGGAGGGTTTGCCCGCGCTGCGGAACATTTCGTTTCATGCGCCGCCGGGCGCGGCAATCGCGCTGGTCGGCGCGACGGGCGCGGGAAAATCGACGCTGGTGAACCTGTTAGTCCGTTTTTACGAATTTAATAGCGGCGAAATTTTGGTCGATGGAAAACCGATTCGCCAATACGACCTGCGTGAACTGCGCGAAGCCATCGGCGTAGTGACACAGGAAAGTTTCCTGTTCAACGGCACCATTCGCGAGAACCTGCTCATGGGAAAACCAGGCGCAACTGATGAAGAACTTTGGCGCGCTGTCGATGCTGCAAACGCACGCGAATTCATCGAGCGTTTGCCTGACCGTCTCGAAAGCGTCGTGGGCGAGCGCGGCGTGAAATTGAGCGTGGGCGAAAAACAGCGTCTTTCGATTGCGCGAGCATTGCTGAAAGATCCGCCAATTTTGATTCTGGATGAAGCGACGGCGAGCGTGGACACGGCGACGGAGCGTCTCATTCAGGAAGCGCTCGAACACTTAATGGCCAACCGGACGTCGATCGTGATCGCGCATCGGCTCTCCACCATCGTCCACGCCGATCAGATTCTCGTGCTGGATCGCGGCCGGATCATCGAGCGTGGGAAACATGATGAGCTGATCGCGCTCGGCGGAAAATACGCGCGCTTATGTCGGCAGAGCTTCCTCGCAGGAGCGAGTCCGTCCGCGAGTGGACTCGAAACCTCGCCGCAGCAGGATGGACAACTAACGGAGGAGATGATGACCGCAGCGCTTGGGCCGGAAGAGAAAGTGCCGATCTAAAGCGGCTTAAAGTATAACCGGTTTGGCCACAGAAATGCAGCGGGTTCTATATGGAAAGCTGACAGCTTCCCCCGAACGAAGCCAAGCGGGAAACTGTCAGTTTCCCCTACAGTCTAGTCTAGAGCACGACGTTCTTCACCGATCGCGCAACTCCTGATATTTTCGCTCCAATTCCGCGGAACGTTGCTCCAGCGATCCGCCATCGGTGCATCAATCCAAGACCGTTGCGTCGCTCGAGGGAGAATCGTGGCCGAAGACGCTGCCATCTTCGCGCTTGCGCAAAAACCAGGTGGGGTTCGACGGCGGTTCCATTAATCACTGACCGGGCGACACCGACGCGGCCGGCGTGGGCGATGCCGGAATCATGATCGTTTGACCGGCGCGCAACTTCAACGGGTCCTCGATGTGATTGTAACGCTGGAGTTCGCTCGGACTGACGCCGTAAAGCTTGCCGATGGACGTGAGCGTCTCGCCCCGCTCAACGGTGTGCGCAGTTCCGCCGGTCGGGCGGGGCATCGGTGAAGCCGACGACGCCGGTGTCGCGCTGGCGCTCTCCGGCTGGCCGATCATAATCCCAGGGCGCGCGTGCGAAATTTGCTGTTCTAGTTTCAGGATCTGCTGGGAAAGGATGTCGATCTTGGCGTTCTGCTCGTCGATTTTCTTCGTTAGGGTTTGGAGCTGTAATAGCTCCGGCGACGACGTTTGCGGCGAAGGCGAAGCAGACGTCTGGGCCGCCACTGTGGCGGAGCCCAAGAGCAGAGTAGCTAGAGAAAAGACGAGGAGCTTCATCGCCAACCATGTTCGCAGAAGCGCGTTTTCCTGGCAAGCGCTACGGGCGCGTGTCGCGACGGGCCACTTCCCCACTGGACAACGCGGAAACGGCGGTGGACTATTCGTCCTCGATGAGCGCGCTCTTTTTTAAACGATTTCTCCAACGTCCGTTTCAAATCGCTTCGATTGTTCCGAGTTCGAAGGCGCTGGTCGAGCGGGTGGCCAACAAGATGGATTTATCCGGGCCGCGCGTGATCGCCGAATACGGCCCGGGCGAAGGTGTCCACTCGCGCGGGATCGCCCGCCGGATGAGCGCCGATTCGCATTTGCTTTTGTTCGAACTGGATCCGGCGTTCTCGCGCGATCTGGAAAGGCAATTCGCTGATGATCCGCGGGTCCACGTCATTCATGGCGATGCGGCGCGACTTCCGCAAGAACTGGAACGTCTCGGTTTCGCCCACTGCGACTACATCTTTTCCGGCATCCCGTTCAGCATTTTGAAGATCGACAAGAAACGGTCGCTCCTACGGAAAACGTACGATGCGCTCGCGCCGGGCGGCCGTTTCATCATCTATCAGGTGACGAACGAACTCAGACAGCACGCCACGCTGTTCGAGCACGCCGAATCGGAGTATTGCCTGCAAAATATTCCGCCGATGTTCATTACTGTTTTTCAGAAAGCGAGCGCGAACGGTCAGAAGGCGATCGGGCCAAAGCGGCACCGCATACCGGCACATCAATCGGCGTGATGAGCGGCGGTACGCGGATGGAAAAGGATTCGATGGGCGAGATGTCGGTCCCGGCATCGGCTCTCTACGGTGCTTCCACGCAACGCGCCGTGGTGAATTTTCCTGTGAGCGGTTACCGTTTTTCGAGAGAATTCATTCGCGCGCTCGGGCTGATCAAATGGGCAGCGGCGCAGGCCAATCGCGATCTCGGACTGCTCGATCCAGAACGCGCCGCGTTGATCGGGCAGGCGGCGGAGGAAGTTGTCGAAGGTAAACTCGACGATCATTTCCCACTCGACATTTTCCAGACCGGCTCCGGCACGAGCACGAACACAAATGCAAACGAAGTGATCGCGAACCGTTGCGCGCAACTCGCCGGCAAAGCGATCGGCTCGCGCGAAATCGTGCATCCAAACGATCACGTTAACATGGGCCAATCGAGTAACGACGTGATCCCGTCAGCCATTCACATTAGCGCCGCCGAGCTGCTTCAGAATTCTCTCCGGCCAGCGCTAACGAAATTGCATGAAGCGCTCGAAGCGAAAACGAAGGAGTTTTGGGACATCATCAAGATCGGGCGGACCCACTTGATGGACGCAACGCCAATCCGGCTCGGCCAGGAATTTTCTGGTTACGCCCAGCAGATCGCCTATGCGAAAACGCGCACGGAAAAAGCGATCACAGTTTTACGTGAGCTCGCGCTGGGCGGCACCGCAGTCGGAACCGGATTGAATCGGCATATCGATCTTCCCGGGAAAATCATGAAGCTGCTGGAAGAGCGAACCGGCATCGCGTTTTACGAAGCGAAAAATCATTTCGAAGCGCAGGGCGGGAAGGACGCGATGGTCGAAGCGAGCGGCCAATTGAAAACGATCGCAGTCAGTTTGTTCAAGATTGCGAACGACATTCGCTGGCTCGGCAGCGGGCCGCGCTGTGGCATCGGCGAGATCCAATTGCCGGCAACGCAGCCCGGCAGCTCGATCATGCCGGGCAAAGTCAACCCGGTGCTGTGCGAATCGATGATGATGGTCTGCGCCCAAGTGATCGGCAACGATGGGGTCATCACCTGGGCGGGCGCAAACGGCAATTTCGAGCTCAACGTCATGATGCCGGTGATGGCGCACAATCTGTTGGAATCGATTCGGCTGCTCGCCAATATCTGCGACGCTTTCCGCGAAAAATGCGCGGCTGGTATCACCGCCAACAAAAAGCGCTGCGAAGAATTGGTCGAGCTTTCCATGGCGATGGTGACCAGCCTCGCTCCGAAGATTGGTTACGATCGCGCCGCTGAAATTGCGAAAGAGAGCGCGAAGACCGGACGCACCGTTCGTGAAATTGCCAGGGAGAAAAACGTTCTGCCGGAAAAGGAACTCGAGAGCGCGCTTGACCCGGTCAAGATGACCGAGCCGGGCGGCGCGGGATCGGAGTGATGGAGTAATGAAGAAGCACCAACCACCAAGCGAGCGGAGTTCGAGCTTCGTCGTTCGTCATTAATTCGAATTTCGTCATTCGGTTTTCGTCATTACCATTTCCCATGGTTGCCAAACTTGAGGGTCCGCAATTCTCTGGCGGTGCGAATATTGCCATTAAATGTCCGCATCACACTTACGATCAAACGATAGGGTTCTATCGCGACACGCTTGGACTGCCGCTGATCGAGGAAACCCCTGAGGGCTGCATTTTTCAATTCGGTCCAAACCGGCTCTGGATCGACAAGGTGCCGAACTTGAGCCATCCCGACATCTGGCTGGAGATCGAAACAAACGACACGGAAGCGGCGGCGGCATACCTGCGCGTGCACAGCGTCCCGCGCCGGGATGAAGTCGAGCAATTGCGCGAAGACTTCAACGGCTTCTGGATTTCCGATCCCGCCGGCGTGATCCATCTCGTCGTCGGCCCGGAGGAAGTGTAGATCTCTGGCTGGGAAATCCGAATTCGAATACCGAATTATTGTAGGGCAACCCCTCCGGTTGCCGAGGCGGGCGGTGCGCCTGTCGTGGCGATTTCCCGGGTGCAAATCTCACGCGCGATCGAGCGTGCTTCGTTTTCAAAGTTCCCGAGACTGAAATCGCCGCACGTTAGTCGATCAGATAAATATTCGCGGACCCATTGTTCAAGTCCGCCAGCACGCTCGCATTGGGCAACGTGAACAAAATTGTGCAGCAGCAATTCGCGGTCGCCCCAGGAATCCGCGCGAACGATGATGCCATAGCCCAACGTGAATGCGCGCGATGCCGGGGTCAGGATTTGCGTGCGCGCTGCGACTTCGGCCAATTCCGCGTGATCCGGCATCGGGATACGATCGACAATCAGCAGGCGAATTCGTCCCCAATTTTGCACGCCCACCTGAAATGCATCCGATGATTGTCGCGCCGAAAGGGAATGGCCGTAGGCGAGAATCAGTTCCTCCTGCGCCTTGGCCCATTGACCGGCCAGAGGCAAGAGCCGCTCGAATATTTCTTGATCGACTCGTTGAGGCATATCACGTCGAATCTCACTACCAATAGCAGAACGCGTGCAAGCCAGGGCGGTGCGACCCAGGTGCCGCTGGTTATGAGACATTGATAAAACCTTCGCGGCTCCGCTCTAGGGCCGGTGGGCGACTTGGTCCCTGAATCGCTGCGGAAAGGCGAGGCGGGCCGGGCGCGCCGGATCGTGGACGCCCGATGTGGACGGCTCGGCACCCCGTCCCTATCATTTTCTACGCAACCGCTTCCGGGTGATATTTCTTCCAGTAGCGCAATGACGCGCTGACGGCCATGTAGCTCGGATCGGCGGCTTCATACCCTTCCACCTCCGATTCACTTGCGCCCCCGGCGCGTAACTCGGCGTGTTCCAACTCGGCGAATGTCGATCTTAATTTCGATTCGCCGTCTCCCGCACGGATTTTTTCGCGAAACCATTCCGCCCAGCGTTTCACGCGCTCATCCACGGCGTCGAGATGATCGTTAACCGGGCCGGAAACTTTTCCGAAATGCGGGAGATAAAGGCAGGCGGCGTCAAGCGCGCGAATCTTTGCGATCGATTGGCGCCACGATTCGACATGTAATTCCGGTGGAACAAACGGAGGGATCGGCGGCCCGTTTCCGATCTGCACCCCGGCGATGTCGCCGCCGAAAACGCAATCGTCCCAGTGATAAACATGATGATGGCTGGCATGGCCAGGCGTGGCGATGGCGCGGATTTCAAACGGCGGCAGGCGCACGACCTCGTTGTCCTCCAAAATCTTAACGCACTCAGCCGGGACGGGCTCGATTTTCCCCCAAAGCCGCTCCATTTCGTTGCCGAAAATGCGCTTCGCGGATTCAATCAGTTTCGCCGGATCGATGAGATGCGGCGCGCCGCGCGGATGCACATAGATGGTCGATCCAAGCCTGGCGAATCGCCAGGCCGCGCCGGCGTGATCGAAATGAATATGGCTGACAAAGACATGGTGGACGTCGTTAGGCTCAAAGCCAGCTTTGCGAAGATCGACGATCACGTTGTCGAACGTCGACTCCGGGCCGGTGTCGAATAGCGCGACACCATCGTCGGTCTCGAGCGCGGTCGCCGCCACGATTCCGGGATGCCCGAGTTGTCGCGTGTCCAAAATGTGAATCTTCAAGCAGGCCTATTTTCGTTACCGCAACAACATGGGGCGGCTTTTTGGAATAGCGAAGCTGACTTATTTCCACACGGTTTCTATAGCGAGTTGATCGAGGAACGACCAGGCGCGAAACAAATGCGGTATCTCAACGGCGAACCGAAATCCCAGTAATTGTCGCGTTGTTCCGAGTGATTTTCAGGCGGTACGCATTGCGCTGCGTTTTCCGAGCGTGAGAGCAGCGATGATGCCGACGATGAGGAAAGCGACCATTTGAATGAACATGTAGGCGGCTGTGTATCTTTTCGGGAAGCCGTACCAATTCCAGTAGGGGACGTTGGTGGCTATGGCCGCGAGAACTCCGGCAAAGAAGACGAAACTGACGCGACCGAAGAAACTTTCGATCCTCGTCTGAGCGAGAAGCAAGACGACGATAATGGCTTCGACAACTTCAGTGACGAACTCAACGCCGAGCAATTTACCGAATGAAAACTCCCGGCTTGGATGATAGAGCAATATTCCAGACGGACCGCTGGCGGCTTTCTCCATTGCCCGCTTCATGGCATCTTGTTTCTCCTGGCGCGTGGCATTTGGGCCGACCTGGAATCCCGGAAAGTGGTAAAGACCGTTTGCGCCATCGAGATTTGTTTTCAGAGCGTCGAGCATTGTGTCTTCATTCTGAAACTGGCGAATGCCCATTTCGCCGAGTGGCAATAAATCGTGCGCGATGAAACTCCAGATGAACATGGCGATGCCGCCGAGAATTCCTGCTAAAAGAATGCGTGTTGCTGTCATAAAAACTCCTTAGTTGACCCGATCATGCCCAGAAAAAGACAGCGGGCGCAAGCTCCGTTTACACGGCAAAACTTTCGCCACAGGAGCAATGGGCAACGGCGTTTGGGTTGGTGACTTTGAACCCGCCTTTTTGCAAATCGTCGCTGTAGTCCAAAACCGAGCCACTAACGAAGAGCGCGCTTTTAGGATCGACAACCAGCTTCACATTGGACGTCGGAACCATGATGTCGCGCTCTTTCGGGCCATCGACCAAGTCCATGGTGTATTGCAGGCCGGAACAACCGCCGCCCACCACGGCCAATCGCAGCGCGCCATCCGGTTTGCCTTTCTCCTCCAGCAACGAAGCCAGTTTCTGCGCCGCCTTTTCGCTCACGCGAACCAGGCGTTCGTTCCCGATCTTGTAATTCACCGTCGGTGTTTCCGTCGTCATGACGTGCTGGCGTAACTGTAGGGGAAGTTGTCACCCCTGACACTTTCGGCGTTGACCGCTTCGCGAGATTCCAGACACGGGAAACGGTCAGTTCCCCCTACAGGTGTTTTGCTTGACAAATTTTCGTGCGCAATCGCCTCAATCTCCGCCAGCGACGACACATGCGAAAATTTTTCGCGCAATCGTTTCGCTTCCGGCATCGATTTTGAATACGCCATCAGGCGCGCCCGCATCGAGCGAATAGCCAAATCTTCCACGCCCCACTCGCGCACAGCGAGCTCACAATGACGCTGAATCAGGTTCCATCGCTGAGACAGCTCGGGAGCATCGACAATCTCGCCGGTTGCGAAGAATTGTTTCGTTTGCTGAAAAATCCACGGCGCGCTCATTGCCGCGCGCCCGATCATGGCGCCGGCAATTCCGGTTTCGCACCGGCGTTTCGTGATCACAGCCGCACCGGAAAGATCGCCGTTGCCAATTACCGGGACAGAAACAGCGGCAGCGACTTCGCCAATCATGTCCCAATCCGCTTCACCGGAATAGCCCTGGGCACGGGTTCGGCCGTGGACGGTAATCGCCGCGATTCCAGCATCGACTAGAATTCCGGCCACACGGACTGCGTTAATTGAATCCGCGTCCCAGCCGATACGAATCTTCGCCGTAACCGGCATGGGCTCGACCGCGCTCACAACCGTTTTCGCGATGCGCTGGAGCGCCGGGCAATCCTTCAGCAAAGCCGAGCCGCCATTCTTGCAGACGATCTTATTGACCGGGCAACCAAAATTGAGATCGATAAAATCGGGGGAGACCCAATCAACCACTCGTTTCGCTGCTTCGGCCATGTGCTCGGCATTAGCCCCGAAGAGTTGGACGCCAATCGGGCGCTCAATCTCCTCAAAATCGAGATACTTACGCGTCCGTTCGTTCCGCCGAAAAACTCCTTCCGCCGAAACAAACTCGGTCGTTAAAACATCGGCCCCGTACTCCTTACAGAGCTGCCGAAAAATCTTGTCAGACACCCCTGCCATTGGTGCGAGATAAAGCGGAAACCCTTCATCAAACCATGGCAGCCCAGTGTTCATACGCCATATTCTCTCACAAAATCGGTATCGGCGCACTGGAACATAATTGTCGCCTGCCCGCACGTGCTCTCAAGCGAAGCGGTAGTGTTCTTCACAATACTGATAATGATTCTTTAATTTCCCGCGTCATATTCTTCACCTTCTAGGTGCGAATAACAGTGATGAGCATTCTTAATTTCGCAGCAGTAGGCTGTCTCCAAAACGCGGTGAATAACATCGATAGTTTTGGCGGAGAAAACGCGCTGATGTAAAAGGAACCAAAGTTATTTAACATTATTCGGACTTGTTCGCTTTTTACTGAGCAGGCGTTTGATAGCGGGGGCATGTGAAAACTCTGATTACAGTTGCCGCAAGCAGTTTCGCTTTGGGCATCGACGACAAGTTGCGCTGGCCAGCCGCGGCGGTAGTCATGCTAAATGATTGGCCGGAAAGGTGCTCGGTCAGTTGACCCAGCGTCGCATCAGGAGCGAAAGTAACCACTCGAATCATGCACATCGTTGACATCATGCGCAGGGAGTCTCCCACGTTTTCGTTTGAGTTTTTTCCTCCGAAGACGCGAGAAGCGGCCGAGGTTCTCTACCAAACGATTAGAGATCTCGAATCGTACACGCCGCATTTTGTCAGCGTTACATACGGAGCCGGTGGTTCGACTCGAGATCTGACCCACGATCTTGTCGAACGCATCCAACACACAACCAAGCTGGATCCAATCCCTCATCTAACGTGCGTCTGCCACAACGAAAAAGAGGTGGAAGCAATTCTGCTTCGATATGCCAGGTCGGGGATCGGAAACATTCTGGCGCTTGGCGGCGATCGGCCGCGCGATATTATCTATGATAAGTCGCGCGACTCATTCCAACACGCGATCGATTTGGTAAACTTTATCAGGAGATTTAATGAATCCGGCGTGCATTCGGAGCCGCGCGGTTTCGGAATCGGTGTAGCCGGATTCCCGGAAGGACATCCGGCGACGCCGAATCGGCTAATGGAAATGGACCACTTCAAAGCAAAAGTCGAGGCCGGTGCCGACTACATTGTCACACAACTTTTTTTTGATAATCGAGACTTTTATGATTTTCGAGAACGCTGTGCGCTGGTCGGCATCAATATTCCAATTATCGCTGGCATTATGCCGGTTACATCGATGGGCGGGTTCAAGCGTATTGCCGAGCTGGCGGCTGGCTCACGGTTTCCGGCGAAGCTTATTCGCGCCTTGCAGCGATGTGAAAATGATCCCGAAATGGTCAAACGCGTCGGTGTTCATTTTGCATTGGAACAATGTCATGACCTCTTGGATAACAGCGTGGCCGGCATTCACTTTTATACACTGAATCGCTCCGATGCCACGCGCGTAATTTTTGACAGCCTTGGCATTCCCCGCCGAGGCGGCGCACAAATTGAGGCTGACGTCGTCGAGCCCCGACGTTAGCAAGCGGGTTGAGCAGGTCCTGATCGCAGGCGCTGGTCCGTGCCTGATCGACACGGGTGTTCCGGAGTCGATCAGTCTGATTCGCTCTTCCTTGTCATAGAACAGAAGATCACCATTGAATTGGTTAGATTTGCGCTGGGCCTTTGAAGCGCGCATAATTCTGCTGGTGTTAAAATCCCGCCGCGCGATTTACTGGCAGATCGCGCTGTTTGTTAGTGCGATCGCGCTGATCGCTGTTCTGTCGCGCTTTTTTCCGATTGTCGATCTAGTCGAAACGTTGCGAACCACTGTGGCGCGCTGGGGCATCTGGGGCGGGGCTTGTTACGCGGTCATCTTCGCCGGGTGCAATATCCTGCTGCTCCCCGGCGGAATTCTTGCCGTCGGCGGGGGTTTTTTCTTCGGTTTGTGGTGGGGATTTCTGATCGTCTTCGCGGGAAACGTTCTGGCGGCGGCAATTTCGTTCGCCTCGAACCGATGGGTCGCTAACCGGTGGTTTCGGGAGAGGCTTTCGCAAAACAAGACGTTGCGCCTGATCGAGCCGGCAGTGAAGCGGGAAGGTTGGAAAATCATTTTGTTAAGCCAATTGCATCCCCTTTTTCCGACGAGCCTGCTGAATTATCTTTACGGCCTAACAACAATCCGATTTGGCACCTACATGCTTTGGGCGTCTCTCGGGCGAATTCCAGGTTTGTTTTTGTACGTCTATGTCGGCACGCTGGGGCAATACAGCTTAAGAATAATTCGTGGAAAACAATATCCGCGTGTGATTGAGTATTGGACTTGGGGCGGAGCATTCGTGACGACTTTGCTATTATTAATCGTGCTCGGCCGAATCGCTTCTCGTGCGGTAAAGGACGTTGAGCAGACTGAGAAGCGAGTGGAAGAACCAAGAACTATGTAATCATAAATAGTTGTGACGCAAATATTTATATCTAACTCTAATCTAATAGGTGCTGCTGATCAGATGCAGAGTTGTGCCGGCGCGTGGAATTCAGAGTTCGCGTGGGCACTGCGCTAATGACCAAGTGCCAGGAATCTTGGGCAAACATGTTTACGCTTCCAAAAGAGTACGATGTCGTGGTGGTTGGGAGCGGTCATGCTGGAATTGAAGCGGCGCTGGCGGCAGCACGAATTGGCGGCCGCACATTGATGCTAACGCAAAATCTCGACACGGTCGGACAGATGTCGTGCAATCCGGCGGTAGGCGGGCTGGCCAAAGGTCACATGGTTCGCGAGATCGACGCAATGGGAGGCGCAATGGGGCTGAACGCTGATGCCACCGGCATTCAGTTTCGAATGTTGAATCGGGCCAAGGGCCCATCGGTCCGGGCGCCTCGGGTGCAGTGCGACAAGAAAGCTTACCAGTTCCGGATGAAGGCTGTTTTGGAGCGAGCGGAGAATCTGGATCTGAAGCAAGCGACCGTGTCGCGTGTGTTGGTCGAGAATCGAAGGGTGACCGGGGTGGAGACGGACTTGGGGTTGAGAATTCATGCTCTGAGCGTGGTAATCACGTCTGGCACTTTTTTACGAGGTCTGCTGCATGTTGGAGAAAATGCAAAGGCGGGTGGAAGAATGGCCGACGCGAGCTCGAGCTTGAGCGACAACCTGCGCGAGATTGGCTTTGAGGTCGGGCGCTTCAAGACCGGCACGCCTTGTCGGCTTAATGCCCGCTCGATCGACTTTTCGCGTTGCGAGATTCAAAACGGGGATGAGCCGCCACCGCGTTTCTGCTTTGACGATTCGGACGTCAAGGTTATGGACGATGATCTATTTACATTGAACTACCATTCAGATGGAACGTTCCACGTGGAACAACTTCCCTGCTGGATAACTTCGACCGTTGCCGAAACCCACGAGATCATCCGCGCCAACCTTCATCGCTCCCCGCTTTATGCCGGGCGAATTCAGGGAACCGGCCCGCGGTATTGCCCATCGATCGAAGATAAGGTGGTCAAGTTCGCGGACAAAACTGCCCATCAGCTGTTCTTGGAACCCGAAGGACGCCACACCGAGGAATATTACGTCAATGGTATTTCGACTAGCCTGCCTTGGGATGTTCAGCTCGGTTTTCTCCACACGATACCAGCGCTTGAGAACGCGGAAATCATGCGGCCGGGGTACGCAGTGGAATACGATTATTTCCCGCCGACCCAATTGTTCCAGACATTGGAAACAAAGTTGGTTAGCGGTCTCTACTTTGCCGGTCAAGTCAACGGAACTTCTGGTTACGAGGAAGCCGCCGCCCAAGGGTTGATCGCAGGCGCTAACGCGGCTCTAAAAGTAATTGGCCGGTCGCCGCTCGTGCTCGGCCGAAATGAGGCGTACATAGGCGTGCTCATCGACGATCTTGTAACCAGGGGAACCGAGGAGCCTTATCGAATGTTTACCAGCCGTGCCGAAGGCCGTTTGTCTCTGCGCCAGGACAACGCCGATCAACGGTTGACGAGACCTGCGTTCGATGCTGGCCTCATTGGTCAATTCCGTTGGGACCGGTTCCAACGGAAAATGGAGCTTCTCGATCGGGCGCGTTCGGTCGCGGCCGAAACGAAAATCCGCGGTGTCCCGGTCGCGCAGTTGTTTAGGCGCCCGGAGTTTTCGGTCGAAGATCTGCCATTGGAAATTGTTTCGCTCGTCCCGCCGGAAATTTGGGAAATCATCGAGACTGATTTCAAATACGAAGGCTACACCGCTCGGCAGGAACAGCAGAATCGACAACTCCAGCGTCGGCAAAACCAATCGATTCCCGATGGATTCGATTATTCCGAAATCGCCGGGCTGCGCTCGGAGACGCGGCAAAAACTGACGAGCATTAAGCCCAGATCCCTCGGCCAAGCGTCACGGATCGGCGGTATTACGCCGGCTGATATCTCGATCATATCTATTTGGCTTAACAAGAATATCTTACAACATAATGGTTCCACCTAAAACGACCAAATTTTAGATGTTTGCAGTCGCCTTGCTTGCCAGTTATCTGCTGGGCTCGATTCCGTTCGGCTATATTGCCGGCCGGATCGCCGGGATCGACATTCGCAATGTGGGCAGCCGAAATCTCGGAGCGACAAACGTAACACGCACATTAGGAAAGAGTTATGGCTATCCAGTTTTCGCACTCGATTTCCTGAAAGGCCTCGCCGCCGTTCGCTTGTCGATCTTAATCACCGAACGAGCGCCCGGCGTGTCCGTATCGCCCGAGATTACCGGAATCGTCGCAGCAGTCTTCTGCGTGATCGGCCATTCGTTCCCGATCTGGTTGCGCTTTAAAGGCGGTAAAGGAGTCGCGACCTCGGCCGGGGCGCTGTCCGGCTTGATGCCCGCGGCGCTTGTGATCGGCGTCATGGTGTGGCTTCTCACGTTCCAAATCAGCCGGGTTGTCTCGCTTGCGTCAATCGTGGCCGCGATCGCTCTACCGATGGCGATCTTGATTTTGCTCTTGCTCGGCCACGCCACCAGCTATGCCCTTTTTTATTTCTCCATTGGCCTCGCCGCTCTGGTTATCGTGAGACACCGTGCCAATCTTTTACGGCTCATCCACGGCACCGAACCACGATTCACCCGAAAGTGAAGATCGACAAAACGGCAATATTGGGCGCGGGTAGCTGGGGAACAGCGCTCGCCTGGCTTTGGGCGCGGGACGATCGTTCGATTGTTCTTTGGGCTCGCAATCCAGATCGCGCGGCCCGCATGCAAAGGAGCCGGGAAAACAACGACTATCTGCCGGAAATCAAATTGCCGGGAGCGGT
This sequence comes from uncultured Verrucomicrobiae bacterium, assembly GCA_963846775.1. GTDB lineage: Bacteria > Verrucomicrobiota > Verrucomicrobiia > Chthoniobacterales > UBA10450 > CAVYXA01. The sequence continues at coordinate 2,187,703 of CAWJXB010000006.1, read as the reverse complement.
CCAGATCACGTCCGACCTGCGCGACTGCATCGATGCAGGCGTGATTGTCTTCGTTACGCCATCGATGGCGTTGCGGGCCATTGCCACTCAATTGCGCCAAGTTCAGCCTAACGAGAGCGCCGTGCTGCTCAGTTGCACGAAAGGAATCGAGCACGGTTCCGGAATGTTAATGAGCCAGATTCTCGGCCAGATTTTCCCGAAGCAAATTGTTGCGGTGCTATCCGGACCGAATTTGGCCAGCGAAGTCGCGCGCGATCTGCCAACCGCTACGGTCATCGGTTGCGCTGACCATACGTGGGCGGCCGCGCTCCAAAATTTTCTGGGCCGCTCGCGTTTTCGGATTTACACGAGCGCCGATGTTACCTCCATCGAGTTGGGCGGGGCGTTGAAAAACGTTTTTGCTCTGGCGGCTGGGATCAGCGATGGCATTGGTCTGGGCGATAATGCCAAGGCGGCGCTGGTGACGCGATCGCTCGCGGAGCTGGTTAGGCTGGGGGTGGCTATGGGTGGCAGTCCACAGACGTTTTATGGCTTGAGCGGCGTGGGCGATCTCGTCGTGACCTGTTACAGCGAGCGCAGCCGCAATCACACCGTGGGAAAACGGTTAGGCCGAGGCGAACCGCTCCATGAAATCACCGCCTCCACCAGAATGGTGGCGGAAGGAATCTCCAACGCGCGGAGCGCCTGCGAGTGCGCTCGCCGGTTGAAGATCGACACACCAATTATCGAGCAAGTGTACGCAATGCTTTACGAACAAAAACCGCCCCTCGCGGCGTTAAAGGAATTGCTCGGGCGAGAGCAAAAGGCTGAAGGCAGGTAGGAGAAATTGTGATCGCGAATGGTGAACTGTGAACTGAGATTCGGGAATCGCGGACCTGCGATGTAACGATTCACGCTTCTTCGGCGTATTTCTCGCAGAACTGCCGGATCACCTCCGGGTACAGCTCACGCTCCGCGATCTGGATCCGCTCGTGCAAGCTTACTGTTGTGTCGTTAGGCAAAATCGGCACTTCTCGCTGCGCGATGATCTCCCCGTGATCGATCTTATCATCAACATGGTGGACCGTGCAGCCGGTTACCTTCTCGCCGGCGGCCAGCGCTTGCTTCCAAGCTTCCAAACCGGTGAACTTTGGCAGAAGCGATGGATGAATGTTGATGATCCGTCGTGGAAACGCTTCCAACATTGGCGTTTTCAAGACGCGCATAAACCCTGCGAGAACGACCAGCTCGACGCCCGCATTGCGCAGCATTCGCACCAGGTCCTCCTCGGCTTGCGGCTCGAGTCGTGTGCGAAAGTGTCCCGGTGGCAGGTACGCGTTCGGCACGGAAAACTCGCGCGCGATGTCCAGGATCGGAGCGCCAAGCACATCGGAAATCACCACGCGCGCTTCCGCGGCCAATTCACCGATGCGGATTTTTTCCAGGATCGCGCGGCAATTGCTTCCTTTGCCGGAGCCCAGAATTCCAATGGGCAGCTTACTCATTTTTCGCGCACAATTTCTTGATTAAGTGCGTGGTGGAATATCCCTGCTCAAACGGAATGATGCGAATCTCTGTGCCGATCTCTTGCAACGCCGCAGCCTCCTCGGCATTCAGCGTGTCGCGCGAATAATCGCCGCCTTTCACGTAGATGGACGGCCCCGCCGCGCGCAGAAATTCGGTCGCGCGCATTTGTGGAAAGATCGATACGAGATCGACGCATCCCAGCGCCGCGATTACCTCCGCGCGGTCGCGCTCGTTGTTCAACGGCCGGCCCTGTCCCTTTAGTTGCTGGGTCGCTTCATCTCCATTCACTCCGACGATCAGAAAATCTCCGAGCGCGCGGGCCGTCTGCAAATACCGGACATGGCCGACGTGGAGCAGATCGAAGCAGCCATTGGTCGCGATTATTCGTCGTCCTTCCGCTCGCAATTTGTTTGTCAACGGCGGCAGATCGGCCATCGCGACGATCTTTCGTTGCATGATTTACGATCCTAACATCTGAATCCTTAAACCTGAAACCTTCTTCAGCGAGCTGTGACAAAATTTAGCGCGCCGGGAAGTAGCTGAAAGCTAAGCGGCGCAGCGGCGAATGCTTCGCCATCGATACTGAAGAACATTCGTGGACGCGACCTGATGGCAATCTGAGTGGCCCGACGATGGATGATATCGCGATTAGACAGATGTTTGCCCAACAAGATTTCGGTAGCAATGACGGCCAGTTCGGCGCCAGGCAATCGTGGAATCAAGATCACATCGAGCAGGCCGTCGGTTGGATCAGCTTCTGGCGCGACTGGCACGCCCCCGCCGGCGTAACGCCCGTTTGCCACGATTACGTTATAAATCTCGCCGGAGAAGCGCGTGGCATCGTCCAAAACGATCTCCGCCGGATAAGAGTGCAGCTTGGGCAGCGCGGCCGCGGCGCCACGCAGATAGGCCAGCGGTCCCCAGGACTGCTTTATTCTGCGCGTCAGTTTCTCGCTAATCATTCCACTAAACCCGCCGGCGGCCACGTTCACGAAATAGCGGATGCGATCGGCTTTCACGCGGACAAGATCTATTTGCCTAACGACGGCAACCGGATCGTTCAGGATCTGAATGTTGTCCCGGAGCGCCGTTGGCAATCCGAGAGTTCGGGCAAAATCGTTCCCGGTTCCGACTGGCGCGATGCCGATACGAGTCTCTCGCGCCTGCCGGGAGCGCGCCACGCTGTTAACAAGCTCGTTTAAAGTGCCGTCGCCGCCGGCCGCGACAAAGTAGTCAAACCCGGCGCGAAGAGCGCTCCGGCAAAGCCGTTCGGTATCACCGCGTCGCTGCGCGATCGCAATCGTGGCCGTCCGTAAACGCCGAAGCTGTCTGAGTACGGCAGCCAAATCGGTGACGGCGCCCGCCTTTGGATTGACGATTACGAAAGTTGGCACAGCAGCATGGGCCGACGATTCAGTTGGCGTTTTCCAATTTTAGGCCAAAATCTAAACAGCGATGTGAATACGCCAAAGCGCGCCGGCAGCACTGCGTGGGAAGGCGGCGACCTTCACATCTCCAAGACCATATCGAGCAAAAGAATGCCTAGCAAACGACGAATCCGCTCTTCACTAAAATCTAAGGCCATCGGCGATTTCCGGATTTCCGAAGGACCAGTTGTCAGCGCGGCGGCGAGAGCTCTCGGGGTGGAGGAAATTGACTTGCCGAAGCTCCCGCGGGTTTACGAATCGCCCCGCCTGTTCGCGATCGCGCGCGATCCGGAGACGATCTTTGCCTATTGGAATGTCGATTGGCCTGCGGCGTTCAGCGCTGACGTTCCGGAGGATCGACAAGTCCACGCACGCATCCTGCGGTGCGACGGCGCTGAAGAAACCGCCGTCGCCGCCGAACCGATGGCGGCAAATATTTACATCACGGTCTCGCCCACGCGGGGGCCTTATCATATGGAGCTTGGCTATTACGGCGCCGGGAATGTTTGGAAATCAGTTGTCCGGTCTGACGAAATAGAGATGCCGCCAGATTCCATTTCGGAAGCCGCAGATGTCGACCTAGCGACGATTCCGTTCCATCTCAGCTTTCAGCGCCTGATCGATCTGTTTCGACTAACGAATCGCGACGCGCTCGCAACGGCTATTGGGTGGTTGCAGAGGCGGCTCGCAAGCGATCGTGACCCCGCGCCGCTGAGCGAAGAAGAAGAAGAAATTCTCGGGCAAATGAATCTCACGCTCGACGAATTGCGGGCCGCGTGGCGTAATTTTGCTCTCGCGGAAAAATCAGGGGCCTCGCGCAAGCGCGCCGAAGCGATCCTTGGTCTCGGCGGCAGCAGTGCGGCGCGCCCATTCGGTGGCGGGAGCTAATTCGGTTGTAGGGGCGGCTGTGTCAGCCGCCTGCCGTTGGACAAACGCTGCGGCTAAACCTCCGCGTTAGCGGCTATGGTGTCGGTAAACGTCGCTCAGATTAATTCCACCGTATTTTGTCAGGTCGATTCCGTAGATCCGCTGGTTGAATTCGCGCATCCGGGGCGCGTAGAAGATCGGCTCATTCCGGGCCAGGACAGCCGCAAGGGCCGCATCATCTAACAAATAGACATAATGATTTCTGCCATGAGCGATATGGGGCGCGACCATGGCAATGATCGGTTCCCACGCGCCGACGACGATGGTGTTCTGTCCAGGCAATGTTTCTGCATAGCCGAGAAAGTGTTCGACCTGATCCAGTGTATGGACGCGCTCCGCTCGATCGGCAAAGATGGACCCGGCTTGCACCCCTTTGGGCCCGAGATCGACGAACGGGGAGAGAATCAGGCACGCGCAAGCGAACTGAAAGGCCCGGCGCGACACCAGTTGCTGCGTCAGCAATAACACCGCAGGAACAGCCGGCAACAAATATCCGGCCTGGTCCGGCAGACGCAAATACACCGCAACGGTGATTGCGAGCCAAAGAGCGAGCGCGACAATCAGCCATTTGCTCCGCGACGAAGAAAGGCGATCAGGTGGATCAAGCAGTTCCTTGATTGATGGCAGCCAAATCGTCGAAGCCGCGAGCTTCCTAATCAGGCCGGAACCCGACAAAGATAGCACGCACGCTTCTAAAAGAAGACCGAGTAAACCTACCGTACCCCAAATCTCGAGCGTGCCCCGGCTCAGAATCGTTAGCCAATCCGGCCGTGCGTGCTCGTAGAACCGCCAGAAAGCCGTCCCATAGCTCAGCCAGACCGGAGAAAACGCGATGATCGCCGTGATGATAGAAACGCCGACAAATTTGGTAACGGAAACGATTCCCTGATGTCGGTCACTTCTGGAAAAGAGGATGAGCGCGATTGGAAACAACATCGACAATGACGCGATTCGGCAGCCGACGGCCAAACCGAGAAACATGCCGGCCAGAACGGTGCGCTGATGCAGCGCCGACAAGATCGCGAGCAAGATAAACGCGATCGCCCAGACATAATCTTTCGAGCTGACGCTGCTGATAAAGAGAATTGGCGTCGCGGCAAATGCCAGCGCGGCCAGGAGCGCATCACGGGCATCCAGTTTTTGTGCAATCGCTGCAAAAGCCGTCGCCGCGATCGCGCTGAAAATTGCACTCAGCGCGTTGAGCGCGAAAGGGCCGCCGCGCCAAAACCAGGAACAAACAATCTCCTGGATAGGATAACCCGGAAACCGCGATACCGAATAGTCACCGGTGAGCGCGATCTCGCGCGCCGTCAGCGCCACGCGCCACGCGTCCACATTCACGCCATAACCCGCATCGAGAAATGGAAGTCGCGACAGAAGGACGACAGCAAAAACGATGGCCAACTGCCATCGCGGATCGCGCAAAAGCGAGAAATTGTCCATCTTGGGAGACGCCATCGCGACCGACAGCCCGAGCAATTAGTACGCCCGGTGTGGAGGCGGCTGTCTCAGCGGCGCTTTTGGAATGGTTTTGCGGGCGACCCGCCCGCCGGACACCGCCGGTACGCCGAATTGGCCCGAACCTCATTCGGCTTGAGGCGACTGCCGGCTAAGTTGGTGTAAATCAATGAAATTCGTATCCCTAAGTCGGCACGCTGTCCGCCTCTTTTTCCCGGGTGCGCGGCACGAAAAATGGTTCTGAAAGCGCAAGGACAATTGTGCCGCGATGGAGTCGCCTTCACTCACCATTTTGATGCCGTGCTTAAACGAAGAGCGCCAGGTCGCCTTGGTTGTGGCTGAGTATCGGGCAGCGTTCCCACGGGCTGAGGTTCTTGTCGTCGATAACGGCTCAGAAGACGGCACTGCCGCCGCAGCGCGTTCCGCCGGCGCGGCTGTCATAACCGAGAAGCGCCGCGGAAAGGCGCGCGCCGTCGCGACCGCGCTCGCTGCAATCGATACCGATCTGGTGCTGATGGTTGATGGCGATGGCAGTTATCCAGCCGAAGGCGCGAGCCTTTTGTTGACGCAATATCTACGCGAGCCGGCGGACATGATCTCCGGAATCCGCAGCGCGCAGAATGCATCGAATGTGTTTCGCCCGATGCATCAATGGGGAATGTCGATCTTCGCCGCCGTTCTGAATCTCGTTTTCCGCTTTAAGCCGCTCGATCTCTTTTCCGGCCTGCGACTATTCTCCCGCCGTTTTTATCAACATGTGCCGGTGCTGTCGCGCAGCTTCGAGCTCGAAATCGAGCTCACTATCCAGGCGATCGACAAGGGCTTTTCAATGATGGAGATCCCGGTGCCGTTCCGGAGCCGCGCCAATGGTTCGACGTCAAAGCTGAAAACGGTGAGCGACGGAGTACGGATTCTTCGGTTGCTCCTTGTTCTTTTCCGCGATTACCGGCCACTGGCTTTCTTCGGAACGTTGAGCGCACTCAGCGCCGCATTTGGTCTGGCGGCGGGATCGCTGCCGGTGATCGAATATTTTCGCACCGGCCTCGTGAACCGGCTGCCGCTGGCCGTATTAGCGGCCAGCTTGATGATCCTGTCGATGCTAATCGGCCTGGTCGGTCTGCTCTTGGAAGCCAACCTGCGTTACCACCGCGAGGCATATCACATTCAGTTGCGAAAATTTCGCGCGCCGCTGCAGAAAGCACCTCGCACATATCCGCGTCTGTTCGCGGGCTGAGAAGCACGCGATGCCGACCGTTCATATCCTTTCCCAATACATTTGGCCGGATGCGGCTCCGACCGGTCTTTATGCGGAACAGCTTGCCACGCGATTGCACGAACAAGGGTGCGATGTCCGGCTCATAGGTGGAACCGGTAATTATCGGGCGCTGAAACGCGATAAGCCACCGCTGCCGGTTGTCCACCTGGATCACTTTCATGGCCGGCGGGGCAGCCTGGTGCAAACTTTTGCCGAATATGCTTCGGTAAAGCGAGCTTTTGAAAAATATATCGACGAATTTGTCGGGCGAGGCGACGTGGCCATCGTCACCAGTGCACCGCCAAACACGGTGAATCTGGCGAATTGCATCAAACGCCGCCGGGCACAGGCGATTTATTGGTTGCAGGATTACTATCCCGAACTAATTCGCGGAATTCATGAATACCCGCATTCCTGCCGACGCGCATTTAGTCGCTATTGGGACCGGCAGCTTTCGGCCTGGGACCGTGTCGTGAAAATCGGGGCCAATCTTGCGGGACCGGAAGACAATGCCATTGTCATTCGCAATTGGCCGACGTTTGCGTTCGAGAACGTCACCGAACCTGAGCCACGGACTGCGCTTTATTCTGGCAACCTCGGTTATGGCCACGACATCGATCTGCTCGTCGCCACGTGCGAAGATTTGCGCGATCAAGGATACAGGATTTCGATTCGTGTTGATGGTCGGGGTGCGCGCCAGCTTCCCGGTTGGCTAAAGCCCCAACCACTTCACGACAGGCTCGAATTACTGAAGAAGGATTTGGTTCGCCATGAAGTCCACCTGATTGCCGCGCATCCAAGCATTCAAAGGGCGGTCTTTCCGTCCAAGATCTGGAATAGCTTTGCCGCTGAACGACGCGTGATCTGCACCGGTTTTGCGGGTGAAATGGAGCAGGAATTGGAGATCGTAAAGCGGGCGCCGTTCGATCGCCATTTGGATCAATGGACGCAATTGGTCTTGTCGCCAAAAGATTATCGCGCTGAAGTGGGGATGCTTCCGCACGGCTCGCCGGCGCTCGCATAACCAGTCGTGGCTTCTACCAGATAGCTATTGGCTCCGCCGCTGATCTCTTATCGCAGTTCTTTCAACCAACGGCGAATCCTTCGCGCGGTGGAGACGGAGAGCGGCACACGCCAAGTCCAAAACAAACGCTCCACCAGATTCTGGCCATAGTAAAAGCTTTCTTCGGTGAAGCGATCTGCTTCGACATTCGCCTCGATGATGGGCGGATGTCGAAGCGGAAATTGCATACTGCTGCAGGTCGTGCGATTTGCAGCGCTGCCTCCGGTGGTGTGCGTCCCCGCGCCCGAATAGCCAATGTTCGAAATGAGATTTACTTCAGGGACGATCGATAAAATTCGACGCGCCCAGCATGAGAACGTCCAGGGTATGGCCCAACTATTGAGGCTGTCGCGGCCGCCCTTGTATGAATCATCGAAAAGCTTTTTCCAATAGAAAGCAGCTTTCGAATCGCCCAGATATTCTTCGAGCCACCCGCGGTCGCGCAGCTGCGGCCAGGCCGACATGCTGAGATCATTTTGTCGCCACGAACGCCGCCAGGTCGCCCAACCCCAGATGTGGGCGTGACGTGAGAAATAATAGTTAAACGAAGTCCGTCGTATGCCCTGCTGGTAGTTCGACCCGCAGATTTGCGCGATTTTTGGCTCATCGCGATAACGTTCCAACAACTCCTCGCAGAAGCGAAAGAATGTCGCGTCCGGCAGACAATCATCCTCAAGAATGATGGCTTCGTCCACTTGATCGAACGTCCAGTCCAGGCCCAGGGAGACATTGTGTTTGCAACCCAGATTCTGCGTCGAAAACTTCGTCAATACTTCGCACGGCCAGTCGACGTGCTCAACAACGGCGCGAGTCTGTCCGCAAAGATCCACATCTTCCGGCCGGTCGGGTCGTGGGCCGTCTGCAACAATCAGAAGCTTGGGCGGGCGTGCCCGGCTGATCGTTTCGAAGACGCGCGCGGTGGCGGCCGGCCGATTGAAGATCAAGAAAGTTACAGGGGTGTTCAGCGCGTCGGCAGCCATGGTTCAGATCGTGAAGATATTTTCCGCGCGGTGAAAAAACTCGTTTCTTTGGTCATATTTATTAGCGGACCGCTGCTGGCGAATCGACCAGTGGGTTCTCACTAATACTTCGAGACCAACCATCCTCCTTGAGGCCGCCGTGACACTTTAGTGAAAGCGCGGCGGTAAGGCTGCTATGGTGTTTGAGCCAGGGGAGTAAAGGCAATAACCGCGATCTCATTTCCAAAATTTCGGGTACAGAAGCGCGCTTGTGATCATCGCGCCAGTGGGATGTAGCGGCTTGTAAAACAGGCAGAAGCCATGCGCCGCAAACCAGTAGGCGAAGGCCGAAGCGATGGCTGCTCCCAATGCGCCGTACCTCGGAATCAACACGACGTTCAGAACGATGTTGAGCACACAACTAGTCGAGACCGCCGCCAGGTGCGTCCTGTTCCAATTCATAGTGACGAGGAAGGCCGTTCGCGCCACGCCCATAAAAGTAAATATTCCGGCCACTGCCAGCACCGTGAGCACCGGTCCACCGGAAGCGTAGGCTGCTCCGAAGAGAAGCGAGACGAGCGAACCGGAAATCAGCATAAGCGGCAGCGCGACGGCATAGGCCAGGAAAGCCATCAGCCGGTAAAGATGATCGAGTCGTTTGTAAAAGAGAACGTCGGACTCTTGTTTGGCCGCAACGATATCCGGGAGTAACGATGGCATCACGATCATGGGAACGATGTAAGCGGCTTCGGCAATCAAGACGACGACGGAATAAATGCCGACCTCAGCGTTGCCGCGCATGTTTCCGAGCATCACTTGATCTAGCCGCATGTAAATTACGATCGCGAGGTTGGAAAAAATCAGCGGCCAGCTATCGCGCATCAGAGCGCGCGCCGATGACCAGGCGAAGCGAAAACGAAAACCTGCGGTTTGGCGCGAGTAAAAGACAATGCCAATACCGACGCCGGCGAGTGCCATCTCGGCGGCATTTGCAAGGGCGAAACCAAACAGAGGCGCATGGGACAAAATCAACACAACTCGCAACAAAGCGCTCAAGAGAAAGGCGGTGCTTCGGGCCCAAACCACGTATTTGGATTGCACCAGCGCTTCGAACCACCAACCCAGGGTGTCGCAAACTTGGAAGACCATTCCGGTGGCGATAATTGCGACTAGCGTGCTCGTGACCCCATCTGCTGGCCGGAGACCGCGCACACCTGCAACCGCGATGCTCCAGGCCAGAATAACTGCTCCTAATCGCAGAAAAAAAGCTGCGCCGAGAATACTCGGCGCCTCGCCCGGTTTATTGACGAGGTTGCGAACAACGATCGAAGAAAGGCCTAGATCGGTGAATGACCATACTAACGCGACATAGGCGGCAGCATAGTTAAAGAGACCAAACTGCGTCGGTCCGAGATAACGCGCCATCCAGATGAGCACGACCAACCCAAGCCCCTGCCGCACGAGCCGGTCAGCAAAAAGCCACCCCATGTTCGACCAGACGCGATTTTGAGCGGCAGCGTTGGCCCAGAAGATTCTAAAAGATGAAACGAGGGCCACGATCTTTCAGGTCTTCTTCGCACAGAGATAAATGGCGGTGCGTGAAAACACAGGCGGCAAAAGTTTGGCGAGCGGGACCGGCCAACCCATGTGCTGCTCGCGAAGTATTTGCAACGAGTGCCGCCGGCAAAAGTCGAGGAAATCGCACACCCCAAGCTGATGAATTTGTCCGGTGTCAAACCAATGATAGCCAAACAATTGCGGCCTCGGCATGCGTCCGCTGAGCAAAAGGTCGGCACGATTAAAGAGGTGCCCGAAGTTTGGAAATGAAACCACGGTGTACCGCGCGATGCGCGCCATCTCCTCGATTAACACTTCGGGATACATGACCATGTGGAGCGTGACATTGCAGATGGCGAAATCAAAAAGGCCGGTGGCGTAATCCGAATAAGTCCCGGGCACATCGATTTCGGCACAACGGGCTTTCAAACCGTTTTGCCGGCAATGTTCGACGCCAGAATGGACGCGCTCGATTCCTTCGATCGCCAGTTCCCTGTGCTGCACGAGATAGTGCATGAGCGAACCGTTGCCGCAACCGAGATCGATCACGCGGGAGTTCTCGGGAATCCACTCCGCGATCACGGCGTACTCTGGGCGGATGATAAATCCGGCTTTCTCATAACGGTATTGCCGGTTGTCATTCTGCATTGCCGGCGTCGTCATGACTGCGTTGCGGGAGCACAGTTGGAGAACTGGCGAATAGCTTGCCCAACGAATGCGATAAAGCGACTCGCCGGTCGAAAGTAAAAAAGAAAATCCCAAAGTCTCTCGACAAATCTCGGCTGCTGGAATGCGAACTCGAAGGAAGGCTCGAGGCACTGGATATCGTTCATCGCGACCGATAGCGCCTCGGTGTAAGGCCGATAAATCAAATTCGCGACGTCCGCCCGAATGTAAAACCGATAGGCAAGGCGGAAAGTTTCAAGCCCAATTATGCGCAGGCTGTGAAAATGATAAAAGATTAGCGGCGCCTCCTGAATGAGGATTCGCCCATTTTCCTTGCGCAGGGCGAATTGATCGACATTCCATGGGGCGACGCCGGCACCGCGATGTTGGAGAACGTGAACTCCCGAAAAACGCTCCGGCCAATCGTTCAAATACACTTGGTCGCCGCACTTGCCCGTTTTGAGATCATGGTGACACGATTCGATGCAGCGTTCCCGCCACCAATGCAACGTGCAGCGGCTCCGCTCGTCATTGCGGAAGCAGAGCAGGCCGACGTTATATTTCCCATTGATCTCCATGGCTTTTAGCTCGGGCGAATAGCGATGCTCGTGGATAAGTACGGACGCCCCCTGAAATTCGCTGAAGATTGGTTCGGGCGAGGAATAAAAATAGAGGTCGGCATCGAGATAGGTCAGAACGTCGATCTCCGGGTGATGCTCGATTAGCCAGAGAATAATCGCAGGCGTCGTCGTCCATAAGTACTCGATCCGGTTACGATCGTCTTTGGCCGCCACCAACTCGGGATCGGCTGCTTCGATTTGCTCGATCGAAAAGGTGACGACATTCGGGAGGGCAAAACGTTCCAGCACGTTTCTGGATTGATGGTCCATGCATACGACGAACAACTGCCAATCGCCCTCCGAGTTCGCCCGCAACGAATTAATGAGGGCGAGGCCGCGGACCAGATAATTTCGATCGAAATAAGTGCAGTAGAATCGTTTCACGATGCAGCAGACCACTGCCGAAGCACATCGCAGACCTTTTTTACCTCGTTGTCGGTTAACTCCGGGAACATCGGCAAAGTCAAAATCTGCCGATAAAGGGATTCCGTTTCCGGAAGGCGATCGCCTCCTCGAATTCTTGCTGCGTATGCCGGCTGCAGGTGAACCGGTTTAGGGTAATGCAGTGCCGTTCCAATTCCTGCTGCCCGCATAAAGTCTTGCAGCTCATCTCGACGCTTCGATCGCACGACGAAGAGGTGCATTGCGTGCAGCGTTCCGTCGATCTGGTGCGGTGAACAGATGGTTTGTCCATCGATCGCCTCGCGATATGCGGCGGCAATTTGCCGGCGGCGCATGTTGTCGGAGGCAAGCGAACGTAGTTTGACCCGCAGAATCGCCGCTTGCAGCTCATCCAGTCGCGAATTAATACCCGGGACCGAACTGATGTATCGCTCTTTCCAGCCGTATTGATGTAACATCCTTACTCGCTCGGCCGCTTCTGCCGAATTGGTGACTACAGCGCCGCCGTCGCCCAGAGCACCCAGATTCTTTGTCGGATAAAAGCTAAAGGCAGCTGCGTCGCCCCAGGTCCCTACTTTGCGTTGATGTATTTCCGCTCCGTGGGCTTGCGCGCAATCTTCGATTACTTTCAGGTTGTGATTGCGAGCGATCGCAACGATCTCGTTCATCGCCGCGGGTTGCCCGTAGATGTGCACGGCAACGATCGCTTTGGTTCTCCGGGAGATAAGACGCTCGATTTCAGCTGGATTCAAACAACGGCTGACGGGATCGATGTCAGCGAAAACGGGCACGGCGTTGATCTGTTCAATCGCGGCGACCGTGGCCACGGCCGAATGTGAAACCGTGATCACCTCATCGCCGAGCGACGTCCCAGTAGACTTTAGCGCAAGCGCCACAGCATCGGTGCCATTGGCAACTCCGATGCAAAAAGAAGCCCCGAGGAATGCAGCAAATTCCTTTTCAAATGCTTCTACTTCTGGTCCGAGGATGAAACAGTTACTGTCCAGAAATCGCTCGATGACTTCACGAATCTCAGCTCGATGCGATTCAAGCTGGGCCGCCGGGTTGGCTACGGGAATCACTTGTGAATGCATCACACGTAATCGGAGTAATGGGTCCGGTAATAATCCAAAGTTTTCCTTAGCCCATCGGCCAGCGGAGTCGTCGGTTTCCAGCCGAGTTGAGAACGAATACGGCGGTAATCCGCGTAATAATCGCCAATATCGATGATCTTGCGGTCTGCGGGAAAGGGAACAATTTCGTAGCTGCCGCTTCCGTGTACTTGGACCAACAGATCGGCAGTGTCCTTGAGCGAGATCGGATCGTCTGCGCCGAGGTTGTAGATTTTGCCGGAGCTTTGTTCTGAAACTGCCGCTTCCAGAAATGCCTCGACCACGTCATCCACGTAATTGAAATCTCGAATCTGTTTGCCGTCTCCAAACACTTTGAGAGGTTCGTCACGGAGAATATTTCGAATCCATACGCCGAGAAATGTCTGCCGCGCGTCTTTGATTCGCATTCTCGGGCCGTAAGTGTTCGTGAGCCGGAGCGAACAAGACCGGATTCCATAAACCCGGTCATAAACCATGTGGTACCATTCGCCCGCCATCTTGTTAATGCCATTGACGTCGACGGGCTGAATGGGGTGTCGTTCATCGACCGGTAAGTACTGCGGAACACCGTACATCTGGCGGGTGCTGGCAAAGACCACAATGATCCCCGGGTTGTGCTTGCGACATGCTTCGAGGATCGACAATTGCGATCGGCAATTGATGTCCAGGTCTGTGTATGGGTTATCCATTGAATCGATATGGCTGGTCTGACCAGCCAGGTTAAACAAGTAGTCCTGACCCTGGACGAGATACTTCATCGCGTGCTCATCACGGATGTCCGAGATGTTGATTCTCACTCTGTTTGCAATCGCTTCGACGTTGCAAAGATTGCCGCCATATTCGGGAATCAGACTGTCCACCAAGGTCACGTCCATGCCGAAATCAACCAGACGATGGGCGAGGTTCGAACCGATGAAACCGAGACCGCCGGTAATCAGCGCTTTCTTTGATCGGAATATTTCAAGGCCGTTGCTCATTAAGCGCGGGGGGAAGTGAGCGATGAGAGAATATCAGGCAATTGACAATTCGAAAGTTGACTTTGCAGTTGGCACCCCGCCACACCGGTCTTGATCGCAGCATCCTGGTTAGGCTTAGGTCTATTTGCCTTGGCCAAGGTGCAAAGGGTCGCGTCCATAATGATCGCGGGAATGAGTCGAGAGTCCCATGCGCGCCAGGTCTTCAGCCGTGACGATGCGCGCTGGGCCGTTCTTTTCCAGCACCGGAAGTGCCTCTTGCGTCAGGCCGAGAAGACTGACAATGACGGGGCGCTGCTCGAGGAACGGATCGTTGCGGATGAGATCGGCCGAATACCACGCGTCGCACGGATTGAACGCGACGATCCTGGCCGGTACGTTTCGGAAAGCCTCCGCCGCGCGGGCGTATGGCCTAACGAAGCTTTCCGCCTGAATACAACGCAGTGGTAGTTGGACCAGGAAAGACAACGCGATGCCGCTCACGGCGAAAATCAGGGCGCGGCGCTGTCCGATCAGGGTCGACAATCGGTCAAAGCCTGCCACAGCCAGAAGAGTGAAACAGCCGAGGGCGCCGTAAAAATAACGATAGCCCCAGCCGTGGGCCTGATCGATGTAGAAGAAGTAGTAAAAGGCGAAAGTAAGGATGCAGCTTAGCGCGGCATCGCGGAGGATGGGACGCGTTCCGCACGCGTTCTTGAAACCAAGAAACACCAGCAAGGGCATAGCGAGTGAAGACCAGCCAATGATGAGGCATAAATTCATCGGTTGAATCACCGCCATCCGCGGATTGGCCAGGCGGAACATCGCTCCGAGTCCGCCGGAGCCCGGAATCGCTGGCGCCTCAAAGTGGGTTTTCCATGCAAACCACGCAGCACATCCGGCCAGATAAATTAAGGCAAAGACGAAGACGGCTCGCCAACGGCGCTCGATAACTAGGCGAATAAGGAATGGCAAAACAAAAAGGGCATGCACAATTGGCTGGTGCAAGCCGATAGCTAACACGCCGACGAACGGCGCGAGATAAAACGCGCGCCGATCTGGTCGCGAATAGAGGCACAGCCAAATCATGTTTAGTGCGAGATGCGCGGGCATGGCATACCCCGTCATCGACATGAGCAAAACCTGCGACGAACTGGCCAACAATCCCGTTGCGACCAGCGCGTTGAGTGGCGAACCTGGCCATACATTTCGCGCTGTACCATATAGCGCGACCACCGCCACGGCGGCGAGCAGCGGATTCAGCAAGGATTGTAGACCAAACCACATGAACGCCGCGCGCATTGCTGCATAAACCGGGAGGTAGTTCGCGTTCCAGAGATGCGTCGCTGGAAAATAGCTAACGAAGGTCGGCTTAATAACGTGAACAGCCTCGACCCAATCTCGCGGCACTTCGGTCTGAATCTTCCCTCGCAGGAAGATACGCGCTTGAAAATCGGCGAGATTTTCATCGGCGGTTAGATGGTAATCGTGAAAAACCGCGGTCGTGCCGATTGAGGCGATGGCGAAGACGATCAGCGCAATGAGGATTGGGTAGACTGGAATTCCGAATACGGAAGCCCGAAACAAGTCCGAAGCTCGAGTGTTCCAAATCCGAGCGCGACGTTCTCGTGGTTCTTGCTGGGGCGTTGTTGATTCGTGCTTGTTTAGAATTTCGACGTTTGAATTTCGGATGCGAAACATCATCGTTGCTGCGGTCGCGTAAAACAGCGCGACGACAGACAACCCCGTGACCTCGTGTCGCGCGAAGAGAACATAAAACGCGTTGAACCAGGAGCGAGGATCGGGGTAGCCTGCGAACACAGTGCGCAGCCAAAGGGCGAACGCGATCCCACCGAACGAAAACAGCGCAATTGCGCACGCGATCATGGCTGGGCTGCGCGGCAGCGAATCGGTCGCGAATTTCTCCTGGGCGAGACTCTCTTGGCGGTTGGGTAGGGCGAGATCGGGCAAAGCGTCGACCTCGGTTTGAGGTTCGGAAATCATCGAGAAGCAGGGTTAATGGCCTGTTTGGAAGCAACGATTGGGCCAAGGCGTGGAGACGTGAATGGTGGATCGCAGCGATTGCGAGCAGCGAAGAGCATCGCCGCTGGGCGCACGGGCCACCGGCCTATGTTCGACAGCGGCTCAAAGCCGCTCCCGTTCACATCGCTAGGTGTGGCAGGAGTAGAGGAGCAGAGGAGCAAGAGCAAGAACATGAGTAAGAGATTTTCAGCATTTCAGTTTCAGCCTTTCTGCTTTTCCCGCTCCGGGTTTACCGGGAAATGCTTATTCTTGAGATGTTCTGGGACGCGCTTTGTCTGTTCCATCTCAATTTTCTCGCTCGCTTCATTCAGCGCGTCATATGCTTCCCGGCTCTTTTGGGCGCGGCACATGTAGGCGGTGGCGTGCGCCAGTGGGATGCGCGCTTCCGGCAACCCCACAAATTCTACTGCCTGCTGGGTCGCGATTGCTAGCGGCAAGGCTTCCGGATCGGCCAGGCCGACGTCTTCGCTGGCGAAGATAACGAGGCGCCGCGCGATGAACCGGAAATCTTCACCAGCGTGCAGCATTTTTGCGAGCCAATAAAACGCTCCTTTTTCGTCCGAAGCGCGCATGCTCTTGATGAACGCGCTAATGGTGTCGTAGTGCGCGTCGCCCGCGCGATCGTACACCACTGCTTTTTGTTGGATGCTTTCTTCCGCCACCGTCAACGTGAAATGGATGACTCCTTTTGCATTCGGCGTCGTCGTCAGCACGCCAATCTCGAGCGCGTTTAAACATTTCCGCGCATCGCCGTCGCTCAATTTCGCCAGGTGCCGGCGCGCGGCATTGTCGATCTTTACCCTGTAATTGCCTAGCCCGCGATCGTTGTCTGCGAGCGCGCGATCGATCAAACCCTCGAGCTGATCGACGCGGAGCGGTTCGAGTTGAAAGACCTGCGAGCGCGATACCAACGCGCTGTTCACATAAAAGAACGGATTGAACGTTGTCGCGCCGATGAGCCGGAGATTTCCAGCTTCGACATCCGGCAAGAGGATGTCTTGCTGTGCTTTGTTGAAGTGATGGATTTCGTCGATGAACAAAATCGTTTTCCGGCCCGAAGTTCGCAGCCGGTTGATCGCGGCCGCGATGACGCGCCGCATTTCGGCCACGTTGCTTTCCACACCGCTTAGCCGGACAAACTCGGCGTGCGTCATGTCGGCGATGATATAGGCCAGTGTCGTTTTGCCCGTGCCAGGCGGCCCCGAGAAAATGACCGATGGCAACCGATCAGCCTCGATCGCGCGCCGCAACAACTTCCCCGGCCCGAGAATATGTTCCTGCCCGGCGAATTCATCAAGCGATCGCGGTCGCATCCTGGTCGCCAGCGGGGCCGCGCTGTCGATCTTTCGGGCCTGCCCCCGCTCTTCTTTCACGAAGAGATCATCCATTGGTTGGAGGATACGTTAAAATGTTGAAATGCTGAAACGCTGACATCGCGAATCGTTACACGGTTACAACATGGGTCGCGCTGCTCTTGCTCGCTTTCATCCGCCCCAGATGACGAATCGAATATCGAATATCAAAATCCGAAACAAGCGAAGAAAATCGCAAATTCAAAGCACGATGGACAGTCGCATCGGAAGGCTGTTCACGAAAGCATTCGGATTTCGACGTTGGACAGCCTGCCCCGTTTCTTTTTACGGGGTTGAGCGTTTGGGTGTTGGGCGTTGGGGTTTGCCCCGTCCTACAACCTTCCACTTTTTGATCTTTTCAGCCGTGCCGGGGTCCGGGTATACTCCGCAGGCGTGCAACGGCGCCGGGCAGAAAATCGACAATCGAAGATAGGAGTTGGGAATCTTCGCACTCAGCTCTCAACCCTCAGCCCTCATCGTTTCCACATGGGTTTCACCCTTGTAGAACTGCTCGTTGTCATCGCCATCATTGCCATCCTACTCGTGCTGGTTGCGCCAGCTTTCACCACCATAAAAACTGGCAACGATATCACCGCTGCGGCTTCCGCAATTACAGGGGTGCTGGAACAGGGCCGCCATTACGCGATAGCTAACAATACCTACACCTATGTGGGATTTTACGAGGAGTCACCGGCAGCTCAATTACCCACCAACGCGACCCCACCCTACCCTGGAAAGGGGCGAGTGGTGCTTGCGACCGTGGCATCGATCGATGGAACAACGAGCTGTGAAGACCAGAATTCCACGGCCACCAATCCAATTCCGCTCATTGCCAACAAGATCAAACAAGTCGGAAGGCTGGTGAAGATAGAGGGCATCCACGTCACGGACATCGGGCCGCCAGCCTCCTCCGTCTCGCCCTCGCCTGATCCAAACTCACTTGATGGCCGGCCGGCAATTCCATACACCTATGCAAGCCCAAGTTTTGATTACCAGAACCGGATTAATAGCGATGATACCCACAGCCCCGAGAATCATACGAGGTTTCCATTCCTGGCTCAAAGCTATACGTTCTACAAGACAGTGCGCTTTAACTCACGCGGCGAGGCAAACATTAACGCCACGTACGAGCTTCGGCGGGCGGCAGAGGTCGGCTTAAAGCCAACTCACGACTCGGTCGTTGATTCCAATAGCCCCAATGTTGTTGCTATCCAATTCAGCGGAGTCGGCGGCAATTTCAAAATCTATCGGCGATGAACCTAAACCGATGCCCGGGTGAGGCCTTTTCGTTGATTGAGATTACACTTGCCATTGGCGTCGCCGCGATTTCGTTACTCACGATTTTCGCTCTTTTGCCGCTCGGAGTTCAGACAAATCAACGCTCGATCGAGCAGACTGCTTCCGCCGACATTTTGTCCGACGTTGCAGCGGACCTGCGCGCAACGCCCGTGACCAGCCCAAGGGGAGGTGCGACCAGCTCGCCGCAGTTTCGCGTCGCCATTCCAGCGGCTGGAAGCACAGGTGCGCCAACCACACTTTTTTTCAACAGTGCCGGCCAATCGGCCGATTCTTTGCAAACTGACTCCCGCTACCGCGTGATTGTCACATTTCTCTCCAATGGTAGTGCGGCGAGGACCGCCACTTTTGCAAATCTCAAAGTGATCTGGCCGGCTCCGGCTATGGTAGAAAACGCAGAAGGCTCGGCCGAAATCTTTGCCGCTTTAGACCGCAACTGAATGACTCGTAAATCTCACAGCGCTTTCACGCTAAGCGAGTTGCTCGTTTCAATGTCGGTCCTGGTTGGGCTGGTTCTGCTCGTCAGCCGTCTCTTCAACAGTGTGACCGCGGTCACGACGCTGCGACAGAAGCGGATGGACGCGGAGTCACAAATCAGACCGCTCTTCGGCAGAATGGCAGTCGATTTCGCTCAGATGGTCAAGCGCCCGGATGTTGATTACTTCTTGAAAGCGCCGGGTAACCCGCAATCTGGCAACGACCAGATCGGCTTCTTTAGTGTTGTGCCGGGTTATTATCCATCTACTGGATCGCGGAGTCCTGTCTCAGTCGTTGCCTATCGAATAAACTCCGTCGGGGATTCAGCGAATTTCCGCAAGCTTGAGCGAATGGCCAAGGGTTTGTTGTGGAACGGTGTTCCAGGGAGCCAAGCCCCGATTCTGTTCGCTCCAGTCCCGCTCGCTTCTCCGTCATCGCTGCCGACCGCACCGGCCACGCCAACTCCGGCCTTTCCCACCGCCGGAAACTCCGACCCCGATTCGGATTACGAGCTAATCGGTCCCTACGTTTTCCGTTTTGAATACAACTATGTCCTCAGAAACGGAACGTTATCCCCCCAGCCATGGGATGGCAGTCCGGGACATACCAGCGTCAATGGCCTTCAAGACGTTTCAGCCATTGCTGTTTGCATCGCAACCATCGATCCGAAAAGCCGGGTGCTGATTTCCAACGATCAACTTGCCATGTTGACTCAACGCCTCATTGATTTCCCTGATTCCTCAAGCCATCCCGGCGAGTTACTCAACCGGTGGCAAACAGATTTAGACGCCACGACGGAGGTTCCGCGCTCCGTGGTTTCATCTGTTCGCATTTACGAGCGCTATTTCTACCTGCTGCCGAAGTCATGACCTGTTTCCCATTCCGCCCGACGCGCTCCGGCCGAAATGGAGTTGCCCTGATCATCGTGCTGGCCTTTGTCGTGCTCCTGGCGGGAGTAACTGTCGCCTATCTCTCGCGCACCAGCACCGACCGGCAGGTTGCACACGCCAGCTTCAATGACTGGAAGGCGGATCAGCTCGCGCGCGGCGCACTGGACGTGATAGTCGGCGATTTGAAACAGGAGATCGCAGATGGATCGACATCGTCCACCGTCAACGGCTTTACGATTTATACACCAACGTCCGCCACAAACATTCTTCCAATGCGCAGTGGAAACCCGAGCGGAAATCCGGACCCGATTCCGAATCTGGTGCGGCGCAGCGCACAACCCGATTTGATCGCTCCGCCTGGCGTTCCGAGCCGTGCTTCTGCCTTGAATTCAGCGCCGATTGATCCGGCGAATCCAAAAAAAGGCGAGATCACCGCTGCCCGATGGAACAGACACTATCTGGTTCCAAAATCGAATCCCAATGACGAACAAAGTAACCCGATCTCGTTATTTATCGCGCCGGACTGGGTATTAGTTACGAGAAACGGTCCCCAGCCATTTGCCGGCTGGAACGCCTCGTTGCGTGACACCGCCAGCGAGCTGTTTATTCTCGGCCGTTACGCGTACGCAATTTATGATGAAGGCGGGATCCTCGACGTAAACGTCGCCGGATATCCCACAGACGCGACTCAAGCGGGGACTGTCGTCGCTACGGACGCGCCCGTTGGCGGCAAGGGTTTTCTTGCGCTCGCTGATTTGGTACCGGTCGTGTTTGCCAATACCATTCCGGAGCAGCGGGCTGCTATTAACAAGATTGTCGGTTGGCGAAATTATGCCACGGCTTTTCCCAGCGGAACCTTCCCTAACTTTACGTTTACGATGGCATCAGGTTTCGCCTGGTACACGAACTTCGTTGCCGGAAACACAACAGGGTTTCTGAAAACCGGCACTTTCACGTCGTCTGGTCGCTTTGACCAAAGCTTTGTCAGTCGCCAAGAGTTGATTGAATATCGGGGCACGGCGCAGTTCTCGACTAACGCACTCCAATACCTCGGCACTTTCTCTCGAGAATTAGATAATCCTACCTGGGCGGGCGCGGCGACGCAAAGGGTGACCTCTACCTTCCTACGGCGCGATGGAACAACCGCGCAACCCGGAGAACCACTGTTTCGCAGGTTTCCCATATCGGAAATAGCCTGGCTTGGATCCAATGGCATCGTGGTTCCGGGAACACCGGAGTTCGTAAGACGTGATTTCGGCTTGGTCTGGAATACAGATCATTGGGATTATTACGGGAGCGTAGGCACCGGGCTGGCCAGCGCGATCCCGCCCATTAGCGGAGACCGCGAGCCTGAGTTTTTTCAGTTGCTGGCGTTTGCTAAACCAACCGCTTCAATTCAGCAGCTACTCACTACCGGAGCATGCTTGATCGATCAATACGATGGCCCAGCGAGCGACCCGGCCAATGCGACCACTCGCATCGATTACGCCGGTCCACCTATGCCGCCGTCAGATACTAATTCCGTAGCATGGGGTATGGAGAATAGAATTCCACCGGTGCCGGCAGCCGCGCCCACGCCAAATGCTGATCCGACTCCGATCATCCTAAACCGCCCTTTTCAAAATGTCGGCGAATTCGGTTATGCTTATCGCGACGTTACCCTTCCTGCTCCTGCGCCCACACCGCGCACGCTCGATTTTTATACTAGCACGGGTACGGACGCTGGGATTCTGGACCTATTCAGCAGGTCAAGCGTTCCAGAACGCGCTGGAGTCGTAAACCTAAACACGCGCCAAGACCTTGTCTTAAGAAGCGTCCTCTCTTTTGCAACAGCGACCGCGCCCTCGACGGCGTTGTCATCAGGGCGGCGCAATTCAACCGCCACGGGTCTGATTAGCGCGACCGCCGCCGCTCCGGCTACGAGCCGCCAGGATTTGGCGCGCCTGGCATCGCAATCGGGGATAACTGGCGGTGAAGAAATACAGGAAGTAATTGCGAGAGCGCTTGCCGATACATGCCAGACGCGAACGTGGAATCTTATGATAGATCTGGTTGCCCAATCAGGGCGCTATCCTCCTACGGCGACCAATCTTTCGGATTTCGTTGTCGAAGGTGAAAAGCGGTACTGGCTACACGTTGCCATCGACCGGTTCACCGGCGAAGTGATTGATCAGCAACTGGAGCTGGTGAATGAGTGAAGCTTCTCAAAGCCTGACCGATGCTGGATCAAGCGCCCGCACTCGCATTGCGTGGCGCCTTCTACCGTTTCTTTTCCTGCTTTACGTCGCGAACTATCTCGATCGCACCAACATCGCTTATGCGACGCTCGGGATGAAAGATGTTGGTCTAACGGATTCCGTTATTGGCACGGCGTACGGGATTTTCTTTATCGGTTACTTCGCCCTGCAAATCCCGGGCGCGCTGCTGGTCGAACGCTGGAGCGCGAGGCTTCTGCTTGCCATAACTCTGATCACATGGGGAGCATTCACAACGCTTACAGGTTTTGTGCGCACTCCGCTTGAGCTTTACGGCGCGCGATTTTTGCTCGGCGCGGCCGAGGCGGGATTTTTTCCCGGCGTGATTGTTTATCTTTCGCACTGGTTTATTTATCGCGACCGCGCGAAAGCCGTGGCGCGATTCATGGCGGCGATTCCAATCGGTTTTATTGTCGGCGGACCGATTGCCGGCGCCATTCTCGGCACGCATTGGCTTAATACTCCGGGTTGGCGTTGGTTGTTCTTGCTCGAAGGCATTCCGGCGATTCTGCTTGGCGCGGCGACTTTGTTTGTGTTGCCGGATCGGCCGAAGGATGCGCGATGGTTGACGCCTGCCGAGCGCGAGTGGATCACCTCGCGTTTGGCCGAGGAACGTCGTGCGAAAGCGCACGTTGAGAGGATGTCGATCTTGCAAACATTGCGTCATCCACCGGTGCTGATTCTGACCGCGGGATTGTTTTTCACATATACCGGCGGTTACGCGTTTTGGCTTTGGTGTCCGAAGATGCTGCAACGGTTAACGGGCTGGACCGATTTCATGCGTATTGGTCTCATCGGTTCAATTCCATTTATCGCCGGACTAATTGGAATGCTCGTAATCGGATGGAACTCGGATCGCACGCGGGAAAGACGGTGGCATTTCGCCATTCCACAACTAGTCGCCGCAATTGCGTTGAGCGTCTGGTTTGTTTTACCTCATTCCAGCACGCTGCTCATTGTCCTGTTTACATTCGTCGGCTTCGGGACGGTCGCGTATTTGCCCGCGTTCTGGGCGCTGCCGTCCGCATTTCTGACAAGCTCGGCCGCGGCCGCCGCGGTCGGATTCATCAACTGCACCGCGAGTATCGGAGGTTATGTTGGTCCGAAAAGATTCGGCGTCCTCAGTGAGCGCACGGGCTCATTCGATACTGGTTTTGGTTTGATGATTGCGTGTTTCGCGATCGCCTCCGTCCTCGTGCTACTCTGTCCGCGTGAGCGGAGTTTCGCCAGACAGGATTAAGAACATTCAGAGGATTCGGAAACACCAATCCAATTAATCCTGTAAATCCTGTTTAGTTTTCCAATCGAATGAAGTACTGGGGAACCAAGCTGATAATTTCAAGTTCCTATTCGAACTCCATAGCTTCCTCTGGCCGCACGTGTCGAGAAAAAGCCGAGACGCGTTCTGATTCGCCCGGTCGGTAGAGTTCATGATACTCAGGAGCGTCATGCGACATCTTACTGCCGTCGCAGTCACTCTCGCGGCAGTCGTGCTCTGCTCCGAGCTTCGTGGTCAGGACCTGGAACCGCGGGCCTATAGCAACTCACCGACCGGCCTCAACTTCCTCATCGCCGGCTACGGCTACGCGACCGGCAGTGTCCTAACCGATCCGGCATTGCCCCTGGAAAATGTGACTAACGATTCCCACTTCGGCGTCCTCGCTTACGCCAGGGTACTCAACGTGTTCGGCAAATCAGCAAAGGTCGACGTGGTGGTGCCATTCGGCTCCATATTTGCCAAAGGACTGGTCTTTGGTCAGCCGCACGAACGGTTCGTTGTCGGCTTTGCCGACCCGGCGTTTCGATTCTCGATGAATTTCATCGGCGCGCCCGCATTGACCGCAGCCGAGTTCAAGAACTACCACCAGGATCTTATCCTCGGTGCGAGTCTGCGTGTCACCGTTCCGCTGGGGCAATATGATGACACCAAGCTAGTGAACATCGGCACCAATCGCTGGTCGGTGAAGACCGAGATTGGCGGATCGAAAGCGTTCGGGCGATGGACAATCGAGCTTGCGCCGGCCGTCACCCTCTACACCGACAACGGCGACTTTTTTGGGGGACACAAGCGTGAACAGGCACCGATTTACTCTGTCCAGACAGGCGTCAGCTATACCTTCAAACCCAGCTGCTGGCTGGCCCTGAATGCCGGGTATTTTGTTGGCGCACGCTCAACGCTCGATGGCGTAGAAAATAACGATCAGCAGGAAGGCCCTCGGTTTGGCGCGACCTTCGCCTACCCGGTGACGCGCAATCATTCCGTCAAGTTCTATGCCATCACCGGCTTTAACGCCGATCGGCAACACGACTTCGATGCCGTCGGCATCGCTTGGCAATACCGCTGGGGCGCCGGATTCTGAATGAAGCCCTGTGTTTGACGTCGCTTCAGCTTTGAGAAGAAACCCGGTTTTTCATCTCGGGCCTGCAAAGTGTTGTGCTAGGCCTAATTCTTATAAACCTTGCTCAACGCAAGTTGAAAACACGTTTGCAGGACAATGCGTCCAGCAGCGCCTTGGCTGTATCCTGCTGGTGCTCCTCTGCCCGCGCGAGCGGTTCCAATCTGAGGAAGGTTTCGAAAGACCTCGCTGACATCTAACTAGTTGTTCAAAGCCACCTCGAACGGCGCTCCCGTTTTGGCGCCGATGTCGTCCACTGTGACGGTGCTGCCGGGATGGAGCTCGGTGAGAACGAGGCCACCGCTCGGCTTTACCTCGAAGACGCACAGATCGGTGATGATGAGGTTCACAACTCCGAGGCCGGTGATCGGTAGTGTGCATTTCTTTAAAATCTTCGGACTCCCGTCCTTTGAGGTGTGTTCCAACACCGCAACGACCCGTTTCACACCGGCCACGAGATCCATCGCTCCACCCGGCCCTTTGATCATCTTTCCCGGGATCATCCAGTTCGCGATGTCGCCGCTGTCAGTCACTTCGAATGCGCCGAGAATCGCGAGATCAATGTGGCCGCCGCGAATCTGGCCAAATGAGTCGGCGCTCGAGAAGAAGGCCGAGCCTGGCATGGTCGTGACGGTTTGTTTACCGGCGTTGATCAAGTCGGCATCAACCTCGCCATCGTTCGGGAACGGGCCGATGCCAAGCAATCCATTCTCGGATTGCAGCGTCACGTTCATGCCCTTTGGAATGTAATTCGCCACCAGTGTTGGAATGCCGATGCCGAGATTCACGTAGTAACCGTCGCGTAATTCCTGGGCGGCCCGCTTCGCCATCATTTCGCGCACCGGGTTTTCCTTTTTCGACGCCGCTGCGCCCTGAATCGTTCGGAACTCGATTCGTTTTTCGTATTTTTCTCCTTGAATGATCCGATTAACAAAAATTCCGGGCGTGTGGATTTGATCCGGATCGAGCTTGCCGATCTCGACCAGTTGCTCCACTTCGGCCACGCAGACTTTGCCGCAGGTCGCGATCATCGGATTGAAGTTTCGCGACGTTTTCCGGTAGATCAGATTGCCGGATTTATCGCCCTTCCACGCCTTCACGATCGACAGCTCGGCGGTGATTCCGGGTTCGAGCACGTAGTCGGTTCCGTTAAATTTCTTGGTCTCTTTGCCTTCGGTCAGCTTCGTTCCGAAGCCGGTTCGTGTGTAAAATCCCGGGATGCCAGAGCCGCCGGCGCGCAATCGTTCCGCCAATGTGCCTTGCGGAATCAGCTCCAGTTCCAGCTCGCCCGCTAACACTTGCCGCTCGAACTCCTTGTTCTCCCCGACATACGATGCCATCACTTTTTTCACCTGGCGCGCTGGCAACAAGACCCCCATGCCGAAGTTATCGACGCCCGCATTGTTGCCGACAATCGTGAGGCCCTTGACCCCGCTGTCGTGCAGTGCGGCGATGAGATTTTCGGGGATACCGCACAATCCGAACCCGCCCGCTGCAATCGTCATGTTGTCGTGCAGCAGGCCTTCCAGCGCGGCTTTCGCATTTGGATAAACTTTGTTCATCTAGACAAGATTGTGCGCGGTTTTCGACCGCAGGGCAACCGCGAGCACGCCGACAATCGCTTGCCGACCTGATTTTCATCGGCAGATTGGACGTTCAATTTCATGGCCACAAAAACACTTGCCCATCAACTCGCGGAATACGCGTGCCTACTGGATTTCGAAGATCTATCCCAGGACGTCGTTCATGAAGTGAAACGGCGCGTGATCGATTCCATCGGCTGCGCGCTCGGCGCGTGGAACGAAGAGCCGTGCGTAATCGCGAGAAAAGTGGCGTCGGAATTTTCGGCCCGTGCCGGATCGACAATCATCGGCACGACGCACAAGGCGCCGCCGGACTGGGCCGCGTTCGCGACCGGCTGCTGTATTCGCTATTTCGATTATAACGATACTTACCTGTCCAAAGAGCCGGCCCATCCGAGCGACAATCTCTCCGCGGTTTTCGCAGTGGCGGAAAGTGTGGGTGCGACTGGATGCGAAGCAATCACCGCCGCGGCGCTCGCCTACGAAGTGCAGTGCCGCTTTTGTGACGCAGCCAGCATTCGCGCGCGGGGCTGGGATCATCCGACATACGGCGCCTTCTCGACTGCGCTTGCGGCAGCGAAATTAATGAAGCTCGATCCGGAACGGACGCGGCATGCGATCAATATCGCCGGGGTGAACTGCGCGGCGTTTCGGCAGGCGCGTGTGGGGGAACTTTCACACTGGAAGGGCGTGGCCTTCGCAAATGCAGCGCGTCACGGCGTTTATGCGGCGTTACTCGCCCGAGCGGGAATGACCGGGCCGGCGCCGATTTTCGAAGGGCAGATGGGTTTCGAGAAAGAACTCGGCGTTTCGTTAGGCGGTGTGGCCGAAGTCTTTGACAAGAAAAAGGAAGCGATGACTGGCAAAGGTCCGGCGTCGATGATTCTGAAGACCAGTATCAAATACTGGCCGGCCGAATACCACAGCCAGAGCGCGATCGAAGCCGCGTTGTTTTTGCGCAAAGAAATCGGGGATCCCGCAAAAATTCAATCGATCAGAATCGAGAGTCACGACGCATCGGTCGATATTATCGGGAGCGAGCCGGAGAAATGGAAACCGGAAACGCGCGAAACGGCAGACCATAGTCTGCCCTACATTACCGCGATTGCGTTGATCGACGGCGAAGTGACGGATCGACAATTTCAGCCAGACCGTTTCATGGATCCGGCGATCTGGAAATTTCTCGACAATGTGACCGTGCAACGCAATGCCGAACTGAGCGCGCTCTATGCCAAAGCAGTCGCGAACATTGTTCACGTTACATTGCAGGACGGGCGCGAGCTGACGAAACGCGTTGATTACCCGCTGGGTAACGCATTGAACCCGGTGAGCGACCAAGAGCTGGTGGGCAAATTCAACGCCCTGGTCGTGCCCACGCTCGGGGAAATTCGTGCACAGAAGATTGTCGATCTTGCGTGGAAACTCGATGAAGCAAAGAGCGTGGACGAACTGATGCAGGCATGCGCGATGAAATGAAAAGCAAAACTCCTCGGTTACGCCAGTTAATCGCAAAAGGCGCGGTGATGATGCCGGGGGTGCCGAATGCGAGCATGGCTCGGCAGGTCGAGCGCGCGGGATTCGAGGCAGTTTACGTTAGCGGCGCGGGCCTGGCGAATGGCACGGCAGGCGTGCCGGACATTGGATTGCTTACGCTCGCTGAAGTCGCGCGGCTCGCGGGTTACATTGCACAAGCGGTAAAAATTCCGGCGATTGTCGATGCTGACACCGGTTTTGGCGGCGCGGAAAACGTGGCGCGGACGATCCGGGAACTCGAAGCGGCGGGCCTGGCTGGTTGTCATATCGAGGACCAGGAATTTCCGAAACGCTGTGGCCATCTCGCGGGCAAATCGCTGGTCGATGTTGAGGAAATGGTCGGGAAAATTAGAGCGGCAGTAGCCGCGCGGCGTGATCCAGATTTTATGATCATTGCCCGGACGGATGCGCGCGCGGTGGAAAATTTCGACGGTGCGGTCAAGCGGGCCCGAAAATATACCGAGGCCGGGGCCGATGCGATTTTTCCTGAAGCCCTGCAAAACGCCGATGAATTCAAAACATTCGCGCGCGAACTGAAGGTGCCGTTGCTCGCGAACATGACTGAGTTTGGCAAAAGCCCCCTGCTTTCGTTCCAGGACCTGGCCGGGCTGGGCTATCGGATGGTAATTTTCCCCCAAAGTGCGTTTCGCGTTTCCATGAAAGCGACAGCCGAGTTTCTGCGCGCGCTGAGGAAATCCGGCACGCAATCGGATTGGATCGACAGGATGCAAACACGCCAAGAGCTTTACGAGCTGCTCGATTACAATCCGGCTGCAGAATCATGGATCCAACCATGAGTGGCAAATCGTGACATCGTTCACTCGTTGCAACGGTTGAACGTTGGCGATTCGCGAGTAAGGAAAACTGAAACACATGAGCACGGAACAAAAACCACCATACAGCCCCGGTCTGGCCGGTGTGATTGCAGGAGAAACGGCCATTTGCTGGGTCGATCCGAATGCGGGGCTGATGTATCGCGGTTACGACATTCACGAGATGGCCGAGAAAGCCAGCTTCGAGGAAGTGGCTTATCTGTTGTTGAACGGCGAGCTGCCGAATTTCGAACAGTTAGGCAATTTTAGCCGCACCATCGCGACCGAACGCACGGTGCCGAAACAAGTGCTCGATGCGTTGCGGCTGATGCCGAAGAACACGCATCCGATGGACATGTTGCGCACCGGCGTGTCGATGCTGGCGCCGTTTGATCCCGATCTGAACGATCATTCGCACGACGCGAATGTCCGCAAATCGATTCGGCTCATTGCGAAAGTTTCAACGTTGATCACCGATGGCTACCGCATTCAGCACGGCAAAGATCCGTTGCCAGAGAAGACCGATCTCACGCTCGCCGGCAACCTTTTCTACAAGCTGAATGGTGACGTGCCGCAGGATTGGCAGATCCGGATGATGGACACGATTCTCGTTCTGTATGCCGATCACGAGTTCAATGCTTCGACCTTCGCGGCGCGGGTGACCGCTTCAACGTTGGCCGACATTTACGCCGCGGTTACGACCGCGTGCGCCACCTTGAAAGGGCCGTTGCACGGCGGCGCGAATGAGGAATCGATGAAGATGCTCGACGAAATCGAAACGCCGGATCGGGCCGAGGCGTGGTTGATGAAAAAGCTGGCAGCGAAGGAAAAGATCATGGGATTCGGCCATCGCGTTTACAAGAAGGGCGATTCGCGGGTGCCGATCATGCGCGAGATCGGGCGCGATCTCGGTAAACGGACCGGCAAGGAACAATGGATTCCGATCTGCGAAAAGCTCGAAGAAGTGATGGAGCGCGAGAAACACCTCTGCGCCAATGTCGATCTTTACGCCGCGCCCGTCTTCACGATGCTCAAGTTTCCGCCGGAGTTGAACACGCCGATCTTTGCCGCGTCACGCGTAGCGGGCTGGTGCGCGCACGTGGTAGAGCAGCACGATCACAATCGCTTGATCCGGCCGCGCTCGCTTTACACCGGGCCGGAACTGCGCCCGTATCCCGGCACGTCGGCCGGAAAATTATAGGGCGTTTGTGTCAGACGCCTTCTCACAACACAGAGCTTCACTGGCGTTTCGCAGAAACGCCCTACAATCATGAACGCTGCGTTATCACTGCAAGAAACATACGCGCCTAACAACACATGCTGGGGATGCGGCCCTGCCAACGCCGAAGGCCTGCGCATCCGCAGTTTCGCCAAGAACGGTGAAGTGATTGCGGAATGGAAACCGGAACAGAAACACGAAGCGTTCCCAGGAGTTTTAAACGGCGGGATCATCGGCACTCTTCTGGATTGTCACTGCAACTGGACGGCGGCGTATCATTTGATGAAGCGCGCGAACGCCGAGAATCCGCCCTGCACGGTCACGGCCGAATATGCGATCAAACTTCTGCGGCCAACGCCGACGAACGGTTCCGTTTATCTCTCCGCAAAAATTGTCGATCTTACCGACGATCGCGCGACCGTTGAAGGAACGCTGGCTGCAGACGGCAAAATTTGCGCGACCTGCCGCGGAATTTTCGTGGCCGTGAAAGAAGGTCATCCCGCGTATCATCGCTGGTGACCTGTAGCGGCGCTCTACGAGTGTCGCCGTTTTTGGCCGGGGAAGTTTGTGACGGTCGCAGACCGCCGCTACAGAGAGGCTGAATTCGCTGCCTGAATTTCGTCGATGCGGGGTTAGATTGAATGGACATAAGCTGTGCACATGAAAACGCCAGAATTACTTCCGCCTCAGGAAACGATGTACCACGCACTGGTGAATCGTGATTCGAGCTTTGAAGGAATCTTCTTTGTCGGCGTGCGCACGACGGGAATTTTTTGCCGGCCAACGTGCTCGGCGAAAAAGCCAGCGCGCCAGAACGTCGATTTTTTTGCTACGCCTAACGAGGCATTGGAGGGCGGTTTCCGGCCATGTCTGCGCTGCCGACCGTTAGATGCGAATGGACGTCCGCCGGAGCTGATTGAGCGCCTGCGCGTAGAAGTGGAACGCGCGCCCGGCGGTCGGCTGACGGACAAAGAACTGGCCGCGCTTGCGATCGATCCATCGACAGCACGACGCCAATTCAAACGCTATTACGGAATGACGTTTCAAGCCTACCATCGCGCGCGCCGACTCGGCCTGGCGCTGGGAGACGTCCGGCGCGGCGCGCGTGTGGACGAAGCAAAAAACGGGAGCGGCTTTGAATCGGACAGCGGGTTTCGGGAAGCGTTCGCCAAACTTTTCGGCGAACCGCCAAGCGAGGCCAAAGCGCGCTCGCCATTGTTGGCTCAACGAATTGAGAGTCCGCTTGGTCCGATGATCGCGGTAGCCGACGACGAAGGCTTACGATTGTTGGAATTCATCGATCGGCGCGCGACCGAGCGCGAATTGTCGGTGTTGCGAAACCGGCTCCGAACAAATGTTGTGCCGGGCGAACATCGACATCTCGATGCGTTGCGGTTGCAACTCGGCGATTATTTTTCAGGCAAGAACCTTGCGTTTGATGTTCCGCTGGCGCCAGTCGGTTCCGTCGTTTCAACTGCGCGCCTGGGAAATTCTGCGTTCGATTCCGATCGGCGAAACGCGTTCGTATTCGTGGATGGCAAAGAAGCTGGGCGATGTTCAAATGCGCCGCGCTGTCGGACGTGCCAATGGCGAAAACATGATGTGCATCGTCATTCCATGTCATCGCGTTATTCGTGCTGATGGAACGTTATGCGGTTACGGCGGTGGGCTCTGGCGCAAGAAATGGCTGCTCGAACACGAAAGAAAGCTGAGCAGTAGGTAATCGATCGTCGATCTTGATGGAGATCAGGCCCGGTCTGAAGGAGATCGCAAAATTCGAACAGCTTTTCGCAAACGGCGCGCGGCGGGCTGAGATCCAAGCGGGACGTTGTAATCGGTGGTTGAAAGGCACCTTTTACAATGAAAAACCAAACAAAATTTTTTGCGATAACCGCGGCTATCTTAGCTGCGCTCGTAAGGATGAGTGACGCTGGCCTTGTTGTCAGCGATTTGAATCATGGCGTGACACCAACCGACCTGGCGAGCTCACTCGTCGGGAGTGCGGTCACGATCTCGAACATAACTTATACCGGCAGCCCGCGCGCCGCTGGAACCTTTAGCGGCGGGTTAAACATTGTCGGCTTCGACTCTGGCATCATTCTAAATTCTGGCGCCGTCCAGACCATCAGCGGCGATCCACCGTGCAGCGTCGGTATCGAGGGGCCGAACACGTGTTTTGAACTTACCGGCCCCGACGGCTGGTCTAACAGCAGCGATTTTGGTTTGCCCGGTGATCCGGATCTGACCCAACTCTCGGGCAATCCCACGTTCGATGCCACGATCCTCGAATTCGATTTTGTGCCGCAGTATTCGACGGTGCAGTTCAAATATGTGTTTTCCTCGGAGGAGTACAGCGATTATTCGAATACGCAATACAACGACGTCTTCGCGTTTTACATCAATGGCGTGAATGTCGCGGTTGTCCCTGGGACTAACGAGCCGGTATCGATCAACACGATCAACAACGGCAATGACAACGGAGGAGATCCGGCGCCGCATCATCCGGAGTTCTTTATCGATAACGTGCGTCCATCAGTCACGATCGACACGCAGATGGATGGGCTGACGGTTGTGCTCACAATTTCTGCAACGGTGATCCCCGGCGAAGTCAACCACATGAAACTCGCAATCGCGGATGCAAGCGACGGCGTGTTTGATTCGGCGGTTTTTATTCAAGCGCGCAGCCTGATCAGCGGAACGGCGATTGAGACTTCGCTCACCGATGGGGTTCAGCACGCTCCGATCATCAGCGTTCCTCAGGGAACGGCGGTGTGGGATACGGCGGAGTTAGAAGGAGTGAACTCCAACACCGCGACCGGCACAGTCACGTACAAAGTCTTTTCTGATGAAAACTGCACAACGCTTTTTGCAACCGCCGGAACTAAGACCGTGACCAATGGTCAGGTGCCTGACTCCGACCCAATCGTCTTCAACGAGGTCGGCACGTTTTATTGGCAAGCATCTTACAGTGGCGACGATGAGCACAATCCGGCCACCAGCACGTGCGACGATGAGAGAGTTACCGTGACGCCGGCGCTGCTACTCACTTCCGCCGTTTCGCGAAAAACGCACGGCACCGCGGGTACATTCAATGTCGGTCTTCCACTTACGGGCGAACCAGGTGTTGAATGCCGGTCCAGCAGCGGCAATCATACCCTCGTCTTCATGTTCAACAACGATGTTGTTAGCGGTGATGCCAGCGTTACCGGAGGAATTGGTGGCGTCGCGGGAAGCCCAATATTCACCGGCAACACAATGACCGTAAATCTGAACGGCGTTGCCGACGTCCAGACAATCACACTCACTCTTAGCAACGTGACTGACACATCCTCAAATGTTCTGCCGGACACTTCGGTGAGCATGCATCTTCTCGTTGGCGATACAAATGGGAACGGGGCAGTGAATTCTGCCGACGTCGCGCAAACAAAAGCTCAAACCGGCACGCCATTGACAAGCGCGAATTTCCGCAACGATGTGACAGCCAACGGATTTATTACTGGCTCCGATGTCTCCCTGGTGAAATCACGGTCTGGCTTAGCATTGCCGTAGAGCCGATTCGTAATGGGAGGGAATCGTCGCGCCAAAATGCGGTTGCTCGAACACGAGCGGCGGTGGCGTGCGGGGAAGGAATCTGTGATCAGTGATCCGTGATCAGAAAATTGGCAGGGCGCGCACGTCGCACTGTTCACCGTTCACATTTCAGGAAACCGCGCCCGGGGTGACTCGAACACCCGACCCACGGATTAGAAATCCGTTGCTCTATCCGGCTGAGCTACGGGCGCAGACAACGACGAAATATGTCGCTGTACAACCGAGGAAAATCCAGCTAGAATGTGGCCCAAGAACTGTGAATCGTTAAATCGAGAATCGAGAAGGCAGGCTCTTCCGAGGTACCGATTTAACGGTTCAACGAATCACCGCACGCGGCAGCGCGCCCTCAGTCCCCGATCCGGTGCTTCAATTCCCAGACCCGCAGCGCGGCCAACAACAGCGCTTTGGTGCGCGTCAGACTGCCCGGCGCGGCCAATTCCGGGTCGCCATTTTGCTCGTCGAATCCCGGGGTCTTCCGTGGGCGGCCACGACCCTGTTTCCGGCGCGCTTTTGCTTTGCGACCACGGCCGCCGGGGGTTTGGCCCATGAAAACATCGGCGTTGCTACTCATAAAGTCGTGCTGACCTGATTGAGCAGCTTCCAGGCCACCGCGTTGCCCCCGATTTTCTCCCATAATCATTCGCACGGCTCTAATTCGCACAGCCCGATTTGGAAAGTCGCATAAAAAAATGAGACCGCCACTAATTCCGAACGGAAAGCGCTTGAGCGGCGGCGTCTTCTCCGCGAGTTTGGCGGCGTTATGGCGGATCGGAAGCTTGGCTGTCTGACGATTTTTTTGTTTGTCGCGCTGTGCGGGAGCGTGTTCTTCAATTTTATCCTGGCGGTGTCGATGTTTCAGCGCGCGGCTGGTGTGATCCGCGAGCCGGAAGTGATGCCGCGTTTTCGCGAAGTGCTGGTGCAACGTGGAGTGCGTGGTTCGAGCGACCGAATTGTGATCGTCACACTGCGCGGTCTGATCAGTTCTTCGATTCCCGGCAATACGCGCGACACGATGGTGGACGATATGCGAGCAGCACTGCAACAAGCGGCCGATGACGATCGCGTGAAAGCCATTGTTCTGGAAGTCGATTCGCCGGGCGGCGAAGTAACTGCCTCCGACCAGATCTATGACGCCGTCGTGCGCGCGCGAGCGCGGAAGCCGGTCGTGGTCTACATGGAATCGCTGGCTGCTTCGGGCGGATATTATGTCTCGTGCGGCGGGAAATTCTTGATGGCGAACGATACGACCATCACCGGCAGCATCGGGGTGATCATCCAAACGCTGAATTATGAGCAGTTGTTTAACAAAGTCGGGTTGGCGGCAGTTGTGTTCAAGAGCGGAAAGTTCAAGGACATGCTGAACGGGGCGCGCCCGATCACGCCGGAGGAACGCGAGCTCGTGCAAAGTTTCGTGATGAAAACGTACGACAAATTTCTCGGCATCGTCGCGAAAGAGCGCAGTGTCCCCGCCGATTTGTTGCGAAATACGGTCGCGGATGGCCGGATTTTGTCGGGCAGAGATGCGCTGGATCACAAATTGATTGACGGGCTTGGGCAAGTGGAGGACGCGTTTGCCAAGGCGAAAGAACTGGGGCGCGCGCCCGACGCCAAGATCGTGAAATACGCGGCGCCGTTCAGTCTCGGCCGATTATTCCGCGCGTTCGGCCAGGCCGATTCCAAGATCGAACTGCAACTGCCGCGGCAACTCATGCCTCAGCTCGAATCAGGCCGGGCTTACTTTTTACCGAGCTACTACGCTCCGTAAGAGCCGCGAAGCATGTTTGCCGACAGCCTTTCTGCGGCGCTCTCTGGCGTTCTGGGCATAATCTTTCTTGTCATCGCGGTGGCGATTTACGGCGCGATCGTGCGGCAAATCAGTAGGCGCCCGGCGATTGTTGACGAATCACTAAAACAATTCGGGGTGGCCGATGCGGTCCTTGCCTTCGCACTGATTGCGTTTCTGTTGTTCGCCACAGTCTCCGGCGCCGGTGAGCATCGGCTGGTAGAATTGAACAGTCAGCTCTTGCTCGAAAACGTGGTGCTCGAGCTCGCTATTGTTCTTGTTATCGCGTTTTTCATAACCGCGCGCGGACGCGATATCAATGCGCTCGGCGGGTTTTCGAAGATCTCGATCACCCGGGCTGTTAGCATCGGCGTTGTTCTGCTGGTGCTGGCATATCCGTTACTCAATGTGGCTGAGCTCGTCACCGAGGCGTTGATCAAAGCATCGAGCAAACAGAACATCGTGGAGCTGTTCACCGTTTCCGGCTCGATTAAACAACGTGTCTTGATCATCGTCTTTGCCGTCATGGTCGCACCGGTCATTGAGGAATTTCTTTTTCGCTTTTTCCTCTATGGCGTGGTCCGCCATTATTTTGGCTGGATCGTCGCCGCGCTTTTCAACGCGCTGCTTTTTGCTGCTGTCCACACCCATTTGCCGTCGTTCCTGCCGCTCTTTGTGCTCGGGATGTGCCTGACGATCGCCTATGAATGGAGCGGCTCCGTTCTGGTCTCGATGACGATGCACTCTCTCTTCAACGCGGCGTCGCTCACACTGCTCGCGTTTCCGGAACTGCTTCCGCAATGAAATTGGAAGATCTGGGCGAGGACCGGCTGCTCGCCCGGATTTTGCCGCGCTTGCAGTGCGGGAAACTCGTAGTCGCAAGCGCCGGCGATGATTGCGCGATTGTTAGACCACCGTCAGGCGGCAGGTTGGTGGTGCTGAAAACAGATTGTGTCGTCGAATCGATCCATTTTCAGCCGGAGGCGAATCCTGTCGATGTGGGCTGGAAAGCCATGATGCGTCCGCTGAGCGATTTCGCGGCCACGTCGGGCGTCCCGCGGTTTGCTCTTGTCACCCTGATCGTGTCGAAAAAAACGAGCAGCAATTGGGTGGAAAAGGTTTATCGGGGATTACATCGAGCCGCGGCGCGATTCGATGTCAGTATTGTCGGCGGCGAATTGAGCGGTACGCGCAGGGCGGCAACGATTTCGGTCAGCGTCGTTGGCGAGGTGGAGAAAGATCGCTGGATGTCGCGCCGCGGCGGCCAAGCGGGCGACGATCTTTTCGTGACCGGCCGTCTCGGCGGCGCGAGCAAAGGGAAACATCTGCGATTTGTGCCGCGCATTGCCGAATCCCGCTGGCTAACGAAAAACTTTTCGGTCCACGCGATGATGGATTTGAGTGACGGCCTCGGCGCCGATCTGCCGCGGCTCGCGGCAGCGAGCAACCTCGGTTTCCGGATCGACAAGAACCGTCTGCCTCGCGCGCGTGGCGTTACGATCGCCCATTCCATTTCCGACGGCGAAGATTACGAACTGCTCTTCGCCATTTCTCCGCGCAATCGTGATCGTTTGCAAAAAGGCTGGCGGAAGAAATTCCCGAGACTGCCGCTCACACGCATCGGGTTTCTCCATCCGCAATCCGCCATCCGCAACCCGCAATTAAAAGGTGGCTACATTCATTTCCAATAGCCCGGAGGAAACGGAAGAGTTCGCGCGCGGGTTCGCGAACAACATTAAACCGGGCGACGTGCTCGCCTTGAGAGGCGACCTCGGCGCGGGCAAAACGCAATTCGTTAAGGGGCTTGTCGCCGGACTGGGAACCGATGCTGTGGTCGCGAGCCCGACATTCACGATTATTCACGAATATGCCGGTGGCCGATTGCCTATTTATCACTTCGATCTCCTACGGCTCGAAGATCGACCATCGGTGGAGCGCCTCGGGCTCGACGAATATTTTTTCGGCGATGGCGTTTGCCTGGTCGAATGGGCCGATCAATTTCCCGATTTAATTCCGGAGCACGCGCGCTGGATCGCGTTCGAGATCAAATCGGAAAATGTCCGAGAAATTGCAGTTCGATGACAAGATTCTCTTTAGCGGCGGTCTGTCACCGTCGCAAACCTTTTCCGAGAACGGCCACGCTCACAGAGCGCCGCTACAACTGCCAATGAAAATTCTTGCCCTCGAGCTTTCCACCGCCCGCGGCAGCCTGGCCTGGCTGGACAAAGAGGCCGAGGAGGAACGCGATTGGCCTAACGATCGGAAGAATTCGAGCGCGTTTTTTGAAAACGTCGACAGCATCACGAAAAAATTCGGCGCGCCC
Organism: uncultured Verrucomicrobiae bacterium; assembly: GCA_963846775.1. Taxonomy (GTDB): domain Bacteria; phylum Verrucomicrobiota; class Verrucomicrobiia; order Chthoniobacterales; family UBA10450; genus CAVYXA01. The sequence goes on along the minus strand of CAWJXB010000006.1, from coordinate 2,150,245 downwards.
GACCGGATCATTGTCGGGCTTGGTCCTGGTTCTTATGCCGGGACGCGGATAGCCATTTCGGCCGCGATCGGCTTGCACGTTGCTTCGGGCGCGACATTGATCGGTTATCCATCGATCTGTGCCTTTGCCAGCGCCGCTGAATATTGCGTGATTGGCGATGCGCGGCGAAAATCGTTCTTCTTCGCCCGCGTCGCCGGTAACGATTTGATCGAAGGCCCGACGCTGCTGTTTGCATCCGAATTGCACCAGAAAATCGGCAACCTCGACTCGCGATTGGCGATCTTTTGTTCCGAGCCGCTGCCACAGTTTGAGCGCGCGGTAACTGCTTATCCTTCCGCGCGCACTCTGGTCCGACTTGCGCACGAGCCGCAGCGCAGCTTTTCTTTGCCACCGCTCGAGCCGATTTATCTGCGAGAGCCACACATCACCATGCCGAAGACGGGAACATAGGCTTTGAGCCGGTGCGCCGAGCGGACATATTGTCCGTGGTAGTGCAGCGGGTTCCAAATCTGCTGGGCGAACTGGAACGCTATGTTCCCCTGTAAATGAAACCGAGTTATCGTTGCTGGGCCGAGATCGATCGCGCCGCGCTGCGCCACAACGCAACCGTCGTGCGCGAGCGGATCGGTTCAGCCGAGATGCTCGCGGTTGTCAAAGCCAATGCTTACGGGCACGGATTGCTGGGCGTGGCGGAAACCTTGTCTAACGAGTCGCGGCTTTTCGGCGTGGCGAACCTCGAAGAAGCACTCGCCCTGCGAGAATCCTTGTCGCATCCGATCATCATCCTCGGGCCGGCGATTCCGGAAGAAAGATCGACCATCGTCGAGCGTGGCTTCATCCCCACAATCTCGACCTTTCGGGAAGCAGAGTCTTTCAGTCGTCTGGCGAGCGAAGCGCCGGGTGATGGTCAGAAAGTCACGATAAACTTCAAGATCGACACCGGAATGGGACGGATGGGAGTGGTCGAGAGCAAAGCAGTGGAAACGTTTAAGCGCGTCGCCGCTTTGCCCAGGATCGACATTCACAGTATCTCGACTCACATGCCGGTGTCCGACGTGGATGTGGAATACACCAGCGATCAACTGGTTCGTTTTCGCAAAGTCGTCCAGCAAATGCGCGTCGCGGCTCCGGGCAATTACAAAGCGCACGTATTGCAAAGCGCCGGTACGCTCGCTTTTAACCCTCTAACCTTCGAGATCGTGCGCGCGGGAATCATGCTCTACGGCATTTCACCTTTGCCGGAGTTTCAAGAACTTCTCAAACCGGCGATGACCTGGAAGACGCGGATCGGTTTGATTCGCGACATGCCGAAGGGGGCCTCGATCAGTTATGGTCGCACTTTCATCACGCCCAAGCCGATGCGCGTCGCGACATTGACCGCGGGTTACGCCGACGGTTATCCGCGACGTCTTTCGAATCGCAGCGCGGAGGTGCTGATACGCGGCAGACGTTGCCCATTACTGGGGCGCGTGACGATGGATTTGCTGGTCGTTGACGTGTCGCGTTTGCCAAGTGTCGATGTGGGCGACGAAGTCGTATTGATGGGGCGACAAGGCGAAGAAGAAGTTCCATGCGCGGAGCTGGCCTATAAAGCCAGCACGATCACGTGGGAGATTACGACGCGAATTGGCGCGCGGGTGAAGCGGGTGTTTGTTTGATCGTGAATCGTAAATGGATGTAACGATTTAACGAAGCGCTCCCCACCATGTTTCAGATCATCTTCAACGAACTGAGCGCGGCTGAGCTTTCGGCGTTGCCGAAGAAGATGCAGCTCGATTTGTTGGCCGAGTTCCAGATTTTGCCCCAAGACCTAGATCATCTCGATACGAAACGGTTCGGTGTGATCCAGCGTGAGGGAAAAACGTTGTACCGGTACCGCGCGAAAGATTACCGGATTTACTTCGCCAAGACCGACGAAGGAATCAAGGTCTATCGCGTCCTGCACAAGAACACTTTTCGTGATTTTCTATTTCGCAGCAAACTGCCGATTTCCGAGGATGCCCAGCTCGGGCAGACCCGCGAGTTCTGGAAGTTGATCGAGCAAGGGGAAAACACGCGCAAGGCATCGTAGGATTGTCTTGCGGCGCACAACGCCATCCGCCAGGCATTTACCTGCGAATCCAATCGTCGCGCAGCGAATAGAGACGCGATTTGAGATATTGCTTTGAGCGCTCGAGTCGAACCGGCTTTATGAAGTGGCGGAGTGCACGCCGGCTAAGCTTTGCTTCGTAGCCGAAGGCCGGCATCAAATCGCGGCAATGCCATTCGACCCAACCAATTTCGTTTTCGGAGAGATCGTTTTGCCAGCGTGTAAGCGGCTCTTCGCTGATCTGGCTGAACTCCATTTCGGTCGCAGAATTACCGGTCCAGAACTTGCCTGCTTTGGTCGGCGTCAAAACAATTTCGGGCTGATAATCGATTTCTAAAAAGTCGCATGTCCTCTTCATTAAACCGGCAGGGTCGCGGATAAGATCTTCGTATCGCAGCAGCAAAGAATTTGGATCGCTCTCGCGATTTGCCTTGAGCGCGATGCGCGCCACTTCGCGCCAGTGACTGATGCAGTAATACGTCGAGAAGGTCCCAAGCTGTCGTGTTTTCTCCAACCCAATCTGGGCCGCGAGAATGGCGCGCGGATCGCGCATGGTGATCAGCATCTTTGCGTGCGGAAAACGGGAGCGGATGGCGGGCAGACATCGGCGATTGGCCGGCGTCTTCTCGACCCACCGTTGGATTGTCTCCAGCGGCCGCCCCAGTATTGAAGCGTAGGCGCGGAGCATGATCACGAGCAGATCGCTGTTCGCGTTCGCCGGATCGAACGCCATTTGTTCGAACGTCTCGAGAAAACCCGCAGTGGGGAAATAGGAGTAATCGCGTTTGCCCCACTTGCATGGGCCGCCGAAAAGCACGTTTGAGAGCGATTCCTTTGTGATGTAGTCCAACTGCGCTCGCCGGCCGCGGGCGGCGTACTTCGTCAGCACGGTCGGGAAATATGCTGTCTCTTCCGGGAGGACGAGCAAATGCGGATGACTATCGAGCAACGCCACGAGCAAGGTCGTACCGGACTTGGCCTGCCCGGCGATGAAACAGGCGCGTTGATCGAACGGGAGAGGATTAGCGGGACTCATCCAGCGGTGCAGGATAGCACATAAAGAAAGCTGTGGCGCTTTTTCGGCGAATACAGTAAAATCGGGCCGCTCCTCAAGTTCCCCTCTTCTCGGCGCACTCAAGCCCAAACCAATCTATTCATGAAGATAGAATACAACACCCAGGCTGCATTCTTTAATCTGCGAACCCTGTTTGGTCTCGCAATCTCTCTGACTGGCGTTTCGCTGGCCTTCATCGGGTTCGCTGCGAATCCGGCCGCCCCAACCCAAGCTCGACCGGTCACTCCGATCAGCCAACGTCCCGGTGCTCCAGAGGTCCGTCGAATAGTCGGACCAGTATCGCTCAATCGAGATCTGCGCACTCTTCGTTACATTCCGCAATCGGGCGAATCGGAAGAAGACATTCGTCTCACCCGTCATCCGCGGCACCTTGCCGGTGTGCCTGAGAAATTCAATGCGATGAAAGCGGTTCGCCAGGCGATGCAGCCGTCAACGATGCCGACTCCGATTGCCACTTATGCCGGCATCGGCCGCGCTAACAGCGGCTGTTCCTGTTTGCCACCCGACACCAACGGCGATGTTGGTCCTAACCATTACATTCAGGCGGTGAACGTGAGCTTTACGATCTTGGACAAGAACGGGAACACGCTTGTTGGCCCGACGACATACAACTCCTTGTTTTCGCTTATGGGAGCTACCCCTTGCGGCTTGAATCAAAACCAGGGCGATCCAGTCGTCTTTTACGATCACATGGCCGATCGTTGGGTGATCAGCGATTTTGCATTTCCCTCGTTCCCCGGCGTATCCTTTTATCAATGCGTCGCGGTTTCGAAAACGAGCGATCCGGTTGCGGGAGGTTGGTGGCTCTACGCTGTTCAAGTTGATCCGGCGAATCCAACTTTCCTCGGCGATTACCCGAAGTTCGGTCTTTGGCCAGACGCGTATTACTTCGCAGTTAATCAGTTCTCGAATAACACCACATTCAATGGATTCCGCGTGTTCGCGCTCGATCGCAATTCGATGATCAACGGCGGGCCCGCTAACACGGTCGCATTTAGCGTAGACGCGGCGAACGCCGGAGACACTTACAGTCTCGTACCTGCCACTTTCCGGACCGGGAGCCCACCACCAGCGGGAAGAGACGAGTTTTTCCTGTCGGTCGACAGTCCGGCCAGTGGCGGCGTGACTTTGACTCAAGTCCACGCTTGGAGGTTCCATGTGGATTTCGTTAACCCGGCTAACTCCACATTCGGCAGCGGTCCAAACCATCAGCCCGACGCTCAGATTACCGTCAATGGCTTCGTTGACGCATTTACGAATAGCACAAGCAACCTTGTGCCACAGCCGGGAACGACAGCAAAGTTAGACACCCTGGGCGATAAGATCATGTATCCGCTCGTTTACCAGAATAGCGGCGGCACCGAATCGTTGTGGGCGGACCAGACCATACTGCTGAACTATCCGAACGGACCGACCGCGGTTCGCTGGTATCAGTTTGATGTCACAGGTGGCAATTTCGCTGCCACTCCTGTGCAACAGCAGGACTGGACCAACGGCGGCGACGGTCTTTTCCGCTGGATGCCGAGCATCGCTGTCGACGCGCAGGGGAACGCAGTCATTAGTTATTCTGCTTCGAGCAGCGCCGTTTCTGCTTCCATTCGTTATGCCGGCCGTCTTGCCACGGACCCATTAAATAACCTCGGCCAAGGCGAAGCCATAATGATTAATGGCGGTGGTTCCCAAACCAGCAGCTCTGGGCGCTGGGGCGATTACAGTATGACGGGTGTTGATCCGGCGGATGGAATGACCTTCTGGCACACGCACGAATACTACACCGCCACCAGCTCCAGCACTTGGGCGACGCGCATTGGCAAATTCCGTTTTGCGCAGCCACTTGCGCTCTCTTCCTCGGTTTCACGAAAGCTGCATGGCGATGCAGGCGCGTTCGACATTTCGTTGCCCGGCATTGAATGCCGCACCGGTGATTACTCGATCGTTGCGACGTTCAGCAATAACGTCGTCAGCGGAAATGCCGCCGTGACCAGTGGTGTCGGCACCGTTTCCGGTCCGCCCGTGTTCTCGGGAAATACGATGACGATTAACCTCGCCAGCGTCGCCAATATACAAACGCTGACGGTTACGCTGAGCAATGTGATGGATACGTTCGGCCAAACTCTGCCAGACACCGGGGTTATCATGAGCGTGCTGATCGGCGACACGAATGGCAACGGTACGGTCAATGCCGCCGATGTGGCGCAGGCCAAAGCGCAGCTCGGTCAAACTGTCACCGGGTCGAACTTCCGCACTGATGTGAACGCAAACGGCACCGTCAACGCGGCCGATGCAGCCCTCGTGAAACAGCATTCGGGGGAGGGTCTCCCGTAACCGGAACTCCTTCGCTCTCAACTCCAAGGGGGTGGCGGGCAGATCGCCCGCCGCCCTTTTGTTTTTGGCTAATTTCTTGCTGCATGACCATGGGTGGATCGAAAATTCTCGCCCGAGCAAATGGAAAATCTGCTACCGCTCGCCCTGGACTGGGCCAGCGAACAGGAAGCGCGGATTCTGCGTGATGGCGTTCCCCTTTCGGCCCAACAAATTTCCGATGCGAAACGGGCCGGCGTGGCGCAGCCGGAATGTGTCCGGTTGCTCCAGGTTGATGCCATTCCAGCACCGGCTCATCCAATTTTGAGGGCCGCGTGCAGCGCCATCAATTTTCTCACCAGCGCGCCGCGCGGGCTGACCTTAAATTACGGCATTTTTGTCCGGCGCGACTCCGCGCAAGATCGACAACTGCTCTTACACGAGCTCGCTCACATCTCGCAGTATGAACGGCTTGGCGGGATGGTCCCCTTCCTGCGCAAATACATATTCGAATGTTTCACACTCGGCTATCAACGAGCGCCGTTGGAACTGGAAGCGGATGAGGTTGCGCGGCGAGTTGCCGAAGCTCCCGGTTCTAGCCGGGAAATGCGAAATCTGAATGCCGAAATCCGAAACAAATTCGAAAGCGCAAATGTTCCCAGCTGAATAGGCGGTTAGAATTTCGAGATTCGGTGCCGAATTTCAGCCGACCTACCGGGGAGTTCTCTAAAGCGTGGTTATTGAAATTTCTTTTGGAGACGGAGCTTGGAGCTTGGTGCTTTCTTCCTGTGCCCCACCATCTCACCGCGAATCGTCCGCGGATCGAGGCGCTTGAGATTTTTCGCCATGGTCGATGTGACTAGCGGGATGTGGGCAATCTCACAAAGATATTCCGCGATGAACCAGACCGGTTCTTCTGTGCTCATCCAATTCAACCGATCGAACCGCGCAAGATTTACGGGCCGCGAGTAGCGGCGGAGAGTGCGTTCGCCGCGCAGGTTGAAATAGATATTGAAGTAGCTCATTGCCAGCTCGCGCAAGCTGCGATAGACCGGCTCGCGATAACGACAACCGGTGAAATTCGATTTGGCCACCGCACCCCAATGTCCGCGCACTTTGAAAATCGCGACCACATGATCGGTGTCTTGTTCCGCCTCAAGATCGAAGATCAGCGGCGAAAAACCGAGGACGCGCAAGGCGGCCGCGGCGAAGATACCGCCTTCCAGACACGATGCAGTGTGATCTTCGAGAACCTGGCGCGGTGATCGCGCCGTGTAACTAAGGTTGTACGGTAGTTCGTCGAGAAACCGCTGAATACCAGCCGGCGTTCTGAGCGCGCGCAGTTTGCGCAGCTCGGACTTAGAAAAACCGGAGTGAGCGCTCAAAGCATCGGCTGTGACTCGATGGCGCGTCACAGTCCGATCGGATGCCTGGCCTCAAATCCGGTGCGGGCGCGGCTGCTGATTTGCCAGCCCGGGCGCCAGCCTTCGTGGCCGGGGATGTAAGGCGTCGTGTCGAGGCGCAATCCCGCGATAACGGCAAAAGTGTGACTGTTCCGCGCATAAACCGTAATCCATCTGCCAGGCCCGCGCTGGCCAAACCGGCGAAACTCCGAGGAGCTGATCGGCGAACTGAGCAATCCGGCGCCACCGAGTGCAAACGAAACGGTGCCGGAACAATCATAGGCATGATCGACAAACGATCTGTGCCCACCGCCGTAACGATACGGCTTGGAACCCAGTTGATTCGCCGCCCAGATGGCGCGTTTTACCGCCACAGGTGCATCCTCCGGGGCGCACGCAATTTTGCCGCGGAGACAAGCTTTCTCTCCGGGAACGGTCGGGCCGGAGCCAGAAAATTCGGCCGCTCGCGCGGAAGCGGCGAGGAGTGCGAGAAACGATATAACCAAATGGATCGTGCGGAAAGCGATCTTCATTGCTGTTTCTCGGATTTACCATTCAAGGTGAGCCGGCAAACCGCCAATCCCGATAGCAGAATCGTCGCGAAATTCAAGCGGGATCAAAACTGCTCACGCGACTGCGCTTGTTCAATTTGATCGCGTAACTTTCGGAACTCAGGCTGAGTCGGGCTCAGTTTGATCGCTTCGCCGATCTCGCTGCGCGCATCGTCGATCTTGCCCGATTTGAAATGGGCTTCGGCCAGGAGGTAATAGTTTTTTGCGGTGTGTGAGCCGCGCTGGAGCGCCAGCGAAAACAGGTCCGCGGCGAGAGCGGATTGATTCTCTTCCAATGCCAATAAACCTAAATTGTTGTACGCGCCGGTGTGACTTGGATCGAGCCGGAGCGTCACGGCGTAAAAAGATTTCGCGCGGGAGTTCTCATGCCGCGCCAGGTAAAGATTGCCCAGTGCAAAATTCGTTTCGGCGTTTTCCGGGACGTACGAGTAAGCCAGCGCGAGTTTCTTTTCTGCTTGGAGGAGATTGTTCGATTCAAGCGCTTGTCGCCCGGAATTGTAAGCGTCGAGGGCCCAGAGTGCGGGATCGCGCTGCGGCCATGCGACAAAGATTGTCGATGCAAGCAGGAGGAAGACGTAAACGCCAGCCGGGGCGAGTTGGTGCGCGGCGATGTTTTTCCAAAATGCCCAGCAGCCGAACCCGGCGAAGAGGAGCAATCCCGGCACGGCGGCGAGCCGATATCGTTCCGTGATGAAGACAGTGAGTAACGCGGCCATTAGCAGGAGAATCGCCCCCACAATCCAGCGCGAGTTTGGCGCGCTTCGCCATGCCAAAAACATTCCGGGCAACGCGAGGGCGGCGATGACACCGAATGACAGGCCGGGAAAGATCACGCCTTCTTCGCGCAGCACCGTGATAATGCTGAGATCGTCGTATTGAAACGCGCTCCAGAAATTGCAGACCTTAAGCGCGACCAGCTTCAGCCATTCGAGCGGATGTCGCCCGATGTAATCTTTCGCGTTAGCCGACCAATAGGCCGAGACTTCCGAACGTTTCAACGGGCGGCCCGCCGTCGCTTCGGCTTGCGTGATCGAATCCTCCAACATCGCTTGCTGGCCGGCGCGAAGGCCTGGTGGGAAACGCGGGTAACCATTTGCCTCGGGATTGTTTCCTATCCAAAAGTTGATGCCACTATGGGCCGAAAGAAGCACCGGATCGCGTGCGATAAAGTAATTGTGAAGCCAGCACGGCGCCATGCCGATCATCACACCAGCCAGGAGAACAGCTGCGCCCGCAAGGATTTGGCGCTTTTGATTGTCGATCTTTGTCCGGTCTGCCCGTTTGATGAGTAATGCGGCAAGGACGAGGGGGAGCAAGAACAGAATCGTGGCGACGCCCATTGCTACCAAACCGATCAGCAATCCCAGAACGAGACATTCGCGGAACGACGGTTTGAAGTCGGACCGAACCACGCGCCAGACGACCAGCCAAAATACGAAGACGAAGAGGCTTGTCGGCATGAGAATGGCCGTGTAGGCCTGCGCCGGGATGAAGAATGCCCAACCGAGAGCGGCGACCAATGGGAACAAACGAGTCGCAAAGACCCGGTGGCCCAGGTTGTAGATGAGCACCGCAGTGCCGGCATCGAACATCGCCTGCAAGAAGCCCGGAACGAAGGGCCCATACCCTGCGATCTCATAGATCAGCGCCAGCAAATACCCGTAGAGCGGCAGCCCGTAAAACGCGTGGCCGTCAGTGAAATGGCCGTGGAGGATTCGTTTGGCCCATTCATCGTAAAAATGCATGTCGCCTCCCGTTGGCAGAAGGAAAGGCGAGACGGTCAGGCGCGTCAGCACGATGAGCCGGAGAAGGAGGACGAAGGCAAAAAGATAATGAACAGCCCCGAGGGATTGCGGGAGGAGCCTCCGAAGCGATTTCATCTCCGTATTTAAGCACGAAGCGTGCGTGGCGTAATCTCGGCCCTTTCGTTGGGCGTGCGTATTGGACGTCGGACATTCGGTGTTTGCTGCGGCAATTTTTTAACGCCGGACCCGCCTCGGCCAGAGATGGCTCCGGCCTGGCGCGCGCTCAAGGCCCAACGTCCAACCCTTGGCTTAGATGGATCGCGCGCTTTGCCGGACGACCGTAAAAACAGGCGCCTAAGGCGCAATTCCCTTGGCATCGGCGAAGCGAGGCTCGATCCACCTTCCCAATGCTGGCACACCCCAGATGCCGAGGGCCTCCGGCCTATAAAAACCATAAAAGGCCGAGGTTTGGCATCAGCGATGCTGTAAAAAACGCCGCTCGCGATATGTGTCGCGGGCTGCAATCAAAAATAAACCAAAGGGAGAATAGCAATCATATGTTAAGAACCATCAATAAACAACGCCGCGGGGGCTTCACCCTCGTGGAAATCATGATCGTAGTGGCGATTATCGCCTTGCTGGCTGCCATCGCCGTGCCCGGATTTCTCCGTGCTCGGAAACGCTCGCAAGCGACGCGGATCCTCAACGATCTGCGCTTGATCGACGCAGCGGTCGATCAATACGCGATCGAGACCAATCGCTCCACTGGAAACGCAGTGACCTACTCTGACTGGAGGGATTACCTCAAGAAAGGGACTGCGCTGTACAACACCGGTAAGGACCTCCTGGGCAATACCTATGGGGATCAAACCGTGGACAGTATACCAAAGGTAACCACTGCGGCTTTTAACGCGTTGTCGGATGTCGCGCCCGCCGATTTCTGGTCACCGTATTACTAACCACAAAGGAGGAAGGCAGTCGTGTTAAATAACATGAATGAACGTCAAGGGGGTTTCACCCTCGTTGAAATCATGATTGTGGTCGCGATTATCGCGTTGCTGGCTGCCATCGCCGTGCCCGGATTTCTCCGTGCTCGGAAACGCTCGCAAGCGACGCGGATCCTCAACGATCTGCGCTTGATCGACGCAGCGGTCGATCAATACGCGATCGAGACCAATCGCTCCACTGGAAACGCAGTGACCTACTCTGACTGGAGGGATTACCTCAAGAAAGGGACTGCGCTGTACAACACCGGTAAGGACCTCCTGGGCAATACCTATGGGGATCAAACCGTGGACACGTTACCAACGGTGCCCGCGAATAGCTATAACGCGTTGTCGGATGTCGCGCCAGCCGTGTTCTGGTCACCATACCAAACAGGTCCGTAACGGAATGTGACGATTCATTCTCCTGTCATCCGTCGTCCCTCAGCGAGGGTGGCAGGGAATGAGTCGTTGGAAAATGGCTGGGACTTGCGGTGCTGGTGGTGGCACCTGAAGCGGTTGCTCTACAATCATGGCCCTACGCGAGTGCAATCCCACAATCATGGCGGGAAACGATTGTAGGCCAGGCGCTCCGCCTGGCAACGGGCTCCGCCGTGGCGAGCGCTCAGCGCCCACCACCCCACGCTTCAACCCAGGCGCTCTGGCTGTCACTTTCCGCGGCCACTGGTTGCGCGCTCTGCTCCTGACGGTGGCCGGGGTCGTGACCCATCTCCCCGCCCTGCAAGGCGAACGGATCTGGGACGATCAATATCTCTCGTTAGGCAATCCATTCATCAAAAGCCCGCTCCTGATTCTGGAAGCATTCCGGCATTATTTGTTTCTCGATTCCTTATCGATCCACTACCGCCCGGTCCAGAACATTTCCTACATCTTCGACTACTTTTTCTGGAATACCGACGCCGCCGGGTTTCACCTAACGAACATTCTGCTGCACGTCGCGAGCGGGATTTTGCTGTATCTCCTACTACGGCAATTGTTGGCGTCGCTGCTAGGGAACCGGCGCGGCAAGATCAGACCTGTCGTAGCGGCACTCTACGAGCGTCGCAACATTCTTCGCGAAAGATGGCGACGGTCACAGACCGCTGCTACAGACATTGCGTTTCTCGTGGCGCTTATCTGGATCGTACATCCGGTCCATAGTGCTGCGGTCGATTACATCTCCGGTCGGGCCGATAGTCTTGCCTTTGCCTTCGCCAGCGCAGGTTGGCTCCTCTTCTTGCGGGCCCGCCGAACTGCCCATGGCTTTAGTCGTTATTTCCACTATTTTTTCGCAGGGTTCGCCGGCTTTCTCGCGCTCTGTTCGCGGGAGATCGCGTGCGTCTGGTTCGCTTTGTTTGCGGCACATCTGATTTTCTTCGACAAAACCGCCACCCGTCGGCTTCGTGTCGGCGCCCTGAGCTGTTGCACCGCGCTCCTCGCCATTTACATCGGGTGCCGGCATCTGCCCGAATCGCGCCCGGTCCCCGCGCTGCGCGACGGTGTCGACAGTGTTCCGCTTCGCGCCACCTTAATGGCCCGCGCGCTTGGCGATTATGGCCGGCTCCTGATTTTCCCCGCCAAACTCCACATGGAGCGAACGATCGCGAACCCGATTGCCTACCGAAGCCAACACGATTGGCGGGGAGCAATCGGTGATGAATACTTGTCGATCCTCGGGCTGGCCCTGTTTGCCGCGCTCGTTTTTGGAAGCGTTTGGCGTGGGCGCGGACAGGTGATTCGAATCTTTGGCGCCGGCTGGTTCCTCGCGTCGTATCTGCCGATCTCGAACATGATCCCGCTCAACGCGACGGTCGCCGAGCATTGGCTCTACTTGCCCAGCGTCGGCTTCTTTATTTTCCTAACGGGCTGCCTGATCGAGCTTCCGCAGCGCTTCCAGAGAATTACAGTCACGTGCGTTCTTTTCGTCGCGGCTGCGCTCGGCGCCCGCAGTTACATGCGCAGCACCGACTGGGTCACAGCCGAAACGTTCTACCGCCGAACCATCGCCAGCGGCGGCGGCAGTCCGCGGAGCGGCCTCAACCTCGGCGAGATCTATCTCGATCGCGGCGATTATGCCGAGGCAGAGAAAATTTTTCGAAAAGTGCTTGCCATTGCGCCCGATTACCCGTTGGCGGAAAGCAATCTGGCGAGTGCTTTGTGGCATCAAGGCAAATCGGCCGAAGCCGAGGCGCTTTTTGGTAGGTTGGAAAAGAACTCGGCTGAGATGGCGAAGGAGTATCCGCGCACATGGATAGGCGCGCTCAATCTGGCCCGCGTGCAACACTTGGCCGGCCATGAAGAATCGGCTTTGGCGGTGCTGGAGCGGGCGCGAAAAATTTATCCAGAAGTTTGGGAGTTGATCAGTTTGGAATCGGAAATTGTGCGGCTAACCCGCGGCCCGGATGCCGCCTTGCGCTTCATAGAACAATTCGCCGCGAAAAACTGGTGGCATTATCAGGCCGCGCTCGCGCTCGGCCGGCTTTATGCGCAAAAGGGAGATGCCGATCTTGCCACGTCCACCTTGCAGCGGGCGAGCCGGCTCGATGTGCACGAGACCGAGGCGTTGCGCTTGATTGCTAATGTGCGGTTGCGCCAGCATCAATTCGGCGAAGCCCTTTCCTCACAGAAGCGGGCGGTTGCCCGCCAGCCGGATGAGCCGCGCCAATATGTTTTGCTCTCCGATATTCTGATGAAAATGGGCCGCGATGCAGAGGCGCATACGGCATCGCTGAAGGCATCGGAGCTCCGCGCGCTTACCCAGAGGTAGCGCATGCCTCCGTCCGCCAGCCGGACGGACTCGTCCAGTCGCGAGCTTGCGATTGACAGGCCACACAAGCGAGGACGCATGTGCTACTCTGATCTTTGCACATGCGCATTTATCGCGACAAGGATGTGGATCTTGGCTGGCTGCGGCGGAAAACATGCGCCGTGATCGGCTTTGGTGCTCAGGGGCGGGCGCACGCGCTCAATCTGCGCGACAGCGGGATGCGCGTTCTCGTCGGACTTTATCCCGGCAGCAAATCGCGGTCGGTGGCGAAACGGAGCGGGATCGAAGTGGTTTCAACAGCGGAAGCGGTGCGGCGCGGCGACATCATTTTCCTTGCGCTGCCCGACACAAAGATGCCGAGTGTTTACAAAACGGAAATCGCATCGTCCCTCCGCGCGGGTCAAACCCTGTTGTTTGCCCATGGTTTCGCCATTCACTACCGCACAGTCCGTCCGCCTAACGATGTCGATGTGGTCCTGGTCGCACCCAAGGGATTGGGGCCGATGGTCCGGCGCGAGTTTGTCCATGGCCGCGGAGCGCCAGGTTTGATCGCGATTCATCAAGATGCGACCGGCAAGGCGAAACGGACCGCGTTGGCCTGGGCCAAAGGAATCGGGTGCACCCGCGCGGGCGTGATCGAAACGACATTTCGCGAGGAAACCGAGACCGATCTCTTCGGCGAGCAAGCGGTGCTTTGCGGGGGAACGACCGCGCTGATCCGCGCCGGATTCGAGACGTTGGTCCGCGCCGGTTACCCGCCGGAGCTGGCCTACTTCGAATGTCTGCACGAGCTGAAGTTCATTGTCGATCTTATCCACGAGGCCGGCATCGCCGGGATGATGTCTTTGATTTCCGACACGGCAAAATGGGGCGCTTTAACGAGCGGTCCGACGATCATCGATGCAGAAGCGAGAAAACGGATGGAGCACGTGCTCCGCAAAATTCGTTCCGGCAAATTTGCGCGCGACTTTATTCGAGAAATGAGAACTGGCTCCCGCCGTTATCGGAAATTGCTGCAGGAGATGGAGAAGCACCCGATTGAGAAAGTCGGAGGCAAACTCCGCCGGCTCACGGCCTGGCGGAGAAAATAAAATGAGATCGCGCGCTGCGGCGCCGAGCAACGCGTGGCGGCCAGCTAACTGGTTGCTGGAATTATTGCACTCGCCCGATGACTTCGACCGGGCTTTCGGTTGTCGGAACCCCCCAATACCGGTAGCAAGGTTGTGGAATGCCGGAGGCAATTGTCTTCACGTAGCAAATGACGACCCTTTGTTTGGCCGGCAACTGTCTGTTCTGCGCGACGACATTCTTGCTCGGATCAGCGAAAGCCGATGCGCAAAACGCCACCGAGAGCGTGACGGCCGTGCACCGGGCCAACCAACCGAACCTGTTAAGCGTTCTCATGGGCCTATTCTGCCGCTTTTTTCCGTCCGTGGCAAGAGAAACCGACGGCCAAAGAAGCGACAAAATTGGCCGGGCCAGCTTGTCATACTAAGCGAAAGGCGAGGGATTCCGAATTATTTCGCATGTGCGCGTGATAGGGAAATGAGCAGAGATTCTTCTCCCGCGACCGCGGGATCAGAATGATAGGGTTATTATGAAGTCACTTGCGGGCCACGAAGGCGCGGAAGATGCGGAGAAGACCGATGTCGTATTTGTTACCGAGAAATGCTGCAACATCGACCAGCTGGCCAGTTGTGACCTGCTTAAACGCGGCCGCGATTTCCTTCTCCTGCGCCGTGGTGAAGAAACGGGCGTGGTCGGTGAGCTGGCCGGAATCGACCGCGGCCTCCAGGTGCGAGTAAATCGTGCCGGTCACGAAACCGCGAGCACGCGCGATTTGTTCGATCGACTCCCCGCTCTGGAAACGCCGGTGCGTTTCCAACTGGCTATCGTTTAGACGCGCGCGCGATTTTTCCGCGACATAATCCTTGATCTCGACCAGGAACGGTTCGGACAGATCGCGCAATTTCTGTTCGCCCACGCCTGGAATCTGACCGAACTCGTTTGGCGTCACCGGATAACATCTCGCCATTTCGCGCAGTGAAACGTCAGAGAAGATCACATACGCCGGGACGTTGCGCTCGTCAGCCAGTTTGCGGCGCACTCCGCGCAATCGCTCGAAAAGGACTTCGTCGCACTCGATCGCGCCCGCGGCTCCCTTTGCTCGCTTGGTCGCGACATCGACAGGTTTTGTCAACGTGATTGACGTGCGCTGGCGCAAGACCTCGCGGCCGGTGGCCGTTAACGTGAGGGTGGAAAATTTTCCGGCTTCGAGAAAACCGAGTCGCAACAACTCGCGACCGATGGCCTGCCAGGCCGGGCGGTTCAAATCGCCGCCGATCCCGTAAGTGGAGAGCTCGTTATGCTGGCGTTGCCGGATCGCGTCCGTATCGGCGCCGCGGAGGACATCGACAATGTGATTTAGTCCAAAGGCGAATCGGCTCTTGGCGCACACCCGATGGACGCAGGAGAGAAACATCTGCGCGGGAACGGTGCCATCGAACGTTTCGCGCGGGACGAGGCAATTATCGCACCCGTCACAGGAAGGTTGCTCGTAGCGTTCCCCGAAGTAACGCAACAACACCGCGCGCCGGCATTCGCGAGTCTCGGCAAAATGGACCATTTGCTGGAGCTGCTCGCGTGCGATCCGGGCTTCGCTCTCGCTCTTTTCGTCGATGAAATGGAGCTGCTTGGCCACGTCGCTCGGATTGAAGAGCAGCACGCATTCGCTCGGTAATCCGTCGCGCCCGGCCCGGCCGGTTTCCTGATAATAACTCTCCAGATTTTTCGGCAGATCGTAATGCACGACGAAACGCACATTCGGCTTATTGATCCCCATGCCGAACGCGATCGTGGCCGTAATGACGCGGACATTGTCGCGCAGAAATGCTTCCTGGTGTTGGGTGCGCTCCTGGATTGTTAGGCCGGCGTGATATGGTTTCGCGCTGATTCCGTCCTCGTTCAGATTGCGCGCCAGCGATTCGGTGCTTTTTCGGCTGGCGCAATAAACGATTCCGCTCTCGCTCGACCGGCTCCGAAGAAACGCGAGCAACTGCTCGTAGGGAGCGGTTTTCGGCACGACGCGGTAGCTGAGATTGGGCCGGTTGAAACTCGCGACGTAGCAGCGTGGGTCGCGCAGTTTGAGTTGTTTGAGGATGTCGATCTTGACCCGCTCGGTCGCCGTCGCGGTCAGGGCCATGATCGGCACGTCCGGCAATTGCGTCCGCAATTTTTTCAGCTCGCGATACTCCGGGCGGAAATCGTGGCCCCATTCGCTGATGCAATGCGCTTCGTCGATCGCGATCTGGCCGATGTTCCAGTTCAAGGCGCGCTCGCGGAACGTGTCGAGCATCAGGCGCTCAGGCGCGACATAGAGCATTCGATACGCGCTGCGGTGCAACCCGCGCCAGCGCGCCGTCGCTTCCGCCCGATCGAGGGTGGAGTTCAGGTAGGTCGCCGCAATTCCGCTGGCCTGGAGAGCATCGACTTGATCTTTCATAAGCGAAATCAAGGGCGAAACCACGATCGTTAGGCCAGGGCGCAGCAGCGCGGGCAGCTGGAAACAGAGCGATTTCCCGCCGCCCGTGGGCATCAGCACGAAAACATCGCGCCCGTCCAGCGCATCATCGATGATTTCACGCTGGAGTGGCCGAAATGCGTCGTAGCCAAAATGCGTTTTCAACGCACCGGCAAGATCCTTCGTCATCTGAGTCTGGGCCAATCAAACACGTTTGTAGCGGCGCTCTGTCGGCGTCGCAAGCCTGGTCCGCTATGTTTATCGGGTTGAGGATTCGGCGTTCGACGTTTTCTTCTCGATAGGCATTCGCCGAAACAATTGTTAGTAATTAGGCAGTTTGGGCTTGACACTTAACTGCAAAAAGCGGCAAAACTGTGCTTCGCGGGAGGAGAAGTGTCCACAAGACCGCGTTTGTGAGTTTCGGATAGGAGTATTCAGAACCCACTTTCGGGAAAAAGCTGCGCCAAGGCAGCGCGCGGCAAACCAACGACTGAGTCCGCTTATGAAAATGAAAATCATTTTATCTAAAACTGTTCTTGCGCTGATCGCATTCTCCGGCTTGTGCGTGTCGCACATGGCTGCGCAAAAATCCAAAGAAGCGCTCGCAGCCGACACTGCGACTACCGGAGCCGCAGCGCTTAAAGCGGAGATGACCCAGACTCAACCGTCGCGCGTACCTCCGATCAGCGGCGAAGGAACTTGCGCATACATGATCAGTGCTGCAGCGGATGTCATTGTGCCGGGCACGGCTGACACGGGTAATCACTGCGATGATTGCGATACTGCAGTCACGCTGCCTTTCCCAGTCCAATTGTGTAGCCAGATGTTTAACACGGTGAATGTCGATTCCAATGGCCGTCTTGACTTCGTGTGCGCTAACGAACCTGGCGGCTATAGCACAGCCTGCCTGCCCGCGCCGCCGAATCAGTGTCCTTATGACTACACCATCTTCGCGCTGTGGCACGATTTGCGCACCGATGCGGGACTGAGCGGGTGCTCGACTTGGGGAAACGGTTGCGGGATTTTCACCTCAGTGTCTGGCCAAGCTCCCAATCGCATCTTCAACATTGAATGGCATGCGGTGCGCTTCGCCAACAACGCTAATACAGCCAACTTCGAGGTGCGCCTGTATGAGAACAATCCGAGTAATCGCTTCGACGTTATTTACGGCGCGAGCGCCGGGATAACCGGCTCGGATACTGCCGGCGTCCAAGGGGCCAACGGGGCCTTCACCCAGGACTTCTGCAACGTGGCCCCGCCACAGAACGCTTCGCACGCTTATGGCGCTGCAGGTGCTTGCTCCAACGACATTGCTGCGACCTCGTTTGTTACTCCGACCAACGGCGGCGGCGTTTCAAACGGATCGAGCATCGTGCCGCGGGCCGCGTTCACTAACGTCGGGACGACGGTTCAGAGTGACGTAATGGTTCAATTCACTATCTCTGGCCCCGGCGGCTATAACTATAGCGACACTCAAGCCATCGCCTCGATCAATGCCGGCCAACAGGTCATAGTAACTTTCGCCGCGACGCCGATGTTCATCATGACAGGCGGTTACCAAATGACGGCGGCGGTGACGACGCCAGATTGCAATCCTGCAAACGACATGATCAGTGGCGCCTTTAACGTCGGTAATCCTCTTGGCGACACCGTCTGTGTGGGCGCTGGAAACTGCTTTGGACATGCTGTTTACCCATCCCTGACTAATCCCGGCGGCCTCTTTGAGGCGATCAACAATTTCGGTCTCGGGAGCAGTCTGAACGTCGATATTATTTCGGACCTGACGAACGAGGCTGGAACAGTTGCTTTGAACCAATGGGTGGTAGGCCCCTCCGACTGCGGCTGTACCGTAACCATCCGGCCAAGGGGCATGCTCAATGCGCCGAAGGGCGGCGTACCCCGCACGATATCGGGAACATCGACAGGAGGTGGTTTGATTAAGCTCAATGGCGCAGACGGCGTTACCATCGATGGGTCAATCGGAGGCGGCGGCACCGATCGCAGCATGACCATCACTAACGGCAATGCCAACGCCACTGTTATCTGGATCGCCAGCGCCAGCGCCAGCGATGGCGCCAACGATGTTACCGTGAAGAACTGCAATATCTCCGGCAACCCCGGGGTGATAGCGGTCGCCGGTATCTTGTCTGGCAGCGGGACAACTCTCGGGAACGATGCTGAAGCACAGAACAACAACATTACCGTTCAAAACAACAACATTTACCGGGTCCAGAACTCCTGCTACCTGCGTGGTACGACAGCAGGAACGGATACCGGCTTGGTTGCTACGGGCAATACCTTTGGCTCGACCGTGCCGGGTGATAAGAACACCTTCCGCGGGATTGGCGTCTTCAATTCCACAGGCTTTCTGATCACTGGCAATACGATCAACGGTGTTGTCTCGACGACGAGCAGCACGTCGAAGATGACCGGTATTCAAATCGGTCTGGCCATTAACGGCGGCACGATCGAAAAGAATAAGATCAGTGACATCAAACAGATCAATCCCGGCACTTACGGTGCGACCGGCATTGATCTGACCGGAGGCAATAACATCCTGGTGAAAAATAACTTCGTTTCCGATGTGAACCACGACATCAGTGGCGGAATCGCCTTCTCCACGTTATTCGGAGTGTTTGGCATCCAGATCGAGGCTGGTACCGGCATTCAGATTTACGACAACTCGGTCAACCTGTTTGGGAGGATCGGGACGGATAATTCCTCTCTGCTAGATGCCGCCTTCGGAATCAACGCCACGACTTCTACCGGATGCGATGTGCGCGACAACATCTTTGCGAATAACATTTTCGGCGGCACAACATCAGTTGCGCACGTGGCCGCTTATTTGCCGTCGGGTGGAACGTCGGCCATGAACCTGACGGAGAACAATAACTCTTATTACAACGGCACAGATGCGGCGCGACAAGGCGTTGGGCAGGCCGGGACTACGGCTGGAACGAACTTCTTTGTCACTTTGCCACAACTTATGGCGTACTCGATGACACTTTCGCCGCCCGGCACGAATGACAACGCTTCGATGGCCTCCACGGGCGCGGTGCCTTACGTAACGGCGATGGACCTGCACCTCATTTGTAGCGCGCCGGAGATCAACATGGGTGTCCCGCTCGCCGCTGTTACGGATGACATCGACAACGACCCGCGCAGCCCGACAACTCCCACCATCGGGGCGGATGAGCCAACCACCTGCGCTCCCACTGTGACGAGCGTCGTGTCTCGCAAGGCCCACGGTGGCGCGGGCGAATTCGATATCCCTCTGTCGGTTGATTGTCCCAGTGGAGTGGAATGCCGCAGCGGTGGTGCAACTGGCGATTACACGATGGTGGTCACCTTCAGTGCGCCCGTTACCGTTACCGGCAGCCCCCAGGCGGCCGTGATGTGCGGCACGGGATGCGTTGGGGCAGATGCTGTCTGCACCGGCAACGTGTCGGTCAGCGGCGCGGTCGTCACCGTCCCGCTAACGAACATTGCTAATGCGCAGAACATCACGGTGCAGATGAATGGGGTGAATGGTACGACCGACGTGCCTATTCCGATGGGTATCCTCATCGGCGACACCAATGGCAACCGCGCGGTCAATGCTGGGGATGTGGCACAGACGAAGTCCCGCTTGGGTCAAACAGTTGATGCGACCAATTTCCGTTCCGATGTAAACGCGAACGGCAGCATCAACGCGGGCGATGCCGCCCTCGTCAAATCAAACAGCGGCACCTCGATAACGACCTGTTGCCCGTAATACTTAACGCTTAATATCGTTTGGCTGCAGCGGGAATAAGTTTCCCCCGCAGAGCCGCCGGTGTGTTTTTGCCTTTCTAATTCAGACTTAACCGCAGAGGACGCAGAGTTCGCGGAGATGGGTTTGGTAGGGCTTCCTGTAAAGGCCGCAGTCCCCGGCGGCAAATCGGAGTCCCACTGCCGCTGAGACAGCGGTGCCTACAATCACTCATCACCTATTACTGGTCACTTCCTTGATCGGCCTCGCGGCCACGCATCCTCAATCCCTTTGTGGTTATTATGGTAATTCTCTGCTAGCTAACAGCTAACGGAAACCTGTTGTGACCCGCCGCCTCGCCGTAGGCCCGCCGAAGGCAGGTTGATCCGTAGTTTAGGAAAATAATTGTTAAGCTGCGCAACTTTTTCGCTTGACCTTTTACGCAGAATTGTGCAAAACGGGCGCGCTGCAGCGGTGAATGCTTCTGTGGCGCCCAACCGAATCCGCAGTTGAAATTCGCCGTTTTGCATTCTTTAAGGCCGCGTGAAGAACGCATGCTGTCCGCAGGCGCGGTTCGACCGCTCGTCGAGCCGTTTCTTAACGCGATGCCTGGCCTAACGATCGCGGGAGTTTTTCGCGGCTATCCGCCGCGGACCGCACGCTGTCTCCGGCGCGCGCACCCTCGATAGAAAGGCAAAGAAGCAAGCAAGGATCCTCTCTTATGAAAACAAAAATAAACACACATCAGCCGACATGTACTCGCGTCCGCCATTCGCTCCGCTCGCGAAACCTTTCAGAGTTACATCCTAATTCCCGCTCATGGTTGACGCCCGGCCGCCATGGCGGAATCCAGGGCCGCCCATTCGCCGTTTATCTCGCGGCGCTCTTATTTTGCGCGCTGTCGGTCTCATTCGCGAGCGCCGCGCCAAAAAAGCGCGCGGCTGCGCCGAGCTCGCCCGGCGGCGTTGGCAGCGTAGTCGTTTCTGGTTCGACGGGCGCCGATGGCAGTTACGCCACATTAAAGGCGGCATTCGATGCGCTGAATGCGAATGCGACTCAGACAGGCAATTCGATTCAAATCTCCATCAGCTCGAGCACGAGCGAAACGGCAACCGCCGTTTTAAACAATCCTTCTGGCGGCAATTGGAGTTCGCTGACAATCACACCGACCGGCGCGGTTTCTGTTTCAGGTTCGATCGATTCAGCGCCGCTGATCGATCTCAACGGTGTGAGCAGCGTGACCATAGACGGCATCAACACCGGCGGAAATCAGCTTTCCATCGTCAACACCAGTACATCAAGCACAGCTGGAACCAGCACCGTCCGCTTTATCAACGATGCCTCGAACAACACGGTGAAGAACTGCACGATCGCCGGGTCGAGCGCCGTTGCGACGACCGGAACAATCTTCTTCAGCACCGGCACAACGACTGGCAACCAGAATAACACGATCCAGAATAACACGATCACATTTGTAACCGGACCGAGTTTTCCCACCAATGCGATTTATTCTGCTGGCACATCGGCCGCGATATTTAACAGCGGCACAATTACCGGAAATAACATTCAAGATTACTTTAGCGCGACCCTGGCGACGGCGGGAGTCAATCTGAGCGCAACCGGCAACTCGGCATGGACGATTACAAATAACAAGTTGTTTCAGACCGCAACACGTATTTACACGACGGCCAATACGCATCGTGGCATTTTCGTAGGAACCGGCAGTGGATATACGATTAGTGGAAACGTAATCGGCTTCGCGGACGCGAATGGCAACGGCACGACCAACATGGAAGGCGTCACCAGTGGAGCGCTGGGTGGTACCTTCCCGTCCTCCTACACGGTTAGCACGGCGGCCGCCAATGCCACGATTTATCGTGCGATTGAGTGCGCTTTCACAGCCGGCGGCGCGGTCTCCAGCATCCAGAACAATACCGTGGCCGGCATCGACCTTTACACGTCGAGCAGCGCTACCCTTCTGCCAGGCATACTGTGCGGCGTCTATGTCTCATCCGGTAACGCCAACATTGGCACGACGACCGGTAACACCATCGGCGCGACTTCCGGCGGCGGCGGCGCATCGGCTAGCTCACTTTACGCCGCGACCACAACCAGTGGCGGCACCGTGGTGGGGATCGCTGCCAGCAGCGTCAACACGGTCGCGATTCAAAACAACACCATCGGGTCTGTCGATGCTGTCGGCACGACGGCGACAGTGAGTGGCGGTTTCACCGGCATCGATGCCGCTGGAGCGGCCGGAGTCTTCAATATCAGCAACAATACGATCGGTAACACAGACGCCGATAACATCAGAACCGGCTACACATTATCAGCCGGCAATTTGTCGAATTCGGGCACACTGACTTCAACCACAGGCGCTACGGCCGCGATAATTGGTATTCGCAATGCATCGACGGGTGCAACACTAACTATTAGCGGCAACACGGAGCGCGGTATTGCGGCCTCCGGACTGTGACCGCAGTAACAGGTATCACGAACACTGGCGCAATCACCACGACCATATCTATCAACAGCAACGCCCTCGGAACAGCCGCACGAGGCTGGCTGCGCTATGCGTTCGCCAACTCCGGAACTCTGATCGGCGTCGGAACTCAGGCGGCGGAGCGGCGGCGAGCCCTGTCGATTCAACAGAACGACCTCCGGGGGATTACTTATGCCGTGCGCGTCTACTGCATACCACGTAATCATCTTCAGCTGCCCCTTAGCCATGGGAGTGCGAACATCAGCAGTAATACGTTTACCAATCTCAACCTGAACACAACGGGGACTGGTACCTCATCTATGCTTATAGCCAATAACACCTCTGGCGACCAATCACTGTCGCCAATAACTCGATCGTCACGGGTTTTGCCAAGGCCACTGCTGCATCGAACAGCGGTGCGTTCTTATTGTCTCTGACAATTCGGCTCACCCAGCGCAGGTGTCGCATAACTGTACAATAACAATACGTTCAGCAACATCACAACGAACTGGCACTTCCACGACGTTACCGGCATTAATTTAACAGATGAACAACGTCCGGGCCGACCGCGAATATCAACAGCAATACCGTTATCAACTGGACGCTAACAGGCACCAACAATGCGGGCAACATCACCTATTGGAATGGTGCTTCGAGCCTTCCTATAACACGAATCTGAACAATTCTTACCGGCCAGAGCAGTGTCACCAGCATCGCCAATGGCGGCCCGTAATACGGCTAATCCTCTTAATTTCGCTTCGAACAGCCATTAACGATCTATCTACAGGGACAGTGGTGCCGTTACCGGCATCACTTGTTCTAATACATCGCTGGTCTTTCATCATCAGGGCAATAATATCAACACGCTTGTCTTCTACAGGCGCATCATCGTTTAGGCGACGCCATACAGGCGCGAACGACACTGAACTGTCTCTGAGAATACGATCAATACTCTGTCCGGATCCGGCGCTACTTCTCCAGTTTGCACCGGTTTTCAGGTTACCGCTGGCACGACGGTGAACGTTTACAAAAACAAAATTTACGATCTTTCGGAAAGTGCAGCGATTATCGACAACGTCGCCGGCGATCAATGGAATGCTCTTCTCTGCCGGCACAACGGTGAACGCTTACAATAACTTGATTGGCGCACTTACGAACGCCCGCCGCCAGTCTTGGCGGATGCAATCCGTGGCATCAGTGTAACATCGGCAACCGCCAGCACGACCTACAATGTTTCTTTCAATACAATTCGGATCCCGGCGACTTCCACGGGCGCAAACTTCGGAACGACCGGCATTTTCCACGCCGCCAGCGCAACCGCGACAACGGCAACTCTGAATTTGCGCAACAATGCCATTGTCAATGTGGCAACGCCGAATGGTACAGGATTAGTCGTCGCCTTTCGTCGCAGCGTTGGCACCGCCGGAACCCTGGCCAATTACGGCAGCGCCTCCAACAACAACGACTTTTATGCGGGCACGCCAGGCGCGAGCAATTTGATCTACTCAGACGGCACAAGCACAGCTCAGACCATAAGCGCGTACAAGAACGGTGCGTTCACCGCCGGCACGATTGCGCCGCGCGATTCAGCGTCGTTCACAGAGAACCCGCCGTTTCTAAGCACGATTGGATCCGACGCCACTTTTCTCCACATAAATCCGAGTATCGCGACGCAATTGGAGAGCGGCGGCATTTCGGTCACAGGAATCACGGATGATTTCGACGGTGATACACGTAATGCGACTACGCCTGACGTGGGTGCGGATGAATTTACCGGGACGCCGCTCGACCTGACCCCGCCGACGATTTCCTATACGGCCTTGGGCCGAGATCTCGTAAATGCGACACGCAGCTTTACTAATGTGACGGTGACCGATGCCAGCGGCGTGAACACGACGGCTGGAACGCGCCCGCGTGTCTATTACAAGAAATCGATCAACGCGAACACGTTTAACGATAATACGAACGCAACCGACGGCTGGAAATATGCCGAAGCCAATGGCGGCGGCGGTTCGCCGTTCAGCTTTACCATCGATTACTCGCTGCTCTTTGGTGGAGCAGGAGTGAGCGTCGGCGACACGATCCAATACTTCGTTGTCGCACAAGATTTGGTGGCCACGCCGAACGTAGGCATCAATTCGGGGACATTCGCGGCTGCCCCATCAAGCGTGGCACTGACGAGCGCTGCATTCCCGATCACCGGCACAATCAATAGCTATCTGATTGCGGATGCGATTTCGGGTACGTTCAATGTCGGCACTGGGCAGACCTATGGCACCCTCACGGCCGCAGCGACTGACATTAATAACAAGGTCCTTACCGGGGCTGTTGTGCTGAACCTAACCGACACTAATTATACGACATCTCCAGGGGGTCGACCCGATGCAACGGGCGAGACTTTCCCGATCACAATTAATTTCAATCCCGGCTCGAGTGCGACTAACACGATCACGATTAAGCCGGCAACAGGAGTAACGGCCGCGATCACATCCGGATCTGCGTCGGTAGGAGTGTTAAGAATTGATGGCGCCAGCTGGGTCGTCATCGATGGCTCAAACTCTGGTGGAAGCGATCAGAGTTTGACCATCAGCAATCCGAACAGCACAACGAACGGCGTAGGCGCAATCCTGGTGCTCAGCCGAGGGACAGGCGCTGGCGCGACTAATGACACGACTCAAGAATTGTATCATCAAGGCGGGGAGCGGTCGGCACGACGTCCATCTTCACGTTCGGTATTTTTGTTGGAGATACCACTGGCGCAGCAGCGGGAGCTGACAACGATAACCTCACGATCCAAAACAATGTCATATCTCTCTGCCGAACAGGAATTCAAGCAGTCGGAACGGCCGCCGGGATCGACGATAACCTGACGATCAGCGGCAATACGATCGGTGACAACGTGCTCGCCAATTCGATTGGCCGCAATGGTCTTGTCCTCTCGACCATTAACAACGCCATGATTAGCGGCAATATTATCAAGAATATTTTTATCGCGAGTGACACGGTGAATCCGATCGGCATTTCGGCCGGGACGATGACCAACTCAACGATCAGCCAGAACAGCGTTACTGGCATCACGGGCACGAGCATTTTGCCGGCCGGCATGGCCTTTTCCACCGCCTCATCTGGCAACACTATCACACAAAATCTGGTGGACGGTGTTTCGACAACGTCTTCAACCGATCCGATCGGCATTTCCGTTGGAACGGGATTTGTGAACTCGACGATATCCAGAAATACCATTACCAACATTTTCACCACGACGACTGGCGGATATGGCGGGCGCGGTTTTGTCATCAACACCGGAACCGCGACCAGCGGGTTGACGTTCTCCAATAACTTTATCGCAAACATCAGGGGAGACGGCTGGAGCGCGTTCTCCAGCGATTCCATTGCCGGCGTTATTATCACGGGAACAACAGGGGGACTGAACTTCTACTACAACTCGATCAACCTCGGTTCGGGTTCTTTCGCAGGCAATGCCTCGGGCACTCTGAGTGCAGCCTTCTATGTGGCTTCCACGGTCACTAATCTGGATCTGCGGGACAATATCTTTGTTACCAACCTTGTTAATACCAATGCTGCTGCGGCGAAGACGTATGCTATCTACTCGGATGCGGCGAGCAGCGTGTTTACCACGATGAATAACAACGATTATTTCGTCAGTGGCACGCAGGGCGTGTTGGGCTTTATTGGAGCGACGGATAGGACTACGCTGGCTGCGATCCAGGCCGGATTCGGTCAGAATGGTGCTTCTCAGAATGGAAACCCGCAATTTGTTTCGGCTACGGACCTGCACATTAACCCGTCCGTGCCGACGGTTGTCGAGGGCACCGCAACACCGATCACCGGGATAACGGTTGATATCGACGGTGACACCCGCAACGCGACGACACCAGATATGGGCGCCGATGAAGGCAACTTTATAGCTGTCGTTGCGAACGACATGCAAGCGACAGCGTTTGTCGATCCTGTGAACGGTGGCTCGAAACTGGCCAATACGGCCTTTTCGCCGCAAGCGTCTTTCACTAACAATGGGCTGAACACGCAAACGAATGTGACCGTGCGTTATCGGATTTGCAGCGATGGAAGTTGCACGACTGAACTCTACAACAACACCCAGGTGATTGCCTCGATCGCGTCCGGCACAACCACGACGGTAACCTTTGCTTCCGTGGCAGGCGGATTACCAGCGGGAACCTACACGATCAAGGCGAAGTCTGAACTCGGAGGCGATCAGGTGCCGGCGAACGATGAAATCAGCGGCAGCTTTAGCGTTCAATCGCCCTTGAGCGGCGGTTATACTGTCGGCTCGGGCGGAAACTATCCGACAATCAGCGCGGCCGTGAACGCGCTGACCAATCTGGGTGTGAGTGGCCCTGTTGTGATGACGCTCACCGATCCGAGCTACATGCATCCGGAGTTGCCATCGGCAGAGACTTACCCGATCACGATCGGAGCGATCCCGGGCGCGAGTTCGACGAACACAATCACAATTAAGCCGGCCGCAGCGGGGACAACGATCAGTGGATCTAACGCGAGTGCGATCTTCATTTTCAACAGCGCGAGCTGGGTCACCATCGATGGATCGAGCAACGGGACTTCGTCGCGCGACCTGACGATTACGAACAGTAACACGTCGGCGGCGGCCGTGATCTGGTTGAAGAGCAACGGCACTGGCTTGGGCTCGACGAACAACACGATCAAGAATGTGAATATCGTCGGCGGAAGTGTTACGACGACCTATGGCATCGCTTTGAGCGGTACGACGGTCGGAACAGCGGGCGCTGACAACGATAATAACACGCTACAAAACAACTCGATTACGACTGTGCTCTACGGCATTTATGCCAATGGAACGGCAGCGGTATCTACCGGTGGTCTCGATGGACTGGCGATCACAAATAACGTGATTGGGCCAGCATCTTCGGGCGCGACTAACACCGGATTTGCCGGGATCTGGCTGGCCAACGCTATCAGTCCAACCATCACCGGAAATACGGTCCGGAACCTGAGCAGCACGGCGGTGAGCACCGGCGGTATCCGTCTTGATAACAACGTGAATGGCGCGACCGTTTCGCAAAACACGCTCAACAACATCACATCAAGCTCGACTGGAAATGGCACGACATCGTTGACCGGTATTTATCTCGGCAGCCAGGTCATCAACTCGACGGTTTCGCAAAACTCACTCACCACGATTGTCAGTACGACAACGAGTGGCTATGGCTCGCGCGGCATCATGGTGAATAGCGGCGTTGCGGCCAGCAATGACACGATCGTGAACAACCTCATCACCGACGTGTATTGCTTCCAGGACGCCAGCAATATTTACTGGCCGATCGGTATAGCGCTCGAAGGCGTCTCCGGCGGAATCAAGATCTATGACAACTCCGTCAATCTGTTTGGCTCGCACCCCGGATACGCCAGTAACACCACGGGCGGTGCCGCACCGGCGATGTTTAATAACTCGACCGGAACCAGCATCGATATCCGGGACAATGTGTTCACGAGTAGTTACGAGAACACGACGTCAACCGGTGACAAAGCATACGCGATCTACTCGGTGGCGGCAGCGTCTGCTTACTCAAATATCAACTACAACGACTACTTCGCTTCTGGACCTGGTATTCCGGTGCTTGGATTCCTTGGCAGCGATCAGCCTACGATTGCTGCGTGGAGGATTGCGACGGCACAGGATGCGCAGTCATTGAGCGCCGATCCGCTCTACGTCTCGGCGACGAATTTGCATATCGCCACGAGCGGACCGGTTTCGCCTCTGGCGAGAGTTGGGCAGACAATTGCCGGCGTCACGACCGACTTCGACGGCGATACGCGCAAGCCGACACCTGATATCGGTGCGGATGAATTCGCGACCTACCTGGTTTCTTCGACGGCGGACCCGAATGGGATGATTGCGCCGTTGCTGACGAATGCAATCTACAACTCCGGCAGTAGCCAGTTGTTCACCATCACGCCAACAACTGGTTATCACATCGCCGATGTGACGGACAACAATGTTTCCCAGGGTCCGGTTCCGACCTATAACCTCGCGAACATTACCTCTGATCACACGATCGCGGCGACGTTTGCCATTAACACCTACACGCTGACCTATACGGCGGGCCCGAATGGTTCCATTAGCGGCACTTCGCCGCAAACGGTCAACTACGGCGGCAGCGGCACACCGGTGACGGCGGTGCCGGATACGGGCTACCATTTCGTGAATTGGAGCGATGGATCGACGGACAATCCACGCACGGACACGAATGTAATGATGGACATCAGCGTGACCGCGAACTTCGCCATCAACACCTACACGTTAACCTACACTGCAGGGCCCCACGGCTCGATCTCGGGGATGTCGCCGCAAACGGTGAATTACGGCGGCAGCGGCACACCGGTGACGGCGGTGCCGGATACGGGCTATCACTTCGTGAACTGGAGCGATGGCTCGACGGACAATCCACGCACCGACACGAATGTGATGATGGACATTAGTGTCACTGCGAATTTCGCCATCAATACTTATACCTTGACCTACATGGCTGGTCCGCACGGTTCCATCAGCGGGATGAGTCCGCAAACGGTACCGTACGGTGGCAGCGGCAGCCCAGTGACAGCGGTGCCGGATACGGGCTATCACTTCGTGAACTGGAGCGATGGCTCGACGGACAATCCACGCACGGACACGAACGTGATGATGGATATCAGTGTCACGGCAAATTTCGGGCCGAACCCGAATGTTACCGTGTCCGGCTCGACTGGGGCAGATGGCAATTATGCCACGTTGGCAGATGCCTTCACTGCGCTCAACGCCAATACAACTCAGACCGGCAACGCAATTCTCGTCACCATTGTTAGCGATACTACCGAACCAGCCGCCGGCGCCAGCCTCAACAACCCAACTGGTGGTAACTGGGCATCGCTGACCATCAGGCCGAATGGCGCCCGAAGTGTTACCGGGGCGGTAACGGCTGGCAGCCCGCTCATTGACTTGAACGGCGCCAGGAACGTGACGATTGATGGATTGAATTCGGGGGGCAATTCGCTCACGATTTCGAATACGACAGCCTCGTCCACGGCCGGCACGAGCACGATCCGCCTCATCAATGGTGCTCAAAATGACTTGGTCACGAACTGCAACATCCGTGGCTCGTCGATTTCGAGCACCGGCACAGCCGGCGGTAATGTCCTGATCAGCACTTCGACCGGAGGGGCCAATAGCGGCAACACCATTTCGAACAACGATCTCGGACCTGCCGGCGTCAACCTGCCGAACAAGTGCGTGATGTCACTGGGATCGGCCAGCCCGAATAACAACACCGGCAACGTCATCGATAACAACAATATCTTTGACTTCTTCACTCCGGCGGTTACCTGCGCCGGGATCAGTATCTCGACGAACACCGACCTGACAACGATCTCGAATAATCGAATCTACCAGACGGCACCACGCACCTTTACTACGACCGGCCTAAGGTATAACGGCGTTCTGGTTTCACCCGGCAGCGCTGGCTCGGCGACCATTAGCGGAAATAGAATCGGATTCGGCGCGGCCGACGGAACCGGAACAACGACGATTAGCGGGTTGGCAAATACCGTCAACGGAATCCAGGCTCCGAGCACGAGCACGACTGTTGCCACCAGCATTCAGAACAACACCATATCGGGCTTCAACCAGACGACCAGTACCGGGACGACCGGCAGCGGGACGTCCTTTATCGGCATCTCAGTTGGCGCGACGGCCGGGTTATTCAATATCGGTGGCGTAACCGGGAACACGGTCGGCAGTCTGGATAATTCATCCAGCATCGTCGTGAATGACACCACGGTAACGAACAACACCTGGGGATTCTGCGGCATATTCGACTTCAGCTTCCAAAATGGCGACATCATTTCGAATAACAGGATTGGCACCATTACGATCAATAGTGGCGGCAGCGGAACCGGCGCCGGTTTCCGCGGTATCCGCAACGCCCAGACAACAGGCGTAAACACTACGATCAACAACAACATCATCGGCGGCACGGCAACGGGTTCGATTACCGACAATGTTGTTGGCACCTACAATATGTATGGAATAGACAACGCCAGTGCGGACCTCACCTGCGTCGGTAACGTGGTTCGCAATATCTCCGGTAACGCTAATGCAGCCGGGTTCATCAGCATCAGCGGAATTATTGTTAGCGTCGCGCCCACTGGTGTGAGCACGATTTCGCAGAACATGATCTATTCATTGAGTGACAATTCGACTCCGAACAACGGGGCGATCTACGCGTTGTATGGGAACTTCCCAGCCACCGCGAACGTAGTGGAGCGAAACTTTGTCCATTCGCTCTCGATCACCTCGACCAACACAGGGGCTCAGTTGGCTGGGATTATTGCGGTTGCCGGCAGTGGGACGTATCAGAACAACATGGTCCAGCTGGGAGTGGACGCGACTGGGGCCTCCATCACGAATGGATATGTCATGTACGGAATGTTCGACATCGCGGGAACGAACAACTTCTACTACAATAGTGTTTATATCGGCGGTTCGAATGTGGCGTCGGTAAGTAATACGTTTGCCTTTGTCAGTAATGTGGCTACAGGCACGCGCAATTATATCGACAACATCTTCGATAACTCGCGCAGCAATGCCTCCGGTGCCGGTAAGAATTACGCGATTACGCTGGCTGCTACAGCGGGAGCGACCTCCAACTACAACGACCTCTACGCTAACGGAGTCGGCGGTTTCGTGGGTGTGTTTAGTGGTGTTGACCAGGCAACTCTGGCTGATTGGCAAGCGGCGACCGGACTTGATGCAAATAGTATCTCTGGCGATCCGCTGTTATTGGCGCCGAATGGAACTGCTTTAACAGCGGACCTGCATATCGCCTGCGGCTCGGCTGCCATCAGCCGAGGCGCACCGGTTGCCGGTATCACCACTGACTTCGATAACGACACGCGCAGTGCAACGACTCCGACGATCGGCGCGGACGAGTTGATCCTGAACGCACCAACCGCCGTCAGTGCCGTGTCGCGCAAGACGCACGGAGCAGCGGGCGATTTCGATATCGATCTGCCATTCTCGGGACCGATCGGAATTGAATCACGTAGTGGTGGCGGGACCGGCGATTATCGAGTGGTGGTCACATTCGCTACGCCAGTCACAGTCGGCAGCGCCATGGTAAGCTCCGGCATTGGCACGGTTGTAACCGCGAGCGGCAATGGGACCAACACGATCACCATTGACCTCACCGGGGTCGCTGATGTCCAATATATTACGATCACCCTCGGCTGCGTGGATGATGGAACAAATCTGGGCGATGTTCCTGTGACGATGGGTGTCCTCGTCGGTAATGTAAACGCCAACGGTTGTATCAACGCAGCCGATGTTGCCGCGGCGAAGGCGCAGCTCGGTGTGCCGATCGGACCCGGTAATTTCCGCGCTGACGTGAACGCCAATGGCACCATGAGCGCAGCGGATGTCGCGATCGTGAAGTCGAACTCCGGCGCTTGCCTGCCGTAGATCGGAGGCCAGAGGACGAAAATCAGAGTTGAGCGTGCAGCTGGGGCAAAACCCCGGCTGCATGTTGCCGAGCCCGCTGGGTTGCTGGAGCCGGGCGGTGACTCGAACCGGGGTAGAGGCCAGAACTCAAGTTATTTTAGCAATAGCGCCTTGGCTTGCTCAAGTCGAGTGCGTTAGTGTGCGCCGCCCCGGCCCGCCTCCAGCATCCGCACACGCTTGTCGATGTGGGGCAAGCGAATCGTGAGCGTGAGTCCCTTTCCTTCATTGCTCTCGATCGACAATTCGCCGCCATGCTCGCGCACGATGCGCCTGACGATGAGTAGTCCCAAGCCGCTGCCGGAAGCTTTGGTCGTGAAATACGGCTCGAAAACGTGACTGAGGTTCTCCGGCGACATTCCTCCGCCGGTGTCGGTGAAACTGACGAGGACGTGCGTGTCATCGCGGTCGGTCCGGATGCGGAGGATACCGCGGCGCTTCATCGCTTCGAAGCTGTTCTTGATCACGTTATAAAACGCTTGTTTCATCTGGTCGCGATCGAGCTGGAGCAAGGGCAAGTCCGAGCGCAGCTCCTGTTCGACCACAATGTCGCGGTCCTGGATCTCGGGCGCGAAAAAGCGGACCGCTTCATCGACAAGGTTGTTCACGTTCTCCGGCTGGAACTGCGGTTTGGATGGACGAATCGCGCGCAGAAATTGCGTCACGATGGAGTCGAGGCGGCTCACTTCAGAGCGCGCGATGTCGATCGACTCCTCAAGCTCGGCCCGTGCTGCGCCATCGAGTTTCTGCGCCTGCCGCTGCATCAATTGCAAATGAATATGAAGCGAGTTTAATGGGTTGCCGATCTCGTGCGCCACTCCGGCCGCGAGCAGGGTGAGCGCATTCAATCGCTCCGACTCAATCGTTTGTTGTTCCGAGCGCCGGTCCTCGGTGATGTCTCGCAAAATCATGGCGTGTCCAACGTGCTCAGCTGCTGTCTCCGGGGGCGTTGACTCCAGTCGCGCTGAATCCCCGATTCCAGATAACCCTTGTCGCCGTTCGATAATCAGCGGGACGACGTAGAAGTTGATGATGCGATTCGCCGGATAAAAAATTTCCGTGTCACGACTCACCGCCGTGTTGGTCTTTGTCAGCGCATTCCAATCCAGCCCGCGCACACGCTCATCCAACCGTTTTCCGATCGCATTTTTTCCGTCGAGCCCGAAGATATCGCAGGCGACGTCGTTCAGATAAGTAATCCGCCCCTTCGAATCGGTCACAATAATCCCTTCTTGTATTGCGTTAAAAACGGTTTCCAGGAACCCTTTCTCCTGGGCCAACCGGATCAGATAGTTTTGGACATCCTCCGGCCCGATCCGACCAAGCCGCTCGATCAGTTTCTCAAGAAAACCAGCTTTCATCCTTCAACCACGAATGGACACGAATGGACACGAATGAAAAGTCTGAGAAGCTTGATTATTAGACAATCTCTGGAGTTTGGAGCTTGGAATTTGGAGCTTTCGCCCTCGGCAGCACTTCCACCTTGAGCATTTCCACCCGGATGTAATTCAGGACCACAGGGGCAAGGACGAGGCCCGGGATTCCCATTAAACGTTCTCCGATAA
This sequence comes from uncultured Verrucomicrobiae bacterium, assembly GCA_963846775.1. Classification (GTDB taxonomy): domain Bacteria; phylum Verrucomicrobiota; class Verrucomicrobiia; order Chthoniobacterales; family UBA10450; genus CAVYXA01. The sequence continues at coordinate 2,116,463 of CAWJXB010000006.1, read as the reverse complement.
CCAGGCCAATGAGCGTCAGCCACACTGGATTCCGAATCCACTGTCCGATAATCTTGCTGTTGAGGAAATACTCCAGTTTGTGAACCACGATCAGAAACACGAGCGCGGCGATTCCCAGTCTTAGCGAAACCGTCAGTGCCACGCAGACAATGATCGTGTTGCTGACGAGATTGCCGACGATCGGCACTAAGCCGCACAAAAACGTGACGGCGATCAACAGTGCCCGATTTGGGAGTCCCACTGTCAGGACAAAAATCGACGTCAAGATGGTGTTGATGACAGAGATCAGAATCTGCGCGCCCATTACCGTGGCGAAGCTGCGATAGAAATCGCGAAAACGCGTTGTGACTTCATCCGAAAAAAGGGAGTAGAGATTATTCTTGATCGGGTGTGTATCGCGATGCAGATCGAGTCCGCCTTTGAGAAATAAACTTGCTGCCGCCACAATGGCGATGAGGGTAAAAAGGAGCAGCCTCGTCGTGCTCCCGGCTACGTGCGCTACGTTTTGCAGATACTGAGCCTGTTCCTTTGCCGTTTCGACGACGAAATCCCGCAGCGTATCGAAATCCGTGAAGGGGAGCTGGATATTACGCGCTTCAGCCCACGCGCTGGCCGACGGGATGGACTTCTCCGCCATTTCGGGCAGTGCCCGCACCGCCACCCGGATCAGATAAGCCGCGGCAGACGCCAGCCCAGCTACCATCAGAACGAACAAGACCAAGGCCAACCATTTCCGCTTTGTTAGGGCGAAAAGCTTCCGCAGGGCGAAGAAAGAAAAGAATGCCACCAACAATGGCCCTCCCAAATGGAGTAGCCCGCTAAGGATCAGCGTCAACGCGAGCAGTCCGTAGGAAAGTTGGGTCGATGTGCTCATGAGCGAGGTTCCTCATCTGCTGTAGCGGCAGTCTATGACTGTCGCAACCTTGGCCCGAACAACGGCGACACTCATGGAGTGCCGCTAGAGAAAAAAATCACGTCACGTGCTCAGTCGGAGCGGGCTGACCGGTCTCGGCTTCGGCGCGTTCCTTCAATGCGGCTTTGCGCGAAAGTTTCACCCGGCCTTTGTCATCGATCCCGATGCATTTCACCCACACCATGTCGCCCGCCTTCACGATGTCTTCGGTCCGTTTCACCCGAAAATCCGCCAGCTCGGAAATATGGACCAGCCCGTCCTTGCCCGGGAAAACTTCGACAAATGCGCCGAACTCCTTCGTCGAAACGACGCGGCCCTGATAAGTCTCGCCGATCTCGATCTCGCGTGTCATCCCACCGATGATTTGTTTCGCGCGCGCCATGCTCTCGCCGCTGGTCGCGTAAATGTGGACCGAACCATCATCCTCGATGTTAATTTCTGCGCCGGTTTCGGCGACGATGCCCTTGATCGTTTTGCCGCCCGGTCCGATGAGCGCCCCGATCTTCTCCGGATTAATTTTGATTGTCTCAATCCGGGGCGCGTACGGCGAAAGCTGTGGCCGCGGTTTATCGAGCACACCGCCCATGATCTCAAGAATTCTGGTGCGCGCCTCTTTCGCCTTTTGGATCGCCTCGGCCATGATCTTGTGGCTCACGCCGGGCAGTTTCAGGTCGAGCTGAAACCCGGTGATGCCGTGATCGGTCCCGCACAATTTGAAATCCATGTCACCGAAATGGTCCTCGGATCCGATGATGTCGGTCAATAATTCGTACCGTTTCAATTGTCGATCTTCCCCGTACTCAGTCACGAGCCCGACGGAAATCCCGGCGACCGGCGTTTGGACTGGCACGCCTGCGTCCATCAGCGCAAGCATCCCGCCGCAGACGCTGGCCATGGAGGTCGATCCATTTGATTCCATAACCTCGCTGGAAATTCGGATGGCATAACGAAAATCGTTCTCGCTCGGCACCACCGGCTCGAGCGACCGCTCCGCCAGTGCGCCGTGACCGATCTCGCGCCGGCTCGCTCCGCCGGTCCTCCCGGTTTCGCCCACGCTGAACGGCGGGAAATTGTAGTGCAAAATGAATCGCTTGGATTGTTCGCCGCCGCCGTAGGCATCGATCATCTGCGCCTCTTCGATCGGGGCCAGAGTCGCGAGCGCGAGCGCCTGGGTCTCGCCCCTTTGGAAAATGGCGGAGCCATGCGCGCGCGGCAGCACGCCCACTTCGCAACTGATCGGACGCAAATCGTGATAACCGCGGCCGTCCACGCGTTTTTGTTTGTCCAGAATGCTGATCCGGAACGCCTTCTTTTGCACGTAATCGAATGCCTGCGAGATCGAGAACGAAGCGGCTTCAGGAAATTTTTCCAGGATCGACATCTTCACTTCTTCGCGCAAAGCCTCGATGGCTTTGGCCCGTGCGACTTTGCCTTCGGTATAAAGCGCGCTTTCGATCCGGTCGCCCGCGACTTGATAGGCAATCTCGAGCAAGTCCGACTTGACCTGAAGCAACGGCATTTCGCGTTTCGGTTTCGCGACCCGCGCTGCCAGCTCTTTTTGCACGCGGATCATCTCGCGCGCGTGCCCGTGCGCGAACTCGAGCGCCTTCACCAAATCCGCTTCCAGCACCTGATTGGCCGCGCCTTCAATCATGATCACGTCGTTTTCCGTGCCGACATAGATTAGATCGAGATCGCTTTCGGTCCGCTCCGTGTGGGTCGGGTTTACGACGAACTCGCCTTTCACACGGCCAACGCGAACCGCGCCGATCGGTCCTGCGAATGGAATGTCGGAAACACACAGCGCTGCCGATGCGCCGTTCATCGCCAAAATGTCCGGATCGTTTTGGCCGTCGGCGCTGAGCAGGATCGAGATGATCTGTGTGTCGTAAAAATAGCCCTGAGGAAACAGTGGCCGCAGCGGTCGATCTGTCATCCGCGAGGTCAGGGTTTCCTTTTCTGTCGGCCGCCCTTCGCGTTTGAAATAACCGCCCGGAAATTTCCCTGCCGCCGCCGCTTTTTCGCGGTAATCGACCGTAAGCGGAAAAAAATCCTGTCCTTCTTTGATGGTGGTGGCCGAAACAGCGCTGACCAATACCATGGTGTCGCCGCATGAAACGATGACCGCGCCGTCGGCGAGTTTGGCGATTTTGCCGGTCTCGATGGAGATCTGATGTGACCCGATTTGGGCCGTGACCTTATGTTGCATTGTTGTTACCTGGATGTGCGAGTTCCAGGCCGGTCACCCTGACTGTAGGTTTTAAACCCGGCGGGCGAGGAAGCCGGCCGCTTCCCTGGCGCGTGGCGCCGTTCCGAAACTAAAACCTAAAATCCAAGGTGTTACCGAGGCCTGGACTGCTATTGTTATTTTCTCTTTCGTTAGGCTTCGAAACGAAAACGCCGGAGGCGTCTTCCCCGAAAAACGGCTGCGGCTACTTCCGCAGATTCAATTTGTCGATCAGCTCTTTGTAGCGATCCGATTTTGTCCTGCTCAAATAATCGAGCAGGCTCCGGCGTTGTGCCACCATCTTAAGGAGGCCGCGCCGCGAGGAATGATCTTTCCGGTTGGTCTTCAGGTGCTCGGTCAAATGCTCGATCCGGTGGGTGAGAAGTGCCACTTGCACATCCGCGCTCCCGGTATCTTTATCGTGCAGTTGAAACTCCTTCAGACTCAACGTTTCCGTGTTCTCCGCCATTTTGAAGCCGGTATTGTAGGCGAAGAATGCCGGTTGGCAAGTGCTCTATTTCCGCTCTCTTCCGCTCTTAAATGATAGAATTGTCGATCTTGTCCTGCCTTATGCACAACTCTTGCTCCCTTGGTTAAGAATGCTGCAGAGCGATTTCTTTGCTTATTGCACTTCCTTGCAAGTGTTGGAGTTAAAGGCCGTCGGCGAACTCTCCAGTGTCAGACACTACGCCGAGGGTGAACTGGTCTATTCCGCTGGCGAGGAAAGCAAGGAGCTTTTTATCATCAATCGTGGCTTGGTCGAGCTCGCCTCGGAACCGGCTCTGCCGGGAGACTCGATCGTGCTGTCCCGAGGCGATATCTTTGGCGAAACAGGCGCGTTTATTCGGATGCCGCGCAATCAAACCGCTCGGGCGTGCGCGCCGCTGAGCGTCCAATGTTTTGCGGCGAAAGATTTCCCAGAGTTGCTGCGCCGCGTTCCGTCATTCTTCCTTTTCGTGTGCGAAAAGATGGGGCGGCGATTGTTCCAGACCCGGACTGGTGGACCGTCGTCTGAAGGCAGTAGTGAACTCTCCGGCAGCCTGGCCAATTTCGATCTGATCACGATTTATCAAACCATCGTCCGCTCGATGCGCACCGGCGCGCTCCTGATTAGCGACGAGCGCGGCGAAACCGTGAGCGAGTTCTATTTCGAAAACGGGACGCCGCGCTGGGGTCGTTTTCAGCATCTGCTCGGCGAAGAGGCTTTCTGGCAATTGTTCATTCAGCCGCGCAAAGCATGGAGTTTCTCCTTTTCCAAGGAATTGCCGACGAACGTGGATTGGACGGAGCAGGAGATTATCACCGCCAGTGCTGACGAAATGATGATCCAAGCCGTGCAAATGCGGGATGAATTCGACAGCCTCCGCAAGTCGATGAGCGACAACAGCGCGCTGTTGAAGCGGCAGCAATTGAATTTCGTTTGGCTGGACAGCGATCTGGAAGAGCTTCGCTCCGTTGCGGAGGAGATCTGGCAAATCGCCTATAATCAACCGATGTCGCTGGTCGATCTATGCCAACGCTGCAATGCGTGCGCCTTGAAAGTTTACCTGGCCGTAGCCGGAATGATTCAAGCCGGTCTCTTCGCCCTAGTGCCGGTTGAGGAAGCCGACCCAGCCCTCCCCAAAGGCGCCAGCGCGGCTGGCAGCTCTTCCAGGATCAAAACCAATCAGGCCTCGCCCAAACCGCGCGACACTTTTTCTTCAAATTTAGGCGTCATAAGCGCGCAAAAAACTCCTCTAATTGCAGACGGATCGCTTGAAATGAAAGATGCTCCATCGCTCGTGACTGCGAGTTCTGAACAATCGCAGCGCGCGCCGGATGGTCGGCGAGCAGATTGGCGGCGATTTTGGCGAGGTCGCTAATCGAGCGGCCTTCGCCGTTCGTGTTGCAAAAAGCGATCCGCTCGACCGCTCCATCGCCTCCGATGCAAACCGTGCGCGCAAGAAGCGCATCGCCAGCTACTTGGCCGGGCACGCGGCTGCGATCGAGCTGCAGCACGAGTTTGTGTCGCGCCAATTCGCGGACGTAGTCGGCATACGGTTTTTCCTTCTCGACGATATGCAACGCCCCAGCCGGGAATTTTAACTCGTTTAGCAACTTCTTGCCGCGCCAGCCGTCCAGATTCACCACCGTGACCATTTCTCCCGTTGTCTGGCAAAGCTGACGCGCCATAAGCAGAGCGGCGAAATGATTCCGGGATGGCACATACCATTCGCGTGTGCCGACGAAAATCCCCGCTTGATCGTCCGGTTGGATCGACATATCCCATTGCCGATCGTGCATCGGATACGGCGTTGGAATAAACGCGACCGTCGCCGGATCGCGCTTCGACCGCACCCGCCAGTAGATCTCCGCCGCTTCCGGGGTCGTCGCCACGCAACCATCCGCTTGCCCGATCATCTTTATGAATCGCGCCAATTGCCGTGGCCGGGACAATTGCTGCGCGATTTGATGCAGGCCGGTTTCCTTGAGGGAAACGGCGACTTTCACTCCGTGTTTCTTGAGTTCGGCGAAGGCGCGCTCCGAGCTCGCGAAGTCGCCGCGGAGAAGAAGCAGCACCGGCGAACCTTCCCGGATCGCGCGTCGCACATCCCGATGGAAAAAACCGTGCGTGCAGGCGGCGAAGCCGTGAAAATTTACGGGCGGATGCGCGTTGCCCGGAGGCGTGATCGGCTCGTGAAAACTCTGTTCAGGATCACGTCCGCCAGGATTAAGAACAGTCAACCAAAACTCGGCCGCCTTGTCCGATGCCATCGCACTACGTTGTTCATTCCGCGCCGAGCTCTCAAGCCCGAAAGTGGCTGGAGCCGGGGTCGGTGGCTCCGGCCGCACGCGATCATCAATTATCATCCGGATCCGGCGGAGGTGTCTGATTCTTCAGCAGCGTCCCATCCAACTCTTCATCGAGCGGTCCAACGGGAATCGCTTTGCGAATCTCCGCTGGCTCCTGTTCTTCCGGCGGCACCGGCAGGGCCTTTGGGATCGGCTCATTTTCGGGTTTGGAATCGTCGATCGTCTCTGGTGCCGGGCTCTTTTGCTGTTGCGCTTCCAGTTCTGGGTTCCGGCTTGGCCTAACGGCTTTGTACGGGTCCTTATCCGCCAGCAACGCCGGCGAGCTCACCATGACTGGATGCACCGCGCTCAGATCAACCGCCGACTCCGCCCGCGGCAAGTCGCTTTCTGATGTGTCCCTAGCAACCCGAATCCGCGGCTCGCCATGGACATTGCACGGCTCGCTTGGCATCTGCGAAGCGGTGGCGAGCTCCATATAAGTGCAGCGTCGCTGGACGACATCGCCGTTGGCGTTTCGAATCGTGTCGTAACATCGGTCGGTCGCGAGCAATCCCGAGCGCGCACAAATTTCGGCCTCTTTCAGTCCCGGTGGCCGTTGGATTTCTTTGGACGGATAATGTTCCGCCGCTTTGTTCATGATATCGACCCACACCGGCAACGCCAGCTCCCGGCCAAACGCGCCCCGATAAATCTTCTGCGGTTTATCGAACCCGGCCCAGACCGCGCAGGTGAAATTGCTGTCGTAACCGGCGAACAGGGCGTCAGTGAAATCGTAGGCGGTGCCGGTTTTGCCCGCCGCGGGAAATTTCTTCAATCCAAACTCGGTGCGCGCGGCTTTTCCGGTCCCGGAAATGAGCGCATCGACCAGACCGGAATGCACTTCGTAGGCGATTTCCGGCTTGATTACGTTTTGCCGGCTGCGGTCCTCCCTCGCACGCCAGACGATCGCGCCCCCCTTTTCCTCGATCCGCTCTAAAATGTGGAGCGCTTGCGGTCGCCAACCGCCATTGGGAAAAATCGTGTAGGCCAACGCCAATTCGGCCAGCGTCACTTCACTGCTACCGAGAAATGTTGCAGGATATGGCCGCAACGGGGAGCGAATTCCGGCCGCACGGCAAATCTGCAATATCGGCTCGAGGCCGACGTTCATCCCAATCCGCACCGTCGCCCCGTTCTTCGATTTCGCCAAAGCCTCGCGCGCAGTGATCGCGCCTTCGTAACGGTTCTCCGCGCTCTCCGGTCCCCATTCGCCCAGAATGCCGGTCGTGCCGCCGATCATCACCGCGCGATTGTCCAGCGGTGAATCTTCCACCGCCGTGCCCGGATACATTCCATCCTCGAACGCCGCCGCGTAAACGAATGGCAGCATCGCTGTACCGACCGGCCGTCGCGCCTGGAGAGCGCGATTGTATTGGTTATGCTCAAAATCGCGCCCGCCAACCAGCACCAGAATTGCACCTGTCTGGTTATCCAAGCCGACTACGGCGCCTTGCAGATATTCCGGTGACGCCTCCTTCGCGCTCGCCCCGTTCGCCTTAGCCTTGCTTAATCGGGTCGCGTATTGAGCGTAGGTTTGGTGATCGTAACCGGGCTGCTGTTCCGCGCGGTCCAGACTCCGGCGCAACGATTCTTCTGCCACCTTTTGCAAGTCGGCATCGATCGTCGTATGGATGCGGAACCCCTCGTTCATCGCCCGGTCCCAACCCACCGCCTCGATCACTTTTTGCCGGATATAATCGACCGCGTAGTTTTGCCCTTGCGCATTTTGTCGATCTCCCACGACCAGCTCCTCCGCCTGCGCGCTCGCCCATTTTCTCCGGTCTATGAAATCCAAATTGCGCATCCGCGTGAGGACGTAGTTGCGCGCCTCGCGCGAGGCTGCCCGATCGGCCCAAGGCGACAATCTGTTAGGGCTTTTGATCAGACCAGCCAGGGTCGCGCATTCCGCCAGCGAGAGGTCCCGAGCATGTTTGCTAAAATAACCCCGGGCCGCCGCTTCCGCTCCGTAAAGACCGCCGCCGAAGTAGATCCGGTTCAAATACAACTCCATGATCTTCTGTTTGCCGAATTGCTCCTCGATCCGGCGGGCCAGAAAAATCTCGAGCAGTTTGCGATGAAACGTCCGTTCCTTGAGCGAAAAACTGTTCCGGGCCAATTGCTGGGTGATCGTACTTGCCCCCTGGCGGACATGACCGGCTGCGATGTTCTTCAACGTCGCGCGTGCGATTCCAAGCAAATCGAAGCCGCGATGCTGATAAAATTTCGCGTCCTCCACCGCGACCACCGCATTGATCAAGTCGCGCGGCAGTTGCTCATACGGCACCGTCTCGCGGTTCTCGATATAAATCTGTCCAAAAATCTTGTCGTTCCGATCGAGAATCACGCTGGCCGACTCCATCTGTTCGAGCTTGCCCAGATCGAACGTCGCGGCCTGGCCGCGCAGCTCCGAACCGAGGATGGCAAAATAAACGCCAAGTGCGCAAAGGATAATTGCCGCGATCGCCACTGGAACATAAAACGCCGGACGCTGATACCAGGGCGCGCGAAACCGATAGCCCGGGGGAGGAACGAGATGTGTTGTGGGCGTGCTCACTTTTGGACGCTCGGTGAAAGCCGCGCAACTTAGTCCACCGATTTAACGATTCAACGACTTAACGATGAGCGGCGGCAACCCGGCACTGGTCGAATTCATCCGCAACGAAATCCGCGCCCGCGGGCCGGTGTCGTTCTCGTGGTTTATGCAACAGGCCCTGTATCACCCCGAACACGGCTACTACTCGAGTGGACGCGCCGCGATCGGCCGCAAAGGCGATTACTTCACCAGCGTGAGCGTCGGCCCGCTCTTTGGCCGCTTGTTGTGCGCGCAATTCGTCCAAATCTGGCAACAGCTCGACCAGCCTGCTCGCCGCGGCGAGATCGACAGTTTCACCATCGTCGAGCAAGGCGCACACGACGGCCTGTTCGCTCGCGATGTTCTGGAAGCGGCCCGAAAGCAATGGCCGGATTTTTTTGCCGCCCTCCGTTACCGAATCGTCGAGCCATTCCCGTACTGGCAGGAGCGACAGCAGGAAATGCTCGACTCGTTTCGCGACAAAGTGGAATGGCGCGAGGCAATCGCACCCTTCACCGGCATCCATTTTTCCAACGAACTGCTCGACTCTCTGCCGGTCGATTTGCCCGGCAAAGCCGTCGATCTTAACGGCGACGATCTCATTCTGGTCGATCAAGGAGGGGCCGCTTTGCCCGGCCTCGCCGTAGCCGAGCGGAGGCGGCAGACGTCGAGGTTTTTCAACCAGCCCGCGCTCGATTGGATCGACAACGTCGCCAGAAATCTCGATCGCGGTTACGTGTTGCTCCTCGATTACGGTTACGTCCGCGACTATTTCCAGCCCAACATCCAGGTGCGCGCCCAGCATCGAAAGCTCGCCTCCCCATTTGACCAAATCGGTTACGCCGATATCACCGCCCACGTCGATTGGAAACGCATCGCCGCGCGGGCCCGCCAAAATGCCCTCGGTATCGCCGGCTTCACTGATCAGCATCACTTCGTTACCGGCATCATCTCCGAATGGCCCGACTTGGTGCCAGCGCACGCGTTAAACTTGACCGGTTTAACCGGTCAAGTTTCTCCCGGCGCCGTCGATCCGAAAGGCCAACGCGCGCTCCAAACATTGCTGCATCCGGAAATGCTCGGCCGGAGTTTTCAGGTTTTGGCGCTGAAGAAAAATGTCGGTCCTGCGCTCGAGAAATCTGCCGGACTTGGTGCGGTTCTGGCTGGGTTCAAGTTTGCGCAAACTTCCGATGTGTAATTTCAGCTTGCATTTGTGACGCGGACGGCTTTCCTATGAAAATTCAGGGCCAAGGGGATTTCATGAAATTTCTTCTCGCTTGCATCGCATGGTCGATTCTGGCGCTGCCTGGCTCCGCGTTTGCCACTAATGCGGTAGTCAATTTGTCGCACTACGATCTACTCCGGCCCGATTTTGCTGGGATGAAGGCGGAAGGAATTTTGGGCGTGATTCACGAAGCGAGTTATCCGCGACTTGAGCGCGACGCATTCTATTCCGTGCGACAAGATGCGGCGGCTCGGGCGGGCTTGCTCTGGGGCGCCTATCATTATGGCAACGGCACCGATCCGATTCGCCAGGCTGACCATTTTTTGAGCGTCGTCTCGAGCGCGTGGGCGAACGCCGATGGTTCTTCCCGGCCTGCTGAAATTCTGCTCGTGCTCGATTTTGAAAGGAACGGCCATTATCCAGGTGGCACGATGCGGGTCGATCAGGCCGTCGCGTTTGCGCAGCGCATTCGCGAACGCACCGGCAAATATCCCGGCATTTATTCGGGCGAATACTACCTGCACAAAGCGCTGAACAGTTCGCGCGCGAGCACCGCGCAAAAACGCATCCTGGCCAATTGCTGGCTGTGGATGGCAAATTACGGCGCCGAGCCGAGACCCGCTTCGCCTTGGGAGCGCTGGTATCTCTGGCAATATTGCGGCGATGGCCGGTGTCGCTTGCCTCGATCTACGCATCCGATCAGTGTGGCCAATGTTCGCAAAGCCGAGCGCAATATTTTCTCTGGTAGCCGGGCCGCGCTGGAAACATTTTGGAAAGAGCGCGCTTGGCAACCCGGCGGCGAGAAGAAGCCGCGCGAACAGCAGCCGACACTGACAGCCGAACGCTAGGCGGTGGCTTGGGCAGCCGTCGATTTCGCACCTGACGGCTTGGAGGCCGTCACTCCTTTGGCGAGACGAATGTCGTCGCTCTTCATGCCTGCGAGCTTAGGATTTCGCCTCGACCGCCTCGACCGCGCTGGTGGGCTGGGCTGCTTTGATTGGCTCGACTGCTTTGGTCGCCGTAGCGCTGTTCTCCAGCGGGAACCGCATTCCGAATGTGCTCCCGTGCCCCACAGCGCTTTCGATCTCCAAGGTGGCATTATGGCGTTTAATCGTGCCGAACACCATGGACAAACCGAGCCCGGTGCCTTTGTCACCTTTTGTGGAAAAGAATGGCTCCAGGCAACGCGTCCGTACATCCTCGCTCATGCCGGTCCCCGTATCGGAGATCTCGCAAAGGACAGCGTGGTCCTCCGGACGCGAGCGGAGAGTGATCGTTCCACCTTCGGGCATCGCGTCGACTGCGTTGAAAATAAGATTCGTCAATGCCTCGCGTAGCTCGGAGGGATTTCCCATGACCGGTGGAACTTCTTCGAGGTCGGTTACCACCTCGATGGTACGTCCGGAAGAGCGCGCCTGTGTTTTCCACTTTGGCTGCGTGAGCGCAACGGTTTGCTCGATCACTTCATTTAAATCGACGGCCGCGAATACATCTTCGACTTCGCGGCTACGATAGAAATCACGTAGCCGGCTCACCACCTGTGCGGCGTCGCGCCCGGCAGTGTTCATTATCTTGAGATGTTCGAGCGCGAGCTTGCGGTCGTCTAAAATGTCAGGGCTACCCAGGAGAAGATCGCTAAAGCCGATAATCGACATCAGCGAGTTGTTGAAATCGTGCACGACGCCCCCAGCCATTTCCGCGAACGCGCGAAGCCGTTCCTGCTGAACGATCTGCTTCTGTGTTTCCTTTAATTCTGCAAGCGCGCCCCGTAGTTCTCCCGTCCGTTCGGAGACTTTCTGCTCCAGAACTATGTTTTGCTTTTCCAGCTCGAGATGCAAAAGACGTGTCCGGAGAAGATTGCGAATACGCATGAGCAGTTCCGACATGTCGAAGGGTCTTTGCAGAAAATCCGTGGCACCTGCGGCCAAGGCTTTGCGTTTTGTTTTCTCGGCTTCCGGCCCCTCGGTTGACTTCGAACCGGACCCGCCACTAAGCACCAGAATTGGCAGAAACGCGGTCGGTGGCAGCTTCTCCCGAAGTTTGTGCAGTACATCGAATCCGGTAACATTCGGCATATCCAGGTCGAGCAGGACTAGATCGGGCTGCGATCCGAAGATTCGCTGAATCGCCTGGCGTGAATCGGTGAGGCTGGTGTGGTTTACAAAACCGGTGCGATTAAACACGTTTTGTAACAGACAGATATTTGGTACCTGATCGTCGATGACCAGAATACGCGCCTGCTTAAGATCGTCTTCGGTTATTGATAAGATATCCACGCTTCTGACGAAAAGATCTCCTGTTTCCAGGTCCTCATGCGTTCTCACGGATCGTCATCCACGACCAAAAATCGTTTTCGCATAGAACCTGGGAATTAGCCTAAGCACAACACGTGCTCAATTACGGGGCAAAGGCGATCATTGTGCTGCCCCTAACGTGTCGTTTCTCCTAGGCGTAGGCTAGTTTTGCATCTGCCTTCCCCGGATGGTCAAATAGAGACCTAGGGGCCTTATGAGTGCGGAAAAGAGGGCGGCGGAAGGCCGTCCGCCCATAAGCGTTTCCCTATCAGATATTAAGGCGTCTTTCGGGCCTATCGCGTGTCCGGCGTCCGACGCTGAATCCCCCGTTGTGTGGTGAGATAAACCGCGAAACTACCGAGCCAATGCCCGCCCTCATAATGCGCGCCCGTCACCGCAGCCAGTCCGGCGCGACGATGCGCATCTGCAGTTTCGAGAAGATGAACCCGGCGCGGGTCATCTTCCGGAAGCGCCGAAGCAATCCCCTCGAGCATCCAGGCCCGGCTCAAGTTCAATCCATCGAGATGTGCCAGTTTGGGATCGGCCGGATCGGGCGAAGCCGCCACCCGCAGCCAATTCAACGCCGGCGCTTCGCTCCTTGCCCCGCCCAGGCTGGGCGAAGGCGGTTGCGGCGGGGTTGCCGGAATTTGCGGTAAAAATTCCTTCAACCACCTGACAAATTCGCTTTGCGAAAGGACGCGTCGCATCACGTCGGCTTCGCCGAGGCAGGGAGAAAGAAAATCCTCGCCCGACGGCTCGTAGTTGAGCGGACAATCCTTGTCGCCGAGAAAAAATCTGCGCACCGCATCGGCGGCAAGCTGAGCGAACGCGCGGTCGCCTTTGCCGCGGGCGTAATCGAGAATCAAGCCGAGCGCGAACGCCGTTTGATCATGTTCGCCGATTCGCACCGGATTCGGGAGTTTTGGCAACCACGTCTTCAGCCGCTCGACGGCCGCTTCCTCTAGCGGCTTGAGATTGCGCGACATCTCTCGCGCCTGCGGATCATCCCATTCACGCAGCTCGGCGCATAACTGAAGCAGCCAGGCGAGCCCATAGGGGCGTTCAAAACTGGCGCGTCCCTCGCCCCTCAAATAGGTCGCCTCCCTTTTTAGGTTCTCCGATGTGAGACTTTTGCGCAGAGCGTCGCGTGCCGGTTTCGCAAAGGACGCATCCGGAAAGGTCCGCAGAAGCCTAACGAGCAGCCAGTGCCCGTGCACCGACGAATGCCAGTCGTAACAACCGTAAAACGCCGGCGTCAGTTTTCGCGGCGGCGCAACATCGGCGTCGCTATTGAGAACATGACTGATCTTGTTCGGATATTGCTTGCCGACACAGGCCAGCGCGAGCTTGGCGAAGCGATCCGCAGCCGTAGCGTCGAACTGCGGAGACGGAGATACATCCTGCTCGCCAGACAAAGCGATTGCTGGAAAGAGGAAAAGAGCAAACCAGAGATTTTTCATTGGCGAGTTTCCTATCGGTTCGAGTATCCTCATCTCACTTCGTCGAACTTTTTCAGTTGCCGAACCCGACCACGCGAGCGCGATCAGGATTAAAGTGTTGAATCGGCATCTCCTAAAATGACATTCGTGCTTGGTCATTCCCAAGGGCTACAATAACTGATAGGGATCGACGTCGACGGTCACGGTCACATCTTCAGGGAAAGGCAGCTTGTCGAGGGTCTCGCGAATGAGGCGGCTCAGACGCATGATCGCTTCGCCGCGAATCAGAATGTGGAACCGGAATTGGCCCTGGAGTTTTTGCAAGGGAGCGGGCGCGGCATCGCCCAAGATAAACTCCGATGGTCCAGCCTTCGCGGCCGGCCGCAAGCTGCGCAGCCCTGAAAGGTTTCCGGCATTGGGAGCGGCGGAGCAGGCCAATGCTTCCTTCAAGCGGCGGCGTAATGTTTCGGCAGATAACTTCGCTCGCGCCTCGTGGGCTGAACGGACCGTGACAAGGATCGCGTGTTTGAATGGCGGGAAATCGCAGCGCTCACGGAACTCGAGTTCCTGCTGGAAATAACCGGCAAAATCGTGATGCCGCGCAAACTGGATCGACGGCGAAAACGGCGTGAATGTTTGTACGAAAACTTCGCCCGACGTTTCGCCGCGGCCGGCGCGTCCCGCCACCTGGGTGAGCAACTGAAACGTCCGTTCGCCCGCGCGAAAATCCGGCAGATGCAGCGCCAGATCAGCATTGATAATCCCAACGAGCGTGACGTTCGGAAAGTGCAGGCCTTTCGCGATCATCTGGGTCCCGACGAGAATGTCGATCTTGCCGGCGCGAAAATCTCGTAGCGTCTCGCGATACGCGTCCTTGCGCGACATCGAATCGGCATCCATTCGCCTAACAATCGCTTTCGGAAAGATCTGCGCCACAGTGGCTTCTACTTTTTCCGTGCCGAAGCCGGCGTAAATGAGCGCGTCCTGTCCACACGCCGGGCATTTCTTTGGGACCGCGGCGGTATGCCCGCACAAATGACAACTCAATCGCGCGACCTGTCGATGAAAGGTCAGCGCAACGCTGCAATTCGGACAATTGCGCGCTTCACCGCAATTGCTGCACAGCAGCGACGTGGAAAACCCGCGCCGGTTGAGAAACAGAATCGTCTGTTCGCGTTTGACGAGCCGATCGGTGATCGCATCGCGTAGTTTGTCCGACAAAATCGCGAGCGATTTTTGCTTCCGCCGTTCCGAGCGAAGATCGACAATTCGCATCAGCGGCATTTGTTTTTCATCGATGCGCTGCGTGAGGGTGACCAGGCGGTATTTGCCGGTCATCGCGTTATGATAGCTTTCGAGCGAGGGCGTGGCGCTGCCGAGCAGGACGACGCAGTGCTCGATCTTAGCCCGCACGACCGCGACGTCGCGCGCTTGGTACCGTGGCGCTTCCTCCTGTTTGTACGTCGTCTCGTGCTCCTCATCGACCACGATCAGCCCCAGATTTTTTAGTGGCGCAAACACAGCGCTGCGCGCGCCGATCACGATCCCTGCCCGGCCAGAATGAATCTTGTGCCACTCATCGTGTCGCTCGCCCTCGGACAAATGACTGTGCAGCACCGCGACCGCGTCCTGCGCTTCGGCAAAACGGCCCTTGAAACGCTCGACCGTTTGCGGCGTGAGCGAAATTTCCGGAACCAACACAATCGCGGTGTGCCCGCGACCGAGCGCGGCCCGGATGGCCTGTAAATAAATCTCAGTCTTGCCCGAGCCGGTCACGCCGTGGAGCAAAACCGGACGCGCCTTTTCCGGCGCATCGAGCGCCTCGGTGATTTCCTTCAGCGCGCGGGTTTGTTCTTCGTTGAGAACGAGATTGGTCGTTGGGATGAATTGTTCGTCGCCGTGCGGGTCGCGCTCGACCGCTTCCTCGCGCAGCACGGCCAGACCGCGCTTGACCAGCGCGCGGAGCGTTTGATTATCGAGCGAAGTCTGTCGCAGCAGATCTGCAACGCGTTGGGGTCTTTCTAATTTCGAAATGGCCTTCAATAATTCGGCCTGACGCGGTGCGCGCTTTTGCAGTTTATCGAGTTCATTGTTGTCGATCTTGCGGCCGGGCTGGACGACCAACTGCTTTTTGAACCCGACCTCGGCTTTACGGATCACCTGCGGCAACAGGCTGCGCATCACCGTTTCAATCGGGCAGCAATAGTAAGCGCTTATCCAATTCGCCAGCTCGAGCAAGTGCTCGCTCAACATGGGCGCGTCGCCCACCACCGCTTCGATCGGCCGAATCCCTTTCACATCGGTTCGCTCCAGTGTCGCAACTACCGTTGCCAGCCCAGACTTGTCTCGAAACGGCACGCGCACCCGCGACCCGACGCCGACGCGCTCGGCTAACGAATCCGGCACGGAATAATCCAGCTCGCGACGAATGGCACGGTCGATCACGACCCGAACAAAACGCGGCGCAATGATTGGCTTGCAAACCATAGCGTCCTTCTTTATCCAGCATCTGCGATGGAGAATCCAGCGGTCATGTTTTGGACCCTCAGCCAGGCGCGTTTTCGATTGTGGATCTTCTACCTGCTTCCCGCCGCCATTTGCCCGACCAACCTCCACCAAACAGACGAAATGACACCAAAAGAAAAAAATCAGAAGGATGAAAGTTGAAAGTTACCTGCAGTTTCGCGTTTTTTCGCGTGTTTAGTGGGCGGTAATCTCCCTGTTCCAATGAAAATTTCGCGGGCACCTACGATCCTTGTCATGGCCGTTTTGCTTGTCAGTTGCGCTGAGCCGAGAAAACCGGTGGCGGTTGTTCACGCGCAAGCCATCGGGGCCTCCTTCCTCAGTTACGGCACAGTCGCGTTCCATCAGGGTCAACCGTGTGCTTCGCAGATCATGTACGACTTTCGAGGTGCAGGTCCGACAACGCGCGGACTCACCGTGGCGAGATCGACAGTCTGGCTTGCCGCGCCGATGCGCGAAACAAAATTACTCACCGAGGCCGCGAGCTGTAACTGCCGGGTGCGTGTCAGCGGCACATGGCGAAGAGGCCGCGATCGAGGTTGCAGTTATATCCAAGTCCTGAGCGTAGAGATGATGAAATGAAATCGAATAAACTTAAGGAAATGCCGAGAGAGTTCGGGCCGGTGGCGATTCGGGCGTTGGCTATTGGTGCGCAATCAATCGGCGCTTTGGCCGCGGGAGCGCTGGCGGTTGGCGCTCTCACGCTCGGCTTGGTCGCGATTGGCCGCTTAGTCATTGGCCGCGCCAAGATCAAACGGCTCGAAATCGGCGAACTCCGAGTCACCCGCCTGCACGTGACCGAATCAATCGTCCCGCCACCGGGCGGCTACACAAGCTAGTACCGGTAATGCTCTGATTTAAACGGGCCGTCGATTGAGACACCGATGTAATCGGCCTGTTGTTTTGTCAGTTTCGTCAGTTTCACGCCGATCTTTTCCAAGTGCAGGCGCGCGACTTCTTCGTCGAGTTTCTTCGATAACACGTAAACGCCGATCTTGTAGCTGTCTCGATTTTTCCAAAGATCGAGCTGGGCTAGCACTTGATTCGAGAACGAATTCGACATGACAAAGCTCGGATGACCGGTGGCGCAGCCGAGATTGACCAGCCGGCCTTCGGCCAACAGGAAAATCTCGCGGCCATCCGGGAACGTGTACTTGTCCAGCTGCGGTTTGATATTGGTTTTCTTCACGCCATTGGCCGCGTTGAGGGCATCGACCTGAATCTCGTTATCGAAATGGCCAATGTTCGCCACGATGGCTTGGTCTTTCATCCGCTGCATGTGTTCGAGCGTGATGATATCGATGTTGCCGGTGGCGGTGATGTAAATGTCGCCGCGGCCGAGGGTGTTTTCGATGGTCGTGACTTCGTAGCCCTCCATCGCCGCTTGCAATGCGTTGATCGGATCGATTTCGGCGATGACCACACGCGCGCCCTGGCCACGCAGCGATTGCGCGCAGCCTTTGCCGACATCGCCATAACCGCAAACGACCGCAACTTTGCCCGAGATCATGACATCGAGCGCGCGATTCAAACCGTCGACTAATGAGTGCCGGCACCCGTAAAGATTGTCGAACTTCGATTTGGTGACGGAATCGTTGACGTTGATTGCTGGAACCAGCAGCCGGTTTTCCCGATGCATCTTGTAAAGCCGATGCACACCAGTCGTTGTTTCCTCAGAAACGCCGCGCCAATCTTTCACCATCTCATGCCAGCGATACGGATTCTCCCGTTGGATCTCGAGCAACAAATCCTTGATGACCTGCTCTTCTCTGTTCGTCGACTTCGTTTTCGCCCAATCGCTGCCTTCTTCGAGCTCGTAGCCTTTATGGATCAGCATGGTCGCGTCGCCGCCGTCATCGACAATCAACTGCGGCCCTTTTCCATCCGGATGTGAAATCGCCTGATAAGTGCACCACCAATAATCTTCGAGCGATTCGCCTTTCCACGCGAAAACGGAGATGCCCGCCTTTGCCATCGCTGCTGCGGCGTGATCCTGCGTAGAGAAAATGTTGCACGACGCCCACCGGACCGTCGCGCCGAGATCGACAAGTGTTTCGATCAACACTGCGGTCTGGATCGTCATATGGAGCGAACCAGTGATGCGCACGCCCGCCAGCGGCTTTTGCGGCGCATATTTCTCGCGGATAGCCGTTAATCCCGGCATTTCCTTCTCCGCGATGGAAATTTCCTTCCGGCCCCAATCGGCCAGATTGATGTCCTTGATTTTGTAATCGGCTTTTGTTTTCGCTTCGGTGCTTGTTGTGGCCATAAAGTTTTAAGTCTTAAGTGTTAAGTTTTAAGTGTCGCCCGCGGCTGCGTTTCATTTTGGATAGGCCATTCTTGAAACTTAAACTAGCGCGCCGCTTTTCGCAGCGCTTCCGCCTTGTCCGTGCGTTCCCAGGTAATGGCCGGATCGTCGATTTTGCCGAAGTGACCGTAATTGGTCGTCTTGGAGTAAATCGGCCGCAGCAGATCAAGCTGTTGAACAATATCAGCCGGTTTGAAGCTAAATGTGCCGAGCACTGCGCGCTCAATCGCTTCTTCATCGACGCCATGCGTGCCGAACGTGTCGATGTGGACACTGAGCGGTTTCGGATGGCCGATGGCGTAGGCAAACTGGACTTCACATTTTTTCGCGAGACCCGCGGCGACAACGTTTTTCGCGACCCAACGGCCCATGTAGGCCGCGCTGCGATCGACTTTGCTCGGGTCTTTTCCAGAAAATGCGCCGCCGCCATGGCGTCCCATTCCGCCGTAGCTGTCCACGATAATTTTGCGACCAGTTAGGCCGGTGTCACCTTGCGGACCGCCGACCACAAAATTGCCAGTCGGATTCACGAGAAATTGCGTTTGCTCGCTCAGCATTTCCGCGGGCAGAACCTTCTTGATTATCTCTTCGATCACAAAGCTGCGAAGCTCGGAATGCTTTACGTCACGCGAATGCTGCGTGGAAACGACCACACATGAAATGCCAATTGGTTTTGAGCCTTCGTAGATGACTGAGACCTGCGATTTCGCGTCGGGCCGGAGCCAACCGATTTTGCCGGTCTTGCGAATCCGGGTCAGCTCGCGTCCCAGCCGATGGGCGAACATGATCGGAGCCGGCATCAGCTCCGGTGTTTCATCGCAGGCAAACCCGAACATTAGCCCCTGATCGCCTGCGCCTTGTTCTGACGTTTCCTTGCCGTCAGCTGCGCGCGCGTCCACGCCCTGGGCGATGTCTGGCGACTGTTTGGTCAGGATGTTCTCGATCACGATTTTGTCGGCATGAAAAACGTCATCGTCATGGACGTAGCCGATTTCGCGCACGGTGTTGCGCACGATCTCGGAGATCGGCACGACGCTTTCGAGCGGCGCTTCCTCGGGCAGACCGGGAATAGTGATTTCTCCGCCAACGATGACGATGTTGCACTTGGCGTAGCTCTCGCACGCCACCCGGCTGTGTCGATCCTGCGCTAGACAGGCGTCGAGCACCGCATCGGAAATCGTGTCGCAAACTTTGTCGGGATGACCTTCCCCGACTGATTCGGATGAGAAAATGTAACGGCGTGCCATGGAAGTAAATGGTTAAGGGTTCAGGATTCAGGGTTCAGGCAGGCGAACAAGGTGAATTTAGTGAACCCTGAACTCTGAAACCCGAAACCGTTGGCAAGACATATTGACCAATCATGATACGTCGATATATGATTTAAGCGCGCCATGGCGTCAACTATTAATTTTCTGAAATTGCTGGCCGACCCGACCCGCTTGCGGCTGCTGCTTCTGCTCGAACAGGAAGAGCTCTCCGTCGCCGAGCTTCAGGCAATCCTCGGTATGGGACAATCGCGCATCTCCAGTCATCTCGCGCAATTGAAGCGGGCAGGGGTGGTGAGCGATCGCCGGGCCGGCAAGAACGTTTATTACGGCGCGAGCGCCAATGGACAGGATTCGCGCCGGGGACGGATGGTGGAACTGACGCGCATTCTGGCGCGCGAATTGCCCGAGACGGCGCGCGACCGCACCGCGTTGAAACTGGTGCTGCGCAAGCGCCAGGACAAAGCGCGCGAGTACTTCGACGAACTCGCCGGCAAGTTTGGGCGCAGTTATGTGCCGGGGCGTTCCTGGCAGGCGTTGGCCCACGCCCTTATTCCGTTGATTCCGCCAGGAGTGATTGTCGATCTTGGCGCGGGCGAAGGGACACTCTCGCAACTGCTCGCAAAAAACGCGCACAAGGTAATCGCAATCGATAACTCACCCAAGATGGTCGAGTTTGGCTCGAACTTGGCGCGCAAGCACGGGTTCAAGAACCTCGAATACCGCCTGGGCGACATCGAAGCTCCGCCGGTCGCGAAGAACAGTGTCGATCTGGCCATTTTGAGCCAGGCATTACACCACGCCATTCATCCCGAGCGTGCTATCGCCGCGGCGTATCGGATGCTCAAACGCGGGGGTCGCCTCATCATTCTCGATCTCCTCAGCCACAGGTTCGATCGCGCCCGCGAATTGTATGCCGATCACTGGTTAGGTTTCAGCGAAGTGCAACTGCATCAATGGCTGGAAAAGGCCGGCTTCGGCGACATTGAAGTCAACGTCGTCTCCCGCGAAAACCAAACCCCGCGGTTTCAGACCGTGTTTGCCACCGGCCTGAAGTGAACGGCGTCTGCATTTCCCTGTCCAATCCTTGACGTAGCAGTATTGTTCCGCGAACACGAATCAACTGAGTATGAGCGGTTTTTTCGAGGAGTTGAAGCGGCGAAAAGTTTATCGGGTGGCTATTGCCTACGCGGTTGCCAGCTGGGCGCTCGCGCAAGGCCTCGCCCAAGTTCTTCCTGTTTTCGGCATTTCAAATTCGGTCGTTCGTGTCGTGATCGCGCTGCTGTTGATCGGTTTTCCGGTCGCGCTGATTTTGGCCTGGGCATTCGACATCACACCTGAGGGAATCAAAACAACGCCCACCGCGGCGCCGCGAAAGCAGCTTCGTCGCAATGTGATCATGCTGACCGCCGCCGGCATAATTATATCCGCTGCGGCGGGCTTTTTCGTTCTGCCACTGGCGGTGGCGCATAAGATCGACAAATCAATCGCGGTCCTGCCGTTTGAAAACCTGAGCGACGACAAGGAAAACGCCTTTTTCGCGGATGGTATCCAGGATGACGTTCTGACGAACCTGTCGAAGATCGGCGATTTAAAAGTGATCTCGCGCACGTCAGTGATGCAATACAAGGACAAGGCAAAGAACGTCCGCGAAATTGGAAAGGCGCTGGGTGTTTCCAACATTCTCGAAGGAAGTGTCCGGCGCTCTGGCAACAAAGTCCGCGTCAACGTGCAATTGATCGACGCCGCGGCGGACAAGCACATTTGGGCTAATGATTACGACCGCGATCTCACCGACGTCTTCGCCATTCAGACCGAGCTCGCCCACGATATCGCAAACCAGCTCCAGGCGAAGTTGTCCGAATCGGAAAAAGAGTGGATGGAACGCAAACCGACTGAGAATGGCGAGGCTTATCTGGCCTTTATTCAGGCCCATAACCTTTTTAACAGCGGGCTGGAGGACATCGACAAACTCAAACAGGCGGAGCAGCTCTATTCGCGCGCGATTGAACTCGATCCGAACTTCGCGCTCGCGTTGGCGCGGTATTCGCAACTCGAAAGCTGGATTTTCCACAGCTTCGATCTGACGGCTGGCCCGCGGCAGAAAGCGCGCGTGCTCGCTAAACAGGCCCTTCAATTGCAGCCCGACTTGCCCGAAGCGCATCTGGCCATGGGCTTCTCCCATTATTACGGAGACAACAACTACGACGCAGCCCTGAAGGAATTTGAAATTGCGCAGCACGGCTTACCGAACGAGTCGGAGGGTTATCTCGCGCTCGGCGCCATTCAACGACGGCAAGGCAAATGGGCGGAATCGAACGCCAATCTCGAAAAAGCCGCAACATTGAGTCCAAAAGATCCGTGGATCTTGCAAAATCTCGCCCTGAATTATGCCATGCTACGCAACTACGACGCGGCTAACAAGACGGTCGATCGCGCCCTGCAAATCAATCCCAACGGATTCGGACTTTGGGACATTAAAGTCAAACTTGCCATCAGCGAACGGGGCGATTTGAGCGTCGGAGAACGAGCCTTGGAAAAGGCGAAATCGATGCCGCTGAGGAACGACGCGGAAAAGCTCAAGCTCGTGGGCGCGCAGGTGGATTTTCTCCTGCTTCAACGCAAATACGCGGATGTCTTGGCGATCGTAGAAGGTTTGTCCGACGATGTGTTTTCGTTAGTGCCGGAGGCGCATTCGTTGAAATATTTTGTCATTGGGATCGCCCAAAAGCAGTCGGGGAACGAGGCAGCGGCGCGCGCGGCATTTTTGAAAGCAAACGGTATTTGTGAAGAGCAATTGAAACAAAGCCCTGACAACGCCTCTTTGCACATTGGACATGCTAAAGTCCTGGCGTGGCTCGGCGAAAAAGACGCAGCCCTGGCCGAGGCTCAGCGTGCGACGGAACTTCGGCCGGAAAGCAAGGACGCATTCGAAGGCCCACAGTTGACCGAGCAAGTGGCCGAAGTGCATGCTCTGGTTGGCGACGCCGGGCGCGCGATTGAAATTTTGGGTGGGCTTATGAATCGGCCTAGCGAACTGACCGTACACACGCTCAAGCTCAACCCAGCCTGGGATCCGCTTCGCAATGATCCGCGGTTTCAGGCGTTGCTGAACAAATACGCTAAAATCTAGCCTTCAGCGACCTCGTCGCGTAACTCGTTATGCGATGCCGACGTTCGCGGAAAATGCGCTGCCAGGATGGCGCCGATTTCCCCGATCCCGTGGATCAGCGCTTCCGTGAATTTCTCGCCGCGAAAGTGCTCGCGCATCCCATCGACCACGCCCCGCCAGAACCCTTCGCCGCATTTTTCGTGGATCGCTTGGTCCCCGATCACGGCAAACTTCCGCGCACGCGGCGCGACGAAAATTAAAACGGCATTGCGCTCGCGCGTCTTGTCCATGCCGAGCCGATGAAATTTCTTCTGCGCCACCGGAAGAGGATCGACCTCCAATTTCCCGCGCTGAACAAAAACGCGAATCTCGCCGGAGGTTTTCGCTTCCGCTTCGCGAATCGCGTTGACGATGCGCTCGTGATCGATCTTGCTGAGAAATTCTCTCGTTCGCATGGCGTTTACCAGCTCGATCCGGCTCCCCCGCCGCCAAAACTGCCGCCACCGCCGCTAAAGCCGCTAAAACCACCTCCACCACCGCCGCTGGACGACCAACCGCTGCCCCCGACCGGGAAAAAGATCGGGCCGCCCCGACGCGACGAATAACCATATCCGCCAAGCCGGCGCATAATTCGTGAGATGACGATCAACACGATAATGAAGATGATGAAAAACAGAAAGCCCGTACCGTTTTTCGTTTCATTGCCGCGTTCTTGATCGGTCTTGCCGCTGCCAGTGTACTCGCCGCGAATGGCGGCGAATATCGACTCGATACCGACCGCCAATCCGCCTTCATAATCGTTCGCCCGAAACCGCGGTTTGATCTTGTATTCGGTAATATCGAACGCCGTTGCGTCCGGCAACGCGCCCTCGAGACCATAACCAACCTGGATAAACATCTTTCGATCTTGCACAAAGACGAAGAGAACAACGCCGTTTCGCTTCTCTTTTTGGCCGACCCCCCACGCCTGGGCCACGCGCTGGGTGTAATCGGCGATATCGGAATCGCTTTGCATCTTCGGGAAAATTGCGACAACGACCTGGTCGGAGGTTTCCCGTTCAAATTGCGCGAGATGTTCATTGAAACGCAGCGCAGCCTCTTTTGAAACGACCCCGGCGCTATCTTGGAAATAGCCGGGAGGTTTCGGCGGAATGACTTCGGCAGCGTGTGCGGCAGTTACTGCAATGGTGCACAGCAAAAGTGACGTGTAGCTAACGAGTCGCCGCCGAAGAAATCCCAAACGCCAACCTCCAAATCCCAAGGAAGTTCCAAGCTCCAAGCTCCAAAAATGCAAGCTGCGACGCGTAGTCACATGGAGCTTGGGATTTGGAATTTCCGCTACGGCGAAGCGGTCGCGGCCGGCGCGGGCGACCCGAAATTGAAATTCACCGCCGGAGCTCGTTCCGCGCCTTGCTGCGCAGTAAAGAAGGGGCGCGGCGCAAAACCAAGCATTCCAGCAATGAAATTCGTGGGAAAACTGCGCACCGCCACGTTGTAGTTCTGCACCGCGGTGTTGAAATTGCCGCGCTCGACCGAAATCCGATTCTCAGTTCCTTCCAATTGCGCCTGTAACGTCAAAAAATTTTGGTTTGCGCGCAGCTCTGGGTAGCGCTCCGCCACCACGAGCAAACGCGAGAGTGCATTGCTCAATTGCCCTTGGGCGGCTTGAAATTTCTCAAGCTGCGCCGCATCGGTCGGCGCTTTGGTTGGATCGAGCTGGACGCGACCGACGCTGGCCCGCGCGTTTGTCACTTCAACGAGTGTCGATTTCTCGAAATTGGCCGCGCCTTGCACGGTGTTGACCAGGTTTGGGATCAGATCGGCCCGACGTTGATACACGTTTTGCACTTGCGCCCAGCTTTGATCGACATTCGCCTGGAGCTTCACCAGTCGGTTGTACGTCCCTCCAAAAAACAGCGCGATCACCACAGCTGCGAAGAGTAAAATTACCACCAACCCACCGCACCCGATCGCAAACTTGTTCATAAGATCGACATGTTAACGTCATTCCGAGCGGAGTCGAGGAATCTCGTTGCCGCGTCCGCAGGTGATTTCACAGGATATTTCGACTTCGCTGGATGAGGGAGCCACTTTCTCACTTCGCCGGTTCCGGCGTTTTCACTGGCGTTGCCTGACCCGAAATGGCTTTCCATTCGCCTGCTTTCTTCGCGAACACGTCGGTGAACGCGTATTTGCCGCTCTCATCTTTGTCGCCGGTCTTGGCCGTGATGGTTGCCGTTCCGGTCACGATGGCCACATCCCCAACCGTGCGGACCTTCAGGTCGCCGATCTCGAACGCGGTGAACACGGTCGGGCCGGTCATGCCTTTCACGTAATCTGTTTTGCCAACGCTATTGCCGTCCGGACCAATGAAGATGAAATTATCGGCAGCGAGTCGCTGGACAAACGAGGGATCGCGTTTGACGTAAGCGTCGGCCCAATCGTGCTCGATCTTGGTGAGCTGGGTTTCCGCGTTCGGCGCGGCGGGCGCGCCACAAATGAATTTCGGTAGCGCGAAGGCGAGGAGAGCGAGGAGGAGACGCTTGTTTTTCATAGTTCGTGAATCGTTTAGAAAAGGCGCGCGTATGTCAAACACCGTGGCACGGCAACATGCCTGTGTTTCGTTATTTTCCCAGCACCAGCCGCAAGAAATGCGCGTCGGAGAATTTCGCGTCCTGGCCGAGACGCACGATGATCGCTCGCATCGACGGGATGACGAACAAGCGTTGATAGCCTGAACCAATGCACGCGATCATGTCTGGCGGCGCGCTTTTACAAATACAGGTGTCGATCCAGTGGGCGCGTTCCCAGGGAAGATCGAGTTCCTTTTCCATGTCGATCTCGCGCGCCCGTGGCGCCGCTCGATTCAGCCAGAACGTCAGGCCATAGGTTGGATTTGCCTCCGAGCCGGCGAATGCTTCGTGCAAGAGTGATGCTGGCACGAGTTGTCGGCCATGATAATTGCCGTTACCGAGAACGAGTTGACCCAGCCGCGCCCATTCGCGCGCGGTCAATTCAAATCCGCTCGCTGGCAACGGATTGCCGCGTTGGTCCTTTTTGAACTCCAGACTTCCCAAGCCTAGCGGCCCGGTGATGTTTTGTGTGAGGTACGAGATTGCCGATGTTCCACGCAATTTCCGCCGCAACAGCTCGCAAAAAATCTGGAGATGACTTGGCCCGTAAATAAACCGCGTGCCTGGCGGGGCCAGGATCGCCAATCGGATCGCAACAGCATTGCGGTCGGGAATCGATTGTCGATGTAAGAACGACGCCTGAGTCAGCCCACTCGTTTGATTCAACAATTCGCGAACAGTTATTTGCGATTTGAGCGGATCGTTTTGCCATTCCGTGATCGTGTCGGCCACGCGATCGTCCAGCCTAACGAGACCGTCGCGGACCGCGCAAAGCGCTGCAAGTCCCCAGAAATTTTTCGTGCCGCTAAAAATCGGCCAGCGGCCATTCTCCATCGCACCGTTAGCGTAATGCTCGAAAACGACCCGTCCATTTTGCATCACCAGCATGGAAACACCGCGCGTTTTCTCGAAATACTTCGCTCCGCGTGCGCAATCGTCCGGGCGGATTTCGCTAAATGCCGATGTCGATGCTGCCAGAGCGAGGAAAACAAAGACCCGGAAAAGCATGTGGCACTGTAGGTCGCGTCGATTTGCTCGACAATCGCTGGTCAATTGCTATTAAGCTTCCAGTGTGAAGATTTCGCTGGGCAGCGATCATGCCGGTTTTCGTTTGAAGGAGAAGGTCAAAGAGCTGGTCATTTCGTTAGGGCACGAAGTGAGGGATTTTGGCACGTTCAACGAAGAACCGGTCGATTACCCGCTTTTCATACGACCAGCGGCAGAAGCGGTCGCGCGCGGGGAATGCGATCGGGGGGTGGTCTTTGGCGGATCGGGCAACGGCGAAGCGATGGCCGCGAACAAAGTCCATGGGATTCGCTGCGCGCTTTGCTGGAACGAAGAAACGGCGCGTCTCTCCCGGCAGCACAATGACGCCAACGTGCTTTCGTTAGGCCAACGCGTCATTGCCGAAGAGCTCGCGCTCGGGATCGTGCGGATTTGGCTCGAGACGCCGTTCGAGGGTGGACGACACGCCCGTCGCGTCGAACAACTCAACGCGATGTAAGTAGTTTCGCGGATCGACAGTTATCCCACAGAAAAAGTCAGGAATATTTTTGCCATCTTCCGCTTGCGCCTCCGGGGAATTGTTCTTAATTAAGCGTCCCTCGCGGGCCAGGAACGATACAACCAAAGGCAAGCAACATGGCTAAAACCAAGAAAAAGAGCAGTTCCGCAAAGAAAGCGAAGGCGCATAAGGCAGCCAAACCGGCCCGCAAAGCTCCTGCCAAAAAAGCAGGGCGCAGCTCGCATAGGGCCGAGAAGGCGACACCAGCCACTTTTCTGCCGGCCAACAATCATCCCAAAAGACAGCGCAGGCTTGATCCGTTTGTTCAGAAGCAAAAAGAGAAACTGCTTCAGCTCCGGGACGCGATGGTTGATTCGATGGCTGGCGTGGCGCAGGACACGCTGCGTTCACGGGCGGAGGGAAGTGAAGCTTCAGCCTTTGGGATGCATCAGGCCGATGCTGGCTCGGACGCGTATGATCGCGATTTTGCCCTCAGCTTACTCTCGCAGGAGCAGGACGCCCTCTACGAAATCGATCAGGCGCTGAAGCGGATCGAGATCGGCACTTACGGCGTTTGCGAGATGTCGGGCAAAGCGATTCCGCGCGCCCGGCTGGAAGCGATCCCGTTCGCTCGGTTCACGGTGGAATGCCAGTCGCAGTTGGAGAAGCAGAGCCGGGCTTCACGCGTTCGGCAATCGGTCACTTCATTGTTCGGCCTAACCGAAGAAGAAGGCGGCGAGGCCGAGGAAGAGGAAACGACCGCGCCGGCCGAGGTAAAGGAGTAAGAAATGGCACAGGAAATTGTCACATTGGAATGCACCGAGGCCAAAGGGCTGGGCCGGCCAGTTTCGCGTTACATGACGACGCGGAACAAGAAGAGTCCGCGTACGCCTAACCGATTGGAAAAGAAGAAGTACAACCCGTTTTTGCGACGGCACACGTTGCACCGGGAGACGAAGTAATATGCAACCAAAGACCGCCAAACGCCGTTCCGCTTTTCGCCGCGCCAATCGCGCCATGCCTCGGCGAAGGATCGATATCGCCATCGAGGCGATCGATTACAAGAACCCCGATCTTTTGAAAAAATTCGTGAGCGAGAGCGGCAAGATTCTCCCGCGGCGCGTCACCGGGATGCCGGCCCATCTCCACCGCAGGATAACGCGCGAAATCAAGCGCAGTCGCTCGGCCCTGCTGATGAAGTAGTTTGGAGGGCGTTCTGTGAAACGCCTCTGTTTCTGACCGATCGCCCGGGTTGTTAGCGCCAAGGGGCGGCTTTATCGGTTTCTGCCTGGGGCAGCGCCCCAGGGTTCTCGAACGTCCTCTTTGTCCGATAGGCGGAAACGGACTTGCAATTCCGGATCTCCGCGCCATAATACCGCGTTGTCGGGAATCTTTGAATCGATTCCGTTTCGCTCTTAACGCACGAGTCACGCTTGAATTATGATGCGCGGGTTTGCATCGATAGCACTTTATTCACTCGGCCAAGCGCTCAACGGCTCGAGACGAGTTCGTTCCCGGCACCAACCGACGGAGTTTCCAATAGCGTCGTCCTGCCACGGCGGGACTGGCAATTTGCTTGAATGGGCCCCTTTGGGCCGGCGCCTCGCGGACCGTGTCCCGAATTTCGGGACGCTCCGTCTATCACATCATTGGGTAAACATAGAGGATCAATATGAACTCACATTCATCCGGGAGACGTTCGCGCCGGTCGTACGGCGGAT
This sequence comes from uncultured Verrucomicrobiae bacterium, assembly GCA_963846775.1. Classification (GTDB taxonomy): domain Bacteria; phylum Verrucomicrobiota; class Verrucomicrobiia; order Chthoniobacterales; family UBA10450; genus CAVYXA01. The sequence continues at coordinate 2,087,895 of CAWJXB010000006.1, read as the reverse complement.
CTCGTCACCGGCGCGATGGCCGCGGACGTCAGCACGACGCGCGGTCGAAAGCGCCCATAAAAAAAACATTCTGGCAGCGTCTGGCGGCATTCTTTGGCGGCAACGGAAAGGCCGGCGCAAGACCAGTGACAACTTCGACCACGCGCGGGGGCGAGCAGCCGTCGCGGTTGGTGCGCAAACCTGAGTCGGTCGAAGTCACTTCGCCGCGTCTTTACGTCGGCAATTTGTCGTTCGACGCGACCGAGAGCGATCTCTTCGAGCTGTTCAACGGCGTCGGCCACGTCCAAAACGCCGAGGTCGTGACCTACCGACACAACCAGCGCTCGAAAGGGTTCGCCTTCGTCCAGATGCAAACCGTCGACGAGGCGAAACGCGCCGTCGAGGAATTGCACGACAAGGAATTCCTTGGCCGCAAGCTGGTCGTGAGCGGTGCGAAATCGGCCGAGCATCACGCGCGCGACTAACGCAACATCGACATTCAAAAGCGGGAGACGCGCGCGAGGTCGCGCGTCTCCCGTTTGCGTGTACCGCTCGGCGCGAGTGACGAAATCCAAATGACGAATGGCCAAACGAATCCGAATGACGAAATCCGAAGGCCTGGCTTGACCCATCAACGCTTCGTCATTCGCCTGCCACGCCCTAGCGCGGCGGAGGCGGGTGCTTCGTTATTGCTTCGGCATTCGTCATTCGGCATTCGTCATTGATGAAAAGTGTTTTCTACATCGTTGGTCCCACCGCCATCGGAAAATCTGATATCGCGGCGGACGTGGCGCACGAGCTCCGGGCCGAGATCATTAACGCCGATGCGTTCCAAATCTATCGGGAGCTCGATCTGCTCACGGCCAAGCCGCGTGCAGCGGTCCTGGCCAAAGCGCCACATTATTTGATCGGCGCGATCTCACTCGCCGAGCAAATGAACGCCGGCAAGTTTCGTCGCATGGCGTTGTGTGTCATCAAACAAACCCAGGCCCGCGGCAAACACGTCATCGTGGTCGGCGGCAGCGGACTTTATATCAAGGCCCTCACTCACGGCCTCGATTCCGATTGGAAAGAATCCGATGCCGATCCTAAAGGTGTCTTCGTTTTCCGCAACCGCGATCAACTCTACCAGCGAATCAATGCTCGGGTGGAGACGATGTTCGAAAACGGCGTGATCGATGAAGTCGGCGCCATCGGAGCGGTGAGCGCGACTGCGGGGAAAATGATCGGCCTGCGGGAGATTCGGCAACTCCTGGAGGGGAAAATGTCGATCTCGGAATGCAGCGCCGCAATCCAGCAGATGACGCGCCGTTATTCCAAAAGACAGTTGACCTGGTTTCGCCACCAAACTAATTTTGAGCCGCTGAACTTATCGCTTCTCACTCACCACGAAGCTGTGACATGGATTTCGCGAAAAGCGCGCCTCGCATTCGCGCAGGGTAAATGATTGAGATTCGTCCGAGAAAAACACACGAGCGCGCGTTGCTGATCGGTCTCGAACAGGCAGGCGTCTCGAAATGGGATGTGCAGGATTCGCTCGAAGAGCTGGCTGAGCTGGCCAGTTCCGCCGGCGCCGAAGTGGTCGATACCGTCACCCAAAAACTGCAAAAACCCACGGCGCCGTATTACATCGGCAAAGGCAAAGCCGAATCGATCAAGGAATCGTTGCAAGATCGACAAGTCACCTCGGTCATCTTCGACGACGAGCTTTCACCGGCGCAGGGACGCAATTTGGAAAACCTGCTCGCGCGCAAAGTCCTCGATCGCACTCAGCTCATCCTCGACATTTTCGCCCAACGCGCTCGAAGCCGAGAAGGCCGTTTGCAGATCGAGCTCGCGCAATTGCAATATCTGCTCCCTCGCCTAACTAAAATGTGGCACCACTTGTCGCGGCAGACCGGTGGAATCGGCACACGTGGCCCGGGCGAGACGCAGTTGGAAGTCGATCGGCGGCGGGTGCAGGAACGAATCGCGCGGCTCGAGCGCGAGCTGGAATCGGTCCGCAAGACGCGCGCGATCCAGCGACAAGGGCGGAAACGTCATCAATGGCCTGTCGCGGCCGTGGTCGGATACACCAACGCCGGAAAATCGACCCTGCTCAACCTGCTCACGGGCGCAGATGTCGTCGCCGAGAATAAGCTGTTCGCCACGCTTGATCCGACCACACGGAGCTTCGTGTTGCCGAACAAACAACGCGTTCTGCTCACCGACACAGTTGGGTTCTTGCGCAAACTACCCCACACCTTGATCGAGTCCTTCAAAGCCACGCTGGAAGAAGTCAGCGAAGCCGATCTGCTCATTCACGTTGTCGATTTGGGTCATCCGCGCGTGGACGAACAAATGCAGGCCGTTGATAACGTGATCAAAGAACTCGGCGCCTTCGGCAAACAAACCGTGACCGTGTTCAATAAGATCGACCAGTTAACCAACCGCGAGCTGGCCCACACTTACCCCAAACGCTTTCCAAACAGCGTCGCGATCTCTGCCCTGACCGGCGAGGGTGTTGGCCATCTCGTTCAAGCGTTGCAAGACGCACTCAGGGCGTGGCGATTGCGTTCGCGGTTTAAAATTCCGGCCAGCGAATCCGCTCTCATCGCCGAGATTCATCGCGTCGGGCACGTGCTCGAGTTACAGTACGAAGGCAATGACGCAACCATTGTCGCCCACGTTCCGCCGGATTTGGCGCAAAAACTCGAGCGTTTCGCCACGTAATACCGCCGCGGGCCGATCACCGACCGCGCGTGCGGCTGCGAATTAAGCGCGTGGGTTTCGAGGGCGCCGGGGCGTTCGCTGCTCCGAATCGCTCCTGGCCCGGTTTGCCTCGTTGCCATTCCGAGCAATTAGCAACTCCACATGCCGCCCGGTATAAGGATGTAACGCCTTTAACGATCTGACGTGACAGAGGCGCAGTCTCAATACCTCCGGCGCATGTTGCTCGGGAGAATGTTTAGTTCGGTGCGGTATTTCGCTACCGTCCGTCGCGCAATCGGGATGCCGCGTTTGCTCAGGATTTCCACGATCTCCTTGTCACTCAGGGGTGCGCTGCCATTCTCATCTCGGACCAGATCGAGAATCGCTTCCTTCACGCTGGTGTTACTCATCGAGTCACCGCTCGCTGTCTGATACCCGGGCGTGAAAAAGTATTTCATCTCAAACACGCCCTGTGGCGTGGCCATGTATTTGCCAGAAATGGCCCGGCTCACTGTTGTCTCGTGCACACCGACCGCGTCTGCCACCTGCACCATCGTCATCGGTTTCAACTGCGATGTGCCGCGCTCGAAAAACTCGCGCTGCCGCTTCACGATTTGATGGGCAATGTTGGAAATGGTTTGCTGGCGTTGATGGATCGATTTGATGAGGAATTTGCCACTCCGGATCTTTTCCCGGATGTAATCCTTCACTTCGCTCCCGTTGCCATCCCGCGACATGATGTCCTTGTAAGTATTGCTGATCCGAAGATGCGGGATTTGTTCGCCGTTTAAAATGACCTGGTATTCGCCGTTGATTTTCTCGACCGTGACATCAGGCAACACGTAGTTTTGGGGCGCGGCGGCAAAGATGGCGCCGGGACGCGGATCAAGCTGGGCGATGTTATTAGCGCACTTCTGCACTTGCTCGACCGTAATCCCCATTCGCCGCGCGATTTCGGGGAACCGGCGTTTCCCGAGGTCCTGCATATGATCGGCCACAATTCGGTGTTCGAGGCTGTTCTGCCGGCCTTCGCGCTTGAGTTGAATCAGCAAACACTCGCGCAAGTCACGCGCGCCCACGCCCGGCGGATAGAAACTCTGGATCAGCGTGAGCATGTGCTCGAAATCCTCCTTCGGAATGCCGGTGTTGAGGGCCATCTCTTCCGGTTTGGTCTGAAGAAAGCCATTATCGTCGATGTTGCCGATGATCAGCTCGGCGGTTTTGCGGTCGTGCGCGCTCAGCGCCGTCTGATTCAGCTGCGCCATCAAATGTTGCTGGAGGGTTTCCTGCGTTGGGATCGAATCGAAAAAGAATTGCCGTTTATCATCCGCCTCCTGCGAGCGCGCCGTGTAACTGCCCGATTGCGCCATGTAATCGCGCCATTCCTCGTCCAGTTTCGCCAGCTTATCGAACTCCTCCTTGAAATTTTCGTCCGCCGCGGCTTCCGGCTCGTTCTCCTCCTCGGATTTCGGCGGATCCGGCAATTCCTCCAGCACCGGATTGGTTTCCATCTCCTGCTGCACGAGATTGCGCAGTTCGAGCAACGGCGCCTGAAGAATAAGAAGGCTTTGCTGAAGCTGCGGGGCCAGGACTTGTTGCAGAGAAAGATTCTGCGATTGCTGCATTCCTTGACTGGCCATGCGGGGAGTTTACTGAGAGAGGCACGGTAGGGCAAGCAATTTGCGCGCCAGCTGTCTGCGCTGGGTTTGATATCTGATTCCGCGCCGGAAACGAATCATGAGTTTCCCCCCACTCTGCCCTTGACAAGCTAGGAACATTCCCCGATAGGCACGATTGTTAAGCCGAATTCGGCGGAAGGGGCTCGCCCCGACGGCTTCTTTTCCGGTTCGGCTAGGATTACAGAATTAACCAGTCGGGGAAAGAAAGCAGCTCATTCCATGCATCCTAAAACATCATTCGGAACTTCAGCGAAACGTTCGCCTTTTCAGGGCGCTTTACTGCTTCTCCCGCTTGTCCTGGCTTGCTTTGCCCTGCCGGCAACAGCGCCAGCAGTCACCCCGGCGCCCGATGGCGGCTATGCCGGGAACAATACGGCGGAGGGAACTTCGGCGCTTTTCAGTCTGACCAGCGGGATCGACAACACGGCCCTTGGCTTTCAGGCGCTTTACAACGACAACACGGGCTTTTTCAACACGGGCATTGGATTTCGGGCCCTTTTTAGCAACACCACCGGCAGTTATAACACGGCCACCGGTCTCAATGCGCTCTATAGCAATACTACCGGCAGATTTAATACCGCTGATGGCATCAATGCGCTCCTTCGCAACACGAGTGGCGTTTACAATACGAGCACTGGGTATCAAGCGCTTTTCGGCAACACCACCGGCGCGCAGAACACTGCAACTGGCGTTCAAGCCCTCTTTAGCAACACCACTGCCAACTTCAATACCGCTACTGGAGTCAATTCGCTCTATCGCAACACGACTGGGCCAGCCAATACAGCGACGGGTTATGCGACGCTATTTAGCAACACCACCGGCTCCAATAACACGGCCGAGGGTGCCTTCGCGCTCTACGCCAACACCACCGGCCATGACAACGTCGCCACTGGGTACCAGGCGCTCAGTAATAACACCGACGGCTTCTTTAACATGGCCAACGGTCAGCAAGCGCTTTATGCCAACACCAGTGGCTATCAGAACACGGCTAATGGTAACCAGGCGCTCTTTCATAACACCGACCGGCTTCGATAATACGGCCTATGGCTTCCAAGCGCTCGCCTTCAACGTCAGCGGCACAACCAATACGGCTGTTGGTTTTAACGCGCTCGGTCAGAGCACCGGTTCCGGCAACGCTGCCTTGGGCCACAATGCCGGCGTTAATATTACCGCAGGCGATAACAATATCGACATCGGCAGCCAAGGTCCAACAGTTGCTGGCAGCGAGTCCGACACCATCCGAATCGGCGATCCACAGAACGGCCACCTACGTCGCCGGCATCTTCGGACAGAGTGTCGACCCGGCCGGCGCTAGTGTCTCCGTCGATTCCGATGGGAAGTTAGGCACGGTCCTTTCGTCGCGGCGCTTCAAGGACGGGATCAAACCGATGGACCAGGCCAGCGAGGTTATTCTGGAGCTCAAACCGGTGACCTTCCATTACAAGAGCGACAAGAAAAACACGCCGTGCTTTGGTTTAATCGCCGAGGATGTGGCTGCGGTAAATCCGGACCTGGTAGTGCGCGATAAGAACGGCGAAATCTTGAGCGTCCGCTACGAGCAGGTCAACGCCATGTTGCTCAACGAGTTTCTCAAGGAGCATCGCACCGTTCAGGACCTGAAATCCGCCGTGGCCAAACAGGAAGCGCTTATTGCCCAACAGCAGGAGGGAATGGCGATTCTCGACAGCGCAACTGAAAGAGCAAGCAGCGCAAATCCAGAGAGTTAGCGCTCAGCTTGAAGTGAGCAGACCGGCGCCGCAGGTGGTGGAGAACCAGCGCTAAATCGACAGAACATTCTTTTAGACGGCGGCGGTCCAAAAGGCCGCCGCCGTTTGCATTGGCGACGACGCGAGTTGTCGGCCGCAAATAGGATGTGATTTGAGCTCCCCGGGCGCGGTGGGAATGTGCCGAGGAGCGTCGCGGTCAAACCATCGGCCGAAACCGTCCGACGATCTCCTGCAAGCGCGCGGTAACCTGGCCTAGCGAACAGACTTCGACCGCCTCGAGCAACGCGGGAAAACAGTTTTCGCGGTGGTCCACAATTGCCGCGAGTTTGTCCAAAGCGGCCTTTGATTTCTCGGCGTTTCTCTTTTTGAATTTCGTTAGCCGATCGACTTGTAATTGTTGTTTCATCCGCGGCGTCCGCATGAGTTTCACTTCCGGACCCTCTTCGGCGCCGTCGCGATAGCGATTGAGACCGATGATGGGCCGTGTGCCATCGTAGATTTGTTGTTCGTAACGGTGCGCGGCGTTTTGGATTTGGCTGCGCTGATAACGTTCCTCCACCGCTGCGAGCACACCGCCCAGCCGCTCAATCTCGCGGAACTCGTCCAGAATCGCCGCTTCGACTGAGCGCTCGACCGCTTTCATTCCGGGCGAGCCGCTTAACATGTTCATCGTGTGTTTGAAAATGCCGGACTCCTCGAGCAGGATCGCTTGCCCGTGCGCGGCCAGCCGAATCCATTCTTCGGTCGGTGTCGTGAACGGTTCGTCGGCGCTGTTGGAATGACACGAGTTCGTCGCGTTCATGTAAGCGAGCATCAATTCCGCCGCCGTGCGGGTCAGGTTATTTTTGAACTCGGCCGCGATGAGCGAGCGTCCGCTGGTTTGCGTATGGAGCTTGTAAAGCTGCGCTTTCGGTCCCGCGCCAAAAACGTCGCGCATACCGATCGCCCAGATCCGGCGCGACACGCGCGCGAGGGCGATGTATTCCACATCGAGCCCGCAATCGAGAAAAAATGAGAGCCGCGGCCCGAATTGATCGACCGGGAGGCCGCGCGCGGCGAACATTTCAACGTAGGCGAAGCCGTTCGACAGGGTATAGGCGGCCTGTTGCACCGGGGTCGAGCCTGCTTCGCCGATGTGATAACCGCTGATCGAGATCGGATACCAGCGCGGCATTTCGCCCGTCGTGAACTCGACCATGTCAGTCAGAAACCGCAGCGATGGTTCGATCGGAAAAATCGTTTCGTTCTGAGCCTGGACTTCCTTGAAGATGTCGGCCTGAATCGTGCCGCGCAATTTCGGCACAACTTTCGGGCCGAATCGTCGCTTCGCCGCAGCGATGTACATCGCCATGATGATCGGTGCCGGGCCGCTGATCGTCATCGAGGCGGAAAAATTCGGCGAGCCGAGATCGAAGCCATCGTAAAGCCGCACCATGTCCTCGACTGTGTCGATGGCCACGCCGCCCTCACCAATTTTTCCAAAAACACCGTCCGCATCACTGTCGATCCCGTAAAGGGTCGGGCCATCGAACGCGGTGCTCAGTCGATGGGTCCGCTGATGTCGCGTCAGATAATGGAAGCGCTCGTTGGTATCTTCGGCCAGCATGAGACCCGAGAACAAGCGTGTGGGCTCTTCGGCCTGCGGGATCTTTTTGTCGGCTGCGCCTAATGCCAGTCCGGCTCGGACCGGTCGCGCCCGGCCGTTGTTCTTCTCGAAGCTTTCGACCTCGCGAATCGGCTCGAGATACATCTCGCGATATGCGCCGTTCAAAAACGGAAACTCGCCCGGCAATCCTTCGCCAAGCAAATAGCGCGCAACTTCGCCCGGCTCATCGATCTCGGGCAACGCCAGGCGCGGCAAAGGCAATCCGGTCGGCGCGCGGGTAATTGGAATCTTCGCTTTGATGTCGTTCCAGCGGCCAAGCAGGTCACGCCCAAATTTGTCATCGGTGCGAGCGCGCTTCACCTGATCGAGAACGAATTTGTTGTACTTCTCAACCGACTCAACGACCTGTCCGAGTTTGCTCATAGCTGTTCGTTTGTTTGGTTGTAGAGGCGCTGGTGCCAAGCGCCTGTCCCACGCCCGGGCGTTTGACACAAACGCCGCTACAACTCGCTTCGCGAGATTAAACCAAACAATCGATCTACGCCAGGGTCGCGATGACGTTTTGCCACGGTGTCGATCAGCTGCTGGCCGCGGCGGTTTTGTTCCAGCCGTTGCTCGATTTCCGTATGCGCAGTCCGGGCACGCTGGAGGTCGCTCTTGTTGACGACAACGATGTCAGCCAGGTCGAGCATGGCAATTTTTTGCAATTGCAACCGGCTGCCGTAATCGGGATTCATTACCAGCACCGTAAGATCGACAATTCCCTTTTTCCGAAACGGCATCGCCTCCTGCCCGGTGCCGACCGTTTCAATGAGCACGTAATCGAAGCCTGCTCGCCCGAGCAAGACGAGGCAATCCCGCGTTGCGGGCGAAAGGCCGCCAGCCTGTCCGCGCGTGGCCATGCTCCGCATGAACACGCGATCGCTCTGTGAATTGATCATGGTCGCGCGATCTCCCAAGAGCGCGCCTGCCCCGATCACGCTCGGGTCGTGCGACAAAATCGCGACCCGCGATCCCTTGTCGGTATTCAGAAATCGCAGCACCAATTCATCGATCAAAGTTGTTTTTCCCGCGCCTCCCGGGCCGGTAAAGCCGATAACAGATGTTCGATGTTCTTTGTCTGACTTGGGCGTTGGGCGTTGGGCGGCGTTGGACGTTGGACGTTTTCTTTTGGCATAAGCTTCCTCAATCTCCGTCAGCTTGTGCGCCAACAGTTGATCCGGCGTTTTCGCCCGCGCTCGTCTGCCCCGTGGTTTACCATACCGCCGGTGCACAAATTTCACCATCTCGCCAAGCGATGTGCCGGCGAAGAAAATTTCGTCCACGCCTTTCCGCTTCATGATCGCAGCGTCGTCACGGGTGATCGTCCCGCCGCCGCCGCCGAAGACGTTGATATCGGCCGCGCCGCGTTTTCGAAGAAGATCGACAATCGCCGCAAAAAATTCGATGTGCCCGCCGTTGTAACTCGAAATGCCAATCGCTCGCACGTCCTCCTGAATGGCCGCGCGGACGATATCGCCGACCGACCGATGGTATCCGAGATAAATCACTTCAACCCCGTGCCGGATCAGTTCGAGATTGATCGTGTTGATGGCGCTGTCATGCCCATCGCAAATTGGGACAGCGGTAAGAATGCGGATCGGTGAAGCCATTGAAAAATTCTAGCGTTGAATCGTTAAATCGTTAAATCGTTAAATCGTCAAATGTCTGATTCACTCGATTTCACCGGCAAAGTTGCGCTCGTCACCGGCAGTTCGCGCGGGATTGGCGCGGAGATGATCAAGGCGTTTGGGAAGCATGGCGCGCAATGCATCGTTAATTATGTGGCCGACGCGCAGGGACGGAACAAGTCGGACGCCGAAAACGTAGCGCGCGAATTGGAGAAACCAATCGTGATCCAATGCGACGTCACCCAGCCCGGCGAGGTCGAGACGATGATGAAACAGATCGCGGATGAATGCGGCGGCCTGGACATGCTGGTTAACAACTCCGGGATCATCGCCGACCGCACGATCAAGAAGATGTCGCTGGAACAATTCGAGAGCGTAATCCGGGTGAATCTCGTCGGCACATTCAACGTCACCCAGAAAGCAGCGGCCGTCCTGCGCAACGGTGGGCGGATCGTGAATTTGTCGTCCGTCAGCGGGCAGATGGGGTTGTTCGGACAGGCGAACTATTCATCGAGCAAAGCAGCAATCATCGCGTTCACAAAAGTTTCCGCGCGCGAATTTGCGCGTCAGAACATCACCGTAAACGCGATCGCGCCGGGTTTCATCGATATCGGAATGAGCAAAGGCATGCCCGACGAGGTGACTCAGAATTTCATCAAACAAATCCCGCTCGGCCGTTTGGGCGATGTAAAAGAGATTGTCGACGCCGCACTATTCCTCGCTTCGCCGATGGCGAGTTACATCACGGGACACGTGCTCAACGTGAACGGCGGGTTTTATACGGGCTGAGCAGCGATGACAAATCAGGTTGCGCAGGATTTTCCCCATGATCTCGCCGTTTTGACGAACTCGCTCAGCGTATTGTGACTCTGCCAAGCGGCATTCCCCTGTTCATTGTTCTGTGCGGACTGCTCGAGTTAGATACGCCAGTGCTCGGCGCGACCAGGCCGATTTCCGAAGACCGCGATCTCTTGGAGATCGATCTAAGCACATGGAACTGTGTCGATCGGTTAGGCGGAACGGCCCGGGCTCCGGATATGGTCGAGCGCAATCAATTGAAGAATAGGTCGGCGATCGAGCTAAAGGGCGTGAAAGCCTTGGCGATGGAGTGGTCAGAATTCATGCGTCACGTCGCGGCGTCTAATGCCGAGACCAGCGGCAAGCGTAGAAGAAACGTAACCGAGGAGGAGAAAGAGCAGATTGATGCACTCGAAAAGCAGATCGTCTCGCTCACCGGCTATCTCGTTCTCGCCTACGCCGGGCCGCCCGAATCGACCAATTGCAGCGCCACCGACTTCCACGATTGGCATTTGGAGATTTTCAACAAACCACTGGATCATCCGCCGCAACCGGGTGATCCGACGCCGATCATTTGTGAAATTACCCCGCGCACCCAAAACGATCTTTTCCGCGCGGGCGTTCGGATTCAGGAGCTGGCTGCGTTTTTTCGGCGGCCTGACGTGACCTACGAATCGACCGGTCACGCCGCACAAAAAATCCGGCTCACGGGCCATTTGTTATGGGATGACGAGCATAACAGCGCGACGGACGTGGGCATGTTGATCAGCTCCATCGCGCGGAACCGCTATCACAATCCGTGGCGTGCGACGGCTTGGGAAATTCATCCGGTGATGAAAATCGAGCGCGTCACCGCAGGGGAGCCAGCATCCGTTGCGGCGCCATTCTCGTCTGCCGCCGGCACGCCAACTCCAACGGCTACACCGCAACGCATCGTGACGATTCTGCGCCAAACAAAAATCAGAGTTCCGTACGGCGAAACGGTCCTCCAGCGCGGGATGCGGTTGCCGATTGTTTCGCGCGATGAGGAGACCGTGACCATTGAGTATCTTGGGGGCAAGTATGCGATCCCGATTGAATCGACCGATCTGCGATTGGACGCGCCGCCTTCTCCATGAAGCGCCGCTCGTTCGGGCTGCGATATTTTGCTTTTCGCCTTCGCGTCGCCAGCTAAAACTCGCGACGTGAAGCGGGCTCTTGGTCTCAGCGTTTTTGTTCTGGCCACGTTCCTAGCATCCGTCGTTTCGGCGACCGAATCGCTCGACAAACTGGCGGATGATTTTTGGTCGTGGCGCGCCAAATATGGGCCGTTCACAGGAGATGATGTCAACCGCATGGAACGTCCAGGCGGGATGCGCGATTGGTCGCGCGCCAGTGTCGATAAGCGTCGGAAAGATCTCGGGCAGTTTGAAGCGAGGTTGAAGCCGCAACGAAAACCAAAGCAGCTCGACTCGGCCACGTGGACACGCGCTGATTCTGGATGGCCAATTGCCAAGCAAGTCGATTACAAATTAATCGGCTCGGCCCTCGCGCGGGTGCGGTGGGAACTTGACATAAATCCGCGCTGGAAACGCGATCCGACGTTTTATGTCGAGCAGACGCTCACGGCGCTCGCAGAGGCGCTCACCGTGCCGGCGCCATACGATGAAGCGCGCAGCCGGGAGATCCTCACGCGGATCGGAAATATTCCGTCGATTCTGGAGCAAGCCGCGAAAAATCTCGATAAACCACCGGCGCCATTCGCGAGCGTCACGATTCAAGCGCTGGATGGAATTCGTGAGCGCCTGCGCAAAATGGCGACCGCGCTCTTAGGATCGACAACGCTCGCGGAACCCGAACTGACCAGCGCTGTTGAACGCGCCGCCGACGCGTTGGAGAAGTTCCGCAACGATTTACAGAAAAGATTGCCCTCGTTGCCACAACAAACCGCGCTCGGCCGCGATGCCTATGGGTTCTTTCTCAAAAACGTCGCACTGATGCCGTTCACGCCCGAGGAACTTCTCGCGATGGGCCGGCAAGAATGGAATCGTGCTGTCGCGTTCGAAGGTTACGAGAAAAATCGGAACCAGGATGTTCCGCCGCTGAAGATCGCCGATAACATCGATAATTGGATTGCCCACGCGCAGGCCAAGGAAATGTCGATCCGGAAATTTCTGGCGGAGCACGGGATTCTAAGCGTGCCCGATTGGATGCAGCATTACACATTGCGATCGACGCCGGAATATTTGCGCGCGCTCGGGTTTGCCGAGATGGACGATTTCACTTCGCCATCGCGATTAAACGAAAACTGCATTCGTTATGTCCCCGAGCCGTCGGAAAATCTCGGTTACTTCTGGCGGGCGACGGCGATGGATCCGCGCCCGATCACCGTGCACGAAGGAATCCCGGGCCATTACTTCCAACTTTGTCTCTCGTGGAAGCACGAGGACCCGATCCGGCGTCATTATTACGATTCGGGCGCGAACGAAGGAATCGGCTTTTACGCCGAAGAAATGATGTTGCAAGCCGGTCTGTTCGACGACAGCCCGCACACGCGCGAAATCATTTATAATTTCATGCGGCTCCGCGCGCTCCGCGTGGAAGTGGATGTGAAACTCGCGCTCGGCCAATTCACGCTCGAACAAGCCGCAAAATATTTGCAGGAGAAAGTCCCAATGGACGAACAAACCGCGCGCCAGGAATCCATCGCGTTTTCCACCGCGCCGGGCCAGGCCATTACCTATCAGATCGGCAAACTCCAAATCCTGAAGTTCCTGGCCGACGCCCGCATGCAACAGGGAGAAAAGTTCAACCTGCATGCGTTCCATGATTTTCTCTGGAAGAACGGCAACGTTCCGATCGCGTTGCAGGAGTGGGAGTATTTGGGCATTCGCGAATAAGATTCATTTTGGGGAGGACGTCGAAAGTTTCGAGCCCGAGTTGGCTTCAGCACGCGAGGCGTCACCGCGCCGGCAGTGCTCGCAACCAAAGCCAGCCCACCTGGCCCTTCGCCTCTCCCTCATAGGAAGAGGATTGCGGGGAGGGTTATCTCGGTCCGACGGACAATCCGCTAATCTAATCTGGCCTCCCCCGATCTGCGTGTTCTCCTTGCGTACGGCGGCAACCTTCGGGATGATGGAAATCCATGCCTGTGACTTTCGAGAACGCCGCGTCCAAAGTTTCGCGTCGGCGTTCCGGTTTCATTTTGCGGTTCGTCAGCACGATCACCCTCTGGTCGATTGCGCTGGCGATCGCGTTTTCCGGATACGAGGTTTTCTTCTGGCTACTAATCAGCGGGTTTGGCTTGATCGCGCTGTGGGAATTTTACCGAATGCTCGATCACGATCATCTGCCGAATTTCAAGTTCACGGCAATGCTCTGCGGAGCGGTCATGTTGGCCGGTAGCTTTTACTATTTCGCCCAATTGGGACCGGTCGGCTCGTACGATTTCGAGACTTCGGTATTGGTTTTTTTCTTGTTGACGATGTTTACGCGGCAAATGTTCGCCCGGTTGCGCCATGATGAGCCGCTGAAGACGATGGCTTACACTTTGTTCGGGCTGCTCTACGTGCTCTGGCTTTTCAATTTCGTGACCAAAATTGTTTATCTCACGCCGCGGTCGAGCACCGGCATGGTGACCGGGCAATTTTACTGTCTCTATCTGATCGCGGTCACGAAATTCAGCGACATGGGCGCGTACCTGACCGGGAGTCTCATTGGCCGGCATCAGATGAGTCCCCACATTAGCGCCAAAAAAACCTGGGAAGGATTTTTCGGCGCGCTCGGTTTGGCGCTGCTTTGCAGTTTGGGGTTGTTCAAGCTGATGCCTGGGCATTTGTCGGTGCTGACCTGGACGCACGCCACGATTCTCGGCTTGCTCCTCGGATTTGCGGCGGTCATCGGAGACTTGGCAGAATCGCTCATTAAGCGCAGCACCGGCGTGAAGGATTCAGGCAATCTCTTACCCGGCATCGGCGGTGCACTCGATTTGATCGACAGTCTGCTCTTTACTGCGCCGCTGTTGTTTTTCTACATGCGCCTCGTCATTCGCGTGCCCTGACTAACCACGAATGGACACGAATGGACACGAATAATGAAAAGCTGCTGTCCAGAAACGAAGTTTTTCAAATTGTCGGCTGCGCAATCGAGGTTCTGAACACGCTTGGGCATGGAATAGTTGAGAAGCCGTATGAAAATGCGCTGGTCGTGGAGTTTGGACTACGAAAAATTCCTTTCCGGCAGCAACCTGCATTTGATGTTCTTTACAAGAGCCAGAAAGTTGGCCTCTTTGTCCCGGACTTGATTGCTTTCGATTCTGTTGTCGTGGACACAAAGGTGATTGACCGGATTAGTGATCACGAGCGGGGCTTGATGTTGAATTATCTGCGAATCACGCACTTGCGTGTAGGAGTGATTCTCAATTTTAAACACCCAAAGTTCGAGTGGGAACGCATTGTCTTATGAATTCGTGTCCATTCGTGTTCATTCGTGGTTAAGAGATGACAACGAAACATTCCGGGAAGCGGAAGCGCGTTGTGGTGTTGGGTGCGACGGGTTCGATCGGGCAAAGCGCGCTCAAAGTGGCCCGCGATATTCCGGAGCGAATGGAGATTGTCGGACTGGCGGCGAATTGCAACGCCGACAAGCTGGCCGCGGCAGCGAACGAAATGCAGCCGCCGTTTGTTTGCCTCGTTGATGAAAGCAAGATCGATATCTTTCAGCGTGCGCTGAAGTACCAACCACGGATCTTTGTGGGTGAAACTGGGTTGCGCGAGATCGCATGCCTAACGGAAGCGGACATGGTGCTCGTGGCTATCGTTGGCACAGCCGGATTGCGCCCCGCGCTGGCGGCCCTCGAAGCGGGAAAAGATCTGGCCGTTGCCAGCAAGGAAATTCTCGTCATGGCCGGCGAGATCGTGATGAGAGAAGCGCGCGAGAAGGGCGTGCAGGTCTTGCCTGTCGATTCGGAGCACAATGCGATTTTTCAATGTTTGGAGGGCAAACGCTCAGCGCTTAAAGTTCAACGTCCCACGTCCAATGCAGAAAGTTCGACGTTGGACGTTTCTGACGTCCGCCGGATTATTTTGACGGCATCCGGGGGGCCGTTCCGCGAGACGCCGGCTAACGAGCTTGCCGATGTTACGGTCGATCAGGCGCTGAAGCATCCGACTTGGAACATGGGACCGAAAATCACCATCGATTCGGCCACGCTTTTTAACAAAGGACTGGAGATGATCGAGGCGCACTGGCTTTTCGGCGTGGAAATGAAGCGGGTCGAAGTCGTGATTCATCCGCAGAGCATCGTGCATTCGATGGTCGAGTTCGTCGATGGTTCCACCCTCGCGCAATTGAGTTATTCCGATATGTGTTTCCCGATTCAATACGCCGTCACGTGGCCGGATCGGGTTGCCAATACCTTACCGCCGCTCGATTTCTCCAAACTGTCGAAGCTGGAGTTCTTTACCCCGCGCTACGAGGATTTTCCGGCTCTGAATCTGGGCCGACGCGCCGGCGAGACCGGCGGCACTTTACCCGCAGTCATGAACGCGGCGAACGAGATCGCCGTGGCCGCTTTTTTAGCTCGACAGCTGCGTTTCCCGCAGATCAGGGAGACGGTTGAGCGGGTGATGGATCGGCACACGACCATTGCGCATCCCGATCTCGATGCGATATTACAGGCCGATCAATGGGCGCGGGCTGAAGGAGCGAGATTCGTTGAATCGTTACATCGTTAGATCGTTAAAATCGGCCGCGCGCTCTTTCGGACCACGAATTACGATTCACCACTCTCGAGTCACGTTTAAACCATGCTAATCCATATCGCGCGCGTTGCCCTCATCGTGTTCGAGGTCCTCTTGCTTTTCAATCTCCTTATCGTCGTGCATGAGGTGGGACATTTTCTGGCCGCGCGATGGCGCGGGCTTTACATCGAGAAGTTCGGCATCTGGTTCGGGAAACCAATTTGGAAAAAGACGATTAACGGCGTGCAATACTCGCTCGGCACGCTGCCGTTCGGCGGGTTCGTCGCCTTGCCGCAGCTTGCGCCGATGGACATCATCGAAGGCAAAGCCGATGTTGATCGCGCGCGGCTCCCGAAAATTTCCGCGTTGGACAAGATCATCGTGGCATTTGCCGGGCCGCTCTTCAGTTTTCTGCTGGCCGTTGTTTTCGCGGTGATCATTTGGAGTGTCGGCCGGCCTGTCAGCGAAGCAGAAGCGACCACGACAATCGGTTACGTGCTGCCAGGCTCGCCGGCCGCGAAAGTTGGATTACAAGCGGGCGACAAGATTTTGGCAGTCGATCATCATCGCGTGACCCGCTTTGGCGGCATGAGCGACGAGAGCATCCAGTGGCGAATCGTTCGCAGCGAAGCAGCCACGATTCCGATCACGATTGAGCGCTTCGAAAACGGCCGCGCGGAAACGAAAACGGTGGAAGCGCGCCCAATCGTGCCCGAGACAAAATGGTGGAACCGCAAGGGATTTCGTGAAATTGGGATCGTGCCGGCCGAGACGCCGGTGATTGCCAAGGTCGAGCCGGGCAGTCCAGCCGCCAAAGCCGGTCTTCAGCGTAACGATCAGATCGTTGCGATCAATGGCCAACCTCTATACGAGATCCTCGGTATCGCCGATTACATGCGCGATCATCCGAACGAGCCGATCACGCTCTCGGTGGATCGCAATGGCGAGAGACTCACCGTGCCATTCAACCCCGACCATCCGAAGATCGACACAGTTTCGCCAAGCAGTCCCGCCGCGCGCGCAGGACTTCAACCTGGCGATGCCGTCACCGCGGTGGATGGGCAACCGGCGCGCAGCACATTAACCATTTCTGATTACATCACCCGGCACGCGAACCAGCCGGTTACATTGTCGATCTCGCGCAACGGACAACCGCATGAGGTGCAGGTCACGCCGGAGATCCCGCAAGAGGATACGGTCGCGCGGATCGGAATCGTCTGGGCCGATCAGTTTGGCGTCACCCTCGATCAATACGGCAACATGATCGTGAAGCATCCTGGGCCAGTGGAGCAAATTCGAGCCAGCATGTTATCGATCTTCCACACCGTCGGCGCGATCGCTTCGCCGAAATCCGATGTCCGTCTCCAACACATGAGCGGACCGGTGATGATGATGCAGGTTTATTACAAAATGCTTTCGAGCAAGGAAGGCTGGCGCCTGGCGCTCTGGTTTAGCGTGGTGATCAACGTGAACCTCGCGCTTATCAATCTGCTCCCGATTCCCGTGCTCGATGGTGGCCACATTTTGCTGGCGTTAATCGAAGCCGTGCGTCGCCGGCCGGTCAGCATGCGTGTCCTGGAGGTCGTGCAAACAGCATGCGCGGCGCTGATCATCCTATTCATGATCTATATCGCCTTTTTCGACGTCCAGGATTTGTTTGGCTTCCGCCGCGATACCCCGAAGTTTTCGCCAAAAGCGAACCCGACCAAATCAGTCGAACAATAGCAAAATTGCCGATTCAGAATCGCGGCGGTATTCTTGGGCGATCCAGTCACGATGACACAGATTGACGAAAGTCTTCGCAGCGAGTTGCAACGGCAAGGGGTGTGGGTGACCTCGATGCAGGAGCTTTATAATTGGGGCCGGAAAAATTCGATCTGGCCGCTGCAATTTGGCCTTGCCTGTTGCGCCATCGAGATGATCGCCACGGCGGCCTCGCGTTATGACATCGCCCGGTTCGGCGGCGAAGTTTTTCGGCCATCGCCGCGTCAGGCCGACCTGATGATTGTCGCCGGCACGGTGACAAAGAAGATGGCGCCGCAAATTGTCCGTCTCTACAACCAAATGCCCGATCCAAAATACGTCATCTCGATGGGTGCCTGCGCGATTTCCGGCGGACCTTTCAAGCAAGGATACAATGTGCTTAAAGGAATCGATCGTTATATCCCGGTCGATGTTTACATTCCCGGTTGTCCGCCCCGGCCCGAAGCGTTGCTGCACGCGTTCATGGAATTGCAGCGGAAGATCGACGAGCAAAAACTTACCGGACAAGATAAGGCGGAGTTTCTTCAAGAGAGCACCCCGAGTGAGTATCCGGTCCCGGCCTTCGGCGCGCATGATCTGGAGCCGCCGGCGAATCCCGGGGTTTTTCATCCGCCTGTGCCGGAAAGGCACTGACAACTTCCCGGTTCGACGGCGAAAGACGCGCCAACTTACCCTAACGAACGAGCGCGAGATTCGGATCGATTTCTTCCGTCACTTGCGATTGAAAGCCGGCCGCCAATCGCAATAACGCGGTGAATCCAATCATGGCCGCGTTGTCGGTGCAAAGCCACGGCTCGGCCATTTTCAGCTCGAGTCCGGCGCGCGCGCATTTTTTCTGCATTTGCCGGCGCAACTCCTGATTGCAACTGACCCCGCCGCTGACCGTGACCAGATCGACCTGGTATTTTTGCGCGGCCGCGATCGTCTTTTGCACCAGAACATCGACGATCGCTTGTTGAAACGAGGCGCAGAGATCGGGCAGGTAATCGCCGCGCAATTTCGGTAACAAATAGCGCACCGCGGTTTTCAGGCCGCTAAAGCTGAAATTCTCTGAATTGGGCATGCTCCGTGGGAGATCGAAACGTTTAGGATTGCCGCCGCGCGCTCGTTTCTCGATCTCCGGCCCGCCGGGATAACCGAGCCCAACCATTTTCGCGACTTTATCGAACGCTTCGCCGGCCGCATCATCAACGGTGCGGCCGATCAAGCGATAATGGGCCAGTCCACGGACCACGACCGAGAGCGTGTGTCCACCGCTCACAATGAGCGATACGTTCGGCCTGATCTCGCCCCCTTCGAAAAACGGCGAGAGCAAATGGCCTTCGAGATGATTGATCGCCAGATAGGGATGACCGAGCCCGATGGCGAGACCTTTCGCGATCGATGCGCCGATCATGAGCGAGCTGGCCAGGCCGGGTCCACTGGTTGCGGCGAATGCCTCGACCTCGCGAATGTCGATCTTCGCGATCTCGGTCGCGCGCTTGAGCAAGCGAGGCGCGTACACGAGATGATTGCGCGACGCGATTTCGGGCACGATCCCGCCGTATTTTTCGTGCACGGCGACTTGGGAAGCCACTTCGCTGACGAGCAGCTCCGAGCTGGAGCGGCGTTCTGAGCCAATGCCGTCGCGCAAAATGGCGACTGCTGTTTCATCGCAAGAGGTTTCGATGGCCAGGATGGTCACATTGCATTGTAGGGCAGGCGCTCCGCCTGCCAAATCCAGGCGACCGCGGTCAAACGCCAGCAACCAAGGCGGTTGCCCGACAATCTATTTTCTCACCTGTTTGGTCTTCGGCACGTTTTGCTGCGCATAAATCATCACGCCTTTCAACGCATCGATCGCGCGCAGCATTTGCGGATCGCGCGATTTGATCGCGTTCCTCTCGTC
Source organism: uncultured Verrucomicrobiae bacterium (assembly GCA_963846775.1). Lineage (GTDB taxonomy): Bacteria > Verrucomicrobiota > Verrucomicrobiia > Chthoniobacterales > UBA10450 > CAVYXA01. Next base: position 2,068,373 of record CAWJXB010000006.1, on the reverse strand, counting down.
TTCCGGATTCATGCTTTCGGTGCCGCGCGAGGTAAACAATAACCGCGCCTGTTCGCTCGTGAGGGGCACCCGGATGTTTGGCGTGACGCCGTTGCCGTGAATCACCTGTTTGCTCGGCGTGTAATATTTGGCCGTCGTGATCCGCAGGGCCGACCCGTCCGGCAATTGCAGAACATTTTGCACTGAGCCTTTGCCGAAGGTTGTTTCGCCGACCAGGATCGCGCGCCTGAGATCTTTCAGCGCACCGGCGACGATCTCTGCGCCGCTTGCGCTGCCCTCGTTCACGAGCATCGCCATGGGAAAATGCGGGCGCTCTTTGGTCCCACCCGACGTGGCGTAGTCGCGCTGTTGCGACGCGGCTCGTCCCTGCGTGGAAACCACTTTCGTATTCGGCGGCAGAAATTGCCCGCAGACATCGACTGCGCTGTTCAACAGACCGCCGGGATTATTGCGCAGATCGAGAATCAATGCCTGCATCCCTTGTTTTTGCAAAGCATCGAGCGCTTTGCCCAACTCGTCAGCCGTCGGTTCGTTAAACTGAATCAAGCGGACGTAACCAATCTTGAACGCTCCGGTTAAATCCGGTGGCAGCAAATGCGTCGCCTTTACGCTGGCGACCTTAATTTCGACCCGCTCGAGCGTGTATTCCTTGATCTCCTTCGTCGATGGTCGCATCAGGGTGAGAGTGACTTTGCGACCGACCGGGCCGCGCAACACGTTGACCACGTCCTGCAATTCCATGCGCTCGGTCGAACTGCCGTTCACTTTCAAAACCTGGTCGCCGGAAAGAATGCCGGCTTTGGCGGCGGGGGTGTCCTCCATTGCGCTGATCACTGTTGGCAAACCGTTTCGCATCGTGACCTCGATGCCCAGCCCGTTGAACCGGCTCCGAGTGTCGTCCTGCAACTCGCGGAAATCATTCGGATCCATGAACTGCGAATGCGGGTCGAGCGAAGAGAGCATTCCCTTTAAAGCCGCCGTCACTAGATCGTGGTAGCCAGTCTTGTTGCCATCGACATAATCCTGCCGGATCACTTCGAGGGCCTTCGCGAAAATGGAGATTTGCGAGTAACCGGTGTCGTCGTCTCCGTCGGCGGTCGCGTTGGCGGCCCAGACCGGCCCCACGAAGACGAGCAACCCCAAAATTGCCGTTAGAAGAGCGCGTTGTTTCATGCTAATGCCAAAGACCACTGCAACCATCGCGCATGCCAACTTTTTGGCAACGAGCGGCGGTTTCGACCGGGCATGAAGATTTTACTCCGCGCCAGTTTTCTCACCGGATTCTGTTTGATCGCTTCGCTCGGCTTCGCGCTTCAAACACCGGACGAGGAATACGAGAACGTCGCCGAGGAATACATCAAGGGTTACTTCATGGCGCGCCCACTCGAGGGCACGGCGCTGGGGCTGCACGAATTCGATGGCAAGATCAGCGATTACAGCCGGCTGGCTCTCGATGCCGAGCTTTCGCGGCTACATCGGTTTGACGATCGGCTGAGCAAGTTCGATCTGGCCAAACTCAGTCCGAGGCACGCGATCGATGTCCGTATCCTTCAGGCGGCGATCCGCAAGGAGCTCTTCCTGCGGGAAGAGATGTCGGCCTTCGAGCGCAACCCGATGGTGTATGCACGTGCGGCCGACCTGAACGTCTATATCAAACGGAATTTCGCACCGCTGGAGGACCGCGTCCGCAGCATCATTGCAATCGAGCGACAGGTACCGAACATCATAATCGCGGCTAAGACGAACCTGAATGAGGTGCTGCCGAAACCGTACGTCGAGCTCGCCATTCAAATCGCCAAAGGCGCGGCCGATTTTCTCCGCAACAATCTCGTCGCGGCGATTGCCGATCTAAAAGACGAACAAACGCGGTCCGATTTCACAGAGGCGAATCATCGCGCTGTTTCGGCCCTGGCGGATTACGCGGGATGGCTGGAACGCAATCGGCTCCCCAAGGCTACGCCGGATTTCGCCATAGGAGAAGAAAAATACAAGCGGATGCTGAGCAAGACGGAACTGGTCGATCTTGCGCCGGCGAAAGTTCTCGAAATCGGGCTGGCCCAGTTGAAAGCGGAGCAGCAAGCGTTCGTTGAGGCGGCGAAAGAGATCGATCCGAACAAGCCCGCGCCGGAAGTCTATAAGCAAATCCAGGCCGAACATCCCGCACCGGAAAACCTAATTTCGAGCATCGGAAACAATCTGGAGCAGATCCGCAAATTCGTAATCGTCCATAAACTGATCACGATTCCGTCGGATGTGCGGGCCCGGGTGAAGGAAACACCACAGTATCGCCGGGCGACTTCGTTTGCGTCGATGGATTCGCCCGGACCGTTCGAGCGTCGCGCGACCGAGGCTTATTACTACGTCACCCCGCCGGAAAACGATTGGCCCGCCAAACAAAAAGAGGAATGGTTGACCGCGTTTAACAATTACGCTTCGGACATCATCAGCATCCACGAAGTCTATCCCGGGCATTACGTCCAGTTCCTCAAGTTGAACGCCTCGCCGGCCACGAAAGTGGAAAAGATTTTTGGCAGCTACGCCTTCATCGAAGGCTGGGCGCATTACTGCGAGCAGATGATGATCGACGAAGGCTACGGCGGCGCGACCGGTGCGAAGTCAAGCGACCAGGACGCCACGCGCGCCGCGAAATATCGTATGGCCCAATCGGCCCAAGCTTTGCTTCGTCTGTGTCGATTGTGCGCGTCGATTCAAATGCACACGCAAAACATGTCGATCGAGGAGGCGACCAAATTCTTCCGGCAAAATTGCTACTACGAAGAAAAGCCGGCGCACACCGAAGCGATGCGCGGCACGTTCGATCCCGGTTATCTCAATTACACGCTAGGCAAATTGCAAATCCTCAAGCTGCGAGAAGATTACAAAGCGCAGCAGGGCGCACAATTTTCGCTCCAAAAATTCCACAACGAACTGCTCAAAAACGGCATGCCCCAGATCCGTCTTCTCCGCGAAATCATGCTGAAAGACAAAGCGAAATGGGACGAGGTGCTGTGATTCGTTCCCCCGGCGACGGCGCGGCTGCGGGTATCGGCTCTGGATTCCGCAAATGACAAGATCGCGGCATTTCAACAAACCCGGGCAAGATTAACGCTTTTCCCGTCGATCATAATCCACGTCACCGTTGCATTGAACGCGACGATTTCTTCAAATGCCGTGGTTGATCCTTTGCACGGCAGCGCGATCAAGTCCGCGAGGAATCCGGACGCAATTTGTCCCAGGCGATCGCCCTGGCCCAATGCCCGCGCCGCGTTCACTGTAACCATTTCCAGAATTTGCCGCGGCGAAAGCGCCGGCTCGTTTCGCTGAAAGACGCGCATTTCCCTAAACAAATTCAGATCGTCGTTGCTGGCCAAACTGTCCGTGGCCAAACAAATGTTGAATCCGAGGCCACGCAGTTTTCGGAATGGAAAGGGCGAATGCCCAAAGTAAGCGTGGCTGCGCGGGCAATGAACGGCATGAGGCAGCGTGTTCGATCGAAGTAGCGCATTGGCATCGCGCGCAGTGAGCTCATTCAAATGCACCAACAACCAGCGCTCATCAAAGGTGCAGAATTCCGCCAGATGTTCCACCGGCGCTTTCCCGTGCAGATCGGAATTGTCGCGCCCAATCTCCACCAGAAAATCAAAAAGCGGACCGCGCGATTCGGAGAACATCTCCATCTCATCACGCGACTCGGCCAGATGCGTCGTGAGCAAAACATCCTCGCGCCGCGCCATCTCTTCGCATTGTCGATACAACCTCTTCGAAGCCGTAAACGGCGCGTGCGGCGCGAGGCCCCAATTTTGGAGTGCGGCAATCCCGCGACTGCGGGACCGCTTTGAAAGCTCGCGACGGCGAGTCCGTCCTATGGCGGACGCGGACGTATCCGCGCACTCTAAAGCCGATTTCAGCGCGTCGACCGCAAGATCGACAATTTCATTCGCGCGTTCGGGTGAACGCACGTCGATCACTTCGGGGAACCACCACGTTCGAATCGGCGGCTTAACTTGCGGGGCCAATTCGGGAAACGCGGTGAGATTTGCAATCGTGGTCGTGCCGAATCTTTTGGCTTCAGCGAAGCCTTCGTGGATCGAGGCGATGTAATCCCGTGCCGAGAGTTTTTCTTTTTCCGAGACAATGGCGCGGATCCAGTCGGTGAACATTCTTGGGGGCGGGATTTTGCCACGCAGACAAGTGTAATCGAGATGACAATGGGCGTTGATCAGTCCTGGGAGCAGCGCTTGCTCGCCCAGGTCGACCATTTCGCCGGAGTGGCGGGCCCTGATTTCGTCGAACGTGCCAATATCGACAATCCGATCCGCTTCGATTGCGACCGCGCCGTTGTCGATCGGAGGCCCATCCATGGTCACAACCACGCGCGCACGGATGATCATTTTTCTCTTGTAGCGGCGCTCTGTGACCGCCGCAAACTCATCTCCCTAAGACGGCGACGCTCATACAGGTCAAAGAGTCATTTGGCTTTGAGCACTTTCCGGCATTCGGCTACGAGCAAATTGCACGCTTCCTGGCAGAGCAGCGGGATCGCCTGCTCGCCATGCGCGGTCGGATCGTGCGCCGGATCGAATTTTCCCGGCGGCAATTTTGTCGATGCAATTGCTCCACTCGCATCGCGTTTCCAGAGAATCGTCCGCAGACAGCCGCCATCGGTCCGGCAAAAATTGGCGACGAGCGGATCGAGCTGTTGGTTGGAGATTTTCGCGGCAATTCGGTACATGCCCGACTGTCGATCCAAAGTTGCGCGAAGCGGCGTCGTGGTAAGGAGATTTGCTTTCCACGCAGCGAACATGGCCAGCCGGCCGGGATAGAAATGATCGAGCGCGATTCGGAGCGCGTGAACATGGACAAGCTGGAGCTGCCAACCGTGTCGCAAGTTCGGCGCGGTCTTCAGCGGACGATAATTTCCGTTGTCGTCGTAGCGCGCAATCTCAAGCGCGTCTTCTGGGTTTGAAGATTGCTGCAAATCGACGCGCCCTTCATCGTCGCGGTGCGACAGCACAGAGGCGTCATGGCCTTTGCAAATCAGAATTTGCCCGATGAAAAGACGATCAGTCAGCGCGGCTTCGAGAATCCGCTCAATGGAATCGGGCATTGGTAGGGCGCGACCGCCGGGCGCGCCGCGTTACTGCAGGCAGTGGGCGATCAATCCGCCGGCGCGCTCGAGGAATTGTCGATCTTCCTCATCGAACGCGTTCAGTTTTGCGCTCTCGGCGTCGAGCATGCCGACGATTTTTTTGTGGTCGTTCCGCATCGGGACAATGATCTCCGATTTCGTGGTGTGAAACGTGGGCAGATAGCGCACGTCCTTGTGCACGTCTCCGACGATGAGCGGTTTGCCCGACTCCAAGACTGCGCCGCACAATCCCTGGGTCATCGGGAACCGAGGGTAGGCGGGTGGTTCGTCGCCACTGCCGGCGAGGATGACGAAATCTTTGTTCACGATCTTGTAAACGCCGACCCAACGATAATCACGGGCGGAGCGAATCATCTCGACGAACTGCTTCATTCGTTTGCTGGTGCAGCCGCCGGCCAACGCAAATGCCCCGATTTCCTGGAGTTTTTTGCAAGTAATGTCCTTCATTTGCGGGAGTGCAATCTGGCCGAAAACAAGACAAGCGCCAGCGCGATTTCAACTCTTGGCATGAATTTTTCCGCGTCGCGCTACGGGGTGACAGAGCGGGCCTGCTCGATGATGATATCGGTAAACCCGGGATCTGTGCCGATGGAGGGGGCGTAAAAGAGCGACCGATTACCAATCTTGTAGGGATTATGCCGGAAGATTTCGGATGGGCGGCTTTCCGGCCGCCCATCTTTTCCTGCTCGGCGGCTGGAAAGCCGCCGCTCCTCCGCGATTCCGAGCAGGACCGGAATGTCTTGGTAACTGTGGAGGCCGTCGGCGATGAAAAATGGAACGACGATGACATTTGGCGTATCGGTCAATTTCCGCCAATTCGAAATGAGCGGTGGTTCTTCCATGTAAATGTTGATCACGGCGGAATATTTGCCGAGCGCGCGGATTCGGTCGGCTTCACGCTTGGCGGCTAGGGCGCTGTTTTCGTTCAAGTCCGTACCGTGGGCGGCGATGAACAGAGTCGTTTGGCGAGGATCGACCGCCGGCGCCGTTTCGTGTGCACGTTTAAGCAGCAAATCGGTCATGGCGGGATGATTTCCCACCGGCTCGCAGTAATTCCAGATTTGGCCGCCTGGCCGCTTGGTGATGCGAACACTCAACTCGAGTTCCCGCGGAATTACCGTCTGGGTGAAATAGCCTTCGCTGATAAAATTGGGCACGACCGAGACGTTGCGGACAAATTCCGGATCGAACAAAAACAACGCGTCGCGCAGGCTCGCTTCCTCCTTCCAAAACGCGCACTCGACCTGAGCAAAGATGTTGCGCCGGCGAATCTCGGCGGCGTGGGAAAGAGTCGGCGCGCTGGAATCCGGGTTCACGGTGGAACCATGGCCAACGATGAGGAGCGCGTTCGCGGGCATGGGGAAAACGTTCAACGCTCAACGCTCAACGTCCAACGCTCAATTCAGAGCTGTTCCGCAAATGTTGAACATTGGTGTTGCGCTGCCTGCTCGCGAAAGCTTTCGGGGTTGGACGTTTGCTTCCCCATTAGCTAGACTGACTCCATGCGCTTCCGCACTTACAAAAACACCGATCTCACCGTGAGCGAGGTCGGCTTTGGGCTCTGGACCATTTCGACCGGCTGGTGGGGCAATTTTACCGAGGGCGAGGCCATTGCCCTCATGCACAAGGCGTTCGATCTCGGCGTCACGTTGTTCGATGCCGCGGACACCTATGGCAACGGCTTGAGCGAGGAATTGATCGCAAAAGCGTTTCCGAATCAGCGCGATGAGATCGTGATTGCGACAAAGGTCGGTTACGATTTTGTGCATTTCGGTGAGGCGCGCGGGCGAGGTCAGCGCGAGATTCCGCAGGATTTTTCGCCGGACGCTATCCGGTGCGCGACCGATGCGGCGCTGAAGCGGTTGAAGACGGACCGGATCGATCTGCTCCAGTTGCACAACATTAGGATGCAACAGATCGATGACGACGCGTTGTGGAAGACGTTGGAAGAACTGAAGTCCACCGGGAAAGTGCGTTATTACGGCGTCGCGCTCGGGCCGGCGATTGGATGGATGTATGAAGGGATCAATTGCATCCGCGAACGCAACGTCACGAGCGTGCAACATATCTACAATATGCTGGAACAGCATCCGGGCCGCGCGATGCAAGATGCGGGCACCGAGGCGGGCAAAGACACCATGTTTCTGATTCGCGTCACCCATTCGTCCGGAATGCTCGAGGGCCAATACACGGCCGACACGATTTTTCCGCCGGGTGATCACCGGGTGCATCGGCCGCGGAGCTGGCTGCTCAACGGAATCAAGAAGATAGACCAGTTGCGTTTTCTGGAGAACGCCGATCGGACACTCGGGCAGGCCGCGTTGCAATGGCTATTGGCCGACGACCGGATCGCCTCGACCTTACCTAACATTTACAACGCCGAGCAACTGGTGGAATTCGCCACAGCGCCGGAGACGCCGGCGTTAACCAGTGACGAGCTGGCCAGGATCGACCGTCTTTACGCCGCCAACTTCGGGCTCGAACCAGAAGAACCTAAATTCAAGGGCACAATGGAACTGCCGCAGGAAACGGCGGCCGCGTGACGGCGTGGTCAAAACCGAAAAAGACCTGAGCGAGACGCAACGGAGCCATTGGCTCAAAGCAGTGGCAGCGATTGAGCTGCGCAATTTCGGATACGCCATCTCGCTTCTGCAAGGAATCTTGAAACAGGAACCGGAGTTCCTGACTGGCCGTCAATTACTCCGGCGGATCGAGGTCACGAAAAGCAAAGCGGTCAGGAAAAGGACGTTCACCATCTCGACCGCGCCGATTGCGATCATGAAGGCACAGCGCGAGATGAAGAAAGACCCGGCACGCGCGGTCGAGATGATCGAGAAAGTCCTGGAGGATGAGCCATATCACAAACAGGCGAACCTGGCGTTGAAGGAAGCGGCCGTGGCGGCGGGCTGGCTGGAGCTTGGCCTGTTCGCGCTGGAGACGTTGCTCGAGGAAAATCCGCGGGACGCGAGATCATTGCGCGAACTGGCGCGGCTGCACAAAGAGCTGGGCGAACCGGAGAAGGAAGCCGAGGTTTATAATCGAATCAGCGAAATTAATCCGCTCGATAGTGAGGCGTTGCGGCTGGGCAAAGATGCGTCAGCCCGGGCCTCGATGAAAAGTGGCGGCTGGACCCAGGCGGTGAGCTACCGTGATTTGATCAAGGACAAGGAAGTGGCCATCTCACTGGAGCAACAGGGCCGGATGAAGTTGGCCGGCGAATCGCTCGATCAACAGATTGGCGAGACGTATGAACGACACCAGGCCGAGCCGGAAAATGTCGTTCTGGCGCGTCGGCTGGCGTCCCTTTATGAAGAAAAGCAGGATCTTGAATCGGCCAGCGCCTGGTATCAATACGTCTGTGACCTAACGAAAGGCGCAGATACCGGCATCGTCCGCAAAATTTCAGATATGAAGATCAAGCAGCTCGACCGCGAGATTGCGCAGCACGAGGAATTTCTTGCGTTGCCTGTTCTCAATGATGAGCTCCGTGGGCAAAAATCCCAGGAGCTGAAGGCGGCAAAACAGAAGCGGGTCGAAGTTTTGATCGCGGATGCGCGCGATTGTGTCGCGAGGAATCCGACCGATCTTCAGCTTCGCTTTGAGCTGGCCGAACAGCTGTTGAAGGCGGGGCAGCTGCGAGAAGCGTTGCCGGAATTGCAACGCGCCCGGCAAAATCCGACTGCCCGGCTGAAAGCGATGAACCTTCTCGGCCGCTGTTACGCCGAGCTCGGCATGCTGGATCTGGCGATGAAACAACTGGAGGAAGCGTCGAAGGAAATCTTGTCCATGGACGGGATGAAGAAGGAGGTCGTTTATAATCTTGGCCTGGTTTACGAGCGAATGGGTGAGCGCGAGAAAGCGCTCAATTGCATGAAACAGATTTACGAGGTGGACTACGGCTACAAGGATGTCGCACAGCGCGTGGAAAGCTCGTATCAGCCGACGTAGCAAACTGTTGAATACCCGGTGTTTGCCGAGTTAGATCCAGCGCCGTAGCCGCAGCATGTTTGTAGACGAGTTACCAATACTGACGGCAAGCTCCGGTAGGAGCGGCACATTGCCGCCTTCAGCCCACAAATCTGGCGAACATCCACATCCGTCGCTGGTCTGGAATGCGATCTTACCAATAGAAGATCACAGGAGGGAAATTATGGAATCTGGATTCAAAATTTTACCACTAATCGGGCTTGTCGTTGCCATCAGCGGTGCGCTTTGCCTGGCCGCAACCAATGAAAAAGGTTCGCTCAGCGCGAGCGATCGCGCATTCATGAAGGCCGCTGCCAAAGGCGGCGAACTGGAAGTCGCGATGGGCAAAGTGGCGGCGCAAAACGCCACCAACGCTGATGTAAAATCATTCGGGGAACGGATGGTGACCGATCACTCCAAAGCGAACGAGGAGCTGAAATCGATCGCCGAGAAAAAGGGCGTGACGTTGCCTACCAAAAAGCCGACCGAAAAGTGGACTTCTGATAAGGCTTACATTGAATCGATGGTAAAAGACCACGAGAAAGATCTGGCCGAATTTCAGAAGGAAGCGAGCGAGACGAACGACCCTGATCTGAAACAATTTGCCGAGCAAACGAGCAAGGTGGTCCAAGAACATCTTGATCTGGCCAAGAATACTCAAGGAAAGCTGAGATAAGAACACAAACTTGAGTCTGTGCCCCGAAAGCTTTTGGGGGGACTTTCAGTCTGGTGGCGCTAAACGCCGCTAGCCGCGCTCCGTTCTTACTCCCTGGCGCGCGATACGGTCGATCAATTGTGGATAAGCCAGACCGGCTTTTCCGGCGGAAAGGGCGAAGTCTTCGTCTTCGGCCAGATGCGGATTGGGATTGGCCTCGATGAAATAGATTTCGTTGTTCGCAGTGATCCGCAGATCGATCCGGGCGTAACCGTCAATCGTGAGCAGGCGATAGATGCGTTTGCAGGTTTCTTCGATTTGGTTGACCAGCGCGGGATCAAGTTTGCCGGCGAACTGGTTTTCCAATCCCCAGCGTTTCCGATATTCCTCGTCCCATTTTGCCTTGAACGTGGCGATCTTGGGTTCATTTGGCGGCACCTCGCGAAAGACCAGCTCGCGGATTGGAAAAACGACGAGGCGCGTGTTACCCATGATGCTGACGTAAAGCTCACGGCCTTCGATGTATTCCTCCGCGATCGCGTCGCTGGTGTACTTCTCGTGAACAAACGCCACGCGATCGCGAAACGCTTCGTCGCTTTCGACGAATGAAGCCTGAGAAATTCCATACGAGGCTTCTTCTTTCACCGGTTTTACGAGGAGCGGAAACTTCAAATGTTTCAGGCGCGTGGCGCGCTGGCCGCGCGGAATCACGCCGAAATTGGGAACGTGAATTCCGTGGTAATGCAGAATTTTCTTCGATATCCCCTTGTCTTTGCAGAGCGTTAGACCGGTCGAGCCGCATCCGGTAAACGGCAGGCCTTGCAGCTCCAGAAACGAAGCGACGTTTTGGTCGAGTCCGGACTTGTTCCGGAACTGCTCGACCAGATTGAAAAGGACATCGGGGGCGAACGTTTCCAATTTTTGTCGGACAAGATCGACATCGTCGTAGATGGCGAGATGCTCGGCGGTGTGACCGAGCGCGCCGAGCGCGGCCATCACGTTCGCCTCGGTCTTCCAATCGGGCGTTTTCATTTCGGACGAAAAATCCTGGTCGAGCGTGGTCGGGCCGGCGCCGTCAAAAAGAACCAGGACTTTAAGCTTCTTTTTCACACCGTTACTTCGTCCGTTTAAACCTGCCGGTAAAAAGATAATTCATCACCAGCGTGGTGATGAACGCGGTAACGCGAAAATCCTGTTGTGGATCGTCGTTCAGAACATGCAAGCCAAGCTGATCGGCCCGGTCGGCCAGACGCGTCAAAAGTTTGTTTACCCGATATTTCTTTTCGTTAGTCCACTGACAAACGGAGTTGAGCAGTCGCCGTTTTCTCTTCCGCAAATACGCACCCGCCCTGATCCCGGCCGGTGCGCCGAAAAGCTGTCGCAGATCGGTATCGTAGAAATCCGGATAGGTATCTTGGTAAAGCTTCCGTTTCCGGGCGTAATAAGTTTTGAGCTTTACATTCAGGCAATTGTAATCGGCTTCGCGATAAGGCGGCAGGTGCGTGGGCGGTTTGCCGGCCAGCGAACCCATCAGTTCATCGACATACTCCAGCTTCTTCACGGCGCGCCAACCGGCGTAGCGCGCGCGCCAGTCCAATCCCGGCGTCAGCCAGATCGCGAATGTCTCAGCGAAATCTTCATCCGGATGCGCCTGGGCGTACCAATCTTCCAGATGCACAACATAACTGCGGCTAAATGGTCGCGGTCGATAGGTCGTGGGCGTGGTTTCGGATGAGGTCTTCCCGAAGAACTTCTGCCACGTCTTTTTCCGCTGAATCTGATACGCGTAGCTGTAGGCGTGCGCCGCCTCGTGCCGCATCAGTTTCATGAACCACTCCGGCGTCTCGCCCTCGACTTCGAGCATCATGCTCCGCTCCAGCCCGCGTAACCGGTTGTGCACGAGAAAAAACGGAATAAAAATCGCCGGTATCCCGATCGGTACAAACCATTCATCGCCGATATGACACGGCGGATGAAACGTCAATCCCTTGGCCGAAAGCTCATCGTAAAGCTGCTTGATCAGCGGTTCGAGCGAAGTCCCCTCGAGCTTTAGGCCAAGCTTGGAAATGCGCCATTCGAGAAGCTCTTCATCGGTGAGTGATACCCAATCGGGTGATTCCATTCGGGAGTAGTCTTAAGGTTTTTCCCTCATCCCTCAACCTTCATCGATCAGCCTTCGGCTGGATGCCCAATCGGCCGCCTCCATCTCGCGCACGGTATCAGTCCAGGCTGAGTTGTCGATCTTGCCGCCAAGCTCGACACCGTCGCCTCATGCGCCATTAAAAAGCGATGATGACGTCAATGCCGGCTGTGAATTGGCTGGAATCGCTCGAATCACTGAATGGTCGCGTCCCACTCAAGGCGCCATCGAAACGAAGTTCAGGGCGAAGGATCAAACTGGCTGCCGGTTTCGGTGCCGTCAGGTTGACCGGATCGGACGCGCTACATCCACTTCCACGTACGCAGTCTCGCCGTGGAGCGCTTCGTCGAGGCCAACTTCCTCGTGCGTGTCGGCTACCCGGACGATCGTGATGCGATCGATGATCCAGAGCATCCCCAATGTAAAAGTGAACGCCCAAACGGACGAAAATAGTCCTGCGCAAACTTGTTTCAAGAAGAAGGTCGAGTCGCCAGCGAGCAGTCCGTTCACGCCACCGTTTGTCGCCGGGTTCCACGCGGTCGAAGCGAAGACGCCCAGCAGAGCAATGCCGAGAAAGCCGCCTACGCCATGCACGCCCCAGACATCGAGCGCGTCATCCCATTTCAGCCAATTCTTGAGCGCGCAGGCATAATAACAAACCACACCCGCCACGGATCCGATGATGGCTGCGGTTGCCGGCGACACGTAGCCCGCCGCCGGCGTGATCGTGGCCAGACCCGCCACCGCGCCCGTGAGCAGACCGAGGAATTTTGGTTTCTTGGAAACGCGCCAATCCACCAGCAACCACGCGATGGCCGCGAACGAAGCAGCGATATCGGTGTTGAGGAACGCCACTGCTGTCGTCGAATCGACGCGAAACTCGGAGCCGGCATTGAAGCCGTACCAACCGAACCAGAGCAACCCGGTCCCGAGCGCGACCAACGGAATGCTATGTGGACCGCGATCGAGGACTTTACGTTTGCCGACGTAAAGAACGGAAGCGAGCGCGGCGATCCCGGCGATGTTGTGCACGACAATTCCGCCGGCAAAATCCTTGACGCCCCACTGCGCGAGGATGCCACCACCCCAGACCATGTGGACGAACGGGAAGTAAACGAAAATCAGCCACGCCGTCAGAAACAGCATGTAAGCCTTGAACGTGATCCGGTTCGTGAATGCGCCGGTGATGAGCGCCGGTGTGATCACGGCGAACATCATCTGGTAACCGCAGAAAACGATCATGGGGATCGTATCGTTAGACGATGGGGTCGCGAGGGTGATGCCGCGCAGACCGGCCCAGTTCAGGTTACCGATAATGCCAAAGAAATCCGTGCCGCTCTGCTGATCGCCGGAGAAACAGAGCGAGAAACCGAAGGCCCACCACAGCACCGTGGTCCAGCCCATCGAGACGAAACTCTGCATCATGATGGCGAGCACGTTCTTTCGTCCGACGAGTCCGCCGTAAAAAAATGCCAGCCCTGGCGTCATCAGCATTACCAGGCTCGCGCACAGGAGCATGAAAGCGGTATTTCCAGTATCGAGATGTAACATGGTAGTCCTCCGGTAGGCGGCGAGTATGGCCGCTTCCCAACGAAACCGTCAAGAGCAGTGGTGGCGATGCGCCGATCTCATTGCCAGGTGAAAAACGGAATGAAAATCGCCGGGATCCCGATTGGCACGAACGACTCATCGCCAATGTGATGGCAAGCGGTGCAGGAGGATCCGGCAAATACGCCAGTACAGGCGGACGGTTGCATTCCGGACCTTGCGCGGTCGATCCGAAACGAATTCCGTATGGGAGCAAAGTTATCTTCCCCGATCGTCCGTGCGTGGCGGTCGATACCGGGCCCGCCGTGGTGAGTCGCAAAGCGGCACGCGCCTGTGGACGGACGGCAGCTCAACGCAACGCTATCGTGGTCGATCGATTTTTCGAAACAAGGCGCGAGGCGGTCGAGTGGTCGAACGCGCATCCGCATTTCATGATGCTGCAAGTTGTTCCACCGCTACAATGAGGCGCGCAAATGCGCCGCCAGAATTGTTCTGTGTTCAGTTTTGATTGCAACGAGCAACAATCGGGGCGGCTGTTTGATGAGCGGCTCGAGCGGTGTGCCTTCAAGTCGCAGCTCGAGGCTGGAAATCCGGCGCTCGAGCAGTTGCTCATCGCTTAGCGAAACCCAATCGGGCGCGTCCATTTGACGCAGGTTATCAGCAGGAAACACGCTGTCGATCTTGCCGTGTCAGAGCCATCCCATTTGCCACAAGATGGCTCCGCCTGGGGCTGGATCGCCGAGTTGGAGCGGTGACCCCGGGCCCGAACCGGGCCACATCTTCGCCAGCCGGCGTCATCCTCATTCGCCCAGGCTGCGGGCGGACAAGCCGGACCCGGCTACAATGAGCCCTACGGGCCGAAACTGGAAAAAATGTTACGGTATTTTGGCTTCAGGTAGAGGCACTTACAACAGAAACGTGGACGACTTGCTGGACAACTCGGCAGCTCGTTGTAAATAGAAGCGTGATTTTTTGATTGATCTGCCTGCCTGCGGCAGGCGGATCGCCAAGTTGGAGACCCCGAAACGCGTTCGGGGAACCCCAGTGGTCGAACTGAACCGCGCGATTTTTGCGCCGGCCGCCCGACCGAGTTTCGGGCCGAGAGATCGACATGTCCTGCACCCGCCGGCTTGTTCGTTCTCTGGAGAGTCAACAAAGAAAGGAAACCACAGGAGATGAAACCAACACCGCAATTCAACCCCCAACCAACCAAACGTCAGGGCCGACCGCTGACGGATTACCATTATCAATTCAAGCCGAGCCCGTCCTGCGCTGGCGTCAGAAAGTGCCGTGCGCCGCGCGATGTGCACGGCTTTTGGAAACTCGGTGCCGGGTTTTTCGGCATGGAAGCGAGAATCGATTACGCACTGGAGCTGGCGCTGTTCGGCGTGATCACTGCGTTGTCGGTCTGGCCGGTAATCGCCGCGTTCCAAGCGCTGTCTCGCCTTCCCCGGAATTATTGAAGCGACGTCGGTTGCTCTTGCGTGGCGTCCGGCGCCGTAGCCGGGGTCGGCTTTTCCGCCTGAGCCTTGGCGAAGGTGGATGACCCCGGCGGGCTGGCATCGCCGATGGGGCGGGCGCTTGGCAAGTCGCGCCTGCGCAACTCTTCCACGTTAGGCAACTCATCCAGGGTGCGAAGGCCGAAGTGGTCGAGAAAGAATTGCGTCGTTTCGTAGAGGAGCGGCCGGCCGGGAATTTCAGCGCGGCCGGCGATCTTCACCAGGCCGCGCTCCATCAGGGTCTGCAGAACACCGTCGATGTTGACACCGCGGACCGCTTCGACATCGGCGCGCGTGATCGGTTGCCGATAGGCGATAATCGCAAGCGTCTCGAGCGCGGGCGCGGTGAGTCGGGCCGGCTTGGCTGCGGGAAAAAGTTCGCGCACCCACTGCGCGTATTTTGGATCGGTTGCGAGGTGCCAGCCTTCAGCTTTTTCGCCGAGCTGAAACGCGCGTTGTTGTTCGATACATTCGATCTTGAGTTGCTCCAGCGCCGCGGCGACTTCGGCCTCGCGCACTTTGGCAAACTTATTAGGGGAAAATTCGTCCTCACCGCCGGCGCGCCGCAGCACATCGACAATCTCTTTGACCGAGAGGGGTTTCTGGGCGCTGAACAACAGAGCTTCGATGATTCGCGGCAGCATCATTATGTCGGTTCTGGCCGAAAGGGTATCAGATGATGATAGCCCAGTATCTTAATGCTGGGTTTCTCATGAGCGCATTGAAATATCATCGTTAATTTGTGCCAATTGCGGTTTGAATGGCCTCGGCGATGCGATTGGCATGCTGGTCGATCTTATCGAAGTCGCGGCCTTCGATCAGCAAACGAATCTTGGGCTCGGTGCCGGAGTAACGCAGCAGGACGCGCCCTTTGCCGGCCAGTTCTTTCTCCGTTTGGCTAACGAGCTTGATCACCTCGGTGAGCTCCTCCAGCGGCGGCTTCGATTTTACCGCCAGATTTCGCTGGGCTTGTGGATATTTTTTTAGACACGCGGCCAGTTTGCTGAGCGGTTGCCCGGTCTCGTGCATGATTCGCAAAATCTGGAGGGCGCTGATAATGCCGTCGCCGGTGGTCGTGAAATCGCGGAAAATGATATGGCCGCTTTGTTCGCCGCCAAGATTGAAATTCTGTTTCATCATTTCCTCGATCACATAACGGTCGCCCACTTTGGTGCGCACGACTTTACCGCCGTTCGCGGCGAGCGTCTCATTCAGGCCGAAGTTGCTCATGACGGTCGCGACCAGAGTGTCGTCGCGAAGTCGTTTCGAGTTCAAAAAATCGAGGGCGGCGATGGCGAGAATTTCGTCTCCATCGACCATCGCGCCATTTTCGTCGCAAAGCAGAACGCGATCGGCATCGCCGTCGTGAGTAATTCCGACATCAGCACCGCTCGTTTGCACAATCCGCTGGATTTCTTCCGGATGCATGCTGCCGCAACCGCCGTTGATATTCATTCCGTTAGGCTCATTGTGGGCTACGGTCACATCGGCGCCCAACTCGCGCAAAACGCACGGGGTGGATTTGTAAGCGGCCCCGTTGGCCACGTCGACGGCGACACGCATTTCTTCGAGCGCCATTTTTCTCGGGAAACTCGCCTTGGCGAACTCGACGTAACGGCCCAGCGCGTCGTCGATGCGAGTGGCGCGGCCGATCTTGCTGGCGATGGGCCGAATCGAATCGATCTCACCGGTGAAAACGAGCTGCTCGATCCGCGTTTCGATTTGATCGTCCAGCTTGTAACCGTCGTGCCGGAAAAATTTGATCCCATTGTCCTCATAAGGATTATGCGAAGCGGTCAGAACAATTCCGGCATCGGCCCGGAGCGACCGGGTGATGTAGGCCACGCCGGGAGTAGGCAAAGGTCCGATCAAGAGAACATCCGCGCCTAAGGATGTGATCCCGGCGACCAGCGCATTCTCCAGCATATAACCGGAAAGCCGCGTATCCTTGCCCAGCACAATCTTCGGACGCGCTCCGGTTGGCGTGCGGCGCGGATTTAATTCCGCAAAAACATATGCCGCCGCGCGCCCGAGCTTGAGCGCCGTTTCCGCCGTGACCGGTTCAACGTTGGCCACGCCACGCACGCCGTCGGTTCCGAAAATCTTCTTTGTCTGCATTCCATCAGGCGTGGTGAAGACTTTTTCTCATGGTGTCCCCGCCGCCGCTTCCTCTCGATTATGGTCGCTCAGGAAAATGCACTCGTTATCCAAACCGAGCAAGACGGGCCATTTCAGCGGAAATGTTTCGAGATTCACGCTGCGGGAAATGACTGCGGCCCAACCGTTATATTCGCCCTTGGTGATGTCGCCGAGTTTGTTCTCGCTGCCGCTGATCGGCGTGAGATAGAGACCATAAACGGGGCCGCCAAGAATCCGGTAATCGCTGATGTCGGTCATTTCTTTTACGGTCTCGGGAACGAACAGCGCGCGCCGATCGGCGTACCAGGCCACCGCCCAAGGCATATCGCTGGCGGTGATCTCGTTAGGCTTCATCCAATCGTTCAGCACGGCGATGTACGGCGGCACGTACGGCGGCCAGCGAATCGTCCCTTCAGCCGGTTTCAATCCCGGCAGGATAAAGATGAACGGCAACGCGCAGAGCACGAAGAGCAGCGTAACAAAGCCGATCCGTGCCACGCGCAGTTGGATTTTGAGCCGGCGCCATTGCACCAGAAGGAACGCCAGTCCGTAGCAAGTCATCAGCGGCACAAAGAGCAAGTGGAGCTGGTTTGCGGCAAAGCCCTGCTCTTCGCTCAGACCGAAGATCGACATTCCTGCGACCGCACCAATCCACATCGCGAGCAACACCCAGCGAAACGTGCCAGTGTCTCGCCGCCTAAAAACGTAAAGGAGAGAAGCGAAAAAGACGATCGCCACCACGCTGTAGCCGAAATAACCGAAAAGATTGCCGGCTTGGAGGAAGAAATTCTTCACGATCTTCCCCTCGAAGGCGAGAGGCCCAGCCGTTCCTTCCAGGTTCAGACTGAGGTGGCGCATCCAACCCGCTTCGGTGTGGCCGATCCCATCGAGCGCGGAATAAAACGCCAGACCAGCGGGATTTCCGGACACGAGATAGTTGCGGACGAGCCATGGGAAGTAAACAACGGCAAAAACGGCCAGCGGAATCAGCGCCGCCCAACCGTGCGGGCGAAAGAAGAAGACAAAGAAAATGAGGGCTGCGACGAAAATAAATATCGTTAGGGCATGACTCAGCGCAAGCAGACCGAAGCCGAGGCCGACGAGGGCAAGCCACAGACCGACGCGCCCGCCGCCAGATCGCGCCTCGATCGCGCGAACGAGTGCGTACATCGTTGCGTTAAACAGCAACAGCATCAGCATCTGGGGTAGACCGGAAAGCGCATACTGCCAGAATATGTTGCCGAGCAGGACGAGGGGGCAGGCCATCAGGGCGAGGCGTTGATCGAACAAACGTCGAGCAATGAAAAAGAGAACCACGACCGAGAGCAGAAAGAGGACGATCGACATCGCGGCGATCGCTCGGTCGCCGATGTAGATCACGTCCGCCGTTGTCATCTTCCAGTGCGATTTCACTGGGAAAAGGGCAAAGGCATTGACCAGCGGCGGCAACGGCGCGTTGTAGGTGTCGATCCAGGCCGCTTGCGGCACGTTCTTGCCGTGGATGAGCAACTGACCAATCACGCGCGGTCGCGTATATTTCGTCTGCCAAAAATGGCCGCGTGCGATCTCGCGTGCCATCTGCGCCTGGTCCATGGCCTGCGAAGTCGCGAGACCGCGAAATTCGCTCAGCAAATAGAAAAGTGAGATCCCGCCGATCAAGGCCACAACCAAAGAGCGCCGTAGCCAAATCGCGGGCCGGCCGGTCTCGAGCGTGTGAACCACGCGTTGGACAAACTCTGCGCTACCCGGCATTGGTTAGGAAGGACTCTCCTTCGTTGCGCGAGTGGCGGCGGTCGGCATGGCGGCTTCTTCAGAGGGTGCAGAGTTCTCGACTTTCATTTCGTTGATCTTCCGATGGAGCGTGCGCCGGCTGATGCCAAGTTTCTTCGCGGCGGCGGTCACGTTGCCACCTGTCGCCGCAAGTGCCTGCATGATCAACTTTTTCTCTGTCTCGCGCAGATCGAGAGGACTGGCCTTTTCGCCAAAGGCTTGGGCGGGCGAAATCCCACGCGGCAAGGTTGCTCCCGCGGCCTGGCGCACCGCGCTCGGCAGATCGCGCACGGTAATCTTCGGGCCGGTAGCCATGACGACGCCGTGCTCGATCGCGGTCCGCAGCTCGCGCACGTTGCCCGGCCAATTATAAGTGAGCAATGCGTTCATAGCGTCGCCGGTAAGGTCGACAATTGATTTGTCGTTCTCTTTTGCAAAATGCCGCAGAAACCCTCGCACCAGCAGAGGAATGTCGTCCTTGCGTTCGCGCAACGGCGGCATCGTGATCCGAACCACGTTCAATCGAAAGAAAAGATCGTCGCGGAATTTTCCTTCGCGCACGACCGTTTCCAGATGTTTGTTAGTCGCGGCGATCAATCGGACATCAGCGCGCAGCGTCTGGTTTCCGCCGACGCGCTCGAACGAACGCTCTTCGCTCATGACGCGCAGCAATTTCACCTGCGTGCTGAGCGGAATCTCCGAGACCTCATCGAGAAAAATCGTGCCGCCAGTCGCCTGCTCGAACCGGCCAATCCGGCGCTCGTGCGCTCCGGTGAAGGCCCCTTTCTCGTGTCCAAACAACTCACTTTCGAGCAGAGTCGGCGAGAGAGCGGCGCAATGGACGACAACGAATTTCGCCTTGGTGCGCCGGCTCAGATTGTGAATCGCATGCGCGGCCAGTTCTTTTCCCGTCCCGCTCTCGCCCTCGATCAACACATTCGCCGACGAAGGCGCGACTTGTTTGATTGTTTCCAGCACTTCGTGCAACGCGGGAGACCCGCCGATGATGTTTTCCAAGCCGTAACGCTCGTCGACTTGTTGCCGCAGGACGCGATTTTCCTGCTCCAGATTTCGCCCTTTGAGGGCGCGCGCGATGAGTATTTCCACTTTATCGAGGTTCAGTGGTTTGGTCACGAAATCGTAGGCTCCGCGCTTCATCGCTTCAACCGCGGTATCGACCGAACCGTAGGCGGTCATCATGATGCAAATCGGCGGTTGCGGCAGCTTCAGTGCACGATCAATCAATTGCATTCCGTCCTCGCCCACGAGGCGGAGATCGGTCAGGAGCAGATCGATCGGCTCGCGTTCGAGCAGGCCCATCGCCCCCGCGATGTCGGCGGCGACATAGACGTCGTAATCGTTCTCCAGTAATCGGCGCAGCCCATCACGCGTATGCTTTTCATCATCGACAATTAGAATGGTCGGCTGCAGGTCCATGCGCGCTTTCACGATGTAGTGGTTAAATGATTGACGCACTGCGCCTTCGTAGCAACCTCAACTCGACTCGGAGCGCAGGTATCTTCGTCCGCCACAGGACAGACTCGCTTCGGCCGAGACGGCCGACGAAAACCCTAACCAGGGGGCGCCCGGTTGCCCCACAGGCTCGCCGCGGCGAGTCCGACCCCTTCTTTGGCGGAACAAGATGCCCGCCGGCCCACCGCGAAGATAACACCGCACCTGGATGGTGTTCTTGAGCAGAGGCCAGATGCGTTCTAGCGCTTCTTCTTGCGCGAGCGTGTTGGCTTGCCTTTGCGCTTGGTCTTGGCCATCTTGCGCAGCTCAGATTGGCTCATCGACTTGTACATCCCGCGCGATGCACCTTTGAGCGATGACCTGGAACGCTTACCGCGCTTGGCGGCCAAGGCAGCGCCAGCAGCCATTTGTTGTTTCTTGGATTTCGCAGGCATACAAATGATTCGTGCCCGGTACGCCGATAGGTTTTGTCGCGATTGCGGCGCACACCGCCAGTCCTCTGCTCCGTCGCGAAAAATGCTTCTCGCTCTATCGGACGGCGAATATGCTGCCGGAGTCGCCCTATGGATGAACCCGTTGGCAAATTGACCGCCGGCGAGCCGTTGAGCATCGATCAGTTGATCGAATATTTGCCGGCGCTCAAAGAATTGCCGCGCGCACAACTCGAGAACTGGGCCAAGGGCGCAGCGGTTCTGCATCGCTATCGCAAAGGCGAAATCGTTTGTCAGGAAGGCGAGTTCGGTTCCACCGCCTACTACATCGTTTCCGGCACGGTCGATATTTACATTGGCAATCCGCTGGCCCATTTGCGGACACGGCCACGCACCGGTTTTTTCGGCCGCAGCTTCGCGCGAATGAGAAGTTTCCTGACCGATGACGCGGAAGATCGCCGCGCCGGCGCTCATCAGCGCCAATTCATCGGGATCGACGCGGATGTCGATCTTCCGGTGAACCGTCCGTTAGCGCAGCTCGGGCCGGGTGAGTTGTTTGGCGAAATGACGTGCCGCACGTATCAGCCGCGCTCGGCGACGGTCCAGGCGCGCGAGGAGTGCGTCATGCTCGAGATGCTGCGCGTCATTCTCGACATGCTCGTCGGGAACCGCCAGGTCTCGGAAACTACCAAGGCAACAACGAAAGTGAAAGTGCCGACGTTCAAGGGCACTTCATTCAAGGTCGAGCTGGAGAAAAAATATCGGGAGCGTTCGTTGGCGAATCATCTGCGCACCGTGCCGTTGTTCGCCACCTTGAGCGACGAGTTCATCGAGCATCTCCGGCAAAAGGTCGAACTCGTCTCCTACAATCAAGGACAAATCATCTGTAAGGAAGGCGAAGAGGCCGACGCGTTTTATCTGATTCGCTCCGGTATGGTGCGCGTTTCGCAGACGTTACCCGGCGGCGAAATGGTGCGGACGTATTTGAGTCGCGGCGATTACTTTGGCGAAATCGGTTTGATGCGCGCGAGCAAGCGGACGGCCACATGCACCGCGCTTGATGCGGTCGATGTGGTCAAAATTCCGGCGAGCGAATTCGATGCGATGCTCGCGCAATTCCCCGACGTTCGCGCCCAACTAGAGCCGGTCGCGGAGGCGCGGCTCCAAACCATCCACGAGCGCACCATTCCCGCCGGCCTGCAACTGGACGACTTTCTAAATCAGGGCCTGTTTGAAGCGCAAAATCTCTTGCTCATCGACTTGGACAATTGCACGCGCTGCGATGCCTGTGTCCGCGCGTGTGCCCAGGCGCACGATGGCGTGTCTCGCTTGCTCCGGGATGGTTTGCGCTACGATCATTTCCTCGTCGCCACCGCTTGTCGATCTTGCCGGGACCCGCTCTGCATGACGCAATGCCCGGTCGGTTCGATCCGACGCAAGGAAAATCTCGAGATCATTATTGAAGATTGGTGCATCGGTTGCGGCAAGTGCGCCGAGCTTTGTCCCTACGGGAACATCAACATGCATCCGCTCGAAGTCGTTAGGGAAGTGCGCACCGAAGTGAAACCGGCGCAGGAAGGCGCGCCGCCGCAAGTCAAGATCGAGAAGAAAAAAATGACCAGTTACAAGGCGAACACGTGCGATCTCTGCACTCAACTATCTACCCCGAGCTGCGTTTATGCGTGTCCGCATGATGCCGCGAAACGCGTCGATCCTCAGCGGTTTTTCGGCGACGCGTCGATTGGCCAGGTAGATCTGATCGGCGGAGGCTGGTCGCCTGCGCGTCATTACGAGACGCATCACACCCACTAACGTGGAACTCCCAAATCCCAAGCACCAAGACCAACTCCCTGGGAAGCACGAATCCGCAATCCTCAACCCACGAAGCGTCGCGCTTCTTTGGTTATTGGAGCCTGGGATTTCCCTGCGGTTTGGGATTTGGAACTTGGGATTTAGAAATCATGCGCATTCTTAACCGTGCGCACATCCCCTGGTTCGTCTTCGTTGTCGCGGCGGCGATTTTCGCGGCTTGGATTTACCTCGGGAATTTTGCACCGCAAAAATTGCCGGCTGGATTGCGTTTGCCTTCGGCGTTCACGCAAACGCCGTCCGAGCATCGTAGTGTCGGCGGCACACCCGTGGGGCTGATTTTTGGTGCCACCGCGTTTGCGATTTTCATCTTCGCCGGTTTGCTCGGCGCGCGAAAAAAAGTTGTGCTTTGGCGGCTCGGCACGTTGCAGCGCTGGATGCGTGCTCACATTTGGCTGACGCTGCTCACGGTTCCCTTGGTCCTGTTTCATAGCGGTTTTAGGTTTGGCGGACCGATGACGACGCTGCTCGTTGTTCTTTACGCCGTCGTGATGATCAGCGGGATTTACGGCTTGGTGTTACAACATCAGTTGCCGCACATCATGAAAGAGCGGTTGCCGGCAGAAACGGTCTACGAGCAGATCCCGCACATCCGTGCGCAACTTGTGACCGCGGCTGAGAAAATGCGGGATTCATTCAAGCCTGCGCCGCTGGAGAAGACTGATGCGGGGGCGCCGGCGCCGAGCGCGGCGAAAACGGTCACGGCAGAGTCGACCCCAATGGCTTCCACCTCTGGTGAATTGAGCACGCCAACTGCGCGCGCAAAAAGCGTGGTCGGATCGAGCATCACAGCGCAAACTGTTCCTCCGACAAGTGGAACGCCGGCTGCGCCGGGGTCATCGGCCTTCGCTAAGGCTACGGCGGACAAGCCGACGCCGGTTACAGCGCCGTCGTCGTCGCCAGCCGCGACTACATCGGCAAAGCCGCAAGTTGCGAGCGACACAGTTTCCCAATCGGTGCTTTTGGAATTTCTCGATGAACAGGTACGGCCTTATCTCGCCGCGCGGCGCGGCGATCGATTCCGGCTCGGCACAAACCGGTATTCGGAAGAAGTCTTTCGATTCGTGAAGCTCCGTGTCTCAGAGACTTATCGCGCGCGGGTCGAAGAAATCCAAGCCTGGTGCGACGAACGCCGGATGCTCGATTTGCAGTTAAAGCTGCAACATTGGTTGCATAGCTGGCTGTTCGTACACGTCCCGATTTCGTTCCTCCTCATCCTGCTCACCGCGTGGCATGCATACGTTACGTTGTTCTATTACTAATGCGCGCTGAAGATCAGCAGGTAATGATCCGTGCGGCGCCAGGTCGCGCCGACCAATTCTCCGTGGGGGAAGCTGACAGCTTCCCCCGTGGCTTCGTTTGGGCGAAACTATCACCTTCGTATGTTTTTAGGGCCGAAGGCGCGGAATTCATACTGAGCCTGAGACGCCGCCCCAGCATCCGTAGAATCAAAATATCGAGCGCTGAAAGCGCGATTCACTTTCGCGACCATCGCTGCCTTGAAAGGGTGCGAGATCGATTTCGAGGAAGGCGATGTTTGGGTCCTGGAGCCAGCCACCGGATTAAATCGCGCTTTCAGCGCTCGGCGACACACATTTCGAATCCCTGGGGCGATGCCCCAGGCTACCTTCCCCTACAACCTTAAAAAACCTTCGCATGCCTGCTCCGCGCCGAACCCAAAAACAGATCGCTGAGCGCTACAAGGGCAATCTAGGATACTATAACAAGCTCCACCCGTGGCGGCGAGCGCGCGCGCTCGTGAGCCTGATCGCAATCGTGGGCGGAATCATCGGCCTCATCGTTTTCCAAATGCGCGGCCGCCAGACTTTTTTTAATGCGGGAAAAATTTCTGCGCCGCACGCGAGCATTGCCGACAATTGCGCGAAGTGTCACGACCAAACCCTCATGACCGGCGGCCCGTTGACACCATCGAAGTTTAAACAGGTGCTAAGCGACCGGTTCCGGCACGGCGTGGCGTTCGAGCCGATCGACCGCAAATGCGAGACGTGTCACGCCCAGCATACGTTCCACGAGCCTAACGTGGTGCAAAATCGGTCGTGCTCGGCCTGTCACCAGGAGCATCGCGGACTGCAATCATTAACGCTCGTCGCCAGCTCGCAATGCGCCTCATGTCACAACAATGCGGCGATCATGGAAGCGTCCGCGCAAGCAGGCGCGCAGCTTCACTGGACGATTTTGGATCGACATCCGCAGCCCACCCGGCGGGTGGCGTTCAATCTGCCAAGACCAGCGCGTGGTTATACTCAAACGTTTCCGTCGTTCTGGAACGGGCATCCGGAGTTTCAGCTTAATGTTGAGAAGATGACGGAGCCGGTAAGCGTGCGCGATCCCGATGTTCTCCGGTTCAATCATCAGCGTCATTTCGCCGTCGACATTCCACCCGTGAACGGCAAAAAGCTCGACTGCAATTACTGTCACACGCCGCAGCCTGACGGCCGCTACATGCAGGGAATCAGTTTTGCGGCGAACTGCCAGGCGTGTCACTCACTTCAGTTCGATCCGAAAAATCCGGATCTGACGTTGCCGCACGGCAATGCTACGGCCGTGCGCGGATTTCTGCGTTCGCTGCCTACGCAATATGCTGATCTGGCAGTGCGGAAAGGAATTACCGGTCCGAAACAGATTCAGAGTTTCGTGACGAAACAGATCGCGCAATTGCGGGAGCGAATCCGTTCCGGTGAGGAATTGGAGCGCCAGGTTTTTTTCGCCACGAGCCCGTACCAACCCCAGCGTGACAGCGTTCCGATCGTGCGCGCCTCGTTTTACGGATGCGCCTTATGTCATGAAGTGAAGCCGGTCGCAAACGCCGCCCCGGTGATCACGAAACCAATTCTGATCGATCGATGGATGGCGCAGGCGCGGTTTGATCATGCCCAACATGCCAGCGTCAAATGCGACGATTGCCATCACGCCAGGCAAAGTCGCCAGACGTCCGACATTCTCATGCCGGTAAAAGAGAATTGTATCACGTGCCATAGCCCGAAAGGGAAAGCGGTGGCGGAATGCATCACCTGTCACAACTATCACGCGCCATCGGAGGTGGCGGCGCATTTCACCAGCGCCGCTCAAACTTCTCTGAGGCAACTGCTTCTCGGCACGCGCTAGCACGATTCGGTCGAAAAAGTTTGCCGAATTGTCACATGTCCGTCATCAACCTGTAACAATCGGCTTCTAATTTGCCGCCGTTGCGAGGATCGGCGTGGGCGTATGGCGCTGTAACTTGCAATCCCGTTTAAACCTAACCCACAAGGAGAAAATCAGATCCATGAAGAAACGTTTCTTATTACGAATCAGCAGTGTCGTTCCAATCTTGATCCTGACGGTGCAGCCACTGCGCGCGGAGACATCGTCCGACTCCGATCGGCTCGAGAAGCTCGAGCGCGCGGTCGAGCAACTGCAACAACGCAACACCGAGCTGGAAGCGGAAGTCAAAAGTCTGAAAAAACAGACGGCGTTTGTGCCGGTTCCGGCAGAAGGTCCGACCAGGAAACAGGTTTCTTACGACGGGAAAAAATATGTGGAGAAAAGCGTTCCCGACCTGGGTGGCGGAGAGAAATGGAAATTATTTCCCGCGATCACCGAGTTGGAACTCTTTGGCGATGCGCGTCTGCGATATGAATATCGTGGCGGCAGACTTCCCGATGGCGATTGGCAGGAGCGCGAACGTGAACGATATCGTCTGCGTCTCGGATTGCATGGCAAGCTGCTGGACGATTGGTTTTTTGGGGTCCGATTGGAAACCAGCACCAGTCCTCGCTCGACGAACGTGACCTTCGGCGACGATAGCCAGGTCAACGGTCCCTTTTCGAAAGACAGCGATCGTATCAATGTCGGGCAAGCTTACCTGGGCTACAAAGGTTTCCATGATATTACACTCATTGGCGGCAAATTTGCCGTCCCATTCGTCAACACGCGGCTGGTGTGGGACGACGACATTAACGTGGAAGGCTTGGCCCAGCAGTGGAAACACTCTTTTACCTTCGGAGCAGAGGCACCGCCGCCACCTTCTACATTTAGCAAGGATGGCAAAGCTGTTGTAACTCCGCCACCGGAGCCGTTCCTGAAGCTCGATCTCTTCGCAAACTCCGGCCAATTCGTTTACGACGATGCCAACCCGGAAAACCCAATTGGCTCTCGCCCGACAACGACGCAGCCGGTAACAGGCGAAACTCAGCTTGTGCCAAACCACGACGCATTCCTTCTAGGGTGGCAGGTGGGAGCGAAATTTGATTTCCCGCACATCTTATACTTCCAGCTTGCGCCAACGCTCTACAACTACACCGGCAACGGTGACACGTTTAACATTCATTTCTCCGGCGACCCCGGTGGGAATCAAACGGGCATCAACAGCCTTTTGGTTTTCGATATGCCGGTGGAAATTGGATGGAAAGTCGGAAAGCTGCCAATGCACGTCTTCGGCGATTTCGCGACCAATTTTGAAGCCGACGATCGAGCTGCCGCCGCCGGGCATCCAGATAAGGGCGATGACCGTTATGCATACGAGATCGGTTTCGGCATTGGACAGTTGAAGAAGAAGCGCGATTGGCAGATCGACGCCTGGTGGCAACACACCGACCAATACGCGCTTGACCCGAACCTGGTTGATTCTGACGTGTTCGACAGCCGTGTGAACGTGGAAGGCGTGGCCGTGCGAGCCGGATACATGCTGGCCGATGCGATCGTTTTCAATCTCAGCTACGCCTATGGCTGGCGCGTCGACGATTCGCTCGGCACCGGGGGAGCGGGCGATATAGGCATCAATCCGGTTGATCAGTATCAAATACTCCAGGCCGACCTGAGTGTTAAGTTTTGACGAGGGTTAGATCGATCAAGCCCGCCGGGAAGAATCCCGGCGGGCCTATCGAACTCGTGACTTAGGCAATCACTTTTGCTCCGCCTGCTTCGGCGCACCATTCGTCAACCTTGGCGGCGATGAGGTCGCGGACATGGCGCGTTTGCTCCAGACGTGCTTCGCGCGGGCCGCGGAACGATGCCGGATCCGGGAAGAACCAATGCAATCGTTTCGCAACGCCGGGAAAAATCGGGCAACGCTCTGCGCTGGCTTCGTCACAAACCGCAATGACATAGGTAAACAGCTCGCCGGACTTGAAAACATCGAACACCGCGCGGGTCTTGTTTTGCGAGATGTCGATCCCGATTTCGTCAAGCGCTTCCACCGCGAGCGGGTTGAGCGTTCCGGGCTTGAGCCCGGCGCTTTCCGCCTGAAACCGGGCGCTACAGGCGCGATTGAGCAACGCCGCCGCCATCTGGCTGCGTGCGCTATTGTGAACACAAATGAAGAGCACTTTTGGTTTCATCCGAGCTATCGGCCATCATCCGAAACGCCCGCGCTGCTCACAACGCCTTTCAGGTCACTTTTCTGTGACAAACCACGCAATTCGCGACTTGTCACCCGTTCGTCACGCGGTTTTGACAATTCGTAACCTGACGCCGGAGCGACGGCATTTAGGCTTCATCATGAGCTTAATCACGATCAGAAGAACCGTGCGCAAACGATCCGTGGAGCGTCGCTATTTACTGCTCAGATCCTTCCGCGAAATGAGCCGGACTTATTTCGCGCGCGAAAAGAGCATCGAGTTTGTGATTGAATTGCTGCTCTTTTTTGGGATCGCCGGAGTTTCAATCTGGCCGATCCTCGTCGTCGCCATCGCCCTGAGAGAGCTTCTTCAGCGCACCGCCCATTGATGAATCTTGCGCTGTGATGATCAAATTACTCGAATAAGAGGACGAGGAGGCAGACGGGTTTACAACCACGCGATGGGGGACACACGAATAAATCATACGGGGAACGCATTTCTCAGCATCGAGGAGAATCGGCCGCGGGAAATGTCTCTGCCCCCAGGCAAAACTAAAAATAGAAGGGAATTAATATGAGAAAGTTACTATTAAGTTTGGCCCTGTCCTTAATTGCGCCGTTCGCATGGGGACAGGTTTCCGAGAGTACGACGACAACAACGACAACGACCGACGCCAGCGGGACGATCACCGAGTTCACTCCCGGCAGCGCCATTGTGCTGCGGGAAAGCAGCGGCCCGGTGAACTATCGCTTCGGCAAAACGGTGGTCTATACGACCAAAGGCGGTAAAACTCTAACCGACGCCGACGTGCGTGCGAAAATCAGAGTTGGTGTGCCGGTTCACGTGCACTTCACGGGCCAAGGCGATGCCCGCATGGTCGATCGCGTGATCGTGGACGAGGATTAGACTCCGACCTCGGTTTAACGCGCCGGTTCCGTTCCGTTGCAATGGGAGCGGAAACGGCGCGTTTTATTTTGTCGATCCTCCCCCGTTAATTTGTTTCGAATAATTCTTGGCGGCGCGCATGCGAACGGATTGATTACATGCATGCGCCGGCCTCATCACGTTTCCTCGCGCGAGATCGAACGCAAATTTTTGATCAAACGCTTGCCGCTCGAGATTTTGCGGTCACGGCATTTTCAACTCGGGCAGGGTTATCTCGCCAACGAAGCCGGCGGGCGTCATGTCCGTTTGCGAAAAAAAGGAAGAGTCGCCTCGCTGACGTTCAAAGTCGGTCGCGGCTCGGCGCGGGAAGAACGCGAGATTAGGCTAAGTCCGAAACAATTCGAGTTGCTCTGGCCGGCGACAAAGGGCCGGCGTTTGCGCAAGACGCGCTATGAAGTGCCGTGGAAGAATCTCACCATTGAGATCGACATTTATCATGGTCAGAACGAGGGCCTGGTCGTAGCCGAGGTGGAATTCCCGAGCGAGACTGCCTGCCGCAAATTTAAACCGCCGAGCTGGTTTGGTCGCGAAGTAACCGGCCAGAAACGTTACAGCAACGTACGCCTGGCAACCGAGTAATTTGCCTTCATGAGCTACCGGTTAAAATCGGGTGAACTGCCCTCGGGCGGATTGAAGCGGATCTTTCGTCAGGAGATCGAATCGGCGCTGGAGTTATGCCGGCATCCAGCGGCCGAGCGAGGCGTGACCGTGCACGAAGTTCGGAAGCATCTCAAGAAATTGCGCGCGGCAATTCGGTTGCCAGCAGACGCAGTTGGCCAGAATCGACATCGCCGCGAGGACCACTGCCTGCGCGACATCGGCCGACTGGTCTCGGATTTGCGCGATGCCCAGGTGCGCTTGCAAACGCTGGCTCAACTGCGCGACATCGCGATCAAACGCACTGGCAAAAACCCATTCCGGCGGATTGAAGACTTGTTGTCGATGGAACGTGAAAGTTTTTCCGAGGCTTTTGCCGGTTGGCAGAAGCAGGCGATCCCGATGCTGGAAAGCGTCGGCCAACGGCTGGCACGCTGGCCGATGGAACACATCGGTTGGAAAGGGATCTGCAACGCCGTCGCCAAGACCTACAAGAGCGGACAGCGGCGCCTCGCCAAAACCATCAAGAATCCCGACCCGAAGTGTTTTCATCGCTGGCGCCAGCGGATGAAGGATCTCTGGTATCAACTGCGCATTTTGCAGCCGCTCAATCGCGTGGTGTTGGAAGAAATTGCCGAGGACGCTCGTGTTCTCGGAGAACTATTGGGCCGGTGCCACGATTTCGTTTTTCTCCTGTCGCGGCTCCAAAACGAACGGGGCGATAAAGCGTTGCGCGAGGAAATCGCCCAGTTGGAAAAACTGATCCGCAAACGCAGCGCCAAATTGCAGATGGACGCACTCGAGCTCGGTCGCCGTTTCTACGCCGAGCCTGCCAAAGCCTTCGCCAAACGCATCTCCATCTTCGTCCAAAAGAAGACACGCCTGTAGGGGAAAGCGCTCTGCCTCCCGCGTGGATTCAGGTCAGATTGCCTGGCGCTTCTGATTTTTTGGGCCTCCCAAAGGTGAAGAGGTGAAGATCCCAATTTTTTCGAGAACTTCCGTCTGCAAATCCCGGAGAAAGATAGTGAGGGATGAATTTCCCGCCGGCTCCCGTCTCGCGTTCTAGGTGGTCGCAGAGACGACTTGGCAGTCCGTTGTCTCGAGGCAATGGGCCTGTCAGGGCCGGCGGGCTTTTCCTTTCAGTGGGCTAATCGACAGTAACCGTGATGATAATCGGAGCCATGGACAACAACGTCCGCACCAGTGCGGTGTTCGGGCCAAGGCTTCCATCGGGCTGGAGTTTAGTGGCTCCGCAGGTGAGCCGCATCGGTTCGACTACCCAATCCTGAACCGCACGTCGCGAATAGTTTTGCTGCCGAAGCGTTGTCTGAGTTTGCGCAGGATGTCGATCTTCGAGACTTGCTCCAACTCATAGTGCAGAGCCGGCTGAAGAACGCGCACATAGAGAACGCCCTCGCGCAGCGCAACCGGAGTCGAGTGTGCGGCGATAAAGTCGCCCACGATTTTCGCCCACGCTTCGATCACTTCGGTTTCTTGCAAACGCTCGCGCAGGCCAAGGCGATGCATCAGTTTCGGCAACAGTTCGCCCGCGGATTGCCACCGATTGCGCAAAGGCGGTTTTTCAGACAATCCGCGCCACTCAGCTATAACGGTGGCGCGGAGGGCGGGATTCATGACTGCGCCCAATGTGACAAAGGTCAAAAAAGTTACAACTCGTTACAAATTAAAACGGCAGTGGCGGCAGGAGCAAACAAAAAGGAGAAAAAGCGGGAGAGCCAGCAGCGAAGGGCGGCATCGACACCGAAAACATCGTCAGCAATAATGAGCCCATGACCGCTCGCGAACGCGTGGCGCAGCTGATAAAAGCCTGGCCGAAGATTTATCCCGGCGCGCATTGCGAGCTAGATTTCAAGAACCCACTCGAGCTTTTGATTGCGACGATTCTTTCGGCGCAATGCACCGATAAGCGGGTGAACATGGTCACGCCGGCGTTGTTCGGGAAATATCGGACGGCGAAAGATTACGCCGCGGCAACGCCGAGCGAACTTGAGAATGCGATCAGATCGACCGGTTTTTTCCGTAACAAGGCCAAAAGCATTCGCGGGGCAACCTCGACCATCGCCGAAAAGTTCCGCGGGAAAGTGCCATCGACCATGGATGAGCTGCGCACGCTGCCGGGCGTCGGGCGGAAGACGGCGAACGTCGTGCTCGGGAATGCCTTTGAGAAAAACGAGGGGATCGTAGTCGATACCCACGTCTCCAGGTTGTCGCAACGACTCGGCCTAACGAAGCAGAAAGACCCGGACAAGATCGAGCGCGACTTGATGAAGCTGGTGCCGCGCGAGCACTGGACGAACTGGAGTCACTGGCTCATCTGGCACGGGCGTCGCCGCTGTTTTGCGCGCAAACCGGATTGCGGCCATTGTGAGGTTTTCAAACTTTGCCCAAGCGGGAAAAAGTTTCTTCGCACGGGCGAAACGCGCCCGCACCGCTAATCACCGCTTCGATTCGATTTCGGCAACGTGAGTATCACCATCGCGCGATTCCTGGTGCAACCGCTGGAATTCTTTTTCCAACGTTTGCAGCTCATCATCCGAGAGCTTTTCGAGATCCACCATTTTGTTGCGCGCGCCTCCAATCGCCCGAATGAGTTCGTCGAGCTTTAGATGAACCGCCTTGGCGTCGCGATTCTGCGTATTCTGAATCAAGAACACCATCAGAAACGTGACGATGGTCGTGCCGGTATTAATGATGAGCTGCCAGGTATCGGAAAAGTGGAATGTCGGTCCGGTCGCGCCCCAGACGAGGATAATGAGGACCGCGACCACGAAAGCCCAAGCCGTGCCCAGGACGGTCGCCGAGCGATGCGCGAACAGACGGAACGCTTCGCTCACCGGCGAGAAATTGCGCCTCTGCCCTCTCTTTTTTACGTCTGACGTGTCGTTGTGATTCATCGTTTCCATGAGAAGTTCGAGTGAACCCGGCAGTTTGCGCGCATGAAAGAACCGTCTGTGCATCTCGATCTCGACGGGGCGTGGCCGGCGGACACGCTGGAGATCCCAATAGTCGATGCTCGAGGGTGGGGGCCACCGCTTCGCTTTTCCGCGCCGCCGCGCGTGGTAGAGAATTTTTACCGCGAATACGAGTCGCGACTAGCGCCGTTCATCCTCTACGGCTCGGGCGACTTTCATTATCTCACTGCATTCTGGTTGCGCGGTGTGGCGCAGCCGGTCGTCGTTGTTTCCTTCGATAATCATCCCGACTGGGATATTCGCCCGCCAAAATGGGCTTGTGGCGGTTGGGTCAATCGCGCGCTCGATCTTCCGCACGTGCGCCAGGTCAACGTCTGGGGCTGCGGCAATTTCGAATGCTGGTGGCCGCATAACATTTTCGGGAATCATCGCGCCGAGCGCGCCGGCAGGCTGGCCGTGCATCCGTGGACTGACGATCGTTCCCGGCGGGATCAAAAACGACGCGGCGCGATTCTCCGCCAGAATTGGCGCGAGCGTTTCGATCAGTTTGCCTGCGCCCTCGACGGCGCCGATGTCTATGTGACGATCGATCTCGATTGTCTGCGGGCAGAGGAGGCACTAACGAATTGGGAGAACGGCGGCTTTACCATTTCCGATCTGATCTGGGCTCTGGCCAAGCTCCGGGAGCATTGCCGCATTCTGGCTGGCGATATTTGCGGCGCGTTTTCACCACCGGTTTATGCGCGCTGGAAACAGAAGTTCGCGTCCGAGTGGGACCATCCGAAGTTGAAACCGGCATCAATGGCACAGATTCGGCGAACCAACCTGGCCGCAATCGAAATGCTCTGGCCCGCTTTACAAGGCGCGCGGGCGGGGCAGAAGTTACGGTCATGAAATCGAGAACTCCTGTTTTAATCCTTTTAGTCTTTCTGCTTTCAGCGTCGATCGCTCTTCTGGCGCAAACGAAAGATGAAAAATCGGCATCGCCGTTGAAAGCGATCGCGGTGATTCATCCCGCCGGAGATAATAAGGTCAGCGGCACGGTGACATTTACCGAAGACGCCGACGGTGTGCGTGTTCATGGTGAACTGACTGGCCTCACTCCAGGCCAGCACGGCTTCCACGTGCATGAATTTGGCGATTGCAGCGCAGCCGATTTGAGCTCGGCCGGCGGCCATTTCAACCCCACTCACCAACCGCATGCCGGCCCGGACGCTTCGGAACGGCACGTGGGCGATATGGGAAACATTGAGGCGGATGCCTCAGGCAAAGCGACTCTGGATTACCTCGATCAGCAAATGTCGTTAGGTGACGAGGAAGACTCGGTGGTTGGGCGATCGGTGGTGATCCATGCCAAAGCGGATGATCTCAAGTCGCAACCGGCTGGCAATTCCGGCGCCCGGGTCGGCTGTGGCGTGATTGGAATCGCCAAATCATAACGCGTGAAGCTGGCGGGTGAAAATTTGCGGGTGGCCATCGCGGCGGCGACAAAGACATTCCAGTCACTGGTTAATCTTGAAACGCAATTGGCCGGAGCAGCGGAGCTGATCGACCAATGCCTGCGCGCGGGCAAAAAGCTGCTCGTCTGCGGCAACGGTGGCAGTGCAGCCGACGCGGCCCATTTTGCGACCGAGTTTGTGGTGCGCTTCATCAAGGATCGCCCGGCTTATCCAGCGATTTGTTTAGCCAGCGATGGCGGGCTCTTAACGGCGGCGGGGAACGATTATGGATTTGACGAGATTTTTGCCAGGCAAGTCGCCGCTTTAGGCCGGGAAGGCGATCTGCTTGTTTGTCTGACCACGTCCGGGGGCTCGAAGAACGTCATTCGAGCGCTGGAGGAAGCGAAAAAGCGTAAACTGAAAAGCATTGCCCTCCTCGGTCGCGATGGAGGATCGACTATCGGCCTGGCTAATGTCGATCTGCTGGTGGGCGGAAATTCAACGGCGCGGATTCAGGAAGCGCACAAGCTCTTGCTTCATGTGTTGTGCGAAACAGTCGAGGCGAGCCTCAAGAAATGACAGCCGTCTCCTCGGGGCTCGGCGACTAGGCTGTAGGGGAAACTGACCCGCCTTCGCCATACCTATGGCGCGGCGAGCAGTTTCCCGAATAGCTTCGTTCGGGGAGAGCTGTCAGCCTCCCCTACAAAGGCGGCTACATA
Source organism: uncultured Verrucomicrobiae bacterium (assembly GCA_963846775.1). GTDB lineage: Bacteria > Verrucomicrobiota > Verrucomicrobiia > Chthoniobacterales > UBA10450 > CAVYXA01. The sequence goes on along the minus strand of CAWJXB010000006.1, from coordinate 2,033,762 downwards.
TTTCTTAGAACGCTCTAAGCCGATGGCTGCTCGAGCCGTCGTTTCTTTGCGTGTTTACTCCGATTTCTTTAGCAACTGTGTGCGCGCGCGCTCGAGTTGGCGCCGCTCGCTCTCCGTTAGGCTGGACATTCCCGACTTGGAAATCTTTTCCAGAATCGCATCCACCGACACGGACATATCATCAGGCTCCGCCCGACGCGTGCTCGGTTTCGGCAGAACACGAAATTTCGGGCGGGGCCGAAGTCGTGTTTTTACGTCGTTCAACCATGTTAACTCCGGGCCCGCGCCGCGCCATTCGACAAAAAAGAAAGCCGCGGCGACGACAAACCAGAGAGCGGCCAGTTCCCACCAGACATGATAAGCCAGGAGTTGAAGCGAGTAGGCTGCGACCAAGACGATGGCAGCCCATTTCGCCAGAATCCGAAAAAGCAGTTCGGCCCGCGGATAAATCGTCGCGAAGGCAACGAACACGCCAAGGTGGACATGGGCCGAGCCGGAAAGGCCGGTTCTTTGTTCCAAGCCCCACCCAGCCAGGAGCAGGGCCGGTCCTAACACCAGAATGGCGTAGAGCGCGATGAACGCTTTGCGACCGAGGAAGCGTTCCACTTCTCGCCCGAAAACGAACAGCATGTACATTTCGATCGCGAACCAGAGCAGACCAGATGGCGGATGCACGAAGGCGTAGGTCACCAATTGGTGCAAGGCAAAGCGATGCAGCACCGCCGCGCTATCGAACGCCATCCATGTGAGGACGCCACTCGCGCCGAACGCGATAAGAAAACAACCCAACACCATCGCCGCCACATGCGCGATGACGAGAATCGCGGTAACATCGACCGGGTATCGTCCCATCCACGCCACCGGCCGGTAGTCATCCGACGTGGTCACCCCAAACATGTCGTAATAAAAGGCTGCGCCATTGTTCGCGCAAGGGGAACCAAACCATGCGTAAACACGGATGGACACAAGTGAGAAGAGCGGTCATTTTAGAAGCTTTCTGTAATGCGTTCGTGTGACTTCGGGTCCATTACTGTTTAACAGATCGACATCTGACCATGAAAAATATCGCCTCTGCCATTTCGCCGCCGCCCGGAATCGGGGACGCGAAACCGGCGAATCAGGCGGTGCTCGATTGGGTGCACGAAGTGGAGATGCTCACCAATCCGGAGAACATTTTTTGGTGCGACGGTTCGGAGCGCGAAACTGACTTTCTCCTCGATCAAGCGGTCAGGGATGATGTCTTGATCAAGTTGAACGAGCAAAAGGTTCCGCGCTCGTATTTACATCGGTCGAACCCGAACGACGTCGCACGGGTCGAGCAGTTCACGTTTGTTTGCACTCCGACGAAAGAAGAGGCCGGACCGACTAACAATTGGTCGGACCCAACCGAAACCTACAGCAAGTTGCACGGTCTCCTGAAAGGCGCGCTGCGAGGCCGAACGCTGTTTGTCATTCCCTACATTATGGGACCGGCCGATTCGCCCCTCACCAAAGTGGGCCTTGAGATCACCGATGCCATTTATGTTGTGCTCAGTATGCGGATCATGACGCGGATGGGCGCGGTTGCTCTCAATCGGTTAGGGAACGATCCCAACGCGGAATGGAATCGCGGAGTGCATTCGTTGCTCGATGTCGATCCGGCGCGGCGGTTCATCTGCCATTTCCCGCAGGACAACACCATCATCTCGGTCGGTTCCGGCTATGGCGGCAACGTGTTGCTGAGCAAAAAGTGTCTGGCGCTGCGGATCGGTTCGTATCTCGCGCGAAAACAAGGCTGGCTGGCCGAGCACATGTTGATTCTGGGGGTAGAGTCGCCTAACGGACACAAGCATTATGTGGCGGCCGCGTTTCCAAGTGCGTGCGGCAAAACTAATTTTGCGATGATGATTCCGCCGGCGCATTTTAAAGGCTGGAAAATCACCACGGTCGGCGATGACATCGCCTGGATGCAGGTGCGCGATGGGCGGTTGTTCGCGGTGAACCCAGAGAATGGCTACTTCGGCGTCATGCCAGGCACCAATAACAAATCGAACCCGAATGCGATGAGTTCGATCGCGCACGATACGCTTTACACCAATGTCGCGCTCACCGATGACGGCGATGTCTGGTGGGAAGGAAAAGATGGCGCGCCGCCCGCGCACGCAATCGATTGGCGCGGCCACGATTGGACGCCGGCCTCGAAGGAAAAAGCCGCGCACCCGAACAGCCGATTCACCACGCCGGCCACGAACAATCCGGTCCTCGATCCAAACTTCGACCGGGGCGAAGGAGTGCCGATCAGCGCGATCATCTTTGGTGGCCGGCGCAGCGACACCGTGCCGCTGGTCTATCAGGCGTTCGATTGGAACCATGGCGTTTATCTCGGCGCCACCATGGCTTCGGAAACGACCGCGGCCGCGACCGGCGCGGTCGGCCAGGTGCGGCGAGATCCGATGGCGATGCTGCCATTTTGCGGTTACAACATCGGCGATTACTTCCGGCATTGGATCGACATCGGAAAACGCCTGTCGAATCCGCCGCTGATCTTCAACGTGAACTGGTTCCGTAAAGGCGTGGCCGGAAATTTTCTTTGGCCCGGGTTCGGCGAAAACCTGCGGGTCCTGGAATGGATCATCGACCGCTGTGAGCAAGGAGCGGGGGTCTCCAGTCCGCCCTCCCGAAAAGGCGGCGCCCTCCAATCGCCGATCGGCTGGTTGCCCAGCCCGCACGATCTCGATCTCGACGGCCTCGAGATCGACCATAAATGCGTCGCCGAAATTCTTGGCATCGACCACGAAGAATGGGCCAGAGAACTGGCCGAGCACAAAAAGTTCTTCGATTCCCTCGGCGGTGTCGTGCCGCGGGAATTACACGACCAGCAGGCGCAATTGGCGGCGCGATTTAAGGGCTGATCGGTTTGGGGCGGACGGTGCTTTTGGAGTGCGCGGACATGTCCGCGCTTTTGAAAGCCGTCCCAGCGTCGCAGGATGGCCGCACTCCACATTTCCCATCCGCGGTTGGTTGGTAAATGCCGATTTTTCAGTATGGTAAACATCCACCCAATTTGAAGAAATCTGACATGACCGTAGTGACTCAGCCCGAAGTGAAACCGAGCGCCGCGATCCTCGATGGCCCGCCCGAGCGCCCCGATTTTCCCGATTGGTTCCGCGATCAACAGCATTCGGCCTGGGAACGATTTGAGGCGCTGCCGATGCCTACCCGGAAGGACCAGGCCTGGCGATTCTCGACGGTCGGTCTTCTAGATCTCGCGCCGTTCAAATTCAGCGGCGAAATGTCGGAAGACGATCGGCTCAACGTGTTGAAATACTCGGGCGGTCTGGATGAATTCGCCGGCCGAATGATTTTTGCCGGCGATCAATTGATCGAGCGCGAGATCGTTTCCGATCAGCTGAAAAAGCGGGGCGTGATTTTTCAGCCGCTCGAACGCGCCATGATCGAGCATGCCGATCTTTTTCGGAAACATTTCATGTCGCAACCGGCCACGCTCGGTTCCGCCAAATTCGCCGCGCTCCATCAGGCGTTGGTTTCATCGGGCACGTTCCTCTTCGTGCCGCGGGGTGTCGAAATCGAACAGCCAATCGAAATTTTTCACTGGCTGCGGGGTGACGGCGTCTCGGTGTTTCCGCATTTGCTTCTCGTCACCGATGAGTTGGCCAAAGTGACCGTGGTCGAGCATTTTCGGTCGTGCTCGCGGCGCGCGCCGGGTTTTGCCTGTGGCGTGAACGATCTCATCGCCGGCCCGGGAGCAAAGATCACATACGTCTGCGCCCAAAACTGGGGCGAGAACGTGCGCGCATTGCAAATGAACACGACCACTGTCGATCATGACGCCTCGGCCATGAGCCTGAATCTGCATCTCGGTTCGCGCTACTCGCGTTTTGAAAGTCTGAGCCGTTTGCTCGGCGAAGGCGGGCGCAGCGATCTACTCGCTATCGCGGTCGCGCAAGACGAACAGGAGTTCGACGCCCGGACCTTGCAGGACCACATCTCGCCCCGCACCGCCAGCGATCTGCTTTACAAGAACGCGCTGGATGATCGCGCCCGAACCACCTTCGGCGGCCTGATCCGGGTCGAGCCGCACGCGCATTTCACTGATGCCTATCAGAAAGTGCGAAATCTTCTCCTGAGCGACGAAGCCGAGGCCAACTCCATGCCCGGCCTCGAAATCCTGGCCGATAACGTCCGCTGCACTCACGGTGCAACAAGCGGCCAGATTGATGAAGATGAGCTCTTTTATCTTCGTTCCCGGGGCATCACGACCAAAGCCGCCCAACGGCTGATCGTCACCGGTTTTCTCAACGAAGTGATCCAACGCCTCGATCAACCGCCGATCGCGGAGCATTTGAATCGGCTGATCGAGGAAAAGTTCAGGAAATAAAGCTGTTGGATCACGCTGCCAATCGTGTTCTTTTTCCAAGACGGTTGCTTTACAGGCTCGAAAACTGATATATGATGACGTTATCATGAGAACGATCATCGATCTGCCCGAGGATCAACTCAATGCTCTCGCCGAATTGTGTAAAACGCAGCGAATTTCCAGAGCAGAGGCAATTAGGAGAGCTTTGGCCGAGATGCTCGCGCATCAACACACAGGCGGCCGAGAAAACGCCTTCGGGGCCTGGGGCAGGCGAGACAGCAAAAAGTTCGTGGAAAAACTGCGGCGCGAGTGGCAGCGATGAAAGCCGTAATCGATAGTGTGATTCTGATCGATTACCTTCAAGGAATCATCACGGCAAAAGAAGAGATCAACAAATATAGCGAGCCGCTGTATTCCATCATCTCGTGGATGGAAGTAATGTGTGGCGCAGACACCGAAGAAGAAGAAGCATCCGCGAAATTGCTTTTCCGATCGCTGCATCGGGTGGATCTCACGCCGCGGATCGCTCAAAAAGCGGTGGAGGAGCGGAAGCGTTCAGGGCTAAAACTGCCGGACGCGGTGATTCTAGCGACGGCCGATTGCGAGGGCTGTATCCTGGTTACACGCAACATGAAGGATTTTGATCCGGGCGACCCTCGCGTGCGTATTCCGTACTGAGGTTCGGGTTCGGCGGAGCCAGCCCTCTCGCAAATGTCCAAGCTTCTGCTCGGCGCACATATGTCGATCGGTGGCGGTGTGCACCGGGCGATTGAACGGGCGCGATCGATCGATTGCACGGCCGCGCAGATGTTTGTGAAGAACAATATGCAGTGGTTCGCGCGACCGCTTACGTGCGAGGAGATTCGCGCGTTTCGGAATCACGTTCAGCGGGGCGAGCTATGGTCGATCTTCGCCCACGCGAATTATCTTATTAATCTCGCGGCGACCAATCCGCAGTTCCATGCCAATTCGCTGCGCGCGCTTGCCGAAGAACTCACGCGAGCTGATCAGCTCGAGCTCCCGTTTCTCGTTCTTCATCCGGGCGCGCATCTCGGCGCGGGCGAAGACGTCGGGCTCGAGAAAATTGCAAAATCAATCGATCGCGTGCTTGCGAAAATCCCAAAGGCGAAAACAAAAATCGCGCTGGAGACAACCGCCGGACAAGGCTCGTGTCTCGGAGACAAGTTCGAGCATCTCGCCTGGATCATCCACCATGTGCGCGAGCCGGAGCGACTTTGTGTTTGTCTCGATACCGCACACGTGTTTGCCGCTGGATACGACATCGGCAGCGAATCGGGAGCCAAGAAAACGTTCGGCGAATTCGATCGCGTGATCGGCCTGGACAGACTCGCTGCGATTCACGTGAACGATTCCAAAACGCCGCGCGGCTCTCGCGTGGATCGACACCAACACATCGGCAAAGGCAAGATTGGTCTGGCCGCCTTTCGCTTCATCATGCGCGACCGCCGGTTTCGCAAAATTCCCAAAGTGCTGGAAACGCCAAAAGGCAAAGACCTCAGCGAAGACACGGAGAATTTGAAAACGTTGCGCGCGTTGATCACGGAGTAGATCGTGGCGCGATGAAGGTTCTGATTATTGGGAGTGGCGGCCGCGAGCACACTCTCGCCTGGAAGCTGAAGCAATCGCCCGCGGTTGATCAAATTTTTTGCGCGCCGGGGAACGCGGGGACGCAGGTGCTGGGCGAGAACGTCGCGATCAACGCGGCCGATCTTCTGGGACTGGCTCGATTCGCGAAGGAAAATCGGATGGACCTGACCGTTGTCGGCCCGGACGACCCTCTTGCCGCCGGAATTGTCGATCTTTTTCAGGCGGAGGAACTGCGCGTGTTTGGGCCAGCCAAAGCAGCGGCGCGGCTCGAGTCGTCGAAGATTTTTGCCAAGGAACTAATGGACGCGCAAAAAATTCCCACGGCGCGGGCCCGAACGTTTTCCCAGAGCGCTGAAGCTTCGCGCTATTGTGAAGAGCTTCAATTTCCGGTCGTGATCAAGGCCGATGGACTCGCCCTAGGCAAAGGCGTGATTATCGCGCCCGACCTGGCGGCGGCGAGATCGACAATCGAGGAAATGATGGACCGCGGCCGATTCGGTGAAGCCGGCCGGCGCATTGTCGTCGAGGAATTTCTGCGCGGCTCGGAATGTTCGTTACATGCGCTGGTTGACGGAAAAAATTATCTGCTGCTGGAAACAGCGCGCGATCACAAGCGCGTTTTTGATGGGGATCGCGGCCCAAATACCGGCGGGATGGGCGCGGTCAGTCCAGCTAACAACTGGAGCTCGAAACTGGATGCTCAGTTCCGCGCCGAAATAATGGAGCCGTTGCTCCGTGGCTTGCGCGAGCGCGAAATCGATTTTCGCGGCCTGCTTTTCCCCGGGCTGATGATCACCGAGAAAGGCGCGCGCGTCCTCGAATTTAACTGCCGATTCGGTGATCCAGAGACACAGGCGATTTTGCCCCGGCTGAAATCGGATCTGCTGCCGCTCCTGGAAGCTACCATCGACGGCAACTCCGACAGCCATCGCGAGCGAGGGATCGACAGGTGTTCCGCGGAATGGGACCAGCGCCCCGCTGTCACGGTCGTGTTGGCCTCGGGCGGTTACCCGGAAAAATACGAGACCGGCAAACCGATTTCGGGTTTAGATGATGCAGCGAAACTGGAGGACGTGCAAATTTTTCATGCCGGAACGCGCCGCGAAAATGGCGGGATTGTGACCGCAGGCGGACGTGTTCTTGCCGTCACCGCGCTTGGATCGACAATCGGCGCTGCCCGCGCCCGTGCCTATGAAGCCGTTTCACGGATTCATTTCGATGGGTGCCATTATAGACATGATATTGCGCTCGGCGCGCCCGGCGGTCGCAGCCTGCCGATGGCTGTAGGGGAAACTGACCCGCCTTCGCCATGCCTACGGCGCGGCGAGCAGTTTCCCTCGTGGCTTCGTTTTGGGTCAACACGTCTCAACGCAGCCAAACGGGAAGCTGTCAACTTCCCCTACAGCGGAGTGACGCAACGCGTTGAGCAATTGCGAAATCCGGCTAAGATCGACATCTCTCATGTTACGATTCTTCTGGGTGGGGTTTATCGCCGTTTCGATTACGGCCAGCGTCTTTTCGCAATCGTCTGCGCCATCGCCGAAGACTGAGGCAAAGATCGACTCGTTAAGCCCGGCTGATCTTCAGGCGATCCTTTCGCTGCTCAAGAGCAATTTCGTCAATCCACAGGCGCTCAGCGACGTCGAATTGAATCGTGCCACGGTCGAGGGATTACTTACGCGACTGTCACACGGTGCGATGATATTGCCGAATCGGGAGAGCCCCGGTTTGGCGGGGCCGGAGCCGGCTACTTCATTTTACAGTGAGGTTCTTGATGGGCATGTTGGTTATCTGCGTCTCGGGACGTTCAATACAGCAAATCTCCAGGGGATGGACAAAGCGCTCGCCGACTTCGCTTCGAAAAAAGTGGATGCGATGATTATCGATCTTCGCGCCAGCAGTTCGCCAGACGATTTCGCGGCGGCAGCGGAATTTGCCAAACGATTTTCCCCGAAGGGCAAACCGCTTTTCAGCTTGCGAAAACCGGACGCGCGTCAGGAGCGGGTGTTCGCGTCCGATCGCGAGCCGGTGTTTCAAGGGTTGATCACGGTGCTGGCCGATGGCAGCACCAGCGGGGCTGCGGAAGCGCTGGCCGGCGCGCTTCGCATTTACGAAAAAGGTCTGATCATTGGTCAAACAACCGCCGGGCGCGCCGTTGAATATTCGGATTTGCCTTTGCCGAGCGGAAAGATTTTGCGGGTGGCCGTGGCGGAGGCGTTCGTGCCTGGAGAGCGGCCATTGTTTCCGGACGGGGTCAGTCCGGATCTGCCGGTGGAGATGTCGATGGTGGATAAGCGCCAGATTTTCCAGCGCAGCGCCGAGAAAGGAATGGAGCCGTTCGTGTACGAATCGGAGCGACCGCACATGAATGAGGCCGCGCTGCTCGCGGGCACGAATCCCGAATTGGATGCAGCCGAAGTGGCGCAACGCCGGCGGGAGCGTCCAGAGAAGACCGCCCTGCACGATGTGGTGTTGCAGCGCGCGCTCGATCTGGTCACATCGCTCGAGGTGTATCAAAAGCGGTAGAGCAGTTTAAATAATGGCGTAGCCGCAGAAAGCGCCGTAGGCGCGGAAGAATGTAGCCCCGGGCGCAAGCCCGGGGTTTCTCGATTCATTCGAACAAGCCCCGGAAGGGGCGGAAGGAGTGACGACGCGCTTCGGCGCACTCTGTCGCCCCTGCCGGGGCTGATTGGTTTGGAGACGCCTTTCCCCCGGGCTCACGCCCCGGGGCTAATATCTATCGCGCCCACGGCGCTTCGGGCGGCTACAGGTTTCCTTAAATCGCTCTAGGATTGCACTCAAGGCAAGAAAGCCGGTGCGCGGGCGTCGCGCGTGGTCGACCCAGAATCGGCAGTTCCGCGATGAATATTGAGAGATTCTTCGGATTGGCTCAGAATAACAAAGCAAGTGAGTCCGCTCGAAGAACGTATCGGTTATAAATTTCGCAATTCGCTTTTGCTGGCGGAGGCGTTGACGCATCCGAGCCTGGCCCACGAGACGCAGCGAAACCATTTTGATAACCAGCGTTTGGAATTTTTGGGAGACGCGGTCCTTCAGTTGGTCATCACGGAATATCTTTATCATCATTTCCGGAGCGAACCGGAAGGTCGGTTAACGAAATTGCGTTCGCGTCTGGTTTCGCGCGACACACTCAAGACGCACGCAATGGCGCTCGATTTGGGGCGCTACCTTTTAATGGGACGGGGCGAGGAGAGTAGCGGCGGCCGCGAGCGGCCATCGACGTTGGCCGACGCGTTCGAGGCGCTAATCGGCGCGATTTATCTCGATAGCGATCTGGAAACAGCGAAGAAGTTTATCCTCGAGCAAGCGCGTCCCGATCTGGAGCAGATCACGGAAGAACCGGTTGACATTAATCCCAAGGGACATTTGCAGGAATTGCTCCAAAGCATTTCGCCGCGCAGTCCAGTTTACGAACTGATCTCGCAGAGCGGGCCGGAACACGCAAAGACCTTCGTGGTCCAGGCGGTTTGGGAAGGTATGGTTTTGGGGAGCGGGAGCGGCCGGAGCAAAAAACAGGCGGAAACCGCGGCGGCGCTTGAAGCGATGGAGTTAAAGAAATGGGAGAAGAAGTAAAATCCCAGGTTCCAAATCCCAAAGCCCAAGGAAACTTCAATCGTCAAATTCCAAGGGATCGAGCCGTCGGAATCTTCCATCGCCATGTCGCTCTGTCGCGGCGGTCTGTGACCGTCGCAAACTTGCTCGCCCAAAACGGCGATGCTCATAGAGCGCCGCTACACACGGAAGGCTTCCATCGGTTATCCGACTTGTTAACATCGGATGTGCCCGATCGTCGTCCTACCAATTCAAACCGAATGATTGAGGGCGTGAAGCTTGCCCCATCTGAAATGATTACGAATCGAAGCGGTCACAAATTTCTTTGCGCGCTTGATCGCTTCTTTGAGGGAAAGGCCTGAGGCGAGGCCGGCGGTGATCGCGGCGGAATAGGTACAGCCCGTCCCATGGGTCGCGACCCCGCGAACAAATGGCGCGGCGAATTCGGTGATCTTTCCATCGACGCACAGGAGATCGATGGCTCGAGCTCCGGCGAGATGTCCGCCTTTGAGCAGGATCGACACTCCGTATTTTTGGGCGAGCGCGCGCGCGGCTTTTTCCATCGACGGTCGATCCCGAATTGTTTGGCCGAGGAGTTTTACCGCTTCATCCAGGTTCGGAGTGATGAGGGTCGCGAGAGGGAAGAGATATTTTTCGTAGGCGTTGATCGCAGTGGGTTTGAGAAGCGCTTGGCCGCTCGTTGCGGTGATGACGGGATCAATCACAAGCGCGCCAGAGGCTCGCGCGGTCATCACATCGGCGACGACTCTGATAACCTCCGCGGAATAAAGCAGGCCAGTCTTGGTCGCTGCGATTGGAAAATTCTTTGCCAGCACGTCGATTTGCGCGCGCACCATTTGCGCGCCGACCGGTTCAATGCGCGAGATTTTTCCCGGAACCTCCGCGACGACGCACGTCACCGCGGTTAATCCGTAAACGCCGAGCGCGGCAAAAGTTTTGAGATCCGCCTGGAGCCCCGCGCCGGCGCTGCTGTCCGACCCGGCGATGGTCAGCGCGACTGGGACTGTAGCGGCGCTCTGTGAGCGCCGATTGTCTTGCTTTCCCATGTGATTCGGCGGTCATAGACCGCCGCAGCTACGAAACATCACGCGCCGTCGTTTCCGATCGCTTCCACCGGGCAACCTTCCATCGCTTCCTTGCAGAGCGCTTCTTCCTCCGGGCTCTCCGGTTGCTTGTAAACGTAGGAGTGGCCGCCGTCGTCGTTGCGTTTGAAGTTGGCGGGCGCGGTTTCGCGGCACAAATCGCAGTCGATGCACTGATCATCGACATAGAATTTCCCCGGAACGTTCTCGGCGTATTTGTTTGCGGCGTCGGCCATCTCGTTAACCCCAAAAAATGGACTGGAAGCTTAGGAAAAAATGGCCACGGCGCAATACAATTCACGTATTGACGCCCGGGCTGGCAACCGGCAGACAAGGGCTACACGATAAGGTTGGAACGCGGCATGAAAAAGGAAACGACGAAAACGTTGCGTGCCTTCGCCATTGAGCTCGCCATCTATGCGCTGCTTGTGGTGGCCTATTTTTTTCTTGTCCTGCATTTACTCGGCGACTGGTTGTACGGATTTGAGACCAAACGCCGCTATCTGTATGCGGGCCTTGCTATTTTGCTCATCGTCGGTCAAGCGGTCCTGCTCGAAGCCGTGACGACATTTTTGCTGCGCCGCCTCCGGGGCCGCTCGGAGTGAATCATGTTCTTTCCAATCTCCGGCGCCCACATCAGCCCCATCTATTTGATCGTTGTCGGCTTCATTATCGGCATTCTGGGTGGATTTTTTGGCGTCGGCGGAAGTTTTATTGCCGGCCCGGCGCTGCGACTGGTCGGGTTGGATTGGAACTTTGCGGTCGGGACCGACCTGGCGCACATCGTCGGCAAATCGGTGGTGGCAGCGCGACGTCATCGGGCGCTTGGGAACGTCGATCTTAAACTCGGTTTCATCATGGCGCTTGGCACAATTGTGGGCGCGGAGGCCGGGGCGCAATTAATCCAGGTGTTGAAGCGTGCCGGCCAGGTCAATCTGGTCGTCAGCGTTGTCTCGATCGTCATTTACGTCAGCATCTCGATCTTCATGGCTTGGGAAAGCAGGAAAACATTGAAATCGCGTCAGGCAAAACCGACGGGATCGAAGCGCGATCATTCCGCGATTAGCCATTTCGCGCAACGCATTCAGCGGCTGAAGCTGTTTCCGCTGGTCTCGCTTCCGGAATCCGGGATCAAGGCAATTTCAATCTGGGTGATTCTGTTGGTTGCGTTCGTGGGCGGTTTCTTCAGCGGTTTTCTGGGCGGCGGCGCGGGTTACATTCGGATGCCGTCGCTGGTTTATGTGCTGGGAGTTCCGACGCACTTGGCGGTCGGGACCGATTTGTTCGAGATCGTGATTTCCGCCAGCTACGGGACGTTCTCGCACGCGGTGAAGGGTAACGTAGATATCTTGATCGCGCTCGTGATGCACACCGGCGCGGCCATCGGGGCGCAGATCGGAGCCATCAGCACACAGTATTTCACCGGGCCAAAAATCCGGCTCGCGTTTGTGCCGTTGCCGCTGATTGGCGCGGCCATTGTCATTTACACTCTTCTCACCGGCCACAAATTGTAAACGCGCGATGAAAATTCTGATTTGCAGTGATGGAACTGCTGCCTCGGATAACGCAATCGCGCTCGGCAAACTTTTGGCCTCACCGCTGCATCTCGAGACGACGCTCCTCGGCATCGCCGAAAAATCCGAAGACGAAAAGCCGTTGCGCCAGGCGCTCGAGAAACAGGCCAACGCATTGGGCGGGAGCGGCGCGCCGCTGCAACGCATCGTGCAATACGGCGAACCCGTCCGGCAGATTGTCGATCTGACAGCGAAAACCGAATTCGATCTCGTTATTATTGGCGCGCGTTGGACGGGCGCGACCGGCCAGTATTGGCGGTCGGTCAAAACCTACGACGTGATCAAATCGATCGCGCCGCCCGTGCTGGTCGCGATTGGCGAATCGGATCAACTGCGACGGATTCTTGTATGCACTGGCGGCAAGGAATTTGCCGAGCAAGCAGTGCAACTCTCTGGCAAGATTGCAGCGGCAGTCGGCGCGTCCGTCACGCTGTTGCATGTCATGGCCGAGCCACCTGGGATTTACGCCGACTTGATCAGCCTGGAGGAAGACGTCGATCGACTCTTGGAATCGAAATCGGAGCTCGCCCTCAATTTGTCTCAGCAAAAAAAGCAACTCGAGCAACTGGGCGTAAAAGCCGAAGTGCGGCTCCGGCACGGGATCGTGATCGATCAGGTCTTCGAAGAAGCCGGGACCGGTGGTTACGATCTAATCGTGACCGGGACATCCCGAGCGCGTGGCTTGTTAGGTCACTACATTATGGGCGATCTGACCCGGAGCATCGTGAATCGGGCGGTTTGTCCGGTGTTGGTGGCGCGCGCCGGAAAAGCGAAAAGCGGCCGAACATTCGGGGCGGCGTTGAAACGGTTATTTGGGCCTAGGGCGCATGACCGTCCCGCCTGAACAACTTGCGCGCATGCCGCTTCGAAGCCGCGCGGCCCGACCAACCCGAGCGAATCGCCCTGCACGAGATTGGCGAGACTTTCGTGCTTCCGTTGTAGAGGCGCTTGTCTCAAGCGCCTGGCGATGCCATCTTCCCCGCTCGGCGCGCCGACGTAGCTCAGCTGGTAGAGCAACGGTTTCGTAAACCGTAGGTCACGGGTTCGAATCCCGTCGTCGGCTGTTTCATTGGACGTTGGACGCATGCCGCGCCTGCCTGCTCGCGAACGCTTTCGGAGTAGCCTTGCGAAGGCGGGTTGAACGTTGGACGTTGGGCGTTTGCCGGAAGTCATGCCTACCGTCTCGATCATCGTTCCCGTTCTGAACGAAGCGGAAAACATTGCGCCGTTGGTTTCGCAAATCGTCGCGAACCAGGTTCCGTTTACCGAGATTTTGTTTGTCGATGGTGGGTCAACCGATGGAACCCGAGACGCGATTGAAGCTCTCGCGACCCGGCATTCGATTGGATTGATCGAACAGGATCGCAAGGCTCCAGGGTTGGCCGCTGCGATCATGGCCGGCACGCGCGCAGCCGGAGGCGACATTCTGGTGGTAATGGACGCCGATCTCAGTCATCCACCGGAACGCATCAATGATTTGCTCGTACCACTTTTTTCCAGCGCGGCCGACATGGCCATTGGCAGCCGATACGTGCCCGGAGGATCGACACCGGGCTGGCCACTCTGGCGACGGATGATGTCACGCATCGCCTCGATGTTTGCTCAACCGCTCACCGGGGTCCGCGATTCGATGTGCGGTTTCTTCGCCATCTCACGCTCGCGCCTGTTGCAAATCGACCCGCCGACGAGCGGGTTCAAGATCGTGTTCGAAACCATCGTCCACGGCGGACGCGACCTGCGGGTACGCGAAATCCCGATCGCGTTTCGCGACCGCGCCCGGGGGAAATCGAAAATGTCATTTGGCGTGGCGCTAAAATTTTTCGTGCGCTGGCTCATAGCCATTTTGCGGCACCCGTTCCGCGGCTAGTCAACTTGTTATGTTGATCCCGCAGACGCGGGAGAAACATCTCAGACTTTTTTCTGCATGCGCTAACAGAAATGATCTGAGATCCTTCGCTCCGCTCAGGATGACAATTCTTAGAACCCATCTCATAAATAGGGAACGAGTGCGTTGCCAGAGATTTGGCGCTACGGCCAGGCGCGAGGAGAGAGAATATCCTTCATGGGATCTTTGACCGACGAGCAACGCAGCCGCAGCGGCAAAGATCGGCAACCCTCCGGGCTAAGCCCTGGCGAGCGCCTGGCGGCGTTGCTCCTCAGTCACAGAACGCTTTGGCTATGCTCCTTCGTCGCGCCTTGCCAGCCACTCGCCAGAGCTTAGCGCACTCATTCCCTATTTATGAGATGGGTTCTTTGAGTGGCGGCCGCGCCTTGTGCCACTCTGTGCTCTGCTCGTAGGCATGCGCGATCTGCAGCAGCCGCGCTTCATCCATGGCCTTGCCTAACAATTGGAGACCGATCGGTAACTGCGCATGGTCAACCGTGGCAAAACCGCAGGGGATACTGATACCGCAAATCCCGGCCAGATTCGCGGCGATGGTGAAAATATCAGCCAGGTACATTTGCAGCGGATCGGCCGTGCGCTCGCCGAGCTTGAACGCGGGGACCGGGGACGTGGGCGAGATGAGCGCGTCCACTTTCTCAAAGGCCCGCGCGAAATCCTGGCGAATGAGTTGCCGGACTTTTTGCGCGCGCAAGTAATAGGCGTCGTAATAACCGGAGCTGAGCACGTAGGTACCGAGAATAATTCGCCGTTTCACTTCCGGGCCGAACCCTTCCTCGCGCGTCCGCCCGTAATGATCGAGAAGATCGACCGGATTTTCGGCCCGATGTCCGTAACGGACGCCGTCGAATCGCGCGAGGTTGGCCGACGCTTCTGCTGTGGCGATGATGTAATAGACTGCCACCGCGTATTCGGTATGCGGCAGAGTCACATCGACAATCTCGGCCCCGAGCGATTGAAACTGGGCGATGGCTCTCTCGATCGCCTGTTTCACCTGCGGATCGATCCCGCCAATCATGTATTCCTTCGGCAAACCGAGACGCATCCCGCGCGGATCGCGTCCGAGCATGGCGGTGTAATCCGGCACCGGCTCGTTCAACGAAGTCGTGTCTAGCGGATCGTGACCGGCAATGGCGTTCATGAGCAACGCGGCATCGCCCACTGTTTTCGTTAGCGGGCCGATTTGATCAAGCGACGACGCAAACGCGACCAGGCCGAATCGCGAGACGCGGCCATAAGTCGGTTTGAGACCGACCACGCCGGTCAGCGCCGCGGGTTGGCGAATCGATCCCCCGGTATCGCTGCCGAGCGCGCCAAACGCTGCATCGGCCGCAATCGCCGCGGCGGAACCGCCGCTCGATCCCCCTGGCACTCGCGACAAATCCCACGGGTTTCGCGTTGGCTTCACGCTCGAATTTTCCGTCGATGATCCCATGGCGAATTCGTCCATGTTTGTTTTCCCGAACGGAATCGCCCCGGCGGTGCGTAGTTTGCGAATCACGGTGGCGTCGTACGGCGCGCGATAGTTGTGCAACATTTTCGACGCGCAGGTGCATGGCTGCCCGGCGACATTAATCAAATCCTTAATGGCAATGGGCACGCCGCCAAGCGGAAGATCGACATTTGCTTTTTCCGCTTCTTTCAGGGCCGCTTCAAAGTCGAGTGACAAATACGCGCCGATTTTAGGATCGACATTGTCGATGCGCGCCCGCAGCGCTTGGAGCACTTCGCGAGGCGTGATTTCCCGGCGTCGTAACAGCGGTTGAAGATCAGCGATGGGCAGGGCCAGCAGATCAGGCCGGCTCATTCGACGACTTTGGTGACGATAAATAGATTGTTCGGTCCGAGTCGGACTGACATCTTGCGCGGCGCGTTCGCGAGCGCCTCCTCGGCGGTGAACCAATCACGCGGTTCGTCTTCGCGGAACACATTGAACATCGGCACAGCGTGTGCGGCCGGCTCGACCTCGCTGACATCAACGTTGCGAAGTTTCTCAGCGTAAGTGAGCACGTCGCCGAGTTGTTTTTGGAACAGTTCTGTTTCCACTTCGGTCAGATTCAAACGTGCCAACTTCGCAACGTCAGCAACATCGAGATCGGACGGTTTTGCCATATTAGAAATGAAAATGTGTCGCCACCCAGATCACGACTAACGAAAGCGTGAGGATAAGAACGAGAAAAATGATCCGACCTTCCCGGCGCTGTTTGCGCATCGCGCGTCGCGGACGCGACGTGCGGCCGTCATCGCGAAAACGTTTGTCCTGAAGCGCGATTGACACGTCCAGGCGCGCGCCGCCTTCATTCGCGCGCCGGAGCAGTTCCTCGCGCTGACGTCGCGATAATTCCTCGGCCACGCGCGGCGCCTGCTCGATCATCCGTTCGAGCTTCTGCATCTGCTCGCGTAATGCCGATTCCCGCTGGGCCAATGCTTCTTTGCTCTGGTCGAGCGTGGTGGCCGATTTACCGAGACGACGAGGCATGCGGCGTCACGGGCCCTTTGCGGCCATCCAAAAGAAAATAACCAGGGCGATAATTCCGAAGACAGATCAGCGGCAAACTGAAGGCGAACCCAATCTGGATCCATTGACCAAATGAGCGTCCACCGTGGATCAAGGTCGCCACATCGGGCGCTGATTCAGGCAAATCCGGGTCGCCAGTCTTTTCGTTAGCCGCCTGGAGCCGGCTGCGCTGCTGCGCGTATTCGGCCCGGGCGTCATCGACCGTGCTCAGTGCCCGGCTCAGTTCTTTGTGCAGATCGGCCGGGTTCCATGTTTTTGGATCGATCGCCTCGATCAGTTGCAAATGTTGACCGAAACTTTCCCGCATGGCGCGGAGTTGTTCGAGCCGCTTTTGCGTGTCGTAAGCTTCGCGCTCCACCACGACCAGCGAGCGCGTCAGTTTATCAGTCATTTCCGCGCGGCCGCGTTCCAATTCCTCCTGACGCCGGCTCAACTCCTCGAGCTCGCGCTTCTGTTTCTCGATCTGCTCCTGCTGACGCTTGAGAGAAAGCAATTGCTCCTGCGCCTTTTGCACCTGCGAGTCCAAATGCTCGGGTGACAATCCCTCTTCCTCGTTTAATTCCAGCATCTGTTCGACCGGTCGTGCTCTTTCTGGCATGGCAAACTTTTCATTTCCGGCGCTCTCGTCCCCCGCCTGCTGCTCGCCGCTCCCGCACATTAATGAGCGCGCTTCAGAATTCCAGAGATTTTCGGCAAAGAATTTTTTTTGTGACGGCGAATCACCGATTCGGTCAGCGATCGACTTCTCCCATCACGATATCGATGCTGCCGAGGATGACCATTACGTCAGCGACGGTGTGACCGAGACAGAGGTCTTCCAGCACGGTGAGATTGATGAAACTGGGCGGGCGGACGCGATAACGGTACGGATTGGGGCCGCCATCGCTGATCAAATAGAAGCCGAGCTCGCCTTTGGGTGCTTCGATCCGTCCGTAGGCTTCGCCAACTGGTGGCCGAAACCCGCGGACTTTCACTTTCGGATTCATGATGGGGCCTTGGGGAATCTGCGGAAGTGCTTGCTCCAGGATCGAGAGGCTTTCGCGCATTTCCAGGACGCGCATCATGAGGCGATCGTAGGTGTCGCCGTGGTCGCCCAATGGAACACGGAACTTGAACTGCGGATACAATCCGTAGCCATCCACTTTGCGGACGTCATAATTCACCCCGCCCGCGCGCAACATGGGGCCGGTGATGCCGGCGTTGATCGCCAGCTCCGCCGAAAGTTTGCCGACATTCCGTGTCCGGATGATGACGATCTCGTTGCCGACAATCAATTGCTCGAGCTCGTCGATGAATCGCGGGAAACGACTGACAATTTGCCTGGCGCGGGCGAGCCAGTCGTCGCTCGCATCGACGCGGCACCCGCCAAACCGCATGTAATCGCACATCATCCGCGAGCCGGAGAGCGATTCGAACAGATCGAGAATTTTTTCGCGCTCGCGAAACGCATACATGAGCGGCGTGCCCCACGCCCCCATGTCACTGAGCAAAAAGCCGAGCAGCGACGCGTGGTTTTGCAGTCGCGTCAGCTCGGCCAGAATCACGCGGAGATACTCGGCCCGCTGCGGAACTTCGATGCCGGCGAGTTTCTCCACGCTGAGCGCGTAGGCCCAGTTGTTAGTCATCGAGCAAAAATAATCGAGCCGATCGGTGTAGGGCATCGAGCCGAGGTAGCTCGTGTTCTCACCAATCTTCTCATGGTTTCGATGCAAATAACCGAAAACCGGCTTGAGCTTGCGCACAATCTCGCCTTCGAGCGCGACATTCATCCGAAAGACCCCGTGTGTGGATGGGTGCTGCGGGCCCATCGAGACTTCGAGCAATTCGCCATCGAGACGCGAAGTCATGGCCGGTGTAGGCGGCTCAAATGTATCAATCGTCGCGCTCATCGCGGTGGCGCCGTGATGTTCTCCGCGCCGTCGAGTTGTGGCCGCGCCGTGTAGTGCTGTTTCGCGCGTTCCAACACCTGATCGTGCGGCGTCGGCTCGTATTCGTAATCGTCCGGCTCGACATAATCTTTCCGCATCGGATGATCGACAAATTCGTCCCACATCAGAATGCGGCGCAGATCGGGATGGCCGTCGAAACGAATACCGTAGAGATCGAAGATCTCGCGCTCCTGCAACTCGGCGCTGCGCCAGATCGGCGTGAGCGATGGCAACCGCGCGCCGTCGGCGCGGTCGGCCGTGCGCATCCGAATAATGACCGGACCGTGCTTCTGCGCCATCGAATAGAGATGATAAACCGCTTCGAAGTGACCTGGGATTTTTTCCTCGGTCGTTTGATCAATTTCTTTCTCAACGCCATCGACAATGGTTTTCACTTTCGTGGTCTTCTTCACCGTCCGATCGAGCCAATCGACGCCAGTCACATTTGAACAAAAATCGAGTCGCAGCGCGGGATCATCGCACAGAAATTTCGCGACTCTGGGCGCGTGTTCGTTATCGATCAAAAGCGACGCCTGTTGTGACGGCCCGGGATTGACGAAGATAGCGATCTTCGCGCCGGGCACAGCCGATTCGATGCGGGCTTTGATATCGGGTAGAGGAATCACACAGAAAGTTTCGCGTAAAACCCGGTCGTGACCAGGGACGCGGCGTTCACATTGCCGTTGTATTCGTACACCCAACCTGTAAGCGACGTTTCAGACTGTCAAGATTGGCGTTTCGATCCGAATCTCGGCTCGTTAGGGAGGATAGCGCTGCTCCCTCACATTCAGAGCCTGGACGGCAACATGCCGGCTTGCCACCCGGGCATCACTTGACGAACTGCGGATGACCCTTGCTCCAGGGATCGTAGGTTTGGGCGAATTCGATTCGTTTGTTCAGCGGCGGATGATTGTAGAGCCAGAGCTCGATGAGCCGCGATGGCTTCGGATCGGAGAGATTCACTTCGCCGAGAGTTTGGAACGCAGCGACGGCGGCATCGGTCGGGCGAGGCACGATGCCATGAATGACTTCCAAGCCATAAATGTCAGCCTGGTGCTCGTAATAGCGCGAGAGGGTGTTGCCAGTCGGCGTCACGATAAAAATCAAGATGCTGAGGCATAACAGTAACACCGGAAATGATGCCCAATCCTCGAGGCCGCGGATTTGCCAGCGCGGGCCCCACCGCTGTAAGGCCCAGCGCGTCCCGCGATTGCCAATGTAAAGAAAGACGAACGAAAGGGCCACGATCCAGGCGATCAGTTGCGGGATATGGTGGAGGACGTAATGCCCCATTTCGTGGCCGAAGACAAAGAGCGTTTGTTCGTTCGTTAGGCGCTGCATCGTGTTGTCCCAGACCACGACCCGCTTGGAAGCGCCGATTCCAGTCACATAGGCGTTGAGCGACTTCAGTTTTTCGCTCGCCTTCATTTCAAACATGCGATCGGGCGGAATCGTCAGGCCGCCGCGCGCGACTACTTTGGAAATGTCAGCGACTAGCTCGGGATGTTTGTTCTGAAGCGGCTCGAACTTGAAGAACAACGGCTCGATGACGAGCGGCTGAATGAAAATGAGAAAGATAACGAGCGGAATGGTGACCAGCCAGAAGTAAAACCACCAGCGGCCCGGACTGCGCCGGATGATCGCGTAGAGAATCCAAATGACGATTCCACCAAAGATGAGAGCCACGATTTCCGCCTTTGCCCAATCCCAGCTCCACGAGCCCCAGCCTTGGATTGATTGCTCGTACTTCTGCGACAGCCACTGGCGATAGATTTCGGCGGGCAAACCGAGCACCGCCGCCGTGAGCAGGAACAACGGCGCGAAAATCCAGGCTTGCACAAATCGCCGATGCGAAAGGCGCTCGGCCCAGTCGCGATATTTCGGCGCCACGCGCAAATTAAGTAACAAGATCAGGACGAGAATGCCGTAAGCAGCATCGACAAAGTAAAGCCGATACTTGGCGCGCGAGAACGCCACCGCTTTTTCATACTTGTCCCGTGGCAGGGTGTAACTCTGGGGTGGCGAGCTGTCGATCTTCGCCTCGTTCAGTTTGAGCTGTGGCGTTTCCGTTTGAGCGGAAACGATGGAGGTGAACACGCAAAGGAACGCGACGATCAGAAGCCTGCGCATTACGGCGTTGCTAGGGAATGAACACACGACTGTCAATGATTCATTGCGTTTTGGAGCGGCGGCTTTCCCGCCGCCGAGGGCAAAGCACAAAGACGCGCAACACGGCTGCTGGAAAGCCGCCACTCCGGTCCACTAGCGATTCGTTTGCTTGAGCAACTTCGCCAACTCATCCTTCCACAGAGCGGCGATGGTGTGGCTGCCGTGTCCATGCGTTTTATCGCTCATCGGCAGGACGATGGCCCGGCCGTGCCGGACGCGTTTGATTTCTCGCTCCAGAATGCCGAGCTCGGGTGGATTAATCAGATCATCGGCGGTGTTGATCGCCAGCAGCGGCGCGCGAATTTTCTCCAGGTTCGGACCCGGATCGTAATCGTGGGAGGCTTGCACCGCGTAGAGCACGTCGTTGGCATCTGCGGTCTTGACGTAATCGTTAACGAACTTATCGATTTTCTCGTCGGTCTCGCGCAATGTGGGCGCCTCCTTTTGCCGCAGTGCGGGATTGCTGCTCATAAACCAGAGCATCTCGGCGGCGGTCCGCAGGCTCGGCGGTTGTCCCGCGGCCGCGGGATATTCGCCGCCATTCCAGGCCGGGTCGTTCCGGATCGCGTCAATGATCATCCGGCGCCAGACGCGATTGCGCCCGGAAATTTGCGTCGGCAACGAAGCCAGCGGCATGAGTGCGTCCATGAAATCTGGATGCGTCTCGCCCCAGAGCCATGTGTGCATTCCGCCCATCGACGTACCCATGACCAGGCGCGCGTGATTTACGCCGAGCCCGTCCTTGAGCAAACGATACTGCGCCTCGACCATGTCGATGTAGCCGTAGTCGGGAAACTTCGCATGCATGCCGTCGCTCGGTTTGCTCGATTTGCCGTGGCCGATCCCATCCGGCAGGATGATGAAAAACTTCGTCGAATCGAGCGGCTGATCTTTCCCGAACAGTTCACCGGCAAACTCGGGCCGGATAAATTGCGCGCCGCTGCCGGTCGTGCCGTGCATAATCAAGACTGCGTTGGTCGTTTTTCCCTGCGCGTCTTTCTCGATCTTACCCAGCGTCCGATAATGAATCCGCAGTTCCGGCAATGTTTCGCCAGAAGTGAATTTGAAATCGCGAATGGTGAAGTCGCCTTCCTTGGGCGGTGGATAATTGCCGGCCGATGCAAAACTCACGGCCAGGATCGACAAGAGAAATGCGGAGATTCGGGTTGTTGGGTTCATGTTAACGGTTTCGTTGCCGTTCGGCTTGGATTTGTTTGAGCAGCTCGGTGTGGGTGCGCTCGAGATTATTAGCAAATTTTACGGTCGCCTCGAGAGCTTCAGGATATATGTCGAAGCGTTTTCGCAAATTCTTGGTGGCGGGATCGTAAAAGAAAGAAATGTCCTGATCGAGATTCGGCACGATCAGTTCGTCGCTTAATTTTTGATAACGCGCTACGCGGGCGAGTCCCCACCGGATGACCGATTCATCGTTGCGTAACGCCGTTAGCGTCTGCAAGTCGAGCAGTTGGATGCCGCCCGCTTGAAGCAGCGTGGCGAAGTCGCCCGGGTTGTAGTCGGTCGTAAAAACAAACGGTTGCAGCGGCGGCATCTCACCGGTCTTGAGCGCGCGCTGAAAGTCCGCGGCGACCCGTTCTTCTTTTGCCCGATTGATTTTTCCGCTCTCGATTCCTGCGCGAAGCGTTTGCTCGATCGACGCCAGGATTCGGTCGCGCCGTTCTGCATCCTGCCGGTGCTGCTGATAGTTGCTGAGCCAGAACGCCCCGTAAACGCCCATGAACACCAGGACCAGCTCTGCCATCCATCGGGCGATACGTGAGAAAGGCGAATGCTTTTCGGTTTTTTCGCCCATGGTTCAACGCAATGTTTAACGCTCAACGTCCAGCTCCGATAAGATCGCGAGCAGGCGCTCAACATTCAATCAAGAAGATCGAATTGGACGTTGGAGATTTTTTCGACGCGTCACCGCAGCGGTCGCGCCACGAGAATCCCGCTATCAGTGCGAAAGCGGTTCAGATAACTGGAAAGGCGGGAATCGACCACCACGCGGCCGTAATTGCTCGGCGCCGAAGCATGCAGAAAATGCAGCACGCCATCATTCGTCCGCAAAGCCAGACCGACATGCGATGTGGAGTAAAGATGACTTTGATCGCGCGAGATAATGCCGATGATGTCGCCGCTTTGCAGCTTGGGCTCGATCCCGGCCACGCGATTCTTTGGTATCTCATAAAGCGATCGCGACGACACGCGCGCCTCCATTTGGGCGAGCGGTCCGAGCAAGGAGCGGTTTGCCGCCAGATAACGATAATGCCGCCAGCCGACCGACATTTCCCGCGCCGAATGCGGAACGCTGAGGCCGCCGAGGTCGTGCGTTAGGTCTTCGATCAAGCCACGCTGCTCGTTGTCGTGCAGCCAGTCCTCAAGGTAATGCAACCGGGAAAGATATTCCCCGGTGCAAACGCCGCCGCGGTAGCGGTCTATCTCGATGTAATGCAACAGACGTTCCGGAGTCCAGTTTTCTTCCGGCTCGTTCAGCATTCGCGCAAACGCGAGCGAGATTTCGAAAAACGTCCAGCAATCCATTCCTTGAAAATTGGCCGACGGCGCTTCGATGTGATTGTCGATCTCGAGGGTGAAATGCTTGTAGCGGGTGCCGACGAGGGAACTTCCGATAGCGGCGGTGCGTTCGCCGATTGGAAGTGACTTCCAGTTCTCTGCTTTGGCCCGGGCTGCGAGCCGATTGAATTGCTCCTGGCCACGGAAAACCGTGCGGAAGGGCAACTGCGCTTGCGTCGCCAGCGCGGTCGAAGAAATTAGGAGAACTACTAAGAAAATTTTGCCACGTCCCATCATATCCCATAAAACTCAACGCGAAATTTGCGGCAATCAACTGTCCAATATCATCTCGAGCGAAGTGAAGACATCTCTGACTATTTCTGCCGGGACCACCAGGAGGCGGCAACCAAGCGATGGCGCTGGAGCGATTCATTAGGGAAAAGCGAAGATGAAAACTCGCAGGTGTTTGATTTGTCTGATGCTGGCAACGGCGTGCTTCGGCGCGGTGGCCGCACCGAGCCAGGAAGGCGATAATCGCGTTCCGCAGGATGTCTTTAATGGTATGCGCGAAAGCTTTCGGCCGGATCAAGCCCGCGGAGTTCATCTGCGTTACCAATGGGCTTTGAGTGGACCAAACGGCGGCCAATGGTGGATCGAAGTGAACGACGGGCGCTACAAAATGGAGCACGGCCAGATCAGCAATCCCGACGTCACGTTCGTGGCCAGCGACAAAACCTGGGTGGATATTTCCAACGGCAAACTCAAAGGCTCATGGGCCGTGCTGACTGGACGCCTGAAAGTGCGCGGCAGTAAATCTGCCGCGCGAAAATTGGACGATATCTTCCCCTAGTGTAGTGCGTCTATAACGCTTGACCTGCGGCGACATGTCGCGGCACGTCAAAATTTTACGGGGAGCGGCGACCGGAGCAGAGCCGCCAGAGTTTCATCAACCTTGTCTAAGGCGGGGAGATCACGCTCCACTAGATGAATTCCTGAAGCGACTTGAGATCCGGGTCTTTCTTGGCCAGTTCGCGGAACGAGGAATCCATCTCAAAGCTGGTTTGTAAATGCAACTGCGCGTCGCCGACATTGCCCAGCAGCGCCTCGTAGCAACCCATGTTGTAATAGTAGATTGGTTCCTTCAGCAGCATCGGTGGGCCTTTGAGCAGAACCTTTTTTGCCTGCTCGGTTTGGCCAAGCTCGTGGAGACAGAAACTGGCGTGCAAAAATCCCGTGCAACAATCGGGCGCGACGCAGCACAGTTTCCGGCTCACGCGCAGCGCTCGCGGCCAGCGTTTCTGGCGCATCAGATTGTGCAGACGAATCTGCAAAACTTCCGGGCGATCTTGATATTCTTCCGCAATCGCGTTCAGCTCCGCCATCGATTCGCGGATCATGTCGAGTTCCGCATAACCGGACGCTGCCAGCAGATGCCGCTCAAATTGCACGATTGGTTCATAAGCAAAGAGCTTGCCACCGACCGTTCTGGCGCGCTCTCTGAGCGTCGCAAAACTATCTCCCAAAAATGGCGACGATCGTAAGACGCCGCTACAGGGATGTAAATTTCCACATCGGCTCGTGCCGAGCGAGCTAGCTACAAATCTCGACGAAGCGCGTTTCAGCCAAGCCACTGAGAAGCAAGGTTCCGAGTGACTGGCGGTATGCGCACGGGATCGCAACGCTCAAGGCAGGGAAGTTCCCAACCGAAACTTGACCTGAAAAACGTCAGAGGCGTTGATGACACCGTTTGGGATTACGTCGGTGCGGAAGTTTGAACCGGTGACGGGCTGGCCAAGTTGCAGCTTGGCTCGCACGACATCGGAGGCGTTAACCACACGGTTCCCATCGACGTCGCCAATCAGGATTCCCATGGGAATCACGAGATTTGTCGTCTCGGTTCCATCGTTGAGGTCGAAGAGGCCCACACTGATGATTTGTGCATTGGACACGCCAGTGAGATTGACAGTCACTTCGCTCGTCCCGCTGCCGCTGGCGCTGGCGACCGATCCTGCGCCTAATACGACCGCGGCGAAGCTGAACGTGACGTCGTTAGCAAAGATGACGACAATCTGGTAATCGCCGTTCGCGTCGCCGTAGCGGCATTCCACGCCGGACGCACCGGCGAGCGGTAGATCGATATCGAACGCACCGGCGTCTCCCTGCACTTTGCGCGAGACGGCTTTCGTCGTTGCCAGAATCGTTCCGGACCCAGTCAGCTGTGGAAGCTGATTAGCGCCATACAATCCCGGCGGCTGCGTTACGCCATCGATCAGCAAGCTGCGGACCCGATCGGGCGCGCCGGAAAAGTTGAGGTTAACAATCGAACCGGTAACAATGCTGAGGCTTGCTCGGTTGGCTATGTAATCGTTAGTCGCTCCGCTGTCCAGTGTGAGTGTTCCGGCCGACCCGACGCTGACGAGGGTACCGTTTTGAGCAGCGCTGCCGAGGGCACCGTCGTGCGATGCTCGAAGCGTACCGCCGTCGATGCTGATTCCGCCGGTGTAGGGGTTGACGTCAGCCAAAACAAGCGTTCCCGAGCCAATCTTCGTTACTGCGCCGGACGCTTGAATATGCCCGGAGAAGGTCGTGCCGAGGTTATTCGCTCCGACAGTTAGCACGTTAAATCCGAGAAAAACATTGCCATCGCCTTCAATCGAGCCAACAGCGACACCTGGGGGATTATGCGCGGAAATATTCAGGTTGCCATTGCCGAACACTTTCACATGCGCCAGATCGCCTGTGGCATTCCCGCTAAGGGTGATGTTGCCCGCCACAGAAATAGTGGGTCCGGTGTTGGCAATAAGCGTTGCATTCATTGCGGCCGAATTATCCGAGAACACCGTTGCGCCGGCCCGTCCGTTGCTCGTGCCGCCATTGGCGACAAGAGTGCTGCTGTCCGCAGTCGAATTGTTGGAAAATCCTAACCGACTTCCTGGCAAGCCGGATGAGCTTCCGTTGATTGTAAAAAGAGCGCTCCGGGCGCTTGAGTTACCCATGAAAACCGCCTGAGCGCCGTTCGAAAGAGTTACCGTCGCAGTTTCTGCCGTCGATGAATCAGAGAAGGTCATGCTCGAACTGGTTGAGTTATTGAATGTGGCACTACCCGCGGTTGATGAATCATAGAAGCTTATGTAGCCGCCAGAGTAGGCCGCGAATGCACCGTTAGCCGCAGTCGAAGATCCGGAGAAGCTCGTATTTGAGTAAATTGTGAAGATACCGCTTTCTGCAGTTGAAGAACCCGAGAAGCTCAGGCTCGAACCGGCTAAAATGAAGAAGCTGGCGCTGCCTGCGCGGGCGGAATCAGAGAAAGTAATGGGGGCGTGATCGCTGACAAACGCAGTCTGGTTTCCGGCAGTTGCAGCGTTGATAAACGCAAGACTGCCCGATCCATTCTGAACATTGGAGATCGAAAAGACCTGTCCCGCGCCCGAATTGTTGATGATTCCCGTGCCGCTGATTGTTAACGTAAACGCCGAGTCGTTTGTAATGATGTACGAGTTCGGACCGGGGTTGAAAATCACGATTCCGTTGACTTCGGTGTTAGCAGACAGGGAAACATTCGTCTGATTGGTTGTCGAAAAAGTCGCCGTGTCGTTAGGGCCATTGGGCACGGTCATCGGCGTCCAATTGCTGGCGCTGTTCCAGTCTCCGGAGGGCGGATTTTCCAACCAAGTTGCGCTGGCGGCACTAGCGACGTGACTCAGCGAAAAAGATATCAGCGCAATGGCAGTGACGAATAGCGCTGGGACCTTATGGTTCATGACGACAGTCGATCTCTTCGTACCACTGCGGTGTCGTTGAAGTCAATCCTATTCAGGGGCCGAAGAATCGGACGGCAGCGAAGAAATACAAGGGCCGCCGGCTCGCGAGCGCAATTTCCGCATCGCCTCGTGCTGAGCGATCTTGCGCAGCGCTTTGGTCAGAAGCTCGCGGCCGGGTGGGATCTTGTGCCAGGGCGATGCGCCGGATGGATGCGGTAACGGGATGACATCGACTTCTCGCTCTGCGCGACAGACACGGAACGCGCGACCGATGACGTTTTCCAGTTTAGTGCATTCGATGAACTGTCCGATGGCGAGACGTCCGACCGGAATGATCAGCCGCGGTTTGAGAATCGCGATTTCTTCATCCAGCCAGGAAGAGCAATTGCGAATTTCCTCCGGCACCGGAACGCGATCGCCGCCTCCGGAATTTTTGCCGGGAAAACATCGACAGACTGCCGCGAAATAAATGGTCGATCTGACCTGGGCTTCGGTTAGGCCGCAGGATTGTTCGAGCCAGCGAAAGAGGGTTTGTCCGGCGGTGTGTGCAAATGGTCGTTGTAACACTGGTTCGCGCGGGCCGGGCGCCTGTCCGACCAGGATGACTTCGCTAAGGATTGGGCCGCCGGAAACGGGCGTCGATTTCATTCGCGGACAGCGTCGGCATTTCAGCAGGACCGTGACGTGCCGGCGCAAGTTGGTTTGTGGAGAGGAAGCCATACGGCTGAACAGAAACGTTCAACGCCCAACGCTCGACGTCCAATCTCAGAGCGGCAACGAAGTAGCGGACGATCATGAAATCAACAGTCGCATCGGGCATAGTTTGACGGGGCTTGGCCGGGCAGGCTGACATCCGAACCGCCGGAATCACGAATAGACCCACGCTAACGACCGGGCTTTTTCTTGAAGAAAGAGCGTGACTTTTTGCGCGCGATCATTCTAAACTCGACGACGAGCAAATTTTTGCTCGTTAGCCAGCGGCCTTCAACCAACCTCATTATGAAAAAGAAATCCACGAAACCGTCAGCGTTCTTTAATCCACGGACATTACTCGGCGTATTCATTATTTTCGCCGGAATCGGTCTTGCGTTTTTTGCGCTTGGCAAAGCCTCGGCACAACGAGCGCCCTCGGGGCAGTCCGGCAATTCACAGCCGATCGTCCAGGCCCAATACCGCGGTCTGATGCAGGTAGTGAAGTTCGATATATCGCCGCCATTGCGGAGCATGACACCTCTGCCGTGGAAGAATTGCACTCTGCGCGAAAACGAGGAGCAGGGGCCGATTCCCCTCGGGCCTGTCGGCCCGGTCGTTGCGGACCCGGTCGTACAGCGAGTGCTGGGCAAAGTTGGAATACCGGCTCCGATTATCAGCTTTGATGGAAACAGCAACCTCTGCGGCTGCTCTCCCCCCGACCCGAACGGCGCGGTCGGCCCCAATCACGTCGTTACGATGTCCAACCTGCATTTCCAAATCTTCAATAAGACCGGCACATCGCTCTTCGGTCCGGCGGCGAACAACACTCTTTGGTCCGGCTTTGGTGGAGGCTGCCAGACCCAGAATGCCGGCGATCCAGTCGTCATATACGACCAACTGGCAGATCGTTGGTTACTTACCCAATTCACTTCGGGCGCGCCGTACCTCGAATGCGTGGCGCTTTCGCAGACAAACGATCCGACCGGAGCCTACTACCGTTGGTCCATTGCGACCGGCAATGGAAACAATTTCCCGGACTATCCGAAAGCTGGAATGTGGCCGGACGCATATTATTTCAGCACGCGTGAATTTGCTGGCGGCAGCACATTTGTGGGTGTGGGGGCATACGCGTTTAATCGCGCCCAGGCGTTAGTCGGCAATCCTAATCCGCAGGTTATTTCGTTCCTGGCGCCGCCAAACCCGGCCTACGTCGTTGGCGACGGTCTGTTGCCGAGTGATCTCGATGGGATGACACCGCCCCCAGCCGGAAGCCCTAACTACTTCGTGGGTTCGGAGGATAACAACGGCGGTTATGGCGCGCCACAGGATGCATTGACTCTGTGGAAGTTTCACGCCGACTTCAATACTCCTGCTAATTCCAGTTTTGTTCTGACTAACACCCTGCCGACGGCGCCTTTCAATTCTATCCTGGCTCTCTGCGGCGGCGGTCGCGCGTGTATTCCGCAACCGAATACTGCTAATCGGATCGATCATCTGGGTTATAGACAGCGGCCGCTGTTTCGGCTTGCCTATCGCAACTTCGGTAACCACGAGTCCCTGGTGACCAACCAGTCGGTATCCGCCGGCACAGGGCCGAATGGCGAAGTATCAGGCATTCGCTGGTGGGAACTGCGAAGTCCGAACAGCAGCCCGGTCATCTTTCAGGAAGGCACTTATGCGCCTGGCCTGACTGATGGGATTCATCGCTGGATGGGAAGCATCGCCATGAATTCACTTGGAGACATAGCTCTGGGTTACAGCGCCTCGAATAGCACTAATCCATCGACTTTTCCAAGCGTGTTTTACACGGGCCGGCACGCGGGCGATCCGCCGGGTCAGATGACCCTCGGCGAAGGATCGATCAAAGACGGGACCGGCTCGCAAACCGGCAGCAATCGCTGGGGGGACTACACGGCAATGGTAGTCGATCCGACCGACGACACTACTTTCTGGTTCATAAATCAGTACGTTCCCACGACCAGCTCCATTGGATGGCGATTGCGAGTCGGCGCGTTTAATCTGGGCGGCGGTTGTACTCCAAACTGGTCGGCCGGCCCGGACATGCCGACAGTGTTGGTTAGAGCGGTTGGCGTTTATTTCCCCGACGGCAACTTCTACAGTATGGGAGGCCGTACATCAGACGTCGCAGGCTCTGACTTTCAGCACGTGCTGCGCTACTCACCCACATCCAACAGCTGGACCCAGATGGGTGTGACATTGCCCGACAACCAGATGAACAACATGGCGTGTGGCGTGCTCACCGTTTCAGGGACTCCTTACATTTATTGCGTGGGCGGCTCCGCTGCCGGGCAGACCACAGCCACAGCGCGCGTGTTCTTCTACAACCCAGCCACCGACACGGCGACCACGCTGACCGGTGCCGACAACTGGCCTGGCGATGCGGGAGGGACAATCTTGCCTGGTGGTTTTGCCGAGACAGGCAACAAGATGTACATCCTGGGCGGGTTCAACATCAACGTAGCCTCGACCAACCAGATATATTCGTTTGATCCAACTGCTGCGGTAGGCGCCAAGTGGGCACTGAGCCCATCAAACACCCCGGTTGGGATCATGTATGCGCCGACATGCGCCATAGGAGGCATCGTCTATGTGGGAGGAGCATCGGACTACCAGGGTGGCACAGTGGTAGACACCACCACCTCGTTCAGCTTCAACCCGGCCACCAACGCAGTTAGCGCGATAGCGCCAATACCTCGGGCCACAGGGGAAACGCGAGCGCTAACCTTCAACGGCAAAATGCTGGTCATGGGCGGGGGTAGAGTCGCGCCCAATCCGGTTACCGATGTGGACGCTTATGATCCGGGTACCAATACCTGGACAGTGAATAGTCCCGTTCCTGCGTACGTGACTCCGCGGCGCAACTTCCCCACCGACACCAACGGGACAGACCACATTTGGTTGGCAGGCGGCTACGATAGCTCTGGCGTCACACCGCTGGCCTCGATGGAAAGATTCCAATGTGCGTCGGTGAGTGTCACCAGTGCGGTTTCGCGCAAGACGCACGGTGCCGCGGGCACGTTCGATATTGCCTTGCCGCTGACTGGGACAGACGGAGTTGAATGCCGCAGCACTGGAGGCACGAACGATCACACGATGGTGGTGACCTTCTCGGGTAATGTCACTGTGACCGGCAGTCCACAGGCGCAGGTAACCACGGGCACCGGATGCGTTGGCAGCGGCGGCGTATGCAATGGTAATGTCACGGTCAGTGGTAATGTGGTCACTGTCCCGCTCACGGGCATAACCGATCAGCAAAACATCAATGTGCGGATCAACGGCGTGAACGGTGCGGCGGATGCACCGGCGACCGACTTCAACATCCCGATGGGTGTTTTGGCCGGCGACACGAATGCGAACCGTGCGGTGAACGCGTCTGACGTTTCGCAGACGAAGGGGCAATCGGGCCAACCGGTGACTGCCTCCAACTTCCGCAGTGATGTGAATGCGAACGGCAGCATCAACGCGGGCGACATCAACATCGTCAAAGCAAACAGCGGGCACTCTATCCCGTAACGACCTAACTATTTCGAAGTGGCCGTCCGCGCATGCGCGTGGACGGCCGCTTTTGTTTTAGAGACGATAAATTGGCCACAGGTTAGCAATTGAACTGCAGCGAAAGTGACCCGCCTTCGCCATGCCTACGGCGCGGCGAGCAGTTTCCCGCGTGGCTTCGTTCCTGGGAAGCTATCAACTTCCCTTACAGAAAAGGACCCCTCGAATGGTCTCGCAAGCTATCCGGCTGCGGTTCTCGCTTGAATACGCGAAGCCACCAGATTTTCCGCGCCGCCAACTACGATCAGTTCCTGGGCTGCTGGACTCAATGGTGGAAACGGGAATGACTTTCCATCGGTGGTCAACGTCGATTTGCCGTAATCGATCGTGATCTCCGGTCCGACTTTAGTCGGCGCACTGTTCTTCAGGGTGGCACGTAAGTGTGTCACTAGCTCGGGGCATTCAAACACGACAAAACCGTTATTGAACGCGTTGCGCTTGTAGGTTTCGGAAAAACTAGCGGCGATCACGCACGGAATGCCCTTAAACTTCAATGCCGTTGCCGCCTGTTCACGACTCGATCCGCTCCCAAAGTTTAGCCCGCCTACCACGACATCGCCCTTTTGATAGACCGTGTTGAAGTTCGGATCGTAGTTTTCAAATGTCACTGCCGCCATCTCCTCGGGTGTCATGTCGTCGCGGTAAGTGTGTTTGCTGCCGTAAATGCCGTCGGTGTTCAAATTGTCTTTATCGATGAAAAGAGCGCGACCACGGACGCTGGAGGGGAAGCCCTCCATGATCTCCACGGAGGCGGGCGGCTTCGCTTTCCGCTCCGCCTGCCGAATCCCGACCCTTGTCGGGACCGGGCGCTCGGCGAAATTTTGCGGTGCGCAAATGAATCCAGCCAACGCGCTGGCTGCTACCACGGCGGGCGAACCCAAATATACAAACGCATCACGATCGCCCATGCGGCCTTTGAAATTGCGATTGGTGGCGCTGATCGCGGTTTCGCCTTTTTGCACCAGACCGCGACCCAGGCCGATGCACGCACCACACCCGGGAGGCAATGGAATAGCGCCCGCATTCAGCAAAGTTTGCCAATCACCATTCGACTCGGACCTCGCTTGCACTTCGGCGCTGGCGGGGGCTAGATAAAATTCGACGCCATTGGCCACGCGTCCGCCACGAGCGCGCACCACCTCGGCGGCATCATGTAAATCCTCAAAGCGCGCGTTCACGCACGAAAGCAAATACGCTTTCTGAATTGGCACATGTTTCCGCTCCATTTCCGGGAGCGACACCATCGTCTTCACTTCGTTAGGCCCGGATACATGCGGCACCACAGTCGCAAGGTCGAGCTCCAGTTCGATGGCGTATTCGGCGTCCGCGTCGGCGCTGAACTCGTTTCGATTCTTCCACCAAGCATCGATATCGGCGTTCGTGTACCCGGAGCGACTCTTGGATCCACGTTTTCCGAGACGTTCCGGGTTCCCGAATTCGGGGACGCGCGATCGCAAATAATCCACCGTGACTTCATCGAATGGAAACACGCCAGCCAGGGCGCCCCACTCCGTGGTCATGTTGGCGATGGTCATGCGCGCGGACATCGGAAGAGCCGCCACGCTATCGCCTACGAATTCAACAGCATGATTAAGCACCTCGTCTTTGTTGAAGAGTCCACATAGCGCGATGATGACATCTTTGCCGGCGACGCCCGTTGAAAGTTTTCCCTCGAGCACGACCCTGGCGATTTTTGGAACCTGCCACCATGTGACTCCTGTCGCCCAAATACTGGCGGCATCGGTCCGCACGACGGGCGTTCCGAGCGCAGCCATCGCGCCGTATAAATTCGAATGCGAATCACTTGCCACAACCATGGCTCCGGGAACGACGTAGCCTTGTTCTACCATCACTTGATGGGAAATCCCGGTGCCCGCGGGATAGAAATCGATGTCGTGTTCGGCGGCAAACGCCTCGATCTTCGCGTACTTATCCAGGTTTTTCGGCGTGGTGTTTTGAATATCGTGGTCGATGGCGAACACCGGCTGCGCCGGATCCGCGATCTCCGTCGCGCCGATCTGCTTGAACTTCGGGATTACCGCGCCGGTGTTGTCATGTGTCATCACGTGACGCGGTCGAATCGAAATAAAATCGCCACTGCGGACGACCGTGCCGGGGCGAAGTCCATCGGCGTGACCGGCCGCGATTTTTTCAACGAGGGTGAGACCCATAATTGATTGAGCTGGCTAGATAAGGAAAAGCACGCGCGCCGCGTGTCAATGCTTCTCAAATGCCGGGCTCATCCGCCAAAAGCATCCAGCCCGGTGATGTCGCGGCCAACGGCGAGCGTGTGAATGTCGTGTGTTCCTTCGTAGGTATCGACGCTTTCCAGATTCGTTAGGTGACGAATCGGCGAATAGCGGTCGGTGATTCCGACCGCGCCGAGAATCTCGCGGGCCATTCGAGCGCATTCCAAAGCCATCCGCACATTGTTGCGTTTGGCCAGCGAAATCTGTGCCGGACGCGCCGCGGCCGCTTCCATCAAACGCGTCAATCGCAACGCCAGCAACTGCGCCTTGGTAATTTCCTGCACCATCCAAACCAATTTCTCCTGCACGAGCTGGAAGCCGGCGATCGGGCGATTGAATTGCTGTCGTTGTTTGGCATAGCCGAGCGCGGTTTCGTAGCAATCAATCGCCGCACCGATCACGCCCCACGCGATCCCGAGGCGCGCGTGCGACAGGCAAGTGAACGGTGCCCGCAAGCCCGACGCCTTCGGCAAACGGTTCCCAGCCGGAATGCGGCAATTGTCGAACCAGCATTCCGATGTGCGCGACATCCGGAGACTGAATTTTCCCTCAATGTCCTGGGCGCGAAAACCGGGCGCATCCTTTTCCACCACGAAGCCGCCGACGCGCCCGTCATCATCTTTCGCCCAGACAACTTTCACATCCGCAATCGAAGCATTGCCGATCCAGCATTTACTGCCGTTCAGGATGTAATGATCACCGTCGGGTTTCGCGCGTGTTTCCATTCCGCCCGGATCCGAGCCGTGGCCGTGCTCGGTCAGCGCGAAACAACCGACGCGTTCGCCCGAAACCAATCCCGGCAACCAGCGCGCCTGTTGTTCGGGTGAGCCAAAGGCATGGATCGCATGGATCGTGAGCGGCCCCTGCACCGACGCGAGAGAGCGCAAACCGGAATCGGCCCGCTCCAGTTCCTGCATGATCAGACCGTATCCGGTATAACTGAGGCCGGCGCAGCCGTGTTCCTTGAGATACGGTGCGTAGAAACGCAACGCGCCCATCCGCGGTGTAAGATGTTCCGGAAATTTCCCCGCCCGATAGCAGGGCACGACCTCCGCCATCGCTTCCTCCTGCACAAACCGCCGCGCCCGATCCCGCGCTGCGCGTTCCTCCTCGGTCAGAAGTTCTTCGATGTTGTAATAATCAAAGGAACCCTCCGTCATGCAGGACCGACAGTATTACGCAGCCTGCTCTCGATCAACCGGCCCGCATGTGGTAGCGCGTTCGCGCCGCGTGCTCAGGCCAGTCCGGCTGGGAGCGATCGTATTCGAACCTTGAGCAACTGAAACGCTGAGCGAAGCTGCAGGCCGATGAAAGACCTCACCCAGGGCTCGGTTACCAGGCATTTGTTGAATATGTCGGCGTTTTTGGCCATGAGCATGCTGGTCCAGACTCTTTATTTGTTAGCGGATCTGTACTGGGTAGGCCACCTCGGAAAGGAAGCAATCGCGGCGGTTGGCCTGGCCGGCAACATCACGATGATTGTGCTGGCGCTGACCCAAATGCTCGGCGTTGGCACAACCACCTTGATCTCGCAAGCCGCCGGACGAAAGGACCAGCGGCACGCCGAGCTGGTGTTCAATCAGTCGTTCGTCATGTCGATCGTGATTGCGCTTGCCCTTGGTGTCGCCGGATTCCTTCTGCGCCCCGCGTATTGTGAATGGCTAAGCGCGGACGCGGCGACAGCGACTCTAGCCAAGGCTTATCTGCTTTGGTTTTTGCCTGGGCTTTTATTGCAGTTTCCTTTGGTGGCATTGGGATCAGCGTTGCGCGCTACTGGAATCATTAAACCGGCCGTGGGCTTCCAAGTCGTCAGCGTCCTGCTCAATATCGTGCTTGCTCCTCTACTGATTTTCGGAATCGGCCCGTGGCCGAGGCTGGGAGTAACCGGTGCGGCCCTGGCCACGTTCATTTCCATTCTAATCGCCGATGTTCTGATCGTAATTTATTTCGAAAAGAAATATCATTACTTGCGGTTCCGTTTCCCGCTTTTCACTCCGCGAACAAAAATTTGGGGAGGGATGCTGCGGATCGGAGTGCCGGCCGGCGCTGAGTTTGTGCTGCTCTTTGTTTACATCATGATCGTTTACGCGATCATCCGCGGCTTTGGACCAGAAGCGCAGGCGGGTTTTGGAGTTGGAGCGCGTGTGATGCAGGCGCTTTTTCTGCCGGTGGTTGCGCTCAGCTTTGCTCTTTCGCCGGTGGTGGGACAGAACTTCGGCGGCCGCCGCGCCGATCGCGTCCGCCATTCTGTCTATTCCGCAATTGGTATTGCGTCGCTGATGATGCTGGTGCTCACGTTTATCACCTACCTCGCGCCAGCGACATTAATTGGCATTTTCTCACACGATCCGCGAGTCATCGCCTTCGGTGGCGAATACCTCAGGATTGTATCTTTGAATTTCGTGGCGGCGGGAATTGTTTTCACAACCTCCAGCGTTTTCCAGGGTATCGGCAACACTTTGCCGCCGCTGTTTAGCTCGATGACGCGGCTGATTCTGTTTGCTCTGCCCGCATTGCTCATTTCGCGGACGCCCGGCTTCGAGATCAGGCACGTCTGGTATCTATCAGTTGGATCCATCATTCTTCAGATGTGCGTCAATCTTTTACTGCTTCGGCACGAGTTGCGAAAAAGACTTCGATTCGAAGAACCGGACAGTTTTATTCCCGCAAGCGCGACCGCGTCGTAGGTTTGGTGTTATGAATTCGGCGCGCGCTTTTTTATTTGACGCTTAATCGCGGAAGAAATCGAGACGCTAGCAAGATTAGAAAGATAGCCGCAGCAAACCAGGCGAACCAATCGCCGGTTCGTGTGTATAACGTCTCCTCGCGGACGACGCTTACTTTTGCGCTGATCGACACGAAATGGCCAGGCGCGGTGCTCGCCTCCGCCAGGATGCGACCGCGATTGTCGCTCACAGTTAACAGGCCGTTACGCGCGGCACGAGCGAGCGCGAAACCGTTCTCGACCGCGCGCAAAACGGCCATGCGCGCGTGTAACCAGCGGTCGAGATTGAAGTCCCAGGCCGGGACCAGCAGCAGATTCGCGCCTTCGGCGGCGTATTCGCGGCTGAGGTTCGGAAAATCCATGTCCTTGCAGATTTGCAGTCCCCAACGACCGGAGGGTTGGTCGAGAATTACTCGTTTGTCGCCCGGTTTTTCCGGTTCGACGCCCGGTAACAGGTGATGTTTGTCGTAGTTGGCCTCGAGCTTTCCGTCAGCCGAATAAAAGCGGGAAGAATTGAAGGCGACCGATGATGTTCTTCGAACCAGGCCCAGAACAATCGCTGCATGTACGGCAGTCGCAGTCGAAGAGAAAAGAGCATCCACTTGTGGTAACGCGGTCTCACTAACGCGCCCGATTTTTTCCGGAAGGACAACGACCTGCGTTCCGGCCGGAGTAACGCGACGGACCTCGTTTGCGTACTCACGCAACAGTGCCAGGGTCTGCTCTTCACTTCCGAGGTAGACGCTCATGGGAACGTCTTTGGCGAGAAGTGTGACCGCGACAGGTTGAGCCGAAGGATTGGATTGCAAGCGCCATTTGCCAAAAACAAACACGGCGCAAACGATAAGGGCAGCAGCGAGGGCAAGTGCGCGGCGTTGCCACGGTTTCCCCGCGCCGCTCAACAAAGCGGCAGTGGCGCCGGCAAACAAAAACACGATGAAGCTGATCCCCCAAATGCCGGTGACCGAAGCGATCTGAATCACTGGGAGACAATTCATCTGCGTGTAGGCGAGATTGCCGAATGTGCTGTGAGGTGATGCGGTCGCGGTCAGATATTCGCACGTCACCCAATAAACGGGAAAAGCGAGCGAACCGAGAAAGAGCGATCCGCGTCGAAGAAAGCTGCGGGTGAACAAAACGCCGAGACCGAAAACA
Organism: uncultured Verrucomicrobiae bacterium; assembly: GCA_963846775.1. GTDB lineage: Bacteria > Verrucomicrobiota > Verrucomicrobiia > Chthoniobacterales > UBA10450 > CAVYXA01. The sequence continues at coordinate 1,996,359 of CAWJXB010000006.1, read as the reverse complement.
GCAGCGGGAATTACAAAGAACAGGATGATGGATGGCAGCGGCAGTTCCATCTCATTCCTGGCGTATTTCCATAGGTTCATTTCGCCAATGAGCCATGCGACTGAACCGAGTAAGAAAGCGCCGCTGCCGCCAAGTCGTGGCGCGATCGCCAGGACGGGAACGAGGGCCAACCAAAGCAGCCACCAAATAGGATGGAGCCCAGTGCCAAGATATGAGAATACGGCCGTGGCAAGACCAGCTGCGATGACGAGAAAGAGGTTATGAGATCGCGTCTCCAAGCTTCCATGATCTGTTTGCTATCGACCCTGTGGCAAGGCTGGAATTTGCATGATCGGCGCCTGCTTGCTTTGATCATGAAGGCATCCTGTCCAGGCTCTTGATCGAATGAACAACCGCTCCAGAACACACTTTCTGAAGGCCTTTACCCAAGACAATTGACCCTATCAGCATCAAAACGCGCCGGAAATACATTGCACGACGATTCGTTCCGCGATATAAAGGAGAGTCTCAGGGCTTTTATGAAACGGAAACGGAAAAAGTGGATCAAACCCGCCGCGAAATACGTGCCGATCTTTTTCGAGTGCACCTGCTACGCGGCCGCGGTCTGATCGAGCGAGGGCTGATCAATTCGTATTCGAGTTCTCGGGAGCGCCGCGGGCGGCGGCCTGCCGCAATGGAATTGTTCATGCGCGAATTGTGTCGCCGCGCGGACCGGTAAGATTTTACCACAGACGCAATCCAGCTTCGCAATCATGGGCGAGGATCGTCGGTGGTTCCTAATTAATGCGTCACCCGATCTGCGGCAACAAATCGAAGACACGCCGGCGCTGCACCCGACCGCGGACTCATTCCGCAACAGCCCAATCGCAGGCATCTTTCTCACTAACGCCGATCTCGATCACGCGCTCGGTTTGCTTTTGCTCCGGCAACACGAGAATCCACTGATTATTTACGCAGACGCGCCAACGCGCACATCCGTGGAATGGATCGATCGCAGACTCCGCCCTTTCTGCGGAATTGTGTGGCACGATTTGAAACTTGACCGGTTTAACCGGTCAAGTTTGCGCGAGCCCTGGTCGTTAGGGAATGGGCTGACGTTCTGTGCGATCGAATTGCGGAACAGTGTGGCTTTCGAATTACGCGATGAGCGCTCCGGCAAAACTGCGGTGGTCGCGCCGGCCGTAGGCGAGCTGAATGACGCGTTACGCGACGCAATTAATGGGGCGGACGTTGTTCTCTTTGATGGCACGTTTTGGAGTAACGATGAGTTGCGCGCGGTCCGCCCAAACGCCCGAAGCGCGCGCGAGATGAATCATCTTCCGATCAGCGACGGGAGTCTGGAGTTTTTGCGGGATAGTGGCGCACGCAGGAAAATTTACATGCACATCAACAATACCAACCCGATTCTGATGCCGGGCTCGGCGGAACGCGAAGCGGTCGAGCGCGCGGGGATCGAGATCGCACACGACGGATTGGAAATGATGTTATGACCCGAGATCTCCTGGATCGCGAATCGTTTCGTCGCGCAACTCCGCGAGATCGGCCGGCGCGCTTACCATGATAAACATCCGTTTCATGTCGCGATGAACGAAGGGCGTCTTTCGCCGGAAGCATTGCGTGGCTGGGTGGCGAACCGTTTTTATTATCAGCGCAATATTCCGATCAAAGACGCGGCCATCATTTCCAATTGTCCGCTGCGCGAAATTCGGCGGCTCTGGCTGCATCGGGTGGTCGATCATGATGGCGACGAAAAAAACGAAGGCGGGATCGAAGCGTGGCTGCGACTCGGTCAGGCCTGCGGCCTCGCGCGCGACGATCTGTGGCAAGATCGACAGCTGCTTCCGGGCGTCCGGTTTGCTGTCGACGCTTACGTGAATTTCGCACGGACACAGCCGTGGCCAGTGGCGATTGCCTCGTCGCTCACGGAACTTTTCGCGCCCGATCTGATGGCAACCCGCCTCGCGGCTTTCGAGAAGTTTTACAACTGGATTGACCCGCACGGGCTCGACTACTTTCGCCGGCGAGTCACGCAAGCCCGGCGCGATTCGAACGAGGCACTCGAGATCGCGATTCAACATTGCAATACGCGCGAGTTGCAGGATGCGGCGGTGCGCGCCCTCCAGTTCAAGTGCGATCTTCTCTGGGCCATCCTCGATTCCATCCATCATGCATACGCAGGCTGACGATGCGCGTCCGCGTCTCGCGCGTGGTGTCCGATTGCAGATAGACAAAACCACCGGCAAAGGGGTGCTCCTTTACCCGGAAGGGATCGTCGAACTCAATGAGACGGCGCGGGAAATTCTTGCTCGGTGCGATGGGCGCGCGTTGGGTGAGATCGTCAGCGAATTAACGGAAGAATACGATGTCGATGCTGGCGAGCTTGCCACCGATGTCCGCGAAACCCTGGCCGATTTTCACGACCGCAACCTGATTGAATTCGGATGAACCCGCCGCGTCCATACGCATTGCTGGCGGAATTGACCTATCGTTGTCCGCTCCACTGCCCGTACTGCTCAAATCCTGTCCGGATGGAACAAAACGGCGAGCTTGCGACCGAGGAATGGTGTCGCGTCATTCGCGAAGCGGCGGAGCTCGGCGTGTTGCAAATCGGTTTCTCCGGCGGAGAGCCGCTTGTTAGGAAAGATCTGGCAAATCTGATTCGTGCCGCGCGGGAGTCGAGCCTTTACACAAACCTCATCACCAGCGGGATTGGCTTGGATGAGAAACGCTCTCGCGAATTGCACGATGCCGGCCTCGATTCCGTCCAGCTCAGCTTCCAATCCGACACGGTCGATCTGGCTGATGAAATCGCCGGCGCTCGCGCGCACCAGCGCAAGCTCGAGGCCGCCGCGCACATTCGGGCGGCGGGAATTTCGCTCAGCCTGAATTTCGTGATTCACCGGCGGAACATCGATCGCCTTCCGCAGATGATTGACCTAACGGAAAAGCTCGGGGCGGAGCGGGTAGAGCTGGCCAACACCCAATTCTACGGCTGGGCCTTTTTGAATCGGGCCGTATTGCTACCCACGCGGGAGCAAGTGGAGCGCGCGAGAGAAATCGCTACCGCGGCAAAAGTGCGGCTCGCAGGCAAGATCGATATTTTTTATGTGCTGCCTGATTATTATGAGACTCGACCGAAACCGTGTTTAAACGGTTGGGGTCAGCGTTATCTCACGGTCAATCCGCTCGGCGATGTTTTGCCCTGTCCGACTGCGTCAGCGGCGATTCCGGACATGCGTTTTGAAAATGTGCGGGCCCGCGCGCTCGACTGGATCTGGCGGGAATCGGAAAGTTTCAACTGCTTTCGCGGCGCCGATTGGATGCCGGAACCGTGCCGGAGTTGTCCGCAAAAAGAGATCGACTTTGGCGGTTGCCGTTGCCAGGCCGCATTGCTGACAGGTGACGCATCGAAGACCGATCCGGTGTGCACTTTATCGCCGGATCGGCATCGGGTGGATGAAGTATTAGAGAAGGTGGAATCATCGCGGGTTCGAGAATTTGTATTTCGAACGAATCCTTGAAAACTATGTTCCCTTGAACATATAACGCTCCGTGCCTAAATTCCGGCATGGAGAACACGGTTGGGGAGATATTTTCTCTCCTCCACAAATGGGGAATCCACACCGTCGGGCAGTTCGCCGCCTTGGATAAGGAAGAACTGGCGGCGCGGCTTGGCCCAGAAGGGGTGCGAATGTGGGAACGCGCGAGCGGAAAATCGCGGCGGCTCCTGCGACTCGTCCGACCGCCGGAATCTTTCAGGGAAAGTTTCGAATTCGACTATGAAATCGAGACGGCCGAGCCGTTGCTCTTCATCCTCCGCCGGTTTCTGGAGCAACTCACCTTGCGACTGAGTGCGATCTATCTCGTTCCGAAAGAATTGACCCTCCGAATCACTTTTTCCAATTCGCGCCAAGTCCGCCACAGGACGGCTTCGTCCGAATGGCGAAACGAATCTGCCGGCGCGGGCCAAAAAATTTACGAACACGTTTTCAAAATCCCGCAGCCGACCGGCGATGTCGATCTTCTCTTCCGGATGCTGCAAACGCATCTGGAAAATTTCCAATCCCACCACCCGATCGTAGCGGTCGCGCTCGAGGCGCAGCCAACGCGACCGGCGGGACAGCAGTTTGGATTGTTTGAGGCTACGTTGCGCAATCCCCATCAATTAGCCGAAACGCTCGCGCGTTTGACCGCCCTCCTCGGCGCCGATCGCGTCGGCAGGCCAGTTTTGGAAGACACCCATCGTCCCGACGCGTTTCGGATGGAGCCATTCGCATGGGATTCAACCGCTAACGCGAATGCAACTGATGCCCCTTACCCTACCCTCTCCCTGAGGGAGAGGCGCACTCGCGGCGGCGAGGCGGTGAGAGAAGGCGTTGCTCTGCGCCGGTTTCGGCCAAGTCCTTCTGCTTCTGTTTTGCTCGACGAAAATAAGCCTGTTCATCTACACAGCGCCCAAATCAACGGCAAAGTCGAGGATCAACGCGGACCGTATTTGCTTTCCGGCAATTGGTGGGACGAAAAATCGTGGGCCTGCCTGGAGTGGGATGTGCAACTGGAGGAGGGAGACGATTTGTCGATCCTTTCACAACGACAACGGCTGGCAGATCGAGGGAATTTACGACTAACGATTTACGTCGTAACGATTCACAGGAAAATTTGCCACGATCTCAGACCACCGCTACAGCCACATGCCGTACGTCGAACTTCATGCCTGTAGCGCCTTCAGCTTCTTACGCGGCGGCTCATTTCCGGAACAATTGGCCGAAGTCGCCGCCGAATTGGAAATGCCGGCACTGGCATTGTTAGATCGCAACGGCGTTTACGGTGCGCAGCGTTTTTCCGTCGCCGCGCGCGAACATCATGTGCGGCCAATCATCGGCGCGGAATTGTCAATGGAAGACGGCGCTATCCTGCCCGTGCTGGTCGAAAACCGCACTGGTTACAAAAATTTTGCGAGCTTCTCACGCAAGCGCATCTGCGCAGTGAAAAAGGAAAATGCGAGATCGAATGGGATGAGCTTGCCGCAGTTTGCGGAGGGAATGGTTGCGTTTCTGGGGAGCGCACGCTTGCAGCGTGCTGGCGAATGCATTCTGCATTCGCGAACTTTGCCTGAACTTAACCCCGCGGGCGAATCTGCTCTTAAGGAAAGTTCGTTTCGGCAAAATGCCGAAACCAGCACGCTGCAAGCGTGCGCTCCCCAGAAACGCACAGACCGCGCTAAATTTTTGATCCACGTTTTTGGCCGGGAAAACGTCTTTGTTGAACTCCAGCGACATTTCATCCGCGGCGAGGAAAAGGTAAACCGCGCACTTATCGATCTTGCCCGGGCGAATCGATTGTCGATCCTCGCCACGAACGGCGTGCAATACGCGAAACCGTACGGGCGGGAGGTGCTCGACGTTTTCGCCTGTATTCGCGAGCACATCCATCTCGACGCTGCCGGAAAATTGTTAACCCAAAATGCCGAGCGTCATCTCAAGAGCGATCGCCAGATGCGAGAAATGTTCGCGGATTTGCCCGAAGCGATCGAAAACACGGCGCGGTTGGCTGAGCGGCTCACGTTTTCAATCGAAAACATCGGCTATGAATTTCCGTCGTATCCAGTTCCGGCAGGTCAGAGCATGGATTCGTTCCTGCGGACGATTGTCTGGTTTGGTGCCCAACAACGTTACGCGGCGATCAGTAAGCCGGTGAAACGAAAACTGGAAGAAGAACTGGGGCTGATCAGCAAGCTCGGGTTCGCGGGATATTTTTTGATTGTCTGGGACATCGTTAATTTCTGCCGGGAACATAATATCATGGTCCAGGGCCGGGGCAGCGCGGCGAACAGCGCCGTTTGTTATTGTCTCGGGATCACCCCGGTCGATCCAGTGAGTAATCATCTCGTTTTCGAACGTTTTCTGAACGAGAGCCGGAAAGGCTGGCCCGATATTGATCTCGATCTTCCCAGTGGCGACCGGCGCGAAGCGGTGATCCAGAAAATTTATCGGCGATATGGCAAACATGGCGCGGCTATGACCGCGAACGTGATCACGTATCGCGGCCGCAGCGCGGCGCGCGAGATTGGGAAAGCGCTCAATTTTTCGGCGAGCATTCTCGACCGTTTCTCACATCTCTTTGCCAACGGCGATTTTCCCCACACGATGGAATTGGAAACGCAGATTGAGCAGGCGGGTTTGGCAAAAAATCATCCGCGCATGCCCGCATTCGTCCGACTTTATCGAGCCATCTACGGATTGCCGCGTCATCTCGGCCAGCATTCCGGCGGAATGATCATTTGCCAGGATAAATTAAGTTCGTTCGTGCCGTTGGAGAACGCGTCGATGCCGGGACGCGTGGTGGCGCAATGGGACAAGGACGATTGCGAAGACCTCGGCATTGTGAAGGTGGATCTGTTAGGCCTCGGGATGATGGCGGTGATGCAGGATGCGTTCGAGCTTTGCCGTGAACGCGGTCGTGCGCTCGATCTGGCGCACATCCCGAAAGATGACGAGAAAACGTTCGAGATCATGGAACACGCCGACACTATCGGCGTGTTCCAGATCGAGAGCCGCGCGCAAATGGCCACGTTGCCGCGGATGAAACCGAAATGCTTTTACGACGTGGTGATCGAGGTCGCGATTATTCGGCCGGGCCCGATCCAGGGCGACATGGTTCATCCCTATCTGGCCCGGCGCGCGGGCAAAGAGCCGGTAACATATTATGACGAGCGATTGAAACCCGTGCTCGAGCGCACCCTTGGCGTGCCGCTTTTTCAGGAGCAAATGCTCAAGATCGCAATGGTGATGGCAGATTTTTCCGGCAATGAAGCGGAAGAATTGAGGCGCGCGCTCAGTTTTCATCGCTCCGAGGAACGGATGCAAAAAGTGAGCACAAAACTACAAGCCGCGATGGAGCGCAAAGGCGTTGCGCCGGACAAGATCGACAAAATTATTCAAGCGATCTCGTCGTTTGCCCTTTACGGGTTCCCGGAATCGCACGCGATCAGTTTTGCCATTCTGGCGTATGGCAGCGCGTATTTGAAAGTGCATCGGGCGCCGGAGTTTTACGCCAGTCTGCTTAATAATCAGCCAATGGGTTTTTATACACCGGCAACAATTGTGAAAGATGCCCAGCGGCATGGGCTGAAAATCAAGCCGGTGTGCGTGTCTGAATCCGATTGGCGTTGCACGGTCGTCGATGACGAGACAATGCGGCTGGGCTTTTGCGTGGTGAATGGGTTGCGGCAGGAACATGGCGAACAAATCGAGCGCGAGCGAAATGCGCGGCAATTCAAGTCGCTGGAAGATTTCAAGCGGCGGGTTCCGCTTTCGAAGGATGAACTGCGAACCCTGGCTGAATCAGGCGCGCTGAATTGTTTTGCCGAGCATCGCCGCGAAGCGATGTGGAAAGTGGAAGAAACAACGCACGATGATCTTTTGGGGAACGCACGCTTAGAGCAGGCTGGTTTCGGCATTCTGCCGAAACGAACTTCTATAGATTTGCCAAGCGTAAAAAGTTCGCGAATGCAGAATGCATTCGCCAGCACGCTACAAGCGTGCGCTCCCCAGAAAACCGAATCGCCGTTGCCGCCAATGACGCTCCCGGAGCGCGTGAAGGCGGATTACGAGACGATGAATCTCACCACCGGGCCGCATCCGATGAAATTGTTGCGTGCGCAATTGCCAAATATTTGGCGCGCGAGTGATCTCGCTCAGGCTCGACATGGATCAACTATCCAGATTGCCGGCAACGTGATTTGCCGTCAGCGGCCCGGAACCGCAAAAGGATTTGTCTTCATCAGTCTGGAAGACGAGACCGGTGTTTCTAATGCGATTGTCGATCCTGATTTATTCGAACGCTTTCGCTTATTGATCACGGAGGAAGCATTTCTGGTGATCGAAGGCGAAGTGCAGAACGTGGATCACGTTGTCCTAATCAAAACTCGCGAGATCAAGCCACTCGCACATGCCGAGCTCATCGGGAGTGAGTCGCACGATTTTCGTTAGTTCTTCAAGTGTTGAACGTTGAGCGTCAAGTCTCATTGTCCACATGACAGGACAAGCTCTAGACCGCTCCATATTAACGACTTCTACTCCCCCGCCTGATGCGGTTCGTGCGTTTTCGGCTCGGTCGGTTTCTCGGCGAGCTTCTGATCCGATTCTATCCATTCGGTATGAAAAACCCCTGGCTTGTCCACACGCTCGTAAGTATGCGCGCCGAAGAAGTCGCGTTGCGCTTGCAACAAATTCGAGGGCAAACGCGCCGAGCGGTAGCTGTCGAAGTAAGCGAGCGACGCGGAAAACGCAGGAACAGCGACGCCATGTTTAATGGCTGTTGATACCGCAACGCGCCAGTTGCGCTGCGCTTTCCTAATGATTCTCGTGAAATAGCGATCGAGGAGAAGATTATGCAGAGCGGGATTGCGTTGATAGGCCTCCACGATTCGGTTCAAGAAGATCGCGCGAATGATGCAACCGCCCCGCCAGATGGTGGCGATGTCGCCGAAGTTCAGGTCCCAATTGTATTGTTTGCTGGCTGCGCCGAGCAGTTCCATTCCCTGCGCGTAAGAGACGATTTTCGACGCGTAAAGGGCGTTGCGGACGGCATCGACCAATTTTTTTCGGTCGCCCGAAACCTTTTTCGGCTTCGGTTGCGGGAGAATTTTCGACGCCGCGACGCGTTCGTCTTTTCGGGAAGAAATGACGCGCGCTTCGACTGCCGCATTGATGGTTGAGATAACGACGGACTGTGCAATGGCGGATTGCAACGTCCACATGCCTGTTCCTTTTTGTCCGGCCTTGTCCAGAATCACATCGACCAATGGTTTGCCGGTATCGGGATCTTTCTTGCGAAAAATCTGAGATGTGATGTCGATGAGATAACTATCGAGCTCGCCTTTGTTCCATTCGGTAAACGTCTCCGCCAGCTGTTGATCATCCATTCCGGCGACATCTTTGAGAATGGCGTAGGCTTCGCAAATGAGCTGCATGTCGCCGTACTCGATGCCGTTGTGGACCATTTTCACGTAATGGCCGGCGCCGTCGGGACCCATGTAACGGCAACATGGCTCGCCATCGACTTGGGCGGCGATCTTGCGGAAAATCGGCGCGATCATTTCCCACGACTCGCGCGAACCGCCGGGCATGAGCGACGGACCTTTGAGCGCGCCTTCTTCGCCGCCGGAAACGCCGCAGCCGACAAAATGAATTCCTTTTCCCTCGAGCTCTTTGCAGCGGCGCTGGGTGTCGGTGAAAAGCGAATTGCCGCCGTCGATCACGACGTCGCCCTTTTCGAGAAACGGCACCAGCTCTGCGATGACTTGATCGACCGGCTTGCCGGCCTTGATCATGATCATCACCTTGCGCGGTTTTTTGAGCGCGCCGAGAAACTCTTCGATGGTTCGGGTCGGCCGAATATTTTTTTCCTTGGCTCGGCTGGCCGCAAATTTGTCGGTCACTTCGGTGGTGCGATTGAAAACGGCAACGGTGAACCCCTTCGATTCCATGTTGAGGACGAGGTTCTCGCCCATTACCGCCAGACCGATCAGGCCAATATCACATTGATTCGCGCTCACTTTGGGTCTCCTTTCCTAGCTGGCTTAGAATCCATCTCATGATGGTGTTATCATGTTGAGCGAAGCGAAACATCTCTGTCTGTCACTGGAAGGAATCGTCCGGTAAATGATCAGCGATTCTTCGCTTCGCTCAGAACGACATTTATGAGATGGTTTGTAAATCAGACGCACTCACTGTAGCGAGCGCTTGATCCCTATGGCAAACACCGTTTACGAAGTTTTATTAACCGAGGAGCCTTTGCCGGTCCCGGCGCAGCAACGCGTCGATCTCGACGCGGGCGCGGTGGTCGATTTCTGGGGGGTGGTGCGGCGACTGGAAAACGGGTGTGAGATTGATGGGATCGATTACGAAGCGCATGCCGCAATGGCGGAGCATCAGTTGCGCATGGTGGCCGACACCGCGGCGGAGAAATTTCAGTTGCGCAAAGTGCTCCTGTATCATCGCGTCGGTTTTGTGCGGGCTGGCCAGGCGTCGCTTTACCTTCAGGTGAGCGCATCGCATCGGGCGGCGGCATTTGAGGGGAGCAAGTGGATGGTGGATGAATTGAAAAAGAAAGTGCCGATTTGGAAGAAGCCCCGCCTTCGGTCCGAGCCGGAGTGGCGGCAAGGTTACGGCGTGGGGGGCACGCCTTCGCCGGAGGAGATGCGCACATGAATTGGGCGAATCGATTAACGTTGAGCCGGCTGGCGCTAACGATTCTGTTCGTAGCGGCGCTCAATTCCTCTTGGGAATACGCGCGCACCACGGCGCTGATCATTTTTCTTGTCGCTGGTCTAACGGATTTCATCGATGGCGAAATCGCCCGGCGTTACGGCGCGGTGACGAACTTTGGCAAATTGATGGATCCGTTGGTGGACAAGATCATGATGGCGGCGGCATTCATCTCGCTCGTGCCGCTGAAGGCGATTCCGGCCTGGGCAGCCACCACGGTTGTGGCGCGCGATTTTCTCATCACCGGTTTGCGATTGATGGCCAGCGCGCAGGGACGCGTCCTGCCGGCGGACAATCTCGGGAAACAAAAGACCTCGTGGCAGATCGTCACGGTGATTTTCTTTCTGGCGCTGTTTTCCGTGGCGGAGCTGGGGTTGGCCAGCGATAGATCGGCCTGGTGGTTGCGGGCGTGGAACCAGGCCGGGCCGGCGTTGGTCTGGATCACGGTGGCGCTAACGGTTTACTCAGGGCTCGGCTACGCCTGGCGGCATCGGGAGCTAATCGCAACAGACCGATAGTTTCGCGCGCTGAACAAATCGAGCTAAAACAAGCTCTGCGGGACCTCAACTTTGTCGCCAGGTTGCAGAGAAACGTCTTGCGAAGGATCGCTCCGGAATTGTTTCACATTGAAAACCTTGACTACCTTGCCGCGCAAAAGCCGGACGTGTCTTTGATCGGCGAAATCGTTGAACCCGCCGGCGGCGTTGATGGCAGTGAGCAGAGTCATGTCTTCGGTGAACGGCACCCGTGTCGGGCTGCGCACCGCGCCGCCCACGTTGACGAATCGCGCGCTTGGCTGCATCACAATGGTGATGGTCGGATTGGTGTAAATCCGGTTGGCCCGATACGCCTGCTCGACGGCGGCGGCCAACTCCGCCGGGGTGCGTCCCTGTGCTTTGACTTTGTTGATGTAGGGCAGATTGATCAAGCCATTTACATCGACAATGTAAATGTTGTTAACCTGGGACTGTTCATCCTGCGGGACACCGCTGATTGCCAGCTGGACCGGGTCACCGACGCGCAAGGTTGCTTGAGCAAATGCGCCCGAGACAAGGCCGAAGAGCAGCAGCAGAGTAAAAATTGAACCGCGCACGGTTAGTAGTCCTCCTCCTCCGCGTTCGAAGCGCCATTGCTGGCAGTGGCGATCGCCCTCCGGCGACCTCGGTTCGCTCCGGAACCTTCCGGACGCGGCGCATAATACCCGTAATAGCCGGTGTAGTAATAATAATTCTGGTCGTGCCGAAGATCGACATTGTTGAGAACAACTCCGAGCACTTTTCCACCAACGCCGAGCACAGCCTGTTTTAATCGCAGAAGCATGCCGCAGGGGAAACGTCGATGTTGCACCACGATGATGGTGTAATCGGCTTCGCTGGCGATGACGGAGGCGTCGCTAACGCCCAACACCGGCGGGGAATCGATCAGGACCAGATCGTGGCGGAGTTTGAGCTCGGCAATGAGATCGGACATGCGCTGCGAATTAAGAATCGCGACCGGGTCGGCCGGAAGTGTCCCGCTCGGAATCAACGATAGATTTTCGATCTCCGTCGGCACGATGACATCGTTGATCGACATCTCCGTCGTCAGATAGTTCGTTAATCCAGTTTCGTTTTTGACGTCAAACAACTCGTGCTGGACTGGCCGGCGCAAGTCACCGTCGATGATCAAAGTGGAGTAACCGCCCTGGGCAGAAATGAAAGCGAGATTGGCCAGAGTGGTCGATTTACCTTCACCGCGCCCGCCGCTGACGAGGGCGATGCAGTTGGCGGCGGAGTTCTTCCGATTGAACTCCAGATTTGTGCGCAGAATTCGATAGGCCTCGGCGTCAGGGGTATCGCCCGGTTCCTTATGTAGCAGCCGAATATTTTTCGGAATAATGGCGAGCACGGGAACACCGAGTATTTTCTCGACGTCCTCCATCGTCTTCACACTGGTGTCGAGGTACTCGATGAAAAAGGCCAGTCCGAGGCCGACCATGAGACCAAGAAGCGAGCCCAATATTAAATTAAGAGCCACGCGCGGCCGGGCGGGAAAGAGCGGCGGTTCGGCCGGTTCCTTGATGCTGATGGCCACGCGCGGCATGGCCATTTCCATCGTTTGTGATTGCGCTCGCATCCGGATCGCGTCCAATAGCGCACGCTCTTTGATGTAATTGTTTTTCGCTCGCGTATAATCGGCGCTCAAATTTCTGGAAGTAAGCTGCCGCTGATTGATCAGATCCAGCCGCTTCTGAAACGCGTCCCGGGTGGTCTCCGCTGTTTTTAGATTCTTGTCCAGAGCGCTGCGAATAATGGTGATCTGATCTTCGAGCTGCTTCTGATAAACCTGCTTGGTCGCGCGCAGGGCTTTGACCTTGGGATGATTGTCGCCCAGACCGGAATTCGTCAGTTGCGCCTCGATTGCGACCGTGTCCTGATAGGCCGGCAGAATCTTCATGATGCTGGGATCTTCGATCTTCATCGTGGCCAGCATCCGCATCAGGTCTTCGCCTTTGATGCCATCGAGCTCGTGCAACTGCATCTTCATCACAGCCACCTGCGATTCCGCGTCGTTCACCTGGCCTTCTTGCTTGAGAACCAGCGTGTTCAACGGCGTCTCTGCGTCTTCCTTCCCTTCAGGATTAAGATCGACAATATGCTCCTTGTCGCGAATACGGCCGACTTCGGCGGCAGACTCATCCACCCTTTTCTGCTGTTTGACGATCTCCTCGTTCATGCTCGTAATCGCCCGGTTCATGATGTCTTTTTCTTCTTCAACACGGGTGTCCTGATAAACCGCTACGATCTTGTTGGCGATCGCGGCTGCCAGATGCGCATCTTTATCAAAGACGCTGACCTGGAGCAGGTCGGTATTGCGGATTTCTTCCACTTGGACCCGATTCCGCAAAAGCAGGAAACATTGCTCGCGATTCAGCGACTCCCCCTTTTCGCTCCATTTTGCCTGGAGCTTGAGGTCATCGATGACCGGGTAGAGAATGCTCGTGCGCTTGATCACCTGGAAAACCGTGGGCGCCAATTGCGGGTCATGGATCGGCAGGCTGCTGTCTCCCGGCCCAAAGATGTGCGGATTCTGGGCGGTCGATCTGACCTCAATGAATACAGAAGACTGGTATTGGCGCGGCTGAAAATACGTGACCACCGCCGCCGTCAGCAGCACGAGGAGAAACGAGAGGAGAATCAGGACCCAGCGGATGCGGATTACCCGCCAATAATCGAGGAAGTGGAGCTTAACTTCGTTGTGCTGCGCCATAGGGAACCCCTTGAGAAAGGGAGAGAGTGTAGCAAGAAAGCCGCCAAAAGTAAAACCCGATCTCCCGGCGCCGTTTTTAGAAGTTGTAGGTCAGCCCACCGTAGGCGCGATTCCGGGAATAATTGCGCGTGAAAATGTCGCGGTGGTTGACAAAGTCATGCACTGAAAAGTCCGAATCGATCTCCGTATGGGCGAAGCCGATTTCCACGGACAAATGCCGGGTCATAGCGTAAGAGATTCTCCCGGAGAGATCGACCGACTGCTCCGAGAATCCGGGCGCCCCTCCGAAAGTTAAAAAACCAATCGTGGTCGAAGGCTTGGTATGGTAATCGTCGTGAACGAAATAGATGCCGACCGAAGCGTTGATTTTCGGCGTGAAGGCATAGCTTACCTGCAAGCCCGAGCGAAACGTCGTTCGCACCGGATTTGCCACCGTGTCTGGTTCTTCCAGCCCGTAACGATTCGTCCAAATCAGCGTCGTTCTCGGGCCGGCCGCATAATTGAGGGCCCCCTCGAAATAGGGCGCCGTTTCGTTGCGGTTTGCATCGACATAATCGCGAAATTGAGCGCCGCCACGGAGTGAGACCGACAACCGCGGAGTGAAATTATGATCGACTCCTCCCAGGATAAAATGCGTTACTGAATCCTCCTCGAGGAATTGCGGAAAGAAACCAAAGAACAAGGCTGCGATCTCGCCTTCGTGGATGTAGTTCACCAACTCTAAACGGTATTCTGCTACGAGAGCTGTTTCGGGTTGCCAGATGAACTTGAATTCGTTTCCGATCGTGTGTTGGACGCGGTTTTCGAAGAAGGCGACGGATCGCTCGATCGGCGCGGGTGAAGGCAGGGGTGTACTTATATTCGGCGATTGATCGTAAGCGAGGGCGAAGAGGGTGTAACTTGTTACGGTCTGAAAACGCGGCGCCCAGAGGTAGGTCGCGCTCAATTGGTTCTGAGTATAGAAGAAATTTCCGCTCCGGCGCTGGGTGCTGATGTTATCGGAGAATAGCGGCTCAGTCAGATACGCAGCGGAAAGATCAGCCATCAGCGTCAATCGTGGGGAAGCCTTATGCTGGATCGACAATCCGCCGTTGAGACTGATGTCGTAATCCTGAAGCCCCTGGGGGGGATCCCAATAATATGTGTAGTTCGCGCCGCCGTGGAAGCTTATCTGTGTTCGCGGTGAACCCAGGTTGTAGGCGAGCTGAAGTCCGATCGAGGAGAAGGGAGATCCCTGGCCGTTGCCGTTGCCTGTGCTCGGGTTATCGTCGTAACCGCCCTGCACCGTTGCGCTCAGCTCGAAAGGCAAACGCGAGTACGCCCCGGTCGAGCTTGGGCCCGTGGACGCGCTGGTCGATGTTTCTACGGTGGGACCGGTTGAATTGGTTGAACCGGTCGAGCTGGTCGAACCGCTTGCGGTCTGCGATGAAGCCTCATTCGGATCAGCGTAGGCAAGAGATCCAGCCAGACTCACGAGCACCGCGGTCAGCCCGACCAAGCCGCGCAGGCGTGTGTTTCGATTTCTCATGGATTGCGTTGAATCTCTGTTCGTTATTCTGCTTGCCGGCGGGTCACCACGCTGGATGGTAAGCGGGATTGACCGGATCGGGCAAATTCTTTCCTTCGCTCCGATTCGGCCTCGATCAAGGATGCGCATCATGGAACAGAACATTTAATGTGGTCAAGGTTTGTCGGGCGGCAGAGGCTTCCCGCCGGATCGCCAGAGCTTGAGATGTGCCGCGTAATAGTCCCGGGTTGCCGTTGCCTTGGGATCGAGCGCCATGGCTTCCTGAAACCGCCACTCGGCTTCGGCAAAACGACCGAGCGCGTCGCAGGTAAAAGCCAGTTCCAATAGATAGGTTTTATCCAGCGGCGCCAGACGCTGAGCGCTCTCGAACGACTGCAAAGCGGCATTGTAAAATGAGGCTTTGGCCTTTGGATCGGACCACGAAGCTGCCGCCAAGCTTTGGCCTCGGCCGAGATAAGAAAACAAGAGCGGATTTTGGTGCTCAAACGCGAGTCCCTTGCGTGCGAAACCAATCGCGGCCAGCGGCCGTCGATCGCGAACCGCCATCCGCGCGCGCTCGGCGTAGTATTCCCCGGGAGCGAAGCGCCAAACGGCCAGACCGAGAATTGCAGCGATTCCAAATAGGAAACAGCGTCCCACCATGAGGCCGGGAAAAGCTCCACTCGCGTCGTTTCCCCGCTGGGTCCCAGAATTTGCCAGCGTGCCGAAGACGAATGCCAGAACCAGCACATTGGCGGGAATATGCAGATTAAAATCGACCACCGAATGCAGGGCGATAGCTGCAACCGCGCTCAAGGCCCCTGTATTCAGTGCCAACGCGTTGCTAGTTAGGCTCCGCGTTTGCGCTACTCGCTTTGGGCCGAGCTGGCGCGCATCGATCCAGCCGCGGCGACAATGCGCCAGGAAAAACAGCAGGAAAGCAATGAGGCCGACTGCTCCGTACTCGGCCAGGAGCTGGAGATAATCGTTATGCGCATAAACCGGATCGGCCTGGACCGCATCGCTGCGAAACTTGCGGCCGTAAAATAGATATGTGCCGCTGCCGGTTCCAATCAGCGGACTCAACTTCCATTGCGCGATCGCCGCCCGCCAAACCGCGACCCGGAATTGCGTCTGAACCTCAACTGAACGCGCCCGATCGGCCAGGAAATCGCTTTTTTGAAACGTCCAAAACAACGCCAGCAAGGCCAACAGGACCACGAGAAATCCCGCTCCAGCAATCCGCCTGAGCGGTCGCGCTCCCGCCGCCCGCAAAATCAAGACGCTCAGCAGAGCAAAAACGAGCAAGCTCGCGACCCCGCTGATGAACCCACCCCGGCTAGCGGTCAAAACGATCCCGGCGTAGCAGACGAGCGTGGCGTAACCGATAAGCAACTTGCTCCACACCGGCCACCGGCTCCAACAGGCGATCGAGAGACCGAAAATTCCGATCACTTCCAGCAGGCCAGCCAAATGGTTTGGGCAGACATAAAAACCGCTCGCTCGCCTATCATAATCGAATCGCTGAAGAAAGGGGATCGGCATGAAATTGTTACCGAAACGAAATTGAATCACGCCGACGGCAACGTGCGCCAGGCCCGCGATGAGCAGACAAATCAAAACCGCCATCCTCCCGTTGGCCGAAGTGAGAACGCAACTGGTGAACAGATAAACCGTTAGGCCGGCAAGAACCATGCCTGCGTCCAGACGGGCAAGATCGGGCGAAGGCGATGAAAATGCCCGCACCAGAATGTATCCGAAAAAAAGCGCGCTGGCGCAGAGGCAAATCAAATCGGGTGAAGGCTTAGCCCTTCGAAGGAGGCCAATGCAGATGACTCCGGCGACCGCCAGCAGGCCGTAGGCGGGAAGCGCGAACAGCAATCTGGTTCCGCCGATGAGCGCCTGGATCGACCAAAATGCCGCGACCAACAGGGCCGCAGCGAGAAATTCAATCGCCCTGGCGAACGACGATTCCCGCGCGAGATCCCGCGGTCTCGCTTCTGTCGCAGGATCGACAATCGACAAAGCCATGCGTTTGCCTACGCTCTGCTTTCTGATTTCCTTACGCAATCCCGTTCACTCAGGGATTGGTGATCGGCGTGCTCTGACACGCGCCAACCGTATCGCCAGGATGGCCCGACAGGAAACTGTCGATCGTGTCACAAAGCACGTGAATTTCCTGTCCGTTATGGCAAACGACGCAATTAGTGGGCGGGCCAGGGGGGAGGGGCGGGCCTGGCGGATTGATATTCCTCGGCACGTTCGATGGGCCTTCGGCTGGAACGTCGAGCTGACAATCGGGCAGAAGGCTGATCATTAATTCTGTAATCTCGTAAGCCGCTATGGGATTCGCCGCAGTTCCTTCGATCAAAATCCGGCGCG
Organism: uncultured Verrucomicrobiae bacterium; assembly: GCA_963846775.1. Lineage (GTDB taxonomy): Bacteria > Verrucomicrobiota > Verrucomicrobiia > Chthoniobacterales > UBA10450 > CAVYXA01. The sequence continues at coordinate 1,978,950 of CAWJXB010000006.1, read as the reverse complement.
CAAGTTCGCAATCCAAGATGCCCTCTTTCGGTTCGCGCAAACAGCCAATGGCCGTGCTCACAACATCGCTCGAAAACTCTGGACGCGTCTCAATGGCCGAACGCACAATCTCCGGGGCACTGCTGCGATAGCGGCTCACCGCGTTGCAAACAGCGAAAAGAAAATCTCTTTTGGGCGCGCTGTGCAGCGTCATCTTCGGCGGCAACCCGTATTGAATCACCTCCGCTGCCGTCGACGCTAATACGTTCGAAACCGGGAGAGCCAAAAACAAGCCGCCAAAAACCAGAGCGACAATGAGCCACGCCAGTTTTTCAACAGAGCGATTTTCCTTCATGATTTCCCCCAATAGGGATCTCCTTTTCTACAACTTCCACCGGAAGAAGGTCAACATGTTTCGCCCGGTCGCAATTAAACCCATCGTTATAGCCTCGTCCTGAAGGCAATAACCTTCGCATCGAAACGGCTACAGCCGGCTCAAAAAGGAACAGCGGGCAACGGGAATCGAACCCGCATGGCCAGCTTGGAAGGCTGGAACTTTACCATTAAGCTATGCCCGCGTTTGCCCTTCCGAATTTGCCTCAGGCCGGCCTGATGCCAAGATGTTTTTGAATCCGAAGCTTTAAGGTTAAGGCCCCCGAAACCCGAACCCTGAAACCGCCATCTTGCATTTCTTCCTACGCTGTTTCTACTCATGATATGAAACTCCCTCTTTTTCCGTTCGCCATCAGCATGGCCTTCTGGTTGGCTCAACCGGCGGGCGCCGATGTGACCTTGATTCAAGAAGTCGAGGGACTCGGCGTCGGCGCCGGCGAAATGACGATCAAGATCAAAGGCGAAAAGGTCCGGATCGATCCTTCGCCCAAAGTGACGACGATTTTCGACGGCGGCACCGGCGAGCTGACCACGTTGATGCGAGACGAGAAAAGCGTCATCCGCATGTCGGCCGACAAACTCAAGGCCGCCGCGGCCATGCTCAAGCAGTTTAATTCGGAGAGCGAGGCCAAACCGAAGCTGGTCGCGACCGGGCAAAAGGAAACGATCAACGGAATGGAGACCGAGCAGTACACCTATGAGGGACACGATTTCAAAGCGACCTACTGGATCGCGCCCAAGTATCCAAATGGCACCGAAATTCTCCGGCAATTGCAGGCGGTAAAATCGGAAGCTTGGAACGCCGCCAATGCGCGGCTGCCTGACTATCACGATTTTCCTGGGTTGCCGATTCGGACGCGGGTGACGACAAAACACGAGGGTGCACACGAGTTCACCAGCACGATCACGGCGGTCAAGCTCGATCCGATCAGCGATTCCGAATTCGTCGTGCCTCCTGACTTTAAGGAAATCAAAATGCCGGATTTCTTTGGCGGAAAAGGCGCGCCATCGGCTTCGCCGCCGCAATAACTTGGCATGGGACAGGCGAGATCGCTGCTGCTCGCGTCCAATTCGCCTCGCCGGATCGAGCTGCTTCGCACGGCCGGTTTTCAGTTTGAGAGTGTCTCGCCCGAGATCGACGAGCGTTTTGATGTCGATCTAACGCTGCGCGAGCTGACCGCGTTCAACGCCCTGCGGAAAGGAATGGCAATCGCGCAAAAAAATCCGCGGCAAGTAGTCCTCGCAGCTGATACGCTGGTCGCGCTCGGCCACGGAGTTATCGGCAAGCCTCTCGATCTGGCCGACGCGCGGAAAATCCTGCGCCGGCTGAGCGGGCGCACGCACGAAGTTTGTTCAGCCGTCTTCATAGCTCATCGCGTCGCGCGAAAATCGACATTGTTTCATGAAATTTCCCGCGTTCGTTTTCGGCGTCTCACCAGGGCCAGCATCGACAATTACATCGCCAAAGTGAATCCGCTCGACAAAGCAGGCGCCTACGCCGCCCAGGGGTTTGGCGCCGAAATCATCGAAGAGATTGACGGCTCATTCACGAACGTGGTTGGTTTGCCGATGGAAAAAACCATTGCCGCGCTCGCGGAATTCGGTCTCCGCCCGGTGGAGAGGAAACGTGACCGGCTGCCCTCTGGGTAGCGCATGCGTCCCGCGTGCTGGCGAGCGTGTCTCGCGATCGCGAACTTTTCCTGAAATTTCATTTCTCGCTGGAGAGGGTGCCAAAGGAAAGCGTGTCTCGGCGCGACGCCGAAAGTCCGAGCCGGACTGGCATCAGCACGCGAGACGCGTGCGCTACCTACTGACAAGTCAAGGTCCCTGTCTAGTCAACCGATATTGAAGCGGCGCATGAGAATCTCGCGGGCTTCCAAGGCGAGCTTTGGGTTGAGACGGCTGAGCACTTTCTCACGGCGCTCGGGATCCATGGCGGCGAGTTCGCGCACCAGATTCTCGCGCGTCTTCCATTTGGCATAACGACTGCAGCCGACGCCGATGGCGAGCAGGGCGGAGATGGTCCAGACCGTGATGTCAATGCCGGTGACCATCGCTAATTGCTCGCTAGTCGCTCCTGCGCCAGCGGCCGACCCACGTGCTCCAACCGTAAAGACCGAGCGGTTCGAGTGAACCGGCAGCGACGAACCTGTCCGCGCCCGCTTTGGTCGCAGGCACCTTAACGTTGCTGGCCGGGCCGGCATAATCGTCGATGATCACCCAGCAACCATCCATTAGGCGATCCCGGTAACAATCCAGGTCGCGTTTCACGTCGCCGTCAGCGTCCAAAATGAGCAACCCGATTTGCTCAGGACCGAGTTTCTCATGCACGGCCGAAGTGGTCGTGGGATTTCCCGAAGAGCCTTTGATCAATGTCACTCGGTCGCTCACGCCTTCTTTTTTCAGGTTCCGTTCGAGATCGCGCAAAATGTCTTTTGTGCGGAGCCGCTCGTGTTTCACCGCGCCGCCGGGTTCGATGGAGATCAATGCCTTCGTTTGGCCCGAATCGCGCACGCCCCACACGGCCGCGATGGTCGAAGCGCCGACAAATGCGCCCACTTCAAGGATGGCGCCGTCGCAAACCATGGCGAAATGATAAATGAGAAGGAGCACGTCCAGATGCAGCATCGAATACTTGTCGCGAATCTTGACCATTTGCCAGTGAATCGGTTCCTGTCGGTATTGCATGAGCACGCGCATCAGCCCTAACGAAGCTTCGAACTGGTTCGCTGTGAACGCATTTTCCCGGTCCGCCGGGCGCCTCGGGCAATGTCGCCCAACGATCGCCAGATTGCGCTCAATCCCTTCGACCTGGGCCACTGCCGGAAGAAATCCCCACCGGCGAAAACCGAGCCGCTCGAACAACGCCAGACTCGCCTCGTTATGTCCAAAGATCAGGCCGACCATCGCCGTGACCCCAAGCGCCGGCGCACGGCGAATCGCTTCCTGTAAAAGTTTTCGCGCAATGCCGCGGCGGCGGAATTTTTCATCGACGTAGACGCTCAGCTCGACGGTCCCGCGATACGCGCAGCGTGGCAGAAAACTTTTGAAGCTAAGCCAACCGCGAACCTCTCCGTCGATCTCCGCCACCCAGAACGGATATTGGTCCGGCGGATGTCGCAGCCAGTCGCGGCAATCGTCGATCGCGACCGGCTCGAGTTGTGCGGTGGCGATCCGCGTCGCGATCGCTGCGTTGTAAATGTTGATGATCGACGGAAGATCGGCCTCGGTCGCGTTGCGGATCGTTAGGTCGGTGGCGGCGGTCTGTAACCGCGGCCACATTTTTTCCAGCAAGCGCGCGACACTCATACCGCCTCCCTCTTACTCTTACTCATGCTCGTAATCGTAATCCAAGGAGCGACGGCTTCCAGCCGTCCCTCCTTTGAGTTCATACCGGCCCGTGACAGCGGAAAAACGCGTCCTCGAATGTGGGCTGGAACGTCCGTGTGCTCGTCTCGCCAACACAAAAGCGCGGACTCAGCTCCGACTGCGTTGCGCAATAAATTTCGATGTCGATCTTGCCCGATCGCTCCAGTCGGTCGCAGACCGCCGCAGAAGCCAGGGCCGGCGTGTTGCAATCGCGACTGAGATGACCAAGCACAACGCGCTCGATCCGGCCCGGCAACAATTGTTCGATCACGCCCGCCGCCGCCGTGTTGGAGAGATGACCATGCCGCGATTGGATCCGCTGCTTGACCGGCCAGGGCCGATGCTTGTCGTTCTGCAAAAGTTTTTCGTCGTGGTTCGTCTCGATCACAATCGTCCGCATCTCCCGCAAACGTTCTACGATCATTTTCGTCGCATAACCGAGATCGGTGATGAACCCGAGACTGCCGGTGCCAGCATAAAACGCGAAGCCGACCGGATCGACCGCGTCGTGCGGCACGGCGAATGTCTCGACCGTGATATCGCAGATGGAAAAGGTGGACCCGGTGCGAAAGAATCGCCAGTTTCGATGTCGATCTAATCCAGCGGACGCGAGACCGGACCGGATCGTTTCAGCCGTGAGCGGGTTGCAATAGATCGGCACCTTAAATTTGCGAGCGAATACTTCGAGCCCGCAGACGTGATCGCCATGCTCATGCGTCAGTAGCACGCCATCGACTTGTTCCGGTGCGACGCCGCATTGCTCGAGCCGGAGCACCATCTGACGCGCGCTCAGCCCGCCATCGATCAAAATCTTGCAGTGCTCCGTCGCCACCAGCGCGCTATTCCCCGCGCTGCCGCTGCCGAGGATGGTGAGACTGAACACGCTCGATATCTAGCGGACGCGTGCACGCTTCACAAATGGAAATCAGTTCGGGAGCGCGAGTTGTCTGTGCGCGGAATCGCACAGGGCGAGAATGCGCGTGCACTTGGCGGCGTAATCGAGCGAGCGGAATCGTCGGATTTCTTCGAGACGGCGCAGACCATTGAGCGTGTCGAGATATTTGGTGTAACTGGCCGCCAGCTGGGTCGTTTCCAAATAACGGCCACGCAAATTTTCGTCGCGAAATGCGCCGGGACAACTTCGGGCAAAGAGATGGAACCGGAGCCAGCGCCGATCGGTCCGTGAGACGCGTTGCGTTTTCCGGAAAAACGCGACGAACAACAGGAGAACGAGATAGGTGTCCACTTGCGCCTGGAGTTCGAGGTTGCGCGCGAATTCCTCCGAACCGATCTCGCACGTGCCGCTCTTGAACTGAAGCGCGGCATGGAGCGCGTGATTGATTTCTTCGACAAACATGATGAGGGAACGAATGTTGCGATCGCTCAAACCGGCGCGAGGATCGTGGCGCTCGAGTTGATCGATCAACCAGCGCGAATAATAGATGCCGACGTACAGTCGATCATCAGCGGTGCGCAGAAATGTCCGGGCCAGTTCACTCAGCTCGCGCGCCGAACGTCCGGCCAACATCGATAATTGCGCGCAGCGCTGGCGATCGATCAGGCAATCTTCCAAATTGATCCCGACTTGCGCATACGTCCGCTCGAACAAGCGCTGGATCTGGCTGAACAATGTTTCGTTCATTCGATTATCGAATTAGCCCCGCCTTGGCCGGGTCGACGTTGTCATCGAGGTTCAGGAGACGATCGGACAATTCGTTCAGGGCGAGGCGAACATCGTGGAAGCGATCCGCCAGATTCTCAAACACATCGTCCAGCTCGCAGCGGCGCGCCGTTTCATGCGATGCAACCAACTCGTAATTGCTGCGCCCGATCTGCTCGTAGAATTTGATGTCGGGTGCGCCGCGCTGGCTCCGCCGATGCGTGTTCTCATGGAAAATGCCGCTAACGAAGAGCGAGTAATTGCCGGCGTGGGCCCGGAGCAGAAACGTCTGCTCCGGTGTGGCGCGCTTGAGCGCGATCAACAAATCCGAGATGTATTGCCGGCCAAGACTGTTGATGTTGTCCTCTTCGGAAACGACCAGCCGGCTGGTGCGTGAAAATGTTTCCAAAAGCGACCCGACGTAATCACACAACTTGCGATCATTGATCCCGGCCTGCTGCAAAACGTGCCGGGCGAGAACGTAAAAATAAAATTGCGATGAGATCCGGAGATGACCGGGGTTGGACAAAATCGCATCAACCAGGCGCGGATGATCGAGCACCGAATCGCGCGTCATTGAATCGCTCAGCAGATCGACCAGAGAGACGTTGTCGCTTTGGGAACGGGCCAGGGTGCGGACGACGAAATCGAAGTCCGCGGCGGTGAATCGCTCCCTGCAATTCGCCCTAATCATCGCGTTACCTTTTATTTGTAGAATAATGACGGCAATCCTGACAAGCTTGTTCAGTGCCAGAGCAGACGCTGATCATATAACCTATTGAAAAACAGTCGGTTATATCGAAAAAGCTTCGGGCGATAATCACAAGACTGCCAGCGTCGTATCCTCGTCGGACATCGACATGGCCGGCATCATGCCCGCCGCCCTAGTTCGCGCGACCGGAAAGATTTTTCCGAAGCCGACGCGCGAGGCTCACAGGCGTCTCGCTTTTCCACAGCCCATTTTTCAACTGTGCAGTGGTTTTCCCGCGTGAACTCAGCCCGTTTTCATCTAAACTGCCGCGCGCAGCATGCCGCGGAACAACGATCTTAGAAAAATTCTTCTCATTGGCTCCGGGCCCATCGTGATTGGGCAAGGCTGCGAATTTGATTATTCCGGGGTGCAAGCATGCAAAGCGTTGCGTGAAGAACAGTACCGAGGTCGTGCTGGTCAATTCCAATCCGGCCACAATTATGACCGATCCGGAATTTGCCGATCGCACTTACATCGAGCCGATCACGGCCGAAGTGATTGAGGCGATCATGGAACGCGAAAAGCCGGACGCGATCTTGCCGACGATGGGCGGTCAAACCGCGCTCAACGCCGCGATGGAGCTGAGTCGCAACGGTGCGCTCGCCCGGCACAGCGTGAAATTAATCGGCGCCAACGCGCAGGCGATCGCCAAGGGCGAAGATCGACAATTGTTCAAGGAAGCGATGCTGCGGATCGGTCTCGACCTGCCGCGCTCCGGCGTGGCCCGGTCCCTGTCCGATGTGGATCGCGTCGCAAAAGAGATCGGCAGCTTCCCATTGATCATTCGGCCGGCGTTTACGCTCGGCGGCAGCGGCGGCGGCATCGCTTACAATCGCGAAGAGCTCGACGTTATCGCCGCGCGCGGTCTTGATCTTTCGCCGGTTAACGAAGTGCTCATCGAAGAATCGTTAGTCGGCTGGAAGGAGTTCGAGATGGAAGTGATGCGCGATCGAATGGATAATTGCGTGGTCGTTTGCTCGATTGAGAATTTCGATCCGATGGGCGTCCACACCGGCGATTCCATCACGGTCGCGCCGGTGCAGACATTGACCGACAAAGAATACCAAATGATGCGCGACGCGGCGTTTGCCGTGATCCGCGAGATCGGAGTCGAGACCGGCGGCTCGAACATTCAGTTCGCCGTGCAGCCCGAGACCGGGCGGATGGTGGTAATCGAAATGAATCCGCGCGTGTCGCGTTCGAGCGCGCTCGCGTCGAAAGCGACGGGATTCCCGATTGCGAAAATTGCAGCCAAGCTCGCCGTCGGTTACACGCTGGACGAAATCAAGAACGATATCACCCGCGAAACGCCGGCCTGTTTCGAGCCAACGATCGATTATTGCGTCGTGAAAGTCCCGCGGTTCACGTTCGAGAAGTTTCCGCAAGCCGACGCCACACTTACGACCCAAATGAAAAGCGTTGGCGAGGCGATGGCGATTGGCCGCACCTTCAAGGAGGCGCTGCAAAAAGCGTTGCGGAGTCTCGAAATCAAACGCTTCGGTCTGTGTGATGATGGAGCTGAGAAACGTGTCGATCCCGAAACGCTGCGGTTGAAGCTCTCTGTTCCCAACGCCGAACGCATTTTCCATCTCGCCCAAGCATTCCAGGACGGCATGTCGATCGATGTCGTCCATGACCTAACAAAGATCGACAAGTGGTTTCTGCACAACGTGGCCCAGATCGTGGCCGAATCGGGCCGCAGGTCAGGCGGCCAGCCTGACCCCCACTGCGAGCAGATGCTTCGAGCGAAGAAGTTCGGTTTCTCAGATCGACAGCTCACGATCGCGAAAGGCGTTTCGGAAAATGAGATCCGTGCGCAGCGAAAATCGGCGGGCATCGTTCCGACCTATCGCCTGGTGGATACTTGCGCGGCTGAGTTCGAAGCGTACACGCCGTACTACTACTCGACCTACGGCGACGAGAATGAGCGGCGCGAATCGGGCCAGCGCAAGATCATGATCCTCGGCGGCGGACCGAACCGGATTGGCCAGGGAATCGAGTTTGATTATTGCTGCGTTCACGCTGCCTTCGCCCTGCGCGAGCTCGGTTTCGAAACGATCATGGTCAATTCCAATCCGGAGACGGTTTCGACCGATTATGATACGAGCGACAAACTGTATTTCGAGCCGCTCACCCTCGAGGACGTGCTTAATATTTATGATCAGGAACAACCGGAGGGCATTGTCGTCCAGTTCGGCGGACAAACTCCGCTCAATCTCGCCGATGGATTGAAAGCGGCCGGCGTCCCGATCCTCGGAACGCAACCGGAAAGCATCGAGACCGCCGAAAATCGACAATTATTTGCCGCGATGCTGGATAAACTCGGGTTGCGTCAGACACCAAATGGATCGGCCACGAGCGAAGAAGAAGCAGTTCAGATTGCCAACAAGATCGGTTATCCCGTTCTGGTCAGGCCGAGCTTTGTTCTCGGCGGCCGCGGCATGGAACTCGTTTACAACGAACAGGATTTGCAGCGATACGTCGCAGCAGCCATTGAGGGCGAACGTAGCATAGCCAAGATGGCTGTGCTACGATCGAAGCGCCCCATTCTGGTCGATCGTTTTCTCGAAGACGCCATTGAAGTCGATGTCGATTGCATCTCCGACGGCGAAACAGCCGTCATCGGTGCGATCATGGAACACATCGAGCAAGCTGGGATCCACAGCGGCGACAGCGCTTGCGTGATCCCGACATTTTCGCTTCCGCAAGAAGTGCTCGATGAAATTTCGGCCGCGACCAAAGCGATGGCGCACGAGCTACAAGTGCGTGGTCTGATGAATGTGCAGTTCGCGGTAAAAGGCGAAGAAGTTTATGTCCTCGAAGTCAATCCGCGGGCTTCGCGCACCGTCCCCTTCGTCAGCAAAGCGATCGGCGTTCCGCTGGCCAAGCTCGCGGCCAAGGTGATGGCCGGGAAAACGTTACGCGAGCTTGGGTTCACCAGGGAAATCGCCCCGAAACATTTCTCGGTGAAAGAAGCAGTCTTTCCCTTTCTCCGGTATCAAGGGATCGATATTTCGTTAGGCCCGGAAATGAAATCAACCGGCGAAGTCATGGGCATCGATGTCGATCTTGGCCTGGCCTACGCCAAATCGCAGATGGCCGCGCCGCCGCCGTTGCCGAAAAGCGGCAACGTGTTCGTGAGCGTGAAGGATCCCGATAAGGAAACCGTGATTCCGGTCGTGCGCGAGTTTGTCGATCTTGGGTTCGGCATCATCGCCACGAGTGGGACCGCCGCGACGCTGGCCGCGGCCAATATTCCAGTGCAGAAAGTTTTCAAAGTGCGCGAAGGCCGGCCGAACGTTCTCGATCGGGTAAAAAACGGCGATATCAATTTCATCATCAACACGCCGAGCGGCAAAATTCCGCGCGAAGACGAAGTCCGCATCCGGAACGCCGCTTTGGCGAAGAAAATCCCAATCATGACGACCGTGCGCGCCGCGCTGGCGAGCGCAAATGGGATTCGCTCATTACAAAAACATAAGGTGAGGGTTCGGAGCTTGCAGGAATACCACTCCAAGTGACGAAATCTGAATGACGAACGCCGAAAGAAATCCGAATCGCCAAAACCGCACAGGAGCGCGCAGGATCCCATCTTTCATTGAGCGTCGGGCATTGAGCGCTTACGTTATGAGAATGAAACTAAAGTTACTGTGCTTGGTCGGAATCGCGCTCGGGATTGGCACTGCGTGCAGCAAGGAAAATCAATCGATGAACCCGTCTAACGAAGTAGCGGTAATCAAAACCAGCGAAGGCGACATGGTGGTTGAATTTTGGACCGATGCCGCGCCGAACACGATCGATAATTTCAAGAAACTGGCCCGCGCCGGATTTTACAACGGCACGGCGTTTCATCGGATCGTGAAAGGATTCATGATTCAGGGCGGCGATCCGTTAACGAAAGATCCGGCGAACGAGAGTCGATTCGGAACCGGAGATCCCGGTTACAAAATCAAGGCGGAATTTAACGATCATTCCCACGATCGTGGCGTGATTTCCATGGCGCGCTCGCAGGATCCGGACTCGGCCAGTTCGCAGTTTTTCATCTGTCTCGCACCGGTGCGTCGACTCGATCACCAATACACAACTTTCGGCAAGTTGATCAAAGGCGACGATGTCCTGGAGAAAATCGGCAATACACCGGTGACCGTTGGCGGCGGCGGCGAGATGAGCAAACCGCTCAAGCGTGTTGAGATTAAGAAGATCGACATCGTCCCGGCGAGCGCGGTGAAGTAATAAAAGAAGAGGTGATCAGTGATCAGCTTCCGTTCACGTCGGATCACTGATCATAGGTAGGCATGTCCAACGCTTCCAAAACAAAGATCGCGCTCATCCAGATGCGATGCGGCCCCGTGCCGGAGAAAAATTTTGTGCGCGCAGTGGAGTTTATTCGCGACGCAGCAAAACAGGGAGCGCAAATCGTTTGTCTGCCGGAGCTTTTTCGGTCGCAATATTTTTGCCAGAGCGAGGAGCACAAATATTTCGAGCTGGCCGAAGAAGTGCCAGGAAGATCGACCATCGACCTGGAGAAACTCGCGCGCGAGCTTGGCCTAGTCGTCGTCGCGTCGCTGTTTGAGAAACGGAGTGCGGGCGTTTATCACAACACCGCGGCGATCATCGATGCCGACGGAAAATTTCTCGGCAAATATCGCAAGATGCATATCCCGGACGATCCGCTCTATCACGAGAAATTCTATTTTACGCCGGGTGATCTCGGTTTCCGGGCCTGGGACACGGCGCGCGGGAAAATCGGTGTCTGCGTTTGCTGGGACCAATGGTATCCCGAGGCGGCTCGCCTAACCGCATTGCGCGGGGCGGAAGTTATTTTTTATCCGACGGCGATCGGCTGGCATCCGGGCGAGAAGAAGGAGTTCGGCCAAGCGCAGCATTCATCGTGGGAAACGATCCAGCGGAGTCATGCCATCGCTAATGGGTGTTACGTTGCCGTCGCGAATCGGGTCGGTCACGAAGCACCGGCTGGCGGCATTGGGATTGAGTTCTGGGGACAAAGTTTTGTCTGCGGCCCGGACGGCGAAATCATGGCCAAAGCATCGGTGGATCGAGAGGAGATCGTGCTGGCCGATATCGATTGGCGTCGCGTGAACGAACAGCGCACGCATTGGCCGTTTCTGCGGGATCGAAGGGTAGATGCTTATGCGGAAATCAATCAGCGCATGATCGATTGAGTTGTTGCCGCTTCGCTCGGCGAAGCGCGGCGCTGATCTATTAAGCACCGCGCGCGGCGCTCCTCGCGGAGCGAGAGCGGCTACAGTTGCCGATTGTGTTAGATTGAACAGATGAATCTGCTAACGCTCACGGAAATTCGCCGAGCCGTGTCCCGCACAGGCGGGAGACCGGTCACATCGGGCGTTCACGTGCAAGTGGAGAGCGCGACGCCAAAGCTTACGCGTGAGCAGCAACCGTATTGCGAGCTTGCCCTGGTCGATGCCTGCGATCGGATGACGTTGCGGGTCTGGAGCGATCATCCGGCATATAAGACATGCAGCGCGTTGACCGAGCGCGATTTCGTCGAGATCACCGCCGAGTTTTATCAATCGCAATACGGACTCGATGCCCGCAAATGGACGGTGCGCCCGTTGACCGAGCAGGAGAAAAAGGAACTGTTGCAAGGTCCGGCCGAGCTGCGCGCCAAACAAGCCGCAGACTGGGATTTCATCCGACAAACATGCGCCGGAATTGTCGACCCTCGGCTGCGCGCATTATGCGAAGCGTTCCTGAACGAATGGGGCGACCGGTTTCGACGCACGGCGGCAGCGCGCAATTATCATCACGCCCGGCGCGGAGGGCTGGTCGAGCACACCGCGCAAATGATGCGCGTCGCGACGGACATCGCACCGTTGTATCCGCAATTGAATCCCGATCTTCTCATCGCCGGGATTCTCTTTCACGATTCTGGCAAACTTATGGGAGAACCAATATTCCGAGAGCGGTTTTGTCATGGCTTACGACGAAATTGGCGAATTAATGGGCCACATCTCCATCGGAGTCGAGCTGGCGAACTCGCTGTGGCGACGACTGAGCACTGAGCACGCCGACGCGTGGAAAAACCTCGCACCGCCATCGGAAGATGTGCGAATGCATCTGCTCCACCTCATCGGTTCGCACCACGGCGAAATGCAATTCGGTTCGCCCGTTTTTCCAAAAACACCGGAAGCGATGGCGCTGCATTACATCGACAATCTCGACGCGCGTCTGGAAATGTTCGCTGCCGGATACACCACCGCGAAACCGTTAGCCGATCGCATCTTCGAGCGGGCCCGGCCGTTGCCGGGAAACCTGGTCAAATCGCTGGAGAAATTTCAGCCAAACCCACCTGCTCCGGCGCGAGACGAGCTTCTGTGACGCGATACGAGCATACTCAAATCGGCCACTTGACCATTGCGGTCGTATCTGTCGCGGCCGTTGTGGTGGCAATCACCGCGATCTCGGCGTCGCCGCCGAATCATGAAATTCTTCTCGGCGTTTTTCTGGTCCTTGTTCTTACCGCGATTGCATTCCGTAAACTGACGATCAAGATTGAAAACGAAATGCTGCGAGCCTGCTTCGGCAGCGGACTGATTTGCAAAAAGGTGCCGCTGGCGGAGATCGTTGCCTTCCAGCCCATTGCTATTCGCTGGTGGTACGGTTGGGGGATTCATCTGGTTCCGACACCGTATGGCTGGGGCTGGCTTTACAACATCTCCGGTTGGAATGCGGTCGCGATCAAGCTGCGCGATGGGAGAAGATTGGCGCTCGGCACCGATGATCCGGACGGACTGGTCACCGCGATTGAGGCTGCGAGGGAGAGGATTTAAGTTCGAGCAACTACCTGACAAAAGCATGACTACCTACCCCAAGAGCCCGCTCGAAACGACCAAGGGCATGATGTATTTCCCGCGGATGCTGGACAAAATCCGGCTGCATGCGCGCGGCGAATTGCACGAAGATTATCACAAGAACTTCGGCACACCGCGCACGGTCGACGCGGCCTGCTGCAATTTCCTTCGCGTGAATCACATTGATCTCTGCACGCGCGTGGCCGAAGGCGGCACAGATGAGGAAATCCTGGAGTGGTGCTTCGAACACGGGCGCCGGCTAAACGAGGGCGATATCCTGGTTTGGAACGGGTTCGCGTCAAAGCTCGGGTGGCGCGATTTTGCGACATCAGTCCTGGAACGGGCCAAACAAAAAGCCGGCGCAGGCAATCACGACGACCTGGTCACCATCCCCGATTTTATTGATTTCGACGAAGGACGCCGAGCCTAACGAAGCCGTCGCTGCGCCTCCGCCAGATAGGTCTCGTCGATCTCGAATCCAATAAATCGCTTCACCCCGCAGTTCCGGGCCGCCACGGCGGAATTGCCGATGCCGAGAAACGGATCGAGCATCGTCTCGACGCGCGACACGCCGTGCAGTTTGATGCACCACTCAGCAAGCTGGATCGGGAACGTCGCCGGATGTGGCCGTTCTTTCTCGCGGCTCTGAATCGTTTCGTAGGGAATAAACCAGGTGTTGCCGCGGCAACGCAGATCTCTGCCGCGGGTATGCCCCCAGCGGGAAATGTTGCTCTTGTCCTGATACGGCACGCCGAGCGCTAGCCTGTCGACTTCAACCTTGCCGGTCCTGAGTGAAATGAAAAATGTATTCGTGGCAATCGTTCAGAAATCGTTTGCGACTGATCGGCTTGAAATGGCCGTGGGAACGAACGTCCGCCGACTACGATTCTTCGACTGCGGAGGCGATCGATTTGATCCAGTGGATCGTATTCTGCAGAGACGAACATATTCTCGTAGCTGCAACACGAGTTCATGCGGCAACATTGGATTTGACGGCGCCGCCCCGACGTTGAGAAAAAATGAGCCGCTCTGTTTCAAGATTCGCCGGATCTGCGCCGCCCATTGCGCGCACCACTGCTAAATATGATGGTCGATCCTCCTGATCTGAATATTTGCCATAACGAATACCGACATTGTAAGGCGGCGAGGTGACGACAAGATCGACATCCCGTTGACCATTCGCCATCCCTGCGAAGGCAATCTTCCGCAGCCGAGGTTCGAACCTGGTCAGCTCGTTGAATAAGAAGTATCATCCCGAGTCGGAGCGAGAGACCATCTTCCCACCCGATTCTTGTAAAAAGCACTCGAATCTCTCTTCGTCTTCATCACCGAGGAGATAGCTCGCGTTTCGTGAGCGAAGATTGAGATCGACAAGAATTTCTGGAAACCTCCGTCTCTCTCGGCATTGGATCCTCGATCCAGTTCATTCAGCATGAGGGTTACAGTCTGATCGTGGAAAGATCATCGAATTGGCAAAACTTCAACTGTAGAGCGCACGAATGCACTATCGGTGGATTTGGTATTGATTGATGTCGGATAAGCCCTCCAAATTGAGAATTGCGGACCGCGAGTTTTCGTCGCGGCTGCTCATCGGCACGGGCAAGTTTGCGTCTAACGAATTGATGCGCGACGCGCTGGTCGCGAGCGGGACCGAACTGGTCACGGTGGCGCTGCGCCGCGCCGATTTGTCAGGCAAGCACGATCCGTTTGCGAACATTCTCGAGTTTATCGACCCGAAGCGGTTCCTCCTTTTGCCGAACACCAGCGGCGCGCGAAACGCCGCGGAAGCAGTGCGGCTGGCGCGGTTGGCTGCGACCGCAGGGTTGCCGAAATGGATTAAACTCGAGATTCATCCCGATCCGCGCTATCTGCTGCCCGATCCGGTCGAGACGCTGGCCGCGGCGGAGATCTTGGTAAAGGAAGGTTTTATGGTTCTGCCTTATATCAATGCCGACCCGGTTTTGGCGAAGCGATTGCAAGACGTAGGCACGGCCACGGTGATGCCGCTCGGTTCACCGATCGGAAGTAATCGGGGGATCGAAACGCGTCCGCAGATCGAGATCATCATCGAGCAGGCAACGGTGCCGGTGATTGTCGATGCGGGCTTGGGCGCACCCAGCGATGCTGCCGAAGCGATGGAAATGGGCGCCGATGCCGTGCTGGTCAATACCGCCATCGCCATCGCGTCCGATCCGGCGCGAATGGCCCAGGCGTTTCGCAAAGCAATCGAAGCCGGCCGCGACGCGTACGAGATCGGTCTCGCGGAAAGACTTTCCACCGCCGCCGCGACGAGCCCGCTCACCGGTTTTCTTGCACAGCTATTGTAGCGGCCTCGCTCGCGTCGTTATAGAACTCAATCTGCCGCCCGCCGATGCGGCGCACAATGCACCAGCCGTTTTCGGCTGCGAATTGTCGAAGTTCGGCATCGCTCATCTCGCGCAAAATCCGCAGCTCGGCCGGATGGGTGACGAAAATCTCCGGCTTAACGGCAAGCGTCGCTCTGATCTTTGCGGCGAGCGCGGGCAAATTATCGAGCGGGGTCATGTCGGTTTGTTTTTGGACCGCATCTTGCACGCCGGTTCCTGCATCGGTTCCAACAGTGGCGGAGGCGATTTCTCTTTGCGGTTCAGCTTTTGCCGCAGCGCCCGATGTGTCTTCCGACTCGGCGACGGCCCGCGAACATTCGGTTTCTCCATTTCGATCTCGATTATCACTCTTACTCTTGCTCAAAATCCAAAGCAAAAGAGCGTTCCTCCTGAGCAATAGTAGTTTAATAAAACTCTGGCTGCATAAGCGCCGTAGGCGCGGAGGGAATGTAGCCTCGGGGCGTTTAGCCCTGGGATTTCGACGGTTGATTCGCTGATACCATGGGAAACGCCAATCCCCGGGCTTGCGCCCGGGCTAATATCTAGCGCGCCTCCGGTGCATTTGAACGGCTACATGTTTTCTTTAAAACGCTCTACAGCATGAGTAGGAGCACGAGTAAGAGGACGGCGAGCTACTGGCGAACTCCATTGGATTGGCTAAGGTGGGCCAGTGTTTTCGGAGACGATAGAATTGCGCGGTCACATCATTGACTCACTCATTCTGCCCAAGGTCCTGGATCAAATCCTCACGCGCGGCGCGAATTTTAAGATCGCTGAGATCAAGATCGGGCAGAGACGCGCGGACCAGAGCTTTGCGCGAATCGAAGTTTCCGCCGAGACAAGCGAAGCGCTGGACGAATTGCTATTGCGCCTCCGGCAGCATGGCGCCGAAGTGGGAGAGCGCGCGGATGTGCAACTGGCGAAGGTGCCGGTCGATGGCGTTTTCCCGGCTGACTTTTACGTGACGACCAATCAACAGACGTTTGTGCGGGTCGGCGGCAAAGAAATCGAGGTGCATCCCACGATGATGGATAGTGCCATCGCGGTCGATCGCAAAGGACCGGTGGCGCGGGCGGTGAAGTTTTTCGATGTCCACCAAGGAGACGAAATTGTGGTGGGCCATCAAGGTGTGCGGGTCGTGCCGGTGCAACGGGCCACCTCGGGCACCGACGTGTTTCAATTCATCAACGCCAACATCGGGGCGGACGAACCGAAGTCGGCTGTGATTCGCGAATTGGCGAATGAATTAAGGCGTGCCCGCGCGACCGGAGCGAAAATCGCGGTCGTGGGCGGCCCGGCCATTGTGCGCACGGGTGCGGGTGAACATTTGGAGCGGCTGATTAATCTCGGGTACGTCCAGCGTCTCTTCGCCGGAAATGCATTTGCGGTATATGACGCCGAGTGGGCGCTTTTTGGCACCTCCCTGGGGGTGAGCTCCGAACATGCGTTTGCCGCCGAGGGGCACGAGAATCACATGCGCGCCATCAACACGTTGCGTCAAGCCGGCGGAATCGCCGCTGCGGTAGAAAAAAAACTTCTAACGCGGGGCGTGCTGCACGCATGTGTAAAACAAAATGTCGATGTTGTTCTGGCCGGCTCGATTCGAGATGAGGGCCCGATTCCGGGCGTAACGACCGACGTCATCGAGGCGCAAAAGATCATGCGGGACAAGCTGGCGGACGTGACTCACGTCCTCTTGTTAGGCACGGTGCAGCTGGCCATGGCCGTCGCGGCCATGCTCGCCCCGACGGTGAAAACGGTGTGCGTCGATATCGACCCATCTGCGGTCGAGAAAGCGGTCGAGCATCAACCGTTGCAATCGCTCGGCCTGGTCACCGATGTCGAGCCGTTCCTGCGCGAATTGGCCGATTGCCTGGCCGCGACCAAAAAATAAATTGTCGTCGTTATGCGCGAGTTGCTTCTTTGTCCGCCGGACCACTACGGGATTGAGTATGAGATCAATCCCTGGATGAGCCGCGCCCGCGGTGCGGAAGCGCCGGTCGCGCAGAAACAATGGAAAGAACTGCACGCGACGTTGTCGAAGCTCGATAGCAAGATTCATCTGATCACCGCGCAACCGCGATTGCCGGACATGGTCTTCACGGCCAATGCCGGCCTAACGGTTGGGCAAAAATTTATCCCGAGCAATTTCCGTCATCAGGAGCGCGCCGGTGAAGCGCCGCACTTTGCCAACTGGATGGAAGCGCAAGGTTACGAAGTGACCTGGCTGCCAGAGAAGCTTTATTTCGAAGGTGAAGGGGATGCGCTTTTCGGCGGGGACGTGCTGTTCTGCGGTTACAAATTCCGCTCCGACATACAATCGCATCGCGCCATTGCGGACATGCTCGGCGGACTCGTCATTTCGGTCGAACTGGTCGATCCCCGCTTTTATCATCTCGATACTTGTTTCTGTCCGCTGCCCGATGGCGGCGCGGTCTGGTTCCCTCCTGCATTCGACGACTACGGCCAGCGGGCGATCCGCGATCACGTGCGGGACTTGATCGACGTCCAACCGGAAGAAGCGGTCCACTTTTGCTGTAATGCCGTGGTACTCGATCGCGACATTGTTTTGCCGCAAGGCGCGCCGAAGCTCGTCGCCACGCTGCAAGAGCGCGGCTATCGCTGTCACCAGCTCGCGATGACCGAGTTCATCAAAGCCGGAGGCGCGTGCAAATGCCTCGTCATGTTCATGCCGCAGCGAGAAAAGGTTTAAGTCTTAGGATTTTCTTCGCCGCAGCGTCATCGGCATTCCGTATCGGGAACGAAGAGTCAATTGCGGCTCCAACTTGATTCGCGCTCCGGGAACAAGCTGCATCTGCCAGCGTCTTGTTAGGGCAGCGATCACGAGTACGCCCTGCGTCCAGGCGAATCCTTCGCCGATGCATTGCAGGCCACCGGCGCCGAAAGGAAAATACGAAAATCGCGGACGGGCCGCGACGGCTTCGGGCTTCCACCGTTCCGGATCGAACCGCTCCGGATCGCGGAAATAGCGCGCGTCGCGGTGCATGAGGAATTGGCTCACATGGATGTAGGAGCCTTTCCGGATGACGATTCCATTGATGTTTGTGTCGCGGATGGCGTGGCGGCCAATGATCCAGACCGGCGGGTAGAGCCGCATCGATTCGGCCAGCACCATTTTGGTATAAGGCAATCGCTCCACATCGGCGAGTGACGGCAATCTCTCGCCTAACAGAGTGTCGATCTCCGCGTAGAGCTTTCTGGCGACGTCCGGATTTTGTGAAAGCAAATACCAGGTCCAGGTGAGCGCAGTGGCGACCGTTTCGTGCCCGGCCACGAAGAATGTAAGGATCTGGTCCCGGATTTTTTTGTCGTTCATCATCCTTGGTTTTTCCTGACTGAGCCGAACCAGGACGGAGAGCAGATCGGGCTGATCGGATGGGTGTGCGTGGCGCTGGGCGATCATTTCGTAGATAAATTCATCGAGCCGTTTGGCGGCTTGACGAAACCGTCGGTTTGCCGGAAGCGGTAATTTTTCCAGCGCTTTGCTGACCAGGAGCAGGTTATTGAACCGTGTCGCGCTCATGACGGTGAACAATGCTTCGCCTACTTCCGCCGCCTCGGATTCAACATCGACATTGAACAATGTTTTTCCGGTGATAGCCATGCTGAGGTGCGTCATTTCCTCCTGCAAATCGACCGTCTGGTCGTCTTGCCATTTGTCGCTCCAACGCGCGGTCTGTTGCACCATCACTTCGGCGAGCGCCGCGATCCGGTGTTTCTGAAAGACCGGTTGAAGCAGCGCGCGTTGTTTACGATGGGTTGGACCACGGCTCGTGAGGAGCCCCTGGCCAAGCACACGTTGCACCGGGCGATGGACCGACCGCCGCATTCCTTCCTGGTCGAGCAGGATCGCGCGAATGTAATCGGGATGATTCAGCAGAAAATCGTGTCGGCGCCCGATCTTGACGCGCATGATATCGCCATACTTCCGCGCCGCTCGCGTGAGATAACCGAGCGGATCCCGATACAACGATGCGTAGGCTAGCAACGGAATTTTCGGACCAGCGGATTTCTTCAACATGCGAAATGGAATCGCCAAAGGGCAGATCGTGTGGAGTATCCCCGCAACTTGTCAAGGTTGCCGGATCATTATTGATTTTTCCAGCTCACATGGTTGCAACCACAGTTCTTCGCGCCGCTGCCGGCATCGAAACACTCGTCGATGGGACTGTCCGGCGCAGCCCGGGCGAATCGCGTGCATGATCGTTCGGTGAACCCGGCGTTCTTTTTCAAGAATGCCCGCGCTTGCGTGTCAGCTCCGACTCCATCTTGGACAGGGGTAAGCAATTCACCACATCACTTTTCGTTAACCAGCCTTTCCGGGCGATGCCGATGCCGAACCACAAATCCTGGAGACGCTCGGCACGGTGGGCATCGGGATTAATCACGCACTTTACCCCTTTTTGTTTGGCCAACGGCCACCAGCGCCAGTCGAGGTCGAGTCGTTTGGCTGACGCATTCAGCTCGATCCATGTCCCGGTGCGCGCGGCGGCGTCGAGCACGGCGGGGATATCGATTTGATACGGATCGCGCTTGAGCAGCAAGCGCCCGGTCGGATGCGCCAGGATGGTAACAAACGGATTTCCCATCGCTCGAATCACGCGTTTGGTCATGTCCGCTTCGCTTAGACTGAAAACGGAGTGCACCGAAACGACAACGTAATCGAGCTGCGATAATACTTCGTCGGGAAAATCGAGGGTGCCATCGCGGAGAATATCGCATTCAACGCCGGCAAAGAGTCGAAAGCCGTCGAACGTCTTGTTCAGCTTCCGGATCACGGCGACTTGGGCGAGCAATGCGTGCTCGTCGATCCCGTGGCCTTGCACCGAGCTTTTGCTGTGATCGGCGATGCCGAGATATTCCAGGCCCAGCTCCCGCGCGGCCGCGGCCATTTCTTCGAGCGAGTTGTGGCCATCGCTCGCCCGGGTGTGACAATGAAACGTGCCGCGCAGATCTTCTTTCTCGATCAACTTCGGCAGGGTGTGGTTCTCAGCCACCTCGAATTCGCCACAGTTTTCCCGCAGCTCTGGCGGAATGTAATCAAGATCGACCGCGCGGTAGAGTTCGGTCTCGTCACGAATCTTCGGTACGGCCGTTGTCGATTTTGTAACCGCCCGTCCGGCTCGGACCTTTTTAGATTTCGGGTCGAACGGCAACGGTGCAAGCCGATATTCGTTAAGGGTCCAGCCGCGTTTGAGCGCGCGGCTGCGCAATTCGATGTTGTGCTCTTTGTTCCCGGTAAAATAGGCGAGCGCAAACGGATATTCGGCCGGGGTGACGACGCGCAGATCGCTTTGCACACCGGACCGGAGCCGCACACTCGATTTGGTCGGTCCTTGGGCAATGACCGATTCCACCAGCGGATGGCTGACGAAAAACTTTGTGATCGAGTCCGGCTTTGTCGTCGCCACCAGCAGATCGAGGTCGTGAACGATTTCCTTCCGGCGCCGATAGCTTCCGGCAACATCGGCATGTAACGCGTCCGGGTGCGCCGCCAGATCGGCCCGCAACGTCTCCGCTTCGGCCGCGACCTGGCCAAACTGAAATGAACCGGCATGGGCCGTGCGCCGGGCGATTGCGTTGCAGAGTTTTTGCTGCGTGGTTTCGCCAAAGCCCGGGAGCTCGGCGACGCGGCCGTCGTTGCAGGCTTTGAGTAGCTGCTCAATCGAACTGATCTTCAGTTTATCGTGAAGCGCCTTGATCTTTTTCGGGCCGAGATTAGGCAGAGAAAACAATTCCAGAATGCCCGGGGGAAATTCGGCGCGAAGTTCCTCGAGAAACTTGAGCGAACCCGTCGCTGCGAGCTCTCTGATTTTTTCAGCAATGCTTTTGCCGATGCCCGGAATTTTCTCCAGTGCTTTGTCATCTTCGAGATTGGCGATGTTTCCGCCAAACGTTTCGAGCGCGCGGGCAGCGTTGGTGTAAGCGCGGATCTTGAACGGATTTTCATCCTTCAACTCCAGCAAGGTCGCGATCTGCTCAAGGGCCTCGGCTATTTGCTCTTTGGTCACGATGAATCCTTAGCGAAGAATCCCGCGGCGTCGATTACATCACCAGTGCTAACCTGATTGTTATCGGCGCGGCTTTGATGGGTGAGCGCGAACGCAGAACCATCAAACACCTACTCGTTATGCCAGTGTAACCAGCCGAGATCGTGCGCACAAAGAGATGTGGCCTTGCCAAGAAGAAACGCGAGTCGGAGAGAAGATATCATTGGCCGCTTGGGCACCGGCCGGATGCGCATTCCGGATTGAGCGAGCTCGGTTTGCAGCTAAAATGAGAAAACATCAAATCCAAACAGAGGAAATCATATGAAAAGAGATGGTTCGACAAAAATGGCGGAGCTTCGACAACGACGTGACGCCCCGTTAGCGACACCGACCGATCTGACACGGTCGGCCACCAAGGATATCACAGCGGCCATGAACGCGATTCTCGCGGACGTGTTCGCGCTCTATTTGAAAACGAAAAACTTCCACTGGCACATGAGTGGTCCGCACTTCCGCGATTACCACCTGTTGCTCGACGAACAGGCCGAGCAGCTTTTCGCCATGACCGATCCAATCGCCGAGCGAGTGCGAAAGCTCGGCGGCCTGACGATCAAGTCGATTGGTCACATCTCCCGGCTCCAGCGTGTGCCGGACAACGACGCCGACTATGTCGATCCACCGGACATAATCGCCGAATTGGCCGACGATAACAAAACCCTGGCCGCACGTCTGCGCGAGGCCCACAATGTGTGCGAGGAACATCGCGACGTCGCCACAACGAGTTTGATCGAAATTTGGATCGACGAGACCGAGCGACGCACTTGGTTCTTATCGGAGGTGAAGCGCCGGCCGAATTAATGATGGAATTTATCTCGTTGATGGCGTTGTCAGGTTGAGCAACGCACACGGCGGTTTGGAGTGCGGCGATCCCGCGGTAGCGGGACCGCTTTAAAGTTCGCCACGGCGAATCGTCCTGTGGCGGACGCGGGCAGGTCTAGGTCACAACGCTGTGTTATGTCCGAAGAGAGACGGGCGATCCATCTTCAGTGGTAGTGAAATCCTACTCTCGAACTGTAGCAACCGATGAAGCAAGGTCTCCTTTTGCCTCTGCAATCGAACTTTGCCATTGCTGTGCCCGAACTCTCGCCTCGGCAGAATGAATCGCGGCGTTTTCGACACGGCGCAGATTAGTTGTTAGTCCGAGCTTGGATAAAATCCAGATCAACCATTTGGTCGGGTCCCACTGCCATGGTTTCACGCCATTGCGATAATCGTGCTGAAATTCGTGGTGATAATTATGGTAGCCCTCGCCGAAGGTAAACAGCGCCAACAGGAACGAATCGCGCGCGCTACATCGTTTGGAATACGGCTGACGACCGATCGTGTGGCAGGCCGAATTGATCAAGAAGGTGCCGTGCTGAAGCACGACGACTCGCGCAACGCCGCCGATGAGAAAACCCCCGAGCGCGCCAACCCAGCCATTCCAGAGCCCGCCGAGCAAAGTGGGCAGAACAAAACTCACCAGGACCGCAAGCAAATGGATATGTCGATGTTGCCACATGACTAAGGGATCTTTCTTGAGATCGGCGACGTTATCGAACGGTGGTTGTGGCCAGAGCTTGAACAAGAGCCAGCCAATGTGGGCATGGAAAAAGCCTTTTGTGATGTCGTACGGGTCCTCGTCGTGATCGACATGTTTATGGTGCCGGCGATGTTCGCTCGCCCAGAGTAGAACGGAGTTCTCGAAAGCGCCCGCGCCGAAAATGAGTGTGAACAGACGCACGGGCAGTCTTGCCCGAAAGGTCATGTGCGAAAACAGCCTGTGATAACCGAGCGTAATGCTGAAACCGGTCGCGGCCAGGAACACCCCGAACACGACGAGCTGAAACCAATCAATGCCGAAATACCACAGGTACCATGGCACTGCGGTCAATGTGAGAACAAACGTGCCGATCAGGAACGCGCTCGTTGTCCAATTGATCCGATCAACCGGGATGCGGAAAATCATCTGTCTTCGGCCTTGTAGTGTCTGGTCTCAGGCTAGCTCACTGGCCACTTCAGGAATTCGGCCGGCCCAGGATCACGTCCTGCTTTGTCCAGGTATGGACTTTGCCGCAATGCGCGCAAGTGAGCTTTTGCGTTTTGACCTTGGTTGTGCCCCAGAGCTTTTCTTCGATGGTCTTTCCCGTGTCGGTCAGCTTTGACGTAGAAGGACAGCGCACGAGCAAGCTCTTGATATTCAAACCGGACTTCGTCTTTGGCCGCCGGCGCGGTGGATCGAAAAAGAATCGTGTCGCCATGTCAGAGACGGTAAACGATGCGGGCCTTGGCAGTGTCGTAAGGTGACATTTCCATCCTGACTCGATCGCCGATTGTGAGCCGAATGAACCGTTTCCGCATTCTGCCGGAAACATGCGCAAGCACGAGATGATCGTTCGCGAGCGCCACCCGAAACATTGTTCCGGGCAGGACACTCATAATCGTGCCTTCCAATTCGATAGCTTTTTCGGCGCTCACGATAGTCGATCTTGGCAGAGAGCCGGCGCTCGCTTGCGACAAGCGCCGGCCATAAACCGATTTACCGGCGATTACCGGCGAACGGACGCTTTGTCCCGTAAGGGCGCGGACGCTCTTCGCGCGGACGCGCTTCGTTCACTGCTAGCGCGCGACCGTTGAGTTCTTTGCCGTTGAGGGCTTCCATCGCGGCTTTGGCTTGAGCGTCGTCACCCATGGTGATGAATGCGAACCCGCGCGATTTGCCAGTCATGCGGTCCATCATGAGATTGACTTCGCCGACCTGGCCGTGTTGTTCGAACAGATCCTGAAGATCGTTCTCGGTGGTCTCAAAAGAGAGATTACCTACATACAGTTTCATTGTGTTTTGAATTTGGAAAAACTACCGACCTACAGAGCCGTTCCCGGGAATCGGGTTTCAAACCACCAATGAGCGACGCTCACCTGACGATCTACCGCGCAATGAGTTAAACAGAGTAATCCAATAAGCAACGACTATCGCTCGGATTCCCCCAAACACAAACGCTCATTTCAAGTTTGTTAATCCCGTCGCCCCGTCGCAAACGAACTGATGTCGCTCAGCGGTTTATGCATGATGGCATTCGATCGCGCAATAGGTCGGCGGATGGCGATGTGGCCTCCTTTTGCGAACCGATACGCCCGGCGGTTGAGCCAGCGCCGATTTATTTCTTGCGATTGTCGATCTTGTTTTACTGTGAGAAGGCCCCGCATAGACGAAAGCTTGACGCTCCTCAGCGATTTCGGCCAAACCGACGCGATCTGCACCGAAGTTTTCGATGACCCGGCGCGTGAACAAAGCGTGCTGCTCAAGGTCATGACGCGCGGTCCGTTCGAGCAAGGCCAGCAAGTCTGGATTGTCGATACCGACGGATCAAAAGTCGGCGCCACAGTTGAAAACGTTTTAGAGCAAACGGTCGACAGCGAAGTGACGCTTTCCACGGTGTTACCGGCCTAAGGCGCGTCCGCGCCATCACGATTGCCGCGCGCAGCGGGCGGTGTTAGTTATTTAGATGAAATCGGGGCGTTTGCTGGCATGCCGCGGCGTGCTGCTGCTAGCGATGGTCACCGCTGCACCGGCCGGCGCACAGGTTTACGAAGGGAAACAGATCGTCAAGGCGACCCTGCTGGCGGATACGGCGGCGTTTGTTCCGGGGAAGCCGTTTACCGTCGGGCTGCTTCTGCGAATAGCACCGGGCTGGCACACCTACTGGAAATTTTCCGGTGACGCCGGATTGCCGACCGAGATCAAGTGGAAATTGCCGCCGGGTTGGAAAATCAGCGAGATCCAATGGCCGATTCCGCTCAAGCTGAAAGATCCCGGCGACATCGTGACTTACGGCTACAACGACGAAGTCCTGCTCATGCAGGAAATTACGCCGCCGGCGTCGCTCGCCGATTCCACCGTGAAACTTTCGGCCGAGGCGAACTGGCTCGTTTGCGAAAGAATCTGTATCCCGGGTAGCGCGAACCTGGCGCTCGAATTATCAAGAGCCTCCTCCGCCGGAATGGCTACGGCGGCCAAGTCGACATCGGCCGTGCCGGCGAACACGGAGCTATTTTCGCGCTACCGCAAATTGTTGCCCCAAACCGCGGGTGGAATCGAAGATTGGAACCGCGCGCCTTCTCAGATCTCGTTCAGTTTTCGACAAGCCGGTCTGGCGAATTACTCGTTTGTTGATCTTTACCCGTTGCCCAATGAGAACACGCTCGTGGGTCATCCGAGCGTAGCATCGCGTGTTGGCGACGAAGTGACGTTCAAAATTCCTTTTGAGAACGCGCCGCCAGCGCGGCTGCGCGGGTTGATCGTCGCTGGCCAGAGCGCGACCGATGAAAACCGCATGGGCTGGTATTTCGAGGGTGGCAATGTAGGGGCGTTTGTGCCAAACGCCCAGGCACCCGCGGCCACGACCCAGGCGTTTGGCACAAACGCCTCCACAACGCGCGGTCTGGCGACTTATCTCCTCTTCGGTTTTCTCGGCGGTTTCATTTTGAACCTGATGCCGTGCGTGTTGCCGGTAATTTCGCTCAAGATTTTTGGATTCGTTAAGCAAGCGGGCCAGCATCGACGACACATTTTCCGGAGCGGGGTTCTGTTTATCGCCGGCATTTTCGCCTGGTTCATCGGACTGGCGCTCTTGCTGATCGCGCTCAAAGCGGCCGGTCATCAGATCAGCTGGGCCGTGCAATTCACGAATCCGTATTTCGTTCTGTTTCTGAGCGCGCTCGTGACAGTGTTCGCGCTTAATCTGTTAGGCGTGTTCGAGATTAATCCGCCTGAGACGGCCATGAAGCTGGTCGGCTCGGTCGCGCGCGAAGGCGATGCCGGCTCGTTTTTTCACGGGGTTTTCGCCACCGTTCTGGCGACACCGTGCACCGCGCCGTTTTTAGGCACCGCACTCGGATTCGCTTTCGCCCAATCGCCCTTGATCATCTTGTCGATGTTCGTCGCCATCGCCGCGGGAATGAGCGTTCCTTATCTGCTGCTCAGCGCGCAACCCGCGTGGCTTCGATTTTTGCCAAAGCCCGGCCCGTGGATGGAGCGCGTGAAAGAATTGATGGGCTTTCTTTTGCTCGCGACTTTGCTCTTTCTTCTTTACGTCCTCGGCGCGCAACGCGGTTACGAAGCATTGATCTGGGCCGCCTGTTTTCTGCTCGCGCTCGGCATCGCCTGCTGGATGAAAGGCGCGTTTGTTGTGCCGGCGGCTTCCACCGCGCAGCGTGCAATCACAAGCGCGCTCATCGTTTTACTCGTCGTCGCGAGCGGCTTCTATTTCATCGGCGGAAAATTTAGATCGACATCGATCTCAGCCGTGCCGAGCAGCATTCAACAGCGGCTCGAAGCGGAGTTGGCCAAGGGTAATCCAGTGTTTGTCGATTTTACCGCCGCCTGGTGCATCACCTGCAAGTTCAACGAAAAAGCCGTGCTCGACAGCGCCGACGTGCGCGAGGCGTTCCAACGCCATGGTGTGACGAAACTGGTCGCCGATTGGACAAATGGCGATCCCGAGATTACAAAATTGTTGCAACATTTTGGCCGCCCGGGTGTCCCACTTTATGTGCTTTACCCGGATCGATCAGCCGAACCCATCGTATTTCCGGAACTGATCACCAAAAGCATGATCCTGGAAAAAATTGAAACTATTGTAACCCATGTCGCATCCCAATAAACCTATGAAATCACGAATCATCCTTCTCACCGCCGGTTCCTTCATCGCCACCGTTGTTTTTGCGGCCGACGCGCCGCCGGTCGGCAGTGGCGCACCCGAGTTCTCACTCCCGGACGCGCAGGGCAAAAAGCATTCGCTGGCCGATTACAAAGGCAAATACGTCGTGCTGGAATGGTTCAATCCTGAGTGCCCATTCGTGAAGAAACATTACGGCAGCGACAATATGCAGAAACTTCAGAAACGAGTACACCGATAAAGGCGTGGTCTGGCTAACGATTGACTCCAACGCGCCCGGAACCGAGGGCAACATCACCGCCGAGCAGGCGCAAAAAATCATGACGAGCTGGAAAACGCATCAGACTGCGCTGCTCCTGGACCCCGAGGGAAAAGTTGGCCGCGCGTATGGCTCGAAAAACACGCCCAATATGGTGATCATCAATCCCGAAGGTAAGATCGTCTATGAAGGCGCGATCGACAGCAAAGCCACGCCCAACCCGGCCGACATTCCAATGTCGACAAACTACGTCAAATCCGCCCTGGACGAATCGCTCGCGGGCAAGGCGATCAGCCATCCCAGCACGCGCCCGTACGGTTGCTCGGTGAAATACAAATCTTCGTAGGCACGATTTTCCAAATCTTGTAGCCACGGGCCTGTGGCCCGTCTGCTTCGGGCGCTCAACGTGTGCCGAGACGGCCCACCGGGCCGTGGCTACATGGGCTATCCTAATGAATCCATTCGCCGCGAACGGGCGGCTCGAAGCGCGGCGGCATGCGGCGGTGCGGGCCGAAGAATTGTCTGTTAGGGCCAGGCAACAGATTGAGCGCGGCCAGCGTTTCGAGATCGAGCCGGCCCGTAACAAGGAGGCCGGTGCGCGCTTGATAAGCGCGGAGTGAGAATTCCGTGTTTGGCCCAAACACGCCGTCGATCTCGCCGTGATAAAGATCGCGCCGGGCGAGGACGCTTTGCGCAGAAGCGATCACGTCCCGCTGCACCGGCGGCGGTGCCGTTTCATATGGTGTGCCGCCAAACAAGCCGCCCGTCGGCGGCACGATCGCCGGGCCCGATGGATAGGCGGGGTTTAATGGATAAACTTGTTCGCCCCGAATCCGTCCTTGGGCGAATCGATCCACCGGTGCGCCCTGGGACGGTTCAGCCAAATCCTCTTCTTCATCCTGCGGCGAGGGCTCGGCCGCAAAAGGCGTGGCATTTGGCGCCGCTGCCTTTGGCAGCGGATTGGGATTGCTGTTCACCAGCGCTCGCATGGTGTCGCTGTTCAACTCGCCGGTGACTTGCAAACCGTTACGAATTTGGAACCGCCGGATCGCCGCGGTCGTGTCGGCATTCTTTTCGCCTGTGATTTCGCCGTAATAAAAACCCTGCGTTTTGAGGGCCTGCTGCGCTTGTGCCACTGTATCATCGGCGCGCGCGATCGCGATTGCCGCCAGGAAAATCGCCAGCGCGATCTTGATTTTCATATCGAGTTTCTCTGACGTTGCGCCTTTTCCATTATTCAGCGCGGGACCGGCGCCGTGACTGCGAGCGTAGGTTGGGGTTCTTTTCGTGCGTCGCGGTAATGCAGAATCCCATCCGTGATCGCCGCCGCCAATTGCTCGCGATAATCGGCATTGGCCAGCTTTGCCATTTCTTCCTTGCTGCTGAGAAATCCGCCCTCCACCAGCACAGCCGGGTGGGTTACGTGCGCGATGACAAAAAACTGCCGCCCTTTCGCGCCGCGATCCGCCGCCCGCGTCTGCGTGACTAACGATTGCTGAATGAAACCGGCCAGACTTTGACTCTCAATGCTCGGTGAGCCCGAGCTTGCCCGCGGCGAGAGAAATGGAATCCAGGAAATCAACCCCGAAAGCATTCGGGGTTGGCGATCGGCATAGTAGGTTTCAATTCCGCTCGCGACCGGCCGTTCGCCTTCGTTGAAATGGATGCTAACGAAAATGGAATTGCGGACGCGATTGGCAAACGATGCGCGACGTCCCAGCGAGACAAACGTGTCGTCAGTCCGCGTCATTAAGGTTGGGATGCCGTTGGCCCGAAGTAATCGATCAACACGCTGAGCCACATCGAGCGTCAGGTCTTTCTCCAGAATGCTCCCAACGATCGATCCGGAATCAGGCCCGCCGTGACCCGGATCGAGAACGACGGTAACAAACGAATTCTTCGAAGGCGGCGGAGCCGAAACCGCTCGCTGCGGCAGCGGCATGGTGATCAGGCGAGCAAAGCAAAATGCCATCAATAAAAGGCCAAGCCAGGTCGCGGCAGACCGAATGGAAACCTTGGGGAACATTTTCAACGAGATTATCGCTCAAGCCGGGAAAATCGACAAAGATTTCTCCATTGACCGGATCGCTTCGTGCGCCCACACCGCTGAATGGCAAAGCAAAAACGGGCCAATAACCATGGCCAGGGCAATTCTTATCCTCACGACTTCCAACATCGACGATCCGGCGGTGACGCCGGTTGTCCTTGTGTGGCACTCGGTCACGCCCCAGGGTTCTATTCCGGATACAATGCTTGCGCTAAGTGTCGATCTGCCGCCGGACCTCGGCATCGGGCAGACTCCGATAGCGAATGGCGCCGGCGGAATGGCGCTCGAGCGCGGCGGCTTCGATACTGCTCCGGGCGAGCTGAGATCGTCGATGTTCGACGACGCGATCGCGCGCGGGGGTTTCCTTCTCGCCGTCCTTCTGTTGCAACAACATGTGGCCGAGGCTCCAGGCATCGAGCGCATTTGTTAGCGCGGCGGCAAAATCGGCATCAGGTTTGTGCTCGGTTTTGAGGAACGATTCCATTGCGTCTGAGGATTCGCGTGTCCCGCTGATCACGGCGAAATCCTGGCGCGCCTCGGCAAAGGTGGCGCCGTTGGCAGCGATTGAGCCATCGTAATCGATGCGCAAGAACAAATCTTCTCCGGCTGTCGATCCGACTTCGGCAAAAAGCATCCGGGCGAGATACGGCGCGCCGTACACTTGCTCGAACGCGCTTTTCATCGCTGGGCTCAACGAATAATGCGCCAGCCGCCGCAGCGAGACGTCCGCGGCGGAACGGGTGAATCCTTCGGTGCTGGCCAGCTCGATCGCCGCCATGCGCAGCCGCTCGATATCGCCGGGATGGCCGATCGCGCCCATCGCGATCCGATCGTAGATCTCGAAAAGCTTCTGACGCGTGGCGCCGAGCGTTAAGAACAAAATTCCAGCGCGATATCCGACCGCAGCGATCGGGCTGCCCGAGGCCAGCTGGGTCTCGATGTACTCGCGCCGGTTCGCGATCGCTTCGACCCAGCGATATGGTTCTTCGATCATGCCACGGTTTGTTCAAACACGGCCGCGATTTTCTCCTCCGGCAAAGTGCGAATGCCCTCGCCCGAAACGATCTTGATCAAGGGATAGATCTTCCCGCTCCGATCGACGCCGCCGGTCGCGGTGTCGGATTCAGCCGCGGTGTCGAGCGCCCGCAACGCCACCGTGATCGCTTCGTCTTCGCTGCGCTGCTGCAACGGCTGCGCGCCCCAGTTGTTCTCGTAGTACAGAATGCCGCGGACCGCGGGCGAGCCCGAGCCGGTCGCGGCGTAATCGGTCACTTCGAATTGCGCGCCCATCGCGTCGTAAAAATAAAGTCGGCCTCCGGGTTTGGCGTCGGAATCGTAAGTGGCGAAAATCGGCACAACCATGCCCAGGCCTTGCAGCGCCAGGCCAAAATTGTCGCGCAGCAGTTTCGAGAGCGCGCGCACTTTTCCATCCACACTCATCT
Organism: uncultured Verrucomicrobiae bacterium; assembly: GCA_963846775.1. GTDB lineage: Bacteria > Verrucomicrobiota > Verrucomicrobiia > Chthoniobacterales > UBA10450 > CAVYXA01. Next base: position 1,948,123 of record CAWJXB010000006.1, on the reverse strand, counting down.
CCTGCAATTGCGTCCGGCGAAAATATTGAAACGAGTGTTCGAGCACACGCGCCATTTCCCAGGCCGTCGCCGGCACGCCCGCGATTGCCATGATGGAATGGCGATCGATCTCGAGCACTTTATCGGCGCGATCGTAGACGACGGTGTTGCCGGCGGTGGCGCGGCGATCGCCCGCCACGAGCACGCCGCCAGAGAATTTGAACGCAAGGATGGTCGTCGCTTCGGTCGGCGTGAATAACCTGGCCGCGCGCGAATCAGGATCGACGATGGCCGGCATGCCTAACAAGCTTTTGCGGCGAAGCAGCGCCGGGAAATCTTCGCTCCCGCCAGGAAGATCCTGGTCCGATGCCACACGGAAAGGCTCCATTATTGGCCGGTGCGCTGGCGGTAGCGCTTCGATTGGTTCGGATCGACCTTGCGCATTTTCTTCAACAGCTCCTTTGTGTCGGGCCGGGAAATATCGGGAGAACGCGGCCCGTCGCCGTCGCCCTGTTTCGGTCCCCACGGTGCCGGTTCTATTGGCTTCTGAATCCGCTCAGGCATGAGAAAATTTATGGCCAAACCTCGGAAAGGCAAGTTACCTTGGTTTTGGCTTGACTCGGAGGAGCCGGCAGAGGCATTATCGTTTCCTCAAAGTTCAGCCCACGGCAGCTCAATTCTTGAAAAGTAACAGATCTGTTACCTTTCGCGGAGTGCAAAAAACGGGGGGCGCTATTATTGGTTATTGAATTCGCTGATATGAATATTCGAACCTTTATCGCTCTGACTGCATTTTTTGCTTTTTCATCGCTGTTTGGCGGACGACTTGCGGCCCAAACGCAATTTGCCGACCACGCGATCAAAATTGTCGATCAAAACGGTCGACCGGTGCCAAATGGAGCGCCGTCACTGGCCAGCCAGATTGTCGATGTCACGGTTGGCCCGGGTGGAACCCTCACATTTTCTCCGAACAGTGTAAACATTTCTGTCGGGGACACCGTTCGCTGGACATGGGGGAGCAGCTTCCACAGCGTGACGAGCGGCACTCCTTGTACCGCGGATTCACAGGTACTGTTCGCCTAACGATATGAATTGTTCTGCTGGCACCCTTTCCAATTCGGGCGCGGTTTATCAGCATACGTTCACTCAGGCTGGCACATTCTCATATTTTTGCGCCGCCCACTGTGCGTTCGGGATGACCGGAACGGTCACCGTTTCCGGAGCGGCGCCTTTGCAGATTACAACGGTCGTCTCGCGAAAAACCCATGGTGCCGCCGGTGTTTTTGACATTAACCTCCCGCTCAGCGGCACGCCCGGGCTCGAATCTCGGACCGGCGATTACACCATGGTGGCGACCTTTACCAACAACGTCGTCAGTGGCGACGCGAGCGTGACCAGCGGCGTCGGCACGGTCAATGGTTCGCCGGTATTTTCGGGCCAGACCATGACGATTAATCTGACTGGGGTCGCCACCGCGCAAACCCTCACCGTCACTTTAAGCAATGTGACGGATGAGTTCTCGCAAGTGTTACCGGACACGCCGGTGAGCATGCGCGTCTTAATTGGCGATGCGAACGCGAATGCCACAGTCAACGCCGCCGATGTGTCGCTGACGAAAGGACAGCTCGGTCAGGCCGCGACGGGCACGAATTTCCGCGAAGATGTAAACGCCAACGGCGTGGTCAACAGCGCCGACGTGGCCATCGTCAAATCGCATTTGGGCGAAGGCGTTCCGTAGATCGGCAATCAGCCGCCCGTTGCCAGGCTGGATGATTTCGCCGTATGCCGAAACCAATCGATGAATCTCGGCAAACCTTGTCTGAAGGGCGTCGTCGGGTTATAGCCGAGCAAGCGTCTCGCTTTGCCGATATCGGCGCACGTTAACGGCACATCACCAGACTGTTCCGGCAACCGGTTGATCTTGGCTTTCGTTCCGAGCTCGCGCTCGATCGCGGCGATAAGGTCTTTCAGCTGGACTGTTTCGCTTTCACCGAGATTAAAAATGTCGAAGAGCGGCCCGTGGTAATCGAACGCGGCCATCACGCCTTGAATGATGTCGTCGATGTAAGTGTAATCGCGCCGCGTTGTGCCATCGCCAAATTGATCAATCGGCTGGCCCGCGGCGATCCGGCGCGTGAAATGATGAATCGCCAGGTCCGGGCGTTGGCGCGCCCCATAGACCGTGAAAAAACGCAGCGCGACCACCCGCATCCGGTAGAGATGCGAGTAAGTCGAGCACAAGAATTCGCCGGCGATTTTTGTCGCCGCGTACGGACTGATCGTTTGCGTCAGATGTTGATCTTCCGAGAACGGCACGGTTTTCGAGATGCCATACACGGACGAACTCGAGGCAAAGATGAAACGTTCCACGCCCGCCGCCCGGGCCGCTTCGAGAAGATGCAACGTTCCGATGACGTTCGTGTCGTAATAAAGCTGCGGATCTCGGATCGATGGACGGACACCCGCCCGGGCCGCCAGATGCGCGATCACATCGAATTTTTCACCTGACAAGACGCGGCAAACCGCTTCCGCGTCGCGCAGATCGACCGGATGAAGAGTTACGTCTTGCGCGATGGCGGCGATGTTCGCCCGCTTGATCTGCGGATCGTAAAAGTCATTAAAATCATCCAGGATCGACACGTGATGCCCGGCTCCGAGCAATTTCTCGGCAAGATGCGAGCCGATGAACCCGGCGCCGCCTGTCACCAGAACTCGCATCGGAGAACCCCGAAAGATTTCGGGGCTATTGCCTGCCCGCGACGTTCGCCGGCTTGATCCCGGCTTTTTCGTTCAGGATTTGGGTGAACTCCTGTAGATTGGAAACGATCTGCGGCGCTTTGCTCAGCACCGTAGTTGCGAGTTTCTCCGAGTAATCCGGCCGGCGCTGTGACATCTCGGAAAGCGCCATCATCACCGCCAGCGCGTTGTTGATCGCGTGTTTGACCTCGCTGAATTTTTTGCGCAATTGCTCGAACTCTTCGTGACTCATTTGAAAATCGGTTGGATTCATCTTCGGGAATTTTGCTGGAGAAAGCCGGGCGGCTGTACTTGACTTATAGGTTTGCGACTTTTGGTCAAAATGCCTGCGCAAGTTATCGCGAACAATGATGTGCGCCAGCACAACTTTGAAGAATCTTTTCCGCAACTTTTTGGCGCCGATTGCGATTTATTGGCAACATCTTGGTTTGATGTCTTATCTGCGAATAACGCTGTGGTTCTTTCTTTGGACGGCGAGCCAGCCGCTAAACGGCATCGCCAGTCAACCGACGCCAACGCCGGGCTCCGGCCCACGGCGTTTCAGCTTTACTCCCATTCCAGTTGATGGCCCGTATGTCGCACTGACGTTCGATGACGGGCCGGATCCAACGCACACGCCAAAGCTGCTCGATCTACTTGCGGCCCATCACGCAAAAGCGACGTTTTTTGTGATCGGTAAACGAGTCGCGCAATGCCCTGAAATCGTGGCGCGTGCGGCGCGCGAAGGCCATGAAATCGGCAATCACAGTTGGTCGCACCCCCGCTTCGTTGACATCTCGGATGCGGATGTGCGTGAGGAATTGGAGAAAACCGACGCCGAAATTCGCGCCGTTATCGGCGTTCGCGCGAAAGTGATGCGACCTCCCGGCGGTGCGATCTTTGCGCAGCAGGAGGCCTGGATTCGGGAAGAATTCGGTTACAAAACGATCCTTTGGGACGTGCATGGTTTTGACTGGATTCGGCCACCGCCGTCGCCAGCGGCGATCGCCGAGCGAATCGTGGAAAGAATTCATCCCGGCGCAGTTATCGTCTGTCACGATACGCAGCCAGCAACCATCGAGGCTGTCCCGGCAATTCTTTCTCAGTTGGAGGCGAAGCAGTTCAAATTTGTGACGGTGTCTGAACTACTTCAGCTCGGCCCCACGAATCCATCGAGGTCCGATCCTAAATAGCCAGGACGCGAGAGATAGGGATTGCAATCTTAGCGAAACCGCGCGCCCGAAATGCGGTTGAAATCTCAAACACAAAAAGGAGCGCAACTACTGGTGACTTAGCAATGTCGATCTTGAGAACATACTTCTCCGGTTTGGCCGTGGCTCATCTGGCGTGGTTTTATTTTTTTACGACCGGCCACCTCTTGCGGCGCAGAACCGACGATCAAGGGTATTCGCTGGATGAATTAGTCATTACATCCGTGGCAGGCATGGCGATCGCCGGGTTTGGTCTCGTTTTTCTCGGCTTCATTCATTTTTTGAACATCCTTGGAATTGCCCTTTTATTGCTGTTCGAAGGGTTTCTCTTCTGGTCGTTAGGTCGTGGCAACTGGCTCTCGATCATTTTCTGGCGAACCATCCTCGGACGAATGTTCAAGGCTTGGACCATGCCGGCCGTTTTTTTGTATGTTATCTTTTTGGCGCTTGCGCTACCCGCCGTCCTCCCGCCAACGTTTTCCGATTCGGTCACCTACCATTTGGCTTATGCGGTCGAATGGGCCATGTCCGGCCGGATACATGTAGATCCCTTTTTGCGGTTCCCATATTACGCAAACAATTTTCTCCTCCTTTACAGTGCTTCGTTCGTTCTCAAACTAAGCGCTTACTGCCAGTTTCTTACCTGGCTTTGCGGCCTGCTTACCTGTCTCGGTATCCTGGCATTCGTTACTGATACTTCCTCGTCCCACGCAGAAGGTATCTTCTGGAAGCATCTTCAACCGCAACAGTTCCTGATTCCACTGTGCGTTGCTTTATCGCCCATTTTTCTTCGTTACCTGAATGTTGGCTTCATGGATGTGCCGATTGGGTTGTTTGTACTTATTCCAATCTTGTGCGCCTATCGAAGCTCTCCTGATCGGCCGTACGAGCGAGAGCTAGTTGTAGTTGGCGCGTTTTGCGTTGGCATGAAGCTGACATTAATCGGCCATTTGCCGTTGTTTCTCGGGTCATTGCTCTTTGCGACAGCGCACCGGCTTCGACGCCACCAAATCGTGCTGCTGGCTCTGACTCTGATCGCTTTAAGTCTTCCGTGGTACCTGCGGAATCTGATCGAAATCCATGACCCATTCCCGCCGCTTCTTAACTCATACTTTCACCGAATTGATCCGATTTTTACTGGCGAGGCTGCGCAGGTATACACAGCAGGCACGCTGACAACGAGGGATCCTCTTTCTATTCTGCTGTTGCCGTTCCGGTTCTTTGTCGATCCAACATCAAGAAGCTTTCTAGAATTTGGTGTGAGTACGCTGATACTATTTCTTTACGGGCCGATTTTGTTCCTTATCGCCCAGTTTTGGTGGCGACAAAGTAATCGCCCGCCAATGAGTTTTGTTTACCTTTCAATCGCGGTTGTTTATCCAATGTTACCGTGGCTTTTTAGCTCACTCGGCAGGTACTCGCTTCACTGGTATCCTGTGTTCGTCGCGTGGGCCGGTGTCCTTATAACGCATGGTTGCGGCTGGCTGAAACAAAGATGTCGCTCGCCCGGCGCCTTGGCGACAGCTTGGTTTTCAACGGCCGTCGTTTGCTGCGTTCTCGTTTTACCTACGCCGATGACACGCTGTTTGCGGTTTTACGGCGCCTATTACTCCGGAGTGATTGCCGAGGCGACGTCGAACAGTAAAAAGGTGTATCTGACGCAGCATGTTCGGGGCTACCTCGAGAGCCAGGCTGTTATCGAAACGCTCGCGAGCAATGATCAACGGAGTGGTCGTGTTCTTGTTTTCGGGGCTGAAACTCCAGCTTTTTATTTTCGCCAGCAGCAGATCAAGAGCGTGGGCGACTATTTTGGTCCGGCTCGTTTCAGCGAGCTCATCTCAGAGATACGACGGGGAGATTGCCGGCCCTACCTTGACCGATTGCACATCTCGGCTATCATTATCGATCCAAGGTTTGCGACGGGTTGCCCCGGGTGGTACCCAAATTTCTTGCGTGAATTGGCGCAGGACCACTTCGTAGAATACCGTTACGGCGACGACCCCATTCCTGTGTTCCTCAAGAGCGAGATGGTTCCAGCGCGCGGCTTGATTCGGGTAACGCGCAAGGCCGTTCGCCGCGTGCCTTCTCCTCGCGCCGGGCGAATTTGGGATGCTGGCCGCATCTCGTAAGGCGCCCATCTGTTTTCAGCAATCACTGATGCCGCGCGACGATGCAGGACGGCTGGAGAAAAATGGCCGTTGTGCTTTAGTAGAAGGTTCGACATTTCTCGTCCACATGCCTGCACAAGTCATTAGGATCAGCGGCGCGCGCCAGCACAATCTAAAGAATCTGCACCTCGAGATTCCACGGGAGAAACTCGTGGTCATCACCGGACTAAGTGGTTCGGGCAAATCGTCGCTCGCGTTCGATACACTCTATGCCGAAGGCCAACGGCGCTATGTCGAAAGCCTTTCCGCCTACGCTCGGCAATTCCTCGATCGAATGGAGAAACCGGATGTCGATTTTATCGAAGGCCTCTCGCCCGCGATCGCGATCGAGCAGCGCAGCGCCGGCGCGAATCCAAGATCGACCATCGCCACGACGACCGAGGTTTACGATTACTTGCGAGTACTTTTTTCCGCCGTGGGCCAGCCGCACGACCCGGAGACGGGGGAACCGATCCACCGGCAAACACCACAACAAATCGTCGATCAAATCCGGGTGTTCGAGCCGGGTTCGAAAATCATTTTGCTTGCGCCGCTGCTGCGCGATGAGAACGGCGAGTTTCGCGACGTGATCGAGAAACTGAAGCGCGAAGGGTTTATCCGCGCGCGGATCGATGGCGAGATCGTCGAGATCGATCGGCCGGAACCGATTCGGCTGAAGAAGAGTCAGCGGCACACGATTGAGGCAGTGGTGGACCGGATGGTCGTAGGCGAAGGGATTCGGGCGCGGCTGGCGGATTCGGTGGAGACGGCCCTCAAATGGGGCGGAAACAAACTGTCGATCTTAAGAGAGAAGAAACGGCTCAACCCGCCCCCGCTCCGGACGGGCGTGGCGAGCGCTCAACGTCGAACTCAGACAAATCGCGAGGAGGCGTCCAACGCTCAATTAGAGGCGTCAGATTGGGAAGAGTTCCGCTACTCGACCGATTACGGGAATGCGGAGACGGGCTTCACGTTAGGGGAGCTGACCCCGAAACATTTTTCGTTTAATAGTCACCTGGGCGCGTGTCCGGCGTGTCACGGGTTAGGGACGGAAATGGTGGTCGATCCGGACCGAATGATTTCCGATCCGAGCAAGACGCTGGCGGAAGGCGCGATCACACCGTGGCGGCGCGGCACGAAACGGATGCAGGCGTACTATCGCCATTTACAAGGGGCGCTGGTGAGATATTTCCGCGTCGATGAAAACGTGCCGTTCGCCGATTTGCCCAGCGAATTCAAACAGGCGCTTTATTTCGGGACAAACGGGACGCCAATTGCGATCGGCGGCAACTCCGATAAATCGCGAGCGGGCGGCGAAAAAGAACGGCCCTTCGAGGGACTGGTTCCGCAAATGCAACGGCTCTACGAGCAAACGGAGAGCGAGTTCACGCGCAATCGCATCCGCTCTTTTATGACACGCGTGCCGTGCAAAACGTGCGGCGGCGCGCGGCTGAAGCCGGAGATTCTCGCGGTCACGATTAAAGATCGAGATGGGCACGAGCTGAATATTCACCAGTTCAGCGAGCTAACGACTGAAGCGGCCGCGCGTTATATCGACAATCTTCAAGTCACGGAGCAGCAAAAGCAGATCGTCACGGAAGTGGTGCGAGAGATTCAATCCCGGCTCCAGTTTCTAGTCGAAGTCGGGCTTGGCTATCTCGCGCTCGATCGCGAGAGCGGGACGCTGAGCGGCGGCGAAGCCCAACGCATTCGTCTGGCCACGCAAATCGGGTCTGGTCTGGCCGGCGTGCTTTACGTGCTGGATGAGCCGAGCATCGGTCTGCATCAGCGCGATAATAGTCGCTTGTTAGGCACGCTGCGCCGGCTGCGGAACCTCGGCAATTCCGTTATCGTGGTCGAACACGATGAGGAAACGATCCGATCGGCCGATCACATTGTCGATCTTGGCCCGGGCGCCGGTCCGCGCGGCGGCGAGATTGTAGCGCAGGGGACATTCGACGATATTTTGCGCGCGCCGAATTCGTTGACGGCGCAATATCTTTCCGGTCGTGCGCGGATTCCGGTGCCGAAGCAGCGCGTGCCGCCGCGTCCCGATGGCTGGCTTACGATTACCGGCGCGGTGGAAAACAATTTGAAGAGGATCGAGGTCGCATTCCCGCTCGGCTGTTTTACCTGTGTGACCGGCGTTTCCGGTAGCGGAAAATCGACGCTGGTGGATGACATTCTTCGGCGCGCGCTTTTCCGGCGCTTCTACAACTCGAAAGAAAAACCCGGAAAGTTTCGGGCGTTGCACGGCGTCGAGCAGATCGACAAAGCGATCGTGATCGATCAAACTGCGATTGGCCGGACGCCGCGCTCCAACCCGGTCACGTACACCGGCGCGTTTGCGCCAATCCGGGAATTGTTTGCCCAACTCCCAGCGGCGCGCGTCCGCGGTTATGATGCCGGCCGTTTCAGTTTTAATGTCAAAGGCGGCCGCTGCGAAAACTGCGAAGGCGGCGGCCTGATCAAGATCGAGATGCATTTCCTGCCGGACGTGTATGTGCAATGCGAGGTTTGTCGCGGCCAGCGTTACAATCGCGAGACGCTCGAGATCACTTACAAAGGGAAAAATATCGCCGACGTGCTCGGCATGACCGTCGATGAAGCGGCGCGATTTTTTCGAAACGTGCCAAGCATTTCCGATAAACTGAACGCGTTGCTCGACGTCGGGCTCGGTTATTTGGAGCTGGGCCAGGCTGGCACCACGCTCTCCGGCGGCGAAGCGCAACGGGTGAAACTCGCGGCCGAGCTGGCCAAGAAAGCGACCGGACGCACCGTTTACATTCTGGACGAACCGACGACCGGCTTGCATTTCGCCGACATCGAGAAATTGCTGCAAGTGTTGATGAAATTGCGTGATGCCGGAAACACGCTCATCGTCATCGAGCACAACCTCGAGATGGTGAAGTGCGCCGATTGGGTTGTCGATCTTGGGCCGGAGGGCGGAGAGAGTGGTGGCGAAGTTGTCGGGGTGGGTCCGCCGGAAAAAATCGCCGAGCTGGCGGCCAGTCACACTGGAAAATATTTGCGCGCGCTCCTGAAAAAAAAATGAGACGCATGGCTTTTATCGGTCTGATCAGTCTCATCAGTGTCGCGCGGCTGGCGCGCCCGGATCTTTCCGAAGGTCTCGCCCAGGCGGCCGCTCCACTGAGAGAAGGCGTGCCCGAAGTAGCAGTCGTTAGGCTAAAGGCACTTCTCGCGAAAAACCCAGCGGATGAGGCATGGCGCGATACGGCTGAGGAACTGGCACAGGCGCAAATTGCCGCCGGTCAGCCACAAGACGCGTTCAAGCTCTTGAGTGATGCACGTCTGCGCGATTCAGTCGCGGGCAAGTTCTGGCGGGCCCAAGCCCTCGCCGCGATGCAACACTGGGCTGAGGCGCTCCCGCTTTACGAAGCCGTTGCCGCAGACAAGAACGCAACTTCGTCTAATGAAGCACTGTTCGGCGCGGCCGAGGCGTTGCGCGCGCTCGGCCGGCGCGATGAAGCTTTGGCAAAATTGCGTCCGCTTTTTCACGATCGACAATTCGGGATTCAAGCGCGGCTGCGGGCGACGGAACTGTACATCGACAATAACGACGCCAGGCAGGCGCGACATTTGTTGGACGAACTCCGGCCAGCGCCGGCGACCGAACGAAAAGAGCGCCACTTGTTACGCGCGCGACTCGAATTGATCTCGCGTCATCAGGAAAAGGCGGTCGGGCTCTTTCAGTCGTTGTTGCAAAAACCTGAGGACGCGAGTCATGGCGTCATTCTGGCCGCGCTTTTCGGATTGGCCGACGCGCAGGCCGAACAGAAAACGCCGGAAGCCGGCGCGGACACGCTGGAAGATTTCATCGAACATCATCCCGGAGATGTCGATCTGGCCAGGATTTTCGCCAAGCTCGACCAGCTCTATCGGGCTTCGCGCAAACCGCCACGGGCGGAGCTGGAACGCTGGATCCGCGATCCGGCCCAACCACGCCGCGGGCTGGCGCGGTGGTATCTCGCGCGCTTCGAGCTGCGCGCCGGACACCGCGAGCGGGCGCTGCAATTGCTTTCCGATCTGCGCCGCGACCGGGCGAAAACCGCCGCGCTGGCTCCGGCCTTGATTGAGTTCGCACAGTTGCTCATGGAAGATCGACGCCTCGATGATGCAATCGCGGTGCTCGACGACGCGCGCGCGCTTCGACCGGAAAAAGCCAGGCTCGATCGATTGAATCTGCTGATCGCGCAAGCAAATTACTTGGCCAGGCGCTTCGATCTCGCGGGCACCGGCTTCGAACAAGTCGCAAAGTCCGATCCAGAACTGTCGAAACTGGCTTGGTTCAATGCGTCCGCCGGCTGGCTCCAACTTGGCGACGATTTACGTTTCGCTGCCGACTACGAGCATCTGGGCAACAACGCCGGCGATGAAGCGGCGCGCGCCGATCTGCGTTTGGAAGAGGGGCTCGTCCAGGCGGCAAGAGGCGACGCAAAAGCGACGGAGTCTTTGCGACAATTCATGCGCGATTTTCCACAGAGTCCCCGCGTTTCGGAAGCATGGGTGGCGCTGGCCGAACTCGCGTTCCACGCTGCGCCGCCGCGCCTCGACGAAGCGCGCAGGAATTTGGCGCGGGCCACCGAAAGCAAACCGACCGCGGCGGCGACGGAGCGGGGGGATTATCTCCGAATCTGGATCGATGATTCGGGCGAAGACAATGAAGCCAAAGTGATCGAGCTGGCGAATCGCTTTCTCCGCGATCACGCGGATTCGGCATTCGCGTCCGACGTGCGCATGAAACTGGCGGAGACATACTTTCGCCGCCAGGATTTTTCCAACGCCCAAACACAATTTGAAATCCTCGGCCAGCAACAGCAACCCGGGCCACTGACGGAGAAAGCGTTATTCTTCGCCGCGCAATCTGCCATGTCGAGCATGGGCACGGGCGCGCTCGATCGCGCGATTGTTTTGCTCGATCAGGTAGTGCGCATGAACGGTGAATTGAAATGGGCGGCGCGGAACGAGCAGGCGGTGATCGAACGCAAGTTAGGCAAGCCGCAGGATGCGCTCTCGCTTTACGATGAAGTTTTGAAGAGCGACGCGCGCCCCTCGGAAAAACGCGAGGCCTTATGCGCGAAAGGCGACATCTTTTTCGAATCGGGCGGAAATGAAAATTACCAGCACGCTATCGACACTTACGAGCAACTGGCCTCGGAAAAAGATGTGCCCGTTCATTGGCAGAATCAGGCGCTATTTAAAGAGGGGCTTTGTCTGGAAAAGAAAAAGGACCGGGCGGCCGCGCTTGAGACGTTTTACCGAGTGTTGGAAAACGAAAAAGCGCCGGAGAAGCGGCGCGAGCTTTTTTGGTTTTACAAGGCGGGGTTTAACGCCGCCCGCTTGCTGGAGGACGATTCGAAGTGGGACTCAGCCGCCGCCATTTACGAGAAATTGGCGGCCGCCGGGGGGAGTCGAAGCGAGGAAGCGAAGGAACGTCTGAACCGGTTACGACTGGAGCATTTCCTTTGGACCGACTAATCGTCGCCTGGTGACGCACGGGCAAGTTTCTTCGAGCTTGTCACAGAAACGTCACACTAAAATTTTTGACGCTTCGGAGGACGATGCGGCAGGCTGTATCGCATGAAACTTCTCAACCTTTGCCCCAAAATTCTAACGGGCGTCCTGCTGGTCGGCATTACCGCCACCGCTTCGGCGCAGATGATGATCAATGGCGCGGGCGCTACCTTCCCGTATCCGATCTATTCCAAATGGTTCGACGAATATGCGAAGGTCGATCCTTCGGTCCGGTTTAACTATCAGTCGATCGGCTCGGGCGGCGGCCAGAAACAAATCCTGGCGCAGACTGTCGATTTTGGCGCATCGGACGGACCGATGAGTGATGATAATCTTGACCAAAGCGCCGGGCAAACTCCTGCATATCCCGACTGTCGCGGGCGCGGATGTGGTTGCCTACAATCTCGCCGGAAATCCGGAACTGAAATTCGATGCAGATACGATCGCGGGAATTTTTCTCGGCCACATCAAGAAGTGGAACGACCCGAAGATCACCGCGCTCGAATCCCGGAGATAAAATTGCCCGACCAGGAGATCGTGGTGGTGCATCGCTCCGATGGCAGCGGAACGACCTACATTTGGACCGATTACCTTAGCAAAATCAGCCCGGAGTGGAAAACGAAAGTCGGCACGAACACCTCGGTTAATTGGCCGACGGGAATCGGCGGCAAAGGCAACGAAGGCGTAGCCGGACAGATTAAGCAAACTCCCGGCGCGCTCGGCTATGTGGAATTGATTTATGCGATCCAAAACAAAATGCCGTATGCCGACGTGAAAAACTCCGCTGGCGAATATCGTTACGCCGACGCTGGAATCGATCACCGCCGCGCTTGCTACCGCCGAGATTCCGGACGACTTCCGTTTCTCCATGACGAATGCGCCTGGAAAAGACGCCTATCCGATTTGCGGTGCGACATGGTTGCTTGTTTATGAACAACAAAAGGACGCCGACAAAAGGAAAAAAGCTGGTTGAATTCTTGAAGTGGGCAATCACGGACGGCGAAAAAATGGCGAAGAATCTCGATTATGCACCGTTGCCGGAGAACGTGCAAGAGCGAGTTTTGAAACGGATCGCAGAGATCAAATATTGATAATGAAGACCGCCCTCTCTGCGGCACTTTGCTCTGCGTCTCTCCCGGAGGGAGAGAGGTATTCATGCGCCGGGGCGGGTCAGTTCCCACTCGCGTGAAAGAAGGTTAGGATGAGGGAACTTTCATGAATTTTGCTGCCGGGATGTCGATCCAAACGGGCGCGGCGGCGGCGCAAATGAAGCCGCCGTCGCGTTTCGGAGATAAAGCGTTTGAGTGGCTCACGCTCGGGATGGCCTTGGCCGTGCTCGTGCTCGTCTTTCTTATCGGCTGGGAACTGGCTCGCGGTTCTTCGCTTGCCATTCAGAAATTCGGGTTCCGTTTCCTAACAACATCGACATGGGACCCAGTGACGGAGGAATTCGGCGCGTTGCCGTTCATTTACGGCACGCTCGTTTCATCCCTCATCGCGTTGCTGATCGCCGTCCCGCTCAGCATTGCGACCGCGGTTTATCTCACCGAACTCGCGCCGCTCTGGATCCGGCAACCGATCGTGTCGTTGATCGAAATGCTGGCCGCGATCCCGAGCGTGATCCTCGGGCTGTGGGGAATCTTCGTCATGATCCCGTGGCTGCGCGATTATCCATTTGCATTTCTGAAACGGACGCTCGGCTGGACGCCATTTTTCACCGGCCCGATCTACGGGCCGTGCATGCTGGCCGGCGGGATCATCGTCGCCATCATGATTTTGCCAATCATCACTTCGGTCTCGCGCGAGATTTTGCGTAGCGTGCCGAATTTGCAGCGCGAAGCGGCCTACGCGTTAGGCGCGACCCGCTGGGAAGTGACACGGATCGCGGTGCTCAGTTACGCGCGCAAAGGTCTGTTTGGCGCGGTGATTCTCGGTCTCGGCCGCGCGCTGGGCGAAACGATGGCGGTCACGATGGTGATCGGTAACACCCCGCAGATCGCAGCGTCGCTCTTCAAGCCGGGCTACACCCTGGCCAGCGTCATCGCGAATGAATTTACAGAAGCGACCACCGACATTTATCTCGAGGCATTGTTTGAGATTGGGCTCGTCCTCTTTGGCGTAACGATTCTGGTCAATCTCCTCGCCCAATTGCTTCTCAAGACGATGACGACGACATCGACCACCCGGGCCGTGCAATGACCATGAAGACCCGAACCGGTAACCAACATACCTGGCGGACGATCAAGAACGCGCTCGCTTCCGCTACGACGTTCCTTGCCGGTGTGCTCGTCATTGCACCGCTCGGCCTCGTTTTCTTTCACCTCCTGGCCAACGGATTGAGTTCCGTGAACTGGGATTTTTTCACGCATCTCCCCAAGCCAGTGGGCGAACCCGGTGGCGGGATGGCCAACGCCATTGTTGGCTCGCTGATATTGCTCGGCCTGGGCTCGCTCATCGGTATCCCGATCGGTGTTCTCGGCGGCGTTTATCTCGCCGAATACGGCACCGCGCGAGCGAACTCGATCCTCCGCTTCGTCGCGGACGTTCTCAACGGCGTACCGTCGATCACCTGGGGCGTGGTTGTTTATGGTTTGGTGGTGCTGCGCTTCAAGAGTTTCTCGGCGTATGCCGGCGGCCTCGCCCTCGGTTTGATCATGATCCCGCTCATTCTGCGCACAACCGAGGAAGTGATTTTGCTCGTGCCTAACGGTTACCGCGAAGCGTCACTTGCGCTCGGCGTCGCCCGCTGGAAAACCATCGTCCACATCGTGATGAAGACCGCATCGAAAGGAATCATTACCGGCATCCTGCTCGCGCTCGCCCGCATCGCCGGCGAGACTGCGCCGTTGCTCTTCACCGCATTTGGCAATCGTTTCTGGAACCACAATCTCGCTGAACCGATCGCCTCGCTTCCGTTGCAGATTTTTACCTACGCCATCTCGCCCTACGACGACTGGCATCGCCAAGCCTGGGCCGGCGCGCTTGTTCTCGTCATCGGAATTTTTTGCGTTAATGTGTTGGTGAGAATTCTCACGCGCGGACGGAAGACATCGGTTGCCTAGGAATTCTCGTCATGAAAGTTATGGCATCACCCGATCCCAGCGTTCTCGAAGGGAGCGAAGGCCCGCCTGTAGATCTTCTCGAAACGGAAGCCGCGCCGCCCCTGACGTTTGAAGTCAAAAACCTGTCGATGTGGTATGGCGGCAAACAGGCCATTGAAAGCGTGTCGCTCGATGTCGTTTCGAAAGCGGTCACGGCCATCATCGGCCCAAGCGGCTGTGGTAAATCGACGTTTCTGCGTTGCCTCAACCGAATGCATGAGCTCGTCCCGCGGACGCGGATGGAAGGGACGGTTCTGCTCGATGGCGAAAATCTTTATTCGGCGAATGTCGATCCGGCCATCGTCCGGCGCCGGGTCGGCATGGTATTCCAAAAATCCAATCCGTTCCCGACATTGTCGATCGGCGAAAACGTCATCGTCGGATTGCGCTTGAACGGCGTGCGCGACCAGAGATTTTTAAATGAACGCCTGGAGAAATCGCTCCGGATGGCCGCGCTTTGGGACGAAGTGAAAGACGATTTGCATAAGGCGGGGACGAGTCTGTCCGGGGGCCAGCAACAACGGCTATGCATTGCGCGCGCGCTTGCAGTGGAACCGCAAGTGATCCTGATGGACGAGCCCTGCTCGGCGCTCGACCCGATCGCCACCGCCAAAATCGAGGAGCTGATTAACGAACTGCGATCGCAATACACCATCGTGATTGTGACCCATAACATGCAACAGGCCGGGCGGGTCTCGGATTTCACCGCGTTTTTTTACATGGGCCGGCTGATCGAGTTCGGGACCACCACGAAGATCTTTACGAACCCGACAGAGAAACAAACGGAGGATTACATTACGGGACGCTTTGGATAATGGTCGGACAGGATCGCCAGGCGCGTCGAGAGCATGAGTAAAACTACAGAAAGAAGCAGCAGATGATTGCACCGAAACATATTCTCGGAACGTTCGACGGAGCGCTGACTTCGTTGCGGAACAACGTCTTGATGATGGCCGGGCTGGCAGAGCGTTGTCTCGATCGTGCGATTAGAGGATTGCTCCAGCGCGACGACAATCTTTGCGCCACAGTTATCGCCGATGACGAAGAAATCGATCAACTGGAAAAACAGATCGACAAAGACGGCGTCGATATTCTGGTCCGTTATCAACCGGTGGCGTCCGATCTGCGGCGGGTCGTTTCCGCCATGAAACTATCTCCGAACATTGAGCGCACGGCGGATCAGGCTACCAATATCGCCCGGCGCGCTCGTAAATTGAACCAGCATCCGGTCTTGCCCGAGGTTGAACTGATCCGGCCGATTCAGGCGCATGCGATGTCGATGTTCAAGGATGCGGTGGACGCGTTTGCCCGCGAAGATGTCGATCTGGCGCGGGGTGTGATCCCGCGCGACAAAGACTTGGACGAAATGAACCGGCGGGCGAACAAACGACTCATCGAACGCATGGCCCAGGATCCGGCCCAGCTTCGCGGCTATCTCAATCTCATTTTCGTTTCGCGATGTCTCGAACGTGTTGGCGATCACGCCACCAATATCGCCGAGGACGCCGTTTATGCGGCCGCAGCCGAAGATATTCGCCATCAGCCGGTCGCCGCTTCCGTGTGAGGTGCAATGGTTGATAGGGCGCGCCCGCGGACGTGTTTCACGAGGTTTTCCGCCTCGACCGGCGAGCGATAGTCCGGCAAAATGGGCAGGGCTTCTCTGAATACTGGCGATTTACTCGATGGACATGGGATGCTCCAGCTCGCGTCGATTTGGCATGACACTATGTCCGATTTTCCATGGGCGGACGTCTGATACTAACGTCGCCACACCTTGCCGGGTTAATTACCCGCCAACGGCTTGGTAATGACCGAGACCGCGTTTCCACATGAAGTGGGCCCAGGCCCAAGTCGCAAAAAGCCAGCCGGTTTGGATTGACAATGCTTGCACGAGTTCGGAGCCTGGCAGGCGTTCGAGGAAAATGGCGATGGGACAAAAAAGTTCGTAGTAAAACGGTAGCCATTTCATCACGGCCTGCACGGCGGCAGGCATGATGTCGATGGGAAACATCTGACCGCCGAGGAAATACTCGAAAGAATAAACGATGAAAACGATCGTGGAAATTTCCAAGATCCAGAATGCCATCATCGAGAGCGAATAAGTGATGAAGAACTGAATGAGCGCAGACATCAGCATCGACAGTAGCGCGACCACGTAAGTCGTGGCGTGCTCCGGCGGTGTGATGAACCCGCGGAAATAGAAAAAAATCAGCGCGATTGGCGGCAGCGTGACGAGGGTGTAAACGAGCCTGCCACTGAGAAAAATGCTGAATCGATAGGCGAGGTAGCTCATTGGTTTAGTCAGCAGGGAATTGATCTGACCCTCGCGAATATCGGCCGCGATCTGCCATTCATCTTCGGTCGGCGTAACCAGATTGCTCACCAGAATCGCGAGCAAATAGTAATAGACCATCGAACCGTAATCGTATCCGTGAAGACCGCCCCGGCGTTCCTGAAAGATCGCTCGCCAGAGAAAGACGGTGCCGGCGAGCGGGATCAGCCCGAACAGCGCTCGCATGAAATAATTCCAGCGATACACGAACGTGTTCTGGAGCCCGATGTTGAAGACGGAAATGTATTTGTTGATCCTGCTCGCGCTCATGCTCGGGTTCGTGATCGTAGAAGATCAGGAAAATGACGAGGTCCGAATGACGAATGACAAAGGAAAGATGAGATCCGAATAACGGAAAGTTGCATCGAAGAGCACTTCGTCATCTGTGTATTCGGATTTCGTTCGACCTTGGGCATTGATGCTTCGTCATTCAACGAACATGTTTCAACTCCGCCCAACAGCGCATGAGGCCAGTTCCATGGAGAGATTGATCGCGGCGATCATGCTGTCGGGACGGGCGGTTCCTTTCCCGGCGATTTCAAAGGCCGTCCCGTGATCCGGACTCGTTCGCGGAAAAGGCAAGCCGAGAGTTGCGTTAACGCCGATGTGAAAGGCGTGAAGCTTGAGCGGGATGAGGCCTTGATCGTGATACATGCAGAGTGCAGCGTCGAATTCGCCTTCGATCATGCGATGGAACAGCGTATCGGGCGAAACGGGTCCGATTATTTCGGCTTTCGGATCTTGGATTTCGGATTTCAGCTGGACGATAGCCGGGCCGATGATCTCGATCTCTTCGCGGCCGATTTTTCCCGATTCTCCGGCATGCGGATTTAAACCAGCCACAGCGATTCGCAGGTTCTGACAAGATCGATCCGCCTGGGCCGAGCAACGGCGTGGCAAGTATCGGAGAAACTCGGCTAACAAGAGTCCGACTCGGACGATTTCGCTTCGCTTGAGCACGCGCGGAACTTTGCTCAATGGAATGTGCGTGGTGACAAGCGCGACGGTGATTTTGCCGCCGGTCAAACACATTGCGAAATTTTTCACGCCACAGCGATCGGCGAAAAATTCGGTCTGGCCGGGAAACTTGAAACCGGCCTGATACATGCGCGCCTTGTGGATCGGCCCGGTGACGACGCCATCCAGTTCGCCGCGCCGCGCCAGCGTCGCCGCTTCTTCGAGCGCGGCAGCGGCGGCCCGCGCAGTTTCAAGCGTAGGCTTGCCTGGTTTGCACTTCGGCCGCCGGCCGATGACAAGATAATCAGCCGACTTGGGCACGCGCCCGCTCGCGAGAGCGAGATCGACAATCTCAGGCCCGATCCCGGCGCAATCGCCGGGTGTGATGCCGATCCGAAGTTTCCTGCCCTTGCTCATGTTTGCGTCTTAGCAATCGAGCAAGAGCACGAGCAAGGGCAAGAGAAAGACTAAGAGGAAGATTGAGCGGAAGGGAAGAGCCAAACAGGCAAACGCCCAACGCCGAGACCGAACGCCGAACAACCAAGTTTAGAACGTTTTGATGAACGCCTTTGCGCGGAGGCTGGCGAGCCAGCGTTCCTGGAGATGTTGCGCTTCTTGCTGGAGCAGGAGTTTCTCGATGTCGGAACGGACTTGAGCCAGCGGCTGAACGCTGCCGCCCCGTTTGTCTTCCACTTTCAGAATGTAGTAGTTCCCACTAAACTCGACGATCCCGCTGATCTTCCCGACCGACAGGTTGAACGCGACTTTTTCCAGCGGCGCGGCCAGCGTTTTACGCTCGATCCAGCCCCAGTCGCCGCCGAGATCGCGCGTGCTATCCTCGGAATAAACTTGCGCGGTGCGATCAAACTCGGCGCCGCTAGCCAGCTTGCCCAGGACTTCCTCAGCCATCGCTTTTTGCGCGGCAGAGTTGCCGGTATCGGCTTTCCCCGGAATCATGATCATGCGCAGTTTCACCTCTTCCTTGGCGGTGAACTGGTCAATATGCTTCTTGTAGTAATCGTCCACTTTGGCCGGCGAAATGATCGTGTTCACCTTGATGTTCTTGCCGCGCATGGCCGAAACGATGATTCGCTCCAGTTCCATCTTCTTGAATTCGCCTAACGTATAGTTCTGCGCTTCCAGGGTTTTGATAAACGTGTTCCGGTCGCCTCCGAATGATTCGCGGATGATTTCATGCACCCGATCATCCACCACATAATCGGGAATCTGAAACTTCTCGTCCTTGAACGACTGCAACACCAATTGCCGGTCAATCAAATCCTGCAACGAGGCTTGACGCGCTTCCTTAATTTTAGCGATGAGCTCGTCGCCGGTGTATTGACTGCGCAACAACTTCTCACGCGGCTCGGACAGTGAGCGCACTTGCGAAAGCGTGATGACGTCGCCGTTTACCACCGCCGCGATTCCATCGATGACTTGCGCATCAGCGGCATAAGCAGCGCAACAAAGCGGCGACGAAGCGAGGGCAAGCGCCGCTAAAACTCCCAGGCTGAGGGGACGAACTATGCGTGTCATATTTTTCCTATCAATTCCAAAAGCTCGCCGAGATAGCCTTCGATCCTGTTCGCAACTAAACGGGGGAACTTGCCACCAACAAGCATAAAATCCCCGCGCCGCGTCAACATCACTTTGCCCTCCCTTACCTCTACGCGTGTGATGCCGGTCTCGGCCGCGGCGAGTTTGATTTTGCTGAGGAGGAACAAATTGTCAACCGCCGGCGGAAACGGGCCGAACCGGTCGCGCCAATCGCGCTGGAGGCGTTGCAATTGATCGCGCGTCGTGATCTCGGCAATCTCGCGGTACGCTTTGATCCGCAAACCGGAATCGCTGACGTAGCTGATCGGAATAAAGGCCGGCACAGGCGTTGTTTGCACGAATTCGGCCTCATTCATCGCGACAAAATCGAGCCGAACATCGACATCCACTCGCAACCGCAACTTCTGTCCCTTCATCTGGGCCACCGCTTGTTTGAGCAACTGACAATACAAATCGAACCCGACCGCCATGATGTGGCCGCTCTGGGCGGTGCCGAGGATGCTGCCCGCGCCGCGAATCTCCAGGTCGCGCATGGCGATCCGAAAGCCCGCGCCTAACGAGCTATATTGCTTGATCGCGTTGATCCGTCGCCGCGCCGCGCCTATCGACATCATCTCTCGGGGCAAGAGCAAATAGGCATAAGCCTTGTGTTCCGCGCGCCCGACGCGGCCTCGCAATTGATAAAGATCGGCCAGACCGAACCGATCAGCGCGATCAATGATGATGGTGTTGGCGTTCGGAATGTCGAGGCCGCTCTCGATGATCGTGGTGCAAACGAGCACGTCGATCCGGCCCTCCACGAACCGAGCCATGACCGCTTCCAGCTCGTCTGCATTCATTTGGCCGTGGCCGATATCGATCCTCGCTTCGGGGCAAAGATCCGCAATTTTTTCGCGCACCCGTTCGATGGTTTGCACCCGATTGTGCAGCAGGAAAACCTGGCCCTGTCGCTCCAGCTCGCGCTTGATCGCATCCCGAATGATTCGCTCATCGTAGCCACAGACCACAGTCTCGACCGGCAACCGGTTTTGAGGCGGAGTCTCGATCGTGGACATGTCTTTCACCCCGACTAACGAAAGATACAACGTGCGGGGGATCGGCGTGGCCGAGAGCGTCAGAACATCGACCAGTTTGAACAGCTCTTTGAATTTCTCCTTGTGCAGGACGCCGAAACGCTGCTCCTCGTCGATCACGACGAGACCGAGATTTTTGAAGAGAACGTCACCCGAAATCAGGCGATGCGTGCCGATCACGATGTCGATTCCGCCCGCCCGCAACAGTTGCAGCACTTTTTTCTGTTCCGATTGCGAACGGAACCGGCTCAGCATCTCGATCCGGACCGGATAATCGAGCATGCGCTGCCGAAACACTTCGAAGTGTTGTTGCGCAAGCACGGTCGTCGGCGCGAGCACCGCTACCTGTTTACCGTCCATGACCGCTTTGAATGCGGCGCGAATCGCCACCTCGGTTTTGCCAAAACCGACGTCGCCGCAGATCAGGCGATCCATCGGGCGCGAACGTTCCATGTCGATCTTGGTATCGATAATCGCCCTCATCTGGTCCGGCGTTTCGCGGAAAGGAAAGGAATGCTCGAATTCCGCCTGCCATTTCGAATCCGGACCGAACGCGTGTCCGGGATGCGTCTCACGTTCGGCCTGAAGCGCAAGCATTTTGCCTGCATAATCGAAGATTGACGCCACCGCATTTTTTTTCGCCCGGGCCCACTTGGCGTCGCCTAACGAGCTGAGCCGCGGCGATTTTTTTCCGACACCGACGTATCGCGAGACCAGATACGCCTGCTCCAGGGGCACATAGAGCCTGGCTCCATCAGCAAATTGAAGGGCAAGCGCTTCGCTTGCCTTCGTTGTTACCGCTTCGCTTACCGTCGCTGTTTCCTCTCCGCCAGGCAGGCGTGGCGCCTGTCCGACCACAAATCGTTGCAGCCCGCAAAATTTTGCTATCCCATGTTCGAGATGCACAACGTAATCGCCTTCGTGGAGTTCGCTGAAATCGATCTGCGCGCGGTGTCGTTCCGCGCGATGCAATCGCCGGCGCGGATGGGCGGCAAACCGGCCAAACAGTTCCGCCGCCGAAAGCACGACCAGATTAGCGGCCGGAAAACAGAACCCGCGCGCGAGCGTTCCTTCGACAAGATCGATATCGTCCAGAGTTGTCGGCGGCGTTGACTCCGGCGTGCCAGTATTTGGCAGGCCCGCGCCGCTGGGATCACCGCCCCTGGCTACAGCGCCCAGGATCTCGCGGAACCGTTCGATCTCACCCTCGGTCTGGAAATAAATGACGATCTTCGCTTGACTCGCTCGCCATTCTTTCAGCCGCGAAACGAATTGCGCCCGTTTCGTTTCCAGCAGCACAAACTCGCCTACGGCAAACTCACCGACATCACAATCCTGAAACGAGCCGCTGAAGTCTTCCGGGCCTTCTTCACTGGAACCTTCACTGATGCAAACTTGACCGGTTAAACCGGTCAAGTTTGCACGACTGTCCGGTTCGATGTCGATCGTGAGATGGTCGGAGGCGATGTAATCTTGAACGCGCCCAGTCTGAATTTCTAACAAGGAAGGGCGATTCTCCGATCGCGCGGGCGGACTGGAGACCGCCGTTCCTTGAGCGAGCAGGATGTCGATCTTGTTCAGATCGTGCACGGAAGTTTGCGTATCAATATCGAATTCGCGAAGCGATTCGATTTGATCGCCGAAGAACTCCAGACGCGCCGGTAACGCCGCTTGCCAGGAGTAGAGATCGACAATTCCACCGCGCACGGCGAATTGTCCGCGCGTGGTAATTTGCGTCGCGCGCTCGTAACCGGCGGCGGAAAGCTTCTCCAGCAGACTTTCGATCTTTTGTTCTGTGCCCCGGCGCAGCTGAACGACCGCAGATTGCAATGTGCCGGGCTTGGGCGCGCGATTTTGGAGACTAGCGCGCGTGGCGACGATCAAGTGCGGGCCGCGTTCGCGGTCGAGCGAGATCAGCAACGCGAGGCGCTCCGCAGCGATTTCAGGGTCGGGCAAAATGTTCTCGACAGCGGCAAACTCTGCTTCGGGTAGAAATTGCGCGTTCGGATGCCAGTTGAGCAGACTTTCGTAAAGCAATTCCTGCGACCGAACGTTCGGGCAAAGGACCCATATCGTTTTATCCAGCTTGCGAGCGAGGACGGCGACGAGAAATCCTTGCGCAGACTCGATGACGTGAGAAAACGGGACTGGGCGTTGGCCGCGCTCGATCTCACGCAATTTTTGCGCGATCGGCTCGGCCGCTTCGACCATGCTCAGGAGTTCATCCCGTAACAATTTTTCCACCGCAAAGCTTCCGCTGAAAAGCTTGCGACTTCAAAACCGCGTCGCCTAGCATAAGGGCTACTGACATGACCGACGGAATTAGACCAGGGAAGCTGCCAGCCCCGAAAGTTTCCGGGGTTACGACGTCCTCTACAGCAACGCCGGCAGTGCCATCGACGAGCCTCGTGCGGGCGCTGGGGCCGATCGACGCGACGATGATCGTGATGGGATCGATGATCGGGTCGGGGATTTTTATCACGTCGGCCGAATCGGCGCGGCTGATTGGAGCGCCCGGCTGGTTGTTGCTGGCATGGTTCGTCGCCGGCCTGATGACGATGACGGGCGCGCTCTGTTGCTCGGAGCTGGCGACGATGATGCCGCGCGCTGGCGGCGTTTACGTTTTCCTGAGAGAAGCCTACGGCCCGCCGATTGGTTTTCTCTTTGGCTGGACCTTGTTCCTGGTGATTCAAACGGGAACCATCGCGGCCGTCGCAATCGCCTTCGCGAAATTCAGCGGCGTTTTTATTACCGCTATCAACGCGGAGAATTATCTGGTCAAGCCGATCTCGTTAGGGACGCATTACGCGATCAGTTTATCGACCGAACAACTGACGGCGATTGCGCTGATCGCCCTGCTAACATGGACGAACACGTGCGGTCTGCGGCTTGGCACACTCGTTCAAAACACCTTCACATTCACGAAAACAGCAGCGCTGGTGGGCGTGATTGTGCTCGGATTATCTCTCGGCTGGAAGGCAGATAGTGCGGCGCGCTCGGCGTCTTGGTGGAATTCATGGGCCAATGGCTGGAATCCGCAGACCGCCCAGCCCGGACTTGCCGTGGCAGGCGGATTGGCGCTTGCGCTCTTATTCGGCAAAGCGATGGTGGGCCCACTGTTCGCCCAAACGGCATGGACAAACGTCACGTTCATCGGCAGCGAGGTGCGTGATCCAGCACGCAATCTCGCGCGTGCCTTGCTCGCCGGTTGCGGCATTGTCGTCTTTTTGTATCTGCTCGCTAATCTCGCGTACATTGCCGTCTTGCCGTTCTCTGGAATCGAGCATGCACCGCAAAACCGCGTCGCTGTTGCGGTCATGAAGGCTGTGTTTGGGAATCCGGGCGCTCTGTGCATGGCTGCCGCCATCATGATTTCGACCTTCGGATGCAATAACGGCCTGATCCTGGCCGGAGCGCGCGTGTATTACGCCATGGCCCAAGACCGATTGTTCTTCCGCCGTGTTGGCACTACCAATGCGCAGCACGTGCCGTCAGCAGCGTTGCTCGCGCAGGCAATCTGGACCGCGTTTCTAACTCTTCCGCGCACGAAGGTAACAAATCCTGCAACCGGCGTTATCAGTTACGGAAACGTATACACACAATTGCTCGAGTACATCGTTTCGGCCGACCTGGTCTTTTATCTTCTGCTCGTCGCGGCAGTGATTCTGCTCCGGCAAAAATCTCCAGCAGCCGAGCGGCCCTATCGCACGTGGGGTTACCCTGTCGTCCCGATCATCTCCATCGCGCTGGCGGCGATTTTGACTGTCGATCTGGCCTGGCTCGCGCCAGCAACTTCCGGGATCGGCATTGCGATTGTCCTGACCGGTTTGCCAGTTTACGCGGCCTGGCGAAAAAAATCCGAAATCAGCACATGAAATCGGAAGCAAATCCGAATCCTTGAATCTCAAGGGTAGCAGTGGACGTGGAAGCGGCCTTCCTCGATTCTGCGTTACCCGACCGAGCCTTCCATCTCCAGCTCGATCAGGCGCTTGAGCTCGACCGAGTATTCCATGGGGAATTGGCGGACGAGATCGTTAACGAATCCGTTTACGCTCAGGCTCATGGCCTGCGCTTCGCTCAGGCCCCGTTGCTGCATGTAAAAGATTTGCTCGGCGCTGACCTGGCTGACGCTGGCTTCGTGCTGCACCGCGTTACCGGTGCCGCGCACGGTGATGGCTGGATAAGTGTCGGTGCGCGAAGTCGCGTTGATCAGGAGCGCGTCGCACTCGGTGTTGTTCTTGCAATGCTTGAGATGCTTCGGCACATGCACGAGTCCGCGATAAGTGGCGCGGCCTTTTCCGATTGAGATGGATTTTGAAATGATGTTCGAGGTCGTTTCATCAGCCGCGTGGATCATTTTCGCGCCGGTGTCCTGATGCTGGCCGTCGTTGGCCAGTGCAATCGACAAAACTTCGCCGCGGGCCTTGCGGCCTTTCATGATCACGCCGGGATATTTCATGGTCAGCCGGGAACCGATGTTGCAATCGATCCATTTGATCTCAGCGTCTTCGTGGGCGAGCCCGCGTTTGGTCACGAGATTGAAAACGTTCGACGACCAGTTTTGGACGGTAATGTATTGAATCTTCGCGCCCTTCATGGCGACGAGCTCCACCACAGCACTGTGCAATGTCGCGGTATTAAACTTCGGCGCGGTGCAGCCTTCCATATAGGTCACTTCGCTGCCTTCATCGGCGATGATGAGGGTGCGCTCGAACTGGCCGAAGTTCTCGGCGTTGATCCGGAAATAGGCCTGCAACGGATGTTTCACTTTCACTCCGGGCGGGACATAGATGAATGAGCCGCCGCTGAAGACCGCGCTGTTGAGCGCGCTGAATTTGTTGTCGGCGATCGGGATGACTTTGCCGAACCATTTCCGGAAAATCTCGGGATGTTTTTTCAAGCCTTCCGTCGATCCAACGAAGATAACGCCCTGTTCGCCGACCGCTTTCTTGATGTTTGAATAAACAGCTTCGCTGTCGAACTGTGCTTCGACGCCGGCGAGAAATTTCCGTTCCTGTTCCGGAATGCCGAGTCGCTCAAACGTGCGCTTGATATCCGCAGGAACGTCCTCCCAACTGCGCTTGGCCGCGTCGCCGGATGCGAGGTAATAGCGAATCTTGGCAAAATCGATCGCTTCCAGATCCTTGCTCGCCCAATGCGTCGGCAGCGGTTTTTCCAAAAAAGTTTTCAAACCGCGCAGACGAAACTCGCGCACCCAATCGGGGTCCTCCTTCACATCGGAGATGTAATGAATCGTCTTCTCGCTCAGGCCGTAACCGGCGTCCTTTGCGTAATTAACTTTGTAATGAAAATCGCCGACGCTTCGGTCGATATTGACTGCCTTTGTTTCCGTTTTCATTATCGATCCTATCTAAGCACTGGTTCAGACGCCTCTTCCCGCGCCCAATCGTAGCCGCGTTCCTCCAGCTCGAGAGCGAGCTCTTTGCGCCCGCTACGAACGATTCGACCAGCAACCATCACATGGACGTGATCGGGAATGATGTAGTTCAAGAGGCGTTGATAGTGCGTGATTAACAATATCCCAAGACCAGGCCCGCGCAACGAGTTTACTCCGTGCGCGACGGTCTTGAGTGCGTCGATGTCGAGACCGCTATCGGTTTCATCCAGAATGGCATATCTCGGTTCGAGCATGGCCAGCTGCAAAATCTCAGCCCGCTTTTTTTCCCCGCCCGAGAACCCTTCATTCACCGAACGCGACGTAAACGAGCGGTCCATCCCGAGCAGCTCCATTTTTTCGTAAAGCTTCGCGTAATAGTCGGTGGCCTCGAGCTCTTGGCCCTCTGGGAGCCGCGATTGCAAGGCCGCGCGCAAGAAGTTGGCAATGGTCACTCCCGGAATTTCGCTTGGATACTGGAAGGCCATGAACAGCCCGTGGCGCGCGCGCTCGTCGGGTGCAAGGTCGAGCAGGTTTTCGCCATCCATGACGACCTTGCCGGCTGTCACGGTGTAATCGGGATGCCCGGCCAGCACTTTCGCCAGTGTGCTCTTGCCCGAGCCGTTCGGCCCCATGATGGCATGCACCTCGCCTTGGGGCACGCTCAAGGTCAGGCCGCGCACGATCTCCTGGCCGGCAATCTCCACATGCAGATTCTCTATCGTAAGTTCCTTTTTCATCGGGGATCGGAAACATACTCCGCTTGCGCGAATTGGCGAATCGTCGTCGCCCTCCGGGCCAACGAAAATTTAGCCAGCTGAGCGGCATTGAGCCTGCTTAGGAACAGTATTGACCTCCAATTGGGGTCACAAAACTGTTTATGAGTGTCGATGTTCACACGGACTCGCCGGCCTATCCCACCGATTTGCTCTCCCGAACGACGAGCGAGTTAAATAATCTCCTCCAAATCATCGGGGGCACGAGTTCCTTACTCGAGCGCGCCTGTGCCGGGAATCCTGCGTCCGAACCTTACCTCGCGACTTTGCGCACGACCGTCGAGCGAGCTGAAAACCTGTCGGCTAATCTGGTGAAACTAGCCGGCGGACCGGTCGCTCGCTCATTGATGAACGATCAATTAACCTCCGACGGCCAACCCAAAAGCGTCGAGTCCAGCGGTAAAAAGCCGCAAATCCTCATAGTCGACGACGAGCAGGCAACGTTGGGCCTCGTTAGTAGAATTCTGAGCGCAGCGGACTACGAGGTCACCACCGCGCAATCCGGCTTTGAATGCCTGGATCATTTTCGCCAGCAAGGGTTCCAATTCGATTTGGTCATGCTCGATCTGACGATGCCTTTCATGGACGGCGAAGAAACTTTTCATCGGCTCCGCGAATTGCGCCCGGACGTGCCAGTTGTCATGTGCACCGGTTTCATTCAACATGAACGTTTGCAGCGGCTCCTGTCCGAAGGACTTTCCGGTTTCCTCCGGAAACCGGTCACACCGGACGAAATAGTCAGCCACATTGGCTCGACTCTGGCCAACGTCCGCTATTCCCGGGACCGAACCGACCGTAGCCGCACCCCGGCGCGGGTGTAGATTCCCCTGTCCTCCCAGGCGGTAGTCTGTCAGCCGCGGACAAAGCCGGCCTGTCCCGACGGCGGTGAGCTTCCGCCTCGAAGAGCTTGGAATTCCAGAGTCGTAAAAACATTGAACAAGCCACGTCCAAAATCTGTCTGAAATGCGAATATTTAACCTTGTTAAATAACTGGTAGATGTTTATAGGTGTGATTTACGAGGTGTCGGCGCACAAAACCGCCGCAAACTTGTCGATCCTGACCCCCAATCCCCCCAACATTCATGAAGAGAAGTTATATGGCCGCTGAAGATAGCGATAGTGGTATAAAGATCTATTTGCGCGAGATCGGGCAAATCCCGCTCTTGACTCCGCAACAGGAGATCGAGCTCGCTGCCAAGATCAAGAAGGGCGACCGAGAGGCGCGCGCGCTCATGATCCGGTCCAACCTGCGACTGGTCGTGAAGATTGCGCACGATTACGCCAACCTTGGTCTGCCACTGCTCGATTTGATTTCCGAAGGCAACATCGGCTTGATGAAAGCCGTTGAGCGTTTCGATCCGGCGAAGGGCGGAAAACTCAGTACCTACGCCGCGTGGTGGATCAAACAATCGATCAAGCGCGCTCTGGCGAACCAATCGAAAACGATTCGGTTGCCTGTGCATTTGGTCGACAAAATCTCCAAGATGCGCCGCGTTTCGTTGCAGATGAGTGAGGAACTCGGGCGCGAACCGACCGATGAAGAGCTCGGCGACGAAATCGGCATTGCTGCCGGAAAAGTGTCACAGTTGAAGACCGTGTCGATCCGGCCGGCTTCGCTCGATGCGCCGATCAGCGATGATGACTCGACCGAGTTCGGCGAGATCGTCGGCGACGAGGAAGCACAGACGCCTTTCGAGCTGTTGCGCGACAAGAATCTGCGCAACGAAGTCGGCGGTTTACTCGACGTGCTCGACGAACGCGAAAAGAAAATCATCTTTCAACGGTTCGGACTCGATGGTGGCAAGCCGAAGACGCTCGAGGAAGTCGGCAAGAAGTTCGGCGTAACGCGCGAGCGGATTCGGCAGTTGCAAAACATCGCCTTGTCGAAGCTGCGCCGCGCGCTGAGCAAGAAAGAGCGCCCGGTCGATGTCGAGTTGCCGGTCGAGGCGTAACATCGACATTTTGCATTGCTCTGCTCGGGTCGCTTCAGATTGGCCCCTGCCGCTTGGGGCACGAGGCATCGCCGCCAAATAGTCTGCTATTAATCAATCGTCGAAGATAATTTGCCCGGTTTCGCGATCTCCGCGTGTTTTTGTTGCTTTGCGCCGAATCGCGGCCGGAGTTATCCATTTCCGGTGCGGCAATATCACGATCTCCTTCGACTCGTTCTGGAAAAGGGACGCCCAAAGTCGGACCGCACCGGGACGGGCACACTGGCGGTCTTCGGCGCACAAGCGCGATTTGATCTGCGGCCTAACGGGCCAGGATTTCCGCTGCTGACGACCAAAAAACTCCACATCAAATCGATCGTGTATGAGCTGCTCTGGTTCTTGCGTGGCAACACGAATATTCGTTATCTCAATGAACACGGTGTCACCATCTGGAACGAATGGGCGGATGCGAAGGGCGATCTCGGCCGTGTCTACGGCGCGCAATGGCGAGATTGGCGCGGTGCGAACGGCGCGCGAATCGATCAGATTGGCAACGTCATCGCGCAGATCAAAGCGAACCCAAATAGCCGGCGCCTGATCGTTAGCGCGTGGAACCCGGCGGAGATCGACCAAATGGCGTTGCCGCCGTGCCATGTGCTTTTTCAATTTTGTGTGCAGAATGGCGAGCTAAGTTGCCAGCTTTACCAGCGGAGCGCCGATTTGTTCCTCGGCGTCCCATTCAACATTGCCTCCTACGCGCTGCTCACCATGATGGTCGCGCAAGTGGTCGATCTCATCCCGGGCGATTTTGTTCACACCTTCGGCGATCTGCATCTCTACCAGAACCATCTCGAACAGGCGCACGAACAATTGAGTCGCGATTGTCGATCTTTGCCCCGGATAAAATTGAATCGCGCGATAAAAAACATCCACGATTTCACGTTCGAGGATTTCGAGCTGTCCGGCTACGATCCGCATCCGTCGATTAAGGCGCCAATCGCCGTATGAAGAAATTCGAAATCCGAAACAAAATTCGAAGCTTCAAATGTGAAACTTTTTCAGGTTCTTGCCCGTTTAACTTTTAGTGAAGATGCACTGGGGATTTGCTTGGCGGAGGGCGGCCGTTGGCGTAGGCGCTTGGATTCTGCTGTGCACAACCGTGGTCTTGCGCGCGGAAACATCGGTGGAAAATGCGTCGGTCTGATCGGGTGATGGCGCCGCCCTGGTGGCCGTTCAACTGAATTGTTCGTCGCATTCGAGGAGCTTGAGGGTATAATGGCTTCCTAATGCGGCGAAAGGGTGTGCTGATATTAGCAGCATTGCTGGGGCAAATCGCCCTTACGTCTGGTCAGGTCGCGTCGCCCAAACCATTGCCGCAGGAGCCGCTGGAAAAATACGATAACCCCCCGGCGTTTTTGCGGGCCCCGGTCGTAACGTCCCCCGCGGTGGTTTCGCAGTTCGGTTATTTCACGAGCTATCAGGTCAACGTCGATTCCAACGGAAATGACATCGCCGGCGACGCCGCGAATGAGCCATCCATTTGTGTTGATCCAACTAACCCTAACAAAATGAGCATCGGCTGGCGACAGTTCGACAGTGTCAGCTCAAACTTTCGCCAGGCCGGTTTCGCCCATACGACCAACGGCGGCCGGAACTGGACGGCACCGGGCGTCCTCGAAAACAGCGTTTTCCGAAGCGATCCGGTCCTGAACGCTGACCGCGCCGGCCAGTTTTATTATCTCAGTCTGTTGCAGACTTTTTTCGACAACATGTGGCGTTCCTTAAATGGCGGCCAATCATGGACCAACATCGCGCCAGCCGACGGCGGCGACAAGCAATGGTTTACCATCGACAAGACAAACAGCAGTGGACGCGGTTTTCAGTATCAATGTTGGAGCACGGCCGGAAATAATTATCAGGGCCGACAATTTACCCGATCGACCAATGCTGGATTGACGTGGATGGACCCGATTAACATTCCGAACTCGCCGGCATGGGGCACACTCGATGTTGATGCCAACGGCAGTCTTTTTATCGGCGGCGTGAACCTGACCACGAACCAAATCTGGTGCATCCGATCGACGAATGCGAAGAACGGCGCTGTCACACCGACATTTGACCAGAGCACTGCCGTTAATCTTGGTGGAACGATTCTCTCCGGCCAGCCGATCAATCCGGAGGGATTAGTGGGTCAGGTTTTCTTGGCGGTGGATCATTCCGGCACGGCCACCAACAACAACATTTACATGCTGGCCAGCGTGCGACCAACCGGCGCCAACAACGGCAGCGACGTGATGTTTGCGCGCAGCACCAATGGTGGCCAAAGCTTTACCGGCGCGCGGCGAATCAGCGACGATCCGGTTAACCCTGCCAAATGGCACTGGTTCGGCACGCTGGCGGTCGCGCCTAACGGACGACTCGATGCGGTCTGGCTTGACACGCGCAATGCCTCCAACAATACCGGCTCGCAGTTGTTCTATTCCTTCAGCAGCGATGGCGGCCTGACCTGGTCGCACAATGTCGCGGTCAGCGCACCGTTCAATCCGTTCCTGGGCTATCCCAGCCAGAACAAGATCGGCGATTACATCACAATTGTTTCGGACAACGCCGGCGGGAACGTCGCTTACGCCGCGACGTTCAACGGGGAAGAGGAAATCTACTACGTCCGCGTCAGCCCGGATTTGGCCCGAGCGATATTACCGACCGATTTTAACCAGGATGGGCACCCGGACTATTTGCTTTACAATTCCGGGATGCGGCAAAGCGCGATTTGGTATTTAAATAACAATGTGTTGGTGCGGGGCGCGTACGGGCCGACCATCGCGGCCGGCTGGTCCGTCGTGGCGGTGGCCGATTTCGATCGCGACAGGCACCCGGATTACTTGCTTTATAATCCCGGGACGCGGCAAAGCGCGATTTGGTATTTAAACAATAATGTGTTGGTGCGGGGCGCGTACGGGCCGACCATCGCGGCCGGCTGGTCCGTCGTGGCCGTGGCCGATTTTGACGGCGACGGCAAACCCGATCTGCTCCTGTTCAATCCTGCCACGTGGCAAACGGCGATCTGGTTTTTGAACAACAATCTGTTGGTGAGAGGCAGTTACGGGCCGACTTTGCCAAGCGGCTGGAGCGTTGTCGGCGCGGCCGACTGTAATCGCGATGGCAAAAGCGATTTTGTGCTGTTCAATTCCACCACGCGCCAGAGTGCGATCTGGTATATGTCAGACGCCACTCGCATCGGTGCCGGCTACGGCCCAACCATCGCGAGCGGGTTCGTCTTGCATGGGGCGGCGGACTTAAACTCCGACCTCAGCTCCGATTTTCTCCTGTTTAATCCAAGCACGCGCGAGACGATGATCCTGTATTTATCCGGCGCGACTCTTCTCAGCAGCGCCTCCGGGCCCACTCTCCCGAATGTCTGGAGTTTGATTGCGCCCTAACAATTGGCGCACAGACTAGAAGGCCTATGCTCCCGACGACGCCAGTTCTTTTTCGAGTTCCTTGTGCCGCTCGTCCAATTTTTGCAGGCGCAATTGCCACCGGTGCAGTTGGATCGACAACTGATTAATGTAACCGGTGACTTCCTTCCGCTGCGCTTCGTTCTCGGTCAGATGACGGCGGACCTCGTCGAGCGGAAGTCGTGTTTCCAGCGTCGGGGGAATTTCCGGTGTGGTGGAGCTTCCGTTCGGCACAACATCATCAACAGCACCCAATATGCCGCGAAACGAACATCCAAATCCCGAGCTGCAAAAACCAAGGCGACACGGCGTTCCGTCATTCCGAGCGAAGTGGAGAAGAATCGCGCTTGAGCCCGCCGGGCGCGCGACGGGCTTCCCTCGGCTTCGCTCGGGACCGACCGCGAAGATGCAGGTGTGGCTTGTGCTCGTAGCTCTTAGCTTTAAAACCCCGCGCCGTGGTGACACACAGACTAAAAGCCAGATAGTGTTTCTCGCGCCGCTTTGTCTCACTTTTTGGGGTGTGGGATCGATAATTGATCGTTATTAGCTGCTCACGCATAAGTGCTTACATAGATAGCTGAATCGCTGGCCTATTGTTTGCTAAAGACTCGCGTAGGTCGAAGTGTTCGCCACGGCGAGTCTGTCCGTTGGCAGTTCGACCAGGAAAGGAAATAATTTTATGGCTAAAGTTTTAGGTATCGATTTGGGCACCACTAACTCCTGCATGGCTGTGATGGAAGGTGGTGAGCCAGTGGTTTTGGAAAATTCTGAAGGGGCGCGTACTACGCCCTCAGTGGTGGCATTCACGAAAAGCGGGGAGCGCCTGGTGGGCCAGGCCGCAAAACGTCAGGCGATCACTAACCCACAGAATACGGTTTTTTCGATCAAGCGGTTCATGGGTCGCAAGTTCGATGAGATGCACGAAGAAGAGCATCGCGTGCCGTATAAGATCGTGAAGGCCGCCAACGGCGACGCGCATGTGCAACTCGAAGTGAGTGGGCAGCTCAAGACGTTTTCGCCGCCGGAAATTTCGGCAATGATTTTGTCGAAGTTAAAATCCGACGCGGAAGCGAAGCTGGGCGAGAAGATCACGCAGGCTGTAATCACTGTGCCGGCATATTTCAATGATTCACAGCGGAACGCGACCAAGGACGCGGGCAAAATCGCGGGCTTGGAAGTTCTGCGCATCATCAACGAACCGACGGCCGCGTCGCTTGCGTACGGTCTGGACAAAAAGAAGGACGAGAAGATCGCCGTTTACGATCTCGGCGGCGGCACATTCGACATCTCCGTTCTTGAAATCGGCGACGGCGTATTCGAAGTGAAAGCGACCAACGGCGACACGCACCTCGGCGGTGACGATTGGGACGCCAAGGTGATGGATTGGATCATCGCCGAGTTCAAAAAGGACTCCGGGATCGACCTAACGAAACAGCCGGATGCGGTCCAGCGCATCAAGGAAGAAGCTGAGAAAGCCAAGATTGCGTTGTCGAGCTCGCAGGAATACGAGATCAATCTACCGTTCATCACGGCCGACGCGAGCGGGCCGAAACACATCCAGAAAAAGCTGACCCGCGCGAAGCTCGAGCAGCTTGCGGATGATTTGTTCCAACGCACCATCGGCCCGGTGAAAGCCTGCTTGAAAGATGCGCAGCTTTCCGAGCGCGACATTAACGAGCTGGTGCTGGTTGGTGGCATGACGCGGATGCCGAAAGTTATCGAGACAGCGCGAAGCTTGATTGGCAAAGAACCGCACAAAGGCGTGAACCCGGACGAAGTGGTTGCAGTCGGCGCGGCGATCCAGGGCGGCGTGCTTAAAGGCGAAGTGAAGGATGTGCTTTTGCTGGACGTGACGCCGTTGACGCTGGCCATCGAAACCGCCGGCGGTGTGGCCACGCCGATGATCCCGCGCAACACGACTATTCCAACCCGGAAATCGCAGATCTTTTCGACTTACAGCGACAACCAACCAGGCGTGGAAATCAAAGTGTTGCAAGGCGAACGGCCACTCTCTCGCGATAACAAGAATCTCGGTACGTTCCATCTCGATGGAATCCCGCCGGCCCCGCGCGGGGTCCCGCAGATTGAGGTTACGTTCGACATTGACGCCAATGGCATCCTGCACGTTTCGGCGAAAGATCTCGGGACCGGCAAGGAACAAAAGATTTCCATCACCGGCAGCTCTGGTCTTTCGAAAGAAGAAATCGAGAAGATGCAGCGCGAAGCCGAATCGCATGCGGAAGAGGACAAAAAGGCCAAGGAATCGATCGAGATCAAGAACAACGCCGACATGCTCGCATATCAAAGCGAAAAGCAGTTAAAAGAGTTGGGCGACAAGATTTCCGGGGACAAGAAAAAGCAGGTCGAAGACGCCATCGCCGCCGTGCGCGATGCGATCAACCGCAACGACACGGACGCGATGAAACGGACTTACGACGATTTGCAAAACAAATTCCAGGAAGTCAGCGCCGAGCTATACAAACAAGCCTCAGCCCAGTCGGGCGCGCGACCCGGACCAGGCCCGCAGGCCGGTCCAGAAGCGCAGGCCCGCGGCGGCGCCGAAGAAGGCGCGAAACGCGACGGTGACGTCGTCGATGCCGAATTCGAAGTCGTTGACGAAGAAAAGAAGAAGTAAGAAGCGCGACAGTGCAATTTTGGGTAGCACATGCCTCCGGCGTGTTGATTTCGGCGTCGCGCCGATGCAGGGGAAAAGTTCGCGATCGCGAGGACGCGCTCGCCCGCACGCGTGACGCGTGCGCTACCCAGACGCGCAGCGGTTTGCTTTTAAGCTCGCTGTGCTAAAATACGCTTGATGGCAGATGATCGCTGGTGAGCCCCGAAACTTTTCGGGGTTTGCTGGAGGAAAGTCCGAACACCATACGGCAGCATGCCGCGCACAATGCGCGGGCGGCCCCGACGAGAGTCGGGGTTGACGGAAAGTGTCACAGAGAAAAAACCGCCGGTTCTTTGAAAAAAGCGCAGGTAAGGGTGAAAAGGCGAGGTAAGAGCTCACCGCTCGCGAAGCGATTCGCGAGGCACGAAAAACCCCATGCGGTGCAAGACAAAACAGAGGAAGGGTAGCCGGCCCGTTGATCCTCGGGTATCGTCGCATCACTTGAACTGTAGCGGCGGTCTATGACCGTCGATCATGGTTTGGGGGCGGCCCGCCATAGGGCTGAGATAAATGATCATCGCCCCGAAGAAATTTCGGGAGACAGAATTCGGCTTATCGCCATCGAAATATGAGGGGCGCTTTCGGAAACGAAGGCGCCCTTCGCTTTTCCAGATGTCTGGACTTCGCTCGACGTGACGACGGGCTTTCAACCAAGCCAAATTAGCTCGTCGAAACCAAGACCACTCCGGCGGTGATGAGCAACGCGCCCAATGCCAGCCGGAGCGTGAGTTCTTCTTTCAAAACCAACGCGGCCATCGCGCTAATGATGATGACGCTCAACCCTTGGAATGGGTAGAGATAACTCAAATCGAGATGTTGGAGCAAACCGAGGGTGAGGAAAAACGAGATCGTCATCGAAGCGACGCCTGCGACGAGCCACTTCGCGAATTTTCTCCCAAAAGCGTGCGTATGCGACCGATCCATCGCCCGTTTAAAGAGAAGTTGCCCGGCGACAAAGGTGAGGAGCGAGATCAAGATCAGAACGAATTTCAAGCCGGTCATAATTTTTCCTCGATCCGTGCGAATGGTTTGGCCACGACGATCAGACCGATCAGCACCAGCGCTATACCGCACCAGCGCCGGGTCGAAATCAGCTCGCCTA
The DNA here is from genome assembly GCA_963846775.1 of uncultured Verrucomicrobiae bacterium. Lineage (GTDB taxonomy): Bacteria > Verrucomicrobiota > Verrucomicrobiia > Chthoniobacterales > UBA10450 > CAVYXA01. The sequence goes on along the minus strand of CAWJXB010000006.1, from coordinate 1,912,159 downwards.
GAAAAATCCAGCAGCTCAACGGAACGAGCACGTGAACTACATTAGACAGTGGAAAAGCGATCGACAGCGGAACCAGACGAAGCACGTAAAGCCAGCTCACCAGACTCAGAATCACGAAGACGATCCCGAGCCAGGTCCAGATCGAGGCCAGCCCCGTGATGCCAGTCCAGTCGTGTGGATTCGTTAGGCTGGCAGTTTCGCTCGCACCGATCTTCAACAGGAGCTCCGAAATTGTGACAATGATGGCGTTGAGCGCGAGCTGGAGCCACGGATTGCCAAAGCCGAATTGTCGATGTTGCCCAGTCACAATTCGTTAGCGTTTGGGAATTGCCGCAGGATTCGGTCGTGGCGCGTTGGGCCGAGGTATTTGATGATGCGACGGAAAACTGGATTCACTATCGAGCTGGTATGCATCACATAGAGATCGAGCGGCATCAAGACACAACCGAGATGCAGTTTTGGGTCATAGTTGAGGGGGCCGCTGCAATACGCCCGCAGCTTCTGCGCAATGCCCCAGCGAATCACGTCCCGCAGGGTGTAGAAGTACAAATGCAGATCGAGCGCGACGCGATAATCAAGTCCGATGCACTCGTCATAAATCGTGTCGTTGTGTACGAAACAAAGCGCAAAGGCTATGATTTTTCCTTCCTGGCGCCAGATAAAAAACCGGGCGCGATCCGGCATGCGCCGGCCGATTTCGCGGAAATACTCTTTCGTGAGCGTCTCGAATTTCATCGGCGAACGCTCGTGCACTTGGAGGTAGAGCGGATAAATCTCATCGAGCTGGGGCGCGATCTCGGTCACAACTTCCACGTCGATTCTGGCTGCGCGCTCCGTCTTGCGAAACTTCCGGCGCAGACTTTTGCGTGTCGTGTAACCAATGGAACCAAGGTAATCGTCGAAGCTGGCATATTCGAGCGAGAGTCGCGTCATCGGCATGCTCGGGATGCGGGCGTAACCATGGGAGCACAACAAATCCAACGCCGGGCGATATTTCGCGTAGAAATCCTTGAATACGATCAGTGACGCTTTGTTTTGCCGGGCCAGCGATCGCAACGCTGACGGCAAAGTTTCCGCGAGCCATCGTTCGTCTTCGGGGTTGGACGCGCCGAGTTCACCCGCCCCCGCCGCGCATCCGACCATCAACACGCGCATGGTGAGAAAACGCGGGAAAATTTTCCGGGTAAGATCGACAATTGAGGCAATTTTTCCTGGAACTCCTTCAATGAGATTTTGCCGGACGAAAAAGATCGGCTGAATGCCGTGGATTCTTCCATCCGGATTCTGGAAGACCAGATAGCGATGCTCAAACCCGCGCAGTGTTTGATCCACAATTTCGTAATAGCGATGATCTTTCCATTTGTTCCCGAAAATGTGACTCCAGCCGTGGCAATCGAGAAGTTCACTCAGCGAAACAACTTTCGCGGAGCCATTGGTCAATGAGATGGCGGGCAAACCTGACATGCGCGGAGATTCGGCGGGATGATCGAAGCGCTACCAATTAACAGGAAGTTCCACTTTCTCAACTTTGCTGAAACAACTGTTTCAACCCGAAGGGCGATGCTAAGGTGAACGAATCGATCAGGAGGTTTGTCAAAAAGTCTGTATCGTCGAGGTTGCGCGACTTTTTTTGAAAACCGGGTCGAAAGTTTCTCTGCGGCCAAAAATCCTCGCAATCATTGCGGGCATCGCTCTCACCCTTGTTCTGGGAGTAGTGGATTATCTTACGGGACGCGAATGGGTGATCTCGGCGTTCTATCTCCTGCCGACGTGTCTGGCCGCTTGGTTCGTTGGTCGATGGGCCGGCTATATCATCGGCGCGCTCTGCACCGCTGCCTGGTTTATGAGCGATCTGCTCAACGGCGCAACCTACATGCATCCGCTTGTTCCGATCTGGAACGGTGTCATGCTTTTTGTTTTTTTTCTCGTGATCGTTTGGCTCCTAACTGAATTTCAGCAGTCGCACGAACGTCTGGAACAAATGGTCGATGCGCGAACCGCGGCCTTGCGGGCGGAGATCGATGAAAGAAAACGACTGGAACAAGCCAAGCTTCAGGTGGAACGGCTGGCCGTAGTCGGATCGATGGCATCGCGAATGGCGCACGAGATCCGTAATCCGTTAGGAGCCATTTCTCTCAACCTCGACTCGGTCCGCGAAGAACTAAACACGGCCGCCTTGGCCGGACAGTTCTCCGGTGAATGCCAAACGCTCTTGCGAGAAATGCGAGCGCAGATCCTGCGAATCCATCAGGTCCTTCAGGACTACCTTCGCTTTGGGCGTATGCCAAACGCGCAACGTGCCGATTTGTCGTTAAACGGTTTGCTGCAAGAGAAACTCAAGTTTGTCCAGCCGTCGCTGGACGAGAAAAGGGTGGAATTGCAGACCGATTTCGATCCTGATTTGGAGCCAGTCCGCGGCGATGCGGAGCAGCTCTGGGAGGCGTTCCTCAATCTGATACGTAATGCGATCGAGGCGATGAACGACGGCGGCCGCTTGAGGGTGTGCACAAACAGAACCGGTCCGAACGCAATCATCAGCATCACCGATACTGGCCGCGGGATGAGCGAAGACGAGGCCGGACGGCTGTTCGAGCCATTCTTCACGACCAAGAGCGATGGAATCGGTCTTGGGCTTGCTCATACTCAGCAAGTAGTGCTCGAACACGGCGGAAAAATTCGATGCAAAACCGCGCCGGGAAAAGGCAGCATCTTTATTGTGGAACTCCCAATGGTCCAGCGCGAGAAAGTTACACCAGAACAGATCTCTCGATTTCGCTCGACCTGACAAAGGCGAGCTGGTCATTTTCGAGCGGAGCGCGGCAAAACCATACCGGGAGCTCAGCTTCCCTGCAATTCGCCGGTCTGGGCGCTGTCCACTTTTAAAACGCCGCTGCGAATGTGGATGTCGCGTTGAGGGAAAGCGATCTCGATACCGGCCTCGCGCAGCTTTTCTTCAATAGCGAAATTCAGATCGCTGCGGTAACGCCGCGGTCGGGAGCTCATGTCGCTGCTCCAAACCACCAGCTCCAGCTCGATGGCGTTGTCGCCGAATTTGTCCAGAAAAACGCTGGGCGCCGGATCATCCAGCGTGTGGGCATCTTCCTGCGCGGTCGCCAGCAAGGCCTGACACGCTTTCTTCAAGTCGCTTCCGTAAGCGATTCCGACGGGGATTCGGAAACGAACGCGCGGATCGCCATAAGTCCAGTTGGTGACAGTCGAGTCTATGAACTTCGTGTTCGGCACGATCATGGTGATGTTGTCGTTCGTGCGAATCACCGTGCTTCGGGCGCGAATTTGCTGCACCTGACCGCTGACGCCGGCGACATCGACCCGATCGCCGATGGTGATCGGGCGCTCGGCCAGAATGACCAGACCGCTAATGAAATTGCTGGCGATGTTTTGGAGGCCAAACCCGAGGCCGACACCGACTGCGCCCGCGAACACAGTCAGCGTGCCGAGATGGATTCCAGCGTTATCGAGCACGACGAAGAACCCGACGATCAGGACAATGTTGCTGACGATTTGCGCGATGGCGTACTGCAACGCGCGATCAATTCCGCTTTTCGCGAGAAAATTGTTGTAGAGAAAATGTTTCGTCTTGGAGGAAAGCCAAAACACCCCGATGAGCAGCGCGACGAGCAGAAAAATCTGGACCAGGCTGATCCTGATTCCGGGGATGGGCGCGTTCCACGAAAGCGGAACGCCGGCGGCGTTGATCGCGCTCATCACGAAAAAGACGAGCACAGCAAGGCTCAGGATCGTGGTCGTGATCGCGATGAGGTTTTCGTTGATCTTAAAACGGGTGAAAAAACGGCGGACGGCATCGCTCTGCACCACCCGCGCGATGACGAGCCCGGCGGCAACGAGGACCGCAAACGCGATCAGGCCGAGGATCGAGATGTTCTGGTCGAAGGCATGGAAAAGTGGCCTCTGAACCGGACTCAAATCAAGCTGCGGCATTAATTCTAGTCTGGGCGACCCGGATCGAAGCGCAACCTACGATTGGCAGGTGGGCAAAACGCTGCCACGCCCTCAAACAGATATTTTGTCGCGCAATGGCTATCCGCCCGAAGGCGCACTGGCGCCGGCGCCGCCTTCTTTTTTCGCGCGCTCCTCGATGTACTTAATCACGTCGCCGACGGTCTGAAGTTTCTCGGCGTCTTCGTCCGGCACTTCCACAGAAAATTCCTCCTCAAAAGCCATTACCAATTCCACGATGTCGAGCGAATCGGCGCCCAGATCTTCGATAAACGACGCCTGCGGCGTGACTTGCTCCGGGTTCACCCCCAGCTGTTCCGCGATGATGTCCTTGACCTTTTCTTCGATTGATTTTTCGGCCATAAAAAAATTGTTGGGTTGGTTTGCTGCGCCGAGAATTTAAAACAGTGCCGGCACAGGATGGCAAGTAAATGAATTCAAAGGGTTGTCAATCAATTTCAGGCGCTGTCATTTCGACCGAAGCGCGTTCAGAGAAGCAAATGTCCAACGTTTCCTTATTGGTTCGGACGCTCAAGCACGGCGAGGCCTTTGCCGCTTTCAATTCGCTCGGCGATATCGACATCGACGGGCCTCAGCCGCTTGGACTCTTTCATCAGGACACCCGTTTTCTCTCCCGCCTGAAATTGCGGATCGGGGAGGAGAGTCTGCGGCTCCTGAATTCAACTGTCGATGAGGACAACGCGCTGCTGACTTTCGATCTTGCCAGCGCGAACGGATCTATCCGCATCTCACGAACGCGATTTCTCTGGCAATCGGCCCTTTATGAACGCGTGCAAATTCAAAATGCCGGAAGTTCGGCTCTGGAAGAATTGCTCATCGTCGAGTTCGACGCCGATTTTGTCGATCTGTTCCAGCTTCGGGGAGCGAAGCGAGCGCGCCGTGGGCGTTCGTTTCTACCGAAAAGAAGGCAGAACTCAATCGAGTTCGGTTACGAAGGATTGGATGGGCGGGTATGGCATACGGCGATCTTGTTTGAAACGTCTCCGATCGAACTAGACCAGACGCAGGGTCGATACCATTTGCGCCTCAATCCCAATGGGACCAGCGCGTTCATTTTCAGCATTCGATGCGGGTGCGGTGCTGCGTGTGTCAGTTATGAGGAAGCCACCAAGCAGCTAGCGACCGAACTTCAACACACGAAAGAGAATGCGCCGGAGATTTCCACGCGAAATCCGCAGTTTAATACCTGGCTCCATCGCGCGCGTGCCGATTTGCGAATGATGCTGACACAAACTCCGCACGGCCTTTATCCGTATGCCGGTCTTCCATGGTACAACACTGCCTTTGGACGCGATGGGATCATTACCGCTCTCGAATGTCTCTGGTTCGATCCTTCCATCGCGCGGGGCGTGCTCGCCTTTCTCGCGGCGACGCAAGCGGCCGAGGAGAATCCGGAACGGGATGCGCAGCCGGGAAAGATTTTGCACGAGACGCGCTCAGGTGAAATGGCTGCGCTCGGTGAAGTGCCGTTTGGCCGTTACTACGGATCGATCGACGCAACGCCGCTCTTCGTGATCCTCGCGGGCGCATATCACCAGCGTACCGGCGACACCGCCTTCATTCAATCGATCTGGCCAAACGTCGAGCGTGCCCTGTTTTGGATCGACAATTTTGCCGATGCCGACGGTGACGGTTTTTACGAATACGCAAGTAAGGCGTCGCGCGGACTAACGAACCAAGGGTGGAAGGATTCGCCGGAAGCGGTTTTCCTTGAGGATGGCACCCTGGCGAAAGGCCCGATAGCGTTATGCGAAGTGCAGGCTTACGTCTTTGCCGCGAAACGCGCTGCTACGGAACTCGCACGCGCCTTCAGAAGAAACGAGATGGCCGAAGATCTGCAGCGCGAAGCCGAAGCGCTTCGCCGCCGGTTTGAAGAAACCTTTTGGTGCGAAGAATTGTCCACCTACGGCCTCGCCTTGGACGGGCAGAAACGCCTCTGCCGAGTTCGCGCCTCAAATGCCGGGCATTGTCTCTTTGCCGGAATCACGGGCCAAGAACGAGCTCGTCGTGTTGCCGCTACGCTGATGCACAAGAGTTCGTTTTCTGGCTGGGGCATACGGACTGTTGCGACGACTGAATCGCGTTTTAACCCGATGTCTTACCACAACGGCTCAGTCTGGCCGCATGACAACGCCCTCATCGCCGCTGGTTTCGCTCGGTACGGTCTCGCGCGCGAAGCGGAAACGATTCTCTCCGCGCTATTCGATGCCGCGATTTTCTTCGATCTTCACCGTCTTCCCGAACTCTTTGGCGGATTTCCGCGAATGAATAGCGAAGGACCAGTTCCTTATCCTGCCTCGTGCTCGCCCCAAACGTGGGCTTCGTGCGCCATCTTCCTTCTGCTGGAGTCGTGTGTTGGTCTGAAGATCGACCATGAACATCGGCAAGTTCTTTTCGGACGGCAGGACCTCCCTTCATTTCTGTCTGGCCTAACGATCCGTCGCTTGCCCGTCGGCAATTCCATCGTTGATGTGGGCTGAAGTTATCCGCCGCTGCGATTGACAATTCCCCCCACAGTTGCTTAAATAGCTAAGTTAATTTCTCCCTCGCCAGCTATTCTCTGTCGCGAGGCTTTGTCGGAATCGAACTTTCAGCAGTTTTTCATAGGAAATCCGCACATGGCGGGACATAGCAAATGGTCGAAGGTCAAGCGTTTCAAGGGCGCGATCGACGCGAAACGCGGAAAGATCTTCAGTAAATTGTCGAAGGAAATCACCATTGCGGCTAAGGCCGGTGGAGGCGATCCCAGCGGCAATCCGCGTCTGCGCAGCGCGATTCTGGCGGCACGGACGCAAAGCATGCCGAGCGATAACATCGAACGCGCAATCAAACGCGGTACCGGCCAGGGCAAAGACGCGACCCAAATTGAGGAAATCGTATATGAAGGCTACGGGCCGGGCGGGGTGGCGATCATGGTCGAAACTGCAACCGACAACAAGAACCGCACCGGTGCGGAAGTGCGGAGTATTTTCACAAAGAATAATGGCAACCTTGCCTCAAGCGGCAGCGTTTCCTACATGTTCCACCGAAAAGGGCAGATCACTGTGCCGCGCTCCAGCATCGATGAAGACCGGATCCTGGAGCTGGCGCTGGAGGCTGGCGCAGAAGAGTTGACAAATGACGAGGATCAGTATCTTATCATTACTTCGCACGATCGGCTCTATGCTGTAGCTGAGGCGCTCAAAAATGCGGGCGTGACTACCGATGGGCAAAAGTTTACATTCATTCCCGATACGACTGTTCCAGTGGCGGATGAGGACGTGGCCCGCCAGGTGCTTCGATTGTGTGATGCGCTTGAAGACGACGATGACGTGCAAAGCGTCCATTCAAATCTAGAAATCCCCGACGAATTGCTGGCCCGGTTGCCAGCCTGAGACCGAATTCCGCAGAAGCCTTTGGATGCGCCCCTTGGTTGGGGCAGACCGACCTGACTTTGCTTAGTTGCTTATGAACGAACAGAACAATCAGAACCAGCCCGATCCCGCTCCAGTAGAGATCGACCCAACCACCGCCGCCGCGCCGGAACAACGCCAGGATCGCCCACGCCGCCGCTTTGGTCGGAGACGTTTCCGCGATCGGCGCGATCGCTTTGGCGGCAATAATTCGAACGAAAATTCTTCTGGAGGAACGGCAGTGGATACAATGGAAACGCAGGGAGGCGAGGCCGTGACCGAAAACGGCGACCAAGTGCAGACGGAGCCGGAAGTCGGCGAGGGAATCATAGAAATTTCCGGGAAGGGATTCGGGTTTCTGCGCGATCCGAAACGGAATTTTGTCCAAGCGCCGCAGGATATTTTCGTAACGCCGGAAATCGTGCGCCGCTTTTCGCTGCGAGACGGGATGTGGATTCACGGCGAGACCCGGCGCGGTAATCGCGGTCCGCAACTGACCAAACTGCTCACGATCAACGGCGATGACCCGGGGAAATACCAGGGGCTGAAGCCGTTTGAAGAATTGACTACGATCAACCCGAATAAGCGGATCAAGCTCGAGACCGTGCCCGATCGCTACACGACGCGCATCATGGATTTGATGACGCCGCTCGGCATGGGCCAGCGCGGTCTCATCGTCGCACCGCCGCGCACAGGCAAGACGACGTTGCTTCACCACATTGCGGAGGCCGTCACAAAAAATCATCCGGAGATGAAGTTGATCATTCTGCTGGTCGATGAACGTCCGGAAGAAGTGACCGACTTCCGGCGCTCACATTCCACAGCGGAATTGATGGCGAGCTCGAACGATGCCGACATCAAGAGTCACACGCGCATCTCCCAGCTCGCGGTCGAACGCGCGAAACGCCTCGTCGAAGCCGGCCAGCATGTGTTCATCCTGCTCGATTCAATTACGCGCACGGCTCGCGCATTCAACAACGCGCTGGCCGGTGGCGGCCGCACCATGAGTGGCGGCATCGATGCGCGCGCGATGGAAACTCCACGGAGGATTTTTGCCGCCGCGCGAAACACCGAGGAAGCGGGTTCGCTCACGATCGTTGCTACCGCGCTCATCGAGACTGGCAGCCGGATGGACGAGCTTATTTTCCAAGAGTTCAAAGGCACCGGCAACATGGAGATGGTGCTCGATCGCAAGATCAGTGATCAGCGGATTTATCCCGCGATCGACATCTTCCTTTCCGGCACGCGTCGGGAGGAACTCCTGCTCGAACCGTGGGAACTGGAGAAGATCAATCTGATCCGGCGTGGTCTGGCGGGTCACAAACCCGAGGAAGCGATCCAGCGTCTGCTCATGTTCGTCAAAAAATTTCCGACCAACAAGCAGATGTTGAAGGAAATTCCGGGCTGATCGTGCTGGCTGTGTCTCAGCGCCCGCGCTTCTCAACCGCGCCATTGACAGTGTAAAGTCGCGTGATGCGGCTGCGCAAAGTTTTTAGAAAAGTTTTTGGCCTGCGGAAGAGCGATCGATCGGAACTCAGCACGCCGACAATTCACCGGGCTATCCTGCGCGCAATTGATCGCGCTGCACCGGACGATCTCACCGGCGATTATCTCGATGTCGGCAGCGGCGCTGGTGAATTGCTGACCCTGGTGCAAAAACGCTATGGCGTTCGCCGTTTCGCCTGCGACTATACCGATACACTCATGCGCGTGCCGGATCAGCCGGTCGCGATTGTCGATCTTAATTCGGAACCCCTCCCGTTCGAAGACAATCGATTTACGCTGGTCACCTGCGCAGAGACGATCGAACATTTGGAGCGTTATCGGGAGACGCTGCGGGAAATCCATCGGGTGCTGAAGCCCGACGGAGTTGCCGTGATCACCACGCCCAACACTCTAAATCTCCGTTCGCGCTTGCGCTATCTGGCGTTCGGTTTCGCTTCGCTGTTCGGTCCGTTGCAGATCGACCGACGCGACGTGCACAGCCCGCGCGGTCACATCAACCCGGTGAGCTGGTTTTACCTTGCGCACGCGCTGCTCGAAGCCGGTTTTGTCGATCTTAACCTAACGGTAGATCGATACCAGCGCCGCTCGCTTCCATTGTTCGCCCTGCTCTTTCTACCAATCAAAGCAGCGGCCGCACAGGCCTATCGCCGCGAATGTCGCAAGTTCAAAACCATCGACGAACGAAATGATCGCATCGTCAAGTCGATGAATTCGCGCGATGTCCTGCTCGGTCGCACGTTGGTTGTCACGGTGCGTGCGGCGAAATAGTTAATCCGGCGCCAATGAGGCGACGATCTTTTCGAAACACGGATCGCCGCGCAACGGATCCCAGAATGGCAGGAGCTTCAACTGACCGTAGCTGACTGTGCTCGGCGGCCGTACGGCGATCTCAAGCTGCTGACAAGCCAGATCCTTCTCGCCGAGCCACCCCGCGATCATAGCCAGATACATGATCATCTGGGGCGCCGTCATTGCATCTTTCTCCCTTGGGACAAGCTCAACTGCACGTCGGGCTTCGTGCAGTGCATCTTCTTTGCGTCCCAGACCGGCATCGATCAAACCGAGCGCACACAACGGCGGGCCATAGTTAGGCTGGGCCTGAATGATCTTCTCCTGTTCCGCGCGCGCAGCGTAAAAAGCGGCTCTTGCTTTCCCCGGCTGATTTGTCATCCGCGCAATGATCGCTTCCAGCAGCGGACGATTCAGGTGAACGGCGTAATCGGTGAGCGGCCCAGGCATTGGCTCCAGCGCGGCTCTTGCCGCCACCTGGTCGCGTTCGGCCAACGCGCAGCTAAACCAATCGCCGGCAATGTTCGGAAGGTTCTCTGGATTCGCAGATCGAATGGCCTCGATTGTTTGATGCAGGGGGCGCGGGTCACCTTTCCAATGAAACTCGACGAATGCGCGCGTCACTTTGATGTCGAGGTTGTCCGGCGCAATGGCGAGCGCGCGGTCAAGAATGGCGGCTTCTTCGACATAGCGCCGAAGCACGCCATAACTGACCGCCAGTTGCTGGAGAATGCCAAAGTGATGGGGATCGATTTCCAGCGCGCGTTCGAGGTTCTTGGTAGATTGCTCCCATTGGTTTTGCCGTCTTTCGACGTAACCCTGAAGCTCGAAGACTCTCGAGTTGTTAGGCAAAGCCTGCCGGGCAATCGCCAGTTCCGATAATGCACCTTCGTAGTCCCGGTATCCCTGATAAAGATTTTGCGCTCGCGCCAGATGCGCTTCGCCCGCCTCCGGGCGAAGGCGACACGCCTTTTCGAGGGCCGCTTCCGCCGCCGCCAACCGCGCCGGAGTATGATCGTAACCAAAAAAGTAGAGCGCATCATGCGCCCCCGCGAGTTGACACCAGGCTCTGAAGAAGAATGGATCGCGAGCGACGGCTCGTTCGAGCAGCTCCACCGCATTTAACAAATCGGAGCGCTGCTCCCGACTCATCAGGAAACTTTGCGCACGCTCGTAAAGATCAAAGGCGGCGAGATTGTTTGTCGGGGGAAGCTGGATGGCGCTTTTTTCCTTAGATGAGAGTTTGGCTTGGAGTTGCTTGGCTATGGCCATGGCGATCTCGCCCTGCATGGCGAAGGCATCGGTCAAATTTCGGTTGTATTGTTCAGCCCAAATTTGTGTGTCGCTGCGGGCATCGATCAATCGGGCATGCACCCGGATATGCTCGGCATTGCGGCGGACGCTCCCTTCCAAGACGTAAGCCACGTGTAGAGCATTGGCGATTTGCCGGAGGTTTCGTGTCTTGTCTGGGCGATAATCCATGACCGAAGTACGGCTGATTACTTTCAAGTCCGCGATATTGGCCAGGTCATACAGGATTTCGTCGTGCATGCCTTGGGTGAAATAGCTGGTTTCGTCGCTGCTCAAGTTTTCGAACGGCAGAACAGCGATGCTTTTGGGCGCTGGCGTGAGCGAGGGCAGCCCATTGTGTGTGACGAACAAAAATGCGGTAGCTGCGGCGCAGCAAACCGCCGCGCCGGTGGCGGCGGCCAGCTTTGGATTGCGCCTCGACCAACGCCACGCGCGCATCGGAACTGAAACGCGCCGCGCCACAATCGGGCTTCCTTGCAGCCAGCGTTCCAGGTCAGCCGCTAAGTCGCCAGCGGAGTGGTACCGTGATGGAGCTTCGCGTTCCAAACAGCGCCCACAAATCGTTTCCAAATCCCGATCCACCGCCGGCGCGAGCGAGCGCAGCTTCGGCGCCGCCTTTTCCCCGGCTTGCTGTATCACAGCCAATGCGTTCTCGCCCAAAAATGGCGGACGCCCGCTCAGGAGATAAAACAAGATCGCGCCTAAACTGTAAACGTCTGCGGCCGGAGCCAATTCTTCCTGTGCTCCGTTGGCTTGCTCGGGCGCGATATAACCGGGCGTGCCGAAGATCGTCAGTGTCTGAGTCAGGTCGGTGTTGGTATCGAGCCATTTGGCGAGACCAAAATCGCTGACCAATGGTTCGCCACGACCGTCGAGCAAGATGTTTCCCGGCTTCAGATCACGATGCAGGATGCCGTGTTCGTGCGCGTATTGTATAGCGCGCGCCACTTTGGCCAGCAGTTGCACGCATTCGCGCGGCTCACTTCGCAAGGCCGGAGCCGCCTTTTGCAGGCTGCCCCCCGCTGCATACTTCATGCTGAAGAACGGCACTCCATCGTCGCCCTGACTCACTTCGTAAATCGGCACGATGTTCGGATGATCCAGACTCGCCGCCGTCTCCGCTTCACGCCGGAAACGTTCCAGCGTCTCGGGCGAATCGGCGTGATGCGCCACGAGGCGTTTTAGCGCGACGATCCGGCGGGAATGCCGTTGACGCGCCCGATAAATTATGCCCGTTCCGCCGCGCCCGATCTCTTCCAGGATCTGGTAATTGCCTACCCGCCACTGCGTGTCGCGGACTTCATCCCTCGCCAGCCATTCGTGGAAAGATTCCAGAGAGGCCTCCGAATCCGATTCCAGCGTCGCGTCTAAACTGCAACTCACGCACAGCCCGTTGCCGACCCGGATGGTTGCACCACAATGGATGCAGTGGTCCTCTTTTCCCTGGATCGCCGCAATCGAATCGGTTAGTCCGGGCGGATTTATGAGCTTAGCCATGTTACGATGATGGTTCACCCACTTGATTCAGGCGGCCTGGGCGGTGAGCGTGGCGCACAGGTGCCGGATCTCGCTTTTGACCTCCCTTGGATCTTCCACCGTCTCGGCCACTTCGGTCCAGATGAGCCAGCGATAACGGCGGCGCAGATTATACAGTTGGCGTTTTACGCCCGCTTCACTGATGCCTAAGAGCCCGCTGAGTTTGCCATAGGAAACATCGCTGCGCTCGGTCGCCAGATAGGGGCTGAGGGTTTCACACAAGCGCGATCGTCCCTTGCCTTGGCATTCCTCCTGGAGACGCCTCAGCGCCCGCTCCACCACGGTCGCGGCCCAGCGCAAATCGAACAGTTGCTCCGGCGACCACGATTGCAGCGCTTGCTCCGGGATCGACATCTGCGAGGGCGATTCGGCCACCCAATCGTCCCAGGAAATAAATTTTATGTCTCCGCCACGCTTGCGGCTGCGCCGCCGATCGGTGGCATCGTTCAAGAAATTGCCCAGCGCCCGCAGTAGGAGCGAACGGAACCGACCGCGCCCGGGGTCCGCCCTCTCCAGCAAAGAGCCTTCCAGAACCGCCGCAAAAAAATCCTGGGTCAGGTCCTCGGCATCCTCCGGACCATAACCACGCAGGCAGATATAAGCGAAAATCGGTCGCCAATAAATTTGGCAAAGCTCGCCCAGAGCCTGGCCAGCCGCACGGTTTCTCGATCCATTTGCCTCCGAGCAAGAGCGCACCACGCTCCACCGGGTGGTGGCAAACCGGTCTGAGGCTGACGCTAAGGTGGACACAGGCTTGAGGGAGGCCGATCATGCCGCTCTCCCATTCGTTAAGCAAGCCTTTTTTCCCAAAGCCCCGAATTGAACTCAAATCAAAAGACACTGGGGAGAAAGCGAGCTTTCGAAAGGCGTACTCGAGAGCGATACCGATGAGCACAGTGAGTTGCTGATTTCAAAAGTAATCGCACCCGCGTTGTAGCCGGCACGGGTCACGCTGCCTGCCGGGATCACCGATTTCGGCTACAAATTTTCCCGCCCGAAGCGGAGCACCCGTGCCATCCAGACGAGCTCGTTCAAGAATTTGTCAAGTCGGCCGCCATACACAGAGTCGGTGATCTTTCCGGTTGTTTGATCGAAAAGTTTGCCGGCATTTCCGAAATAGACGTCCCAGAAAATCGTGATGAGGCCGAGCTCGCGCAGGACCGGCAACAAGCTTTGGATCATTCGAGCGCCTCCGAACGGGCCGGCGGAAACACCGCAGACGCCGGCGACTTTGTGAATGTATTCCTTCAGGTTGGTGTCGAGCACATGCTTGAGCAAGCCCGGGAAACTGTGGTTGTATTCGGGCACAACAAAGATCAAGGCATCGGCCTCATTGACCGTGGCGGAAAAGCTTGAATCCTTGATCGCTTCGCCGGCGTCGTCGATCGAGAAACGCAGATTGCGGATGTCGATTAGCTCAGTCCGGATGTCGGGCCGTTTCGAAACGTGATCAAGGACGAATGCCGCAGCGTATTCGCTCAAACGGCCCTGGCGAGAAGTGCCGAGAATCACCGGCGCAAAAATAGGGCGAGTGAGATTTTGAGAATCCATCGCGAGATTTGTCGCACAACGCCTCAGAAAGTTACAGAACGAAGTGGGTAACTTTGGTCACCGATTGCGGCAGATCCAAGCGACGATGCAGAGCCGAGACGGGTCAGTCTCCCCTACAGCCCTATGACGTGCAGGCAACCTTTGGCGGAAACAACCAGAGCAACTTTCCTTCGGCCGTTTCAGGATCAAGATCGACAAACGCGACTCCGGCTTTTGAGAGCTTTAACGATGCCCCGGTCAATTCCGAGATCACCTTGGTAAAATCCGGTTCGTGCCCCACCAGCATCAAATTTTTGGCGCGGTGACGGTTCAGCACGGTTCGCAGCTCGCGCACTCCGAATCCTGGCGCGAGCGATTCGTCTTTTCGCAACTTCGCTCCTAAATAATCAGCGGCGATCTCAGCGGTCTGCGCCGCGCGTGGCAACGGGCTCGTCACGATCAGGTCGGGCCGCACTTTCAACCGGTGCAGAAATTTGCCGACCTGGTTCATTTCCTTTTTCCCACCTTTCGTTAGGGGCCGCTCGTCATCCGGCTTCTTCCAATCCGGCCAATCCGCTTCGCCATGCCTGAGAAAATAAAGTTTCATTTCATGCCATAATAATTCGCGGCGCGCCCGGTGGTCGCGTCCTACCATTTCACATGATCATCCACTTCGCGCGGCCTGTTCGATTGTTGATCTGCCACAATCGCACGCCGCCGAGAAATGCGTTACGATTATATCCGCGCTCTGCGCTGTCCGGAAGGTGATCGAGTTTCTTCACATTCCCGCCACCGAGCACGACGTAATCGGCGATGAGCGATTTCTTTAACTGGGCGACGGCGAATGCGACTTCGGCCTGCCATTCTTTCGCGCCCATCTCGGCCGCACCAGGTTTGCCCAGATAATCCTCGATCACGCGGCGATTCCGATAGGGCAAATCGCCCAGCTCCAACGGCAAAACGGTGTTGCCCCAAACCAGCGCAGAACCGAGCCCGGTGCCGAGCCCGAGAAACAGCATTCGCCCACCGTGATAACTGCCGAGTGCCTGCAGGGATGCATCGTTGATAATCCGCACCGGTTTGCGCAGCGCTTTCTCAAAATTGAATCCGACCCAGCCTTGGCCGAGATTTTTCGGTTCGTTCAGGATTTTTCCATCGCGGACCGGTGAAGGAAATCCGATCGCGATGACGTCAAACGCCCAATCTGGCACGAGTGGTTTCATCTGCGTGATCGCTTCTCGCGGCGTCAGTTTCGGACCCGATTTGAATTTCCGTTTTTGGGCGCGTGAAATCATCAGCTTTACGTGCGAGCCGCCAATGTCGATGACGAGAACTTTTTTTTTCACGGCTGCTCCAGATCTGCCGACGTAATCGGAATCAGTTTCGTTGTCGCTGTGGTCTTTTGTGGCTTTATTTTTTTCATCCGCCGTCGCGACCGTTGTCGAAAGTGCAATTGGGCCTGCGAGCGCGGTTCCTTTCCTTCCGGATGCAACCGACGATAACTTCCGTCCGGCTGAAGCTCGCGCGCCTTGACGCGGTCATGCAGAAAATTCGGGATGATTTCATCGAGGAGTTGGACCCGCAACGGCGGCGATTCTATCGGAAACGCGACCTCGATCCGTCGCAAAAAATTGCGCGGCATCCAATCCGCGCTGGCCAGATAGAGATCAGGTTGCCCGGCGTTTTCAAAATAATAGATCCGGCTATGCTCGAGGAACCGGCCGACGATGCTAATGACGCGAATGTTTTCGCTCAGTCCCGGAATCTTCGGACGCAGACAACAAATGCCGCGCACGACAAGATCGACCGTCACATCGGCGCACGATGCTTCGTAGAGTTTCTCGATCACCTCTTCATCAACTAACGAATTGAGTTTGGCCACGATCCGGTTCGGTTTGCCCGCGCGGGCGTGGTCGCGTTCGCGCTCGATCAACCCGATGAGACGCTGCTTTAAATCGAACGGCGCGACCATCAGCTTCTTCAAGCCCGGATAACTGGCCAGCCCGGTAATGGTATTGAAAACGATGGCAACTTCCTCGGTCAGTTGCGGCTCGCTCGTGAGTAAGCTGAAGTCGGTATAGATACGAGCGGTGCGCGGATGATAATTCCCCGTGCCGAGATGAACGTAATGCCGGAGCCGATCAGCATCACGGCGCACGATCAGGAGCGCTTTACAATGCGTCTTCAGGCCGACGACGCCGTAAATCACGTGTGCGCCCGCTTCTTCGAGCCGGCGCGCCCAGCGAATGTTGGTGGCTTCATCGAACCGCGCCCGAAGTTCGACAATCGCGGTGACTTGTTTGCCGCTGTCGGCCGCGTGAATGAGCGCTTCGACTATCGGCGAATCGCCGCTGGTGCGATAAAGCGTGATCTTGATCGCGAGCACCTGTGGATCTTCCGCGGCCGCTTCGATCAGTTCCACAATCGGATCGAAACTGTCGTAGGGATGATGGAGCAACACATCCTGACGCCGCAACACTTCGAAGAAATCGGCATGTTTGGGCAAAGCCGGATCGCGTGTGGGTTGGAACGGGCGATCCTTTAGATTAGCGAACGCATCGTTCGTGACCAGCGGCATCAGATGCGTCATCGAGAGTGGTCCGTCCAGTTTGTAAGCGTCAGCCTCACTCAGATCGAAAAATTCCAGCAGCAAACCGAGAAAATCTTTCGGGCAATCGGTTTCGACTTCCAAACGCACTGCGTCGCCGCGGCTGGAACGCCGCAGTTCCTGTTCGATCGTTCGCAGCAGATTTTCAGCTTCTTCCTCGTCGATGTAGAGATCGCTGTTGCGGGTCACGCGAAAGGCGTGGACCCCATCGAGAATCAAACCGGGAAACAGCTCGGCGATGTGATGCTTGATGAGGGAGGCGAGATAAATGTGTTCCCACGGTTCGTTCTCGTCTTTGCCGCGTGGCATCAAGATCAACCGTGGCAACACGCGTGGCACTTGCACGATGGCGTGCATCGGTTCGCCGCCCCGCTTGGTTCGGGCGCGCACAAGCAGGTTGTGGCTCTTATTCAGGAGCTGCGGGAAAGGATGGCTCGCATCCACCGCCAGCGGCGTGAGCATCGGAAAAACTTCTTCCTGGAAAAACTTTCGGGCCCAGGCGGCGCGCTTCGCGTTCAGCTCCGCCACTTCCAGAACGCGAATCCCTTTTTCGGCAAGCGCTGGCATCAGCTCGTTTTTCCAAAGCGCGTACTCCGTTGCGACCAGTTCACGCACTATCTTCTCGATGCGATTGAAGGTTTGCGTCGGGCTCAGCCCATCGGCCCCGACCTCACTCGTCTCGCTCTCGATCTGTTGTTTGATCCCAGCAACGCGAATCTCGAAGAACTCGTCGAGGTTCGAGCTGAAGATGGTGAGAAATTTGATACGCTCGATAAGCGGTTGCGTCGCGTCCTGCGCTTCCTCGAGGACGCGCCGATTAAATTCGAGCCAGCTCAGCTCGCGATTGATGAAATTTTCCGGAGCAGAAAACGGGCGGGGCGCGGGCACAGCCGGGGGCAACACGACCGGCCCCCCTTCTTCCTGGTTCACAAAACCAACCTGGGGTTGCGGCATTCTTCTTAAGATCGACAACGAAGAACACTTTGCCAAATCTGTTGTTGTGACAACAATGTGACAATTTTCAGGTCCACAAAAAGAATCTTGAAGCCGATGGCACTGTTCAGATAAAGCCGCGCCTAACGAAGACGAGAAATCGAGTGTCGCAGACGATTAACCCATCCAGCTTTTTGGTCAGGCCACACTGAGGCTGAAGCTTGCGCTCAGGGCGGAAGAGTTGGACCGTAGGCGTAGCCGATCGGCCTGTCCGGCCTGACGTGATTGATGTACCAGATCGCCGTCTGTCGCGTGGTAGCGTTGTAAAAGAGATAATCTGCTATGGAATCACCGTTGAAATCAACTGCCGTGACCAACGACCAGCCGATGGGCACGGAAGGACCGTAGGCGGCGCTGCCCGGAATATATGCGTTATTGTTGAGATACCAGATCGTCGTCTGGCGTGTCGTCGCGTTATAGAGGAGATAATCTGGCTTTAAATCGCCGTTGAAATCGGCGATCGCCAGCACTTGCCAACCGGACGGCACCCCGGGGCCGCTGGCACTACCGGTCTTGGTTGCGTTGTTCAGATACCAGATTGCTGTTTGGCCCAAGGCTGGGCTGTAAAGTGCATAGTCGGGCCTGAGATCTCTGTTGAAATCGCCAATGCCGCCGAGCGCCAAATCGCCAGTCAATGTGGGAGCAAACGCGCCGTGGAGAAACACATTATTGTTCATGTACCAGATTGCCGTCTGTCGCGTGCTGGCGTTGTAAAGGACATAGTCGGCATGGGAATTGGCGTCAAAGTCGCGCGCGCCGACCACTTTCCAACGGTATGGCAAAGTGGGAGCAAACGCGCCGCGGAGATACGTATTATTGTTCATGTACCAGATGGCTGTTCGGCGTGAAGTTCCATGGGCAAGCACATAATCTTGGTTGGAATCTCCATCAAAATCGCCGGTTGTTGCCAACGACCAGCCGCACAAACCCTGATCGAGTCCTATCGAGTAAGACCCGCCTTGGCCCGAGGGCGAAGCGTTCACATTGAACACCACGAGGGCGATGGTCGTATTCGCGGGAATGGTTAACTGAAAGCTTGTCGCCGGGTCTTGGGAAGCCGCGCTCCGGCCAGCATCACCTAAGTAACGTGCCGAATTAGTGATATCAGCGGCGACAAACGGCGCTTGGAAGGCTGATACTTGCATGCGCCCCACCGGGCCGCCTCCGCTCAGCACGGTAAATGTGACTCTTGTGCAAAGCGGCGAGCCCGTGGAGTTGGTGACGTAGTGAACATTGTAGATGAATGAACCATGGTCGATATTGAAGGGAACCGGCGGCGTTACTCCGGCACATGTTGCGGTGGGCGATCCGGGCCGATAAACACGCCTTGTCAATATCCCGGTGCCGCCGCCACCGCCAGGTGCCCCCAGCATCCCGTTGATTGTGCACACCGGTGTGGGCGAAGGCGTTGGCGTTGGACTCGGAGTCGGCGTGGGGCTGGGTGTTGGCGTCGGACTCGGCGTTGGCGTCGGGCTGGGTGTTGGCGTCGGGCTGGGGGTTGGCGTCGGACTTGGCGTCGGTGTGGGGCTAGGCGTGGGTGAAGGTGTCGGGCTGGGGGTCGGAGTAGGGGGGGGCGGCGTCGGAGTAGGGGCGGGTGTCATTGTGACCGCTGGAGTCCAAAAGTTTGCCTGCTGCTCCAACGATGGGGCGTCGACGTTCGAATTCGAATCACGCCCGTTGATGTCGCCGTTCTCGCGCTGCCCCAGCACACGAGGCGCCAAATGCACAGCAATAACCAGCAAGACGATTAAAGGCGCAGCTCGAAAAAGCTGCGCGATTACTTTGATAACCGTTTGTTTTATCATATTAAGCTAAACCCTGTTTTTCCCTCCAAAGATCGCCTGAAATTGGACGCCTGAGATTGGATTGTATGCGGCGACGCTATTTTCCATCTGCATCGTGTCAATCTTTTTCTCCTTTTCGACGAGCCGCCACGAATGGTTCGCGCCACGTCTGCGACCTCATCGCCGCCGCCGTCGCGGAGATGGCGCCTGGAGTGCATGGGATAACTTTACGGCTCAAAGCCGTCAGGCTCTAACGAGTTGGTGATTGCATTGCACGAGATGCAGCAGAGTTTTCGCGGGTGCCGCGCCAGGCAAGGACGGCGATCGACGCACGCCCGATTGGGGTACGATGTAAACCCAGGGGCTCGCGAAATGACCGTGTGTTTCGCGAAGATTGCTGTCGGAAAGGCGCGCTTGGCGAAAGCGAGCGTGCATCGCGGGTAGAGATTGCTAAGGTAAGGGAAATGGTGGCTCTGAATCGAGACGCGTTGACGGAAAAGGTTTTGGCCGGGGAACGAATTTCGGCCGGGGACGCGCGCGAATTGTATCGTCTCCCGCTGGAAGAACTCGGCGTTCTGGCGGATGAGAGGCGTCGGCAGGCGAAGCGCCTAGCCTACAATGGCCGGGGAAATGAGATCGTCACGTACATTGTCGATCGCAACGTGAATTACACCAACGTCTGCAATGTTTATTGCAAGTTCTGTGCGTTTTATCGGACGGAACGCGACCAGGATCATTATGTGCTGACGTTCGAGCAGCTCGATCAAAAACTGGACGAACTCTCAGCCGCAGGCGGTGTTCAAATCCTGATGCAAGGGGGGCATCATCCGAAACTGGGCTTCGATTGGTATGTCAATCTTCTCCATCATATCTGCGAAAAATATCCGCACATCAATATTCATGGGTTCAGTCCGCCTGAGTTTCAGCATTTTGCCGAGACCTTCCGCATGCCTGTGCGCGAGGTAATTTCGGAATTCAAGAAAGCCGGCCTTGGTTCGATTCCCGGCGGCGGCGGCGAGATTCTGGTTGATCGCGTCCGGAAGAAAATTTCGCCGCTCAAGATCGACAGCGACGACTGGCTGGAAGTGATGCAGATAGCGCACGAACTGGGATTGAAGTCGAGTGCAACAATGATGTTCGGCCACGTTGAGACGGTCGAGGATCGGATTGAGCATTTGCAGCGCATCCGGGACCAGCAGGACAAGAGCGGCGGATTCACCGCGTTTATCTGCTGGACATTTCAGCCGGAGCACACGGTCTTGAAAGTGAAACAACGGACTGGCGTGGCGGAGTACCTCCGAATGCAGGCGCTGTCTCGAATTTTCCTGGACAACATCGACAATATCCAGAGCTCGTGGGTAACACAGGGGCCGGGGATTGGGCAGATCGCGTTGCAGTATGGCGCGAACGATTTTGGATCGGTGATGATGGAAGAAAATGTGGTCAGTAGCGCAGGCACGACTTTTCGATTGAACGCGGAGCAGATTGAATCCCTCATTCGAGATGCCGGATACGAACCGCGCCGCCGCAACAACTGGTACAAGCTTTTGAACTGAAGGATGCCGGGCGCTGTCTGTGAAAGACGCCGCCTTTACCTTGGAAAAATTTCCTGCCTTGACGATGATACGCTTCTCCATCTAATAGCCGCCTGTCCCGCTTCGGTTTCCTCCTTAGCGGGACGCAGCTTCTTGATTATGGGTTGTTTTAACGGATCGATTCGCCGGCGCGCGCTGTGGGTGGCGCTGATCTGCGGAGGTTTGGGTGCGGGACCGGCGCGGGCACAAACGGAAACTCAATCGTTGCCGCCGGTGGTGAAATCGATCGATGTGCAATATACCGGTCCCGCTACCGTGAGCAAAGAGCGGATTCTCGCGCAAATCCGGACCAAGGTCGGCGAACCGTATTCGGATTTGGTCGTCGAGCAGGACATCAAGAATCTCTATAAGAGCGGCGCGATTCTGAATGTCCGTTTTTTTGCGCAACCGGATGGCAACGGTTTGCACGTCACCATCGCGGTGCAAACACGGTCGATCTTGCGCGAGTTGGTGATCGATGGTGCACGTGGGATCAGCGTGAAGCGAGTCCGAAAAGACACCGGCCTTAAACTCAATGCGCCCATTAATGAAGAGGACTTGGAGAAAGGCCGCCAGAAGTTGATCGAGACTTATCGTGCCCACGGTTACAACGATATCTCGATTCAATACCGAGTGGAACCGATCGACGCGACGCACGGGACGGCGCGGGTTGTTTACAGCATCAACGAAGGCGAGAAAGGCGCGGTCAGCCGGATTCGCTTTGAAGGCAATCAGCATTTCAATGATCGCGCTCTGCACAAACAAATGAAAACGCGCGGAAAAACGTTGATCGCATTTGTGGATAAGTCGGGGCGTTTGGATGAACACCAGTTGCAGGAAGATCTCGATAAGATTCGCGAGTTTTACCAGAACCACGGTTACATCGACGTGGATGTGAGGGATGTGCGCAAGGAACGCCCGGACGGGGGGCCGATCACGATTACGATCGCGATTACCGAAGGCACTCAGTACCACGTCGGGAAGATCACCATTTCGGGCTACAAAGTTTCCTCCGAAGACAAAGTCCGGAAGTTCCTGAAAATGAAGGAGGGCAGCGTTTATTCGCCCAAGCAACTGCGCGACGACGCCAAGGCGATCGTGGACGCGTATGGACATGGCGGATACATCGACGCTAACGTGATCCCTGAAAACGCCTCGGGCGGGTCGGGACGGATCGACGTGCATTACAAAATCGAGGAAGGCGATCGCTCCTTTGTTCAGCGGGTCAACATCGTCGGCAACATGCGCACGAAAGATAAAGTGTTGCGGCGCGAAGTGGTGGTGAATCCCGGCGACGTCTTCGACACCGTGCGGATGGATATCAGCAAGAAACGCCTCGAAGGTTTGGGCTACTTCGACAAGGTGGAAGCCTACCCGGAAGAGACTGGCATCGCCGGGCGCAGAGATCTCAATGTGGTGGTGCAAGAAAAGCGGACGGGCTCGCTCAGTTTCGGTGGCGGCTTTAGTACCATCGATAATCTGGTTTTTTTCGCTGAGTTAAGTCAGGGCAACTTCGATATCACCAATTGGCCGCAACTGACCGGTGGGGGCCAAAAGTTCAGACTGCGCATTCAGCTCGGCACACAGCGAAAAGATTTTCTCATCAACCTGATCGAACCGTATTTTCTTGACCAGCGATTATCGTTAGGTGGTCAGCTTTTTTACAGCGAAGCGAATTATTTGAGTTCCATCTACGATCAGCGCAATTACGGACTTTCCATCGAGGCGCGTAAAGCGTTTGGGGCATTCCTTCAGGACTCCCTGAGTTATAGATTGGAAAACCTCGAACTGTACAACATTTCAGGGAGCGCTTCGGCTGAGATTCAAGCGGAGGCAGGGACGCGAACCATCAGCCAAATCGCCAACGGACTCGTATGGGATCGCCGCGATAGCTACCTCTTGAGCCGCACGGGCCAGCGGATCGCGATCACGCCATATATTGCGGGTGGATTTCTGGGCGGTGACACGCAGATCTACGGTTGGGACATCGAGGCTTCGCAATACTTTCACGGCCCACTCGACACCATCCTGCTTTTCAACGGAGAGGTCGCGGGAGTTGATACTTGGAATCATCCCGAAATCGACCATGTTCAGATCAACCGGAACACCTTTGTAGATGTTCCGGCTGTACCGATCTTTAGTCGGCTTTTCCTCGGCGGCTCGAACAATCTGCGCGGATTCGATTACCGCGACGTCGGCCCGAAAGACCAGAATGGCGAACCGATTGGCGGGCAGTCCCTGGCGCGCGCGACGGTGGAGTTCACCTTTCCGATCGTCGAAAAAGCGCGCGGCGCGTTTTTCTATGACGTCGGGTTCGTCAATGCAGGCCCAAACGACTTCTCGGTCCACAACGTGACCACGGAAAAAACCCCTAAGGATCCCAACAGAGACCCAACATTTAAGACCTTTAGCAATCTTGGGTCAGATTTCGGCTTCGGTCTTCGGCTGAATCTACCCATCGGTCCTCTCCGCCTCGATTACGGCATTCCCATCGACCAGGCCGGCAACAGCGGCGGCGGCAGATTCAACTTTAACGTTGGCTATCAGTTTTGAACGAATCAAATCGGTTGCAGTCTAAGGCGTTTCCAACCATCTTACTCGCTCTCTTATGAAAAAACTTCTTTCTCTCTGTGTGGCTTCTGCTCTGCTTTTGCCGGCGGCGGCTTTTGCCCAGTCACTGAAAATCGGCACGGTTGATATGCAGCGTGCCTTCAAGGAATACGCCAAAACCAAGGATGCGGAGGCGAAAATCAACGACGCAAAAAATGCAGCCAAGAAGGAATACGACGATCGGGCAGACTCGTACAAGAAAGCGCTGGATAAGGTCAACAACCTGAACAAGCAACTCGAATCGACTGCCCTAAGCGCCGACGCAAAATCCAAGGCGACGAAAGAACGCGACGACGAGATCGCCAACATCAAAAACATGGAGCGCGAGATCAATGAGTTCCGACAGACGCGCGAGCGACAATTGCAGGAACAAGCGCTGCGGATGCGCGAAGGAATCGTGAAGGAAATCTCCGATGTGGTAATGGACAAGGTTAAGGCCAGTCACCTTGATTTGGTCTTCGACAAGTCCGGCATGAGCCTCAATGGCGTTCCAGTGGTCATGTTCGCTCCGGAGAACTGGGACTTTACGACTGAAGTCCTGACGGCGCTGAACAAGAACATCAAGCCTGCCTCGGCTGCCAGTCCCTCGAAGCCCTAAATCCTTAGATCGACAATTTTCAAAACACACGCGGGGCGAGCCTCGCGTGTGTTTTGTTGTACAGGAAATGAAGTGTCCCCAAATCGCATTGGCCCTGCTCTTGAATCTGGCGTGGATAGCGGTGTCCGCCGCCGCACCGGCCTGGCCGTCGATGATCACAAAAGATCCGCCCGGCAATTTCCCTCCGCTGCGCCCGCTCGAGGCGACTTACCGTTTCGGCTGGGCGGGCTTTACCGCGGGTACGAGCCAAGTCCATTTTACCCACCCAGTGAGCAACCGTTTCGAATTCAAAGGAACTGGCGGAACTATCGGCTTCGTCCGCGCGTTGTGGAAACTGGATGTAAATCATCGGGCACTGGCCGACGCGAAAACGCTTCTTCCTATCGAGATGAAGCAAGTAGAATCTTACCGCAGGAAAAAACTTGTTACTCAGCTCGCCTTCACAGATATCGGAGTAAAGCGAACGCGGAGCGAAAGGCCGAGCGCGAGCGGGCCCAGCACTAAGCAATTCGATTTCCCAAATCTCTTCGACATGCATTCGGCTGCGCTCTATTTGCGCAGCCAATCGTTAAGTGACGGGAGCGTCTATCGCATTGTGGTGTATCCGGCGACGACGGCTTATTTGGCCACGCTGGCGGTGGTCGGTCGCGAAACAATTTCCGTGCACGCGGGCAGCTATCACGCGATCAAGATCGATTTGCATCTGAACAAGGTCGGAAAAAATCTGGAGCTTGAGCCGCATAAAAAATTTCGGCGCGCAACCATTTGGGTCTCGGATGATTCCGACCGGATTTTGCTCAGGATCGAGGCGCAGATTTTTGTCGGCACCGTCTTCGCCGAGCTACAATCGGTCAAGTTCGACAATCCGAAATCTTGAAGCGGATTGTAAAACTCATCTCTTTGCAGCAAACTCATTTCGCTTCCGACCAGAAACGGTATGCCAACCGCCGCCGACAAGAGAATTTTGATCGTCGAGGATGAAAGGGATGTCCTCGATCTGCTCATGCTTACCCTGCGCAAGGCCGGCGGTTTCTCCGTCTTGACCGCGACCGACGGCGCGACCGGTCTGCAAAAAGCGCGCCTGGAAAAACCGGCCTTCATCATTCTCGATCTGATGCTGCCGAAAATGCCGGGCCTCGAATTGTGCAAGGTTTTGAAGACCGATCCGGCGACCAGTCGCATCCCGATCATGATGTTGACCGCGAAAGCCGAGGAAATCGATCGCATCGTGGGCCTGGAATTCGGCGCCGATGACTACGTGACGAAACCATTCAGTCCGCGCGAAGTAACGCTCCGGATCAGGGCGATCCTGCGTCGTGGCGAACCGAAATGGGACGGCGAACATCTCACCGCTGGCCCGATCGAGATCGATCCGGCCCGTCACGAAGTTTCCATTGGCGGCAAACCCGTGATCCTCACCATGCTCGAATTCAAATTGCTCCGTACCCTGATTGAACGCCGCGGGCGTGTTCAGGCGCGCGATCGCCTGCTCAATGACGTCTGGGGTTACGAAAGCGCGATCGATACACGCACCGTCGATACCCACGTGCGCCGGTTGCGCAAAAAGCTCGGCAAAGCCGCCGATGCGATCGAAAGCGTCCGCGGCTTCGGTTACCGGCTTCGGGAAAATTGACCCGAATGGGCTGGCTTCTTTTTTGGGCAGTTCTTGCCGCGACGCTTGCGCTCGTTTTTTTTGCCTGGCGAAAATGGATTGCGCCCTGGCGGGCGATTC
The DNA here is from genome assembly GCA_963846775.1 of uncultured Verrucomicrobiae bacterium. Classification (GTDB taxonomy): domain Bacteria; phylum Verrucomicrobiota; class Verrucomicrobiia; order Chthoniobacterales; family UBA10450; genus CAVYXA01. The sequence continues at coordinate 1,886,197 of CAWJXB010000006.1, read as the reverse complement.
AGCGATTGGCCAATCAAATTGCCCATGGTGAAGCGCCCAGCACTTTTCTGGTCGATGGGGGCGCGGCGCCGCAGCGCGTTGGTCTGACGCTGGAGAAGATTTTCGCGCGACTGGAGGAACTCAATCGCTCAATGGCCGGCCGCGAATCCGGCACGCAAACGATCTTGCGCGCGATGCAGGACGGCCTCCTCGTTGTCGATGCGAATCGGCGAGTGATTTTGGCCAATCGCGCATTCCGGAAATGGTTCGGCCTGCGAAGAATCGCGGCGGGTGAGCCGCTGCTGGATCTCCTGCGTAATCCGACGATCGAGCGGCTCATCCACGATGTCTTGCAGGTGCCTAAGTCTCAGCGCACCGAATTGTCGATGGAAGACCGCGATTTGGAAATCAGCGGTGTCCCGATTCGGAATGATGCCGATGGTGTCACCGGCGCGGTCGTTCTGTTTCACGACATTACCCAATTGCAGCGGGCTGATAAGGTGCGACGCGATTTTGTCGCCAATGTCTCGCATGAATTGCGGACCCCATTGTCGATCTTGCGCGGCTACATCGAGACGTTGCTCGATCAACCCGATACTTCTCGCGAGGAATTGGTGCGGATTCTAGAGGTAATGGACCGCCATTCTAAACGGCTTGGTCTCCTCGTTGATGATTTGCTCACGCTGGCGCAGCTCGAATCCGCGACGCCGAATCTGCAATTAAGCGATGTGAACCTGGAGGAGCTGTTGCAAACCGTCGTTCGCGATTGGCAAAAAAAATTCGCGGAAAAGAAATTGCAGGTCACCGTCGATATTGGGCGCGATTTGCTGCGCATTCACGCCGATGAAACGCGGCTCCAGGAGGTTCTCTACAATTTGCTCGACAACGCGGTGAAATATTCGCGCGAAACTGGCCAGATCGGGCTCCGGGTCGAGCGATCGAACGGCGAGATCGCATTGAGTGTAAGAGACAATGGGTTGGGAATCGAGAAAAGTGATTTGCCTCGAATCTTCGAGCGATTTTATCGCGCGGATAAAGCCCGCAGTCGCGAACTCGGAGGCACTGGCCTCGGTCTAGCCATCGTCAAACACATCGCGCAACTGCACGGCGGCCGAGTGGAAGCGGAAAGCGAGCTGGGCCAAGGCACCCTGGTGCGCGTGATCTTGCCCGAGAAGACGAAACAATAAGAAATCGCTTAATGTTTTAGCGTCGCCAGATCTTTCAGCACTTCCTCACTGTGCTCGGCCGGTTTCACCCCGGTATAAACCTTGGCGATTTTGCCTTCCGGGTTGATGAGGAACGTGTTTCGCGCTGCTAGTTTCGAGCCCTGATAATCCATGACTGATCCATACTCCGACGAAACTTTCGCCTCCGGATCCGCCAGGAGTTTGAAATTCAAACCCTCTTTGGCGCAGAAATCCTTGTGCGATTGCGCTGTGTCCACGCTCACGCCGAGGATGACTGCGCCCGCTTGCTCGTACTTTGACAAGTCCCGCTGAAAATTTCTCGCCTCCAGCGTGCAACCGCTGGTGAAATCTTTCGGATAAAAATAGAGCACTACCCATTTGCCGCGGTAATCCTTGAGGTTGATTCGCGAACCGTCCCCCGCCGTTAGGTTAAGGTCCGGAGCAGTTTGGCCCGCTGCCGGTTGCGTTGCACTCTCCGCTGTCATCAAGGCAAACGTGCTCAGGACGACGAGCGCTGACAAGATTATCTTCTTCATAGTTCTGTAGTCTTCGAGCGCAGCAATGCGGAGTCAAGGGGCAAGGAGTTACGGTTTCCCGGCCGTCACATGGAGGTAGGCGGTTGCCCAAACCGCCGCTCCTTGAATGAAGGCTTGCGCAAAACATCTTGTTTCGTTCAACTGATCGGGAATGGATACGCCAGTTGTTGCGCCCAATCCGGAAGTGAGGCCAATCCGGCTCCTCCTCGGCATCATCGCGTGCATCGGACTCGCCGCGGCATTTCTGACGCTTCTTTTTGGATTTACCACCATCCCGGCAAATTCTGTCGGCGTGAAAACGCGTTTCGGCGCCTATGATGGCTTGGTCAATCCCGGTTTGGCCTACGCAATTCCATACGTGGATAAAATCGAAGTTGTGCCGACGCAGCGCTTGCTGAAATTGGAATTCGGTTTCGCGACCCCGAATGCAACCAACGTTTTCCAGGGAGACACCGAGCCTGGAGAAACCGAGACAATGATCACGGGCGATCTCAACACCGCGCTTGTGCCATGGGTGGTGCAATATCGGATTGTCGATCCCAAGATGTATCTCTTCGACGCGCGCGAGCCGGAGAAGACGTTGCGCGATTTGTCCGAGAGCGTAATGCGGGAAGTGATCGGCGATCGCACCGTCGATGAAGTGCTCACCATCGGCCGGCACGAGATCGAGACGGCGGCATTGCAACGTCTGGCCGATCTTTGTTCGCAATACGGTTTGGGAATTCAAATTCAGCAAGTCCAGCTCGCGACCGTCCGGCCGCCGCCGGCAGTTCAAGCTGCGTTTAACGAGGTGAATCAGGCGCAACAGGAGAAACAGACCGCGATCAATCAGGCGTGGTCGGTTTACAACGATGCCGTCCCGAACGCGCGTGGTCAGGCCAAAGAGCGCGAAAAACAGGCGGAGGCCTACGCGTTCCGGCGGGTCAATGAAGCGAAAGGCGAAGCGCAAAAGTTTTCGTTATTGCTGGCGGAATATCGCAAAGCGCCCGACATCACGCGCCGCCGTCTTTATCTCGAAGCGATGGGGGCGATCCTGCCGAACCTGCAAAAGAAAATTATCATCGACGACAGCCTGAAGAATATCCTGCCAACGTTGTCCCTGCTGCCGTCCGAGCCTAACAAGACGCCATGAGAGTGATCGACGTGACTCCGCGGCCCGCTGCTTTCTCAGCGCTGATCCGGTTTTTGCAAAGCCCGATCATGTCGATCCTCGGCATCATTTTCATTTTGACGGCGCTGAAATGGGGCGCGCTCCTCTTTGTCGTCCGCCAATACGAGAACGTTTTGATTACGCGGTTCGGCAAAATCGTTCGGACCATTAGGACGCCCGGTCTAAAGGTGAAGCTGCCGTTCATCGACAAGGTGCAGCGTTTCGACAAACGCATTCTCGCCTGGGACGGACCGCCGACCGAGTGCCCAACCAAGGACAAACTTTATATCATCATCGATTCGTTCGCCCGCTGGCGGATCAGCGATCCCTTTCTGTATTACAACCGGATCAACGACGAACGCAGCGCGCTCTCCCGTCTCGATGATATCCTTGGCAGCGAAACCCGCACCGCAGTGGCCACGCACGATTTGGTCGAAATCATTCGCGTTACGAAAGGCCGGCAGCCGTTGCGAGACGAAGAACTGGAAAAAAGCGGTACGATTCTGCCCAGCACAATTCCGGACATCGAGTTTGGCCGGGGCGAGATCGAGAAGCAAATCACCGAGCGCACGCGACAAAAGATCGCCGATTTCGGAATCGAGCTTCTGGATGAGCGGTTCAAGCGAAGCAAATACAATCCGGCGGTGGCGGAGAAAATCATCGATCGGATGTCGAGCGAGCGGCACCAGATCGCAGCGCGATTCCGCTCGGAAGGCCGCGGCGAAGCGGCCAACATCAGCGGCCAGAAGGAGAGCGATGTGGCTGCGATCAGTTCCACCGCCACGAAAAATGCGCTCGAAACCGAAGGCAAAGCCGACGCCCAAGCCGCTGCCATCTACAGCGCCGCGTTCGCCGCGCCAGACGCGCAGGAGCTGTTCTCGTTTCTCCGCAGCCTGGACGTAATGCGGGCTGCGTTCGAGAAAGAAACGACCGCCGTCCTTTCCACGAACAGCGATCTCGGCCGCATGCTAAAATCAATGGGCGAGGCCACCGCGCCGGCGCGAACTGGGCATTAAGATCTTCTCTAAGCGACTGGCCTGCCAAGCCGTAGTCTCGCAGCGTGACGCAAAAGACTCGCAACTTATTCGGCCCGCCTTCATTGCATTCCGGCGTGGCAGCCCCGCAAGCTTTCGGGGGAGAATTTGTTAAAAATGCCGTCGCGCGAATTCCCGCCCAGAGCCGGTCTTCAAATACTTTTCGAAGGTTCGCGCCTTCGATTCGGATGTGAAAGCAACTGCTGTTTCGATCTTCCATGGTCGGTGTTTCGATGTGTGCGGACATTCTCCGCGGTTGTGCTCTTGCAGCCGTTCCCGAAGATAGCAAGTCACTCCGGTATAATGCTTTTCGGAATCAAGTTCGCTAACCAAGACGTCAACGTAGTAGAATTTGAGACTGACATCCGACGACATGGCGGTCAGGATCTCACCTGATTGGCTGGCCTGCGAAGCCGTAGTCTCGCAGCGCTGAACACACACTTCGCGACCTATCAGCCCGCCTTCGTTACACTACGGCCTTCGCTGTTCGCTGCGTTGCGAGCGAAGGCTGGAGGTAAGGGGATTCGAACCCCTGACCTTCTCATTGCGAACGAGACGCTCTACCAACTGAGCTATACCCCCGAAATCTTTGAAAAGCCGAGGCTTAAGTTGCAGAATTTGGTCGCCATTTCAACTGGCACCCCACCTGTTTTGCCCCCTGATGATTTTCCGTCAGTCCATTCCTGTCCACCCAAGAATGTATCACTGGATGGGTTCAATCGAGCGCGCATGTCGCGAATGCAAGGTGTGCATCTGAGAATGGCTTGACTTTGCCCCAGCAAAATCTTGAAATCGCCAGGTAGGCGCTCTCTCCCGCAGAAGCGCGGTTCAAAGCCAACCCGGAGGAAACCTCATGAAAAGAACGCTGCTCACCACAATCTTCGGCCTTACCATTGCAACCAGCTCGCTGTATGCAATGCAAACGTTGTCGATTAGCGGACCCGGCATTTGGATGCCGGGAACGCCGGTTACCCTGAGCGTTTTCGACACGTACTCCGGTTACGGTTCAGGTTCGTGGGGTCTCTGGTACTGGCTGGAGGTCAGCAGCGCGTTTGCGCCATTTCTCAGTATTACCGGAGTGAGCTACTTCACGTTTACTGATCCAAATTATGCCCCAGCCCCCACATTCCCGGTTAACTTTACGTCAACGTCGGGTGCGGATGCTGGCTATCTGACGACCCAGGAAACAGGCGGTCAGATGCGGACAGTTGATCTTGGCGCAACCGGTCCCCAGGTGCCAGACGGCTCGTATCACATCACTGACATCACGTTTGCGCTCGCCGCTAACGCACCGTTCGGGATCTACACTCTGCGGACAACGACCGCGAGTCCACGCGCTTCGATCCAGGTGACCTCGACCCTTGACGATGCGCCGTTCCCGCAGGCATCGTTTGTCTTCTGTAATTACTTAGACTGCCCGGAACCAAGCACGCTCGCGTTGATTACCTTGACCGGTATCGGCGCAGCAGTGATCGCCTATTGGCGTCGCAAGTAACTATCTCCAACTGACAGTTTTTCAATCTTAGCTCAAAGCGTCAAAGAAAAAAGTGGCCACGCTCCCTGTTTTGGACGGTGCGCATGAGACGGGATAGGAGGGAACGTGGCCGCCGTTCTTCTACGGTTGACGCCCTAACGGTGTCGAGTAGAAAAAGGTAGTGGCTCAGTTTGGATCAAGCAAACCGATCTCCCTATTGCTCCGACTCCTACATCCCAGATTCAATAATGTACGCCATGACCTCATCCAGTGAGCGATTCATTGCGTTGGGCAGGTGCTCATCGTCATCCGACTTTATTGTCAGCCTATCCACATGTTAGGCAACTTCGCTTATGCAAAAGATCAATACAACAAAGATAGCAGAGCTAACCTGGTCCTCACCGAAGGGAAAATTCAGCGGTGCGGGCAAAGAGATTTCAGAGGCGTTGGGACGCAAGCCCGAGTCCACCGACCTCAACGAGCGGCATCCCTTTGATGTCGAGATTTTGCGTATTCCGCCAGGGAAGGCTCCCTATTCGTATCATTCGCACAGCGCACAGTGGGAGTTCTATCACGTGATTTCAGGCAGCGGCGTCGTCCGCCACAAAGATGGGACTACTCCGATTGAGGCTGGCGACGCATTCATTTTCAAGCCGGGTGAGCCACACCAGATCACCAATGACACTACAGAAGACATGGTCCTTTACGTGGTGGCGGACAATCCAATTGGCGATTCATGGTATCAGCCCGACAGTAATAAGTGGGGTGTGCCGATCCCCGAGCGCGTGTATGTCCGCTCACAGCCGCTGGACTATTTTGATGGCGAAGAATGAACTGTCGCCTAACCAGTCGATGTAGCGAACGGTAGACCGCTATACGCTCCACTTTTGAGATGACTTCCACACTTCCACTGCAAGCGACGCGCGGTTCCGTCCGCCGTCGCTCATCTTGGTCTCGTTAGACGAATGCGACGCTCGCGATGTCTCGCACAAAGTATTACCCACTCTGGAAGGCACCCGGAACACTCTGGGCTGCGAGGATTTTCTTCGGAGTGCCGGGCATCTCATTATTGTCGTTGTTCGTCATCACTTCGTGGGACGCAGCTACGAAACACGCGTTCACCGTTTACAAGCTCTGGCCAAGCGGCCGTCCGCTTCAGATCACTTTCCACTATTCTTCAGACCCGCATTCAGTTTATTGGGGAGCACTAATCATTCACTGTACGATATGCCTCGTAGTCGGCTTCTTTTTCTCGCTCATTGCTTTTGCGGCGACGTTTCGCGCGGTTGTTCCAGGATCTTGGAAGAAGAAGAATCCAGCATGAACGCATTCGATCAATCCGCGCAATCGCCTAACCAGGCGATGCATCTAACGCCTTCCCGTACCGCATTCACATTTAGGATGATTAGTTTATCTGCACTTCGATTCAGTCTCGCCGCCGGAAGGCGTAGCTGATCTTGTGCTCGTTAGGCCATTTCACACGTCATGCTTTGGTCGCAGCGCACAACACAGATTGAGAGTCGTCCAGCCGGAGTGCTGATTGACGACCGGTTTCGCGGTTCGCTGCCGGTTCGGGAGTTGCCTCGTCTCGCATGGTTCGGTGTTTATTGCCGTCACGACCCAGGCGGCGGCTTCTGGCATCCTGACGAGACGGAGAGTCTCGACATGATTGAGCAGGACTTGATTCGGCTGTGTGAGCAGTTCGGCCGCGGTTGGGCAGTTTACGTGATGCGCATCGACACGCGCGGCATCCGTGAGTATTACTTTTATTGCGGCGGGAGTGCGGCACTCGCTCAGGCTTTGCCGAGTTTGCGCACAGCGCATCCTGATTACCGCATCGAGTTTGAGGAGACCGCAGATGCAGAGTGGAGTCGTTACAGAACATTTCTACCAGACCATGAGCCAGTGGCCTAGCCATTCGCTGCAGCGAACGGCGGCGGGCCATCGCAGTTGCAATCAGCGCGTCTCGTGGCCGCCGTCGCTGAGTTTGGGTCGTTAGATGTAATGGCGCGCGTTCGACAGTTGCTGAAGCGGCTCCGTGACGTGCTCGAGCAAAGTGGTGAACATCACTTCGTGAACGACATCGATGTCGCACTTGCCGCCGATGATACTGTGCTTTGGTCATTCCTCACCTCGAACGAGCTCTGGGGCGGCGCCGGATCGATTGCCGATCAAGGCTGCGGTCCCAGCAGAGAGACGCGCCGCCCTTTGGAGCAGTTGCTGGCCGAACTTGGCCGCGAGCAAATCACCCTGGGACGAACGAACGCACGAACGCAAACATGGACTTCTGTCTTCGAGCAGTGGCATGCGCAAGACATCTAACCACTCGATGAAGCCAACGGCCCCATTGCGGTGCAACCACAGACTGTTTGCCACGACGCCCTGCCGTGGCTTATCTCTGTCTCGTTAGGTGTAAACGCTCACGTGAAAAGGACCCTCATCGCTATTGCCCTGGTCGCACTTGTTGCTTGGTTTTGCGGCTGGGCGTTTGGCCGATGGAGCGCGTCGCGTGGGTGGACCATTCCCGAAACATCCGCAGATGCCGAACCATTACGCTGGCTAGATCACGCTGATGTGATAACCGATTTCAAAGAACATGTGGAGCGGCAGGGCGACACACGATTCGTTTCGATGTTCGCGTTTAGCACGGCAGACGCCGTCGGCTTGGATGACACTCCAGAAGTGCGACACTTGGTGCAGCGCCATGGCGAGCGACACCTCGAAGGCGCAGGCGACGTTATCTCAAGTGCTGAGCAACAGCGCTTGCGGGCGAAAGCGTGCGTTTACGTGCACCAGTACAATATTCTCTTGCTACGCTATCTTCGTGACCACCCAGACATCTAACCAACCGCTGGCCGCCGTGTTGTCCACATGTGATTTTATGAAACAGTTCAGAGAGTTTGCCACGCTCGCCGCCGCCAGCGGTCGCTCATCTCAGCTCGTTAGGCGAACAAATGGAGGTGCGTAAATGAACTGGGAAGCGGTTGGAGCGATCAGTCAAATCGTTGGAACGGTGTTGGTCGGCATCACGCTGATCTACCTTGCAATTCAGCTCCGACAGAACACATCTGCGCTGAAATCGTCCACGTTCCTGGCCATCAGCACTTTGATGGGTTCCACCATGGAGATCTTTGCTACTCACTCCGATCTCGCGCCGTTGCTCATAAAAGCCCAGGCGGGAGTCGATAAACTTTCTCCTGACGAAAGAGCCCGATTTGGATTCTTGATGATGATGGCATATCGCCGTGTCGAAACGGTGGTCGTCCAGCGCCATCTGGGTTTCATCGACCGCGATTTGACGGAGGGTTTCGAACGGTCGGCGTTGTCGATCCTTCATTCTAAGGGAGTGCGTCAATGGTGGGACGCGTCGAAAGACGCATTTAGCAACCTTTTCTCAGCATGGGTCGATGAAAAGATCGCCTCGAACCTGCCTCGACCGATCCATGCTGGGATTGGTCTCGGAGTTTCAAAGAAAGCGGTGGAAAATGGGGCCGCCTAACCAAACGATGAAGCCAACCGCCCCATTGCGACGCAACTTCAGTGAGATTGTCACAGCACCCTGCGGGGGCTTATCTAATTCTCGTTAGATCGCAGCAGCACTCACGCATGACAACACGAGAACGTGTGAACCGTGATCGACGGCGCAGCTTCCTAATCGCTATCGTCGGCTTTGTGATGTTCGGGGGCGGGATGACGGCCAGCCAGGCTCACCCCGCATTTGTCGTTGTCGGCCTCTCCGGATTCGCACTCTTCGGTGGTTCGATTCTCTATGTGATGTTTAGTGGACGTTGCGTCTACTGCCAAAAGCCCGTCGGACGCTTATTCTATCAGGGCGGCGGTTCTCCTCTCAGCATCTCAGCGGATCTTCAGTTCTGCCCATACTGCGGCAGATCACTCGATGATGATGTAACGATCTAACCATGCGCTGGAGGTAACGGCTACCCGCTCTGCATTTACATTTCCCATGAGTAAGTCCCTTTCGCTTCGAGCGATGCTCGCCCTCGGTGGCCGTCGCTCAGCTTGGTCTCGGTAGATGGTAAACGCGCACCATGTTGCATTTACCAGATTGAGCAGGTTCCCGCTAAGCTATCGAGTGAGAATTATTGACAGTTGCAAGCGTCGAATGGTACGGTGACAGATGACGCTGCCGCCCAGAACCTCCGGCTCCAGGGTTGGAGCGGGCCTTATAAAGATACAATTAGTTTTCGGCTTGATTGCTCTCGCAGCGTTCTGTGCCGTGCCTGCAACCGCCTGTGCGCAAATCTTTGAGACGAACCTTCTCACCGGCACGATTGGCGAATACACGACTTCTGGGGTCACGGTGAACGCTTCCCTGGTCTCGGGGCTGGAATACCCGGTAGGTATCGCGACGTTTGGAGGGAACTTATATGAGACCAACTATGGCAGCTCCGGCATCGGAACAATTGGAGTGTATACGACCTCAGGGGCGACGGTGAACGCATCGCTGGTCTCGGGGTTGAACGAACCGGCAGGCATTGCGATGTCTGGAGGCCTTTTGTATGTCACCAACTTTAACAATGGCTGGCCTAACACCGCTACGGTTGGTGTATATGACGCTACGACCGGAATCCCTATTAACACGTCACTAATCTCAAGGCTGGACCGTCCCTGGGGCATAGTGGTGGCCGGAGGCGTTTTGTATGTCACGGGAATAAACAGCAATACCGGCGTCGGCTATATTTCCGAATACGACGCCACGACCGGATTGCCGATTAATACGTCGCTGGTTACAGGGTTGCAGTACCCTCAGGGCCTCGCCTTGTATGGAGGAAATCTCTATGTCACAAACGGAAGCAGGATTGGCGAATATGATGCCATCACAGGGGCGACGGTGAACGCATCGCTGGTCTCGGGGCTAAATTACGGGTCGGGGATCGCAATCTCAGAAGGGAACTTGTTTGTCACCGACTTTTATGGTGGTAGGATCGGCGAATACGACGCCATTACCGGGGCAACAGTGAATGCATCGCTGATCTCGGGACTAGACCATCCAGAAAGCCTCGTGATTATTGTGCCCGAGCCGAGCACGCTCGCCTTGATTGCTCTGACCGGTATTGGCGCAGGAGTGATGGCCTATCGGCGTCGCAAGTAATTATTTCTCAAATTTGAGACAAAACTGTACTTGCTGGCTAATATCCAGGATATCCGACTTTATTGTCGGCCTATCCACATGTTAGATGTTAGCAATCGATGAAGCCACGGCCCCTTTTGCGAGATAACGCCGGCGTCTTTCGCAGTTAACACCTATGGAAGCGCAAAAGTTTGCAGGACGCGATAAATGGAGGTGGCTTGTTTCGGAATATGTCATTGTGGTGCTCGGCGTAATCACGGCACTGGCCGCGCAGCAATCAGTCGAATGGCTGCATCACTACAACAGCCGGCGCCAACTCGAGGAAGACCTTCGCGCAGAAATTCGGTTGAATGATCTTTATCTGCGCGACGACATCAAAGGGGTGTATGCAGACTACGAATGGGCCGTTCGTGAATCACAAGCGATTCAGGCTGCAGTGCAGGCGAATACAATTTCGACGCTCAAATACGAGAGTGGGCCAAAGTTCCCGTTCGTTATCCCCAGACGCTCGGTCTGGGATCATGCGCGCGAGAGCGGCGCCCTGGCGCTGATGCCGCGCGATGAAGCACAGGCTTATACCGTCGTTTATCATATTTTGGACATTCTTGGGGACAGAATTGGCAAGTTGTTTGCCAGTATCGGCGAGCAGGACGCGATCGAGATCAGGTTCGGTGATGGCGTGGAACGCTTGAAAGACGTGGCGAAGATGACACCTGCTCAGCTTGAACAGCTTTCCGCAATCATTGCGGAGGAAGCGTCCTCTGCGCGGTGGGTGTTGACGTCCCTGGGACGCATGGCTTCCATGCAAGCTGTGCTCGAGAGCGGTTCGTTTTCGCAGGACGAAATGCTGAAGGCGTACTCGGATTCGCGGAATCCGGTTCGCAAGCTATTACAGTCTGAATCGGCTACTCCGCCTGAACGGGAAAAGCCTCGCTAAGGAAAATAGAAGCCAGTGATACATCTAACCATGCGATCGAGCGAACGGCTGGCAACTTCGGTTCCAAATCTCACATGAAATTTCACCCTCAGCCCGCAACGGCGCACCCTCCCGCCAGCCGTCGCTCATCTTGTTCTCGTTAGGCGTCATGAGCACGCTCCACAAAATGAAGACCGCACCAAAAATAGTCGGCACGTTTCCGGTGGTTTGTTATTCTCCGATTGATGAGCGGCATCGGTTTACAGCAAAGACGCGGCAGATTGTCAGAGGCCAGCTTATGGGAGCGATGGCTGGCTTGGCGATTTGTCAGCCGCCCGGCTCCCAGGAGTTTTATTTGTTTGGTTGCGACGCGGACTGGAATGTTGTCACCGATACTTGGCACCAGAGCCTCGACGAAGCCAAAGACCAAGCGGAGTTTGAGTATGAAGGAATCAGTCAGACTTGGAGTTCTGTGGCCTAACAAATCGCTGCAGGCAACGCGGGATGGCGCTCTCAGTTCCGCTATCGCGGAGGACGTCATCAGCCCCGCGTGCCTGAGCTCTGGACGTTAGATGCTAAGGCGTCCTCTGGTGATTGGCGCGGTGACGACAATAGCCGCGTTTGTTATTGGCGTGTTCGTTGGCAAATACGTGTTCGAGCCCACCGAAACCGTCATCCCGGCAACGTATTTCGAGCAGACTTGTTTGCTCACATGGAAAGGATGGTCGGGCGACGTGTGCTTTTTGCTCATTCCGATGACAGAGCGAGGTCGCGCCACTCATGATTTCACCAGCAAATGGGCCGGACGATGTGGCATCGCCCAGCTCAAAAAAGAATTAGCTGCCTTACCGAAGGGTCGCGCGGTTTATTGGAACGATTGGCCTTCGAAATTTACATATCTGGAGGAGCCTGTTGTTCAGGAGCTGATTGACTTCGCAAAAAGCCAAGGCATTCGTTTGGAGCAGAGTCCAGCCCTCCGGTGAACACAACGCGCGCATCTAACCAATCACTGCAGCGAACCACTGGCTGCTCTGTTGAGGTGATTTGATTCTATGAGAGAGGTTTCACTGTTTGCTACGCCCGCCCTCGCCAGCGGTCGCTCAGTTCGTGCTCGTTAGGTCTATGCGCATTCGAGCCGTGATTTTTACTCTCCTGTTGACCTTGACTCTGTTGAGCGCGTTCGGCGAACAGAGCGCGAGCATTGTCACGAAAGCGGTGCATCCGGGATACCCGTATGACGCGGTTTCTCGTCACATCAGCGGCAACGGCCTTTGCATTCTTATCGTAGGGCCAGATGGGACGGTCAAAGACGCCGAGATGGGTGTATCCACGGGCAGCCCGATTCTGGACAACGCTGCGGTACACGCTTTTCGCCAATGGACATTCGTGCCTGGGCGAGTTCAGAAAGTCAAAATCCCGATCTCGTTTCTCTGGGGCAGGAAGCCGCAAGTTACGACGCTCGATCCAGACATTTCGCCGACTCCTCCTCTCGCGCAAGAGTCTGGAGCCAGGGTGCCGGCGGGATCGGTCCTCGCGTCGCCTCGACCAGGTTATCCAGCTGAAGCACGTCGCCGCCATTGGACTGGCATTGGTTGGTACATGATGATCGTGGACACCGCGACAGGTTCAGTGACATCGGTTCGTGTGCTACAGAGCTCAGGCCATCCGATGTTGGACCGTGTTGCGATCGACGCTTTCAGTCGGTGGAAATTCAAACCTCATATGATGTCGAAGATCAAGACACCAGTCACTTGGGCGATGGCACATGAAAAGCCCTAACCAATCGCTCCAGCCAACCGCTCTTTGGCGTTGCGCGTCGATGTCGATCTTGATTAGTGTATTCTCAACCGTTGCGCAGCCTCGCTCCCAGAGCGGTGGGTGAGCTCTATGTCGTTAGGCGGAGGCAAATTCCTTCCGTGAGCGAGTCCTTCTCGAACGTCTACGCTGACCGTGAGCGAGCCGACGCGTATGCGCAGCTCGAGTTCCCCGGCACCTACTTTCTCGCGTTTCGAGACCTCCCGACTCTCATTCGCAGGTATGTTAGCGGCCGCATGGCACTGGATTTCGGGTGCGGCACTGGGCGGTCTACACGATTCCTGCGAGACCTCAGCTTCGACGTTCTGGGTGTCGATATCGCGGCTGAAATGCTGGAGCGCGCTCGCCGCCAGGATCCGGTCGGTCGCTACGAGCTCGTTGACGAAGGCGACCTGAGCCGCCTGCCGATGCGGTCCTTTGACCTCGTCCTTGCAGCGTTCACGTTCGACAATATTCCCACACTTGAGCGCAAGCAGGACATGCTGACGGCATTGTCGTCGCTGCTCCCCCCAACCGGCCGCTTTGTGAATCTTGTGTCTGATCCGGCGATTTACGTGCATGAATGGGCATCATTCTCCACCCGCGATTTCCCAGCGAACCGGCTCGCCAAAAGTGGGGATCACGTCCGGATCATCATGCTCGACGTCCCCGACAAGCGGCCCGTCGAGGATGTGGTCTGCTCGGATGCTGATTACCGTCGCATGTACGCGCGGGCCGGCTTGGTCGTCCACGAGATGCATCAGCCGCTTGGGCGACCGAGTGATGGTATGGCATGGGTATCGGAGAGCACAGTAGCTCCTTGGTCGATCTACGTGCTTGGCCCTTCGCCACCGCGGTCGGGAGGTCTCGCCTAACCAATCGATGAAGCCAACGTCCCTTTGTCGAAATGATTTCAGTGTGTTTGCCACGACGCCCTGCCGTGGCTTATCTCTTTCTAGTTGGGCGACTAGAACTTTCGCGGTCAACAAAAACGCAGTTAAGAAAGGACATGTTATGGTCAAAGTTGCATTATTCGTTCGCTTGGAAGCGAAACCCGGAAAAGAGAAAGAGGTTGAGAGCTTCCTGATAGGCGGTCTTCCTCTTGTTATGGAGGAGCCCGCCACCACTGCTTGGTTTGGCATTCGCCTTGGGCCAAACACCTTCGGAATCTTTGATGCCTTCCCGGATGAAGCGGGCCGGCAAGCGCATCTGTCCGGCAAGGTGGCAGCGGCGCTGATGGCAAAGGCCGGTGAGTTGCTCTCAGAGGCGCCGTCTATAGAAAAAGTTGACGTGCTTGCGGCAAAGCTGCCCGCCTAACCAATCGCTGGAGCCAACCGCTGGCCGTTGCGACGTCCACATCTAATTTCTATGAAACAGGTTTCGATGTTAACCTGCCTCGCTCCCGCCGGCGGTGGCTCAGCTCTTGTGCGTTAGGCAACTTCGCTTATGCAAAAGATCAATACAACAAAGATGGCAGAGCTCACCTGGTCCTCACCGAAGGGAAAGTTCAGCGGTGCGGGCAAAGAGATTTCAGAGGCGTTGGGCCGCAAGCCGGAGTCCACAGACCTGAATGAGCGGCATCCCTTTGATGTCGAGATTTTGCGTATTCCGCCAGGGAAGGCTCCCTATTCGTATCATTCGCACAGCGCACAGTGGGAGTTCTATCACGTGATTTCAGGCAGCGGCGTCGTCCGCCACAAAGATGGGACTACTCCGATTGAGGCTGGCGACGCATTTATTTTCAAACCGGGTGAGCCACACCAGATCACCAATGACACCGCAGCAGACATGATCCTCTACGTGGTGGCGGACAATCCAATTGGCGATTCATGGTTTCAGCCCGACAGTAATAAGTGGGGTGTGCCGATCCCCGAGCGCATGTATGTCCGCTCACAGCCGCTGGACTATTTTGATGGCGAAGAATGAACCGTCGCCTAACCAGACGATGGAGCGAATGGCGGACCGCTGTGCAGTCCACTTTTGAGATGATTTCCACAACTTCACCCCGAGCGACGTCCGCTCTCGTCCGCCGTCGCTCATCTTGTTATCGTTAGGTGAATGACGGATGAAACACTATTTGGCGATACTGGTTTTCTTGGCGCTCGCCTCCTGCATGGACAGGCACGGAGTGATAGGAGCGGTTTTCCGTTTGAGAGACGATTCTCCATTACCGTCTTGGGTTTCGCTCCCACCGGGAACGAGCCGAGACCAAGTGAGCGTCACGATTACGCGCTACGAAGCAACGACCACACCGACGTGGAAAGTACGATTCGTGGTTCAAGGTACACGCCAAGGCGTCCTGCAGGAAGAAGTCGGCTATGGGTATTGGCATCCCGACTCGGAGCGCGAGAAAACCCCCGCAGGCACGTACCCGAATTGGGTGATCATTGAAGTCAAAGGGACGAAAGAGGTTTACGAGCAGTCGGAATCCAACGACTTCCTCAGAATTGTGAAGAAGCCTCTGATCTGAAAATGGACGCAGAAACACCTAACCATGCGCTTGCCGAGATGCTGCGGCAGGCAAATACCCCTCGGATTGCCCAGTCCAGGTATTCCTTAGACGACTATTTCCTTGTGTCGCATTGGTCAGCCAGTCGACTCAGCGATTCAGGCGACCGCCGCCAAAATGTTGATCTGAAATTCGGCGCACGGATTTGAAGCTGTCTTATCAATCCCCTGGCTTGGACAAACCAAGGCCACCTTATGCGTCTGAAACTCCGCCAAGAGTTGCGCGAGATGATTGAGGGAACGTGCAAGACGATCGATCTTCCACGTGAGAACCACATCGACTGTCCCCTCGCGCACCTCGTCCATCATCACGCCTAAAGCGCCTCGGTCCCGTTTGGTGCCGGACGCCCGGTCGATGAACCAGCCAACCCTTTCTGTCCATCCACGGCGGTGACAATATTCCTTTAATTGAGCCTCTTGGCTGTCGGCATTCTGCTCCTCGGTGCTAACTCGCACATAACAACACACTCGCGGTTGAGATTTCATAACGAATTAGAATCGCTGAAAATCATCCCTCGCCGAAGACGTGATTTTCTCTTCGAAGCGCCATCAGATTTTGGAGCGCTGAAAACCTTTAGATTTTCAGCGACACAGACTTATTCTCGATCTGCGATGGTCCTCGAAACGCAGCGTTTAACTCTGCGACCGTTCCGCAGGAAAGATGTCGATCTTCTGGCAAAGCTGATGAAAAACCGTGACTTCATGCGCTTTTCGCTCGGTGTTTATACTCGCGAACAGACGCTTGCGTTTCTGGAGAAAATCCTTTCCTGGGACGAGGCGGGCTTGCCTTCGCAATTCGCCGTCATTTTTCGCGAGAATAGCGAACTAATCGGTTACTGCGGCTTCTTTCACCAGATTGTCGATGGAAAAAACGAGATCGAAATTGGGTATCGCCTTCATCCCGATTACTGGAACCGCGGCTTGGCAGCGGAAGCTGCCAAAGCCGTGCGCGATCATTCGATTCATGATCTGAAGCTCAATCGCGTCATTTCCCTTATCCACCCGGACAATACCGCGTCTCGCCGAGTTGGGGAAAAAATCGGGATGCGACTTGAAAAAGAAACCGTGTTCAAAGGATTTCCGGCGCAGGTTTTTTCACTGGCTGGTGGGCAGTCGCCGCCGCAGCGTGGCGCTTGAGAAATTCTTTGGCCAGGGCACGATAGGCGACGGCGCCAGCACCGTGCGGGTCGTATTCCAGGATTGGCTGGCCAAAGCCGGGCGCTTCGCTCAGGCGGACTGTGCGCGGGATGACCGTTTCGTAAACGCGTTCCGGGAAATGTTCGCGCACATCGGCCACAACCTGGCTGCTGAGATTTGTCCGGCTGTCAAACATGGTCATGACGATCCCGCCAATCTCGAGACGATCGTTGGCGCCGGAACCGCGAATTTGCTCGACCACGCGCACAATTTTCACGAGCCCTTCAAGGGCGAAATATTCGCATTGGATCGGCGTCAGCAGCTCGTCGGCGGCAGCGAGTGCGTTGGTCATCAAGATGCCTAACGAAGGCGGGCAATCGAGAAAGACAAAATCAAACGTGTTGTCGTTCCGTAACGGTTGGAGCGTTTCGGCTAGGCGGGTGAGATGATGTTCCATCCGGGCGATCTCGATTTCAGCGCCGGCCAGATCGAGATCGGCCGGGACAACGAACAGGCCTTGGCAACGCGTCGGAACAATTTTTTCTACAATTGAGGTTTCACCGAGCAGCGGCCCGTAAAGGCTCGTTTCGCTCAGTCCTTGCAAACCTAACGAGCTGGTCGCGTTGGCTTGCGGATCAAGATCGACCAGCAATATGCGCCGGCCGAGTTCGGCCAGAGCGCAGCCAAGATTTACGGCCGTGGTCGTTTTGCCCACGCCGCCTTTTTGATTCGCAAGAGCGACTATCTTCATGAGCGCGGTGTAATGAGCGTCCGCAGCTCAAATGTTCTACGACCATCCGCTTCGCGCCACAGCAGATGATCAGGATCGGGCAACATTTCGGTCACCTCCAATTCGCCGGCTTTCATAAGCCAGCGGTGGAAGATTTCCAGAAACAAGTAGCTCTCAAGATCGACAAAAACCGGCTTGGTATCCTTGTCGCGTCCCTCGGCTCCGCTGCGGCGAAGGGCCTGCTCGGTCGGGCGAATATAAGCGTAGCGCGGCAACTCGCGTTGCGCGCGCAGCCGCTCGATAGCCAGAACGAGATCGCGAGAAACGCCGGTAAAATTCCCCTTCGGAAGTTCTTCCTGCGTTACGACCCAGGCACGACGCTGCACAACAATTTTTCCGCAGCGCAACCGCGGCATGTGCGGCGCGAGACCGAATTGGAATGGGTGAAAACCGAGCGCGATCACCCACGCGCGCGCGAACGAACCGAGGTGTTCACGATTGTCGATCCTGCGCAACGCGACGTCTCCGGTTTCGTCGGCATAAACTTCCGTTTCGTGTGGAGCAATCGTGCGCCAGTGAGGATGCGGGCGTTGCGGGGCAACGAAATTCGTCAAGTCCGGCAGGGCGTCGAAAAGATGGACGGTGGTGTGGGCGGTGAAATCGGCGGCGAAAAAGCCGAAATAAAAACCCGGCTTATTGCACGTGGTGCGCGTGATCGCGGCGTGCAGGGCCGGTTTGTCCGGGCACGCCCAATACATGCAATGCTGGAGAAGCGCGGCCGCGGGATGAAGCTCGGCCAGAATCCATCGGTAATTCTTGTTTGCGACCGCTTCAATCGATTCGGCGTCGATCTGCAAATCGGCCGATGGGTACGTGTATTCGTCAAATTTCGGATACTGAAATTTTCGCCGGACAATGCGGCAATCGTCGGCGGTCAACTCATACTCCGGCCTGCCCGCGTGCGGTTTCATTTGTTCGCGAAAAGCCGCTTTGACTTCTTGAAAGGCAACGTGCGCGAGCGCAACCAGGCCTGGCCCGGTGAGCGGAAGATTCGTTAGTTCGCACGCGCACAGAAATTCTGGCAAAGGCGCGGCGCCATTTTTGTTCGGCATCTTTTCGAGAACGCCACGCAAGCCGGCAGCGACCCGACTTGCCACGAATGCGTAGGTGTCGCGCCAGAAATCGATCCACGGCGCGGCTTCGACCGCGATTTCGCTGATCAACGTCGCGTTAATCGTGAAACCGGATTCGCGGAAACACTCTTCGCCGATCGGGTTCGCGGCGGCGTACAAAAAACGATCCTTTCGCTCGCGCACCGCGCCAAGCGCACCGAGCTTTTCTCGCCCTTCATCCTGTATCGCTTGCCGTTCTTCGGTTTTTGTAGCGGCGGCAAATTTCCTCGGCAAAGCGGCGATCGGCTGGAGGATCGATATCCACCTTTCGCGCGCCGGGACGACCTTCCATTTTTGCACATCGTCGAACAAAGTTTCGAAGGCGTGCGGCTGGAGCGCCGGCACTTCCGCTTTTGTTTCGGGACCCTCGGCATTGATCGACGCAGCGATGGCATGAGCGGTCCATCGTTCCAAAAAGACATCGCGCGAGGCAATTCCCGGGCGGATGTCGATCTTCAGCGTAGCAG
Source organism: uncultured Verrucomicrobiae bacterium (assembly GCA_963846775.1). Classification (GTDB taxonomy): domain Bacteria; phylum Verrucomicrobiota; class Verrucomicrobiia; order Chthoniobacterales; family UBA10450; genus CAVYXA01. The sequence goes on along the minus strand of CAWJXB010000006.1, from coordinate 1,867,021 downwards.
TTGAGTTATCGATCCTCCCCCAGGCCGTGGGCCCAAACTGGCTAAACGTGTCGTTTTTGGCCGCGACACGCTGAAGATACAAAAGCAAATGGCGCTCGCGATCACCGGCCCGCGAGTTGCGACGCTTGAAATCGATATCTTGAATGTCTAGCAAATGAGCAAGCAATTCGCGAACGCCACCGACGGTGAAGACCAGATACGGCGCCAGAAAACTTCGCCCGGCTTCCCAGAGCGCCGTTCGTGCGTAAGCGAGTTCATGCTCGAGTGATTTTAGCCGGCTTTCCTGGCCGGTGTTGCTGTTTGTCGCGATCGTCTCGCGAGCGGCTTTGATCGTTTCCGGTGTCGCGAGCCGCTCGACCGACTCGAACGGCACGCCCGCCATTCGAATCAGAAAAATCGGCGCGATTTCGTAAGCACAAGACACGCGCTCAGGAAAGCGAAAGGCACGCGAGCTGACAAGCGAAAGTCGCTATGGCAACGAGCGACGGCTTCCCAGGCCGTCGATTCTTGCGGACTAATTATTCGTTAGTGGCACCCGGATGGTGAAGATCGTCCCCGCGCCGGGCGTGCTGTTGACTTTGATCGAGCCGTTGTGATCTTCCACGACTTTCTTCGTGATGTACAGGCCAAGGCCGGTGCCGCTTCGGCCCTGTTTGGTGGTGAAGTAGGGATCGAAAATTTTCTCGATCCGCGATGGTTCAATGCCACCGCCACTGTCTTCCACCACGACATCGACATAAAAATCCTTGCGCAGACAGGCCACCGAGATCGGTGTTTTCCCGTCGGTGGAAGCCTGGACCGCGTTGATCACCACGTTTTGAATCGCGCGCTGGACCTGGACGGCGTCGCCTAACAAAGTGCATGGATCTTCACAAATCTCGGATTTCAATTCGATCCCGTTTTGTGCCGCCATCGGACCCACCACCTTGATCACGTCGCGGACAATCGTGGAGACCGAGATTGGTTTGCGCGGACACGCCTCGACGCTGCCGTAGCTCTGCCACATCGTTAGCAATTCCCGGCAGAGCCGCACGTTTTCTTCGATAATGTTCAGCTCGCGAACCGAGGCGGCATTGTCGCCATTGTCGCTATTTTCCGAGCGCTCGAGTTTTTTCGCCAAAAGCTGAACGTAGCCCCACACGATGGTGAGCGGATTGCTCAGATCGTGGACAAACTCCGATGAGGCCTGCCCGAGTGATGCGAGGCGCTCTTTCTGCGCCAGTTCTTTCATCAAGCGATTGTTTAACTCCTTGATTTGCGTGGCGGCGTGCTGGCTGGTCCGCTGGAGGCGCGTGCGCTCAACGTTGCGATCAATAATCTCGCGCATCTCGCCGGCATCAAAAGGCTTGCTGATGTAATCGTTTGCGCCGAGCCGGAGCGCTTCGCGGGCTGTCTCGAGCGCGCCGAAACCGGTCAGCATGATCACGGAAAGATGCGGATCGATTTCGCGAATCTTGCGCAGACCTTCGATGCCGCTCATTCCCGGCATGCGAATATCCATCACGATGGTGTCCGGACTTTTTTCTCGCAAAACCTTGAGCCCGGTCTCGACACAATCGGCCGTGTGCACCTGGTAATCAGGTTTGAGCAGCATGCGAAGGCTCTCACGGGGGCCGACCTCATCGTCGATTACAAGGATGCCGGGCTGGTCAACGGTAGCGGTCATGTGGTAAGCCGGATGGCATAGAAGCTAGCAGCATGCCGCAGAGGGCGGGAAGATGAAGAAAAGGGCGCCGGCGTTTTGAAGAAATGGAGCAGTGATCGGATCGGAGTTTTTAGGCATAAGGCGGCGGGCGGAATGTTGAAACGATTTTGATTGGCGCGCAAGCTGCGATTTGTGAATAAGTAGCAGATTCTGGTGAATAAGTAGGTTGAAGATCAAGAGAAAAATGTAATGACTGGATTTAATATAGTGTTTAGAATCCGGCGTGACTTACCGATGCTAATCTGGGAGTGCGTCATATTTCTGGAATCGCTTGGTGCAGGTCGGCCATTGGCTCGATGCGGGAGCAGCATCGGAATTACCAACCCCAAAACTCCAACCGCCAGCCAAATCGCAAACCCTGATGTCGATGTCAGAAGCGCCCATTTTCCGGGAAGTGTCGGCCTCCCCTTGGCCTGCCGCAGCCCTGGGGCAGAGGCGGCAACCGTGGAGCAAGAGATCGGCGACTGTCCAAGCCGTCATTTCTTTAGTACCTAATAATTGGAGCTTTCTGGTGCTTTGGGTTTGGAGCTTGCTTTCCTTCTTAATTACTCCAGCGCGTCACTGCTTGAATGGCATAGTATGAACAAGCGAAACCGCGTCGTCATCACCGGCATGGGAATCGTGGCTCCTAACGGAATCGGTATCGAGCCATTCTGGGAATCGCTCCTGGCTGGCCGCAGCGGGATTGGCCCGATCACATTGTTCGATGCCACTGGCTTCAAAAGCCGCATCGCTGGCGAAGTCAAAAATTTCAACCCGCTGGATTACATCGAGCCGGAGCTAAAACCTAAACGCATGGCCCGGCATACACAGTTTGCGTACGCCGCAGCCATGATGGCGCTGAGAGATGCTGGACTCGACTCCGACTCTTTAGAGCTGGCTAGTCCCATACCTGTAATCATTGGCGTTAGCATGAATGCGATGGATGTGATCGAGCGTGCGTTCGACTCCGTCCGTAACAACGGACCTAATCGGGTCGCCACAACAACATCTGCTGCTTCAATACCGCAAGCCCCTGCTACGGCAGTCGCCGAGCGAATTGGATTGGCGGCGAATGCGGTGACGATATCTTCGGCGTGTCCTTCGGGGCTGGATGCCATTGCCGATGCTGCGACATCGATCCAATCGGGCCAGGTCGAGGTGGCGATCGCTGGCGGAACCGACGCGCCGTTGACGCCTCTGGTGATGTCGAGCTTCATCGCCAGCGGGCTGGTGTCCGATACCAATGGTGAGGCCGAATGTGTGAGCCGGCCTTTCGACATATCCAGGGAATGCGGCGTCCTCTCGGAAGGGGGATGCATTTTCGTTCTGGAGAATGCCGAGCGCGCGAAGGCGCGGGGAGCAGAGCCATATGTTGAGCTCTGCGGGTACGCTAAACGCCGCGATCTCAATCCGGAAAGACCGGGCTCTGGTTTGCTTGAATCGATGAGATTGGCACTCGCGAATGCCGAATGCTCCATCGAGCATATTGATTACATCTCCGCCTATGGGACGAGTGATCGGGTTCTGGACGCGGCTGAAGTGAGCTACATTAAGGAAGTTTTTGGACAGCGAGCGTATTCAATTCCTACCACGTCTATCAAAGGGGTCACGGGCAATCCCCTCGCTGCCGGGGGGCCGTTTCAACTGGCCGCTTGCGCGCTCAGTTTGCGCCACCAATTGATTCCTCCTACAGCCAACTTTACCAAGGGCGATGAACTTTGCGATCTCGATTTTGTGCCCTTGCGGCCCCGCCGTGCCAAGCTGACTCGTGCCCTTCTGAATGTGCGCGGATTAGGCGGCAGTACCTCCAGCATGGTTGTTGCGCGCGCCTCGGTGCAATGAACAGCCAGACAGCCCCGATCCTTGTTGCGGTCGCTATTCAGCTCGGGCTTGGACTTGCCGTCTTTCAGGCAAATCGAGAAAGGCGACCTAATCAATGCTTTCTCTTATTGTCGCTGGCGATTTCTGCGTGGCTCGGCAACTTGTTTTGGGGCTTGTCCGCTAATCAGCTCCGCGCTGCAGAATTATGCATTCGAGAGGCCTCAGCGATTGGCGCTGTGATTCTGTTTGTCTTTAATCTTCTGCGCCTGTCCATTAAGCACCCGGATCGAAGCTGGCCAGAAATTATTCGCGACTCCAAAATCTGGTTAATCGCGACGCTCGCTGTGATTGCGTTTTGCCAAACAGGCTACTTCCTGCAAGGCGCGCATTTTTCTCAAGCCGAAGGCACAGCAATTCGGGCACCAGTGCCCGATTACGGCAATCGGGTCTCTGATCTATTTTTCTTACTTTGGGATCGCCGGGTTCGACTGTGATCATCAATTACTCCAGGACTTGAGAAAAGCCACGGGAGGCAAGTCGCGCCGAGCTCGCATTCATCTTATTGGGGCCGCTGTAGCGGTTTGCACTGTCCTTTGTCCTTTGCTTTCGGGCTATTCATTGATCGGTCGCAGCTGGCTCTACTTGCTCCATTTCGAATTGTCGTTTTCAGCATGTGTCATCGCCTATGGCATTGCGACGCAGAAGATCATGGATGTGGGCGCGCTTTTGCGCCGCATGATTTCGTACGGTTTACTCACGGCCTATCTCCTCGCCCTTTATGCATTGGTTTGGTGGCTTGTGGTGATGGCCTTGCATTCTAGTCCGCAGTCACACTCGATCGCGCACGTGGCGGCGGCAATTGTGATTGCGATTGCGATGGTGCCGGCCCGAGGAGTTTCGCAACGGCTGGCCGAACGCCTCTTTATCCAGTCATACCAGCTCGATTTCCGGGCCACCGTGAGCAAGGCGGCCAAGATTTTGAGCTCCGTCACGACTCTGCGCGATTTGTTAGATACTTTTGCCGAAACGGTGGCGGAAGCATGGGGGACAGACCGCGTCTTTATTTTGTTGTCGGACAAGCTCGGTTTTTCCCAGGAGTATCCAGCAGTCGAATCCGGCTCGCACTATCGCCTGATGCTGACGCGCGATCAGGCCACCATTGAGCAGCTCGAATCGAATCGGGAACCGATCGTTCTGGATGAACTGCATCGCATCCGCTCCACGCCGCAACTTCAACGGGTGATTCGCCAGTTGGATTCGCTCCAGATCGCGCTGGCGATAGGAATTTATGCGCGAGATCAACTCGCGGGAATTTTGTTGTTGGGTGTACGCAACTCGGGGCGCATTTACGGAACAGTCGAGCAAAGCGCGTTGCAGGTGTTGTGCGGACAGCTCGCGGTGGCGATCGAGAACGCGGAACTTTTTACCGAGGTCCAGAACGCGAAGATCTACAACGAAACGTTGCTCCAAAGCCTAACGAGCGGCGTGATTGCCGTCGGGACGGACGAGCGGATCACCGTGTTCAACAACGAAGCCGGCGAGATCTGCTCTCTCAACTCCGACGAGATGATCGACTGCAAGATCGACGATCTGCCGGAAGCGTTGCGAGAGCCGTTGCGGATGGCGCTTCAGTCCGGACAAAGCCAGGTGAACCACGAAATGGTGCTGACTTCGGGTGATGAAGGACTAGTGATTCGCGCCAGCGCGTCGATTTTTCACGGCGAAGATCGAAAAGTCCTCGGCGCGCTGATGGTGTTGACCGACATCACCTCGATCAAGCGGCTCGAACTGCAAATCCGTCGAAGCGATCGTCTGGCCAGTCTCGGCACGCTTTCGGCCGGCATGGCCCACGAAATCAAAAACCCGCTCGTGTCGATCAAGACATTCGCGCAATTGCTGCCCGAACGCTATCAAGACTCCGATTTTCGCGAGACCTTCTCGAACTTGATCGGCCACGAGATCGAGCGGATCGACACGCTGGTGAATCAATTGCTCCGGTTTGCGCGTCCGGCCAAACCGATCCTCAAACCGATGCACGTCCATGAGATTGTGGAAAAAGCGCTCCAGCTTGTGGACCACAGAATGTATCAAAAACAGATCAAATTAACTCGTCTTTTCGACGCGAATGTGGATACAATACGCGCCGATCCGGACCAGCTCGAACAAGTCTTTCTAAATTTCTTCATCAACGCGATGGATGCGATGAAAAACGGCGGCGAATTAAGTGTGCGCACCGAAATCGGGTCGGACGAGGAATGGGCCTCGGCGCTCAACCAGGTTAATGGGGGGGACACGCACGAAGTGCTCCGAATCACTATCCGTGATACCGGTGAAGGAATCCGGAACGAAGATCTGGCGCACGTGTTCGATCCATTTTTCACGACCAAAGATCACGGCACCGGACTTGGGCTATCGGTCGTGCACGGGATTATCCAGGAGCACGGTGGCCAGATCGAGGTCGAGAGCGAGCCACAGAAAGGAACGGCGTTTCATATCCTGCTTCCGCTGGTCAGATTTGACCGAGAGGTGGCAGCAGCATGACCGGTGCGGGGATTACAGGGCCGGGGCTGCCGGTAGCGCGGATCTCAAGAAACGGCGGCTTGATCAGGCGTCGCTCCTGGGAAATCATTTTGAAAGGAGCGCCGGCGGCATGACAGCACGGCCAGTCTCTCTCATATATAGTCAAGACTCCGAGCTGGCGCGGCGCCTGAAAGCGTATTTGCGCTCGATGTCGCAGGTGCGCCACGTCTCCGAGCCGAGCCGGCTTGAGCTCGTGATCGAGCAATCCGGAATCGCGCTGCTGATTGTCGATCTTCGCGCGAAAGAATCCCGCGACCTAATCGAGCAAGTCCAGAATGAATGGCCGGATGTATTGATCCTCGCCCTGGGTGTCGCTGGTTCGGAGCCGTTGCGCCAGGCTGCGGGGTTCGGGATTTACGCGGCGGAAAACCTCGGACTCGACCGCCGTCCTTTCCAAGCCTTGGCCGGGCGCGCTTTCGATCAGCTGCAGCTGATCCAGGAGAATCGCGATTTGCGCGAAGGATCTGCAATTGTTTCCGCGAGCGAGCGCTCTCCCGGAACCCACCTGCTCCCGCACCAATCGGGCGCGTTTTCGTTTTCGCTGCTCCGTTTCCCGCGAGTGTTTCGCCGGTTCGACAATGTGGATCTTCTTTTGGGCAACGTCGTGGAAAGCTTCGCCGATGCTGCCGGCGTGACACGGGTCGGGATTTTTTCGCGCACTTCCCGAGGCGAGAATTACCGGCTCCGCGCGGGGCTGCGTTGTTTGAGCGAAAGCTACGAGCTGGAATTTGGCGAGCGCGATCCGCTGGTGCGCTGGTTTGAGAGGCGGGCATTGATCATTTCGCGAGCCAATCTCACTCAAACCGCGGACCTGAAAGAACGCACCCTGATGCGGCGAACGCTGGATTCGTTTGGTGCGGAAGCCATCGTGCCTTTGTTTGCCCGCGATCAAATTCTCGGCTGGGTGTTTTTCGGCCAACGCTTCGGTGGCCAGGGCTTCGACGATCGCGATCTGGAAGTAGTAATGATGCTGGCCGAGCACGTTTCGACTGTGCTGGAGAACGCGCTTTTGCACGAACAGACCACATTGCAAAAAGCGCTAGCCGAGACGGTGATCCAAACTATTTCGCCCGGAATAATCGCGACCGATAACGAAGGGCTCATTCGCTGGATCAATCCCGCCGCGGAAAAAATCCTGGGCGTTTCGGCTGCCGATGTTCTGACCCAGCCGGTCGAAACCGCCGGCAGTCGATTGGCGGGCCTGGTGCGTGAGACACTCGATTCCAAACAAGCGCAGCCTGTTCAAGATTGGACCGATAATCTGAGAAAGCGGCGCGTTTCGGCAGAAACGCGCTGGCTCGACGGCGACGGCGCCGGTCTCGGCGCGGTCGCGATTCTGAACGACGTGACCGCCGAGCAAACCTCGCGCGAAAAACAAGCGCTGGCCGAGCGGGCCGCGTTTTGGACCGATCTGGCGGCCGGGATGTCCCACGAAATTCGCAACCCGCTCGTCGCCATCAAAACTTTTGCACAACTTCTGCCGGACCGATTCGACGACGCCGATTTCCGGAAGGAGTTTAACGAGATTGTCTTGAAAGAAATCGATCGGCTCGACCAAATCATCAGCGAAATCAATGAGTTCGCCAATCCGCCGGATCTATTTTTCAAGCCGTTGGATGTCCGGAAGCCGGTGCAAAAGGCCGTCGACCTTGCCCGTGAACGTTCGCAAGTAAACGGCGGCGTTTCCGTCGAGATGTCGATCCCTAACGATTTGCCGAAAATCATGGGCGACGAGTCGGCCCTGGCCGAGGCGTTCGCTCATCTTATCGCCAACGCCGCCGAAGCGATGTCGGGCCAACGCCGCGGGCGGATCTCGCTTTCGGCCAAACCGATCCCACAAGGCGACCGGGCCGGCGGCGTGGTTGTAACGGTGCGCGATACTGGCAAAGGGATCGCACCGGAACTGAAAGAGAAAATCTTCTCGCCCTTTTGCACGACAAAACCGCGTGGGATTGGGCTCGGTCTTCCGATCGTGAAACGCACCGTCTTCGATCATAACGGCCAGATCGAGATCGATTCCAGCTCACGTGGCACCTGGGTCAGCGTGGTCCTGCCGGCGAAATCAAACGGAAAAAAATAGAGCGCTTCAAGTAATGGTGCTGCTGTCTCCCGAGCATGCGAGCCGCACCGACGGGTGCAACAACCTTTCAAACCTAGCCTGATTTCATTTGTTCGGCGCCTCTCGACCATCGCCACCGGCCCGATTCACGTGAAATCCTCAACTTGCGATTTGCGGTCTCGTTAAATCATTGAATCATTAAATCTTCAGACCGCTGAATCCGCGAATCGCATGATCGTCACGACGGCTCAACTCTACCAAGTCGCCTACGGCAAGTTCGCCGTTGGCGCCTATAACATTAACAACATAGAACAATGCCTTGGTTTGTTCCGCGGCAATGTGCAAAGCAAAGCGCCGTTTATCATTCAGCTTTCGAAAGGCGCACGCAAATATGCGGACAAACGCATGCTCGAGGCGATCATTCGCGCGGCGGAAGGAATTTTCCCCGAAGCCATTTTCGCGGTGCACCTTGATCATGGTGACGAAGAGACGTGCTACGACTGCATCGACTCCGGGTTTTACAGCTCGGTCATGATCGATGCCAGCCACGAGCCGTTTGAGAAAAATGTCGCGATCACGAAACGCGTGATCGATCGTGCGCATGCGAAAGGAATCAGCGTCGAGGCCGAGCTCGGCATGCTCGGTGGGGTGGAGGAAGATATTAGCGTGGACGAAAAACACGCTTGCCTGACGAACCCGGATGAAGCCGTCGAGTTTATCAAGCAGACCAAGTGCGACTCGTTAGCCGCTGCGATCGGCACAAGCCATGGCGCTTACAAGTTTAAAGGAACGCAGTCGTTACACTTCGATGTCATCGAAGGGATTCGCGACAAAGTAAAAGCCGCCGGGCTGCGACCGACGCCGATCGTGATGCACGGTTCATCGAGCGTGCCAAAATCGGAAGTCGAGCGGATCAATGCGGCGGGCGGGAAACTCGATCCCTCTGCGCGCGGGGTAAATGAAGAGGAATATTTGCCGGCCGCGAAGCTCGGTGTGACCAAGGTCAACATCGACACCGATGGTCGACTCGTTTGGACGCGGGTTCATCGCGAATTTTTCCGTGATCATCCCGAGAAATTCGATTTCCGTGATCCGGGCAAAATCTTTGTCCAGGAATACGCCAATTTCATCGCGCACAAGAATGGGAAGCTCGGCTCGGCGGGACAGCTCGATACTGTGCGATCCAATTTGTAGCGGCGGTCTATGACCGTCGCTCGGAATTACGAGGAAAAATGCGATGCTCACACAGCGCCGCTACAGGAAAAGTGACTTTCACTCTTCAGCAATTAGCTGCACTGTCCGGCGGTGAGCTGGATGGCGACCCCGCTCAGGAAATCACCGGCGCGGCTTCGCTGGCTGAGGCCATGCCGGACGAGATCACGTTTTACGGAAACCCGCGTTATCTCGCCGCGTTCCGCAAAACGCGCGCTTCCGCGGCTTTTGTCCCGGCGGATTTCACGGACAAGATCGTTCCTTCGCAAATCCGCGTGGCGAATCCGACTAAGGCGTTCGAGCAGATCGTGCAAAAGTTTGCTCCGCGGCCGATCCAGTTTGCACCCGGGGTTCATCCGACGGCGATTGTCGATCCTAGCGCCAAGCTTGGGAGAGATGTGTCGATCCAGCCTTGGGCGGTGATTGAGCCGCACGCAGAGATAGGCGACGGCACGGTGATTGGCGCGGGCACATACGTCGGCCATGAGACAATCATCGGCGCCGATTGCCTGCTCTATCCGCGGGTCACCGTGCGCGAGCGTTCTCGCGTCGGTGCGCGGGTAATTATTCATAGTGGCGCAGTCATCGGTGCTGACGGATTCGGTTTCGAGATTGAGCAGGGCCAGCAAAAAAAAGTGCCTCAGCTCGGCATTGTCCAGATCGACGATGACGTGGAGATCGGCGCCAACACCACGATCGATCGTGCGCGTTTTGGGCGAACCTGGATCCAACAAGGGGCCAAGATCGACAATCTGGTTCAGATTGCACACAATGTCGTCGTCGGGAGAAACTCAGTGCTGGCAGCGCAGGTCGGCGTGGCAGGGAGCGTGCGCATCGGGGAGCGCGTGATGATCGGCGGCCAGGCTGGAATTATTGGGCACATCGAGATCGCCGATGGCACGATGATCGGCGCGCAAACCGGGGTGTCCAAGAATCTCAAGGGCGGCATTTGGTGGTCCACGCCGTCCGTGCCACTGGATGAAGCAAAAACGCAGATCGCTTGGGTCCGGCGCCTCGGCGATTTCTTTGAGCGGCTCAAAAAGATTGAGGAAAAGCTGGGGCTGTAGTCATCTTGAAGCACTAAAACTTTGAAACGTCGAAGGGTTCCGATCTATTAAGGGAACGGCGGCTTGGGCGGCCGCTAATCTCTTACGCCACGGCAGGGAAGCCGTCGCTCCTTGTTCAATAAAGCTTCACCTTTCTAGCCTCTTGGCCCATGCCGTTGGCAAGGTTAGTGCTTTATGGAAATTATAAGATGAAAGCTCCAACCCGCGATTTTGCCCAGTTCCTCATCATCGATGACGATCCCGCCATCGCCCGGTTCCTCGTGACTTACCTCCGCCAAAAAGGGCACACCTGCGAGGCGCTCACTGATGGATTCCAGACCGCGAACTGGCTCTCGCATCACGACTGCGACGTGGCGGTTGTCGACCTCAAGATGCCAAAAGTAGATGGCATTTCGCTTATCTCCTTCATCCGTGAGATCAACGCCCAACTGCCGATTGTGGTCTTCACCGGCGTCGGTTACGATGAAGAGCAGATGCACGCCGCGTTGCGTGCCGGCGCAAACGGATACGTCAGTAAGAACCTCCCGATCGAGCAGCTCTACTGTGTCCTCTCACGCGTGCTCACGACCTGCCAGTTGCGCAGCCGCCAGGAACCCGCCCTTGTAGGCGCGGCATAAAGTGAGCCGACCTTTAGAAGTGCGGCGATACGGCGAGCGCGCACATGTCCCGTGCGCGCCAAAGCTATCGCTGTTGATCGCGGAGCTCCCCGATCAGAGAGCGGAGCATCTCCGCTGAAATGGTTTCCGCGCCAGACGCGGTCGCGGTTTCGCGCTCGAGCGCGTCGGAAGTTGCGACAGTGACGTCGAACTGCGAGGCGTATTTGCTGGCCAGCCGCTCGACAATGGAATCAGCAGTTTGCCCTCGTGCGGAATAAAAAATCTGGATGTCGCCAGGATCCGCCGAGTTGCTGACTGTCGACCCTTTCCCGTCGAAAACAACGACGACGCGCACACCGGTCCAATCCTGATAGTCGCGTAGGCACTGGATCAATCTCTCCCGTGCCGCCGCTGAGCGGCGCCGATGCAACTTCATCAACTCCGGCCAGGCAAAAATCACGCTGTGCCCATCGACGATCAAATACCGTCCCGCCGGCATCGTTGCGCTTATTGCGTCACCGGCGTCTGCTTTTTGGACCGCGACTTGGTCTGTTCCCGCCGGCTCGCCCGAAGCGCTTTGCGCTTGCGTTTCAGGTAAGCTTTCCGGCTTTTGCGCTTGGTTCGGACTCGGTGTTGTTGGCCCATCGGCGCCTTGTATAAGACAAAACGGAGACAGGCGCAATTGGATTTCGTAATGCCTGCACGACCGGAAAATCCGATTGCATCGAAAGGCTAACCCGAGTTACAACTGCGGCGCTAAGGCTGCCACACCATGAGTCTCGTCCCGGCTCCAAGAAATCTGATCGCCACTTCTTTTTTGCTCCTGGCGCTCGCGGCCTTTTTTGGTCTCCTGAACAATTTCAAGATCAAGGGCTGGCACGACGCGATGTCGAGCGCGACGAGGCAACAGAAAGCGGCCGAGGTTCGACTGATCGTCCCCGGAAAAGAATCTCAAGGTGCGCGAAGCGTCCCCAGCCGAGGCCAACCAGAAGATCCGCGAAGCTGAAAGCAAGGCGGCCAAAGCCGAAGCCGATCTCGTCCAAGCGCGAAAAGAGAAAGCCGATTTGCAGGCCAAAATGGACACGACCGAAGCCGAAATGGCGTCGTTAGGGAAGAACCTCGAGGAGTTCGGAGGAAAACCGGTCTTCGAAATGCCAGGCGTTCCGACGGGCGCGGAGGCGGACGCACAAATGGATGAGCTTCGCCGCTCGCTCGAGAGCGCGGAGCGGGAAAAGGAATTTTTGTCCGGCAAACTTCGAACCATGCAAGAGCGTGTAGGCCAACTGGAAGACGAACGGAAACGCCGTGTCACAGCCAGCGCCAGGCCGGGCGTGCGCGGCATGATTTTGGCCGTGAACCATGCCTACAATTTCGTTGTCCTGGACCTCGGCGGTCGCCACGGCGTCGAGCCCAACACCGAAATGCTAGTCGTCCGCGACGGCGCACTGATTGGCAAAATCCGGATTTCTTCAGTTGAACCGGCCACTTCCATCGGCGATATAATCACCGGCAGTCTGGCACGTGGTGTTCAACTTCAACGGGGAGACATTGTCATCTATGGCGGCTCGAGTTCCTGATTTGGCAAAGAAGGTTTGTGCAGGATTGATAGTCGGGGTCGGAATCATGCTCAGTTCCTGCGCTACGCAGAAGCAAACGGCACGTCTGGTGGATGATCCCGATGCCAAACAAGAATCCACTATCCCCTGGAATAAGCAGGAGACATGGGAAGCAGGCGCGGAGCTCGGCCCGGTGGCGGGTCAAAGCGGAAGCGATCGTCGTTAGCACGCAGTCCGTCAGGCGCGAACGCTAAATCCAAAATCCGGTAGGGATGACTGCGTTTTTCGGTACTACCACGATGCCGTCCCGAATGGAGTAATTTTCAGCGTCGAGATTCTCCAATTTGCCTTCCGGTGTAATAACTACGCCTTCGCCGATGCGCGCGTTCTTGTCGATGATCGCGCGATCGATCACGCAATTGCGCCCAATGCCGATCGGCGGGTCCGAACCGGACCGGCGGTTGGAGGTGTCGCCTCCAGCGAGTTCAAAATAATCGGCGCCCATGATAATGCTGTTGCGAATCGTCGCGCCGCTCTGGATGATACTGCGTATTCCAATGACGCACCGCTCCAAGTGTGCGTCCGAGATGATGCAGCCATCAGAGATGATCGCTTGCCGCAGTGTTGCCCCGTTAATTTTGCTCCCTGGCAAAAAACGCGGGTGGGTGTAGATCGGGGCATCGGGCTCGAAGAAACTGTATTCGGGCACGATGTCCGTTAGGTCGAGGTTCGCTTCGTAAAACGCCCGGATGGTGCCGATGTCTTCCCAGTAGCCTTTGAAAATATGGGCGCTGACATGCCGATCCCGAATCGAGTGCGGAATTACGTGTTTCCCGAAATCAGCCAGCTCGTTATCGAGACATTGCACCAATACGTCGCGATTAAACACGTAAATGCCCATCGAAGCCTGGAACAGCTCCTCCTCTGGACTTGAGTTCACTGCCGCGAGCAATTCCGGGCTCATCTTCATGGCATTGATCTCCTCCTCGGCGGTCGGTTTTTCCAAAAAACGTGTGATCTTTCGATCGACGCCGCATTGCATGATCCCGAATTCGGAAACGTGATGTCGATGGACTGGTTTTGTGGCCAGCGTGATGTCGGCGCCTGCGCGAATGTGCTGATGGAGTAACGAACGAAAATCCATCCGATATAACTGATCGCCGCTGAGAATGAGATAGTACTGATACGGCTGCTCCAGAAAATAGCGCATGTTTTGCCGAACGGCGTCCGCCGTGCCCTGATACCATTGCGATCCTTCAGGCGTCTGCTGGGCGGCGAGAATATCGACGAAACTGCGCGAAAAATTATCGAACTTGTAACTCGCTTGAATATGTCGATGCAACGACATGGTATTGAATTGCGTCAGTACGTAAATCGAGCGCATCCCGGAATTGAGGCAGTTGCTGATCGGAATATCGACCAGCCGATATTTTCCGCCTAACGGGACCGCCGGCTTGGCCCGATCTTTCGTTAGGGGAAACAATCGCGTGCCCGCGCCGCCGCCCATGATGATCGCGAGAGTGCGTTGCGTCGTTCCCGGCGGCAGCGCCGGCGTCGCCATCGTCGGAAACGGATCGGCCATCGACTCACGCGATTGTCGATCCTCGGCCTGCATACGGGTATTAACTCAGCCTGGCTGCTTTCGGGCAACTCTTTTGCAGCACGCCGGAAATTTAAACGTTGAGCGTTAAAGGTTAAACGTTGAACATTTGCCTTCACTCCGATGAACTTGCCCCTCATCTTCAGCGTCATCATCGGCGCGATCGTTCTCTTCTTTGGGCGCAAACTCTTTTGGCTCTGCGTTGCCGCAATTGGATTCGCAGCCGGCTTTGAAGTCGCGGCCTATTTTGTTCATCAACCGTCGCCTTTTCTCGCATTTACGTTTGCTCTCGTGCTCGGTTTCATCGGTGCTTTGCTCGCTCTCTTTCTCCAAAAAGTGGCTATTGGAATCGCCGGATTTCTGGCCGGCGGAAAACTCGCCACCGCCATCGCCGCCGCCTTCTTCGTCCAACACGCTAACTATTCCGTGGTGGTCTTTGTCATCGGCGGGATTATCGGGGCGATTCTGCTCCTCGCGTTGTTCGATTGGGCGCTGATCGTTCTCTCCTCCTTCGTGGGCGCCTACTTGATTAGCGGCGTCTTGGTCATTCCGGCGTCGGGCGCGACCATCTTGTTTATTGTTCTCGTGGCGATCGGAGTGATTTTTCAGGCTGCGGCGTGGAAGCGAATTCGGTTGAGTTGATTTTTGCTGACAGAACGGCGTCCGGTCGCCAGGATCGCGTCATGAGCTCACAAGTAACTGGATTACGCGTCGCCAGCGTCATATTCGCGATCTTCGCGCTCGGTCACATTATCCGACTCATCAAGAACCTCCACGTGATGGTCGGTGCCGCCACTATTCCGATGTGGGTTAGCGTGGTAGCGCTGATCGTCGCCGGATTCTTGAGCATCTGGTTCTGGCAGCTTTCCGCCCGCGCGTAGAACATTCCAATCAAGACCTGGCCGCGCAGGCTCAGAGTTGGAGTGCGCGCAATCGCAGCGCGTTGGCGATGACCGAGATGGAACTGAAGCTCATCGCGGCGCCGGCAATGATCGGGCTCAGCCGCACACCTAAAACCGGGTAGAGCACGCCGGCGGCGACCGGGATGCCTACCAAATTGTAAATGAACGCGAAGAAAAGATTCTGCCGAATATTGCGCATCATGGCGCGGCTGAGCCGGATCGCTTTTTCGATCCCGCGCAGATCGCCATGCATGAGAGTAATGCCGGCGCTCTCCATCGCCACGTTCGTGCCGGTGCCCATCGCGATGCCGACATCGGCCTCGGCCAACGCGGGCGCATCGTTGATGCCGTCGCCCGCCATCGCGACGATGCGACCTTGCTCGCGCAACTGACGGACCCGCTGGTTTTTGCGCTGCGGCTCAACGCCGGCTTCGACTTCATCGATCCGCAGTTGCCGGGCAACGGCTTTGGCGGTGCGCGCGTTATCGCCTGTCATCATGATAATTTTCAATCCGAACCGATGCAGATGCGCAATCGCTTCCGACGATGACCGCCTTATTGGATCGGACACGCTGATGATTCCGGCGGCGCGGCCATCGATCCCGACGAAGACCGCGGTTTGACCCTCCTTTTGCATTTCAGCGGCGGAATTTTCCAACCGTGGAAGGTCGCGAACACCGCCGGTCTTAAGAAATTCCGATTTGCCCACGACAACTGCGTGTCCCTGGAGCTCGCCACTGACACCGCCGCCGGTTTTCGACTCAAAATTGGCGACTTTGATGAGTCTGACGCCGCGTTCGTGCGCGCTGCCCACGATGGCCGATGCAAGCGGATGCTCGCTTTGTTGCTCGAGGCTGGCTGCGGCGGCGAGAACTTCCTCCTCGGTAAAACCATTGCTGGCAATCAGTGTTGTCAGGCGGGGCCTCCCTTCGGTCAGCGTTCCAGTTTTGTCGATGATGATCGTGTTCACTTTCTCCAGGCGCTCGATGGCGTCGGCCTGTTTGATCAACACGCCCGCCTGCGCGCCGCGGCCTACGCCCACCATGATCGACATCGGTGTGGCCAAACCGAGTGCGCATGGGCAGGCAATGATCAACACCGCGACCGCATTAATGATGGCATACGCAAAACGCGGCTCCGGCCCGAGCAGTGCCCAGCAGGCAAATGTGATCACGGCAATGAGAATCACCGCCGGGACAAACCAGCCCGCCACCTTGTCGGCCAGACCCTGAATCGGCGCGCGACTTCGCTGCGCTTGCGCAACCATCTCTACGATCTGCGCCAGGACCGTCTCGCTTCCGATCCGCTCGGCTTCCATCACAAAACTGCCGGTCTGATTCACCGTCCCACCCGTCACGCGGTCGCCGGGTCTTTTCTCCACCGGCATCGATTCACCGGTGATCATCGATTCGTCCACGGCCGTTGTCCCATCGACAATTTTGCCATCAACCGGGACTTTCTCACCCGGACGGACGCGCAAATGATCGCCACGTTGGACGTTATCCAGCATCACCTCGCGTTCGGTGCCGCTGGTAACGAGTCTCGCTTTCTGTGGCGCAAGATCGAGCAGGGCGCGGATGGCGCTTCCAGTCCGCCTGCGGGCGCGCAATTCCAGGACCTGGCCTAACAAAACTAAAACGGTGATCACCGCCGCCGCCTCAAAATAGATCCCGACCCGGCCATGTTCTTGAAATGACGGCGGGAACACGCCGGGCGCGACCATGACGATCGCGCTGTCAACGTAAGCCACGCCGACCCCCATCGAGATCAGGGTAAACATGTTGAGGGAACGGTGACGCAACGATTCCCAGCCCCGCTGGAAAAAAGGCTCTCCCGCCCAGACGACCACAGGCGTACTCAGGGCAAATTGCATCCAGCGGGACCAGTCGGACTCGGCCCAGTGCGTAGCCCCCGGAAAGAGGTGAGCCATTGCCAGAATTAGCACCGGCAAAGTCAACGCGACACCAATCCAAAACCGGCGCGTCAGGTCGATTAACTCGGCATTCTCGCTTTCATCGCCAGCACGGACGACGCCTTTTGGCTCAAGGGACATTCCGCATTTCGGACATGATCCCGGCGAAGCCTGTTCCACCTCCGGGTCCATGGGGCAGGTGTAGATCGTCGCACTCACAGTTTTCTTTAGAGCGCCCGTTGCCCCTGCGCAATTGATGCACAGCAAAACGCAATCGACGCAAAGCGCGATTCATCCCGGCAAGCAAGGCTCTTCAGCAAAGCGAAAACTATGGAATACATCATCGTCTCTCTCGTAATCTTGATGGTCGCAGCCTTTACTTTTGCGCTGACCCGAATGCTACCGCGCTGACGCCAAATCTTTGGAATCGTTCAGATTCGCGAAACGAGGTTGTTCCGATTTGCCGACCCGAATCGGTCGCAATTTTTCGTTGCCGATAAGCTGTTGGACCAAGCTTTTGAGCGAAAAGTCGGGTCCGCGCAGCGCCGTCCGAACTTCGACCATCGCTTCGGCCGGATAAATCGCGGCAAGGGGCTCGGCGCGATGGCCGATTTTGGGGACAACTCCGCAACCGGAACGAATCTGTTTGCCTAACGATTGCAGATAATCCGCAGTCATAAACGGCATGTCTATGGCGAGCGCGAGCAGATGGGTCGATCGGATTCGAGCCAGGGCCGCAGCCAGCCCACTCAAAGGCCCGTGCGAGGGAGTGGCATCCAGAACGAGATCAACGTCGTTAGGCCGCCACGCTGGATCGGTCCGGGCGGATACAAAAATTTCCACGGGCTGCAATTTGCGGAGAAGCTTGAGCTGGCGCTGCCAGAGCGGTTCTCCATGAAAAAGCAGCGTCGCCTTATTTTTGCCCATGCGGCGCGATTCGCCGCCGGCCAACAACACCGCGCTCAGATTCATCCGGCTGCGACCGGAATGCGCGCGGTCGAATGCAATTCGCCGTCGTTCAAGATCTTTGCGCGGAGACCGCCTCGGCCCTTGAGGAATTCCTTTGCGCCGGGCGCGATGGCGCGATCCATCCAGTAACAAGGCGCGGCTTCCTGCGTTCCGTAGAACCGGATACCTTGAATTTCAAAATCCTGGCCGATCAAGCTGTTGAGCTCGACGCCACGCGTGAAGACATTGCGCCGGACCGCGCCGGGCGCGCAATGATGAACTCCAAGCGCGGCGCACAACTCCTCAAAAACTTCGAGGGAAAAAAATGTGATCTGCCCCTTGTAATCCTCTTTGAAATCGAAGTACCGGTCGCCGCGAATGCCCCGGCCGGTGACGCATTCGATGCTTGCGACCTCAATCGCCGGATGCGTGTCGGGTACGCGTTCGTGATGCCCGACAAAATTGTGCCCGGGCGAAATGTAGAGGTGACAGATTTCCATGAGCCGATCATAACATGGGAAGCAGCAAGGCCCAATGAATGGGAATGATGATGCCGGATCGGGCAAGATTCTCCGCCATAGCGCCGGCGGCGTGTTCGAATTTTTGAGCGACGATTTTGCCATTGAGGAACCGCTCGAGATTCGGGTCCGTAAACGAACGCTTGCCACGACGATGCGGACACCGGACCACGATGACGAGCTCGCGGCTGGTTTTCTGCTTTCGGAAGGAACGCTTGGCCCCCACGACGAGATCGACAGTTTTTCGCGCCCGGCGAAAGCGCGGAACCGGGAAAACATCATCGTGGTCAAACCAGCGGCAGGGGTGAAATTGAAACCTGGTATTATTCTGCGACTCGGCACGATTACGAGCAGTTGCGGCATTTGTGGAAAGGAAAGCATCGACGCGATGCGGCAACGTTTCCCCTCGATCAGATCAGGCAATATTAGGATCGACATCGAAACGTTGCTTGACCTCCCGGCGCAATTGCGCACCAGACAGGACGCCTTTTCGCTTACCGGCGGGATCCATGCGGCGGCGATTTTCGATATGAGCGGGAACTTACGGATCGCGCGCGAAGACGTTGGCCGGCACAACGCAGTGGACAAAGTGATTGGCCGCGCGCTTCTGGATCGGCTGCTGCCGCTGGATCGACATCTGTTATTAGTGAGCGGACGAGCCTCCTTCGAGATCATGCAAAAAGCATTGGCGGCGGGAATCCCAATTGTCGCGTCGGTCTCGGCGCCGTCGAGTCTGGCCGTGAGTTTCGCGCGCGAAGCCAATCAGACGCTGATCGGTTTTCTGCGTCCACCGTCGTTCAACATTTACTCGCACGTCGAGAGAGTAGTTCTGGAAAAATAGTCGTTCAGGGAAGCAAACGCCGAACGCCCAACGTCCAATTCAGAAGGGCGCCTCTGAGTTCGGCGTTCGGCGGTGGACGTTTTCTGCAAAGGTCAGTAGCCGGCGGCCTGGCCGTCTTTGCGCGACTCGCTGGCGCCAACGTACACGCGCTGGCCATCGTGCGTCTCCACTTTGATCGCCTGATAGCCTCCGTAACCGCCCACATCAAAGCGCATGTCGTGCCCGCGTTTACGCAATTCGCGGACAGCCTCGTATGGAATGCCACTCTCGACCTCGACGTAGCCGCCGGCGGTCATGTTTTCCCCGGTCGGTTCGTTGTCTCCTTCATGTTGCCAGCGCGAAGCATCGCCGGCTTCCTGCACGTTCAATCCAAAATCGATTTGGTTGGTGAGCACCTGCACATGCCCCTGCGGTTGCATGCCGCCACCCATTACGCCAAACGCTTCCCACGGCTTGCCGTCCTTCATCACAAATCCGGGAATGATGGTGTGGAATGGGCGTTTGCCCGGCGCGTAAACATTCGCGTGTCCCGGTTCCATCGAGAACAATTCGCCGCGATCCTGAAACATGAAACCAAGGCCTGGCACCACAATGCCGCTGCCCATGCCGCGATAGTTGCTTTGAATGAGCGAGACCATGTTGCCTTCGTTATCCGCCGCGCACATGTAGATCGTATCGCCATGGTCGATCTTGCCCGCAACGACTGTTTTGGCTGCGCGCATCGGATCAATTAATTTGCGCCGCTCGGCCGCGTAATCTTTCGACAGCAAAGTTTTAAGCGGGATTTTTGCGAACGCCGGGTCTGCGTAATACTTGGCGCGGTCTGCCCACGCAATTTTCTTCGCCTCGATCATCGCGTGCAGCGCCTCGGGCGAATTTCGGCCCATTGCTTTCAAGTCGAAGCCTTCGAGAATGTTTAAAATCTGCAGGGTGGCGATTCCTTGTCCGTTCGGCGGCAACTCATAAACATCATATCCGCGATAATTCACTGAAACCGGATCGACCCACGTGCTCGTGTGCTTTTCAAAATCTTCTTTGTGCAAGAATCCGCCGTTCTCGCGCATGAACAGGTCGATCTTGTCCGCGATCTCCCCTTTATAGAAAACGTCACGACCCTTCTCGCCAATCAGTCGCAACGTCTTGGCCAGGGCGGGATTCTTGAAAATGTCGCCTTTCCCCGGAGTGCGGCCTTTGCCATCGAGGGTGTAGGTTTCGAAGAACGCGCCCGGCAAATCTTTATAAAGCTCGGGACCGAAATGCCAGTAGAACGCGATCAGCTCTGTGACCGGAAAACCTTCCTCGGCATAATGAATCGCCGGCGCCAGATCATCGCTCAGTTTCAGTTTACCGAATTTTTTGTGCAGCTCAGCCCACGCATCGACCGTTCCGGGCACGCTGATCGGCAACATTCCGCGGGGAGGAATCGTTTTTCGATTCAACTTGGTCAGCTCGGCTTTCATTTGGTCGTAACTCAAGCCGAGCGGGGAACGGCCACTGCCGTTGATGCCGTAAAGTTTGTTTTCCTTTGCGCTGTAAACGATCGCAAACAGATCGCCGCCGACTCCGTTCGAAACCGGTTCCATCAGACCGAGGGTGGCGTTCGCGGCAATGGCAGCATCGACAGCGCTGCCGCCCTTTTTTAATATGTCGAGTCCCACCTGGGTCGCTGCCGGCACGCTTGTGCAAACCATGCCGTGTCGGGCCAGGACTTCCGAGCGCGTCGCGAAGTTTTCTCCGGTGATTCGGTCGATCTGGGCGGAAAGAGGCGCGAGACAAGCTGCCGCGATCACTATGGAGAATGCGCCCAGCGTCTTTCGCATGGATTCCCTGTAGCGGTGGTTCGCCGGCGGGGCAACTTTCGCTCAGAACCCGGACATCCATTGGCAGCCAGCCTTGTCATTTCGAGCGGAGTCGAGAAATCTCTTGCTGTCTAAATAGGTAAGGGGACGGTGCCTCTTGATGGGTAAACCGCAGGCGCGAATCGAGGACTACGCATTCTTGAGCGATACGCAGACGGCGGCGCTGGTGAGCCGGGATGGCTGCATCGACTGGCTTTGTTTCCCGCGGTTCGATTCGCCCGCTTGCTTCGCCTCGTTAGTCGGTGAGGAAAAAAACGGACACTGGCGTTTTTGGCCGGAGGGCAAAATCGATAAGATACGGCGGTGCTATCGCGGCAATACGCTGATTCTGGAAACGGAACTGGAGACGAACGATGGTGTGGTGCGGCTGATCGATTTTATGCCGCCGCGAGGGAAGAACCCCGACATCGTCCGCATCATTGAAGGTGTGCGTGGGGAAGTGCGGATGCGAATGCAGTTAATCATTCGGTTCGATTACGGCCAGATCGTCCCGTGGGTGCGAAAGGCGGCAGGGGGGGTGGAGGCGATCGCCGGCCCGGATGGTTTGATCTTGCGAACGCCAATCAAGACACACGGCGAAGACCTGACAACTGTGGCCGAGTTTGCCGTGAAGAAGGACGAGCGGATTCCGTTTGTGTTGACTTGGTTTCCGTCGCACGAGCGGCCGCCGAAAAGAGTCAATCCCGAGCACGCCTTGAGCGAGACGGAGAAATACTGGAGCGATTGGGCGAAGGAATGTCGTGCCTTCGGCCCGTACGGCGACGCGGTTGTTCGTTCGCTCATCGTTCTAAAAGGCCTGACGTATGCCCCCACCGGGGGATTGGTGGCGGCGCCGACCACGTCGTTACCGGAAGAAATCGGCGGTGTCCGGAATTGGGACTATCGCTATTGCTGGTTACGCGATGCGACTTTGACACTCATTGCGCTAATGGGCGCGGGTTATCGAGACGAGGCGACCGCCTGGCGCGAATGGCTCCTGCGCGCCATCGCCGGGAGCCCCGCGCAGATGCAAATCATGTACGGGGTTCGCGGCGAACGCCGGTTGGAGGAGTACGAAATGCCATGGTTGTCCGGCTACGCCGGCTCGAAACCGGTGCGAGTCGGGAACGCAGCGTCGAAACAATTTCAGCTCGATGTTTATGGCGAGGTCGTCAGCGCCATGTATGGGGCGCATCAGGCCGGCATCAAGACGAGTGATGACGACTGGAGCTTGTTAGTTGAGCTGATGAAGTTTCTCGAATCGAGATGGGACAAACCGGACCAGGGAATTTGGGAGGTGCGTGGCGGCCGCAAACATTTTACCCATTCAAAAATCATGGCGTGGAAAGCGTTCGATTCTGCGATCCAACTGATCGAGCATTGCGGGTGCGCGGCGGTGGAAAACGTGGAGCGCTGGCGTAGGATCCGCGACCAGATCCACCAGGAAGTATGCGAGCGCGGTTACGACAAAACGAGAAACACTTTTACGCAGTTTTACGGATCGGATGGATTGGACGCGAGCCTGTTGATGATCCCAATGACCGGCTTTCTCCCGCCTAACGATCCACGCGTGCGCGGCACGATCGAAGCGATCGAGCGCGAGTTGATGGTGGATGGTCTTGTCCTGCGTTATCGGCCCGAGAAAGATAATGTCGATGGTCTGCCGGGACAAGAAGGCGTGTTCCTGCCTTGCTCCTTTTGGCTGGTGAACTGCCTGTATCGGATTGGCCGCAAGAAAGATGCGCGCGATCTGTTCGAACGTTTGCTCAGCGTGCGGAACGATCTGGGTCTGCTTGCAGAAGAATACGATCCGCGCGAGAAACGGCTTCTCGGCAATTTCCCGCAAGCGTTTTCGCACGTCGCGCTCGTTAACGCCGCTCGCATCCTGACCGAGGAGTGATTGGAGGCAGCGAGAATCGAGAGTCGAGATCACGGTAAGATAGCCACTGTCCCAAATTCAACTCGCGATAGGAAGAAAAGGAGCCCTCACCCTATCCTCTCCCTCAGGAGAGGCGACGGCGACAGCCACCGGTGAGCGAAATTTAGGACACCACGGTAAATATCCTTGCTTTTTTTGGCGAAACTTGCGTATAAAGCGCGCTCCACCACGATTGTTCGATTTTTGCCCACGAATCACGCCAATGAACGCGAATCAAACAGAGGCCGTTCCTCGATGGGTCGAAAGCTTCGGAACCGAGGCTTCCGCCGTTACTGGGGACCGCCGCGTCGAGCCTCTGGAAGCGCCTCTGCCTGGCAGCGTGGCTGCGGCAGGGTTGGTGATCCCGAAACCTGGAGCCTTTTCAATTCGCGTTCATTCGCGTCATGCGCGGGCAAAAACTCTGGTTCGCCGCGAAGTTCTGGATACCCGCACTACCCCCCTTGAAAAAAATTTAATTTTTTGCTTGCCTTTTTCCGACAAAATCACCTATAACGGACGCCAACATGAATTCGCTCTAGGCGCGTGAAGGAAAAAAGGCGCGGACAGCGAGTTTGAAAAACAGAAAAAACCACAAAAAACATCTCCTAAAAAACCCCACCCAGTACAACAACCACAAAACGAAAAGAACAAAACCCAAGGAAAAACAGAAACCATGAAAAAAACACTACTCATTGCACTAATTGGCCTGACGACCACATTGAGCTCGCTCTATGCAGATCAAAGCTTGTCGTTCACGGGACCCTCGGTTTGGAATGTAGGCACCTCGATCACTCTGTCGGTCACAGACACCTACTCCGGCTTCGGCCCTGGATCATGGGGTCTCTGGTACTGGCTGCAACTTCAAAGCGCAATAGCGCCGTTCATCAGCATTACCGGAGCGAGCTACTTCACGTTTACTGATCCGAACTATGCCCCAGCCCCCACATTCCCGGTCAACTTTACCTCAACATCCGGTGCGGACGCTGGTTATCTGACGACCATGGAAACAGGCGGCCAGATGCGAACGGTTGATCTCGGCGGAACGGGTGGCCAAACAGTAGATGGCACTTATCACATCACCGACATCACGTTTTCGCTCGCCGGTAACGCGCCGCTCGGAACCTATACGATGCGGACGACAACCGCGAGCCCTCGTGGTTCCATCCAGGTGACTTCGGATTTTAACGATGCGCCATTCGGACAAGCCTCATTCGTGTTCCAGGTTGTGCCTGAGCCGAGCACCTTGGCGTTGCTGGGCTTGGCCGCTGTTGGAGCTGGTGTGGCAGCATATCGTCGCCGCAAGTCCTAAGATACTGATTGCTTCCTCGAGAACGGTTTGTTCTTTTCAGGCAGCTCCATCCGGAAACGGGTGGAGCTGCTTTGCTTTTCGCCACTTGCGCCTTCGGCGAGCTGCCAACGGAGCCCAGGCAACCTGCTCACTGGACGCGGTGGGCTACTCGCCTGTCGGATTACTTGCGAGGCGACTGCAAATGCGGTCTATAATCCTCTGATGCTCGTAGCCGACGGCGCACATCACGTGACCGATATCATGTTCGCTTTGGCCGCTAAGGCGCCGGCCGGGACCTATGCGTTCCGCACAACGACAGCGAGCCCGCGAGATTCGATCCAAGTCACGTCGGACCTCAACGAGGCGCCGTTTCCTGCGGCGTCATTTGTCATTGCGCCCCTACCCCGTGCCGCGCACGCTCGCGCTGCTGGCCTTGGGCGCTGCCGGTGCCGGCTTCGCGACCATTTGCCGTCGCAAAGTCTGAGATCAGAGCTCTTGTTCGGCGTAATTGGCGGAAGCTCAAGAACTCTGCACGAGCCGGCGGACTAAATCTTCAATCGTGACGGCACCGGTGAGCTTGCGATGTCGGTCTAAAACGCCAATCACTCGCACAGAACTAAAAGCCCCCGTTATACAATCCTTGGGCACGCGCGGCGCCTTGTTGGAGCTCGCGGTAGAGTGTTTCCGATTCGGGATCGATCTCACGTGCGCGCCGATACCACGCCTCGGCTTCACTCTTCCATCCGCTCAGCTCGTAATTCGTTCCGACTTGCCATGCGCCGAATGAATAAAAGAATAAAATGGCGCGTTCGAACGTGCTTGCGTTGATGCTGGCGAGTGTCGGCGTCCGATAGCGCTTCATGAGTTCGCTGTTGTCCTTGGCCCATTCGCCGACGTCGATCCATTTCGAGTTCGGTTCAATCAACTGGACCAAACCGTGCGGATATGGCCAGTAATCGCGCATCGCGCTCCCGTCCGGGACCGGCCCGGCCAGGGCAATTGGACGTTCACGATTGGCTTCGATGATCGCCTTAAAATTGTTGCGTTTCATATCGTAGGTGTCGAATGGAATGTGCAAGTGCGGATTGTGCATTCGCAATTGGGCGATGTACCAGCGAGCCGGCAGAAACGGAGTCGCAATCACCGTCACATCCGGCCGCTGTTTTTCCACGGCGGTCAAATACATCAGGGGTAGAACGCACGGGTCGCCTGCAGCAAAGAAGATGCTGTTCGGTCCGACCGAGCCCAACAGATCTTCGCCATAATTGCGGGCGATATGATTACTGCTTTGATCGATCCGCCGATAGTTCGTGACCAGACCAACTACAAGCACGACGGCGAGTCCTCCGGCGATGATCGACACACTCTGGCGTCGAAATTCCGAAGCGGCCGAGGCAAGGTGCTCGGCAAGCATGATCACACCAAAAGCGACCAACGGCGCCACCGCCACTAGCGGAAGCAAAAAGAAACGCCCCAGCACCCACGCCCCGCCGACCATACTGGACAGATTGACGTTGCTGATCATGGCGAAGAGCAGACCGGTCGAAACGAAAGCGAGCAGACTAAACCAGAAATACCATCGACAATAACGGACTGCGCGAATTGCTCCGAGGATCACGAACAATCCCATCACCCCGCCGAACGCATAACAGAGCGTAACGATCCGAGGCCACACGGTCCCTCCCTGGTAAACTTCGGGAACGAGATGATGGCTGCCAAATCTTCGGCGCGTAATGAATGCGATGAAATCATCGAGGGAGGAGATGCCGCCTCGGTCGTAAACCGGGTGGCGCGCCGTTGCCCACGGAATATACGCGTACGGGAGGAGCCCAAGCAGAAATGCCGCCGCGCAGATGGCGATGGTCCAGGGCTGGGCGAGCAAGATGGCGCGCTGTCGCCATAAGAGGAAACACACGGCCGGGCCTAACAGAATAATGGTGTGATGATTCGCTAGGGCGAGCCCGGCGATGAAAGCTGCCATTGCCAGAACGCCATAACGTTTTGGGTCATCATTCCAAATCACCAGCAGGTAAATCAGGAGAGCTGCGAGTAAATTGTTCAAAGAGAAAACTTCTGCGACTAACGACCACGACCAGAACAGCGGATCCAGCGCGAGAACAAACGCGGCCACGACCGCAGCGGTGGGAGATCGGCTCAAACGGAATGCAGTGAGAAAAACAATGCCTGCCGTAATCGCATCGCACACTACGGACACGAGATTGACGCGGAACGGGATCGCGCCCAGAGGAAGCAGACTGAAAAGATGGCCCAGAAGGGTGAAGAGCGGGTAGCCAGGCGGATGCGGTACACCCAGCACCACGGCGGCAGTGATCAAGTCCGGAGAATCGCCAACAACAATGTCGCGCGCCGCGGTAAGTAGATACAGAAACCCAGCAGCGACAGTCACGATGGTCGCGAGCAACCCCGGTGACGCAGAGCGCTGGATCGACATTGGTCAAAACGCTACCGTCCGCCAATTGCACAATCAAGCGCGGTCGCGACTTCTAAAAGCGATCTGGCTCTATGGAAAACTTATGTCATTCCGAGCGGAGCCATCTTACTTGCAGGGTTGCCCCACTATTTCTCGACTCCGCTCGCAATGACGTATGTAAGATGCCTTCGCGATGTCAGCTGCCAGACTGAGCCAGGCTAGTAGCCTGAACATCCATTTTCGCTCACCCGCTTTGCACGAGGCGACGAACGAGGTCTTCGATCGTGACGACGCCGCTTAGTTTTCGGCGTCGATCTAAAACGCCGGCCAGACCGAGACGTGCCGCGCGCAGTCGCTGCATCACTTGATAGGCTGGCTCATCCTCCGCGACGGTCACGATTCGGCGGACCTGCTGGTCGAGCATGGGCGCAAGTTCCGTCGTTAACAAAAGATCGAGCGCATTGACCAGACCCAAAGGTTTCCCGTCACCCGCGACCACCGGGAACCGGTCCACCCCCGCTTCGCGACTCAAGTTGAGCACCTCCGTTAGCGGCGTATTCGGCCGGACCGTGATTGTTTTCTTCAGCGGCACCATCACGTCGCGCGCCCGCACGCCGCGAAAATCGAACACGTTATGGATCATCGCGCGCTCGGCCGCCGTCAGGGCCCCCTCCCGTTCGCTTTGGCTCGTGATCTGTTTCAGTTCCTCGCGCGCAGCGAACAATCGGGCGCGTTCCTGTTTCCGGCCAGGCAGAATCAGTTGGCCGACCCAGGCCCCGACTTCAAATGCCGGCGACAAAATTGCTGAGACCAAGTCCAACAGCCGGGCCAGCGGCAACAGCGCGCGAAATGGGAACCGGCGAAAGAGCGCCTTGGGAAGAACGGCGAGCACGAAAAGATAAATCGGGAGCCCGATCAAAAACGCCACAATGAAGCCCTTGGTGCCAAACGCCCAAACCAATCTCCGCGTGAGCAAAAGCAAACCGAGAATGTCGGCCAGGTTCGTGATCAGGAGAACGGTAACGAACAGTCGCTCCGGTTTTTGCAGCAAATGATTCAGCCGGATGGCCGCCGGATTCCCTCGCTTCACATGGTATCGCAACCGCACCGGATCGACCGACAACAATCCGGCTTCGATTCCGGCGAACAGGAACGAAACGAGCCAGCAGAGAATGATGAGGGCCAGGTCCATCAAGATGACGGATGACGGATGACGGATGACGAACTCATGACGAAGCACGAATGACAAATGGACCAGCGCTCGCTGAACCACGCTTCTCCGTCATTCGTCATTAGACATTCCTTCGTCATTCCGTCATTCGTCATTTGTCATTAGCGAAGCCTTTTTCTCCAAAAGCAGTTCCTGAATCCGTTTGCGTCCGGCGCGCCGCACGATGATCGACAATGGCGGCATTTCCAGGCGCGCGCCCGTTTGCGGCAGATAACCGAGGCGGTTGAAGACGAGTCCACCAATCGTGTCGATCCCTTCCGCTTCGAAATCAAATCCGAGCCGCTCGTTGAGATCGTCGAGGCGCGCCTGCCCACTCACGAGAAATTTCCCATCTCCCAATTCCTCGATGTAAAGATCGGCGTCGCCCATCGGCGCGGCATCGCTCAGGATATCTTCGACGATGTCGGCCATGGTAATGATGCCTTCCGTCCCACCAAATTCGTCCACCACGATCGCCATCCCCTGGGGGTGACTGAGAAACAGTTTCAGCAGATCGATCGCCCGCATTGTTTCCGGGACAAACGACGGCGCGATCATCGTTTCGGTATAATGCTCCGTTGGATCGAGCAGGAACATTTTCACATCGACAATGCCGACAATCTGGTCCGGTGTATCGGCATAAACCGGGACGCGATGATGCCGCTCCTGTTTCAGCCGGGCAATCGCTTCCTCGTTCGTCAAATCGTCCGGCAACGCGAACATATCGACCCGTGGCAGCATGCAATCCTTGGCCGTCTTATCGCCCAGCTTGATGATCTCCTGAATCATCTCCCCTTCGGCCTCCTGCAACGACCCTTCCTCCTGGCCAATCTCGACCAGTGTCTCCAGTTCCTCATCGCTCATTCGCGGTCGAATCTTCAACCGCGTCGGTGTGACAAGATCGACGACCGCGCTACTGACGTTTTCCAAAGTTTGGCCAAGCCGATCCAGGAGCGGCATCGACGTTTTGAGCGTAAACGCCCCCAGGGCCGAAATCCGATACGAGGCTGAAAGCGCCAGCACTTTCGGAATCAAATCGCAAAGCAAAACGACGATGGCGAAAATGGCGATGGTCGCGAGCCACTGCGGCACGCGCCCGGCTAACGGGCCTTCCCAGAGAAAAAACAGGCAAGACAAGACGAGCAACACTTTCACGAGTCCATCGCCGAGGAGGAGCATGTTGAGAACGCGGCGCGGATGTTCGCGCAACATTTGGGTAAACGGGCCCAGTGCCGGATGTTGCCCCTCGAGGCGGCGCAGTTGATGCGGCTTGAGCGAGAACAACGCCGTCTCCAGACTGGAGAACAGCCCCGAGCAGAATATCAACACAGCAATCGCGACCAGCAGGATCGACAATTCGAGCGTCGTCATTTTAGGAGTGCGAAAACCCCAGCGGCGGGGGACTGCTTTCCAAGGCTCGCCACGGCGAGTCTGTCCGGTGGCGGACGCGGACATGTCCGCTCACTCCACAAAAGTCTTCGCCTGCAAATTTGCCCATCATCGGAGCCGCGATGAAACTATGCGCGCGATGAACAAAGGCGAGAGGATTTCGCGTTTTGTCCGCGAGCTGGAAGGCGAAAGCGGCGATGTCACGAACATCGCGATGGTCGATCACCCTTACTACCGCGCTTACTTTCGCTGCTGGAACGAGCAGCAATACTATGAAGCGCACGATGTTCTGGAACAGGTCTGGTTGTCCCGCGACTCCGAGGACGACAATTTTTTCAAAGGCCTGATCCAAGCCGCCGGCGCGTTTGTTCATCTGCAAAAGAACTTCGTGTATCCATCCCACGCCAAGCACAGCCGGCGTTTGCCGCCGGCCGTGCGATTGTTTCGATTGGCCGAAAAAAATCTGTCGAAGTTCGCTCCGCTGCATCATGGCCTGGACGTCGCCGTCTTCTGCAAGCTGCTGCGGCAATACGCCGACGAAATCGTCGCCTCCGATTACAACATCAATCCTTGGTCGCCCGAGACCGCGCCAAAGCTCTCGGTAAGTCGCCCGCACAAGGAACGACGGCTCGGGCAGCGGTCGAACCAGACATGACGGCTGCCGCCTCTGCCAAGGCTACGGCGAGCCAAGGGGAAGCCGTCCCTCTTTGGTTTCTACTTCGTCAAAATCAGTTTCGCCCCGGCGATTGTCAGAACAATTGCCAGCAGGATTGAGATCGTTCGTGCTGGAAAATGGCGGCTGCCCAGGCGCGAGCCAATCACTCCGCCAACGATCGCGGCCACGGCGAGAACAAGGCCCAACGAAGGGATTGAATGCTTTTTAGTAAAATAGCCGGCCAGCCCCCCAATCGAATTGACCAGAATAAATAGCGCCGAAACGGCTGCGGCCTGACGAATATGCGCCCAGCGACAGAATAGCAGAAGCGGCGTCAGAAATATCCCGCCGCCAGTGCCGGTAAGTCCGGAGAGAAATCCCAGACCGGCGCCGATCCCGATCGCCTTCGAACGCGACGGAAGTGTGGTTGTGGCCGGATCGCTACGGCGAAAGATCAAACGGGCCGCGGAAAACAGCAGCACTAGCCCGATCAAGATTCTCAGGACCGATGCCGATGGTTGAAGATAACCACCCAAATATGCAGCCGGAATCGAGAGCAAGGCGAATGGCCAAAATAATCTCCAGCTAAAATGCCCGGCTCGCCAGAATTGAAACGTTCCGATTGAAGCCACCAGAATATTGAGCACCAGCGCTGTCGGCCGAATCACGACGGGAGCGAGTCCGAACAAGGTCATCGTCGCGATATAACCCGACGCTCCAGCATGCCCGACCGAGGAATAAAGAAACGCGACCACACCGACGGCGAGGAAAAGCAGAGCGAGTTGGGCGCTATCCATTGGTTCTGCTCCTCTGTAGCGGCGGTCTGTGACCGTCGCAAACTCTGCCCCAAAACGGCGACGCTCACAGAGCGCCGCTACAAATTGGCGGATCGCGCTGGGCGAGTTACGATGGAATATGACGCCGCCCCAAATTGTTGCTGAAGTTGAGCCCGCAAAAGTCGATCATACGAATCGGCTGGCGCAGGAAAAATCTCCCTACCTTCTCCAGCACGCTCACAACCCAGTCGACTGGTATCCGTGGGGCGAGGAAGCCTTTGCCAAGGCGCGTCGGGAAAACAAACCGATCTTTCTGTCGATTGGTTATTCCACATGTCATTGGTGCCACGTGATGGCGCATGAGTCGTTCGAGGACCAAGCGACGGCGGCGATCATGAATCGAGAGTTTGTGAACATCAAAGTCGATCGCGAGGAGCGTCCCGATGTCGATCGCGTTTATATGATATTTGTCCAAGCCACGACCGGCGGTGGGGGTTGGCCAATGAGCGTCTGGCTGACGCCTGATCTAAAACCGTTCGTCGGCGGCACCTATTTTCCGCCCGAAGATCGAAATGGTCAGCCGGCTTTCAAGAAAGTTTTGGAGCGAATCGCGGCGACGTGGAAAGAGAATCACGAAAAGATTGCCGAACAGGGAGAAAAGATTGTCGATGCTATCCGCGAATCGCAGGCCGCACAAACTGCGAGTGAGGGCAAGATCGACAGCCGTGTTTTCCAAGAGGCGTTCCAACAACTGGATCGGAGTTACGATCCGCGCGAGGGTGGTTTCAGCATCGCGCCGAAATTTCCGCGTCCTGTCACGCTCAATTTTCTCACCCGCTTTTATGCACGAGATCCGGAAAGCGACGCAGGCAAGCAGACCTTGGAGATGGTGTTGTTCACCCTGCGCAAGATGGCAGCCGGCGGCATGCACGATCATGTCGGCGGCGGATTTCATCGCTACTCGGTCGATCGTTACTGGCACGTGCCGCACTTTGAAAAAATGCTCTACGATCAGGCCCAGCTCGCTTCTGCATATCTCGAGGTGTGCGAGATTTTAGGCGACCCTCACTTCAGTTCTCTCCCTGGCCAGGGAGAAGCGGATGCGAGAGCGCCGGTGAGGGTCGAGTTCGAAGCAGCTGGGCGCGATATTCTCGATTACGTTGCCCGCGACATGACGTCGAGGGAGGGCGGGTTCTTTTCTGCGGAAGATGCGGATAGTCCTGTCCCTGTAGCGGCGGTCTATGACCGTCGCGCTGAGTTAGATCCACAAGTTGGCGACGCTCACCCGCCTTGGCAAAGTTCCGGTGCGGCAGGCAGAGCGCCGCTACAGAAGAATGCCGAGGGGGCGTTCTATGTTTGGACCGAGAAAGAGATCGATGCTGCGCTCGGCGATGGCGCAAAGGCTTTCAAATATCACTTCGGCGTTCAGGCACATGGCAACGCGCCGGAAGGGAGCGACCCGCAGGATGAATTTCGCGGGAAAAACATTCTGATCGAACGTCACACGGTGGCGGAAACCGCGCGACATTTTGAAAAACGCGAGGACGACATTCGACAATCGCTTGCCCGAAGCCGGGAAAAATTATTGTCAATCCGGGTCAAACGTCCGCGCCCCCACTTGGACGACAAAATCATCGCGGCCTGGAACGGTCTGATGATTTCTGCCTACGCCCGCGGCGCGCAAGTTTTGGACGAACCGCGCTATTTGGAAAGTGCGACTCGCGCGGCGACGTTCCTGCGTGCGAACCTTTACGATGGGAAAAAGAAACTGCTCTATCGCAGTTATCGCAACGGTCGGAGCGGGATTGAAGGTTTCGCAGATGACTACGCGTTTGTCATTCAAGGGATGTTGGATCTCTATGAAGCGAGCTTCGATATCGGGTGGCTGAAATTTGCAGTCGAGCTTCAGGAAGCGCAGGACCGATTGTTCTTCGACGAAAAAGGTGGCGGCTATTTCAGCACCAGCGGAAAGGACAAGAGCGTCGTGTTGCGGATGAAAGACGACAACGACAGTGCCGAGCCGGCCGCGAGTTCTGTCAGCGCGCTAAATCTGCTTCGGCTTGCGCAAATGACGAGCCGCGACGTGTGGCGTGAGCACGGGCAAAGAACGATTGAAGCATTTAGCTCGACGCTTTCCCATTTTGCCAGCGCCATGCCGCAGATGCTGGTCGCGCTCGATTTTAGCTTGAGCAAGCGGCGCCAGATCGTGATCACCGGAGAGACCGAAAATCCGAAAACAAAAGCTTTGATCAACGAAGTGCATCGACATTTTTTGCCCACAACGAGTCTATTGCTCGCGAACGGAGCTGAAGGTCAGAAATATCTCGGCGAAAAAAACGAAGCGATCCGCGCAATGACGCCGATCGATGGAAAACCGGCCGCCTACGTTTGCGAAAATTTCACCTGCAAAGCGCCGGTGACTGATCCCATGGCCTTGCGAAAACTGCTTTCAGAATAACGGTCGATCCTTCTGCTAGGCCCCTTCGACCACGATCATGTTAGTGCGCGCGGTGCGATGGCGCATCTTTCTCGGCTCGCGGTATTCCTCGCAGTTGAGCCATTCCTTGGCGCGTGCAATCGAGTCGAATCGAAGGATGACGATACGTTTCGGGCGCCAATCGCCTTCCAGAACTTCGCTTTTGCCGCCACGCACGATGTATTTGCCGCCATATTTCTCAACCGTCGCGCCGGCCAGATTCTTGTATTGCTCGTATCCAACAGGATCGACAATGTCGATATCGACGAGGATGTAGGCGGGCATGTGCGTTGAAGCAGGAATTGTTAATCGTTCAATCGGAATTACGCGGGCCGTTGCCACCATCTTTCGCGGCGAGTTCGGGAACTCTCTTGCGGCGACGGAGGCGTAGCCAGTTGTTCCAAGTTTTGCGAAGGCTGTCGCGCGGGGTGAGATATTTTTGGTTGAGCTCGTTACTTTTCAAAATCTGAGCGAGAATTCCTTTCACCGAAAAATCGTCCGCATTCAGGATGGTGTAGGCGGTGCCGACGGCGGCGGCGTGATGAGCGTCGCTGGCCGCGGTCATGGGCAAACCGCGGATCTGGGCATACTTGAATGCATAACGATTGTACCGGCGCAAAGTGGTGGCGGCGTTGAAAACTTCGATCGCGTCGATCGGCAATGTTTCCAATGTCGCGAGCCGAATTCCCGCGCGAAATAGGTCGTACGGATGCGGCGGAATCGCGAGACCGCCGCGCTGGTGGATGATGTCGCAGACTTCACGCGCCGGTTTGCCTTTCAAATAAGGGAGCTCGGCGCCGATGCACAGAAGGTGGCCATCGGAGGTAGTGACTTCGACGCCGGGCAAAACGAGGAAACCATCGACCGGTTGCCCGTCGAGACGCATCAGACCTTTTTCGAGAAGGTAAGTGACCGCATCGCAGGTGTTGTGATCGGTAATGGCGATGCCGTGCAGACCTTTGGCGCGCGCCGCCGCGATCAAATCTTCCGGACTGGAGACACCGTCTCCCGAGAAAAACGAGTGGCAATGCAGATCGAAATTGAACGCCATTTTGGGCAAGGTAGTTTGGCTGCGACGAAATGAAAAGCGTTGGATTCAAGGAATGGTCGGTGGTGTGCGAAGCACTCGGGCGGGGATTGCAATCGATCATTCTGCGCAAGGGCGGAATCGCCGAGGGCCGCGCAGGATTCAGTTTCCAGCAGGGTGAATTCTTTCTTTTCCCGACACACTTTCACGAACAGCTCGAAAAAGTTCGCCAGATCGACATCGTAGTTCCGGAGCAGGATGAGTCGGAGATCAACCTCAAATATTTTTCGCGAATCGAAGAGATGCGGGTAATTCGGTCGTGGCCCGTAGCGGAGGCGCTGGAATCCCTTCATATTTTGCAGCGAGAAGTGGTGCAGGAACGATTTGAAGACGATCGCGCGCCGGGAATTCACGTTGCTTTTGTGCGCGTATTTCGGGTCGAACCGGTCTGGACAATTCCCTGCGAGAAAAAGTACGGAGGTTGTCGATCCTGGGTAAATTTGCCTGGACCGCGGGAGAATTTGCAACTGCATCCGGTGCTAAGTGAGGATGAGCATGAGCGTAATCGTTGCGCCTTTGCCGCAGCGATCTGTAGGGGAAACTGACAGCTTCCCCTAAGTTCTCTCACAGTGTGCGCTATACGAGCGCATTCACGAGCACTTCCGATTTGGTCGCCGGCTCGTCGAGACCATGGAACTGCATGTCATACAGTTTCCGATAATGTCCAGATTTCTGCATCAGTTCGGCGTGGGTGCCGATCTCTTTGATGCGCCCCTGATGCATGACGACAATCCGGTCGGCGGATAAAATCGTCGATAGCCGGTGCGCGATCGCGATCACGGTTCGGCCTTGGGAGAGTCGCTCCAGCGCCTCTTGAATTTGCTTCTCCGATTCCGAATCGAGAGAGGACGTCGCTTCGTCGAGCAGGAGAATCGGCGCGTTCTTTAGCAGGGCACGGGCGATGGCGAGGCGCTGCTGCTGTCCGCCGGAGAGCAAGCATCCCTTGTCACCGACCACGGTATCGTACCCTTTCGGCTGGGCCATGATGAAGTCGTGCGCGTAGGCGGTTTGCGCGGCGGCATAAACTTCTTCTGGCGTGGCATCCAGCCGGCCAAACAGAATGTTGCTAAAGATGGTGTCGTGAAACAGGAACGTGTCCTGGCTAACGAGTCCGATTTGGTCGCGCAACGATTTTTGCGTCAACTTCCGCAAATCGTATCCGTCGATCTTAACCACACCGCGGTTCGGGTCGTACAGGCGAAGAATAAGCGACAGCACGGTCGATTTGCCCGCACCACTCGCGCCGACCAGCGCGTAGCTCTTCCCGGGCTCAATTCGCAGGCTGAGATCGGTGATCGCGTTGGTCTTACCTGTTGAATAACGAAATGTAACGCGGTCGAACTCGATCAGACCACCGCACGATTTCAATTCTATCGCGTCGGGGCTGTCTGTTACCGTGGGTTCGGAATCCAAAATCCGAAAGATCTCGCTGGTCGCCATAATGGACCGCTGCATGATGATGTGGATTCTGCTCAGAGTCTTGATCGGGTTATAGAGAAGGAAAATGCCCGAGATCAGTCCAAAAAAGCGGCCCGCGCTCAGGTTTACGGCGTAAACGTAGAGCAACGCCAGGCCTACTCCGGAGGCAGCGATTGTTTCAACCAATGGGCCAACCGATTCCGTCGATCGGATGATTCGCATCATTTGGCTAAACTGGACCTGGTTGCTCCGTCGAAACGAGTCTTCCTGATGCTGTTCACGGCTAAAAGATTTGATCACCCGAATGCCGGCGAAAGTCTCCTGCATCGTAACGACCATTTGCCCCATTTCTTCCTGCTGCCCTTCCATTGCTCCCCGCGCTCGCCGGCCATAGATGCGGATTGGCAACATGCAAATTGGAAAGAGAACCAGCGTTACCACGGTAAACTTCCAATCCATCAGGAGCAAAACCGTGACTCCACCTACTATGGCAATCGGTTGCTTGAAAAGATCACTGCTGACGATGGCAAGGGCCATCTGCATGGCCCGGGTGTCATTGGTGATGCGAGACATGAGGAAACCGGCCCGCGTCTTGTTAAAGAAATCCATCGAATGCCGCACCATCTTGCTGAAGAGTTGAGAGCGAATATCGGTCACAACTTTGTTGCTGACCCATTGCATGTAGTAGGTGTTGAGATAATCGAACAGACTGCGCACGGTCATGATCGCAGGAATGGATAGACAGACCAGGGCAATGGAATTGATCTTCGGACCGTGATTGAGCAGGTCCGGGTGAGACCTCAAGGCCGACAGGTTCGGTGCCGAGCCATGGAAGATAAAGTTGGTAACCCTGGCAACCGCGAGTGGGAAAAAAGAATTGACCAGGCCGAAGGCAACGCCAAAACCCAAGCCCAAAATGAAGCGCCACTTGTACGGCATCACGTAAGTAAAAAGCCGCTTGTACGGCCCGAACGCCTGTCGGATCACTTGCCACAGATTTGGCTTGGATTTTTTGGCCTTTCCCTCGCTCATGAGCTCATGAAACTGGCGTCGCTGCCGGCGCAGACAGAAGGCAATTCATAGCATCGATCACTTGTTCCGTCGAGATTTGCTTCATCGGCAGCCGCTCCTGTCGCGACTCGAACTGGTTGACCGGGGTTTTCGATCCTCCCTGTAAAATCAATGCGGGACTTTCACGTGGCCGCCAATGGAATGGATTTGTTGGGCCGAACAGGACAACCTGCGGCGTTTGGGTAGCGGCGGCGAAATGCATCGCCGCAGAATCGACCGTGACCAGCAGACGCGCCTGCGCGATGAGCGCAGCGAATGTGAGCAGGTCTGTCCGGCCGCTCAGATCGACGACCGGCTCGCGCAGTTTCGCTTTAATCTGCCGAATCTGCTCTTGCTCCAACTCCGTGCGAGTCCCGGTCAGGACGATGTCGATCTTTGGTCGCGCTCGATTGATCAAATCAGCCCACCGTTCGATTTCCCAAAATTTTTCCGCGCGTGCTGCGCCGGGATGAAAAATGATGAATCGATTCGCAATCTTCATCTCGCGGAGAAGCGCTTGTGCCTTGCGCTGCGCTGACAACGGGAGATCAAGATGCACCCTGGTGGGCGAGTCTTCGATTCCAAGCGGCCGCAGCAATGCGAGGTGATAATCAATCGTGTGCAAGCTGCCCATCCGTTCGGTGAAATCGGTGTAAACGCGGGTGCGCGCCTCCGGTTCGCCATGCGGCCGGTACGCGGCGACCCGTTTCTTCGCGCGTGACAAATACGCCAGAACAGCCGAGCGATCGTTGCGCGTGAAATCCACGCAAAACTCGAACCGGTGCATGGCGACAGAAAGGAAAATCGGGATGTCGCGCCAGTTCCGGCGCACAATCAAAAGCCCATCTCCGTTCGAAATGGCCGGAGCCAGGTCGCGGCATTCACTCGCCACGGCGAGCGTGATCCGCGCCGCCGGAAATTTTTTCCGCACCGCGTCAATCGCGGGCGTGGTCAAAATCAGGTCTCCGATCCGTTTTAGTTGGAGCAGCAAAATGTTCACGGTTGCCCAAGGTAGTGCATGCGTCCCGCTTGCAAAGCATCCGTCATTGCGTCTCGCTTGCCGGTTCCCTCGAGAGTGGAGCGCTCGACATCCAATTTCTGCTACTATTGAGCGCTGTCTCAGCGCAAGATGTCTGTGCCTGATCGCTCGCCGGATTTCCGCTGAGGACAGCGGACCTACAATTTACGCCTACGAACATTGAGAACGAATGGAGAAACAACTCCGTCTTCGCTGGCCAGCCTGCTCTGCGCCGGGTTCGTGTTCGTTGCAGCGCTGCTCCTGTATAGCTGGACGCTCGCTCCGACAGTCACTCTGGTCGATAGCGGAGAGCTGATTCTGGTTGCGCACGGCCTGGGAGTTGCGCATCCACCCGGCTTCCCTTTGTGGGTGATGCTGGCCCACCTCGCATCGCTCGTCCCCTTCGGAAGTATCGCCGTGCGCGTCAATTTTTCTTCCGCGTTGTTTGCCGCGCTTGCGTCTGCCATGGCGGCTCTCGTTGTGGCAGAATTAATGATCACCGGTTTGTATCTCGCCCGGCCAAAGCGAACAAAAAAGAGTGCGCAGCGGCGAAAAACCGCAGACGATTCGACAACCGGACTTTCGGTCCTGGCGCCTGCTTTGGGCGCGGGTTTGCTAATGGCGTTCTCGCGGACACTGTGGTTTTACGCGACGATCACCGAAGTTTATGCGCTGAACACGCTGCTGATCCTGGTTATCTTTTTCCTGATGCTTCGGTGGCGGCGATGCATCGTTGCAGATCGACAACGCGCCGTTAGTCAAGGCATTCCGCTAACAACTAGTCACGACTTCCTTCTCTACCTCGCTGCGTTCGTGTTTGGGCTCGCGCTCGGCGATCATCACGTCACAGTCGGACTGACTCTTTTTGCCATCGCGGTGATCGTTTACCGGACCGAAGGTATGCGGTTCTTCATGAGCAAACGGCTTATCTATGCCGCGCTCATTTCAATCGTCGGCTTGGTAGCGGTATACAGCTATCTGCCGTTAGCGGCTTCAGGTTCGCCTGCGATTAACTGGGGCAAGCCAACTTCGTTGCAGGAAATATGGTGGCACATCACGGGACGGCAGTATCAGGTCTTTCTCTCGTTTACGCCGAGCAGGATGGGCGAGCAATTTGTTCAATTCCTCACGATGGCGCTGCGGGAATTCAGCGCCTGGTGGCTGCCGCTGCCGCTTGCCTTGGCTTTTGCAGGGTTTGCTCGCGCCTTCAAAACCGACCGCACCGCTTTCTGGTTTCTTCTGGTTATCGTCCTGGCCAGTCTCGCGTACAACCTCAGCTACGAAATCGCGGAGGACAAAGACGCGTACTACCTGCCGACGTTTATCGCGATCGCGATCGCCTCGGGGTTTGGCCTTCGTTGGCTAATTCAGTGGATTGTTTCCAGCTCCGCAGCGCCGGCGAGACGGTATCTAACAACGACAATGATTGTGCTGGTCGCGCCTGCGATCGCGTTCATCGGCAACTGGCCTTTTAATAATCACAGACATTACTGGCTTGCGCACGATTACCTCGACAACATCTTCACCTCGATTGCTCCTAACGGGCTTTTACTCACTCAAGACTGGCAGGTCGCGTCGCCGGCTTTCTACCTCCAGCAGATCGAACAGCGCCGGCCTGACGTAAAAGTTGTCGATGTTAATCTCTTGCGCCGGTCGTGGTATTTCGATTATCTGAGACGCGCGTATCCGGGTTTACTCGAGCGTTCGCGCGAGAAGGTTGATGCATTTGTTCAAGAGCTGAAAGAATGGGAACGGGATCCGGCAGCATATACCCGGGACAGGGAGCTCACTCTGAGGATCAATACGGCTTTTCTGGAGATGATCCAGTCGATGGTGCGGAACGAAATGAGGCTGGCGCCGGCTTACATGACGAATGACTTGATCTCCCGGGAGACACAAAATGGTGATGTGACCAACTGGCTCACGAAGGCCTATCAAGCTGTGCCGGAAGGACTGGTTTTTGACCTCGTCACAGACCGGGATTTTCACGATCCATCTGACTGGCATCTCCAAACCCGCGGCCTGGCTGATGGGACCTTGTCCTTTGAAAAAGATGACGTGATAAACCTGAAGGTCCTGCCGAGCTATACCAGCATGTTGGTCAATCGCGGACGGTATCTCGTGTTTTTCAAACAGTACGACCGAGCGATGGCTGCTTTTCGGGAAGCGCTCGCGCTCAGCCCCGGACTCGATCCGGCGCAAGAAGGGCTGGAGGAATGCGCCGCGAAACTCCGACAAGAACATTAAACAGAGAACCGGGGCTCCTGCGTTAAGTCCCTTGGAGATGAGGTTCGGGCTTGCAACCGGGGCAATTAATTCCTAAACCGACACAATGCGTATTAGATCATTTTTTATTATCGGATTCGCCATCGTTTTGTGGACCAGTATCGCTGGCGCGGCCGATCAGGCCACCATCGTGCTCAAGGCGGCGCGAATGTTCGACGGGAAATCGAAGGCGCTCGTGCAAAACGGCGTCGTCATCGTGAAAGGTGACAAGATTGTCGATGTTGGGAGCAATTTGTCGGCGCCGGGCGATGCGCAAGTCATCGATTTCGGCGACGCGACGATTTGCCCGGGATTCATGGATGGGCATACGCACTTGACACTCGATTTTTCCGGCGATTACAACACGCGCCGATTGCACGAGCTCGATCTGAACGTCTCGGAGCAGGCTATCAAAGCCACGACCTATGCGCGCGCGACTGTCGAAGCCGGTTTCACGACCGTGCGCGATCTCGGCAGCCGTTTCGTCGCGAGTCGCGAGTTTGTCGATGTCGCGCTGCGTAACTCGATTAACAAAGGCGTGATCGTCGGGCCGCGAATGCTGGTGGCGACAAAAGG
Organism: uncultured Verrucomicrobiae bacterium; assembly: GCA_963846775.1. Classification (GTDB taxonomy): domain Bacteria; phylum Verrucomicrobiota; class Verrucomicrobiia; order Chthoniobacterales; family UBA10450; genus CAVYXA01. Next base: position 1,826,326 of record CAWJXB010000006.1, on the reverse strand, counting down.
AATCGGCGCGACTGGTGGTCATTTCGATCCGACCGGCGGCTTCCGCGATTTCCTGTTTGGACGCGAACCGGATTATACGGACGGCATCGCCGATGGACCCGAGGAAATTCGAAAAGCCGTTCGCTTCGAAGTGAAAAATGGCGCGGATGTGATCAAGGGTGCGGTCTCGGGCGGGGTATTATCGTTAGCGGATGAAGTGGACACGCCGCAATTAACTCCGGCGGAAGTGACGGCACTGGTGGATGAATCGCACCGGTTGCGCAAGAAAGTTGCCGTGCATTGTCATGGCGATCAAGCGGCACGCGACGCCATCGCCGCCGGTGTCGATTCTATTGAACACGGTTCGTTCATGAAGCCGGAGACGCTGGCGCTCATGAAAACCAAAGGCACGTATCTCACGCCGACGCTCATGGCATCGGAATACATCATGTCGAAAATCGGTCAGTATCCGCTGGTCTTGCAGGAAAAAGCGAAAGCGGCAACGGCTGCGCGCACGGAAATGTTCCGCAACGCGGTGAAGATGGGAATCAAGATTTCGTTCGGCACAGACGCCGCGGTTTTTCCGCACGGCCAGAACGCAAAGGAATTCAAGTTAATGACCGATCTTGGCATGTCACCGATCGAAGCGTTGCGCTCCGCCACTGCGATAACCGCCGATCTTTTTGGCATCACCCAGAAAGTTGGCACTCTCGAGAAAGGCAAGCTGGCGGACATCGTCGCCATGCCCGGTGACCCGACCGCCGACATTACCGCGACCGAGCACGTCTCGTTCGTCATGAAAGAAGGCAAAATCATTCGCAACGGCCCGGTGGCGGCTAACACCGCAGCATCGACAATCGATCAGGAGTATCTCGAGCCGGCAGATTGAGCCTGTAGCGGCGCTCTGCTTGCCACCCCGGAGGTCGCCGCGGCGACCGAAGGGTGGTGAGCGTCGCTGTTACAAGGCCTAGTGCGTTGCCACCGCAAGCTTCACTGAACTGCTCGAACCCCCGATGTAGTAGAGCGAGACGCCGCCAGCGCCGTATACCGGATACAAAGCATAGGGAACACCCTCGACCGTGACGGGATTGCTCCAATCGATCGCCAGCGTGCGCGAGGCAGAATGTGAGCTGACTGAAACGGTGTCGCTGAAATTGAATCGATCGTCGCGCATACCCCCGCGGGCATCGTACGGCGTGAAATGATGGCCGTTGTTGCCGCTGAACCGTTGATGGGGAGACCAATCGCGCGATAAGCCACTGTCCTCCGCGAAATATTCATCTTCGCTGAGTCCGCCGGTCGGAATATTTCGACTTACGACCGAGCCGGTGCGGAGATTATCAATCATGACAGGCTCGATGACATCTTCGCCGGCGCAACGGTAGGAATAAAACGCCAGCTCATGATCGTATCCACCCCACTGGCTCAAGTTTATCGGATGCCCGAGCGCGACGTCGAACACGAAAAGTTTGCCCGGCGCGGTCTGCGGCGCTGTCGATTCTGCGCCGAGCGGCGCGACGGTGCGTGAGTGTGGCTCGCGCGCTGCTTCAAGCTTCACCGCTTCTTCTTTCGGGATGACGAGGTTCGGATTGCGTAGCGCTTGCACGAGGGAATCGCTCGCGCCTTGGGCTTTGAGTTTGCTTTCCTGTTGGGGCGTTAACGCATGCATGAGTTTGCGCTGCGCCACCTCCTGTCTGATCGAGGTTTCACTCTCCTGCGCACGCACAAGCAGCGACAGTTCGCTGAAATCGACAGGCCGGGCTGAGGCTTGAATGACCCCGGCGAGCAAAGCGATGGCTAAGATTGACAACTTATAGATAGTGGGATGATTCATAATGACTGGTTTTACCAGGATTGTTACCGGTTTTGCAAGGCTAAAATGCAGCGGTTTTACCACCATCCGCCGTCGCGAAGACTACGGCATGACTTCTGGACAGGACTCTCGTCAATTGGTGTCCGTTCGTGTTGATTCGTAGTTAAAGAATGGTTTTGACAATGGGCACGACTGCTCTATTGTGCGCGTCCCGATCTTAACGCAGGAGAGCGTCAGCTCGTTTGAACTGCTCATCATATGTCACAGAATCGATCGAAACGTTATCGTGCGGCCGCCCAGCTGGTGGACCGCTCCAAAACTTATCCGCTTAACGACGCCGTGGCGACGCTGAAGAAATTTCCGGCGACCAAGTTCGATCAAACAGTGACGGTGGCGTTTCGGCTCAGTGTCGATCCCAAACAATCCGATCAGATGGTGCGCGGGACGTGCGCGTTGCCGCATGGCAGCGGAAAGCAGGTCCGCGTGCTCGTGTTTGGTGAGGGCAGGGCCGCGCAGGACGCGAAAGATGCAGGCGCGGAATATGTCGGGTTTAAGGATTTGATTCAAAAATGTCAGGACGGGTTTTCCGATTTTGATGTGGCGATTGCTACGCCGGCGGCGATGGCTGAAGTGCGGAAGCTCGGAAAAGTGCTCGGACCGCGTGGACTGATGCCGAACCCGAGAACGGGAACAGTCACGGAGGACACGGCCAAAGCGGTCCGGGAAGTGAAAGCGGGCCGGGTGGAATTTAAGCTCGACAAAAATGGCAACGTCGCGGTGCCGGTCGGGAAATTTTCGTTTGAAGAAAACGCGCTCGTGGAAAACGGGAAAGCGGTGATCGAAGCGGTGGTGCGGGCGCGTCCGGCGACGGCAAAGGGACGTTATCTTGAAACTGTCACGATTAGTGCGACAATGTCGCCCGGCGTGCATGTCGATCCTGCACCGTATTTGGGCGCATCAGCTTAACGAGGAGCGCGAGGGAAGATCGACAAGATTACATCGACAATATGCGACCAGAAAAAGCCAGCATCGTTTCGGAGCTTTCGGAGAAACTGAAGCATTCGCCGTTTGTGCTCGTGGCCGATTATCAGCGGATGAAGGTCGGCGATTTCAGCGAGCTGCGGAATCGTCTCGCTCCGGCCGGCGCGGAAGTGCACGTAGTGAAGAACAGTTTTCTAAAACGGGCGATGACCGATTCCGGTTTCGCCGATGTGAGCGATAAGCTGGTTGGGCAAACGGCAGTAGTCACGGGCGAGAAAGATCTCGCGCCGGTGGCGAAGGTGCTGAAGAGATTTGCGACGGAATTTAAGATTGCCGCGCTCAAGATCGGTATGGTCGATCGCGCGTTGCTCTCGGCCGCCGACCTGGAACAAATCGCCGAGCTGCCAGCACGCGAAGTTTTGCAGGCGCAATTGCTCGGCCTCTTGCTCGCGCCCGCGACTCGCCTGGTGCGGGTGTTGAACGAGCCGGCCGCGGCCTTGGCGCGCTTGCTGAAAGCTAAAGCGGAAAAGGAGGGCCCGCCCGCAGAAGCGGCGGCATAAGAGATTTCGCCCTGCGATTGCGGGACGATGAACAAAACGAAAACTGACCGAGCCGATGGCTATCGGCTTTAATTCTTCGAATGCTTTCGGAGGCGGCAATTGGAGGAAACTAAAATGGCAGATACAGATAAATTGGTGGAGCAACTCAGCGCGATGTCCGTGCTGGAGATTGCTGGATTGGTCAAGCAACTCGAAGAAAAATGGGGCGTGAGCGCGGCGGCGCCGGTAGCGGTCGCGGCTGGCCCAGCGGCGGGCGCGCCAGGCGGAGCAGCGGCGCCGGCGGCTGAAGAAAAAACTACATTCGACGTAATCCTGAAAGAGACCGGCGCGAACAAGATCGGTGTGATTAAAGAAGTGCGTGCCGCAGTGCAGGGGCTTGGACTGGCCGAAGCCAAAGCATTGGTCGAAAGCGCGCCCAAGCCAGTCAAGGAAGGCGTGACCAAAGCCGAGGCCGACGAGATCAAGAAAAAGATCGAAGCGGCCGGGGCGAAGGTGGAGATTAAATAACGGCCATAGCCACGGCGCTCTGTGGCCGTAAGATTCCAACAGACGCCCCGACAGAGCGGGGCGACTGCAAATTTTTGGTTGCGCGGCGGATTTTTCTGTCTATCATCGCACTCTGTTAAAGGTATTTTTAACCCGGCGTCCGAGGGGCAGAAAAAAGAAGTGGCAACAAAACAGCAGGAGTTGATTTGACAACCTGCTGTTTTGCTGCCATTTTTACGTCCTTCGCTCGCCCGTAAAATAATCCCCCTAAACCACTGGGCGCTCCGGTCGCTACTTAACGTGGCTGTGGCGTCTTTAAACATCCTGTTGATTGATTATGCCGGAACGTAATTCGGATCGCATTCACTTCGGAACCATCAAAGAAGCCATTGAGCCGCCGAATCTTATCGAAGTTCAGCTCAATTCCTACGTCGATTTTCTCCAGAAGGACGTGCCGCCGGCCAAGCGGAAGAACCAAGGATTGCAGGCGGTGTTCAAGGAAGTTTTCCCAATCGAGAGCTACGACGAGAAAGCCGTGCTCGATTTCAGCCATTACGAGATCGGCGAGCCGAAACTGAGCGCACTGGAAGCGCAGCGCGAAGGCCAGACCTACAGCGCTCCGCTGCACGTGACATTCCAATTACGCGAGGAGAAGGGGACGAAGGAGGAAAAAGTTTACATGGGCGAAATCCCGCTGATGACGGAGCAGGGGACGTTCGTGATCAATGGCGCCGAGCGCGTCGTGGTGAGCCAGTTGCATCGCTCCCCGGGCATCGCGTTTGAATCGACCGTGCACGTCAACGGCAAGGTGCTTTACAGTTTCCGGATCATTCCGGACCGCGGTTCGTGGATTGAGGTGCAATTCGATACCGCTGATCTGCTTTACATTTATCTCGATCGCCGGAAGCGGCGCCGGAAATTTCTCGCGACCACATTCCTGCGCGCCCTCGGTTATGGCTCGGACGAAGAAGTCATCAAGCTTTTCTATAACATCGAGACGCTGAAGTTGAGCGAGAAACTTGATGAAGAAGAGCTCGCGACCAAAGTGCTGACGGAAGAAGTGCGCGACGGCGAAGTGACGGTCGCGCGCGCGTTTGAACCGCTCACACTGGCGGCGGTCCGTCAGATCATGGCGCTCAAGATCAAGGAAGTAAAAGTCATCGACATCTCGAATGACGATACCGTAGTGAAAGCGCTCCGGAAAGATCCGGCCCACGATCAGGAGGAAGCGCTGAAAGATATTTACCGGCGTCTGCGTCCGGGCGATCCACCGACCGTGGCCAATGCTCGCGCTTTGCTGAAGAGGCTCTTTTTTGATGCAAAGAAATACGATCTCGGACGGGTTGGCCGCTATAAGATCAACCAGAAGCTCGGGATCAATGTCGATCTGGGTGAGCGGATTTTGACCGACAAGGACTTCATCGCGGCGATCAAATATCTCATCGCTCTGCGCCGGGGCGAAGGCACGCTGGACGACATCGATCATCTCGGGAGCCGGCGTGTGCGGACAGTTGGCGAGTTGTTGGCGAATCAATGCCGAGTCGGTCTCGCGCGGACGGAGCGCCTGGTCAAAGAGCGGATGACGTTGTTCGACATCAATGTCGATGGAATGACGCCGCAAAAGCTGATCAATCCGAAAGCGCTAAGCGCGGTTATCCGCGATTTCTTCGGGCGTTCGCAGCTCTCGCAATTTATGGATCAGACCAATCCGTTAGCGGAATTGACGCACAAACGGCGTCTCTCCGCGCTGGGGCCGGGAGGTCTCTCACGCGATCGCGCTGGATTCGAAGTGCGGGACGTTCACCCGTCGCATTATGGCCGGATTTGTCCGATTGAGACGCCAGAAGGTCCGAACATCGGTCTGATCAGCTCGATGAGCACATTTGCCCGGATTAACGAATTTGGATTCATCGAAACGCCCTATCGCAAAGTGCACAATGGCCGCGTGACCGATGAGATCGATTATCTGACCGGCGATCGGGAGGAAAACTATCTCGTCGCCCAGGCCAACGCGCCGATCGACGGGCGCGGGCATTTCACCGGCGAAAAAGTTTCGGTGCGCTATCGCGGCGACTTTTTGGAAGTCGAGCCGTCGAAGGTGCATTACATGGACGTGTCGCCGAAGCAGCTCGTTTCCGTGGCAGCGGGATTAGTGCCGTTTCTCGAACACGACGACGCGAACCGCGCGTTGATGGGATCGAACATGCAACGCCAGGGTGTGCCGTTGATTGTCTCCGAGGCGCCGTTCGTCGGCACGGGTTTGGAAGCGAAAGTGGCGCGCGATTCGCATGCGGTCGTGCTTTCGGTAGAGAGCGGCAAGGTTGCGTCGGTCACGGCGGACCAAATCGTGGTGACGAAAGACGGCGACATGCCCGAAGGAAAACGGAAGCTCGAGACCAATCCGGATAAAGGCATTCATGTTTACGAGCTGCGCAAGTTTATGCGCTCGAATGCGGGAACCTGCATCAATCAGAAACCGATCGTGCACAAAGGCCAGCACGTGAAGAAGGGCCAGGTCATCGCCGACGGCCCGAACACCGAACATGGCGAGCTCGCGCTCGGTCGCAACGTGCTGGTCGCATTCATGCCGTGGAACGGATACAACTTCGAGGATGCCATCATGATCTCGGAGAAGGTGGTCAAGGAAGACATTTACACGTCGATCCACATCGACGAGTTCGAAATTGGCGCCCGCGATACCAAGCTCGGGCCGGAAGAAATCACGCGCGACATTCCGAATGTGAGCGAAGAAGCTTTGCGCAATCTCGGACCGGACGGGGTAGTGCGTGTCGGCGCGGAAGTGAAGCCGGGCGACATTCTCGTCGGGAAAATTACGCCAAAGAGTGAGACCGAGCTCGCACCAGAAGAGCGGTTATTGCGTGCCATCTTCGGTGAAAAAGCCGCAGACGTAAAGGACACATCGTTGACGGTCCCATCGGGGACGTACGGCATCGTAATGGATGTCAAAGTTTCATCGCGCCGCGAAGTCCAGCGCGAGAAATTGACGCCGGCGGAGACGAAGCGTCAGCTCAAGCAAATTACCGAGGAACACAAGAAGAAAATGGAAGAGCTGACCGAGCAACTCACGGACGCGCTCTCCAATATTTTGTTAGGCGAAAAGATTCCGCTCGATGTGGTGAACGCCGAGACGGGCGAGATCATCATCCCAGCCAATCGCAAGATCACCAAGACGCTGTTGCGAAAACTGGCCAACGTTTATGACCATATCGAGATCGATCCGAGCCCGATCCGGAATAAGATTCGCGAGATCATCGGCTCGTACGAGCACAAGTTTGCCGAGCTGGAACTGGAGCGCGAACGCGCGATGGATCGGGTCGAAAGCGGCGACGATATCGATCCTGGCATCATCAAGCAGGTCAAAGTTTATATTGCCAGCAAACGCAAACTGAGTGTGGGCGACAAAATGGCCGGACGCCACGGAAACAAAGGCGTCGTGGCTCGGATCGTACCGGAAGAAGACATGCCGTTTTTGGCGGACGGGACGCCGGTTGAGATCGTTTTAAATCCGTTAGGTGTGCCCAGCCGTATGAACGTCGGCCAGGTGCTCGAGACGCATCTGGGTGTGGCGGCCAAGGCGCTCGGATTCAAAGTCGCCACGCCGGTGTTCGACGGGATCAAGGAAGAAAAAATCCGAGAGTATCTCAAAGAAGCGAAGAAGCAGGAGGGTTTCGGTTGGGTTCAGGAAACGGGCAAGGCGCATTTGTTTGATGGCCGCACCGGCGATCCGTTCGATCAGGAAGTCGTGGTTGGCTACATCTATATGATGAAGCTCGGGCACCTGGTGGCGGACAAGATTCACGCGCGCGCGGTCGGGCCGTACTCACTGGTTACGCAGCAACCATTAGGCGGCAAGGCACAATACGGCGGTCAGCGGTTCGGCGAGATGGAAGTCTGGGCGCTCGAAGCGTATGGTGCGGCTTACACGTTGCAGGAGTTGCTCACGGTAAAATCGGACGACGTGCAGGGACGTACCCGTATCTACGAGTCCATCGTCAAGGGCGACAACTCGCTCGAAGCGGGGACACCGGAATCTTTCAACGTGTTGATCAAGGAAATGCAAAGCCTTGGGCTCGACGTCAAAGTCGGGGCGCAAGCGCCGAGCAGTTTCCTGGAAAACGTGACTTAATTTTTGAATCGGCCTGCATTCGTCCCACAAATGTGGGACTGCGCGGGCCAGCAATGAGAACCGAAGAAAAATCATGAACGAACATTCCTGGCGCGAGTTAGTGGGCGAAGAACGGCCCGTGGGTTTTGATCAAGTGGCGATCGGCGTTGCGTCGAGCGACACGATGCGGTCGTGGAGCAAGGGCGAAGTGAAAAATCCGGAGACGATCAACTACCGGACGTTTAAGCCAGAGAAGGGCGGCCTATTCTGCGAACGCATTTTCGGTCCAACACGGGACTGGGAATGTTCGTGCGGAAAATACAAGCGGATCAAGCACAAGGGCGTGATTTGCGATCGTTGCGGCGTCGAAGTGACGCTGGCCCGGGTGCGTCGCGAGCGGATGGGTCACATCGAACTGGCTGTTCCGGTCTCGCATATTTGGTTCTACAAATGCATGCCGTCGCGGATTGGGTTGATGATCGACATGACGGTGCGACAGCTCGAGCGCCTGATCTATTACGAGGATTACATTGTCATCGATCCGGGAAAGACGCCGCTGCAAAAAGCGCAGTTGCTTAACGAAGTCGAGTACCGCGAGGCGCAGGAACAATACGGTGAAGATTTCGTCGCCGGCATGGGTGCGGAAGCCATCAAGCGGCTCTTGAGCGAGATCGATCTAAACAAGCTTAACAAAGAGCTCGAGAAAGCGATGGGTGCTACCAAGAGCAAACAGATTCGCAAGAAATTGGCGAAACGATTAAAGCTCGTCCAAGGCTTCCAGCATTCGCACACCCGGCCGGAATGGATGATCCTTGATGTGCTCCCGGTGATCCCGCCGGACTTGCGTCCGCTCGTTCCACTGGAAGGCGGGCGATTTGCGACATCGGATCTAAACGATTTGTATCGTCGGGTGATTAACCGCAACAATCGGTTGAAGAATTTGCTCATGCTCAAAACACCGGACGTGATCATCCGGAATGAGAAACGCATGTTGCAAGAAGCGGTCGATGCTCTGTTTGATAACGGGCGCCATGGCCGCGCGGTGACGGGCGCGGGAAACCGACCGCTCAAATCGCTGAGCGACATGCTCAAGGGCAAAGGCGGGCGGTTCCGTCAGAATTTGCTGGGCAAACGCGTGGATTATTCAGGCCGCTCGGTCATTGTGATCGGGCCGGAGCTGAAACTGCATCAATGCGGTTTGCCCAAGAAGATGGCACTGGTGTTGTTCGAGCCGTTCATCATTCGCCGATTGAAAGATCTCGGCTATGTCCATACCGTTCGCAGCGCGAAGAAGATGATCGAGCGCCAGACACCGGAAGTGTGGGACATTCTCGATGAAGTGACGAAGGGCCACCCCGTGCTGCTGAATCGTGCGCCGACGCTGCACCGATTGTCGATCCAGGCATTCGAACCGCAACTCATCGAAGGCGAGGCGATCCGAATTCACCCGCTCGTTTGCACAGCGTACAACGCGGACTTCGACGGCGACCAAATGGCGGTGCATGTACCGCTCTCGGTCGAAGCGCAATTGGAGGCGCGGATGTTGATGCTCGCGCCTAACAATATCTTCTCGCCCTCGAGCGGGAAGCCCATTACCACTCCCTCCCAGGACATTACCCTCGGCTGCTATTACCTGACGCAAAACCCGCGCGGAGTGATGAAGGACGGGCAGCATCTGCCGCTCTTTGCCGACGCGACCGAAGTGGAATTTGCCATGGCGGAAGGCACCGTCCGCACGCACGATCGGATTCGGTTCAAGAACCCGGATCTTGGCCATAAGACGCCTTTCGGAAATACGGAAGCGAAGGTGCTCGAAACCACGGCGGGCCGCGTCATTTTCAACCAGATTTGGCCGAAGCAGCTAGGATTCTTCAACAAGGCGGCGGGCAAGAAACAGCTCAGCGATATTATCTGGCGTTGCTATCAACTGGCCGGCCCGTCCGAAACGGTTGCGACGTTAGATAAACTAAAAGAGCTCGGCTTTACCGCGGCGACCAAAGCCGGTATCTCGATTGGAATTTCCGACATGATCATTCCAAAAGAGAAAGCGACGGAACTGGAGAACGCTTACAAACAGATTCGGCTGGTCGAGCAGCAGTATCGCAAGGGTATCATCACCGACGGCGAACGTTATAACAAGATCATCGACATCTGGACCCATGCCGGGGACGAGATTTCGAACGTCATGTTCCGCACCCTCGAACACAACGAAGGGCGCAAGGAATTGAACCCGGTTTATTTGATGGTCGATTCCGGCGCGCGCGGCAATCGTCAGCAGGTCCGTCAGCTTGCCGGTATGCGCGGGTTGATGGCGAAACCGAGCGGCGAAATCATCGAGCGCCCGATTACGTCGAACTTCCGCGAAGGCTTGAGCGTGCTCGAGTACTTCATTTCGACCCACGGTGCGCGCAAAGGCTTGGCCGATACGGCGCTCAAGACTGCCGACTCCGGTTACCTCACGCGCAAACTGGTCGATGCGGCGCAGGACGTGATCATTAACGAAGAGGATTGCGGCACCGTCAACGGTATCGTTGTTCGCTCGATTTACGAGGGCGACGAAGAAGTGGTCGATCTTGGCCAACGCATCATTGGGCGCGTCAGCTGCGAGACGATTCCTGATCCAGTGGAAAAGAAGAAGAAAATCGTCAAAGCGAACCAGTACATCGACGAGAAAATCGCGGCGGACTTGCAACGCATCGGCGTGGAGCAATTAAAGATTCGCTCGGTCCTGACCTGTGAATGCGGCCGCGGCGTCTGTGCGATGTGTTATGGGCGGAATTTGGCCACAGGCCAATTCGTTAAGCTGGGTGAGGCCGTCGGGATCATCGCCGCGCAATCGATCGGCGAACCCGGCACGCAGTTAACCATGCGGACCTTCCACATCGGCGGAACGGCGAGCCAGACGTTTAAACAGCCCATCATCAAGGCGAAGAACGACGGCACGGTGCGGTTTAACGACTTGCGTACGGTGCAGGCGCTCGACGGCAGTTGGATCGTGCTGAACAAGAATGGCTCGATTAGCGTGCACAACGCGGAAGGACGCGAGCTCGAGCGTTACAACGTCGTGATCGGTTCGATGATTTCCAAGAGCGACGGCACTGCTGTTAAGAAAGGCGAGACGTTCGTGCAATGGGACCCGTACAACGTGCCCATCCTGACCGAGCAAAGCGGAAAGGTCGAGTTCCGCGACATGATCGCGGGCGTCACGATTAAGCGCGATGTCGATGAAGCGACCGGTCTCATGGGCACCGTCATCATCGAGCACAAGGAAGATTTGCATCCGCAGATCGTTATCGTCGGAGACAAAAAGGAAGTGCTCTCGAGCTATTCCATCCCCGCAGGCGCTCACGTCATTGTCGAGGAAGGACAGAAAGTTCGCGCCGGCGCGTTGCTGGCCAAGACACCGCGAAAGGTGGCCAAGACCAAGGACATCACTGGTGGTCTGCCGCGTGTGGCGGAGTTGTTCGAAGCGCGGCGCCCTAAAGATGCAGCCGAGATCGCCAAGATCGACGGACTGGTGGAAATGGGCGGGACCGCGCGCGGCAAACGCCGGCTCATTTTGAAAGACCCGGAAACCGGGACTGAGGAAGAACATCTCATCTCGCTCACGAAACACGTGATCGTCTTCAAGGGCGACTTCGTGAAGAAAGGCCAGCAGCTCACCGAAGGTCCGGTTGTGCCGCACGAAATTCTGGAAGTGTGTGGGCCACAGGATTTGCAGGAGCATCTGGTGAACGAAGTGCAGGAAGTCTATCGCCTTCAAGGGGTCGAGATTAACGACAAACACATCGAGATCATCGTGCGCCAGATGTTGCGCAAGGTGAAGATCACCGATCCGGGCGACACCTCATTGCTCTGGGGTGATCAGGTCGATAAGCTCGATTTCGAGGAGGAAAACAAGAAGGTGGTCGAGAAAGGCGGCAAGCCGGCGGAAGCCGTGCCGGTTTTGTTAGGGATCACCAAGGCCTCGCTCGAGACTGACAGCTTCATCTCGGCGGCGTCGTTCCAGGACACGACGCGCGTGCTGACCGAAGCGGCCACGCTCGGAAAAGTCGATAAGCTGCGCGGCTTCAAGGAAAACGTGATCATGGGTCACCTGATCCCGGCCGGAACCGGTTTCGGCGCGCATCGCGAGATCAAACTCGTCGAGAAAGGCGAGCCAGTGGGCGCTCCCGTGATCGAGGAAGCCGAGCCACAGCCAGCGATTGGATAGGCGGAGTCGGGAGTTATGGAGGAAAGGAGTTTTGGAGTAATGGGTCGCTCGTTTTTCCATCACTCCACTGCTCGATCACTTCATTACTTCATCGGCTGATGTCGATTGTAACCAAGACGGGCGATCAGGGAGAGACTTCGCTCATGTATGGGCGGCGTGTGCTGAAGACACATCCGCGCGTGGAAGCGTATGGCAGCGTCGATGAATTGAATGCGGCGTTCGGTCTCGCACGATCTGTTGCCAACGACAAATTTGTTTCGGAGCAAATTCTGGCCGCGCAAAAAGATTTGATTGTGGTGATGGGCGAGCTCGCGACCGATCCCCAGGATCGGCAACGCTATCTGAAAAACGGATTTTCTCTCACGACCAGTGAGATGGTCGAGCGTGTCACTGCGGTGATTGTCGATCTGGAAAAGGATAAATCGCTGTATCCGAAAGATTGGGTAATACCGGGCACGACGCAGCTCTCGGCCGCTCTCGATTTCGCGAGAACTATCTGCCGCCGGGCGGAACGGCAAGCGACGGGATTGATGACCCTGGAAAAGGATTTCAATGCCGAGATTGTGCGCTACCTGAATCGGCTTTCGGATTTCTGCTGGGTCCTGGCGCGTTATGCCGAGAAGAATCGCTCGTAGTGGCCCAGCCGGATTTCGTATGACCGATGGGGAACTTGCCGCGCATCATCCTGGCTACGCGTAACCCGCATAAGACGCGAGAATTTCAGGAGCTTGTCGCTCGGCGATTCGCCGTCAGCGATCTCTCGGCATATCCGCAAATTTCGCTGCCGCCCGAGACGGGCATCACGTTCGAAGAGAACGCCACCCTGAAAGCGCTTGGCCTTTCGCTGTGCCTGAGCGGGCCCATCATTGCCGACGATTCAGGTTTGGAAGTCGATGCCCTGGATGGCGAGCCGGGCATCTACTCCGCGCGATACGCCGGTGAAGATGCGACCGACCAGCAGAACATCGAGAAGTTGTTGCATGAACTCAGGGCACGCCATGTTGCGGCAGACGCTCGATCGGCCCGGTTCCGGTGCTCAATCGCTCTCGCTCGCGGCGGTAAATTGTTAGGCATTTTTACTGGAGTCGTGCCGGGAAAAATTGTCGATGTTCCGCGAGGGCATGGCGGTTTCGGTTATGATCCGGTCTTTCAGCCTGACGGGTTCGAGCTGACATTTGCCCAAATGTTGGCCGAGATGAAGAACCGCATCAGCCACCGTGCCCAAGCAGTCCAGCAGTTGCACCAGTTTCTCAAAACCGAACGCCCAGAAGTGAAAAAGTAATTGGGATTCGGATTTTCACCGTCGCGCCGGGTTTGAACCGCCACTGTCGGAAAGCGCTGAGCGCGGCAGAATCGAGGATTGGGCTGCCAGTGCTTTGCTCGACCTCGGCATCGACAACTGCTCCCGAGCCAGGGTCGACAGTCACAATGACCACGCCGCTGCCTGTCAGGCCGTGTTGTCGCGCCTCGTAAGGGTAGGCCGGTCGCGGCGCTCTGATCGCCAGCGCTTTAAGATTGCCGGCGCTGGAATTCGCGTCGGCGGGGATGTGGCGCGGCCGAATCGGCGCAGGCTTGCGCAGCGGCATAGTGGCCGGGGATGGCGTCTCACCGAACTCAGCAGGTTGTTTTTGGGTTTCAGGCGCTACCTGACTTTCCGCCGGTGGCGGCGCGTTGTCGAGGTCAGGATCATCGATCCCGATTACCACGGGTTGGGGCCGTTTCATGAGTGTCGCTGGTTCATGCCTGAAAGATGCAATAGCAACGGCGGACAGATGAATCGCAAGCGCGGTGATCATCGCAATGCCGATTCCGTGCTTTCGCGCGGGTCGATTCAGAATAGAATTGCTCATGATTGGTCCTCATGAAGAGAAACAATCCTGAGCGGCGAATATTAAGGTTACGACGAAGCCACACAGAACGTTGTCAGCTTCGCCTACGCAGCGGGCCCGGCAGGTTCCCCTAAGCCTGTCGATGGACGTTCCGTCAGATCCTCGGTTTGTGGGCCTTTAAGGATGTGGTGGCGGGGGTGGTGGAGCTCCACCCGGGGGAGCGCGCGGACTCCCCGGCGGTTGCGCGGCCCGGATTTGATAGCCGACTTTCTGAATCCCGACGGCACGAACCTCGTCGAGCACTCGGATTACGTCGCCATGTAAAGCCAGCATCTCCGCGCTAATGGAAACTTTGATGTCTGGATTGGTTTGATGCAGCCGGTATAACAGGCCCTGCAGATCATCAGGATTTACATATTGGCCATCGGCATAGATGGCGTTCCCCTCGCGCACCTGAATGGAAACATAATCCTTTTTCTGGCTCGGAGGCGGGAGACTTTGCGATGGTAGATTGACCCGAATCCCTTTCATATGGGTCTGGCTGAGGCTCACCATCATGAAACTGGCGAGTAGAAAGAACATGATGTCGATCAACGGAATTATCTCGATTCGCGCGTGTCGATGACGGATCGGTGAAGGCAGTCTCATAACTAATAAGAGGCGCCGGTTAGAGTAAACGTGATTGGGATTCGAACCTTGGAAACGGTTCCAGGTTTGAAGCGCCAGTTCTTAAATGCGCTAACCGCAGCGTTATCCAAAATGGAACTGCCAATGCTCTGGGCCATGTTGGCATCGGTCACCCGACCACTGGCGGTATCGACCGAGACGACGCAAACTCCGCTCCCCGTGACTCGACGCGAACGGGCTTCGTAGGGATAAGCTGGCTTCGGTGCGTATGTAGCCAGTGCTTTCGCGCTCGAGATCGACATCGGACCCACACGACCCTGAGTCGCCGCTTTGATTGGGGCGACCTTTACTGGATGCGGCACGCGCGGAGGCGGCGTGGTTTCTTCATGAAACTCCGGCTGCACTTCCTCCGGTTCTGGCGGCGGAGTGGGGGCGACAATCTCTTCCGGTGGCGGCGTCGGCTCCTGCGTTGGTTCCAACGTCGCCTCAACCGACGCCACGGGAATCTGTGAGAGATCCATAGGGGGCGGTTCATGCCTTTGGGCAACTGCGACCGCAGTGAGGTGGATCAGGACGGCAGCGCCTAGAGCCGCCCAGACATGCCACCGCGGCGCAGGCCGATATAGCACCAGTTTGGCCGATTGGAATCGTGCGGTTTCTGCCATGGCTGTAACTAGGTCGGCCCGGGTAAACCTTTCAACGCCTCGCTCTTGATCTCGAACGAAATTTTCAGGAATCCAGCCGAGCGTAGAAGATCGAGCAACCGGATGATGTTGCCGTGAACGGTATCGGCATCGCCACGAACGAACACCTTCGCATCGGGATCGGCCTGATGCACCTGCTGCAAGCGCTGGAACATTTGATCGTAGGTGAGTTCGTTCTTGTCGAAATAGAAGTTGCCATCTTTATCGACCGAACAACTAATGTAATTCTCTTTCGATTGCGTTTCGCCGGAATGACCAGTGGGCAGATTGACCTTCATGCCTTTCATGTGAACCTGGCTCAGACTCACCATCATGAAGCTGGCGAGCAGAAAGAACATGATATCGATCAACGGAATGATCTCGATCCGTCCTTTCTTGTGCGGTATTGGCGACGAGACACGCATGAGTCTTTAGATCGATGAACCTTTTCCTGAAGGGGCTGCTCCGCTGGTAACGTCCATTTCGCGCGCGGCAGAGTGTGATCCCAACATAACTTCCAAATTCGTCGCTGCGGTTTGCAGCTCGAACTCCAAGTTAGACACGCGGGAAGTGAAAAAATTAAACGGAATCAGCGCGAAGATCGCGATGCCCAAGCCGCATGCAGTCGCGATCAGCGCCTCCGCGATACCGCCCGTCACCGCGACCACGGCGATTTCCTCGTTTCCGAGAGCGCCAAACGCCCGGATCAATCCGGTGACGGTTCCGAGGAGACCGAGCAACGGCGCCAGCGTAACCAAAGTGTCCATGACCACAAGGAAACGTCCCGCGCGCTTGATCTCGATGCCGGCCGAGACTTGCAGAGCGCCTTGCAACGAAGCGTGCTGATGATTCAGTCCGTTCCACAACATGCGCAGGACCGGGTCGCGGGAGCCACGCGAAAGCCGCGAAGCTTCGGCGATGTCGTTGTTCTCAACCGCGGTGAAAACTTTCTCGATCCGTTTCGGATCACGTCGGAACCACCGGCCCATCCACCAAAAGATGCGCTCGATCACCACCGTAAGCGCAACGATGGACACAATCAGGATCGGCCACATGATCGGGCCGCCTTGGTTGAACTTGTCGATGACGTAGTTGCCCGTCACCTTCGTTTCGTACAAATGCCCGGATGGCGTTGCCGACGCCTCAGCCGTAGCGGCCGGTGAAGGGCTGAGTGTCACCGCAACACTCTGACCCGGAGATGGCATCGCACCCAATGGCGACGTCCCCGGTACGCCTGGCGACATAGCAGGCGCGGTCCCGGGCGACATCCCGGCAGCTGGTGGCTGTGCTGGCATGCCAGGCTGCCCAGGCATGGGCGGCTGAGCGGGCGTGACCGCTTGCTGCGGTGCGCCTGTGGCCGCAGGTGGCGGGTTTTGGCCTAACGAGGCGAACGTAAAGGCGAGGGTGCAGAGACAAATGATTAGCGATGTTTTCATAAGTGAGACAAAGATGGTATTACCAGCTCTTTTCTTTTATTTCGAAGCTGTTATCCCAAATGAGCGGGCCGAAAGTCGAGCAAAACTTTTTATCTTTTTTTGCCTGGCTTGCCAGTTCGACATTGCGACCCCGACAGCGTTTATTGTTTTTACGACGAATACAAATAAATCCGCCGGCCGGTTTCTTAAACCGTCGCGTTTTTTACACTCACCCTCAGCGCCGGCCAATCCCCAATTCGCGCCTCCAGTTCGTCCCCGGCCCGAATCGGTCCAACCCCCGATGGTGTTCCAGTCAAAATGACATCGCCGGGGAAAAGGGTCATTCCGCGGCTGATGAACGAAACTAGTTCGGTCGGAGAGTAGATCATCTGGCTCGTGCGCGCGCTCTGTTTCAATTCGCTGTTCTGTCGGAGCTCGATCGGTAAATCTCGAACATCGACATCGGCACACACGAACGGCCCGATCGGTGTGTAGCTGTCGAATGATTTGCAGCGCCCAAATTGCTTTTCCGATCTCTGCAAATCGCGATCGCTAATGTCGAGCCCGATGCTGTAGCCAAAAACCGTTTCGCGCGCCTGCTTGGCCGTCACGTTCTTCGCGCGCCGGCCGATCACGATCGCGAGTTCGATTTCAAAATCGGTCTGATGATCGGGAAACGCGATTTCGATGTTGCCGGTATGCGCGAGCATGGAGCTCGGCGCCTTGAACCAAATCAACGGCGTCCCCAGCGGTGTCCGCGCCATTTCTCTGATGTGGGCGGTGTAATTTAGCCCCACAGCGATCAACTTCCACGGCGCGACCGGAACATCGACAACCACGTCCGCCAGCCTAACGATCTCGCCGGTTGGTTGAATGTCGATCCAAAACGGATGAGCCAACACCTGCACCATTTCGCCGGCGATCTCGCCGTAAAAAAATCGGTCGGCCAGTCTAAAACCGCCAAACGAACGCATCCGGTTCTGTAGCGGTAGTCTGCCACCATCGCAAACTTCATTTCCCAAAGATGGCCACGAAATCGCGCACCGCTTTTTGTTCCGGAATAGAAAACGCGCCGTCATGGCTGCGCGCAAACCAAAACGCGGTCGAAGAACCGCCGTCGAGGTTTAGGGCACGGCTGATTCGGAAATCGAGCGTGGCGGTGGCGAGAATCTCGGCCAACTGTGCCAGCGAAACATCCGAACAGATGCCCAGCGCCGCCCGATTGTCGGACAAAGTTGCGGCAAACGTCCGCCGGGCAAAACGCGAATCGTCCAACCCGCGCACCGGCGCGCCTTCATCAATCAGGAACGGGCCGCATTGAACCGCAGCGTCTAATCCCTGATGCGGGGGAAACTCGCGCAGGCGCATGATTCGGACGCGGCGCGAAGTGGAGATGAGCACGCCGGTGAGCAACGGCGCCCGCCGTAACGGCGCGATCCTTTTGCTCTTGATGATCCGCAAACCGATTGGCGAAAAATCCATATCGAAATATCCGCCGTTCACGCCCGCAAGGATTGTCTCGCGGCGTGCAAGCTCGGCCAGCGTTGCCCCCGAAGGATTATCGATTACACGCAACGTGCAGGATGTCGGCCAGAAAACCGCAAGATCCACAATCGCGCGATCATCTGCGCTCCTGTTTTTGAAGACCAGGTGCCGATGCTCAATCCCGCCGTGGCCCGGCTCGGAGTTGACCGAATGAACTACCCACTCCTCCGCCTGCGCCGCGGCCGAAAACGAGACCACACTGAGGCTAGCAAGCACCAGCCGGAAACTTGACCGGTTTAACCGGTCAAGTTTAACGAGTAGCTGAAAAGAATTCATTGGTGGGTTTGTTGAACAGAAGGCGCGCGCCGGGTCGGGGACATACGCATCTTTCCTGTGGGGCAACGGCGCGTCTGGCCTGACGGAGATTCCTTTCTCAGCGCGCTCGCCACAGCGACTCCCTCCTGTCGCGGACAAGATGTCCCACTGCCCCAAAGGCAAAACGGCTGTGCCCCCTGCGCCCGGGTTTTTAACACAGCCGTCATTGGTCCATGGTTCGCAGGTAAATCTCCTCCAGAAGGCGAACCTGTGCGGCGAGATTGAACTTCGCGCGAACCGCTTCCGCGCCGTTGCGCGCGAGCCGTGGGAGCAATTGTCGATTTTGCGCGGATTGGAGCAACGCACCTGAGAGCGCGTTCACGTCCTGCTCTGGAACCAGGGTGCCGCTGACGCCGTTCTCAATGGCTTCGGGGATTCCGCCGTGCCGCGTGGCAAAAACCGGCAGCCCGGTCGCCATGGCTTCGAGCATTGAATTTGGAACGCCCTCCTGATTTCCGTCCCGCCCGGTTTCGCTCGGATGCAGGAAAATGTGCGATCGATAATAGAGAGCGCACAGTTCCTCCTGCGAGACAAAGCCGATGAACGAGACGCGATGGTCGATCCTTAACTCGCGGGCGAGGTTTTGCAGATCGTTCAGCAACGGACCCTCGCCGGCGATCGTTAGTTTCGCGTCCGGGTGTTGTCTCTGAAAACTGGCGAAGGCGCGGAGCGTGACGGGTAAGCCTTTTTTCTCGATCAAACGACCGGCTTGCATGAATCGCCATTCCCCGTTTTCCGGAAAAGTGCGTTCGCGAAATGGGAACTCGTCCAGCGGAATTCCGGTCCGCTGAATGGCGATCTTCCTTTCGTCGCAGCCCAGATCGACAATCGCGCGCCGCAACGATTCCGAGCGAACCAAAACCAGCGTTACCGCTCCAAGCATTTGCCGCGTGGCTTCTCGATAGGCCGGTTTCTGCATGTCCACCAAAACATCTGCGCCATGAAATGAAACGATGGTCGGCTTCGGCCATTCGCGGATGAGTGGGAGCAGATGCACGGCGATATGGCCGAAATAAATGTGCAGCAGTCGGGCCTCGGTTTGGTGCAAGATCCGCAGCAGCACTTCCAATTCCAAACGCGAAATCTGCCACGGCCTATCGCGCACCTTGCGAAACCAGAACCGGCGCAATTCGTGTATCGGCCGTTTCGGCGCGATCCAGACCGGCTCGAAGGGGAAGCGCGTCGCGTTCTCGCGTTTCTGCGCAATTAGAACCGGACACACCCGTTCGAGCCTGGTGATCTGCCGATAAATATGCAGCATTTCCGGCTTGAGAAATGTCGCGCAATAACTAGCGACGACGGGTCGAGAGGCGACTTCCACGTTCAACCTTGTTGCTGTAGCGGCGGTCTGCCGCCGCCGCAAGCGTCGTTCGATAATCGGCGACACTCGGGGAGTGCCGCTACAGAAAAATCAAAACACAAATTCGAGCAGCTTGATCCCCATCGGCCTGCCGGTGTACGGATCAAAAGCCACATGTTGCTCCGACGTCCCGTATTTTGCCGGGTTAGCCTTCGGATTTAGCATTTGAATCGGATTATGGCCGCGCGAAAATGCGCGCACCAGCACTCCTCGTGTTTCCTGTGGCTGAAGCGGCGGCGGCTGCGTCGGTTTCGCTTGTTTCGATTTGATCGGAGCGGTGAACGAGGCCGTTTGCGGCGGTTGAGCCATTAAGATGGTTGCGACGACGACTAACAAAACCGAGGTCAGAGATTTTTTCATAATTTTTCCTCCATTTAAGGCGCGCAATTTCTTGCCGGTCACAACGCCTCGGCCCACTATTATACCGGCATGGATTACCTTGAGAAGGCTAAACGTGTGCTCGACATAGAGATTTTCGAGTTGCAACGGCTTCGCGACCGCCTCGGCGAAGAGTTTTCACGCGCGGTGCAGTTGATCAAGGAGGCGGTGGACGCGCGTGGCAAGGTGGTCGTGTTCGGGATCGGCAAATCGGGACATATTGGAAGCAAGATCGCCGCGACCCTGACCAGCACGGGCTCGCCCGCTCTCGTGCTCGATTCTGCGAACGCGTTGCACGGCGATCTCGGCTTGGTTGCTGATGGGGATGTCGTGCTGGCGTTGAGCGCCAGCGGTGAGACCGACGAGCTCTTACGGGTTCTGCCCGCGATCGCGCGGTTCCAGGTCAAAATCATCGCGCTCTGCGGTGATGCAAAATCGACGCTCGCGCAGAACGCGCACGTTTTTCTGGATGTGAATGTGCAGCAGGAAGCCTGTCCACTCAACCTCGCGCCGACCTCGAGCACAACCGCCATGCTGGCCCTGGGCGACGCCCTCGCCATGGTGTTGCTCGAAGCACGCGGTTTTCAAAAGGAGGATTTCGCCAAGTTTCATCCCGGTGGTCTCGTTGCGCGGAGCCTGCTTGTGCGGGTGCGCCAAATCATGCGACCGCCCGAAGCAATGGCACTCGTTAGGCCAGATACGACCGTGCGCGAAGTCCTCGGCGCAATGACCGCCGTCCGCACTGGCGCTGCCGTCGTGGCCGGCGAAGATCGACAACTGCTTGGCATTTTCACGCACGGCGATTTTGTCCGCCATTTTCAATCCGATTCCAAAGTCGGCGAACGCCTAGTGGCCGATTTGATGACGCTGAACCCGGTCACGGTGCATCAAGATAAACTGGCGGTGGAGGTGTTGAACCTGCTCGAGCGTCATCGAATCGATGATCTGGTCGTGGTCGATGATGCAAATGTGCCGGTCGGGATTGTCGATTCGCAGGACCTAACACGTTTGAAATTGTTGTAGGGCAAACGCGCTGCTGGCCGATCCTACGTCTGGCATCCGAGCGCCTGCCCTATCATTGCAAAATGGAAAACCGCGTGTAAACTCCGCGCTCCGATTTTAACCTTGTAAACGTTTCAACGAATCACCGTTTCACATGCCCGCTGCCAATGATCTCCGCAAAGGAATGGCCATTAAATACAATGGCAACACCGCCATTGTCCTGGAAGTGCATCATCGCACGCCGGGAAATTTGCGTGCGTTTGTCCAGGCCATCATCCGCTACATTAACACCGGCAAGAGCGCCGATGTGCGATTTGGTTCCACCGACAAAGTTGATCTGGTCGATATTGAGCGGAAACAACTGGAGTTTAGTTATCAGGACCACAACGGCTACCATTTCATGGACCCGGAGACGTATGATACGGTCACGTTGCAGGAAGCCTTGATCGGCGATGCCAAAGAATATCTCACTGAGAATCTGGCCGTGCAGGTCCTCTACGCTGAGGGCAAACCGGTCCAGGTTGAATTGCCCGCTTCGGTGAGTCTTAAGATCGTCGAGTCGGCTCAAGGCGTGCGCGGTGACACCGCCAGCAACGTCACGAAGCCGGCCAAGTTAGAGACCGGCAAAACGATCAACGTTCCGCTCTTCATCAAGGAAGGCGAGACAATCAAGATCGACACGCGAACCGGCGCGTACATGGGACGCGCGTAAACCAACGCGAGCGCGAAAATCGAACGTCGAACACCGAAAGCGTCGACATTCCTTTTCCGAAGTGGGGAATGCTTCGTGCTTTCTGCTTTTCAACAGCGTCGTCATGCCTAACCTCTACCTCGAACCCGCCAGACGAATGAGTCGAAGACGTAGCCGTCAAGGCCAGAAATCATCTGTCCGTGTCAAGATCGCGCCCTATGTTGTCCCGACGCGCATGCCTCCGCAACAATCGGCCCGGATGGTGCCGACTCGCTGGGTGAAATTCGTGTTCGCCATTTTCTTGCTGCCGGTTTGCGTTGTCCTGAGTCAAACGTTTTTCACCGGCTTCGCCCGCGCTGCGGTGACGCAGCGGCTCTGGGCCGGAGAAGCGTTTTGGTTTTTTTCGTTAGGCGCAGTGCTCTGGCTCATCGCGTTTTTTGGTTTGCCTCGCCTTCTCGTTGTTTACGTTTTTGGACACGAACTTACTCATGCGCTCTGGGTCTGGTTAATGGGCGGCCGCGTCACGCAGTTTAACGTGAGCCGCGATGGCGGATACGTCGTGACGAACAAGACAAACTTCTGGATCGCGCTGGCGCCATATTTTTTCCCGATTTACAGCCTGCTCGCCATCGCCGTCTATGGCGGGCTCAGTTTGTGTTTCGATGTGCAGCCGTACGGGCGCTGGCTTTACACTGTCCTCGGCGTAACCTGGGCATTCCATCTTACGTTCACCTGCTGGATGGTGCCGAAGAACCAGACCGATCTGCGCTCGCACGGGACGTTCTTTTCGCTCGTCGTCATTTATCTGATGAACCTCCTGCTCCTATGCGCCATGCTGATCCTCGCTTCGCCCCAAACCAGTTTCGCTGGGTTCGGCGCCGATCTCGTTAGGAACGCCAGCAATTTCGCGCAAACCGTTGTCGGTCTTGGCCAGCGCTTCCATCGCGGCGCCGACACAATCGATTCGACGAGACGAACTCCTGAGCGCGAGCGCCAGCTACCGGATGTTGGTGATCGCTGAGAAGGGCAGAATCGACAGGGCATCGCTCAGCCGAATCTGATTAGGTTGAATCGGCAATTCACGTCCGGTGAAAATTTCCTGTGCGCGTGATGCCGCCAACGACGGAGGAAGATCGACCATCGTATCTTTCCAAAGTTGTCCGACAGGCGGAAAATCGAGTCGCGATGAAAGCCGCGGTGCGATCACGACAAGCCACCGATCCTGAAGTTTCCGCGCGAAACTCACGCAACCCTCGGCGAAGGTTCCGCTAGTTCGTAACGCCAAGTATTCGCCGTGCTGGAAAAGATCGACATTTTCGCGGCGGAACTGGAGCGCACGCTGGATCAAAAACATTTTGATCCGGCCATCGGGCCAGGTTTGCCACAGTTCTTCGGGCTTGGCCTCATGCAGGCTGTCGAGCATTTCGCGACGCTGTTTGTAATCGACCAGCCGGCGATTATCGGGATCGACCAGGCTGTAATTCCAAATCTCGCTGCCTTGATAAATGTCCGGCACGCCGGGTGAAGTCAGTTTGAGGAGCGTTTGGGTGAGCGAATTAATCGCTCCGGTTCTCGCGATTTCGCGCGCCACCGGCAGAAAGAGCGGGAGAAACTTGTTCCGCGGTGATGGGTCGAGAATGTGGGCCACGAACTCGCGCATGGCCGCGTCCCAAGCTTCGTTAGGCTGAATCCAGCTCGTATTGAGCTTCGCTTCGTGCAGCGCTTTCGCCATGTAGTTTTGAATTCGCTCCACATACTCCGGAGCCGGCGTTATTTCGGCTTCGCCCGATGGTTGCAGCGGCCAGGTCCCGAGTAAAGTTTGATAGAGCAAATATTCCTCATTCCCATCGGGCGCTTCCGTTTCGTTGACGCTCTTTTTCCAACGGCGGTTCACGGTCCGCCAGCGGTGCAACGATCGGCGCCACAGATCGGGCACTTCGGAGATGGCTACGACTCGCGCCCGGACATCTTCGCTTCTCTTAGTGTCGTGTGTCGAAGTGGCGAGCAACGTCGCTGGCCACTGGCGTTGTCGATCGACGTTGCGCTCGTGAAATGCTTCAATGCTCAGTCCAAATTGCTGCGGTTCGCCGCCCACTTCATTAAGCGCCGAGAGCCGGTTATAAATGTAAAAGACCGTGTCCTCGACTCCCTTGGCCATGACCGGCGCGGTCGTTTGTTGAAACTTAAGAACGAAATGTGTGTGCGCCTGGCGCGCGGCTTCATCGAGATTTTCCGGGAATCGAAACATCAGAATGTCCCGCAGAAAATTAAAAATCGATTCCTCGATCGCCGGGTTTCGACGCTTGGCCGCGGCAATGGCGCGTTCGATCACGTGGCGATCCTCCTCGCTCACCGGCTGACCGGGTGCGAGATAAGTTCGATAAACCGGGAAGCAGGCAATCGTCTCCCGCACCGTCCGAGCCAGCGCTTCCCAGGTAAAATCGCGGAACCATCGATTTTGCTCCGACAGGCGATCGACCATGCTGCCGAGCACATCGACATCGTTGGCCAGCGCCAGTTTCATCACGAGGAGCTTTTTGGCATAAACGAGGTGGCCAAAATGGAGGGAACGGCCGAGGAACCTGTGAAACGTTTTCGTGATGGCCGTTTCGGAGGAGGAATCGACTAACAACTGCGTGACCTGGCTGGTGAAATCGTATCCAGTCGTGCCGTGGACCGGCCAATCTTTCCGCAGCGGTTCCGTGCCGGTGAGGATTTTCTCCAGCACCAGGTAAATGGCGCGACCGTCGCGCGGCAACGGGATGCCGATCGCTTGGGCGCAACGCCGCTGCAGTTTCTCGAAATACTCCTGCGGCAAATAGAGACCGTCAGGATGATCGATCCGCAGTCCCGTCACGGCGCCGGTTCGGACAAGATCGAGAAGCAGTTGATGCGTCGCTTCGAATACTTCCGGCACTTCCATTCGAATTGCGGCCAGATCGTTCACGTCGAAGAACCGGCGGTAATTGATTTCCTCCGCCGCCACGCGCCAGAACGCGAGCCGGTACGATTGCGCGTTCAGCAATTCGTCCAGCGCATCGAAGCTACGCGCGTCACCGGGGCGCCCGTTGATTTGCACCAACGCCTTCTCGATTGCCTTTTGCACCTGCGGCGCTTCCGTGCAGCGGCGTTCGAGACGGCGTTTGATGATTTCTTTCTCGCGGGCGCGCTCGGCGATACGGTCCGGATCGGCCTCGGTCCGCTTCGGCAAATATTCCAGCGCCGTTAAAATGCTCTGGAGCTCGGCGTAAAAAGGCTCCTCTTTGTATTCAGCCAAATTCTCCAGCGCGATTTCGAGAATGTATCGATACGTCCCCGGCGCGAGCGGCAGCCGCCGATCGTAGTAGGTGAGATAAAACGCGCCCTCCTCGAAATGAACCCGCAGCTCGCCGCGTTCGAGCACGCGTCCGTATTGATCGCGTCAGAATCGGAAGCAGCACCTTGTCGTGCAGCTCCGATTTCAACGGGTGCCAGTCGATATCGAAGTAGGGCGCGTAAATCGAGCTCGGCCCATTCTCCAGCACATCCATCCACCAGTGAATTGAGCGGCTCGGAAATGCCCATGTGATTCGGCACGAAATCAAGCAGTTGACCCATCCCGTGCCCACGCAGCTCTGCGATCCACGCGTCATAATCTGCGCGCGACCCGATGGCCGCATTCAGTTTGTTGTGATCGGTAATGTCGTAGCCGTGCATGCTGTCGGCCCGCGCTTGAAAATAAGGCGACGCATACACATCGCTCACCCCGAGCGCGCGCAGATACGGCACGATCTCGCGCGCCTGCGCGAATGTGAATTGCCGGTTGAATTGCAACCGATAAGTCGCGGTGGGAAGGCGAGGATGTCCTTCTTTTGTCATGTCGAGGAACGTCGAGATGCGTTTCGAATGACGAATGACGAATGACGGATGACGAAGGAAATTCTAATGACGCAGTCTGAGGCGGCGTTCGTCGCGACCGAGCGTTCCGTCATTCGTGCTTTGTCATTCATTCGTCATCGGTCATTTCCTTTACATTTTTTCCGGGACTTTGATCCCGAGAAGCTCAAGGCCGCGCTCCAAAACGCGTCCGGTTAAATGGCACAGCGCGAGCCGCGAGCCTCGCGACGGTTCGTCTGCCTTCAAGACCGGGCATGCTTCGTAAAACGAATGGAACGTGTTTGCGAGCTCGAACAAATAATTCGCCAGAATGTTTGGCCTAAAATCGTTCAGCACTTGCGGCACGATCTCGGCAAACTGGCAAAGCCGTTTCGCCAACGTGATCTCCGCCGGTTCATTCAGCGCTACACTCGTTAGACTTGACGGCTTAAAGCCGTCAAGCTCTCTCGCTTTCCTGAAGATCGAGCGGATGCGCACATAAGCATTCTGCAAATACGGCGCGGTGTTTCCCTGAAGGGAAAGCATTCTGTCCCAGGAGAAAATGTAATCGGTCATCCGATACTGGGAGAGGTCGGCATACTTCACCGCGCCGATCCCGATTTTTCGCGCGATGTCGATCTTGTCCGCCTCGCTTAGCCCGGGATTCTTTTCCTCACTGATTTTCCGGGCCCGTGCGATCGCTTCCTCCAGCACGTCGCGTAACGGCACGTTCTCGCCCGAGCGCGTTTTCATCAGTTTGCGGTCTTCGCCTAAAATGCTGCCAAAAACGATGTGCCGGAAATCGGCGGTGTAACCTTCCCGGTGCGCGATTTCGAAAATCTGTTTGAAATGCAAAATCTGCGGCGCGCCGACGACGTACCAAACGGCATCCGCCTTTAAGTTGTTAACGCGATAATCGACCGTCGCGATGTCGGTGGTGGCGTAATTAAATCCGCCGTCGCGCTTTTGGATGATGCACGGTTTATCAGCCAGCTCCGGGATATCGCGAAAGAACACGACGACAGCGCCTTCGCTCATCTCGGCGATGCCGGATTTTACAAGCTGTGCGACCGTGCCGGGCAATCGATCGTTGTAAAAACTTTCGCCGTGCTGGAGATCGTAATGGATGTCGAGCAGCTCATAGGTGCGTTTGAAATCTTGCATCGACAATTCGACGCACTCTTTCCAGATCGACAGATTTTCCGCATCGCCAGATTGCAGTTTTACCAACTCTTGCCGGCAGGCTTCGCGCACCGCCAGATCGTGTGTCGCGCGCTCGTTCGTCTCCTTGTAAACCCGGACCAGCTCCGCAATCGGATCGCGCACGAGCGATTGTCGATCCAGCAAATATTTCCAACCGTAGATCACCATCCCGAACTGTGTTCCCCAATCGCCGATATGGTTATCGCGAATCACATCGTGTCCGAGAAACGACGCGATCCGCGCCAGCGCATCGCCCAGAACAATGCTGCGGATGTGCCCGATGTGCATCGGCTTTGCGACGTTTGGCGAACCGAAATCGACCACGATCCGTTTCCTCGATTCCGTCCGAGAAACGCCGAGCCGCGCGTCCTTCAGAATCTCGACGGTCTTTTGCGCAACTGCCGTGGTCCGAAGCGTGAAGTTAATGAAGCCTGGGCCGGCCACGGTTGGCGTCTCAACCGTCTCGCTCGCGCCGAAGTTGCCGATGATCTGTGCCGCAATGCTCCGCGGGTTTTCGCCACGTTGTTTTGCCAGAACCATCGCGCTGTTGGTCTGGTAATCACCAAACCGCGGATCAGTTGCCGGTGTAACTTCGCCGGCGGCTGGCAAGCCCGCGGCGACGAGCGCCTGCGAAAGACTCTCAACGACAATTGCCTGGAAGGTTTCCATCGATTGAATTGTAGCCGCTTCGCTGCGCGAAGCGAGACGGTAGGGGAAGCTGACAGCTCCCCAGGGCGCAGCCACGCGGGAAGCTGTCAGCTTCCCCTACACGTCGGCCGGTTCTTTACGAGCGCTCGCGGAAGATAGACAAAATTTCGTCAGCCGATTTCGCTGCGGCGAGGCTTTCCCGAACCGTGCGATCGTTTAGAAACTTCGCGATCGAAGCGAGCGTCCGCAGATGCGTCTGGAACTGGTTCTTCGGCACGATAAACAGGACAACGAATTTCACTGGTGCATTATCGAGGGCGTCAAACTCGATCCCAGTGGGCGATCGCCCGAACGCCGCGACGACTTCCTCGAGCCGATCAGAGGAGCAATGCGGAATGGCGATGCCGAACCCGATGCCGGTGCTCATCGTTTCCTCGCGTTGCTTAAGCGACGCAAGAATCGGATCACGGTCCGGCGATTTGATTTTACCCAGCCCAACGAGCAGATCGATCAGCTCGACGATGGCGGGCCAACGCTCGGTCGCCGCCATCTCCGGGATGATTTGCTCGGCGGAAAGTAAATTAGCCAAAGCCATGCGAATCCCGCCTCGATGCGGGATGGGAAGCTTAGCGGCGGCAACAGGGATGACAAGCCCGTTTTGCCATGCTTGGTATCAGCCTCATTCGTCGCTTCTCTCCCGGATTTTGTAATCCAACCGCCGCGAGAGAAGCCAGCGGACCCCGAACATATCGATCGTCGCGCGGAGCGCGCGGTTGCCCAGCCCGTATTTACTCTGGCCAAACTTCCGCGGCCGATGATTGACCGGAACCTCCACCAGCCGGTACCCCGCGCCTTTCACTAGCGCCGGAATGAAGCGGTGCATGCCCTGGAATGGCATGAGCGCGCTGATGCACTCGCGCCGCATGGCTTTCAACGTGCAACCGGTGTCGCGCACCCCATCGCGGGTGAACCGGCTCCGCACCGTATTCGCGATCCAACTGGTAATGCGTTTCACCAGCGTATCTTTCCGCTGCTGGCGATAACCGCAAACCAGATCGGCCCCACGTTTGATCTCCGCCAGTAGCCGCGGAATGTCGGCCGGATCGTTTTGCAAATCGCCATCGATGAGAACGGCAGTCGCGCCGCGTGCGGCTTGCAGGCCGGCGTAAATCGCTGCGCTTTGCCCGGCATTTTTCTCGAACCGAACCAACCGAACATCCGGGGCGGATCCGACCCGCTCCACTGTCCGATCGTTCGATCCGTCATCGACAAAAATCAGTTCGTGATCAATCCCATCCAAGGCCGTCCGCAACTCCGACAACAAGATCGATCCGTTCTCCTCCTCGTTGAACAGCGGAACAATGACAGAAACGGCGGGCGCGCTACTCATTTTTTACAATGGCAAAGGGCGGTATTTTCGGCATAGAAAAACCTGCCAGACGCGAAGCGTCTCTCCGTAACGTTGCACTTCGATTGTTCCAGCCGGCTCGGTCGATTCAAATGCGGCGCTGATGTTGTGGGGCGGACGTCCCGCTTCGCCCTGGCGGATAAACAGCGCGCTCCTCCCGACGAATAGATTTACGCCGCTTTCCTCCGTGTAAGCGCTCTCTCCCGGTTCCTGCTTAGCCGCGTTGATCTCTACAAACTCGTCATAGCGCGGCCAGAACGAAAACTGATTCACCAAATCTTGCGACTCGGGAATATACACCGGCGGATGCCCTGGTTCAGCCGGACGTTTGTCGCGCAAATAGAACGCGATCTCCGATGCGCGGTCGCGAGCATCGGCGATCAAGAACAGTTTCTCGCCTGACTTCGACTCCAAATCGTTCCGCATTTTTTCGAGCGCGGTCGTGGCCGATTTCCAGCCGCGCATGCGATCGCTCGGATCTTTTCTCCATAAATGGAGTCCAGCGCTGCGGAACAGATCTGTGTCGAGCGCGAGCGCGCTCATCAGGGCACTGAGACCTAAAGCAACGCCTGCGCACACCCGGATCAATGCGTGTTTATTGAGTCGCTCGTGCCAGAAATAAACCGCCAGTAACCCGAAGCCGAGCATAGCGAGCGCATCCCAGTTCGGCGCGGCGGCTTTGTTGAACGAGAGCAGAAAATAGAACGCAAACACAGGCAATCCGAACCAGAAGAGAAACAGCACTTTAAACTGCTGATTCACCCGGCGGCAGCTTGCGATGACCGCCCACGCTATCGCCAGAAACAACAATGGCGAATAGGCGAGGAAATGTTCGCCGAGGAATTCGAGCAGCTCGGAAAGGTGTAATCCGAAGCCTCCTTCCAGTCCCCCGCGTGAGCGCAGATGAGTCAGCGTTATCCAGGCATGTTGCGTGTTCCATACAATTGGCGGGATCGTGCAAAGAACGAAGATCGCGAGCAAAAGGTAAAATCCGGGGCGCATAAATTCGTGGCGCAATCGCGGCGCGAGCGCGAGAACGAGGACCACGGAGATCAGTTCCAATGCGTTGGTGTATTTGGAGAGAAACCCGAGTCCGATAAGCAATCCAGTGAGCGGCCACCACCAGGAAAACTGCGGACTTTTTTCGAGCGCGATCCAGAACGCGAACATCGCCGCCAGCCAGAAGAAAATCGATAATGGATCGATCGTCATCAGGATCGCGCCGATATTGAAGATGGGGATGGCGTTCAATGCGAGCACGCCCCACCAGCCGGCGTTCGCGCTAAACAAGCGGCGCGCCAAATAAAACAGGAGCAGACTCGTTCCCGCGGCGAGGATCGGGCTAAAAAACCGGACACCAAATTCATTCTCGCCGAACAGGGCCGAGCTGGCGCGGATCGCGAAGGCCACTCCCGGTCCTTTGCTGAAATAAGCCGGCGCGAGGCGCTCCGACCACATCCAGTAATGCGCTTCGTCAAACGCCAGATCGCTCGTCGTGAGGATCGACAATCGAAGGAGCGTCAATGCCGCAACAAAAAGCCAGACTGCGCGGGTGGAGGTCATGGAAAATAGCGCGAGCCTCCGGTCCGCCTATCGGACGGACTCGTCCCGGAGTGAGCTGGCGAGTGTGGGGAGGGCGAGGTGGAAGCATGCCCTAAAATAAGGGTCGGGTGTCGGGCGTAAATCTGCGGCATGAATTTCTTCGCGGCGCTGCCCCAGATTAATTCGAGCAACCCAATCATGATCAACGCTTCGCCGGTGGCGAGAAAGAAGGTTGCGATCACGTCGCTTGGCCAATGCGCCCCCAAGTAAACTCGCGAATAACCGATCAGCGCTGCGACGATCCAGTAAAACCAGCCGCGCCGCCGGTAAAAGAGCGTCAGGCAAACCGCGGCCACGGTGTTGTTCGTTACGTGACCAGAAGGGAACGATGGCCCCGATCGATTCCGATCTGAGGCGTCGGAAAAACGAATCCGCGGTTTCTTAAACAGCGTCAGAAACTTCGGACGCGCTTTTTGCAATTCGACCATCCGGACGGTTTCCACTTGTTTCGGTCGATGTCGATCTACGGTATTTTTGAGCAGACCGGTAATTTGCTCAGTGACGAGAAGCGTGCACACCATGCAAAGCACGCAAGCCCGTGCTCGGAAACCACCAAACACGACGGCAATAATTGCGCCCGCGACGAGAAAAGGCATCCAAACTGCGCTGTCGGAAAGCGCGGCCATGAACACATCGAGCGTGGAGTTCGTCCATTGTTCGTTGATGAGATGAAGGATGCTTTGATCCATGCCGAACCTACGGTAAATGACGAATGACGGATGACGAATGACGAATTAATGTCGAATTCCCGAATGACGAATATGCGCCGCCCGACGAATTTTGGCCTTCGTCATTCCTTCGTCATCCGTCACCCTTCATTCGTCATTTTTCTTGCGCTGGCACCGATGTTCTACGGGGCATCATTTCCCACAGCGCAAGAAATCCTCGCTTCCGTCCGGATGCAGCAATCGATGCAACGCCTCGATCTTCAGGGGCAACTCCGCGAGGATCATCTCGTCATACCTTTTCGACTCATTCAGGCCGGGCCGGTGATTCGCTATGAGTTCGAAAATCCCGAGGAAGTTTTGCAATTGCAGCTCGGCGAAAACAGCTCGCGGCTCGATGTTGTGTCGAATACGGCGACGAAGAGAGTTCCGGCAGCAAAGTTGAATCAGAAAATTCGTGGTACCGCGGTGACCTACGCGGACCTGGCGCTGAAATTTCTTTACTGGCCGGATGGCGCCGTCCTCGGCCAGGAAACGGTTCGCACGCGCCGCTGCTGGAAATTGCAGTTGCGCGCGCCGTCGCGGGAATCGCAATACTCGAACGTGTTGCTCTGGGTGGATGAAGCGAGCGGCGCGTTGATGCGGCTGGATTGTTACGATTGGAAAGGGCAGCTCATGAGACGATTCGAAGTCGTTTCCGGCCAGAAGATCGACAATCGCTGGTTTCTCAAACAAATGCGGATCGAAGAGTTGCAGCCCGGCTCAAACACCGTGGTGGCGCGGACGTACTTGGAAATTAAAAAGTAGTTGTAGAGCCGGCTGTGTCAGCTGCCTGGCGCTTGACACAAGAGCCGCTACACCAGCGTCCCTAATGGATGTTCCCTACGGATTTCGCCCTGCCTTGATGATTTGGGCGAAACTCCTTGGATCGAGGCTGGCGCCGCCAACGAGTGCGCCGTCGATGTCCGGTTGCGAGAGAAGCTCGCGTGCGTTTTCGGGTTTCACGCTGCCGCCGTATTGAATTCGGATGCGGTCGGCGGTGGTGTCGTCGGACATTTCGCGCAGGATGCGCCGGATAAAAACGTGCGCTTCCTGCGCTTGCGCGGGCGTGGCGTTGCGGCCGGTCCCGATGGCCCAGATCGGTTCGTAGGCAATCACTGTTTCCTGAAGTTCCTTCGGTTCAAGTCCAGCCAGGCTCCCGCGCAACTGGATCGACAATATTTTTTCGACGTTGCCGCGGTCGCGCTGCTCGAGCGTTTCACCGACGCAAACGATCGGGCGCAAAGTGGCTTCGTGCGCCGTGCGAACTTTTCTGTTTACGACTTCATCGGTTTCGCCAAACAACCTGCGCCGTTCGCTATGACCGAGCACGACGTAACGCACAAATAAATCGCGCAACATCGCGGCGCTGATCTCGCCTGTGAAGGCGCCGCTCCGTTCCCAGTGCATGTTTTGCGCGCCGACTTTGATGTTCTGAGCGTTGCCCAGCGCTTGATTTACTCTTGCGATGGCCGTGAACGGCGGCACGATCACGATTTCGACATCGGAGATATCGATCTCAATCAGGAATGTCTCGACGAACCGCGCGGCCTCAGCCTCCAGCATGTTCATTTTCCAGTTCGCGGCGATGATTTGTTTTCTCATTAGTTTTAATTTTTTTAAGTCTTCAGTTTTAAGTGTTCACGTGGCCA
Source organism: uncultured Verrucomicrobiae bacterium (assembly GCA_963846775.1). Classification (GTDB taxonomy): domain Bacteria; phylum Verrucomicrobiota; class Verrucomicrobiia; order Chthoniobacterales; family UBA10450; genus CAVYXA01. The sequence continues at coordinate 1,793,251 of CAWJXB010000006.1, read as the reverse complement.
CGGCTCTGGCCTATTTAAACCTGAGACTCAATAGTTAAGACTTGTCCGACAGCGCCGCGATGCCCGGCAGCTCCTTGCCTTCGAGCAGTTCGAGTGACGCGCCGCCGCCCGTGGAAATGAACGTCATTTTGTCGGCGAGGCCTGCTTGCCTGACCGCAGTCACGGAATCGCCGCCGCCAATGATCGTGGTTGCGCCGGATTGGGCAAGCGCTTCGGCGATGGCGATCGTGCCTTCGGCAAACTCCGGGATCTCAAACACCCCTAACGGCCCATTCCACAAGATCGTTTCCGCCTTGGCGATCTCCTCCTGATACAGCGCGATGGTCGCCGTGCCGACATCGACCGCGTGCCAGCCGTCCCGAACGCCGTGTTGCGGCGACAGCCGACTGGTGTTTTTCATCGACGCGCCGGCTTGCACCTCTTCCGCTTCGACGACATCAATCGGCAGCAGCAATTTGACGCTGCGTTGTTTGGCAAGATCGACAAGCTCGCGTGCCAGATCGAGTTTGTCGGATTCAACCTTGCTGGCGCCGATCGGGATGCCTTCGGCCTTGAAGAACGTGTTCGCCATCGCGCCGCCAATCAAAATAGTGTCGGCTTTTTCCATCAACGATTTGAGCACGCCGATCTTGTCCGAGACTTTCGAGCCTCCCAAGATGACGAGAAACGGCTTCTTTGGGTTCCCGAGCTCTTCCCGCAGATATTTTAGCTCTTTTTCCATCAGCAAACCCATGGCCGATTTGGCGACGAATTTTGTGATGCCGGCCGTCGATGCGTGGGCGCGATGTGCGGAGCCGAACGCGTCATTCACATAAACATCGCCCAACTTCGCCAGCGCCTCGGCGAATTTTGGATCGTTCGCTTCCTCCTCGGGCTGGAACCGGACGTTTTCCAGCAGCGCCACGTCAGCCTCTTCCATGTGCGCGATAATTTTCTCCGGCACATCGCCAATCGTTTCGTGACTAAAAATTACCGGATGATGAATGAGCGAATGCAAATGATCGCCCACCGGCCGGAGCGAATACTTCTGGACGCGTTTCCCCTTCGGCCGGCCAAAGTGCGACATCAAAATCGTCTTCGCCTTGTGTTCGCGCAGATAATTGATCGTGGGCAGACTTTCGCGGATTCGGGTGTCGTCCGTGATATGGACTTTTCCGCCGCGCAGTTCGGTCGGCACGTTGAAATCGACACGCACCAGCACGCGTTTCCCGCGCACGTCGAGATCACGCACGGAGAGTTTGCTCATAACAGGAGTAATGGAGCACTGGAGTAATCGAATGATGTGACAGCGAAAACCATTACTCCACTACTCCATCACTCCAAGTTGTCGAAAGTTTACGTCGCCAACAACTCCAGCATTTGCACGCAGCGATTGCTGTAGCCCCATTCGTTGTCGTACCAGCCGACCACTTTCACGAAACGATTGCCGAGTGTGAGCGTAAGTTTGCTGTCGAAGATGCACGAGTGCGGGTTGCCGACAATATCCTGCGAAACGAGCGGCTCGTCGCTGTATTCGAGGATGCCCTGGTAATTTTTCTCCGCGGCGGCGGCTTTGAACGCGGCGTTGATAGCATCGACCGTCGCATCCTTCGCAATCACAGCTGTGAAATCGGTGATCGAACCATCCGGGGTCGGAACACGATACGCGCCGCCGTTGAGTTTTCCTTTCAGCTCCGGGATCACCTCGCCGATCGCTTTGGCTGCGCCGGTGCTTGAGGGAATAATGCTGATCGCCGCCGCCCGCGCCCGCCGCAAATCCTCGTGCGGAAAATCGAGTATGCGCTGGTCATTTGTGTAGCTATGGATCGTGCTCATGAAACCGTGCTCGATTCCGAAGACGTCGTTCAACACTTTTGCCAGCGGTGCGAGACAGTTCGTCGTGCAGCTCGCGTTCGAAATGATCGTGTGCTTGGCCGGATCGTAGAGATTGTCGTTGATCCCCATGCACAGCGTCGCATCCGGATTTTTTGCTGGCGCGGAAATGAGCACCCGTTTCGCGCCGCCTTTGCTAATGTGAAGCTCGGCTTTGTCGCGGCTGGTAAAGAAGCCAGTCGATTCCAGCACCACATCGGCATTCAGTTTTTTCCACGGCAGATTTCCCGGATCGCGCTCCTTCAGGATCTTAATCTCATGACCCCGCACGACAATGTTTTCCTCGTCGTGCCCGATTTCCCCGTCGAATTTGCCATGGACCGAGTCCCATTTGAGGAGATGCGCCAGCGTTTTCGTGTCGGTGAGGTCATTGATCGCAGTGATCCGCTCGACCTGTTTTTGAGTCATTGCCCGCAAGACGTTGCGCCCGATGCGGCCGAAGCCGTTGATGCCAAAATTAGCCATAGTTTAAAGCGTTAAAGCGTTGAAAGGGAAAACGTTCAACGCTCAACGCTCAACGTTCAACCTTAAATTCAGATTATTGAACGCCTGCTCAGCCTGCCCGCCGTGGTGGGCGAACCGCTTCGGAGTTGAATGTTGAACGTTAGACGTTGAACGTTTGCTGTGAAAGCACTTGTCGTGTCGATCGTGGCGATCGGACTGATCGCTTTGATGCCCGGTGCCTCCGCCTCCCCGATCAAGCGGATCCTGGTTTTCGGCGATAGCCTCTCAGACGGCTACGGTCTAAAACGCAGCCAGGCCTACCCGGCGTTGCTCGCGGCGAAACTCGACGCGGCCGGCTTGCACTACCAGGTGATTAACTCCAGCGCCACCGGTGATACGACCGACTCTGGTTTCCGCCGATTGCCGCCGCACCTTAAACGCAACATCGACATTTTTATTCTCGAGTTGGGAATCAATGACGCGTTTCGCGGGGTGCCGGTCGATGAAATCCGCAAGAACCTCCAAGCCATCATCGACCAGGTGAAAGCGCGCAAACCAAGCGTGCGCATCATCATTTGCGGGATGCAACTGTCGAACTACCCCGCCGGGGATTACGTTTCCGCGTTCGGCCAAATGTATGTCGATCTTGCCGTCAAGAATCACGCCGCGCTATTGCCCTATCTGCTTGAGGGAGTTGCCGGTGATCCGCTGTTAAATTTGCCCGACCGCATTCATCCCGATGCCGCCGGCCAGGAAATTCTGGCGGCAAATGTCTGGCGCGTGCTCGAACCGATCGCACGCCAAGTCGCGTTGTAGGCGTCGCTCGTCGCAATGCCACTGTCCAGATGTGAACTCACGAACTCGTGCGATCGAGTTCGCTGAAAGCGAGGCCAGCACACAACCAGTTCCATCGGCTCGCACGAAAATTCAAAATGTTATGGACCCAGCCAGACCAAACCAAATCGAACCAGCCGATCCATTTTTTCCTGAGCGCGCCGACCACCCGATCCTCGACCAGATCGAAATCGCGACCAACGGCGAAGATTGCGATAAATGCCTGAGGCGATTGCGCCCGCTCCTGATGAAAATCAACGGGGTGGAAGATGTCACGGTCGATGTTGAAAACGAGCGGATCGTTGTCACCTATGACGCGCGCAAAACGCATCCGCCCGATCTGCACGACGCCATTTTGAACGGCGGCTATAGACCGGGAATGAGGGCGGACTAAGGAAAACGTCAACGCTCAACGCCGAATGCAGAACTCTGAGTTCGACGTTTGATGATATGGCGCAACTTCGGAACTTGCGCTGCGCAACTCAGAAGTCGACCCAGGTGATTCGCGCCAGCATTGTCCTCAACTCACTCCTCTCTCTTAGGGGGAGGCGGACGCGTCAGCGCCGGTGAAGGATACAATTGAAGATTGGGGCGTTGGACGTTGAGCGCTGGACGTTTGCTTCTTGTTTAGACAGCCGGCTGTTGTTGTGTGAGGCAGTGAAATGTCCCCAGGCCCCAGATCAACTCGCGGCAATCGATGCCGATGACACGGCGATTTGGAAATAAATCGCGCAGGATCGACAATGCGATTTCGTCAGTGGGATCGGCGAATATAGGAACCAGCACGCAATTGTTCGCGATGTAGAAATTGGAATAGCTCGCGGGAAGCCGAAGACCTTCGCGCATGATCTTCTTCGGCATCGGTAAGGTGACGATGTCGAGTCCGAAGCCGGACAGGCGGTTCAAATTGTCTTGAAGAGGCTGGTAATTTTCGTCGTCGCGCTTTTCTTCAACGACGGTGACTACGGTTCGCTCGGAGACGAAGCGCGCCAGATCGTCGATGTGGCCATCGGTATCATCGCCTGCGATCCCGTCACCGAGCCACAAAATTTCGCGGACGCCGAGAAAATCTCGGAGGCGCTGTTCGATCTGCTCGCGCGAGAGGTTCGGATTTCGGTTCTTGTTAAGCAAACACGATTCGGTCGTGAGCAGCGCGCCCTTGCCGTTCACGTCGATCGAGCCACCTTCCAAAATCATCCGCGGGTAAAAGACCGGCGTTTTCAGAATCTCGGCCACGCGCGTCGGCACGACTTCATCGAGATCGAACGGCGGATATTTGTTGCCCCAGGCATTGTAATCCCAATCGACAACCGCCAGCTTGGGATCAACAGCGCGCGTCAGGAAAATCGGGCCATGATCGCGGCACCACGGCTCGTTTGTTGGAATCCGGTAGAACGTTATCCGGCCAAGATCGATCCGCCTTCGCCTCCCTCCGGCGTGACAAGCATCTTCTAAAATCGCGCGCACTTCGGCTTCGTGAGTGCCGTTGCCAACATTGATGCAGACTGGCTCCGATTCGACGAGGGCCGCGACCATGTCGCGCAGCACCGGCATCACGCGATCGAACGAGCCGGGGAAGCTGATCCCTTCCCGTCGCGGCCAGGAAAGCCAGGTCGCGGCGTGCGGTTCCCATTCAGCGGGCATGTGATAGCCGAGGGCGGCGGGGGTTTGGGATTCCATGGGCAAAGTGCAACGTTCAACTCCCAAAGTATTCGCGAGCAGGCCCTCAACGTCCAACGCTCAATGGGCAGCGCGCGTCGGCACCCTGACGCACGATTCAATGTACGTATAACTGAGGCAGTGAGTTATCGACTTGTGGGACGCGCCGGCAGGAGCCTCCAGTCCCGTGGCGACATAGGACTTTCCTGGCCAATTTTGGGAGACAGGTTTGCGATGCCGGAAATTGCGGGGCCGCTACAAGCAAGTGTTACGGCTTCGCCGTTGCCGAGGGCGAAGCGGGGGCAGACGTTGCACCCGGCGACGCCGTTGTGACAGGCGAAGCAACGGGTGACGGCGCAACTTGCCCCGTAGCTGGCGAAGGCGAAACGGCCGCAGGCGCGGTCGGCGCGGGCGACCCCTGGGTCTTGGCCAACTCGCGCCGGAGGGCGCTTTGGCTCGTGCTTTTGTGCGCGTAGAGCACCGCGAGCGCGAAGGTGACGACGAAGAAAATTCCGGCCAGCCAGGCGGTAATCTTGGTCAGAACGTTCGTCGTTTGCGCGCCGAAAATGTTTTCCGTGACCGAGGCGCCAAACGCCGCTCCGAGCCCCTCGCTCTTCGGGCGTTGCATCAGAATGATGAACACCAGAAGAATGCAAACGACGACAAAAACGCCGAGGAGCAGGTTGATCAGAATCCACATGGGGAGGGGGAATATGAACGGGAAATAACGAATGACAAATGACGAATGGCGAAGAGACGGAGAAGCAAACGCTCAACGGACAACCTCCAATTCAGAAGTTGAGAGTTGGACGTTGAGCGTTTTTCTTGATTTGGTTCCAAATCGCATCCAGCTCGGCGAGATCGACATCGCCAAGTTTCTTGCCTCGAGCGTGAAGCTCATCCTCGAGACGCTTGAATCGCTCGACAAATTTGTTGGTCGCTGCCTGGAGCGTTGATTCGGCGTCGAGCTGGCATTTCCGGGCCAGGTTCACCACGGCAAATAAAAGATCGCCGATTTCATCCTTGATCGATGGTCGATCTTGCGAGGCGATCGCGGTTTTCATTTCGCCGAGTTCCTCCTCCACTTTGGCCATCACATCGCCGAGCTCGGCCCAATCAAAATTTACCCGTGCGACTTTGGCCTGCGCCTTTTGCGCACGCATCAGGGCTGGCAACGCTTTTGGCAGCGTGTCGAGATAATGTTGGTCCGATTTTTCCGTGCGCTTGATCGCCTCCCATTGCTTCACGACGGCGCCGCTGTCGCGCGCATGGCTCGTTCCGAAGACATGCGGATGCCGTCGCACCAGTTTTTCCGAAATTTGGCGGAGCACATCGTCGATGTTAAAGCGCCCCGCTTCGCGCGCGATTTCCCCTTGCATGACGACATGGAGCAGCACATCGCCCAGTTCTTCGCGAAAATGGGACGTATCATTTGCCTGCACCGCTTCGGCCAGCTCGTATGCTTCCTCGATCATCTGCGGCAGAATCGATTCGTGGGTCTGCTCGCGGTCCCACGGGCAGCCGCCGGGTGCGCGCAGTTTGGCCACGATATCGCAAAGTCGCTGAAAGCTGATAGCGGATTGCTCATGGCCTGTTGCCCGCGACTGCGATGGTTCGCTATCAGCCATTAGCTGTTCGCTATCCGCTTGTTCAGATCCGCCAGAGTGAGCGGTGAGTTCCAAACTCGGAAATTTCACCCGACGTTTTCTTGCTGACGTAAATACTGATGCTGATGACAGCGGCGAGGGTGCCGATGAAAATGAAGGCCACCAGCCACGACGGGATGTGTCCGATCCGGAGTGCGCGGTAGAAGGAGGGCGCATCTTCAATCGGGGCGGCCGCGTGGAGGAAGATTTTCGTGATCCACGCGACCATGATCAGAATGAAGATGAAAACGTAATTGCGTTTCAATCGGCGCCCAATCGCCTCGAACTTGGTGATCTTAAAACTCGGCAGAATCAAATCTTCGCAGACCAGCTTTTTCCATTCGCCCTGAAGCATCTCCCGATTTTCCATCACCATCGGGACGAGAAAATGCGCCTCGAGCATCCGGACGCGGGCGCGAAACGCGTCGTAAAAGCGGTAGCGCCGCGCTTCGATCCAAAGCATCACCCAGACGATGGCGAGATTGAAAAAGAAAATGATGTGCGGCACCTCGCGCGTGGAGAACGCGATCGTAATGATGGCGGTGCTGCTCGTGATCGCCCAGTTGGTGGTGATGTCGAGCCGTTGCCGCCAGACCATGATCCGCCCCAGCTCGCCCCGGTAAAAATGCGACATCGCGTTGACGTAACCCGGATCGTACAGACTTTTTTGCCACGAGACGGTCGCTTCGTTGCTCGCGTTATCGGGAAGATTTTCTGTAGCCACGGCGGTTTGATTAACTGGATAGACGCGTTGCGCGGACAATTCCAACAAATATCGCGACCGCAGATGGCATCGCTCTGTTCGATCTGCATGCTTTCACCTAGACGACTCCCGGCGGCGCGTAACCAGGATCGACAATCCAACCGCAACCGCGAGAACAAACAAGATCACTCCTAACGAAAGAATCGTCGGCACCGGGTAAAAGTCGGAGAAAATCATCTTGAGGCCGATGAAACCAAGGATCACGCCCAGACCGGTTCGCAAATAGAGGAACCGATCCATCAGACTGGCGAGCAGAAAATAAAGGGAGCGCAGGCCGAGAATGGCGCAGATGTTTGACGTGTAAGCAATGAAGGGATCACGCGTGATCGCGAATACCGCCGGAATCGAATCAATTGCGAAAAGGAGGTCGCTCATCTCGATGACCAACATGGCGAACGCCAGCCGGGTCAGCATCCATTGCCCGCCGACGCGCGCCTTGAAATGCTCGCCGTGAAATTCGGGGGTGATTCGAAAAAGGCGCATCGGGACGCGGACCAGCCAGCTTTGGCCGAAATCGCGCTGCATCGCATTCCCGAACAACATGCGAAAGGCATTGAGCAGAAGCAGTCCGCCGAAAAAATAGAGGACAAAATGGAATCGCCCGACCAAAACGATGCCGCCCAAGATCATCGTGCCTCGCATGATTAAGGCCCCGAGCACGCCCCAGACGAGCGCCCGGTGTTGAGCCTGACGCGGGACTTCGAAGTAATTGAAGATCAGGACGAACACGAAAATGTTGTCCGCGCTCAGGGAGTACTCGACCAGATAGGCCGTCAGAAAATCCAGGGCGTGTTCCGTTCCTTTGATCCGCAAGACGAGAAGGTTGAAGCCGAATGAGACCAGAACCCAAAGAAGGGTGCGGCGCGCGGCTGCGCGCATGCTTAACTCACGATTACGCCGCTGGAACGTGACGAGATCGACTCCAATGGCGACAAAGACGCCAATGTGAAAGGCAATCCAGAACCAGATGCTTGTGGACACGGCTGCGAGACTTTCACGCGACGCACCTGGAGGCAAATGGGAAATTGCGCGCCGCGCGGATGCGACTATAGGTCGTAACAGTCCTTTGATGCACGCAGACCTGCAAAAACTCGTCGAAGCTGGAAAGCTGAGCTCTCACGCCGCCGAACGGCTCGCAAAACTGACGCCCGGCACATTTTGCCTGCACAAGAGCTGGGGATTCGGCCGCGTGGCGGAGTGGAACCTTTTGCTCAACCAAATCGTGATCGATTTCATCGGCAAAAAGGGGCACGCGATGCAGTTGCAATACGCGGCAGAAAATCTCGCGGCGATTCCGACGGACCACTTTCTTGCGCGCAAAGCGACCGATCTCGCCGGGATTAAAAGACTCGCGAAAGAAGATCCGGCGGCGCTGGTTCGAAACATTCTGGAAAGCCTCGACGGACAGGCGACTCCTCAACAGATCGGCGAATGGATGATCGGCGATGTTTTTACCGAAGCGGAATGGAAACGCTGGTGGGAATCGGCCAAGAAACAATTGAAAGCGAGCGGGGCGTTTTCGGTTCCGGCGAAAAAGAGCGAGCCGATCACGATTCGCGGCGAAGGCGTGTCGCACGCGGACGAATTGATCGCGGCGTTTCACGGCGCGCGTCAGCCCAACGCGCAAATCGCCGCCCTGGAGCAGATCGTTCGGTTTCATCAACAATTCGGCGAGGCGGAGAAACAGTTGCAGCCGATCGTTGCCACGGTGGAAAACGTGGCGGCGCGGAGCCAGAAAACGCATCCGGAGCTGGCGTTTCAATTAGTGCTTGGCCGGGACGAGTTGCTGGAGCGTTTTCCGCACCTGCACAGCACCCATGTTGGCCTCACGCTCTCGAAGTTGATCCAGGATGAAGAAGCGCGTTTGATCTTGATCCTGCCGAAATTGCCGGCCGCAAAAGAGAAACGCATTTTGCAGGCATTGCCCGCGACCCTGGGCGATCGCTGGACGGAACGGGCGTTGCAACTGATGCAGGCGACGCATGGCCGAATGGTGGCGCAGATTCCCCGGGTGTTCAGCGATGCCGGGCAGCACGCGGAATTGCGCAGTGCAATTGAGCGAAGCATTCGCGAACATTCTGCCACGAGCGAAATGCTCGTCTGGCTATGCAGTGAACGGGCCGATTGGCCGGAGCTGATCACGCCGGAATTGCTCCCGGCGATTTTGTCCGCGCTCGAACGCGAACAGCTTCGCGATGTCGTGGCGCGCGGCAGCAAGCTCCAGCGCCTCCTCATCGAAGATCGACCATTGATGGCCGACATTTTCAAAGACGCGGAAGCCGGCGTGGCGCGCGACGCGATGCGCCGACTGCAACTCGGCCATTTGTTCGATGAGCTCACCAAACGCTCGTTGCTCGCGCGGGTCGTGAAGATTTATCCGGAGCTGGAGAGCATGATCACAGGTGCGCAACCGGAAGAAAAAGCGGCGCCGCTAATTGTTTCCTGGAGCAGCTTGCAGAAGCGAAGGGCCGAATACGAAGAGCTGGTGCAAAAGAAAATCCCGGAGAACACGAAAGAGATTTCGATCGCGCGGAGCTACGGTGATCTGAGCGAAAACTTCGAATTTAAAGCGGCCAAACAAATGCAGGCTGTGTTGATGCGGCGCAAAACCGAGCTGGAACAAATGCTACATCGCGCGCGTGGGACGGCATTCGACAATCCAGATACATCGCGCGTGTCGATTGGCACGATCGTGACCGTCCGCGATAAAACTGCCGGGAAAGACGAGACCTACACCATTCTCGGCGCGTGGGATGGCGAACCCGAGCGGCACATCATTTCTTACCAGACGGCCATCGGTCAGGCATTGCTCGGACGCAAGGCGGGCGAGTCGGTCACATTGAACACGGATCACGGCGGCGGCGAATTCGAGATTCTCTCGATCGAAGCGGCGCCGCCTGACGAAACGCCGCCCGATAGCGCGCCGCTCGAGGCTAACGCCGCTGTGGCCGCGGTCGGTTCGTTAACGTGAACCGCAAAATTCATCACCTTGCCGTCTGGGTCCTGGTTTTGGTCCATTTCTTTATCGGGCTCGGCTGGTATGCCCTCTTCGGCGAGACATGGCTAAATCTGAACGCGCGCACGATGACGGACATCGAGCCGCCGCACAGCATGGTGCCGTATTTAATCGCGATCGTGAGCGCGATCTGCGTCAATTACGCACTGGCTTGGCTCTTCGCCCGATTGCATGTGGCGCATGCACTGACCGGCCTTGCCGTCGCGCTCGTCTGCTGGTTTGCGTTTTTGTTTGTGCAATACAGCACGATCTCGATTTTCTCCGCGTTCGAGACCAATCCCTGGCCGCTGATCTTGATCAATATGGGCCGGCCGTTCCTCGCGTTCGCTATCAGCGGAATCGTGCTCGGTGCCTGGCGCCGGCGGGAACTATAAACCTACGGCACTGGTTTTGGCGGATGGAGGTTCGATTCCTCCAGCGCGCCGCGGTCCCATTTGCCTAACCTGGAGGCGGCATCGTACACGCTCTGCGCGAAATCGAGAAGGGCATCGTCTGGTGACGGGGCGGCGCGGACGGCGTGGTACGGAAGAACGAATTCATGCAGTTGCGCCGAGTACGATGCTTCTGTCGGGCGCACTTTTGCCTGCGCAAAACCCGGCGGCTCCGGGTAAGCGTACGAGTAAAAGATTGGCGGGCTGGTCGCGTTGCCAGGCCAAAAGCCGACGCTGCTCACTTCCTGCGCATACGCTTCCCGCGTCACGTCGTCGGGCAGATGTGGAATCCCCCCCGGATGGGGCGGTGCGGCCCGGCCGGAGAAACGCGTGACGGCAAGGTCAAAGCTTCCCCAAAAGAAATGAACGGGGCTGCACTTGCCACAGAAACGGGAGCGAAATTGCGTCAGGACGCGCGTAGTCTGGACCAGGAGGCGCCAGAATCGGTTCGCGTATTCGGGATCATACGACCGATGTATCTCATCCTTCTCGAACGGAATAGGATCGACAATTTCATTCGGCATCGTGTCGATCTTCACGCTCAAACCGAGCTGATCGAGCGCGGTCATCACCGCGCGATAAAACTCCGCGACCGACTGCGCCTGCAGTGAGAATTTGCGAATCGCTCCATCGCTTTTTAGAATTCGCAGTTCATGCTCGATGAAATCGAAGCGGATCTCGAAAGTGTGAAACCCGTGCGGGATTGGAGAGGTGGTCAGCCCGCGCGAAGTCACATACAGGGTCACGTGCCAGGAATGGTTGGTCCACGGGCTGAGGGTGAGCCGAATCTTGCCCACAATCTGCGTCCACATATGCAACGTTTCGGCCGTTGCTTGCCATTCGCTAAAAGGCAAAGCCGGCCAAAAATCCGAGGCCGACTCGCGGTCATGGCGCCCTGTCTTCATCATGAATACAAGTACTCGTCGTGGTACTCGCGCTGGGGCGCGAACTGGACGTGTTCGCTTCCAGTTTCGGGGTACTCGAAGATTTTGCCTTCGTAATTGCGGATCACGATTTTTTCCTGGTCATGATACAGAACGTAGCCTGGGTTGATCGGGACCTTGCCGCCGCCAGCGGGCGCGTCGATTACGAATTGCGGCACGGCATAGCCGGTGGTGTGACCGCGCAGCCCTTCGATGATCTCGATTCCTTTCGCGACCGATGTGCGCAGGTGCGATGAACCGTTGATGAGGTCACACTGGTAAATGTAGTACGGTCGCACGCGGCACATGAGGAGTTTGTGCACGAGTGTTTTCATCGTCTCAAGATCGTCGTTCACACCGGCGAGGAACACACTTTGGTTGCCAAGTGGAATGCCGGCGTTTGCGAGACGCTCGAGCGCTTCCTTCACTTCAATGGTGAGCTCGCGCGGATGATTGACGTGTACGCTTATCCAAAGGGGATGGTGTTTGGCGAGAATCGCGCAAAGCTCTGGCGTGATGCGTTGCGGCAGAAAGATGGGCACGCGCGTGCCGATGCGAAGAAACTCGATGTGCCTGATCGTCCGCAGCCGTGCGAGCAACTTGTCGAGCTTATCATCGCTGAAAATAAGAGCGTCACCGCCGCTCAGAAGGACGTCGCGCACCTCGGTGTGCTGTTCGAGATAGCGGAATGCCTCCTCGAAATCGGTGTGCAATTCCTGTTCGCCAACGCCGCTGACGACCCGACTCCGGGTGCAATACCGGCAATACGCGGCGCAGCGATCAGTCACCAAGAACAGAACCCGATCGGGATAGCGATGGACCAAGCCCGGCACTGGCATGTGTGAATCTTCACCGCACGGATCGGCCATGTCGTACGGCGATGCCCACGTCTCCTCGATCCGCGGAATGACCTGGCGCCGGATTGGGTCGTCGGGGTTATCGCGCGGGATCAAGTTGAAAAAATGCGGCGTAATCGCGAGCGCGAGTTTGTCGCCGGAAAGCAACACGCCGCTGCGTTCCTGATCGCTCAGTTCGATATGTGCCTCGAGCTGTGCGAGCGATGTGACCCGATTTTTGAGTTGCCACTTCCAGTCATTCCAGAGTTCGCGCGACACATCCGGCCAAAAACCGGGGCGGTGTGAGACGAACTCCTTCCCATTTCCCTGCTCTGCTTCAGAATTAAGCATTTTGATGTAGGAAAAACGCTAAAGACCATGGCGGTCCTGTCAACGCACGCACTCACCGGTGCGCTGCGCACATCACCCTGAGGCGGCGGTCGAAGGCATGGATTGCATGTTGGCAGTCACTTTACGCTGACAAGTGTGCCAATCGGAAGTTCATCGAAGAACTTGCGCGCGGCATCGCCCGGCAAACGGATGCAGCCGTGCGACGCAGGGTAATGCGGAACATATCCTTCGTGCATTCCGAAATCGAGGCAGCTCAGCCGCATGAAGTACGGCATTTGCACCTTATAGAGAGTGGAGACGTGATAGCGATCCTTGTCGGTGATAACGTAATCGCCAGCTCGCGTGGCATAACGTCCGCCGCGTCCGGTCGAGCAAGTCGTGTTGAATACGGGCACGCCATCTTTAATCAGCTCCACTTTTTGTGACGCCAGCGAGATTTCGACCCGCAATTGATCCGGCGAGGGACCGCTGCCGAGCAAAAGCTGGGCGCAACGCCAGTGACCGCTCTGCGCTGCGAGGTAAAGTGGCAACATTTTGTAACGCTTGGTCGCGCGTTTGCGGTCAGCCCCAGCATCGAGCAACGCACGGACAAACTCCGTGTTTCCCGTGCCCGCGGCCAGCATCAGCACGGTCACGCCTTTCTCACCCTCGAGATAATAGCGCAGACGCCGCGACTTGAGTTGCGATAGAAAATTTTGCTGCGGCCGGTTGGGCAACGTAGTATTCGGATCCGCGCCGCAAGTGAGAAGCTGTTTGAAGACTTTCGTGTCTTCTTTGGCGATGGCGTAAGCGAGGAGTGGCACATTGCTGTTCCCCATCATCGGTGGCCCGGCGTGTTTCTTCAGCAGCAGTCGGACGGCGGCGTAATCGGCGCGAGCAATCGCTTCGTCAAGGACTCGGCGCGCGCCGGGCGACCAATTATCCAATGGCGGCATTTGCTCCGAGAGATATTCCGCGATTCGCATGTCGCCGGTCGCAATAGCCAGCGCGAGCAAATCGCTGCCGTGACTCGCGAGATGTGGCATGAACGGCAGCAAAAACTCGATCGCCTTGGTCTGCCGCGCCGCGACAGCATGATGCAACGCCGTATGGCCGTTTCGATCCGCAAAATCGATATTCGTGGCGCGGCCCATCAACCTGCGCAGGATATCGATGTTGCCGTGCCTGGCCGCGAGCATCAGCGCAGTTGTGCCATTCTCGTCCGCCAGATCGGGACGCGCTCCGGCTTGAAGGAGGCGTTTCACCGTGTCCCAATCCTGCGCCAAGGCCGCTGCGACGACGAGCGGTCGATTGTGGGCCGCGCGCCGGTTTGGATCGAGATGCTCGTGCAGATAAAGGTCAATTAGCGAAGTCCGATGAGTCACGATCGCCTGCACAAATTCGTCCGGCGAAATCCGGCTAATGACGCGCGGCTGCGGTCCGATACTAAGTGTTCCGGCAAAGAGCAGGAGCAGCGACGCAAATCCGAGTAAAACCGCCCGCCAAAAATGCCAGGTTGACTCATTTAAGTCTTTCCGCCCAAACAATTTACGATTCTCGTCCATACCCGTGCCATTCAGGCAACATTCACATGTCACTCCACCAAAAGATTCGAGCCCTCGTGCGCCATTGGCCGTCTGGCGAACTGTTTCCGGCGCTTGGGCGGAGCGAATGGCTTTGACATCGAACATCAAAAATCAAAAATCAATTTGGATGCGAATCCTGATGATCAGCCCGGAGGGGCCACCCTTGCAGCACGCCGGCGCGCTGATCGACGTGATGGACGTGCTTCCGCGCGAGCTGCGCGCGCGTGGGCACGACGTGAGCGTGGCGCTGCCGTTCTATCGCGAGATCCGCGAGAACAGCACTTTTAAAGAACAAGACAGCGGCGTGACTGTCGATGTTCGCGTCGGCGAGAAGAGTTACGTCGCCGAATATTTGGAAGGGCGCAGCCCAAGCGGAGTACAGTTGTTCCTGGTTCGGTGCGACGAATTCTTCGATCGCGCCGGAATCTACGGGGAGCATGGTAAAGCCTATGAAGATAACGCCGCGCGCTTCATTTTCTTTTGCAAAGCAACGCTGGAACTGGCCCGACGGTTGACCCCGCGCGTGCAAATCCTGCACGTGCACGATTGGCCGGCGGCTTTAGTCCCCGTTTTTGTCCATGCTTACCGTTTGCCGTTTCAAACCGTGCTGACGATTCATCACCTCGCTGAACAGGGAAGTTTCTGGGGTCTGGATTTTGCGCTAACGAATTTGCCGGAACGGTTTTTCACGCTGACTGGCGTCGAATTCTTCGGGCGGCTCAATTTTCTGAAAGGCGGTGTTCTTTACGGCGACAGAATCACGACGGTGAGCGAGCACTATCGCCGGGCGATCCTCACTCCGGCTGGTGGTTGCGGGCTCGACGTTGTTCTGCGCGAAAATGCTCACCGGCTCTCGGCCATCTTGCACGGCGCGGATTACACGCGATGGAATCCGGAAATGGATGAATTGTTGCCGGCCGTTTACAATTCCACCTCCCTGCTGGGCAAAGCGCTCTGCCGGGAGGCGCTGCTCGGTGGTCTGCGGCTGGCTCCCAACCCGCGCGGCCCGGTCTTTGGCATGGTGACGCGAGTCGTGGATGAGAAAGGATTTGATACTCTTGTGCCGTTGCTCGATCGCCTGCTCAGCGACGACGTCCGCCTGATCATTCTAGGCGAGGGCGACCCGGCCTTCGAAACTGCGCTTGCCGTCGCCGCGCGCAAGTTCCCTTCAAGATTCGCCTATCGCAAAGAGTACGACGAGAAAACGGCGCACGTGATTGAGGCGGGCATGGACATCAGCCTCGTCCCGTCGCGAGTCGAACCAGCGGGATTGAGCGCCATGTATAACTTGAAGTACGGCGCCCTTCCGGTCGCGCGTGCCACCGGCGGTATCCATGAGATTATTGAAGATTACGATCCCACCAGCGACAACGGTTACGGTTTTCTGTTTTACGAATATTCGGCCGAAGCGTTTTGGGACGCGATCAAACGCGCCCGCGAAATTTTCGGCGACCGCGAGCTGTGGTTGAAGCTGATGGAGAGAGCAATGGCCAAAGAATTTTCCTGGGAGACGGCGGCGAGCCGTTATGAGGATCTCTACCGCGAGTTAGTCGGCGTAGAAGACGAAGCCGCCGCATAGCCTTTGCCCATTCGTCGTGATGCTTCGGTGTGTGGCGAATAAAGCCCCGCTCGGCGCGTCAAATCCCTACCGCCGAAACCGGCATCTGCCCCCTTAATGACGCGCGAACTATGAGTGCACTGGCCGAGATACGGACAAGTTCTTGCAATACGCGGGACGGTACGTTCTTCTCGGCCATTTCGACTAACCAGCTCATGAAGCATTTCCCGCTCCGGCCGATCGCGGTGGCATTGTGCGTAACCCTCGCGCAAATCGCCGTGGCGCTCTTTCTTCTAGCGCCGGATGGGCCGTTCTCGGATCGCTACGCCACACTCGTCCAGCATGATAGCTATTGGTTTATGAACATCGTCAATCGCGGTTATGGCACGACCGTTCCGCCGATCGGCTACAAAACGATGGAGATTTCCAATGTTGCTTTCTTTCCGGCGTACCCGGCCATCGCGGCGCTCGTGCATTACGGACTCCGCTTCAACACCACGAACGCGCTGCTGATCACGGCTCAGGCCGCAGCCTTTGGCTTTTGGAGTTACTTCTTTCTCTTTTGCCAACGCTGGAACATTTCGCCGTTGCTCCAATTCTTCGGTGCATTGTCGATCCTGGGGCATCCGGCTGCGTTTTTTCTGGTCGCTGGATACTCCGAGTCGCTCTTTCTGATGGCGCTGGTCGGTTTCATTTATTGGAGCACTACCGAAGGGCGAACGGCAAGGGTTTTGGCGGCGTTCCACGGCATTGTCATGTCCGCGACACGCATCGTCGGCCTGCCCTGCGCCGCGTTTCCTGTTGTGCGCGCCTTGTTGGCAAAAGGATGGCGCAGTTTACATGCGCCGCTGAGTTGGCTCCGCCAAAACTGGAGCGCGATCGCATTGATGCTCGTTGCCATGCTCGGCGCGCTACTGTTCTTCGCGTATTGCCAATTGCGCTGGGGTAATTGGAACCTTTACATGCTGACCCAAGCAGCCGGTTGGGACATTTCTCCCGACTATCTAGCGGTCTTCAAGCCGTCGAGTTATCGCTGGCTTGTTCCGGCGCTCCATGATCCGACGGAGGCAAGCCAAATGTCTGTTCCGGTGGGAGCATTGCTGTTTGTCGCGATCGCGATTTGTGAAATCGCGATGTGGCGCACTCGAAGCCGGTCCGGTCCGGTCGCCGCGGCGACACGGACTCGTCCCGTGGCGAGCCCGACCTGGTCGCATCCGGTTACGGATTGGCGAACGCGCGCCGGGATTTATTTCTGCGCGCTCACCGTTTTCTACCTTTCCATCAGCGGGGTCGCCAGCGTTAATATGGAAAGCATGTTGCGCTACGAATTTAGCGCGCACGCGCTGCTTGTGCTGGCGTTCCTGAACTTTTTGGGGCAATTTGAGACTGCGCCCAAGTTGCTCCGGGCGTTTGGGATGGGGGCAGTCTCGCTCGCTTGTGTTGCCGGGTTGAGTATGCAGGCGTGGTACGTCTGGAATTTTACGCGCGGCAATTGGGTGGCATGACTAAAATGAAAACGAATGTGGCAATCATCGGCGCAGGACCGGCTGGCCTAACGGCCGGCTATCTCCTTTCGAAAAACGGCGTTGGCGTTGCCATCTTGGAAGCCGACCCGGTTTACGTCGGCGGGATTTCCCGCACCGCCACGTACAAAGGATTCCACTTCGACATCGGAGGCCACCGTTTCTTTTCCAAGTCGAAAGCAGTCGAAGATTTGTGGACCGAGATCTTGCCTAACGACATGCTAGTGCGTCCGCGCTGCTCGCGCATTTTTTACGACGGAAAATTTTTCTCTTACCCGCTCAAGCCATTCGAGGCCCTGATTAAGCTTGGTGTTTTCCAATCGACGCTTTGCCTTCTCTCGTGGCTCAAGGCGCGGCTTTTTCCCGTGCCCGACCCGCGCAATTTCGAGGATTGGGTGAGTAACAAATTCGGAAGACGACTCTTCAGCACGTTCTTTAAAAGTTACACCGAGAAAGTGTGGGGAATGAGCTGCCGGGAGATCTCGGCGGACTGGGCCGCGCAACGGATCAGAGGCCTGTCGCTCGGAAGCGCGATCAAGAACGCGCTCGTGCCGCAGCGTTACAACGGCGATCGCTCCAAAGTCATCAAGACGTTAATCCACTCGTTCCGGTATCCGCGGCGCGGCCCCGGTATGATGTGGGAAACGTGCGCGGAAAAAATAAAAACACTGGGGGGCAGGATCGACATGGGTTGGAAGGTCACGCATTGTTCTTACGATGAAGCGGGCGGGGTGTGGACCGTGGAATTCCAGGATCGACAAGGCCTCAGCGGCACAATTGAGGCTGAACACGTCATTTCATCCGCACCGATGCGCTCGCTCGTGCGCGGCCTGACTCCTCCGGTAAGCCAGCGGACCAAACGCGCCGCCGACGCTCTGAAGTACCGGGATTTCCTCACCGTTATGCTGATCCTGAAAGAGCGAAACAGATTTGCCGATAACTGGATTTACATCCACGATCCCGCGGTCAAAGTCGGCCGGATTCAAAACTTCCGTTCCTGGTCGCCGGAAATGGTCCCCGATCCCGACAAAGCCTGTTACGGCCTCGAATATTTCTGCTTTGAGCACGACGGCCTCTGGGATTCGAGCGACGCCGATCTCATTGAGCTGGCGAAATGCGAGCTGATCCAGATTGGCCTGGCCCAGGAAGGCGACGTTGTCGATGGAACTGTTGTCCGCCAGAAAAAAGCCTATCCGGTTTACGATGACGATTACGCGCGCAACGTTTCGGTCATCCGTCAGGAGCTGGAGGATCGTTACCCAAATCTGCATCTCGTTGGGCGGAACGGGATGCACAAGTATAACAACCAGGACCACGCCATGATGACCGCCATGCTCTGTGTGGAGAACATCCTGGCCGATGCCAAACTCTACGATCTCTGGCAGGTCAATGCCGATGCCGAATACCATGAAGCCGGCCCCGCCACCGCCGAAGAAAAAGCCGGCCCCGCCCTCCGCCTCGTCCCCACTCGCGTCGTCGCCGCCCCCGAGCTTGCACCGGAAGGCTAAGGGAACGTCGCGGTGTCCCGTGCGTTGCGCCGTGAGTGCGCATTGAGTGCCAAAGGCGCGGGACTATTCGGGGCTGCCGGTACGGCGTCGATCTTGGCGTTATGCAGGACCGCGAAACACCCGCTGGATTCAATCGCGCTCTTAGCGCTTGGCGATCTACGTTTCGATTCCTGGGCCGATGCTCCCAGCTAGGATGAGCTAGTCCCCACGGCGCAAGCTAGATACCGCTCAGGAGAGCGCCTGCTCCATCGCGCCGCCTGGAATTCCAAATGACATTGCGGCGCGAGTGCGATAATCTCGTGTTCATGCCACTTTCGGGACGGAAATCGTCCTTCGGGACGCGGGATTGGGTGCAGCATCAGCGGGTTGCTTTGCTGGCATTGATCGGAGCGAATGCTGCAATTTTTGTGGCCCAACTGGTTCTGGAAAGGTCGCAACCAGGCTTTGTCCGTGATTATTTCGGCATCAGCGACCGCGGCGTGCGCGACGCCTGTGCCTGGCAATTCGTTACGGCCATTTTTCTGCACACAAACGCGTGGCATTTCGCGGCCAACATGTTTGTGCTTTACCTGTTTGGGCGCGATCTCGAGTCGATCATCGGTCAACGCCATTTCGTGTTTCTCTACTTTGCCGGAGCGATTGCGGGTGAGCTCGGCCACCTCTTTTTGATGCCGACATCGACAATTCTATTCGCCGGCTCCGGCGGTGTTGCGGCTGTGGTGATCGCGTACGGTATGATCTTGCCCGAGCTCGATTTGGGGGCGCTGATCTCTTTCGGTCTGCTGCGGCAGATCAAAATGAAAAACGTGGCGTGCGGCCTGATCGGTGTGGCGCTGGTCCTGGTTCTGATCGATCGCGGCGAGATCGTGGGGCATAGTGCTTTGCTCGGCGGCTCCGCGGCCGGCTGGTTCTATGCCAATTTGTTAGGATATGGAAGGATTTCATTTCTCCAGCGTTTTCTGAATCGACGACGCCTCGAGTCCGAGCGCTATCTGCGAATGAGCGCGGAACAGCTAATGGCCGAGGAGATCGATCCGTTGCTCGAAAAAATTTCACAGCGCGGCTGGCAAAGTCTGACCCGGACAGAGCGTCGGAATCTTCTGCGAGCGCGCCAGACCATCCTGGAAAAGCAACGGTAGTTTGGACTGCGGCGATCCCGTGATGTTGTTAGGCAGGCGTTCCGCCTGCCAATCTGACCCGGCAACCGAAGCGGTTGTCCTACAATTGAGCGGACATGTCCGCGCACTCCAAATCGGCTATCTTGCGGTTCGATGGACACCGACTGGATCAGCCAAAAAGCGCACACCTCTTTGAATTCGTCGCAAGTCGAGAGGACGCTTTCGCACCTGGCGACGAATTGGCCAGCCGATGGGCCGCCGCTCGTAGATGTGGTAGAAAGTTTTTCGCTCGGCGAGAGCGCGCTGCTTCATCTCCTCGCCATGTCGAGCATCTGCGCATCGCGTCTCGCGCAAGATCCGGAGATTTTGCTCTGGCTCGCTCGACCGGAAATTTGTTCGATGCCTCGGAGCTACGGAGAAATGCGGCGGGCACTGCATGACCTGACGAAAGAACCAATCAGCGCCGAAAACTTCCGGCCTCTTCGTCGCTGGAAGGGCCGGGAGATAACGCGTATCACATTGCGCGAATTGGCCGAGGTCGCTCCGCTGGAAGAAACAACCGGCGAATTGTCACAACTCGCCGAAATCTGTCTGGCCGAAGTTTACGAACATTTGGATGCGCACCTTCGCCAGCGCTACGGTTCGCCCGAGACCGAATTCGTTATTCTCGGTCTGGGGAAACTCGGTGGTCACGAATTGAATCACAGCTCCGATGTCGATCTCATTTTCGTGTACGGCGAGGAGGGGCTGGTCTCGGCGCGTTTCTCCGCTCACGAATGGTTCAACCGTCTCTGCAAAAAAATCGCTGAGACGTTTGCCAGCGTTGATGGCCAAGGCGCGCTTTTCCGGATCGATCTTCGTCTTCGGCCGGAAGGTTCCGCCGGTCCGCTCGCCCGTTCTCTCGTCAGCATGGAAAATTACTACGCTGGCTTTGGCGAAACGTGGGAGCGTCTGGCCTTGATCAAAGCGCGCGCGGTGTGCGGCAGCCGTGAGCTCGGCTACGAATTTCTTCGTCAACTCCAGCCCTTCATTTACCCAGGAAGTCCGACGCCCGATCTGCTGGACGAAATCGCCAGCATCAAACGCCGGATCGAACGGGACGTGGTTGGACAAAAGAACCTGGAATGGAACGTCAAGCTCGGCGCGGGTGGCATCCGCGAAATCGAATTTGTTATCCAGGCACTCCAACTCATCCATGGCGCGCGCCACGCGTTTCTTCAGCAAACCAGCACGCGGAAGGCCCTGCGTTCTCTGAGCGAACTCGATCTTCTTCCGCGAGAAGAAGTCCTTGCGTTGGATCAGGCCTATCTCTTTCTGCGCCGCGTCGAGCACCGCTTACAAATGGAGGCCGAGCAGCAGACCCACACCGTGCCGCGGCAAACAGAGGCTTTGCGACGACTCGCCCTGAGCCTCGGTTTTGCGTCGAGTCCGCAATTCTCCGAAACGCTGCAAGCAACGATGCAACGGGTTCGCGCGATTTTCCGCCGCGTCATTGCGCAAACACCGGCCGAATCCGCTGCGATTGACTTGTCGATGTTCGCCGATCAAGAACGCGCAGGCAACGCCCTGACCGATCTCGGACAAAGCGGCGGCAGTTTTCACATCGCGCCGCGCACGCGCCAGGTTTTTCGCAATTTGCGTCCGCTCTTGCTCGATCGCCTGGCGGAGACCGCCGATCCCGATGCAACGCTGAACTATTTTCTTCGATTCGTCGAGGCCTACGGCCTGCGCAGTTTGCTCCTCGAACTGCTGGTGACCCATCCGCGTTTGCTTGAGCTGCTGGTCAAGACCTTTGATGCCAGTCAGTTCGCCGCGGAATCGCTGATTCGCCGCCCGCAGCTGCTCGAGGAGATCACGCAGAGCGAAAAACTTGATCGCCCGATAGAAATGGAGGAACACCTGGCCCGGCTTTCCGCGCTCGGTCCCCAAAGTCTCGATCCACTCCGCCTTTATCACCGGGCACAGTTGCTGCGCATTTGTATTAGCGATGTCCTCGGACTTGTCGATCTTGGCGCGCTCCTGAACGAACACACTGCCCTGGCCGAAGCGGTCCTGCTGTTCGCCAATCAAATCGCCGGCAGCAACGAGCTCACCATCGTCGCGCTCGGAAAATTCGGGGGACGCGAAATCAGTTACGGCGCTGATCTGGATGTGCTTTTCGTCGGCCTGCCGCGCGGTAGCGAGACGAAGGCGGGCGACGATGTCCGTGCCGCGCAAAGTCTCGTGAGCGCGAGCGCGCAACCCAGCGCGGAAGGAAATTTGCCCGCTCTCGATTCGCGGCTGCGGCCCGACGGGAATAAAGGTCCACTCGTTTGTTCGCTCGAAGGCTACGAAACGTATTACAGCCAGCGGGCGCAGCTTTGGGAAATTCATGCGCTGACACGAACGCGGCCAATTGCGGGGCCGCTCCAGAACGAATTTGCCGAGATGGCGCAGCGTATTTGGCGGACACGAAGCGCGCGTCCCGATTTGTTTGAGCAGATCGACAATATGTTTGAGCGAATCCGGCGCGATCGCGGTTCGGGTGATGATTTTCTCAATTTCAAAACCGGGACCGGCGGAATCATTCAGGCCGAGTTTCTGGTTCACGCCTTGCAAATGAAGGCCGGAATCTGGGCGCCGAATTGGGCAGATGCGCTACGGGAGCTAACGAAGAACGCAATCATCTCGCCGGTCGATGCGGCGGAAGCAAAACGCGGTTACGAATTTCTCCGCCGCGTCCAATCTAGCTTGGGACGCCGGGAAAATAAGAACGTTTCCGTTCTTCCTGCGAATTCAATCGAGCAACGCAAGCTCGCGATCCGCCTTGGTTGCGGTGCTGACTTTGCGACAACATATTCCGATTCACGGAACACGATTGCGTCGCTTTACCGGCGCTATCTGAAACAATCCGTTTCCTGAAAGGGCTCTGGCGGAGAAAAGAATCGCGCGCCGTCCCGGCCGTCACGAGTTCAAGTTTGCCGCGAGACGCAGACCTTCGAGCGTGAGGTTTGGGTGAATGGCGTCGATCTCAGAGAGTTTGGCTGCCAGCAATTTCGCATAACCGCCGGTCGCGACGACATGTACTTTCCCCTCCGCAAATTCTTCGCCTTTGATTTGCCGAATAATCTCGCGGACCAAGCCGCGATAGCCAAAAATCGCACCGGACCGCATCGCCTCGATGGTCGATCTTCCGACCGCCCGGCGCGGTTCGCGTAACGACAGCTTCGGCAACAACGCCGTGCGCTGGTAGAGAAAGTTCGTCATTGCTTCCAAGCCGGGCGCGATCACGCCCCCGATGTATTTTCGCTCGGCTGAGACAATGTCGAATGTCACTGCTGTTCCGAAATCGACCACGATCGCGGGACAACCATATAGCGCCGCGACCGCCGCCGCGTTCGCCAGGCGGTCTGCCCCGATTGTTTTCGGCGCAGGATAATCGATGCCGACGCCCAGCCTGACGCGCGCGTTCAGCCAAAGCAGAGGCGTCTTTCCCGCCGCGCTTTTGACCGCGCGATTCTTCGCCGGCACGACCGACGAGATGACAATTTTGTCGATCTTCCGGGATTTTAGAATCCGCCGGAGATAAGCCACGCTGAGTGCCCGCGTCGCGATTCGGCTTGACCGCCCGAGGCCCGCGCGCGTCGCGACCGCAAGTTTCGTAAATGAATTGCTGATATCGATCAACAGGTAGCGGCTGGACATGGCTTGCGGCAGTGTAGCCAAATGCGTAGCCTCGTCCCGTGCGAAAATTGATTCATCGTCCCCGCCGGTTGCGCCGGTCGCCAGCCTTGCGGAACCTCGTGCGCGAGACGCAACTTCATCCCCATGATTTCGTTCTGCCGCTGTTCGTGAGCGAGAAGATCGACAGTCGCCGCGAAATCGCGAGCATGCCGGGCGTCTATCAATTCTCGCTTCGGGAAATTGCTGATGAAGCGCTGCGGGCCCAGGATGCCGGAGTTCAGGCGATCATCCTCTTCGGAATTCCGCGAGAGAAAGACGAGCAAGCGAGCGGCGCGTATGCCGAGACTGGCGTCGTTCAAAAGGCGGTGCGCGCGATCAAAGCGAAATGTCCCGAGCTCACCACGATCACCGACGTTTGTCTGTGCGAATACATGAGCCACGGGCATTGCGGCGTTACGCGGATCGACGGCGATCATTTTCATGTCCTGAATGACGAGACAGTCGATCTTCTGGTGAAGACGGCGTTGTCACACGCCGCGGCTGGCGCGGATGTGATCGCGCCGAGCGATATGATGGATGGCCGGATCGGGGCGATCCGGGAAGCGCTTGATGGGAATGGGTTCGATCAGATCGCGATTCTGAGTTACGCGGCCAAGTTTGCCTCTGCGTTTTACAGCCCGTTCCGTGATGCGGCCGAAAACGCGCCGCAGTTTGGCGATCGTCGAACCTACCAGATGGATTATGCCAACGCGGAGGAGGCGCTGCGCGAAGTCGCGCTCGATATCGAGGAAGGCGCGGACATGGTGTTGGTGAAGCCGGCGCTGCCGTACCTCGATATTGTTAGGCGCGTGCGTGAGCGTTTCGGGAAACCAACCGCCGTTTTCCACGTGAGCGGCGAATTCGCCATGGTCAAAGCCGCCGCCACGAAAGGCCTGCTTGATGAGCACGCCGCTGTGATCGAGATCATGACCGCGCTGAAACGTGCGGGCGCGCAAATCATTATCACCTATTGGGCGCGCGAACTCGCGCAATGGACGCAACCGTAAATAGGCGCGGAGGCGAGACCGTCGCGCATGACGGGCTGAAGCGCGCCGCGTTTCTATGGGCGCAAACGCATGGTTACTCCGCATCGGCTATGGAAGTGCGGCTGCCGAAATCTCGTTATCGAGCAGATGTGGCGGCGTATCGGCCTGAGAAAACGGGAGTCGGATCGACGGTAATTTTCGAATGTAAACAGTCGATGGTCGATCTTCGCCGGGATAACTGTGACGCTGCCGCCACGGGCGAACGTCTCACCAGCCTTTGCCGGCGTCGCCAAGTCCTCGAAAGACATTTGCGCATTCATTTCCCCAATCTCCGAATCGCCGACTCCCTTTTTCCAGAATACGATTCCCACAATTTCGCCGCGATCGAGCACCGCGGATATGCTCGGGTGTTGCGCGAGCTGAACGCTCTGCAGAATCGGCTCTACGATTGCACCAAATTCGAAACGTTGATCCGGTATCGCTGCGCTAACCTATTTTATCTCGTTTTGCCGCGAAATCTGTTTCGCGAATCGGAGATTCCGGTGGGTTGGGGCGGCCTGATCGAATCCGACGGCTCCATCGCGGTCGTGCGCAAACCCGCCCTGCACGAGAACAGCCCTGAAATGCGTTTGCAATTACTCGAGCGAATCGCCGCCGCTGGAGCACGCGTGGTCAATCGCCGGCTGCAAATCACTTTGCCGAGCAACGGTGATGGCGCAAAATGAAGTTGTCGCGATCCGCCGGGCACATAAGATGACACGATGAAAGCCAAAGTAATTGTCATGCCAAAGGCGGCGGTGCTCGACCCACAGGGCAACGCCGTGCGCGATGCGATGCGGCATTTGGGCATGCCGGAAGTGCGCAGTGTGCGGATTGGGAAATACATGGAGATCGAAGCCGAAGGTGACGAAACCGATCTTGAAAAACGGTTGCAGGAACTTTGCCACGATTTGTTGTCGAACCCGGTGATCGAGGATTACGAGCTGATGAAAGGGTAGGCAGAAGGAAAACTGAAATGCTGAGATACTGAAATCTGGATTGTCAGCTCGTTAGTTTTCAGGTTTTCCGCTGGCCGATTTCGTTGTTAACCAATTGGATTTCTCGACTTCGCTCGGAACGACAAAAAGCCGAAAGTGGCTACAACGCATGAAAGCATTGAACGTGGGAGCGGAGTGCAGATTCTAACTTGCCAATGAAAATGAACCCGGTGTGCGGTGTCGCTCTGATAATTGTGGGACTCTCTTTGTTCGGTCTTGCCGCCGGATCGAATCCGCAAACGCCGAAGAAACCGGTAACGAACGAATACCACGGCCTCAAAGTCGAGGACGATTATCAATGGTTAGAAAACGACGACGATCCGGAGGTCAAAGCCTGGTCGGATGCTCAGAATCGGAAAACCCGCGCCTATCTGGATAAGTTGCCCGACCGGCCGAAGATCGAGAAGCAATTAACAGAGTGGTATGCGAAAACGTCTCCGAGCTATTCCGGGATTGTGTCGCGACCGGGCAAATTGTTCGCGTTTAAATTTCAGCCGCCGAAACAGCAGCAGATGCTGGTGACGCTTGCCTCGGCTAACGATTTGAAATCGGAGAGGATCGTGCTCGACCCGAATGCGCTCGACAACAAAGGCACAACTGCGATCGATTGGTTTGTTCCGTCACGCGATGGCAAATATGTCGCTGTTTCGCTTTCGAAAGGCGGAAGCGAAGATGGGACGCTTCATATTTACGAAACCGAAACTGGGAAGGCGCTCCCGGACACCATCGCGCATGTGCAATATCCAACGGCCGGCGGAAGCGCGGCCTGGAATGCGGACGGCACTGGTCTTTATTACACGCGCTTTCCGCGCAAGGGCGAACGGCCCGATGCCGACCTGAACTTCTATCAGCAGGTTTATTTCCATAAGCTCGGCACGCCGGATACCGACGACACATACGCGATCGGTAAAGACTTTCCGCGCATCGCCGAGATCCAACTGGCTGCGTCACAAGACGGAAAATACATTTTGGCTGCGGTGGCGAATGGCGACGGCGGCGAGTTCGCTCATTATCTGCTTGCGCCGGACGGTGCCTGGAAGCAAATCACGCACTTCAGCGATCAGGTTCGAATAGCGCGTTTGGGACGTGACAACGCCCTGTATCTGCTTTCGCGCGCCGATGCTCCGCGCGGGAAAGTCTTGCGTCTGCCGCTGGACACGCCGGAATTGGCCAAGGCAACGATGATCGTTCCGCCAGGCGAAGCGGTGATTCAACAGGTGGAGCCGACCGCGGATGCGCTTTACGTTGTAGATTTGCTGGGCGGCCCGTCCCAGCTGCGCCGTTTCGCGCTCGACAGCAAAGACGAGAGAATCATTCCAATTCCGAATGTCTCGACGATTTCGGAAATGGAGTCGCTGGAAGACAGTTCGCTGCTGTTCCGCGATGTCAGTTATACCGAGTCGCCGGCCTGGTTCCATTTGGCTGGAGGAAAAACTGAGTCGGTGAAGACGGCACTGGTCAATACATCGCCGGTGTCGTTTGCCGATATCGAAGTGACGCGCGAGTTCGCGCCTTCCAAAGACGGCGCGAAGGTTCCGCTAAACATTGTCCGGAAAAAGGGAACGAAGCTCGACGGCAATAATCCCACGCTGCTTTATGGCTACGGCGGTTACAGCATCAGCATGTCGCCGAGTTTCGATTTCACGAGACGACTCTGGTTCGATCGCGGGGGCGTTTACGTGGTCGCGAACATTCGCGGCGGCGGCGAGTTTGGCGAGGAGTGGCATAAGGCCGGCAATCTCACTAAGAAACAAAACGTGTTCGATGATTTCGCCGCGGCGGCAGAATATTTGATTAAAGAAAAATGGACGCGTCCGCAAAAGCTCGCCATTGAAGGTGGGAGCAACGGCGGGTTGCTGATGGGCGCGCTGATCACGCAGCATCCCGATCTGATGCACGCCGTTGTCTCCTCAGTCGGGATTTACGATATGCTCCGGGTCGAGCTGGCGCCCAATGGCGCCTTCAATGTAACGGAGTTTGGGACGGTAAAAGATCCAGACCAATTCAAAGCGCTCTACGCTTATTCGCCCTATCATCATGTTGTCGATGGAACGAAATATCCGTCGATCTTGCTGATGACCGGTGCCAACGACGGCCGCGTGGCGCCTTATCATTCCCGCAAAATGACCGCGCGTCTGGACGAAGCTAACAAATCGAGTAATCCGATTTTGTTGCGCACGAGTACAAGCGCCGGTCATGGAATCGGCACGGCATTAAGCGAGCGAATCAAACAACAAGCGGACATCTATGCATTTCTGTTCGCCCAGCTCGGCACGACGGCAAAAAAATAGCTTCGCCGGGTCCTGCTTACGAATCACATGGACGCGATGTTGCGTTAGGACGCGATTTTAGATTAGATAGGAAAATGACAGCAACTTCTTTAGTGATCGTCACAGATCGGGGCAGTCTGAAAGCTTACCGTGTTAATGAAACTCCCACTCGCGGCCCCAGTCTCCAGCTTATCCAGGCATTGAACCTGACCGATGCCCACGGCCGATTGCTCGACAAAGTGACCGACCAGGCGGGGCGGTTCCGCGTCAGCAATGGCGCGAGCGGGCATCATGGGCACGGATCCATTGCCGAACGAACGCAATTGGAGACGGAGACGGAGCGGCGCCTCTGCAAACAATTGGCCGATCGAATTGTCGATGTTGTCTCGCGCAACGGAAAGGAAGCCTGGTCCCTTGCTGCGCCGGCGGAAATCCACAACGCGATTGTCGATCTTCTGCCGGCGGCTGTCCGCCAGCGCATCGTGGAACACGTGAATTCCGACTTGGTCAAGATCGAGCCGGCCAAACTCACGTCGCACTTCCGGTCGTTGCAGCAGATTTGAAGCACAATTTCGCTTCTCACTAGCGCCGATGCGGCTTAACTTAGAGCATGCAACTGCCAGTGAAAATCAGCTATCGGGGGGTGGAGAAATCCGATCTCATTGAGAGTACTATTCTCGACTATGCCGCGAGATTGGAACGTTTTTGCGACCACATCAACCGATGTGATATCGCGATCGAGCAAACCAATCACACCCATCAAAAAGGCAACCCTTATCGTTGTCGAATCGACGTGACGGTGAGACCGCGCCACGAGCTCGTAGCCGATGAACAACAAAACGACAACGGCTCACACGAACCGCTTAAAAAAGTCATCCACGACGCGTTCAAGACAATGGAACGCCAGCTGCGCCACCTCGTCGAAAAGCAGAGGCGCGAGTGACAAGAGAAGGTAGTAACCGTGTTCGTGTTCGGCGCGCTTGCCGAACCCAAGAGAATGACTTTTTTATGCGCGCTCCCGAGGTTCGGTCGGACCGCGGAAATTCTCAGCCGGCGCGCCCTGCTGGCTCATGATCTGCTGAATAAAAAGCATGCGGCGTTACTTGCCCTTCCTCATTATCGCAGGCTTGGGCATTCTTTATCTCTGGCAGAAAAACAGCGAAACCGCTCCGGTGCCAAACGAGCATGCATCGGTTGTGACGCCTGCACCGCCCCGCCAGGTGTCCGAGCACGACTGGGCTAAACATTCCATCGATCGCGCTCGCGAAGTCGCCGAACAAGCGCGTAAGCGGACCAAAGACGCACAAGACCCATAAGGCCCGGGTCAACTGTTACGCGAAGTCGTTAGACTTGACCGGTTAAACCGGTCAAGTCCTCAAGGAGCGTCTACGGCACAATGAAAATCTTCTCCGTCCACGGATCCTTCACTTTACTGCCGGAGGCGTAACCGCTGACGTCGACATATCTTGCTTCCGGATCGAACGGGCTCATCACCAATCCGGATTTGCCGGGAACCCGCTCGGCGATTGGAAATTGCACACGCGGCACGGCACCTGGAGTTGGCGAAGCTTTAGCCTTCGAGAAGACCGCGGCCTTTTGCGGGGGGGCGGACTTCCGGGGCGTTGCAGGCGTCGTCGCGATCGAAGAATCCGGAGTTGTCGGGGCCGTTTCGGTCACGACGCTCGTGGTCGTGTTTTCCCCATGAGCGTCGGGAGGCAGTCGATGGGCAACGTTCCGCCTAATGATTCGCACCGGCACAGTGACCGCGTGGTACGTTGTGGATGCAGCATGATACGTTGTGGATGCAGCATGGTACGTTGCGGATGCAGCGTGATACGTCACGGAGGCAGCATCGTGAGCGACGCTGCACCCACCCAACGCGGTTCCTGTCAGGATCGACAGGTTAAGCAACAAAAACGATTGCGCGTGATGCGGCATTGCGTGCTTTATACGACTTCGCGCGCCGGGCGCAATTTTTAGGCGGTTCATCACTTCCACGCACGTTTTACTTCCGCGACAAGATCTTCAGTGGCGCGCTCGCTGGTCGCCCACGAACACATGAAGCGATAAACATCAGGCTCAATAAACCTGTAGAAATGCCAGCCGGCTGCTTGCAGCGCGTGTGCGATTCGCTCTTCCAAACGAACAAAAATCGCGTTCGCTTCCACCGGAAACAAAATGCTAATGTTCGTTAGCCCGCGGAGCTTTTCCGCCAGCCGGCGCGCGGCCGCATTGGCCTGTTCGGCATTGCGCAGCCAAAGATCGTTTTCGAGAAGCGCAAGCCAGCCCGCAGCCAGAAACCGCATTTTCGAACCGAGCTGCCCGGCTTGTTTGATCCGGTAATCGAATTCGCGCGCCAATTCCTTCTTAAAAAACACAACCAGCTCCCCCGCAGCGAGCCCGTTTTTGGTGCCGCCGAAACAGAGAACATCGACCCCGGACTGCCACGAGATTTCTTTCGGGGCGCAGTCAAGCGACGCCACGGCATTGGCGAAGCGTGCGCCATCCATGTGGATGAAGAGCGACCGTTCAAGGGCCAATTCGCTCAGCGCGCGAATCTCGTGCCGTTGGTAAACTGTGCCCAACTCTGTCGCTTGCGCCAGACTGATGACCCGCGGCTTCTGCGCGTGTAGTTCCGGCTGGCGACCAATGACCGATTGCGCCTCGCCAATGTCGATTTTACCGTGATCGCCACGCGCGACCAGCAGTTTAGAGCCGGAGAAAAATTCCGGCGCGCCGCACTCGTCGGTTTCAATGTGGGCGCGTTCGTGACAAACGATGCTGTGAAACGGCTGGCAAAGCTGCGCCAGCGCCAGCGCATTCGCAGCCGTGCCGTTAAAGACAAGAAAGCTCTCGCAATCGGCTTCGAACAGGTCGCGGACACGTTCGTGTAGTCGCGCACTCCATTCGTCTTCACCATAGGACGCGGCGGCGGCGCGGTTTGCTTTTGCCAGGGCATCCCAGACTTCGGGACAAATCGGGGCAGTATTATCGCTGGCGAATTCGTGGCGCTCTTTTGTCATGTTGATCCCGCAGTCGCGGGAGAAACATCTCTGGTCATTGTCTTGGCATGGCTCACTCTGAACCAATCAGAGATTCTTCGCTTCGCTCAGAATGACAACGTGTTCAAGTAGAAAGCATTTGCCTAACGGACCCGAGCCCTGGGCCTGCAAGGTCCGCCAGGCAAATCACCATCACCCTGCTGGCTCCCCACAAATTCTTTCCTGGAACACGCATGAAGGAAAAAATCTTATCGCGCTCTTCCGCGTGTCCTCAACTTCAATGTAGGATTCGAATTTCGACCGTGAGTTGACCTTGCCCCGGGACAAAAAAAGAGAAACAAGGTGTCGCTTCGACGTTGAACAGTCCTAACTGTTAACGGCCGCCTAATCCGCAATTGGCTGGGGCACGCGCATTTCCAAAAGACGGGCGGCTTCCTTGCGGTGGCGCTCGGCCAGATCGGATCGCCCGATGCGAGGGTAAATGCGCGAGAGATAACGATGGGCCAGAACGAAGCCGGGGCGCATCCGGAGCGACATCTCAAAAGCCTGAATGGCCCGTTCGAACCACCCCATCCGCGAGAGCAACGCGCCGAGCTGGAAATGCGCCTCGGGAAATTCGTGGCGCAGACCCACGGCCAGCAAAGCGTGATCGATTCCTTGTTCGACGAAATTTTGCCGTGGCAGCGCCACGCTCAATCCATAATGTGCCTCAGGCATGTCTGGATTGACCCTCAGTGCGAGCCGGAAGGCGCGCTCGGCTTCCGGCCATCGGCGCTGACGCAAGTAAAGCCGGCCGAGATACGTTTGGGTGATTGGGTCGTTAGGAGCAACGCGTTCCGCTTTATGGAAAGCCTCGGCACAGCCTTCCATATCGCCGCGCACCCAGGCCAACACCCCACCCAGGACAAGCGTTTGCGGCGCGTCCGGCTGAGTTCGCTCTAGCGCATCAAGCGCGGGTGCCGCTTCGTGAGGTGTTTGCGCGCTGAGGCAGGCCTGAGCAAAGGCCATCCAATAGCGCGGCTGCGGTTCGTCGGGTCTTCGGGCTATCAGCTTGGCCAGAAGTTCTTTGCCTTCGCGCGCGCGCCCGGCCTCGCACAAACTGACGGCGACATTGAAATCGGATTCGTCCTCGGCCAGGGAAATAAGCCGCAGCGTGTCATCACCGGGCGCGTTGACATAGCCAAGGGCAATAAACTGGCGCAGCACGGCCTGTGCAGCGGCCGGATCTTCATCCCCGGCCCGAGGCGGAAGATGCCCGTCTTCGCCCGCTACCTTTTCCCATGACGGAATTCGTTTGATATCCGGCGGTTTCTCGAACGCGCTGACCAGAGGTTTGCCCTCCATGTCCTCGCCAATGGGCAACCCAAGCAAGGTAAGCGCGCTCGGGGCGATGTCGAGCAAGGTTGCGCCCTCGATTCTCTCGTCCGCTCGAATCCCCGGGCCATGCAGCACGAAAATTCCCTGTGGCCGATGCCACTTTGCTGGCTCGACTCGCCCGCGGGGCCGGCGCGCCCCGCTTTCGAATCCATGATCGGAAACAATCATAATGTGTGCGCTCGGTCCCGCCAGCTCGACGAGGCGCGCCAGCATTAGATCATGGAATCGGTAAACGCCGGTTATCACGTCGCGATAAAATTCGAATTCGCGTTCGCTAATCTCGGGTAATCGCGGCGGATGGAAGGACATGAACTCGTGCCCGACCTGGTCGATGCATTCGTAATAAACTGCGCCGAAATCCCAGGGTTCTCTTTCCAGTAGCTCGGTCGCGACGGCGTGAACGCTGATCACTTCCGCGAGGCGCTCGGTCAACAAAGTCAGGCGGCGTTGGACAAGCAAATCCTTCTGGTCCAGCTCAGCTGCCCGCGGGATCAACTGCTGAATCGGCGTCGCTTCGATTTCCCGTGGATGCACCCGCAGCTCCGCGAGCTCGCTGGCCAGTGCTGGCGGCTGAACACTTCCTTCAGGGATTAACCATGAATCCGGCGTTGAATTTAGCGGCGGGATGCAAAAGAGATTCGACACCATCGCGCCCTGAATCGGCTCCGCCGGATGACTCGCTTGCCAGCCGCAGATCACGCTTTTGCGGTTCGATTGCGAGGCGATATTCCAAAGCGCTTTGCATTTTCGGGAGCGCGTCCCGACGGGATGGAGGCCGGAACGATCGGGAAGCGGCTCGATGAACCCGCGCACACCGTGAGCGTAGGCGCGTTTGCCCGTAGCGATGCTAGTCCAGAGAATCGGTGAAAGCATCGGCGAGAGCGACGCCAGATTCCCGATCACACCGCCTTCGATCAAGCGTTGGAGAGTGGGCATGAGCCCATTGTCAACCAACGGATGGATCACCTGCCAATCGGCCGCGTCCCAACCGATCACTAGGACGCGTGAAGGATTGGCCAGCGGAGAGGAGTTCATCGTATTCTGACTCTGTCGCAACGTTGTGCTGAACCTTCAGTCGATCTTTGTTGCTAAAAGAAAGCCCACGCCCAACGCTGGGGCGATTGTAGCGGCGGTCTGTGACCGTCGCAAACTCATGAAAGCGGCGGCTCGATAAGTTCGATTGAGCCGAATCAAGACTCTCTGGCGCGCAGTTCTTCCCACTTCACGCCGCGCAACGCTTTCCAACCGCGGACTGCCTTGAGCGCCTGTGCCTTGGTCAATTTCTTGCGCGAGACGGTTCGGTGAACGCGGCGCAGAAGAATTGTATTCGCCTTTTGCTCGCAGGCGAAAACGCCTCCCGGCTTTGCTCCAGGCAGCACGCCGCGCTTCTTACCGTCAAGCGGTGAGAGTCATAGTGGGATTATTCCCCTTGCGTGGGCTGCGTCAACGAGGTCCGTCGCTTTGGTGTGCGCCGGCAAGAGCGGCGATGAATCCGCACGAATGATTTCCTCTCATGGAAGCAAATTGTAACGCAGAATGGCGTAGATCGCGTGGACCCCATCTTTCCAATTCACTTTCTTCCCCTCAAGGTATGTGCGGCCGCTGTAGGAAACGCCGACTTCATAAATCCGGCAGCGCGTTTTAGCCAGTTTCGCCGCGATCTCCACCTCGAATCCGAAGCGGTCCTCACTCAAGTCCAGCGTCTTAAGTACTGATGCGCGAAAGGCTTTAGAGCCGGTTTCCACATCCGTGAGGTTGAGATTTGTAAACATGTTTGAGAGCAGCGTGAGGAACTTGTTTCCAACCATGTGCCAGAAATATAGAACGCGATGCGGCCCGCCGCCCATGAAGCGCGAGCCGAAAACCGCATCCGCTTCGCCGGAAAAGATAGGCTCAAGCAGAATGGGATACTCCGCCGGGTCGTATTCGAGGTCGGCATCCTGCACGAGAATCACCTCACCGCTGGCGGCAGCGAACCCGGCCCGGAGAGCGGCGCCTTTCCCCTGGTTGCCACGTTGATAGATAATGCGATCCACCAGAGGCGTGATTCGCTCCTTCAGAACGGACGTCGTTCCATCGTTTGAGCCGTCATCCACCACGATGATTTCGCGATCTGCCAGCGGTGCTCTGCGCACCGCGTCAATGATTCGTTCGATCGTGTCGCGTTCGTTGAAGCATGGGATGACAACAGAGACCTTCATATCGTCGTTGAATGGTTACATCGTTACATCGGCAAATCGATTGTCGATCCTATATGTACCGGCCGCTAGTACCCGTGGCGGGCGTTCGCCTTTTCTGCCGAAGGCAGGCAGGGCGCTCTCCCAGAAAAACAGAAGCCCGCGCGACACTCACGTCCGCGCGGGCTCCTTGGAGAAAGAAACGAAATAGCCCGTGGATTACGACTTCTTACTCTTGCGCCAGGCGCGCACGCCAAGTGCACCTGCTGCCATCACGCCCAGCAGAGCCATGGTAGAAGGCTCTGGAACTTGGCCGGCCATAATTGCCGCGCCCGTGTCCTCGTAGGCATACTCCACAATCGCCCGTGGCTGGCCGCCTAAGGTCCCGGAAAGCGAAACCCGCGCCCAGCCGAAGTCATATACACCGGTAGATTCGTTCAAGAACCGGAATCCAAAAATGTTGTTGCTGCTGTTGAGATTAAAGGCAGTGGGGCCGGACGTTTCAACCGTAGAATCGGTTCTGCCATAGTTCCACGAGGCGTCGATGACAGCTCCAACCGGAAGATTATCGACTGAACCAGCTGCGCCTCCCGTGAAGTTGTCCAGAACACCATCATTAGGGCTGGCGGAATTATTTCCCCAGATTTCGAGGGAGCTGCTGCTCCATGGGTTCAGGTCCCAGCCGGGAGCGCCGGCGGGAGTCGTCGAGGTGACGCCAGTGACGACGTTCAAATAAATGCCAGCCGTCGTGCTCGGGATATTAAAGTTGACGATTCCGCTGTAAACGATAGTGGCATCAGCGTTCGGGACAGCCGGCGCGGCTAAGGCGGCACCTGCCAGGGTTGCATACGCGGCCAAACGACCGTCAATACGGGGACTCAGTTTTCGGTTTTCTGGGCTCATAATATTCTCCTCGTTAGAATTACAGCGTCCGTTTTGATAGATTTCGGATAAAAGGTCAAGCTTTTTCCACCCTTTTTTGAAAATTTTGAGTGGAAATTGCGGGCGCGACCGACCCTGCGCCAACTGCTCTTCTCGGAAAGACCCATGGCGTGGCGGGAAACGTGAGAGTTATTCAATGCGCGGGCAAATGCCCGGCAAAATTATCGTCGATTGATTTGAATCTCTTGCAGAGCTTCGCGGGCCGGAGCGTACTCGGGCTGCATCTGAAGAATTTGGTGCAATTCGGCGATGGCTTGATCGACATTCCCACGACCGGCCAGAGCGCGAGCGAGGTTCGTTCTGGCCACAATACGCTTTGGCTCCGCTCGCGTGATCGGAGCCAATTGCGCAATCGCTTGATCGTATCGGCCAAGCTTTACCAAGGATGTGCCGAAGTTAATGTGCGCGGGAACGTTATCGGGGTCGAGCTCAACAGCGCGTCGGAAGTACTTCGCCGCATCGTCGTATTGCTGATTCATGAGCGCGATAGATCCGATGCTGTTGAAGGCACTTGAGGAATGCGGGTCGAGATCGATGGCGCTCTTAAATTCTGCTAACGCTTCCGGATAACGGCCCTGTTTCAGCAAGACGTTCCCGATGTTTTCGTGAATCCTTCCGTATCCTGGGAATTCGCTGGCGGCCCAGCGGTATTGTTCGAGCGCAGCGTTGAGGTTCCCATCCCCTTCGAAGACACTCCCAAGATTTTGGTGTGCGATGAAATTACCGCGCGTGACCGCAAGAGCGTGAGTAAAGAGCGTCCGGCTATTTTGCCAGTAGGAAATCTGGCGCCATGTCATTATTGTTAGGCCAAGAATGCAGATGCATGCCGCGCCGATCACCGCGCGCTTTGCCATCGGCGGCATCGCAGCGGGAATGCTCCACGCGATCATTATGAAAGCGCCGATCGCCGGGAAATAGGTATATCGATCGGCGATCGATTGCATACCGATCTGGATCAAACCGATTACTGGAACGAGCATTCCAACAAACCACAACCAGCCGATCAGCAGCCATGGCCGCCGACCTCGCTGCCAGATGGCAACGACGGTAATCCCCAACAGGATGGCAACACTCACCGCGACTTGAAGCATCGGCCAGTGACCAGGATGTGGATAGAAAACCGCCAGATTCACGGGCGCGACCAGCTTTTCGAGATACAACGCGTATCCGACAAAGGCGTTGACGATCCGAGTTGAAAGCGGAAACGCGACAAGCCCGCCGAGGGCCCCCGTGCCGCGTTGTGAGACGATGGCGATCACACTGAACATCGCAGCGACGACGAACAGCGGAAGTTTCTCCAGAATAGCGCGTTTTATTGCCGCATCGTGGGACACTCGATGCGGATCGACCGGCGAGCCGTCCCTACCATTGGCGAGATGGCTTCTGCGGCCTTCGCTATCGACTGGACCGAGCCTCCATCGTTTTAGTGGCCAGACATCAAGCAACAAAAGCAGAAAGGGGAAAGTGACCAGCATCGGTTTCGCCATCAGGCTGAGAATGAAAAAACCGGTCATGGCCAAATATTGTTTGGCTGAGGGCCGGCGCGTATATGCGAGATAAGCCCAGAGAGCAAGCAAGCCAAAAAAAGTGCTGAGGACGTCTTTGCGTTCGGCAATCCAGGCAACCGATTCCACATGGAGCGGATGCACGGCAAAAAGAGCGCCGACCAGAGCGCTCCGCCAGAGGCCACCGGTCATTTCCAGTAGAATCAGGAATAACAACAGTGTATTTGCGGCGTGGAGCGCGACGTTCGTGAGATGATGCCCGCCCGGCCATCCGTCCCAGATGTTTATGTCCAGCATGTGCGAGAGCCACGTCAGGGGATGCCAGTTGCCGCCTTTGAATGTGGTAAACGCCCACGAGATTGCGGGCAAGGTCAGGCCTTGTTGGACATGATGGTTCTCGGTGACATATAGATTATCGTCGTAGTTGATGAAATCGTGACTGAGGGTCTGTAGGTACGGCAATACGGCAAGCGCGATCAATAAAGCGGCGCAACGAGTATGCTGCCGCAACCCGGTTAAGTTCATGGCAAAGGCACCCTGCGAGCGATTGTAGCGGCAGTCTGCGACCGTCGCAAACTGGAGGGCTGAGAGATGGCGACGGTCATAGACGCGCCGCTACAGACCAGGCTTTGGCAACCGCGGACACTTCTTCTTCCTTTTCGAATTGCAGCGCCCCTTTTTGCTAAATTTCGGAGAAAAGGTTGTTTTTTCCGACTTTTTTAACGCCAATTTCACGAACAATCAGGAAAGAGGATGCCCCGGATTATAGGTAATTTGTGTAATTCCACTCCTTTTCGGTCGCGATAGCGAGCGAGGGGCATATTTCTAGCTTTTTTAGGGCGACGTGCTGGGACACAGTCTGTCGAAACAAGAACATACACAGATCGTCCAGACGATCGAGATGTTTGAGGCAATTACTCAAACCCAACCCGACGACTATCAATCGCTGGAAATTCTGAAGGAGGCTTACCGGAAAGTCGGTCGAGACGCCGATTCTTTGCGTACGTCTCGCCGGCTGGCGGAGGCGTATTTCGCCGCGGGTTCGTACGCCCACGCGATGCAGGAATGCGAGGTTGTGCTTGGGAAAGAACCGAACGCGCCCGACATCCTGGCGATGTTGGGCGAGATCGAGGCCCGCTTGCAGGCCGCAGGCGCGACAGCGGCGAAATCGGCCGGCCCCAATGGCGCCGGCGAAGCGGAGGGCGCGTTGATCGATATCGTTCCGGGCGCTAACGTTGGTAAAGTCAGCAGTTTGCACGAACGCGGCACCGATCAGCTCGCAAAATTTCTCATCGTTCAACAACTCTTCCCGGAAGAGGAAGTGAAACCGGCGGTGAAAGCGGTGGACCAAATGAACAAGGAACTGCCGCCACAAACGATCGCAGCCTCATTGTTAGACCATTTGTGCAAGGATAATATCGAGAAGTCGGAAAAAATCCTTTCGGCCCTGATCGACCGAACCAAGTTCGCTTACGTGCCGCTCGAGTATTACGATGTGGACCGGCAAATCGCGCCGATGTTGCCGGAACACCTCACGCTGGGCCGGCTCTTCGCGCCGTTCGATCTAGTTAGCCGAACGATGATGGTGGCGTGCTGCAATCCGTTCGATGCCGCCGGGCGCGAAGCGGTGCAGCAATCGGTCGATTACACCGTGATGTGGTACCTGGCCCGGCCGTCGGCCATTGTGAAGACGTTGCAGGGAATTTACCGGCTCGATTCGGCCAAGGGTTCGCCGGGGTCATGAAAACGAAATCTTTTGGAGAGCGCATCGCCGACGTCCTGATTGAGGACGGACTGCTTTTGCCGGCGCAATTGCGCGAGGCGCTCGACATTCAAAAAGCCGAGGGTGGCCGGTTGCTGAAGATCCTGACGGAACGACAATTCGTCACTGAACAGGACATGGCGTTCAGCACGGGCCGGTGCCTGAATACGCCGCCCGTGAACCTGACAAAGGTGCGTGTGCCCGAAGAGATTACGGCGCTGGTGCCGCGGGAGATGGCCAAGACGAACAAGTTAGTGCCGATCGCGCGCTTAAACGGCAAACTCTTCGTCGCCATGGCCGATCCGACCAACGTGTTGGCCATGGACGACCTGAAGCGTCGCGTCCAGCTCGAGATCGTCCCGATGATCGCCACCGAGAAAGCGGTCACCGAAATGCTGAGCGGGATTCACGGCGTCGGCAACA
Source organism: uncultured Verrucomicrobiae bacterium (assembly GCA_963846775.1). Classification (GTDB taxonomy): domain Bacteria; phylum Verrucomicrobiota; class Verrucomicrobiia; order Chthoniobacterales; family UBA10450; genus CAVYXA01. The sequence goes on along the minus strand of CAWJXB010000006.1, from coordinate 1,754,021 downwards.
TGAGCCAGGCGTTGAAGAAAGCGGCCGAAGCGGCGGTGCAGGCGTCCGACGTGAAAGTGCACGTGGCCAAACACGAAGAGATCGATCTGGAGCGTCTGGCGACCGACGGCGACGACGCGCCCGTGATTAAGATGGTGAATTTGATCCTGGCGCAGGCCGTGAAGGAAAAAGCGTCAGACATTCACATCGAACCGTTCCATACGGCGCTGAAATTGCGTTACCGTGTCGATGGCGAGCTGCTCCCGGCCGAGTCGCCGCCGAAAGCGCTTCAGCTTGCCATCACTTCGCGCATGAAAATTTTGGCCGGGCTGAATATCGCGGAGCGCCGTCTGCCGCAGGATGGGCGTTTCCGGGTCCGGGTCATGGGCAAAGATGTCGATCTTCGTATCTCGATTCTGCCAACGGCGCACGGCGAGAAAATTGTGATTCGTATTCTGGATAAGACATCCCTTTCCGGCGGGATCGATCAGTTAGGCATGGACCAGGAAACTCTGGAGAAATTCCGCAAAGCGATCGATGCGCCGCACGGAATGATCCTGGTGACGGGCCCGACTGGTTCGGGCAAAACCACGACGCTTTACTCCGTTCTGCACGAGCTGAACAATCCACAATACAACATCGTGACGGTGGAAGACCCGATCGAATACGAGCTGATGGGGGTGAACCAGGTCGCCGTACGCAGCGACATCGGTTTGGATTTTTCATCCGCGCTTCGCTCGATCCTGCGACAGGATCCCGACATCGTGATGGTGGGAGAAATTCGTGACAACGAGACTGCCGACATCGCGGTCAAAGCGGCGTTGACCGGTCACCAGGTGTTAAGCACGCTCCACACGAACGACGCGGCTGGTGCGATCACCCGCCTGGACGACATGGGGATCGAGCCGTTCTTGATTTCCAGCTCCATTCTCATGACCTGCGCCCAGCGTCTCGTTAGGCGAGTCTGCCCCAACTGCAAAGATGAATTCAAGCCCGAGCCGGAGCTGCTCGAGCGGCTCGCCCTGCGAGATCGAGAGAATACAGTTTTTTATCGCGGCTCCGGATGTGATCGGTGCAAGGGCCGCGGCTATGTGGGACGCGTCGCCATTATCGAGGCGCTGACCGTGACGGAAACGATCCGGCGGCTCGTCATTAAACGCGCTTCGGCTGCGGTTATTAAGAACCAGGCGATGAACGAAGGAATGAAAACATTGCGCAAGGTTGGAATCGAGAAGGCGCTGGAAGGTATCACCACGCTGGAAGAAGTCTGGCGCGTTACGGCGGAGGACCAGTGAGCGTTATGAACCTGCCGTTTGTCGATCTTGTCATTAAAGCGAAGGCGCGTTTTTTTCCATTCGGGAAAAGCAAGCCGGCGGCACCACCGATGGTGCGGGCAGTGAAGTCAAAGGATCAGCGTTTGAGTAAGACGGTGATGCCGAGCGCGAACCGCCCAGGGAGCGGGTCCGATCCGTTTCTGGGGGCGAAGAACTCCGCTCGTGCACTCGACCCCTTGACGGCTCGGCCCCTGAATGAACGCACTCCCGAAGCGGAAATCCGACGCACCATTTCTCTCCAAGTGTCTGACATTCTGGATCAGTTGCCGAACACCGCCATTAAACCAACCAAGGAAATTGATGCCGCGCGCACCATTGTTCTCATGGCATCGGAGATCGAAAAGGGCATGGCTAAGGGCAAGCCGAGTGTGCCACTGGCGAGCATCTATGAACAGGCGCCGGAAATTTTTGTCAACGTCGTCGCGCCAGGAGACGCCACTCCGGTCCCGCTTCCCTATGCGAAAGTGCTCGAGCAATTCCACAATTTTCACGTGCGCAACGATCAAGAACGCGATGAAAATTTGCCCCAGCTCGACACGCCGATCTTGCAGGTCACGATCGAGGACACGGAGCGCTTTGGCACCGAGATCGAGCCGTTGCAAACATCGACGCAGCCGCCGATGAAAGTGGAGCCCGCGATTGCGAAAACAATCGCCGAAGCCGAGCCTGAACCCGCCGTTCTGCAATTAGCGAAACCAAAGCAAAAGGTTTCCGAGGAAACTCCGACACGGTCCCGCCGGCCAAAGATTTCGCTGCGGGATTTGGGAGCGCTTACTTCAGCTCCCGCTGCTTCTCCTCCAGCGACCCTGCAAACCCCACGCGCCGATGATGGTATTGCCACACCGGCCGCCAGAGAGATTCCGTTCCATCTTCCACCGAACGGGACGGGCGCGCCCGCCGCTGAGAGAGTTCCAGCCTCAAGCGGGCCGCCCGTTCCAATTTCGGCGTCTGAACCTGAATCGGCCGTCGCGGCCCCGGCGCAGAAGCCTAACGAGACAGTCGCTCTCGATCAACCGCCGCTTCCGCCGGTTCCGTTCGCGGTTAAAGCGCCGAGCAACGATATTCGCCCCAAGTTTACCCTCGTGCCGGGGATCGAGCCTGCCGCAAAATCTGAGCCGTCCCCGAGGCAGCCGGTCGCGCCGACACCAGGCGGAAAGGGCGAGCGCAACATTATCTTGTCGCTCCAGGCGGTCCTGAGCGAGTTGCCGCCATTTCAATTGAACGGCAGCCCGATGAGCGTTCCGGAAGACGCGCGCGTGGAATTTCCGTCGTCGATGATAGAGCCACAGTTGGCGTCTGGTCGCGTTAGTATCCCGGCGCGCATTTTCGAACGGGCCGTGCCCGAAGCGTATCGGCCGCTCTTCCTGGTTGATCCTAACGAGACAGCGGTGACGCTCCCGTTGCCAGAAATCGTGAAGCAGTTTCCAGTCACGGCGCTGCGCGTGCGCGCGGACCAGGAACAGGAAGCGGTGACCGAGAAATTCGAGACGCCATTTTCGCTCAAAGCGGAGGAGGACGCGAAACGTTTTCAGAGTGGCAAAGAAAACGCCCAACGCCCGACACCCAACCCCGTAAAAAAAGAAACGGGGCGGGCTGCCCAACGTCCAACTGAAGAAAAGATCGAACCGTCTGCCGGAGCCTCGGCCAAGGCGGAAGCGATCGACGCCAAACGCGCAATTGCTCGCGCCAGTGGTCTCACTGGCGTGGCCGGTTGCACCGTCTCGTTCACGGACGGCCTCAGCCTGGCGGGTAACATCCCGGGCGATTTGCAGGCCGAAGGGATCTGTTCCATCGCGCCAGCGCTGATCGACAAGATCGACAATCACCTCGAAGACACAAGACTTGGCGGGCTCGTGGCAATGTCGCTGCATTGTGGTGATTCGAGCCTGACCTTTTTCAAGCAAGACAAACTTTGCCTGACTGCCTGGCACAAAAACGGCCAGGACCTCAGCACCGAAACGCGTGAGCAACTGGCGCAGCTTCTCCAGCAAGTCTCACAAGCCTATCCGGAACCCTCGCATGTCGATCGTTAATTACGCCAGCCGCGAAATCCAATTCAAGATCGTTTACTACGGGCCCGCGCTGTGCGGGAAGACGACGAGCCTGGCTTACATCCATCAGCGGATCAGTCCGAAAAATCGTGGCGAACTGGTTTCGTTGGCCACGGCTGCCGACCGTACCTTGTTCTTCGATTTTTTACCGCTGAATGCGGTCGTGATCAAAGGCTTCGTGACGAAGTTCCAGCTCTATACCGTGCCGGGTCAGGTGATTTACAACGCTACCCGCCAGCTCGTGTTGCGCAGCACCGATGGTCTCGTTTTTGTGGCCGATTCCCAATGGGAGAAAATGGAGGAGAACGTGGAAAGCTTCAAGAATCTGAGCGAGAATCTCGCCCTCCAAAACGCCAACATCGACGACATACCGCTCGTGCTTCAGTATAACAAGCGGGATCTGCCGAATGTCGCACCGATCAATTATCTCGAATACACTCTGAACAACCGGAAGAAGCGATTACAAAGTTTCGAGGCCATTTCCAGTACCGGACAAAACGTATTCTCCGCCCTCAATGCGGTTTCGCAGATTTTGCTTCATAAATTTAGCAAACAAAGTGATCTGCCGCACACTCCGCCGCCGCCGGTGGCGATCCCAGTGCAGCATGGCGCTGCGGAAGAGAAGGAAGCTTCCCCATGAACGGAATTCCCGCCCTGACGATCGAAGACGTCGCCGCACTTGACGCCATTTTGGCCGAGTTCGTGCACAAAGCCGAGGGCGATTTGACGATTGTGATTGATCGCGGCGGCAACGTAATCTCACAGTTCGGCGAACGGGAGGCTGTGGATGTCACGATCATGGCCGCGCTTGCCGCCGGTTCATTTGCCGCCACGTGTGAGCTCGCCCGCCGGATCGGCGAAGTCGAGTTCAATGCGCTCTTTCATCAGGGCAACAGCAGCCACATTTTTATGAATTCGGTCGATGATGAAACGATCATGATTGCGGTCTTCGGCAAGCGCACCACGGTCGGTCTGGTACGCTTTTACGCCGCGCAAGCCGCGCAAAATCTGGCGGTGCTTCTAAAAACCCTCCGCGCCAAGGAACACGTTTTCGAATTCACCGCCGCAGACATTTCCGCCGGGCCAGTCTTTGCCGATCACTAGAACCTGTTTGAAGTGTTTCCTCGTCAAAACTGATCGTTTCAACCGGGTTAGGTGAAACAAGTTCGTAGGCGGTAGTGGTACGGTTTCAAAGCGACAAGCCAATGTGTGAAGGAATCTATTCTTCGAAGGCTTTCGCCACGAGGGTGGCGTTGTGCCCACCGAAACCGAAGGCGTTGTTGAGCGCGATCCGCACTTTCTTTTCCCGCGCCTTGTTTGGCGTGTAATCCAGGTCGCACCCTTCATCCGGGTGTTCGAGATTGATCGTCGGCGGAATGATTCCATCGCGAATGCTCAGGGCGCACGCGGCCATCTCGACCGCCCCCGCCCCGCCTAACAAATGGCCAGTCATCGATTTGGTCGCGCTGATGGCCACTTTGTGCGCGCGTTCGCCAAACACGGTTTTGATGGCACGCGTCTCGCACACGTCGCCGATGTCAGTGGAGGTAGCGTGGGCGTTGATGTAATCGACCTCTTCCGGCGCAATCTGCGCCCGATTCAACGCCATCTGCATGGCGCGCGCTGCGCCCTCACCGTCCGGCGGGGGCGCGGTCATGTGATACGCGTCCGCGCTTAAACCGTAACCGGCGATTTCGCAGTAAATCTTCGCGCCGCGCGCTTTGGCACGTTCCAGCTCCTCGACCACGACCACGCCGGCGCCTTCGCTCATCACAAATCCATCCCGGTCGCGATCGAACGGGCGCGAGGCGCGCTCCGGCTCGGCATTTCGCCGGCTCAGCGCTCTCATCGCCGAAAATCCGGCCACGCCAATTTCAACAATCGCCGCTTCCGAACCGCCAGCGAGAAAGATGTCTGCATCGCCGAACTTAATCATGCGCCACGATTCGCCGATGGCATTGGCCGAAGTCGCACACGCGGTCACGATGCAGAGATTCGGACCTTTCAAACCGAACTCCATTGAGATCAAGCCGCCGGCGATGTTGCTGATCAACATTGGAATGGTAAAGGGCGAGCTCCGGGACGGCCCCTTGGTTAACAAAATCGTGTGTTGTTCCTCCAAAGTTTTTAATCCGCCGATGCCGCTGCTCACGATCACACCGAAGCGATCGCGCCGTTCCGCGCTCAGATCGACCCCACTATCGTCCAATGCCATCTTCGCCGCAGCCATGGCGAATTGGCCGAACCGATCGCTCCGCCGCACATCCTTCGGATTCTTAAAGAATGGCTTTGGGTCGAACCCGCGCACTTCGCCGGCGATCTTGGTGTCGTAAGCGGTGGTATCGAACGCTTCGATTCGGCGAATCCCGCTGACGCCGTTCTTCAGGCTCGTCCAGAAGGTTTCCAAATCGTTCCCGACCGGCGTGATCACGCCCATGCCGGTAATAACGACTCGACGATCAAAGTTCATTCGTAATTGCGGTAAGGGCAGCTGACAGCTTTAGCCAACAAGTTCCGCTCAGCTTGTTCCCATCCCGACGTTTTGCACGGTTTGGAACAGCTTGCCTTCGGTACGGATCGACGGCGCGATGATGATTTCCGTTTGTTGAAATTCGGCAATCGAGCGCGCGCCGACATTGCCCATGCAGGTGGTGATCGCGCCGACAAGATTTTGGCTGCCGTCGTCCACTTCAGCCGGGCCAAAGAGAATCTGTTTCAGTCTTCCGGTCGTGCCAACTCGAATGCGCGTGCCGCGCGGGAGATTCGCGTGCGGCGTAGCCATGCCCCAGTGATACCCGCATCCTGGCGCTTCTTCGGCACGGGCAAACGCGCTTCCGATCATGACTGCATCGGAACCGCAGGCCAACGCTTTGCAAACATCGCCCCCTTTGCTCATCCCGCCATCCGTGATAATCGGCACGTATCGCGCGGTCTTCTTGAAATAGGCGTCGCGCGCCGCGGCGCAATCGACTGTGGCGGTCACTTGCGGGACGCCCAGCCCGAGCACGCCGCGCGACGTGCATGCCGCGCCTGGCCCCACACCGATCAACACCGCCGCCACCCCACATTCCATGATCTCGAACGTAACGTCGTAACCGACCGTGTTGCCGACGATGACCGGGATCCGCATTTCGTGGCAAAATTTTTCCAGATCGAGCGACTGATACTCCGACGAAACGTGGCGGACGGTTGAGACGGTGCTTTGCACGACGAAAACATCCGCGCCCGCTTCCTCGGCGATCTTCCCAAACTCGGCCGCGCGCTGCGGGATCGAGCTAACCGCTGCCAACGCGCCGCTGTCCTTGATCTCCTTGATCCGAGCTGCGATCAGATTTTCCTGGACCGGTTCCTGATAAATTTTTTGCAGCAACGCGGTGACCTGCGACTTATCAGCATCGACAACTTTTTGCAGGACTTCCCTGGGGCTTTTGTAGCGGGTCTGCACGCCTTCGAGATTCAGCACGGCCAGGCCGCCGAGCTGGCTCATCGCAATCGCGAACCGAACATCGACCACGCCATCCATCGCGCTGGCCAGCACCGGAATCTTTAACACGAGCGGCTCCGCATTTTTTCGCGGCAACCGAAATGTGGTATCGACTTCGTTCGGGTTAATCGTGACACGTCCCGGCACGAGCGCGATTTCATCGAAGCCATACGTCACGCGCGCCTTGCGGTTGCGGCCAATCCACATTCCCATATCAAATTCGTTCCAGTTTGAATCGCTCGTTTAGGCTGCCGCAGCGCGGACACCGCGGAAGCAGCGCGTCGGTCCGATCTTCAAACTCAAACGCGCAAATCACGCAGCGCAGTCGATAGCGCAAGGCCCGACGTTCGCGCCGGCGGCGATTCCATTCCCCCAATATCCAGAGGAGGAAAACCGCCGCAAGAAAAAGCAGCAAATAAATCGTGATTAGCGCGGTGAGACTGACTTGAATCACGGGAGAAGAGTAGCGCATGCCTCCCGGCTTGCGAAATCGAAACCGCAACCTCGATGCTCGCGGGCCAGGTCGTTAACGAATCGGGGCGGATGTCGGTGGGGCGGACGGTGGCGCAACATCATTGCCCCAATCGAGAGTGACGATTCCCCAAACCAGCGCGTTGGCCGTGGGCGGTCGATGATTGGTTGTTCCCGGGAACCGACAAAGCGCGATGGCCTGGCGCGCTTGTTCGTCCAGGGCCGCGTCGCCAGAACTGGTGAGAGGGAAACAATAATGCACTTCGCCGCCAGGAGCGACGGCGACGCGAAATCGCATGTTTTGCGGCGCTTCCGTATTGCTCGCGGTGAGCTTGAACGGCGGCATGATGGCAGCGCCTAACGAACTTAGCTCATCCGAAAACGAAATCGTCGTCGGGATCTTTTGATTGGTTAAGGGCTCGACATTCCGACGCACGATCGGAATCGGCGCCGGTGGTCGCGTGCTCGGCGGGTTGATATCGACAGCCAGTGGCGGCGCTTCTTTTAGCATCGGCTGATGCGTCCGATACGAAGGGACGTGCGCTATCTTCGGCAATGCGCGAAGTTTTCCTTCAGTTGGACGCACGGTCGTAAACGCCAGCGCCGGGTCCTCCGATTCAATCCAGGACAGCAGGGTCTGACCTTCCGCGGAATGAGCCGCGATCAAACTAACCCGCGCCGGCGGCGGCAAAAGCGCGACCGTTGGCGGATAAACAACCTGAAACAGGTAAAAACAGAATGCATGCGCCAACAGCGATAGAATCAAAAAAAGAATGATCGCTCCTCGCCGTGCACGTGGCGGTTCCCATTGAAAAAGAAGCGGGAAATTAGCCATCCCATTCATGGCAAACACAAAGCTGTCCCGCCGACGGTAGCGGAAGATGATGCCTCCTCAGCGCTGACCGAACAATCCCGACGACAAACGCATTCATTGCGGCGGCACTCCAGCCAAGGCTACGGAGGTAATCCCGTGCTCCAGCGCCGCGTTCGTAACTTCGACCACCAATTCGTACGGCGTCAGCCGATCCGCCTTAATGATGATCGATTGCCCGTCGCGTTTGGCCGCGTCGAGCATCGGCCCGAGTTGTTCGAGTGTGACTCGTTGTTCACGAAAATAAATCGCGGGCGACGCGCCACCGGTGATGCTAATGATTTGCTGGTTCAATTGCGGCCCCAGGACAAACCGCGATAACGGCATCGAGACCGAAACGCCCTGCTGCAAAAGAAAATGCGAGCTGAGCAGGAGGAAAAACACCATCAAAAAAGCGATGTCGAGCAGCGGACAAACAACCAGCCAGCCGAAGTGGTAATTTTTTGTGCGAATGAGCTTCATGTCGCGCTGAATTAATGACTAATGGACACCAATCAACGCGAATGGAAGATAGCTCCCGATGGGGAAGCTGAAAGCTTCCCGGGAAATGCTTGAAACTCTCAATTCGTGTTGATTCGTGGTTAAAGATCCTGCCGTGCCTCGCGCTCACGCGCAGCTGCTTCATCGGGCTGCTGGAAGCTGATAATGCCGCTGATCGGCCGGCTTTCCGTCAACATGTGAACGATCTCGATCCCAGCGCGTTCCATGTCGTGCAACATCGTCGTAACACGCGACGAGAGATAACTATAGGCCACAAACGTAGGCGTCGCGACGACGAGACCAGCGGCCGTGGTGAGCAAACTCTTGTAAATGCCGCGGGAAAGCTCGGTCACGGTTACATAACCACCGCTCGCTGAAATCGTGCCAAACGCGTCGATCATGCCCGCGACCGTGCCTAACAAGCCAAGGAGCGGCGCGAGAAACGCGATCGTCGACAGCACACCGAGGAAGCGCTCCAGCTTCGGCACTTCCAGTTGTCCCGCTTCCTGCACGATGTCGCGCAGCTCCGTCCGCGGTGCATCGTGCCGGATAATGGCCGCATGAATCACCCGCGCCACCGGCCCCGGCGTCCCGGCCGATTCATGCAAAGCCTCGGCAAAATTCCGACGCTGAATCAAGTTCGACAGTCCCTTCAAAAACTCGCCGACGTGAATCGTCGCGCGGTGAAAATAAAAAAGTCGCTCTAAAAAAACGGCGATGGCGATGATGCTGCAGACCAGAATTGGCCACATCAGCAATCCGCCCTTCTGGATATAGTCAATCACGGTGCAGTTTGTAACCCTCTTTGCGCGCCCTAGCAACCGCGAACCGCGGCCAAGGCTGCGCTCAGGCAGAGGCCGTATTCGATGCAACACCCTATGTTGCTCCAAGCGCGCTTATTCTCAGTCGTGCCGACCAATCGTTTCGCAACTACGTTGGGAACTTTGGATCATGTCGACCCTGGCGAAACTGCGGCCTCCCACTCGACGGCTTTCCTAGCCGCCAGGCGGTGCGTAGCGGCTGGGAGGCCCTCACTCCTTGATTTTTCGACCCCGGGGTTTGATCGGGGCACTCGGCGTCGGGACCATCAGTCGATTCTCCAGTTTCCCGTTTGCATCGAACACGGAATAACCAGTCGGTCTGCCGGTTTGATCATAGCTGTAAATGATCCGGTGCAGCAGATCGCCTTGCTCGTTCATCTGCGTTTCTTTCTCCATTCGCTCGGTGCTGTCGTATTTGTAGCGGCTCTTGAATTTAAGTTTACCGTCCGGACCGAAGATGCGCCCCGTCAAAAAACGCCCGGCCTCATCGAGCTCGTAACGAACTTTCTCACGCAATTTCCCGTCTTCGCTCGTAGTCGTGGCAACGCATTTCCGTTCGACATCGTTGAACATGAAAGTCGTGCGCGAGCCGTCCGAATTGACGATCATTCTTACATGCACCGCTCCATCGCTCTCGCCTCGCTGCTGCGACTGTGCGGCAACGATCGATAAAAAGAGCGTAAGCGCGAAACCGAGTATCGTTCTTCGCCGCAGTGTTTGCATGTCGTGCAATCGACAACGTCAATGGAAAGATTAAACTTCAACCTGCTGCCGTGCCAAGATTTAATTCGTTAACGGCGCGTAGCCAAACCGAGGATGTAAACTCTTCATCGCCTCGGCGGCATATTGTTGATCGCCGATCGACAAGTAATCTTCGAATCCGCCGATTTTTCCGCGGCGCACTTTGAACGATTCCCGGTCGCGCGCATCCCCGGGCTGGAGGATTTTGGAATCGAAAGCCCAGGCTGCTTCCATTTTCTGCATGTTCTCGAAGCAGGAAAAATCCACCGCCCCCTCCAAGATCGGCAAGTCGACATCATTTTCGCCTAACCATTCTAGCAACTCGCGAAATTTCTCTGCTGGCGCGGCCCGGATCGTCTCGTATCGCAGTAAGGCGAAATGGTCGTGGCGGGTGAGTTCGTTCAACCAGTCGTTCATCGTCCGCACCATCGCGCGGATGCCGAATCGTCCGTCCCGTAACATTTCACTGGTGGCTTTCTGTTTTAGCTTGGCCGGCGTCTCCGCCGTGCGACGCGTCATCTGCAAATAGAGCGAGACAAAACAATCCCGCGGATCTCTTGCCAGCAGGATGATCTTTTTCGCACTTCGCCATTCGCGCGCGGGCACGAGATATTTACCGCGCAACCGGTCCCACCAGCTTCCTTTCGTCCGATGTTCAAACACATCGTGCGAATAGACTAGGCGTGGAATCGTAAGATCGACATAACGTTGCGGATCGAGCGTGAACTCGCGCCCGTACCGCTGGCAAAAATAAGCGCAGAGAAATGTGCGCAGCCATGTCCGGCCGCTTTTCGGGATGGAAATAAGAATCGCATCACCGCCTGAAAGCTGGCGCGCCCGACTACTAAAATTCCGGCGAATCAATTTCGTGTTCGTTCAGACAACGCGAGGATGGACAAGTTCATTTTTTCCCGGCCCGTTTGCCGAGGAGTTTGGCGATGTCGAAATCGACAAAGTCGGCGTGATGAAAAATGATCGACTCGATAGAGCGCTCGACTTTGTCACCTTCATGGCTGTGGGTGGCGATGATGTGTAAGACCTCGCCGGGCAGACCATGCTTGTGCGCGAGTGCGACACCGCTGAACGGATGCCGCACCTGCTGGCCGAACGTGCCCTGGATCACGTTGCCGGAGGCGTCCTTATCATACTCGAGTGGCTTGCCGACATCTGCCAGCAGCGCTCCCGCGATGAGATAATCGCGGCGGATCGGGATGCCACAACGGAATGCCCCCTCCAACACATCAGCGATGGCGATGCATTGCAAAGCACAGGAGTTCAGATGCTCGACGAACGTCATGTCGATATCGCCGGCCAGCAGCGTAAATTTCACCGAGCGCAATTCGTCGAACGTCCAGCCCTTCCCGCCACAGCCGGTCGTGATCGCTTCATTCCAAACCGCCGCTACTTTTTCCCGGAGCGATTCCTCTTTGATCTGCATCAGACTGGGGAAAAGCTGCGCGATTTCCTTCGCTCCGTATTTGCTTGGTCCAATCGTCGTCATGATGACGTCGATCTTAATTGCGCGGCGAAAAGGGGCAACTTCGCCGAACAAACTACCGGTCCGCGCCTTTAAGAACAATCTTTCGCGTCGATCAATCTCCCGAATTCTTCTAACTCGTTCGAGTCCGGATCGACCGAAATGCCTGCGCCACGAATCTCCCGAACCGGAGACGTTGAAACTTGTCGGAGTATGGCGAATTCCGATCAGCTAAAACGCCCACCAGCCGCGGACAAAAAGGCTGACAAAGAGAGCAAGAAATAAAACCGACCACACAGTAATGATCCCGTTCCAGAAGCGGTTCTTCGCGAGCAGCGCGAATAGGATGAAAATTGGGAAAAGCGTGACCGCGTAGCGTGGCGCGCTTTCGATGAAGGTAACACAGGTGAACAACAGCCAGTTTCCAGTCATCCAGACGGCGTAAAGCGGCCGCAGCTTAATCCAACTGACAACCAGGCAAACAAAGCTGAGGGCGACGAAATACAATTCCTGGGCACCGACTATCTCGGCGTCATTTGGCGGACGACGCAGATTCCCGATCGCTTCGCGGATTCCAACCCAAGGCCAGGCGAACGACATCGCAAAAAGCGGTTTGCGCATTTGCAGAAATGCGAACGGCTCGCCTGAGACTTTCCAATTGAGGAAAAGATACGCGGCGAACCCGAGCGGCACGAATCCGATCCAGAGCCAGCCCCAGTTCCAGCGTTTCGTAGTGATCAATTGGTGGGCAGCTTCCACGGCGAGGGTCGGCACGAGAACGATTCCGGTGGGACGAGTCGCCCACGCCAGCGCCCCGAGGGCTCCCGCCGGCCACCATCTCCCGCGTCGCGCCGCAAAGATTGATCCGAGCGCGAGCGCGAGAAAAAGGCTTTCGCTGTAGCCAATGTGGAGAAAATATGCAGTCGGGAAAATGAGGAAGAACCAGACAGCGCGCCGGGCGACGTCTGGTGGATAGTCGAGTTGAACGAGCCGGCGCAAGAGGATGGCCGCAATCAGGAGGGCCGCGCCCGAAACGATGAAAGCGCTCGCAAGATAATTCCCGGTGATCCACGCCACTGCCCGGGTCAACCACGGAAACAATGGATAGAACCAGGCTTTGAGCGTGCTCGACGAGCGATAACCAAATTGGGCGACGTCGAGGTAATGAATCGAATCCCAGCGGTTCCAGATTTCTAGCCAGCCCGGGGCGACACTATTTCCAAGCGTTTGAAAACTTCTTATGCCAAAGATGAGAAGCAGAAGCTTGATCGCCAACACCCAGCCGAGCGCGAGCCAATCATCGTGCGGCAATAGTCCTGCGGCTCGGCTCAATTTGCTCTTGATGATCGCGATCACTTTCATTTTCGGCTAGGGGCGACTCAGACTTAATTTCCCGCTGAACAAAAGGCGATCCAATAATGGAGAACTGCCCAAGCTTCTGATTCCTGCTTGCGCGTTCCACCTGAACCGCCTAATAGCTTTAGCTTTCATGATTCATCACGTCGTCCTCTACAAGCTCAAACCGGAGGTCACTCCCGCGCGTGTCGAAGAGATGATGATGAACGCGCGCATGCAGCTTCTGAAAATCCCCGAGGTGCTCAGCATCAAGTGCGGCAAACGGGTCGATCCGGAATTGCCCTGGCCGTTTTTCATCGCCATCGACTTCGAATCGATGGACAAATACGCCATCTTCCGCGAGGACCCAATTTTCGTGAAATTCATGGAGGAAACCATCAAGCCCAACACGGCGGATTCATTAACGCTCGATTTCGAGATGGATCCGGGCAAAGATGTCCGGTTTTCCTGAGGCCGAGTGCATTGCTATTCTGTCCACCGCGCGTAATGGTCGATCTCGATGCGCCTTGGATACCTCTACTCGCGATATCCAGTGATTTCGCAGACGTTCTGCGATACTGAAATGCTCGCCCTAGAGCGGCAAGGCGTGGAGCTCGAAATTGGCTCGTTCCATCCGCCGTTCACGAGTCTTCGTCATGGACACAGGGCGAATTTGCGCGCGGAAATTCGCTACGCGCCGCCTCCGGAAGTGGTGCGGCTAATGGGACAGCTGGCACGCCGCGATGGCATCTGGCCTGCCGCTCTTGTCGCGGAACACGAGGCACGATATGGCCCGAGCTTCAAAGCCGAGCAACGCGCGCTTAATGCGCTTTTTTTTTCCGAACATTTCGTTCGCAGTGGCATCGCGCATTTTCACGTTCATTTCGCCAGCCATGCCACCCACACCGCCCTGTTCGTCAAAGCGATCAGCAAGATCGGGTTCAGCTTCACCGCGCACGCGCAGGACTTCATGCTCGATGTCGGTAGCGACGAGCTGCTGCGTGAAATGTGCCGCGAAGCTGCGTTCGTTATTGCCGTGAGCGACTACAGTCGCAAGTTAATCCTCCAGAAATGTCCGGACGCGGCCGGAAAGATTCACTGCGTGTATAACGGCATCGATTTGCGAAAGTTCAAACCCGCTCCGCCGAGATTGCCTGATTTGCGGCCGCGCATCTTGAGTATTGGCCGCTTGGTCGAGTTTAAAGGCTTTCGCCACCTGATTTCCGCTTGCGCCGACCTGAAAAAGCGTGGCCTCGAATTTGAATGCGAAATCATCGGCGAGGGGCCGTTGCGGGACGCGCTGCAAAGCGCAATTACTGAGGCGGGCCTGGACGGTTTCGTTCGGCTGCTAGGATCGCTACCGCAGGAAGAAGTGGTGGATCGCCTGATCGATTCAGATGTTTTTGCTCTTGCCTGTACTGTCAGTCGCGAAGGCGCAAATGACATTTTACCGACCGTGATTCTTGAAGCCATGGCTACCGCGCGGCCGGTTGTCTCGGCGCGACTGGCAGGCGTTCCGGAAATGGTCCGGGATGGGGAGAACGGCCTGCTCGTTACCCCGGGAGATGTTGAGGGGCTCGCCAATGCGCTCGAATCGCTGTTAGGCGATCGGCAACTCCGGGCCAGACTGGGCGCGGCAGGCAGGCGCACGGTCGAAGAAACATTCGATGTCGATAAAACCGCCGCCCAGCTCTTGAAGCTTTTTGAAGCTGCCGCGGTCCCGCCAGCTGCCTTTCAACCTCCAAGGCCGCAGTTGCAGCACTGCGCCCATCTCGTCTGGGAATGGCCTAATCGGAAATTGCCGGGGTTGGATCGCGAGCTCATGACTCTGGCGGGTGCGCCGATTTACGTCTGGCGCTCAGGCTCAATTTCGCCAGCCAAGGGATCTGCGCATCTCGTACGCGCTCTGGAATTTTTGCCGGATGCGCTCGTGATCGAAGCGGAATGGCTTGCGGATCGCGCGCGCGCGCATGAAGTGGAGAGCTGGCGGCGTGAGCTTCCGAGCGTGTGCCCGACCGCCGATTATCTCGAAGCGGCCCGCGTCGCCCTTTATCTTGGCCCGAAACTTGTGCGCGCGGGCATCCGCCACGTGCACGCGACAGATTCACGCGCTTTGCTCTGTGCATGGATCTTGCAGCGTCTCGCAAAAGTCACGATCAGCGCGACGATTGAGTCCCCTCCGGCGTTTCCGTCAAACGTGCTGCAACGCCTGCTACCGATCTGTACCTGGCGGTCGTGTTGCGGACCCGAAAATCCGCGCCCATTTTGACGGTCGCTTCATTGTAGAGCCGAAGCCGCCGCGCTGGCGCGGGCCATTTGGTCCAAGAGAGGGACACATCCGGGAGGAGTTTCTTCAACAATGGCGCAATCAGCTCGAGACGTGGAGCCGATGAAACAAATTGCTGTCGTCATTCCACTCTACAATCACGCTGCCTACATTGGTGATGCGATCCGATCGGTCCTCGCCCAGATGCAGACCGTCGATAAGATTGTAATCGTCGATGACGGCTCGACTGACGATTCAGTCGAAATCGTGCGCGCGTTCGCGGAACCGCGGATTGAATTGCACACGCAGCCGAACGCGGGTGCCCACGCCGCGATCAACCGCGGGATCGAGATGGCTGCCGGATGCGATTATGTTGCCATCCTCAACTCCGACGATGTCTTTGCCCGCGAGCGTATTTCCAAATGTGTGGCGTTTCTGAACGAGATGCCTGCGATCGATGTAGTCACGACCAGGCTAAAGCTGATCGATAGCGCCGGGCGCGAGTTGGCCGCCTCTGATCCGTCGGCCAAGTGGTTCGCCGCCGCGTGGTCGATTCACGGCTCATCACTTGATCTCGTCGAGCAGCTCGGCGTGGCCAATTTTTTGGCTTCGACCAGCAATCTTACCGGACGTAGAACATACTTTCTCGAGCACCCGTTTCGATCATATCGCTACGCTCACGATTACTTTTTTCTGCTCGATTGCGCGTTGCACGACCGCCTCGCGGTGCTCGATGAGGAGCTATTGTCGTATCGCGTGCATTCGGCGAACACAATTTCGGCCCCGCCAGAAGCACTTGTGCGCGAACTGATGGAGATGAATGTGGATCTTCTGGTTGCGCTCGCGCCGGAGCTTGCCGATTCACTCGATTTGCGGCGGGCCCTTGCTGCTTACCAGCGCGCGGCTTGGAGCAACATATCAAGCTTTCGCGCTGATCTCTTCATCTCACTCATTGCTCACGTGCTCAGCAAATGCCCTCGCGACCAGGTGCAGGCACACATCAAGACAATGATGAAATTTAGCGAAGCGAGCGAATTTCCAAACCGGTTTTTGGTGGATCTTCATGTCAGTGGGACGCAGTTCGGCGCTGGACTCGAGCAAAAGTATTTGCGGCTGCGAGGCGAGCTCAATGAGGCAAAAGCAGAGTTGTCGGCCGTGCGAAGACTGTGGCGCGAATCGCGGTGGTTGCGGCTCGGTCGAAAGATCGGAATTAAATCGGCCAGAGAAACCGGGAGGCCTCAGCCGTGAATAAGAAGGCCATCTTGCTTGCCGGCGGCGCGGGGACGCGTCTTTACCCAATCACCAAGATCGTCTGCAAACAGCTCTTGCCGGTCTATGACAAGCCGATGATTTGTTATCCGTTAGCCACGCTCATGCTTTGCGGGTTGCGCGAGATCTTGATCATTTCCACGCCGAAAGATCTGCCTGTGCTCCGCGATTTTCTTGGCAACGGCTCGCAATTCGGCATCCGTCTCGATTACGCCGAGCAACCGAAGCCGGAGGGGATCGCGCAGGCGTTTCTGATCGGCGCAAAGTTCCTCGGCGATTGCGGTGCGGCGCTCATCCTGGGCGACAACATCTTCTATGGCAAACTCGATTTTTTCCGCGAAGCGCTCGCCATCCAGCGCGGCGCCTGCATTTTCGGCTATCAAGTGCGTGATCCCGAGCGATACGGCGTAGTCGAGTTCGACGCCGCCGGCAAAGCGATCAGTCTCGAGGAAAAACCGAAACAGCCGAAGAGCCATTTCGCCGTGCCCGGCCTCTATGTTTACGACGAACGCGTGGTCGATCTTGCGCGTTCGCTACGGGCGTCAGCGCGCGGCGAACTAGAGATCACCGATCTGAATCTGCTTTACCTCCAACGCGGTGAGCTCAATGTAAAATTGTTAGGCCGTGGCATGGCCTGGCTCGACACCGGGACGCAAACGAGCTTGCTCGAAGCCGGCAATTACATCGCTACAATCGAACATCGACAAGGCCTGAAGATTGCCTGCCTGGAAGAAGTCGCGTTCCGCATGGGCTTCATCGATCAAGCCCAGCTATCCGCTGCCATCGGACGCTTGCCGAAAGGCGAATACCGCAGTTACCTTGAAATGGTTAGTACCCGAAGGGCCGAAAACGGCATGAATGCTCGTTTGTCTAAATTGTCTCTGTTCCTCACTGCATTCTGCGTCGCAGCGGAACCCATACGGGCTAAACCTGTTGAGCTCACTAAGCAGGAATCCGACGAGTTGGCGCTTTATGTGCGAGATCCGGCATATCCGAGCGCCGCGCGCGAAAAAGGTCAATCAGGAGCGGGGATTGCCATGCTAACGATCGACGCCGCAACTGGCCATGTTGTCAAGGCAGAGATGGGAGTCAGCACACGCAGCAAAATACTCGATCAGGCTGCGGTCCAGGCGCTCCTACAATGGAGATTCAAGCCGCACACTGTCAGCAAAGTCTGGGTTCCCATCAAATTCTTCCTTTCAGGTAATTCCGCCGTCGTCGTCGAGTATCCAATCTGGGTAGATAAGTAAGCTAGATCGATGGGCGTCATCGATAGCTGCCCAAAGGCGAACACACCCCTGTCCCCACCGCTGGTGTCCGCAGCCGCGGTGACTGTTCTCCTTCTCAAACTGCCGGCAGCCGGCGAAATTGGAGTCAACGGAAGATCAAACCATGCCGCGTCCAAATTGACCCCTGACAGCTTCATGTGCGAATTCCATAGTCTAAACTCACATCTCGTGAAGATCTCTTGTGTATGTATGATTATTGGACTGGCAGTGGGCGCCACCGCGGTGGCTGAGCCTAAGTCGCAGGCCGATCCTACGATTCCACGTGAGGAACTCAGAAAGATGGTCGCCGACTATTTGTCGGAACACCGACCGCCAACCAGGGAGGGTCACGCCATCCCAGCGGCGCGAATGCAATACATGGGCGCGACATCGCACCAGTTTGACATACCGCCGCGATTTATCAGCGGAGAAGCCCCGGCCTATCCGATTGCGCAATTAAGAAAGGGTAACCCCGGCGCCGCCGTGATCGGCTTCACGATCGACGAGAAGGGAAATACGAGAGACTTCGTCATAATCGGCGCGACTTACCACTTCTTTGCCACCCATGCGATCCGAGCCGTTCAGTATTGGAAATTCGAGCCGGCCAAGAAAAACGGAAAACCGGTAGCGGCTAAAGTCCGAGTACCGTTTGTTTACGATGCTCGCTGAGTCGCTCGGCGTGCCACGGATTTCACGAATCCGGACGACTGGTTCCAGCGGGTCACCCGCCGAAGATTCGTGACAATTTGTGCAATTCGTGTCTGACTTTCCTCAACTACAGGAGGATAAGCCATGTCACCGATCGAAGCTTTGCCGCGGATCATCAGTTGGGCTGTGCCGCTCGTTATTCTTGCCATCATTATTTTGCCGCAAGCCATCCGAATTCTGCGCGAATACGAGAGGGGCGTGATTTTTCGGCTTGGAAAGTTGTTAGGCGCAAAAGGACCGGGCTTGATTTTCCTTATCCCGATTGTCGATCGTATGGTGCGCATGGATCTGCGCGTGGTCACCATCGACGTGCCTCGGCAGGAAGTCATGACCCGCGATAACGTGCCGGTGAGCGTGGATGCGGTTCTCTACTTTCGTGTGGTCGATCCGGAAGCGGCTGTGGTGAAAGTGGAAAATTTTCTGAAAGCCAGCTCGCTGATCGCCCAGACGACCTTGCGGAGCGTGCTGGGTCAGGCCGAGCTGGATGAGCTGCTGGCCCACCGCGAGAAGATCAACATGACGTTGCAGGAGATCATTGATCGGCAAACCGATCCCTGGGGCATCAAAGTTACCGCTGTCGAAGTAAAAGACGTTGCGCTACCCGATACGATGAAGCGCGCCATGGCCAAACAAGCCGAGGCCGAGCGGGAGCGCCGGGCCAAGATCGTTAACGCCGAAGGCGAATTTCAAGCGGCGGAGAAAATGGTGCAGGCGGCGGCGATGATGAGCAAGGAACCGATCGCGCTGCAATTGCGCTTCCTTCAGACGATGCGCGAAATTTCCAGCGAGCATAACACGACGACATTTCTGCCGATCCCCATCGACATCTTTACGCCATTAATAAGAAAGAGCGAACCGCCCGCAGCATAGTCCGCACGTGCGCTTTTTTTGAGCATTGGACGTTGAGCGTTCAGGTTGAACGTTAAAATTGACGCGAAGCGGCCAGGCTCTCCTACAGATCGTGGGTCGTGAGTAATGACTGATGCAGAATGCGCGCCGGCCCGCGCGGATGACTCGCGAGGATTCGGCCATCTTTCATTTCGTGAATCCAATCACAGGCCTCGGCAATGGCAGGGTTATGCGTCGCGAGAAGTAACGCTTTCTTTCCTTGCTGCACAATCGATTGCAGAAGCCCAAAGGCGCGCTCGGAATTTGCGGTATCGAGATTGCCGGTCGGTTCGTCGGCCAGAATCACACTGGGATCGTTTGCCAGCGCCCGCGCGATCGCGACCCGCTGTTGCTCGCCGCCGGAAAGATGCCGGCTCGGTCGGCGGATTTTTTCGCCTAAGCCAACCGCTTCCAGCAGAACGGCCGCGCGCTGGCGCATTTGCTCCTCCGACGACCGGCCCAGCTTCCGCATCGGGATCATCACGTTTTCCTGGGCGGTGAAATCCTCCATCAGAAAGTGGAACTGAAAAATGAAACCGATGAGTTCGTTTCGCTTGTGCGACAGCTCGTCGTCACTCAAATGCGACACAGACGCGGCGCCGATCGAGACGCCACCAGAATCGGGATGATCGAGCAGGCCGAGAATGTAAAGTAGCGTGCTCTTGCCGCAACCGGACGGACCAACCACGGCGTGGATTGTTCCTGGTTCCAAATCGAGCGAAACGCCGCGGAGCGCATGGACGCGTTCCTCTTCTTCGCCAAGGTAGCGCTCGAGGTCGCGGCAGCTAAGACAGGCTTGGCCGTTCATAATGCGTTAACTCGTTAAAGCGTTGAAGGGGAAGGTCATACATTGGATCCGCGCAGGGTTGCGACCGGCGGCAGTTCGGCGGCGCGCCGGGCTGGGACGTAGCTGGCGATAAAGACGGCAATAATGGCGAGCAATGTAGCCCCAAAGTAATGCCGCCAATCCCAACTCACGAGAAAGTAATCGGTGTAGATCAGTCCACGGATTCGGATCGGGATGTGCGAGATGCCCCACGTCATCATTGCGCCGAACACGCAGCCGAGCAGCGATCCCGCCGCGGCAATGAGCGCGCCTTGCCAAAGAAAGATCGCTGAGATGTCGACCCTGCGATAGCCCATCGACCGCAGAATCGCGATCTCTTTCACTTTTGCGAGCACAGACATCGTCAGCACGTTGAAAATGCCAAAGCCGGCGAGCAAAATAATCAGCGAAACTGTGACCCCGGCCGAAACGCGGAGCGTGAGAAAGAGCTGCAAGGTGGATTCCTCGCGGTCCTGCCAGCCTGAGGCTTCGTGTTGAAATAAACTCTCAAACTGCTTCGCCAGGGCCGGAGCGCGATCGGGATCGCGCAGTTTGTAAATAATGCTCGACGCGCCGAACGGCCGTTGCAGCAGCGTCTGCGCGACGCGCGCGTGGGCATAGACACGCGTTGCATCGATCGTGCCCACGCCGGCGCGAGCGAGCGCCGCCACGGTGAAACGCCAGTATTCTCCGCTCGGCGAAAGCAATTGCACTGTGTCGCCGATTCCGGCGTCGAGCGTTTCCGCCAGCTTGGTGCCGAGGATCACCGAGCTGGTGTTGTTCCGGAAATCGTCGAACTTGCCCGCGACCAGTTGATGCAAAAGATCGGTCGTCTGCGCATGCAACGCCGGATCGATCCCGAAAAGATCGACCGTCGCGTTTTCAAATCCGGCGCGGGCGCTGACCGTTCCGCGCAACACTGGAGAACATGCCAGCACATTGGAGAACCGCCGGCTCACGCGCATGATCTCGTTAGGATTTCTAATCCCCTCGAAATAAAGACGGCGTGGCGTCCCGTTCGAATTTTTGGCTTGGACCATTAGCTGCTCGTAACGCGGCTGAAACCGCGATCTCAACACGAGTGCGCCATTGCTGCCGATGGTCGAGTCGATGAAGTACTGGGCGAATCCTTGAGTCTGAGCTTGCGTGCAAATGAAAATCGCCACGCCGAAAACGACACCACTCAGGCTCAGCAACAGCGCGCGTTTCCGGTGAGTCAAAAACCGCAGCGCAATGTAAAGCGGCGGCGTCATTGCATCTTCACGAAGTGGTAGAGACCGACCGCCGGGCTGTCCACACCGAAAGTTCCACGATTTGGCGCGCCTGGCGGTCGCGCCCTGTCAGTTTTCTTTGTTGGACTCACTGTTTCTTCCCAGAGCGGAAGTCGATCTTGCGCTGACGGACCGGCTGGCCGGGGCGGAATTTGTCCTGGTCGGTCACGATGACGCGGTCGCCTTCGGACAGACCGCTCATCGCTTCGGCGAAATCGAGCGTCCGATAGCCAACCTGTATCGTTCTTCGCCTAACGACATTATTTTTGATCAGGAGCGCTTGATCGACCATCAGCGCCCGCGTCGGGACGAGTAACACCTCCTTGTGGGTCCCGGTTATGATGTTCATTTCGCCGGTCATGCCGGCCATCAAATTGTCGGGCGGATTCTCCAGGTCGAGGACGATAGTATAACGCTGCGTCGTCGGATCGGCCGCGGGTTGAATCGACGTGACGCGCGCCGCGAACGATCGCGTCCGGTAGGCATAGAGCTGGATTCGCGCTGGCATTCCCGGTTTGATCTCGCCCACGTCTTCTTCGTTCACTTCGCCGCGCACATAATTTTTGCGCGATGACACGGTAAAAAGCTCGTTACCATCTTTCACCAGCTCGCCGTCGATGGTGAGCACGTTGGTCAGCAGGCCATCCATTGGCGAACGGATCTCGGAGCTTTGCATCTGCGCTTGGAGTTTCTTTCGAGCTTGATCGAGCGCTCCAAGATTCCGGTCGCGCTCGATCCGCTCGGCTTCGACTGCTCCGCGCAGCCGATTCACTTCCGATTTCGCCCGCTCGAATTCAACCGTCGGGACGTTGCCCGAGGCCACGACTTTTTCGAGTCGCTGTAAATTATCCTGCGCCGCCTTGAGTAATTCCGATGAGGGCAATGGCAAAGCGGCGCGTTCCTGTGCCGCCTGCAAATCGACTTCCGCCTGTTTTAATTCTCGCGCCGTCTCTTCGTCGGCAATGGTCGCCAGCAACTGACTTTTCTCCACCGGTTTGCCGATCGCGCCGCGCCCTGCGGTAAAGGGCTCGGCCAGTTGGATGAACCCGCCGTTTTGTGCGCGGACATGCACGACAAACGCCGGCTCAATCCGCACCGTGCCATAGACCGCCGAGATGGCTGTGCCGCGACGCACCACCGCCACTTCTGCGACCGGCATGATCAAATAGTAATAGACCACCGCACAAATAATTACGAACGCAGGCGCGCCAACCCACAAAAACCTCGGTGATTCCGGCACTTTCATCATGGTGAGCGGTGTTTGACAATGCACAGCTACGGGCGGTTCACCCAAAATCGCTGGGCAGCGTGTATGTGATCATCGTTATCGAACGAGTGATTAAGGTCAACGTATGTGTTAGCGCTAATAAGCAACAATGCAGCCACCGCAGAAAGCATATCTGCGGCGGCAGGTTCCGCCGTCCCAGCGGATTTGTCACTTCCACGTCTTGGAGCTATGCGCTCAAGAAAGCGCACACTACAGCCGTTAAGGGGAAGAGACAGGGGCGCCGTAATAAAAATCAACGGCCCGCGCCTGCCTCGGAAAATTGAAAGTACCGGCCCGTGGCACGGTCCCACTCCGCCAACGAGACATTGTAAAAATACGCAGCGCTAAGCAAGCCACTCCGCGTTTCGAGGTAACCGTTTTGCGTTAGGCGATATTCGAGCTGAGAGGCCAGGCCGCCGGCCAGATTTTGTTCGACGGTCCGTGTGCTCTCTTGGGCGGCGTTTTCCGCGGACCCGAGGGATTTGTGCCGCGCCTCAATCGCGCCCAGATCGTTGTGAATTCGCAACAGTTCCCGGGCCACGTTTGTTTCCAGTTTCTGCAAGGCCACCTCATTGATCTCGCGTGCGGCCCGCGCTTTTCGAACTGCACCCGTCACGGCGCCGGTGTCGATCACGCGCCACGTGTAGTTCGCGCCCGCGCGAACTTCGGATGAAATAAAATCGTTCGTGCGGCTCGTAGAACCTTCACGGTGAATCCCCGTGATCGGCAAGTAATGCCCCGCAACGTATGCCGTCGCGAGCGGGTACCAGCCAGCCTCGATAATCCTTTGGTCCTCGTTTGCCGCGCGGACCAGCGCACGCGCCAATTGAAGATCGGGTCGACGTTCGAGTGCTGTTTTTGTCTCCGATTCAAGATCGACAGTTCGCGGCGAGAATTCGAGCTCGCCCTGCGGTTCCGGCAGGTTTTGCGAAGGATCCTTGCCCATCGCGAGGGCGAGATTCAGTCGCGCCTGTTTGTAATCGCGCCCGGCGCTCTCCACCTGCGAGTCGAGTTCGCGCGCTTCCACGGTCGCGCTGGCGAACGCGCTGCGATCGGTTAGCCCGGCTTCATAACGCTGCTTTTGGCTGGCAACGTTTTCGTCCAGGCGTTGCCGTTGTTCTTCACGCAGGGTTTGTAGGGCGCGATTGTAGAGCGCCGAATAAAATGCCAGCCGCGCGGCATGGAGTTGTTCTGTCACGGCCACGTTCAATTGCTGTTGGGCGATGAGAAGATCGACATCTCCACGTCGTAATGATGATGGAATCGCGGCATTAAAAATCGGCTGCACAAACGATCCTTGCGCGAAAACGAAGCCTTTCGTGCTTTCCCCGGCGCGATGTCCGCCCTGCACGCCCGCTGGAACATTCAATCGCGCGGAAGGCCACGCGATCGACCGAAACACCAGGCGTCGCCCCGCGGCTTGCTCCACATTTGCTTTCGCCTGCAAAATCGCAGGATTTTTCTCCAGAGCAGTTTGGAGCACGCCTTCCAGGGTGATCGCATGACTCGTTTGAACGCCCCAGGCTGTAAGAAGAAAAACCACGCCGGATGCGACAGACCCTCGGCCTGCGCTCCTCGGAAACTGAATTCGCCCGTTCATCGATTCGTTCGTTTCTTCGGTGGCTGAGGAATGTCCGAAACGCGCTGTTCGTTTTTCGGCTCGTTTTTGGCCTGCGGATTAAAAGCAAGCGTTTCGAGTGATCCGCCGCACGCCTGGGCCAATCGTGCCAAGGCTACATTGTGCAAATAAATCGCAGTCAGCCGTGTCGTGCGCGTGCGGGTCACGTCGGTCGCAGCCTGTAAAATGTCGAGTTGCGTGCCCAGACCGGCCGCGAAGTTGCTCTTGGCGATTTCCAAAGATTCATCCGCAATCTGCCCGTTTTTGATTTCCGTCTCGAGCACTCGCGCCGCTTGATCGAAATCGAAAAACGCGCTCCGAACTTCGGCCGCCACGGAACGCCGGGCCGCATCGAGAGCTTGAGCGGCCGCCTCGCGGCGGGCGCGGGTGGCCTGAAGTTTTCCTTTTGTCGCAAATCCGTCAAACACGTGCCAGTTCGCAGTTACGCCGACGAGATAGCCGTGGTTGAACTCCGGGCCAACCGCCGGATCCCTCTCGCTGTAGGCTTCGTAACCGGAGAAAAATTGCACCTGCGGGCGCAGCTCGCTCTGGTCGAGCGTGTATTGTCGATCCTGGATTGTGATATCGTTCTCGCGCTCTTTGATCACGCCGCGGTTGGCGTCCGCCCGGGCGAGGCATTCGATCAAATCGGGTTGAGGCGAATGCACTTGCAGTTCCCCGGCAATCTCAAACGGCGCTTCCTCCGCGGCCGGCTCGAACGCAATCCCGCACACTTCGCCGAGCCGCAGATATGAGTTCTTTAATTGCGTCTGCGCATTGTAAAGTTCGGGGCGTTCATTCGCCAACGCGACTTGCGCACGCTGGACGTTGAGTGTCCCTACAATCCCGGCGCTGAGTCGCTCCTCCTGGGATTTGAGCTCCTCTTCCAAAACGCGAACGGAATCTTCATGGACGCGAACTTTCGCTCGGTTGAGCAACAATTCGTTGAACGCGATCCGGACCTCCATCGCGACCCGGTTGACGACTTCCTGAAGCTCATACTCCTGTTTTTCGACGTTCAATCGCGCGATCGCTAACTGACTCGCGACCGCGCCACCGGTATAAACATTCTGCAACAATTTTACCGATGCATTGTAATCCTCTTTGCGCAGATTTGTTTGCTCTTGATACTGCCGTTTATCGAGCAAACCGGTCGAGACCACCGATGGCAAATATCCCGAACGCGCCGAGAGCAGATCGCCGCGTGCCGCCTCGACTTGTTTTCGCGCGATGATGATTTCCGGGTTCTGCCCCTGGGCCAGCGCGACTGCCTGATCGATGTCGTAGGTCGGCTTGGCGGCTCGTGCTGCGACGGCCAGGACCGATGCCAAAAGGAGCAGGCCCGCAGATGTCTTTAGACGCATTTTTCGTGTATCTCCTCGCGAGGGCCTCCATGTTCAATAAGAATCCCTCTCGCGTTTCTAGTTATAACAGTTCTTGCAAGCCGGCGCGAGTCGGTGCAAAATCCCGCACTTTTTAGCAGCTAACCCCATGAGCTTGCCGTAACTTGCACCTTGTCTTTCCCGTAAGTCTGCGGCTAGCTTAAAAGTTTTATCAACCCCGAATGAGAAAAATTCGAATCGCAATCGTTGGCGTCGGCAACTGCGCCAGCTCACTTGTCCAAGGAATCAACTTTTACAACGGTGCCTCTCCCAATGGCACCAGCGTCGGTCTGATGCATCGCCAGATTGGTCCGTATCACCCGAACGACATCGAAGTCGTGGCCGCATTCGACATCGACCGCCGCAAGGTCGGCCTCGATGTCAGCAAGGCCATCTTCTCCCCGCCGAATTGCACGAAAATTTTCTGCGAAAAAATCAAGCTTACCGGCGCAATCGTGAAGATGGGCTGTGTCCTCGATAGTTATGCGCCGCACATGCGCGACCAGGATCCGCTTCGCACATTCCTGCCGCTCGAAAAAGAATCCACCCGCGAGCAAGTCATCGCCGAGCTGAAAAATTCTTCGGCCGAGCTGCTGGTGAATTATCTTCCGGTCGGCTCGGAAGAAGCGACCCGGTTTTATGCCAGTTGCGCGCTCCAAGCTGGAATGGGCTTTGTCAACAATATCCCGGTCTTCATCGCCAGCGATCCGGTCTGGGCAAAAAAATTCGCCGAGAAAAATCTGCCCCTCATCGGCGACGACATCAAAGCGCAGCTCGGCGCGACGGTCTTGCATCGCATGATTGTCGATCTTTTCCGCAAACGGGGCGTCAAGGTTGAACGCACGTATCAATTGAACACCGGCGGCAACACCGATTTCCTCAATATGCTCAATCGTACCCGACTCGCCTCGAAGAAAACCTCCAAGACCGAGGCGGTGCAATCGGTCATCGGCGAGCGGCTGGCCGATGAAAATATTCATATCGGCCCGAGCGATTACGTTCCCTGGCAGCTCGACAACAAGATCGCGTTTATCCGAGTCGAAGGTCGTCTCTTCGGCAACGTGCCGATGGAGATCGACGTGAAGCTTTCCGTCGAAGATTCACCGAATTCCGCCGGCATCGCCATCGACTCGATCCGGTGTTGTAAACTCGCGCTCGACCGCGGCATCGGCGGCGTCCTGCATTCTCCCTCCGCCTTTTTCTCGAAGCATCCTCCCGTGCAAATGACTGACGACGAAGCCTATCGCTGCGTCGA
This sequence comes from uncultured Verrucomicrobiae bacterium, assembly GCA_963846775.1. GTDB lineage: Bacteria > Verrucomicrobiota > Verrucomicrobiia > Chthoniobacterales > UBA10450 > CAVYXA01. The sequence goes on along the minus strand of CAWJXB010000006.1, from coordinate 1,726,959 downwards.
GCAATTTATCCGCGGCGAACGGGAGAGCTGAGATTTTGCGCCATCGCGGCGCTCCGCCACTGGCTTCGCAGATGCTCTGCACCGGGCCAGGCTCTGTTTGATCCATTTTACTGCACTGTGACTCCTGCCTGCTAATGCGACCTGACCGAGCGGCGCTACCCCACCCGGTACAGTCGGCCTGGTCGCTCAAATAACTGTTCGAGTCTCGAAGAACTGAGATTTCATTTCTCGCTGCAGAGGGTGCCAAAGGAAAGCGTGTTTCGGCGCGACGCCGAAAGTCCGAGCCGGACTGGCATCAGCACGCGAGACGCGTGCGCTACCCAATCCTTCGCCACCCGCGCGAGCTGCCATTTGTCGCTCGATCTTCTGCGTGCGGTTGCGCTAGGTTGGTCGCGCCATGCAAAACGCATCGAACTTGATGAGCAGTTTCGAGTTCATCGTCACGCTGATGTCGATCGTAGTCGGCCTTGGCGTAACGAATTTGCTGGCTGGCGCCGGGCGCGCATTTTACCGGCGCGAGAAAAATCCGATGGACGAAGTCCGTATCGTCCTCACCGCCGCGACGCTGTTACTTCTCGTTCTACAATGGTGGGTCACATTTAAATGGAATACCGATCTGAAGTGGAGTTTTGATGAATTTCTTGTCCTCATCGTCTGGACAATCACACTCTATCTGTTAACGGTTTTTCTATATCCGCCCGACCTTTCCGAAGAGGAAGAGCATCAGGCCCGCTTCGAGCGAAACCGCGTCGGCTTTTATTCGACCTTCATTCTGATGTGCCTGCTCGACATCACCCAGACGGGCATCCGCGGCGAGCTGTTCCATCCCATCTGGTATCTCCCTTACGCGAGCCATTATGCGCTCATCGCCAGCGGAGGCTTGATCGCGCGCCGACGCGGTTACGATCGCTTCTTTGCCTGGTATTTGCTCATCACGCTACTGATCTGGGCACTCGGCGTGCGACGATTCTTGACCGGCGATGTGACGGGCTAACGGAGCAAATTCGTAGGCTAACCGCGTCGGCTGCCGTGGCCGGCGGAGCGCCCTGCCCTACAATCCATTTCCATCTGCGACCTTCGCGATCACTTTCTCCAATCCGCTAACGACTAACGCAAAACGCAGAACGCGTTTCGTCATCCGAGTTTGTTCCGGAACCGCACCGCGCAGAGCGAAAAAAGCGCCGCGCCCATCGCAGCGAGCACTGCCAGCGATGTCCAGAACTCGGCGAAACTCGCGCCGCGCAGGATGATGGCCCGCATCAATTTGATGAAATACGTGACCGGCATGCACGCACCGAGAGCGGAGAAAATCCACGGCATCGTTTCGCGCGGAAAAATGAAACCTGAGAAAAAGACGCCCGGCAGCAGGAACACGAGCGCCAGTTGGAAAGCCTCCATTTGCGTTTGCGCTTTTGTTGAAATTAGCAGGCCAAGGCTAAGCAGCGTGAAAATGTAAAAGAACGCCGAGATAAATAGCGCGATCACGCTGCCCTGGATCGGGACGAAAAAAATCCAGCGCAGGATGGCGAACAGGATCGCGGCCATTGTCATTGCGATGCAGAGGTAGGGCACGATCTTGCCGAGCATCAATCCCCAGCGCGAGAGCGGACTAACGAGCAATTGCTCGAGCGTGCCGCGCTCGCGTTCGCGCACCAGCGAGAGCGCGGTGGAAAAAACGGTGGCTAGTTGTAACGCAATGCCGATCACGCCCGGCACAAAGAAGTTCGGGCTCTTGAGCGCGGGATTGTAGAGCACTTGAGGCCGGATTTCGATCGGGATGCCGCTGCGTCCGGATTCTTGCACGAGCTGCTTGAGCGAGTTGTTGAACGTCACGCCGATTCCGGTATTCAGCGCTTGCAGCGCAGTGGTCGAGCTCGAACCATCGATCAACACCTGGACGTAGGCGGTCTGGCGGGCACGCAAATCACGAGCAAAATTCGGCGGAATTTCGATGCCCAGATAAGCTTCGCCACGCCGGATGGTCGCAGCCAGTTCCTCCGGGCTGCCGACCACTTTTACGATGCGAAACGTGTCGGTGTTAACGAACCCGTCGATCAATTGCCGGCTCTCGAATGTCCGGTCCTGGTTTAACAGCGCCGTCGGCATGTGTTTCACATCGAGATCAAGCGCAAACCCAAAGGCGATAATCTGCACGAGGGGCGGAAAAAACATGAAAAACAGCGCGGTGCGGTCGCGAAAGACGACAATGAATTCCTTGTAGAGAATCGCGCGAAAACCTCGAAACAAGTTTTTCATGCGGCCTTCCTTTCTTTCGCGCTTTCGGAGCGCTTCGCACTCAACGTCACGAAAACATCCTCGAGCGACGGTCCGATCTCATGGACCTCGGCGTGGCTAATCCCAACACTCCGCAGTTTTTCCTCAATCTGAGCGTGCGAGACATCTTCATTGACAAGCAGGTGCATCGATTGACCGAAGACTGTCGCGCCGTGGACTCCCTCCATCTGGCGCATTGCTTGCAGAGCTGTTGTCACGTGATCGCAGGTGACATCGAGCCGGCGCGTGCCCGGCGGATTCACTTCTTCCATTTTCTTCAGGTCGTCCGGCTCGCCGCACACGATCAACTTCGACATGTAAATATAGCCGACATGATCGCAGCGTTCGGCTTCATCCATGTAATGCGTGGTGACGAAAAGCGTCATGCCGCCGGCGGCGAATTGGAAAAGCAGGTCCCACAGCTCGCGCCGCGCCACGGGGTCGATACCTGCAGTCGGCTCATCCAGAAAAAGCACCGTCGGTCTGTGCATGAGTGAGCAGGCCATGGCGAGCCGCTGCCGCAAACCACCGGAGAGCTGAGACGCGCGCCGGTCGACGTAATTATTCAAATGTGCTATCTCGATCATTTCGCCGCGTCGTTTTTCCAACTCGCGGCCGCGCACACCGTAGAGCCGTCCGGCGAAGGTCAGATTTTCGTTCGTGGTCAATTCGTCGTAGAGCGAAAATTGTTGCGACATGTATCCAATCATCTCCTTGATCGCGCCGCCTTCTTTGATGATGTCGTGTCCGCCGATCCGCGCGGTGCCATCACTCGGCTCAAGAATGCCGCAAAGCATGCGAATCAGCGTCGTTTTGCCCGACCCATTCGGCCCGAGAAACCCAAAGATGGAACCTTTCCGGACCGAAAACGAAACGTGATCGACAGCGGTGAACGTCCCAAAACGTTTCGTCAGCCCATCGATTTCGATCATCGCGCCGGCGTGTCCGTTCGTTTCCATTTTGTTCGTTCCGGTCAATCCACGTTCGGGAAATACACATCCGCGGCCATGCCGGCGCGGAGGCGATCATCATTGTTAGGCAGCCGAACTTTCACGCCAAAGACTTGTTTGATACGGTCGCCGACGGTTTGCACGTTCCGCGGCGTGAACTCGGCCTGGCGATTGATCTGCTCAACCTTGCCGGGAAAATCGACATGCGGAAACGAATCGACTTGGACACGGACCTCTTCTCTCACCTTGATCAAACCGAGCCAGGTTTCGGGAACGTAGACGCGCACCCACAGATGTCGGGTCAGCAGCAGGGTTGCGACTTCGCGATTGGCCGGAAGGACGTCGCCCACTTTCACGCTCAAGACTTCCAGGACTGAATCCTCGGGCGCAATCACTTGCATCTCGGCCAACTGCGCGTCGACATCGGCCAATTGTGCCCGCGCTTGGGTCACACGCATTCGTGCGGCCTCGACATTCTTTTGCTGCGCTCGGGCCGCGCTGACCGCGCGCTCAGTATCGTTAGGCGAAACGACTTTGCGTTTGAGCAAGTCCTGCTGCCGCTTCGCGTCGTCACGCAAAAAATCGAGTTGCGCCTGCTGCGCATCGGCATCGTGAATGGCCGTGTCGATCTGGGCCTGGGCCAGATCGCGCCGCGCTTTCAATTCCGTCGCTTCGAGTTGTACGATCGGCTGGCCGGCCCGTAGTTTGTCTCCTTCCCACGCGAAAATCTTCTCGACTCGCCCGCCCGAACGCGGGCCGACGTGGACTTCATCCACTTCAATTGTTCCTGAAACGGTGTTTTTTCGAGCGCGACAACCAGCCAGAATGAGAAGTAATGCCAAAACGACCGCCGCGCGGAGCAGTGGTCGTGCGTGGCTAGCAAACAATGCGTTCATTCCTTTCGCCCCTTCGACGTCAGCGCGCCTTCGAGAACAATCTTGAGAATTCCGGCGAAGCCTTCCCTCGGCATCATCCCGAGCTCTTCCATCTTAGGCGGATTCATGATCGCCTGAACAATCGCTAGCAGAATTTCGATGATCAGTTTGACCGGAACATCTTTGCGGACCATTCCGGATCGCTGCCCTTCGACGAAAAGGTTTCCGAAGTAACGCTGAATCAACGCAGCCCGGCGGCGCTCGACCACTTTGAATACCTGCGGCGCCTTCTGACGCATGTCGCGCATGAATGGCGGCTTGATCTCGTCCAGTTCGCGTTGGGTCCCGGCCAGTAATTCGTGCAAAGTCGCCAGGAAATTATGCCGATGCGCGCATGCAGCGTCCTTCAGTCTGGCTTCGACGCCGGCGAATTTATCGGCCAACACGGCCTCGAGCAGTTCGATCTTGCCGGGAAAATACGTGTAGAGCGTTTTCTTGCTGATTCCCAGTTCGCCCGCCAGATCGTCCATGGTCACGCTGCGGAATCCATGACTGAAAAAGTGCAACCTCGCCGCGTCGACAATTCGCCGATGAATCGAATCATTGGCTCGCTTACGCGGTTGTGATTTGTTTGCGCGGCTCATGTCTTGTTCCTCCCAGCCTCGTAATCGGTGTCGAGTCCCTTGAAGGATATGCCACTTAGGAAACTAATGTGGTATATATAGTTTCCGGACGCAACCAGAATTTTTCCGGTAATCCATCAGGCGCGCCGGGTTTCTTGCCAAGGCACCTGCGCTCGGTAAAACACTTCGCTAATGGCTGGTTATTCAAAAACGCCGCTTGCGCAGAAGCTGGGAATCAAGCCGGGAATGATAGTGGTTGCGATTGATCCTCCCGATAATTACCGGAAGCTGCTCGAGCCGATTCCCAGCGGAGTAAATTTTGCGACGCGTCCGGTCGGAAAAACGAAATTCGTTCATTTGTTTGTCAAAGAACGACGCGTTTTGGAGAAACATCTGCCATGGCTCAGCGGAACCATCGCGGACGATGCTGCGCTTTGGATCTCGTGGCCGAAGAAATCTGCGGGAATCCCGACCGATATGACCGAGAACGTGATCCGCCATGTCGCATTGCCGCTCGGACTGGTGGATATAAAGGTCTGCGCGGTCGATGAAACGTGGTCGGGACTAAAGTTGATGATTCGGCGAAGCAATCGAAAATCAGGCAAATGAAAACGCGACGCCTCGATCACATCGATCTGCGAGTAAAGGATTTTCAGCGCGCGATGCGGTTTTACGAAAAGCTCCTGCCCGCGCTCGGTTTCACCTGCGACCGTTCGGATGACACGTGGGCAACGTTTTACTCGGTCGGTCCGGATAAGCCGTCGGACTTCTTCGGTTTCACCGAAGATCGACAGCATCAACCGAACGGGACGCGCATCGCCTTTTGGGCCGACACGCGCGACGAAGTCGATCGCATCGCCCAACTCGTGCGCGAAATCGGTGGCCGAACGCTGGAAGGTCCGGAAATCTGCCAAGGTTACAGCCCAGGGTATTACGCGTTCTTCTTCGAGGATCTTGACGGCAACAAGCTGGAGATCTGCTGCCGCGAAAACCCGATCGTGCGGGAATAAGCGCTACCCCGGCGTCTGCGACTCTGTCGAAAGACTCGGCAAATCAAAACCATTGCGTCTGGCGCCGAAAATTGTTTATCTGTTCGTGGGAGGTTTCCTATGAAAAAGCTCACGCTCCTCGCTCTCATTGCCGGCCTAGCCAGCACCGCTCTGGCCGATATTCAAGATCCGCCATCGAACGATTATGGCCGGACCCGAAAACTCGGACGCGGGCTGGTCAATTTCCTTTTCGCCCCGGCGGAAGTTTTTGTGACCGTGACCACGATCAACACGAAGGAAGGAAACGCCGCGGCGGCAGGTTACGGCGTGGTGCGCGGGGTGGGACGATCCGCGACGAGGCACATCGCCGGTCTGATTGAAATTCTGACGTTTCCCGCTCCGGTATGGCGTGAGAGTTATTATCCGATGCTGCCACCCCAGGTTCCGTACATTCACGCTGGCTACTCGGAATTTCCGCCTGAGCTTGGGTTCGAAACGAAATATCCGTATTGCCGGGATTACTAATGCGGGCGGTATCATCCAGCGGCTGACCGGTGGAGGAAACACTGCCCACCGTTCTTGGGTGCGGGCTTCAGAAAACGCCCAACCCCGAAAAAAAGAAACGGGGCAGGTTGTCCAACGTTCAACATCCAATTCAGAGGCGAGCATTGCGGCAGGTTGAATGTTTCTGGAGATGAACTGATCCCCGCCATTTGACCGGGCTTGATAGCGTCGTAGAAATACGAGACGGACGGTCCGGCGATGCAACTGCGACGTTTCTCCACGCTACCGGTCATCAGCATCTTGACGTTGACGTTGATCTATTTCGTCGCCGGCAAGCTCAGTCTACACCTGGCGTTTCTCCACAGAAGTGCGTCGCCAGTATGGCCGCCGGCCGGGATCGCACTCGCCGTTCTCCTCTTGCTCGGCTACCGAACTTGGCCGGCGATTTTCCTCGGCGCGTTTCTTGTTAACGTCACCAACGCCCCGAGCATGGGCAGCATCGTAACGTGCCTCGGGATCGCCATGGGAAACACGCTGGAAGCCGTTTGCGGCGCGTGGCTGATCAATCGTTACGCTGGAGGCACGCGCGTCTTCGATCGGCCACAGGGTGTTTTCAAATTCGCACTCGTCGCCATCCTGAGCACGCTCATTAGTCCAATCTTCGGCGTAACAAGTCTCGCGCTCAGCGGGTTGGCCGGATGGGCAAACTACGGCGCGATCTGGGCGACGTGGTGGCTGGGCGATGCGGCGGGCGATCTGGTCGTTGCGCCACTCATTCTGCTTTGGGCCTCGAAATCGCAGCGACAATGGAGCCGGCGCGATGCGGTTGAAGTCGGCGTTCTTCTGTTCCTGCTTTTTGTTCTCTCAGAACTCGTTTTCGGCGGCTGGAATTCGTTGTCGATCCACAACTATCCCCTCTCGTTCGTCTGCGGCCCGATCATGATCTGGACTGCGTTCCGCTTCACCCAGCGCGAAACCGCCACCGGCATTTTCATTCTATCGGCCGTCGCGATTTGGGGAACGTTGCATCGGTTTGGTCCGTTTACGATGGAAACGGAAAACCAATCGCTCCTGACGTTGCAAGCTTGGACCGCGGTGCTGACGATCACCGCCCTGGCCCTCTCCGCCGGAATGACGGAACAGCGCAGAATCGAGAACATGCTTCAACAGCAAAAAGCCGTCGTCGAAGCGGCCAATCGCACGAAGGACAATTTCCTCGCCATGCTTTCGCACGAGTTGCGGACGCCACTCACTCCGGTCATCACCGCTCTCGACACCCTCGAGACCAGCCCCGCCAGCGCAGAAGAATCGAAAGAGGCGCTCGCGATGATCCGGCGCAACGTCGAATTGGAAAGCCAGTTGATTGATGATCTGCTCGATCTCACCCGCATCGCTAAAGACAAATTGCGTTTGAGCTTCGACATCATCAACGCGCACCGCGCGATCTCAAACGTGGTCGAAATTTGCCGCCCGGAAGCCGCGTTGAAAAATCTACGCGTGCACGTAAATCTTCGCGCCGGCGCGCACCACGTCTCGGCCGACGCGGCGAAGTTTCAGCAGATCATTTGGAACCTGCTCAAGAACGCGATCAAATTTACGCCGGAGAATGGCGAAATCGTGATCTCGTCTGAAAATCCGGCGGCGCAAACGCTCCACCTCAGCGTGCACGACACCGGTGTCGGCATCGAGCCCGAGCTGATGGAGCGGATTTTCGATCCGTTCGAACAGGGCAACCGATCGGTCGAGCGCGGGTTTGGCGGGCTCGGGCTCGGACTGGCCATTTCCAAATCGCTCGCGCAAGCGCACGGCGGAGCTCTGGTTGCGCGCAGCGAAGGCAGTAGTCGAGGATCAACATTCACCTTGTCGATGTCAACCGTCTCGCCGCGGCTGGAAATTCCGGGTTCGACCAGCGCGGATGCCGCGTCCGAAGACCGCCGCATGTTACGTATCCTGCTGGTGGACGATCACCAGGACACCTGTGATGCCCTCGAGCGTTTACTCGTTAGACGCGGACATCTCGTCGCCGCCGCCCACGACCTCCGCTCCGCCCTCGAGACCGCGGTGCGCGACCGATTCGATCTGCTCATCAGCGACATTTCCTTGCCCGATGGCAGCGGCATGGATTTGATGCTTCAACTCCGCGCCATCAGCGCCATTCCGGGCATCGCCATCAGCGGTTTTGGCACCAATGGCGACATTGAAAGAAGTTTACAGGCCGGTTTCTCCGATCATCTGGTTAAGCCAATCAAGCTGGAAAAGCTCGAGGCCGCCATCGAACGCGCCATGGCAGGCGAAACCGCCAAACTCCACGCGCCAGCAGAGTGGGCATAACCGAGCTTCAAACCGAAGGCGCCCGATGTGGGCTCAATAGTGCTCGGAACTTTCGCTTTATGCAGCTGGTTGATCTTAAAATCGAAGACATCGGTTTTGGCGGGAAAGGCGTCGGACGCGCAAGCGGCAAGGTGGTGTTTGTGCCCTACGTGATCGAAGGCGAACTCGTTAGTGCCAGGATCGTCCGCGAGCGCAAACAATTCGCGGAGGCTGAGCTGGCCGATGTAAAGGAACCGTCGTTCCATCGCGCCGCGCCGCCGTGCCCGTATTTCGGCCGATGCGGCGGCTGTGCCTATCAACACATCGATTACGAGCATCAGCTCACCATCAAATCGCGACAGGCGCATGACCTCCTCTGCCGCATCGGTAAGATTGACCATCCGCCGATGCGCCCGATCATTCCATCGCCGCAACAGTACGGCTATCGCAATCGCATCACCGTCCACGTCGAAGATGGCGTGATCGGTTTCTTTCGACGCGATTCTCATCGTTTGATCGACATCGAGCGTTGCCCGATTGCCATCGACGAAGTCAATCGCGGCCTGGTCGATTTGCGCGCGCAAAATCCCCCTGATGGGCACTACACACTGCGGGCTAAAACACACTCACGCACTTTTTCGCAGACCAACGACCCAGTGGCAAATGCGCTGTGCGATCTGATTGTCGATCTTGTCCCGCCAAATCAGGATTTGTTGATCGACGCTTATTGCGGTGCCGGTTTTTTCGCCAAAGCGTTGCTCGACAAATTCGAACGCGTGATCGGGATCGACTGGGACAGATTCGCGATTGCCGAAGCGAAACGGAACGCAACGCCGAAAGAAACTTACGTTGCCGGCGAGGTCGAAGGTGTAGAGGCGGCTGTGTCAGCCGCTTATCCCAAAGGGGTGAGCGTGGTGCCACGCGGCACTACCGTCATTGTTGATCCGCCCGCTACCGGCCTCAGTCCCGGCGTGCGCAAAGCGATTGTCGATCTTGCGCCAGAAACGCTCATTTATGTTTCCTGCAATCCATCCACCCTCGCCCGCGATCTGAAAGAATTGCAGACACAATTCAGGATCAATTCCGTCACTCCACTCGATATGTTCCCCCAGACTGCCGAGATCGAAGTGGCAGCGTTTTTAACGATTTCGCCGCCGCGACTTTGATTTGTTTTGGGTGGCGCACGCGTCTTGCGTGCTGATGCCAGTCCGGCTCGGACTTTCGGCATCGCGCCGAAACGATCTTCCCTCGATCCGGGATTTCGGCCGAGGCAGCGCGCTAAGAGAAGTTCACCATCGCGAGACGCGCTGGCCAGACACGCGTGACGCATGCGCTACCCAAGGCCGGTCACGTTTCCAAGCTATCAGGCGAATGGAGACGCTTTGCTGTTTTCAACCAGGCGCAATCGGAAACGGGGATCGAAGTTGCCGCGGGAATGAGCGCGGCAACAGGCCAGGCACGCGAGGCAATGGCGAATCCGGCGGACACGCGGGAAGTCGCGCGCGCACTTGGGGCAACGGTAGAGGAAGCGGCGTCGCGGGTTAATCGTTGCGAATGGGAGACTGTGACAACGTTTCTCATCGGCGATGCCAAGATCGTGGCACGCTTGCCGCCATTCCCGACCATGCGGCGAAATCCGGCGGCGGCCAGCTCGGAATTGGGCAAGCAGATGCGCGAGCTCGTGTCGCAGGGTACGATCAATCTCTCCAGGATGATGGATGAGTTGCGGATTCAACGTGATCAGTTTCGCGCGATAATCGGCGCGCCCGGCGCATGTTTTCAATCGCGGATTCCAGTTTACCCGAAGTTCGCGAGCAATTCGCGCGGCCCCATTGGCGCGCAGAAGCTGGCGCGCCCGCGATCGTAGGGCAAGAGCCTCGCTTGCCGTCGATGCAGCCGGCCGCCGGAGCGCCTGCCCGACAAGAGCGAGCTCGAGCTGCCTAAACAGCGGCATACTCCTCGTGTTTTGATTTTTTCAACCGGTCGAGGATGCGCTCAATCGCCGCCGCTGCTGCATCAATTTCTTCTTCGGTCGTCCATTTACCGAGCGAGAACCGGATGGCTGAACTGGCGCGTTCGATCGGCAAACCCATTGCGAGCAGGACGTGTGATGCGACGACGGAGCCGACCATGCAGGCCGAGCCGCTCGAGGCACAAACGCCTTCTAGATCGAGAGCCATCAGCATTGTTTCCGAATCGATGCCGGGGAAACTGAGGTTCAGTGTGTTCGCTAATCGGCTCTCGGGATCGCCGTTCTGGGCAGCGTCGGGAAAAATCGTGGCGATTCGATTCCACAATGCGTTACGCATTTTTTTTTCTCTCTCCTGATCACGGTGTTGTTCAATCCACTCCGCCGCAGCGGCCATGCCGGCGATTGCCGCGACGTTTTCCGTCCCCGGCCGGCGCTCGTTCTCGTGCGCGCCGCCAAACATGATCGGTTGAATCGACAATCCGCTGCGCAAGAAAAGCAGACCTGCGCCCTTTGGCCCATGGAATTTGTGCGCGGCGAAACTGGCAGCATCGACCAGCGATATGTCGATCTTCGTTTTCCCAAACGATTGAACCATGTCGCTGTACAAAAGGACGCCTTTGGCCCGGCAAATCCCGGAAATTTCGCGCAACGGTTGGATCACGCCAGTCTCGTTGTTCGCGGTCATGATGGAAACGAGCCGCGTTTCCGGCCGTATGGAATCGGCCAACTGATCAAGATCGACAATTCCGTCGCGCGAAACATTCAGGCACGTTACCTCGAAGCCTTCGCGTTTCTCCAGATGCTGGATCGCGTTGAGCACGGCGTGATGCTCGGCTTTGTTCGAGATGACGTGGCCGCCGTGCGACATGCCGCATCGGGCCAGACCAAGCACGGCGAGATTGCACGACTCGGTGCCACCGCCGGTGAAAATCAATTCGGAAGATTTAACTCGTAGTAAGGCCGCGATTTCGTCGCGCGCGTTATCGATCGCGGCGCGCGCTTCGCGCCCGGCGGCGTGGACACTCGAGGGATTACCAAAGTAGGGCTCGAGGTACGGCAGCATCGCCTCGCGCGCGCGATCGCAGAGCGGCGTGGTGGCGTTGTAATCGAGATAAATCACGACGCTAAGTTTCGGCGCTCTTCGGTTTCCGTCCAGCGCTGACGCGCCAATGCCGCTTGTTTTCGTCCCAGCCAAACGCTCAACGCGCACCACGCAACGATGAGTGGCACAGCAATGAAGCTGATAGCGCTCAAGCCCAAACCGACGGCGTGCATCGCGCGATACGACCACGCGCCCACTTGATCGCCAAGGCGATAACCGAATGTGTCGATCACGCTTTTCGCTTTGTATTTGTCCTCCCGCCGTAAAACGGTGAACAGAATCTCGCGCGCTGGACGAAGCAGCGAGAAGCCAGTGGCACGTCGCACCACTTGAAAAATCGCAAGCACAACTAGGATCGGGGCATAGCCAATGGATAGAAAACCAATCCCGCTGAGCGCCGGCATAAGAACGAGCGTGAACCCTACTCCAAACCATTTCAGTAATCGGCTAGTTAGGCACAGTTGAATCAGCACCGTAAGGGTGTTGACCGAGAAATCCAGTTTACCAAAGAATGCAGTGCGGGCCGATTTGTCCGCCAACTGATGCTGCGTGAGATCAGCCTGTTGAAAATAGGCCCAGGTATTCGTCAGCGTGTAAATAAAGATGAAGAGGACGAGCGCGAATAAGTACGGTGAACGGGCGATGTGCGTGACGCTGTCCCAAATGTTTCCGCCGATCGGTTTCTCGCCCGTTTCGGTCTGAGAATGCTCGTCAGGTTCGGCTGGAAAAAAACGGACGCATTGCGCCGCGATTTCGAACATGGCCGCCGACATAAGGCAGAAAATGCCGGTGCTGAGACGATCGACGAGGAACGTCGGCACGAGCGGGCCAAGAATTGCGCCTAACGAACCGCCGACGGCGATGAACCCGAAAAGACGTTTGCCTTGTTCGGCCGTAAACAGGTCGGTCATGAAGGCCCAGAAAAGCGTCGTCGCGAAAAGATTGAAGACGCTGACCCAGACAAAGAACGAGCGCGCCAGAAGCCATTGCCAGTTCGGCGGGACGAAACGCATCAGAATGAAAAAAATGAAAAGATTGGCAATCGCGAAGCGGTAGGCGATGGGCAGAAACTTGCGGCGCGACATGCGCGACACGATGGCGGCAAAGAGCGCGTTCGCGATGAGCATGCCGATAAGCGTGGCTGTGTACATCCACGGCAGATTTTCAACGCCGCTGGTCGCGCCGATTTCCTCGCGAATTGGGCGGAGAATGTAGTAGCCGGCGAGGATGACGAAGTTGAAAACGAAAGCGAGCCAGAGCGCACGGATTTCCACCGGCTTAACATCGACAATTTTGGCGAGGACCTTTGGCATCTTCCGTGGCGTCCACTGTAGATTGTCTCTGCCGGCCCGCGACAAATAGATTCGCACGTTCGTCGTAAAAAATGTAACCGCGTTTTGCCCCGGCCGGTCACCAATCCATGAACGCCCCGAAGTTTTTCGGGGTCATTAGAACAAACCAAATACCAAAACTATGAAACGAAACCTTCTTACACTTGCCGCCATCTGTGCTATCGCGCTGGGCGGACTTGTTTTAGCACAGGCCGGGCCTGGCAATCAATGGCACGGGCACGGAGCTGGCGGCTTGGAACACATGACCAAAACGCTAAACCTCACTCCCGATCAACAGGCCAAGGTCCAACCCATCATCGATCAAGCGAAACCGCAGATCATCGCCATCCATCAGGACGCAATGCAGAAGACGCATGCGATCATGGACGACACGATGTCGAAGATTCGTCCACTGCTCACTCCGGAACAGCAGAAGAAGTTGGACGATCTGAAGGCGGCGCGCCAGGAAATGCGCGATGCGCATCAGAAACTGCACAGCGCGATGCAGGAATAACCACTCTCTGGGTGCTCGCTGAGGCGGGCAAAAGGGCGCGGTGGCGGCCATGAATGGCCGCCACCGGACTTTTAGGGATTCGAGAACTCCGAGGAGCGGCGGCTTGGGCAGCCGCCCGACCTTTCACTCGACGGCTGGGAAGCCGTCGCTCCTTGGCGTCAGTTCTGTTTTCGCCGCGCGGCGACGAGGAGCATGATCACGCCAAATGTCGCCAGCACCGCCGCCGTCGTCAGTCCACCGGTGAAAATTTCGGCGCGGTAATGAAAATCGGCCTTCATGTGGCCTGCCATACCTATCAGGAAAAAAAGGAGCGCTGTGTAAAGGAGGATGACGCCGATACCTCTTTGATCGTCGGAAGAAATTTTCATCGCCGGACTATTGTATGGGTTCTCTGCCCAGCGCCAACAGAAATTTGCAAGCCCCCGAAGTCGCCCCGCCCAGACTGGACATCGGATTTACGCGAGAAGCGTCTTCATGTTCGCGTCCCGCAGAGTTGTCGATCCGGCGTCAATGCGGAAAACGCGCGCATCGACAACTTGATTCGGTCGGATATTGTCCGCGTCATGTCTGACGCGTCGCTCGATCCGACTGCTACCCGTTACGAACACGCCGCCCACGGTTTGCGCCGGCGCGATCTCGATCCCGATCCGATCAAGCAATTCGGCAATTGGTTCACCTCGGCGATCGAGGCCGGCATTCGCGACGTCAACGCAATGAGTCTCGCCACCGCCGGGCGCAACGCGGAACCGTCAGTGCGCGTCGTGCTGCTGAAAGGCTTCGGCCACGACGGCTTCGTCTTTTTCACGAATTACGAAAGCGAGAAAGGCCGGCATTTGGCGGAAAATCCGTACGCGGCTCTCGTGTTTTACTGGATCGAGCTGGATCGACAGGTCAGGATCACGGGGCCGGTCGAAAAAACTTCGCACGAAGAATCGGACCGCTATTTCCATTCGCGCCCAATTGGGAGCCAGCTTGGCGCATGGGCGTCGCATCAGAGCGAGGTTCTCGATGGGCGGCGTGTGCTGGACGCGCGCATGGCTGAGGTGAGGGAGCGTTACGCCGATAAGCCGATTCCGTTGCCACCGCGCTGGGGAGGCTATCGCCTCACGCCGGACATGATGGAATTCTGGCAGGGCCGCCCGAATCGATTGCACGATCGGTTTCGTTATGCGCGTGGCGCCGACGGGTCGTGGCACATTGATCGGCTGGCACCGTAGGGAAACACCAAACGAAAACTAGGAGATGCCTAACGAGTCAATCGAACAACGCGTAAATCGTCTTCACGCGCCCGGCCTGATCGATCTTCATTTCGATTTACCGTTCGATTTGTACGAGAAACGGAACCGGCCCGGCCAATTAACCGCGCATTATTTACCTGAGTTCGAAGCGGGAAACATCGCTCTCATTGGCGCGGCCATTTACATCGACGATCGCTATTTGCCGGAAATGGGATTGCGCGTTGGGTTGGGGCAGGTCGCACAGTTGTACAGCGAAGTCGCAAGCGCGCCACAGTTCGTCATCTGCAAAACGTATAAGGAAATCCGGCAGGCGCGCGCGGCGAGGAAAATCGCGCTCGTGATCACGATGGAAGGAGTCGAGCCGTTAGGCGAAGATCCGAATCTGCTGCGCGTTTTTTTCGAGCTCGGCGTGCGCGTGATCGGGCTGACCCATGCCCGTCGCAACGCCGCCGGCAGCGGCGGCGTTTTCAAACCCAGCGGTTCCTCACGCGATGGACTTACGGAATTCGGACGTGAAATCGTGCGCGAATGCGAGCGGCTCGGCATCATTGTCGATCTGGCCCATATCAACCCGCAAGGCTTTGCCGATATTGTCGATCTCACGGAAAAACCGTTGATCGTTTCGCACACTAACACGCGCAAATTTTACGACATGGAAAGGAACATCAGCGATGATCAGATCAAAGCGATCGGCCAACGCGGCGGCGTGGTCGGCGTGAACGCGATCCTGGTCAGTCCGACCCAGGAGGGAAGCACGATTGATCATTACATCGATCATATCGAGCACGTAATTGGTCTCATTGGCATCGACGGCGTTGGCATCGGCTTGGATTTTTGCGAGTACCTGTTTCAGCAATTGCCCAAGGAGGCGGCGGAAGAGGTCGAGGCCAAACTGACGAAAGCGCATTTTATCCCGGACCTCACGAACCATTCGCAGGCGCGCAATCTGACGCGAAAATTGATCGAGCGCGGCTTCACCGACGAGCAAATCGAGAAAATTTTGTACCGAAACTGGATGCGAATCTTTGAACAGCTCCTGTAGCGGCGCTCTATGAGCGTCGCAAACTTTTTCCAAGAGATGGCGACGGTCACAGACCGCCGCTACATTCCAAGGGGTATCCGCAACGCTTTGCCGTCTTGAAATTCATCAATCTGACGCGGCACACTGAGATCGGCGCGAACTCATATTATCTGGAAATCGCGGGGCACCGGATCGTACTCGATTGCGGGATGCACCCAAAAAACGTCGGCGAAGATGCGCTACCAAATTTCAAACCGATCGCGGATCGACCAATTGACGCGATCCTGATCTCGCACGCGCACCAGGACCACATCGGGACGTTACCGGTACTGATGCGACGGCAACCGCGTGCGCGCGTCTTCATGACCGACGCCACGGCCGACATTGGCGATGTGCTACTGCATAACTCCGTCAACGTGATGATGCGCCAGCGCGAAGAGCTGGGCACAATGTTGTATCCGCTCTTCACCCATCGTGAGACCGATCGCGCGTCAGATCTTTGGCAGTCGTGTCCGATGCGGCAGCGCCTCTCGATTTCGGGCGAGCGCGTCCCGCCGAACGAGACCGGCCCATTGTCCTTCGAGCTCTACGATGCTGGTCACGTCCTCGGTTCCACTGGAATTCTGCTCCGCGGCGAAGGTGGCACGGTTTTCTACACGGGCGATGTGAACTTCGACGATCAAACGATCATGCAAGCGGCGGTCTTTCCCGACGAAGGGATCGACATTCTGATCATGGAATGCACCCGCGGCGATCACGCTCAACCGGCTGATTGGACGCGCGCTGCCGAAGAACGCCTTCTGGCCGCAGCGATCGAGGACGCTTTCCAGGGTGGTGGCTGCGCGCTCATCCCGGTCTTCGCCTTAGGCAAAACGCAGGAAGTTCTGGCTATGCTTGGCAAATTTAGGCGCGACCAGTTGCAGCGGGATTTTCCGATTTATATCGGAGGTTTGAGCTCGAAGATGACCAAGATTTACGATCGCCGCGCCGGAATGAGCCGCAGGCAATTGCCGCGTCTGCAGTTGATGGATGATATGGCCCCGTTCGTGTTGAATGGCGCAACGATTCACGACGCGGCGCCGCGTCCGGGCCGCGTCTATGCGCTCTCCAGCGGAATGATGACGCCCAAAACGCTCTCAAACATTTTCGCGCATCGCCTGGTGGAGAATCCGCAGCAGTCGATCTTTTTTGTCGGCTACGCCGATCCGGAATCTCCGGCGGGATTGCTGCGCGATGCCGCGCCGGGGAGCGAAGTTCAGCTCGATCCAGATGAAGCGCCCCAGCACGTCCGGTGCAATTTGAAGCAGTTCCAATTCAGCGCCCACGCCTCGCGCGAGACGTTGATTGCGTACGCGAAGAAGGTGTCGCCGCAAAAAGTCGTGCTCGTGCACGGCGATGTGTCGGCGGTGGAATGGATGCGCGCGACGTTGAGCGCAGAATTGCCTAACGCGGAGGTGATTGTGCCTACGCCAGGAGTCGAAATAGAGTTGTGATCGGTGATCAGTGATCAGCATGAAGCAACGCTGCGTAAACTGTTCACGGATCGCGGATCACTGATCACTTCTCACCTTCCCAAATGGATCTCCCCCACGAAAAGAAAATCGCCGGTGTTCTGGCGCCGTTGTTTGCGTTGCGCCGTGATGACGATCTTGGAGTCGGCGACACCGAGGCGCTGCGGCAATTCATCGAGTGGGCAGCCGACGCCGGGTTCAAGCTGGTGCAACTTCTGCCGATCAATGAAATCGGAGGTGACAACAGTCCCTACAACGCCATTAGTGCGATGGCGATCGAGCCAACGACGATTTATCTAGCGCCAGGCAGCCCGGAAGATTTGAGCGCGGAGGACTTTTCTGCGACCCTAACGACTTTCGATCTGGCGGCGCTTCGACATGGGGCCGTGAAATATCCGCAGACCAGGAAACTGAATCGTCAGTTGTTGGAGAACGCGTTTGCCCGGTTTTGCATCCACGCGAGCGCTGAGCGCGAATCGAGTTTCGGGAAATTTTGTGAAAAAGAAGCGGCGTGGCTGAACCATTACGCCCTGTTCCGCGCCTTGATGGAAGAGAATGGCGAGCACGAAACGTGGGACCGATGGCCGACGCCCTCGCCGGGATCGGCGCGGGAGTGGTTATGCAATTTGCCGCTGGATCGACAATCGGCATTTGCCAAGCGGGAGAATTTCTTTCGCTATGTGCAATGGATCGCGCACGAACAGTGGCGCGCGATCAAAGCGTTCGCCGAAGAGCGCGGTGTGGCATTGATGGGCGACATTCCGTTCGGCATCAGTTACTACAGCGCCGATGTCTTTGCTCGGCACGACGAGTTTGCGCTCGACTGGTCAGGCGGCGCGCCGCCGGAGCCATACTTCAAAGACGATAAGTTTACACAAAAATGGGGACAAAACTGGGGCATCCCTCTTTATCGCTGGGACGCGATGCGGACGCGCCGTTTCGATTGGTGGCGGGAACGGGTCCGCTTTGTCCGCCGCATTTTTCATCTTTTCCGGATCGATCACGTCCTCGGCTTTTATCGGATCTATGCTTTCCCGTGGCGACCATCGCAGAATCGAAAATTCCTGGCACTGGAATGGAATGAGATGTTGGCCAAGACCGGCGGCCGTGCCCCGCATTTTGCGCCGCGGAATGATTCCAATCCGGAAGAGTGCGCCGCGAATTTGCGCGAAGGCGAAGAATATTTGCGCGCCGTCCTGGAGGAGTCGGGCGACGCGCGGGTAATTGGCGAAGATTTGGGGACGGTACCCGATTATGTCCGCCCCAGTCTGCGCTCGTTAGGAATCGCCGGATTCAAAATCCCGCAATGGGAAGTGTATCATGGCCGGGTCACCCCTGGGAGCGAATACAATCGCGTCTCGGTAGCGACTTACGCCACGCACGATCACAAACCGTTACGCAAGTTGTGGGAAGAGGCGATTGAGCACCCCACATCGACATCGGAGCAATCCATCGACGCTCTCAACAAAATCGCCGAGTTTGCCGGATTCCAGCCGAAGGGCGAATCGATCGATTACAGCCGCGATTTTTATCCGCGGATCATGGAAGCGCTGTTTCGGAGCGAATCGTGGATCGCCTCGGTCATGATCACCGATCTGCTCGCGTGCAAGTATCGCTTCAACGTGCCCGGCACCGCTGCTTCGGGGAATTGGACGCGTCGAATGCACCGCTCGATTGCGCAGTTGCGCGCCAGCCGAGCGGAACGAAAACGAATGGCGCTGATTCGCAAGTTGCTGGAGAAAACGGGACGCGCGTAATGACGATGGACGAAGAAAATCCGAATTCATGAATGACGAAAGGCAGCGAGGAATCACTTTCGTCATTTGGATTTCGTCATTTCTTCGTCATTAGACATTCGACATTCGTCATTGATCCTTCCGGATTGCCCAAGGCAGACCCTGTGGCTAATTGAATCATGAAGTCACCCATCAAAGTCGCTGTCACCGGCGCGGCCGGTCACATTGGTTATGCGCTGGTTTTCCGGATCGCTTCGGGCGAAATGTTTGGCCAGGACCAGCCCGTCTCGCTCCATCTGGTCGAAATCCCGCCCGCGCTTGGTGCGCTCGAAGGCGTGGTAATGGAACTGCACGATTGTGCCTTTCCGCTGCTCCACTCGATCGTGCCGACAGCCGATCTCGACGAAGGCTTTCGCGACATTAACTGGGCCTTGCTCGTCGGCAGCGTCCCGCGCAAGGCCGGCATGGAACGGAAAGATTTGCTCGGCATCAACGGCAAAATTTTCATCGGCCAGGGGCAGGCGATGCAAAAGAATGCCGCCGCCGATGTGCGCGTTCTCGTCATAGGAAATCCGTGCAACACGAATTGCCTGATTGCGATGAACAACGCAAAGGAAATTCCGACCGATCGCTGGTTTGCCATGACGCGACTGGATGAAAACCGGTCCCGCGCTCAGCTTGCGCACAAGGCCGGCGTCCAGATTACGCGTGTCACGAACATGACGATCTGGGGCAATCATTCCTCCACCCAGTATCCTGATTTTTACAACGCCAAGATCGACAATCGCCCGGCCAGCGAGATCATCGGCGACGAGAAATGGTTAAAGGAAGATTTCATCGCCACGGTGCAACAACGCGGTGCTGCTGTCATCAAAGCGCGCGGGCTTTCCTCGGCCGCTTCCGCCGCAAACGCTGTCATCGGCAGCGTTCGCTCGTTAACGGAGGACACCGCCGGTGACGATTGGCATAGCGTCGCCGTTTGTTCGGATGGAAGTTACCATGTCGATCGAGGATTGATTTCATCGTTTCCCGTGCGCGTCCACGGCGGCAAATGGCAAATCGTCCAAGGTGTCCCGATCAATGAATTCAGCCGCGACAAGATCGACAAGACGGTCGCCGAATTGAAGGAAGAAAAATCGCTCGTGAGTGACTTACTGTAGCGGCGGTCTGTGACCGTCGCCGTGTTCTTGGGAAAAGCAGTGCCCGCGCGCCCTACCTTAACCTCTCACCAGTCAATCGCTCGAACGCTTCGACATACTTCGCTGCCGTGCGCGCGATCACGTCGGCGGGCAACTTCGGCGCGGGCGGGGTTTTGTCCCAATCGAGCGTTTCCAGATAGTCGCGGACAAATTGTTTATCGAAACTGGGCGGGCTTTGGCCGACGACATATTGATCAGCCGGCCAAAACCGCGACGAATCCGGCGTAAGACATTCGTCAATCAACAGCAAGCAATTGTTCGCCACGGCGGATCCGTCCTGCGGCGGATCGATCTGTCCGAATTCGAATTTCGTATCGGCCACGATGATCCCGTGCTGCGCCGCGTGATCCCGCCCGCGCGAGTAAATCTCGAGACTGAGCTTCTTCACTTGCTCTGCCGTTTTTGGGCCGAGAATCTGCGCGCAACGTTTCATGTCGATGTTTTCGTCGTGGCCTTCCTCGGCCTTGGTCGCAGGCGTGAAAATCGGTTCCGGTAACTTCGAGGCGAGCTGCAAACCCGCCGGCAATTTGATTCCGCATACGCTTTGCGATTCCTGATATTCCTTCCAGCCGGAGCCGGCCAGATAACCGCGCACCACACATTCGACCGGGAGCGGTCTTGTTTTACGGACAATCATCGAACGTCCGGCAAGTTGATCGCGGAACGGCTGCAAATTCTCCGGAAATTCGTCAAAGTTTGCCGTGACAAAATGATTGTCGATGCCCTGCTCGCGACGGCTGTCGGAGTTGCCGAAGCGTTTGAACCAGAAGGCGGAGAGCTGATTCAACACCGCGCCCTTGTGCGGGATAGGGTCGGATAAAATCACGTCAAACGCCGAAAGCCGGTCGGTCACAACGAACAGAAGCGTGTCGCCGAGATCGAAAACTTCGCGCACCTTGCCGCTGCGCAGTTTTTTGATTCCGGTCAGATCGATTGAGCTTTGAGGCGAGGTTTGCATAAACGGCTGTGATTAGTGAGAAGTGAGACGTGGTTGGGGATTATCTTCTCACCATTCACTTCTCACTTCTCACTTTCTAAATATGGCTGGACTCGTCGTCAAACCCCGCGCGCAAATTTTGCACGGACACGACTGGGTTTTTTCCAGCGAGGTGCTGAAAGTTTTCGGCAAACCGGCTGATGGCGATGTGATTTCTCTCAAGGACGGACGCGATCATTTGATCGGAAGCGCGATTTACAATTCGAAATCACAGATCGTGGCGCGCCGGTTTTCGCGGCGAAAGCAGGACCTCGATCTCGATTTTTTCAAGCGCCGGATTGCCCAGGCGTCGGAGTATCGCGACCGGCGCGGTGTCGATCCTAAATTGCGACGTATCGTCTGGAGCGAGAGCGACGGTCTGCCCGGCGTAGTCCTCGATTGTTACGGCGATCATCTTGTTTTACAAACGCTGACCCTGGCAATGGATTTGCGGAAGAATTTGATCGCCGAGGCCATTGTCGATCTTTTCGGGAAGGTCACAATCATCGAGCGCAACGATGCGCCAATTCGAAAAGCCGAAGGATTAGAATTGCGCACTGGCGTCTTGGCAAGCGCGGCGCCGTCGGCGCTAATCGAGATCGACATCGCCGGCGCAAAGTTCGCGGTCGATCTTCTGCGCGGACACAAGACCGGTTTCTATCTCGATCAACGGCAAAATTACGAGATCGTGGCCCAACACGCGAAAGGCCGCCGCGTGCTCGATTGTTTCACAAATCAAGGCGCGTTTGCGCTCATCTGCGCGCGCGCGAGCGCGGCGGAGGTGACGGCGGTTGATGAAAGCTCCCATAATCTGTCCGCGGCGAAACGGAACGCCGAGCGTAACAAAACAAATGTGCGCTGGACCGAGGCGGACGTATTTCAGTTTCTGCGCGATGCCGGTAAAGCAGAAGCGCAATACGATTTGATTGTGCTTGATCCGCCATCGTTTACGAAAACCAAGAGCGGATTGCGCGATGCCTTGCGCGGCTATCGCGAGTTACACGTGCGCGCATTCAAGCTGCTGTCGAAAGACGGATTGCTCGCGACTTTTTCCTGCTCACATCACGTGAGCGATGCGGCCTTCTCGCAGACCATTGCCGACGCGCTGGTCGATGTTCGGCGCTCGGCCAGAAGATTACGCCATTTCGAGCAAGCGTTGGATCATCCGGTTTTACCGACTATCCCCGAGACGGAATATTTCAGAGGCGTTTTGCTCGAGATGATGCCGGGACGTTAACGAAGAAATGCGTTCTCATGGAAAGAAAGAACATTCGAAACAACCCTGACCTGGCCGCTTCGCGTGTGACCTCCCGACCTGAACCCCAAGTGACTCGTGGCCTGTGTCCTCCTCTCCCTCAAAGGAAGAGGACTGAGGTGAGGGTGATCGGTCCGACTGACCATCAATAATACTCACCCCGACTCGCTGAACCTCCGCGAATTTGATTGCCATCCCTCCCCGGACTGCCCTATTCTAAGATTCTGGCCCTAATTGGCTTGGAGTTGAATATGGACGTTGGCGGCACCATCGACGCGATCCTGCACAGCAAGAGCGATGAGATTTACTCGATCGCGCACGACGCGACAGTGTTCGAAGCGATCGAGATGATGGACCGCAAGAACGTTGGCGCGCTTTTGGTGATGGAGGCCGAGCGCCTGGTGGGCATCATTTCCGAGCGCGATTACACCCGCAAAGTTTTTCTGCGCGGGAAACGCTCGCGCGAAACGCAGGTGGCTGAAATCATGTCGCCGAACGTGACCGTCGCCCATCCGCGCGAGCCGGTGGAGAAGTGTCTGCACATGATGACCGACAAACACATTCGGCATTTACCCGTGGTCGATGGCGGAACGGTTGTCGGGGTGATCTCCATTGGCGACCTGGTCAAGCACATCATCTCGTGCCAGAGCGCCACCATCGCGCATCTGGAGAGTTATATCCACGGCGGTTACACCGGATGATGGAGAGGCGCTGTGCCAAGCGCCTTGTAAATCGCATTCCGAGTTTGTCACAGACCGCTGCTACAACTTCCACACGGTTTGTCCGGCGACGATTGTCCGCACCGCCCGGCCTTTCAATTTCCAGCCGTGATAGGGAGAATTGCGCGAGAGCGATTGGAAATTGTCGATGTGAACGGTCCATTCCAAATCGGGATCGATCAACGTCACATCGGCCTTTGCCCCAATCGATAGCGTGCCAGCCTCGAGTCTGAGCAAGCGCGCCGGCTCGACCGTGTACATCTCAATCAGACGCGAGAGGTCGATCTTGCGATGTTTGTGAACGAGAAGATCGAGAAAAATCCCCAGCTCCGTTTCCAAGCCGAGAATACCGAATGGGGCCATATCGAACTCGACTTCTTTTTCGAAGTGCGCGTGCGGAGCATGGTCCGAGCACAGGATCGACAATGTGCCGTCGGCGACACCCTCGATGATCGCATCGACATCGCGCTGCGAGCGCAACGGTGGATTCATTTTGTAATTCGTATCAAAATTTTGGATCGACTCATCGGTCAATGCGACGTGGTGAGGGCAAACTTCCCCGCTGATTTTCACGCCTCTCGTGCGCGCTTGGCGGATCAAGCTTACACTTCCCGCAGCGCTGATATGCTGGCAATGGATGTGGTGCTGGCAAAGGTCCGCCAGCAAAATGTTGCGCATTACGATCGCTTCCTCTCCCGCTGCGGGCCAACCAGGCAAACCAAGGAGCGTGCTCCAGTGTCCTTCGTGCACGAGACCGTTGCCGACGAGATCGTAATCCTGACAATGATCGAGCACAGGCAAATCGAACATCCGGGCGTACTCAACCGCGCGCCGCATCAGCTCGTGGTTTTGAACGCAATGGCCGTCGTCGGTGATCGCGACAACGCCCGCTCTTGCCAGCGAACCGATCGGGGCCAGTTCTTCGCCCGCGATGTTTTTTGTGATCGCTCCGGCCGGCAAAACATTCACGCAGGCTGTCGCCTCCGCGCGATCTTTGATCCACGCTATCGTGCTCGGATTATCAGCCACCGGCGAAGTGTTTGGCATGCAAACCACGGTAGTGAATCCACCCGCCGCGGCCGCTCGGGCCCCAGATTCGATTGTTTCCTTGTGCGAAAATCCCGGCTCGCGCAGATGGACGTGGCTGTCGATCAAGCCCGGAGCGACAATCAAGCCTTGGGCATCAATTTCCTCTGACTTCTGCCCTGTGACTTCTGACATCTGCGCAATCTTGCCGTTAACAATGGGAAGATCTGCGACTTCATCGCGCTTGTTCGCGGGATCGATGACGCGACCGTTGCGAATGATGATAGTGCTCATGTTCGGGTAGCGCATGCGTCGCGCGTGCTAATGCCAGTCCGGCTCGGACTTTCGGCGGCGCGCGGAAACGAACTTCCTTCCGAACGCTTCTTGTTTCCCGGGGATGGTGGATTCACAAGAAGGGTTCGCGAGCGCCGGAGGCCTTCGCCAGCAAGCCTGGCCCGTGCTCTATCCGGATCTCCGCGATCGCCACTTGTGGTCACGTCGCAATCCCTCCGCACAAATACAGAACAGCCATGCGGACGGCCAGACCGTTGCTGACTTGATCGAGAATGACGCTTTGCGGACCATCGGCGACTTCGCTGTCGATCTCGACCCCGCGATTGATCGGGCCGGGATGCATGATGAGACAATCCGGCTTCAACATTTTTGCCCGCTCTTTGGTCAGCCCGAACAGCGTCCGGTATTCGCCGATGCCGGGGAAATATTCTTTGCGCTGACGCTCGTGCTGAATGCGCAGCAGGTTTACCACGTCGGCGTCGGAAAGAACATGGTCGATCTTGTGCGAAACGGTCACACCGAGTTCTTCGAATTCGCGCGGGATAAGGGTGCTCGGTCCGATCAGTGTGACTTGTGCGCCCAGTTTCGTTAGGCCAAAGATGTTCGAGCGCGCGACGCGGCTAAACCGGATATCCCCAATGATGGCGACACGCAAGTCCGGCGATTTTTCCCCGTTTCTCGCGAATCGTGTAGAGGTCGAGCAGCGCCTGAGTTGGATGCTCGTGCGCGCCATCCCCGGCGTTGATCACACTGGCATTGAGCCGGCTTGCCAGAAATTGCGGCGCGCCGGCGGAACTGTGGCGCAGGACGAGAATATCGGTGTGAAGCGCCTCGATGTTACGGCCGGTGTCCTTTAGGGTTTCGCCTTTCGTTAGACTGGATGTGGCCGCGGAGATGTTAATGACGTCGGCGCTCAAGCGCAACGCAGCCAGCTCGAATGAAATGCGGGTCCGCGTGCTCGGTTCGACAAAGAAGTTGACCATTGTTTTGCCCCGTAGCGCCGGCACCTTCTTGATCTCGCGCGTGCCGACTTGTTTGAATGCGTCGGCTGTTTCGAGGATGAAGTTGATTTCCTCCGCGGACAGATCGCGCAGACCGAGCAAGTCTTTTCGTGTCCAGCGCGCGGTCATTGTTTTTCCAAAAAAACAGCGTCGGCTTCGCCGTCGGTTTGCTGGAGGCGGAGTCGGACTTTTTCGTCGGGCCGGGTAGGCAGATTTTTGCCGATGTAATCGGGGCGAATCGGCAACTCACGGTGGCCGCGATCGATCAAGGCCGCGAGCTGAATCCGAGCCGGCCGGCCAAACGAACTGATTGCATCCATCGCCGCCCGCACGGTGCGCCCGGTGAAAAGCACATCATCGACAATCACGACCGTCTGGCCTTCGAGCGGCAACGGCAACTTCGACTCGCGCACCACGGGCAGCTCCGGACGCGTGCCGACATCGTCCCGATGCATCGCCACGTCGATTACGCCGGTGGCGACGTCGATCTTCTCGATCGAGCGGATGAACTCGGCGATTCGTTGGGCAATCTCAACCCCGCGCGATGGAATTCCCGCCAGAACGAGAGAGTGCAAGTCGGGATTGCCCTCGATGATTTCGTGCGCGATCCGGCGGAGCGCACGCTGAACGGCGGCCGCGTCCATGATGGGGACGGCGGCGGTCCTGTTTTGTCGATCTTTCATAGGCTTCCTTCGCGACCTCACAGGATCGCGTTAAAGGAGCAAAAAATTAGGAGGCGGCCTTTTCCGTGCGCGCCTCCTTGATTCGTCGCTCTCGCCAGTTGGAGCGGTGTTTCACGATCCAATCGAGTAAGGCCTTTTCAAAGCCGATGTCGCGGCCGGCCTTTTCGCTCTCGATCCATTTATGTTTCAAAATCTCTTCGCGCTCAGCGAGAAACTCCTTGTAAAGCACTGAGTTCTTGACGAACTGGGCTTTATCCTCGGCTGTCGGCGGCATGGGTTGAGTTTTTTCCATAAAATTGAGAATTGGTCAACAAAAACTCTCTCTTCTTTATGACGAAGCATCGGCTATACCTATTTAAATGGACGGGTGAAATTGTTCGGCGTCGCCGTCTAGCGTTCGCTGCGTCAACGACTTCCAGCGCGCGATCCCCGAAATCTAGCCGCGAAGACAGCGCACGCGAAAGCGGTTGGCGCGCTGGAATCATATCAGCACTTCCTGCAAGCGGCGGGCGATTTTGAGGAACTCGGCCGTCACAGGCGATCGCCGATCTTCACCGACAATCGGCATCCCGCGGTCGCCGGCTTCGCGGGTGGCGATGTCGATTGGGATTTGGCCCAACAACGGCACGCGCAAGCGTTTCGCCTCGCGCTCACCGCCGCCGCTGCCGAAAATGTCGTAGCGTTTGCCGTCGGAGGGACAAACGAAATAGCTCATGTTCTCGATCAGTCCGAGCACGGGCACGTTCACCTTGTCGAACATGGTGGCGGCTTTGCGCGCGTCGATGAGGGCAACTTCCTGCGGTGTGGTCACGATGATCGCGCCGGAAAGGGCTACTGTCTGCACAATCGTTAGCTGAATGTCGCCAGTCCCGGGCGGGAGATCGAGGACGAGAAAATCCAGCTCGCCCCATTCGACTTGTCGGAGAAATTGTTGCGTGTAACGCGTAACCATCGGCCCCCGCAGAATCGCCGGCGAAGTGTCATCGAGCAGAAATCCCATCGACATCAATCGCAATCCGTATTGCTCGATCGGGATGATCTTGTTCTCCTCCGTCGCCATCGGGCGCTCTCGCGTGCCGAACATGAGCGAAATGCTCGGTCCGTAAATGTCGCAATCGCACAGACCGACGCGCGCTTTGGTTTCGTGAAGCGCGACCGCGAGATTGGCCGCGACAGTCGATTTGCCGACGCCGCCTTTCCCGCTCGCCACCGCGATCACGTGTTTGATTCCCGGGATTTGCATCGCGGCCGTTGCGGGCGCGCCTGCTCCCGCTGGCGGCGCGTGAATGTCGATCAAAACTTTCGCTGTCTGAACGCCAGCGAGTCCGCACAGGATTTTCTCGGCATCATTCTTAATCGCCGCCGGAACGTTCGGATCATTCGTGGCGAGCGCGAGCTGCACTTTCACTTCGCCGTTGTCGATGTTGACCGACTTAACCAGGCCAAATGAAACGATGTCGCGGGTGAAGCCGGGATATTTCACGGCCTTCAACGCGTTTCGCACCTGCTCCTCAGAAACGGACATG
Organism: uncultured Verrucomicrobiae bacterium; assembly: GCA_963846775.1. GTDB lineage: Bacteria > Verrucomicrobiota > Verrucomicrobiia > Chthoniobacterales > UBA10450 > CAVYXA01. The sequence goes on along the minus strand of CAWJXB010000006.1, from coordinate 1,699,330 downwards.
CGATTAACCTACGCGCGACGCATCGGACGTAAATAGCCGGCCCGCCATCATCGATTCTGGCAATCGAGTCGGTCGCGGATCAATCCGCCAACGCGTATTTAGGGTCCTTCACCTGTTTGCGCACGGCGTCGAACAAACGGCTGATTCCGGTTTGACACGCGTAGTTGGCCAGGAAGGCCGGGATCAAGCCCCCGGTATCAGTGAAAACGGAGTAGGTCGCGCGGGTTCGGATCGCGCTATCGGGTTCGAGCAACCAACCGCCGTTGCACACTTTCACGCGGACAACGCCCTTCTTTTCCGGAGGAGCGAATTCGTTAGCGGAGGTCCACTGGCTGCGAAAAACGAGACCATCGCTCGCCGGCCACGATGTTTTCCAAACGCGCAATGTGTAATCGCGATCGGCGCAGATTTTCGGCGAGAGCCGCTGATAACCGATCACCGAATCGCCCTCCCGTTTTACCACCCGCGATTCAACTGTAAACGGCATAAACTTCGGATAGTTCTCGAAATCGTCGATCACAGCGTGCACAGCGCGGGTCGATGCATCGATCGGGCCGACAGCATTGAACTCCTTCAGATGTGAGCCCGGATGGGGCCGACTGTAAATGGTCACATCCTTCACTTTGGCCGCGATTTTCCAGCCGTCGTTTGGGTTGACCGGCGCAAAAGGGTCAGGCGCGCCAGCGTTGGCATTCCAAATCGCTCCCATGAAGATCGACATGGCCAGGGGGAAAAGTCGAAGACGCATCCGGCGACAATAGCATAAATCGGACAAGAAGCGCGCAACGGCGTCCCCGCCCGCGATGTGTAATGTGACAGGAAAGGAGTTTATCCATGGCAATTATTCCACGAAAACGAGATGACGAACGGGCACTGGCGGAGCCTCCCGGCGATCCGTTCTCCTATTTGCGGCATCAGATCAACCGCGTCTTTGACGACGTGTGGGGCGAGCATTCGCTCGCGCCACAGGAAAGCATCGGCGGATTTTGGCCGCAGGTCGATGTGACCGACACGGACTGGGAGGTCAAGATCTGCGCCGAAATTCCGGGTGTCGAGGCGAAAGATGTCGATGTCAGCGTCGAGGACGGGATGCTTACGATTAAGGGCGAAAAGAAGTACGAGCGCGGAGGAGATGAAAAGGGAACGTACCGGATGGAACGCAGCTACGGCGCGTTTGAGCGGTCGATTCCGCTGCCGGCCGAGGTCGATGAATCGAAAGCCAAAGCCGAGTTCAAGAAAGGTGTGCTGCGTCTGACCTTGCCGAAGCGGCCCGGAGCAGAATCGCCCCGGAAGAAAATTCCGGTGACCTGATCCGCCGTGCGGGTCGCGGCTCTTCTTTCGCTGTTGAAAACGCGGGCATGGTTGAAAATAGGCCACGCGGGGGCGAACGTTTAGTTTCGCATGGACCCGATTAGCCGCATAAAACTGCGTTGGCTACACAACGCGCTGAACGATGTCACGTCCGAGCTGACGCGGTCCCGGTTTTCGCAATTCGCGCCGCACGCCTGGGAGCCCGCGATCAATGCGTATCGGTGCGATCGCTGTATTCGGATTTGTGTCGATCTTGCCGGCGTGGAGCGTTCGCTCATTGACCTGACGGTCGAATCCCGTCGCGTCCTGATCAGCGGAACGCGCGAATTGCCCGAACCGAAAGAAGCTGAGGATCACCCGGCGCAATTGCTGGCGATGGAGATCGATTACGGGCCATTCGAGCGCGAAATTTGCCTGCCGGCCGAGGTCGAGGTCGATAAAGCTCATGCCGAGCAACGCAACGGGCTGCTTTGGATTTCATTGCCTTTGAAAAAATGAACAGTGACGAACAACTCACGGCGTTGCAGGCGGAATCGGGCTCGGTCCCCGACGCCGGCAGCACCATCGCCGCGGCAACGGATGAAAGCCGAATGCCGCGAATTCCGGAGGAATTGTCGATCCTGCCGGTGCGCGGATTTGTTGTTTTTCCGGGAACAATTGTGCCGCTGAACGTTCAACGCGCGGCATCGCTGAAGTTGCTCGATGATACTTTGCCGCGCACGAAAGTAATCGGGTTGGTCGCGCAGCGCGATGAAGCAAAGGAAGATGCGCAAGCGGCGGATCTTTATTCGGTAGGCACAGCCGCGCTCGTGCTGCGGTTTTTGCGGCAATCGGATGATCATGTGCTCGTCATCGCGCAAGGGCTGCGACGATTTTCGCTGCGCAAAATCGTCGCGACGGATCCATTCATTCGCGCCGAGATTGATCTGTTGCCGTCGATTCCGCCGGCGCAGAGCAAGGAATGGGAAGCAGAGTTCAGAAACTTGCGCGATTCGGCGGCCCGTCTGCTCGAGCTCACGCCCGATGCGCCTGAGCAAGCCCGGATGATGGTGCTCAACATCCAAAACCCGGAACAGCTGGCCGACTTTCTCGCGCCAAATTTGAATGTCGAGGTCGCGCAGAAACAATCCATTCTGGAAGAGCTCGATGTCGAAAAGCGGGTGCGTGCCGTGCAGAAACAAATCTCCGCTCAGCTCGAGATCGCGCAGATTCAGGAAAAGCTGCAGAAAGATGTGGCATCCCAGTTTACGGACGCGCAGCGCCGCGCGTATTTGCGTTCGCAGATCAAAGCGATTCAACACGAGCTGGGCGAGGGTGAAACCGGCAGCGACGAGCAGGTCAAGCAATTGCGGGAACGGCTCGAGGAGGCCAAGCCACCGGAAGACGTGATGAAGCAGGCCGAGCGGGAATTGAAACGGCTCGATTTCATTCCACCCGCGAGCCCGGAATTTTCAGTGATCGTGAGTTACATCGAGATCATTGCCGATCTGCCTTGGAACAAGTTTAGCCCGGACAATCTCGATCTCGATCGCGCGCAGCAGATTCTCGATCGCGATCATTACGATCTGGAAAAAGTTAAAAGGCGGCTGATCGAGTTTCTCGCGGTCCGGAAATTAAATCCCAAAGGGCAGGGACCGATTTTGTGCTTTCTTGGTCCGCCCGGCGTCGGGAAGACCAGTCTTGGCCAATCCATTGCCGATGCGCTTGGCCGCAAGTTCGTTAGGATCAGTCTCGGCGGAATGCGCGATGAAGCGGAGATTCGCGGGCATCGCCGGACTTACATCGGGTCAATGCCGGGCCGGATCATTCAGGAATTACGCCGCGTTGGGACGCGCAATCCGGTGTTCATGCTGGACGAGATCGACAAGCTCGGCGCCGACTTTCGTGGCGATCCGGCGAGCGCGTTGCTCGAAGTGCTCGATCCCCGGCAGAACAACTCGTTCGTCGATCGTTACCTCGATGTGCCGTTCGATCTTTCGCAGATCATTTTTATCGGGACGGCCAACTACATCGACGGTGTCCCCGAACCATTGCGGGACCGGATCGAAGTCATTTCGCTGCCCGGTTACACGGAGCGAGAGAAGCTCGAGATTGCCAAACGCTATCTCGTGAGGCGACAGCTCGAGGAGAACGGACTCAAGCCTGACCAATGCGAGTTCCCGGAGGAAGTGATTCGTCGAATTGTGAACGATTACACGCACGAAGCCGGCGTGCGTGAACTGGAACGCCAGATCGGAGCGATTTGCCGGGCGGTCGCAGCCAAGTGCGCTCGTGGCGAATGCAACACGTTTGTCGTCACCCCGGAATTTCTCGCTCAAACCCTCGGACCGGCCAAGTATGTTCGCGAAAGCAAACTAAAAACGAGTCAGCCCGGCGTGGTGACCGGTTTAGCTTACACACCGTACGGCGGCGAGGTCTTGCACATCGAGGCAACTCGTTACCCGGGCAAAGGAAATGTCACACTCACTGGCCAGATCGGCAATGTGATGAAGGAATCGGTCCAGGCCGCCCTTAGTCTCGTCCGGAGCCGCGATGGCGAACTCGGAACTAAGGCAGAGGACTTTCGAGACATGGATATTCACGTCCACGTCCCGGCCGGCGCCGTGCCGAAGGATGGGCCATCGGCGGGAATCGCGATGTTCACGGCATTGGCTTCGCTTTTTAGCAAAAGACCCGTCCGCCCCGATGTTGCCATGACCGGCGAAGTCACGCTGCGCGGTCTCGTTCTACCGATCGGCGGACTAAAGGAAAAAAGCCTGGCGGCGATGCGCGCCGGCATTTCCACCGTGATCATCCCAAAGTTGAACGAAAAAGACCTGGTTGATGTTCCCGAAGAAGCGAAACAAAAACTGAAGTTTGTCCCTGTGGAAAATGTCGATGAAGTGCTGGCCGAGGCCTTGGAGAAGGAAGGCCCTCAAGCCGGATCAAAGCCCAAAGCGGCTTGAACACCTGCGAGAAACAGGCTTTTCAGTCTGCGGCGGACACTAGAGAAGGTTCGCCTCTCGGCTTTTCCGCTCTTGGTGTTGTCGCCAAAATCGGCCGACCCGCGGTCTGTTTTCGATAGGGGCGGAGATAGAACATCATGAAAACACCGCTCACGATGAGGAGCGAGCCGATCCATTTGAATAGCCAGCCGGGGTCGCGCAGGATCTGGACGGTGCTTTGATTCAAGTTCTCCGGGTTCCATGACGCCTGCGAAATCTTGTAAGTGAGTCCCGTCCACGTCCGCCACCAGGCGCCGGGGAAGCTGAGTGGATTATTCATCCAGCAGGAGCCCGTTGCGCTCGCACCGTCCGCGGTGGAGGCGCGCAGTGTGCTCTTGAATCCCGCCGGGCTATCGCTGCCCTCGTTTCGTTGAACTTCAAAATCGAGCAATTCCAGGCCGATCGGCAACGGGAGAGTTTTCCAGCCGTAAGCTACTTGTGTTTCGTTAGGCGAGGTCGGCACCGTGATTTGCCACCCGGCCGGCACCCATTGCTCGAATTTTTCCCCGTTTTGTTCGACTCGAACGCGAACGCCGTCTGGCAGATCTGATGTCTCGTCGGATTTAGCCGGAGCAAAATCCGTCCATGGCTCGGCATGTGGCATGACTTTGTCGATCTTAAGCTGCCAATCGGCCCAGCCGGTTGTAAGCGGATTGTCGATGTCGATTTTGCCGCTCGATTCGCCTGCTTTGCGCGAGACCAGCTCATATGTGATCGCGCCGTCATTAGCCATGAAAAACGTAAGATGATTTAGTGCTTCCTGGCCCGGCGCTGGCATGGTTGGCGGGCCACCCGTCGTGGGCAGATCCTTCCCGCCACCGTGAGTGTTGGAAGCGCTAGATGAGACCGGAACGCCTTTTCCGCGAATCGTGACCAATACCGCCGGATTGTTAGGCTGATCACTAATCGAGCTCGGCTTTCCATCCGCGATCCGGAAATCGGGCCAGTAATTGTCGATCTTGAGCGAGAACGGCGTCCCTTCGATCGGCAGATCGCGTCCGAGATTCTCGGTCACGTCAAAGGTCGTCTTCCTTTGTGCCCAACGAAATGACCACGCGCGCCTGGTTCTCCTTGACCTCGAGTCGCACTTTGGCTCCGGTGCTGCCACCTTTGGCGACGCGGCCGATCTGTTCTTCCGGCGCTTTGCTAAAGGCGAAAATCGATTCCTCAAGATCGACGGCCTTCGTATTCGCTTCGCTCTCCGAAGGTGGACGGCTCGGCGAGCCTTCCCTACCAACGTGTGCCAAATCGTGTGCGGCGCCGCGTTTGAGCTCGATGTTGGCAAGGCCCATCGAGAAACTTCCATGCTGCGGATCATCAGCGAGCAACCAGCTTTCGAGATGCTGGTTCATCATCGCGGTCGAAATAGTGAAATGCAGCGCAGGCGCACCGCCATCTCCGATCCGACGCGGATTCAACTTTCCCTCAATCGCCGGTGCATAATCGATGATGCTCAGACGCGCACCACTGGCGAGCAGACCGAGTTGGCGTGGGCGCTGCGGCGTCGGCGGATGATGCAAAAACTCCGCGCGATACCCTTTCACTATCCCATCGATGTCACGGACACGGAGCTGATGTTCATCGACCAGGAGGCGGTTCGACTGCGGTTCGCCTTTGAACAGCGTGATCGTTCCTTCCGTCCCCCAGATCCGGCCGATCAGCGAACCGGTCAGCAGCGTAATGATGCCAAGGTGCGTCACCAGAAATGCGACGTGATGTTTCCGCCACGGCCAGCGTGAAAGGGCCGAGACCGTTAGATTCGCTCCGAGTAAGACGAGCCAGAAATTGAACCAGGGCGCGCCGTAAATGTAAACGCGGGCCACTTTGGCGTCGAAGCTCGATTCGTAAATCGTCCCAGCGATGGCGGCGACAATCAGCACCGCCAGCAAAACAACGGCCAGCTTCAGCGACGCGAAAAATTTGAACACTGGATTGCGCTGCCACTGTGGCCGCGAAGATGAGGTCGATCCCGCCATGCGAAGGTCGATATTTTCCGCGAGAAGGAGGTTTCGTTCAAACAAGAGTTTCGCCGGACGGAATGACCGTCCTCAATCTCAACGCTCAACGTTCAACGCTGAATGAAAACGTGGCCATCGGCCGCAATCCAACGCTTGGTAGGCGCGACCGCTCGCCACGGTGGAGCCCATCCACGGCGCAGGCGGGCCGAGCGCGCCGCGCCGCAACAGAGCGAAGGCGCGTCAATTCCGCTACAACTTGCTGCGCAACGCGCGGAGATGCTGAGCAAATTGCGCGGGATTGAAAACGTCCAGGGAACGAACGTCGTCCCACAACGTCTTTAATTCGTTGTCGATCTGGAGCGGAGCGACAGCGTTCGCATTGAGCGCGGCGCTGAGAGGGTCGAGCGCGAGAACGACGCGGCGGGCGCGATAGAAAAGTGATTCCACAGGTTGGCCGCCCCCCGTGAACTCGACGTCAGTCGCGGCCAGCGCACGCAACATCGACATCGTCGAGTCCGCGTTTGGTTTGTAAATCGCGGCGCGTCGCGCGAGATCGTCGGCTTGTCTTTGCAGCGGCTCGAGATCGGAGGATGTCGGCTCAGAGATTTTCGGCAGCGCCGGAGCGATCGCGGTGACCTTCCCAAGCAACCAGGCGAGCGCCAGCGATGTTTGCTGCGCGTCGGGCGAGGATACGCTCGCCGTGGCGCGATCGACATTAACTCGCGCATACCAGGCGGCTTCGCGCAGAGCAACAGCCTGCCCAGTCAGCCAGGCACGCGGCCCGATCCATGGATCGTCTTCGTGCCAGTGCCGCGGTTGATCGATCGATTGACGGTCGAGCTCGAAAACCATCGTCGGATGTCCGGCTTTCAAAATGGCATTATCGATGTTCTGATGACAGGCGACGCAGGTGTTGGCTCGGACATACAGGCTGCGCAGATCGCGCATCCCGGCGGAAACGCGCATCGCGTATGTCCAATCGGGCCGGGTATGTCCGCGCAACCACGGCTGCGCGGCGCCGTGGCAGCTTTCGCACGACACGCCTTCGTCCGGATGCACGGTCGGAGCGAGTCGCGTCGGCGCGACCGAATGAAATGGCGAATGGCAAATGGTACATCGCGAATTGTTCGGCGCGTCACCGCCCCCGACGGTCTCCGCGATTCGCGCAGAACGCGCATCCGTCAAAATCGCGAAGGCCTTGGCGTGAAAATCCTGGCGGGACCAGATCGTATATTGCTCGCGCTTAGGTCCCGCGCCGCCGTGGCAACTGGACGATCGACACCCGATCGCGCCCACAAATTCCGGGCCGTTCTCGCGGCTCTGCCTGACCTCCTTCGCGGAAATTACAGAAACCCCAACCAGCAGCGCAAGGGGAAGAGCAAATCGGCCCACGCCGCGAGATTAACATCTCGTGGCCGAAAAGATGAAGCGTTAAAGCGTTGAAGGGTTGAAACGGAACGTCTGTAACGCTTCGACCCTTTATCCCTTCAACGCTTCATCACCTCATCCACGCTTTCCACCGCTTCCGCAGTGGTTTGGCGTAATCGTCGATGTCGATCTTCTTCAAGCGATTCACTCCCTCCCGCATCGTTTCGGCCGAGTCCTCGTATTTATCGCGGACCGATTTGAGGAATGGCCAGAGGAACGGTAGCGAGAGAACGCCCCAATTGATGCGCCCAAGCGGCGACTTGATTTCCACCTCATCGCGCTCCTCCGACGCATAACGAATCGCAAAGCCGATGGCTAGACCGACCGTCAGTGCGCCGAGGATCATCGGGATCGGATTTTCCCGCAGGAAAAATTCGGTCCGCTCGCGAGCCGTGGCGGCTGTGTTTTTGGTTTGCTGCCAGGTATCGCCCGCCGTAGTGGAGATTTTCCGGCGCGCACCGCGTAGTCGCCCCCTGGCCTTTTCCGAATCCGGCGCAGGTCCCACTGGCGCATGCAGAGGTTCGTCTTCAACAAAATCATCATGATCTGGAAAGCTCATACCCATGATTCGAAGCTCGACGCGCGATTGCGTTTCTTCAATTGAATTATCTCAGCCCCCCGCGCCCGTAATACCTTGCTTATCCACCTGGGCGTCTTTCGCTAGCGAATTGGGTGAGAATGTTACGACGCCGGTGGCAGAGCGGCCACGGCAACGTTTTTGGCCGAGCCACTTCGCTTCGGCAAGACTAACGCCCAGACCACTGCGAGCCAAACCGCGCCCAGGGGAAGAAAACCGGGCAACCAGAGATTAAATTGCGAAAGTAATCCGAGGGCGATTAGACAATAGGCGGCGGTCAACGCGATCGCACCGAGCAGGAGATCGACTCGCGAAACTTTGCGGAGCGGGCCGCTAGCGGCGGCAATGAGGAGAAGAATCACGCAATCGAAAATGCGACTGACACGCCGAATGAAGGAATGCGTCTGGATGCTGGCGATGGTGGCGGCGATCTCGTCCGTGGACGTGAATGGATTTTTCGCCGGGCGCGCGAGCACGATTTGATTGCCAATATTATCCAGCGGCGTGGTCATCGGTAGGTTTCTGTCGTGTTGTTCCGCAGCGAGGAGGAGGGCGTTGATGCTGAGCCGCCGCGCGCTCCTCGCTGCGCCGGGATTGATCATGACCGTACCGTCTCGCTGAATAGGAATCTTGAATCCGTTAGGGAAAGTAATCGACGAGCCCAGGTCGATCTTGATTTCACCGGGCGCCACCCTCATCCAAAGCATGGCCGCTTGCAGAGCAAACGAGGGAATGACTTCGCCGCGGTATTGATAAAGCAACGGCGCGTGGATCGGGTCCTCGACCTCGCCCGGTTCATGCACGAAGCCGAGCGTCGAGATCAATCGCAAATCTTCGTCCGGTTGCGCGGCGATTCCGGAAAACGCCCTCAGCTCGCCGCGATTGCCTTTCATTTGCGAAAACCCGGCGATTTCCGGCGCGGGCGTATCTGAGTCAGGCGTCGTGGTCAACTGCGCGGCCAGAAGCAGTTTGGGGATGCGCATCGCCTGATCGAGCAGCACTTGTTCTTCGTCCCGCTTGTCCGGCCGCCATTTCAGCACTCCCTCAAAAGCAACGAGCGTTGGCTTGAATTCGAGCAGCGCCTGAAGAAAGAGCGCGAGCTCAAGCGGTGAATTCGCCTCGCTGGCGCCGCTCAAAATTGCTTCGCCCGACTCTGGCGCTGACGTTTGCTCGGCTACCCCGGATTTCCCACCCAATTCGATAATGGTGAGTAGTGCCATCCGTTTCGGAGTCGACGCAGAGCGAAGCAACCAACGAAGAAAAATTTCCTCGGTTTGCTGAAGCCGAGGGTCCCTGACAAACAGAATCCCAAGGAGCAGAACCACCAGCATGACGAGGACCGACTGACGCATCGAGCGGAAGTGAAGAGTGATGAGCGGCGAGTGACAAGAGAAAATAGTGACGAGGACAAACTCGTCACTTGTTACTCGTCATTTTCCCGTCATCGGCTCAGCTCCAGCATCCGCCGAATCGGCAACTCGGCTCTTTTGCGCAACGGCTCCGGCAAAATGATTTCCGGCTCGAGGTTGAGCAGCGCGTCGTACGCCTTCTCCAGCGTGTTCATTTTCATGAAGCGACACTCGCCGCAGAAACAATTTTCTGTCGGCCCAGGGATAAACACTTTGCCCGGGATCTCTTTGCGGAGACGATGGAGCATGCCGGCTTCGGTCACGACGATGATTTCGTTAGCCGGTGATTCTTTGCAAAACGTAATCATTTTTTCCGTCGAACAAACCTCGTCGGCCAGCATCCGAACCGCATAAGTGCATTCCGGATGCGCGACCACAGGCGCGCCGGGATATTGCTCCCGAATCCGATTGATGCTGCGCGCGGTAAACTCGACGTGCACGTAACAGGTGCCCTGCCACAAATCCATTTTCCGCCCGGTCCGCTCCATCACCCAGGCACCGAGGTTTTGGTCGGGCACAAATAGAATGTTCCGGTCGGCCGGCGCCGAGTGGACAATCTTATCGGCGTTCCCGCTGGTGCAGATCACATCGGCCAACGCTTTCACGCCGGCGCTGCAATTGATGTAGGCTATGACGTAGTAGTTTTTGTCCGCGTGCTTTTGCAAAAACGCGGCCAGCTTATCCGGCGGACATGACTCCGAGAGTGAGCATCCCGCATCGAGATCGGGCAAAATGACCCGCTTGTGCGGATTGAGAATCTTCGCCGTCTCGGCCATGAAATGGACGCCGCAAAACAGGATAATGTCCGCGTCCGTTTTCGCGGCCTGAAAGCTCAGTCCCAACGAATCGCCAACGTAATCCGCCGCGTCCTGCAACGCCGGCACCTGATAATTATGTGCCAGAATGACCGCATTCCGTTCCCGCTTGAGTTCGACCAATTCCTCCGCGAGCCCGCCACATGGACGGACTCGCCCTTTGGCGACATCGACAGCCGCGCTTACCATGGATTATTATCGCGAAGAACGATGAATTCTCAAACGTATCGCCTCGGGTTTATCGGCGCGGGCAAACTGGCCGGTTTGGTCATTCGCGGCCTGGCCCTCGCCAAATTCTGCGGGCCTGGCGAAATGATCGCGAGTGAACCGAGCGAGCAAACGCGCGTCGATCTACAGCGGGACGTCAATCTTGTTTTTGCTGCCGACAACCGCGAATTAGCCGAAAAAGCGGAGACGATTTTGATCGGCGTAAAACCGGGCGTGGTCCTGCCGGTGCTTCGCACCATCGCAGACAAGATCGATAATAAACTGGTTATTTCGCTCGCCGCCGGTGTTCGCACTGCGAGCATGGAAAAGCTCGCCAGAGGCCGGTTCATGCGCGCGATGACCAATACGTCAGCGGCTATTTGCCAGGCCGCGACTGCCATCGCGAACGGTAGCCGCACGACAAACGAAGACGTCGATCTTGCCCGCAAAATGTTTAGCGCAATCGGCGTCGTGGCCGAAGTGACGGAAGAACAAATCGACGTTGCCACCGCGTTGTGCGGCAGCGGCCCGGCTTTCGTCTATACGGTGATTGAGGCGTTGGCCAACGGCGCCGAGAAAATGGGGCTTGCCCCCGATGTCGCGTTACAACTGGCCACGCAGACCGCGCTCGGCGCTGCGCAGTTCGCTCGGGAAAGCAAACTATCACCCGAGGCCTTGCGTAAATTGGTCGTCACGCCCGGAGGTACGACTGCTGCCGGTCTCGCCGAGATCGAAAAACGCGAAACGGCCGCCGGTCTCATTGCCGCGGTCGAAGCTGCGACAAAGCGCGGGAAGGAAATGGCTCAGGAGAATTTCTGAGGGCGCGCGCCCGATCATCGCGCGCTCGGGCCAGCGCACACCTCTGGTGTGCTGGTTTCGGCGCGTGATTGTGTTAATCGGCGCGTGGATTGGGCCGGTGACACTCGACGGTCCCCGGCTAATCACCCTCGTCTTTGAGCATCGATTTGATTTGCTCGCGCAGTTCGGGCGAGTTTTTGTGCCCATGCGCGGAAACCGCGTGTTGCACCGCCGCCTCGAGCACTTCGTTTTCCTTGCCCGAAATCTTAAGCGAGCAATTCTTCTCACTCGGGTGATCCCTGCAGTCGATTGATTTTCGTTGAGCCATTGTGACCTCCAATTTCTTGATCTTCCTTAACTCAGCAAACTTCAACGATTGCTCGCTGTGATCAATCGGTCTTATCTCGGCGCTGTTGACCTGGGAACTAGCGACGGCATTAGATCGCCGCGGCCCATCGCGACATTCAGTTGACAGGTGCCTGCCTGACTCGTAGTTTCCGCTCCATTTTTCCGCCCCGACATGAAGACATTTTCTGCCAAAGCCAAGGAGGTAAACCGCCAGTGGTGGATCATTGACGCGAAAGATCAGGTGCTCGGTCGCGTCGCGGCCAAAGCGGCGAATTTACTGCGCGGCAAAGGTAAACCAATTTTTACGCCGCATGTTGATACCGGCGATTTCGTCATCGTGATCAATGCCGAAAAAGTCCGCGTCACCGGCAAGAAAGAAGAACAAAAGACCTACATGAGTTTTTCCGGCTACGTCGGCGGCCACAAATCGGAAAACGTGGGGGCGCGCCGGGCCCGGCATCCGGAGCTGTTGGTGGAACGCGCAGTCCGCGGGATGATCCCGCACAATCGTCTTGGTCGCGCGGTCTATCGAAAACTAAAAGTTTACCGGGGCGAATCGCATCCGCACGTCGCACAAAAGCCGGCGCCGGTCACGGTTTTCCAATAAACATTCGCCATGGCTAAGACAGAAGAATTTATCGCCACAGGTCGCCGCAAAACATCGGTCGCGCGCATCCGGATGACGGCCGGGAGCGGCAAAATCGACATAAACGGCCGCAGCTTCGAAGATTACTTCCCGACACCACCCCTGCAAAACACAGTGCTTCAGCCGCTGCAAACGGCGAAAGCAGTCACCTCCTACGATCTGTCGATCAACACCAGCGGCGGCGGTCCGACCGGTCAAGCCGGCGCGGTGCGGCTGGCCATCTCGCGCGCACTGCTCCAAGTCGATCCCAATTTGCGCAGCAGCCTCAAGAGTGAAGGCTTGCTCAGTCGCGATCCACGCATGAAAGAGCGGAAGAAATCCGGCCAGCCCGGTGCGCGCAAACGCTTCCAATTCTCGAAGCGATAAGATTGGGCCTGCGGCGATTAGGTTGCCATCGCGTTGATGACAAGCCGATGGGCTCGGCGCCAAAGTCTGAACGCGTTGTCCTCGACGAAACGGTTAGCGCCAAAGGCGCGCTATTTATATCGAGCCTGAGGCGTCAATGCGGTTTTTTTGCTCCCGGCGAAGGCGCGGGAAAGGGCCGGCGCTCCGGCGGGCGTGCCAGTAGCGCAGGCGGTTGCTGGCCTGCATTTACCGGTGGTGTCGGCGATGCGCTGGGCTTGATGGACATGAGTAGTCGCATGGCCTCCTGCGCCCAAAAACTGTCGCGGTATTGCGTCATAATTGCCTCACAGACCTGACGCGCCTCATCGCTCCGGTTCTTTGTCTTCAACAGCTGCGCCCGTGAGATCAAAGCGAGTGGCGCCGTGTAGCTCTTTGGATAAGCCGACGCGGTCTGTTGGTATATCGCGAGCGCTTCGTCGGTCTTGCCCATCGTATCCAGATTGCCCGCCATCGCCAGCCGCGCCGTGGGCGCCAGCTGGCGTTCGGGGTACTTGCTGAGGAACGATTGCAATGTCGTGTTCGCATCCGCGAACTTCCCTTCGCGGCGTTGTGCATCGGCCAGGAGCAGATACGCATCTGCGCTCGCCGCGGTGTTCGGGTAGCGCGCGATGACTTGCTGATAATCCGAAACGGTTTTTGCGCCGGCCAGCAATTCGCCCGCCGCGGCGCCACGGCGCTCCGTATAAACACGGAAGCCGACATAGCCGAGCGCCGCGAGCAGGGCCACAATTAATACCGCAATCACCTCGTTGCGATAGCGCAGCCAAAAGACGCGGGTTTCGATCGCGGCATCGGTCTTAGCAGGAGAGGCGGTTGGCATGATGAATTGTCGATCTGGTCGGCGGAATTTAATCGCGAGTTTGCTCTTATGCCATGGAGCGCTTTCCCGCGCAAGCGACACACGGAATGTCCGAAGCAACAATTCCGGCGTAGCGACCCATCGCAATTGCTATCGGCATTTGGCCACGCCGCAGGTCACCCGCTCAGGGTGCAATCAAATCGTATCCGGCGGGCACTACCGGACCGAACGCGCCACCGAGATAAATGTTGTTGTTTAGATACCAGAAAGCAGTCCGACCCGTCGTGCGATTCCAAAGCACGAAGTCCGATTTGCCGTCGCCGCTGAAGTCATCCGCTCCAGCCAGGGTGTAGCCAGTCGCGATGGTGGGGCCGTAAGCGCCTCTCAGAAATGTCACGTTCGACAAGTACCAAATTGCAGACTGGCCCGTGGCTGAATTGAAAAGCAGGTAATCAGTTTTTCCGTCGCGATCGAAATCGTCCAAACCAACCAAGGTCCAGCCGGCCGGCAAAGTAGGGCCATAAGATGCGCTGATTAAGTGATTGTTGTTCATGAACCACACGCCGGTTTGCCGCGTGGCCGGATTGTAGAGGACGTAATCGGGCCGGCCGTCGCGATTCAGGTCCGCGGCAAAGCTAAGGTTCCATCCGCTGGGAATGCTGGGGCCATAAACGCCGTGCACGTAGCTTTGCCCAGATAGATACCAGATCGCGGTCTGACGCGTGCTGGAGTTAAACAGCAGATAATCCGGATTGCCGTCTCTATCGAAATCGGCCACATCGACAAGTCTCCAACCGGTCGGAAGAGTCGGCGCATATCTTCCGCAGAGATAAACATTGTTGTTCATATACCAGACCGCTGTCCTTCGCGTGCTCGAATTCCAGAGCGAGAGGTCCGGCTTGCGATCGTAATTAAAATCAACGCGCACGACGGGAACGACCGGGTCCTGGCTTGGGTCTCGCGGGAATTTCGCATACGGAAGACGGGTCCCGCGATAGATGAATCGGTCGGAACGAATCGCAGTGGGGGCAAGGAAGTTCTGGGTGCCGGAGGCGGCAACGATATCATCTTGATCGACGCCGTCACCGCTGACTCCAATAGCGCCGACCAGGACTCCGTTGCGGTAAAGTCCGAATGCGCCCGGGAAAATGGTGATGCCATTCGGGAGATTTGGGTTCAGGGCTGGAACCGGATTCGGCGTGATCGCCGCTGGATGGCAATGATCTCCCAGCAAGCCGGAAAACAGCTCCTGTTGACCATTGAATGGACCGGGGGGATTGCCATCGATTCCGGGCGGGTAATTGCATTGCGCGAGAAAACCGACGCAGCGAACAGAGACGGAGATGTTCGAGCCGAAGCCGAGGAAATCGCGAGTCGAATAATAAACAACAGTGCGCGCTTTTTGAATTGCCACGTCCCAGCTAAACAAGGTCGCTTCGGCCATTCGAAATGTTCCGAGAACGGTCGGTGCCACACCGGCCATGTTCGGATTGTTCACAACCGTGATGAACACCTGCATCGGCGAACCGATTGGTAACCGGATCGCAGCGCGTGTGATGCTCCCCCGAGCCGCCGCATAACTAATGATACTGCCCACTTCCGCCGCAGTTAGTCGCGCCTGACCGTTAATTGGTCCAGGAATCGGATCGCTCACGATCGGTTGCCGAACTTCGCCGGTCACGCCTCCAAACGCAGCCGGCGGGTAAGGAAACGGCGGCGGTGCGCCGAGGATAGTCGGATACTGCGGATCGGTATTGCCGTGAATGACATACGTGTTCGAATTTACGGTCGAGGAATTTACGTAGGCGAGTCGGATGCCATTCACGAAAGCGTTGTTCGCCGTGATGCTGGATGAAGGCGCAAATCCTCTTTGTCCGGCAAGCGCGATGTCCTCATCCTTGTCGTATCCGGCCACATAGATGAACGGATTCTGCGCTCGAAAACCGGTGATCGGCGCCGGAATTCCATCTCCGGTTACTCCGATGCCACCGACGAGCCGGCCATTTTTGTAAAGCGGAAGCCCGCCGGGTGTTCCATCTAACGACGTAAGGGGGACCGGCACTATGGTATTGCCGGGAGTTGCGCTAAACGAGATCACGCTGCCCGGTTTTCGAAACTTGTTGATGTCGGAGAAAAAGAGATTTGATAGGCCAACTCCGACGAGCGGACCGGGCGCGGCATTGTTTACCCCCGGCGGAAAGTGCTGCTGAATGATGAAGCCGGCAGTGCGCGAGGTCAACGCCCCTTGATTGCTGCTCAAGTATGCCGCCGTTCCGGCCTTGGAAACAGCGGTCGCGATCTCGGGATCGCTGGCCGCGCCACCGCGCACAACCCAGATCGCGAGCACATCGCCTTCGCGGTCGGTCACCGCGATCACGCTATTTGGTGAAATCGCCACCGCGCGCGTCACGGCCTGGTTGATAATCCGTGTGGTGTCCGCGCTCGTGAGTTGGGCCGAGGCGCTTAAGGGCAAAAAACCCGCGCCCAGGAGACCAAGAAGCACCCGGAGTTTCATGAACACGGGCATACCAGAATCGTCCCAACGTTGCCAAGCAAAAGTCAAGGTTCGTGCCTTCGGCGTCGGTTGTTATCGGCCGGCAGAACCGTCGATCGGCTGTCTGTGCGTTGAGCTTGCAAATGCGCCCGGTCCTCCGGCATCCTCTCCCTCCTGATGCCCTGGTTATTTCAGGCGTGTTCGGGCTTATTTTTACGCTGGAGGGTGATAGCGATCGCCGGACTCTTTCTCTCGATCGATAGCGTTGTGCTCAAGAGCCAGACCATTGCAGTTAAGGATTCAGAAAACGCTCAACCCGGCTCCGCTGTGGACGGGCTCCGCCGTGGCGAACTCCCAAAGAAATCGCTGGTGATCGCGCAGGTTAAAGCCACTGAGGCGAACACGCCAAAAGAAACACAGGCGCCATTGCCGCCGTCGCAATTTAATCCCGACCCGGGCGCAGGCGTCGCTCACCCGCTCGAGCCCGAAGCGCCGCCCGAATTGTTTCCGCCGATTCTGCCGCAGTTGCCCGAATACGGGGAGGAAGCGTTGCCGCGTTCGCTCGAGCTTCCGCGTAAAGGCGTGCGCGAAGTCGTGCCGAGACGCCGGAAGCTGCCCTACGAAACGTATCCCGAGTCCGAGCTGGGCGAAGGCTTGCTTCCAAGCTCGCAATTCGTGCCTAACCGATGGTTCATCGGTTTTGGACGCTGGAAACGTTATGCCGATCCTTCCACCGAAACGCCGTATCAGTTCGGGCTGCGTCTCTGGCATCCCTATTTGCAGAGCAAATTCAAAGGCGACGCGCCGATTTACGGTCAGGACATTTTTCTCAACGTCACGGCCGAAGATTTCTTTCAATTCGAGACGCGCCAACTGCCGACTCCGAGCGGCGTGAGCGCGGCCTTTCCGAACAGCTCCGAATTTTTCGGACGCGGCGAACAGCTTTTCTTCGCCAATGATGTCTCGATCGGCCTCGATCTGTTCAAAGGCGAAACGGCGTTCAAGCCGGTCGAATGGGCGGTGCGTTTACTGGGCGTCTACAATCATAACTACATCGACGTTCAGGAGCGGAACGTGGTGAATCCAAACCCGCAGAAGGGAACCACGCGTGAAAAGGATTTCTTCTCGCTTCAGGAAGCATTCGGCGAACTGCACATTCGCGATTTGTCGAGCAACTACGATTTCATCTCTTCGCGCATCGGGATTCAACCGTTCGTAAGCGATTTTCGCGGCTTCATTTTCAACGACACCAATCTCGGAGTCCGAATTTTCGGCAATTACGACAACAACCGCTGGCAATATAACGTTGCTGCCTTCGACATGCTGGAGAAAGACACCTATTCCGATCTCAATGAATTCAAGCGGCGCGACCAGCAGATCTACCTGGCGAACGTTTTCCGGCAGGACCTAATCTGGAAAGGATACACGGGCGAGCTAACGTTCCTTGCCAATTTCGACAATTCGAGCCGGCACTACGATAAGAACGGCTTTATCACCCGTCCCGCGCCCATCGGCACCGTCGCGGATCATTATGTCCAGGCGTATTACCTCGGCTGGACCGGCGATGGTCACATTGGCCGTCTCAACATCGACCATGCTTTCTATCAGGTGCTGGGCGAGGATGGATTAAACGGGATCGCCGGCCGCCGGGTGCAGATTAATGCGCAGATGGCGGCGCTCGAATTGTCGATCGACAAGGATTGGCTCCGACACAAACTTTCGATCTTCTACGCCAGTGGCGACGATGATCCGACCGATGGAACCGCGACGGGTTTTGATACGGTGTTGGACAGGCCGTTTTTCATCGGTGGCCCTTTCAGTTTCTTCTCGCATCAAGGGTTCAACCTCGGGGGCACGGCGGTAAATTTTAAACAGCGCGACAGTCTGGTGATCGATTTCCGCACCAGCAAGACCGAGGGCCAATCCAATTTCGTTAATCCGGGCGCGTTGGTCGTCGGTTATGGCCTGGACGCCGACGTCACCCCGAAGCTGCGCGCTTTTATCAACGCCAATTACATTCGCACCATCGATACCGCTACGACCGAGCTGGTCCTCTTCACTAACCACGCCAGCAACGATTTCGGCGTCGATTGCAGCATCGGCTTCGAGTGGCGACCGCTCCTGACCGACAACATCATTGTCACCGCCGGCGTCGGCTTCTTCGTTCCGCGCCAGGGCTATAAAGACATTTACCGCACTAACACCGTGCCGGTGCCCGGATACGGTAATCCGCCGCCGGGGGAGGTGGATGATTTTCTCTACAGCGGAATCGTGACACTGACGCTGACCTATTGATGAAAACGAAAACGCCGAACGCCGAACGCCGAACATCGAACTTCGAATGGCCCGCCCTGCTCAAGGAGATTCCCGGAACGCAGTACCGAATCGAAACCTCGCAAGTACGATCTTGAGGATCGCCTGCTGGGCTTTGCCGTTCAAGTTATCGAGCTCACTGAGACGCTGCCAAGTACACGAGCGGCCAATCACATCGCAGGGCAATTGCTGCGCAGCGGGACATCACCGTACGGCAATCACGGGGAAGTCGAATCAGCGGAATCTCTTAAAGACTTCATTCACAAGTTAAAAATCTGTTTGAAAGAGCTGCGCGAAACCAGGCGCTGGCTGCGACTAATCGGTCATCTCAAAACGTTGCCTCAGCCAGCGAATCTTGCCGAATGCATCAAGGAGAGCGAGGAGCTCATCAGGATTTTTGTCGCCAGCATTCGGACCGCTGAAAGAAAACAACAATGAAGCTGCGGCGATTTCAGCTCGACGTTCGATGTTCGGCGTTCGGCGTTCGGCGTTCGGTATTCGACGTTCGGTGTTTTCTACCTATTTCATTGGGCGTTGGGCGTTGGGTGTTGAGCGTTGGGCGTTGCCTCTTCTTCTTCGGTGTTTCGCACGCGGCAATTGCTCAAAATTCTAGTGCCTACGGCCCGCCCACGTCGATTCCCGTCACAACATCAACAATTGCTCCGGTTCCATTGCCGCCGCGCAATTGGATCGATCAAACTCAGGCCGAAGCGAATGCGAAAAGCGTCGGTTGTTTGCAATGTCATCAGGGCGTGGAGCCGATGCATAAGGCCGATCAAAATGTCGTGCTCGGCTGCACCGATTGTCATGGCGGAAACCCGGCCCGCGGCTTAAAAAAAGAGCAGGCCCACATCTTACCGCGCTACAAAGATTTTTGGAAAACATCGGCCAACCCGCCGAACTCAAACGCCTGGCTCAATCATGAATCGCCCGAGTTCATCCGATTCATGAATCCGGGCGATCTGCGCGTGGCGGAACAATCGTGCGGGCTTTGCCACGAGCGGATCATTCGAAATGTCGATCACAGCATGATGAACCATGGCGCGATGCTCTGGGGCGCGGCGTTGTACAACAACGGCAGTTTTTATCTAAAGAATTATCGGTTCGGCCAGGCCTACGGCGCGGACGGGGCGCCGCTTAAGCTCGTCAATTACACGCCGGTTACAGCCGAGGATACGCGCGTCCATGGAATTCTTCCGTTCATCGAGCCGCTGCCGCGCTTCAACTTGAGCAATCCCGGGAATATTCTGCGCGTGTTTGAAAAAGGCGGCGAAAAACAGCTGCAGCTTGGCCTGCCGACGTCGAGTGAGCCGAATGGGCGTCCCCGGAATCGGCTGTCCGAGCGCGGTCTCGGCACGCTGAATCGGACCGACCCTGTTTTCCTCGGCCTGCAAAAAACGCGACTGCACGATCCTTTGTTAGGTTTTCTCGGCTCGAACGATCATGCGGGGGATTATCGCTCCAGCGGTTGCTCGGCCTGCCACGTCGTCTACGCGAACGATCGGTCGCCGACCAATTCCGGCTGGTGGCACAAATTCGGGCATCAAGGCCTGAGTTTCACCGGTGATATGACGATTCCAAAAAACGAGCAGGGACATCCAATTATTCATCAGTTCACTCGCTCGATCCCGTCGAGTCAATGCATGAATTGTCACATGCACCAGGGCAATCTCTTCGTGAATCCGTATCTCGGCTACACCTGGTGGGACCAGGAGACCGATGGCGAGCTAATGTATCCGCCGTTGCAACACGATCCCTCTGATGCCGAACTGGTCAAATCGACAATGGTCAATCCCGAGGCTGCCGCCGCGCGCGGGCTCTGGGGCGACAAAGATTTTCTCGATCGCGTGGCGGAGTTGAATCCGGAGTTGCGCCACACTCAGTTTGCCGATTATCACGGACACGGCTGGGTCTTTCGCGCCATTTTCAAACATGATCGCAAAGGCAATCTGTTAGACCTCGACGACAACAAGATCCAATACGACGATCCGCAGAAGTTCGCGAAAGCGGTGCATCTGAAAGACGTGCATCTCGCCCACGGTATGCAATGTGGCGATTGCCATTTCGATGTCGATGTTCACGGCAACGGGATGCTCTATGGCGAACCGCGCAACGCCACCACGATCACGTGTGTTGATTGTCATGGCACCATCGAGCAGCGCCCGACGCTGATTACGAGTGGGAATGCGGGCCAGATCGATTTGCTTAACAACAGCAATACGCCATTCGGTCCGCGATTTACCTGGGAGGGAAATGCACTTTTCCAACAATCGAGCATGTCGCCCGACGTGCGCTGGGAAATTCCGCAAACAATCGACACAATCGATCCGCTCTCGTCCCACTACAATCCAAAATCCGCCTACGCAAAAACGCTCCAGCGCAACGGCGAAACCTGGGGCGTTGTATCGCCAGATGCTGTAGTCGCTTTGCCGCACGAAGCGAGCGCGCGTCCCGCAGGGACGCAGCTACAGGGTTCGGCCTCCGAGAACATGACTGCTTTAAGCAGTCATGTTGCGGCGACACCGCTCGGCTCCTCTAAAGAATCGACTGCTTTAAGCAGTCAGTCCCCGGAGCGTCGGATCAAACTGGCGCATGATAATTCGGCGATGGATTGCCAGATCTGTCACACCGCGTGGGCAACGAGTTGTTTCGGCTGCCATTTGCCGATGAAGGCGAACCAACGCGTCCCGCAAAATAAATTCGAAGGCGTCACCGACCGGAATTTTACAACCTACAATCCGCAGGTCGTGCGGGACGACGTGTTCATGCTCGGCATCGACGGTACCGTGAAGAAAAATCGAATGGCGGTGATCCGATCGTCGAGCGCCGTCGTCGTCAGCTCGCAGAATGCGAATCGCGAATGGGTTTACTCCCAGCAGCAGACATTTTCGGCTGAAGGCTACAGCGGGCAGGCGTTCAACCCGCATTTCCCGCACACGACCAGCAGCGTCGGGACGACGAAGAATTGCACTGATTGCCACTTGTCGAAGCAAAACGATAACAATGCCTGGATGACGCAGTTGTTAGGCTTCGGCACCGGCACGGTCAATTTTTTCGGACGCTACGCGTATGTGGGGGAAGGTCGTGACGGATTTCACGCCGTCGTCTGGACCGAGCCGACCGAGCCGCAGGCCGCGATTGGCAGTCATCTGCAGAAGATCGCTTACCCGTCGAATTACAAGAAACATGTCGATCTAGGCGGCGAATTGCACGAAGCGTACGAACATTCCGGGAAAGACGTTCAGGATGTGGTCCTGCGTGGCGAATATCTTTACACCGCTAACGGTCCTGGTGGTTTCGAAGTGTTCGATGTCGCGGAGATCGATCAAAAAGGGTTTTC
Source organism: uncultured Verrucomicrobiae bacterium (assembly GCA_963846775.1). Taxonomy (GTDB): domain Bacteria; phylum Verrucomicrobiota; class Verrucomicrobiia; order Chthoniobacterales; family UBA10450; genus CAVYXA01. The sequence goes on along the minus strand of CAWJXB010000006.1, from coordinate 1,677,498 downwards.
GGAGCGGGTGGTAAGCGCACCGGTCTCGCCGTTAGGCCAGCGCACCCGCATCCACACCAAATACGCGACGAGCGTGGCGCTGCCGAGCACGCTCGCGCTCGATCCGGGCCGGCTTCGCCTTCCCGAAAACGAAGAGCAACCGATCGATCTCTTCTATGCATTTGCTTACATTTCGGATCGCGAAGAAGGCCTTGTCATTAGCAATGTCGCAACGCTGGTCGATGGAAATCCCGACAATAATTTTCTCAAGGAGAGCGAAACGGTCCGCTTCAATCCTGGCGGGGCGTTAACCGGCGCGACATTTGTCGCCGCCGCCGGGCATCGTCTCTACCTGACGACACCGCGGGGATTGTTCGTGATAGACGTTCACGATCCGACGCATCCCCAAATCGTCGGCGAATTAACGAATGGATTTCTCCGCAATCCGCGCTGTATCGCGATTCAGTTCCGTTATGGTTTTATTACCGATGATGACGGTTTGAAGATTGTCGATCTGACCGAGCCCACGCTTCCGGTGCCGATCCCGCGCGCAACAATTAGGCTCAATCATGCCGGGCGCTTGTATGTCGCACGCACTTATGCCTATGTCGCGAACGGGACGGAAGGACTTGCCATTGTCGATGTAGAAAATCCGGAGCGCCCCGTCATCGATCAGATGTACAATGCCGGCGGCACATTGAACGACACGCGCGCGGTCCAGATCGGCAGTGTAAGCGCGTCGGAATTTGCCCTCGTCGCCGATGGCAAAAACGGCTTGCGGGTGATCCAACTGATTTCACCCGACACGGTTCCCGGCGCGCAAGGATTCAGCCCGCGCCCGAATCCGAAATTGATCGCAACCTATCACACGAAAGGCGAAGCGATCTGCGTTTCCCGCGGGTTGGAACGCGACCGGGTGGTGGATGAAACGGGCGGGCAAACAGTCGTCTTCGGCCGGCGCGGCTCGCGTCCCTTTCACTTGGACGAGATGGAGCGTTTCTATCGAAGATCGACGTCCGATGAAGGAAAGAATGTCGCAGGTAAAGGCGAGCCCTATTTCGTCGAAGACGTCACTCTTTCCGGCGGGGTCCTAACGACCAAAAGCGGCGCTATTCTCACACCCGCGGTCACGCCGTCGCCGACGCCGAAATCAATCGAGCCAGGAGTGGAACCGACCGCAATTCCAACTCCGTAACCCCGAGCGGGTCACGGGCGCCCGTCGCTGACGATGGTAGAGAGTCTGGGCGCGCGGCTGCTTCGCTCGGTGGTAGATCCTAATCGGCGATTTCGAGGCCCATTTGGCGGGCGGTGCCGGCGATGATGCGGAAGGCGGCTTCGTCGTTGCGGGCGTTGAGGTCTTTGCGCTTCGTGTTCACGATGTCCATGACTTGTTTGCGTGTGACTTTGCCGACCTTCGTTTTGTTTGGCTCTTTCGAGCCGGCGGCGATGTTGGCCGCTTTTTTTAGCAGGATCGCGGCGGGCGGACTTTTCGTGATGAACGTGAAGCTCTTGTCTTTGTAAACGGTGATGACGACCGGGAGAATGTCGCCCGCTTGTTTTTGCGTGGCGGCGTTAAACTCTTTGCAAAACGCCATGATGTTAACGCCGCGCGGGCCGAGCGCGGTCCCGACGGGCGGGGCTGGGTTCGCTTGCCCCGCTGGAATCTGCAATTTGATCTCTGCTACTTTTTCTTTTGCCATTTCGAAAAGTTGTTAGTTGAGAGTTGATTGTTGATAGATCTTAGCCGCGTTCGACTTGCCAATATTCCAGCTCGACGGGTGTCGCGCGACCAAAAATGGTGACGGAAACGCGAAGCTTGCCACGCTCAGGATCGATTTCTTCGACGATGCCGGTTTGGTTTTGGAAGGGGCCATCGGCCACTTTGACGCTCTCCCCGACTTCGAAGCTGACCTTCGGTTTCACCTTTTCTTCGCGCTCTTTCATTTGCGCGAGCATCTGCTCCACTTCCGATTGGCGCATCGGGATCGGTTTATCTTTCGTACCGGCAAAACCGATCACCCCGGGTGTATCGCGAATGAAATACCAGGTGCGCCCGACGAGCTGGTTGTTTTCGTCGAGCAGATGCATGTTCACGATCAGGTAGCCAGGGAAAAATTTGCGCGTGGTCTCGCTTTTTTTGCCTTTCTTGATTTCCGAGACGCGTTCAGTGGGAACGAGGACCTCGTAGATCAAATCGCCCATCTCTTCGGTTTTGACGCGCTTCTCGATGTTCTCCTTAACCTTGTTCTCCTGGCCGGAGAGCACGTGCACGACGTACCATTGATCTTTCCCTGTGACGGTTTGTGCCATAATCAATGCAACCGGGTGAAGAACTGGACGACGTTCACGAGGAGAAAATCGAACAGCGCGACGAAGCCACCGAGCAATAACATCGCGACGATGACCACGACGGTCGAATCGCTGAGCTCCTTGTAGCGGCGGAAGCCTCTCTCTTTCGGGTCCCACGGCCACGAGGCTTTCTGGAGCTCGATTTTCACCTCGTTGAAAAAGTTCTTCGTCTTCGTGATCATGTAAACGGTTGAAGCGCTGACGCGTTGAAATGTTGAAACGGACAGCAGCGCATCTTCTTCATTTTCTTCCGATGTAACGTTTCAACAATTTTAACGCTTTAACGCGGCGTCAGCCACACGCCAGGAGGGACTCGAACCCCCAACCGACGGTTTTGGAGACCGCTACTCTACCAATTGAGCTACTGGCGTAATTGTAATCTTCCGGTTCCTCTTAATCTTCCTCGTCTTTCGCCTCCCCTCAACCCAGCAAAGTCAGAGGAAGAGGCGGAGGTAGACTCTTAATCCAAAATATCACTCACCCGACCGGCGCCGACGGTTTTGCCGCCTTCGCGAATGGCGAAGCGAATGGTTTTTTCCAGAGCGATTGAGTTGTGAAGCTCGACCTCGATTGCGATGTTGTCGCCGGGCATGACCATTTCCACGCCGTCGGGCAACTTCACTGTGCCAGTCACATCCGTCGTTCGGAAATAAAATTGTGGCCGGTAATTCGTGAAGAACGGCGTGTGACGGCCGCCTTCCTCCTTCGTCAGCACATAGACTTCCGCCTTAAATTTCTTGTGCGGTGTGATCGAGCCAGGTTTGGCAATGACCTGACCGCGCTCGACTTCTTCCTTCTTCAAGCCGCGGAGCAGAATACCGACGTTGTCGCCGGCGCGCGCTTCATCGAGAAGTTTGCGGAACATTTCGATGTCGGTCGCAACCGTTTTCGCGGTCGGGCGAATGCCAACCAGCTCGACTTCCTCCATCTTCTTGAGAATGCCGCGCTCGACACGACCGGTCGCAACAGTGCCGCGGCCTTCAATGTTGAACACGTCTTCGATCGGCATCAGGAACGGCTGATCAATCGGCCGCTCCGGCACCGGGATGTAATCGTCAATCGCGGCCACGAGCGCGAGCACTTGCTTCTCCGCTTCGGCATCGCCTTCCAGGGCCTTGAGCGCGCTGCCTTTGACAATCGGGATCTTATCTCCCGGAAATTCATATTGCGTGAGCAGGTCACGCACTTCCATCTCGACCAGATCGAGAAGTTCGGGGTCATCGACCATGTCCACCTTGTTCAGGAAGACAACAATCGAGGGCACACCGACCTGGCGCGCGAGCAAAATGTGCTCACGAGTCTGCGGCATCGGGCCATCCGCAGCGCTGACGACCAGGATGGCGCCATCCATCTGGGCGGCGCCGGTGATCATGTTCTTGACGTAATCGGCGTGACCGGGGCAATCGACGTGCGCATAGTGACGCTTGTCGCTTTGATACTCCACGTGGGCGGTGTTAATGGTGATGCCGCGTTCTTTCTCCTCGGGCGCGTTGTCGATGGAATCGTAGGCGCGCACTTCAGCCATGCCCTTTTTAGCGAGCACGCTGGTGATTGCGGCGGTGAGTGTAGTTTTGCCATGGTCCACGTGCCCGATCGTGCCGACGTTCACGTGCGGCTTGTCGCGTTTAAATGCTTCTTTAGCCATGTCGATCTTTCTATTTTGTTAACTGCATGTTTGTTTGCCCGGCTGCGAGCTCAAACTCGAGCCCATGACCGGGATTGAACCGGTGACCTCGTCCTTACCAAGGACGTGCTCTACCAACTGAGCTACATGGGCCACTCTTTCCCGGATGCCTCCGGGAAATGAACCGGTTTTGCTTCGAGCCAGAGAGTCAAAAGTCCCAGAGCCGCGTCAAATTGCGATTTGAACGACCTTGGGACCGCCTCGTCCAGCAAAAAGCGTCCGCAAGGTAACAGCCGGGTTTGGGCTGTCAAAGGTTTTTTGGAGTGCGTGGCCATGTCCGCGCTCTGAAAAGCTTGTCACGCGTCGCCGCGCTCCAAATTCATCGAATCCGGGTGCTGGTCGGCTCTTCCTTGCCTCGCGTCAGGAGCCGAACTACAACCGCGATGATCAGAATCACCATGATTACGATTCCAATGTTTAACGGCGTAAGCCAGGTGCGCTCCACCGGCGTCGGTGTTGGCGTTGGCGGTGGTGCATTCTTGGCCGCCAGCATCTGCCGGGCATATTGCAACCGCTGGATTGTATCGTAGTCGTCCGGCTTCAATTTCAGCGCCGCTTCGAAATCGGCAATCGCCTTTTCATAATCCTGCGCCAGCGCGTAGGTATAGCCACGCTTGCTCAACGCGTCGAAATCGTTAGGATTTTTTTCCAGCAGCGCTGTATAGTCGGCAAGGCTGCCTGATAGTCCTTCAGACCACGATAAGCGAAAGCGCGCCGCTCGTAATTTTGCAGATCATTCGGGTCCTTTTGAATTGCAGCGCTCAGATCAGCGACGGCCTTGTCCCACTGATTGAGCCCAATCTCGGCAAATCCGCGAAATTTATAGGCCGCCACGTCGTCAGGCTTGAGTGGAACGGCATGATCCAGATCGGCCAGTGCTTGATCGTACGTTCGCTGGGCCAGCCACGCCTGTGCCCGGCCGATGTAAGCGGCATAATTTTTTTCGTCCAATTCGATGGCCTTTGTGAAATCGTCAACCGCTTCGTTCAGTTTGTTCACGTGCAGATAGGCGAAGCCGCGATTTGTATAAAAGGGCGCCTGCTTCGGATCCGCCTGAATCGCTTTGGTAAACTCCGCGATCGCCTGGTCGTATTGCTTTTGGTCGAAAAGTTCGTTTCCTTTTTGGTACTCGCTGATTCCGGCGGCTTTTTTCCCTTCGGCGAAAGAGGCCAAGCCTAACAAGGCGAATACGATTAGAATGGGCGTGAATCGGCGTGTGATCATCATGGTTGTTCTCCTCTGGCGCTTACATTTGAACAATTAATCGTTTGTAGGCCAGCAAATTAAACGCTCAAAATCAGCATCCATGCTGCCTTCGCGCCCGCCCAATCTCTCCAAGGGATACGCCGCCGTGTTTGCTACCGTGATCATCTGGTCGGTGCCGTCCCTTTTCATGTATTACCTGAATCGTTACTACGATCCGTGGGCGCAGAATTTCTATCGCTACTCTGTGGCCTGCATCGCCATTCTGCCTCTGGTGGTTTACCGAGTTTCGCGCGGCGGCCCTAAGATCGATCGTCGCGCGCTTTTGCTTTGTCTCTGGCCCTGTCTGCCCAATGTGATCCATCAGATCACCCAGGTGATGGCGCTGTTTTACATGGGCCCTGGCGTGTATGCGATTTTCGCCCGCTCCTCCGTCATCTTCACCGCCCTGCTCGCACTGGCCTTTTTCCCGGAAGAAAGATACGTCATTCGACAATGGCAATTTCAAGCAGGCACGCTGCTCGGGTTGATCGGCGCGTTTGGCGTGATCTGGTTTCAACGCGGCGCGGAATCGCTCGCCACGGCGAGTCCGTCCGGTAGCGAACAGGATAGACATATCGCTGTGCCCGGACTGTTGATCGCTTTTACTGCGACGTTTTGCTGGGCGCTTTACGGTGTGCTGGTTAAGCGTCCTTCTGCTCAACTCGGCTCGATCCGTAGTTTCGGCGTGATCAGTTTCATCACCTCGGTCTTGCTGCTGCCCCTAACGACTGTCTTCGGCCGAATCGGCACACCGCTCCACGTCGCAGCGCACGTGAACGTGATCCTCATCGTTTCCGCCGTGACCTGCATCACGCTGGCGCACGTTTTTTATTACATCGCTATCCATGAGATCGGGGTCGCCCTCGCCCAGACCCTCCAGCTTCTCTGCCCGGCCGGCGCTATGGCCCTGTCGGCCTGGATCTACGGCGAACGCCTGACCCATGCCCAACTCTATAGCGCTGTAATCTTGCTGCTCGGCGCATTTCTCGCCATGCGCACCAAGCCAGTCGAAACCGTCGAGACCGCGGAAAATTTGTAAAGCTACACTCCGGGCGAATATCCAATGCATTCGCGCCAATCCGGAAACGGAATGGCGTAACCGGAATAATCGACGCCAGATTCCCAATTGCCCGGAAGAACAGTGTCACTGCGATCGGGAAAATAATGTCCGCCGATTGCGGAGCCGTATTTTGTTGGCTGCAAGACAAATTCAGAGCCGCCCGAACGATAAAACGCGGCGCTGGCGACGATCTGTCCGTTTCGGTCGAGAAACATGAGCTCGTATCCGCGTCGAGCGATTCCCGGACGAGATTTCTTCGATAGCACCGGGGTTGCCAGGCATTCTTTCAGCCGCTCGATGCGATATCCATCCTCGATCGTCTCGATCACCCGCATTTCGCCGTTCTGCAATCGTGGATCGACATCAAACTCGCCGATCACGACCCGTTCGATGTGCTGGACGACGTCATGCCGCAACGGATTTGAAACTGAATTAGGCCGGGCGGGTTCGGTTAGGATTTCATTCGGCGGCCTCTCTTCCGCTTCAATTTCGCCAAGTCGCCCCGATGAAGCGGTGCTGGAATCCTGCCGCGATTTGAAATTCCCGAACACAATCGCTCCAAGAATCGCCAAAATCGCCACCGCCGCCGCTAGCGCCAATGGCCGTGCCCGCGACCAGAACCACGGCTCCTCGGGAATGTTGACCAAGGACCGGCGGTCTCCAGTCCGCCGTTCAGTATGATCGACGGCTGCGAAGCCGTCGATCCTTGAAGGCAGCGCGACTCCTTCCGATTGCAACTCGACGGCGAATTCGCGCTCCAGCGACCGCGCCATCTTGCGCGTCTCCGCTACAAACTGCTGCGCCTCGGGCGATTCGGCCACCGCCTGGGCCATGGTCGATCTTTCCGGCTCATTCAGCTCGTCCAACGCGAACGCAGTCAAATTCGGATCATCGAGGTTCATAAGTTTTTTGGGATAAATGGCAGGAAATCTTCCGCGGCTTTCGCGTACCTTTCCCGCAAAGTTTTCAGTGCCGTGTGAATCAGCACACCCACGTTGTTTGCCGTCGTTTTCGTGATCTGGGCGATTTGCTGGTAACTCAGGTCATTTTGAAATTTCAGCCGGATTACCTCCTGTTGCCGGGGCGGCAACGTCGCGACGATGCGGAGCAGGAATCCCGCCGCTTCTTCGCGCTCGATCTGCTCGAACGGCCTCGGTTGTTCATCCTCGCGCGACTCGATCAGGTCCTCGTCGAGATATATCAATCGCCGCTCTTTCCGGCAGACATTCAGCGCGCTGTTGCGACAAACGGTGAAGAGCCATGTCGCCGGTTCGGTATTTTGCGAGGCGCCGTTGCGTTGGAATTTCATGAACGTTTCCTGCACTACATCGCGCGCTCCTTCGCGGTGGCCGATGATCCGTGTCGCGAATTGCACGAGCGGAATTTCAAACCGCCGCACCAGAGCTTCCATGCGCTCGTCCTCTGTGTTCGCGGACATGGCTCTGTTAGTTTAACCCGCGAGTCACCGAAAACTTAGAAAAATAATGCGACGTTCGCAGAGCGCCGCTACAATCCGCCCGGCGTGAACCTCAAAACATATATCGCTTCGCGGCAAAAAACGATCGATCGTGCGCTCGAGCGGTTTCTGCCAAAAGAAAACACCAAGCCGGCGACCATTCACAAGGCGATGCGATATAGTTTGTTCGCCGGCGGCAAACGGTTGCGCCCGATTCTCTGTCTGGCCGCCGCGGAAGCGTGCGGCGGCAAGATCGACCATGCCCTTCCGCTGGCCTGCGCCATGGAATGCATCCACACTTACTCGTTAGTCCATGACGATCTTCCCAGCATGGATAACGATGATTTCCGCCGTGGCCGCCCGACCTGCCACAAAGTTTTCGGCGACGGCATCGCGGTGCTCGCCGGCGACGCGTTGCTCACAATTGCGTTTGAGATCATTTCCCGCGCCAGATCGACGCCGCGCTACGACATGTCGATCCTGCTATACGAAGTCGCCGTGGCCGCGGGGAGCCAGAAGCTGATTGCAGGTCAAGTGGCCGATCTCGAGGCCGAAGGCAAAAACACCGGTCGCGCCGAGTTGCGTTACATCCACGAAAACAAAACAGCGGCCATTCTCACCACGTCCGTTCGCCTGGGCGCGATGAGCGCGAACGCAAACGTGAAACAGCTCGAGGCCATCACGGATTTTGGGCGCTCTCTCGGACTCGCCTTTCAGGTCATCGACGATATTCTCGACGTGACGCAAACTTCAGAAAAGCTCGGCAAGAGCGCAGGGAAAGATGTGGCAGCACAGAAAGCGACATACCCCGCCATCATCGGTCTGAAAAAATCGCGTGCCGAAGCAAGACGTCTCACCCGGAAAGCGCACGACGTATTATCGATCTTCGGCCCGAAGGGTGATGCGCTCCACGCCCTCGCTAATTATCTTCTGGAACGCGAGTATTAGTCCGGAAAAATCAGCAGTCGCATCAAGCGCTGGCCGGTCTCGGTGAGCTGCGCGTTTTTTCCGAACCCGGCGATGTGCTTCATGGTCAGGTCGCGGTAACCGATGCTGCTTTCCTTCACGTCAATCAATTTCGGCTCGTTAACGGTCGCTGCGGCCGGCTCGATTCGAATCGGCAGGCCGGATTGCGTGAACGAGACTTCCCACGATCGCGCATCTGCGTCCGGCGGCGATGCGACCATCCACGGATACATTTTTGGCAGATCGAAGTATATCGACCTTGGAAAACGCACTTTGAAAAATGTCTCTTCGCTCGACAGAAATTCCGGAATTGTTAGCGCCGGATTTTTACGCAAGGCGAGATAGAGACGCGCAATGTCAAGCCCGGCAAGATTGATGCCGTTGTAAATCCCGTTGCGGTTTGGCTCGTTTTTAAAATACGTGTCATACCACGATTCGAATTGGCGGCTCAGCATCAGGTTCAATTCCAGGTGCAAATGAGCGCGGGCCTGATTGAGTCCCTCGCCGGTGTGACCCATCGTCGCGATTGGTTGGCCGCGCGTTACTTGCTGGCCTCGCTCGACCGCGATCGCGCTGAGATGCGCATAAAGACTGTAGTAACTACACCCGTCCCACCGGTGCTCGATGACGATGTATTTGCCGTAATTGGAATGGCCGGCCGCAGGATTGATGTGGACAACTGTGCCATTCGCAATGGCGCGGACTTGATCCAGCGGTTCTCCGCGGGCGTCGCGATGGAGACAGCGAATGTCGATCCCTTCGTGAAACCGAGTAAACACCATCCCGCCCGGCGTCTCGAGCGGGTCGCGCACAAAACCGTATTGACCGCCCTCCCACGGCGTCGATTTCACGCCTTTATAAATTCGCTCGATGTATTGGTAAAATGCTCCCGCTCCAGCGGGACCGGAAAAGAGGGCGTCATTATCTGTCGGCAAAACAAGATCGACCATGTCGTGTTCGGCCGTTTTATGTAGCGACCCGGGAACTGCCGGATCGCCTACCAAAGCGCGGGCCTGTCCACGCACTCCAAAGATCGCAATCGCGACCAGTGTCGCAATGACCCAGCGCATCAGCGTTTTTTCTTCTTTTGCCCGATCAATCGCCAATCTTTCTTCATCGATTTGATGTCGGCCCCGGTCAGGCCCGACGCGATGTAGATTTTTCCGTCGGAAACACGTTTGTCGATCTGGAGTTCCGTGACCGGTCGGCCGTTGACAAAGACAAACAACAAACTGCCCCGGCGCTCGATGCTGAGCGCTTCCAACATCACCCGCCCATGCTCGTCGAGCTGAACCAATGCGCCATAGCTTCCATCCGCCGCGTGATAGGGATAAAATGCGGTCACGTCCGATTCGGTAATGCGCGCCGCCCGCTCGATCGCCGCGTTTCGGCCGGAAACTTTCGTGGGTACAGATGTGGCAAATGCAAGCGTATCATGGAGATTCGCCTCCATGTGTAATCGCAACTGGCAGTGGCGATCTTTTGCCGCCGCGATCGACAAAGCGGCTGTCATCGAACAAAGAATCGCACGCGCGGTTCGGTTCGCATGTTTGCTGAGCGCCAAAGGCGCGCCGCATTGATGAGCCTGGGGCAACGTCCCAGGATTGCGAATCAAACCGACACCCGAGCGCTGAAAGCGCGATTCAGTGAGTCGCGCCTTCAGCGCTGTTGTCTTTTCAATCAACAAGATCCTGGGGCGGTTGCCCCAGGCTGCCACTGATGCCGCGCCCTTGGCGCTGCAAGCGGTTCGCATCGCCGATTGATAAATGGTTTGACAGGAACTGCAACCCCGAAAACTGTCCGAGCTACCTGGCAATGAAACGCAACCTTTCTATGCTCTTCGCGGTGTGCCTTTTCTGTGCGCACGCGCAAGGTGAGGAGACAGCCGCCGCATCGGCGGGCACATCGAAATCGCAAGCCAGCGCCGCTACAACACCGGCGGACACGCTTGTTCCCCACCCAAAATCGCAAAAACGCAGTTGGTTCAGCCGGATTTTGCATCCCTTTGGCTCACCGAAACGGACCGCGCCGGAATATCAGGACCCGCGATTGCGCGGGCTGGTTCTCGATCTGCAAATCTCGCCTGCCGTCATTAGACTCTCAGAAGTGCGCCAACTCGAAGTGCGAGTGACTGTGAGCAACCTTAGCAAACGCGCCGTGGAGCTCGATTTTCCCGACGATCAGCGGATCGAGATTTTGTTGCGCGACGGTGCGGGAACCGTGCTCACCCGTTGGTCAGATAATCACGCCGTCACGCCCAAGCCCGGCACAGTCGTCGTCAACCCGGCCGAGCACATCGAATACAACGAGACGATCGCGACACGCGAACTCACGCCTAACAAGGTGTTTACGCTGGAGGTTCTCTTCCCCAAATACCCCGAGATGCGTATCCGTCAAAAATTTCTGACCGCACCGTGAAGCAAGACAGTTGATCGTTGAGAGCGAATAGTTGATAGAGCCACAGCGTGTCCTTCAATCAACTCTCAACTAACAACTATCCGCTCTTCAGTGACTACCACACGCATCCGCAGGGTCATCGCGTCCAGCCGTATTCAGCGGCGTTACTGCAACCGTGGGTGGACAGTGCTCGCCGACGTGGCTTGAGCGACATCGCCTTCACCGATCACGACCGCTATCTCGCGGGAGTCGATTTCGATGAACTCAATCGGCTCCGTCAACGCAATCCCGACGTGAAAATCCGGGCGGGCATCGAGCTCGATAACGATCCGGCCACTTCCGCCGCCGGACGCAGATGGATCGAGCAAAACTGGGACAAACTTGATTTCGTTCTCGGCTCCGTTCATTACCTCGACGATCCAACGCAGATGTTCGATACCATCCCGGACGGCGCGGAACAATTCGTCGGGCGCGACGTGAACGAGGTTTACGACGATTATTTTCGACGCATCCGCGAGATCGCATCCACCGGTCTCGTCGATTGTTTATCGCATCTCGATCTCATCAAGATCCACGGTCATCGCCCCTGCGGCGATGTCCGAGGGATCGTCAATGAAACGCTCGATTTCATTCGCGCCCGCAATCTCGCGATCGAACTATCCACCGCCGGCTGGCGCAAACCGGTCGATGAGCTTTATCCGAGCGATGAAATCATTCGCCTCGCGATCAAGAAAGGAATTCCCTTCACGACCGCGTCTGACGCGCACTCGCACGCGCAACTCGCCGAGAACTACGATCGCCTGGCCGAAAAAATGTTGACCCTCGGCATTCGCGAGATTTGCGTTTACGAAAAACACGAGCGCCAAGCCGTAATGACGAAGCACGAATGACGAATGACGAATTAATGTCGAATGACGAAGTCCGTCTGATCAGCGCTCGATTCGTCATTCGGATTTCGTCATTCCTTCGTCATTCGTCCTTCGTCACTTCGTCATTCGTCATTTCTCACAGCCCCGGCATTCCCAACCCGCCGGTGATCTTTGTCATCTCCGATTGTGCAAGCGCTTTTCCCTGCTCGATCGCGCTTTTCACGCCACTGAGCACAACTTCTTCGAGAAACTCCACATCGTTAGGATCGACAATTGCCTTGTCGATCTTGATCGAGACGACTTCGCCGGCGCCATTTGCAACCACCGTGACTTTGCCACCGCCTGCCTGCACTTCGACCGTTTTCTCCTCCAGATCGGCCTGCACCCTGGCCATTTGCTCCTGCATCTTCTGGGCTTGCTTCATCAACTTGTTCAGGTTCATAAAATGATTAGATGATGGCGCGCCCGTCGGTCGCGCCCTGCCTTCTGCTAGGTCCTGATTTTGCCCTCAAACATCTCGATCGCTTCCTGAATCAACGGACTATTTTCGAATGCTTTAGCCGGTGGCGACTTGTCCGCCGTGGCCCCGCTCTGCGGGGCGGAGGTGGATGACACCGGCCTCGCCGGGAGCTTCTCATCAATACCGAGCTTGATCGCCAAATCCTTGTTGCTGATTTCGTGCAGCAAAGTTTCAACAAATTTTCGGTTCGCCGGCGTGCCCATGATTTCCATCAGCGATTTATCACTCGGTGCGAAACCGAGTTGCAAATTGCGTCCATCCAGCCCGAGAACGTGCGCCGCGGTCACGGCGTTTCGCAGAAATGCCTTTTGCGGCGGGATTTTTGCGCTCGCTTGTTTCCAGAGCTCCGCCGGATCGAGGCTGGGCGCTGACTTGCTAGTCCTGTATTCTGGCTCCGTTTCTGCGACACGGGAGGTTGTAGTGGCGCCTGTGTCGGGCGCGGATCCCCGAGATGCGGCTGGCACAGCCGCCCCTACAACTTTCCCATCGCGGAGATCGCCGAGTTTTTGGATCACTTCATCGAGTGTCGCTTGCCCGAGACTTTGGATCGCTTTGATGATCGCGACTTCGCAATGCAGTTTCTTGTTCGGCGCCCATTTCATCCGGCCTTCGGCCTCGGCAAATTGATCGATCAATTCGAGCAGCCGATCAGTCCCAATCAGGTTCCCGTGCGCGGCCAGCGCTTTCTGCACTTCAGGATCGACATCTTCCTTCAGCGCGTCGGGTTTGGCTTTGAAAACCAGCAGGTCGCGCAAATACACAATCAGATCGGACATGAGCCGCATCATGTCTTTGCCAGTCTCGCTCTGCTGATAAAGCAGATCGAGCGCGCCGGGCGTTTCACCATGCAAAATACGGCCGGTCAGATCGACCACGGTTTGTTCGCTGGTGAACCCGAAAACGCTGAGCACATCGCTCTCGCCGATTTTTTCGCCGCAAAACGCGACGAGCTGATCGAGCATCGATTCCGCATCGCGCAGCCCGCCTTCCGCGCCGCGCGCGATGGCATGCGCGGCCGCGGGCTCGAGCGAGATGTTTTCTTTCCCGGCAATGAATTGCAGATGTTGCGCGATCAGGTTCGCCGGGATGCGATGGAGATCGAACCGCTGACAGCGGCTAATGATCGTGGGCAAAATCTTCTGTGGCTCGGTCGTGGCGAAAATGAATTTCACGTGCGGCGGCGGTTCTTCGAGCGTCTTGAGTAGCGCGTTAAACGCTGGTTGTGAAAGCATGTGCACTTCGTCGATCAGATAAATCTTGTAACGCCCTTTCGCCGGCGCGTAACGCACGTTGTCCCGCAGCTCGCGCACGTCTTCGACGCTGTTATTGCTCGCGCCGTCGATCTCGATGACGTCGAGCGAATTCCCCGCCGCGATCTCGCGGCAATTGTCGCACACGCCGCACGGCGTCACGGTCGGGCCCTTCACGCAATTGAGCGCTTTGGCCAAAATCCGTGCGGTCGATGTTTTCCCGATTCCGCGCGGGCCAACGAATAGATAGGCATGCGCCAGCCGATTTTGCGCGACCGCGTTTTTCAACGTCTGCGCGACATGCGTTTGCCCGACCAGATCGTCAAATGTCTGCGGCCGATATTTCCGCGCGAAAACTTCGTAACTCACCTGCTTAATCTAAGCGGAAATGTCGATAGTTGGTAGTTGATAGTTGATGGATTTCTTGATTTGATTGCCGTTTCCAAGCTCGCGAAATCGTGATTTGTTTGTGAAAAGCGCTGCGATCTTTCTGGCGACTGTCTTTGCGTCGGCCGTTGTGCGTGCCGAGCCGCTTCTGCCAACGGCAACCGGAACGACTTGGAAATATCAAATGGTCCAGGAGTTCGGCAAAGGCGTGCACCCGGGCGCAGACGAAAATGTAAAGCTTGATCCCGATGGGAAGGTGCGCCTGCCAGTAATCATTTTCGTCGCAGGCACCGAGAATATCGATGGTATCGAAACCACGAGATATGACCTTTACCGGCAGGGGCGTGTGCAATTGACCGAGTTTCTCAAAGTGGATGAAAAGGGGGTCACGGCCGTGGCGCGGTCTGCTGAAGACGGCGAGAAGTCCAAACTTGATCCACCGCAGAAGATTCTGAGTTTCCCACCGCGCGCGGACGAAAAATGGAAGTACAACGGCAAAGCCGGTGACGAGGAAACGACACAAACCTACGAGATTGTGGGGCGAGAATCGATCGAAGTTCCGGCAGGGAAATTCGATGCGTTTCATCTGCGCCTGACCCAACTGAGCCCGACGCCACCGAATATTGTCGAGGAACGCTGGTTCGTTCCCAACTTAGGCTACGTAAAGATTCTCACCACCATGACTCGCGAAGGTGGCGGCCTGCTCGAACGCATCGATCTGCAACTGAGCGAGCGCCCCGCGATTGAACAGCGGCCGGCAGTCGCCGCGACAACTCCAGTTGAAAAGAAACTGCTGCACGCTGCCCTGGCGAAAGAAATATTGGGTGAGTCGACTGCTCGTTTCACCGCGGACACGGAGAAAATTTTCTGTCGCTGGCAGGGCGACGCGTTACATCCTGGCGACAAACTGCGCGCGGTCTGGATTGCGGAAGATGTTGGCGACGTTGCGCCGAAGAATTACAAGATCACCGAAACTAGTCGACATCTGCCGACGGCCCGCGCGATTCCGGCACATTCACCTTGTCACGGCCGAAAAATGGTTGGCCACTCGGCAAATACCGGGTTGAAATTTACGACGGCGACCAACTCGCCGAGACGGTGAAGTTCGACATCTCCAAATAGAGCTCGAGCACTTATGACCTTGTTCAGGCTTTAACTCGAAGTTCTCACTGTACATGATTCTCCTCCGGCTTACCAAATCTGAAATCCTGGTCGTTTTAGCGAGCGGAGACTGGCCGGATTGTTGACGAGCATCGCCAGGGAGATCTGCGGTTAACGCCTGAAACGGAAGAAAATTAGCACCGCGATGATCACCAGGATCAGGCCAAAGAAATAGCGCCACCGATACGATGCCGGGTATAATGTCGCCTTTTCTGAAACACCGACCGGTTTCCCGGCTGCGCCCAAAGCGCGCGCCGATTTCAGGATGGTCGGCGGCGATTTATGCAAGAGCAAAGAAGCCGAATTGTTAGTTGAGTCGATGTCTAAGCCGCCCGCGGTGATAGTCGCAGTCACGAGCGCGCCATCATCGGGTATCGACGTAGCGTGAATGACTGAACGGACAGTTCGAGACATTCCAACGCCCAGATCCCCGACATCCCATTGCGCAACGCCGCCTGGAAAGGTATTGCTAGCACGGGTGCCGGTTGGTTGAGGCTCCGAATGAGCGATCGCGAGGCCCGAGCCCAGAACGCCACCTAGAAGAGCAGTGCTGGCACCAGTGCCGGTTGGTTGAGGATCTGAATGAGTGATCGCCAAGCCTGAGCCGAGATACAACGCGACGACAACTTTGTGCGCTGGTTCGTTGCCCAGATTCGCGAATTTGATCACGCAGGCGACATCATTTTCCGGCGAGACTTCACCGGGTACTGTTGCGCCCTCGGTCATGAGCCAAACTGCAACATCCTGCCCGGCAGACTCAATGTGTTTAGTGATTTTGAAGTGGCTATCGATGATCGCCCTGCCAGAAGCGATGTGCCAAAGCCGGAAAGCAAAGGTCAAAGGCTGGTCGTTGCTTAACAGATCGGAGAGCTGACGAGAGTCGAGCCCGACCGTTATTGAGACAGACCTTGATTCGGCGCGCGCCAGGTCGCCAAGCTTGAAAGTGACGACTTGACCGCTGGAATATGCTGGTAATGGGTCGGCCTTATCGAATTTCACTCCTGTTGGCAGAGTTGCCTCGAGGCGCGTGCCAGTGGCCGGAAGGTTGCCGGCATTCTCGACATTGACCCTGAAAGTCGCGGGATTCTCGGCGGTCAGCAATACGGAATCGAGGGTCGAGCCGGAGACAACCAGACTAGGCCCTACCGGTTGCACATAGATTGTACCACTGGCTCGACTATGGGCGGGATTCGTATTCCCTTCGCTGCAGTCGGCCTCTGCTGAAATCTCGAGCTCGCTTCCTGGGATCAAATCGGCTTCCGTCGCCGTGGTCACCTCAAAGAACCTCGGCAAAACCTTCGGGTCGAGAGTGTCCATCTCCCAGAGTAGATGATCTCCACTCTCGACCCTGGTCGGCGCAGGATCCGAAGTCTGAAACCTAAGTCCTTTAGGCATAACCGCCGTGAGCCTGACGTGATGCGACTCCGCGGCGTTCATGTTGTCCAGACCTATCCTGAACGAGAATGGTTGCCCCGGCGCAGTGATGGGACGCGCGTCTGAGCCCGAGCCGAGCACGAGGACAACAAGATCGGGCTTTTCGCCGAGCGCGAACGCATCCGAGCTGGATAGACCCAAGGCAAGAAAGACGACCGCAACTCGTGCTCCGATCGAGGTTATTGCGGCCTTTGCCTTCCACGAGCAGAATTCAAAGCGACTGACTATTGGTTGACGTGCAGATGCCACGGTTGTGAAGCTGCATTAAAGTCACTCTTGTCCCACTGCCCGTAATTCATTCCGACCTCATACATTTTTATCATTAACCATCCTTCCGGGGCGATTTTGTACCCGTCGCATACAGGAACGTTAAAACCGTCAGCGGGCCATGCCGTTGCAGCGTTATTCTGGCTAGCGGCTTGTCCCGACAGGATTCGATTGTGGACGGAGAGGTCCACGCCGTCGCCCCGCCCATGAGTCTGATGCGGCGTGCTCCATGTGGCCTGCCAATCGTATTGACCGCCGAATGGCAACGAGACGTCGATCACCCACAGGGGATATATTGGCCATTGTTGCAGCTGCAGTGGTTTGGTAAAATGTTCAGGCGGCGGCCCCGGTGGAGCCCCGCATGCGACAAGCACCTTATTGTGCTCCATCTGGACATCCCGGAAGGCGCTGGCGAATGCGTGGAGCCGTTGCTTCGTACTGTCGGTGGCATTGTCGCCAGACGTATGCGAAGCGGCGCCGACGTCATTAACGTAGTTCGGATCGCCATCCAAGTGGGAGAGACCATCCACCTTGGCTTCTACTGCAACTTCGGCTTTGCGGTCGGGAACACGCACTGAACTGGCAGTGATGCGGTAAATCCCGGCAATGCCATACCCATCACACTGCCCGGCGCTGTCGTAACGTGTGATCTTTCCGTCGCAAGTAATAGCCTTGCCCGGTTTAAAGGTAAGGTGCGCTCTCCCGTCGTCGTCGGTCTTCACTGTGATGCTTGGTTTGGCATCTGTAAGTCGCGTCTCTTGTCCGTTCCATTTGAGTCTGCCGCGTGGTCGGCCGGCTGGGTCGTGGGTGTGACCGCCTGTGTTCTTCTGCACATCGACTTTGATGTTAACCTTCGCGTTCTTGATCGGTACCGTATCGCACGTTAACCGGACATTCAGAGCGGCTACGCCGTTGTCGGGATCGATAGTGTCGCTACCATGCTCAACGCCCATCTCGATCTCCTCGTCTTTGATGTCCGCGCTGTCGTTAATCGGAATTTCGCCGCTAACGTGGCACTTGCCTAATCGCCGCACAGTGATGGCCCAATCGACATCGACAGGTAGCTTTCCACAGACGCCGTTCCCGGAACAGGTGGAATAAATCACCCGGTATTTCCACTCTTTGGAGAAAAGGTCCGGACTAGGGCCGTTCGATGGCACCGAGAACCTCTTGGGGAGGTCAAAGCCAGTCATAGGCTCGACCGGATTTGCGTTGCCTTCGTAATCGAAAATTCTAGCGCTCTCTAACTTCAGATCGGACCTGACCAGATTGTCGCCATCGCAGACAGTGTGTATCGGTCCGCTAGTAACTTTGTCTGCAAGCCATACATTGCCTCCTTCGTAGTGGTACCTGTCGCGCCATTCCTGATTGAGATGCAGAGTGGCGCAGCGATCCCTGATGAAATGCCGCATTTTATCGCCCGTGAAAATGTCCGGTATCACCCAGGAACCATCCGCCTGCTTGCGGGGGGCCTCACCCATCCACAAACACGGGTCACCAACCTTTTTCCCATCTGGACCGGACATTGGTTCCAGAGTCTTTAATGAATAGTGGTCGTGATCCCATACCGCGAGAGGGCCACAAAGAATCTTGTGTGATAACACGAGAGTCTTTGTGTCTTGCTCATCGGATAAGTAGCCTTTCAGTATCCGGCCCTCCAGGCGGTAGCCTTTGGCATCGAACTTAACTACCGCCTGACCTTCACTGGCAGAAGATTGCGTCGCTTCAAATGCAAACTCGCCTGATTTATCGGTGTTATCTTGGCTATGGCCGCGAGCTATCAGCTTCCAGGTGATAAGGTATTGATCGCCTGCGGGCGTGGGGCTCGGCGAAGTAGGGCTAGCAGCGGCTGCGACTGACGATGCCATCATCATCGAGATGATTGGTTCCTTAATCTGGACAAGAGGAAACGGCTTGTCGTTGCCAACGTCCGCCGCAACAGCAAGAATGGCACAAGTGAAAAGCAAAGAGGCGATAAGATTGCGTTTCAACGGAAGCCGAAGCTATTGATTTTTTTCGTGATCTCGACGCGAAGATTTCTTGACGAATAATTATTACCCCGGTGTGCTTTCGGCGCCGGCAAATGGATCGTCGGGAGATTTCGTGGGCGTGGGACTTTCCGCTGGTTTTGGGCTCTCTTCGGGTTTTCCAGTCTCAGGTGGCGTCTCGCCTTCCGAAGGCGCTCCTGATTCTTCGGTCACCTGCACCGAAAACCGGCCGGGGGCTGGCTGAAAATCCTTTGGATAAATGTCTCCGCCCGAATTGATCGCGCTGACACTGGCATAGGCGTTACCACTTACTGTCGCCGGCCAGGCAACGCTGAGGCTCTGCGCATCGGGCGGATTTTTTTCG
Organism: uncultured Verrucomicrobiae bacterium; assembly: GCA_963846775.1. Lineage (GTDB taxonomy): Bacteria > Verrucomicrobiota > Verrucomicrobiia > Chthoniobacterales > UBA10450 > CAVYXA01. The sequence continues at coordinate 1,658,122 of CAWJXB010000006.1, read as the reverse complement.
ACGACGATCTTTTTCTGTCCTACCTGGACCTGGTCGTCGTCGTAAAGCGTAAGCGTGAAGGTGGCTTTGATTCCACCGGACATCATCGCGTTGTACCATGGTTTTTGAACGGCCGCGGAAACTTGAACCGGATCGCCTTTTTTAACCGGGAATTTGTAAAACGCCGTCTCACCAATTTTTAAATCGGAAGTTGCGACCGAGGGCGCTTTCAATTCGGTCGCGCTATTGAGACCAGCGCCGCCTGCGGTTGCGACGCGAGCAAGCGATGCCGCCGGTTCGCTCGTGTCAACCGCTTCTCCCTCGATCTTGATCCTCAAGGTGTAAGGTGAAGGTTTCGGATCTTTCGGCTTGTACACGCCGTTCGGCTCTCCATGTTTGTCATGGTTGTCGGAGGCGGCGATTGAAATATAGGCCAGTTCATCACTCTCCGCCGTCCACGTCGCTCGCACCGTGGCGGGATCGGTTGGGCTTCCCTCCACATCCATTTTTTCCCGAGCTACCTGAGACAAATCTTTGTTATACAGCGCGACGATAAATGTCTGAATGGAGATGCCGTTATCACCGTCGTATGGAGTCTTCTGCACAATTCCGATGGCGCGAAGTTCCTGGCCCTTGTGCAACATAACTTGGTAATATTTCGCCTCCTTCATCGCCAGTTCGCCTTTGTAATCTCCGGGCTTCACCACCGGGGCATCGCCAAAAAACAAGCCGGGCTTGATAGCTTCACCGCCAGCCTCGTATTGTTTCGTTTCCCGCGGAGTCGGACTCGGACTGGGAGTTGGAGTTGGGTTCGTCGGCAGGGGAGTCGGAGGCGGTGTCGGCGCGACTTTTTCAGCGACTACTTTCTGGAGAGCGCCCGCGAGTTCGTTCGCGTTCTCCACCGTCAGCAGTTTGCCGTGTCCCTTCTCCGCGATGCTGGCCAGCTCTGCTTTTTCTTTCGGTTCAATTCCGAACCCGATGACGTTGATGCCGAACTTCACTCCGAATTGCGCCGCCAGTTTCGCCGCCACGCCAGCAGGATCGCCGTGACAACTTTCTGCGCCGTCGGTCACGAGTACGATGGCCGGCCCGCCTTTTGATTTCGACAGCTCTTTGCCTGCCACCTCGAGCGATGCCGCGATCGGCGTCATCCCAGTGGCATTGTATTTGTTGATCTTTGCTTTCAGTCCCGCCTTATCGATCGCACCGAGCGGTTGCGCGACATCGATGTCTTCGCAGCCACGCTTTTTATTCGTCCCGTAAATAACCAGCCCGACACTCAAATCGTTAGGCAACTTGTCGATCAAATCACCCACGCATTTTTTTGCCGATGCCACTTTCGCCGCGCCGTCTTTCATTTTCGCGTTCATGCTTCCGGAATAATCGACAATGAGGACAAGATCGGTGATCTCCGATGCGGGATTGCCAGCGGCCGGAACGGAACTGGAGCACTGCATCGAGGCGATGAGCGCGTCACTCGCCCCGGCCTTTTTCAACCGCGCTATGTCCTCCGTGCCGAGCACGAACGCGGTGCCGGAGCTTTTGACTTTGTCGATGATGGTTTGCTCGGGAATCTTCAGCTCCAGGAGCTTGACCACGTCCTGTTGAGTCAAGACCTCAGCCGCGTGCAGCAGAGAGCCGCACATTGCAAAAATCAGAAGTGTTCTGAGAAGTGGAGAAAGGTTTTTCATAGTGATTTAGACAATACCGGGGGCAAATCGCGTCGATGGTCAGAAATCTGATCGGCGAATGTCAAGGATCGGTCGCAGCCAACCGCCTGATATCCGAGTCGTTTGAATTTTGCGGAGCGTTGGACGTTGAACGTTGGCGTTGGTCGTTGCTCTATGTCAAAAGGCCACTCTCCGCTTTGACCTTCGTCTTCTTACTCGTGCTCGATTCTTCGCGCGCGCGAACCGATCAAGTCTCCGCCACCGACAATTCAGGCGAAAGATCGTTCGGGCGCGCGATCTCGGTGTTCCGTTCGAAGGCACGCCCGGAAAACTAAACGCGATCACGGATGTGACTGGCGTAGAGGTTGGCTACACGACTTTGATCAGTGGCGAAGGAAAACTCGAAGTCGGCAAAGGCCCGGTCCGAACAGGCGTGACCGCAATTATTCCGCGCGGTCATGCTTCCCTGAACGACCCGGTTTACGCCGGCGTTTTTTCGCTCAACGGCAACGGCGAAATGACCGGCACGGCCTGGGTGGAAGAAAGCGGATTCCTCGAAGGACCGGTCGTGATTACGAACACGCACAGTGTCGGAGTGGCCCGCGACGCAGTGATCGCCTGGCGTGTCAAGCATGGCGCGGCCGATAAGACCGGGTATTGGTGGAGTCTGCCGGTCGTTGCCGAAACATGGGACGGCTGGCTCAACGATATCAACGGGTTTCACGTCAAGCCCGAGGACGTTTTCCATGCACTTGATTCTGCGCATGGCGGTGTGATCGAGGAAGGCAGTGTCGGCGGCGGCACGGGAATGATTTGTTACGAGTTCAAGGGCGGCAACGGAACGGCGTCGCGCCAGATCGACATTCGCGCGTCGAAGGAGACGCCACTCCGCAGTTTTACGGTCGGCGTGTTTTTGCAGGCAAACTTTGGGCGGCGTCCACAGCTTACGATTGCTGGCGTCCCGGTCGGGAAAGAAATCCCCGGCGAAGTTTACAAAGAAGAAAGCGGCTCGTGCATTGCGGTCGTGGCCACGGATGCGCCGTTGCTGCCGGATCAGTTGAAGCGACTCGCGCGCAGGGTCGCGCTCGGGCTGGCGCGCACCGGCACGATCTCGGGAAATGGTTCCGGCGATTTGTTCATCGCATTTTCAACCGCGAATCCAAAGGCGGCGAATCCGGATCAAGTGACGCACTCGGTCGAGACCATTCCAAACGATCTGATGGATCCGCTTTTCGCCGGAGTCGTGCAGGCGACCGAAGAAGCGGTGGTCAACGCCTTGGTCGATAATCACAGCATGACCGGACACGACAATCATCAGGTCGATGCTCTGGCGCACGATCGCCTGCGCGAGCTGCTGAAGAAATACAATCGCTTTAAGCCGTAGTGCAGCGCCTTTATCTTCATTGAGAACGGCGACGGTCACAGACCGTCGCTCACGTTACGCCGGATGGCGCCTGCTGTTTTTCACTCCGCTAACGATGATCGCTTTTGCTGGAAACTTCATCTGACCTTCCGGAAAGAACGCGCGCGCGGCTTCGATGACATGCTGTTTCACCTGATCGTGCTGCGCTTGATCGATCTGTGCGAGCTTCTCGCGCACGGTGTCGGACATTTCAGATCGGACGGTCCAGAATTCGTGCGGTGAAATCGGCGCCGCAATGGAAAAGTCGAGCACGCGCTCCCGTACATCAACGGCGCCGGCCTGTTTTAGAATCCGAGCCAGCGCCCCCGGCTCGGCGAAACGAAATGCGCCCGCGCGCCTGCGGATCATCGGGAGGCGATTCGACGTAGCGCGACAGAATTTCTGTCACGACATGAAAGAACGGGTTCGATTCGCTGTTGTGCCAGACGGCGAGCGCCACTCGCCCGTCTTGGTTGGTCACACGCAACATCTCACGCAGCCCGGCCAACGGTTCAGGAAAAAACATCACGCCGAAGCGGCACACTGTTGCGTCGAACGAACCATTTGGGAAAGGCAAGGAATCGGCTGCGCATTGGCGGAATTTTATATTCGTTAAGTTGTGACGGGCCGCTGCCTGCTGAGCGGAAGCGACCATCTCGGAGATGATGTCAGTGCAAGTGACGCACCCTTTTGACTCAACAATTTCGGCCAGTGTCAAACCGGGCTCGCCCGAGCCGCAGGCGACGTCAAGCACACGCATCCCGGCGGCGATATGAGCATCCTCGACTAGCGCGCGCGTCACTGGCTCAAACATCAAGCGCACGGTTTCCCGATGTTTCTCCCAAAACGGCGCGGACTCGCGCCAGGCCCGCACAACGTCATCCTCTCGATTCACGCCTTAAAGTGTGAACCAGACCTGCGCGGAAGCAAAAGCGAGAAACCGAGAGAGCCACGAGCAATCAAAAATTCCAAATCGCAGGCCCGGGGTAATGTCCTAAATTTCCCTCACCGGCTCCGAAAGCTTTCGGAGTCCGCCTCTCCCTCAGGGAGAGGGGTAGGGTGAGGGCTCTCCCTTTCTCACTGTCGCGAGTTGATTTTGGGACAGTGCCAGGCACGGCCGCGTCTTGACGACCGGGCGATTGGCCAGTAAGCTGAGCGTTGAGTCCGCGCGCTGATGGAGTGGGTACGCCTTGTCCCACTCTTTTTCGTCTGCGGGCTATGTGTTTTATGAACGGGGAACTTATTGCGATGCTGGAATACATGGAGCGGGAGCGCGGAATCAAGCGCGACATCCTGATCGAAGCGGTTTCGAATGCGCTGCTTTCGGCCTCGAAAAAAAGCGTAGGCGCGTCGCGCGATCTGCACATCGACATTAATCCCAAGACCGGCTCGATCCGGGCCCTGGCGAACCTGATTGTAGTCGAGCACGTGGCGAATCCGCAGGATGAGATCGATCTCGACAAAGCGCGCAGGGTTAAACCAGACGCGAACATCGGCGACACCGTGGAAATGGAAGTCACGCCACGGAATTTCGGCCGGATCGCGGCGCAGACCGCGAAACAGGCAATGATGCAACGGATCCGCCAGGTCGAGAAGGAAATGATTTACGAGGAATTTAAGGACCGCGCGGGCGAAATCGTGGGCGGCACGGTGCGGCGCTTCGACCGCTCGGATGTGATTCTCGATCTGGGCAAGTTTGAAGCGGTCATGCCTCAGCGGGAACGCGTGGCGGTGGAAGATTACAACGTGGGCGATCGGCTCCGCGCTTATGTCGTGGCGGTGGAGAACGGCCCGCGCGGACCGGAGATCATTGTGTCGCGGAGTCACCCGAATTTTGTGCGCCGGCTTTTCGAGCTGGAGGTGAGCGAGATTGCAGACGGGACGGTCGAGATACGTGGGATCGCGCGGGAGGCCGGTTATCGCACTAAGATCGCGGTCTCGAGCGCGAACGAAAAAGTCGACCCGGTGGGGGCGTGCGTTGGCATGCGCGGGTCGCGCGTGAAAAACATCGTGCGCGAGCTGAACAATGAAAAGGTCGACATCATTCGCTGGAGCTCGGACCCGCGTGAATACGTTTTGGAGGCGCTCAAGCCGGCCAAGGTCAAGAACCTCATCTTCGATACCGAGAAGAAGAGTGTGCAGATCTCAGTGGATGAAGACCAGCTCTCGCTCGCCATTGGCAAGAAAGGCCAGAACGCGCGGCTGACTTCGCGCCTAACGGGTTGGGAGATTAATATCGACAAGGACACCTCCGCCACAACCGCGGTCGAACAAAAAGTGGCGCAGGCGGCCCAAACGCTCGCGACGGCGTTGCCGATCACGGAAGAACAAGCGGTCACGCTCGTGAAATCTGGGTTCACCAATCTGGAAGGCTTGCGTGACGCCGATGTTTCGGATTTGGTGGAGATTTTGAGCGTGGATGAGGCCAAGGCACAGGAGATTCACGCCGCGATCCATAGCCGCAAGGAAGTGCCGCAGAAAGAAGAAGCGCAGCAAGCCGGCTCTGCTTAAAGGCACGAGCCATGAGAACCATTTTTTACAATGCCAACCAAGACAACCAGCAAGAGCGCGACGCGCAAGCCCGCCGCCAAACCGGCTGCGGCGAAAACTTCCGCGCCCAAGGTCGCCGCAGCAGCTCCATCCGGGGGCGGATCGGCTGTTTCGAAGGCAAAGCCGGTTGCGCAGAAGGTTGAGCCGGGAAAGCCGTCCGCACGGACTCATGCGCCGGCTGCGGCCAAAATTGAGCGCGCAGCTGCGTCCAAACCAGCGTCCGGGAAGCCGGCGGCGAAACATGCGCCGTCCGTTTCATTGATCGACAGACCAGGGCGGTCGAAGGAATTGAAAGACGGTCAGGGAAAGACAGTTTTACCGCCGATTTCCAAGATTCTGCCGAAGCTCGAACCGTCGGCGCCGGCGCGAGTCGAACCGGTCGCGCCTCCGACGCCGGCATCAACTCCGCAGACTTCAACCGCCACTCTTGTCGAAGCGGAGCCGGATGGTGCGGCTGCGTCAGCAGAAGTGGAGGAGCAAAAGATCCTTCACATCAAGCCGCCAATCATCGTCAAAGATTTCGCCGCGCAGCTTCGTCTCAAGAATTTCCAGCTCATTAAAGAGCTGATGGATGGGTTCAACATTTTCGCGAACCAAAACCAGACGATCGAGCCCGATGTTGCCGCAAAGATCGCGGAGAATCACGGATTCATTCTGGAAAAAGAGCGCCGGGAAAAAGGCGCGGGTGTGCACAAGGTCGAGCAGCCGGTGGTCGCGCCGCCGCCGCCCGGTGATCGAGAAAGCGGAAGAACTCAAGCCGCGTCCACCGGTGATCACGTTTATGGGCCATGTCGATCATGGGAAGACTTCGTTGATGGACGCGATTCGCAAGACGCGAGTGGCTGCGGGCGAGGCCGGCGGGATTACGCAACACATCGGCGCGTACACGGTCGAGCATCAGGGGACAAAGTTACTTTCATCGATACGCCGGGCCATGCGGCCTTCACCGCCATGCGCGCGCGCGGCGCGAACGTGACGGACATCGTTGTCCTGGTAGTGGCGGCAGACGACGGCGTAATGCCGCAGACGATTGAGGCGATTAATCACGCCAAAGCCGCTCCGCACGTGAAGATCATGGTCGCGCTCAACAAGATCGATCTTCCGGGCGCGAACATCGACCGGGCGAAGAAACAGCTTCAGGAGTGCGGCCTGATGCCGGAAGATTGGGGCGGAGAGACGATCGTCTGTCCAGTCTCGGCGACACGCGGCACCGGCATCGATCACTTGCTCGAGATGATGACGCTCCAAGCCGAGGTGATGGAGTTGAAGGCATCGCCCACGGCCACGCCACGCGGCACGGTAATTGAAGCGCAAATCGAGCCGGGCCGTGGCCCGACTGCGACGGTGATCGTGCAAATGGGCACGCTCAAGATCGGCGATCCGTTTATTTGCGGCGACTACAGCGGCAAAGTGAAATCGTTGCTCGATGGTCAGGGCAAGCAGATTAAGGAAGCCGGCCCATCGACCGCGGTGAGAGTGCTTGGCTTTACTGGTTTGCCGAACGCGGGGGATGAACTCCTGGTCATGGAATCCGAGCGCGCGGCAAAAATGTTGAGCGATGAGCGTGTCGAAGCGAAACGCGCTAACAAATTAACCGTGCCGCAACGCGCCACGCTGGAGAGCCTGCTTCAGGATGCCGCTGGCAAAAAGCTTTTGAAGATTGTGCTGAAGTGCGACGCGCAAGGCTCGCTCGAAGCAATCACGGGCGCGCTCAATCAAATCGAGAGCAAGAAAATCGATCTGGAAATCATCCACGCCGCCGTCGGCCCGATTTCCGAATCGGACATTTTGCTGGCAAGCGCTTCGGACGCTGTCGTCGTCGGGTTCAACGTCAAAGTGGAGTCGATGGCCGTGCCAGCGGCAAAACGCGAGGGCGTTCAGGTCAAACTTTACAGCATCATTTACGAATTAATCGACCAGCTCAAAGACGCTATGGCCGGCCTGCTCGATCCGGAGCTGCGCGAAACCGTGATCGGTCACGCCGAAGTGAAACAGGTTTTCAAGCTGAGCAAAGGGATCGTCGCTGGCTGTCTGGTCACCGATGGCCGCATCGCGCGCGCCGCTCGAGCCCGCGTCTTGCGCAAACGCCAGCCGGTTTACGATGGCGGTCTTTCCACGCTCCGGCGGTTCCAGGATGACGTGAAAGAAGTACGCTCCGGCTTGGAATGCGGCATTAAGCTGGGCGATTTCAGCGAATACCAGGTAGGCGACGTGATCGAGTGTTACCAGCTCGAACAGTTTGCCCAGAAGTTGTGATTCGTTAAACGGTTGAAGCGTTGAAGCGTTAAAACGGAAGTTTTTCTGACCGCTTCAACGCTTTATCGGTTCAACGCTTCAACGAACATGAAACATCGACAATTGCGGCTAAACGAATTGGTCAAGCGCGAGCTGAGCGCGATCATCGCGCGCGAGTTGAACTTCGAGGAAGCGCTGGTCAGCATCCACGACGTCGATGTTGCCCCCGATATGCGCAACGCCCATGTCTTTGTCAGCGTGCTCGGCTCAACCCAGCACGAGAGCGTCTTGAATAAGCTCGAAGAAAATCGCCCGGCGTTGCAAGCTGAGCTTTCGCGCAGAGTCGTCCTCAAATACACGCCGCATCTGGTTTTTCATCTCGATAAGTCGATCGAGCGCGGCGCCCGCGTGATCGAGATCATGCAACAGATCCAATCGCCCGAAGACAGGGAATGACGGCCTCCAAGCCGTCTTCTCTAATACAACGGCTAGAAGCCGTCGTTTCTTGAGTTTCACCGTTGAACGTCGAACGTTGAGCGTTTTCATGACCACTTCCAAATTTTCCGAAATTGGTCGCGCGCTGCGCGAGCACCAGCGGTTTGCCGTGATGAGTCACGTGCGGCCGGATGGGGATGCGCTGGGGAGTCAGCTTGCGCTGGCGCTTTCTCTAAAAAAACTCGGCAAAGATGTGCGGGTCTGGAATGAAGACGGAATGCTGGAGAAATATTCGTTTCTCGCGCGGGCGGAACTGATGAGCAAACCGCCCGGCCAGGCCGAGGATGTCGATGTTGCTGTCGCGCTCGACACGGCGATTCAGAACCGGTTAGGCACCGCACTCCAAGCCGTTCGTTCCGCCAAACTTTGGATTAACATCGACCATCACCCGAGCAATCCCGGTTATGGTGATCTCGTCTATATCGATCCGACTGCGCCCGCCACGGGACAGATTCTTTACGAGCTGATGAAGGACCAGAATCTACCGGTCGATCGCGACATTGCGGAAAATCTTTACGTCGCTATCACGACCGATACCGGCTCTTTTCAATACTCGAATACAAGCGCGCGCACATTCGAGATCGCGGCCGAACTGGTCCGATGCGGTGTCGATGTTGGCAAGATCAGCCGGTTGATCTATGAGAATTATCCACGGCGTCGCATCGAATTGCTACGGGAATTGTTGCGGACGATGCGTTTCGAAGCCGATGGGCGCGTCGCCACTTTCAGTCTCGATCTGAAGACGGCGGCGCAGCTCGGGGTGATTCCGGAGGACAATGAAGGTCTGATCGACCATCTGCGCGCGATTCGCGGCGTGATTGTGGCCGTGTTTTTCGAGGAGCTGAACGACGGAAAAGTGCGCGTCAGCATGCGATCGAAGGATGAAGCGATCGATGTTTGCGCGATCTGTCAGAAATTCGGTGGTGGCGGTCACGTTCTCGCCGCCGGCGCGCGCATCCGCGGGACATTGCGCGAAGTGGAAGAGCGCGTGTTGAGGGAAGTGTGCGAAAGCGTTGCAGCGCAACATAAATGACGAAACGCCGAATGACGAATGACGAAGGAAACCCCAATGACGAATGACGAACGCGCCACATCTCTTTGTGCTTTGTGCTTCGTCATTAATCCGTCATTCGTCATTCGTCAGCCGTCATTACCATTTTGGCCATGCTTCCAACCATTGACGGCGTCCTTCTCGTGGACAAAGCCGAAGATATGACGTCGCACGACGTCGTCGCCCTCGTGCGGCGGCAGGTTGGGATCAAAAAGGTCGGCCATTGCGGCACGCTCGATCCGATCGCGACCGGGTTGCTCATTCTCACGCTCGGACGCGGCACCAAGATCCAGGATTTGCTCATGGCTGAGGACAAAGAATACGCCGGCACATTTGTTCTTGGCATAACGACCAGCACCCAAGATCGACAAGGCGACGTCACCGACAAGCGCGAGGTCCCGCTCTTGAGCGAGGAACAAATTCGCGCCGCGTTCGAGAAGTTTCGCGGCGATTTCTATCAAATGCCGCCGATGGTCTCGGCGAAAAAGCATGGTGGCGTCCCCCTCTATAAACTGGCGCGCCAGGGCAAAGTGGTCGAGCGCGAGCCGCGCCTGGTCCACGTGTATCGTTACACAATCGATCGCATCGCGCTGCCGGAAATCGATTTTAGCGTGATGTGCAGCAAAGGGTTCTATGTCCGCACCTATGTGCACGACATCGGCAACGCTCTCGGCTGCGGCGCCCATCTGAAATCATTGCGGCGCACGCGGTCCGGCCGATTCGATGTCGCCAACGCGATCACGGTCGATCAAGTCAAGAACGCCCCGCGTGAAGACATTCTCCGGCGAATGCTCAGTCTGCCGGAAGTTTCGCGGATGAGGGGAGCGTAGCGAATGACGGATGACGAACGACAAATGACGAAGGAATGACGAAGGAATGACGAAGACAATGACGAATGACGGATGACGAACGAATGACGAATGGCGAACTCGCGCGTGATGAGGATGCGTTCTGGGTAGAAGACGAAAACGCTGTTGTGCGAGAGGAGCCGGGAACAAAGCCTATTTACGATCTCGAAGATCGGACTGCTCGCTTTGGTGAAAGAATCATTGATTTCGCAAAGAAAATTCCACCCGGACCGCTGGCCGATCGAATTATCAGTCAATTGGTCGGAGCTGGCACGAGCGTTGGGGCGAACTACGCCGAAGCCGACGACGCAGTTTCTAAACGGGAGTTCCTGAAGAATGTTGGGACGTGCAAGAAAGAAGCACGTGAGAGCAAACATTTTTTGCGAATGGCCGCATACGCCGTGCCGGAGCTGAAATTTGAAGCGGCGCGAGCTGTGGCGCGGGCAAAGGCGTTGCACCTAATCTTCTCAAGGATTTGGCGAACTGGAAAACAGCGCGAATGAGGAAGGCCAAGGAACCTCCGAATTACCAAATGACACTGTGCGGCAAATCCGTTCGTCATTCGGATTTCGGCATTAATTCGTCATTCGTCATCCGTCATTCGTCATTGCGATGATGGAAATCCTTCATTCCATCCCCGACCTCGCTCGTTTGCCCGGCCCCGTTTTCCTCGCCATCGGCGTCTTCGACGGTGTCCATCGCGGGCATCAGGCGGTGATCTCAACTTCGGCCGGGCACGCGGAGGCTGAAAAAGGCACGCCCGTCGTGGTGACATTTGATCCACATCCGATGAAGGTGTTGCGACCGGAGCGCGCGCCCCATCTGCTCACGGCGACGCAGCACAAAATCGCGCTGATCCGTGGTCTTGGTGTGAGCCACCTCTTGATCATTCAGTTCGACAAAGAATTCGCCGCGACCGAGCCGGAAGATTTCGTTCGGCAACTAGTGGCAAACTCGAAGCCGTTGCGCGAGATCTGTGTCGGGCACGAATGGTCGTTCGGGAAAAACCGGCGCGGAAATCTCGATCTTCTCAAGAAACTCGGCGCCGAGTCTGGCTTCCAGGTCGTCGGAATTCCGCCCGTCACTGTCAACGGGGCCGTGGTTAGCAGCACAGCGATTCGCAAGGCCGTAGAGACCGGCGATTTCGCCAAAGCGGCCGAAATGCTCGGACGCGACTACACCATTCTCGGCACGGTGGTCGGCGGCGATAATCTTGGAAAAAAGATCGGGTTCCCGACAGCGAATTTGAGCGCTCACAGCGAGCAATTCCCGCCGAATGGAGTTTATTTCGCGGAAGCTTCACTCGATGGAGTGGTCTTTCCGGGGTTGGTTAATCTCGGCGTTCGCCCGACCGTTGCCGAAAAAACCGACCGCGTTCTGGAGATTTATCTGCTCGACTTCGAGCGCGAGATTTACGGCAAAGAGTTGGAGGTACGCTTTATCCGTTTTCTCCGGCCCGAGAAAAAGTTCGAGAACATCGACGCGCTCGTCCGCCAGATTAACGTCGATGTTGATCAGGCGCGGGAGTTTCTCCAGCAAATCCGAAATCCGAACGTCTGATTGGTCCGCGGCGCGAAAATCAGTTGAAGCCAGCGGGCATGCGACTAACCTGCATTCCGCTTTTTGCGAGGAGCCTTAGCTCAATTGGTTAGAGCGCCGCCCTGTCACGGCGGAGGTTGCGGGTTCGAGCCCCGTAGGCTCCGGGGATTTTTGTATTACATTTATTCCCTAACGGATTGAGAGATGTTAAATCGTTAGGCACAAGGCTGGTTTCGTGAGGCCAATCCCACCGAGAGCGCCATGAAAAAACGACAAAATAGCTCCGTTCGCGCTTCGGTGCTTCGAATCACGCCAGGGGGGCACTTTCCCTCGCGCACGGCCCCTTTTCATTAGGGCAATCCAAATCCAAAAAGGTCGAAAAAAGATTGACACTTGCTACCAAACAAAAATAACCTCGCGACAATGTCGCACTGCATCGTCTATTCCGCAGCTTCTGCGATTAGCAAATTCAAAGGAGAAATTCCCACATGAAAAAACAAATCAATCCGTCTATCAAAGCTCATCTGCTTCCAAGTCTGTTTATTCTGTTGTCGCTTCTCGTCATCGGCTCAACGGTGGCTCGCGCTTTGCAGGTCTCGACCGGCAGCCCGTCGCAGGGTCCGGCCTCGGCTGGCGCTGTCGGTGCTTTCGCGCCAAGCGCCCAAGCGGGGGTGGCTGCATCCTCTGGCGGCATCACAGCCATCCGTGCACCCGAGGCTCCGAATGACCCGGCCGCGTGGCAGCCGGGCCCGCCCCAGCCTCCGGCCCGTTATGCCTTCCAGGCCGCCCTCGGCACGGACAACTTGCTTTACGTCGCCGGCGGCCAGAGCGCCGACGCCACGCCGATCTTGTACAACCAGGTCTCGCGCTATGACAACACGACCAACACCTGGAGCAACGTCGCCCCGCTGCCCGTCCCTCTCGGCCAGGGCACTATCGGCGCGTGGAACGGCAAAATCTACGTCGCCGGCGGCTTCATCGGCGGCACCAGCGTCACCAACGCTTTGCGCATCTACGACATCGCCACCAACACCTGGACCAGCGGCGCGAACATGCCCACCAGTCCTGGCGTCGAAGCGGCGGCGGGAGCGGTGGTCAACGGCAAGTTCTACGTCATGGGCGGCGACGACTTCAACAACGGCCTGAACACCAACTTCATCTACGACATCGCCACCAACACCTGGACTACGGGGGCGACGCTGCCCGATTTCCGCACCAACACCTACGGTACGGCCTACAACGGGCTGATCTACGTCTACGGTGGGGTGATCCTACCCGCCTTCACGACGACGGATACGCTACTGCGCTACGACCCGGTGGCGAACAGTTGGACCAACCTCGGCTCGGCGGGCACCGGCGGGCTCGGCAACTACGGCGGCGTCTCGCCCTTCGGCACGGGCCAACTGGCGATCACCGACGGCGCAGATTCCAGTGGTAATTCCACTACCTCCACCCACGTCTTCACCATCAGCAGCGGTACGTTCAGCGCCGGCCCGGCGATGATCGGGAACCGCGCTGGAGACGCGCAGGGCACCCTACCCGATGGCCGGGTGCTGGTCGCCGACGGCTTCAACACGGCGACTACCACGGTGAGTACAGTCGAATTACTCGCCGCGTCCTCCCCCACGGTAACGAGCGCGGTCTCGCGAAAGACTCACGGTGGGGCAGGTACATTCGACATCAACATGCCGCTCACTGGCAGCTCGGGAGTGGAATCCCGGACCAGTGGTGGCACCAACGACTTCACGTTGGTAGTCACCTTCTCTGGCAACGTAACGGTAACCGGCAGTCCGCAAGCGCAAGTTACCAGCGGCACGGGTTGCGTTGGTAGCGGTGGCGTCTGCACGGGCAACGTATCGGTCAGTGGCGCGGTAGTTACCGTCCCGCTGACGAACATTGCCAACGCGCAGGTGATCAATGTGCGGATCAATGGCGTCAATGGCGCCAGCGATGCACCGGCGACCGACATCGATATCCCGATGGGGTTCCTGATCGGTGACGTGAATGCTAATCGCGCGGTGAATGCCGCCGATATCGCGCTGGCGAAGAGCCAAACGGGGCAAGCAGTCACGGCGGCCAACTTCCGTGCTGATGTGAACGTGAACGGCAGCATCAACGCTGGCGATATCGCGCTGGCCAAACAGTATAGCGGCACATCGCTGCCACCGGACTAGTATATTGTGAGTCGCAGCATCGTCAGATTCGGTACGGCGCTTGGCATCGAAACTGATTCAAGGTGTCGCAGGCGCTGCGTTAGTGTTCGTTGATTGGCAATTTGCGCTGAAGGTACGCAGCAGCCAACGGCGGCTGAACCACTCGCATGTATCGTTCGCGATGCACGCCCCTGTGAGGCGAGTGTGGAAAGGGTATCAAACGAAGGGTCAGTAACTCCACTTTTCAGACGTCACAGGTCAGAAATCAGAGGTCAGATTGACGCAGTGTCAAAAAGGTTTCCAATGGTCGGTTTCAGGGGCTCGACCCAGCCCCGAATGCTTTCGGGGGCGTCCGTTGGCAGCGAGTCAGCGATCTTCCGTTTCGGCTATGGAAAAGCCGCAAATGATCCCGCCCTCGCGGGAGGACCCGAACCCCGTAGGCTCCGGTTTTTTTATTACATTTATACCTAACGAGTCTCTGTTGGAGTTCATTCGTTAGGCGATCTGAGCTCGATCATTTGTTCAAAAGCGGACTGCGGTGTACACCGCCAGAGCTTTTCTGGTGTGCGGAGCCTTGGGCTTTCGCGGTCGGGCCAGCGGACCCGTCGTTCAACCAGGAGGTGGAGTATGCCTGCGGGATATGCTGAGGCAAGAAATATAGTCTTTCCCTATCAGGCGATCCCGGTCGGATTGTATCGCATGAAAATTTTAAGTGAGAGGAGCCAATACGATGAACGAGACCATTAAAGCCGTTGAGCGCCACATGACGCCAAAACCGACAATTTCGCCAGTCCGGCTCGGACTTCACCGCGTCGGTCGCAAGTTCGTAGCGGAATGGCAGCAACGCGGACCCGAAACACTTTCCGGACACGCGCTTCGAAAGTTGCGCTTGGCCTTAGCACCAACGCAGTCCGTGATAGCCGCGAGTGCGGCCGGTTAGGAGGAGCTATGCGCGTAACGATGGAAGCAGTCGCCAGCCACAATGGCAGGCCGCACGGAATCGGATGGGAGCCAGCGAAAATGGAGCTGATGAAAGCAGTCCGAATTCACAATTACGGCGGACCGGAAGTTCTTAAATACGAGGACGCACCGCGCCCGCATCCGCAAGTCGGCGAAGTTCTCGTCCGCGTGCACGCCGCGGGCGTGAACCCGTTCGATTGGAAAGTGCGCGCCGGTTACCTGAAAGACTTCGTTCAGCACAAGCTGCCGCTGATTCCCGGCTGGGACGTGTCGGGCGTCGTGGAGGAAGTCGGTCTCGGCGTGTCGAATTTCAAAAAGGGCGACGAAGTCTTCGCCATGGCTGACCCGGCGCGGGACGGCGCGTATGCCGACTATATCGCGGTCCGCGCAACGGCTCTCGCGCTGAAACCCAAGTCGCTCTATCACCCGCATGCCGCGGCTACGGCCGTGTCGGTGCTAGCGGCGTGGCGATCATTGTTCGATCTCGGCCAGCTTCAACCTGGACAACGGATTCTCATTCACGGCGGCAGCGGCGGCGTCGGCCATCTCGCTGTGCAACTCGCAAAATGGAAAGGCGCGTATGTCATTGCGACCGCGTCGACGAAGAACCAAGACTTGCTACGCCGTCTCGGCGCCAACGAAACGATCGATTACACGAAACAACGATTCGAAGACATCGCCCACGAGATGGACATCGTCCTCGATACGATTGGCGGCGAGACGCAGGAACGCTCGTGGCAACTGTTGAAGAGAGGCGGGATTCTGGTTTCGTTAGTGCAGCCGCCATCAGAGGAGAAAGCGAAACAGGCAGGCGTGCACGCAGCGATGGCTGACAGTCAGCCGAACGGCGCGCAACTCAGCCAGATCGCGAAGCTTATCGTCTCTGGGAAACTTAAACCTACGGTCGACCGCATTCTGCCGTTGAGCGAAGCGCGTCGTGCGCATGAGCTCAGCGAAGCGCGTCACGCCCGCGGCAAGATCGTTCTGCGTGTCAAGGAGGTGCAGCTATGATCGCAGTATCGATTTTTTGGGCGCTGCTTCTCGGGCTGCTCAGCATCAATCCGGAAGAGCCGGACAATAGAAGGCGATCACGATGAAGGCGACCAATCTTAAACAAATTAAACCGAGCAGATCACCGAGATGGTTTCAACGTCGTCGGCGCTGGCATGACCCGATGCTCGTGCTCAACATGTTCGCCACGGCGAATCCGTCCGTCGGCGGATCGATCTTTAATTCCGATCGCCGCTGGGATGGAATCCTCAATTTTACTCGTTGGATGAAACTCCAAACTTTTCCGAAATCGGACTCTCTAAACTGGAGAAATAAATAGATGAAAAAGACGAAGATACTTATCGCTGGCGGCGGATTTGCCGGTCTCTATGCGGCTCGCCATCTGGATAAGACACTGGCACGAAAGGCCGACATTGAAGTTACTCTGATCAGCCGGGAAAACTTCATTCTCTACACCCCAATGCTGCATGAAGTAGCTGCGGGCGACCTCTCGCCCGCCGACATTGTCAATCCGCTGCGGCGCATTCTTCGCCATGTCAACGTCGTTCAAGCTGATATTCAAAACATCGACCTAAGGACAAAAAAGATTCACTGTCTGGCTGGTCTGCGCGACATCGCGTTGGAGCTCGAATTTGATCATCTGCTGCTCGCACTCGGTTCGGAGACGAACTTCTTCGGCTTGCCGGGCGTAGGCGATTGGGCCGTGACGATGAAGAATCTTAGCGACGCAGCGCTGCTGCGTAATCGAATGGTCGCTCTCCTGGAAGATGCCTCGCTGCGGACCGATGAGGCATCCCGGCGCCAGTTACTCACGTTCGTTACTGCCGGTGGAGGTTTTTCCGGCGCGGAAACGACCGGCGCGGTGAACGATTTTGTGAGAGAAACCGCGAAGTTTTACCCTGCATTGCAGGAAGACTTGATTCGCGTCGTCGTGGTTCACCCGGGCAGGTTTCTTCTGCCCGAGCTGGGAGAAGAGCTCGGTAGTTATGCCGAAAGCAAACTCAAGGAACGGAAGGTGGAAGTAATCACAGGCGCCCGCGTAGCAAGCTACGACGGTTCGGTAGTTGAACTAAGTGACGGCACGTCGATTCCGGCAGCGACACTCATTTGGACGGCCGGAACCAAGCCGAGCGCCGTCATCGAGGCGTTGCCTTGCCGGAAAGAGCGAGGCCGTCTTTTGGTTAACGAACTCCTCGCGGTGCCGGGAACTCCCGGATTGTGGGCGGTTGGCGATTGTGCCGCGGTGCCAGACAGCGCAACCGGGGGCTTTTACCCGCCCACGGCGCAGCATGGGTTGCGCGAGGCAGTAACCGCAGCAAAGAACATCGAACGTAGCCTGCTCGGCCGTCCACTGACGCCATTCCGTTACAAAACAATGGGAATGCTGGCGAGCATTGGCCACCGGACAGGCGTCGCAATGTTGCTCGGAATTAAGTTCTCCGGATTCATCGCCTGGTGGATGTGGCGGGGGGTTTACCTAATGAAGCTACCGCGGCTGGCCAAGAAGCTCCGCGTTATGATAGATTGGACGCTGGATCTTTTGTTCGGAAGAGAGATCGAGCAAATGGTTACGCTGCACGACATCGAAGCCGTAACAGACAAAATCGCTCGGGTTCGTGCGCGCAGACAAGGATTCATACTGCAGAGCTCGCCCCAACAAACAATGGCGCTAACCACTGTTTCGCCCGAAGCGGACATTACACCGTAACCTATGACCACTGAAATCATCACCGCTATGGCCGGCGTGCTCGGGTCCCTCGTCGGCGGTTCTGCCACGGTTGCGACCACCTGGGTCACACAGAGAACGCTTGGCAGGCGTGAATTGATCGGCGCCGAAACCAGCAAGCGCGAAAGTGTCTATGGCGAATTTATCAACCAGTGCTCAGCGCGTCTAGTTGATGCGTTTGAGAACACGCTGGAAAAGCCCGAAACGTTGTTGCCGATCTACGCGCTACTCAACCGCATCAGGCTTTGTGCATCAGACGCAGTTCTCTGCGAAGCCGAACGAGCTCTAGCGGCAATCGCGGAACAGTACTTCTCGCCAAACCTTTCGCTCGAACAAATGCGGGCCTTGCTTCGCGACGGGGCCACCACTGATCCGCTCAGATCATTCGCTGAAGCGTGCCGCGCCGAGCTAAGATCGATGCACTCGACCCTGTAAGAATTCGGCTACCGCCCTTAACCCTAACGACCGCCGAACGCTTCCCTCGCACATTGGCAGAACTTCTCCGCGGCCGGGCTGAGTCTGCCTCTCCGCGTAAGAATTCCAATCGCGACCCGCTGCGGCTCAGGGGTCAGGCGCAGAAGTTTTATGCGATCACCGAATGCATAAGTGAACGCGTCTGAAACGATGGCTACTCCCGTGCCGGCGTCGACTGCGGAAAAAACTCCGGCCCAACCGTCGTGCTCCTCCACGATCTTCGGTTTATCATTCACGCGCGCGAAGATCCCAGCGAGATATTCCTGGTAACGGGGATACTCCTCGCGCATCAGCCCAATGAACCGCTCCCGCGCCGCGTCAGCCAACGAAACCGACTTCCGCCCCGCGAATGCATGATTGGATGAAACGGCAAGGCAAACGCGCACCGCAAGTAACTCTTCAAAGCGGAGCTCATCGAGTGAGTTTGACTTAAGCGGCGGAATGATGATCGCCAGGTGCAATCGACCCTCGCGAACTCCCGCGATGTTCTTCTCTACCGGCCAGTCGTGCAGCTTCACCTGCACGTTCGGCATTGTTTTTTGATAGGAACGCAGCAGGCCAGGCATTAGCCGCGCGGTCGTGAGCGGAAAATCCCCGACGTGCAGCTCGGTCTCACGCTTGCCGGCGAGCGCACGCACCGTCGCCACCGCGTCGTCTGTGTCCTTCAAAATGGCGCGCGCTTTCTCGAGAAAAGCGCGGCCGGCTTCGGTCAGGCAAACCGACTTCGGCCTGCGCTCGAGTAACTGCACACCGAGCTCCTCTTCGAGATCCCGAATTTGGCGGCTTAACGAGGGCTGCGAGACGTACAGTTTTTGGGTCGCGGCGCGCGAGACGTTTTCCATCTCGGCCACGGCTACGAAGTAGCGCAAATGCCGAAGCTCCACAGGGTTCAAGTCTATGCCTGCCAGGCATGCCTAAGCAAACATAGTGTTTGCCGAAGCGGCATGTCGTTTTGTCTCGCAAAAGGAACCTGCCTACGATATTGAACTTTCTACGAAACCAATTCCAGGAACGCTGCAAGAAGGTGGTGCGCCGTTCCAGACGACGCATTGGACGGTCGTGCTGCAGGCGGGCAAGGCGGAGTCTGATGAGTCGGCGCCGAAAGCGCTCGCTGCTTTTTGCGACGCTTACTGGCCGCCGCTCTATACATTTGTCCGTCGCCGCGGCTATTCGCAGGCCGATGCGCAAGATATCGTCCAGGGTTTTTTCGAGCATTTATTTCAGCACAATACGTTGAGCCGAGCCGATCAGGAGAAGGGCCGGCTGCGCACGTTCCTGCTCGGTTCGTTGCAAAACTTTTTGCTGAAGGAGCGCGAGCGCATGCGCGCGATCAAACGCGGCGGAGCGCAGCAGTTCGTCTCGTTCGATGAACTACTGCCTCAGGCTGAAGCTTCGATGCTAGCGACGTCGCATTTGAGCGACGTAAACTCTTACGATGTCGCATGGGCCTCCAGTATCGTGACGCGCGCGTGGAAAAACGTGCGCGACCGATTTGCTGCCGAAGGCAAACGGGAATGGGTGGATGAGCTAAGGCCATTCGTGGCCGGTGGAACAGAGACGCCGCCGAATCAGCAGGAAGTGGCAAGCCGATTGGGTACAACGGTTGAAAATTTCCGTGTCTGGCTTTCACGGTTGCGCCAAACCTATCGACATGCCTTGCGGGCCGAAGTAGCGAGCACCGTTTCCGATCCGAAGGACATCGATGACGAGCTACATCATGTTTATCGGATTCTGACCGCATGAACGCCCTCGCTCCTGAGCAAGGAATCGGCGCAGGAGTTTGCGCGCGCTGTGGGCGATCAATCACTCATCCAGGTCCTGATGGGGAATGTGTGCGTTGCCTGGTTAGCTTTGGCTTTCTCGCCGAGGAGCACGAAGTCAGGCGAGGCACTGAACGCAATAAAGTCAGACTCGGTCCGTTGCGTTATGCTCACTTCGAAGTCGAAGTAAATCCTGACGGCTACCCTGTTATACTCGGCTCCGGGGCAATGGCAGTCACATATCGCGCTCGCGACACTGTTCTTAACTCAACGGTCGCCCTCAAAGTCATCAGTCGAAAGTTGGCGGAAGATTCCACTGCTCGTGCCCGATTCCTGCGGGAAGCCCGCGCGGCCGCGCAGATTCATCATCCGAACGTTGCGCGAGTAATTCATTACGGTGAGCAGGATGGCGAATGCTTTTATGCGATGGAGCTTGTCCATGGTGAAACGCTCGAAGCGCGCGTGCAACGCGACGGGCCGCTTCCTTTAAGTCTCGCGCTTGAAGTCGTAGAGCAAACCGCCCGCGGCCTGGCCGCTGGCGAGGAATGCGGAGTCATTCACCGCGATCTGAAGCCGTCGAACTTGATGATCGAGTCGCACGCAGGCGATCAGCTGTTGGTCAAGATAATCGATTACGGCATTGCGAAAGTTGTCGCGGCGCAAACAGGCACGGTTTATCGGACGCAAGCAGGTTTCATCGGAACTCCGGCCTTTGCGAGTCCGGAGCAATTCGATGAAGTGGGCCAGCAGCAGATCGACACACGTTCGGATATCTACTCGCTAGGTATAACCTTCTGGTACCTCCTTACCGCGCAAATGCCTTTTGCCGGCCGCTCAATTGAGGAAATTCGGGCCAGGCACGCAGAGCCCCTTCCGCTGAAGCAACTGAAGAGTGCACACGTGCCTCTCGAATGCGTCACGTTGTTGAAGTCGATGGTAGCACTGGATCCGGCGGAGCGACCGCAAACCGCGCGCGAGCTACTTACAAAGATTCACCAGTGCTATCTCCGTTTTGAGCCCGCGGCGCGTCGGCGGCGAAAACGTCTCTTTCTCACTTCCGCAGGGCTTGCGCTCGCACTGGCTGTAGCCGTAGTCGCGGCCTTCGTTTACCAACGCACCGCCTCCGCTTCCGAGCTGGACCGAGCGATCGCGGTTCTTCCCTTCGAAAATCTCAGTTCGAACGCGGAAGACCGTTTTTTTGCAATCGGTATCCAGGATGAGATTCTGACCAGGCTCGCCAGTCTGGCTGACCTAAAGGTCATTGCGCGGACGTCCACGGAAGGCTACCAAAGTAGACCTGTCGATCTAAGAACCGTTGGCCGGCAGCTTAGCGTCGGGAGAGTCTTAGAAGGCTCTCTGCAAAGATCTGCCGATAAGGTGCGTGTGAATGTGCAGCTGATCGATACCCGGAGCAATGCTCATCTCTGGGCTAGCACCTACGACCGCAAGCTTGATGATGTCTTTGCCGTCGAGACCGAAGTGGCTACTGCGGTGGCCCAGCAGCTAAATGCCGAGCTGGCGCAAAAAATCAGCGCGAAACGACCGACGACAAACATAGCTGCTTACCACGCATACCTTCGCGGCCTCGGAATCGAGAAGGGCGGATCGGGCATTGCCTCGTTTCAGAACGCTGCGACGGCTTTTGAGGAAGCCGTCCAACTCGATCCAGACTTTGCCCTCGCTTGGGCCCGACTCGCGCTGGTGCGCAGCTTCCTTTACTACAACGGCCTCGATCGGAACGCGAACTCCGCCGCCGCTGTCAAACAGGCCGCAGATCGCGCGCTCACACTCGCACCGGAATTGGGCGAGACATGGTTGGCGGAAGGAACCTATCGCTACCGAGTTTCCTATGATTTTCCTGGTGCGCTGCAAGCTTATCGCGAAGCGGAAAAGCGGTTACCGAATAGCTCACTGGTCAATGAATACATGGTGTATGTGGAGCGTCGGCTGGGTCATTGGCGAGAAGCTGAGAGACACCTAAACCGAGCTACCGAGCTCGATCCGCGCAATTTCCGGCTTTGGGCCCGAGCGGCAGCAGATGATGTATTCGGGAACTTACGACGATTTAGCGAAGCACACGCAGCGATCGATCGGGCCCTGGAAATCTCTCCTAACAATCCGTATGGAATAATTGTCAAAGCTTTACTATTCCAGTACCAAGGTCAGTTGGATCAAGCTGCCAAGCAACTGGAACGGCTTCCCAAAGATTCAAAGGACAAGAGCGTTCTACTAGTTCGCGCAACTCAGGCGCTGCTGGAACGGGATTTTGAGCAGGTAATTTCCTGCACCGAGCAGGCTACGAAGTCTGTTAGCTCCGACCAACCGCTCAGCACGCAGGATGCCCTTGGTTTAGTTTACAAGGGTTACGCTCAGCAGTGGGCCGGTCACTCCGAGGAAGCTCGCGCGACCTTTGAGCGCATGATTCGGGCAATGGCACCGGCTGCAGGGGCTGCAGGAGGGACGACCTACGATGCGCGCTCTTTGCTCGCCTTTGCTTATGCAGGTCTCGGGGAGAAAGAGAAGGCTCTCGAGCAGGCGAACCAGGCTGTCGCCGATTACGAGAAGGATGCGGTTGATAAACCGATCGCCGAAAACTACCGCGCGCAAATCCAGGCGCGATTCGGGGAAGTCGATGCCGCGATTGCCGCCGTTGCGCGCCTGCTGGAAACTCCGGGCGGAATTTACCCAGGTGATCTTCAGTACTTGCCTTTCTGGGATCCGTTGCGCAAGGACCCGCGCTTCGAAGCCCTCGTAAAGCATCCGCCCCCGGTTCGCTATTAGGGGCTCGCCTGTAGCAGTGCGGAGGAGGATAACCACCGAACTCGTTCCCGTTATATCCGCCCGCTGCGTCGGCGGTCATAGACCGCCGCTACAAAGGAAAAACTCATTTCCCTGAAATGTAGTTCGCCAAAGTCGGGAAATAGAGGTGTCGGCAAATCACATGAATACGACAGATTTCTACCTTTCCAAGACGAGCCACCGGGAGATGGCCGCCGGTGTTCTCAAACAGGCGACGAAGGATTTGCGGCGGTTCCGTCGGATCAAGAGCACAATCGGGCGAGAACTTTATCTGGATGCCTGTCGCTGGCTAACCGCGAATGAATATTCCTGGCCGTTTTCGTTCTTAAATGTTTGCCAATTATTAAACCTGGCGCCGGAAACCGTCCGCCAAGAACTGATCGGCGATCTCGCATTCGGCACATTCGGATATTGGACCCGCCGATGCGGACGCGCCGCGCGCCCGTTTCGGATATCTTTCCTTCAGCTTCTTGCGAGCACGCCCAACGCGACCGCGGGTATGTCCACTGGTTACCGGAGAACAACCACGGCCTTTGACAAGGCTGCCTCTGTGGAAGGAGCATTTGTTACATGAAAACGTTTGCCACGATTCAACCCGGCTCCTACCACTCCCAACATTTTGCTCTTTCACGCTCTCGGAAGCTTGCCGCCCAGTGGCAGAGCGGCATCGAGACGATGTCCGGCTACGCACAAAAGAAGTTGCGGCTTACCCTGGCACCTTCGTCGCTTCCAGCCTTGGTCTTAGTAACCGCGCAGCGGCCATGAACACGATCTCCATCCTCGCCATCGCACTAGTGATCTATCTCTTCGGCGGATACGTCGATCCGCCTAACGAAGACCCGCCCGGCACGGATCATTACCATGAATAAGCCTCGTTCGATCGCGGAATGGCGGGTTTCGCTCTGGTTCGCCGTGCTAAGCCCCTTCATCGGGATTTTGTTTGGTC
This sequence comes from uncultured Verrucomicrobiae bacterium, assembly GCA_963846775.1. Taxonomy (GTDB): domain Bacteria; phylum Verrucomicrobiota; class Verrucomicrobiia; order Chthoniobacterales; family UBA10450; genus CAVYXA01. Next base: position 1,634,524 of record CAWJXB010000006.1, on the reverse strand, counting down.
TGCTCTGTCTCTTCGTCTTCGCTCGCTGAAAGGAGTCAAGAATGAAAACCACTAACCTTCGGCAATCTCGCCCGGCGAAATTCCGGAAATGGCTTCGCAGACAGCGTCGTTCGCACGATCCGATACTCGTGCTTAACATTTCGATTTTTAACTCGAGGCCAGAGCAGATCTTTAATCCTCTTCCGCCGCGCGAGAACGTCTGGGTGTGAGCTTTGGTCCACCTATGCCCCAGGGTTATGCGAAGCAAAAGAGTCTTTCCCGGCGCAAGCTCCAGTTTGCCGGTGAGCAGACCATCGACATTGACCACAATCTGGGTTCGGTGTTGGGGAACACCACCGTTAGTCAAAAACCGATTGTTGAAATTGCCGTGACATTACAGGCTTGAGTCCATGCGGATATATCCGAGTGCCTTTACATGGCTGCGAAACTACCAGCCCGCCTGGCTTGCTGCGGATGCAATCGGTGGTGTGACGCTCGCCGCTTACCTTCTGCCTGCGGCGATGGGTGACGCATCTCTAGCCAACTTACCTCCTCAAGCAGGTCTTTACGCGTGTTTGTTCAGCGGCCTTTTTTTCTGGATCTTCTGCGGCTCACGCCTTACTTCGGTCACGGTCACTTCGTCTATCTCCTTAGTCCTCGGTGTGTCGCTGGCGGAGATCGCAGGCGGCGATGTATGGCGTTTCAGCAGCTTGGCAATCGGCACGGCTTTCCTTGTCGCCGTTATTGCTTTCATTGCCTGGCTCGCAAAAGCTGGAGTGCTTGTGCATTTCATTTCAGAGAGCGTGATGACTGGGTTTAAGGGCGGCGTGGCCTTCTTTCTCGCCAGCACACAATTGCCAAAGCTATTCGGCTTTCACGGCGCGCATGGAAGCTTCTGGGAAAACACAGCGTTCTTTTTCAAGCACCTCAACGAGACGAATTTGACGTCTGTAGTTGTAGGTGGAGTAGCATTGGTCGTGCTTCTTGCCGGTAAGTTCCTCCTGAAGAACAAACCGATTGCTCTCTTTATTGTAATCGGAGGTATCATCGTGGCGTCTGCGTTTTCGCTGGATGCACGCGGCGTCAAGTTGCTCGGCCCGGTGCCACAAGGTATTCCAATGGTAAAAGTGCCGGTTTTGTCTTGGCACGATTTGAACCAACTACTTCCTGTCGCCTTCGCCTGCTTCCTTCTTGGCGCCGTCGAGACAGCTGCAATTGGGCGAATGTTTGTGGCCAAACATGGTGGCCGCTTCGATGCCGACCAGGAAAGCCTTGCGCTCGCTGTTTCGAACTTTGCGGCTGGACTAGGTGGCGGTTTTCCGGTCAGCGGCGGCTTGTCCCAGTCACTGGTTAATGAGTCGAGCGGCGCGCGGACTCCGCTTTCTACAGCGGTGGCTGCGATCTGTCTTTTGATCGTAGTCCTCTTCTTCTCCCATCGTCTAAGTGCGCTGCCCCAGCCCGTTTTGGCCGCGGTTGTCCTCAGCGCGATCACAGGCTTATTCAGATTTTCTGCGCTGAAACAATTCTGGCAGCACGATCGCCCCGAGTTTGTTGTTGCGCTTGCCGCCTCCGGCGGTGTGCTTACCTTCGGGCTGCTCCGTGGCGTCTTGATTGGCGCAGCTATTTCGCTGGTGCAGCTCGTCCACGTCTCCGCGCATCCGCACGTTGCGCTTCTTGGCCGTATTCCCGGTACGCGCCGCTACTCAGACTGCGAACGGCACTGTGACAACGAGTTGATTCCGGACGTGATGATCTTTCGGCCAGAGGTGGGCTTGTTTTATTTCAATATCGACAGCGTCTGCGACGCGATCTTAAACCGTGTTCATGCCGCAACGCCTTCACCAAAACTTATCGTGCTCGATCTTTCTGCCGCGCCCCGCGTCGACATGCAAAGCGCGCACACTCTTGCCGGCATGGCAACTGAACTAGCCGCCGCAGGCATAAGGCTCCAGGCAGTCGAACCACGTTCCTCCGTGCGCGACCGCCTCCGGCTGGAAGAAGTAGATGGTAAACTAGGGCGAGTGAATCGCTTCACCGCCGTCGCTGATGTGGTAGAGCACTTCCAGCGCGAGCAGCAAGCGTGATTCGCCGATCTATTCAAGCCAATCGCCGAAGCTTTTCGCGCAAAAGCTTTGGCGCAATTGGATGAAGTCGATGCAGCGATTTGGCGCGCTTCCGCACCTCCTGAAGGTGCCGGGCGGACTTCGATACTCACCTTACTGGAACCCGCTGCGCAAGGACCCAGGCTTGAAGACCTGCTGAGAAGCCGCCCCCGGTTCGCTACTAGCGGGCGAGCAAAGGAGGGGCGGCAGCCGCCGATCACGTAATGGCGGTCGGGAGACCGCCGCCCCTTTCGCCAAAAAAATCAACGTTGACTGAAAGGTCGCGCTTCAAAGTCGTGAGATAGAGATGTCATGCAACACACAATGAAAGCTAACAAGAAACACCCCGGCCCGATCGAAGCCGAGCCTTCCGTCGCCGCTTAGGATCGACATGAATATGTGCCTTTTACTTCTTGGCGTGATCGAATCGGCCGGTAAACCTGCGCTGCGGATCGCGTTCACTATTCCCCTGCTCCTCTTAATGGGCGCCGGCGTTTTCATTTACCGCCGACGCGATCAATTGTTTGGTCGTGATCCGGAAGTCCACAACGATACCCCTGCGATTGGGCACAGCCGCGTTGAAGAAATTCTCATTGTCTGGGGCGGACTCACGCTCGTTGTACTGGGCGTTCTTTATCAACTCTGGTTCGGCTAACGAACGGCTATGCAAACACAAACAACAGTCCAAACGTACGGCCCGGCCGTCACAAATCTAGCAGTCTGGTTCGTCATGCTTAGTCCGGTGCTCGGCTTTATCATCTGCGCCTTGGGGACATGGCTGATGAGCTAAGGAGAAGAGGGGCGTGCCAAGTAAAACACGATGAAAGCTTACGACGCTGATATTTCAGAGGAAAGCCAATACGAGCTGGCGGCCGGTGTGCTAAAAGTCACGAGATCGGGGCGTTGGTTTCGTCGGTCGCGCCGCCGGCACGACCCGATGCTGGTGCGCAACATGTCGATCTTTAACTCCGATCGCGGTCGGAATCGAATCTTCAATCCGGTTCCGCAGCGCGAGAACTTCTGGGGCTAGCCCATGAGCCCGACACATGTTTCAACTGTGGCCCCTGAAGTTCCAGCGTACGCAGCGCTTCGGCGCGAAATGCATGACGCGCTGCGGGCGCAGCATCCGGAATGGGTCCAACCGAATGGCGATTCTCCCATCTGCGATGCGTACGAGTCGCGGTTTGAAAAGCTGCTGAGTCTTCCATTACGGTTCGAACGCGCACACGCGCATTATGCCTGCCAGGCATGCCGAGGCAAGAAACATGGTCTTTCACAAACGTCCTTCCGCGACTCATCGTGTCTTCAGCAAAAACAAAGGAACTCATGAACAAAATAATTGAACCGAGAACGCCGCGGATGACAGGTTCCGCGCGAAGAGTCGAGCCAGGCTGGACGGCCAAGTTAGAAGCGCAATGCCAGACTGGGCTGCAAACTCTTGCGGGATATGAGCAGCACAAGCTGCGTCTGGTCCTCGCGGGTCTCCCTCTCGATGCGGACCAATGTGCCTAATGCACACCAATTGTGAAAGGAGCCAGCCATCTATGCCATTCGATAAGTTCATGAATATTGAAACCCTTCAAGAAGAGCGACGGGAAGCGGTTTACCAGTCGCTACGAGAGATCACACTGGAGGAGCTAAAGAAGGTCGTTAACGATAACCTATCGGACTTCGAAGGTGATCCGTGGCGGGCCAACTTTCTCCGCGTGATTGAGAAATATCCGCAAAAAAGCTTTTACCATGCTGTGACCAAAGAAGGCGCAATTGTCCTTTACTGTCGTGACGAAGACGCCGGCGTTTGGGTTCTTCCCCGCACCGGCATGGGTCCGCTGCCGGACGAGGGGAAACGTCATGCCAAGGAAGCGATCGGGCTACCTGCTTTGAGCAAGAAACCGATCCTCCATCTGAGTCAGTCCATTTCCGAAGCGCACAATTCTAAATCAACAACAGACAAATCATGAAAACACTATCAATTATCGGCGCCTTACTGCTGGCCGGACTTAGCAGCGGTTGTTCCCGCAGGTCGGCGGAAGTTGCTCCACCTCCGCCGGAAGTACTTGTAACGACGGTGATGCCACGAGACGTGCCAGTGGTGCACGAAGGCGTCGCGACATTGGAGGGTTTCATTACCGCCAATATCAACGCGCAAGTGCAAGGTTACATTATCTCGCGCGACTACAAGGAAGGTAACCTGGTTAAGAAAGGCGATCTTCTGTTTCAAATTGATCCGCGCCCCTTCGAAGCAACCCTGGATCAGGCGAAGGGAAACCTGGCTGTCGCGCAATCGAACCAGACTAAAGCAGACGCCGATGTGAAGCGCGCGATAAAGTTGTTCCAGGAGAAAGTCATCAGCGATCAGGAACGCGATACCTATATCAATTCTGCGTCATCAACGAAGGCTAACGTACAAGCCGCAGAAGCCGCGGTCAGACAAGCCGAGGTGAACCTTGGTTATACAAAGATCATCGCCCCGATCGATGGCATTGTGGGAATAGCTACCGCGCACGTAGGCGATCTCGTCGGTCCCGGGACTGGATCACTAACGACCATTTCTCAGGTCGATCCGATCAAGGCGACGGTGAACGTTGGCGAGCAGTCGTTCAATGAATTCCTCACTGATCACTCCGACGCAGACGAACGGGAGCAATACCTTGAAGGACTCGGATTCGACTTACTACTTGGGAATGGAAACCCCTACCCGCATAAAGGAAAATTCTACGCACAGGATCGAAATATCGATTCGAAGACCGGCGCGATCCGGATGGAGCTGATCTTTCCTAACCCAGGAAATCGTTTACGGCCGGGACAGTTTGGGAAGGTGCGCGCAGTGATCAAAGTGGAAAAAAACGCGCTGGTTATTCCGCAGGAAGCAGTCACTGAGCTCCAGGGAACCCAGATGGTTGGCGTAGTAGATGGCGGTCGGAAGGTAACCATGCGGCCGGTGAAGATGGGGGAACGCTCCGGCGCCATGTGGCAGGTGCTCGAAGGCGTAAAAACGGGTGAGAAGGTTGTGGTTCAGGGCATAATGAAGGTGCGTCCCGGTATCCCTGTCATGGTGAAAGACTGGACGCCACCGGCCGAGCAGCTCGCGTCTAACGCGTCGGCGCAGACAAAGGAGAACTAAGCCATGTCCGAATTCTTTATCAGACGGCCTATCGTTGCGATCGTTATCGCGACCTTCATGGTGCTGATCGGCGCGATCTGCATCATCGGTCTCCCTATTGCGCAGTATCCGAACATCGTCCCGCCGGAAATTCAGATCCTGACTCACTATACCGGAGCGGATGCGCTCACGATCGAGCAATCAGTCGCCGCTCCGATCGAGCAGAAGATGAGTGGTGTTGACAAGATGAACTACATGTATTCGATCAACGCGAATAACGGCGACATGCGCATGATGGTGAACTTCGATGTCGCGACCGAGCCGAACATTGACCAGATCCTGACTCAATTGCGCGTCTCGCAGGCGCAATCCCAGTTCCCACAGGACGTCAACAACTTTGGCGTGACCACATCAAAATCGGCCGCTTCGCCGCTGATGGTCATTGCTCTCACTTCGCCGAACCAAACCTACGACAAGGTTTTTCTGGCTAACTACGCTTACATCAATTTGGTTGACGAGCTATTACGTCTGCCCGGTATCGGTATCGTGCAGGTCTATGGCGCCGGGCAGTACGCAATGCGGCTCTGGGTAAAGCCGGACCAACTCGCGAAGCTGGGCATTACCGTCAGCGACATCATCGGCGCGGTGCAGAAACAAAACAATGTCAATCCCGCCGGCCAGATCGGTGGTCCGCCTATTCCAAGCGGCCAAAAGTTTACCTATACCGTCCGCGCGCAAGGACGTCTGAGCACGCCGGAAGAATTCGGCAACATAGTTATCCGAGCGAATGGCGACGGCTCCTACGTTAGAGTGAAGGATGTCGCGCGGATCGAACTGGGTGCCCAGACTTATAATCTGGAAAGCCGGCTGAATGGGCAACCGGCTGCGGCGCTAGGTCTTTATCAACTACCTGGTAGTAACGCAGTAGAAGCTTCGAATGCCGTTCGTGCATACATGGAGAAGGCGAAGCTGCGCTTTCCGGCTGATATGGATTACGCTGTCTCGCTCGACCAAACCGATTCGGTGCGGGAAGGCATGCGCGAAATCGTTCAGACGTTGGTCGAAGCGATCCTGCTCGTCGTTGTGGTTGTCTTTATCTTTCTGCAAGGCTGGCGCGCAACGATCATTCCGCTGTGCGCTGTGCCCGTGTCCCTCGTTGGCACATTTATTGTCTTTCCGCTGTTCGGCTTCTCGATCAATACGCTTTCGCTCTTCGGTCTGGTTTTGGCCATAGGTCTCGTGGTCGATGATGCCATCGTTGTGGTCGAAGCAGTCGAGCACCACATTGAACAAGGGATGTCGCCCCGCGAAGCGACCCGCCAAGCCATGCGCGAGGTATCCGGGCCAGTCATAGGCGTGGCTTGTGTGCTTTCGGCAGTGTTTATACCTACTGTCTTTCTTCCAGGCATCACTGGCAGATTGTACCAGCAGTTTGCCTTAACGATTGCTATCTCGGTCATTTTCTCGGCCTTCAACGCACTTTCACTTAGTCCGGCGCTCTCCGCGCTGCTACTTCGTCCGCGCAAGGAAGCGCGTGGACCGCTCGGCTGGTTCTTCCGGGGATTCAATCGCGTTTTCGGCCATGTAACCAATGGCTACGTGAACTGGTCGCGCCAAGCGATTCGCAAAAGCGTGATAAGTCTCGCCCTGCTTGCGCTCTTCTTCGTCGCTTCGGGCTGGTTCGGCAAAAAGCTACCCAGTAGTTTTCTTCCGGACGAAGACCAAGGGTACATTTACATGGCTCTCCAGTTGCCCGATGCCTCATCGCTCGAGCGGACTGATCAGGCGGCGCGCAAGATCGAGGAAGTGGTCAACCAGATGCCGGGAGTGAAGTACACGACCACGGTCGTTGGTTTTAGCCTGCTTAGTATCGTGCAGGATACCTACAGCGCGTTCTTCTTCGTCACGCTTAAGCCGTGGGCGGAACGCAAAAAACCGGAGGAGCAATACGAATACATCAAGGCAGCTCTCAACAAGCAGCTCGCTGGTCTCACCGATGGGATCGCGTTTGCCTTTCCGCCGCCGGCTATTCCTGGTGTCGGCACTTCGGGCGGGTTCACGTTTCTCCTCGAAGATCGCTCCGGGGGTGATGTAAAATTTCTCGCCGATAATCTCGACACGTTTCTGGGGGCGGCGCGCAAACGTCCGGAGCTAGCTGGCCTCTTCTCCACCTTCCTCCCTCATGTGCCGCAGCTCTTTGTCGATGTCGATCGTGACAAGGTCCTGAAACAGGGAATCGATATCAGCGAGGTTTATGCCACCTTGCAAACCTTCATGGGCGGCTACTTCGTTAACTACTTCAACCGGTTCGGCCGCACCTGGCAGACTTACATCGAAGCGGAAGACGACTACCGCACCGACTCGAAAAACGTAGGTCAGTTCTATGTCCGCAACTCGCAAGGTGATCCCGTTCCGCTAGATACGCTGGCATCGATCAGGAACATCACCGGCCCGGAATTCACTTCACGCTTTAACGAATATCGCTATGCCCAAATTAACGGCGTGGCCGCGCCCGGGTACAGCTCGGCGCAAGCGATGAAAGCCTTGGAGGAAACCTTCGAGCAAACCATGCCGAAGGAAATGGGCTACGACTACATGGGCATGTCCTTTCAGGAAAAGAAAGCGGCGCAAGGTGTCTCACCGCTCGCTGTCTTCGGCCTCTCGCTCGTCTTTGTCTTTCTCATCCTGGCTGCTCTCTATGAAAGCTGGTCGCTGCCGTTTAGCGTCTTACTTAGTACACCCGTCGCAGTCTTCGGTGCCTTCCTTACTTTGTTTCTGCGTCACATGGAGAACGATGTTTATGCGCAGATAGGTCTCGTCATGCTGATCGGTTTGGCAGCTAAGAACGCCATCCTGATTGTAGAGTTCGCCAAGGCCGAATACGAGAAAGGGAAATCGCTGCTCGACGCCGCCTTGGAAGGCGCACGCCTGCGCTTGCGACCGATCCTGATGACATCCTTTGCCTTCGTCTGCGGGTGTCTGCCTTTGTGGTTTGCCAGTGGCGCCGGAGCGGTAGCCCGCCGTGTGCTGGGCTCGACCGTTATCGGCGGAATGTTCGCGGCATCGGGAATCGCGATCTTCCTGATCCCGGTGACGTTTTATGTAGTTGAGCGGCTCGCCACCTGGCGCAAAGCGGTTAGGCCAGAGAAGACGCTGCCGCTTGCCGTTCAGCCGGTCTCGGTTTCGTAAAGGACCTGCGGGATATGCAACTAAAGACATCAGACAATGATACGAGCGGGGTAAAGAACAATGCCCGGGATGATCAATCGACGAAGCGGACTAATTACGTTGGGTATGCGCCGCTCAAATGAAACAACGGCCCGAACCCGCATAAGAAAGAGTTTGTACGGCTAAGGTCTGACATACCGAGTGATTCCGAAAATGCGAAAATTCCTCATGTCCGCGTTGAATGAGAACGCGCGCACAATGCACTCAGGCGGCAATCGTTATGTTGGCGACTAACCTAGAGAGCTGTCAGCGCGGCACGGTTATGCCAGAAGCAAAAACCAAGATTCTGGTTTGTAATGCTGGCTCCAGCAGCTTCAAATTCGGCCTCTTCGATGCAGAAAACGAAACGTTATTGGCTGATGGCGGGATTGATTGGATCAGAAAGCCAACACGATTAATTTTCCGCCAAGCAGGTCAACCGGAAATCTGCGAGGAGCTGAAGCTGGAGAAACACGCTGATGCGGCGGCGCGAATCCTAGACGATTTGCAGGCTAGTCCATCGCCGGCTTTGCCCTTTCTTGAAGACCTCCAAGCGGTGGGACATCGCGTTGTCCATGGCGGTGAGCGTTACACCTCGGCGGTGCGGATCACGGCTGAGGTCAAGCGGGCGATCGAGGAACTGAGCGAGCTGGCTCCGCTCCACAACCCGGCCAGCCTGGACGGAATTGCAGCCGTAGAACAAGTCCTGCCAAAGGTTCCGCAGGTCGCGGCATTCGACACTGCTTTCCACGCGACCTTGTCCGAGGCCGCTCGAACGTATCCGGTGCCGCAGAAGTGGACACGCGAATGGGGCGTCCGCCGTTACGGCTTCCATGGACTGAGCCATTCTTATTGCGCGAGCCAGGCGGCGAAGATGATTGGTCGGCGAGATTTGCGGCTCGTTATCGCCCATCTAGGGAACGGCGCGTCGGTGTCTGCGGTCCGTGACGGCAGGTGCGTCGATACCTCAATGGGCTTTACGCCGATGGAGGGCCTGATGATGGGAACCCGCAGCGGCTCGGTTGACCCGGGCATACTTATCTACCTGCTGCGGCAGAGAGGACTGAATGTAAACGCGCTCGACAAAGCTCTGAACTACGAGTCGGGTTTACTTGGTGTTTCGGGCTTCTCTTCCGACATGCGTCAGGTTCTATCGGAGCTTCCCCATAATCCAGACGCTGGACTCGCGATCGACATTTATGTCCATCGCATCGTGAAAACAATCGGGGCCATGGCGGCCACGCTCGATGGCATCGATGCTTTAGTGTTTACCGCGGGCGTAGGTGAAGGCGCACCGGAAATCCGCAAGCGGGTTTGCGAAAAGCTGAATTACTTAGGTCTACGGATCAGTCTCGCCGCTAACGAAAATTGTAAACCGGATGCCGATATCAGCATGCCAGCCGCAACTGCGCGGATCCTTGTCATCGCGACTCGTGAAGATTTGACCATTATGCGTGAAACACGGCGGTTAGTTGGTCTTTGGTCTTATAGCAATACATGAAGCAAATAGAGAAATTAAGCTCAGCGGAGCAAAACCGCATGTCGGATAGAAAGAGAATCAAATGATCACCCCTATTATTAAGAATAAAAAAGGAGCTAGTAACACAGCACGCTCTGATCGCCGCTTTTCCGAGTCGACGCTCAAGCAGGCTTTGCGCAGTCCGAAAAGTGAAGTTAGTAACGGTGGAGCGATCTCCGCCAGCAGCATCGCTCGCTCGGTTAAGCGTGCGCCGCTCAGTCGCGACGACATGGACAAGATCGACGCCTACTGGCGGGCGGCGAACTACCTTTCGGTAGGACAGATCTACCTGTATGACAATCCCTTGCTGAAAAAGCCGTTGAAGAAGGAACACGTTAAACCGCGCCTGCTCGGTCATTGGGGGACCACGCCTGGGTTGAATTTCATCTATGCCCATTTGAATCGAGTGATCAAGCAGCGGGATCTCAACATGATCTACATTATCGGTCCCGGCCACGGCGGTCCCGGCATTGTCGCCAATGCCTATATGGAAGGCACTTACTCCGAGGTCTATCCGAACATCGCACAGGACGAAGAGGGGATGAAGCGGCTGTTCACCCAGTTCTCATTTCCTGGTGGCATCCCGAGCCATGTGGCACCGGAGACTCCGGGGTCCATTCACGAAGGAGGCGAATTGGGTTACGCCGTTTCCCACGCGTACGGGGCTGCCTATGACAATCCCGACTTAATCGTGGCCTGTGTGGTCGGCGACGGTGAGGCGGAAACCGGCCCGCTGGCGACCTCCTGGCACTCCAACAAGTTTCTCAATCCCCTCTCTGACGGTGTGGTGCTCCCAATCCTACACCTGAACGGGTACAAGATCGCCAACCCTTGCGTGCTAGCCCGCATTAGTCATCAAGAGTTGGATCAGCTTTTCCGCGGCTATGGCTACACGCCCTACTTTGTCGAGGGTAGTGATCCGGAGAAGATGCACCAACTGATGGCTTCTACACTCGACAACATTCTCGAAGATATTCATCGCATCAAGGCTGAGGCCAGCCGTAGCGGCGGCAAGAAGCGACCGCTCTGGCCGATGATCATTCTCCGTTCACCCAAAGGATGGACCTGTCCGAAGGAGATTGACGGTAAACGGACCGAGGACTACTGGCGGAGCCACCAGGTGCCGATGGGCGAGATGCACGAAAAGCCGGCCCACATAAAGATCCTTGAAAAATGGATGAAGAGTTATAAGCCGGAGGAACTGTTCGACAAGACCGGACGGTTGAACCCCGAACTCGCGGAATTGCCGCCGAAGGGCAACCGTCGCATGAGCGCCAATCCACACGCCAACGGCGGCGTTCTACTCAGAGATCTGCGACTTCCGGATTTCTGTGACTATGCCGTGAAGGTGACAAAGCCCGGCGCGATCACGGCCGAGTCCACGCGCGTGATGGGGGCATTTCTGCGGGACACGATGAAGCTGAACATGGAAAGTCGAAACTTCCGTTTGTTTAGTCCGGACGAGAACAACTCAAACCGGTGGCAGGACGCACTGGAAGTCACCAATCGCGCCTGGATGGGGGAGCGCTATCCGTACGACGACCATTTGGCCCCGGACGGCAGGGTGATGGAAATGCTCAGCGAACACCAGTGCCAGGGGTGGCTGGAAGGATACCTGTTAACCGGCCGGCACGGTTTTTTTTCCTGCTACGAGGCGTTTATCCACATCATCGACTCGATGTTCAATCAGCATGCGAAGTGGCTGAAAGTGTGCCACGAAATACCTTGGCGGCGCCCGATCGCCTCGCTTAATTATCTCTTGTCGTCCCACGTCTGGCGACAGGATCACAACGGATTCAGCCACCAGGACCCTGGGTTCATCGATCATGTTGTAAACAAGAAAGCAGAGGTCGTTCGCGTTTATCTTCCGCCGGACGCCAACACGCTCCTTTCTGTGACCGATCACTGCCTGCGCAGCCGCAACTATGTCAATGTGGTGGTCGCAGGCAAACAGCCGGCCCCTCAGTGGTTGACGATGGATCAGGCGGTCAAACATTGCACGGCTGGCATCGGAATCTGGGAATGGGCGAGCAATGACAAAGGAGGAGAACCAGACGTGGTGATGGCCTGTTGCGGAGACGTACCGACGCTGGAAACGCTGGCTGCCGTAGATCTCTTCCGCCAGCATATTCCGGCATTGAGGATCCGCGTTATTAACGTCGTCAACTTGATGAAACTGCAACCACAGAGCGAGCACCCGCATGGCCTATCGAACCAAGACTTCGATGCGCTCTTCACCAAAGACAAGCCAATCGTCTTCGCCTTCCACGGCTATCCATGGTTGATTCATCGATTAACCTACCGGCGTACGAATCATAACAACCTGCATGTCCGCGGCTATAAGGAAGAAGGCACCACGAGCACGCCGTTTGACATGGTGGTGAGGAACGATCTCGATCGATTCCATCTTTTCGGCGATGTCATTGATCGGTTGCCGCAACTAGGGTCACGCGCGGCCTATGCCAAACAAGCGATTTCCGACAAGCTACTCGAACACAAGCAATATATTGCCAAGTACGGCGATGACATGCCGGAGATTACCGACTGGCGATGGGGTCAGGCAAGTGCGGGGACCAAACGGAAAAGCTCGACGGAGGGCGACAATGTCTAAGAATCTGGCAACCATGTCACCTGCACATCAAACCGTGTCGAAAACCGAACCTCAGAAAGGAAGGACTCCGGTGGAAACGTTAATAGAAGACAAGCCGGTGTCCGCAAGACTAACAGAATCCAGCGAGTTATCGAAGCTGATTGGGCAATATGGATGCGGACCGGTTCAGTTCACCGGAGCCGCCGACGCTCTTTATGAGCGCCACCTCGTCTTTGATAACGTAATGGAAGCGGCGGACATCGGCGCCCGCGAGCGCTTTGAAGCCGTCGCTCGTTCCGTGCGTGATGTCCTGTCGCAACGCTGGATTCGGACCGAGAAGACTTACGAACGTGAGAACCCCAAACGCGTTTACTATCTTTCGATGGAATTCCTCATCGGTCGTTCACTGGCTAACAATGTCACCAACCTTCTTCTGGATGAGGTCACCAAAGAGGCGATCCAGAAAAAGAAGCTCGATTGGTACGAGCTGTTGGAGCAAGAACGCGACGCTGGCCTGGGCAACGGCGGACTCGGACGCCTGGCGGCATGTTTCCTCGATTCGATAGCCACAATGGAGATCCCAGCAGTCGGTTATGGACTTCGCTACGAATACGGAATCTTCAAACAAACCATTGACCACGGCTGGCAACACGAGGTTCCAGACAATTGGCTCCGTCGCCCGGATCCTTGGGAAGTCTGTCGCCAAGACGAGACAGTTAGTGTTCCGCTCAACTGCTCGTTTGAGCTGCGTGGCGGGACTTTGCGCGCCGTGCTCAACCAGCCCTCCTCTCTAATCGGCATCCCGTTTGATCGCCCGGTAGTGGGCTATGGGGGCAAGACCATCAATACTCTCCGCCTCTGGGCCGCGGCGGCGCACGATTACTTTAATTTCCAAGAATTCAGCAGCGGCGATTTCGTTGGAGCGTTGGCGGAGACGCTCCAAGCCGAATCGTTGACGCGGGTCCTGTATCCCGATGACACCACGAGCATGGGGCAGGGTTTGCGTTTTGTGCAAGAGTATTTTCTCGTGGCCTGCTCGCTGGCCGACCTGGTCCGTCGCTTCCGGAAGACTAACACCGATTGGCGTACGCTGCCCGACAAGGTTGCTATTCAGCTTAACGACACCCATCCGACGATGGCGGTGCCGGAGTTGATGCGAATTCTGCTCGATGAAGCACATCTCGGCTGGGATGAGGCCTGGTATCTCGCCCAAAGGACCTTGGCCTACACCAATCACACGCTTCTGCCCGAAGCTCTTGAGAAATGGCCACTTATCTGGTTTGAGCAGATGTTGCCGCGTCATCTCGAAATCATCTATGAAATCAATCGTCGCTTGATTGATGAGGTCCGAAGACGCTTTCCCGGAGACGAGGGGCGAGTTCAGCGCGTGAGTCTGGTTGAAGAGGGTCCGGTGCGTAAGATTCGGATGGCCAACCTGGCTATCGTTGGCTCACATAGCACTAACGGTGTCGCGGCGATTCATTCTCAGCTGCTGCGGACAACGACGGTCAAGGACCTGGCGGAAATGTTTCCCCAGCGTTTCAGCAATAAAACCAATGGCGTAACACCGCGCCGCTGGCTGCTGATGTCGAATCCTGTGCTCTCGCAAACCATTACCGAGGCGATTGGCGATGGCTGGGTGACCGATCTCAGCCAGTTGAAAGAACTCAGGCCATTGGCCGATGACCAGGGATTACGTCAGGCGTTTCTAAGAGCTAAACGCGGAGCCAAGCTGAATTTTGTCGATTGGCTCAAGCGGACCACAGGTCAAATCGTAGACGCCGACACCATCTTTGATTGTCAGATTAAGCGAATACACGAATACAAGCGACAATTACTGAACGCGCTACGGATCGTAGTGCTTTACAATCGCCTGCGCGAGAACCCCAATTTGGATACGCCACCGCGCACTTTCTTTTTCGCCGGCAAAGCGGCGCCCGCCTACCTGCTGGCCAAGGTGATTATCAAGTTCCTCAACAATCTCGCCGACACGATCGACGCCGACCCGATGATCCGCGGACGGCTCAAGGTTTTGTTTCTGCCTGACTACTGTGTTTCCATGGCGGAGCGGCTGATTCCTGCGGCTGATGTCTCCAATCAGATTTCCACCGCCGGCTATGAAGCCAGTGGCACGAGCAACATGAAATTCATGATGAACGGGGCATTGACCATCGGCACGCGTGACGGTGCGACCATTGAGATGGCAGAAGAAGCGGGCGAAGAAAATTTCTTTCTCTTTGGCCTAACGGCAGAACAGGTGGCCGAAAGTCACCGTTGGTACAAGCCGCAGTGGCATTATGAGAATGACCCGGAGACCCGTGCAGCATTGGACCTGATCTTCTCCGACTACTTTAACCGCAGTGAGCCGGGCATCTTTACTCCACTGCGGGACGCGCTTCTGACTAACGGCGATCACTACATGCATCTGGCGGATCTCAAGTCGTATCTGAAGGCAGATGAACAGCTGTGCAACCTCTACGTCGACTCGGTCGGATGGTCTCGTAAGGCGATCTTGAATGTGGCTGGCTCAGGAAAATTCTCCAGTGACCGAACCATTGCTGAATATGCCGCCGATATTTGGGACGCAAGGGCGTGCCCGATTCCCTAACCGCGACTCGTGACAGGGTCACATGTCAATTTCCCCACTTGCAGGCGAGCCGGCTCCAAAAGAGCTGCTGATAGATCCGAGTCGACTTGAACGCGAGTATTACGAACGTCGCCCCGACTTGGGAAACCGAAATCAACTGGTAAGCTTCGGAACCAGCGGACATCGAGGATCGCCGCTAAACGGATCCTTCACCGAATCACATATTCTGGCCATCACACAGGCCATTTGTGATTACCGGCGCAGTCAGAGCTACGATGGTCCACTCTTCATGGGTAAGGACACGCATGCCGTGTCCGAGCAGGCTCAGCGCACCGCCCTCGAGGTACTGGCGGCTAACGGCGTGGAGACTATCATCCAAAAAGACGACGGCTTTACGCCGACCCCGGTTATCTCCCGAGCGATCCTCGTTCATAACCGGGATCGTAAAGAGCACCTGGCCGACGGGATTGTCATCACACCCTCGCACAACCCGCCAGCGGACGGGGGCTTGAAGTACAACCCGCCTAACGGCGGCCCGGCTGATACCGATGTAACACGGTGGGTTGAACGCCGCGCCAATGAACTCTTGCGAGACGCGTCCGGCATTAAACGCGTATCGTTTTCTGCCGCGGTCAAGGCTAGCACAACACGTCAGGAAGATTTCGTAATGCCTTACGTCGGGGATCTGAGAAACGTTATCGACATGGACGCGATCCGCGGCGCGGGTTTGAAACTGGGCGTGGACCCGTTAGGCGGCGCGGCCGAGCCGTACTGGGAGCCAATCAACTCGGTCTATCAGTTAGACATCGCCGTCGCGAACTCAACAATCGACCCGACTTTTTCTTTCATGACGGTCGATCACGACGGCCAAATACGCATGGACCCGTCGAGTCCGTATGCGATGGCGCGTCTGGTAGAGCTCAAGAATCAGTATGACGTTGCGTTCGCTAACGACCCGGATTCCGACCGGCACGGCATTGTTACGCCTTCCTCCGGGTTGATGAATCCCAATCACTACCTGGCTGTGGCCATTCGCTATCTGCTGACACATCGGCCTGACTGGCGAACTGACGTCGCAATCGGTAAAACCTTGGTCAGCAGTAGCATGATTGATCGTGTCGTGTACAAGCTCGGACGTGCGCTTTGCGAGGTGCCGGTGGGCTTTAAGTGGTTCGTGCCTGGGTTATTCGACGGCTCGCTCTGTTTTGGCGGCGAAGAAAGCGCGGGCGCAAGCTTTCTTCGGAAGGATGGGACCGTTTGGACGACCGACAAAGACGGCCCAATTATGGATTTACTCGCAGCGGAGATTACCGCGCGCACGGGCAAGGACCCGGGCGAGCTATATGAAGAACTGACAAGCGAATTTGGTGCGCCATTTTACACGCGGATCGATGCGCCGGCCACGCCTGATCAGAAGGCGCGGTTGCAAAAGTTATCGCCCGAATCAATTACCACGGATATCCTCGCCGGCGAGCGGATCACGGCCAAACTGACCTCCGCCCCAGGTAACGGTGCTCCCATCGGCGGGCTCAAGGTTGTGACTAAAAGCGGCTGGTTCGCGGCCCGGCCTTCCGGCACTGAGAACATTTACAAGATCTATGCGGAGAGCTTTCGGGATGAAAATCACTTGGCCGCGCTCGTGGAGGAAGCGCAGGAGATCGTGAGCGATGCCCTCAGATCGCCCGATCCAGCTCTTCAGGAACAGGAGGTGCGTTAATGGGCAGCGATAGCCACTCGAATCTTCCTCCATTTCCACCGGCTTACCGTGCCTCTGGTTTGCTTCTGCACGTTACGTCGTTGCCTACGCCTTATGGCATTGGAGACGTGGGACCATCCGCGATCACGTGGATCGATCGACTTTCCGACGCAGGGCAAAGCTGGTGGCAGGCGTTGCCGTTGGGGCCGACAGGTTATGGAAATTCTCCTTATCAATCGCTGTCATCCTTCGCCGGCAACGGGCTTCTGATCAGTCCAGACTGGGTCATCGAGGATGGCTTGTTACGTCCCGATGACTGCGCAGTACCCTCCGTCTCTCAATCGTCTGTCAATTACAACACGATTATCTCGTTCAAACACCGGTTACTGGAGAAAGCCTGGACCAATTTTACCAAAGCGGGATCCGCGAAGTTACGAATTGCCTTTGAACAATTTTGCCATGAGCAGGCGCACTGGTTGGAAGACTACGCACTCTTTCGAGCGCTGAAAATCCGGTACAATGGCGCTTACTACCTCCAGTGGCCGACGGAGTTGGTCCGGCGGGTGCCGAACGTTCTGGCCCAGGCCCGGCGTGATCTCGCGAATGAAATCAATCAAGTTTGTTTTGCTCAATTCCTATTGTTTCGCCAAGGCGAACGGCTTAAAAAATACGCCAGAGCTAAAGGGGTGCGCCTGATAGGTGATCTGCCCTTTTTCGTTTCTCCGGATTCGAGTGATGTCTGGGCAAGTCCGGAGCTCTTCTTATTGGACGATGGACTGAGACCGCGCTTCGTGGCAGGCGTCCCTCCGGATTATTTCAGCGTGCAAGGCCAGCTGTGGGGTAACCCAGTCTACAACTGGGAGATTCTGCGGCAAACTGGCTATCGTTGGTGCATCGATCGTTTGCGCGCTCTGCTCGCACACGTAGATGTGATTCGTCTGGACCACTTTCGCGCGTTCGCGGCGGCGTGGCACGTTCCGGCCGGAGCGCCTACAGCTCAGACCGGCCAGTGGATGCCGGGCCCGGGCGCTGATTTCTTCAAGGCGGTGAAAAAAGAGTTAGGCCGACTGCCTTTCATCGCTGAGGACTTGGGGTTGATCACTGCCGATGTTCACGCGCTCCGCGATCAGTTTCAGGTGCCTGGCACCCGTGTTCTGCAATTTGCCTTCGACGGCCATTCGGATAACCCGCACCTCCCTCAAAACTACCGCTCAAACATCGTCGCTTATACCGGGACGCACGACAATCCTACAAGCCATGAATGGTACGAAGAGTTGCCACCGGATCAGCGGCAGAACTTGTGGCGTTACCTCAACTCACCGCAGCGTGACAGTCGCGACGTCGCCTGGGATTTGATGCGTCTGGCATGGTCGTCTCCGGCTGCGCTTGCCATCGCTCCTCTCCAAGATCTTCTCAACCTCGGTTCAGAGGCTCGAATGAACGTTCCCGGTCGCGCCGAAGGCAACTGGAACTGGCGCTGCAGCGAGGAGTTGTTGGCAGCGGCTGATTTTCACTGGTTGCGAGACCTAACGACTAGCTCAAACCGTCTGTGCATGATTTCAAGTCCAGCGAGGGAAATGGCAGAGGCTGTGTCATGACGACGAACCTGAAAGGAACTTGAGAATGGATCCAAGAACCAAATCACCTGCGGATTCTCGCGCATGGAATGCATTGGTCGCTCACCATCAGAAGATTCGTGACCTGCATCTGCGGCAATTGTTTGCGGTTGATCCCGCACGGGGAGAGCGCATGACCGTCGAGGCAGTAGGTTTATATCTGGATTACTCGAAGAATCGGGTCACCGACGAAACCCTGAAGCTACTCGTACAGCTCGCAGAAGAATCAGGCTTACGGGGGCGCATCGACGCCATGTTCCGAGGCGAGAAGATCAACATCACGGAAGACCGTGCCGTTCTGCACGTGGCTCTGCGCGCACCGAAAGGGGCATCCATCGTCCTCGATGGTGAGAACGTTGTTCCCCAGGTCCATGCCGTCCTCGATAAGATGGCCGACTTCTCGAACCGCGTGCGTAGGGGAGCGTGGAAAGGATACACTGGCAAGCGCATTCGCAACGTTATCAACGTCGGTATCGGTGGCTCTGATCTCGGGCCGGTCATGGCCTATGAAGCATTGAAGCATTATAGCGAGCGAGCCATGACCTTTCGGTTCGTTTCTAACGTAGACAGTACCGACTTCGCTGAGGCCGTTCGGGACCTCGAGCCATCAGAAACTCTTTTCATCATTTCTTCAAAAACTTTCACGACCCTCGAAACGATGACAAATGCGCGCACCGCCCGCGATTGGTTAATTGCAGGTCTCGGAGGCGATGAAAAGGCGGTCGCCAGACATTTTGTTGCGGTGTCGACAAATGCTTCGGAGGTGGCGAAGTTCGGCATTGATACCGCCAACATGTTCGAGTTCTGGGATTGGGTCGGCGGCCGCTATTCGATGGACTCAGCGATCGGCCTTTCAACGATGATTGCGATCGGCCCGGATAACTTTCACGCGATGTTAGACGGCTTCCACCAGATGGACGAGCACTTCCGCACAACGCCCTTTCAACGCAACTTGCCGGTCCTCATGGGGTTGCTGGCTGTTTGGTACAACGACTTCTTTGGCGCAGCGACCGTAGCGGTCCTCCCTTACGAGCAATACCTGAAGCGATTCCCGGCTTATCTCCAACAGCTGACAATGGAGAGTAACGGCAAACATGTCGCACTTGATGGAAGCGCAGTCCGCTGCGATACCAGCCCTGTTTACTGGGGCGAGCCGGGAACCAACGGCCAGCATTCTTTTTACCAGTTGATCCATCAGGGAACGCGACTCATTCCTTGCGACTTCATAGCGTTCTATCAAAGCCTAAATCCGCTCGGCCGGCATCACGATATTCTCCTTGCGAATGTGTTCGCCCAAGCCGAGGCGCTGGCTTTCGGCAAGACACCCGAGCAAGTTAAGACGGAAGGCACGCCGGATCGGCTCGTGCCTCACCGAGTCTTCGAGGGCAACCGTCCATCGAACATGATTCTGGCCGATCGGCTCGCCCCGGAAACTCTTGGTAAACTGATCGCTCTCTACGAGCATAACGTCTTTACACAGGGTGCAATTTGGAAGATCGATTCGTTCGACCAGTGGGGGGTCGAACTAGGCAAGCAATTGGCCCAGCGGATTGTCCCACAACTCGAGAGCAAGGAGAAACCTGCTCTTGGCCATGATAGCTCAACCAATAACCTGATTTACCAATATCGAAAACTGAAGGAGGCATTATGAAATCGATTAGCTTGAACGAACAACAACTGCAGAAGATGAGAACGCATCCCGGCTTCATCGCAGCGCTGGATCAAAGCGGCGGCAGCACGCCAAAAGCGCTGGCTCTTTACGGGATCAAAGAAGGTGCGTGGTCCAACGACGAGGAGATGTATGCGATCGTGCACCAGATGCGCACCCGCATGATTACCAGTCCCAGCTTTACCGGAGAGCGCATCATTGGCGCTATCCTGTTCGAGAACACGATGGACCGGGAGATCGAAGGGCAACCTACAGCTGACTATCTTTGGAACGTAAAACGTGTGGTGCCGTTTCTGAAAGTAGACAAGGGCCTCGAAACCGAGAAGGACGGTGTCCAACTGATGAAGCCGATACCTGGACTTGGGGCACTGCTCGAGAAAGGCAAAGCGAAGCGCGTCTTTGGAACCAAGGAGCGCTCATTTATCAAGCAAGCCAATGAAGCCGGGATCAAGGACATCGTGAACCAGCAGTTCGAGCTGGCGGCGCAGATTATTGCCGCCGGGCTGGTGCCGATCGTCGAGCCGGAGGTTGATATTCGCAGCCCGGAAAAGGCCAAAGCCGAGGGGTTGCTTAAGGCAGCTATTCTTGAGAAGGTCAACCAACTGCCAACGAACCAGGTGGTGATGCTCAAGCTCACGCTACCCGAGCAGGACAACTTCTACGCCGATTTCGTCAAACATCCCAAAGTTTTGCGAGTGGTTGCGTTGTCGGGCGGCTATTCGCGCGAAGAAGCCAACAATCGCTTGCGCCGGAATCATGGGGTTGTCGCGAGCTTTTCGCGAGCCCTTGCAGAAGGACTCTCGGCTAAGCAACCCGACGCTGAGTTCAACGCAATGCTGGACAAATCCATCCAAAGTATCTTCGAGGCGTCCAACACCTAAAGAAATGAGATTAAAAATCGGCTGGGAGTAGCAATCACATCAATCTCCAAAGCTTAAGAAAAAGCAAAGCATCAACAATGTGAGAACATCATGAGCACTGTCGCAAAGCCAGAAAAGAAGGCGCCGCTGGTAAAACTTTTGCCAGCCGACGTGAAGCAATTGCAGGTAGCCGGCAACCCGATTATCGCGAAGCTGACGAGCGCACCCGGTAATGGTCAGCTCGTTGGCGGATTAACAGTGGCGACTGAGGATGGCTGGTTTGCCGTGCAGGCTTCTGGCACGGAGAACATCCATAAATTGTATGCGGAAAGCTTCCGAAACAAAACGCATCTTAACGCGATTGTGGAAGAAGCGCGCGAAATCGTTCGCACAGCGCTGACGCAAGCGGGTCAGAGATGAGCACTATAAGCCGTCTCGGTTTTCACACGGTGGACTTGTGGGAACGCGATGAAGGCGCACTCGGGCCGCCGGGAGCGACCTGGTTCGACACCGAGCAGGGATGGAATTTCACATTGTACTCCCGGCATGCGACTGGAGTGACGTTGTTGCTTTACGGCGCAACGCATTTCGTGGAGCCGGTATTTGAGCTTCGACTCAATCCTTTCAAGAATAAAACGGCCCGCATCTGGCATTGTCTCGTGCAGCGGAAGTCTGCACCGGCGGCGCGATATTATGGTTATCGGGTGCAAGGCCCATGGGATCCCCAAAATGGACATCGGTTCGACCCGGACAAGATCTTAGTCGATCCGTATGCCGAAGAACTATTCTTCCCGCCGGACTTTTCGCGCGAAGCGGCCCGGCAGCCGGGCCGAAACGACGGGCGCGCGGTGCTCGGAGTGTTGCCTGTTGAGGAAGCCGAATTCGATTGGGGCACAAAGCCGCCGCCGAGACATACCTACGATGCGGTCGTCTACGAGTTGCACGTCAAAGGGTTCACTGCGCGCGCTAATTCAGGTGTGGCAAAGGAGAAACGCGGCACATTTCTAGGAGTAATTGAGAAGATTCCATATCTTAAAGAACTCGGTGTGACGGTGGTTGAGTTATTGCCGGTGCATCAGTTCGACCCGCAAGAGGGCAACTATTGGGGTTACATGACGCTAAACTTCTTCGTGCCGCACCAAGGCTACGCGATGCGCGACGCGGTCGCCGAGTTTCGGCAGATGGTGCGGGCATTTCATGAGGCAGGCATCGAAGTTTGGTTAGACGTGGTCTATAACCACACCGCCGAAGGCAACGAAACTGGACCTATGTATTCGTACCGCGGTATTGATAACAGCAGCTATTACTTGTTAGGTCCGGGAGGACGTTATCAAGATTACAGCGGCTGCGGAAACACGACCCGCTGTGCGCACCCGAGCGTGCGCATCCTCGTAGTGCGCAGCTTGCAGCATTGGACTGAGCGAATGGGTGTAGACGGATTTCGTTTCGACCTGGCGTCGGTGTTTATGCGCAACGAAGACGGCAGCATCAACACGGATTCGCCTGCCATCGCCGCTGAGATCAGCGCGACAGCCTTGGCGCTTGATTTGCGCCTTGTTGCAGAGGCGTGGGACATCGATGCATACATGCTGGGGCGGAGTTTTCCCGGACTGGCGTGGAGACAGTGGAACGGGCAATTCCGCGATGATGTGCGCTCGTTTGTCAAAGGCGACCCTGGGATGGTCGGGGCATTGATGCGGCGACTGTACGGCAGCGACGATTTATTTCCGGATGGTCCCGGCGATGTGTGCCGGCCGTATCAGAGCGTCAATTATGTAACTGCTCATGACGGCTTCTGCCTGTATGACCTCGTCTCTTACAACGAAAGACATAATGAGGCGAACGGCCAGAAAAATCGCGACGGACCATGGGACAACCGAAGTTGGAATTGTGGATGGGAAGGTAACGATGGCGCACCCGCAGAAATCCTGGCGTTACGCCGCCAACAGGTGAAGAACTTCTTCGCGCTGCTGATGCTGGCAAACGGGACGCCGATGTTTTGCGCCGGCGACGAGTTTCTGAACACGCAACGCGGGAACAACAATCCGTACAACCAGGATAACGAAACGACGTGGCTCGATTGGTCGTTACTGGAAAAGAACCGGGACGTGTTTCGCTTCTTTCAACACATGATTGCATTCCGCAAAGCCCGGCCGTGGATCGGACGCAGCCACTACTGGCGTGAGGACGTGCATTGGTACGGCGCGAGCGGGCCGGTCGATTTCGCGTCGCGCACCGTTGCTTACTGGCTGCACGGCGGGAGCGACCTCTACGTGATGATCAATGCGTTCTGGGAGCCGGTCCGATTCCAAATTCAAGAAGGCAAAGAGCGCGATTGGAAACGCATCGTGGATACCAGCCGGCAAGAGATCGAAGTGGAGCGAGTAGATTCACTTCATTATCAAGTCGCACCGCGTTCCGTAGTCGTGCTGGAAGCCAACAGCACGGAGAACACACCATGAGCAACGAAGTTCCCGCCGCCACTGATTCCACAATGTTCTCAGCTGTATTTAAGGAAAACTGGGAGAATGCTCGCCACATCAAGACCGAGCGCATCTCATTTATGAACGCTTACTCGCTGATTAGCGCGGGCGTGCTGACCCTGCTACAAAACGTGCGGGAGAGCACACCGATCCAAATCGCACTGCTTTCATTTATGACTGTATTCTCGCTGATTGGTTTACTCACGAGCGTGCGCTTGAAAGGCGAGTTGGAAGACTGCCTTGGAAAAATCGAGGCGATGAGTGCGCGCGCGAATATCAATGAGTTTGTGGCGCTCGGCCAACTGGAAGGCAGGGCCGCGACGGTATCCAAAGTTCCGGTGGATTTTTCCAGTCTTCTACTCCATGACGACCACAGGTTTCATCGCACTTATCGCGTATCGTCTGATCATCGGGCAATAGATACGATAGCCGCTCGTGAACGAATGAACTGACAGGATGAAATGACGCAGACGACCAAAAGGAGCTTTAAGCGGAAGCTCCGCGTTTGTTACCCAGCCGAATTAGGGACGCTGATTGTTCGCACAGATCTCGGCTGAAAACGAGACATTTACCCGAAGTGAAATGGAGATGGCGCTGCCTCTGGTTAGCCGGGTCTGGCGCTACGGTCATGATCTGATCCATCTGTGCTTTCCGCACGCCGCTCACGATGAGACGGCTTGGGGGATGCGGTTGCATCTGCCGATGCAATTCTATACCGCCACTGTCGCACGCGCGTCTCGCAAGAGTGATGAATCCGGGCTTGGCGAAGACTAAAAGCAGTCAGGCAAGTCGGATGAATCCAGCTGTCTAAAAGTCAAACCAGCCGGCTATTTTGGCCCGACTTTTTAAGAGCTAATTTAAGACGACCGTCGCTTCATACGACCAAGGTCCAATAGTCGAGACTTTAAAACGCGTTTGAGGATGATCATGGACTTTCCGATGAGTGTTCGCCAGGTAGTAAATCCTAGTCGGAAAGGAAAACACCATGAAGTCGGATCTAGTTCTCCTGGTAAGTCGAGACCCGAAGTTGCAACAACAATCGGCGAAGGCGGCATTCGCGAGTGGCGCTCGATCCGCAATCGCTAGAGGTATCGGCGAAGCGCTGCAAATCGTCTGTCAACGCCGCCGCGAACTCGATCTGATCGTGGTTGATTTCGATAACGGTATCCGGGGGATGGCGCTGCTGAGCGCGCTCGGCATGTCGCGGGATCAACTGCCGATTGTGGCACTGACATCGACCGACCGCGATCGCTCCGCCGAACTCGCTTACGCCGATGGCGCCGCTTGTTGTTTAACCAGACCAATCAATGCGGCCGAATTCGAGATGGTGATCCGCCTTCTAGCAAACCGCCACTCGAAGCAGCGTAGCCAAAAAATGCGCAAAGATTCGCAATTTCCGCGGAGCAACTTTGGACCATTGCCGAGAACATCGAATAAATGCAAACGCAAACAGAACGCGCCCCGAGTCCTAATATGAACACAACGCTCAAAACTGAAACAGTAGCAGTATCCAAAGTTCCACCATCGCAAGCACCAAAACCATCAAAGACTGTTCCAAATCCAACTCAGCGAATCAGCCGGTCCCGCGTAATCATTATTGTAGCCATCGTCGTGGCCGTTGCGCTCGGTGGGATTTATCTTTGGAACGCATTTCGCCCGAAGAACGAAGGATTTGCTAGCGGCAATGGCAGGATTGAAGCCACGGAGATCGATGTCGCCACAAAGCTGGCTGGCCGGGTGGAAAAAATCATGGTTGCGGAAGGGGATTTCGTCACCGCCGGCCAGGTATTAGCACAAATGCAGGTAGACACGTTGCAGGCGCAGCGCGATGAAGCGCGGGCGGATTACCAGAAAGCGCTTCACGCCGTGGCGAACGCAAAGGCGCAAGCTGCTTTGCAGGAGAGCAACAAGGTGGCAGCGGAGGCTGTGGTTGTTCAGCGGGGAGCCGAGCTCGATGCGGCGCACCGCCGATACGTGCGGACGGAAAAGCTAACAGCGGAGAAAGTTACTACCCCGCAACAGCTTGATGACGACCGCGCTAATCAGCACGCCACGGAAGCAGCGGTTAAAGCTGCTCAGGCCCAGGTTGCCGCTGCGGATTCTGCCATCGAAGCGGCGAAGGCTGAAGTTGTCGGAGCTGAATCAGCGGTTGAAGCAGCGCAAGCAACGATCGATCGCATCGATGCCGACCTTCGGGACAGCGCGTTGAAATCACCGCGCGATGGCAGAGTGCAATACAAGGTCGCGCAGGAAAGGGAGGTCCTTGGTGCCGGAGGGAAAGTGCTGAACATGATCGATCTAGCGGACGTTTACATGACCTTTTTCCTGCCGGAGAAAGAGGCAGGCAACGTTGAGATGGGAAGCGAAGTGAGGATCATCCTCGATGCTGTGCCGCAGTTCGTCATTCCGGCAAAAGTCTCGTTCGTAGAAAGCGTCGCACAGTTTACACCAAAGACAGTCGAAACCGCTACCGAGCGGCAGAAACTCATGTTTCGCGTCAAGGGGCAAATTGATCCTGCGCTGCTTCGTAAACATATGAAGATAGTGAAAACCGGTCTTCCGGGAGTGGCGTGGGTAAAAGTTAATCCAAACGCCGAGTGGCCAGCGAAACTCGCAGTCAAGCTTCCATCCGAAGAATGATTGCGACCGACGAGCCGACTTCCGGAACCGCGGTTGCTTCGCGACCAGCGGCGGAAAAACCGGCCTCGGCACCGCTGGCCGCACGCCTAACGAATGTAAGCCTGCGTTACAAGAAGACCATCGCGCTGGATGCGGTGAACCTGGACGTCCCGGCGGGACGCATGGTCGGCTTGATTGGGCCGGACGGCGTCGGCAAGTCGAGTATCCTATCGCTAATCGCCGGTTCACGTCGAATTCAGGACGGGCGTGTCGAGGCTCTCGGTGGCGACATGGGAGATGCCAACTTTCGCCGTGCGACCTGTCCGCGCATCGCCTACATGCCGCAAGGTCTCGGCAAAAATCTTTACCCGACGCTTTCCGTCTTCGAGAACACAGACTACTTCGGACGACTGTTTGGGTATAGCGCCGGTGAGAGCAAGCGCCGCATTGCTGAGCTGCTGAAAAGTATCGGACTGGAACGCTTCCCGGATCGGCCGGCTGGCAAGCTCTCCGGTGGCATGAAACAGAAACTCTGTCTCTGTTGCGCGCTCATCCACGACCCGGACCTGTTGATCCTCGACGAGCCGACAACGGGCGTCGATCCGCTGTCGCGGCGGCAGTTCTGGGAACTGATCGACCGCATCCGCGTCAATCGGCCGGAGATGAGCGTAATGGTAGCGACCGCTTACATGGAGGAAGCCGCGCAGTTCGACTGGCTGGTGGCGATGGACGGCGGTAGGGTGCTCGCAACGGGAACGCCCGCGGAGTTGCTTTCGCGGACGGGCGCTCGAGACCTCGACGCAGCGTTCATTGCGCTGTTGCCGGAGGAGAAACGCCAGGGCCACCGTGAAATTGTGATCCCTCCGCGCGCCGCGGGCGAAGATGAAGTGATCATCGAGGCGCACGACCTGACCCAGCGGTTTGGCAGCTTCACCGCAGTTGATCACGTCAGCTTCGAAATGAAACGCGGGGAGATTTTCGGCTTTCTCGGCTCCAACGGGTGCGGCAAGTCGACGACGATGAAGATGCTCTGTGGGCTGCTGACGCCGACCGAAGGGACGGCGTCGCTGTTTGGGCAGCCGGTGGATGCGAACGACCTCAATGTCCGCCGCAAAGTCGGCTATATGTCGCAGGCTTTTTCTCTCTACACCGAGCTGACAGTCCGACAGAACCTTGTTCTGCACGCGCGGCTTTTCCATGTGCCTGACGAGGAGATCCTGCAGCGGGTCGAACACACCGTCGCTCGCTTCGGACTTGCGGGCATTATAGACGCGCTGCCCGACTCGCTTCCTCTAGGACAACGGCAGCGGTTGCAACTTGCCGTCGCGTTGATCCATCACCCCGATCTGCTGATCCTCGACGAGCCAACTTCGGGAGTCGATCCGGTGGCCCGCGACAGTTTCTGGGAACATCTCATCGACCTTTCTCGCAACGATAGGGTGACGATCTTCGTCTCCACGCATTTCATCAATGAGGCTGCGCGTTGTGATCGCATGTCCCTCATGAGCGCCGGAAAGGTGCTGGTCATCGATACGCCGGCCGCCGTGGTTAAAAAGCGTGGCGCGGCGACATTGGAAGACGCTTTCATCGGCTACCTGGAAGATGCGGAGAAGGCCGGAAGTCAGAAGTCAGAAGTCGGAAGTGAGACAAAAGAACCTGAACCGACAGCTTCCGGCCATGCGACTTCTGATCTCGGACCTCAGGCCTCCGGTTTGCGCTCCCGGTTCAGTTTCCAGCGGCTGTTGGCAACCAGCTACCGCGAATTGAAGGAGCTGAGCCGCGACCCAATCCGCCTGACGATGGCCGGCCTGGGCAGCGTGATTCTAATGATCATCATCGGCTATGGCATCACGCTGGACGTGGAGCACCTCAAGTACGCCGCACTGGACCGCGACCAGACGGGGATGAGTCGCGAATACCTGATCAACATTGCCGGGTCGAGCCGGTACTTCACGGAGCGGCCGCCGGTCGCCGATTACGATGAAGTCGACCGCCGCATGCGCTCAGGCGAGGTCAGCATGGTGGTCGAGATCCCGCCCGGCTTCGGTCGCGACGTGGAGCGGGGCAGCCAAGTCGCCGTCGGCGTGTGGATCGATGGCGCCATGCCGCAGCGGGCGGAAACGATTCGCGGTTACATCCAGGGCATGCATGTGCAATGGCTGCAGCAGGTCGCGCGGCATCGCTTCGGCCAGAATGTAGTCGCACCGGCGCAAGTCGAGCTACGTTACCGCTACAACCCGGACGTGAAGAGCTTGCCCGCGATGGTGCCGGGGGTGATCCCGCTCCTGCTGCTCTTGATCCCAGCCATGCTGGCGACGCTCTCAGTGGTCCGCGAAAAAGATCTCGGCTCGATCATTAACTTCTACGTCACGCCCACCTCACGTCTGGAGTTTTTGATAGGCAAGCAACTCCCGTATGTCGGCTTAGGGATGATTAACTTCCTGCTACTCGCGTTCCTCGCAGTCACTCTCTTCCGTGTGCCGATGAAGGGGGATTTTCTGACGGCAGCCATCGGCGCATTGTTCTACGTCGCCTGTACTACCGGGATCGGACTGTTCGTCTCAACCGTGACGCGCACACAGGTGGCGGCGCTTTTCGCGACGGCAATTCTTACTCTTGTGCCGGCCGGGAACTTTTGCGGTCTGACCGACCCAGTCTCTTCGCTGGAAGGCTTCGGCCGTTTCATTGGAAACATCTACCCAACGGCTTACTACGTCACCATCTCCCGAGGAACGTTCTCGAAGGCACTCGGTCTTGCCGGCCTCTACGGTTCGTTCATTCCGTTGCTGATCGCCATCCCGGTGCTCATCGGGCTGAGCGCGGCGTTCTTGAAGAAACAGGAGGCCTGAACCATGCGCATCAAGAACATCCTGCATCTGGGCGTGAAGGAACTATGGAGCCTGGTACGCGACCCGATCATGATCGTGCTGATTATCTATGCCTTCACGGCCACGATTTATCAAATCTCAACTGCCTTGCCTGACTCACTGCACAAAGCACCGATCAGCATTGTGGACGAGGACCGATCTCCGCTTTCGCAACGCCTTGTCACCGCGTTCCAGCCGCCGTGGTTTAATCCCCCGGTGTTGGTGTCGCGGGACGAAATGGATACACGAATGGATGCGGGCAAGGATACCTTCGCGCTCGACATTCGTCCTAACTTCCAGCAGGACGTGCTGGCCGGGCGCTCGCCTGCGATTCAGCTCAACACCGATGCGACCCGTGTCGGCCAGGCGTTCACCGGCAGCGCCTACATCCAGACGATCGTCCTCCAGGAAGTGCAGACGTGGGTGCAACGCTATCGCGATTACTTCCGGCTGCCGGTCGGCCTCGAGGAGCGGATACGCTATAACGCGAACCTGAGCCGGTCCTGGTTCGGCGCGGTGTCGGCACTCATTGACCAGATCACGATTCTTTCCGTCTTGCTCACGGGTTCTGCCCTCATTCGCGAGCGCGAGCGCGGGACGGTCGAGCACCTGCTCGTCATGCCGGTGACGCCGTTCGAGATCATGACGAGCAAGATCTGGTCGATGGGATTGATCGTACTGGCATCCGCCGCGATCTCGATGGTCGTCGTCGTCGAGGGTATGCTGGGCGTTCCGATTAATGGTTCGCGGTCGCTATTCCTGTGCGGCGCGGCGCTACACATCATCGCCGCCACTTCGTTAGGCATGTTCCTGGCCACGTTCGCGCGCACGATGCCGCAGTTCGCCCTGCTCATGATCATGGTGCTGCTGCCGCTCCAGATGCTCTCCGGCGGCATGACTCCGCGCGAGAGCATGCCCGAGTTCGTTCAGCAAATCATGATGGGCGCGCCCACCACGCACTTTGTTAAGCTGGCGCAGGGCATCTTGTTCCGCGGCGCCGCGCTTGATGTTGTCTGGCCGCAATTCCTCGCCTTGGCCGTCATCAGCGCGGCTCTCTTCGGCATCGCGCTGATGCGTTTCCGCAAAACTATCGGTTCAATGTGATGCGTTTGTGAAAGCCGCCGCGCAAAAGACCGATTGGCTTTCACGAATGAGTTATCGCCGTATCACTTCACCGATTAAAAGAAGCAAGGCTCACGTTCTTCTAGTAGCCGCGCTGGTAACCCTTGGTGCCTGCGCACCGTTGGCAGAGGTTCGCGAGGTCAATCCTAAGCTAGGCGCGCAACGGGGAACGCTGCCACAGCTGCAACGCGCTGAGCAAGTAATCGCTGAGGGTCAGAAGTTGCAGCGCAGCGATCCGGACCGGGCGGTTGGCTTTTATCTTACCGGGTTGGAAACGACTGACACGGCGTTACGAAAAGATCCGAGAAACCCTGTGGCTTTGCGCGATTACGACTTCGCCTTATCGCGCGTGTTTTCCGCAATTCGAGATGCTCACCTCGATCCCTGGACGCATCCGTTACACCTGCCAGCGTCCGATCGAGGTGAATATGTTCTTAGCCAACGTCCACTTGGTAACCGGCTCTGGAGACCACAGGATTTTGAGCTGATTCCTGCCGACGAACTTGATGTACGCGGCAAACTTGTCGTTCCTCGCGTTACTCGTACAGGCGCAGGCGCGTCGCTAGTGGCCGTGCGCAACGAGCAAGCTCCAGAACTTGAACAGCGATTTGTTCCGCCGCGTATTTATTGCGCTGTAACTGCGATCGCTCATTTTAGCAGGCGCAGGTGCGAGATCGAATTCATTGATCCACTTGCGAAGGATACTGTCAGCGTTTCGGGACGCAGTCTGCCAAGCGCCGCAGACTTTACTGCTCCAATGGCGTTAGGTCTTTCACAGGAGCATCCCGAGAAGGTTGGTGTGCCGGCAATGCTTAATCCAGGGAAATTCGCTGGCGAGGAGCGTCTCATTCAAGTCCAACCTTACGATCCAAACAAGATACCGGTGCTCTTCGTTCACGGTCTTAAGTCTACGCCCGTCACCTGGACGCCGATGATTAATGCCCTGTGGGCTGATCCTGTCGTGCGCCGCAACTATCAGGTTTGGATATTCGGCTATCCAAGCGGCTATCCTATTCCATATTCCGCCCTGTTACTACGGCGCGAGCTCGACGCGCTGGAGAAAGCCTTTCCACACCACCGCCCGATTGTCCTCGTAGGTCATAGTATGGGCGGTGTGATTAGCCGCCTGATGATCACTGACTCAGGCGGTGACAAATTCTGGCGCGACTTCTTCGGCAAATCACCGGCACAAACTGCCCTGTCTTCGGAAAGCAAGGCGTTGCTCAAGGAGGCATTGATTTTCAAACCGCGACGTGATGTGGCGCGCGTGATTTTCATTTCCACGCCACACCGCGGCAGCGTCGTCGCACAGAGTCCGATTGGCCGGCTGGCATCGAGCTTGATCCACAAGCCGTTCGAATTCGTCAGGCTCGGTCCCGAAATCATGCAGGCATCCGTCGTTCAGCACGACCCAGGTGTGATGAAACTGAAACGGATGCCCAACAGCATCGATACGCTTGCGCCTAACGATCCGTTCGTGAAAAACATGAACACACTTCCGCTGGCAAAAGGCGTCCCCTACCATTCAATCATCGGCGATCGCGGACGGGGAGACACGCCCAATAGCAGCGATGGTGTCGTGCCCTATTGGAGCTCGCATGTCAGTGGAGCCAAATCCGAGAAGATTGTGCCGACAGATCACGGTGCAAATCAGAATCCCCAAGGGATCGCCGAGGTCATTAGGATTCTTAAGGAACAAAGCCGAAGCAACGGCTCAGTGAACAAAAAGCGGCCGACGATTTCCAGAGAGGGAATACTGCATGTTTCAGTTCTGCGATAGTTGTTTTATGACACCACCAGATCGTTGCGAATTGAGCTGCTCAGCGGAATCTTGGGAACACAGCAGGGCGTTGCGCATATTATAGCAATGTCGCAGGATATAAGATCGTGGGTGTGCGACACAGCACGAGACATAAGTGTCCGCCACCCGCTGCGCAATTTTCGGATAGTAAAACGCAAAAAGCGATTAATCACGGCTGGCGCGTCAGCATACACTTAACGAATGAACAAACTCACATTCAAAGGCAATTGGGGCGAAGTAAAAGGCAAACTCAAACAAAAGTACGCTCAACTCACCGACCAAGACCTCCTCTTCGCGGAGGGAAAGGAGGATGAGCTTCTGGGGCGGCTTCAGCAGAAGCTCGGCAAGAAAAAGGACGAAATCCGACAGGTTATCGCCCAGATCTAATCATCAGCCTTCGATCTCGATGTCGATACTAGCGGCCAGCCCGCTGGCCGTCAGCGAGCCAGAGGGCTGCGCCGTAACGAAAGCGCCTCCGGAATTATGACGCCACTCACCAGATTGCTGATTGGCGCGAACGTCGCCGTCTTCGCCTTGGAGGCGGTATCCGGCGAGGCTTTCCTGGCCCGTTTCGCGCTCTGGCCCGTTGGCCACTTTACTGTGGCCCAGTTCGAGGGTCAGGTCGGGTTCAAGCTGTGGCAGTTGATCACGTGCGGTTTTCTTCACGCAAACCTCCTTCATCTCGCGATCAATATGTACGCGCTTTGGATGTTTGGGTCTGATGTCGAACGAGCCATCGGTCCGCGGCATTATCTGACGCTCTATTTCGCCTCGTTGCTTTGCTCGAGCGCGACGCAATTGTTAGTCGTCTCCATGATGGCGCCGACGGGTGTTTATCCGACTGTCGGCGCGTCAGGAGCGATCTTTGGCATTCTGCTGGCCTTCGGCATGCTTTTTCCGACCCGCACGATTGTCTTGATCTTTCCGCCAATTCCGATGCCGGCCATAGTATTTGTGGTCCTCTACGGGCTGCTCGAACTGTTCAGCGGAATTTTCGGGACTGAGCAGGGCGTCGCCCATTTTGCGCACCTTGGCGGAATGTTGGGGAGTTACCTTACCCTTCGACACTGGCGCAAGCGGGAACGAGCCGTTTCCTATTCCTAGCTTCAGCAGAAATACGCGAAGATGCAGACAGTTGTGATCCTGAATGCTCGCGCAGGCACTGCTCGCAAACGCGCACGCACGAATCTAGAACCTCGGATCGCACAGCTGTTTGGCGAGGCCGGACTAGAGCCGGTGATCATCGTAGTGGCTGGCAAAGATTTGACTGCAGTTGCCAAACAGGCCGTGGCTGGAGCTCCAAAAACGATTGTTGCCGCGGGAGGCGATGGAACTGTGGGTAGCATTGCGGCAGAGGTCGCGGGCACTAAAAATGTGTTGGGCGTGCTGCCGGTCGGCACCTTGAATCATTTCGCCAGAGACCTGCATGTTCCGCTCCAACTTCGCCCGGCCATTCGCACTGTGGTCCATCATCATGTTGTCCCGATCGATGTCGGCGAAGTGAACGGCCGCGTTTTCATCAACAACTCGAGCCTCGGTATATATCCGCAGATTGTCCGTCGGCGTCTCGCCGAACAAACCCATCATCCTTTCCTGCATAAGGCCTCGGCGCTCGTCTGGGCTTCATTGCAGGTTTTTCACCGGTCTCCATTTCTTAATCTCCGCATTGAAGTCGAGGGTAAAATACTAAGACGAAAAACGGCATTCCTGTTTGTGGGAAACAACGAGTACCACAAAATTGGCTTTAGAATCGGAGCGCGAACTCGCCTCGATACCGGGAAGCTTGGCCTGTATCTTCCTCATCCGGTCGGACGCTGGGCCTTGGTTCATCTGGGCATGCGTGCGTTGTTAGCACATTTACAACAGGAGAGAGATTTTGAGGCCCATATGGTCAGAGAAGTTTTCGTCGATTCGGGGCGTGGTTCGATCCTGGTCGCGGTCGATGGTGAAGTGACGAGGATGAAGTTGCCGCTGCATTATCGATCAAGGCACCATGCTCTGCGCGTGATTGTTCCCCGCAATTCTGCCGGCTGATGCGGACGTTAATTCATCTTTCTGATCTGCATTTCGGCGCTGCCGACCCTGCCATTATTGCTTCGTTGCTGGAGTTTATCCGAGTAACAAAGCCGGATTTGGCAGCGATCTCGGGCGATATGACGCAGCGGGCCCGAGTCGAGCAATTCATCGAAGCCCGCAAATTTCTCGATGCCATCCTGTGTCCGAAGATTGTTGTCCCGGGAAACCATGACGTTCCGTTGTATAACGTCTTTTCGCGCCTGTTTCGCATGCTCGATCAGTATCGCCATTACATTTCCGAAGACCTCGAGCCGTTTTATGTCGATGACGAGATCGCGGTCACGGGAGTGAACACGACTCGCGCCCTGACCGGCAAGAACGGCCGGATCAGTCGCCGTCACGTGGAGAAATTGCGTGCTCGATTCGCAGCCTTGCCGCCGACACACGTAAAAATCGTCGTTACCCATCATCCGATTGATGTGCCGCCGGGAGTCGAAGGCGGCCACGTCGTGTTCCGCGCTCGAATGGCCATGAAAATCCTCGCCCAAATTCGAGTTGATCTGCTGCTCGGAGGACATTTCCACTTCGCCGGAACGAGCCGCACTACCGAGCGTTATAAGATCGGCAATTATGCTGCGCTGATTGTAGCGTCAGGTACGACCACTTCCAGGCGCGAGCGCGGCCAAGCCAATTCCCTGAACGTAATTCAGATCGACACGCCATTCATTACCGTCGCTCAATACCGCTGGAATCTGGCGCGCGAGGCGTTCGACCTTTTCTCGACCGAGCGCTTTGTGCGGACGGAGAGTGGGTGGATGCGCCCATGACATCGACCGGTTCTCAGGGGTCGATTCTCAATGGCCTCCGCAGCACGATTGAATTCGAGTAAGACGATACGGCCAAGATAAGGAGTAGAGTGACATGCAGAGGCTCCCCAATCGATTCACCGGCAAAATTTCCCGGTCACTGCGATGCCACTATTTGGCTTAGATCTCGAACGGCCAGCGACAGCATGAACCGAGAGATACCGCTGAACATCAAGCTGATGCCGACCAGTGTTCCGATTACCCAAGCTGAGGCTGAGGGCCAATTAGACCAGATAAGTAATCCAAGGATAAAAGTGACAATACCATCGAATAGCACCCAGCCAGAATTAGGCACCTTGCGGATGTTAAAGTAGAGGACAATCTCGATCACGCCTTCGACCAGAAGAAAGACTGCGAGGACCAGCGTCAGAGATACGAGCCCCAACAATGGATGCATCAGCATGTAAACCCCAGCGAATCCGTACACGACCGCGAGCAAGAGCTTCCAAAGGAAGCCACCAACACTGTGTGACTGAAATGCAAAAATCAGATGTGCCACTCCAGCAAACAGAATCAACCACGCGACGAGAATCACGATTCCAATGGACCAAGCCATCGGCAATAGAATGGCCAACAAACCGCAGATAAACATGCCCGCACCCAAGAACATTGACCAGCCGCTTGCTTTTTTTACCGCACCTGAGGGCGTTTCTAAATTCATATTGTCCTCCTTTTGTTTAGTGTTGTTCGAGATTAAGAATTGTCACCGTAAAGGCAATGCGAAAAAAGAAAACGCCACTTGCCGGGGACCAACGAGTCGGTTGGTTCAACCTGGATCTCCTTCATGGAACAGGTGTCTCTGCTGGCTCGACGACGCGAATTGCAGAGCCCAATAGTAAACGGGAAATGCCGCTCGAAATGAAGCTGATCCCCACGAGGTATTGAACAACCTCCAGGCTGGCAGGTGGCCAATGTGCGCATACCACAATCCCGAGCCCCAGAGTCACTATCCCATCGATCATGATCCAGATCGCATGTCGATATTGGCGAAGCGCGAAAAAGACCATGATCTCAACGATTCCTTCGGCAACCAGAACTACGCCCACGACCAAGGCGAGAAGAACAACTCCAAGCAACGGATTTACGAGCAGATTGATTGCAGCGATGCCGTAGAAAGAGGCTATGAACGCATGCCAGCCCCAATGGACCGCTTCGAAATGAATACCGAAGATGAGATGAGCAACGGCCGCAAAAACAAAAAGCCAACCTAATAACCCTGCAACCCCGGCCGAAAATGTGAGAGGCAGCACAATCGCCAGAACGCCACAGACAAACACAACTGTGGCCGAAGCAATCAACCATCGACTTGCCCGGTTCACGTCAATATCAATGCTCTCGGATTCCAATAAACTCCTCACAAACGTTCCGCGAATTCTGGCCTCAATGGTGGCGATGGAACAGCATTTTCCTTTTGGCGATTTGCACGGGCTATTTTCCGACCAGTCCACAGCGCTGCAAAAAATGCGCAGCAATTCACAATTGTCGCGAAGCGCGAACTCGGTTTGTGCCTGAAAGTTTGCCGTAACGCAAACACGACACGCTTATGATCACTGCAACTCTAGAGATCGAAGCAAAACCAAAAACAAAGACAAACATTATCTCCGCGTCAATTCGCGGCTCTTTTAGGATTAGCAAAGTCGAAGGGGTGTCAAGCGCCTAACAAACCATCAAAATGAGAACAATTCCAAAGACAATGAAGGCGGCCGTCGTGGAGAGATTCCGGCAGCCGCTACGAATCCGCGAAGTTCCAGTTCCATCCCCGGGATTTGGACAAGCATTGGTCCAAATCATCGCGACCGGCGTATGTCATACCGACTTGCACGCGGCCGATGGCGATTGGCCGGTCAAACCGAATCCGCCATTTATCCCGGGACACGAAGGCACAGGCATCGTGGTGGCGCTAGGGCCGGGCGTCATCCACCTAAAAGAAGGAGACCGGGTCGGGCTCGCGTGGTTGCATAGTACGTGCGGGCGTTGCGAGTTCTGTCTTTCGGGTTGGGAAACCCTTTGCAAGGCGCAGAAGAACTCGGGCTATTCGGTGGACGGGAGCTTCGCTCAGTATGCCGTGGCGCAGGCAGATTTCCTCGGCAGAATTCCCGACCAGCTTTCGTTCGTCCAGGCGGGCCCGATCCTATGCGCGGGCGTCACTACTTATAAAGGTCTGAAAGAAACGGAGGCGCGTCCGGGGGAATGGGTCGTGATTTCGGGGGTCGGCGGTTTAGGGCATATCGCGATTCAATACGCCACCGCGATGGGGCTTCATGTGGCCGCGGTCGATGTCGGAGAAGAGAAATTGGATTTAGCTCGCAAGCTCGGGGCGCACATCACTGTGGACGCTCGGGTGGAGGATCCGGCGCGCAAGATTCAGGATGAAATTGGCGGAGCTCACGGTGTTCTCGTCACCGCCGTGTCGCCTATCGCATTTAAACAAGCTGTCGGCATGCTTCGCCGCCGTGGGACATGTGTCCTGATTGGACTACCTCCCGGCGAATTCCCGGTCTCCATTTTTGATGTAGTGCTAAGTCGCTACACGCTTCGAGGTTCGATCGTTGGGACGAGAAAAGATCTTGAGGAAGCGCTGGCCTTTGCCGCCGAAGGCAAAGTCAAGGCAACGATCGAGCAATTGCCGCTCGAATCGATCAACGATGTTTTCAGCCGGCTAAGAGAAGGCAAAGTAAACGGCCGCGTTGTTCTGAACGTTGCTTAGTCGCAGCATTAGCACTTCTCAAAGACCGCGGCCAGTTTGAGCGGCGTCAAGCCACGAGAAAACATGCCTGATTTCCTCCAGAAGGTAACGCTAGGCGCGCCCACCAGTCATTTCGGCGCGTCTCAAGGCATCATCGAATCGAAACGGCGTGCTGCCGGTTATATCCCGCCATGGCGGGAGGACCGGACCCCGTAGGCTCCATAGGCTCCGGGTTGCCGAAAGCCAGAGCACTGCGCAAGGAAACGCCTCTTTTTCCGAAAAAGCTTGCCATTATCACCTGGGATTTGATAACACTCGTTCTTCCTAAGGCTGGAAGGATTGATCGCCGAGGGGTCTAACAATACCGGTGGCGCCTCGATAGTGTTTCAATTTCAGCCGAAGTAAAACCTAGAGATTGTTCATGAAAAAAAAGCCCGCCTCTAAATCTGCCTTCTTCACTCCCCGCGTCGTTATCAGTCTTGCCTTTTGCGCGATCGGCGTCCTCGTGTCGCTGCTTGCTTTTTCCCTCTACCCGGGCGGCTACGCCTTTGCCGGCGTCCCTGGGGCGGAGAATCCCGAGGTAAGAAGCGGCAAGAATCCAATAGCCGACAAGTACGACATACTGGTAATGCGCGTCTACTTCCGCGACCGCGCCGAGCGCGACCGGCTGGCCCAAGAACTCAACGCCGAAGAAGCGCTCACGACAGGAGGCTATCTCACCGTAATCCGCGATCGGGACCTCTACTATAGCCTGACGGCGCGCGGCCTCCGTGTCGAGATAGACGAGAACAGAAGTCGCAACCTCAGCCACCCTCAATTCCTGCCCTTCACTTTCTACGGCGGGTACAAGACGGTGGAAGAGATATATGCATTCCTCGACCAGAAGGTGGCCCAGTTCCCCAATCTGGTCGAGAAGGTAGATATCGGCGACTCCTGGTGCAAGTCCCATCCAGGCTCGTGCGTCCTACCCAGTCCCTGGAACGGCTACGATTTGTTTGTGTTACACATCACGAACCGCAACATACCAGGCCCGAAACCGGTCTTCTGGGCCGACGGCGATATACACGCCCGCGAGATCGCAACGCCGGAAGTCGTCATGCGCATGATTGACTACCTGCTCAATAACTACGATACCAATGCCGACGTTCGCTGGCTCGTGGACTATCATGACATCTGGCTGATGCCAGAAGTCAACCCCGACGGCCACCATATCGTCGAGGCGGGAGGCGGCGGCAACAGCCCGTACTACTACCGCAAGAACGGCGACAATGTCGGAGGCGGCGGGTGCTCCTGGCCTCCCACAGTATCTGACCACTTCGGCGTAGACAACAACCGCAACTTCCCATTTCACTGGGGTTGCTGCAACGGCTCGAGCGGTTTTGTGTGCGACCAGACCTATCGAGGGACGTCGGCGGGATCGGACCCGGAGACCATGGCTATCGTTAACATGATTCGTACCCTCGTGCCGGACCAGCGCGGCCCTGGCGACACCGACCCGGCGCCTATCACTGCCACAGGCGTTTACCAGAACATCCACACAAATGCGCGAGTCAACCTCTATGACTGGGGCTGGAGGACTATGCAGATGCCTAACTACGGTGAGACGCGCAACATCGCTGCGCACATGGCCGCGTCGAACGCGGGCGGTAACGGTTACCCCTATGGCTCGATCATCGGACAGTTATATCCGGTAGATGGAGGCTCGATCGACTGGGCGTACGGTGAGCTCGGAATGGCGGCCTTCTCCACCGAGTTGGGCGGCCAGGACTTCCTCGTCGCCTACTCGTGCATAGATAATCCAGGTTGCGGCTCGTCGCAGGGTCTCTGGCCCGAGAATCGCGGGATGCTTCTTTACCTGGCGAAGATAGCGCGCACGCCTTATCTGACTTCGCACGGACCAGATGCCAACACCGTTGTCACCAACCCGGCATCAGTGCCGCAAGGCGTGCCATCACAGTTAACCGCCAGCATTAACTTCGCCTGGTCAAATAACGCATTCAGCCAGACCGTGGGCGCAGCAGAA
The DNA here is from genome assembly GCA_963846775.1 of uncultured Verrucomicrobiae bacterium. Taxonomy (GTDB): domain Bacteria; phylum Verrucomicrobiota; class Verrucomicrobiia; order Chthoniobacterales; family UBA10450; genus CAVYXA01. The sequence continues at coordinate 1,595,113 of CAWJXB010000006.1, read as the reverse complement.
TATTACATTGACACGCCTCCCTGGGCTGGCGGCACGGCCATCCCAATGAACGGCACGTTCAATTCGCCTACCGTGCCCGTCAACGCAACCATAGACACTGCCAGCCTGTCGGTAGGCCGCCACGTTATCTTCGTGCGCGGACGCGGCGTGAACAACTTCCAGGGCTTCCAGACCTGGGGGCCGATCAGTGCGGCGTTTCTGGATGTGACTGGAGGAACACTAACCCTCCAAAGCGCCATCTCGCGGAAAACCCACGGCAGTGCTGGCTCGTTCGATGTCAATCTGCCGCTGACTGGCACGCCGGGGATCGAATGCCGCACGACGGGCGGCACACAGGATTACACCATGATCGTGACTTTCTCTGGTAATGTGACCGTTACAGGAAGCCCACAGGCGCAAGTAACATCGGGCACTGGATGTGTCGGAAGCGCTGGAACATGCACCGGCAATGTCGCGGTCAGCGGGAACACCGTAACAATTCCGCTAACGAACATGGCCAATGCGCAAACGATTAATGTTCAAATCAATGGGGTGAACAGCGCAGGAGCGGACGCGCCGGCGACCGATTTCACCATTCCCATGAGTATCTTGATCGGCGATACAAACGCTAACGCTACAGTGAACGCGGCCGACGTTGCGCAGACAAAGGGACGCCTCGGTCAGGCCGTGGACGCGACCAACTTCCGTTCCGACGTGAACGCGAACGGCACTCTCAATGCCGCTGATGCGGCAATCGTGAAACAGAACAGCGGCACATCGCTCCCGCCCGCCATAAGAAGCCAGAGGTCGTCCGTTTCGGCTAAAGAAAAGCTGTAAATGATCCCGCCGTCGCGGGAGTACGGGAACCCCGTAGGCGCCGAAATTTTTCGAATTCGTAAGACGAAGGTCCCATGGGCTGATCGGCCGACTATGGATAGTGGAAGACAATGCCAGCAAAATTCGAATATGAGCCTAACGATATCTGTGTATTGCGCATAAGTGGCCTTTTGAAACAGTCCGAATTTAGCGCGGAACAAAACGCCATCGGCCGCCAGATCGACACCGGATCAAAACCGCGCTTGCTCGCCATTCTCGAAAACTTTGAAGGCTGGGAGCGAGGCGTCGATTGGAACGATCTCGATTTTATGATCTCGCATGGCGGCGAGATCGCCAAGATTGCAATCGTGGCCGAACCCCGCTGGGAAACGCTGGCGCTGGCTTTTGCTGGAGCCGGTGTTCGTGGCGCGCCGGTAAAGTTTTTTACGCCTGACAAATTGCCGCAGGCCCGCGCCTGGCTGGCGGAGTAGGCTGGATCTCAATCGAGATTCGGCAGGCCGTGCCTGACGCATGGGACCAAAGTCCGATAGAAACTTTACCCCGCCGAAACGAATGCTCGTCTTGTACAAATCAACTAGCAAAAAAGGACTTATGAAAACGACTATCATGTTACTCTCAATTGCCGTTGTCGCATGCGTACTTTCCGCCTGTGAAACTGTCAATGTCACGACGGATTACGATCACTCGGCGCCGTTCGGCACATACAAAACCTACACGCTGGCGCCAGCATCTCGTGGCCAAACCATGTCGCCCTCGTCTGAGGCGGCGCTGCGCGACGCACTGCGGACAGAACTGGCAACGCGCGGAATCATCGAGGCGCCGGGCAAAAAGGCCGACCTTGACGTAGTCCGGCATGTCTTCGTCCAGGAAAAAATCTCCGTGCAGCAATACACCAATTGGGGTTACGGCCCTCACGGCGGCTGGCCGTATGGTTACGGCTATTACGGCATGTGGGCAGGCGCCCCAATGACCTACACGGATGTAAATCAATATAAGGAAGGGACAATGATCCTCGACTTTGTCGATGCACGCACCAGGAAGCTGGTTTTTCGCGGCGTTGGAAGCGCGGTAGTTGGCGGGCCGGAAAGTAATGCCGGAAAGATCCGGGAAGCAGTGGCGAAAATTGTCGCCGCTTATCCTGGTGGTGCTGCGCGCTGACCGTTGCGTTGTCAGAATCGGACTCTATTTAAACGCGTGCCCGCGCAGCCCCCAAGCTGAGCGGCATGCGGGAGGCCCTCCTGCAGGGTTCAGTAAGTCAGGCCCGTGGGCGAGCGAGGAGACCAGAAGCCGCCCGGCGCACATTTGGGTCGGACATGCGATAGACGCTTCGATCGAGCAAATAGTGGATAAACCCAGTGGCAAAGCCCAGGGCCACAAGGGCAGGCAGCCACCAGGATGTTCGCAACGCCGCTGCCATGCTGCCGAATATCCGGTCGCCGTAATAGGTGCCGTCCTGCCGGTTCGCTTCGACTTCGAAGAACGGCAAAAGGACGATTGATATCAGCATGAGAAAAAGCACAATCGCCCATGGGCGAATGTTCAATCCGTGGAGGATCCGCCGGATTGTTCCGCGCCCGGGTGCGGGCTCGCCGCTCGGCGTTTGCGAGGCCAGTCCAGTCGCGAGAATCCAATGTTGCGAAGTCCAGACGACAAGGAAAAGAAACAAGCTTCGCGGGCGCAGAGCCAGGCCCACCATCACAGAGATTCCCACAATGTACAACACGCGCGGCAGCGACCACTCTGGCGCCCGCATCTCGGAGAACAATATCGCGACCGTGACCATCAGCAGCAGCACAGTCGCGCCACTGCGGATGCCACCCTGGGCCGACACCATCCACGTAGGGAAAAACCAATGATCGATCCATTGGTCCTGATAGGCGACGGCCCCGGCGAGGATGTCGGCTACAAAAACAAGCAGACCGCCGACGATCAAGGCAAAGAAACGATCGAAACGTCTTGTCTGAATGCAGGCGCTGCGTCCGGCGCGGGAACGATAAAGCGAAAGCGCACCGAAATGCTGTGCCGCGAAATGGTACGTCACCCAGGCGTAATCAACGATCGCCAACCCGACGAGCCGTTCTTCCCGTGTCCAAGGCAAGGCCGAGTCCGGTGGGAGAAAAAAGGCAAAACATCCGGCCGTGACCAACAAAGGCAGGACAATGAACCGGATCGGCTCAGTTCGAAGCAGCGGCCGATACGCTTCTGTGCAATAGGCCAGATAGGTGCTGCACAAACGATGGCCGATCCAAAATAATGCCGTCAGGCCAAAGTAGAGAACGTCAAGTGGACTCGACTCCGGGTCGGAATAGCCGTGGGCCAGCCACACCACAATTGGAGTCAACCAGAGTGCACTTTGCATCCAGAAGCCGTCCCAGAGCGGCCCCCGCACCCAAAACGTTGACCTCGATCCGAGCGTCGGGGCCGTTCGGGGCACGGCTCCGATTGCAACAATCGATGAAAAGGACGCCGCCATCGAGCAATTGTGATTTCAGCCACTAAGGCGTAGGACTTCCTCGCCGAAATCGCCTATGAGATCAAGGTCTTACAGATTCATTTCTCCCACGACAACGCATCACCAAAATCGCCATGCACTGCGGTCAACCCCGGCTGTCGGCTCTGACGGTTTGTTTCTTGGCAAAGCAAAGGCTGCCCGCCCCCGATTGGTGACGTGCAGCTTTGTTCTTTGTCTAGCAATCCCAAATACTACTTCTTGATTTTCATCGTTACCCCGCCGCCAGCGATTGTCAGATCCAGCCCTCTCGTGTGAGCCTCAAGAAGCACCTTCACATCACTCTCATTTGTCATGGCAATCGCACTCTGCCCGCCTGCGAGCGTCGCGCCGACGGCCCCCGCGTTATAATGACCGTCGAAATCCGCCAGTTTTTTCAGATTGTAAACTTCCCCTACGGCCGAAGCCCCGCTGATCCCGACTTTCCCTAAGGATAGGCCGGTAACCTTTATGGGATATTCTTTTCCCTTGTAGGTCAGCGTCCCGCTTCCCCAGCTCCAGCCGATTCCTGCGGCGATCGATCCGCCACTAAGTTTCAGGGTTGCGTCTGGTTTTTTATGTGGCTCCGCCGCCTGGGCAAACGCCACGATCGCGCCGAGAGCCAGCAACAGTGTCCCGATTTTTTTAACATTGTTCATAATTGGTCTCTCTTTTGGTTCTGACTCGGCCACACTACCGATCTCATTCCCGATGCTTGTATTGGACGAAGGTCGTACATGGCGTGCTGCTGGCTGCTTCGGCGTCAATGCGTCAGGTGACCCCAAAAAGATTGGATCCGGTTCGGCGTCGCGAGCGAGATTTCGTAAGACGAAAGTCTAATTGGCTGCGTGTAGATGTTGGCTTAAACGCTGGACATGAAAACGATGGACTGTGTCACGCTGGAAACGTTGATCGAGCATCATGAACCGCTGGATCTTATCGACATTCGATCAAAGAAGGAGTTTGCTGAAATGCACATTCCCGGAGCCCGCTCGCTTCCGTTGGCGGAACTGACTGAGGTCCGTATTTTTCGCCCAGGCCCCCTAACAAACGAGCATGTCTATGTGGTGTCGGATGATCGGGGCAGCGCCAGTCTGGCCGCGGGGATTCTTCGAGCATCCAGCGGAACGGATGCCGTGGTTGTCGATGGTGGGATGACGGCATGGATCAGGCAAGGCTTCCCAGTGCTGCGCCGGAGATTTTCGTTCAGGCTTCCCGGTCTCAATCGTTACCAACTTTGGAAAATAGGTGCGGTACTTCTGGCGCTGGCAATAGTGGTCGCGGTCGTCCTTAATCCGATTTGATCGCAATTTTACTTCTATTGAATGGAGCAATATTGCTCCTCCAGACGCGTCTCACCCAGCGACAGCCGGTCCAGCGAAATCCGGTGTGGCATCTTACACCAGCCGTCATGAGGTTGTGACGCTAAGTTCGTTTGCAGAAAAGAGGCGATTCTTGGCAAGGTGAGGCGCGATCGCCAGGGGAGCCGTTGATCGCCGGGTTCGGACCGATTGACATTCAATTGTAACAAAAAAAAGGCTTTCCTACCGCCTCCTTGTTCTGTTAAAGGTTGGCTCTTAACGGAAATTCCTTGATACGGGACGATTATCCAGAGGCCCGCGTCCCTAGTATGCGAGGTCCGCGGCCGGGTATGGCTGCATCGGGTGTTGCAGCGCGCTCGTCTCTTGCCGCTGAGCAGTCGCGGAATCAAATTTTTAGGCGCGCGCTTATTCTAGTGATAGTGACAGCGGTTAGCGCGGGGGCCGCGGAGCCCAAGCGCGTCTTGCTGGTCCATTCCTTTGGCAGCGCCGCGCCGCCATTCACGGTCGAATCGACGGCTTTCGAGACTGAGCTGGTGAAGAAGATGGGTGAGCGCGTCGATCTCGATGAGGTTTCGCTGGACATGGCGCGCTATGCCGATCGCGATATGCAGGAGGCGATTGTTGATTATTTGCAAAAGCGCCAGGCCAAATGGCATCCCGACCTGGTCGTGCCGATCGGATCGCCCGCGGGTATCTTCGTTGCAAACTTTCGCGACCGGCTTTTTCCGGAAACGCCCGTGCTTTATGCGACACTCGATCGCAGGTTACTGCCGCCAGGCGCGTTGGAGAAGAACGCGGCCTACATCGGGCAGGTATACGAGATTCCCGGCTTCCTTGAAGACATGCTGCAAGTTGCGCCCCGGACCAAAAATATCGAAGTGGTAGTAGGTGCGACGCCGCTTGAACATCTTTGGCAAGAGGTCTTCAAAAAGGCAGCCGAGCCACTCGCAGGCAGGATCAAATTCACCTATTACAGCGATCTTACCTTCGACCAAATGCAGGAGCGGGTCTCGAGGTTGCCGCCAAATTCCTACATTTTTTTTCTCTTGCTGCTGCGCGATGCCGCGGGGGTTACCCTCAATGCCGACGAGGCGTTGCAACGCCTCCATGCAGTGGCAAATGCTCCGATCAACTCCATCTTTAATCACCAACTCGGCCTGGGGATCGTGGGTGGGCGCCTTCACCCGAGCGAGCGTGTCGGAAAGGAAGCTGCGCAGGTCGCCATTCGTATTTTGCACGGTGAACCGGCGACCAGTTTTCCCCCCAGACTGGTCGAGCGTCTCCCGCCGCGCTACGACTGGCGCGAGCTGGCACGGTGGAAGATCGATGAGAAACTCCTGCCGCCAGGAAGCACCGTCTTGTTCCGCGAGCCGACCGTTTGGGATCGCTACCGGACGTGGATCATAGCCGGTGTTTCGATTTTTATTCTGGAAGGGCTGCTTTTCACCGGTTTACTGGCCAATCTCGCGAAGCGCCGACAGGCCGAGGGGTCCTTAAGGAAGGCTGAAGCTGAGGCACGAGGTCATCGCGAACAGATTAACTTGCTTGGCCGCGTTAGCTTACTCGGTGAGATGACCGCTTCACTCGCTCATGAACTGAATCAGCCGCTCTCGGCCATCATCAGCAATGCGAATGCTGGAATGCGATTCATCGACACCGGCCGGGGAGAGCGCGACACCGTTCGCGAAATCCTGGTCGACGTCGCATCGGACGCACATCGAGCGCACGACATTATCCGAAACGTGCGCAACACAATTAAGAAAGGCGATTCTACCCGGCGCCGGATTGATCTGAATGAGCTGGTCACGAATGTAGCGCATGTCGTCAAGCCGGATGCTGCGAGCTATTCCTGCGATGTAGAAACATCGCTGGCCAGGGACTTGCCATTGATCGAAGGAGATCCGATCCAGATTCAGCAGGTCCTGATTAACCTTGTCAGTAATGCCCTTGATGCCATGCGGGAGACACCACCGGATCGACGCAAGGTGGAGATTAGCACGGCTGGCAATGTCGACGGCGAAGTGCGCTTAAGTGTAAGCGATCATGGCACAGGCATTCCCGCTGAAGTGCACAAACACTTATTCGACCAGTTTTTTACGACCAAGGAGCAGGGGCTGGGAATGGGATTGGCAATCGTCCGCTCTATCGTAGAAGCTCATGGCGGTAAAATCGAGGCGCAGAACGTTGCCGATGGCGGAGCCTGCTTCTATTTAATTTTACCGACAAGCAAGGAAAGACCGGAATGACCACTGCCGAGTCGCTTGTACTCGTGATCGACGACGATGGGACGGCGGAGAGCGATTGGCACTGGAAAGTTAAGCTCTTAGGGCTGTTGCCGATTGCCATTTAATTGTAACAAAACAGAGGGGCTTTCTAGCACGCCGGTTTCCGTGTTAGAACGGGACCCTCAATTGAAATTGCTTGATGTTGGACGATAATGCCGAGGCGCGTGTCCTCCGTATGCGAGGCACGTCGCCTGTAATCGCTACATCAGGCGCTATGGCAAGCTCGTTTCTTTCCCGCAAAGCTCGGTTGTCGATCTTGGATTGGAGTCATTCGCGGCGCGCTGAGTTCATCGCGGAAACGATTTTCTTGTTCGGGCGATGAGTTGGGTCACTGCAATTTGGTCGGTGTTGATTGGCGCATGCGTCGCCATGGCTCTGCCACATCTTTTGGTTGGAATCTGGCAGCGGCGAACGGCACATTTGTTTTTTGTTCTCGCCGCGGCAGCGGTAATCGGGATCGCAATTGGCGAATTATGCATGATGCGAGCAAACTCGGTCGAGGACTTTATCGTCGCCGTGCGATGGCTGCAGGTGCCGATTTTCCTTTTGGTCGTTGCCCTGGTTAGCTTTGTTCGCCTTTATCTGGGCACCGGACGGCTCTGGCTGGGAATCTCGGCATGTGCGGTGCGCTTCCTCTGCGTAATCCTTAACTTCGCGGTCCGGCCGAGTTTGAGTTACGAGAGAATCACCGGATTACGTCAATTACATTTCCTCGGCGAGGATGTCTCGGCAGTGGTAGGGCTCGTAAGTTCGCGAATCTATCTGGCTGAATTCAGTTCGGTGCTTCTTTTACTATTCCTGGCGGATGCATCAGTCAGCTCGTGGAAACGGGCCACGCCTGATAGTCGCAGCCGTGCCTTAATCGTGGGCGGAAGCAGTAGCTTTTTCGTGCTGGTGGCGGCGGCATTGGCCGCGCTGGTTCAGCACCGGATGCTCGAGGCTCCCTATGTCGTTAGCTTTCCGTTCGCGGCGATCCTCGTGGCCATGGCGTTCGAGCTTGGCTCCGATTTGTTTCGTGCGGGCCAGGTCGCTCAAAGACTTCAAGTGAGTGAAGCGTCGCTCCTTGAGAGTGAAGAACGCTTTCGAATCGCAGCGGATGCCGCTCCCGTAATGATTTGGATGGCGGGCACCGACAAGCTCTGCACTTTTTTTAACAAGCCGTGGCTCGACTTCACCGGGCGCACACTGGAACAGGAGCTTGGCAACGGCTGGACCGAGGGAGTGCACGTGGACGATTTCCAGAAGTGCTTCAAAACATACATAACGGCGTTTGACGCTCGCGTGCCTTTCGTCATGCAATACCGGCTCCGGCATAACGACGGTGAATACCGCTGGCTCACGGACCGCGGCGTGCCGCGCCATGATGCTCACGGGAAGTTCGTTGGATATATCGGCGCCTGCGTGGACATCACCGATCTGCTTAAACAAGAGCGCGTTTTGCATGAATTTGAAGAACGCGTGACGCTCGCGGCCGAGGCTGCTCACCTTGGCGTTTGGGAGTTGAACACGACGACTGACGAGCTCTGGATGTCCGATAACGCGCGCGATCTGTTTTGTTTTGACCGCACAGCGCCCATGAGTTACGGCGCGTATCAAGATCGCGTGCATCCGGAAGATCGTGCATTGCGCGATTCGGCCGTTAGACGCGCTATTAACACAGAAGGCGGATACGAAGTTGAATATCGGATTCTGCTTCCGGACGGAACGATCCGCTGGATTGGCGGTCGGGCGCGATCCGTGAGCGATGAAAACGGAAAGCTCACCCGGTTGCTGGGCGTCTCCATGGATATCACGGAGCGCAAACAGGCACAGGAATTATTTCAGCTCGCGACGGAAGCTTCGCCAAGTGGCACCTTGCTGGTAAACGATCAGGGGCGCATCGTCTTGGTCAACGCGCACGTTGAAGAATTATTCAGGTACCGACGCGACGAGCTCATCGGGAAACCTGTTGAAATTCTTGTTCCGGAACGGTTCGTTGCGCAGCATCCAGCTCACCGCGCCAGTTTTTTAGCGGCACCGAGTGCGCGTCAGATGGGCGCGGGACGCGAACTATTCGGCCGCCGAAAAGACGGCACTGAGTTTCCGGTCGAGATCGGTTTGAACCCGATTGCGACGCCGCAAGGGATTCTGGTCCTGGCCAGCGTCGTGGACACTTCAGCGCGCAAAGCCGCCGAAGAAGAGGCGCGGCAACGGCGGGAGCAAATCGCTCTTTTGACCCGGGTTAGCTTGCTGGGGGAAATGACTGCTTCGCTCGCGCACGAACTCAACCAGCCGCTCTCGGCGATTGTCACCAACGCGAACGCCGGAATGCGCTTTATCGATAAGGGTAAAATCGATCCCGGCTCACTTCGCGAGATCCTGGAGGATGTGGCAGCGGACGGGTACCGCGCCCACGATATCATCCGCACCGTTCGAAGCACGATCAAGAAAGGCGGCGCGATTCGTGAGCGGATCAGTTTGAACGATTCGGTAATGAAGGTGACGCACATGATTCGACCGGACGCGACCGCTTATTCGTGTGCAGTGCATACATTCCTTGCCCAAGAGCTTCCTGCCGTCGAGGGCGATCCGGTCCAGATCGAGCAGGTCCTGATCAATCTCATAGGTAATGCATTTGATGCCATGCGCGATACGCCGGTCAAGGATCGCAAAGTGGAAATCGTTACCCGCCGCGGCAGCGACGGAACGGTGTGCGTTAGTGTGCGCGACTACGGCGCGGGAATTCGCGACGAAGTGCGGGAGCGATTGTTCGAACAATTCTTCACCACGAAGGAAGATGGACTGGGAATGGGCTTGGCCATCGTGCGCTCTATCATTGGAGCACATCGCGGCAAAATTGAAGCAGAGAATGTTGACGGCGGCGGCGCGCGCTTTTATTTCACTCTGCCGACAAGTAAAGAAAAGACGGAATGACTTCTGCAAATCCGCTGGTGTTCGTGATCGACGATGATGAATCCGTTCGGAAAGGCTTGAAGCGATTATTGAATTCAGCCGATTACGAGAGCGAGGTCTTTAAGTCCGCTTCCGATTTTCTAGCAAGGGCCCCTCATCCCGGACCTGCCTGCGTGATTGTCGATGTTCAAATGCCCGGACTAAACGGACTCGAATTTCAGCAAGCCCTGATTCAGCGCCGCCGGGAGGAACAACTCGTCTTCATTACCGGTCACGGCAGTATCCCGATGTCCGTGGAGGCCATGAAGAAGGGCGCGGTCGATTTTCTGCCGAAACCATTTAAGCCCCGTGAACTTCTCAAGTGCGTCGAGCGCGCGCTGGCCGGCTCCGTTGAGCAACGACGTCGCGCCGGAGACAGAGATGAAGCCCGGCGTTTGCTGGACTTGTTGACGCCGCGCGAGTTTGAAGTGATGCAACTCGTTATCACCGGCATGTTAAACAAACAGGTCGGGGGCGAACTCGGGATGGCCGAGAAGACAGTGAAAGTCCATCGTGGACGGGTGATGCAAAAGCTTGGTATCACTTCAGTGGCCGAACTGGTTCGTCTTGCGCAAAACGCAGGCGTTGTATCGCCGGCAAAGGATAAGACCAAGGTCTAATCTCGTCCGGACGGAAGGGATGCCACTCTCGGGTACCGATGCCTGAGAACGCGAAAGATTCGCCGGCCTCCAGGATTGTTCCTGGTCCGGCTCATTTGCGGCACTACCCCGCTCATCACCTTGTCGCCTGGCAACCGCATGGTGTATTGGATGATCGCCTGCTGGATGAGATTGCCGAATGGCTCTGCATCATCGAAAAAGCAGGCGTGCCGTTCAAGCGATTCGTTGACTTGAGTCGATTGACCAACGTCGCGATTCGCACGAGTCACGTTTTTAAGTTTGCGCGGAGGCGGGGAAAAGAATTCGCCGGCATCGCGCCTGTACGGTCGGCCTTGTTTGGCAAAGAGTGGGTCCGTTTTGGCATCGCCCAATTATACGAAACACTCATGGAGAATACTCCGATTCATGCGCGTGCTTTTCGCAAGCGGTCAGAGGCTGCCATATGGCTCGATGTCCCAGCGGCGGTTTTGAACCTGCACGACCGTCCATCGGCGCCTTGAAATCAGTTTAGCCCAGTCTGGAAAGCGTGCTGCCCGTATCGGGTTCGAGGTCTTGTTTTGTCTTTTATCGGACTAAGGTCCAATGGTAAAACGGCGGCCTACTGAGCAGTGTTGGCTCCGATATCGCCCATGATCGCAAAGTATGAGCAGCAATCGAAAAGGCGCTGATCGATCGCAAAACGTCGAACAAGAACGTATCCAACGGGAGGAACAGCTCAGCCTGCTCCAGACGATTACGTTGGAAGTAGCCGCGGCCGACGATCTCCCTGCAGCCTTGGAAGTAGTGCTCCACCGTGTTTGTGAGAAGACGGGCTGGGCGCTCGGTCAGGCCTGGATGCCGACTGCCGACCAAACTCTTCTCGAGTGTGGCCCGGCCTGGATGTGCGGTAACAGCGAGCTAGATCATTTTCGAGAGGCTTCTCGGAAATCCACGTTTCCTCCCGGAGTTGGTCTCCCGGGACGAGTTTGGCAATCAAAGCAGCCGGCATGGGTCGAGGATGTCAGGCATGACCCGAATTTTCCCCGGATGGCGGCGGCGAAAGAGGTCGGGCTACAAACGGCCGTCGGCATTCCAATCTTATCCGGCCAGCGCGTCATCGCGGTCATCGAATTCTTCATGCACGAATCGAGACGCGAAAACGAGCGCTTGGTCAAAGTCATTGTCGCAGTTGCGGCCCAATTGGATTTGGTCATCGAACGCAAACGTGCTGCGGAAGAACTCGCCCGCGCCAACGAGATTCTTCGATCCATTCTATCCAATATGGGCGACGCAGTTATTGTCGCTAACAAAGAGGGGAAGTTCCTCCTCTTCAATCCGGCAGCGGAACGGATGTTCGGAGCCGGTGCGACTCAGATTCCGGCAACCGAATGGCCGCGCCGATATGGACTGTACATGGCGGACAAGGTCACGCATTTTCCATACGACCAATTGCCTCTCCTGCGGTCGCTCCGCGGCGAAGAGGTGAACGATGTGGAGATGTTTGTCCGGCACGACAAACTTCCCAAAGGACTGTGGGTCCGGGTTAACGGCCGCCCTTTGCGTGGCGCTAACGGAGAATTGTTAGGTGGAGTGATCGTTTGCCGGGAGATCAATCAAATCAAAGAGGAGGAGTTTTTCCGCGCAGGGCAAAGCCGGGTCCTGGAAATGATCGCGGCCGATGCGCCGCTGGGTGAAGTGCTCACGAGCCTTGTTCTTCTCATGGAAGGCCAGGCGGACGGATTGCGCTGCTCGATCCTGCTCCTGAATCGCGACGGAAAACATGTTCGCCATGGCGCTGCCCCAAATTTGCCGGACGCTTACGTGAAAGCGGTCGACGGCGCGCCCATCGGGCCGCGCAATGGTTCCTGTGGCACCGCGATGTTCATGCGCAAGCCCGTCGTAGTGACCGACGTCATGACCGATCCTCTCTGGGCCGATTATCGCGAACTGGCAAAGATTTCCGGACTAAATGCCTGCTGGTCGACACCGATTCTTTCGTCGCGCGGCGAGGTGCTGGGTTCCTTTGCGATGTATCGCGAGGAAAAACGCGGCCCGCGGCCCGAGGAGGACCGGCTGACTGAAATCGCCACGCACATCGCAGGAATCGCCATCGACCGCCAGCGCCAGCAGGAAATTCTGCGTGAGCGTGACGCTCGCATCAGCCTCGCCGCTGAATCTGCCGAACTCGCTTTCTGGGTTTTGTATCCGGACGGCAAAGACACGTGGATGAGTGAGAAAGGTCGGCTCATGTACGGCTTTGATTCTAATCTGCGCTTGAGCTGTGATCTGATTCTTTCACGTGTGCATCCCGATGAGCGTGTGAAAGTAAAAGCTGATTATGAGCGTGCCTGCGCTTTGCAAGGGACGTTCGAGAGCGAGCATCGGCTTCTCCTTCCGCATGGCCGGACCCGATGGGTCATCATGCGCGGCCGCTGCCTGAAGGACGATCATGGCAACCCGCTCGAGACAATCGGCGTAACTGTCGATGTCAGCGCCCAGAAGCAGGCCGACATGCATTTGCAAGTGCAACGCGAAGAAATGGCGCACCGCAATCGCGTGTCGCTGATGGGCGAGATGACGGCTTCTTTCGCGCATGAGTTGAACCAGCCGCTCACCGCCATTGCCAACAGCGCTTCGGCCGCGCGCCGTTTTATCGAACGGGGAAATCTCGAACCCGTTCTCCTCAAGCAATTGCTTGAGGACATGGTAAGCGACAGCAAGCGTGCCAGCGAAGTGATTCACGGAATTCGGAGCCTGGTTCGGAAAGAAACAAGCGTGCACACCCGTTTGAACCTGAATTCGGTAATCACCGACACGGTCCGGCTGGTTAGTTCCGATGTTCTGAATCGAGAAAGCGTCGTCACTACCGAACTCGATCCGGACCTTCCCGACGTGAACGGGGCGCTTGTTCAGGTGCAGCAGGTGCTGCTGAATCTGATCGTTAACGCTCTCGACGCCGTGGAAGGACTCCCACCAGACCAGCGCCGTATCATTATTAGTACGCGCTTGGAAAAAGGAAGCGTGGTCGAGCTGACAGTCCGTGACTTCGGTACTGGCCTGCCGGCGGATCGGCCGGATAAGATCTTTGATCACTTCTTTTCCACCAAGCAACAGGGAATGGGGATGGGCCTGGCCATTGTTCGCTCCATCATTGAAGCGCATGGCGGCAGCATCACCGGGGAGAATGCTCCCGACCGCGGCGCTCGCATCGTCGTTCGCCTGCCGGCTGTCCGCGGAGAAACCCAGAGCATGGCAGCGGCATGAGCGGGTCCGGCGAGGCGGAAGTTCGTGAAGTCTGCTTGCTGGATGATGATCCTTCCGTCCTCAAGTCAATGGCGTACCTGCTCGCGTCCGATGGGCTGAAGGCTCGCCCGTTTAGCCGAGCAGAGGATTTTCTCACTCACGCCAGCCAGCATCATGTTCCGCTGGTCGTGACCGATATTTGGATGGATGGCGTTACCGGCCTTGAAGTGCTGGCCCGGCTCTGCGCAATCTCGCCCAAGACGCGGGTCATCGTTATTACCGCGCGGGAAGATCTGGCCGCGCGCGCAACCGCCATGGCGATCGGCCCCGTCGCTTTTTTTTCCAAGCCATTCGACGACGAAGAATTTCTCGAGGCGATTCATCGCTGCCTAAAGCCGTGAACCGCGCCCGCGAAATGCGAAGGGAGCCGCGAATTGATTAAAGTCCTTGAAAGTCGTTGCTGACCGAAGCATATGACCAAGGTCGGATTCCAGGCGTAATTACCTCCGACAAGCTGATTGCGGTTTTCCGACATCGAGAATGGCTCGAGATATTTCATACAGCAGGGTTATCGGCAGGTCCCTTCTCGTATTTGCCGTTGCGCTAGCTGTTGTCAGCTGCGCTCAAATCGCCGCCGTTTCTGAAAAACATCCTGGAAAATTGCCGGCTGGCGTTGACCAGACGCAGATCGCCGCCCAGGCAATCAACCGCGGGCTCGCGGTAGAAAATAAACAGCCCCTCATTGCGCTGGGCGAATATGCGGCCGCCACGCGGCAATCGTTAACCCGATTGGATCGAAATCCGAAGGACGTCCAGGCATTACGCGGCTATAATTTCGCGATCGCTCGCATGTTCGGCGTGATTCGGGATGCGAAATTGGACCCGTGGACGCATCCCCTGCGAGTGGGAACGAATGGCGAACTTACGCTGACTTGGAAGCGAGACTCAAATCCCGAAAAGAATTTGGCACTCTACCGGTTAATCCCAACGGATGAGCTGACCATCAAAGGCACTTACGTCAACGAGCGGGTCACCAAAGATGGAATCGGAGCGCCGCTGGTGGCCGAGCGAACGCTTACCCTCGAAGAAGCGTCCAGATTATTCTGTCCACCTTACATTTTTTACAGCGTCACTGCGACCGCGCAGTTCGAAGGATCGCGCTGCATTATCTCCATGAACGATCCGTTAGCGGCCGAAACCGTCCGCGTTGACGGCCACGCCTACCCACTCGCGGCCGACTTCACCGCTTCCTACGCCCTGTTGCTGGCTAAGGAAAAGCCTCAGAAGCTCGGCATCGTTCGTCTTCTGCGGCCGGAACAATACGCCAATACTTTTCGAGTGGCTCGTCTCGAGCCATACGACCCGAACAAAAGGGTTCTTCTGGTTATTCATGGTCTGATGGATACCCCCGTGACCTGGGTGCCGATGTTGAATGAAATGCGGGCTGATCCGTTTATGCGGCGCAACTACCAATTCTGGTTTTACAGTTACCCGAGCGGCTATCCTTACCCTTACAGCGCGATGGTTCTGCGGAAGGAACTCGATGGCATCGAAAGGAAATTTCCGCTCCGCAAAAAAATGGTGGTGGTCGGGCACAGCATGGGCGGATGCATCAGCCGAACTCTGGTCACCGATGCTGGAAACAAACTTTGGATGCAAGCTTTCGGCAAACCTCCGGCGGAAGTAAACCTGCCGCACGACAGCAAACATCTTCTCGAGGACGCACTCATCTTTAAGCATCGACCGGAAATCGGGCGCGTCATTTTCATGTCGACTCCGCATCGCGGCAGCGAACTGGCCACCAACTGGATCGGACGACTCGGAGCCCGGCTGGTTCGAGCACCCGGCAAGCTGTTGTCGTTGCAGCCGGTCGTTCAGCAGGCCACCGCAACCGATCCGGCGGCTCTTCAGTTAAAACGGATCCCGAATAGCATCGATACTCTCGCGCCGAACAACCGATTCGTCATGGCCATCAATCAGATTCCGATCACGCGCGGGATTCCCTATCATTCAATCGTGGGCGACCGTGGCCGCGGCGATACGCCTAAAAGCAGTGATGGCGTCGTGGCTTACTGGAGCAGCCATCTCGATGGAGCGAAAAGCGAATTCATAGCGCCGTGCAACCACGGTTCGCCGCAGAACCCACAAGCGATCGCAGAAGTTCATCGCATTCTCAAGATCAACGCCGGGACGAATTAACCGAACCCCTTGGGAGCATGGGACTAAGGTCTGATTCCTGATCGCCGCGATCCCGCATTATCTCAGAGCATGGAAAACCTACTGACTGATTTTAGCGCAAGTGCAGATGGATTAGGGTCTTCCGAATTGCCTATGGGATCCGGCATGCCCCCCGACCGCAACATCGGGTCATCGCTTTGCCTACCGGGCTACCATGTTCAAAAATCGCTTTCGTGGGACGCGACCGGTCGGAACGCGTTGTTCGATACCGTTCCAACGCTGTATCCCGATGAACACGGCATCAATAACGTGTGAGATAATCTCCGATGCACCAGCCAATCAGAATATGTCCAGCTTGATCGACACGGGATGATCCCAATTATTCAGCGCATTAACGACGTCTGCCTCGTCGATGACGATGTCAGCGTTCGCAAATCGCTCAGCCGATTACTTGAGTCGGCCGACTTCGAGGTGCATGCCTTTAGCGATCCGGAATCTTTTCTGAAACACTTGGCGACGAATTCTGTTCCCCTCGCCATCCTGGATATCTGGATGGAGAGAATGACCGGAATGGAACTGCTTGCCCATCTGTGTGCAAGGTCGCCACAGACCCGTACAATCTTCATCACTGGGCAGGATGATCATGCTGCTCAAGCCACCGTGATGCAGGCCGGGGCATTCGCGTTCCTGATCAAACCTTTTGATGACGAGGAGCTCTTAACCGCAGTGCGGCGTGCGTTTGCCGAGCCCAGTCCGGGCACCCCAGCTGCGCCGTAGTGCCCAATTTCAGACCTATGATTAAAGTAAGCTTCGTAAGACGAAGGTCTCATGGTCGGTTCCCTATCGGTGTCCTACGATGTTTGCTGCCCATGATGCCTACACAGCCGGGCAAATTCACCTCTATTACAAATTTGCAATCATTCTCAAGCTCCAACCTCATCAGTGTTTGTCTGCTCGATGAGGATGAATCCGGCCTTCATCCCAATACCCAGCGTCTCTCATCCGCCGGCTGTTCTGTAAGACCATTTAACCATCCAGATGCGATTCTAGAGTGTGTCCAAACCAATCATCCACAGACCGGGGTCGTTAATTTTGCAGGGCCAAACGCTGATGGATTTAAAGTTGTTAGCCAGTTCCTGGTGGTATGGCCGAGCACGTCGGTCATCATCTCGCTGAGAGTTCGCGCTGGTTTGGCTCGCCCTGTGCTACCTGGCAATGAACTATCAAATTTAATCGAACAAGAATATGTCAGAATATCGACAGACCCTGTTCTCGCCGAGCAATCCTTCTCCAGAACCCGGAGGGCAGAACATGGTTGCCGAACTTAACGGTTTAGAGCCAACGGTCTGCCTGGTCGATGACGATTCGTCCGTTCTCAAGGCGACGAGCCGGCTTCTTTCCTCCGCCGGCTGGAAAGTGGAGTCTTTCACGGATCCGATTGCGTTTCTGCACTACGCAAAAAGCAACCAGCCCAAAATCGCCGTGCTCGACATTCGCATGCCGAAAATGAACGGCCTCGAAGTCCAATCCGAGCTTCAGTCGGTGTCCCCATTGACGCGGGTGATTGTCCTAACCAGCAAAGATGACCCGTCAATTCGGTCCCAGGCAATGGAAGCGGGAGCGTCCGCGTTTTTTCTGAAACCGGTGGACGACGACGAGTTTCTCGCTGGCATTGAATCCGCGCTGGGCGAAGATTAAGTGGAGCCCGAGGCCGTAAATCGCCGCGTCTCTAATAGAATCAATTCCACGGGTGATGAATTAGCTGGTCGCGCAACTCCTGCCCATCAAAGAAGGGGCAAATATATGCTGAGAAGGCCCGGCTCTGCCGTTAGGAAGTTTTTGGCGCTAACGAAACTGTTTTCCAATTGAAGACGATGGCGAGCATGCGAAAAACAAAACAGCAGCCAATTGCCAGTAACGCTGCCGTCGCCACCGACATCCGCGAGTACAAAATAAGCAACGTAAACAAGCTTGCCCCAATTAGAGCGGCGAGCACGTAAAGCTGTCCCGGTTTGAAGAGGAGCGGTTCGTCACGCACGAGCACGTCTCGGAGTAGCCCGCCGCCGCACGCCGTTATCACCCCGATCATGATTGCCGTCAGAGCTGGAAGCTGGGCGTTGAGCGCGTGCTCGACACCGACGACCGCGTAACAACCCAAGCCAAGCGCGTCGGCAAACAAAAAGGCGGACTGCAAGCGAGCGACACGATTGCGAAATAGTGCCGCCGCGATGCAGCCGATAATAACGACAACAAGATAACGCCCATCGCTCATCGCAATGGGCGGTCCGTGTTGAATAAAAATGCCGTCCCGAATCAAACCGCCGCCAACTCCGCTCACCAGCGCCAGTACGAACAAGCCGATGACGTCATAATGACGGCGGATTGCCAGCAATGCGCCGGTCATCGCGTAAAGGCAAGTCGCGCTTAGGTCGATGTAAATCGGGAGCGTAAACTCGCTGCTCATAACCAGACACCCTCCTAGTCGTTAGGTCTATGGACACCGATCCTTATTAGTTTAGGAACAAAGCTTACGGCGATAGCCGCGACGATTCCCAAAAAAGTCTCGAGCATACGAAATAGCGCATAGGACCAGGATGAGTCACCGTGCTCGATCAGGATGATGCCCGATATATATCCGGCGACTCTGGCGGCGGCCGGCAGTGAAACGAGGTGACTGACAAACATCGCGACAAAAATGCCTGATCCAATCGTCCACAAATTTGACGGCAAAAACGTGTTGATCGTGGCGCCGATCGCACTTCCAACCACCGTTCCGGCAAATCGCGGCAAAGCCAGCATTCGTGTCTGGGCTGCCTCAAGATCAGTAACGATGACAGCAGAAATGAGCGCAAATAGAGGATGTTGCAGTTGCAAAAACTGCGCGGCAACGAGAGCTATTACGCCCGCAGTTGCAGCTCGGAGAGATAATTGCAGTGAAGGTATATGCCTCACCGGATTGCTGCTATGGGAGATGTTTGACATCGTGGCGACCAAGAATGGAGCTAATGGAGGGTCTCCTGTTCGTCTGGAGAATCGAAGAAGGGCCGGTTAGAGGGGTGCCGCTTTGCCGAGCGATCGGATGCGCAGCCAGCGAGAAGGAGCACTGAAAACACCAGGAATAAAGTCGTCGTTCTCACGGAACGAGAAGAATCGCCTAACTACGTCATCATGGCGACCAGGACTGGCCCCCATGCGGTGAGCACGATATTGCCAATGGCATAGGGCACGGTGTAACCGAGAGCCGGAAGATCGCTCTGTGCCTCTTCCTGGACCGCGCGAAGCGCAGCGGTGATCGTCCCTGCGCCGCAACAGGCACCCAGGACAATCACGGGGTTCATCTTCAGTACATAACGACCGAACAAGATAGACACCGCGTGCGGTAGAATCGCGATCACAAGGCCGACGAAGACCAGGCTGATCCCCGACTTCTGGAGCCCTGAAAAGAAGCTGGGCCCTGCAGCAAGCCCCACGCAGGCCATGAAGACGGTCAAACCCACAGTGTCGAAGATCCACATGGCTGACCCTGGGATCCGACCGAATGTCGGGTGAACCGCGCGCAACCAGCCGAATATCAGACCCATGATCAGCGCGCCGCCACTGGCGGTTAGTGTAAGCGGCAGACCGGCAACTGTAACGGTGAGCAATCCCATGAAGCCGCCGAGGACGATCCCCAAACCGACGAAGATCATATCTGTCATCACAGTCTGGCGATCGACATACCCGAGTTCCTTGGCCGCCCGCTCCACGTCGCGCGTAGCTCCGACAAGAGTCATGATGTCGCCCCGCTCCAGCTGCGTCGCGGAAGAGAATGGCATGGGCTCGCCAACCCTGGTCAGCTTCTTCAAAAACACTCCCGCGGGCGAACTCCATGGCCGCCAGATCTGACAATAGTTTTGCCGACGAAAGACCTGTTGGTGACCACCACGTCGAGCACCTCGATCGGAAAACTCAGGAGTTCCTTGTCATCTACTTCGGCCCCGATCTCTGCCCCGCGGGCCGTATGCATTTCCGAGCGCGTCAGGACCGCGATGACGTCACCCTCGCGAACGACCGTGTCCGGCTCGGGTTCGATGATCTTGCCCTCCCTTCGGATCCGGGAGATAAAGACGCGAGATTCTTTGGGGCGCGCCTCGAGTTCGGCCACATTTCGATTGATCAAATTCGGAGTTCGTCACCTGGTACGCGCGAACCGCCAGGGCCTGGTAGGCCGACGGCCTTTCCGGCTCACCACCGCCCGAGGCCGCGATCTTCGCACGGAGTTTTACGGCCTCCTCCTTCAGATTGACGCGCATCAGCTTCGGACCCACGTTCGGGAGAAACCAGACGATGAACGCCGTGCCGATCAGATAAGTAACGGCGTAGGCTACCGGAATGTTATTGATTAGCCTCGTTTTGTCCGCGTCCGGTATGCTGGCCACGCGACCAATGGCGTCGCTGGCGGTTCCGATGACGGTCGATTCCGTGAATGCGCCGGCAAGCATACCAGCTGCCGTGCCCACGTCGTACCCGAGGAGTTTCGCAGCGGTATACGCGGCGAGCAGGCACGTGAGGCAGAGGACGAGCGTGATAGCAAGCTGCGGCAACGCATCCTTCTTTAGCGCGCGGAAGAACTGAGGTCCCACCTTGTAGCCGGTGGTAAAGAGAAAGAGATCAAAGAAGACGTATTTTACGACCGCAGGAACCTGGATGTTCATTTGCCCAATCGCGACTCCCGCCAGCAGCGTGCCCACGGCCGTGCCCAGGCTGAACGTCCCGATCCTGACGCGGCCGATGAAGAAGCCGATGGCCAGGGTTAAGAAAACGGCGAGTTCCTGATGCTCCCTAAGGGCTTGGGTGAGATAGTTCATTGGTAGGGCTACCTTTCCAAGTTGTAGTTATTGGGCACGATAGTCGTTAGGTTGATAACATTCCTCCGTGCTGGTCAGCTCGTTAGAACTTGATCACGTAATTACAAATCGCGCGGAAGTCAGTAAGATTGTGGACATCTCCTCCAAACTGCTGGACAACCGCGTAACGCAGACGGAGCGACAGACCTTTCAGAACGCCCTTGGTCGGCGCCCACTGTAGATTGGAATCGAATTCGTTCTGCCGGTAGAGCGTCGATGAATCCGGATCCGTGCCGAATACCGCCAGGGCGTAAGCGCTTAGTCCGTCGACCCAGGGAAAGTCATAACCAGCCCGGAGAAGAAACGCGGTCTCACCGGCCCGATTGAAGTCTTGAACCTGAACACTGGTATAACCCGGATACCCGCTCCACGGGTTCTGCATATTGGCATTTCCCCAGGCGTGAGTGATACCCGCGCTAAGGAGCGCCTTCTCGACCGGCAGGTCTACTTTAAAGCCGACTTGATGGCCCGAGAAACTGTGGCCCTGCAGGAGGTTATCCCCAACACTACCCTGATCCGTGTACTGGGCAGCGAGCTTCAATTTCCAGTCATCGGCAAGCGGAACTTCCAGGCCCGTTTGGCCATACGCGATATTAATTATGTCGTCACAATAATAGTCGATCGCACCGATGGAGAACTTCCCTTTCTCATAAAGGGCTCCGGCTGCCCACACACCTCGATTAACATCGGCGCCCGCGTCTTTCGCCATCGAGACAAATTCGCTGTCATTTCGTTCTTTGATTTGGTCGAAATATCCAAGTCCGTACTTGATAGCCGCGACTTCCGGGGCCGGGGTTGGCTTCGGGACCGCCACGTCTTTTCCATCTTTGCTCAGGCCCATGTCGCCGGTGCCCGGGCCGGCGTCGCTGCTGCTGTCACCAAGTACGATGCGGCCCTGCAAAACAATCGCCCCAAAAGTATTGGGCGTCATCCGATTGTCGTTGCGGTTGATAAAAGGTGTGTCGTAGCCCTTGGCGCCGACAGTAATGCCCACGTCTTTGACGATCCGGAGTTCGGCGTAGAACTCGCCCAGGATCGTATAGCCATTCTGCCCGGGCGCCAGCAGGGTGGTTCCATCCCTGTCATCAGGGGCATATATGGGATTGGAAGTGTAAACCGTCGCTCCGAAAGCAATGTGATCGAGAAAGTACCCAGTCTTCACTCCGAACCATCCGCCGATGGCCACCGCTTGTTTCTCTGCGCCGCTGAAGTCGCTCCGATCGAAATAGAATGTGCGCAAGTTGATTTCGAACGTCGTATCTTCAAAGGCCTTTCGGCGCTTTTCCAAGCGCCATTCGCGAAAGTCGAATGACTGGTCGAGGTCGTCCGTGTGGCCTTGCTCCGTAGATGATAACGCACTATCGGTAGGCGCGACTTGCTCCACCGTCATTGCTGCCAGGGAGAGATCAGACGGGGCGGACATCCAAAGGTCGATCTTATTCTCTCGCTGAGCGAGGACGGTCTCCGCGCCGCTCGAGACGATAAAGAATGCCGATACAGCACATGCGTATTGGCCCCAAAGCGCTCGTGTTTTCATGAGAGATCTATTGCACGTAGTCTACTGTTCTTGTTATTTGTTAAACTTTCAGGGCTGAGTAATACACTGCGGTGCCATGCGTAGTCACGAAGAAAAGCTCATATACTCATAATGGTTTGCCTGGGCTAATCGGCACCGGAGTCTGCCCGCCTTGGCGTTCTCCCACTTAGGGCAATATCTTCTCACGCCTCTTTCTTTTCTATTTGCGACAGCAGCATCGCGAAGTCACCGAACTAGCGTTTCGCTCTGGTCGGGGCTGGCGGGGCAGTCTTGCCTGTAGCTGCCTCATAAGCCTGCCTGTATCCGCGCGCGATGGTGCGCACCGCCCGACCGATGTCGTCGTAGACATGATTCTCCAAGTTTGCGAAGGATATGCGCACCGACCAATCGGGAGCGGCAAAGCCGCCGCCGTTGAGCAGGACGATGCCGTGGTCCTCGGCCAGTCGGAACACGATGTCGAGCGGGTGCACGTTCGCCTTCATCCATTTGACGACGTCCTCGCCCAGGTACTTGCGGGCAAAAAACTCGAAATCGATCAGGCCATAGTAGTAATCGAAGTACTCGTTAGGTCCGACTTCGATGTCCAGTCCTTCGATCGTTGCCTCGACCCGCTTCTTGCAGATGCCGATGCAGGCTTTCTGATAGGCCTTCTTTTCGTCCATCAGCTCGCTAAGCGAAAACAGCGTCATCATGACCTGCTGCGGAAGCGACAGCCCAGCCGTGTGATTGAGCGCGATGTCGCGGCTGTCTGCAACGATGCGGTCGATGAAAGCGAACTTCCGCGGCTCGAGGGTGAGCCCGCCGTAGCGCTTGTCCAGCAGTTTCTTGATTGGCTCGGGATGTGCCGCGATCATCTTGTCGAAGATGTTGTTCTCGTGGACCGCGATGGTTCCGAGCCGCCACCCGGTGCAGCCGAAGTACTTGCTGTACGAGTAAACGCCGATCGTGTTCTCCGGGAACTCTCCCATCAGCGAACGGAAACCGGGGACGAACGTGCCATAGACGTCATCTGTCAGCAGGATGAGATCCGGCCGCTTCTTGAGCACCTCCCCGATTTTCTTAATCGTGTCTGGAGAAAGCGCGACCGCGAACGGATTGCCCGGATTGACGATGAAGAACGCCTTGATCTTCGGGTCGAGGAGCTTTTTGATCTCTTCATCCGGATACTGAAACTTAACCTCCTGCTTCGCATGTATCTCGACGTAATGGAGGTCATAGTCCTCCAGATGCGCCATTTCGAGGTAAGGCGTGAAGATCGGCACGCCGAGCGCGATCGTGTCGCCGGGGTTAAGAATCCGGTTGCTTTTTAGCGACTTGAAAATGTAACACATTGCGGCAGTGCCGCCCTCGACCGCATAGATCTTAAACTTGCCTTTCGGCCGCGGATTTCCGCACATGGCCCATTCCAGGTACTCGTGAACGATCTGCTCGTTGTGCACCAGCATGCGGTCTGGCACCGGGTAGTGATCGCCGATGATGGAATCGACCAGCTCGTGCACGAACTTGTCGGCGTCGAAGCTGAACTTTTTCACAGCCCATGGCACCATCGCCTTCAAGACAGATGCTCCCGGCATGTCTTCGTGTTTCGCGAGCCAGGCTTCAAGTCGGCTGGCAATTCCATCTGCGCCAGGCATCCCGCCCACGCCGGGTGGCAGGTCGAGCACCCGCTTGCTCTCAGTAATGGCGAACTGCCCGAGGAGGAAGAACGCTTCACGCGGCTCAGTGGCGACCCAGTTTGGATTGCCACGGCCGGCGTTCAGGTACGACAAGGAATTTTCCAGCGCCGTTTTCGATGCCACTTTTTGGACGAAATCCTTGATCTCGAACGGACCGAGTTTGTCGAACTCTTTCAGTCTCGCAGTATCTGATAATGGGCGACTGCCACGACGAGGTTGTCCGTCCGTTTTCGCACCGTTTCCACGGTTACGTTTGGTTGGCTTGATTTCTAGATCGGGTTTTTTCATACGGTTTCCTTGCGCTTGCGGAGCGTTTTCTGTTTCAAGACGAAGTTTCAAGATTCATTGTCGTTATGAGAGCAACATGATGATGACCATGCCCCAGATCGTGAGCAGAGTGTTGCCGACGGCGTAGGTAACGGTGTAGCCGAGCGCCGGGATCTGGCTCTTGGCCTGGTCGCAGACGAGACCGAGCGATGCCGTCGTCGTGCGCGACCCGGAAATGATTCCGAGGTTGAGCGCATCGTGGAAGCGGAACACGTATTTTGCGATGAACATGCCGAGAATCAGGGGGATTGTGGTTGCGGCGGCGCCCCACAGGAAGAGACCCACACCCTGCGTTTTCAGACCATTGACGAAACCCGGACCGGCGGA
This sequence comes from uncultured Verrucomicrobiae bacterium, assembly GCA_963846775.1. Taxonomy (GTDB): domain Bacteria; phylum Verrucomicrobiota; class Verrucomicrobiia; order Chthoniobacterales; family UBA10450; genus CAVYXA01. The sequence continues at coordinate 1,570,498 of CAWJXB010000006.1, read as the reverse complement.
GATGCCGACGATGGCGATGAAGATGTTGAGGCCGACCGAATTCATGAACCAGACGGTGGGCGTCGGAATGCGGCCGAACTTCGGGCGCACTGAGCGCAGCCATCCGCCGATGATCCCGAAGACCAGCGCGCCGCCAGCGGTCGACAGGGTGAGCGGCACGCCAGCCACCTTGAAAACCAGCGCGCCGATCAGCGCGCCGATCACGATAAACAGGCCGACGAACGCCATGTCGGTGACATCGGTCGGACGATCAGCGACACCCAGCATCTTGGTGGCCGCCGTTGTGTCTGACGTGCGGCCGACGAGAGTGAGCAAGTCGCCGCGATTAACCTCGGTGCTCGGCAGGATAGGGATGTCGGTGGCGGTAGCGCCGCGGGTGATCTTGCGCAAGAACACGCCGCGCGCCGCCGGGCGCGTCGCCAGCTCGGCGAGCGTCTTGCCATCGACATCCTTGTTCGTTACCAGGACGTCGACACCCTCTACCGGCACGGCGAGCAGTTCGCGATCCTCAACTTCGACCCCCGCTGGCCCGAGGATGTTCACTAACACTTCGCGCTCGCCCGCGATCGCCCCTACATCGCCTTCCTTGAGGACGGTGTCCGCGGTCGCTTCCATGATCTCGCCGCCACGCCGAATGCGCAGGATGAAGAGACGTGCACCGGGTACCAGCGATTCAGCTTCCGCGACGCGCAGACCGGCGGCCTTGCCACCCGGCTGTACCTTGTAGGCGCGCAACGCCCAACGATTCCAAGCCGTGCCCGGACCGCCCAGTTGCTTCTTGCCGCCCCCATGCTTCTCCTCGTAGTCCTTGCAGGCGGCCACGAGATCGATACCCAGCAGCTTCGGACCGATGATAGCGATCACGATCGCCGAGCCCATCGTGCCGAACATGTAGGTCACGGCGTAAGCGATCGGCATCGAGTCGAGCAGGGCTTTGGCTTGAGGGGCAGGCAGGCCCAGGCGATTGATGGCGTCGGTCGAGAGCCCCATCGCGGCAGAGATTGTCTGCGAGCCCGAGTAGAGTCCGGCCCCGTAGCCGAGATCGTAGCCGGCAAACTTTGCGACCAACACGCAGGCACCCAGGCTCAATACGCACTGCACGACCGAGAAGATTGCCTGCGGCAGGCCGCTGCTGGCAATCCCGCGCACGAACTGCGGCCCGACGGCGTAGCCGACGGCGAACAGGAACATCAGGAACGAAAACGCCTTGAGCGGCTGGTTGACCGTGATCCCGATCTGCCCGATCACGACGGCGGCGATCAGGGTGGCGGTAACCGACCCGAGGCCGATCCCCTTGTAGGTGAACTTGCCGAAGTAGTAACCTAAGGAGAGCGCGAGAAAAATCGCAATCTCCGGATAAGTTTTAAGCGTCGTGAAGAACCAGTCAATCATAAGTGGTGCTAGTGTTTTTCGTGCAGTTGTTCGTTAGGCTTTCTTGCGCCTCGCAGACCCGTTCGCCTTGCTCTGGGAACGCAATTTCTCCGGCTTGATCAATTCCAGGCCCAGCGCGGCTTGGTAGCCGTGGATTTCCTTCACATCGAGCTTGCGCATGAACTCGATCGTGTCCTCGGTGATGACTTGACCAGGCACCATGATGGGGAAGCCCGGAGGATAAGGGATGACGAACTTGGCCGAGACCGCGCGGCCATCGCGCACCATGTCGTCAATCTCCTTGCCGTGCAGTTTTACATGCGTGCAGTTCTCGTCGTCGTAGGCGAGGAAGAAGGCCGTGCGCATGTCGCCTTCGTTAGTCTTGCCGCGCGGGTGTTCGCGGAAGACGTCGTGGAAACGGCTGAAGTTCGGCAGGTCGGGGACATCGGTGATGAGGCTTTTGACGCGCGCGTCAAAGGCGGCCTTTCTCGTCCGGATCTTGAGAGAGTTTGCGCTCCAGCTCGCGCGACATATCGGCCAGCACCTTGATCAGGTAGGCGATGTCACTGCGCGTGTTGTTGATGTTGGTCTGAAGCAGGACGCTGTTACGCGACGTCTTATTAAGTTGGATGTCGAACTTACTTGCCAGTAGTCCCTTAAAGGCTGTGCCGTCAAAGCCGGCCGAACCGCACAGGAGTGTGACGCGGGTAGGATCGAGGACGAACTCGTCGCTTGCCCAGGCGTCATAGATTGTCTTCCAGTTTACACCTTCGGCATGGAAGTCCTCGAACCCGCTGGCCCGATACTCTGCCGGCACCATCTGGGCGTTAGTCGCGATGGTGAAGTACTTCGAGATCAGTGGATGGCGGTTCACTTCACGGCGCAGGATGAGCGAGAGTTCGATCGCGCGGCCGACTAATTCGTAGCCTTCGAGTTCCGCTTGGCGACGGGCGACGTCGAGCGAAGCGATTAGCTGCAGGTTCGGCGACGTGCTGGTGTGAGTGAAGAATGCCTCTTTGAAGGTCGCTTCCGTGCTCTCCCAGCAATCGTCATTCACCATGATGTAAGAGCCCTGGCGGAAACAGGACAGCGACTTGTGGGTCGAGGTCGTGGCATAGACGCGCAGCTTTACCGCATCGGGATCTGGCAGTAGATGCGTGTCGAGCATCTTTGGATTCTTCGGGTCGATCTTGCCATGCTTCTTTTGAAACGCCGCGTACTCGGCGCGATATTCGTCCGAGGCGTAACGCTCACGCAACGATTCGCAAGCACCCATAGCTGAGCGCATCCGATGAAAATGAGAGAAGCGATTGTAAGCATACCACGCTTCATCCCAGAGAAAGACGATGTCCGGCTTAATCGCGAGCGCTTCCTCCATGAAACGTTGCACGTTGTAAACGTGGCCATCGAAAGTGCAGTTGGTCAGCAAAAGCATTCGCACCCGGTCGAGGCGGCCTTCGGCCTTTAGGTCGAGAAGCGCTTTTTTGATCGTGCGCAACGGCACTGCGCCATACATCGAATACTCCGTCAGCGGATAGGCTTCGACATAGAGCGGCTGTCCGCCGCAAAGGACGAGGCCGTAGTGATGCGACTTATGACAGTTGCGATCGACGAGCACGATGTCGCCGGGACGAACTAGCGCCTGAACCGCAATTTTGTTAGAAGTCGATGTACCATTGGTGCCGAAAAAGAGCTTCTGACACCCAAAAGCCCTCGCTGCTTTGTCTTGTGCAACCTTGATGTTACCGGTCGGCTCGAGAAGTGAATCCAAGCCGCCGGTTGTAGCGGAAGATTCGGCCATAAAGATATTGGCGCCATAGAAATGGCCGAAGTCGCGAATCCAATGCGAATTAAAAACAGACTTGCCGCGCGCCACCGGCAAAGCGTGGAAGGTGCCGATCGGGCGCCGCGCGTACTTCTTCAGGTTGTCAAAATACGGCGTTTCGTAGCGCTGATTAATCCCTTCGAGAAGACCGAGGTGGATCTCCATCAGGTCTTCCAAGCCGTAGAAAATGCGACGGATATTCTTCGAAGTGAGCTGGCTGGCCACTTTTTCCGCGGCGCCATCGACGATGAGATAGACATCGAGCTCGGGACGGATCTTTCCGATCGCGCGGGCCAGTGCCACGCCATAGTCCTTCGGCTCGAGTGAGCCGCATTCCTGCGAGAGATGCTGCTCGAGGTAACTGCGCAGGAGCGGAGCGTCGAACTCCGACTTGAAGCGAAAGTTGTCCTTAATGACGACCGCCTGCACGTCGGCGTTCATGACCACCGCGGCAACGGCGTCTTCGAAGCTGGGGACAACGACCGCCTCGTAAACGAAAGGGTCCTCGGGACGCCGCAACTGCCGAAGCTCATTGCGACCCTGGCGCGTCTGTTCCGGAGTGGGATCATCGCTGACAATCAGCACTTCAAAGTAGGGTTTGGTGAGATCTCCAGTGGAGAAGTAGTCCTTAAGCAGGCGATCGTTGCTTTCCGTCTCGTTTTCTTCGCCGAGCTTCCATGCATTAGCCGAGCGTCGGTAAGAGCCGGAGATGATCGCTTTCGCAATGCGACTAGCGATGCGCGAGAGACTGGAGTAATCCTCGCGGGCAAGCGCTTCTTGCAGGGCGCTCATCATCACTTCACCGGGAAAGGCGCGGAATGTTTCAAGAAAGCTGAGTGCTTTGAGTAAGTCTTCCACCTCGGCAAGTGTTTCCTCGCCTGATGAGCCCGCGGCGGCACGAGCGACGAGTGTCTGTGCTGCATGGGCCAGGCTCTGCCAGCGATCACAACGAGCCTCACCCGCGCTGAACATCCCAACGGAATAGCGCGATGCCGGCTTCGATGTGGTCACCGGCGGAATCGTGACGGTTGTCTTACCGTTAGATGGCTTGCTGGCTCTAGCCGCTTTACTCGCGCCAGAAGAAGCGGGCCTAACTACTCTTGGTCGCTGCCCGTCTCCTGCGCTGTGTAAGCGCTTAGCACCCGCCTTTTTAACTACTGTCGGTGTTTGCATTCGGTCTTTCCCTTCCGCATTTAGTTGTTGTGCCGAACAAAATGCGCGTCTGAACTTTAGTCGTCGATAGGACTTTGGTCTGATACCCTCTGCCGACGCGCTCCGCTTCTGTGTCAGATGTCGGCCGCGGCGTTCCGCGCGCCGGCTTCATCAGCCTAGCAAAAGATAAAATTCAACACTATGATCTACTCAAAGAATATGAAACTTGCTAGCCTCGCTTTTGGCCTGAGCCTGTTGCTCAGTTCCGTTCCTTGTCTCGATGCTGCCAGCAGATCAGAGATGCGCGCCGAAGCGCGCGCTGCTCTCAATGAACTTTATTCCACCGCGCCGGCGGCACGCCATCTGGGCGAATCCGCCACGGCTGTGCTGGTCTTTCCGAAAATCGTGAAAGCCGGTTTTATCGTCGGCGGCCAACATGGTGATGGAACTCTCTTCGCTCACGGCAACGCAATTGGCTATTACAAATCAGTTGCCGCGTCTTACGGTTTGCAGGCCGGAATCCAAAAATTCGGTTATGCGCTCTTCTTCATGACGGATAACGATCTGGCTTACCTGCGAAAAAGCGGTGGATGGGAAATTGGCACCGGACCCAGCGTTGTGATTGTCGATCAGGGCATGGCGCGATCGATGACTAGTACGACTCTACGAAAAGGCGTGTACGCGTTCGCGTTTGGACAACGTGGATTGATGGCCGGTCTCGGACTGCAAGGGACCAAGATTACACAGATTCACCCCGATTGATCATTTGATGAGAACAACGCCAACTTACAGTCCCGGCGGAAATCGTTATCAGCTCGCTCAAGATCATTGCTGGCTGATAACCGCGATGTTTACCCTGCTGGAGATTGTGTTGGTCGGCTTGGTAATCGCGGCCTGTTTCATCGCAGTTATGATCTCCAGCCACTTTGGCAGTTCTTCACCGGCCAGTCGTTTTGACGCGTCGGATAATTCACATGTCAGGGGATGACCTGCACATGCGGCTAGCGTTTGGCGTCGGATGACGAAGGAACAGAGGAATGAAACGTTTTGTTTCGCGGTATCTGGATCCTGCCAGCCGATTAGGCGAAATTTTATTTGGTTTGATCATGGTCTTGACCGTGACGCTCACTGCCGGCTTGACGGTGGCGGATGGACGGGCCGGAGTGCGCCAGCTTCTCTTGGCTGCGATCGGCTGCAACATCGCCTGGGGAATTATCGATGCGGTCATGTACGTCATGAATTGCGTAACGGTACGAAGCGGGAAAATGCGGCTGGTCCGGGCCGTACAAAGTGCGGCGGACGAACGGGCCGCGCTTGTTCTCATTCAGAACGAAATCGAACCGGAGCTTCAGGAGCTCCTTGATCCGGAAGAGGCGACGGCATTCAGCCGATCGATCCTCAACCATATTGCGACGGCCCAGATCGCGAAGAAGACTCTTACCCGCGATGACCTCTACGGCGCGCTCGCCTGTTTTTGGCTCGTCTTTGTGTCGTGTTTACCGGCGGCAGTTCCATTCTTCATTTTTTCGCAACCGCGCCTTGCTCTCCGCGTTTCCAATCTTCTCCTGCTGGCGATGCTCTTCCTGGTCGGGCAGAAGTGGGCCCAGTACGTCGGTACGAATCGGCTGGCCGCGGGATCAGCGATGCTCGCAATTGGTCTTGTCCTCGTCGGCATTGCCATTCTGCTCGGAGGATAAGATGGCACGCTCGTACGCGGTTCTGTCGATCATCCTGGGCTTGGCCGTCTCCGAATCATTGGGTGGGCCGGTGAGCGATCTTTCATCCGAGCTGGCAACCGAACCGGAGGAGACCAAATGGGAATACTCGTTATCCATTGCCACCTATCTCGCACAACATGCGCGGGATTACGCCAATCCGAATTTCACGGCAGACCGTGACTGGTTGCATGTCGAAGCCCGTTATCAATATGAAGCGATCAAAACCGGTTCCGTTTGGTTGGGCTACAATTTTGGCTTCGGAGAGAAACTCGCAGTTGAAATGACGCCGATGGTCGGCGGTGTGTTTGGAGACATCACAGGTTTTGCACCAGGCTACACGATTTCAGCCAGCTACAAGTCGCTCGAATTCTTTACTCAGGGCGAGTACTTCTTCGATGCCGCGATTCAGGCGGGGAATTTTTTCTACACCTGGTCGGAGTTGAGTTGTTGGCCATCTCGCTGGTTCAGGTTCGGCATTGTAATCGATCGAACCAAGGCGTTCGGCAGTAGCGTCGATATCCGGCGCGGTCCGCTCGTCGGCTTCAAATATAAAGATGTCGATCTTACGACCTATTGGCTCAGTCCGGAGTCGCGTGATTCGACGTTCATTTTTGCCGTTTCCGTCAATTTTTGAACCGTGTTCCTCGTTACGACCTATGAACCTGAATCGGTCAAGAGTGGAGCGTAATATCGGCGGGATTGCGGCGTTGGTCTTGGTGGGAAGCTGCCTGCTGGTGTTGCGCCCGTTTGTCTCCGCCCTGCTTTGGGCAATTGTGCTGTGCTTCTCGATTTGGCCAATCTATTGTCGCGCTCTTAGCTTGGTGCGGGGACGCCGTACGCTCGCCGCGCTGCTCATGACACTGGGAATGGTCCTCGTCGTCCTATTGCCGTGCGTCATCATTGGAGTGACCATGGCGGACAATGTGCACGCGTTTACAATCGCCGTACGGCAATGGTTTGATACCGGTCCACCGGCTCCGCCCGAGTGGCTGGCGCGGGTCCCGCTTGTTGGACAGCGCGCTGCGGAATACTGGCAGGGCCTTGCCACCGATACGACCAAGTTGCTGCACGAGGCCAGGCGGCTGATCGAGCCTCTCGGTGCGCTGCTGCTTGTGCTTGGCAAGGTGGTCCTGAGTGGATTACTCCAACTGACGTTGAGTATCTTGATCGCTTTCTTCCTCTTTCGGGACGGCGAGTCGATTGCGGCGCGACTGAGCGAAGTCATGGAGCGCATCGCGGGCGAACGCGGCCGGCACCTGCTGACCGTTGCGGGCGGTACGGTGCGTGGCGTAGTCTATGGGATCTTGGGAACTGCGCTGGTCCAGGCAATAATTGCGGGGATCGGGTTTTTTATTGCGGGTGTTCCGGGTGCGGGGATGCTGGCTCTACTAACATTCTTTCTGTCGGTTGTTCCTATCGGTCCACCACTGATTTGGTTGCCGGCTGCGCTTTGGTTATTCCACCAAGGCTCAATAGGCTGGGGAGTATTCATGTTGGTCTGGGGCCTAGGCGTCAGCAGCGTCGACAACGTAGTCAAACCCTGGCTAATCAGCCAGGGCAGCGATATGCCGTTTCTGTTGATTTTCTTTGGTGTGCTGGGCGGCGCTCTCGCTTTTGGATTTATCGGTGTGTTTCTTGGTCCGACTCTGCTGGCCGTCGGCTATCGCCTGTTTACAGAATGGGCAACCGTCACGGCGGCGACTCCAGCGGAGGAACACGGTTGAGGCGGCATGGATGAGCACGACCATTCAAATCTTACGCAGTGAAGTCAACAAACTGGGCGTGAACGCGCCCGAATCCCGAGATTCCTCCAGCCAAGCTGGTCCACTAACGAGGGGTTACTCGGCGTTAACCATTAGAAGAGAGGCGATATGAAAACCAAAGAGATCATCAAAAACGCACGCGATTTGTCCAAATCGTTCCGAGTCAGCAAAGGCAAGGATTTTCGGCTCAAAGATATCGATCCTGGCGACACGCTGGAATTCACTAAAGAGGAGGATAAACCAAGGGCCAAGGAAGCGCTGGCTGATGGAGTTTTGGCCCTCGCTGAGTTACAGGACAAGCTCTACGCCCAGGACAAATGGGCGGTGCTGCTCATTTTCCAGGCGATGGACGCTGCGGGAAAGGATGGCGCCATCAAACACGTCATGTCGGGCGTTAATCCGCAAGGTTGCCAGGTTTATTCTTTCAAATCCCCTTCATCTGAGGATCTCGACCACGACTATCTGTGGCGCTGCATGAAATGCCTCCCAAATCGCGGGCAGATCGGAATATTCAATCGCAGTTATTACGAAGAGGTACTCGTTGTTCGCGTGCACCCGGAGTTTTTGCAGAAACAAAAGCTGCCGCCGAAACTGGTGGGGAAGAAGATCTGGGAAAGACGTTTCGAAGATATCCGTAACTTCGAACGATATCTGACGAGAAATGGAGTGGTCGTGAGAAAATTCTTTCTCCATGTTTCGAAGAAGGAACAGAAACAACGATTCCTGGCGCGAATCGACGACCCGCTCAAAAACTGGAAGTTCTCATCGAACGACGCGAACGAGCGCGATTTTTGGGACGACTATATGAATGTCTACGAAGAAATGATTCAGGAAACCGCGACGGAGAACGCGCCGTGGTATGTGGTGCCGGCCGATAACAAGTGGTTTACCCGGGTTGTAGTCGCTGCAGCTGTGATCGACACTCTGGCCGATCTTGATCTGGCCTACCCAAAAGTGGACGATGAGAAACGCAAGGAACTCGCGGCCGCAAAACGCAAATTGCTCGGCAAGTAGCGCTTCGGCTCATGGGGGAGAAGTCGTCGTCGATTGGCTTCCGACATAGGACCAAAGTCCAATTCCACCGAACTTCGTATTTCGGCAGGATAACAACGACTCCGGCAGGCAAGAAAGCGAACTGACGGAGAGGTTATGAATAAGAAGACAACTCTCCTGGTTTCTTTCTGCGTCTGGATGGTCACGGATTGCTTTTCCTTTCCGGCGACAATTCCACGCGACACAACGCTTGTTGTTCGGACCGTGACTTCGATTTCCTCGCGGGAAAGGGCTGGCCGAACTTTCAAGGCGGAACTCGACCGGGATGTGGTGGTAAGCGGAAAGATTGTGCTGCCGGCAGGGACACCAGTATCGATGGTCGTCGCGTCTTCGTTAGGTGACGTGCGACGATCCAGCGCATTTACGGTGGACTTGGAGGCAATTTCCATTCACGGGGGAACCGTTAAGACTAAAACAACCGGGGCTTATAAGCTGCAGCCGCTGAGGACGACGAAACACGGCGTCGCGTTGTATGGTCGCGACGACATCTACCCGCGCGGTACGCGAATGGCATTCAAGCTGTCGCAGCCGCTAGCGCTATGAGCAAGCATCCAGCCGGCTCGCGACGTTGCGGATCCGCGGGAAAAACTTTGGCGGCATCTCTGGTCAGCAGCATGAAGCTCTTGCTACTCGTTTACCCGATGGCTCCAGGTCGCTGGCGCTCAGGCCTACGGTCGAGTTTCTCCATGCTGACAGCCTGGCGATGGTTTTCGGCGTAGGTCTAAAGTCCCATACACCAGCCATCCTGCTTTCGGACAGACTGAGCCGATTTTCGAAAAGCTAAAAAAATATGAAGCCCGCAACCGCAAGATTTAATCATCCAATCGGCGATTGCCCGCGGCGACCTCGCCGCGGGCGCTTCACCGCCCTGGTCGCGCTTGCTTTCCTGGCAGTGCCATCGCACGCCCACGCCTCGTTCCTCCATGGTGAGACGCTCGATACAGTCGCGAACGTCATTGCGTGGTTCGCGTTCATCATCGTCCCGCCCGTGTTGATCGGGGTCTTCCTGCTGGTCCACATTCTCCCGGAAAAGGTTGCCGAAAAGCGACATCATCCGCAGCTCGGGGCTATCAAGTGTCTCTGTCTACTCTCTCTTTGCTTCGGCGGACTGCTCTGGCCGATCGCGTGGCTCTGGGCTTACACTAAACCGGTCCTGCATAAGATGGCGTACGGCACGGATGTCGATCACTCGCACGAAAAACCGGATGGAGAAAAGTCCGCCGCCAGTGAACTCGAACAGCTCCGCGCGCGTGTCGTGGAGCTCGAAGCGCAGATTAAAGGAGGTAAGGCGTAATGGAAGTCATCCTGCTTGGTATCTACGGGTTCTTCGTCTGGCTCATTTTCTATAAATTCAAGTGGCTGCCCATGAATTTTACCGCCGCGGTCATTACCATCACGCTGCCCATCGTGGCAATGATGGCTCTTTTCCTCCTTCTGAACATCTCCGCGCCCGCAACTGACGACGTGCGCGCGATGAATTATGTCATCCCGATCGTTCCGCGCATAACCGGTCAGGTGACCGAGGTACCGATTCAACCAAACCGGCCGATCAAGAAAGGCGACGTGCTTTTCAAGATCGACCCGGTGCCCTTCGAGGCGGCGGTGAAAGCCGCCGAGGCCACGCTTCAGGGAGCGAAGGATCAACGTGACAATGCCGCGAACAAAAAAGCCGCGTTGACTCCGCGGATTGAATTGGCGAAAAAGCGGGTCGAGCAATTCACGGCACTCGCTACAACCGGGGCCGGGAAGCGGGCCGACCTTGAGCAGGCGCAAAGCGACCTCGGCAATCTTGAAAGTGAATACCTCGCCGCCGACGCCACGGAATCGCAGGCCACAGCGCAGATCGCCAAGTCCGAGGCCGACCTCCTCAATGCGAAATTCGACCTCGAAGGCTGCGTCCACGTTGCTCCCGCCAACGGTCGCGTGGCCAATCTTTCCCTGCAACCCGGCGTGCGCGCGACCCAGTTCGCGACAATGCCCGTGATGAGCTTCATCCAGGAGGACGATCCGTGGCTGCTAGCATTCTACCGGCAAAACGAACTGCGCTACGTCGAACCCGGCGATGAAGCGGAAATCTACATGAAGGTGTATCCGGGCCGCATCATCAAGTGCAAGGTCGATTCCATCCTTTGGGCGACGGCACAAGGCCAGCTGCCGATCAACGGCAACCTCCCCAACACCGCGCCCGTGTCGGCGCCCGAAGCAGCGCATCGCAGTGCGACTTCTCACAGATGGGAAGGATAAAGACGTCTTCCTCGCGGCTGGCGCTCGCGGTCAGGGAGCGATCTACACGAACGATATTACGGCGATCCAGATCCTCCGCCGCATAATCGTCCGCATCGCGGCCAAGTTCGACTGGTTCGTCATCAAACATCTCTCCGCGCTCTTCGGCCACCACTAGGATCAAACGAATGGCAACCTTGCGCTCCACCGCGCTTCTTGCTACCGCGAGCAGCCTCGTGCTGGCGGGCTGCGCAATTAAATGGCCGCCCTTCGGCGCGAACATTATGCCCGAATCAGCTCGGGCGAAAATCCCGGGAGGATGGGCCGGCCCGCATCGTAGCGGTGCCGTGGCGCCGAACTGGATCCGCACTTTCGGAGACCCGGAACTGACCGCGCTCGTTGCGGACGCCGTGGAGCGGAATCCCGATCTCAAGGCCGCCGCTGCCCGCGTGGAAGCATCGCGCGCTGCTGTGCGGATTGCTGCATCATCGCTCTACCCGCGGATCGCGATGAAGGGACTGGGCGAACGCCAGGGACAGGAACTCAACGGCGACATCGGCCGCAGCATTAATCCACCCGATTTTGGGCCTCCGGGAACCGAGAACACCGGCGGCTCCGGACTCGACACCAGCATGGATAAATCGTCACAGCGCTGGGTGTATGGTCTCGCAGCCGGGGCCGCATGGGAGGCCGATGTGTGGGGACGTATTCGCTCCAAAAAAGCTGCCGCGCTGGCAGAAAGCGGCGCGCTGGAAGCCGACTACGAATTTGCCCGGCAATCACTCGCCGCTGCCGTGGCGCGCGCGTACTTCACTACCATCGAGGCCGCGCAACAGGAAGCCAACGCGCAGGAGACGCTCGGTATCTACCAGGAGTATTCGAAGCTCACTGACGTGCGCAAACAGCAGGGGTTTGCGAGCGACTTCGACGTGGCGCAAATCAAGTCACGCACCTCCGCCGCCGAGGATGCGCTCTACTCCGCACAGGCGTTCCGGGCGCAGACGATCCGCGCCATCGAGGTCGTTACCAGCCGCTACCCAGCGGGCAGGTTTGATGTGCGACGGTCCTTCCCTGGTCAACCAAAAGGCGTGCCTGCCGGTTTGCCCGCGCAAATCCTCGAACGTCGTCCGGACCTCATCGCCAGCGAGCGCCGGTTTGCCGCTGCCTTTCATCGCGTGAATGAGGCTCGCACCGCGCGACTGCCGCGCTTTGTGCTCAGCGCCACTAGCGGGCTCGGAACGGCGGAACTCGATGGGATTGGCACGCTCGATGCCCTCGTCTGGAGTTTGGCCGGTGGGGTCACACAACCGATTTTCTTTGGCGGTGAACTCAAGGCTGCCCAAGATCTGCGTACCGCCGAGCAAAAAGCCGCCGCCGCAAGCTACGTAGGCGTCGCATTGCGCGCGTTCGAAGACGTGGAAGACGCGCTCGCCGCCGATTACTATCTACGTAAACGCGAAAGCGCGCTGGGCGACGCCGTTTCGAGCAGCGCCGAGTCGATGAAGTTCGGCAGGGAGCAGCTGGAACAGGGTCAGATCGATATGTTCACCACCTTGCGTCTCGCCGGCGAAAACCTGGCGGCGAAAGTCCAACTCACTCAAGTCCGTGCCTCTCGCCTCCGCGAGCGCGTGAATCTTTACTTGGCCCTCGGCGGTGATTTCGAAGGAACCGGCGCTCCGGAAAAATGAGGATCCGTAATCGGTTGGAAGCGGCTCACGAAAGGGTGCTCGCATATCGAGGACGTCGCCGCAAAAAGCGGCGTGGCTAAAGCGAGCCGAGATTATGGGCAAGGATACTGTCGCAACGAAAGAGGCTGTTGAAGAGTTGCGACCACCGAGGCATGAATCGCCTCCGCCGACTCGCGCTGGGTCGTACAACATATTTCCGGCCCTGACGTGGCTGCGCGCCTACCAGCCAAAGTGGCTGCGGGCAGATTTGATCGCGGGTGTTACTCTCGCTGCCTACCTGATGCCCGCTGGGCTAGCGGATGCTTCGCTTGCTAATCTGCCGCCCGAAGCTGGGCTTTACGCCTGCCTGTTCTCCGGGCTTGTTTTTTGGTTGTTTTGCAGCTCACGACATACAGCTATCACAGTCACGTCCGCTATATCAGTACTGGTTGGAGCATCGCTCGGCGATCTCGCTGGAGGCGACGCCTCACGGTTCTGGGCTCTGGCTTCGTGCACGGCGTTGATTGTCGGCGGACTGGGTTTTATCGCGTGGCTGGCCAAGGCTGGAGTCATCGTGAACTTCATATCTGAAAGTGTCCTGGTGGGGTTCAAGTGCGGTATCGCTCTGTTTATAGCCAGCACGCAGTTGCCGAAGCTCTTCGGATTCAAAGGATCTCATGGAGATTTCTGGGAGCGCTCGGGTTATTTCTTTTCGCACTTGCGCGCAACAAATACGGCCTCGCTGTTACTCGGTCTCGCGCGCACTCGCGCTGCTACTCCTGGGGAAGCGATTTCTGAAGAACAAACCGGTGGCCCTGTTCGTCGTCATCGCCGGCATTGTCACTGCTTCGATGATGGATCTCGGCAGGCTCGGCGTAAAACTTCTGGGCCAGGTGCCACAGGGGCTGCCGGCATTCGGGCTTCCAGCGGTCCATGTGTCGGATCTCAACGATCTGCTACCTCTGGCGCTGGGTTGTTTTCTTCTCGGCATGGTGGAAACGGCCGCTCTGGGTCGCATGTTCGCGGTCAAGCACGGCTATCGTTTCGACCCGAATCAGGAACTGCTCGGCATCGCCAGCGCCAATGTCATGACCGGGCTGGGGCACGGCTTTCCTGTTAGCGGCGGGATGTCACAGTCGCTCGTCAACGAAAGCGGCGGTGCGCGCACGCCGTTGTCGGGATTCATCGCTTCCCTGCTGATGCTGTTAATCGTGCTATTTGTTTCTGGTGCATTGCGCTACCTCCCGCAGCCCGTCCTCGCTGCTATTGTGCTCATGGCAGTGACAGGCCTCTTCAAGGTAAGTGCACTTAGACATCTCTGGCGGGCGGATCGGGCTGAGTTTGTCGTGGCAATGGCGGCACTGCTGGGCGTGCTTGGGTCTGGTCTGTTACGCGGCGTTCTAATCGGCGCGATTATTTCGCTGGTTCAACTTCTGCGCCGTGCTTCGCGACCGCATGTGGCTTTCCTGGGGCGCATCCCGGGAACGCGGCGATTCTCCGATAAGGCGCGTAATCCGGACAACGAGCCTGTCCCTGGCGCGCTCCTCGTCCGGGTCGAATCCAGCCTGCTTTACTTCAATGCGGAGCACGTGCGCGACAGAGTCGCGGCCGGCCTGCGTGCCGAGACCACGCCGCCTAAAATCGTGATCCTCGATCTGTCTGCGTCACCGCATCTGGACATTCAAGCCTGCGGCGTAGTGATGAACATGGCTGATGACATCAAAGCAGTCGGTGCGCGTCTGCAAATTGTCGAGGCTCGTTCCTCCGTGCGCGACCGGCTGCGTGCCGAGGGAATAGAGGAGCATGTTAGCCAGGTGAACCGCTTTACTTCGGTCGCGGACGCGGTCGAAGATTTTCAGAAAGCTGCGACGAAATAACGAACAATTACAGCGATGATCGGGAACCTTTTAATTGCCGCGTGCCTCGTTGCGATAACCGTAATAATTCACGCCGCCGGCCTTGGGATGGCGTTGAGTCATGCGATGCACCCTACGACACAGGCGGATACGCGCTTCTGGTCCATTACGTGGCTGCTGATTCGCATCGCGTGGTTGCTCATTATCATTCACTCCCTGGAGATCGCCGTCTGGGCGCTGTTTTTCTGGTGGTATAAATGTCTGCCGGACGCCGAATCGTCCTTCTATTTTTCCGGGGTTACCTACGCCACGATCGGTTACGGCGACCTCGTGCTACCAAAAGAATGGCGACTGTTTGGCCCGGTCGAAGGACTGGCTGGCATTCTGATGTGCGGGCTCTCGACGGCATTTTTCTTCATTATAGTGAGCAAAAATGTTCTTCAACGCATGGAGAGTAAGGAGCAGGTCTAACCGCATGAAAGGGCAATCTGATCCGGCGGGTACGTCAAATCGGGCGCCACAGGAAAAGAAGAGATGGGTTGAGCCTGTGACGGCTTTGCTGATGGCGCTCGCGACACTCAGCACGGCGTGGTGCTCGTATCAGTCGGCGGCGTGGACGCGAAAAGCGAACCGGCTTATGAATGAATTTAACGCATTAGAGCGCAGAGCGGGTCTGCTGACGATGCAAGGGATGCAGCAGGCGACGATTCACACTGCGATGTTCATGCAACTACTCGCCGCGCAACAGGCAGGTAACGAAAAGCTGGCAAACTTTTACGTCGAACGCTTCCCGCCAGACGTACGCAAGGCTTATGACGCATGGCTGGCGCAGAAGCCTTTTGAAAATCCGAAGGCCGATCCGCACCCTTTCGTGCCGAACCTCTACGAAGTGCGGGGAACGCGCGAGGCCGCCGAGGCCAACGCCAAGGCGGCTAGCAGCCTGCAGGCAGCGCGCGACGCCGGCAGCGTTTCCGGTCAATACCTCGCGAACACTGTTTTGTTTGCTACAGTCCTTTTCTTCGCCAGCGCGTCGGGAAAGTTCGAGCAACGCAGAGTGCGTGTGCTTGCCTTCGCTTTCGCCGCGGCGGTATTCGCGTTTGCCGTGGTGCGGACGGCAATGCTTCCCCGATGAACAGGTCGCCAAAGATTTTGCTATCAAAATACTGGGCTTTCCCGATACGCTCTGCATTGTAAGTTCGGGAGTTCGGGAAACATTAGCGCGTAAAACAAAACTAAATCATAAAATCAAATGACAACACTAATTCCGTGGACGAACCGTGGTATGAGAAAGGTACAACTCGCGTTTTGCTTCGCCGTGGTCAGCTTGCTTGCCGCGAGTCAATTCGCCCTTGCCGCTGATCCCGCCCATTCAGAGCAGCCGAGCGTTGCTCCTGCCGAGGCAATCTCCAAGCTCAAGGAGGGTAATGGCCGCTATGTTGGCGGCAATATGCAGCATCCCGGTCAGACGACAGAGCGGCGGGCAGAACTGGCAAAGAGTCAATATCCGTTTGCCACCATTGTTAGTTGTTCCGATTCGCGTGTACCGCCCGAGATCGTATTTGACCAGGGACTAGGCGATCTATTCGTCGTCCGCGTAGCAGGCAACGTGATCGACGATCACGCCTTGGGAAGCATCGAATACGGGGCCGATCATTTGGGAGTTCGTTTGATTGTCGTGCTTGGGCATCAGAACTGCGGCGCGGTAAAAGCGGCGAGAGAAACCATTGCTGCCAAGAGCAAGGCTCCCGGTCATATTCAATCACTGGTCACAGCGATTCGGCCGGCAGTGGAGGCCACGGCGAAAGGTGATCTCGAAGCGACAATAAAGGCGAATGTTAACGATGTCGTACGAACGCTGCGTTCATCCACGCCAATCCTCAAGGCTAAAGTTGATTCCGGCGAGGTAAAGGTGATCGGTGGTTATTACAGCCTCGATACGGGCTCTGTGTCGTTTCTGGAGGAGAAGTAAACTTTTCAACAAACGAAACACCAGTCGCGAAACTCCTCGCGGCGCCACGGTGCACAATAATCCGTTTACCGATAGCGTCGGCTTAACCCCATGGCTCGCGGACCGGACCCCGCCACCGTTGGTTCTCCCAACTCCCGGCGAAGGGATGATTCATCTCCTCTTTCGGTGCCTGCGCGAAACGCTGCGGTCTTGTGGACCGCTGCGCTGACTTCATCAATGAGTTCCCATTTGGCGGGCTGAGCCCCATTGGTTGTCCCTCCACCTCGACGCTAGACTGAGATTCAGCTCCTCTTCCTGTGCCTGCGCTGCATGCTGCTGTATGCAGAGCTGCTGATACCGTTGATGTTCCGGTTCTCCGCCGACGTAGGCCACGTCGGCTTTCTCGTCTTTAAAGACGTAGAAGACTTTGCCCTTCACTGTGGCCCGCTCGAGTTTGTTGCTCGGAAGCGCGGCGTAGAGCTCCTTTTGTTTTGCCGTCTGCGGAGTGCGTACACGGAAGCCAGCTGCGGAGAGTAACGATATGGTCTTATTTGCTTCCATGCTGGCGCACCCGGCAAAGAAAATGATGCCGCAGGCGGCCAAGATGAGAATCAGGCTCGACTTAGTTATTCTGGTTTTCATGGTTCGTTGCGTGTTGACTGGCTGCGACTTGCAGTAGAGCGCGCGTCGATCGCTGGCGTCAATAGTATCTTTCGTCTGTCACGAAAATGTAACAATCGCGTGCGGATTGAACCGAGATGAAAAGCAATCGCCAAGGTCTAACAGGATTGATTGCCTCATCTGTTTCGGCCTTGCCTTCGCTGGTCGATAAAAGTTTTGCTGCCGCCAGGAAATGGCCTTGCGGCCCGGGGCACCTTCCAGAATTTCAACATTAGGAGCGGTCACCCGCTGTAGTCGTGGCCCAATTGCCTCGACCAAGCCCCGGTTAAGAAGTCATTCATCTGCTCTTCCGGTGCCGGCGCGACATGCTGCTTGATACATAGCTGCTGATACCGTCGATGTTCCGGTTCGCCGCCCACATATTCCATGCCGGCTTTCTCGTCTTTAAAGACGTAGAAGACTTTGCCCTTCACTGTGGCCCGCTCGAGTTTGTTGCTCGGAAGCGCGGCGTAGAGCTCCTTTTCTTTTGCGGTCTGCGGGGTGTGCGCACGGAAACCGGCTGCGGCGAGCAACGATGTGGTCTTATTTGTTTCCATGCTGGCGCATCCGGCAAAGAAAATGATGCCGCAACCAGCCAAGATGAGAAGCAGGCTCGACTTAGTTATTCTGGTTTTCATGGTTCGTTGTGTGTCGACTAATGCCGACCTGTAAGTAGAACGCACGGCGACCGCTTGCGTCAATACTATCTTTCGTCTGCCACGAAAAGGTGACAATCGGGATCGAGACAACCGCCATTGCGGTTCGTGGAGCGACGATCGGATCTTCATCGGAACACCAGGAAACAAAGCATCGCAATGATTGTGGGCGCAAGTGCTCCCAAAATCAGACCCATTGCACCCACGCCGTCCTTGAAGTGCTTATTCAAAATTGACTGACCGGCCGGATTGGGCGCGTTGGCGATGACGGTCAGCCCTCCACCAGCGACCGCGCCTGCGACTGCGGCATATTTCATTCCGGCAGTGAACGTGGGCACCAGCGTGCAGAGGTAGGTGATGGCGGCGTTGTCGTTGAGCGCGGTCAGCGCCATCGCGCCAAGCATGAGCGGCACCTCGCCAAGCTTTCCCAGCACCGGCGCAATCCACCATTGTTGCAGGCCGCCGTGAATCACGAGTCCAGCGAGGAAGAAACCAACAAGGATCGGAGGGCGCAGAGTGAAGTTATCTTGGAAATCCTCGGTGATCTCGACGAACGCCAGAAAGAACAGCATTCCAAGAACTAAAAAGGGCGGGTTGTGCGCGTGAACGATCGTGAAAATGAGGAACCCAAGGTTGCCGATGGTGACCCAAAGGGGAATCCGTGGTTTATCTGTTTCCTGATCGAGAACCGCGGCGTGCTTCTCCCTGAGACTCGTCAGTTCCTTGCGGAAGTAACAAAAATAGGCGGCTCCAGAAAGAAATATGGCGAGGGCCGCCTTCCAGCCAAAGTTTTTCAGCATGAACATTGTGTCCCATCCCCACGCATGTACCACCATCAGCACCGGCGGCGCCGCGAAATGCGTCAAGGTCCCGCCGATGGAAATGTTCACGAACAAAAGTCCCAGCGTTCCATAGGCGAGAGTGCGGCTTGGTTTAAGCGCGTAGAATTTTCGCGAAAGCAACAGGGCACAGATGGTCATTGCGGCCGGTTCGGTTATCAACGATCCGAGCAGAGGTCCCGCTGTAAGGATGACCAGCCACCAGGCCATGGGCGTCTCTCCGCCGAGTCGCGCCAACCATCGCAGCGTCTGTTCGGCCACTTGTAGAATCGGACGCGTGGCGGCGATCGCCATGACAACGATTACGAACACAGGCTCGACAAAGTTAACGTGATGGCTGACGTAATTGACCATTGTCGAGCGGCCCACGAACGCGTTCATCAGAAAGAGTAGCGGGATGATCCAGATACCGAATACCGCTTCGACTTCTCCCAAAAAATGAAACAACCGGGCGGCGGCGCTAACGCGGCGTACTCCCTGGGCTTGTCCTGACGCGATGGCCAGTCGAAGTCTCTCCTGGTGGCGATGCTCCAGAACATGGGCGATGTGCCGGAACCGGTGCGTCAGAAAGGTATGGATGATTGCGCCAAAGAACAGGAGCGTGGCCCAGAGATTGAACGGTTGCTTTTCGACTCGGTTGCGCAGGATTGCCCACAGACTCGTTAGGTGCGCATCGTTATAACTTTCGAGCGGAGGAGGAAACGCCACGGCAGTCTGCCCGGAGCCGGGTGCCGCGGCGGACGCAACTGGCGCCAGCGGCGAAAACAAAACGAATGTCGCGAGTGAAAATGCCAGTCGCGTCCAAAAGCGTCGCTTCAGGATAACGTGGTGGTGATTCATGCCTCGAAGCTCACAGGTACGAGAATCACGTCGCTGGTGAGGGAATGCGGAACAGGATCGCATAGAATACGGGAAGAACGATCATGGTAAAGACAGTCGCGCACATGAGGCCAAAAATGATGGTTACCGCCATCGAGACGAAGAAGGCGTCAACGAGGAGGGGCAACATGCCGAGGGCAGTGGTCGAAGCAGCCATGGCGACCGGCATCAAGCGGCTCGCCCCCGAATTGAGCAGCGCCGTGAATGGCTCGTTGCCGGCAGCCGTCTGCACGTTTATTTCATCGACCAACACAATCGCGTTCTTAATCAACATGCCGATCAGACTGAGCAACCCGAGCAAAGCCATAAAGCCGAATGGTTGCTTCGTGACGAGCAGCCCCAGAGTGACGCCGATGAGAGCGAGCGGCACGCAAAGCCAGATCACAAGCGGTTGGCGCAAATTGTTAAACAAGGCGATCGTCGTCAGAACCATCAGAACCAGAAACACCGGCAACTTCGAGGCGAGTGCGCCCTTGGCCCGGTTGGAGTCCTCGTATTCGCCTCCCCATTGCAGTTTGTAGCCCGCGGGGAGTGGGATCGCTTCAATCTGCGGCCGCAACCGGTTGAACAACTTGCTGGCGACTCCTTCGACCGGGTCGGTGAGGATGGTCAATGTTCGTTTCCGATCTCGCCGATAGATGATCTCGTCTTCAAACACCGTCTTAACGCGTTGTACCACCTGGGAGAGCGGAATGTATTTATTGGCCGCAGGACTCCAGATTTGCAGGCTCATCAAACGTCCCGCGTCTGCGGTGTCGCTGGCAGAGTCTCGCGCGATAATCGGCAGCAACAGATCCCCTTCGCGAAATACCCCGACGCTCTGACCCTCGAACGCTTCGCGCAAAGCGTAGGCGACGTCGCGGCGTTGAATTCCGGCGCGACTGGCCGCTTCCTCGGAAATCACCGGACGAAAAACTTTTACCTGATTGCGCCAGTCGTTCTTGATGGCGCGCGCATTTGGATCCTCCGCAATGATGGCCATGGCCTGATCTCCAAGTTGCCGCAGCACTTTTGGATCATCTCCGATAAAACGCGCACGGATCTTTCCGTTCGATCCGGGGCCCAGCTCGAATTTGAAGGCGTAGGAAAGAATGTCCGGATAGGCTGCGGCCCAATCCCGATCTACTTCCCGGACGAGGCGATCGATGACCCCCGCGTTTTCGACATCCACCACGAACTGCGCGTAGGCAGGGTTCTGTTTCTCTGGCATGTAGGTGAGCAAGAAACGCAGACCGCCCTTGCCGACCAGAGAGGAGACGTGCGTCACGCCCTTACGCTGGAGGAGGTCTTTCTCCATCTTCTCTACCCGCCTCAAAGTCTCGTCGATGTGGGTCCCTTGCGGCAACCAAACGTCGATCATAAATTGCGGCCGCGTCGAAGGTGGAAAGAAACTCTGCTCGATGAATCGGAAGCCGAACAGGGCCAGGAAAAATGCCCCGGCCACCACAGTTACCGTCACCCACCTGAACCGGATGCAAATTCGCAGGAACGCGCGGTAGAGCCGGTAGAAAGGCGTGTCGAAAGGGTCGCGGTTTGCGTCACTCTTCTTGCTTAACTTGAGCATCCATACTCCGAGTAGCGGAGTAAGAGTCACCGCTGTTACCCAACTGAGAAGCAATGAAATGAGAATCACCTGGAACAGCGAACGGCAGAACTCGCCCGTGCTGTCTTGGGAAGTGCCGATCGCTGCGAAAGCCAACACTGCTATCGCCGTCGCGCCAAGCAAAGGGATCGCCGATTGCCGCACCACTCTTATCGCCGCCTGTTGCGCCGATTCACCGCGTTTCAGTCCAGTTAGTATTCCGTCAACAACCACGATCGCGTTATCCACGAGCATGCCGAGGGCAATAATCAGCGCGCCCAGGGAGATGCGCTCGAGCGCGACGCCCATCTGAAAGAGAAAGGTAAAGCTGCCTATGATAGTAACCAGCAAGACCGCGCCGATGATCGCACTACTGCGAAGCCCCATGAAAAACACGAGCACAACGATCACGATGGCGACTGCCTGGAACAGGCTGCTGGTGAAACCCTTGATCGCCTTCGTGACGGCCTCCGATTGCATGGAAACGATGCCGAACTCGACGCCCACGGGCAATCGCGGAGCCAAGTCCTTCATTTTCTCGCGCAAAGCGTTGCCCATCGTGACCACGTTCCCGCCGGAGACCGTCGAAATCCCCAGCGCAATCGCAGGCTGGCCGTCGTAGCGAATTGCCTCCGAGCGTGGATCGACATAACCCCGGCGAATATTGGCGACTTCCCTGAGATAGAACTGTTTGTCGCCGGCCCGGATGAGAAGGTTCTCGAAATCTCTGAGAGTAGAGAATTCGCCCGTTGGACTAAGCGCGATGAATTCCTGGCCGACCCGAACGTGGCCACTATCCCAAACAAGGTTCCGTTGTTTTAACTCGTCGTAGATCGCTGTAGTAGGAATGCCGAGTTGCGTCAGCCGATCCTGGCGGAGTTGAACATAGATGGCCTCGCGCTGTTCACCGAATGTGCTGATCTTGGCGACGTCCTTCACGAGAAGGAGCTCTTTTCGCAACAGATCGGCTATACGTTTCAGTTCCGCATAGGAGAAGTCCTTTCCGTAAATAACGAAGAAAACGCCGTAGACGTCGCCGTAGTCATCCACCACGATCGAGGGGCCGGAGCTCGGCGGCAGTTTGGCTTGAACGTCGTTGATCTTGCGCCTGAGCTCGTCCCACACCTGCGGTAAGGTAGTTTTGTCGTACTTGTCCTTCGCACTAACCGTCACTGTGGACAGGCCCCGGTCCGATTTCGATTCCAGCTTGTCGACTTGCCCGAGTTCCTGGGCCGCCTTTTCGATCCTGTCGGTGACTTCCTCCTCCACTTCAACCGCGGACGCTCCCGGGTACGGCGTGATGACCAATGCATCTTTGATCGTGAACTCCGGGTCCTCTAGCCGGCTCATTCGCGTATAAGAGACCAACCCCGCTGCGAACAGAGCGATCGTCAAGACGATCGTGATGGTGCGTCGCTTGAGACAAAATTCCGCGATGTTCACGGTTGTCCGGGATCGTTGCCTTGCCAGCGGCTCACCTTCATCCCTGCGCGCAGTTGAGGAACTCCCGAAATCACTATTTCATCACCCGCTGCGAGTTCACCGGATACTTCGAGCATCGAGCCCCTCGCCGGGCCAATTGCAACGGGCACCTTGGAAACCGTCATGGTTCTGGGATCCAACCGCCAGACGAAGGCTTTGCCATCGGGCTCGCTGGCCATCGCATTCGAGGGCACACGGAACGCGCCAGCGGCCCCGGCTGCATCCGGCTGCACCTGTGCGATTACTTTGGCGGTCATTCCGGGGAGAATCGTCAGATCGTGCGGGGGAGCGAATACCACTTTCGCTTCGTAGGTTCGCGTGGCGGGATCGGCCTTCCGCGACGCCTCGGTGATGCGGGCGGGGAACCGCCGACCGGGAACGGCGGTCAACTCGACTACCGGGTTCGCCCGCTCGGTGATCTCCTTAAGTGTTTGATTGGGACGTGAGGGAGCCACGAGAGATTCCGGGACGTTGACAGCGACCTCGATTTCGGATGTGTCCTGAAGGACCAGCACTTCTTGTTTGGCAGCGACATTCTCAAACCGCTTCAAGAATACCTTCGCGACAACCCCATCAAAGTCCGCCTTCAATTGGGTATCGTCCAGGGCCTTCTGCGCCTGGGCCAGATCCGCAACCGCCACCTCATATTCGCGCTTCGCCTCTTCGAAAGACTGCTTCGACACGGCGTTCTGTCGAGACAGTATATCCGCCCGCTCCATCTTGGGCTTTGCGGCGTCCCGCCGGGCAATCGCCGCGTCAAGCTTGGCTTTCAGATCGCGGGGGTCAAGCCGCGCCAGCACCTGCCCATCCTTGACCACATCTCCTTCCTTAACAAGAAGCTCGGAAATGCGTCCACTCACTTCGAATGCGAGCACGGCTTGCTTGATCGCTCGGGTTTCGCCTGGCAATTCCATGTTTCGCCCTCCCGCCGCCTGACCCAGCGTGAACACCTTCACCGGGCGCACGATCTCCTTTGATGTTTCCCCCTGCTTCTTCCCGCATCCGGTCGCGACCAACAAGGCGATCGCAGCCATTAATCGCAGCCAGTGAGAAAATGAC
Source organism: uncultured Verrucomicrobiae bacterium (assembly GCA_963846775.1). Classification (GTDB taxonomy): domain Bacteria; phylum Verrucomicrobiota; class Verrucomicrobiia; order Chthoniobacterales; family UBA10450; genus CAVYXA01. The sequence continues at coordinate 1,546,765 of CAWJXB010000006.1, read as the reverse complement.
ACCGGAGTTCGGCTGATGCGTACCTTTCATCCTGATCAGGTGAATGAGGCGATGCTAGTGCGACTCCCGCCCAAAACAAGGGCTAAAGAAACCATCACGGCCTACATAGTGTCGCCAGTGAGAACACACTCCTCCAGTTCAAGTTTCAAGCATGGCAAACAATAGGAGCTCAAGCATGCACCGAAAACGACCGGTTCTTGAAAGGCGTTTGCTCGCGGCCCGGCTCTACTTTCCAAGTGATTGTTACGGTTTCGGTGTGTCCGGTAATAGTGGAGTAAAGGGCGTCATTGCCTCACCCGACGTCAGCTTCGACCAGCTTCTCAGAACCGCCCTCGAAAAGTACCTACAGACTCTTTAGTCGATCCAAGAGTGCCGCGGGCCTGTGAGCGCACGCTTCTGGCTTATGAGCCCACGCAGATCGCCTGGGTGCGCACGGCCATCGCCCTGATTATCATTTGGATTCGCAAAATTTTTTTGCCTACCTCCGGGAAAAACAGGGTGCGACAGTCACGCTCATGAGTCCGCGGACCGTTGATCTCATCATGATCGTTATCGGGCTGGTGGGGTTGACCCTGTTTCCGGAAGTCACATCAGGAAGGTTGCGACTTTCTAATTACATGCTTAAATCTGCGCATCCCGAACTCCTTTCGCGGGGAAGAGATTAGCTGGCCCACGGCTTTCAAAGAATCGGGCCAGAAGAGACTCGGGCGAGACTTCAGGCAAGCCCGAGAGTCAACGTAACAAACAGAACATGAAACGACATTGCCGGACTATTCTCTTTTTACTGCTCACGCTGGCGCCGTTTGCGAACACCTTCGCAGCCGATGAAGGGACTGCGCCGCCAGATCCGAGCGATGGAAAAACAGTCATTGACACCTCGAAATCAAAAGAAACACCGCCAATTGTTCAGCACGGCTGCGTCGCGCCGAAGGACACGGAGTTTCGAATCGGTCTCCCATCCTGGATGGCTGGTGTGAAAGGTGACGCCGGTGTTAAGGGAATCGTTACCGAACAGGACCAAAGTTTCACCGGCATTTTGAAAAGCCTCGATATGCTGGGGAGTGGCTCAGTTTACGTCCGCTATCATCGATGGGAACTATTTGCCGATGGCCTCTACTTAAAGATTGGCGACACGGCCGATCTGCGTGGGATTCTTTTCAATAGCGCGCGCGTCTCGCTCAAGCAGGCTTTTGCCGAATCGTTCATCGGTTATCGGCTGATCCATTGCGAAAACGGATTTCTTTCCATTTTCGCCGGCGACCGCTGGAATTACATGCAAGGCGATCTTCACCTGCGGCGTGGAATTCTGTTGCGGCGCGGTCGCAGATTTAGCGGAGAGATCGATTGGCTCGATCCCGTCATCGGAACGAGCGGGCGAATTCATCTTTGGAAACCAATTTCATTTTGGGCCAAAGGCGACATCGGTGGTTTCGGTGCCGCATCCGATTTCACCTGGCAGGTGCAGGGCGGTCTGGAAATTCAAGCGACTCGCTGGATCTACTCGGATATCGGCTGGCGTTATCTCAAGAACAATTACGTGTCCGGCGGATTCACTAACAAAACCGAGTTGAACGGTCCCTACCTCGAGACCGGAATCAGTTTCTGAGTCGGCTAGACAGTCAAGAAAACTCAACAGGAAAACCATGAAAAGAAAACCACGAAGACATGCTTTGTCGCTGCTCGTTGGCGCGCTGGCGCTGACGACCACTCACGCGCAAACCCCAGCCGAAAAATCTGGCGCGCGAGCCGCACCCGCGAAGATCGACCGTACGGTGCTGCCAGTCCCGGAGCCCAACTACCCGCCGATCACTGAGCTGGACGCGCGCAATGCCAAGGCGCCACCGCGCTTTGAGGTCAAAGCGCCGAACGGAGCGCCCAATGTCGTCGTCGTTTTGCTCGATGACATCGGATTCGGACAATCGAGTGCATTTGGTGGACCCTGTAAGATGCAGACGGCGGAAAAGCTTGCGGCCGCGGGCCTGCGCTACAACGATTTTCACACTACTGCGCTTTGTTCGCCGACTCGCACGGCGCTGCTAACGGGGCGCAATCATCACGTCAACAATGCGGGCGCGATCATGGAGCTCGCCACCGGGTTTCCCGGCAACACCGGCATCCGCCCACAGAGCGTCGCACCGCTCGCAGAGATGCTGCGTCTGAATGGCTATAGCACCGCCGCCTTCGGCAAGTATCACGAAACGCCGCCGTGGGAGGTCTCGGTGTCCGGCCCGTACGACCGTTGGCCAACTCATTCCGGTTTTGACAAGTTCTACGGTTTCATCGGTGGCGAAACCAATCAGTGGGCGCCGGCCATTTTCGACGGAACCATCCGGGTAGAACCGCCGCACGATCCTGCTTACCATTTCACTGTCGATATGACGAACCAGGCGATCGCCTGGATGCAGGCGCAGCACTCGTTAACTCCTGACAAGCCTTTCTTTGTCTACTTCGCCACTGGTGCGTTGCATGCGCCGCATCATGTCCCGAAGGAATACATCGATCGATATAAGGGCAGATTCGACCAAGGCTGGGATGCGCTACGCGATGAGGTATACGCCAAGCAGAAGCAAATGGGTGTCATCCCGGCAAATGCAGAGTTAACAAAACGGCCTAAGGAAATTCCGTCCTGGGATTCTCAGACTCCTGATCAAAAGAAACTCGAAGCGCGGCAGATGGAAGCCTTCGCCGGATTTACCGAGCACACGGACGAACAGGTGGGACGCCTGGTGGATGGGCTGCAGGAGATGGGCGTGATGGATAACACGCTGTTCATTTATATCATCGGCGATAACGGAGCGAGCGCGGAGGGCGGACCTGAAGGTGCCTACAACGAAATGATGGCGTTGAACGGCATCATCAACACCGCCGAGATCAACATGCCTCATCTCGAAAATTGGGGCGACCCGAGCACCTTTCCGCATTACGCGATTGGCTGGGCCTGGGCAGGCGACACGCCATTTCAATGGACCAAGCAGATAGCATCGCATTATGGCGGAACCACCAATGGTGTCGTGATTGAATGGCCTGCGCGAATTAAGGCCAGAGGAGAGTTCCGATCGCAGTTCACCCATTGCACCGACATTGCCCCGACGGTTCTGGAAGCGGCCGGGTTGCCTTTTCCGAAGAAGGTGAACGGAACAGTGCAAAGACCTTTTGATGGAACATCGATGGTTTACACCTTTGACAACGGCAAGGCCAAGGAGACACACACGACTCAATACTTCGAGATGTTTGGTAACCGAGGCATTTATCACGATGGCTGGGTCGCGTGCACGCGCCATTCTATACCCTGGTTGGTGGTGCCGCTCCCACCCCTCTCGAAGGACGTATGGGAACTTTATCACGTGGCTGAAGACTTCAGCGAAGCCAATGATTTGGCATCGAAGACTCCGTCGAAGTTGAAAGAGCTTCAGGACCTCTTCACGAAGGAGGCAATCAAGAATCATGTGCTGCCTATCGATGACCGCAGAGTGGAACGCTTTAATGCGGCGCTCGCGGGCCGACCGGACCTGATGGGCGAGCGGACGTCGTTAACGGTCTATCCAGGCATGGTTGGCATGACGGAAAACGCGTTCATCAATATTAAGAACCGTTCCTTCACGATCACGGCGCCGGTGGAATTGAACGATGCCAACACAAACGGCGTGATCATTGCGCAGGCTGGCGCGTTCGGCGGATGGGTTCTGTATATGAAAGACGGAAAAGTCCATCACGAGTACAATTACTTTGGAGTAGAGCGGACAAACATCAGCGGGCAGACGGTTGTGTCGGCTGGCAAGCACGAGGTCAAATATGAGTTTGTTAGTGATGGCCCTAAACCCGGAGCAGGTGGTAAGAGCGCGCTCTATGTGGACGGCCAACAGGTGGCGGAAGGACACATCCCGAAAACTCAACCCTTTGCCTTTTCCGCAGACGAAGGCACCGATGTCGGCGTGGACGGGGAAACCGCAGTATCAAACGACTACAAACAGGGCGACAACAAGTTCACCGGCAAAATCATCAAGGTGACGGTGGATACCAAGCCGTCAAACCTGAGCGCGGCAGATAAGAAAGCGGTGGAAGACGCAGAAGACATCGCGGCAGCAATCGAAGACTGATTTTGTCAGCGAATGTAGCGCCGCCATGTTCTGGGTCATCCAGCGAATCGCAGCTTTTTGAATGAAAAAACTGCTGACCATCACCGCGATCATTGAAGCCGCAACCGGCCTCGGTCTGTTGGCGGCGCCCGCAATGCTCGCGCGGTTGCTGCTCGGTGGAACGCTCGATACACCCGTCGCACTGACGGTTGCGGGCGTAGGTGGTGCTGCGCTGCTTGCCATCAGCGTCGCCTGCTGGCTGAGCCGCGAGAACGGCCGCGCGTTGGTCGCAGCGATGCTGCTCTACAATGTTGTCGTTGTCGGCCTCCTCGTTTACGCAGCACTCGCGCTTGCGCTTTCGGGTCTCGGTTTATGGCCGGCCATTGCTCTTCACCTCGCGTTCGCGTTCTGGTGCATGGTCTGCCTGGGAAGCAAGCGGGGAGGGATCACGCCGGAAATCAGCCAACCAATAAGTAATTCATGAGTGCCGAAGTTACCGCAGTTGTTACGTTCGGGTTGCTGGTCGCGGCAATCGCGGCCGGAATGCTGTTTTCCGAAAAGTGGCTGAGTACCGACACCAGGGACACCGTGAAACTCGCGACAAGCCTTGTTGCGACGATGTCAGCTCTTGTTCTCGGGTTACTCGTAAGCTCAGCCAAGAGTTCGTACGATACGGTTCACGGCGAAGTGATCGAAATATCGGCGAAAGCCATCTTTCTTGACCGGTTGCTGGCTGGTTACGGACCAGAATCGGCGGAAGCGCGCGCGCGTTTGCGCGACGCGCTCGAGCAAAATGTCATTCGGATGTGGCCCGCAGAATCGAATCGACCGGCCAACTTGACTCCCCTCACTGAAGCTGGGAACGCAGTTTACATGGCGATTCAGAATCTTGCGCCGAAGGATGACATGCAACGCGGCCTCAAGAATGAAGCGATGAACGTCGCGGTGGATCTCGGCAAAATTCGCACCCTCCTCGTCGCTCAATCGATCCCGTCCGTTTCGAAATTGATGCTGATCGTTTTGGTCTCGTGGCTCGTGATCATTTTTTTCAGTTTCAGCATGCTTGCGCCTACGAATGCGCCTGCCATTGTCGCCTTAATCATCTCCGCGCTCTCAGTCTGTGGCGCGATTGTTCTAATTTTGGAATTGGACCGGCCTTTTGGCGGATTAATCGGGATATCGAGCGAACCGATGCGTAATGCATTGGCCCAGCTTGCGAAGTAACATCACCACATGCATCGGCCGGCCAGCATCGTCGCGATACTGTTCTTAATATATAAAACGGTGGCGTTCTGCGGTGCCCCGGGCTTTGCTGCAACAGTCACGAACAAGACGTCATTGCCGGGAAAAGCGCCGGGAGGAATGGTCTGGATACCTGGGGGTGAGTTTTCCATGGGCGCGGCGATGAACGGCGGCGGCAGCTGCGAGATGCCAATGGCCTCGAATGATGCCAGCCCGGTCCATCGCGTTCGGGTGGACGGTTTCTGGATGGATGCAACCGCTGTGACGAACGAGCAGTTCGAGCAATTCGTAAGATCGACGGACTATGTCACGATCGCCGAACGCACGCCAACAAAAGAGGAATTTCCGGACGCGCCCGCCGAAAATCTGGTTGCCGGCTCGGTCGTTTTCACGCCGACCGATCACGAAGTTTCTTTGGACGATCATTATCAATGGTGGCGCTATGTTCCGGGCGCGAACTGGCGACATCCACTCGGACCCGAGAGCGATATCAAGGGCAAAGAGAAGTATCCGGTCGTGCAGATTGCCTATCCGGACGCGGAAGCTTACGCGAAGTGGGCAGGCAAACGTTTGCCGACCGAAGCGGAGTTTGAATTTGCGGCGCGCGGTGGTTTGTCAGGAAAGAGATTTGTCTGGGGAGACGAGTTTCGTCCAAACGGAAAGTGGATGGCAAACACGTGGCAGGGAAAGTTTCCGGTCAAGGATGCGGGCGAGGACGGATTCACGGGGATCGCGCCGGTAAAAAGTTTTCCGCCAAACGCCTACGGCCTCTACGACATGGCGGGCAACGTTTGGGAGTGGTGCAGCGACTGGTACCGCCCAGACTACTACAAGACGCTGGCCGACAAAGGCGGTATCGCGATCAATCCGCAAGGCCCCGATTCGCCGTTTGATCCGGCCGAGCCGAATGAAAAGAAACGGGTGCATCGCGGCGGTTCATTTCTTTGCAACGATCAATACTGCTCGCGCTACATCGTCGGCACGCGCGGCAAAGGCGAAGTCAACACCGGCACCAATCATCTTGGTTTCCGCTGCGTGATGACACCGCAAAGAATCACACGGAATTCGCCCAATAATTGAAAGTGCGCCCGATTCCGGCCCCGGTTTCACTTCGCGTTCGATTTCAAAATGCGGAGCACTTCGGCAATCGCGCGCGGGTCTTGGTGCGCGCTGTGATCGGAAGGCACGATGTGCTCCGTCTCGGCGCCTTTCATGTGCGAGCTCCAATACGGCACTACGCCATCGCTCGAATTCGGCGAATCGCCGCGGCCGCGGTCGCCGATGATGGTATTATAAGGCACGCCCGGAGTTATGGGGAGCGTGTTCACGGCGTGAACGAACCGGCTTTTCGGCGAGAGACTGTCAACGCTGTTGGCGCGGCGTTGGGGTCTCAGCTCTTCCTCACGGATGCTAGTATGGCGGAGCATTTCCTGACTCGCCTCACTGCTTAACGTCGGCTCACGAATAAGCATAGCTGCGATTTTTCCGATCCAGCCGCCGGCCATGTTGCTTCCGCGCAATGGCGAGGCAATGAAAATCACTCTTCCGATTTCCGGGCGATGCCGAAAGAAAAGTTCCTGACGAAAATATTCCCGGACGTGTGGTGAAAGTGGCACTTCGTCCGGTGGCCGGCCGAAAATTTTCATCCAAAGCTCATTGCCACTATCGGTAAGCAGCAATCGACTGATGCAACCACCCATGCTGTGGCCGATCACGACCATCGGTTTGAGTTTTGGGAAGCGCTTTTCCACTGCGTCGAGTTCCTCGCGCAGAATTGCCGCGGAGTATGGATATGGATAACCAGTCGGATAGCTGTAAAACCAAAACTGATAATGTTTCCGGATTACCGGATCACCGCGCAACGTGTTAATCATGGGCGTCCAGGTGGCGTTCGAATCTTTCAAGCCGTGAATGACGAGCACCACGGTTTTATTTGGGTCGTAAGGCTGAAGCCGCTCGATCGCCGCGGTATGCGCGTATTTTTCCGGATTGAGAACGCGCGATAATTCGTGTTTCTGTGGATCGGTTTCCTGAAGCATCACCGCCAGCGGGACGGTGAAGTCTGCGGCCAACGGAACGGTGCGACCATAAAAACTAACGGCCTCCTCAGCCAGGGGATCATGGAAGCTCAGAACACAACGCCGGCCATCGAATTGCGCGATCACCGTAACGCTGTAGAAAATTCGCGAGGGCGCGAAATGCTGACGTGCGTTTTTGTTGGGCTCGCGTTCGACAGCCACGATCGGCGCCCCAATGCCATCGCGTGTAGTCCGCTCGGTCACGTATTTGCCATGAACATCAAACTCATCGGCGGGTGTGAAGTCGTAAAGCGTCGCGTTCCACTCTGGGCGCGGGTCGGGCTTGTGTGTGAGAACGAAATCGCCTCCCTGCGGACCGGGCACTGCCAGCGGCTTGGTCCACGGGTCAAGTTTCGCGTCCTGGATGATCTGAAAGACGCGACCAATCGCGAAATCATAGTCGCGGACCGCAGTGGCATTGGCCGGGTCGCGGCGCAGCTGTCGGATCGTGGATTCGAGCGCATCCAAACAATGGCCGAGCGCTTCGAGCGGTTGTGACCGATGCTCGCGGATGGCTCCGTCTAATTCCTGCTCGACCGATCCCAGGGGTCCAGTGCCGGGTGGCCCTGTTAAGTAGGGCTTTCTCGGCCTAACTTCGGCGTAAGGCCCCGCGCAACTAGCGAGTATGACTGCCGTCCCCAGCACCCCCAGACATATCCGCATGTGTAATCGATCAGTTCGCAGCGAAATAACTGGAATCGCTAACCGGCTTCCGGACAACCTGCTGATCGGTCACGATAACCGTCGTGCCCGGCCTCATCGCATCGGCAACCTTGTGCGCAAAGTCAGGGCTGAAACGCAGACGCTCCGCGATCTTGTCCGCATCGGGGCCGCGACCTTCACTGGAAACACGCATCCAGCGACCGGCTTCACGTCCGGGAGCGAGTTTGCTCATTTTTCCGCTGCTGCCTTCGAGAAGCGTGAACACCTGGTTGCCGAGCTTGCCGAACCCAGCGACGTCGAGAGCGGCACGACCGATCGGAGTGCCATTACGATAAACGTAGATTGCGTGATCAGCCGAGCTGACGACAATGGTCATGGGACCTTCCGTACTACGCTCGGGGTTCCAATCGTAATCGTTTTTCGCCAATGGGCGAAGCATTTCCGGTTTGAAATCGGCCGGGGCCAGGAGCAAACCTGGATTGGAGGCGAGATGTGGTGTGGGGGTTTTGCCGTTACCGACGACAACGGTCGCACCCTTGTTAGTCGTGGTGAAGAGCAACTGAGAGAAGTCATATGGCAGGCGAATGCAACCATGGCTCGCGGCGTACCCGGGAAGTTGCCCGGAGTGCATGGCGATTCCAGTCCAGGTCAGCCGCTGCATGTACGGCATCGGCGCGTCGTTGTACTTCTTCGAGCGATGCGTTTCCTTTTTCTCCAGGATAGAGAAGACGCCGCCTGGGGTGTCGTGGCCTTTGGTGCCAGTGCTTACTGTCGATCGACCGATGAGAATGCCATTGCGATAAACATGCATCGTCTGCTGCGGAATACTCACCAGTACCACGACCGGACCCTGAGGGGAAAGCTGTGGATTCCACCAATACTGGCCGGGTTTGAGCGCCCCGGTTGGTTTGCCCGTAGGCGCGCCCTGGGTGTGGAATGAAGGTTTTTCCATCGCGAACGTGGTGGCGAGGAGAGAAACAAAAGCGGTGAAGATGGCGAAGTATTTCATGGGCTTAAAAAAGGAAGGGAACAGTTGCAGCAAAAGGGGTCGTTTTCAAATAGGACTTTGGTCGCACACCTTGAGGATGCGAGAGTGCCCGGGCTCCTTCGGCGGTGAAAGAATTCTCGCTGCTGTGCGCGGGATTCTGTTACAAAAGGAGCAAAAGCGCGCAACGGAACCATTAGCGCGCGATGAGACCAAAGTCCTATTTCGGAATGGACACTGCGCTCAGATAATTTCGACAACTATGAAAAGGCACAAGCTATGAAGACACGCGATTATCGATTCCACTTTTGCAAAGGAGCTGTTCGTCGCACAGTTGCCGTGTTCTGCAACATTGCGGTGCTGACGCTTGTAGTCCCAGTTTGTTTGGCACAGACTCCAATGCCCCAGGCGCAATCGCAGGTGATGACTACGACAACGCCGGCGACGGAACAGGCTGCGAAAATTCCAAACGATCAACTTGATTCGTTAGTCGCGCCGATCGCACTTTATCCCGATCCGTTACTGGCTACGAGCCTGGCGGCTTCGACTTATCCGCTGGAGGTCATCCAGCTTCAGCAATGGATGGCGCTAAATAAAAACTTGAAAGATAAGGCACTGGCCGATGCCGTGGCCAAGCAACCTTGGGATCCTAGCGTCCAGTCGTTGGCCGCGACTCCCGACGTGGTCCAACGCTTAGCAGGCAATATTCAATGGACAACGGACCTGGGGAACGCGTTCCTGGCACAGCAATCCGATGTACTGGAGGCAGTCCAGCGGATGCGCGCAAAGGCTCAGGGAACGGGGAACCTGAAGACTAGCGCGCAACAGACAGTTGAGACCAAAACGGTAGAAGGCGGCAAGCAAGTTATCGTCGTAGAGCCGGCTCAAACAGACGTAGTTTACGTTCCCTCATACGACCCGGTGGTGGTTTACGGAGCTGCTCCGCCTGCCTATCCCTATTACCCTTATACCTATCCGGGGTACTATCCCGGGATGGGGCTGGCATGGGGCGCGGCCGGATTTGCGCTGGGTGCTTGGGCCGGCGGCGCCTGGGGTAATTGCAACTGGAATAATGGCGGCGACATCAATATCAACAACAATAACAATTTTAACCGAAATAATAACATTAACCGTGGCCAAGGCGGCAACCGCGGCCAGGGCGGGGGTAAGTGGCAACACAATCCGAGTCATCGCGGAAATGCGCCTTACGGTGACCGCGGAACTGCCAATAAGTTCGGTGGCCGCGGACCGGGTGGCGCAGGCGGCGCAGGCGGTGCCGGACGCCCCGGTGGAGTTGGTGGGGTAGGCGGCGTAGGTGGTGCCGGGCGCCCCGGTGGAGTTGGTGGAGCTGGCGGAGCTGGAAGGCCCGGTGGTGTCGGGGGTGTTGGGAAACCCGGTGGGGCTGGCGGGCTCGGTGGGGCTGGCGGAGTTGGCAAACCTGGTGGGGCAGGTGGTGTAGGAAAGCCTGGCGGTGCGGGCGGTGGTCGCGGAAGTGGGGCCGCAGGCAGCAGACCATCAACGAGGCCGTCCGGTGGCGGAGCAAATCACGTTGGTAGTTATAGCCCCTCCCGCGGTGGGAGTAGCAACGCCTTCGGGGGAGGAAGCGCGAACTTCGCTCGTTCCAGCAGTAGCCGTGGCGGCCAGAGCATGGGCGGCGGCGGGTACAGCCGCGGCGGCGGCGGCGGGGGGTACAGCCGCGGTGGTGGCGGTGGTGGTCGCGGCGGCGGAGGAGGTGGACGTGGCGGCGGAGGGGGTGGACGCCGGCGATGAACAACTCAGCAATCGAATTAAAATCTATGAAATCGGAACTAAATATTAGGAAGCCATCGAAAATTTCTGCGTTTGCTTTTGTAATCGTTATGTCAGGTGCGATGGGGTTTGCGTTGTCGGCCGTGCCGGAAACAAAAAAAGAATCGACGTCCTCCGCGGCGCAACCGCAGCAAAAGCAATTCAACAGCGCAAAGGAAGCGGCGGATGCGCTGGTAGAGGCGGCTGGATCGTTTGATGTCAACTCCCTGAAGGAGATTCTGGGACCGGACAGCACTGATGTCGTTTCCTCTCAAGATCCTGTCGAAGACAAGACCAGGGCCGTCGCCTTTGCGGCAAAGGCCAGGGAAAAGAGCAACATTGAAACGGATAAGAAAAATCCGAATCGCGCGATCCTGGTAGTGGGCAATGACAACTTCCCTGTTCCGATTCCGATCGTGAAGCAGAAGGGCAAATGGGTCTTCGATATGAAGACGGGTCGTGAAGAAATCCTAAACCGCCGGATCGGCGCTAACGAACTCGACGCGATTGCAATTTGCCGGGGCTTTGTCGAAGCGCAACAAGCATATGCGATGGAAAAGCATGACGATTCGAAAGTGAATCAGTACGCTCAGCGCGTCATCAGCACGGATGGCCAGCATGATGGCCTGGCCTGGAAAAATGCAGACGGCACTTGGGGTGGCCCAGTGGGTGAAGGCATTGCCCGCGCCATCGAGCAAGGTTACTCGGAACAAGCCCAACCGTTTCACGGCTACTATTTCAAGGTGCTGAAAGGCCAGGGGCCGGCCGCGCCCCTTGGCCAGATGGATTTCGTCGTTGAAGGCGCGATGATTGGCGGTTTCGCGCTCGCCGCGGCGCCGGCCCAATACCGCGTCACCGGAGTGGAAACATTCATCGTTGGTCCTAACGGAATTGTTTACGAAAAAGATCTTGGCAAAGATACGCTCAAGACGTTCGAGGCTATGGACCGTTATAACCCAGACAAAACCTGGCATGCGACGGATGACCAGTGGAACGAGGAAGAAGAAGACGCTGGCGCAGGGAGCGGCGCCCAATAGAAGCCTCTCAGTTCGCCACGAAAATTTTCGTCGCCAACGTCACCCGACGGGACGCTCGTTAGGCGAGGCTGGTTCGTCAGTGCCCGAACTTTGGGCCATCGGTCAGTGTGGCCTCTTGTCAAGACGCACAACCGATAGGCCTTAAGTCTTATATCAAAACAGGTGCAGAGTGGAACAAAGTTCACCTGAATCCCCATCGAATCCGAAATCCCGTGAAAGGCCGAAAATGAATCTACGAAGTTCTCAATCATCATTGCCTAACAGGTTCGCTTGTTTCGTGATCGCGATCGCATGTGTTGTTCTCGTTATGCCGGCCTCAACCGAAACGTGGGCCCAAACGACGCCGGATACGGCAGCGGCAGGGCAGGAGGCGGCCCCGCCGATTCCGGCTGACCAGATGGACTCTCTCGTCGCGCCGGTCGCGCTTTATCCCGACCCGCTCTTAAGCCAGACCCTGGTGGCCTCGACCTACCCCGTCGAACTCATCCAACTCCAGCAGTGGATGACGAAGAACCCTGGCCTTAAAGATCAGGCGCTTGCTGACGCCGTGGCTAAGCAGCCGTGGGACCCGAGCATTCAAGGTTTGGCTGCATTTCCTGATGTCGTGACAAAACTGGCAGAAAACATTCAGTGGACGTCGGATCTCGGAAACGCTTTCCTAGCGCAGCAGGCCGATGTGATGGCAGCGGTTCAACGCATGCGCGCCAAGGCCCAGGGAACAGGAACTTTAAAAACGAGCGAGCAACAGAAAGTTGAAACGCAAACAACCAGCGGCGGTCAGCAAGCCATCGTAATTGAACCTGCCGATCCACAGGTGGTTTATGTGCCGTCGTACGATCCCGCAGTTGCGTACGGTGCTCCTGCCTATCCATATCCGCCGGTCACCTATCCGGGGTATATCGCCGGTGGAGCGTTGGCATTCGGAACGGGTTTAGCCCTGGGAGCAGCCTGGGGTGGAGGATGGGGCTACAACTGCGGCTGGAACAACGGTGGCGACGTGAACGTCAACGTCAATAACAAGTACGTAAACAACTACAACAAGAAGAATAATATTAACAACGCCAATGGGAACTGGCAGCACAACCCGCAGCATCGCGGGAACGCCCCCTACGGTAACAAACAAACGGCCAGTAAGTACGGCGGAACCGCCCGAGGAGAGGCTCGTCCGGCTGGTGGCGCAGGTGGTGCCGGAAAGCCCGGCGGCGTTGGAGGCGTCAGTGGTGCTGGAAAAGCCGGCGGTGCGGGTGGTGTCGGTGGCGCCGGAAAAGCCGGCGGCGCGGGTGGTGTCGGTGGCGCCGGAAAAGCCGGTGGTGCTGGTGGCGTGGGCGGAGCCGGTGGTGCCGGAAAACCCGGTGGAGCCGGCGGTGCGGGTGGCGTTGGAAAACCCGGTGGTGCTGGCGGCGCCAAGCCGGCAGCGAAACCAGCCGGAGCCAACAGTGTTGGCAACCATCAACCCTCTAAAGGCGGTGGAGGCGGAAACGCATTCGGCGGAGGAAGCGGCCCCTCTGCCAAAGCGGCTAGTAGTCGCGGTGGCAGCAGCATGGGAGGTGGCGGCGGGAAAGGTGGTGGCGGCGGCGGTCGTGGAGGTGGCGGAGGCCATGGCGGCGGCGGAGGAGGACGACGGAGATGAACATGCCTAACGAACAGCAAACATTGAGACCAAAAACTATGAACTCATTAAGACTTCCAATCCTCGTCTCTGCTCTGGTTACGTTGAGTTTCTTTTGCACGGATTTGTCGGCGGCGCCGCAGCCGAAATCAGATGCCGCTACAGCAGCGCAGGCTAACCAAAAGCAATTCAATACGCCAAACGAAGCGGCGGATAGCCTGGTTCAGGCGGCTGAGTCATACGACGTCAACGCCCTGAAGGAAATTCTGGGCCCGGAAAGCAGCGATGTTGTGAGCTCAAAGGACCCCGTCGAAGATAAGAACAGAGCGATGGTGTTCGTCGCCAAAGCCAAGGAAAAAATGTCGATCGGAACAGACGCCAAGAATTCTAACCGAGCCATCGTAACTGTAGGTACGGATGATTTTCCGTTGCCGATTCCCATCGTGAAGCAGAAAGGCAAATGGGTTTTCGACATGAAGAGCGGACGGCAGGAGATCTTAAACCGCCGGATTGGGACGAACGAACTGGACGCCATTGCAATCTGTCGCGGATTCGTGGAAGCGCAGAACGAGTACGCCCAGGAGAAACACGATGATTCCAAAGTGAATCAGTACGCCCAGCGGATTATCAGCACCCCGGGCAAGCATGATGGTCTGGCTTGGCAGAATCCGGACGGCACCTGGGGAGGTCCGGTTGGTGAAGGAATCGCCAGAGCGCTGGAACAAGGTTACACGAAGAAAGGTGAACCATTTCACGGCTACTATTTCAAAGTGCTGAAAGGGCAGGGTTCTGCCGCTCCCAAGGGCGAGATGGATTTTGTGGTGGAGGGTGCCATGATCGGCGGCTTCGCTCTGGCGGCTGCGCCGGCCCAATACCGCGTCACCGGGGTGAAGACTTTCCAGGTCGGGCCTAGCGGCGTCGTCTACGAAAAGGATCTCGGACCCGATACTCTCAAGGCGTTCGAGACCACGGATAAGTATAATCCGGACAAGACCTGGAAGCCGACCGACGATGACTGGCCGGAAGAATCGCAGTCATCGGATTCTGATTCCTCTTCAACGCAATAGTTGGTATCTTATTTAGATATGCCAAAATTCGAAAATCAAGACTTGCACCGTATCGCCAATCGTCTTTTTACAGTCTCCGCGATCACTCTGTTGCTCTTGTTGGTCAGCGGATGCTCGACAACCAAAACTACCGCTGCCAGTCAGACTGGAGAATTTGATCGCGCCGATACTAATCGCGACGGGAAGGTCTCACGGGATGAACTCAATGAATACATCGTGAACCAGATCTTCGATTCACGGGATACGAATCACGACGGGCGCATGACGCTGAAGGAGTGGACTGGCGGCGATGCGGCACGAGCAGCCGAGTTCGAGAAGCGCGATCTAAATGGGGATGGAGTCGTTACCAAACAGGAGGCGATTACCTACGGCCGCAAGCATGGTATAGCCAACCAAATCATGAAGGAAGGCGACAAGAATCATGATGGCTACCTCGACCGCGCTGAGTTTCAGGCTTATTACGGGAGCCACGAAGGTCCTCCAGGCTGATTTGTAGAAATTAGCCGGGCGATTTTTCTTGTAATGTAGCAAAGTCTGCCCGCATAACCAAAAGTGTGAAGGCAATTGCAAATCGGAGGGGCGAGTTTGTTTCGTCCTGCTACCTGATTCTGGGCGGTAATAATGGGACGAGACAAGCTCGTCCCTCTGTTAACGGTCCATCCTGTACGTGTCTGAAAATCCTGGCGGTTGCCCTTGTGATAAGCAGCGCGTTTACCTGTCCGGCCCAAAGCCCGGAGCCTTCAGCCACGGTTACCACCGGTTCTGACTTCGAAGAGCTTCCCGAGCTGAAAGCCAGCGAAATTCTCAAGCCGGAGATCCTGAAAGGACCGTATCATACCGTACGTGAGTCGGTCCCGACCTCCTCCGGCCTGAATCAATACACCATCGATTCCGAGTTCGGCGTCTTTCAGGCCGATGGGAACGAGATGCTGCTCCAACGAATCAAGGAGATTTACATGATTGCCAAGCTCAAGGATGTTTCACGGACGGATCAATTCAAGCAATCACTCCTCACTGCGGCGAAGGGACCGTACAACGCGGCCAAGCATGTTGTTCAAGATCCGGCCGGCGCCGTTTCCAGCGCCTCCAAAGGCATCATGAAATTCATGGGACGCGCGGGACAGACGGTCAAGCATGTCGTGAAAGGCGAAACTGAAAAGAGATCTGGCGGCAATACCGCGCAGGACGTGATTGGTTACACCAAAACCAAGCGCAAAATTGCGGTCAGCATGGGCGTTGATCCCTACAGCACCAATACCGTGCTTCAAAAAGAATTGGATGGAATCGCCTGGGCGTCTTGGGCGGGCGGGTTCACCTTTTCGGCGGCGACATTCCCAATCAGCGGCCCGGCAGGAGCAGCCCTAACGGTAACGAATATGAGCAATATGATTGGCGGCTTGCTGTCTGAGAAAACTCCGGCTGAACTCAAGGCAATCAACCGTTCGGCTCTTCGCGCCATGGGAGCCAGTGCCAAGGACACCGAGCGTTTCCTCGATGACACCGCCTTTACTCCAACTCAGCAGACTAAGTTTGTTTTCAATCTGAAGTCCCTTGACGGTGTGGCGAATCGCGGGGCGTTCGTTCGCGCCGCTGGTGAAAAAAGTTCCAACGAAGCTGATGCGGTCTTTTGCGTTCAGACGTCTGCTTTGATGGATCAACTTAACAAAGGCGAGCACCCGCTGGCTCGTATTGCCATGATTGGAAACTTTCCAGTCTGCATCGCGAAGGACGGAACGGTGATCGTGGCTCTGCAATGGGATTATGCAGCCTGGACCTCGGGCGCGGCGGCCTTTACCGGCGAAGTGCAAAAACTGGCTAACGAATCCGGGGGGAAGAAGCCTGTGCGAATTGCAATCTCCGGTCAGATGACACCTCGTTTGCAACAGGAGCTGCAAAGTCGAGAAATTACGGCACAGGATCGAGTCAGTCCGGGTCCGCTCAAGTGATCCCGGAGGCGGTGAGAGGTACTCTTTGAAGCGCCCTCCCTCTCATGAATCGTTGTCGCTCTGGATGAGGGTAATCAAGCTCGCCGGCTGGACGCTTGCCTGGGTCGCTGCATTGCTGGCTGCCGCGTGGGCAACGGGCGCGCTCTATTTCGATCTCCCGTCCTCGCAACTGCGCGTGCCGGCAGCCGTTTTGTACGTGATCGTCTTGGTCGCAGCCGTAATCTTCGGACGCGGCAATTTGCTAAAACTGGCGGCAGGTTTTGGCAGCTTCGCCCTGGTCGCCTGCTGGTGGATCACCCTGAAGCCTTCTAATAATCGTCACTGGCAACCGGATGTCGCGCAAACGGCCTGGGCAAAAATCGATGGCGACGACGTCACGCTCCACAACGTCCGTAATTGCGAATATCGAACCGAGACCGACTACACGGCGCGTTGGGAAACACGAATGGTGCGGCTTTCCCAGATCACCGGGGTGGATCTGTTCATCAATTATTGGGGATCGAGCCTGATGGCGCATCCTATCGCCTCCTTTCGTTTCGCTGATTCACTCCCGATCTGTTTTTCGATCGAGGCGCGCAAGATCGTCGGCCAGAATTTTTCCCCGATTGCCAGCCTCTACCGACAGGCGCAACTGATCTATGTTGTGGCGGACGAACGAGACTCGGTCCGGGTGCGTGCGGTTTACCGCCACGAAGATGTTTACCTTTATCGCACCTTAATCTCGCCCGACCACGCCCGGGAGCGGTTCCTTGAGTACTTGCGGACCTTGAATGAACTGCACGCGCGACCGCGCTGGTACAACGTGGTCACAACCAACTGCACTACCAGTATCCGCGAGCAACGTCCGCTGAGTCAGCGATTGCCGTGGGACTGGCGCATTCTGGTTAATGGCAAAGGCGACGAAATGATGTACGACCATCATTTGATCGAGACCGGCGGGCTTCCCTTCGCGGAGTTGAAACACCGCAGTCTGGTGAATGAGCGTGCTCGGGCCGCGGATCAAGATCCGGATTTCTCGACTCGCGTGCGGGAAGGGCTTCCGGGATTTGGGAGCAAATAAGTAGCCGGTCGCACATCCGGAAAAGAGCGCGCCCGCAGAGAGGCATTCCCATATCTCCGCGAGCGCGCGTTAACTAACCCTGAGATTGTTTAGAAGTGAAACTTCAGACCGCCACCGACCAAGTGTTGACCGACATTCGAATTGGTGAACTCGTTACCCGCATTTGTGTAATCGAGAAACTTGTATTCTGTGAAGACGCTCCACTTCGGCGAGAAGTAATAATCAACACCCGCTCCCACTTGGAAAGCGAAGCCGCCGTTGTCCCGTGACCCAAAACTTCGGGTCGTATTTCCGACGGTGACGTCAATGTCTCCGCCAGTTTCGCCCCACCAGCCGCCGATGCCGCCAAAGATGTATGGTTGAAAACCGCACCCTCCATTGGGCGCAAACCGAAGGACAACGTTCGTCATAAACGCCCCTGTATTCAGCATGGCATCGGCATGCGCGATTTCGCGGCCATTGAGATTGGCAGAGGCCGTTGCGTTCACGCCGTTATAGTAGAGATCCTCCTCTAGCGCCCAGCGGATTGTTCCCTGGCCAAACACATAGCCGAGTTTAATACCGCCGAAGCCGCCGATGTGATCCTTAACGCCAACAGTGAGATCGTTCGCTCCAATGAGGAGATGTCTATCGCCACCGAAGTCTTGATAAAGATTCGCACCGCCATCCAGCGCGAAGTACCAGCCGACCCCGCATACGGGAGGTGTTGGGGCTACCTGCTTGTACTCCGGGCCTCCGGCGAGCACGGAAGCGCAGAGAAATGTGGTCAAAAGCGTTAAGGCAAAATAGATTCGTTTCATGTTTGTGTTCCTTTTGATTAAGTTTTCCGTCAGTCAGGAACGACTATGACGGGTTACGGCCGGTCAGCGCATTGGACCTTCGTCTTACGACTTGTGGACTAGGCGAATCGGACGGGCGCACTACCTGGAAGCTGAATGGAGCGATCGAATAGGACTATTGTCCTATACCCCGATTACAAGCCATTTTCACAGTATTACCGGTGTCCAATATCTGAAACGAACAGGTTAATCATGCGCAATTCATCGTGGTTTGGATTATCGGCGATCGTGGAAAGGGAGATACACCGAACAGTACCCGACGGAGTTGTCCCGTATTGGAGTTCCCACTGCGATGGGGCCAGATTTGAGTGCATTGTCCCCGGTCCACACGGTTCGTGCGAGCTGCCACAGACGATTGCCGAGTTGGATCGCATCTTGGAGCTTCATCTCAAGAGTTAATAAAAACTTATTGCGATCGTGATGACGCCGCCTCCCACCGTTTACTTCCAGCCAGAGCTGAGTCTTCTCCTCTGGAAGCCCCGTGGTATCCTTGACGAAAAGGCGGTCAACAAAATCATCGCCTTTATCGGAGAGGAGGAAGCCGAATCGGATGCGAACGAGCTTCGCTTCATCGACACGACCGACTTAACTGCGGTTGAGCTTAATTTTAAATATGTTTTTCACGTTGCGCTTTACCGCAGATTATCGCGTCAAGGGCGTCGATCGCTAAAGTCCGCATTTTTGGTCAGGGACCCCGCTTTCGTCCATTATTTCAGACTGCATGCCCTCCTCACAGATCACTCGCCATTACAGGTTAGACTTTTCGAAGAAAAAGAAGTCGCGGCCAGATGGCTCAACGTTTCAATCGATTCACTGCGACCTCCGCAAGCAGCGGACTGACCGGTCCATTCGAGCGACCGTCTTGGCCAGGCTCAACGGCCTCCTGCGATCATTTCCTTCATGATCGTGCGGCCTCTCTCCTGCAATGGGCCCATCCCAGTCCCAGGGAGAAACCATATCCCTTTATCTTTGTCTCGGCAGTAAACAATATTGACCCCGTCGCTGGTGATAGCGTGATGGAACGTAGATCCCGGATTCTGGGAAAGAAATTTGAAAAATGTCTCGCGCCACGGGTGATCAGCGTGATGAAAAATTTCTTCGCCGAGCTTTTTAAGTTCCGCAATCTCGATGGGCCGAATCGATTTGGCGATGGCTTTGCGGCGCTCTTTGTTCAGGTTCTCGAGATCAAATTTTTCAAATGGCATACGACTACTAATCAGGTTCGCTGAGGTCGACTGTTTTTAACAAACGCCGCCCCGAAGGGCTTATCAGACCTTGGTCCTATTCGCGATCGCCGGGGTTTGTGAAAACTGAAAGCTGTATTTGCCATGAAGCAGCTTTTTCAGGAAATCCGGCGCAATCCGTTGCTTTGGTTGCTCGTCTTTGTCCCGGCTGTTCTGGCGATGGAAAGAATCAAGCCCGAGGCTCACACTCTTCTGTTCGTCCTTTCCATCCTCGCCATTCTCCCGCTGGCGATTCTGCTAAGCCACGCGACAGAATCGGTCGCGGCCAAGACCGGAGATTCGGTCGGTGGACTGCTCAACGCGACACTTGGAAATCTGACCGAGTTGGTCATCGCCCTAGCGGCTCTTCAAGCCGGGCAATACACGCTGGTCAAAGCATCCATCGCCGGAGCAATCGTAACCAATTCTTTGTTCATGCTAGGCGCGTCGTTTCTGCTCGGCGGATTCCGATACCATGTTCAGGAATTCAACCGCATCGGCGCGCGACTGCAGGCCGGACTCCTTTTTCTCGCCACCATTGCGTTGCTTATCCCTTCAACAGTCGGAGCGCGCGGCCTGTCGGAAGCGGCAAAGCTCAACAAAGACTTGAGCATTCCATTGTCGATCTTACTTCTTATTGCGTATGGACTCGGCCTTTTGTTTTCGCTCAAGACTCATCGCGAATTGTTCGGCGGCGAGGCGGAAGAAATCGAAGCGGCCTGGCCGATCGGTCTGGCCGTCGCTACTCTTGTCGGCGTCACCATTCTGGTCGCACTGGTTAGCGAAGTGTTTGTCGGTTCGGTTCAGGAGGCAGCGACCTCTTTCGGAATGAGTCCGGCGTTCGTTGGCTTCATCGTCGTCGCCATCGTGGGCGCGGCCGCGGAAATGACGGCTGCATTCTCAGCCGCGCGCAAAAATCATCTCGATCTTAGCGTCGGGATCGCACTCGGCAGCGCCGCTCAGATCGCACTCTTCGTCGCGCCGGTTCTAGTCCTGCTCAGTTATTTCATTGGCCCCACGCCGATGGATTTAAGCTTTTGGCCTGGCGCCGTTGCCATGGTCTTTTTCGCCACCCTAACGGCGGTGCTCGTGACCAACTCCGGACGCTCGACCTGGTTTGTCGGAGTGCTCACCCTGATGGTTTACCTGATGTTTGCTACGGCACTTTATCTCCTGCCGCCGCAGGGGAATTGAAATTTAGTTCAGATGGTCCCAACCGCACCCACACCACCTGGGCTTTGAAAAGTCCGGAGGATAGCTGCTCACGACCTCTTTCTCCATGGAGCGGCCTTCTTTCCACACTAAAGGCACGCCTACAGGTAAACCAACTGGGTCACTGAAACCCGGGGAGTACGTATGCGATGTCCTGACTGCACCGAGCGACCTTCTTGTCCTCTGACATCTGACATCTGACATCTGACTTCCGTCCTTTCTAGAGGCTCCCCACTTCTTCTGCTAGAGTGCACTCCTATGCGATACTTTTTTGTCTTTGCCTTGGTTCTGGGGTTGGTGTGCTCAAGTTTTGGACAAACGCCATCGGTGGCGGACCGGGTAGCGAAGCAGAACGCGCTGTTTGAAGAGGTTTATCAAACCGGGCTGAAGAATTTTCCGGAGCGAGCCACGGCCTACGGGGATTACCGTTACAACTCACAGCTTGGACAGGTCTCGCTCGCCGAGATCGCGCGCCAACACGCCGAAGCCGATGATTTTCTCGCTCGCTTAAGAGCGATCCCGACCGGCGGAATGGACGACAAAGATCTCTTGAGTCATCGCATCCTTCAGTATCAGCTCGAGCGCGAAGACGTGAACTACGCCTTGAAGAATTACGAGATGCCGGTGAACCAGCAGAACGGCGTCCATACCCGGCTGGCCGATTTACCGAACGCGGTGCCGCTCGATTCCGTGTCGCACTACCAGGATTACATCTCCCGGTTACGCCAGATCCCGCGCGTGCTCGAACAAACCACCGACGTGATGAAGCAAGGCGAGAAAGACAAGCTCATGCCGCCAAAGTTTCTCCTCGAGAAATTGCCCGGCCAATGCGACGGCATCATCGCGGCGAATCCATTCCTTCGGCCGACCAAGAAATTTCCAGCAGAATTTTCTGAGCAGGACAAAAAACGGCTGACCGACGAGATCACGAAGGCGGTGAACGACAATGTGTTCCCGGCGTACAAAAAATTCGGTGAGTTCCTTCGCACTGAATACGCCCCGAAGGGACGGACCGAGCTTTCAGTCGAAAGCCTGGCCGAGGGAAAGCGGCGCTATTCCGAGGCCGTGAAAACGATGACCACCATGAACATCATGCCGGCCGAGGTGCATGAGATCGGGCTGAAAGAAGTCGCGCGCGTCACGGACGAGATGACCAAGCTCGCCCAGAACAATGGATATAAGGATCTGGCCAGCTTCCGGGAGGCGATCAACAAGGACCCGAAATGGAAGCCGACGAGCGAGCAACAGATCCTGGACGACTACAAAAAGTACATTCATCAAATGGAGCCGAAGTTGCCGGAACTGTTCGGATTATTGCCGAAATCACCAGTGACGGTGGAACCGATCCCCGATTTCGCTAAAGCCGCCGCGACCCATTACGTCCAGGGCACGCCGGATGGGAAACGTCCGGGCCGCGTGGTTGTGGCGGTATCAAATCCGACCACGCGCACGCTGATCGACGACGAAGCGATTGCTTATCACGAAGGCGTTCCCGGTCATCACCTACAAATTAGCATCGCTCAAGCATTGGAAGGTTTGCCAAAGTTTCGGCTGCACGGTTTTTATTCCGCGTATGCCGAAGGTTGGGCGCTCTATTCCGAGCAGTTAGGCAAAGAGATCGGTTTCTATCAAGATCCCGTGTCTGATTACGGCCGGCTGAATTCGGAGATGCTTCGCGCGGTCAGGCTCGTGGTCGATACCGGGATCCACGACAAGAATTGGAGCCGCGAAAAGGTGGTTGACTACATGCATGCCAACGACCTCAACGACGCGATGGTCCAGACGGAAGCAGACCGTTACATCGCCTGGCCCGGGCAAGCGCTTGCCTACAAGATGGGGCAACTGGCCATTCTCAAACTGCGCGACGAAGCGAAAGCGCAGCTCGGCGACAAATTCGAGATCAAGGCATTCCACGACGAAATCTTGAACGGCGGCGCCATGCCGTTGGAGCTGCTGCAAGAGCGCGTCGAAGCGTGGATCAAACAGCAAAAAGGCGGGTCTGACCACTGACCGTCGACCACCTGAATTCGATTTCCCAGCTTCGATCTCCTTCCCCTGCGGTATACGCCTTGCTCAATTAGAACCCACCATGGCAAAGCCCTTGCATATTCTGAGTGTGGACGACAGTTTTCCGGTCGCGCACGCGGTCTCGTTTGCGCTCAGTAATCCCGCCCGAAAACTCACGCTGGCGTACGATGGCGCCGAGGCCCTGGCCAAGATCGCCCAGCATTCCGCGCCGCCGTTTGACGTCGTGATTGTCGACCACAAAATGCCGAGGCTGTCGGGGATCGAGTTGGTCCAACACCTGCGCGCGGGAAATTTTCGCGGCAAAATTATTGTTTTATCAGCTCATCTAACCGACGAAAACCGGCGCAGTTACGAGGAACTCAAAGTGGACGCGATGGTCGACAAACCGTTCGACGTCTACGAAATTCGCCAAGTAGTCGATAGCCTGGCAAAGGTCGCCTGATTCGGACGATCGCCCCGGCGTTTTCAGCGTTTCAGCCCGAACTCCTTCGGGGTCGTCCCGCCGCAACAGAGAAAAGCCTGGAGGTCACTTTTGACGCGGCAAAAAAAAACTGAAACGCTGAGATCCAGAAATCACAGATCTGAGGACGCGAAGAGAAACGCTGAAACTCGGAAAAGCTGAAATCCCAGATCAGATGTCAGAGGTCAGAGGTTCGCCACGGCGAATGCTTTCGGAGCGAAACACTTGAACGCCGGCAGAGAGTCCTCCTTCACATTGCCAGGACGTGGCAAGCGGGCGAGAGTGAAGACTATGGGACACAACCACGGTAGAGATAATATGAGGAGACGCTCGGTCCGGCGCAAAAAGACGGAGCGTCTCGCCGCCGCCAACAAAAACAAAAAGAAAACGCCGAAATAACGCTGGGGCAAAGCGATAAGAGGAGAGGACAATCGCGGCCCGTCGCGAAGCGACAGTCAAGATCGGGTAAACAAATTTGGCCGGCTAGCGCCAGGGAGCGTAAATGCTGTTTCGAGACAACAGGACCACCGGCGATGGACAACTGACCGCGTAAATCGCTGCGCTCCACGCGGTTTGAGAACTGAAACGCCTAAAAGTCTGCCCGTCGCGGCGGGACGAACCCGAAGGAATTCGGGGCTGAAAAGCTGAAAGCTGAAACGGACAGAGATCAGAGGATATCGGTCATGGGCCTTCGGAGTTTCGGAATGACAGGCAAACCGCCTTGAGCGGGATCAGGTAACGATACGGTCGACCGCGTCGCGCAGCGCTCTGACGTCGAACGGTTTGTCGAACATGGCGTCGACGTTCAAACTTTCGTAAGCTTGGCGAACTTCCGGTAATAATCGCGCCGATACCACGATAATTTTCGCCGGGTTGCATCGTTCCTTAATCGCCCGGACCAGTTCCCTGCCGCTGAGGTTCGGCATTTTTTCGTCGACGATGATCGCATCGAACGGACTGCAATTGAGCTCAGCCAGGGCAGCGTAGCCGCTGCTCACCGCAACCACTTCATAACGCGGATCGGCAAAGACATAACGAAGGGAGAGTGTGACTGACGGTTCGTCATCGACCGTCAAGACCCGAACCGGTTTATGCGCCATGACGACGTAGAAAAGGAGCAAGCTGTGTACCGATGGACAAGGCCCCTTACGCGAACATCGGGACCGGAGGACAGCGGTCTGCGGTCAGAAGTCAGAGGTCAGAGAGCAGAGGCCAGCCCCGAGATGCTTTGGGGGCGTCTCTTGGCAGCAGGTCAGCCCGAAATTTACTTCGGAACACTCGCGACTTGTTAGGGCGCGATGCGGTCGCAGAGAGTATCGGTGTGAAACGAGATGAGGTTGCGCAGCTTGAACCAGCCGCCTTGCTGGTTGCGCCCCATTTGCGCAATGCTCTTGACGTTGTCCTTACCGTAATCGGGCCACGAGCTCCAGCGCTGGATCGTTACGAATGTCCAGGCCGCGCCTTCCAAATGTTGCAGCGTCACACGGCCGAGACTGGAATCGGTGGCTTTGTCGGGTGGTTCGTTCAGGAATTTGTCGAGCGCTTCGCGCTGGCCGGCCGCTGGTCGATACATGGAGACGACATAAGCGGCCCCGGCAGTTTTCGAGGCGTCATCGATACCGAGCTGCTTGGCAAATTCCGACCACGACGGACCGGAAGCGAACGTGTCGGTATGGGCCGAGTATACCGACATCATGTTCGACGGCGGCGCGGGTCGATTTGCTTCGATGGTGGTCTTCGTCCCTAAATGAGTGACTACGCAGTAATCCCATGAATCGCCGTCCTCGTGTCGGAGAATGATGAAGTGATCGGGCATGGCCAAAGTTTTGTCAGGTTTCTTGAGTTCGTCGGCGAGCTCCTGGGCTTTGCCGGTCGCGGCATTGGCGAAATGCACGTGGTAGAGATCGGTGCGGCCGGCGGCCGTTGCAGCCGACCCCGAAGCGGAAGAAGCGGGGGATGGCGATTGCGCAAAAGCGAACGGCGCGAGGCTGAGCGCCATGAGCGTTGGAAGAGTAATTTTCATGATGATCCTTTCTTGTTGGTTGAAAGCTCGGCCGAAAAAGCGCGGCGCCCTGTCGAGGCGAGCCATGAAGCACAAGTTTCGGTGTAGCGGTTGCGGCGGAGGCTGGGGCTCAGCCAGGCGGCGGTCAAGATAAATCTTTGCCAGATGCGACCTTAAGCGAACCTGGGGCGAATTTGTGTTGCCGGTGTTGGCAACGTCGTCGCAAGTCTCCGATTAGATATGCATCGCAGCTGAAGAATTTGGAGCAACCGAGGCCCATTGTTCTGAGAACGGGTCAATCGCAGTCGCTGAAAGCTTGACTGCTTTAAGCAGTCAAGTTAAAACGAATCATCCAGGCTGATGCTTTAGATCTACTGTTTCCGACTGTTCGCGCAGAAGTTTTGCGGGCGCTGTTTGTGGATACACGACGCGAGGTGTAGGTGCGCGAAATCCCCCGCGCCAGTGATCTCGCGCTGCGAACCGTTCAACGCGAACTGGCGGTCTGGCGAAAGATCGGTGTGGTAACCAGTCGAACCAACGGTTATCATGTATTCTTCCGCGCAAACCGCGACCATATGTTATTCCTGTCCCTGCAACAGCTGGCGGTGAACAGGACGAATTGCTTACCAGGCGTGCGCAAAGAACGAAGCGCCCGCGGCAGAGTTGGCGCTCATCGAGCCGTCGAAGGCGTTAGCAGCCAGACCCGAACAAACGAATGAATAACGAAATGAAAACGAAACCGATGGAAGGTCACGTGAAGAAAGATTCGCTTCCACGACCAACCGCCAATCTTGCCACTGCGATTCGTGGGATTTGGAATCTTAAATCGCGAGTGGATGTGGACGACACGGGAAAAGCCCAGATCGATCCGTTTCTTGGCCGAGATCCGCTCGGGATACTTTGCTTTGGGGAAAGTCATTTTGCAGCCCAGTTCATGAAGCGCGATCGGTCCGAGCAGGGAAACGTGCCGGAGCGAGCTCAAGCCAGGAATAATACTGCCGGGGTGAACGGGTACGATGCCTACTTCGGTATCTATAGTGTGGACGAAATCGCGGGCACTCTCACGACGCACATTCAAGGATCAATTTCGCCGGCCAACATCGGCGCCACCTATGTGAGAGACGCGCGTGTGCTGGACAATGAACTGAGTATCCAGCTGCACACGACTGCTATCGATGGCACTGCGATCACGCGAACAAACACTTTCACCCGCACAGGCTAGATTTATCGCGCTGACTTTGTTCATTGCTAAGAACGGAACGACGCCGCGCCAGGGGAAGCTGTCACTTCTTGAAGGGACCGCGAGGCTTAGTCGCTCAATTCGACATTCCAATACGCGAGATCTACAAAGTGCCGCCAGCTTTCGTGCTGCGGCGCCTGGAACGTGATCTGCACGAACGGACGCCACTTCGGGCGCTTTGGTTTGCGGATCAGCGTCATTTGCGCTTCGCGCGGGAGGCGGTTCCCCTTGCGCGTATTGCACGGGATACAGGAACAAACCACGTTTTCCCACGTCGTAGTGCCGCCGCGGTCGCGTGGGATGACGTGGTCGAGGTTCAGATCGTTGCGATCGAACATCTGGCCGCAGTATTGGCAGGTGTTCTTGTCGCGCTCGAACACATTGTGACGCGTGAATTTTACTTCCTTCTTCGGAAGCCGATCGAAGAACAACAGCACGATCACGCGCGGAATACGGATCTTGAAGGAAATGGTCGTGACCAGTTCGTGATCGGGCGCGTTCGCGGAAAAATCGCGCCAGCTCTCAAAATCGTGGGTCAAAAAATTGTCTGTCTCATCCGATGAAACGACATGGGCGTGTCCGGCATAGACCAGCGAGAAAGCCCGTCGGGCCGAACAGATATTGACCGCCTGCCAGAGACGGTTGAGCACCAAAACCTGACTATTCAATGAGGATTGCAAATCTTACCCTCCTGCCGCCTTGCGCCCGCCACCGCGA
This sequence comes from uncultured Verrucomicrobiae bacterium, assembly GCA_963846775.1. GTDB lineage: Bacteria > Verrucomicrobiota > Verrucomicrobiia > Chthoniobacterales > UBA10450 > CAVYXA01. The sequence goes on along the minus strand of CAWJXB010000006.1, from coordinate 1,519,493 downwards.
GCCCTGCGCGGGAATTCGCGCGACCTTAGCATTCGCGGTTTTTGCTGTCAACGGGGGCCGGCCTTTGACAGGGCGGGCTTCGTCTGAAAGGATAAGCTCGGCAGAATGAGAACCACTGAATTAAAGCGAGTGCTAAAACGCCAGCCGTTTTCTCCCTTCGGCGTTCGGCTTTCCAACGGCGCTCGCTGCTTTTTTGTCGACCAAGCGATTTCGGCGCTCCGAAAGAATTTCACATGATCTTTTTCTTCGATCAAAGCGAGACGGTTCGAATCGACACCGAAAACATCGTCGGGACCTTCGCGGAATAATTTTCTATGGCTGGTCAAGGCTCAGCGGGAAATGTGCTTGGCGGCACTATGCAGTTTCTTTATTCCCGGCTTGGGACAGTTGCTCCAAGGGCGATTGTTGATGGCGATCTTGCAGTTTTGTCTGGCGGCGATTCTCTGGTTTGTCTTGCTCGGCTGGCTGATCCATCTCTGGTCGATCCTGGACGCGGCGTTGTTTAACCCGCGCAAATAGTCTCAAGCGTTGAATTAACACGAACCGACACGAACGGATTGTGAATTCGCGTTCATTCGTGTCCATTCGTGGTTCATGAAAGCGCAATTTCCCAAAGAACAAACGGAGTCGGGCGAGTTTCAACGGCAGGAGGACGCCTTTCGGGAATGGATTTCCAATGATGGATCGACCGCGTACGCCGCCGCCGCGGATCGGTATCATCTTTACGTTTCTCTGGCCTGCCCGTGGGCGAGTCGGACCGTCATTTTCCGCAAACTGAAGGGACTCGAAGAGGCGATCGGGATGACGATTGTGGATCCTATCCGGGACGAGAAAGGCTGGGCTTTTCGACCGGAGGCCGATCCGGTGAACGGGTTCAAGTATCTGAGCGAAGCGTACCGGGCGACCGATCCCAATTACGACGGGCGCGTGACGGTGCCGGCCCTCTGGGACAGGGAAACAAGGCGGATCGTAAACAATTGCGAGGACGACATCTGCCGCATGTTCAACCATGTGTTTAACGAATTTGCCCGGCACGAAGCGGTCGATCTTTTCCCGAAAGAGATCGAAGCCGAGCAGGCGGAGTTGAGTGGTTTTCTTTACGACAACGTGAACAACGGCGTGTACAAGGCCGGATTCGCGACGCGGCAGCGGCCGTACGAGATTTGGTGTCGCAGATTGTTTGAGGCGTTGGATCAACTGGAAGATCGCCTGTCGAAGAGCCGCTATTTGTTCGATAATCGTCTCGTCGAAGCGGACTGGCGGTTGTTTTGCACGCTGGTCCGGTTCGATGTGGTTTATCACGGCCATTTCAAATGCAATCTCAGGAGGATCATCGATTACCCGAATCTCCAAGGCTATCTGATGGATTTATATCAGCAGCCCGGCATTGGCGAGACGGTGAACTTCGATCACATCAAACGCCATTACTATATGACGCACACCGAGATAAACCCGACCCGGATCGTTCCGCTCGGGCCGATAGTCGATCTTGGCCGGCCGCACGGGCGCGAAAAATTTGGATCGACGGAGTAGGGGGGATACAGCCGGGCCCAGATCCAGCTACGATTATTAGAGAATTCCCCACCGAGATGACGAAGGCGAACGAGGAGTTGAGGGACGCTCTCCACAAACCACGCAAAGGCTTGCGTATCCTCGTTGTTGAAGACCACGGCGATACCCGGCGCACGCTCTCGCGCCTGCTCAGTTATTTCGGTCACCAAATTTCCGTGGCCGACTCACGGCAGAGCGCGTTCCAGATGATTGCCGCGAAAAATTTCGATGTTTTACTAACCGATATCGCATTGCCCGACGGCAGCGGTTACGACGTGGCGTCGCGGGCGAAGCGAGAACAGCATGTCAAAAGCGTCGCCCTCACCGGTTTCGACCGCGCGGAAGATATTCGGCGAGGCAAGGATGCCGGGTTTGATTTTTATCTGACGAAGCCGATCGATTTCGCCGAGCTGCGCACCGTTTTGGGTCAGATTGCGGCGTGATTGGCCGCGCGCACATACACGATTCGCGGAAGAAGCAAAAGCCCCAGTAAGGGGTCCCTCACTGAGGCTTCGTTTTTCCGCTCGAGGTCCCCAGCCGCAGTCGGCTCGTCGCGATGCTTTTGTGAATGAGAGGCAGGTTGGTACTGCGGCCCATGTCCTGCTAATTCAATCTCTCGAATCATGAACAATCCCTTGCGTATACTGGTGGTCGAGGATGACAAAGCCGTCGCGCGTGTAATTGCGTTAATGCTTGGAGGTCCAGCCGCCAAGATAGCGATGGCGGCGAACGGCTGGGAAGCACTCATCAAGATCGGCGCTACGGCCCGACCTTTTGACGTTGTCATTACTGACCATCGCATGCCGCGCATGAATGGCCTCCAATTGGTCGAGCGACTGAGGACGAAAAAGTTTGGCGGCAAGATCCTGGTTCTATCGGCTCATCTTACCGAGGAGGATATTCGCGCTTACGAAGAGTTGAATGTGGACATGATGATGACCAAACCGTTTGACTTTGACGAGCTGCAACGAGCAATGGCCGTTCTGAACAAGAAAGCCTCGGTCCTCGCCGGCGTGTAGATGGATTTCGAAAGCTGCGCCGGCAGGAGCAGCCGATCCATCTTATTTGGCCACGTCCTTCGGCTCTTCCGATGCCGCGAGCTTTTGGAACCGCAGGTCGTTCCGAAGCGGATCGAACATGGGATCGAGCCGCAGCAGCGCGGGCGTGAGCGGCACCGCGCCTGTGGTCAAGGGCGACGCGTACGGTATGGAGAGCAGTTTCTCTAAAGCGGCGATAGCGCGGTCGGGTTCTGCGGTCTGTGCCCAGACGCGGGCGAGAGTCTCAACGGCATTAGGACCTTCGATCCCGTCTTTCTCGATTGGCGCGATGGTCATGGCCTGCTCGGCCAAAGCCAATGCAGTGGCTTTGTCGCCAAGGCTCATGTTGATCAGCGCAAGATCGCGAATTAAGGAAAGATTTTCTGGCTGCTCTTTCAGGAACGGTTCCAGTTCGCTCCGCGCCTGCTTGAAAGTTTCTGCGGCGGCAGCATGATCCCCTGCGACTTCCTGGGCCCAGCCTAACCAAAATCGCAGTTCGCCATTGTTGTAATCCGACGCCGGATCAGACTGAGCCAGTATTTCCTTTAACCGCGGAATGATTGCCGCTGGGCGGCGCTCCAGAATCGCGTGGTAAGCTTGTGCTTCCAACACGCTGGAGTCGTCAGGAGACGGATGAAGTGGAGCCAGAAGCGCGGCTGCTCGGGGCAGGTCGCCTTCGGCTTGGGCAATCTCCGCCTTTAGAGCGAGGGTATCGACGTCATCCGGCGTAATGTTTAAAACCTGATCAAGCTTTCTCTGCGCTTCAGGGAAACGACGAAGCGCGGCATAGGAAAATGCATGTTGGGTGAACAGGTTCGCATCGCGCGGATCGAGTCGTTCCGCTTCATTGAAATACGAATCACTTTGCTCCCATTGGCCGCGCCGCCGTGCGATATAGGCGAGCAATTCGGGAATGCGACTGCTATTAGGGAGGAGGGGACGCGCCTGCTCACAGTAACGCACGGCCGTGTCATAATCCCGGAGACAGGCGTAATGATAGAAGCCTTTGGCTAACACGGCCTCGCCGAGATTGGGTTGCAGAGTCAACGAGGTTTCTGCGGCCTGCCCCGCCTCTTGCAGGAGAGCCGCAGTCGGTTGAAGCGTTTGTGTGCGATAGCCGATGGCCTCAACTTCTGAAAGGAGCGCCCAGGCCAAAGCGAACCTTGGATCGAGTTGCACTGCTTCTTTAAGGTACTTCTGCGCGCCGAGAGCGTTGGTCGAGTTGGTGACCGCTTTCGAACTGAAAGCCCAACCGCGGAGATAAGCATCGTAAGCTTCGGAATTGTCCGTGGGCCTGGCGGCGATGACTTGTTCTTCCTGGCCAGTGAGCCTGGCTTGCAGTTTCTCGGCGATCGCTCGCGCGAGTTCGCTCTCGACCTGAAAGATGTCCGTCAACTTGCGATCAAAGGTATCGGCCCAAAGATGGGAATCGCTGGCAGCTCTGATTAACTGCACATTCACCCGCACCGAGTCACCGCTTTTTTGCACGCTGCCTTCCACGATGTGGGCAACGCCAAGCTGCCTGGCGATCTCCGGCAGATTCCCCGGTGCGCTCTTGTAATGCTGGGTTGACGTGCGCGAGATGACTTTAAGATCAGCGATCTTGGACAACCGCGTCAGAACTTCATCTTGCACGCCATCGGCGAAATAAGCGTTCTGCTTTTCGTCGCTCAGATTTTCAAACGGGAGAACGGCGATGCTCTTTTCCGGAATAGCGGGCGCGCCCGGAACCGCCGGGGATGGCGGCGCCGGCCTGCCCGACCGGACGGCAAACCACCAGGAAAACCCACCTAACGATACCAGGAGGACAAGCATGAGCCCGCCCATGCGCCAGCTCCACCCGGCGGCGGCACTGGCTGCAGGCGGAGGTTGCGCGGCCTTCAATTTCAACGGTGGTTCCGGATTGCCCAATTCATCGGTGTAGAGATTGACCAGGCGCAGACGCACACCGTGTTTCACATCGCACTCCCCGAGCTCATGCAACAATGGACGCCAGCGCGGGTATTGCTCCAGGTCGTCCGCGACATGTTGCGAAAGCAAAATATGTCCGGCATCACCGCAATCGACGACTCGTTGGGCCGTGTTGACGCCAGCGCCGGTGACATTGATCTGATCGTTCACATCAGTCACTTGGTTGATTGGGCCGCTGTGAATCCCCATCCGCAGGTTCAATTCCGGGTGGGCCTTGCTAACCCGTGCCAGCTCGAGCGCGCATTGGGCGGGCGCTTCCGGGCTGGTGCGAAAAACCAGCGCCATCCCATCACCGGCCGCCACCCGGATCAGTTTCCCTTCCGCCTCCGCCGTCCGAACCTGCTCCGAGGCGCGCACCATATTTTTGAGATGCTCGAGCAACTGCGCCTGCTCATTGATGAGCAACTTCGAGTAACCCACGATGTCGATAAACAGAACATGCCCGATCTCGAGTTCGACCGGCTTTCTGCTTTCCGCTGTCACGTGAGGAGCCTAGCTGGCCGCTGCCGATTGGGCCAGCTTTTGCAAAAGGGAAAATTTTGCAGACGACTCTTACAAGCGAAAAAAGAGCGGGGGGACCCATTTCACAAAAGCGGTATAAGCCAGGCCCCGCGACCGATTCGCGATTTGAAATCTGATCTCCGACATCTGATGGTCTTTCCTGACCGCTGAGATCTGACCTCTGATCTCTGGAACGAGGTCCCCGTAGTTCAACGGATAGAACGGAGGTTTCCTAAACCTTAAATGTGGGTTCGATTCCCGCCGGGGACGAAAAATTGAGATTCCTCGACTTCGCTCGGAATGACAATGGGTAGAATCCGAGATGCGGTTACGCCTGCTTCCAGCCGTTGCCGTTTCCGTCGCGGGCGAGCGCCGGTGCGAGCTCCGGCGCGGGCTCGACCTCCTCCGGGACGTCTTCGAGGTCGGCGTCCATCAACGATTTTTCGTGGTGCTCCTTCGCGATCAGCATGTAAAGCGACGGCACAATAAAGAGTGTAAAGATGGTTCCGATGGTCATTCCGCCGACGAGCACGAGACCGATTGAGTTTCGGGCTGCGGCACCGGCGCCAGTCACCAGGGTGAGGGGAAAGTGGCCGGCCACTGTTGCGACGCTCGTCATCATGATTGGACGCAAACGAATTCGCGCCGCTTGTGCGACTGCGGCGAGCTTGGCCATGCCGTCGCGTTGCAACTGATTAGCGAATTGGACGATTAGAATTCCGTTCTTGGAAACGAGACCGACCAGTGTCACCAGACCGACTTGAGAGTAGATGTTGAAGGAGGTCGTCCAACCATCGGTTAAGAACTTGCCGAAAGGCATCTTCAAGAACATGAAGACGCCTGCGCCAAACATGGCCAGCGGGACAGAGCCGAGCAAGATGATAAACGGATCACGGAAGCTATTAAACTGTGCCGCCAAAACGAGGAAAATAAGCACAACAGCAAGCATAAAAACGCCGAGAAAACTACTCCCCTCGAGTCGTAGTTGGCGCGAGCCGCCCGTGTAATCGATCACGTATCCCGCCGGCAAAACTTTATGTGCTTCGTTTTCCAGAAACTTAAGCGTAGCGTCTACCGAACCGGCCGGGACGCCACTGATGGTAACAGCGTTCAGCTGCTGCATCCGGTTCAACGAGCGGGCAACTGTCGTGTGTTTAATGCTGGCAATCGTGCTCAGCGGAATCAGCTGATTATTCGGCCCGGTCACGTAAATGTCATTGAGCTGTTCTGGGTTCAATCGATCCACCCGTTTGATTTGGGGGATTACCTTGTAGCTCAATCCCTCCATGTTAAACCAATTGACGTAGTTGCCGCCGATGCTGGTGGAGAGGTCCGCCCCGATCTGTTGCATGTTGAGTCCCATCGATGAGACCTTGTCATGGTCGAGAACAATCTGTGCCTGCGGCTGATCGATCTTTGTGTCAATGTCGCCAAACTGAAACACGTGCGCCTGCATCGCTTTCAGGAAAATCTCTTTGGCAAATTCCAGGATGCGCTCCTGATCCGCCGTCGACGCAATGATGAAACTCACTGGAAAATTGTCAGAGCCCGGTAGCGCCTCGGGCATGATCGGAAACATTTGAATGGCGGGAATGGCAGCGAGTTTCTGCTGTATTATCGGCAGATAATTTTTCGTTGGCGTCTTCCGCGTGCCCCACGGTTTCAAGACCATTCCGCCGAAGCCGCTACTCGGTGAAGTAATTTGAAACGTGAACCGAGTGTCCGGAATATCTTTGAAAACTTTCCCGGCCGCATCGGCATAACGAATGGTATCGTCGATGGTGGCGTTGGCCGGCGCGGTGATGATACCAAAGATAACGCCTTGATCTTCCTTTGGCGCCAACTCCTTGGTTGCGACTTTGGGAATGGCCACGAACATGAACAGCGCGAGAAGCGAAATCCCGGCCCAAATGATGTAAACGGCGGGACGCGCCTCTAGCGTTCGATCCAGATGCGTTCCGTACCAGTCACGGAATCGATCGAACGTGCGATCGACCCAGCCTTTGAACCCGTGTTCAACATGGTGAGGCGGCAAAAGATACGACGACATCATGGGTGAGAGGACGAGTGCGACCACACCCGAGATGAAAACTGCGCCGGCCAAAGTCAGCGCGAATTCGCGGAATAGCGCGCCGGTCAGACCGCCTTGCATCGCAATCGGTGTATAAACCGCGGCCAGGGTAATCGTCATCGCAATGATCGGAGCGATCAGTTCTCGCGCGCCCACCAGCGCTGCGTTCATGCGAGACATTCCTTCGGCGATATGACGTTCGACGTTCTCCACCATGACGATGGCGTCATCGACGACCAATCCGACCGACAGGACGATCGCGAGAAGGGTAAGCAAGTTCAGGGTAAAACCGAAAACCTGCATCAGGAATAACGCCCCGATTAGCGAAATTGGAATGGCAACGATCGGCACGATGACCGACCGGAAGGAGCCGAGGAACAAAAAGATCACGACCATCACGATCAGCAACGTGTCGATCAGCGTTTTTACGACTTCGTGAATGGCGTCGTTGATGTAAGCGGTGGCGTCGTAAGCCATTTCCGCTTGCATGCCGGTCGGCAATTCCTTCTTGATTTGCTCGAGCTCGGTTCGGACGCGCTTGATCACGTCGATGGAATTCGCGTTTGGCAGCACCCAAATCCCCATGAATACTGCTTTCTGGCCGGAGAACCGGACTTCGGTGTTGTAATCTTCTGCCCCGAGGACAACGTCCGCGATATCGCCCAGCTTGATCAGTGTGTTTTTGTCCTGACGGACAACCAACTGTTTGAATTGGTCGGCGGTGTGCAAATCCGTGTTCGCGGTGAGATTGACCTGAAGTAGCGAACCTTTGGTACTGCCTACGGCAGCGAGAAAATTGTTCTTGGCCAAAGCGTCGCGCACCTGAGACGGACTGATGTTGAGCGCCGCCATTCGTTCCGGCTTCATCCAGATCCGCATGGCAAATGTGCGTCCACCGAGTATGTCGGCCTTTTGCACACCGCCGACAGCGGTTAGTCGCGGCTGGACCAACCGAACAAGATAATCGGTCACTTCGTTAGGCTGAAGGATGTTCGATGTGAAGCTGAGGTAAGCCGAAGCAAATTGCGAATCGGCGGCCTGAATCGCGATGACGGGAATCTGCGATTCCGGCGGAAGGTTGTTCCGGATGGCGTCGACTCTCGAGCTGATGTCTGACAGCGCTTTGTTCGCATCGTAGTTGAGCTTCAACCGCGCGGTGATGGTGGAAACGCTCTGCTGGCTTTGCGATTGAATGTAATCGATTCCGTCCGCAGCCGCGATCGCGCGCTCAATTGGCGTCGTGATAAATCCGCGGACCAGCTCGGCGTCGGCGCCGACATACACGGTCGTTACCGTGATGGCTGCGATGTCGCTTCGCGGATACTGGCGGACATTGAGCGTCTTCATCGCCTGCAACCCGGCGATAAGAATGACGAAGCTGACCACCATGGCCAGCACCGGGCGCTTGATGAAAAGATCGGTGAAAGATTTCATGGCCAATTCATGACGAATGACGAATGTCCAATGACGAAGGAATCGTCGAAGTCCTAATGAGAGCTCGCCAGTTCGAGACGCTTAGTCGATTCGGGCATTCGATTTCACTCGTCATTACGTCATTCGTGCTTCGTCATTTAACATCAGGAATCTATTGGCTTTGGATTTAATTGCGGCTTCGGCGCCAGATCGTTGTTGATCGTCACCGGCATTCCGTTTCGTAATTTGAAAACTCCGGTGCTCACGATGGTTTCACCGGCATTTAATCCCTTTGCGATTGCAATAAAATCGCCGCGCGCCTCGCCTACCCGGACAAATTGTTGCCGAATTGATTGCGTTTCCTTGCCCGTCTTTGGGTCCTTCTTTTTTTCAATTACGAATACCGAGTCGCCAAACGGCGCGTACGAGATTGCGGTACCCGGTATAACCAGCGTTTTGTGTTTCTCCGGCAGGACCACCTCGACTTTTGCAAACATTCCCGGCCGCAACGTGTGGTCGGGGTTTTGCAATGTCGCCTGCACGCCGACGTTTCGGGTTAGTGCGTCCACAATCGAGTTTATCGCGGTAACTTTTCCGCTAAATTCATGTCCTGGCACCGCATCGGTCTGCACCCGCACTTCGAGGCCGGGCGTCAGTTGAGAGAATTGCTGCTGCGGCAGAGAGAAATCGACATAGACCGGATCGAGCGCGGTCAGCGCCACGATTGGTTGTCGGGCGTCGATTGATTGACCGATGTTGACCTGGCGGATCCCGAGCTGTCCGTCGAACGGCGCGCGCACTTCTTTCTTGGTAATCATTGAGCGCATCAGCTGGACGCTTCCTTCCTTTTGTTTGAAGGCCGAGTCCGCGGAGTCCAATTCCTGTTTGGAAACAACTTTGCGTACAGCCAGGTCGCGTGTGCGCTCCAAATTAGCCCGCGCCAATTCCAAGTCGGCTTGGGCGGTCTTGAGCTGCCCTTCCTCAGCAGAAGCGTCCAGTTTCATCAGGAGGTCGCCCTTCTTCGCAACCGCTCCGTTTTGGAAATCGATCTCTGCCACTACGCCGCCGAGCTCGGCCGAAACGACTGCACCTTGGACCGCGGAGACCGATCCCACCGAAGATAAAATCGGGGGCCAGTCTTCTTCTTTCACGACTGCGCTCGATACAGTCGTTGGCGGCATAACCATCGGCATCGACGTCATCTTTCGAATTTGAAATGCTTTGAGGTCTGCTAACGCGAGAAACAGGGCAAGAACCCCAAAGACCGCTCCCGCGGTAGGCGCCCTCAATGCCAAAAACACCGCCGCGCCAATGGTAAACAAGATCGTTAGAAGGGTTATGATTAGAATCGCGAGCGTGATCATATGCCAACCGGTTCCCATCTATTGCTGAACAACACCCGCCAGAGTCTGCGGGTCACTTCCACTTGGCGCGCTCGACGTTCAGTGTCGGTCAGCGACGGCGGCTGCAAAACGTCGAACATCAGCATCCCGCGAGCAACCGCGAAAATGAGCTCGGCCAATTCGGCCGGAGTCAGTCCGTGCGAAGCATGTTGTGTCTCAGGGGCCCGCGAAATCAAATCGGTCACGCCATCCATGGCGGTATTTAGCACGTCAAGCACCAAATGAGCGACGTGCGAATTCCGTGACGCCTCCGCGTAAAGATCGACCACGAACGCCGAAATCACGCGTGGCTGGTTTTCGCAGCAGTGCGCTGTGAACAAAATCTCGAGCGATTCGAACAAGGTCGGCGCCTGGCGGGCGCGTTCCAACATCTCTTGAATCTCCTCCTTGTGCCGTGCCGCCATTGCGGAGATGACCGCCTCTTTGTTCTCGAAATAGCGATAGATTAAACCGACGCTGATCCCGGCTTCGGCACTGATATCGTGCATGCTGGTCTGATGAAAACCGCGCTTGGCGAAGCAGACCAAGGCCGCATTCAGGATTTGGCTGGGCCGATCTTGGCCAGGGTCAATCTGGGGCTGAGACATAAGGTGCAGAAGATGAATGAACGTTCATTCATTGTCAAATCCTCGTTGTCACACGGAAACGGCGGCTTTCCAGCCGCCGAGTCGCGCTTAGTTGTTCTTCCCCACGGCGGCTGAAAGCCGCCGCTCCCGGTGGACATGCCACCGGCTTGTTCGTGCCGTTCCTCGCTCACGTGCCGACACGCTGCCACAGCGCGTGCTGAGACAGTTGCGGCAACTTACTTGGCTGCTGCGCAAATTGGACAATGGACACCACGACACACGCGCCCAATAGCGCATAAATTGCCGTCTCCATGATGTTTCGGCCGGGCTCGTTCGAGCGGATCAGAAGCCTGTATGTCGAATGCCTGTTCATAATTGAAAGACGCCTCCAAATTCGGTTTTGGTCTAAACTTTGTTGATCGTTCATGATTGCTTTGAACGTTGGATGCAGCGCCGCCATGAATTGGATTCAAACAAACGAAGATTTGCGGGAGCGATTTCCGCCATCACGGCGTTATCTCATCGGCGTTTCCGGTGGACGCGATTCAGTCGCGCTGCTCGATCAACTGGTCGACCTGGGCTACCGCAACCTGATCATCTGCCATTTGAACCATCAGCTGCGCGGCCGATCGAGCGATGCCGATGCCCGATTCGTTAGAAGTCTCGCCGGAAACTATCGCCGCAAAATTGTAGGGCAGGCGCAGCGCTTACCGAAAGCGTGGACGGGCAAGCGGAGCGCACGCTCTACCAGAAATGGGTGCATCGATTTTGAGCTGGGCGCTGCGAACGTGCGCGCGCTCGCCGCGAAAAAGAAGATGTCGATCGAAACGGCGGCGCGCGCGGCGCGCTACGCGTTTTTTGCCAGAGTGGCGAAACGACGAAAATGTCGCTCGATTTTTCTGGCCCATCACGCCGATGATCTGGTGGAAACGTTCTTGTTAAACCTCCTGCGTGGTGCCGGCATGACCGGCCTTTCCGCGATGCGCGAGCTCTCCACCCGCCGGATCGACCATGTCGATCTTACCATTGTGCGACCGCTTCTCGGTGTCTGGCGCGACGACATCGACGATTACATCCGCGAGCATCGGCTGAAATTCCGCGAAGACGCTTCGAACAAAGATCTCGGCCCGGCGCGGAACCGACTTCGCCGGCGCATCATTCCGTACCTGGAAAAAACCTTCGGCCGCAATTTGCGCCGAAACATTTGGCGAACAGCCATGATACTGTCCGAGGAAGAAAATTTCTTCGAATTATTTCTGCCGGAAAAATTTTCTGATGTGCTCGACGCGAAATTGCTTCGCGAACTTCCCCTTCCTCTGCAACGCCGAATGCTAAGCAAATGGCTGCGATCCGAAAAGGTCCGGGACGTCGGCTTCGATCTGGTCGAGCGCGCGCGGGCATTGCTCGATCGCGCAAATCGCGTGGCAAAAACAAATTTGCCGCAGGATCGACATCTCCGCCGGCGCGGGGGTAAACTGTTTACCGAGCCGTAGATCAAGGAGTGACGGTTTCCCCCTGGCCCGCCGTAGCCTCGGCAGAGGCGGCAGCCCCGAAAGCTTTCGGGGCTGCCCAAGCCGTCGTTCCTTGGCAGTCGATGTCCGCGCATATATTTTAGATCCTTATGCGCGCCATGATTTTGGAAAAACCGGGCGAGCCGCTGGTTTTGCGCGATGTGCCCAAGCCAACACCGGGGCCCGGACAGTTGCTCGTGCGCGTGGCAACGTGCGCGGTTTGCCGGACCGATTTGCACATTGTCGATGGTGAATTGCCGGAGCCGAAGCTCCCGCTCATCCTCGGTCATCAAATCGTCGGGCGCGTGGAGGAACTCGGCGAAAACGTTAACGGGTTTGCTATTGGCGATCGAGTCGGGATTCCGTGGCTCGGCTGGACCGACGGCGATTGCGTTTATTGTCGATCCAAGCGCGAGAACCTGTGCGATCGGGCGAAGTTTACCGGTTATACGATCGACGGTGGTTATGCCGAGTTCACCGTAGCCGACGCCCGTTTCTGTTTTCATCTGCCCGATCGCTACAATGACGTAGAGGTTGCACCGTTGCTCTGCGCGGGACTGATTGGTTATCGATCCTATCGCAAGACCCGTGATGCGCACCGCCTCGGCATTTACGGATTTGGCAATGCCGCGTATTTGATCGCGCAAATCGCGCTTTATGAAGGTCGCGAGCTGTTTGTGTTTACTCGACCCGGTGATGAAGCGACGCAGGAGTCAGCGAAAAAGTTGGGCGCGAAATGGGCAGGTGGCTCGGATGAGTCTCCTCCGGATAAACTGGATGCCGCAATTATCTTTGCCTCGGTCGGTCCGCTGGTGCCCGCTGCGCTGCACGCGCTGGCCAAGGGCGGGGTGGTGGTCTGTGGCGGAATTCACATGAGCGATATCCCGGCCTTTCCCTATGTCGATCTTTGGGGCGAACGCGTGATCACGTCAGTCGCAAATCTCACCCGCCGCGACGCCGAAGAATTTTTCGAGCTCGCGCCGCGCGTTCCGGTTCGAACTGGGACCCAGGTTTTCCCGCTCGAGGATGCGAATATTGCGATCGACAAATTCCGCTCGGGCCAGCTCGGTGGGACTGCCGTGTTACAAATTTCGTCGCGCTATCGTTAGACTTGACGGCTTTAAGCCGTCAAGTCTAACGAGAGCATCAAGTAAAGCGACAAGCGGCGCGCGCGGAAGTCTTGGGGCGAACGATTCGGCGCGCCCTATGCCAGTCCGGCTCGGACCGGTCGCGCCCTACCAGCGTCGATCCTAATTGCGCGTGGCCACAATGAGATTGCTGTTCTGATAGTTCCAGCGGTAGCCGTAGTTAAACAACAGCAGTGGCGGATTGCTCGTATCGTAAAGTTCTTTCAGTTTCGGCTGGTAGAACTGCTTAAAAATTTCGATCGGGCCGACGTAATTGCCAAAGACGCGAAGATTCCATTTGCTGCGATCGAAGCGGTCGATCGGGATACCGGCATCGTCTTGGACGATGATTTTGCTGTGATTGAGAATGAAATCGCGGACACGATTGAAGCCGCTCTCGAACATCAGATACGAGGATGATTTGAGGAGACTGACACCGACGCCATGGTGATCGCAGAACCGCATGAATCCGGGCGACGCGGCGATGCCGCCATCGGAGAGATCGGTCGTGAAATAAAACAGCGTCTGGTTCTGGCCCGTGTCGCCATCATGATACCGGATACGGACGCCAGGCGTGCCGCCTCGGCCGGGCGCGCTCTGGTTAAAATTGCCGCCGCTATCGAGCGAGCCGAACGCGACTTCGTCGATGTCCTTGCCGGCGCGCGCGAGAAAAACGTAGAGGATCGGGAGCGTGCCGTTGAGCTGTTGTTGCTGCAAATCGACTTTCATGTCTTTGGTGATGAACAGGCCATAGCGCAGCGACGAGTTCATCGCGTTTTCCAAGTTGTAAAAGGCGGCGCGCAGATCCACGACACGGAGCGGATCGGGCGGGGGTCCGAGCGATTCTTTGCCGCACAAGATGTAAACGGACGCTTTCGGAAAAAATTGATCGACGTAGAGAAAATCGGGACCGCTGAACATGTAATACGCGACCGGAATCGGCTCCATCGATTCGGGAAGATAGGTGGCCTGCCATTCATGCAGATGGGAAAGCTGGCGCGTGTTTAATCTGGCGAACGCCTTTTCGAAAGAGGCCGAGTGCTCCAGCCAGGCGGGATCGCTTGTGAGCGAGAAGAGCGGCGAATCCTTACGCAGCGGCATGCCGGCCAGAAACCGCGCGGTATCGTTAGGCGGAGGCGGAGCCGCCTGCGTCGGGACCGGCGCTGGCGCGGTCTCCGCCTGACGCAGCTTTTGTTGTCGGGCGGTTGCTGGCGCCGTGCAGATCGACAATGCGATCATGCAGATGGCGAGACGTAAAATATTTTTCATGAGAAGGAGCGTCGTTTGCCGGCAAAATAATAAAGAGCGAAGCCGGCGAGAAGCGTGGCCACGCCGGACAATGATTCAACCGGATTCGACTGCAAGAGATAGATCATCATCCAGATGGTGATGGCGGCGAAGATGAGTGGCGGCAGTGGGTAAAGCCAGACGCGATACGGCCGCGCGAGCTCCGGATGGGTCCGGCGCAGCACAATCACTCCAACAACGGTCCATAGCGAACAGAACAAGAGACTGAACTGGATGTATTTCAGGACGCCTTCAAAACTGCGCGTCAACAGAAGCAGGTTCACGATTAGCAACTGGACGACGATCGCGTTTCTCGGAACGCCATGTATGTTCTTGCGACCGAGAAAACGAAGAAGCCAATGATCTTCGCCCATCGACATGGTGACACGCGGGCCAATCCAAGTCATGGAACTGATGGCGGAGACAAGGCCAAGGCAGATGACCGCGCCGACAATCCGGCCACCGTTCTCGCCGAAAATGTGTTTACCGGCGATAAGCGCGACTTCGAGTTGACCGCTCATTTCTTCGCGCGGCGCGGCGACAAGAAAAGCGGCATTGAGCCCCGTGTAAATCACGATAACGGCCAGCGTGCCCCACAATAGCGAGCGCGGAACGTTCGTCTCCGGCCGTTTGATTTCGCCCGCGATATAGCTGGTGGCGTTCCAGCCAGAATAGGAGTACATCACGTAAACGAGTGCGACGGCGAACGACCCGGTGAAGATCGACATCGCATCACCAGCGCGTGGAAAAAACGTGATTGGCTGTTTTGGTTCGACTAAAAATCCCGCGACGAACAGCGCCACAATTAAGAATATCTTGACGATTGTCCAAAGATTTTGAAACGCACTGCCGAGGCCAAGATTGGAAAGATGAAAGACCGCTACAATCCAGACAGTTGCGATGGATAAATACATCGGCGAACCCGCATTGAAGACGCCGTGGAAATATGTCCCGAATGCCATGGCCGCTAGCGCAATCGGCGCGGCGAAGCCGACCGTCGCGGAAATGAACCCGGCCATGAATCCGAGCGCCGGATGATAGATGCGCGAGAGAAAATGGTATTCGCCGCCGGAACGTGGGAGTGCCGCGCTCAGCTCACCATAACAAAGCGCGCCACAGAGGGCGACGATGCCGCCGACAATCCAGAGCATTAATAGCGCGAAACCGGACTGAATATGCTGCAATTGGAACCCGAGGCTGGTGAACACGCCGGTTCCGATGATGTTGGCGATGACGATTCCGCAAGCAGTAACAAACCCAATCGTGCGCGGCGGGGCAGTCCTTGGCGAAATCTCTTCGGTTCTGGGGCCCACAGTTAGGATCGACAATGGCATTGTTGAATTGGTTTGGCCAACGCTGGCGTGGCCGGTGGTGCGGTTCAACGATTTCACGATTCGACGTTTCTCCAGTTGTCAGACGCCGTTACCGGCCCGATTTTGCCTTGGCATGAACCCGAAACTCTCCATCGAAACGGCTACGCAACTCGCAGTTTTCTTGAGTAATCGTCCTGGCACGCTGGCGCGCGTGTGCGCGGCGCTGGCCGAAGCCGGAATCAACATCCACGCGCTCACCATTTCGGATACGGTCGATCATTCGGTCGTGCGTATGGTGATGAGTGATCCGACCAAGGCGCTGATGTTACTGGGCGAAACGGGTGTGCTCGCGCTCGAGAACGAAGTGCTCATGATCGACGCCGCCAATGAACCGGGTGTGTTGGCGAAAATGGCGGAGCTATTGGCGGAGGCGAAGATCAATATCGAATACGCCTACATGGCGACCGGCGCGAGCGCGTCCAAGGGTCTCATCGTGTTGCGGCCATCCAACGTTCAGAAAGCGCGCGAAGCCCTAAAGGACCTGTAGGATTTCCCCTAGAGCGATTTAAGGAAATCTGTAGCCGCTTAAAGCGCCGTAGGCGCGATAGATATTAGCCCCGGGCGTGAGCCCGGGGAAAAAGGCGTCTCCAAACCAATCAGCCCCGGCAGGGGCGACAGAATACGCCGAAGCGCGTCGTCACTCCTTCCGCCCCTTCCGGGGCTTGTTCGAATGAATCAAGAAACCCCGGGCTTGCGCCCGGGGCTACATTCTTCCGCGCCTACGGCGCTTTCTGCGGCTACGCCATTATCTAAACCGATCTAGAGCCGTGGCCGCGAGGTCACGCGCAACGGTTCTGCCGTTTCCAAGGTCTTGATTACGGTGCTGAGATAAACCGATTCCGGATAGAACGCCTTGTATTTCGTGATTTCAGCCCGGTTTAATACCTTGAAACCGTATCGCTCGAACATTTTTTCTCCGCGCCGGCTCTCGAACGTGACGATCTGCCCATAAACGCGTTTCTCGCCGCACCGATACAAGTAACTCAGATACGCGCTCATCAGCGCCCGCGTCGTGGACATCTTGCGCGCGTCGGGCAGGAGGTTGACATGAAAATGCGGCACACGCCGCGGCGCGGCCGGCACCTCGCGCCAACCATGCACCAGTGTCCACCGCATAAAACGGCGTGACCGTTCGTGGTAGCGGAAATAACGGCTCAGCGCTTTCAGAAAGAGGGAGACGTTTTGCCAGAACGAGTAAAGCTGGTTCCAGAGCGGCTTGCGGCAGCCGAGTAAATAACCGCAGATCTCACCCTCGCTCTCGATCACGAAGGACGACTCCGGTTCCCACTCCGTATAATACGTCGTTAAAAAATCGGCGAACAATTGTCGATCCTCGTAGACAGGGTCGATCGGTTCGCCGAGAAAACCGGTGTCGCAGCAAAGCTTGCGAACGGCCTCGCGATCGGAACGGCGGTAACTGCGGATGATGAAAGGTTCGCTGTTCTCCATCAGGATGGCCGGTAGTTTGCGCAAACCTCGCGATAAATGCAAAACAGTTCGTCGAACACACGCGGCCAACTATAGAGATTCTGCGCCGTCCGCGCCGCCGTTTCACCCAGGAGCGACAATTTCTTTCCGCTCAGTTGCTCAATCGCATCGGCTAGCGCGTCCGGCGCGTTCTGGGGCGCCCACGATTCCTGTTCGTGAAAAATAATGCGGTCCATGTAACTGCCCCGGATCCCGACGACCGGTGTGCCGCAGGCCTGACTCTCCAGCGCGACCAGACCGAACGTTTCCTGGACGCCGGGATGCACAAACAAATCCGCCGCGCGATAGAAACGGGCCAGCTCGGCCGATTCGGTGCAATATTGCTGCCAGGAAACGGCGCCATCGGTTTGCTCTTGCAAGCGCTCGAGATGAGCGCGTTGCGGGCCGTCGCCGATGACGACGAGATGAAAATCGCCCGGAGACCGTCGATGCAGAAGGGCAAATGTTTCAAACAGAAGCTGGGTGTTTTTTTCCCTGGCCAGGCGGCCAACATAAAGAAGCATTCGTTGATCGCTGGCCACGCCTAACGAGATCCGGAGCCCGGCTTCGCCGTTCGTTTTGCGGTGAAAGATATCGGTGTTCACGCCGAGTTTGACCTCGCGGACGTTCGGCACACCCCATGCGCGCAGGACCGCAGCCAATCTTTCCGAAGGAACCAGCGTGGCCTCGAATTGATTATACAGGTTCCGCACGTATCGCGTCGCGAAATCCATCACTGCTTCGGTCGCGGTTTGTCCCAAAAATTTCGCCACGCTTCGCACATACGCTTCGGGAAAATGCGAGTGATAAAACCCGATCACGGGAATTCCAAGCGCGTTCCCGGAAGCAATCGCTTTCCAGGCGATCTGGTACGGATCGCTCGATTCGATCAGGTCGGGCCGTTCCCGCTCCAGGATTTCTTCGACCGCACGGAGATTGAGAAGTGCCCGGTAGCAGGAGGTGCGCGACAGTAACGGCGAATGAATCGAATAAATGCGCGATCGACCGTTGGTGGTCGACTCCGTTTTCTCACCGGGAACGACGAGCACGTGTTCATCCCCGGGAGCGTGATTGTTGATGTAAGCAATCTTCTCGTGCACGTACCGTTTCACCCCTCCGCTGAGGGGCGAATAAAACTGAGTGAGATCGCAGATCTTCAAAATGTGTAGCCAAAACCCCAGGCACCCAACTCCAGGGAGCAGGGAATCGCCAAGTTCCAATCGGCAAGTTTCATTGCGACAGCTTTGGATTTGATGATTGAAGTTCCCTGGGATTTGGGATTTGGAGTTTCCTCAACCGTGCGACTCCAACTTGCTGAGGTACTTCTCGGCTTCCATCGCGGCGGCGCAGCCCGAGCCTGCGGCCGTGACCGCTTGTTTGTAGAAGCGATCCGCCACATCGCCCGCGATGAACACGCCGGGATGTCTGCTCTCGGCCAGATTGCGCGTGATCAAGTAACCGTCCGGATCGGTCTCGAGTTTGCCTTGATAGGCCTTCGTGTTCGGATCGTGCCCGATGGCAACAAACACGCATCCTACCTCGACCTCGCGTTCCTCGTCCGTGATCACGTTGCGCAGGCGCACCGCCCGCATCTCGCCTTTTTCATCAGGGATATATTTCGTCACGACCGTGTTCCAGATCGGTTCGATCTTAGGATTCGACAACGCCCGGTCGGCCATGATCTTCGACGCTCGCATCTTGTCGCGCCGGTGAATCAGATAAACTTTCGAGGCAAACCGGGTGAGGAAAATCGATTCTTCCGCGGCCGAATCGCCGCCGCCGATCACGCAGACCGGCACATTCTTGTAGAACGCGCCATCGCACGTTGCGCAACTGGTTAGGCCATGACCGATCAGCTTTTGCTCGTCCGCCAGGTCGAGCCAGCGCGCCGAGGCTCCGCTGGCAATGATCAGCGCCTGTGTCTCCAGCCATTCCTCATCCGCTTTCACTCGCAGATGCTTGTTGCTCGCGTCGAAATCCGTGACTTCCGCATAGGAAAAGCGCGCCCCGAACTTCTCGGCTTGTTTGTGCATGTTCATGATCAACTGCGGGCCATCGATTCCTTCGGGAAATCCAGGAAAATTTTCGACCAGGGTCGTGGTTGCGAGCTGTCCGCCTGGATGCCGGCCTTCTAAAACCAACGGGCTTAGGTTTGCGCGCCCGGCGTAAATCGCAGCAGTCAACCCCGCGCAACCGCTGCCGACAATGATCACTTTCTCCATTCTTAAATCTAGCATGGCGCGCAAGCACGCCAAGATCGACGGTGGTGTCCAAATTCCCTCACCGGCTCCGAAAGCTTTCGGAGTCCGCCTCTCCCTGAGGGAGAGTGAGGCCTCCGTTTCCTACTATCGCGAGTTGAATTTGGGAAGTGCCAGGATCGGCAGGGCACGCGGGGCGCTTGACGATGGACGTGTTTTACGTATTTTCCCGGCGCTCTTCCCTGTGATTAACACGCTTCTTCCCACCTTCGGCAGCGCGTCGCTCGCGCTCGCCAATCCCTTTGGTCCGGCTGATCACGAACTCGCCGGTTGGTTCCATTCGCATCTGAACCATGCGCTGGTAATGGTCTTCTCGGCCTTCACGGAGCTCGGTTCAGGCGAATGGATCGGTCTCGTTCTGGGTCTGTCGATTTTGTTTCTGCTCTGGAAACGCTCCTGGCCGGCGGTGGCTACGCTGGTCGTTGCTGTTCCGGGTGGAATGTTGCTGAACGAACTGCTGAAGCTCGAGGTCCATCGCCAGCGCCCGTTCTTTGTCGATCCATTCGGCAGTTGGTCGGGATACAGTTTCGCCA
The DNA here is from genome assembly GCA_963846775.1 of uncultured Verrucomicrobiae bacterium. Taxonomy (GTDB): domain Bacteria; phylum Verrucomicrobiota; class Verrucomicrobiia; order Chthoniobacterales; family UBA10450; genus CAVYXA01. Next base: position 1,499,424 of record CAWJXB010000006.1, on the reverse strand, counting down.
GTGGCCACTCCATTGGCGCGACGCTGCTTTACGGCCAGCTCGCGCTTCTCCTTGTGCCGATGCTCAAAGACCGGCATGGGCGTGGCCTAACGATTGGCTTGGCGACGCTTCTGATCTTGCTGGTTGGGTTTAGCCGGATCGCGCTCGGCGCACATTATCTGAGCGACGTCCTCGGTGGAATCGTACTGGGAATTTTCTGGCTGCTCGTTTGCGCCTTGGTTTCAAGATCACTGCGGCGTGATGTCGTTGCGCTCGCAGGCAATAGGCCCTTCCCTACAAATCAGCAAGCTCCAGCGCAGTCACTGCTGTAGATACGGCGCTCTGTCGCCGTGTGCTGGGACCAACAACCCCGACAGAGCGGGGTGACTACAACCAGCGCGTTTGGCAACCGAAGCGGTTGCCCTACAATTGGCCGTTAAGCATGGTTGGCAACCGAGGCGGTTGCCCTACAATTTGGCGCTTATGAAAGCGCACGGCAAAATCCGGATCACGATTTACATCCTCGGATTCGCCGGTGCCGCCCTTTTCACGCTTTTGCTGGTGCGGCAGGGAGTTCCGGCCATCGGGGCCGCGCTTCGGACAGCAGGCTGGGGGATCGCACTGGTCGCGTTGTTTCATCTATTTCCCATTTTTCTCGACGCCGTCGCGTGGTGGGTCTTGTTTCCGAGGGTGGGGCGCCCAAGCTGGCGAAGTCTCTTTTGGATGCGCTGGATCGGCGAGTCGGTTAGCAACCTGGTTCCCTCCGCCATGATTGGCGGCGATCTTCTCCGGGCACGTTTGGCCACGATCACGGGGACGCCGGTGGCGCTGGCGGCGGCGAGCGTGATTGTCGATGTGACGCTAGGGGTCGTGACGCAGATTATTTTTACCTTGTTAGGCTTGGCCTTGCTCGTACGCGCGACGGGCGGGACTGACCTGGTCGGGCCGACTCTGATCGGAACGGTCCTCGGGGTCACCGCGATCGTCGGTTTTTTTGTTGCGCAACGGCTTGGGATGTTCCGGTTTCTGAGCGTGATGGTCACGCGATTGGTTAAATCGCCGGAATGGAGTTCGCTTGTCCAAAGCGGGGAAGCGCTCGATCAAACGGTGCGCACACTCTACGCGCGACGAAGTGGGGTTCTCTTGTGCTGTGTCTGGACCATTGTGTCGCTCGTTATCAGCTCGGGCGAAATCTGGATTGCGCTTTGGGCGCTGAACGCGCCTCCGAGCTTTCTCCACGCGCTCATTCTTCAGAGCATGGCAATGACGGTGCGCAACGCAGCCTTCGCAGTTCCCGGTCAGTTAGGCGTGCAGGAAGGCGGTTACCTTGTGATCGGCAATTTGCTCGGCATTCCCGGCGACACGGCGTTCGCGATTTCGCTGATCGCGCGGTTCCGCGATCTGGCGATCGGAATTCCCGGCCTCATCACCTGGCAGGTGATCGAGGGCAAACGGCTCTTGCGCGCACGCACGGCGGGCGCAAACCGATAAGCTTCAATTTTCTCGATCGCTTCGCGCAAACGCCCGAGCCGCCATTTGATTTTGGCCGGCGCGGTGAAATTCGTTCGCACTCCCCACCAAATCCAGGCCAAACCGCCGGGCAATACGAGCTGCTTCTTCAGTTCCCGAATTACTTTCGGCTCGTTATACGCCCGCAAGAACTCGAGCGCGAATGGCAGCCATTGCCGGCTCGAAAACGATCCCAACCATATCGAGCAACAGAACGAGCAGATCGTCCGCGTGACGCGCCCGAGCCGGAAGCCATTTCTCGTGGATAATTTCGAAATCGATCAGGCGGGCCCGTCCCGTTTTCGAATCGTAAATCACATTTGTGGTAGTGGCGTCGCCATGCGACCAGCGTCCGCGGAACTCGTCGCTCCAAAATTGATGGGCGCGATGAAGTTCCTGCGCTGCCGCCGCCAACATTTCTCGGGTCAACGTGCCGCGGTTCATGTGGTCCCAAAGGCTTTCGCCCGGCAATTTGTCCTGAATCACCGCGCGCTGACCGGACGGACGCGCTCTGAACCGGTCACCATTGAGCATGTTGAACGACTCGATTTCCCAGCGCCTCCAATCGTCGATCTTGCTCCAGAAACGAATCGGCAACTTGGTCCAACTGAAATAGAGATTAGCCATCTCAGTGATCTGCTCGCTCGCACCGTTGCGGCGTTTGATCACGACCGGTCGTTTTCGGCGGACCTCTTCCGAGATCGAATTGATCTTCAACGATTCGACCAGGGCCGTCACCGCGTTTGAGATTCGCTCAGGCAACAGGCCCAATGTTGCTCCATTTCCCTCGATCCCCATTTCCATTTGGAATCGGAGCACTCGCGCGGCCTGGCTGTGTCGCTCCGAGATTGCAAAAGCATCGGCAGAGCAAAACCAAGCAGAAGCTCGAAATCCGAAACCGCTGCTCTGTTGGAATTACGAATTTGTTTCGGATTTCAGATTTCCTAACTCGATTCGACATTCGACATTCGTGATTTTAATTGAACGTCGTGAATCACGACCACGCCCATCGCCATATCGCTGCAACTCACCCACGACTGGCGGAACTCATGGCGCGCTCTCGCCGTTACGAGATCACGCCGTCATTGTCGATTCGACCGTTCGACGCACTGGCCGAATCCATTGCCTATCAGCAATTGAGCGGCAAAGCCGCCGCCACCATTTGGGGACGGGTCCGCGCGCTTTACCCAAGGAAGAAGCATCTCGATCCAAAGCTCGTGCTCAAAACACCGGACGCAAAATTCCGCGCCGCGGGTTTGTCGCGCAGCAAAACCGCCGCCCTGAAAGATTTGGCGGCAAAAACGCTCGACGGCACGGTCCCAACCACGCGTCAGCTCGCCAAAATGAGCGATGACGAGATCGTCGATCGCCTAACGACTGTGCGCGGTATTGGCCGTTGGACGGTAGAGATGCTGTTGCTCTTCGATCTGGGCCGGCCCGATGTCTGGCCGGTTCACGACTACGGTGTCCAGAAAGGGTTCGCTCAAACCTTCGGGAAACGAAAGCTCCCGACTCCCAAACAACTGCTCAAGCACGGCGAAAAATGGCGGCCCTATCGCTCCGTTGCGGCCTGGTATTTCTGGCGCGCGCTCGATGCGCCGGAAAAGACGAATCGGTTCGACTGAGAACAACGTTTTTACGTAAAAAAGGCTTGCCAAAGAAAATGTACTAGATGCGGCCGGTGCCCCAGCGGCGGTGAAGGAAACGTTCCCAGGGTGAGAAGAGGATTTTGTCGGCGAGAAGGCCAATGAGCACGATGACAATCATGATGCCGATGACCTGGTCCATGGCGTTGAGCTCGCGGCCGTAATGCAATAAGTGACCAAGCCCGAAGCCGGTCAGGATGGTGACGTAAATTTCCGCGGCCATGAGGGAACGCCAGGCGAAGGCCCAACCTTGTTTCATTCCGCTCACCAAAAACGGCAGCGACGCGGGCAAAATGACGTGGAGCCATTTGTGAATCCGGGTCGATCCCATGGTGCGCGCAGCCCGGGCGAAGATCGGCGGAATTGTCCGCACGCCGGTATCGGTCGCGATCACGACCGACCAGATCGTACCCATGATGACAACGAACAACATTGCGCCTTCGGTTTGTCCAAACCAGAGCAGCGCTAATGGCACCCAGCAGACGCTCGGCAATGTTTGCAGGCCAAGGGCAAGCACGCCGATCGTGTCCTCGGCGAACTTCAGCGATGCCGTGAACAGGCCGAGCGGCAAACCGATGGCGAGACCGATCAAATAGCCGAGCAGCAATCGTCGCAACGTGACCAGTGTGGCACTCAACAAAGTGCCGTCACGTAGCGCGCGCTCCAGATATTCTCCCACGCTCAGCGGCGACGGCAGTAAGACCGGCGACCAGATTTTGGCTCTGACCAGCGCGGCCCACAGCCCGATGAGCCCAACAAAAAATAAAAGCGCGAACAGTGTGCGTTTCATAAACGTTTCTCTTTCGAGTAATCTTTCAGCGCCGCGGTCAGCGCCGACGCGTGCTGTGCAATCTCGATGCTGTTGAACTCGCGCGGCCGCGGTAGCTTGATCTCGAAAATCTCCCGGATTCGCCCCGGCGCCGGCGACATGATAATGACGCGATCAGCCAGACAAGCGGCCTCGCGCACATTGTGCGTGACGAAGATGATCGTCTTTCGCCGCTTTGACCAAATTCTCTGGATATCGCCGTAAAGTTGCTCGCGCGTCATGGCGTCGAGCGCGGCGAACGGTTCGTCCATAAGTAAGACACGCGGATTTGGGGCGAGCGCGCGCGCCAATGCCACCCTCTGTTTCATCCCTCCGGAAAGCTGGTGCACGTTTGCATGCATGAATTTTTCCAAGCCGACGAGATGAAGAAAGAATTTCGCGACTTCGCGACGCTCGGAATTGCGCAAGCCTGGTTTCAATCGCAAACCGAACATGACGTTGCCGAAAGCGTTCAGCCATGGAAAGAGAGCCGACTCCTGGAACATCACCAGCCGGTGCCGTCCGGGTTCGTGCACCGGCTGATGATCGGCCAGCACCTGGCCCTGGTCCGCCTTTTCCAAACCGGCGATGATATCGAGCAATGTCGATTTTCCACACCCGCTCGGTCCGACAATGACGATGAATTCGCCCTCAGCCACTTCAAAGGAAATATCGTCGAGCGCGTGCACCGTCTGGCGTTTTTGCCGAAACCATTTCGAGACATGATCGACAACCAGTTTGGCCGGAGGCGGACCTTGGATTTCTTCTTGGAGCGACATTGTCGGATTTAGAAGTGGCGGCGACTGAATTCCCGACCGGAGCCGATCTTCAAATATCCTTCGAAATCTCGCGCTTTCTTTTCAGAACTGAAGCGGCTTTGTTGAACGGTCGTTCTGTTGTCATGTCGAGCCCTTCGGCTTTGCTCAGGACAGGCTTCGTCGAGACATCTCTTACTATTTGTTTGCGCTCGGATATGCAAATTTGAGATTCCTCGACTCCGCTCGGAATGACATAGGTTTTCAACAATGCGACCCGAAGTCTAGCAACATTGTCGATCTTAGCGCGCGTCGAGCTCCGACTTGTCGATCAAGCTCGAGAGATCCGGCGCGTCGCGGAGAAAACCGGCTGCCTTCGCATTCGCCACGAATTTATCGAGCGCCTCGCGATGCACGTCGTTGGTCAGGACGATTCGTTTCCATGCATGTGCGATGAGCTGCGGAGAAATCTTGGCCCGGGTTTCCGCTTCCAATTCCGCGATGACGAGTTTTTGTGCTTCCTCTGAGTTGTTATCGATCCAAATGGTCAGCGCCCGGTGCGCTTCCACAAATTTTTTTGCCAGCTCGCGATTATTCTTCAAAAATTTCACTGAAGAAACGAGCAACGTGGTTGGTGAATCGGCTTCTTGAACCAGCACCTTCCCGCCGGCTTCGAGCTCGAGCCGCGAGAGCCACGGCTCCACCGTCCAGACTGCGTCCACCTTCTTTTGCTGGAACATCGACAATTGATCCGGGTTTTGCGTCGGCAACACCTGCGCGTCGCCGCCCAGTTGTGTGATTTTCAATCCGCCCGCCGTCAGCCACGCGCGGCACGATACGTCCTGGGTGTTTCCGAGCTGCGGGGTCGCGATTTTCTTTCCGCGAAAATCGCCCGGCGTTTTCAAGTTACTATCGCCGGGCACGACCAGGCCGGCGCCGCCATTGGCCGCGCCGGAAATGACGCGGATTTCTTCGCCACGCGATTTGGCAAAAGCGTTGATTGCCGGGCTGGGGCCGATGTAAGTGAGGTCGATCGAGTTGGCGAAGATCGCTTCCGTCGCGCTCGGGCCCGCATTATAAACGAACCACTCGATCTTCACGTCCCTGCCAAGTCGCTCTTCCAACCAGCCTTTGCCTTGGCGCGAGAGCGCGTGTGCTACCAGCGCCTGGATGTGTGTCACGTTCGGGAAATGCCCGACGCGAATTTTCGTCTCGCCCCGCACACTTGTAATAGGACCCGCGAGTAAGATCGACAATAGAAGTGTCCATATCCTGATCATGAGACGGCGATCTTGTCAGAGATACGGTGGCCGCGGCAACCTTCAAGCGGGCAGTGAGGCCGGATAAAAAGAGGCAGCCCCGAATGCTTTCGGGGCTGCCGCAACTTCGCTGTTGTTCCTTAGAACTTCTTGATCACCTCGAAGTAGAGGAAGCGACCAAACGGATCGTAGGCCGCGAGGTTTGTTGAGCTGTTTGCGCCGATAACGATAGGGGGACCTGCCTGCAACATATTGTTGCAGCCGACCGTCAACGTCACACCGTTTAGCCAGTTCTGGACCGACCAGCACGACGGGGAGAACACGCCGGGCACCACGGCCTTTTTGTCGGCGACGGACTTCCCATCCTTCATGGCCGGGGCCTCGGCCGCACCTTCGGGCGCTGGGAAGCTGAAGATGTACGACAACTGCCCATCCAGCGTGAAATAAGAATCTACGAGCTGGAACGTGTTTTGATCGTCCACTTCCGGATCACCGGATAATTCGTTCCGCATCTCCGGGAGATAGCGTCCAACCAAATCAAGCCGGAAGTCGCCGGGGCCAAGATGGAATGTGTGTTCCAGCAACATCGTAATGCTATACTCCGGATTGAAGCCGAAGATTTCTTCGCCGATTAGACCGTTAATGTTGTAGTAACGCGAATCGGGTGTGGTTCTGAACTTGTTGTCCATGAACACAGTGGCTTTTACGTCAAGTAACAATGATCCCGCGTTCAACCCGAACAGGGCCTGTAAATCCGCGTCGTATGAGGCTTCGAGGTCCCATCCCTCAACCCGTTGTGCACCAATGTTGCGGCTCGTGTTGATGTAATACACGGAAGCCATGTTGCCGACCAACTGGTATGGCGCCGTGACTGGTATGGAACCGCCTTGACCCGGGAAGTTGTTGAAACCGACCAGGCTAGCATAGGGCGAAGCCGGACCGAGATTGTTGACGCTGTTCAGGAGCGTGGAACTCGGAAGGGGTGCGACGATCAGCTGCTGGAGTGTCCAGAAATAATCACCGCGGATTGTGAGCCGCCCCGGAACCCAGCTCGGGCTATAAACCAAGCCCGCAGTCCAATTTTGCGCCACCGATGGAACCAAGTCCGGATTTGATCCGGTGAGCACCTGTGCCTGATCCTGAGTCTCATTCATACCCGAAACCGGGTTGAACAATGCGATAGTCGGCGAAAAACCCTGGCCTTGGGGGCCGTAGAGGGAGTAGAGGTCCGGCGCGATAAATGAGTTGCCGAAGGTACCGCGCAGCGTCAGGTCTTTGATTGGCTGGTAGCGCAGCATCACTTTCGGCACCTTTGAGTCGCTGGATATCCCTTCGATCGTTTGATACCGCCCCTGTAGCTTCAACTCCAAGCTGTAGACAAATGGAACACTCATCTGTGGACCAACGATTGGAATGTTCAGCTCGCTGGCAGCCGCGAAGGTGTACCGGCCGGTATTAATTTGCCCGACAGGCACCGAGCCGATGAAGATCTCCGGCGAATCAGCTAATTTGAACCCCTCAACATAGTATTGTGGCGCAAACGCGACACTGACCGGTCCACCGGGCAGGTTGAACAAATCGCCCCGGATTGTGGCATCAAAGGAGCGAAGATACGAATCCTGACGGCGAATGTTGCTTCCAAAAATGGTGTTGAAGTTCTCCGGCGTGATCGACCTCGCTCCGTCGTGGATCGGATCGAGTGCGAAGAAGTCCAATGTTGTGCCCGGAATTGGACTCCCGTCCGGATTTTGCGCCACGATCAGCGCGTTCAAGACAGGAGCATTGACCAGATTCCGGTTCACATAATCAATCGAGTAATGGCTGTAATGAGCAGTGCCTTCGGCATACCAGTTGCCATGATCGGCGTCTGTGATCTGCGATTTCAACCCGCCTAAGAGACGATAGAAGTCACTGTCATTAGTGAAGACTCGCGGATTGGTTTGATACCGATTCGCTGCAGTCAAACGATAAGGACCCGACGTTGTGTTTCCGTCGATCGATAGCTGGAATGGAGTATAGGGAGCCTGAAGTCCAGTATTCGGCTCAAGCATCCCCGTGACCGGATTATAATTAAAGGCGCTGGGAATCAAGACCCCCGATGAATTGCTGAGCGGCTGAGCGTTCAGATCGCTTTCTGAATGAATATGAGCAAAGATGACGCTCCCGAAAGCCTCCAGTTGATTACCACAGATTTTATGATCGAAATAGGCATAGGCATTCTGCCTTGATTCATCCAAGGTGCTCGTCGGTTTCTGGCTCAAGTCGTAGGTTACGACCTCACCCTGACTCGAAGGGCGATAAACACCCAAGTCCGCCAATTGCTGGTACCCATTACTATTTCCGCTCATCAACGTGCTCACCGGTATGCTGCGAGTGTCAACGCGGTCCAGCGGCGAGTTAATACTCGCTCCGGCGGGCCAATTAGCCGGACTCAGGTTGTCGATCAGGTAGAAATGGCCTCCATCAAGTGAAGGTGTCGAGTCACGACCGACACCGGCGAAGGTCGTAGTTAGACCACCGAGAAATCCAAGGGGCGGCGACGAATAGCCTCGTTGGCTCTGAAAAAGCGCAGTTCTATCATAGTATTCAGCTCCGGCGACGATGTGAGTCGTGTCGTTGCCGGTCCCAGCCAACACCCACCCCTGATGCTCAGGCACGGCGGATTCGATCGTCGTTCCGTAGTGATAGCCCACCTCCAGACCGGTGAAATTATCCCGCATAAAAATATTGACCACGCCGCCGACAGCATCCGAACCGTAGATCGCTGAGGCGCCATCCTTCAGGATGTCGATATGATCGATCAATCTGACGGGGATGACTTTGACATCGGCAAAAATAAAGGCGCCACTGGCGATGGCGGCTGAATCGACATAACGCTGATCCTCGATTAACACCAACGTAGGCAGACCGCGAATCGAGATAATTCCGCCGCCCTGAGTGGCGCCGCCGGCAATGTTCGAATTGGTCGATCCCAGGTTACCCGCGCCGACGAAGTCCGGGTTGCGCTTGGTCAGCACACTCAGAATGTCGTTGACCTGACCGCTGGCCCTAATGTCCTGCTGATTCATTACGTCAACCGGATTGGCCGTCACTTCTTCCGCGGTGGGAATGAGTGAACCGGTCACAACCACGCGCTCGGCTTCGGCCGTGCCGCCGGCTGGTGCTTGAGCGTTGACGGTGATCGCCATGAACAGAGGGAATCCGACGCCGGCCGCGAAGGCCAGCCGCCTGAATCCGAGTTTCTTCCATACGTTTGGTAGCATTGGTTTCTCCATAGATTGCCCGTATAACCCAGAACGAAATTTCCAGTTAGGACAAAGAACCGAGAGTTCGCGCCAGTGCGCATCCACGATTTGCGCGCGGCCCCTCGCTAAGAGCTAAGAACTTGGAACCAATTCAGGTTTGTTAGCTGGCGAAGCTTGTTTGAACAATTTGGCGCTGGAATGGTCGCGACAACGCGACATTCCTAGCTACGGCCTAATCTCGTTCGCCCGTGTTGGCCTGAGAGTGTCCAACACGATTTTCCAAGCGCCGCCTGGTTCGCGCTTCCATACGCGAACGTAATAACCGTTCTCTTCCGCCTTGGGAGCAAAGAATTTCAAGCGGTACTTACCGTAGGTGTAACCAAGATCGGTCGACTGCGACACATCCGACCCGATCGGCTCCCACTTAGCTTGTCTTACTTCCGACAACATCTTTCGCGCCGATTTGTTATCGGTCATGGGCAACATTCCGTTACGATGCACGCGTGCATCATCAGCCAGATAGTCCAGGAATGTTTTTGCCGCTTCGCCCGCGACCGAAGCGTCTGAAAACGACTGATCGAGATGTATTAAGGTGGCGCGATTGTCAGCCGCAGAACCCGTGTTTCGATTGAGCGTGAAGTTAGTCCGGCGCGGCGATTTGAACGCAAGAGTCTTAGAGGAATGATCGGGAGTATCAATGCCGCAATCGATCGCAACTTTCCAGCTGCCATCCGCCTGTTTTTTCCAGATCGAAAAATAAAAACCATAGTGTGGCGGTTTTGCCTTAGTCGAATGGTCCGTGAAAATGTACGGTCCGGTGGTGTAACCAAGGTCGTCGGCCTGCGATACGTCCGCGAACACCGGATACCAGCTAAGCGTCACCGGCGGCAAGGTTTTCGGCGCCGGCCGCTTTAAATAAGCCTCCCGGACGCGAGTTGGTTCGGGTTCAAAGCTGAGACCTTCCTCAGCAAAGAATTGCAGAAACGACGCACGAATACCTTTCTCTCCACAGGTTCGTGCGAAGTCGCGCTCCGCCCCAACTAATGACACAAGCTCCGTCGGGATGGTTTCCCGCTTTTCGCAAGAGACGACGCATAACGATAACACGAACAGTCCCAAAATGCTTGTCTTCACGACTCGAATCACTGGGGGGCGGATGGTGCTCGCAACTTGCCGCTGAGCTGGCGGCATTACCGATATCAACTTTCGACGTGAGGTGCTGTGCCGCCGTTTACCAGTATTGGTTTTAGCTCTGGACCCGTGACAGCGAGTTGGCTGGGTTTTGTCCCAAAGCGACGTTCGAACGCACGGCGAAACGCACTCGGGTTAGAAAAACCGACCGAAGCAGCGACCGTGTAAAGTGTGTCCTTCGGCGATAGCAAACGTCTGCGAGCTTCGTTCAGCCGTAAATTCTCGACAAACGTGCCAGGTGTGACGCCAAAGGCATTTTTGAACGCGCGGTTTAGATGCGTGGGTGACATGGACGCTTTTCGTGCCAGCGCGTCGATTGAAAGGTGCTGGTTCAAATTTCGCATGATCCAAGCGACCAGGTCTGCGAATCGATCGCGTGGCTGACTATCAAATTGCGCCGGGCGCGAAAAGTCTTTTCCGGCGAGCTGACTTGAAAATGGCATTTGCTCGGCGGTGGCCGAAGCAACCTGTCCTCCGTAATCTTCTTCAATAAGTGCCAGGGAAAGATCGACGGCTGCTCCGAGTCCAGACGACGTATAAAAGGAGCCATCTTTGACCAGCGGCCTTTGACAATTGAGTCGCATTTTAGGAAAATATCGCCTTACATCATCAACGTGCTGTTCATCGACTGCGACCTCGCGGCCGTCCAACAAACCAGTCGGAGCGACGGCAGAGATTCCTGTGTCAATCGCTGCAATACGTCGGATTTGACTCACGTTCGTTAGAATCCATTCTGAAATCGCATGATTCATTTCAGCGGCGCGCAGTCCGCGACCGCCTGGAACGATAACGGTGTCGATCTCCGAAACTGTCTCCAGAGTTTCAGTTGGTTGGAGAATAACGCCGGACTCCGCGCGAAAGGCGGCGGCACGTAATCCGATAACAGCGATATCGTAACACCCGATGCGATTACCGTAGCCAACCTCGAGGGATGCGGCCGCAAAGATATCGCTGGGAACGATCAGGTGAGATGCGATTACCCCGTCGAATCCTATAAACCCAATGCGCTTCGGTTGCACTGGATCTCAAGTTATGGCATCGACAAGGATCTCCAAAGGACAGAGAACCGAGAATATAAGCCAGCAAGATTGTACGGTGTTAAGCCAGATCGGCAATTCATCGACCGGCGAGATTGACCTGCTACTCCAGCTGATTCAGCGCGGTATTTAACGCGTCGCGAAGTTCAGCTATAGCGGCCGTCTCCTGGGAAGAACAGAGTTTCGCCGCCAGAAACCTTAGAACATTGTTTTGGGGTCCAATAGTGCCATAGCGCGCAATATCCAAGTTCAAAATTCCGATCCGGGTCGACTGCTTGCGGGAAATAACCGATCACTTTTTGGAGCCGGCCTTGTCCTGTCTCGAGAAGCGAAGCCAAGTTGTGCTGCCGCGACAGCGCCTTAAATCTGCGGTCCGAGCGCAGCGGATCCATCCTGTTTCCGAGCTCTGGCCTGGCTGGGTGATTGCGTTATAGACGGTTCATTGTCGTGGCCCAAGACATCGAATCTATGTCCTACCATTTTAATATTTGGAAGGTCATTTTCGCAGCTTACGCGCGCCATCAGTCATTCCGATGATCCGTAAACCAACCAGGAGCAGATACCAATGACGAGGTTCATTCTTGCAATTCTTACACTCATTTCTTCAACGTTCGGAGCCGCAGGGCAAGAAAGTCAGAAGACGGCGGTTAAAGAAACTTTGGTAAATCTTGAGAAGCAATCATGGGAAGCATGGAAAAAGCGTGATGGAAAATTCTTCCAGGAATTTCTCTCTGACGACCACGTTGAGGTCGGATTGAGTGGCACCGCGAGCAAAGCACAAGTGGTTGCTTTTGTTGACAGTCCTCGGTGTGAAGTGAAGAGCTATTCAATTGACAGCTTTCAGTTGACGATGTTCGGCCCGAATACGGCGTTGCTCACTTATCACGCCGCGCAAAATACAACGTGTGACGGCACGGCCGTGCCGAGTCCGGTGTGGGTAAGCTCGCTCTACGTTAGGCGCGATCACCGGTGGTTAAATGTCCTTTACCAACACACTCCGGCCGCTGAATGAGTCTTCTTAAAGTATTTGTTGCCATGTCGGACTCGCAAGCATCACTAAGTCAATGGCGGGCCAGACCCGGCATGTCGATCGAAGGGGCAAGGCGCCGCACGGCGATCACACACCCAATGAGAACCAGCGCAAGACACAATCCCGCGATGACGCAACCAAACCGGGAAGGAGTCGAGTGTAAACGCATAGCTCATTCGACCCGCGCGACAACACTAACCGCGGTCCTGGCGACGCGATTAGCGTGATTACTGTGCAGCTAATTGCTGGCAGGAGTCTCGAGAAGCGAACCCATGTTGTGCTGCCGTAACAGCGCCCCAAATCTGCGGTCCGAGCGCAGCGGATCCAACATGGGATCATACCTGATCATTCGTGAATCATCCCCATTCGATCTCGTTTCGGAATATCTTCGTAATGCTTTGTCGAACCACTCGAATGCCGCATCCTTGTCACCGCGCGCGCCATATAACACCGCAACATAGTAAGGATCCGCTTTTCCTTCTCCAGCCAGCTTCAGAATCTCTGGCATCATAGAATCCGCCTTCGATTTGTTTCCTGCAGAAATCAGAACGTACGCGATCGAGACGAGAACGTTGCCTCTTTCGTTCGGATCGAGTTCAAGCGCCCTCTGGTAATGTTCAATCGCTTGTTGATACAGGCCATTTAAAGCATAAGCGTAGGCCAGGCTGTTCTGGACCGACGCTTCGTCTGGAGCTAATTCCGCCGCCTTGTAGAAATAGTCGAGAGCCTCGCGATACTGGCGGGCAAAAACAAGACTAGTTCCCAGAGCAGCGTTGTTGATACGCGAAAGCGGGTCGAGCTCTTGAGCACGCCTCATCTCTCGAACAGAATCATCCAAGTGTCCAAAGGCGGCCAACACATTGGCGTAACGCAGATGAGCAATAGCCAAATTCGGGTTTAATGCGATAGCGCGGCGAAGTGAATCCAAGGCTGCTTGATGATCTGACTCTGCGTGTTGATAACCTTTTTCATAAAGCTCAACCAATGCTGCGGCGAGGTGAGCTTCGGCTAGAGAGTCGTCGAGTGCCAGCGCGCGTTCGACTGCGGCTTTAGCATTGCGAATGTGATCTGATTCAGAGTCATATCCGTAATAGAGTTGCAGGTAGTAGCAATCAGCCATCAGTGAATAGGCGAGAGCAAAATTCGGATCCTTCTCGACGGCCCTCTCAAAGTAGTCGATCGCTTTCTTAAGTCCGTCCTTGGACCGCTTATTCCAGAAATAAAGGCCCATCAGATACGAATCATATGCGGCCGTGTTAGTCGTGTAATGTTTTTCCAGTTGTTTCTGCTCGTCCGCGCTCAGATTAAGAGCAAGCGATCGAACCACACTGTCGGAAATTGAATCCTGAACGCCGAAGATATCGGTAAATGTTTGGTCGAACTTGTCCGACCACAGAGTGCGCCCGCTGGCGACGTTGACAAGTTGCACGGTGGCACGGACACGCTCTCCGGATCGTTGAACCGTCCCGCTTAAGATCGCATTCACCCCTAACGCGCGTCCCGCCGCGAGCGGATCATTCGCGGGCCCCTTGTATCTTGACACTGCACTAGTCGGCAGGACACTCAGTCGCTTTAGGTTGCTCAATCTGCCAATTATTGCGTCGGCCATGCCGAGACCTAACAACTCATTGTCCATGTGCTGGCCCAGCGGCTGGAACGGGAGCACCGCAATCGAGCGAATGACATCAGCGGCGGTGTCGGGTGAACCAGCAGAAGCGATGCCCTCGCTCGAATACGCTTGCAACCGACGAACGCCCGAACTACGCCAGAGAACAACTGCTCCCAGCGCGATCACGACGAAGATTGCGGCAGCAATGTACCATCGAGAGCGCGAACCAACTTCGACATTCGATTTCGGCAACCTGCCGCTCATGACTCGTTCTACCTCTTCCGACAGCTCTGCCACGGAGGTATATCGTCGCGCCGGCTCGGGCTGCATTGCCCGGGCGACAATTGCGTCGAAGCGACGCCTCGGCACCGGATCGCCATTGGAAGTGTTCCCGGGTGACGTGATTGTCAAAAGTTCATGAAGGACTGCCCCAAGTGAGTACACATCGGTAGCTATGGTAGGTTGTTGCCCAGCAGCCTGCTCAGGTGCCGCATACATCGGTGTAAGCCTCTGCTCGGCCTGGCTGGTGATGCGGTCGTCACCAGAATCGGCTGTGAGCAATTTGGCTATGCCAAAGTCGAGCAACTTGGGTTCACCGTCACGTCTTACTATCACGTTAGTTGGCTTAATATCGCGATGGATGATCTGGTTCTGGTGGGCCAGATTTACCGCGGAACAAACCTTGAGAAAGATCTGAAGACGACCCCGCAAATCGAGATTTTCTCGCTGAACAAAGTGCGTAATCGGCGCGCCCTCGCTAAACTCCATCACGAAGTATGGTAAGCCATCAGCGGTGGTGCCGGCGTCCAGAAGTCGCGTGATATTTGGGTGGTCGAGGTTGGCCAGAATTTGCCGTTCGGTCCGGAAACGGCGCAGCACTTCATCAGTGTCTGTGCCACGTTTAAGGACTTTGATCGCGACGCGTTTTTCAAATTGGCCATCGGCGCGCTCGGCAAGGTAGACCGCGCCCATACCGCCGCGGCCTAGTTCGTTAATGATTACGTATGCACCGAGCCGCTCCCCAATTCGATCATGCTCCTCTTGCCTCAGCCGAGTCGCTGCAAACTCCGCGAATTCTTCGAACACGACTGTGTCCTGGGCGAGGAGATTCTCGGCTTGGCGAAGCAATGTCGTGTCACCAGCGCACAATCGTGCTAGCGTGGCGGTACGGTCTGCCAGCGATCTTTGCTCCAACGCCTCGGCCAGGATGACTTTGAGGCGTTGCCAGCGTGCTGGATTCTCCTTGATCCTCGTGGCAGTTGACTCTGTTTTGGTCACGGCGACTAGTGCAGTAGTAAGTTTATCATATCAGCCACAGAGTCGGCTGCGGAGCCATAATTTTGCTGTCGCCCAATCTCGCTTCACTGTCGCGCGCGATATTTTGAGAGTGGATGCTATCTCATCAACGGTAAGACCGGCGAAAAATCGCAGCTCAACAATTTGCGCCTGGCGCGGGTCCGCCAGCTCGAGTTCCTCCAGGGCCTCATCTACTGCAACGACGTTTAGATCGCGCTCAGCCCAAAAGTCGAGCGCTTCATCCAGCGGCAATCGCACCGCTGAAGGTCCACCTCGTTTGTCGCGAGTGCGCGCGACTCCGTAGCTGATCAAGATCCGCCGCATGGCCCGTGCAGCAAAGGCAATAACATGGGCTTCATTGCGCCAGGCATGATCGGGCTGTTTGAGCACGCGCAAGAATGCTTCGTGCAGCAAAGCGGTCGGCTGCAAAGTGTGATTAGAGCGCTCGCTTCTCAGATATTCCGCCGCTAGGCGGCGCAGTTTCTCATATGTAGCAGCCGGTAACTCAAGGCTCTCTGAGCCATAGATCGGAGGTACATGATCAACGGGAGTTGACGCAAGTTTGGCCTCCAGCGGCTCGCCTACCATATACCGCCGGGATTGTACTCTGAAGCTGATGAGGCGTCCAGCTCGCTAAATCGATGAGCCGTTTTTGTCGGATTTGTGGCTTATCCTTCTGTGAAGAAGGTAATCGCCAACGGATCGCAGGCATTGAACGGGGCAAGAAAGCGTTCACGAATTGCTCGGGTCAGAAAATTCTTTCGCAGACGTGCCATCAGCCGCAGGCCGGTGGCGCGCCATGGTCCCGCGAACGGACCTGCTGCTGCGGCCGCGCCGAAAATCATCGGCATCATCGTATTCGATCGTATGAGCGCGGCAGGTTTGATGGGGCCGGCCGAAGTATTTTCGCGGGCGAAGGAACCCAATGGCGAAGGTCGCCATCGATGTTGCTATGAAGTAATGACCATTGGAATCAGCACGGAAATCTGCCGGACTGATTCAGGCATTTTTGTAAAGCCGGAGATAGCGATGCGAAACGCGCCGTCTCTCGATACGGTGATTATTCCTGGGGGGGCGGGAATTCATGATCCGAAAGCAAACAATGACATCGCGCATTGGTTAAACTTGATCGCTCCCGCTGCCAGGCGCGTGGTGGCTCTGGGAAGCGGGATTTACGCGCTCGCTAGAACGGGCTTGCTTGATGAACGGCAGGTAATAACTCACTCGCGCCTGGCGGCCGATGTGGCCTCACGATTTCCGAGTCTCCGCATTAATTCAACCGGCATGTTTCTGAACGACGGATCCTTCCATACCTGTGCGGGAGGAATTTCGGCCATTGATTTGTCGCTTGCGTTGATCGAGGAAGATTACGGATGCCAGGTTGCTCTGGACGTAGCGCGTGAGCTCATTATTCACGTGAAGAGATCGGGCGGTGAGTTGCAGTATTCGGAGCCCTTGCGATTTCAGGTTCAGTCGTCTGATCGCTTCGCTGATCTGCCTGCCTGGATCTTGTCTCATCTCAGCGAGGATCTTTCGGTCGAGGCTCTGGCCCGGAAGTCGTGCATGTCACTCCGGAATTTCACGCGCTTGTTCAACAAAGAATTTGGCAAACCGCCGGCTGCATTTGTTGCCGACGCGCGTATCAATGAAGCGCGGCGACGCATCCTGCTTCCTCGCTTGAATCTTGAGAACATCGCGGCTTCGCTCGGCTTCAAAAGTGCAGATGTGTTTAGCAACGCCTTCCAGCGCCATGTCGGTGTTCGGCCACGGACCTATCGCGCTCAACGGAAAGCGCAAGCGCGAAAAGCGGCAATCTTCTGAACTTATGGTTCGCGCCGCGGCCTCGATAAAAACAGTGACCCATCGTAGGATCGTGGCCCGAAATGTCGGATTTATGTCCTGCTTCTTTACTGTCGTTGTGCCTCTACTGCGCCACGATCATGGCAAGCAGTGAAACGGTCCTTGAATGTCTGCAGAAACTATCTAAACTGTTGAACCATGCTTCTCAAATCACTTAGCATTGGTTTCGTTGGGTTGCTCCTTGCAACATTCAGTGTCTGGGCTGGGACGTCGAGTCTTGAAGGGATTGTGAAGGACCCCACCGGACGTCCAATCAAAGGCGCCGATGTCCGGATTGAGGCAAAAAATTTTGCTAAGATTGTTAAGACCGATGCTCGCGGCCATTACATCTCTGATGGCTTGGCGGTTGGCACTTATCGAGTCACTCTTGTTGTTAATGGATCAGTCAAGGCATCGATCCTCGATGCCAAGACGCAGTTGGGCAAATCTACGCAGCTCAATTTCGGACTGACTGCAAAAGCGGTGTCAGCTAAGAAACACACACACTGGGTTTACGTTGCGCCCGAAACTGGAACTCATATTGGCGGTGGACGCTGGGTGGAAGTCGATGACAACGGCAATCCTGTTACCACCAGCACCGGAGTCAGCAGTGTTGAAAGAGTTAGTGGAAGCGCCATACAAAGCATGAAGACAAACCCTGCAAAAACAGGGGGTACGGGCCGCTGACCTGGCGGAAAATTGCTGAAGGTTCAAGTACCGGGTCGCGATTGAGCGCACGCCTTTCTTCTTATTGACTAGCTCAAAAGATCCGTCCCTCTACGGGTCGGTATGCGGCCGGCTGAATTGTGTTACCTTCCCAACGTTTCTGAACCAGCCGGGATGCGCTTTATTTCCTTTTCCAGTGCGCACCGCCAAGCAATGGTAACACGAATAGGTTGGCCAGGATGTCGATGATTAAACCGGCGAGGATGACCAGGCCGAAACGCTGCGTCGGCGGAAAATCGGAAAGCGCGAAAATAGCAAAGCCGGCGGCGAAGATGACATCGGAATAGACGATGCCGCGCCATTGTTCTTTCCGGCCGGCGACCCAGGCGTCCCAGCCTTTTTTACCTGCCTGCTGGGCGCGGCGCACGCCGAAGACAAGGTGGATCATCGAATCGATGGCGATTCCGATGCAAACATTCGTGGCCGGCGCGGAGATCACATCCAATGGCACACCGAACCAGCCAATCCCGCCTAACATCGACAATGGCACGAGCGTTAGGCTTACGATCATCGCGATCGCGCCGCGAAACGAGCGGGCCACGATCCAGGCGATCGCAATAAAGAGGAGGTTGAGCCAAAACAAACCGGTCACGAGACTTTCTGCGACGAGATGGGCCAGCCGGCCTTGCAAATAATAGATGCCGCCAGCCAGAACGACTTTAAACCCGTCCTTGCGGGCGATCGACTTTAGATCGTCCACCACGTCCAGCCGATGCTCCGTGCGTTTCCCTTCGTTCATCCGAAGCAGAAAAACGGCTCGGGTCCGATCTTTATTGACGAAGCTTTTCGCGATCCGTTGATACTTCGGCTGCTCGGCGATCTCGATGATTTTTTCGTAACTGAGCAGAAACGAGAATGGATTGCGATCGCCTTCCGCGAGAAGTGTCGGTAGCGAGATCACGGTGCTGACGTTCTTGTTGTGCTCCAACGCGCCTTGCAGCCTCCACAGTTTTTGATAAGCCTCGTCGGTGTTCAGCGTGCTGCCGTTCGAAGCGGAGACGACGAGGGTGAGCGGATTCGCGCCGCCGCTCTGGTCCACGTATTCCAGACCGTCCCGCAATGGCTCATGCGGCTTAAAGTAATCGAGCAGACTCGGATCGGTATCGATCCGAGTAAGGCCAAAGCCGAGGCCGACACAGAGCAGAATAACGCC
This sequence comes from uncultured Verrucomicrobiae bacterium, assembly GCA_963846775.1. GTDB lineage: Bacteria > Verrucomicrobiota > Verrucomicrobiia > Chthoniobacterales > UBA10450 > CAVYXA01. Next base: position 1,480,342 of record CAWJXB010000006.1, on the reverse strand, counting down.
TAACGATAGCCAGCCGAAGCGATGCGACAGGAATGCGCGTGAAGGCTCCTTTTCTACCAATTTTGTCGTGCGCGGCACCGCCGCGCTCAGGAACGGTGGGTACATCAGATAGGCGCAGATGAAGGCGACGACCGTCCCGAGCACGCCACCAAATCCGAGCTCGCGCAGCGGTTTCGCCTGGACGATCAGCAAACTGGCAAATCCGAGCGACGCGCAGATGAGCGACCAAAACGATGCCGGGAAAGTCATGCGCCGGGCGGCCGTGGCGAGATAGACCCCTTCTTTTTTCCCGCAGTGCGCAAGTGTCTGCCAATTAAAAGTCATATAGACCAAGTGGGAGAGCGCGATGATAAAAACGATCGTACCCAAATTGACTGTCAGAATGCCGATCTTGTGACCGAGGAGCGCCTGAAGGAGCAAGGTCAGCAAAACCGCGTTGGAGCAGGTGAAGATCATTCCTAGAAAAACTCGTAACGATCGAAACAACGCCGCCATCGTTAGGCCAAACAATATGAACGCCGTCAGGCTAAAGTAGCGAAAGTCGTGGGCCAGACTTCGCCGAAGCATTTCCACCACGTAGGGCGGCCCGGCCATGTGAATGCGAAAATCCTTCCGATCCATCTCCTGCACGATTTTTTCCAGGCCCCTGATTAGGATTTCTGTTTTCTTTCCCTGGGTGAAAACGATTACGTTGCTCGATTTGCGGTCCGGAGCGATGAGCAAGCGGCTCCAGAACGGACTCTTCAGCGCGTCCTCGACGCTTTTCGGTCCCGCAGTTAGACTCTTGACCACCGCCACGCCACGGACGTGCTCGGCCCGCTCGGTCAGTTTTTGGATACTCGCCAGATATCGTGGCGACGAAATATCTGGAGCGGAAACAGCCAGAATGATTTCTGGTTTGGAAGGAAAATGCTTCTCGATCGTTTTTTGCTGGCGAACACCCGGGTCGCTGGTGGAAAAGAAAAAGTTTTCGTCCACCACCGGGCGAAGATCGACAAACTTTGCCACCAGGACGAGAAGCACCCCAGTGGTCACCGCTACCAGCCAGGGTGCGCCTATCGGAATCTTTCTCCACATATCTTTGAGTTCGTGTCCGCGGCCAGCAGAGAGCGGCTTGGATTTGCGCGAAAAGCGGGTCCGGTTTGTTTGTTGAACATTTGGCACGCGCGCTGCGTCAGAGGATTGCGCAATTAACGCAACAAAGTTATAATCGGTACCGGTTCGGCGGATTGACCCAAACCAATGAGCGACCAAGGATCTCAGGGCGAGGTGGAAAACTCAGGGACGCACAATCTTCTCGATGAGTTTGATCGGGTCATCGCTTCGCTTCCCCCGGGGGATCCGATCCGGGGCGAGTTGCTGGATTTGCGTCCGGAGATGTGCGACCGCGACGAGATGCTGGTGGAAGCGCGACGGATGATCGAGAAGCTCGAAGAAGTGGTCAAGAAGGTCACTTCGCCGGCGAACCGTATTGGCACATTTCTGGGCGCGAGTTCGGCCAGCACCGCCCATGTGGTGGTCGGTGGCGCCGATTACTATTGCAATGTCGATCCTCGGATTCCGCTGGCAAAATTAAGAAAGGGCACGCGCGTTCTACTGAACGAAGCGTTTGTCGTCGTTGGCGATCTTGGGTTCGAGACGGCGGGCCCGGTGACCAAAATCACTGAGGTGATTGGAGACGATCGATTGCGCGTCGGATCGGAGCATGGGTTGCAATCAATGGTGCTCCAGCGCTCTTCGGATCTGGCTCATTCGACGCTAAAATCGGGGGATGAAGTTCGAGTCGATTCCAACTTTCGCATGGCGCTCGAGATGCTTTCCAATACCAAGACGAACGAACATTATCTCGACGTCGTGCCCGAGCTGCCTTGGGAGAAAGTCGGTGGACAGGAAACGGCACTTCAGGCGATCAAGGATGCGATCGAGCTGCCTTTGTTGCACGGCGAGCTTTTCAAAAAATTTCAGCACGCCACGCCCAAAGGTTTTCTCCTTTACGGGCCGCCCGGCTGCGGTAAGACGCTCATCGGCAAAGCGACGGCCTACAACTTGACCAGGCAACTTCGCGAACAAACCGGCGTGGAGATGCGCGAGTATTTCATGCACGTCAAAGGGCCGGAGATCTTAAACATGTGGGTGGGCGAATCGGAGCGGATCGTGCGTGACATTTTTGCAACGGCACGCGAAAAGCGCAACGAAGGCTTTATGCCGTTCCTGTTCATCGATGAAGCGGAATCGATTCTCGGTACGCGCCGCGCCTCGCGCTACTCGAACATTCTTTCGACGCTCGTCCCGATGTTTTGCTCGGAAATGGACGGGATCGATTCGCTCAACGACGTGGTCATCATTCTGGCGTCGAATCGCGCCGATTTGATGGATCCCGCGATCTTGCGGCCGGGCCGGATCGACCGGAAGATCAAAGTGAATCGCCCTAACAAACAAGGCGCGCGCGATATTTATCGGATTTACCTGACCAACGATTTGCCTTACGATGGCGCGCTGGCCAAAGAAGCCGCCCACATCGGCGAAGCGATCGAGCGATTGATCGAGCGGTTTGTCGATTGGCAATTTTCGCGGCGGAATGAAAACAAATTTCTGGAAGTGACATTGCGCAGCGGACGCAAGGAGACGTTGTATCGCAGCGATCTCATCAGTGGCGCGATTATTGCCTCGATTGTCGAGCGAGCGAAAGCGGCGGCGATCAAGCGCTCCATCGCCAGTGGCATGGAAGAAGGCATCACCGAAAATGATTTGTGCGTTGCCTTCGACGCCGAGTACATCGAGAACGACATCTTCCCGCCGAGCGATGTGACGGAGGATTGGCTGATGCTGATCGATTACGATCCGGAGAACGTGGTCAAGATCGCGCCGATCCGCCCCGGCGCCGCCGCGGCGAAACATCCATCGGGCGTGATCTAATGAACGCGCAGTCGCGACAGCGACAACTGTAGGGGAAGCTGACAGCTTCCCGTGTCTATGGCCGAGCCACCACGATTGTCCGCGATCCTGTTACCGTGGGACAAAGCGGTCATCTATTTCGTGACAATGTGTGTGAAAGATCGAAGTAAGGTGTTGGCGAATCCGGAAACGTTCGAGGCGATGAAACGGGCGCTTGCGGAATTGCAGAAATGGCGCGTCCTAGCCGGCGTTATTATGCCTGATCATGCACATTGGATCGTTTTGCCAGTTGAAAATCGAGATTTGTCCGTTGGAGATTTCGCCCATGGATTCAAGCGGGTGTTGCGCAGCCGAATCGGCCCACAGACATGGGAATGGCAGCGCGGCTGTTTTGATCGGCTGCTGAGATCGGACGAGAATCTGTTCAGCAAATGGATTTATGTGAAGGATAATCCAGTGCGGCACGGGCTGGTGGAGACAGCCGACGATTGGCCGTACTATCTGGATTATATTAACGAAGCCACGCGGGAAGCTGTCAGCTTCCCCTACAGGGCGCCGCTTCACAGCATGGGGGTGGGAGGGTCATGAAACGGGTCTTTGGGCTTGAGACCGAATACGGCATCACCGTGAGCGGCTTGGAGATTGTCGATGTGGTGGCCGAATCGATCGAGCTGGTGCGGCGTTACACCGAGCACGGCGCGCTGATGAAATGGGATTACGAGCTGGAAGATCCGCATCTCGACGCGCGCGGTTTTCGTGCTCGCGAATTGCTCCAGGACACCGACGAATCGGCCTATTACGAGATCGATAAGAATCGCCCGCTCAGTTTCGAGGAAATCAAGAGCGACCTCGTTCTTTCCAACGGCGCGCGTTTTTACAACGATCATGCGCATCCGGAATATTCGACCCCGGAATGCACGACCCTTCGGCAAATCGTCGCGCAGGACAAAGCGGGCGAGCGGATCCTGGAAGAATGCGCGCGTCGCCGGAATTCGAAGTTGCCGGAGGGACAGCAGGTTCGGCTTTACAAAAACAACACCGATTTCGCGGGGCACAGTTACGGTTGTCACGACAATTATCTGATGCGGCGCGAGCTGCCATGGGACCGCATCGTGAATGGCATCCTGCCATTCCTGGTTACGCGCCAGATTTTTGGTGGGGCTGGGAAAGTGGGCGTGGAAACCGAGAGCGCCCCGAGCCAGCCCGGCATTTTTCAAATTTCGCAGCGCGCGGATTTTTTCTGCGTGCTGGTGAGCATCGACACGATGAATCGCCGCCCGCTCATCAACACTCGCGACGAACCGCACGCCGACGCGACTCGCTACCGCCGATTTCACGTCATTCTCGGCGACTCGAACATGAGCGAATGGGCGACCGCGATGAAAATTGGGACGACTGCGCTGGTCCTCGATTTGATCGAGCGCGGCCAGGCGCCGCAGCTTGAGATCGCGCAACCGATTGACGCCAACAAATCGATCAGCCGCGACCCGACTTACGATTGGATCATCGAATTGAAGGATGGCCGGAAAATTTCCGCGATCGATGTGCAGCGAATTTATCTTCGGGCCGCCAGTAAGCTCGATCATGGCGGGTCGGAAGATCGACAGTGGGTCCTGCACGAATGGGAGAATGTTCTCAACGATCTCGAGCGCGAACCGATGTCGGCCCGCGACCGGGTCGATTGGGCGGCAAAGAAATTCTTGCTCAACGCGTTGCAGGAGGAAGAAAAACTCTCCTGGACCGATCCATGGCTGCAATCGATCGACCTCGAATACCACAATCTTGATCGCGAACGCGGCTTGTATTATGAGCTGGTGCGCGAAGGGGTCATGCGCCGTGTTACAAGCGAAGAGGAGATCAAGGCTTCGATCTTCGGTCCGCCAGAAACGACGCGCGCGTTCTTCCGCGGACGTTCGGTGGCACGGTTTAACGATGAGATTTCGTCAATTCAGTGGGACGAGATCGTTTTCGAGAACGGCTCGACCTCGCGCCGGATCGAACTCCCCGAGGCGGCGATGGATGTTCGGCTCGACGCCCTCAATCAGGCTGCGCGGAACGGAAAAGATTTCGGGGAATTCCTTCGCGCAGTATCTGCAGTGGGTTAAGGACACAAGGAACCAAGGGGACGTTCCCAGGGGAATCGAACACAATCGACAGCGCTGCAAGATAACTGGGGAGAGCGAAGCCCGAGGCCAATCAATGCCCGGGAGCTTCTGGATCGAGGATTAACTATCTGGAAGTGGGCAGGCATAATTCAGGTCGTGCGCGGTCTTGAGAAGTATCTCACCCTGCGGACTCGTGCCCGGCAGATTGTGTGAGATGTCGAACAGGACTCGGTTGAGGCCTTTTACTTGTTGCCGATGCGCAATAAAAGCGAGCGCGGATCCGACAGAACTTTCAGGCCAAATGCGTCTGTTGGCCGACAGCGTATGCTTCTTTGAGCCAACGCGCGACATTGTTATTGAGATCCGCTTCGTCATCGACGCGCAGGTAATGCGCATGGCAGCGCGGCCCGAACGTTTCGATTCTTGCGAACCGCTGATGGTCAACCTTACGCGCCAGGATAAAATGACAAACCAGATATGACTTCCGCGGCGTCGCCCCGGCGAAACGCATTCGCGCTTGAAAGACCACGCGCGTTTTCTGGGGGATCATGTGGATTTTGCCGCAAGCGCGTACCATTTTCGCGTACTCATGGAAGATGTTTAGAACGTGTGGTTCGCTCTGAGCAAATAAGTCTTCCAGCGAGAATTTTCCGCATGAATGCCACATGTTCTTGCCGGTAAAACGCTCCCTGCACTTCGGACATCTCCAAAGAGGTCGCTTCTGGTTATCCGCAGATTTCGCCGACTTACGCAGATTTTTCGCGGCCGTGCTCAATCGAAAATCCGAAATCCAAGATCGAAAACGAGATCACTCCCACTCGATCGTGCTTGGTGGTTTGCTCGAAATGTCGAACACAACGCGGTTGACCCCCTTCACTTCGTTGCAAATGCGATTCGAGATACGAGCGAGCAGTTCGTAGGGAACGCGCACCCAATCGGCCGTCATCCCGTCCAGGCTCTCGACGATGCGCAGCGCGACCGTGTTTTCGTAAGTGCGCTGGTCGCCCATCACGCCCACCGTCTGGATCGGCAACAAAACGGCGAACGATTGCCACACTTTGTAGTACCAATCCGCTGCTTCCATCTCACTTTGCACGATCGTGTCGGCTTCGCGCAGGATCGACAATCGCTCCGGTGTCACTTCGCCGAGAATCCGCACGGCCAGCCCCGGCCCGGGGAAGGGCTGGCGATAGACGATTTCCTTCGGCAAACCGAGCTGCAACCCGGCCTGACGCACTTCGTCCTTGAACAATTGCCTAACGGGTTCGACCAGCTCGAAATGCATCTTCTCCGGCAAACCACCGACGTTGTGATGGCTCTTGATCACTTGCGCGGGATTTCCCTCGATCGAGACGCTCTCGATCACGTCGGGGTAAAGCGTCCCCTGGGCGAGGAAACGGAATTCGTGATCCGTGATCGGTGATCCGTGATCGCGGGCAAGATCGACAATCGCGTCTTCGAACACACGGATGAACTCGTTCCCGATGATCTTGCGTTTTTGCTCCGGATCGACGATGCCGCGCAGCTTCGATAGAAATCGCTCCGAGGCATCCACGTATTTGAGTTTGATGTGAAAATTTTCGCCAAACACGCGCTGCACCATTTCTTCTTCACGCGCGCGGAGGAGTCCGTTGTTGACGAAAATGCATGTCAGCTGGTCGCCGATGGCCTTGTGCAGAAGGGCCGCGGTCACAGATGAATCGACCCCGCCACTTAAGCCGAGGACGACTTTTTCGCTGCCGACCTGCCGCCGGATGCGCGCGCAAGCTTCCTCGATGAATGAACCCATCGTCCAATCCATGGAGCAATGGCAGATGTGATAGACGAAGTTTTGCAAAATCTCTTTGCCGCGCGGTGTGTGCGCGACCTCGGGATGAAATTGCAAGCCGTACAGCCTTCGATCTCGATCTTCGATCGCGGCGAAATCGGAATTTTCGGTGCGCGCGATGGTTTGGAACCCGGCAGGCAGAGCGGTCAATTTGTCGCCGTGACTGCTCCAGACGTCGATCTGCTCGGCCAGCCCATCGAACAACGGCGATCGTCCCGCCACATGCAAACTGCCCGGCCCATATTCCCGACGGGCGCTGAATTCGACCTGGCCGCCGAGCTGGCGCGCCATCAATTGCATTCCGTAACAAATGCCGAGAACTGGAATACCGAGCGAAAAAATCTGCGGATCGCCTAACGGAGCCCCTTTATCGTAAACGCTAGCCGGGCCGCCGGACAGGACAAGTCCGTTTGGTTCAAGATGGACAATTTGATTTGCCGAGATGTCGAACCGCACGATCTCGGAATAAACTTGCAGCTCGCGAATGCGCCGGGCAATGACCTGGGTGTACTGCGAGCCGAAATCGAGAATGAGAATCTTGGAATGGGCGGGCCGATCAGTCATCTTTCGTTAGGGATGATCTTGTGGGACCGCGTGCTCGCCGGCCGGATCGTCGGGAGCGCGTTGGATTGGTCCGATTGTTCCGCCACCGCCCAAGCCGCGCTCGAGTTGTTGGCTCACTTCCGAGCTCTTGCGCTGCTCGAGCGGATCAGCGCAACCAAATGCCAGAAGCGCCCATCCGATCACGAACAGGATCGACAGGCGCTTCATCCGTTCATCTTAAGAATGAACTCTCGCATTGCAAGAGTTGTAGCGGCGTTTGTGTCAAACGCCGAGTTTTTTTAGAAAGGCGCTTGGCACAAGCGCCTCTACACCGATTAGACTCTGGCGTTTGCATTGCCGCCATGATTCCTCCCGATCTTCTGCTCCAAGGCTATCGCATGGGGGTTTTCCCGATGGCAATGGAGGACGGGTCGATCGAATGGTTCTCGCCCGACCCGCGCGCGATTTTGCCCCTGGACCAATTTCATATCCCCCACGGATTGCGTCGTTCGCTGCGCCAGAAGACTTTCGAAATCAAGGTCGACCATCGCTTCGAGGAAGTGATCGAGAATTGCGCCGCGCGGGAAGATACCTGGATCAATCGCGAGATCATCGAGAGCTACATGCGGCTGCATGAACTCGGCTACGCTCATTCCGTAGAAGCGTGGAGGGAGGGCAAACTCGCCGGCGGCCTCTACGGCATCGCGATCGGCGGCGCCTTTTTTGGCGAATCGATGTTTCATCGCGTGACCGATGCCTCGAAGATCGCGCTGGTTGGTCTGGTCGAACATTTGCGCGCCCGCAAGTTCGCGCTGCTCGACTCGCAATGGCTCACGCCGCACCTGCGCCAATTTGGCGGGATCGAAATTCCGCGCAGTCATTATTTGGGTTTGCTGAAAAGGGCCGTGGACTTGCCGCGGAAATTCTGACTTCAACGATTGGATACCTGCTCGCGAAAGCATTCGGAGTTGGGCGTTGAGCGTTGGACGTTTTCTGCTTTAGTAGCAACCCTGCGTCTCACGGAAACCGTAGTTCATCGGCTGGGTAGCTCAGTTGGTAGAGCAGTGGACTGAAAATCCACGTGTCGGCGGTTCAATTCCGCCCCCAGCCACCTTCCAGAATGAGAACGAGAGAGGAAGGATGAAATATTTACTCGGTCCGCAAAGCCGTGATCGGGTTCACATGCATCGCCCGACGCGCAGGGAGAAAGCAGGCCAGCAGAGCGGCAGCAGCGAGGAACGCGCTTGAAACGATCAGGGCGAACGGATCACTCGGGCTCACTTGGTAGAGAATCCGGGACAGCACCCGCCCCGCACCTAACGAGAGCAAAAGACCGACCGCGACCGCCAGCGCCGTTTGCATTGCGCCCTGTCGCATGATCAATGCGAAGACATCTTTGCGATGCGCGCCGAGCGCCATGCGAATTCCAATCTCGCGGGTACGGCACGCGACGGCATACGCTTTCACGCCGTAAACTCCAACGATCGCGAGCAGCAATGCGATTCCGCCGAATGCGCCGAAGAGCGTGGCCCCGAGTTTGACCACCCAAAGCCCGACGCTTCTCTGCATGAGATCGACAAAAGGCGTGATGCCGAGAACCGGAATGTCTGGATCGATATTGCGCAACATTTGCCGCACTGTGGGAATCATGCCGGCCACGGCCTGTCGATCTTGCGTGTTAAGACGCAGGTGCAGGAAAACGTTGCCGCTGTATCCCTGCGCCAGGGGCACGAATATCCGCGCCAGCGTCGTGTCGTTTTGGACATCGTGGCGGTGCGTGTTCACGAGGCCGACGATTTCGAGATCGTTCGGCGAACCGTCACGCGGTGGAATGGTGTAGCGAAGATGCTGGCCGATTGCGTCCTCGTTTGGAAAAAGTTTTTTCGCCAGTTCTTCGTCGATGATAACAATGCGCCGCCCATCTTTGTTTTCGCATTCGGCCTGGGTGAAATCGCGGCCGCGCAACAAGCGCACGCCAATAGAGTCGAAGTATCCGGGCGTGATTGCGGTGTCGAGTGCGGTCGCGCCGGGATCGGGTGCTTTTGGATCGTTCGAGAGTGTTTGGCGCGCCGACATGACGCGGCGCGAGTTGGTGAAATTGCCGTAGGGCAACATCGTACCGACACCAACCGCGCGAACGCCCGGCAACTCGCGCGCGCGTTGGGTGATGTTGAAGATTAGACGCCGCGCGTCAGCCGGATCTTTTTTCACAAGCGAAAAATCCATCTCGGTCACGAGATCTCCCGCCGCGGTGAAACCGGGATTAAGCCCGGCGGCCTTGAGCGCGCCACGAAAAAATAAGCCGGCGGCAAAAAGCAGCATGAGCGAGAGCGCGATTTGAACCATGACCGAAATATGCCGCGGCGCGAAGAAGCGGCTGAAGCGCCCGGCGCGCGCAGGCTCGCCGATTTGCTGTTTGAGATCGTTAACGAGATCTGCGCGGGCCGATTTGAGCGCGGGTCCGAGACTGAACAAAATCGTCGCCACAAGACAAAACAGAAACGTGACCGCGAGCACCGCGGCGCCCGGCGTAAGATCGACAACGAACGAAAAGTTTACCGAGCTCAGAAGCGCCGTCATCGAGTGCAACAGGGCGTTATTGCACCAGACGCTGAAGATGAGGCCGACCAAGCCACCGCAAGAGGCAAGGAGCAAACCTTCGACGAGCAATTGCCTAACGATCCGCCACCGGGACGCGCCCAGAGCGAGGCGCAGTGCAATTTCTTTGGCCCGCGCTGTGCCGCGCGCGAGAAGCATGTTGGCGAGATTCAGGCAAGCGATAAGCAGAACGGCGCCGGCCATGCCCATCAACAACGTTCCTATGAGCGCGATCGGCCCATCATTTTCGGGCGATGTGCTCAAACTGAATCGCGATGGAACGAAAATTTGTACCTCGCGCGCAAACTCGGCATCGGATGGTTGCATGGCGTTGAAGCGTTGTGACAAAACCGGCAGCCGCGCTTTCGCCGCTTCAAATGTTAGTCCGGAGCGCAATCGTCCGGTCAAGTTGAGCGCGAAACTTTTCGGGTTCGCGAGATCGTGCATACTTTCGGAGTCGCCAAAGGCCGATCCAAGCTGCGAATGCATTCCGAGCGGGAGCCACACATCGGGAGCGATCAGTGCGCTCGCACCGCTAAATCCATTCGGTGTAATACCGATCACTGTGTAAGGCTGGCCATTGATGTGAATATTGCTGCCGACAAAATTTTCGCGCCCGCCCATTCGTTTCCAAAATCCATAGCTCGCCACGACCACCGGCACGTTTGCGTTCGGCCGGCATTCATCGGCGCTGTAAAACCGCCCGCGAAACGGTTGTACTCCCATCAAGGAGAAGAAATTCTCCGACGTCAGAAAGGCGAAACTGCGTCGCATCTCGTGATCTCGCCCGATTCCCGCGACGGCGAACTCGAGGGCCGCGACGTCGGCAAAAAGTTCGCCATTCCCGCGCAGCTCCCGAAATTCATTGTAGGAGAACGGGCGATAATCGTGGTTCGCGTTTTGGCGGCAATTGAACATGTTGACCACCTCTTTTGATCGAACCGGCACCATCGGGCGCAACACCACGTTATTAATCAGCGCGAAGATGGCCGAGTTGACCCCGATCGCCAGCGCCAGGGTTAAGACCGCGATGGCAGTGAATCCCGGCGTCTTGACTAGTTGCCTGGCCGCAAACTTGAAATCTTGCATCATGAAAACCTCGAGTTGTTTTCATTGAGATGCAGAGACCTGAGGATTGGATTCAAGTTTTCATGAGTAGTGGACTCTCAAACTCCATCACTCCCATACTCCAATCAGTAAACGTTGCTTGTAGCGTTTGTCGGTCTTGAGTTTTTCCACGTAAGCGTTCGCTTCTTCAACGTTCTTGGCGCCATGTTCCGGAAGTGAAGATTCAAATACCTGTGCAATAGGTCACGTCGGTCGGATTATAGAAATTATAAGATTCGGCACATCGACTGCTGCCAAGATTATTAATCGCCATCCAAAGAAGAGTTTACCGATGAGACATCCAAGCCCACAACCATCTGGAAGCATCCTTCTCTGGAGCGTAATTGCGATCGCGATCCTGTCCATATTCGCTGCGGAAGCGGTTCGACTCGTTTCCGCAAAGTATCAGACTGCTCTGCAAACGGCGTCCTGGCAGGAAGCGTTGCTGGCGTCGGAATCCGGCATCGATTTGGGCATCATGGAGCTGCGCAAGTCGCTTTATCCCGCCCCAAACAATGCCTGGGGTGGTTGGAACAATATCCCGGGCAATGGCGTGACGGCCTATTCCCTAACGGCCGTTCCAAATGCCGGCTTGGCTGGGACGCCAATGACAATTGAAGTGAATGTCGATGCGCCCGCCCAACTAATCGATCCGAACAACGGCTGGCAATATTACCGCGTCCGCGCTACCGGCACGATGCCCCTGATTGGTCCGGCGCGGGTGGCCGATACGAAGGAGGATACGCGGCTGCGGAGGTTGAGCTTACGCTGGGAGCGCTTTACCAACGGAGTGTTAAGCGCGCATCCGCTTAGCGCCCCGCAGGTTTCGCGACATGTGGAAGCGATTGTGCGGCCGGTCTCTTCCTTCGACGAAGCGATCATGTCGGTGGGCATCATTGATCTAACGAATCAAAATATCGTCATCGACAGTTATGATTCGCGCGATCCCGGCAAATCGACCAGCGGTCTGTACGACTCGGCCAAACGCCAGGGCAACGGCGACATTGCCACAGACGGGCAGTTGATCGACGCGGGCAATGCCCACATCTATGGCGATGTGGCCACGAACGCGGGAACCGTTAGCGGCGCAGCCAATATCACCGGAACTGAACGCACTGATTTTTACGAAGAGCCAATAGCCATCGGTGCGCCCTCATGGAGTTTATATAACTTGAGTCCCTCTTCGGTGACGAACACGACTACTTTGACCGCAAGCGGCACGAGTGGATCGTCAGCCTCCCGCTACAAAGTGAGCAGTATAGATCTCGCCGGCAGCCAGACCCTCATTTTGGCTGGCGCGGCCGACGGCAGCACGACTTACATCGAAGTCTATGTCACTGGGGATCTTACTATTAAAGGAAACGGGCAACTTATTCTGCAGCCGGGAGTAAAAGCCAAAATTTATTTCGCCGGCAATGTCAATATCGCCGGCAACGGCATGCTGAACGTGAACAATCAGCCGCTGGACCTGCAAATGTTTGGGATTCAGCCACCGCAAGGATCGCCCTCCAACAACCAAGTGACCCTTGGCGGCAATGGGCAGATCATTGCAGCGGTTTACGCCCCCAACCACGACGTTACGGTCAACGGTGGCGGCAGCAATGGTCACGTATTTGGTTCGATCATCGGAAAGAGTGTGAAGATGACCGGGGTAACAAATTTGCACTACGACGAAGCGCTTGGCTCCGGGGGCTTCATAAACGATTACAAGATCGTGAGCTGGTTCGAGGACAATCGATAGGACACGATCGTGTTTCCGTCGCGATGGACGTGCCAACTGATGCCCATCTTCTGTGGTAATAGCGACAAAATTGCGCGCAATGCTTTCAAGTTCAAGAAATCTATATCTCAGCGTTATCAGAATTGATATGCAATTAATTAGAATTCTCAGAATAGCAAAAAACTGTCGGTAGAATTTATGGAAATTATGGAAATCGGTACAGCTAGTGCTCCACAATTCGTATTAATCCGCTCATATGAACCTCACCAAGAAATCCAATCAAGCTGGCCAAACCATAGTCGAGGCAATGATGGCAGCGGGCATTTCCGCCCTCTATCTAGCCTCGCTCTTTACCATGAACGCTTCGTCCATGGGCACGATTAAGATGGCGCGTGAAAGCGCTTGCGCCAGTCAGGTGCTCCAGCAACGAATCGAATCGCTTCGCATCGCTAATTGGCACCAAGTGACCGATGCGAATTGGCTACAGACAAACTTACTCAACGCCGATGCGCCCGGCGCCAATCAACTCAAAAGTCTGAATGAGACGCTTGTCATCGCGGCGTATGGAAGCGGCACAACTGGTACGATTCAACTGACACGGTCGGGGGGCGTCGCCTCCATCGTGAATAACGACGCGCTCCTGACGGAGAACGCCGTCAAAGTGACTTGGACCGTCAATTACATCGGGTCGCCCAATGCGCGCAGCAACGCGCGACAAACAGTGGCGATTCTAGCCAAGGGAGGAGTAGCAAAGTGGTGAGTGGGTTTCGCACGAAAAAACAGCAGTGCAGCGGGGGCCTTGTTCTCTCGGAGGTAATGGTTGCCGCCGGTATCTTTTCCGCTGTCAGCATGGTGCTTCTGATGGGGTTTACCTCCCTGGAGCGTAACTACGCGGCGAGCAGCGATTTTGCCATCAATCACGCCGATGAAATGCGCATCTCGGATTATCTTGCCCAGGACCTGCGCCGCGCCATCAGCGTTCAGGCCGCGCAGAATGATACGACAATCAATATCCCTAATTACTATGACAGCTCGGGCAACCCGCGTACCCCCACGCTCGATGGCCACGGCGGCGTGGTTTACGGACCGTCCGGTAGTTCGGTCCGCATCCATTACTATTTAAGCGGCAGCCAGATTTATCGCCAGGAAGACGACGGGCCAGCGGTGGCGCTGGCGACCAATGTGGCCGATTTCGTTTTCGACATCACTGACCTCAGCAAGGTGGTGACCACTCGAATCACCTTCAAGCCGATTTACAGAGTCAGTGGCGCGTCGCCGGACGCGATCGCCGGGACGGCCTTCTACAACACGACGTTATTGCGCAATAACCGGACCGACATTCCAAGCGGAGTTTACTAATGAGAAATCAACAACCTAGCAACTGCGGAAGCGTGCTGCTGGGCCGTGATAGCGCTCGCTATCCTCTCCATCTTCGCCGCGGAAGTAATCCGTGTGGTCAATGTCAACTATCATAGCGCTCTGCAAACCTCCACTTGGCAGGAAGCGTTTGCTGGCTTCGGAGTCCGGGATCACGTGACCGGCGACGTTTCTGTCACTGGCAATGGGCAGATCATTTCGCAACCGGGGGTAAACACGAAGATTTATTTCGCTGGGAATATCGACTCCGGGGGCAACGGCATTTTGAACATGGATAGTAACCCCCTGCACATGCAGCTTTTTGGAATCCAGCCTTCCGGCAACCACACTCCGCACGTAAGCTTGGGCGGCAACAGCCAGATCATGGCTGCCCTGTACGCGCCGAACCACGACGTGACCATCAATGGCGGCGGCAGCAATGGCCATTTCTATGGTTCGATCGTTGGGAAAACCGTCACCATGAATGGCGTCACCAATCTTCACTACGACGAAGCCATGGGCGATGGCGGTCTGATTGACAACTACAGGATCGTCAGCTGGTTCGAAGATAATCGCTAGTCTAGTTCGTTCCCGATTCGATCAGGCGAACCCCGGCAATTTGATATTGGAGTCTGGCGACGCGGAGTTAATGGAGTAGTGGGTTGCTTAATACTCCATCATTCCAACACTCCAATCAGTAAACGTCGCGCTTGTAACGTTTCTCGTTCTTGAGTTTTTCCACGTACGCGTTGGCCTCTTCCACGTTCTTGCCGCCTTGTTCCTGCACGATCTTGCGTAAAGCAGCATCGACGTCCTTGGCCATTCTCCTGGCGTCCCCGCAGACAAAAAATTGCGCACCATCGCGGTCGATCCATTTCCAGATTTCCGCCGCGTTCTCGAGCATTTTGTTCTGAACGTAAATCTTGTGCGCCTGATCCCGCGACCATGCGCAATCGAGTCGAGTCAACAGGCCTTCGTGCGTGAACCGTTCCCAATCTTCCTTATAGGCGTAATCGCACTGTTCGTGTTGGGCCCCGAAGAAGAGCCAGTTTCTTCCTTTGGCACCGCGCGCTTGCCGCTCCTGTAAAAATGCGCGAAACGGCGCGATACCGGTGCCCGGTCCAATCATGATTAGCGGAATGTTCCCGTCCTCCGGCATGTGAAAATGTTTGGCCAGGCTCGGATACACCGGCACCGGAACGCGGTCTGCGCGTTCTGCCAGAAATGTCGAACATACGCCCTTGCGGGCCCGGCCACGACTTTCGTAGAGCACAACATCGACAATCAAATGCACGCGATCAGGAAAAACCCGTAGACTCGACGCCACTGAATAAAGCCGCGGCTGCAACTTCGTGAGCAGTGCCACGAATTCTTCCGGCTTAAATTTTGCCGACGGATGCTCGAGCAAAAAATCGATCACCTCCATCCCCCAAAGGAGATTGTCGAGGTCTTGTTTCCGCTTGGGATCGAGCAATTCCTTCAGAAATGGCGCTGCCGATGCACGTTCGACGATGGCTTTCAAAAACTTCGAAGTTGGTTTGGTAATCGAGCAATCACGCAGTAGGGCCTGGCGAAACGGCTTTTGCGTTTTAGCCACCGTCACCAGCTCATCGCCATTTGCCCCCAGCATCCGTATTATTTCTTCAACCAGCCCGGGATCGTTCGTTGGATAGACCGCAATCGAGTCGCCCGGTTCGAAATTTAATCCCCAGCCGCCGAGATCGATCTCGAAATGACGCGTATCCTTTTCCGAATCGGGTCCGCTCAGTCGCCGGTTAACCGCCAGCTTTCCCGGAAAAGGATTCTGCCGTGTCCACGGCGCGGCCGGAGGTGCAGTGTCAGTCATGCAAGCTTTTAGCGGCGTGCTGCCGCAGTCGCAAACACTTTTTCGCGATTCGGCGCGGCGCCTTTCCAGGCGCCGTGTTGCGCGTCTTTTCCTTTCCCGTCGGCGGCTGGAAAGCCGCCGCTCCTACTGCCTAACAACTGATATACCCCACGGGCCGTCGCCGCATTTGATCCGTTTCAGTTCCTTGCGCGTTTTCAAATCCACCACCGAGACGTCATTCGAAGCGCCGTTAGCAGTGTAGAGTTTCGATCCGTCGGGACTGAGCGCGATGCCCCAGGCGCGTTTGCCGACGGGAATTGTTGTCACCAGTGAGTTGGTGGCCGAGTCGATCAACGCCACCGCATTTCCGCGACCAGTCGAGACATAAACCTCTTTTCCATTGGCCGAAACGACGCTGCCCATTGGCAATGAGCCTTGGGGCAATTGGACTTTCGTCATCAACTTGTGGTCATGCGGATCGATTACCGCCACATAACCGCCGGTCTCGCATGCGACATATC
The DNA here is from genome assembly GCA_963846775.1 of uncultured Verrucomicrobiae bacterium. Classification (GTDB taxonomy): domain Bacteria; phylum Verrucomicrobiota; class Verrucomicrobiia; order Chthoniobacterales; family UBA10450; genus CAVYXA01. The sequence continues at coordinate 1,463,844 of CAWJXB010000006.1, read as the reverse complement.
CGCGCGAACCATCGGGAAGAAACGCAATCGAGCGCGGCCGGCCGCCGACGTCGATTTTGGCTACGACGCGCTGCGCATCCGGCACGATGGCGAACACATCGCCGTTTTCCTCGCACGTGACATAAACTTCGCCGTTCACCGGGTTCACACCCACGCCTTCCGGTTCCGGCGAAACCCTCACCTTTCCGCGCGGCTGGCCGGAGCTCAGATCGACAATTGCGGCGCTGGCATCGTCTTCATTCGCGATGAAGGCGAACTGGCTATCTTTGCTAATGGCGAATTGCTCCGGATCGGATCCGACGTGCCAACGATCGATCAATTTGCGCGCCACCGGATCAATCACGCCGAGCGCGTCCGCCGTTTTGTCCGCCGGGACGCGACTTTCATCCACGCCCGGCGCCATTCGTGGTGAGCCGCTTAAGACGACAAAAATGCGTTTGCCGTCGGGCGACGCATGAATTCCGCGTGGCCGTTTGCCCACCGGAAATGTTGCGACCACCGCATCGGTGGCACCATCAATTACCGTGACATCGCCCGAGCGTTCATTGCTGACGAACACGGAATAGTTAGGCGATTCCGCTTGTGCGAGAAAGACGCTTGCGGTGAGCAAGATCACCAAAGCCAGCCACAATCGACAGTTCATGCTGCAATGAATCACGCGCGCTAACCGGAGCAAATTCGGCGTTGGACGTTCGATGTTGGGCGTTCGATGTTTTTTCATGCTCCCACACGACAAGCTTTTCACTCCCGGCCCGGTCGAAGTTTCCGAGAAGACACTCTCTGCCTTCGCCCGCCCGATGATCGGGCATCGCGGCAACGATTTCAAAAATCTGTACCGCGAGATTTACCCAAAGCTGCAAACATTGTTCGGCACGAAACAGCCGGTATTCCTTTCCAGCTCGTCGGCCTGGGGTGTCATGGAAGCGTCGATCCGCAACCTCGTGGGCGAAAACCGCCAGTCCGGCTCCGGACTGCTCTGTTGCATGTGCGGCGCGTTCTCCGATAAATGGCTAGACGTCGCACGCCGCTGCGGCAAAAACGCCGAGCCGTTGCAAGTCGATTGGGGCAAACACATCGACCAGCGAGATATCGATCTGAAGCTCGCCTCTGGAAAATTCGACACTGTCACCCTGATTCACAACGAAACCTCCACTGGCGTGATGAATCCGCTACCCGAAATATGCTGCACGCTCGCGAAATTTCCCGAGGTCGTTCTGATTGTGGACACGGTCTCATCTTTTTCCGGCATGAAGATCGACATGGACGCACTTGGGATCGACGTCCTGCTCACCGGTTCACAAAAAGCGCTCGCCCTCCCGCCGGGCTTTTCGCTCTTTAGCGTTTCCGAAAAAGCGTTCGCCCGCACCGCGACGATCGACCATCGCGGGTACTACTTCGATTTCCTCGAATTCAAGAAGCAGCAAGGTGAATGGACGACGCCAACCACGCCCAGTATCGGCCATATCTTCGCCCTGCAATCAAAGCTCGACGAAATCCTTGTGGAAGGACTGGAACCACGTTATGCGCGTCACGCTCGCACCAACGCGCTCGTGCACGATTGGGTGAAACGGACCGGCTTCGACTTTTTTGCCGAGGAAGGTTTCCGCTCAAAAACGCTCACCTGTGTCCGGAACAACAAAGGGATCGACGTGCTCGAACTGACGCGCCGCTTACGCGAAAAACATCACCTCGTCATAGACCCCGGCTACGGCAAACTCCGGGGCCAAACCTTTCGTTTGTCCAACATGGGCGACGAAACCGACGAAACAGTCGCCCATCTCCTCGCCTGCCTGGAGGACTGCATGTCGGTTCGTTAAAAGGTTACAAGGTCACAAAGTTAAAGAAGAATTCGCTTCGCGAACGCGAGAGCTTTAGCCGTTGTAACCCTTGTAACTTTGTAACGGTTTTTAACGTTTCAACGCGTCAAAGATCGGCTGCGGATAAACGCCGAGCCAGATCGTGGCGATGATGAGCGTGGTGATAGCGACGCGCGAGAGTGCGTTGATCGAGATGTTGTCGATCTTCGTGGCGGGTTGCCAATACATGGCGCGGACGACCTTGAGATAGTAATAGAAACCGCAACCGACGGTGATCACGCCGACGGCGACGAGGGCAATCTGGTGTTGGGCGAGGGCGGCGTAGAAGATGAAGAATTTGCCGAGGAAGCCGGCGGTGAACGGGATTCCGGCGAGCGAGGCCATTCCAATCAACATGGCGAACGCGAGGAAAGGGGAGCGTTTGGCCAGGCCATCGAAGTCGGCAATCTGTTCACCCGTTGTTTGCGCGACGATGATCAGGACGGCGAAGCTGAGCAGCGTCATCACGAGATACGCGGTCAGATAAAAGGCGACAGCTTGATTGTCGAAACTGGCGACGCCGACCAACAAATACCCGGCGTGGGCGACGCTGGAATACGCCAGGAGACGTTTCAGATTGCTTTGCGGCAGCGCGGCGAGATTGCCGTAGATCAACGTGAGCAACGCCAGGAGAACAATGAGGCGTTGCGTTTGCGGGAGAATCACAAACGGCTGTAGCACACGCAGCAGAACGACGAAGCCGGCGGCTTTCGATCCGACGGAGAGAAACGCTGTTACCGGCGTGGGCGCGCCTTGATAAACATCCGGCACCCAGATTTGAAAGGGAACGGCGGCGATCTTGAATCCGAGCGCGACCAGCACCAGCACCATGCCGAACAGCGCCGCGTTTTGTTCCGTGGAAGGATTGGCCAGCGCGCCGGTGATTCGTTGCAGATTCGTTTCGCCGGTCGCGCCGAAAATCCAGGTAATCCCATACACGAGAAAGCCGGTCGAGAGCGCGCTGAGCACGAGATATTTCACCCCGGCTTCGAGCGTGATCGGATTTTTTCGGGTAAAACTAACGAGAACGTAAAACGAAATCGTGACCAGCTCGAGCGCGACGAAAATGAAAATGAAATCGATGGCGGAGACGAGATACATCAGACCGGCACACGTAAAGATCGGGAGAGCGAAAAACTCGCCAAGAGCAACCGAGGAGCGGCGGTTTTCCAGCCGCCGAGTCGCGTCGTCTGCGCGACTGGAAAGTCGCCTCTCCTGGAGCACGACCGGCGTGTAATCGATCATCATGACGAGAACGAGAATGGTGGTGACGAGCGCGAATCGTTTAAAGAAGATCGACAATGGATCGGCCGTGTAAAAACTCCACAAACCCGTTAGGCGATTCGTGGAAGAATCCGGGGCGAGGAAGAAGGTACCGACCAGCACCAGGACCAAACCGGCAATTCCGACAAAAGCAAAGACACGCCTGTCGATCTTAGTGGCGAATGCTTCTACGATCAGGATCGACATCCCGAGAATGAGCACGGCAATTTCGAGTATCGGCGCTGCAATCATTGTGGCAGTTCGATAATCCAAAGCGATCCCTGATGGGTGTGGATCAGCGCCAAAGGCGCTGTTTCATTTCCAGCCTGGGGCACGGCCCCAGGAACTTGATCGGCCCGAAACCAAGCGCTGAAAGCGCGATTCATCCATATTAAACCGTTGGCGTCGGAAAAGATGTTGCCCCTGTGTGGGATATTTGACCGAAAGTGAATCGCGCCTTCAGCGCTCGCGTGCGGCCCTACGGCAATCCTGGGGCGTCGCCCCAGGCTTAAGATGAATGCTGCGCCTTTGGCGCTAAACATTGCCGAGATCATTTGTTAGCGGAAAAGTAATTGCTGAATGCCGGCCTCAGGAGCCGGACAAACGATTGCGGGTAAAATCCAAACCAAAGCAGCGCGGCGACGAGCAACGCGATCGGCAGACGCAGGCCGGAACGAAGATCGACCAGTTGTTTCCAGCGCTCAACCGGCGGGCCCATGAAAGTCTTGCGATAGGCGCGGAGCATATAGACGGCGGAGATCACCACGCCCCAAAGCGCGAGCACGGTGGCGACTTGAAAGAAATGGAAGCGTGCCATTTCCCAGCCGTGCCGAAACGCGCCGAAGAAAATCATGATTTCACCGGCGAAATTCGCGAACCCGGGCAGTCCGATCGCGGCAAAGGCGCCAAGGCCGAAAGCGAGTCCGGCAAAAGGCATCGCTTTGGCCAGACCGCCGAGCTCATCCAGCACGAGTGTGCCGGTGCGTTTGCGGATTTCGCCTGTGATCGCAAAGAGCAGCGCGATGGAAAGCCCGTGCCCGAAAATGAGCGTCGCGGCACCGGTCGTGCCGACAATATTTGCGCTGGCAATCCCGAGAAAGATGTAGCCCATGTGCATCACGCTGGAGTAACCGAGCATCCAATCGAGCCGTTTCTGCGCAATCGTGACCAGGCCGATGTAAATGATATTGCCAAGCAATAAGACCAGTAGCAGTTGGTTCCAATGTCGCGCCCCTTCCGGTAGCAGCGGAACGGCGAGACGTAATAAACCGTAAAGCCCGAACTTTTTCAAAACGCCGGCGTGCAACATCGCCGCCGGGGCGGGTGCGGACGCGTACGCTTCGGGCGCCCACGAATGGAAGGGAAAGAGCGAGACCAGAATTCCAAAGCCGATCAGGAGCAGCAGATAGATGTGATGTTGGACATCGGCGGGAAGCTGCCTCGCCCCGATGGCGGTCTGGAGATCGCGAATGTCGAAGCTGCGCGATTCAGGCGGAACGCCTTGATAAAGCAAGATCAATCCAAGCAGCAAAATGAAACTGCCGAGCGCGAGATAAATGGTGATCTTCCATGCGGCGGCGACACGATTTCCGCTGCCCCAAATTCCGATCAGCAAAAATGTCGGGATGAGCGCGAGCTCGTGAAACGCGTAAAAGAAAAAGAGATCAATCGATGCGAACGCGCCGATGGCGCCGGCGGAGATAAACAGGAGGCAGGCGTAAAACGCGTTTTCATATTTGTCGATCTTATCGGTAAACCAGAGCGCGGCCAGCGTGACGATGACAGCGAGCAAAATCACGATCAAACTCAGGCCATCGACGCCGGTCGTGAAATTGAGCCGCCACTCGGGAGAAATCACGAACGAATGAACGTGTTGGAACCCTGTCGCCGTGCGATCGAAACGCGCGAACAACAGGAGTGTCACGACTAAATTCAAAATGGACGCCGCCAGCGCTGTTTTGCGCGCAGGCACGCCGGCCATGATTAAAATGGCGGCGATGATCGGACAGAAAATGAGAAAAAGGACCATTAGGAAAAATGACGAATGACGAATGACGAATGATGAATCAATAACGAAGCGCGAATGACAAATCGGCCCAGCCACCGGCGCGCCGGCTTTTCCTCATTCGTCATTAGGATTTCCTTCGTCATTCCGTCATTAGTCATTCGTCATTTGCTGATGACCTATCGGAAAACGGCAAAGTAGATGATGGCCACAATGCCTAGGCCGAAGAGAAATGCGTAGGCTTGGAGGTTCCCAACCTGGACCAGGCGCAGCAGCGCGCCGAATCCCCACGTGCCTCCGCTAACGCCGCGGACGGCCCCGGCGTCGATGATCCAGCGATCGAAGAAGGCCGAGATGCGAGCAAGCAATTCCTGGGTCCAGCGGATGAGCCAGGCGTAAAATTCGTCGACATAAAATTTGTTTCGCAGGAGATCGATTCGCACGGCCTCAGTGGCGCGGCCGCGATAGATCAGGATTGCCAGAAGGGCACCGGAAACGAACGCAGCGACAGCAAGCGACAACACGGTTGGGAAGGATCCACCTTCGACGGGGAGCGCGAGAAAGCGCTTGTCGAACGATCTGAAACTGCCAGCGATCACCAACAGCGTGAGCGCCACCAGCGGCGCGGTTATTACGAGCGGCGATTCGCAACTCACCCGCGCCGCGTGGCCGCGCGAGTGTCCGAAGAAAACGACCATGAGCCAGCGCCCCATGTAAAACGCGGTCAGGAACGCGGCGGCGAGAGCGAACGCGAATATCGGTTTGTTCGTCTCGTAAGCGAGCGCGAGGATGCTGTCCTTGCTCAAAGATCCACTCAGCGGCGGAGCGCCCATTAGCGCCAGCGCGCCGATCAGAGATGCGATGAAGGTGATCTTCATCCGGCGCGAGAGGCCGCCCATTTCCCAAATGTTCTGTTCGTGATGGAGCGCGATGATGACCGAGCCGGCCCCGAGAAAAAGGAGCGCTTTGAAAAACGCGTGCGTGAACAGGTGAAACACGGCGGCGTTGCTCGATGCGAGCCCCACTGCCATCACCATGTAACCGAGCTGCGACAGCGTGGAATATGCCAGGATGCGTTTGATGTCGTCCTGCTGGGTCGCGATCAATGCCGCCATCAATGCGGTAATGGTGCCGATCCACGCAATCACAAGGAGCGCCGCCGCCGATGCTTGAATGATGAACCCGACGCGGGCAAGCATGTAAACGCCGGCCGCGACCATCGTGGCGGCGTGGATCAGTGCCGAGACTGGCGTCGGGCCTTCCATTGCGTCCGGCAACCAAACGTGCAACGGAAACTGCGCCGATTTACCGACCGCTCCGCAGAAAATCAAGAGCGCGGCGATTGTCAGATAGGCCGGATGATTCGTTAACATTGACATCCGGTCGGCCAGCTCCGGGAAAACGACCGAGCCGGTTGGCATCCAGATCATCAGAATGCCAAGCATGAACCCAAAGTCGCCGATGCGAGTTGTGATGAACGCCTTGTTAGCGGCGTTGGCCGCGGCATCGCGCTCAAACCAATGACCGATCAGCACGTACGATGTGAACCCGACCAGCTCCCAGAAGATGAACATCATCACGAAATTGTTGGCGAGCACGATTCCGAGCATGGCAAACATGAAGAGCGACAGCGCGGCGAAATAGCGGGATTTGCCCGCATCGGCGCGCATGTAACCGAGCGAATAGATATGGATAATCGCGCCGACGCCGGACACCAAAACGAGCATCGTTCCGCTGAGTTGATCCAACGTAAGCCCGAGAGGCACTGACAGCCCGCCGGCGATGTTGATCCAAGTCAGATCGATTGCGGAAATGTCGGATTGTCGAAAGACCAGGACACTGCAAACAAAACTCGCCAGAACTGCCGCGACCGAGATGAAACTGCTCAACGCCTTCCACCGCAGCGTAAAAACGGTGATGACCGTTGCGCTACACAGCGGCGCGAGAAGAATAATCCAGGGCAGGGTTGACATAAGAAGCTTATCCGCCAAACACGCTAAAAGACGCTAAAAATTCAGACACGAATTGCGAGCGCCCAGAAAACTCCGGCGGCATTTGGCGTTCTTGGCGATTCATCCTAGAGACGGATTGGTTCGTCGGGATCACGTTTCGGGCGTGTCCTCGCGATGCGTTCGTATTGGAGTTTTGGGTAATGACCAAAATTAACCAATAGCCCAAGCTCAAATCGGCCAGCCTTCAGGTAATTCAGGACTTGCGCCGGATGCTCATCAGTCAGTTCAGTGACGGCCTTTAACTCAACGACGATTTTCTCGTAACACATAAAATCAGGGAAATACGTCTGCTTCAATATTCTGCCGCGGTACTCCAAGGCCAATCCGGGCATGGGAATCGCTGGAATTTTCGTAAACTCAAACTCGATCCCGAGGCATTCCTGATAGACCGGCTCGTGGAAACCACAGCCCTTGTCTTTGTAAACCTCGAAACAATCGCCAATGATTGCGTAGCATTCGTCTTTAAATAGAAAATCTGAGACAAGTTTTTTTGGCGTCATTTAGCGTGTTTGGCGGATAACTAAAATTTCAAACTACTGATGTCTTTCACGTCGGTGGTTTGCCGGGCGCGATAGAGGGCGACGAGGATGGCCAGGCCGACCGCGATCTCGGCGGCCGCGACGGTGATGATGAAAAAAACGAAGACTTGCGCGTTGTAATTCGGCAGACCGGTTTGATCGACCCGGAAGCGAGAAAAAGCGACGAGAGATAGATTCGCCGCGTTCAGCATCAGCTCGAGCGACATCAGGATGATGATGAGATTGCGGCGCAGCATTACGCCGGCAAATCCGATCGCGAACAAAATCCCGCTGACAATGAGATAATCGCCCAGTGTGATCATGTGGAATGACGAAGCTCGAATGACCCGCCTTCGCGCAGCTCCGGCGCGGCGAGCGGATGACGAAGGAATGACCAAGCCCGAATGACGAATCTCTGCAGCGCCGAGCGCGCGGTTTTTTCGGCATTCGTCATTAGGATTTCCTTCGTCATTTGCTTCTACCGCGGTTCGCGTTTGCTCAATAGCACCACGCCGATTGTCGCCACCAGAACGAGGACACCAATGATTTGGAACGGCAGGTTGTAGTTGTTGAACAAAAGCGCGCCGACATTGCGGACATCGTCGGTTGTCGATTCTGCCAGCGGCGGGAACGGTTGCCGGGCGGCTTTGAAATGGCCGATCACGGAACAAATCTGGATGAGCAAGACCAGCGCGACGGCGATCCCGGCCGTGGCAGCGAGCCAGTTGATCCGGCGAGTTTCCTCCGCGCGAAGATTCAAGAGCATGATGATGAACAAAAACAGCACCATCACCGCGCCGGCATAAACCAGCACCTGAATGATCCCGATGAAATAAGCGTTGAGCGACATGAACAACGCGGCGAGCCCGAGAAAGGAAACCACGAGATTGAGCGCGCTCGCGACCGGGTTGCGCACGATCACGACCGCTGCGCCGAAGACCAACATCATCAACGCGAAAGTCCAGAATAGAAAGGGAGACATAACTTTCGGAGTAATGGAGTGGTGAAGTAATGGAGTAATGAGTTCACGGGTCTGACCAACACTCCATTACTTCAATATTCCACTACTCCAGTTCCGTTCACTTTTTCTCATTCCATTTCAAAACGACGCCATGCATCACTCCGCCGATCTCGATCAGTTTATCTTTGTGATGCACCATCTCTTGGCGGGTGAATCCGGTGATGGCGTAGTCTTTTCGCAAAAAAATCGCCTGCTCCGGACAAACTTCTTCACACATGCCGCAGAAAATGCAGCGAACCATGTCGATATCGAATTCGAGCGGCAACTTCTCGACTTTGGCAAACCGATCCTGTGGCGGGATCTCGCCGGGAACAATTTTGATCGCGCGCGGCGGACAAATGAATTCGCAAAGCTGACAGGCAACGCAACGGACCCGGCCCTCGGCGTCCTTCACCAGCGCGGGTGCGCCGCGGTAATGTTCGGGCAGATTCGAATCCCAAGTTTGCTCGGGATATTGCATGGTGACCTTGGTGCGTCCGAAAAGCATGTTCTTGAAATGCTTGATGGTGATGGCCAGCCCGGCCACGATCGCCGGCAAATATAATCGCTCGCGCCAGTTCAGATTCGGTCTCGGAACAGTGAGGGCCATGATCAAAACGCCGAATGACGAATGACCCGCCTTCGCGCAGCTCCGGCGCGGCGAGCGAATGACGAAGAAATGACGAAGAGCGAATGACGAATTATGCCGAGATCGGATCGGAATCTTTCGGCATTGGTCATTAGGATTTCCTTCGTCATTCCGTCATTGGCCATTCGTCATTAGGTTCGTAGAAATGCCATGATCGCAGCAACGATGAAAATGTTCACCAGCGCGATTTCGAAAAAGAAGAGCCAGCCCAGCCGCATCAGTTGATCGTAACGGAAACGCGGGAGCGTCCAGCGGACCCAGATAAAGAAAAAGAGCATCGCACTGACTTTTGCAAAAAAAACCGCGATATTAATCAGGCCAAAAATCCAACCGTGGGATCCATCGGGGATTCCGGGAAAATGCCAGCCGCCGAGGAACAAGGTCACGATGACGGCCGAGCCGGTGATCATGGCCGCGTATTCGCCGAGGAAAAAAAGGGCGAACTTCATCGAGCTATATTCGGTGTTGTAACCGCCGGCGAGTTCCTGCTCCGCCTCGGGCAGATCGAACGGCAACCGGTTGGTCTCGGCGAAAATCGCAATCATGAAGACGAGAAACGAGATCCACATCGGCACTGTCATCAGCCATTTGAAGGGGTTCGCCCAATCGCCGACGAAGGGCGCGATCAACCAGCCATGGTCGATCTGATACTGCACCACGCTCGTTAGGCGCAGATTTCCGACGAGCATGAAAATCGGAATCACGGCCAGGCCAAGCGAAAGCTCATAGGAAAGCATCTGGGCACTGGAGCGAATCCCGCCGAGAAACGGATACTTGGAATTTGAAGCCCAGCCGGCAATGACGATTCCGTAAACGCCTAACGAGGCAATGGCGAACACGAACAGGATGCCGACGTTTACATCTGCGATGACCATCGGGACGCCAAAGAGTGTGCTGCCAAATGGGACGACTGCGATGGTGATAATGGCTGGCATCACCGCCAGGCACGGTGCCAGCCAGTAATAGAACGTGTTCACTGCGCGCGGCGTGAAATCCTCTTTCAAGAGCAGTTTGAACATGTCCGCGATCGGCTGAAACAACCCCGCCGGACCGACCCGATTCGGGCCGAGCCGATCCTGAATCAGAGCGCTGACTCGTCGCTCGGCATACACGGTGTATGAAACCATCGGCAGGATTACGACAAACAAGATCCCGACGATTTTCAGCAGCGAAGTGAGAATAAAAAACGAATCCATTGTGGTCGGCGAGCTTTACTCTGTTGCAGTAGCTCTCGATTTACAACGTCTGAACTCGCTGGGCTGTAGAGTTCGCTGTCCTCAGCGGAGAACGCGCATCGCCCGGCCACGTCCCGACCGGTGCGTTGAGGACAGCGCACGCTACAGCATTAGGCGCGCGATTCTATCGTCCGGGTGGGCGTACGGCTTCGGCGATTTCGATGTCTTTGGCTCCGGGATCTTCGGGTGGCGGAAGGCATTCGTGGGCTTCCATGAATTGCACCCCGAGATCGCCGATCTTGCTGAGGCTTAGACCGGCGAAGCGGGGGTTGGCTTCAGCCATTTGGCGGAACACATCTTCGATGCTGTGGAGGCTGCCTGCTCGCGAACTCATTTCGGAGTTGCTGCCGCCGAGTGCCTGGATGAGGTCGCGGAGAATTTCCCAATCGTCGCGAGCCTGGCCGGGCCCGCGCACGGCGCGATTCAGCCGCTGCAACCGTCCTTCGCCGTTGATCATCGAGCCCCGTTTTTCAGCAAAGCCAAACGACGGAAGCACGACTCTCGCGTGTTCGGTCGCCGCGTTGGAGAGAATGTCCATGACGACAAAGGCCGGCAACTTCGACAATGTTTCGACGGAAATTCTGGCGCGGATTGGGTTTTCGCCGAGAGCGATCAGGGCGCGCACGCTTCCGGAAATCACGGCCTCGACAATCGCAGGCAAACTTGCGCCCGGATCTTTGGTGATTCCGAGCAGGCGTGCGCCGTTGTTATTCGGGTTGCGATCGTAGCTGAGCAAGATTCTGTCGCCGCGTCCAACGCGCGGGACGATGTCGATCCGTTCCACGCCTAACAGGCGGGCCAGTTGGGCCGTCAGCCAGAGTTCTTCGTTGGTCATTTGCCCCGACGCGATGATGGCGATCTCGTTAGGGGAGAATTGTCTCAGGAGCAGCGCGGTCTGTGCGATGGCGTTGCTCCAATCGGTCGGCTGAAGTTTATCGCCGATCCGCAGTTGCGGCTCGAGCAGCCGGTTCTCCGACTCCAGATAATAGAAGTTGAGCCGGCCGTAATCGCACATCCAGCAGGAATTGACCGCATCGTTTTCGCGCGGCGTCTGCCGATAGATCACGTCCTCGCGCGTGCCGATGAGGGTGTTGCAGCCGCGGGCGCAACTGGTACAAACACTTTTCGTTTCCTTCAGGAACCAGACCCGCATCTTGAAGCGGAAATCGGTCGAAGTCAGGGCGCCGACCGGGCAGATGTCCACGGTGTTCAACGAGTAGTTGTTTTCCAGCCGTTTGCCGGGGTGCGCGGTCAGCACGGTGTGACTGCCGCGATCGACAAAGCCGAGCACATCGTCGTGCGCGATCTCGTTGCAGAACCGGACGCAGCGCGAGCACAGAATGCAGCGTTCATCATCGAGCGTCACACGCGGGCCAAGCATGACGTTCTTCGGTTTCTTGACTTTGTTCTCCAGAAACCGCGAGGCGGCTGCGCCGTATTCCACGCTGAATTCCTGCAATTGGCATTCACCGGCCTGATCGCAGATCGGGCAATCGAGCGGATGATTGATGAGCAGAAACTCCATCACGCCGCGCTGGCATTCTTTTACCAAGGGCGAATTCGTCCGCACGCTCATGCCGTCGGCGATGTCTTGCGCACAGGAAATTTGCGGGCGCGGCATCCAGCTGATAATCGGCCGGCCATCGGGGCCGACCTCCGGTTTGCGGTCCGGTCCCATTCTCGGCATGCCCATTTCGATCAGACACATCCGGCAGTTCCCTGGCGAACTGAGTTTCTTGTGATAACAATAACGCGGCACGTAGCTGCCGGCCTGCTCGCACGCTTCGATCAGGCGCGTGCCCTTTGGAAATTGATGCCAGACCCCGTCGATCTGGACGTTGAACAGTGGCTGTTGAACTGATGGTGTTTCAGCCATTCCTACTCTTTCTCCTGCTCCTGCTCATGCTCCTGCAGCCTTCCCGGTAACCGATGCTAGAAATTCTCCAACCCATTCGTTAAAAGATAACGAAAGTTGATACACATTTAATTTCTCGTGGTCGAAGTAAGGTTTCATTTCGAAGTTCAGAGCAAGAGCATGAGAAAGAGACAGAGTAAGACCTAAATCATCCCGGCCGCGCCGGCTTTTTCCCAACCGGGATCGTGTGCCATCGGCGTCGTCGGAATCTGTTCCTCCTCGATCAATTCTTCCGGGGTCAATTCCGGCGGCAATGGCGGCGGGACCGGTTTCTGCGCGCGGACGGCAAATTCTTCCGGGAATTTCTGGACAAAACTTTGCGTGGGCCAGGCGCAGGCTTCGCCGAACGCGCAAATGGTGCGTCCGGCGATGTTGTCGCCGATGGTCTGGAGCGTCTTTGGGTCCTCGGTCACGCCCCCGCCTAACAACATACGATCGGTGATTTTCTTCATCCAGAGCGATCCTTCCCGGCAGGGAGTGCACTGGCCGCAACTCTCGTGGGCGTAAAATTCGTTGATGTTGTTAAGGGCCCAGACCATGTCCCGCGAATCATCCAGCACGATGACGCCGCCGGAGCCAGCCATGGAGCCGGCCGCGGCTAACGAATCGAAATCCATTGGGATCTCATCGATCGAGATTTCCCGCTCAATGGTCGATCCATCGGGCTGCTTCTGTTTCAGCTTAAACCGCTCATTCGCTCGCAGCACTTTGGCCGACGTTCCGCCCGGAATGACCGCTTTCAGCGTGCGGCCCTCCCTTAGTCCGCCAGCCATTTCGTAGATGAGTTGCCCCATCGTGACTGCGCCGACTTCGATCTCGAAATAACCCGGGCGCCGCACATCGCCGCTCACACAAACAATGCGGGTGCCAGTGTTGTTAGGCCGGCCGAGCCGGGTGTATTTCGCGCCCCCCATATGGATGATGTGTTTCACGTGGCAAAGCGTTTCCACGTTGTTCACGACTGTCGGGCATAGGTAGAGACCGAGCACCGCCGGGAAATAGGGCGGCTTGATTCGCGGATAACCGCGCTTGCCTTCGAGTGACTCGATCAGCCCGGTTTCCTCGCCGCAAATGTAAGCGCCCGCGCCACGATGAATGTAAACTTCGACATTGAACCCGGTGCCGAGAATATTTTTGCCCAGAAAATTGCGGGCCCGCGCTTCTGCGATGGCGCGTTCGAGAATCCTGGCGCCTTCTGGAAATTCGCCGCGGATGTAGATGTAAGCGATGCGCGCATTAATCGCGAAACATGAAATCGCGATTCCTTCGAGCAACTGATGCGGATCTTCGTGAATGATGTAGCGGTCCTTAAACGTCCCCGGCTCTGATTCGTCGGCGTTGCAAATGAGATAGACCGGCTTTTTCTCATCCGGCTTGATGAAACTCCATTTCACGCCGCACGGAAAACCGGCGCCGCCGCGCCCGCGCAACCCCGAAGTTTTCACCTCGTTCACGATCTCTTCGCGCGTCATTTTGACGGCTTTGCGCAAATCCTCGTAACCGCCCGCGCGCAGATAACAATCGATGTCTGTAGTCCAACCAGCGCGCCCGACATTCTGGTAAACCAAGCGGTACTCCAGTGGATGCGGTTGTGCCCGATTCACGATTCTCGATTCACGATTCTCGATCAGATCGACAATCGAGTTAGGATCGACATTCTCGCGCAGCTCCTCGCCGACCATGCAGACCGGCGCGGTGCCGCAGCTGGCCAGACACTCGACAAATTCGACGCTGTAATCCGGATTCCTGCCAATTGTTTCCCGCAATTTTTTTATTAGCTCATAACTTCCCGTCATGGCGCAGCTCAGTGTCCGGCAGACGCGGATATGCGTTTTGCCGGTGGGCGAAGTGCGATACATCGGGTAAAAGGAGGTCAGCTCGAGAATGTTGATCGGTTGCAGGCCTAACTTGTCCGCAATCCAGGTGACCGCGTGGTCGCTGATGAATCCAAAGTGCTCCTGCCACAAGTGAAGCAACGGCATCGCGGCGCTGCGTTGTCGATCTTGCGGATAACGCGCGATCGCCGCGTCCATCTTCCGCTCCAACTCGGGAGGAATTTGAGTGCTCGTCGAACTCATTGGCAAAAAGTTTTCCGCGGTACCATCCTCATAGAAAGAGATGTTTCCAGACCTTCGCCCCGCAGTGGCGGGGCTACGGCTTGGCAGGCGCTTTGGCTCAACATGACAGCGATAAATTAGACCGCGTCTTATCTGGTCAGTGTGCTTTGTTTCTCCGCCACTTTGTCGTCCTTGAAAACGATGGTCACTGTGCCGGAGCGCTGGTGGTAAAGGTAGGTCATCGTTTTCGTCACGGGAAAATCTTTCGTATCGGTCTCCGTTGGCGGGCCGAGGATCGATTCCACTTGTTTCCTCGACATTCCCACGGTCACTTCATCGACGTTGGCCTGGCGAAGACGATCGGGAACGCAGGAGACGGAGAGCAGAACCATCGCCAGGAGCAGGAGGCGCCAAATGACGAATGACGGATGACGAATGACCAATGAATGACGAAGCCCCAATGACGAACGCATTCCCCGGCGCGCGACGGGATCCTCGTCATTCGTCATTCGGACTTCCTTCGTCATTGGACATTCCGTCATTCGTCATTCTCCCTCATCGGTCGCATTCGCCCATGACGAAGTCCAAACTGCCCAGAATCGCCGGTACGTCGCTCACCATGTGACCGGGTATTAACTCCGGGAGAATGCTCAGGTTTACAAACGACGGCGCACGAATTTTCAGCCGGTGGGGCACGCCGCCGCCTTTGCTGTTGATGTAAAAACCGAGCTCGCCCTTCGGATTTTCAGCCGCGAAATAAACTTCGCCTGGCGGCGCGTCGAGTCCTTCCGTGACGACGATGAAGTGATGAATCAGCTCCTCCATTTTCGTCATGACCCGCGATTTCGGCGGCGTCATGTTTTTCCAATCTGAGAGATTGATCGGGCCGCTCGGCAGTTTTTCGATCGTCTGCTGCAGAATGCGTGCGCTCTGCCGCATCTCCTCGATTCGCACCAGATAACGATCGTAACAGTCGCCGGCGCTGCCGATCACGACATCAAAATCGTAGCGGTCGTAATCGAGATACGGATGTTTGCGCCGCAGATCGTGCTCGATTCCGCTGCCCCGCAGATTTGGACCCGACAGCGCGTAGGCGATGGCGCGATCTTTGGTGATCACGCCGATGTCCTTCGTTCGATCGACGAAGATCTTGTTCCGGGTCAACAATTTGTCGCATTCGTTCAGGCTCGAGTCGAAGTCATCGAGAAATTTCTGGAGTTGCGGAATGAATCGCTCCGGCAAATCGCGAATCTGTCCGCCGACGCGCGTGTAGGAGGTGGTGAAACGCGCGCCGGTCAGGAGCTCGAACAGATCGTAAAGTTTTTCGCGCTCGGTAAAGGTGTAGAGAAAAACGGTCATGGCACCGAGATCGAGCGCCATCGCGCCGACCCCGAGCAGATGCGACGAGATCCGTGACGTTTCACAGCAGATGGTACGAATGGCTTGGCCGCGCGGCGGGACCTCCCAGCCCATGAGCTTTTCCACCGCCAGCGCATAAGCGACGTTGTTCGAGAGCGGCGCGAGATAATCGAGCCGATCGGTGTAGGGCACGAACTGGTTGTATTGCATGTTCTCGGCGATTTTCTCGTCGCCGCGGTGGAGGTAACCGACATCGGGAATGCATTTGGTGATGATCTCGCCATCGAGCTCGAGCACCAACCGCAGAACGCCGTGCGTGGCCGGGTGCGACGGCCCCATGTTGAGCACCATTCTCTCTCCGATATCATGATCGCCCTTATGCAATTCCGCATCGGCAGCGGCGACCCGAGTTACTGGATCGGGTGATTCAATTTCGCGCACCGTGAATGGCATGAGGAAATGTGATTCGTTAAAAGCTACACTCGAAACGCTGCTTGTATTTACGCTGGCGAGTGGACTCGTGCGTGCAAGCGCAATTTGAATCAGGTGGTGCAGGCGTCACGGAACTTGACCGGTTTAACCGGTCAAGTTCCGACGCGGCGCCGCTTCCCCAACTTCTATCAGGCGCTCCCGACATATTTTGCTAAGGCGTTCTGCTTTGTCCCCGGACCGAAGGAAACAACGCTCGTTCCCATCAAAGGTTGCGCTGGTGAATTCGCGCACGTTCCAGCGAAGGTTGGCCGGGGATGGACGAGCGACCAAGATGCGCATAATTCAAAATGGAACCGCGCCGCATCAGTTCGCGTCTGGATTTGCGGCCGAGTTTGCCGATTCCCATCACGCTCGTTGGAAGATCGACATCCGGGCTTGCGGCGAAGGCGAGCAATCGCGCCAATTGCTCCGGCGTGTCGGTTCGCGTCGCGACCTTGAAAGCCGCTGCACCAAGCGATTTCGCTTTCCGCGCCATGGCACGCAAGCTGCCCAATGAAGGTGTCGAATTGAAGTCATGAAACGACAGGAGAAGCCTAACATTTCGTTTGCGCGCAAGATCGACAATCGAGCGGAGCGCGCGCGTCGAGCGGAGCTCAACATCGAGAAACCCGGCGTGTGGCAGAAAACGGCCCAGCAAATTCCGCCGTTTTTGGGTGGACAAGTTGTTCGCGCCGCCTTCGCGCGGATCGCGTGCCGTGATGATGAGCGGCGCCCGCAGCATCGACAATTTTTCTTCGTCCACCGATTGGCCCAAGGAATCGAGGCGCAGCTCGAAAAGATCTGGCGGTTTCCGGATTCGCAGGGCACGGTCCAAATCGGCCGGCGTAGCGATTACGCCGACGAGATACGGCCGCTCGATTTTGACCCGTCTCCGTGCTGTCATACTTTAGACGTCTTCACGACTTAACACTGCCCGCACCGGATGCTCGCACGAAGACAGGAATTTAACACGCAGTTGCAACAGTTGATCGACGCGCTGCTGCTGGCCGTGTCGCTTTGGATTGCGTACGTGCTGCGGCTCTTCGGCACGTCCTGGTTTGGCCTAACGAACCCGGTCGATCCCTTTCGCAATTATCAATGGCTCCTGGTCGTAATCATGCCGTTCGGTCCGATCCTGCTCGAGCTCCAGGGTTTTTATCAATCGCCGCTGAACAAGACGCCGTGGAAATCTTTTACGCAAATCATGCGCGCGATGATCGGCCTCGGCATCATCGTCAGTGCGGGCGTGATTTTCCTGCGGCGGCCCCTGGCGGCGCGCACGGTGCCGGTGCTGTTCGTTTTGATCGCGACGCTGCTCCTGCTCGTGAAGGAAAGATTCATCGTGAATCGAATCCGCGCCAAAGCGATGCGTGGGCAATTGCGCGAGCCAGTCTTGCTCGCGGGCGCGCCGCAAGATATCGCCGCTTTGGAAGAATCGTTCAGCGATGAGCAGAAAATGCTGCTCGAAGTTGTCGGCAAAATCGACATCGACCAGCAACCGCTGTCCGATTTAGTCGAAGCGCTGCATCGGCACGCGGTCGCCCGCGTGATTTTCGCAGCCGGTCACAGCCAGCTCAATCGCGTGGAGCAAGCTATTGGCGCCTGCGAAATCGAGGGCGTGCCGGCTTGGGTCATCGCAGATTTTATCCGCACATCGATCACGAAGCCCGATTTCGATGCCTTCGGAGGGCGGCCAATGCTGGTGTTTCGGTCCACGCCGGACGTTTCCTGGACGCTTCTGATTAAGAACATCATTGATCGCATCGGCGCTTTTATCGGGCTCTTGCTCGCTTCTCCCCTCATACTCGGCAGCGTTCTCGCGATCCGCCTTGGCTCGCCCGGGCCGGTGATTTTCCGGCAGCGCCGGGCGGGCAAACATGGGAAGCCTTTTGTCATGTACAAATTTCGTTCGATGTATAGCGACGCCGAGATGCGCAAGGCCGAGTTGGAGCCGTTTAATCAGATGAGCGGCCCGGTTTTCAAAGTGCATAACGACCCGCGCATCACGCCGGTCGGTCGCTTTCTGCGGCGCACAAGCTTCGACGAGCTGCCGCAACTCGTGAATGTTCTAATGGGCGACATGAGTCTCGTCGGGCCGCGACCGCTCCCGGTTTACGAAGTGGAGAAATTCGAGGACCGAGCGCAGCGCCGGCGCTTGAGCGTGAAACCTGGCCTGACGTGTTTGTGGCAAATCAGCGGCCGCAATGAAGTGCGCGATTTTCGCGATTGGGTGCGGCTGGATTTGGAGTACATCGACAATTGGTCCCTCGGGCTCGATTTGAAGATTCTATTGCGCACGGTGCCGGCGGTAATTTTGGGCGCGGGAGCGAAGTGATTTCGTTTTCGTTGAATGGTTGAAGCGTTGAACCGGCTCGCGCTTCACGCTTCAACCATCTTCTCCACATACTTGGCCAGAATATCGAACTCCAGATTCACCAGATCGCCGGGGCGCGCTTGCTGGAGATTGGTGTGCTTTTTCGTGTGCGGGATAATCCAAACAACAAGACATTTCTGCAAAATCTCCGCAATCGTTAGGCTGATGCCATTGACCGCGATCGAGCCCTTCAGCGCAATGTATCGCGAAAATTGCTTCGGCAACTCGATCTCCAGCCGGAAATCCTTTCCGGTCTTGCCGAAACTCACGATCTGGGAGACGCAATCGACGTGGCCCTGAACGAAGTGCCCGCCGACGCGTCCATCTGCGGCGAGCGCGCGCTCCAGATTGACTTCGCTGTTGCATCGGAGCGTTTTCAGATTCGTGCGGTCGAGCGTTTCCTGAAGAAGATCGAAAGTGAGATTTCCACCGCGGCGGGCGCTTACCGTCAGGCAACAACCGTTCACCGCGACGCTGTCACCGGGTCGCACTTTTCGGGCGATCCCGGGCGCGGCGATTTGCAACTCCGTGGCTTTGTCGGCGACGCTGGCCGAGAGCACTCTGCCGACTTCTTCAATCAGACCGGTGAACATTTGGCGGGTTTTGTGATTTGTAGCGGCGGTCTGTGACTGTCGCAAACTTCATCGAAGCGAAACGGCGACCCCGAAAGCGTTCGGGGCCGCTACAACGAAAGCTCGTTTCTCTGTCTTCTGCTCGATTTTTTCTGCTCGTTGGGCTGGAAATGAAACAGGAGCTGCTTGGGGTTGAACTTTTGTTCCCCCAGGGAAGGGGCGCTTCCGATCGCCGGTGCCGCTGCCGGCATGATTGTGCCCGCCCAAGGCGTGGCATTCATATTGTGAGCTCTCCGCGGCGAGATCCGTCGCGGCGGAATATCCAGCGCTGGAAGCGCGATTCATTTTTGCGACGATTCCGACAAAAGCGCTGTCTCGACGTCCACGAGCGTGATGTTCGGGACCGCAGAAACGAGCCACTGGATTGAATCGCACTTTCAGCGCTTGACCATTGCCCATCGAATTCCTGGCCAATGCCCCAGGCTGCGATGAAATAGCACCGCTGGCGCTGGCCGGATACAAGAACCCGTTGGGCGCACGGGAGTTTCACGTTGGCACGAGGCCAATTTCGCCGCTGCCAGCGTTCAAAAATTTCTGAATTTTTTTCTAGGCGGCCGGCGCAAAAACCGATAAAAAGACAGAAAAACGGGGATTCGGCACGACAAATGCCTTCTATTCCTCGTTCAAAAAAAAGTGAAAAAAAGTGAAAAAAAACCTTGTCAGACCCCCAAACGTTGATTAATCCCTACGCAAACCTAACCCAACTCATGGAGAAACAAATGATATCAAACGTATTGAATAAACTCGGATTCGGGCGTCTGGCCTTCGCGGCTGGCGTTGGATTCCCCCTGTTCATGGCGATCACCGCCAACGCTCAAGCCCCGGCCGGCACGGCCGAAGCCGAGCGCGTGGTCGTTACCGGTTCACTCATTCCTACTGCGGAAGAAGTGACGGCCAATCCCATAGACATAATGAGTCAGCAGGACATTAGGAGCAGCGGCCAGAGCACCGACATTCTGAGTGTGCTGACCAAGCGCAACCCGGACTTCATCGGCGCGGGCAACCTGGGATCGACCAATGCGAACATTGCCAGCGGCGCCACTCAGGGCGGCGGGATTCTGTCGATTCGCGGTCTGCCTACGTTGGTGTTGATTAACGATCAGCGTTATGTCGATTCAGCCGCCATCGCTGCCGGTAACTTTATTTTTGCCGATGTCAAAGTCATCCCCGTCAGACTGATCGATCATATCGACATCCTGAAGGATGGCGCCTCAGCGATCTATGGTTCGGATGCTGTCGGCGGCGTGGTCAACATCTTTATGCGGGATAATTTCACCGGTCTGGAGGTGGGTTATCACTACGGAACGACGATCGACTCCGCCGTGCCTGAGCATCAGGCGTGGGTGTTGGCTGGAACCGGTAACGACACGACTCACATCGTCGCCGGAGCCGAATACTATGATAGGACTGCGCTTTTTCAAAGCCAACGGGCCTTTTCGTCGCCGCCCCTTGGGTTTCTCGGCGGTCAAACTACGACTTTTGCCGGTGTCGGTCGTGACTCGACACCTTCACTTGATGGAGGCCATTTCTACCTGATCGACAACCTGAGTCCGGCTAATTGGCCCGCCGGAGCGAGTATTAACTCGCCGCTGGACCGCGTTGACACTCGCAGCATACCGGTGAGCACGTTGATGAGCGGAAATAGTAATGGGTACGAGCAATTGGCGGGCTTGGGTGTTTATCGTGCTGCCAGCACCGGCGAAGTCGTATCTTATGATTTGAGTCAGAAACCGACGAGCACCTTGGATGAATCAAGGCAGAATGCCTATGCCTTTTTCAATCATCAAATCTGTGGCCCGCAATTGGAGGCTTACGGGAGCTTCATGTTTGCTCATATTCATACAGAAAACGATCTGAACGCTCAGCCGCTCAGCAATGCAACGGGTGTTCTGATTCCCAGCGATGTTCAATTATAATCCGGCCACAGGGATGCTTGAGGACAATACTGGACTTCGGGCTCCTTATACGCCATTCCAGTTGTCGATTGATGGGAATACCATCTCCGGACCATTCCGTTTGACGGCCGCCAATCGCTATCAAAGCAATCCGCGAATCTTCACTAATGACAGCGACTTCTATCGTCTCTTAGGCGGGTTGAAATCGCAGATCACAGACGCCGACCATGGCAACTGGTATGCCGAAGGCACTTTTCATTATAGCCATTACTCGATTGATTTCGTGAACCGGAATCTGGTCAATGCTCCCGTCTTGAACTAGCCTCATTTTGGCGCAATAGACGCCGCAATGGCAGCCCAATTCCGATCCCGGGCACGACATTGGACTTCTTCGCACTCGATCCGGTCCACGACGGAGCGAGGTCGATCACGCCGGAGAACTTCAACTCCATCTTCGGCAGCAACATTCGCGCGCAGAATTCGTATCTCCGCTCCTTTGATGCCGTAATCCGGGGCGATGTGTTCAACTTGCCCGGTGGACCGGTCAGTGTCGCGTTTGCGCCACAATACTATGTTGAAGGGTTCAAAATAAATGATTCACCGGAGATCTTCATCGGCTCGGTCCCTGTCGGAGAAATTCAAGCCGGGAGGTACACCTTCGCGGCAGCCGGAGAGGTGAAGATTCCAATCGTTGGTCCGCAGATGAGTGTTCCGTGGATGTACAGCCTGGAGCTGACGTTACAAGGGCGATATCAAACCATCGAAGGGATATCCGAGGATTCAAAGGTGCCGAAAGTAATGCTGCGCTATCAGCCGATCAAAGACCTCACGCTGCGCGGCACCTACGGCAATTCTTTCATCGCGCCGGACCTTTACTCCCTCTTTGGTCCCCAGAGCCAGGGCTTCTCGTCGAGCATTTCGTTGTTCAATCCGAATACGGGTATGAGTGAGACTCAGGACCAGGCGCAGGTACTCACCGGGTCAAATCCGGACTTGGTTCCATCGACAGCTCAAAACTGGACTGCTGGCGTGGTTTATAGTCCCAGCTGGGTTCCGGGACGGTTCACCATCCGTGCCGATTATTTCTGGACACTCCAGCAATTGATCGTCTCAGTGCTCCCGGATAGTACGATCCTCAATAGCGTGAATAATCTCGGTCCGGCTTCGCCGTATGCTAGTCTGGTCGGTTTTAACAACTTCCCGGGGCGCTCCGGTTCCGTACCAGTGACGGCGCCATTCCAGTTGGTCGGTAATATGGCTGCCGTGTATTATATCAACACGAACCGCAATATCGGTGCAGAACGGGTTGAGGGATGGGATCTTGAAGCCTCATACAACGCGGATTTACAGACTCTGGTCGGGTTGAACGCGGGATCGCTGCTGCTTGATGTCAGAGCGACTGTGTTCCAGTCCCACAATCTGAGAACCACGCCCGATTCGCGCTACTACAACATCAACGGTTTAATCGGTGATGAAGGCTTCGGCTTCTATCCGGACTACAGCATCACGATGTTGCTGGAACACACATTCCATCTTGGGCCCGGCGATTTCCGGCTTGACTTGACTGGACACTACTTCCCGGAGATGCGGAACGCATTATCCGGTGATCCGGAAACGGATAATCAAAACACGTTTCAGCTTGTAGATTCTTATTTCACGCTGGATGGGCAGTTGTCGTACATCTTCAGCTTCCCAGCGCCCGAAGGTGCGGCCCAGGCTCCGGCCATGAAGGACGGCAAATCCGTCGTGGACAAAAAGGCCGTGGTGCCCGGCGTGTTTTCACCCTCGTGCTGGTCGGTCCAGAACTGGCTAAACGGTGTGACGTTGACGGTCGGCTGCAACAACATGTTGCAAGCAGGTCCCCCGATCGTGATCGGCGCAAACAGCTCAACAAACCTCGCGGCCTACGATCCGTTTGGTCGCTTCCTCTATTTCGAGGTGGTCAAGAAATTCTAAGGAACACGAACAGCGAACTTGCAACAGCCCCGAAAGCATTCGGGGCTGTTTGCTTGTACGGCAATGAATGCCGGCCACGCGCAACTCCACCGCCAGCCGTCCAGCGGAGCACGGCACATGGGCAGGCAAGAGACTCGTGCGTTTTGCTGTCGCTCAATACGATTGCCGCGTCGGCTCTCCGGCCTGATAGGACTCCAACTGAGCGCGAATTGGTTCCACGAGCGAATTCGCGCCCGTGGTGCTGGCCAGCTCCAACGCTTTCTCAGCAGTGCGTGTCGCCTCCGGAAAACGACCTGCTTCCGCGTACGCAGCAGCCAGAGTTGCAAGGACCAGTGGGCTCTGGCCCCGTGTAAGATCGTTAGCCCGCTCCGCGAATTGAACGGCTCGGGAGCCATCGCGGACACGGTCATCGTGCGCGGTTGCCAGCATCCACGCTGCGGTCCTGTTTCCTTCCGCAGTTGCGGGTTCCAAAGAGATAGCTTTTTTCAGGTGAGAAACGGCCCCATCCGCCGCGCCTCAAATACGATAAAGTGTTCGCAATACTATAGTGCGCAAGTCGGTAATTCGGATTGATTTTTAGAGCCTGTTGCAATTCGGTCAGGGAGTCGTCCGGACGGCCCAACTGAAGCAGTAACGTTCCAAGATCGGTGTAAGCCGGAATGTAGGCAGGGTCTATTTCCAAGGCTCGCCGCAGATGGAAATTGGCCTCGTCGTAACGCTTCAGTAGCAAGAGCGCTTTGCCAAGATTGTGATGAGTCTCAGCATGAACCTCGTCGAGTTGGATCGCCTGACGAAAGTAGGGTAGGGACTCTTCAATGTGACCGAGCATTATCGACGCGTACCCGAGATTGTATTGTGTCTCCCACCTGTTCGGCGCGGTCCGCGAGGCTACTTCCAGATGTGGTCGGGCCTCGACCCACCTCCCTTCGTCCATCAACAGGTTGGCCAGATTGTTCTGAGCCATCCAAGCTGCCGGATTCTTCTCGAGAGTGTCCCGCCACAGCACTTCGACATTCCGGTAGACCGGACTCTGCTGCATTGCCAGTCCTGTCAGCAATAACAAGAGCAGACCGGCAGCAGGTTGTGCCACTCGGCTTTGCCATTTTCCAAGTAGGTCCGCTGCCGCTGTAACGCCAGCCCCGATCAAACATAGTGGCCCAATGCTGGCGAGATACTGAAAATGATCGCCAACGAAGGAGTAACGGAAGAAGTAAACGTTGAAGAATCCAAGCACAGGAAAAAGAGAAACAACAAAGTAAATGGCCGCAAAAAAGACCGGACGCAGCGGACCGTTGCGTTTCCACCAGAGCGCGGCCAGCGCGACAATAGCGGCAAGCGCTGGAACATAAGCGATCGGCCGCGACGGATCGATCTGCCAACGTGGATAGATGAAGATGAGCGGGTGCGGCCAGAGCAGTTTTCCGAGGTAAAACCAAATGTCGCGCCCGGCGATGATCAGGCGGGCCGGCGATGTCTGGGACCACTCCGCACCAAGCGCGCCACTGTGGAATTTTTGCTCCCACACAGTCCATACCGCCGCCGCGACCGACACAGCCAGGAATGGAATCAGTTTTATCGCGTTGGACCAGCGCCACCTGCCTTCATTCCACCACCAGCAGAGCGCCAAGACAACCGGCAACATCACAGTGGACGATTTGCTCAACATCGCGGCTACAGCGCAAACCAGGGATATGCTGTAATTCGACCAAGCCCGACGTCCCGTTCCCAGTCCTCCACTCTCCCGCCACTTAAGAAAGAACCAGATCGACGCCAGATAAAAAAAGCATGATTGCGTATTTTTTAATTCTGTGATCCAAGCGACCGACTCCACTTGAACCGGGTGCAGAGCCCAAATCGCGGCCCCGAGCCACGCGCCCTTGATCTTCAGCTGCTCAAGCACTCGCCACAGCAGAAGCGCACACGCTGTATGCATCGCCACATTCACCAGGTGATACGGCATGGGATTCAATCCCCATAACGCGTGTTGAATCCAGAAACTGGTTAAAACCAGTGGATAATACACTGCCCTCGCTGTGCTCCAGATGTCTTTGAAGCCGAGCGGGCCGACGATGCACGCATTCCTCGTCAGATGCGACTCGTCATCCCAAATAAAACCGAAATGCCAGACGGAGTGATAGGCGATCGCAACGAATAAAATCAACACGCCGACAAGAATCGCGTGCGATAATGTTCGAGGTGGCTGTCGGTTCCCAAGGTGAGAAGCATGCCGTATCGATTTCTTCGCTTTTGTTTGCTTAACGTGCATTCCGGCCGATTTTCCCGTGTTTAACGGGACATGTATTTGGGTTCATCGCGTCTAAGCGACCGCTTCGGTGCTGTCAACGCGCAAGTTTGATGCAGATTTATGGATAGCAATCATTATCTAATGCCTACGGGATCCGCGAACCGTTGAAGGCGGAAGCAGCTCGACGAACCGCCCCGCTTACGACTCCTTGGCCGCTTCATCTACTTTAAGTGATGAAGAGATTCTATGGAACATCGAAAGCGAACTTGGGCGGCGCAAGTTCGCGATCGCGAGGACGCGGCTCGTCAACGTGCGTGATGCACGCGCTACCCGATCGACTCGCTGCACAATGAATTCAACGCCCGACCCATGGCCGATTCTGACGCTTTATTGGCATTGACCTGTTTGAGCGCTGGGCGTATCATTAGAGCATATGAAACTCACATCGTTTGTTTGGAGGTCTCTTGTCGGGGTCGCCTGCATGAGTTTCGTGCTGAGCGCGGCCGCGGCGGGAGAGAAAGATAAGACGGGATACAAAGAGTGGAGAGCTGTGGTTTACACGAAGCTCACCGGAAGCAACATTCCCGAACGCGTCGTGCTTCGCGGCTCAATCGTTAATAGCGCGTCGCCAGTGTCGATCATGCAGGGCAGTGACTTGCACGCCAATGGGGCAACATCCGTTGCCGGCATGCTGTCGCTCGACCCGAGCATCAGATCGTTTCACGGCCGCTAATTAATTGCTGATTTTCCGGTTCTGTGGCAAAGCCATTCATCGAATGGCGAGCGTGTGGTGTTTGGTTTTTGCAGAGCCACACTAGCCATTTTATTGTGCGCTGTTTTTCTTTCTAACAAAATCAGAGCGCGACAGATCCCCGCTCTGGTAGCACCCGAAAGCGTGCGTGTTTAGCGCCAGAGGCGCTATCTCATCAGAGCCTGGGGCATTTGCCCCAGGGATTCGAATCACGCAAGACCGAGCGCTGAAAGCGCGATTCAGCGCGCTGGTTGATGCTCCGGTGCAAAAAACATCGCGCTCGCCGAATTGGATCGAAATAGCAACGTCGACACCAAAATGAATCACGCCTTCAGCGCTAGATTTCCACGGATCACGAATCCTGGGGCGCTGCGCCAGGTTCGCCACGGCGAATCCGTCCGGTGGCGGACTTGAATATGAAGTCGCGCCTTTGCCGCCAAACACGTACCCGAAAGCATTCGGCGCCGGCGAGCGCGTCTCGTGATCGCGAACTTTTCCTGTCGGATTTCGATCACGCGCGTTTGCGTGAAGACACGCTTGATTAAAGAACGCTGCCGAATTTAGCGCGGCGGCGGAAACGGCGGAAAAATGGAAGGTTGAGGTTTGGATCTTGCGTCTTTGTTTCGCCTTTCCGAGAACTCGAGATTTGGCTTTAACGTGCGAGTGCACGTAATGTTTCTCGCGCTGAATCTGTCTCCATGGGGATCCTCGGTCCGACAACGGGTGGCCATTTGTTTTCAAAAAAGTTTAAAAAAACTTAAAAAAACTCTTGTCAGATCGGGAAATCTTCATTAATCCCTAGCGAAACCCCAGCCAAACCAAGGAGAACCCCATGAGAAAAAATCTACAGCAGAAAGTAATATTCGTCCGTGCCGGCCTCGTCGCGATAGTCGGAATTTGCTTCATCACGCCTAACGCTTTCGGTCAAGCGCCTGCCGCCTCGCCAGCGGGCGGCACGGCCGAAGCCGAGCGTGTGGTTGTGACCGGTTCGCTCATTCCGACTGCGGAAGAGGTCGGTCCAAATCCGGTATTCGCAATCAACCGCGATCTGATTAACAAGTCGGGTCAGGGTGGCACCGTGGAAACCCTTCTCAAGAGTCAGCCGGTGTTCGGGGCCAGCAGCGTCCCGGTCCAGAACAACTCGACCGGCCAGGGCGGCCCGGCGGGAACGGCTTCGATTTCACTGCGCGGTTTTGATCCCGGCGCTTCACTGGTCTTGATTGATGGCCGTCGCGTCGCGCCATTTCCTGGCGCCGCCAACTCGGGCGCCGGTTTCGTGGATTTGACGACTGTCCCAGTTGCGGCGATTCAGAGCATCGAAATTCTGAAGGACGGAGCTTCGACAACCTACGGCGCGGATGCAGTAGCGGGCGTGGTGAACCTAAAGATGTACAAGGACTATCGGGGCGCCCAAGTGACCGCTCAGTACGGTGACACGCTCGACAAGAATGCGGCTGAATACTTTGGCGACGTTCTGTTTGGTGTCGGCGACGATAAGACCAGCGTGGTTGGTGACATCTTTTATTATCATCATAACTCGATGTTCGCCAAGGACCGGGGCAATACCAATCGCCCGCCATTTCTGAGCTCAAACACCAGTCCGTACAATCTTCAGGTGACGGTCGCAGCGGCGTCGAATCCATTTAATGTCAATGGCACCCCACAACCAAATCCTGGCCCGACCCCCCCGCCTGGGATTGTCCTAACGAACGAATATATCACGCCGCCAGACTTCACCAATGGTCTCGCGCCGGCTAGCGATTACCTCATAGGGCCAACACATTCGCACCCCACAGGGGACACGATTAACCGGCCCAGAGGGTTCGGGGGCGTCCTCCCTGGCTTTAACTTTGACGCGTTCCAAACTTCCTTTCCGGAACAGGAACGATGGGGCGGATACGGGGCTTTCGAAACCAAGGTTTGTGACGATCAACTCCGGGTTTACAGCGACTTTTATTATGTTGATGGGAAAACGCATGACGAACTGGCGCCAAACGCTACGGGCAATTTCAATACCCCTGGCAGCTTTGTGATCTTCCTCCCGCCCAATCACGCTGGAGCCCTACCCTACGGCGGTCCCACCCCTGATCAGGTTGGAATGCCCGCCGGTGCTTACAATCCATTTAACCCATTTCAGCAGATCATTTCGGGCGGTTCTCGCGCGCGTATCGCGGATTTCGGTAACCGCTTGATCGATAACGAAAACACCGCCGAGCGTTTCACGGCTGGCGTAAAAGGCGACAAGCTGTTTGGCGGAAACTGGGGCTACGATTCGGCGTTCGTGTATAGCCAAATCCAGCAGATTTCGCAGATCCAAAGCGTCAATGGGCCGCGCTTCGAGCGAATCCTGAACGCGAATGACTCGCTCTTTAATCCAGTCTCGTCGGATTATATCGGGCAGACGACGCCGTACAATCCGTTCAATGATTTCCGGGTACCGATCGCAACCAACCAGCCATTGATCAATTTTGCGACGGACAGAGCGCGGGACATTTTCACCTCCAAGCTGGCCACATTCGACACGAATATTTACACGACCGACCTGTTTGATTTGCCCGCGGGCGGCATTGGGCTGGCCTTTGGCGGTGGGTTTAGCCGGGAAGAGTATACTATCAATCCGGATGATCAACACCGCCTTCAGGAAGAACTGGGCGTCGGCCGAATAGACCCTGTTAACGCTGGTCGGAAAGAGTGGAACATCTACGCGGAAACAAGCATTCCAATTTTCAGCCCTAACTGGAATATAACTGGATTCCACGCCCTTGAGCTCACAGCCGGCGTCCGGTATCAGGAATTCCTAAATAATAGTACCAACGCGGCGGTACCCAAGGTGGGGATACGCTGGCAGCCATTTGACGAACAATTCACGATTCGCAGCACGTGGGGTGAAGGCTTCCTCGAGCCGTCATTGGTCGAATTGAATGGACCTACCAGGTTTCTTTTGGGGCCAGTCGGGGGCACTATCAACGCCACCGGCGAAAATGTTACCCAGCCGGAAGCAACTATCGAGCAGCTCCCCAACCCCAACCTCGGGCCGGAACATGACCGCACATGGACTGGCGGTATTGTTTATACGCCCAAGTGGATTCCGACCGACTACGGCCACGTGACGCTAACAGTCGATCTTTGGGATGTGGAGCGCACCGGCGTTGTCATGTTCCTTTCTCCGAGCACGATAGTTGCAGGGTTTAACGAGGGCAAATATCCGGGCATAACGTCTCCTGCGGCGCCGACTTTAGCAAGTCCGCCATCGGTTCTGTTTGACCCGGAAGGCAATTTCGCGGGAGTTTCAGCCCCTTTTCAAAGTGGCGGGCGTGAGAACGCACGCGGTGTTGACCTTGGTATTGAGTATCAACTGGAGACGAGCATAGGAACATGGACTTGGTTGACCCGGGTCACTTACCTGGATTCGTTCAAATACCAATTTCCTGGGAGCCCCATAACCCGAGAGGTAGCTGGCCGCGCCAACAATGGTCCGTTTGAAGGTAGCTTCTTCGGGGACGTGACCAGCGGCGACGCCTGGGTCAAATGGAAGGGCATGACCAACCTTGACTGGACCTGGCACAACTTCGATCTGAACGGGACCGTGCACTTGTTTGATGGTTTCTGGGAACAGCTTTATGCCACGCAGTTTGATGGATTCTTCAAGCAACACTATGTCCATCCGACTTGGTTCACAGACGTGCAGTTTTCTTATAACGTGATCTTCAGTCCTCCGGTGGAAGCGGCGCCGGTGGCTGGGTACTCGAAGGGTGGCAAGGAAGTAGCCGGCAAAGAGAAGGAAGCGCCAATTCCCTACGTGATGCCGTGCTGGAAAGCTATCCTCAACAACTCCACGTGGACCGTTGGTGTGAACAATATTTTCGGTGAGGACCCGCCCCAGGAGTTTGGGTTTGAGTTAGGCAATGCCTTCGGCATTCCAGGCAGCACCTACGACAACCTCGGCCGGTTCGTGTATACGCGATTTACCAAGAAATTCTAGATTGCGCGGCTTCCAGCTTAATGAAAGGGGCAGTTCCGGAACCGGAGCTGCCCTTTTGTTGTCCGGCAAAATTGTGAAAGATTAGCCGCACACATGGATGATAAGACCGCGAAGAGAAAACTTAACAGACGCTCCGACTCTTCATGTTCTCGGACAATTCGAACGACAGCCGATTGTCGATCTCCTCTGATGGTGTCTCCCAGCAGACGGCACGTTCCACACCTTGGCGCGTCTCTCGCATTTTGCCCGAAACAGATCGATGTTTTGATGGTTGAATCGGTGTATGAGAACATTTGCAGCTATCATTTTAATGTTGGTGATCAGCGGAACGGCTGCGTTGGCACAGAGTAGGCATCCGACCGTTTACCGAGATCGGAATGGCGAGTATTACGTTTACATGAAGGTGACGGGCTCGCTGATTCCGCAGAGGGTGCAGGTGACGCCGTTCGGCGGCATCGCTAATACAGCTTCGCCGCTGACGATCTGGGATCGCCGACGGATCGACGCGACCGGGCGGGTAACGCTGGAGGGCGTTCTGGCTCAGGATCCTTCGGTCACTGTGCGCGGACGCTGATTTACGGAAGCGAGCAAGGTG
The DNA here is from genome assembly GCA_963846775.1 of uncultured Verrucomicrobiae bacterium. GTDB lineage: Bacteria > Verrucomicrobiota > Verrucomicrobiia > Chthoniobacterales > UBA10450 > CAVYXA01. Next base: position 1,433,074 of record CAWJXB010000006.1, on the reverse strand, counting down.
GATAGAGGAGAGGACTGGTCGATCCACCTCTCGCGATATGCCGTCACTCTACTACTGCCGCAACCGCCGAGCGTGGGCTAAGTTCTCCGCTGCTACCGAATCATCGGGCCGCTGGCGAAGAGCTTCCTCGAACTGTTCAATCGCCTTCGCCGGTTGGCCTAATCTCATGTAAACAACGCCCAGCTCATTGTGAACCGGTGCCTTTGGATCGAGGCGCCCAGCTTCCAGATATTGGATTTTCGCGCCTTGAAGGTCGCCTCTTAGAAAAAGCGTCCTGCCGAGATGATAGTGAGCTTCGGGATGGTTTGGGTTATGCGTTAGCGCGGCCTGAAATTCCGGGATCGCTTCATCCATCTTGCCTTCACGGAAAAGGAACATTGCCTGCTCGTAGTGTACCCGCCCCGACTTCGGCGCCAGGCGGATGGCGAGAGTATGTTCGGCCCTGGCCTCGTCTTTCCGACCGAGCCGTTCCAAAGCGTAACCATATTCGGAATGATATTCGCCGTTGCGGGGGTCGCTGCGTACGGCCTCCTCCAGCTCGGTGCGTCCTTCATTTAACCGCGATTGCGCAACCAAAACCTCGCCTAGGCCGAAATGCACTTCTTTTTCGGTTGGATTAAGACGCAGTGCGACCCGGTACTGGTCTGCTGCTTCATCGAGGCGATCCGCTTTGTCCAGGGCAAAGCCATACTTCGAATGGGCGCGAGCGCTATTCGGCAAGTCGGATGCTATCCACTTTGTTCGTTCTATTTCTGGCGTTTTGCTCCGTGTTTGCCCGATCCAAAGCGCACCGAGCGGAATGACGAAGACCGCCACCCATTTTAACCCATGCAATAACCAGGTCGGCAAAAATTCCCGGGGCGCCGTAGCCACGTTTCCACCGGCTAGACCAAGGTGTTCCCGCGTGCTGCGCTCACGCACCTTCCAGATGAATCCGTCGTAGTAGAAATGAAGAAGCCCCGACGCCGCCACGACACCGGTCAGGACGCGCTTGATCGTGTCAATCTCAAGTCGCGAATTGAAATAGGCGAGCGAGCCATAGGCAAAAACCAGGCCAATGTAGAGGCCGATAAGCGATCCGCTTCGGCGGAAAATAAAACGCATGAAGCCGCCAATGGAACTATCCTTTTCCACACGGCTGCGGTTATAAATCCAAACCAATGAGAGGTACTGGACATCATGGAAAACCTCGAACAACGCGATGCCGGCCAGAACGTTTGTGACGCCATTGTTGCAATACCACCAAAATGCAATGGTCGTAACCAGCAGCGCTAGCTTGACCGGATTTGGACGTTTCCCGTCCGCCCACATTCGCGAGAAATTCAACAGAAACAAAACTGATACAGCAATGGCACCGATCAGCACAATTTGCTGCGCATTATGCAGTAGCCAGGGAGGAATGAATGGCCCGCCGCTGGCGTAATACGTGTCGAGCGTATCAGTCATGCGTTGCGACGAGAGAAGCACCGCGGTCGCAAACCAGATGGCGCAGGTTGCGAAGTCCAGCCGGCGCGTCAATGTAGCGAAGGACCCCGTCTTCGCGTCGTAGATTCGACAAAAGCCGTAAGTCTGCATCATCCCGTGCCAGACGCCCCAGAAGAAAACGACGAGAATGATTCCCTTCAGGTCCCACCAGGTAAAGGCGACGCAAACAGCGAGTAGAAAAATAGGAGCAAAAATGAAGCGCCAGCGAAACCGTTCAAAGAGAGCGCGATCGCCGTACGCGCGAATCATCCCGGGGAGGTGATGGCCCATCGCGCCGAATGCAGCGACAAAAAGATAAATGTCCTGCGCGTTCCACCGGACTTGCGCCAGCGCGAACATCGGCAGCAGCAACAGCGGGGTGCCGACGTAGAGAATCAGGTCGCGCCAACTGTTCAGAATCCAGAGCGACTTCCTCGGTGCTACCGCCGGCACAGCCGGCACGACGTGCGGCTGCGAGAACGCGGTGACGTGTTGCATGGGAGCTCGGGAAAGTGCGGCAAGTTTTCCGCAAACCGGCGGAAAAATCAATCTTGTTTTGCCATGTTTTGGGGGACGAACAAACGCTGGATTAGTGCAGCGGTTGTTCGTTTCAAATCAGAGAAGGCGCTTTAGCGGGAGGTGATCTGCGGCTTCATCTCGACGAACCTATTGCTCGGCCGTGCCCCGCAAGGGGCTCCTGATCGCAATGCCTTGATCTTCGAGGGCGGAACGTAACGACCGGGCAAATTCCACCGCGTCGGGTGTGTCGCTATGGATGCAGATTGTTTCCACCTGAACATGGACATCGACGCCATCAATGCTTTGCACTTTGCCTTCACGAAGCATTCGCAAAATGCGCGCGGCCGCTTCGATCGGATCGCGCAACAATGCGGCCGGTCGGGTGCGCGGGACGAGTTCGCCATTCGCCAGATAATTCCGGTCGGCGAAAACTTCGTGGGCAATTTGCAGACCCAGGTCGACTCCGGCCCGGGCAAGATCGGTATTCTGCGGAGCGAACAGGATCAATGCTGGATCGACCGACTTGATCGCGCGCGCGATGGCATCGGCCAGTTTCAGATCGTGAACCGCCATGTTGTACAGTGCGCCGTGCGGTTTGACGTGGTTCGGCTGCGCCCCGAGCGCGGCGCTGATGGCGGCGAAAATACCGAGTTGATAGGCCACGGCATCGAAAACTTCCCCCGGGCTGACCGGCAATTCTCTGCGTCCAAAGTTTTCGCGGTCCCACAGACTCGGATGCGCGCCGATGGCAACGCCGTGCGCTTTTGCGGCGGCGATCGCCGCGTGCATGGAATCGGCGTCGCCGGCGTGAAAACCGGTGGCGATATTGGCCGAGCTGATCAGCCCGAATAGATCCGCGTCGTGTCCGGCGCCTTCGCCGAGATCGGAGTTCAGATCGACATGCAAACTCATGGAAAGTGTAGACTAATCCCGACGCGAAAAAATTCGAGCTCGCGCTCGCGTTCGAGCAGAAGCCGGTGGGCATCAGGAAGCGATACCTCGCGGAAACGCACTGCATCTCCGGCTCGCAGCTGTGCTGCAACGCCAAGATCGACTGTGATTACGTGGGCGATTTTGGGATAGCCGCCAATAGTTTGGCAATCGCCAAGCAACAGAATCGGTTTCCCGCTCGGCGGCACTTGGATCGTCCCAGGAGCGACTGCTTCGGAAACAAGATCGCCATTGTCGGTGCGCGACAGTTCGAGCCCCTCGAGGCGGACGCCCATGCGGTCGGAATCGGCGCTCACTGCGAACGAGTCTCCGTTGAAGCGTTCAAGCGTTGAAGCGTTGAAGCGGTTCCAATCGATGCCGCGGATAAATCGCAGCGTAGGGTTTGCGCGCCCGGTTTGTGCCCACGATGAAGGCGCGCTCCACGAAGAAATCCTATCTGTAGCGGCGGTCTGCCTGCCACGCCGAAGCGATGCGAAGGCGGCCGACCGTCGCCATTTTCCCAGCGGAATGAGGTCCCCATCTTGCAACGTTCGTCCGCGAAATCCACCGAAATTCGCGCGCAAATCCGTGGAACGACTTTCAAGAACAATCGGCACGTCGATACCGCCTGAAATCGCTAGCCAGCATCGACATCCCATTTTTGGACGATCTATCTTTAGCTCTTGACCGGCTTTGATCGCCGCCGCATGACCGGCGGGCACCGATGTCGGTCCAATGCGAACATCGAACTCGCCGCCACACCATGCAACGAGACGTTCGTCCTCGAAACGCAATTGCATCCCGCCAAAGGTGATTTCCAGGCTCGCGGTCGATTCCTGATTTCCGACGAGCAGATTCGCGATGCGCAACGCGAATGGATCGAGGGCACCGTTTGTTGAAATTCCAAACTGACGGAATCCGGTCCGCCCCAGGTCTTGCACAGTGGTTAGAAAACCGGCACGCAAGGCAGTGACATTCATGCTGCGTTTTTAGCGGCTTAACGATTCAAACTCTTCCCGCCCGATCGCGCGAAATCGCACCCGATCGCCCGCGCGCAGTAGCGTTGGCGGACTCTTTGCCGGATCGAACAAGCGGAGCGGTGTCCGACCGATAATGTTCCAGCCGCCTGGTGATCGCAGCGGATAAATTCCCGTCTGTGCGCCGCCGATGCCAACTGAACCAGCGGGAATTTCCTTTCTCGGGATCGCCCGGCGCGGCGTGGCTAATTGTTTCGGAAGACCGGTCAGAAATGGAAAACCGGGCGTGAACCCGATGCAGGCGACGCGGTATTCCGCGCCGCTGTGGAGATCGACTACTTCCCGCCGCGAGATGTGAGCGTGTCGCGCGACATGATCGACATCGCAGGCAAACTCGGGCTCGTAACAAACTGGGACCTCGACGAGTCGGGACTTGGGAGCAATGGGCCGGCTGAGGCTGACGCCCTGGGTGATAGCGGCTCGAATTCGTTCCGTAACGCAATCGAGAATTTGGTCTGGGTTTGCGCCGGCATTAGCAATTTCGCATGGATCAAAAAAAACTGCGACCGTTGTGTAAGCGGGCGCAAGCTCGATCACGCCCGAAATCGCGGCCGATTCGAGCCGATGAAACACGCGCAGGACCTCATTCAGCGTTTTTTCCGGCGCATCCTCGAACCGATCTCGGACGCGAATGATCAGCGCGCTGTCTCCCAGAGGCGTAATCTGCATCGCTTCCATGATATTTGCGCCAATGCCTATGTCGATCATTAGGCGCGCGCCGGTCTGTCGAGCAATTACGAATTGACGAAATGTCGACAGAATGACGAAGCACGAATGACGGAATGACGAAGGAAGCCCGAATGATCTAATGACGAAAAAGCAAGCGCGCGAATCCGGTTCGTCACTCGGATTTAGTCATGCCTTCGTCATTAGACATTCGTGCTTCGTTATTCACTCCGCTTCGCTTCGATTTCGATGTTGATCGCGACCGTCTGACTGATGCCGGAGATCGCTTCCAAACCCGGAGCGAACAGCAGATTAAAGTCGCGGCGTTGGAGTGGATCGGTCGTGACCGCCCAGCGGGTGCGCTTCGTTTCGTTGATCGGTGTGAGTAATTTCACATGCAGCGTAACCGGTCTCGTTATCCCGTGCATGGTTAACTCGCCCAGAATATCGCCATTCTGCGGTCCGGTTCGTTTGATGCGCCGGCTTTTAAAAACGATCTCGGGGAATCTCTCGACGTTAAGGAACTCCTGGCTGCGCAAATGGTCGTCCCGCTTCTGAATTCCGGTGTTGATGCTGCGGACATCGATCTTTGCGACGACCGAGGAATTTTCCGGCCGCTCACGATCGACATCGATCTTGCCCTGGAATCTCGAAAACTTGCCGTGCGTTGTTCCCAAGAACTGGTGAATAGCGAACCCGATGCTCGATCCGGCCGGATCGAATTCGTAGACCTCGTTGGCCGAGGCGGTCGAATTTGCGACCACGATCGCCGCTATCGTGAGGAGCGCCTGTATTCTCATTTGAGCCTTGCGAAGAACGCAGCTAGACGGGAACTGTCAGATTGCCCTATGGTTGCCTGCCCGTGTTGTTGGGCATCCGCTTTTTCGCCTCAGCCGCGAGCGTTTTCAAGAGTGGGGTGCGGGAGAGGGGCAATCGCCCAAACAAATCACCGAGCGCAAACGCTGGATCGGCCTTCAGGTTCTTTGGTCCGGCGGCTGCCGGATGCACGCCGGCGATTCGGGCCAGCTCCGTCTCAAAATGTGTCACCGCGCGCAGCGTTGGATTGTTGGCATCGAGATAGCTGAATGCTCGTCGGAGTAGCGAAAACAGCTCCGGCTCGTGATGATCGCGCTCGGTGCAAATCTCAATCAACTCGACAAAGTAAGCCGCGGTTTGCGTCCGCAAGTAAATTCGCCTGATTCCCACGAACGGATTTGCCACGACCACTTCAGTGAGCGTGTGGAGGGTCGATTTCCGGCTCCGCGCGATCTGGATTTCCGTTTCGAAAAATAAATCCAGCCGCCCGGCGAACGGGCTTTTCAGTCGGCGCGCGCCTTTGGCGATGGTTTGAATGCAGCCGAGCGATTCGGTGCACCACGAAACGATCAGGCTCGTGTCGCTGTAGTTTCGTTTCCGCAACAGAATGGCCGCCGTGCTTTCCACGATAGATTGTTACCGCGGTTCTTTGCCACGCGCGAACTTGCGGCGAGATTTGATGATGCCGACGAGACCGATCGAGACCGCGCAAGTCCCGGAGGACATTAGCGGGCGGCCGCGGCGGATGCCGGTGGGCGGCGTGACCTGGCGGCACACCTTTCGCGCGCTGCGTCATCGCAATTATCGGCTGTTTTTCTGGGGACAGCTCGTTTCGCTGATCGGCACCTGGATGCAACAGACGGCGATGAGCTGGTTCGTCTATGAAATCACTGGCTCGAAGCTTTTGTTAGGCGCGGTGGCCGCAGTTGGTTCCGCGCCGATGATGCTCTTCTCGATCTGGGGCGGCGCGCTGGCCGATCTTTATCCGAAGCGGTCGATCCTCGTAATGACTCAAAGCGCGCAAATGATCTGCGCATTTCTCCTCGCCGCCGGCGCCTGGGCCGGATTTGCCCGGCCGATTTTCATCATCGTGATCGCGGCACTCAATGGCGTAGCCATGGGATTCGACATGCCCGCGCGTCAGGCCTTCACCGTGGAGATGACGAGCCGGGAAGATTTGCTCAATGCCATTTCGCTCAACAGCTCGATCGTTAACGGGGCGCGCGTCGTTGGTCCTTCCGTGGCCGGAGTGTTGATCGGCGCCGTTGGTGTAACGATGTGTTTTTTCCTCAACGGTGTGACGTTTATCGCGGTCATTGCCGGCTTGCTCATGATGCGCCTGCCGCCGTTCCATCGCCCGACGCACCTTCCATCCGCGGGCGAGCACGCCTGGAATGGCATCGTATATTCCGTCCAACATCAACGTGTCCGGACAATCCTGCTTTTGTTTCTCGCCGTCGGCGTCTTTGGTTGGTCATATGCGGTGTTGATGCCGGCGTTTGCTAAGGATGTGCTCGGCCTCGGCGCCAACGGCTACGGCCTCCTCATGTCTGCCAGCGGAACCGGCGCCTTGGCCGGCGCGCTGGTCGTTGCGACATGGGGACATGTTCTCACCCCGCGCAAACTCGCTCTCGGCGGCCTGTGGTTGTTCTCAGTCGCGCTCCTTGCTTTTTCCCTGATGCGGAATTTCTACGGCGCGCTCGTGTTCCTGTTTATCGCCGGATTCGGAATGCTCTTGTTTTTCTCGACCTCGAACACAGTTCTCCAGACCATCGTTCCGGATGAAATGCGCGGTCGTGTCATGGGTGTTTGGGCGCTGGTGTTTGGGGCCATGATTCCGCTCGGCAGCGTCGAAGCAGGTGCCGTGGCCCACTGGTTTGGCACACCGTTCGCGCTGGCATTCGGTGCCATCGTTTGTGCGTTGTCCGCTCTGGTTACGTTAATAGTGATCCGCCGACGGGAAGTTGCGACTTAAGCGAGCCCGCTGCTTGCGACGCGACGCGCCTCTATTTTCTGGCCTTCTGAAAACTCGCGCGATTAGCTCAGTGGCAGAGTGGTCGCCGCGGCGACACGTCGCAGGTTCGAACTCATTTGCGCCACGGCAGGTGCTCTCTATTTTCTTTCCTTCTGAAAACGCGCGCGATTAGCTCAGTGGTAGAGCACTTGCTTCACACGCAAGGGGTCGCTGGTTCGATCCCAGCATCGCGCAATGATCTATCCCCACCGCGATTCGCGGCTTAATCACTAAATCCAATGACCACCGCTCACGAAGTTCTCGAAATCGTCAAAAAACGTAACCCTAACGAACCTGAGTTTCTTCAGGCGGTGACCGAAGTGCTCGAATCGATCGAGCCGGCGGTGCGCCGAAGCAAAAAATATCGCGACGCGAAAATTCTGGAACGACTGGTCGAGCCGGAGCGGGTGATACATTTTCGCGTGCCGTGGATCGACGACAAAGGGCAGATCCAAGTCAATCGCGGCTACCGGATCCAGATGAACAGCGCCCTCGGTCCCTACAAAGGCGGGCTGCGTTTCCATCCCACCGTTTGCGCCAGCATCATCAAGTTTCTCGCGTTCGAACAGGTCTTCAAAAACTCCCTAACGACACTGCCGATGGGCGGAGGCAAGGGCGGCGCCGATTTCGACCCAAAAGGCAAATCTGACAATGAAGTGATGCGGTTCTGTCAATCGTTCATGACCGAGCTGTTTCGTCATGTTGGGCCGAACACTGACGTGCCCGCCGGCGATATCGGCGTCGGTGGCCGCGAGATCGGTTATTTGTTTGGCCAATACAAACGCCTGGCGAACGAGTTTACCGGCGTGCTCACGGGCAAGGCGCTCAACTGGGGCGGATCGCTCATCCGCCCGGAAGCGACCGGTTACGGCGCGGTTTATTTCGCCCAGGAAATGCTCAAGACGCGCAACGAGACCATCGAAGGTAAAGTCTGCACAGTTTCCGGCGCTGGAAACGCCGCCCAATATACTGTCGAAAAATTGCTCCAATGTGGCGCGAAACCGATCACGATGTCCGATTCAGGCGGTTTCATTCACGACAAGAATGGCATCGACGAAGAAAAGCTTGCCTGGGTCAAAAGCGTGAAGAATGTGCGCCGCGGGCGCATCGCCGAGTACGCAAAAAAGTTCCGCGGCGCGAAGTACGTTGCTGGCCAAAGGCCATGGGGGATCAAGTGCGATTGCGCGTTCCCATGCGCCACGCAAAACGAAATCAACCTCGAAGACGCAAAGAAACTACTCCACAACGGTTGCTATCTCGTGTCCGAGGCGGCCAACATGCCGACTGTCCCGGCCGGTGTCGATCTGTTCCTGCACAAGAAAATCTTGTTCGGACCCGGCAAAGCGGCCAACGCGGGCGGTGTCGCCACTTCCGGTCTCGAGATGAGCCAAAACTCCATGCGTCTGCCGTGGCCGCGCGACGAAGTCGATTCGCGCCTGCGGCACATCATGTCCACGATCTTCAAAAATTCCTGGGAAACCGCGGAACAGTACGGCCATCACGGCAATCTCGTTGTCGGCGCAAACATCGCCGGCTTCGTCAAAGTCGCCGACGCTATGCTGGATCAGGGCGTGGTGTAGAGATATCTGGGGAGGACACGCCGCTGGCGTCTCGCACTCTGCCGCTGGCCGAATGCATCTTGTGACGCAAACACGAGAATCTGGGGAGGGGTTCGCGGCAGGCGGCCACGAACTACACGCCGGCGGGCGTGTACTCCCCAGCGAACTACACGTTCCTGCAATTTCGGGATGTTCCACGAAAACGACGGATACCGTATCGCATCGCTGTTGCTAAACAGCCAAACCCGTAGCGGACGCTGCGGCGGAAATTGATCGAGGATGCTTCCGGCATATACTTCGCCGGACAAGTCACCTCGCCGATCGGAACGCCGAGAGTGATCACTTGAGCCAGAATCTGATTGTCGAAGACAAAGTCGTCGGAGAATCTCTCGATCGGCAAGCGTTCGAGGAGGCTGCGGGCGAACGCACGATAGCCGGTGTGGTACTCGGAAAGCTTCGCGCCGAGTAGGAAATTCTCGATCGCGGTGAGGAAACGATTCGCGATGTATTTCCACACCGGCATTCCGCCGCGTATTGCGCCGCCGCCGAGAATGCGCGAGCCGAGCACGCACGGATAAAGTCCGCTCGCGATGAGCGATGCCATCGCGGGAAGAAGCGCCGGCGTATATTGATAGTCGGGATGAATCATGACGATAATGTCCGCACCGGCTGCGAGCGCCAGCCGATAACAAGTTTTCTGGTTCGCACCGTAACCGCGGTTTTGCGGATGGACTTCCACCTGTGCCCGATCCAGCGTGCGCGCGATGGCCACGGTGTCATCGTGGCTGGCGTCATCGACGACAATGACAAGATCGACAATCCCCTGCGCCATCACTTCATCGTACGTCTTTTGCAATGTGCGCGCCGCATTGTAGGCCGGCATTACCACGACGATTTTTTCTCCGCTTAGCATTTATAATCCGTTGATTGACGCCCCCATCCACATTCGATTTTCGTTCCCCAAGTCCGAATGGCGGCAAAAAATCGCCGCTTCGGTTTCCCGAAGCGGCGGATGCATGTTGGAAATATCAGGTTTTTTAGTGATCGCCCAAAAGGCGCATGTTGCTCGTGATACTCGCGGAATCGACATTCTTAGCGCTACCGACGACATTCAACTGAAGCGTCATTGGATTGTGGAAGAGCCTATCGACAAGCATTTGCGATAAACCTTCCTGGACCAGTTGCGCTTTATTGATACCGCCATTGCCCGCGCGAGTCAGCGTCAACCGAACCTCCGCCGTTTCGCCATTGTCAAGGCGTCGATCATCAAACACGCGGTTTGGCGTGAACGCAAAAGTGAGCTGACCTCCACAGGGTAGGCCTGTATTAGGATCAATGCAGGTGGGATCATTCAGCACGCTGCTCACAATCGTGATATTGCCCGTGAACTGGAACCGTGCCTGAGCCGGCCCTCCACTGGTGTTATTCATGTGATAGTTATAGAAGAAGTTCAGCACGGGATAAATGAGAGTTTTGGCTGCTTCGCCCGGCAGGTTGATCCGACAACTGTTCTCTGCGTCAAAGAGTGTGGTCACGTTTGTATCTGTGATCTGAAAACATTGGTCGCCGTTCGCCGGATTGTGGGACGGTGTCGGCGCAGGCGTCGGTGCACAGGCATCAGTTTGCAGAGTGATGAATCCGCTTTCCGCGCCCAAGTAAACGGCGTTGCGGCCAAACGAGCCAACATCTCCGACATCGTCTGCAGACGGCGGAGCCGCATGCAGCCTAACTACATTGGGGATCATGATTAGGCTTAGGGTAAGTACTGCCAACAGCTGATTTTTCATTTTCTTCTCCTTTATTTAGTGACCGCCAAGACTCGGCGCAAAATCAAAGATAAGGCGCGGCCTCGACGGAATTCTATCAAATCGAATCGGGCTATGCAAGGAAATCGGATACCGGTCTCCGAATGATTTATCGAGCGGCGTGTCGCGATTCAGTTGCAACATACCAGGCAAATCGCACGTTCTCAGATCGCATGATTCTCTTTTACGATTCGCGTTGCATTGAATACTCCCGGCCTGGCCACCCCGAGCGTCCGCAACGAATCGCACATACGGCGCCGCTGTTGGAAGATCGACATCCGAATTGGGAATGGCGCACGCCGCAGCGGGCGACCGAATCGGCCCTGTTGCGTGCGCATTCGCGTGAGCATGTCGCGCAAATCAAAACCGCGACACAAGATTTCGATGCCGACACGCCGGCGTATCCAGACATTTACAATCACGCGTTGCGATCTGCCGGGGCGGCCATCGATGCGGCACGTGCAGCTTTGCACGGAAATCCCGCGTTTGGCTTGATGCGCCCGCCGGGGCACCACGCCACACGCGATCAGGCGATGGGCTTTTGCTATTTCAACAACATCGCCATCGCTGCATTGGACGCGCTTGAGAATGGCGCTAATCGCGTCGCCATATGGGATTTCGACGCGCATCACGGCAACGGCACCGAAACAATCGTGGCCGGGAATCGGCGCATCGCGTTTGCCTCGATTCATCAATTCCCAGCTTATCCGGGAACGGGAGAGAAATCCTTCGATAACATCGACAATTATCCAGTCGCGTCCGGTACCCCGCGCGCGGAACATTTCCATCTTGCGATACACGCGTTGCAAAAGCTGCTGCAGTTCAAGCCCGATTTGCTTCTTGTTTCCGCTGGGTTCGATGCGTACGCCCGAGATCCACTGGTGCAAATGACGCTGGAGCGGGAGGATTTCGCGCACTTTGGCGAACGGCTAGGCCACATCGGCATTCCCGCGGCCGCGATCCTCGAGGGCGGTTACAGCGACGATCTGCCGGAGCTGATCGACGCCTTTTTGACGGCTTGGGCGTCGACATGAGGGGCAGTTCCGGCGACGTCGCCGAAACGCAGACGCGACGCGCGTGCGCTTCCCAGACGGATCCCGCTTCGTCGTCTTAACGGCTTGGACGCGCTTCCCGCGCCGCGTCGATCATCGTCCTCAGCTCAGCGGCGGCTTTTCCAATTTCGTAATACTTTTGCTGCCCCGCTCTTATCTGCGCAGCGAGCACCCCACAGCGATGAACGTTGTTAAAATCGCCATACGGAAATTTGTATCTTCGTTTGGTGTTCTCAGAGTAACGGCCGTCGATTCCCAAATGCCACTTTGCGTATTCACGAAACCCATGCTGCCGAATAAACTTATTCTCGAGCTCTGTCGAAGGCCGGTCGTTGGCCCACGCGCCTTTTCGGTCAATCACCACGTGTCCCTCGCTGATGAGTTGTTTGGCGCATGTCAAAGCGGCTGTGTTTAGCTTAATCTGGCGAATGTTTTCCGCGTTTTTGCCAGCGACTGGCGAAGCAGCGCAAACGAGTGCAAGTCCAGCGGCAGTTAAAGCGGCCGTTATACTTCTATTTGCCATGTGCGTTAGGTATCACGACGGCTCCATTGGATTCGATGACTGCGGTGGTTGGGGAAATCGGGCTGGCGGGATTTGAACCCACGACCTGTCGCCGCGGCGACCGTTCTACGTGATTGCGGTCAGCCTGTCGAGTTCGTCGCGACCGCGTCCTGTTTTAAAATACTGTTCTCTTCTGGTGGCCTCAGCGCGATTTGAAAAGCTCTCCGAATGCAAAAGCACCCAGGGGAGACCGTGGCGTGTCGCCTTCGAGTGGCCAGCATTGTGCCGCCGAAGCCGTTCCTCAACGTTTTCACACGATCCGACGTACCGCCGGCCCGTGGTCATACTTCGCAGCACATAGACATGAAACATACATCCGCGCCACTGGGGGAAATCGGGCTGGCGGGATTTGAACCCACGACCTCTTGAACCCCATTCAAGCGTTCTACCAAGCTGAACTACAGCCCGCGATTTTGCAGAGCGTGATTATCCATCAACCTTGCGCAAGTTCCAAATTCCAATCCCGCCGGCCCAGGTTCCTTGGTTGTACCGGCGCTGTTGGGAGCGTCGCCATCTCTCGGGCGGAAAATTTGCGACGGTCATAGACCGCCGCTACAGAGAGAAGCATGCTTAGCGCTGGAATTGTTGGACTGCCAAACGTTGGGAAATCCACGCTGTTTAACGCCGTGACGCGGACGCACAAGGCGCCGGCGGAGAATTACCCGTTTTGCACGATCGATCCGAACGTCGGTGTCGTCACTGTGCCCGATCGGCGTCTGGCCAAGCTCGCGGCGATGTCCCATTCGCAAAAAATTGTGCCGACGGCGATCGAGTTTGTCGATATTGCCGGGCTGGTCAGAGGCGCGAGCACGGGCGAAGGATTAGGCAATCAATTTCTCAGCCACATTCGCGAAGTCGATGCGATCGTGGAGGTCGTCCGTTGTTTTGAAAGCGGTGACGTTCACCATGTCGCGGGAGCGATCGATCCTGCCCGCGACATTGAGGTGATTAACACCGAGCTGGTGCTGGCGGATCTGGCGTCGCTCCAAAAACGCAAGGACCGCATCCAAAAGGAGGTGCGCGCCGGGTCAAAAGCGGCGAAAATTGAGGAGGCGATCATCGAGAAACTGTTGCCGCATCTCAATCGAGGACGACGCGCTCTGACACTCGATCTTCCGCCCGAGGAAAAGGCAATCGCCCGCGATTTCTTGTTGCTCACATCAAAGCCGACGCTGTTCGCCTGCAACGTCGCCGAATCGGATTTGGCTGCGGTAACCGCTGTAGCCGGGACGGCTGATACCGGTGAGAACGCGGCACGACATGTTGCCGCTGTCAGAGAATATGCGCAGACGCATTTCGGGACCGAGGCAGTCGTGATCAGTGCGCAGATCGAGAGCGAGCTAGTCGATTTGGGCGAGGAAGAAGCGCTGGAATACTTGCGCGGACTAGGGATTGCGGACAGCGGCGTGAATGCGTTGATCCGCGCGGTTTATCATCTCCTCGGTTTAAGGACGTTCCTAACGACTGGCGAAAAAGAAACGCGAGCCTGGACGATCCACGCCGGCGACAAAGCGCCGGCCGCAGCGGGCGTGATCCATTCCGATTTTGAGCGCGGTTTCATTGCTGCGGAAGTGATTCAGCACGACGACTTGATCGCGCTCGGGTCGTTTGCCAAAGCGCGCGAAGCCGGCAAACTGCGGATCGAAGGCAAAGAATACGAAATGCGCGACGGCGACGTCGTGTCGTTTCGGTTCAACGTATAGATTTTCCCCCACTGGCGCTTCGCGTCTGTCTCTCCCAGCGGGAGAGAGGAACATTTGCAACTTGACTATTCTCTCCCACCGGGAGAGACGCGCGCGCACAGCGCGGCAGTGAGGGCAGAAATTGATCACTCGCCGCGCAAATCGCAAATCGCTTTCCCGTAGTCTGGCGCGTGGAAAATCGACGTGCCGGCGACGAGGACGTTTGCGCCGTTTTGGATCGACAGTCGCGCGGTCTCGGCATTGATCCCGCCATCGACTGCGATGTCGATCTTGTCGCTGAGCGATTTCGCGCGCTTCACTTTTTCCATTTGATCGGCCCGGAAAGATTGACCGCCGAAACCGGGATGGACGGTCATCACCAGCAACAGGTCGATCTGGTCGAGAAACGGTTCCACCGCTGCAAACGGCGTCGCCGGATTTAGCGTCAGGCCGGTGCGACAACCGGCATCGCGAATCTGCTGCAATGTTTTCGCGACACCATGTTTCGCCTCCGGCTCGACGTGAACCGTGATCGAGTTGGCGCCGGCTTCGACAAAACGCGGCACATAATGATCGGCGTACTCGATCATCAAATGCACATCGAGCGGTAATTTCGTTCGTTTCCGCACAGAACCGACAATGGCTGGCCCGAAGGAAATGTTATCGACGAAGTGGCCATCCATGATGTCGCAATGGATCCAGTCCGCGCCCGCAGCTTCGACTTTGTGGAGCTCGTTTGCCAATTGTGAGAAATCGGCCGCGAGAATGGATGGAGCGATGATCGTTTTCATGGAGTGATGGAGCCAAGGAGTAATGGAGTAATGGCTAAATTCCAACACTCCATTGCTCCGTTACTCCACCACAATTGCTTCATCGCGGCGCCAAGACACGCAGCGCCTTTTGCTGCACGCGAAATTCGACCGGGCAATTGCCAATAAGTTCGCCATCGAGCTCGACCGGGACTTCCTGCTCGCTCGTGATGCGGAGATGGCGCGTTTGGAAATATTCTATTTCGGGAGAGCGGACATCGGAACTAAAGACGACGTCCTGGAGATATTTCACGATCTCGAGATAACCGAGTTGTTTGAACACGACGACATCAAACTTGCCATCATCGATGACGGCATGCTTGAAAAATGGAAATGGACCGCCGTAAAGCCGGCCGTTGCCGACGAGGATAAACGAGCCTTCGACGCACGAGGTGTCTTCGGATTCGATCGACAATCTTGGCGGTTTGCGCGCGGCGATTTGGGCGGCTGAAATGAGATAACTGAGCGGCCCGAAGCTGCGTTTGAACGCGATGTTCGTTTCTTTCACGACCTGCGCGTCCAAGCCCACTCCGCCGAGCTGGACGAAATGCTTTCCGTTGGCGTTGGGTAGATCGACCAGCCGCGTCTTGCCATTTTGGATGATGTCCCAGCAAAGCGCGAGATCGTGCAGAGGGAGGCCGAGCTCCATGGCAAAGACGTTGACCGTTCCCATCGGCAACAGACCGAGACTGACGTTCGTTCCGGCCAGGCCGTTCACGACTTCGTGAATGGTTCCATCGCCGCCGGCCGCCACGATTTTCTCGTAGCCCTCGGCCACGGCATGACGGGCGAGCATTTCGGCTTCACCGGACTTCGAGGTCGCGCAGATGACGGAAGCGCCCGCGATCGCTTCGATCCTTGTGCGCAAACGGTTTGCCCGTTCGCCACACGCGGCCGGATTGAGAATGACGACCGTGTCATTCATCCGAGAAACGAGGGGCTTTGATCTTTTCTTCACATTCGGTCTGCGTAACCTCTCGGCGTGGGAAAACTGCGGCAACTGATTTTAATTGCAGTGGGGAGTCTGGTCGCGCTTTTTGCGGTCGTGCTGGCGAGCGTGAACTTGTATGTGCAATCGCGAGCGACACAAGAGAAGATTCAGCACGAACTTAGCCAACGTCTCGGCGCGCCCTTGTATATTCATGGGATCAGCGTGACTCCGTGGGGCGGCTTGAGGCTGAGCGGCATCACTATGCCGCAGACCGCCGGGTCAACCTCGGCCGATTTTTTGACCGCTCAAACGTTTCAACTGCGCATTCGGTTCCTGTCGCTTTTCCGAAAAGAACTCGTCATCAAGCAAGTATCGCTCATCAATCCGAAGGTCGTTTGGATGCAGGATGCCTCGGGCAAATGGCGATTGCCAGAGGCGCGGCCACCAGAAGAGCCTGGTAGGGCGCGCGCTCACCATGGCGAGAGCGCGCCGCCTCGTGAGGCAAATTCGCGCGCCTCGCCCTCTCCATCGCCCGGCGCAGAACCGCAAAAGCAGACTCCGTTGGCCGAGTCCACGCCGGAGAAGCCGCCGTCGATGGTCCCGCAAATCGAGCGGGTCAACATGAAGCGCGGCAATTTCACTTTTCTCGACCGGGCCGGCCGGTTGGTGGGCGATTTCACGGGCGTGGATTTTCGTTCCATTTTGCGCAGCGCTTCGCGCGTTTCGGGCAGCGCCAAGATCGCGAAACTTTCGCTGCGCGATCGATTTTTTCTGAACCGCCTGGAATCGCCATTTACTTACGAGCCAGACGTGCTGGAGCTTTCGAAGATCAGTGCGCAAGCTGGTGACGGCGAAATTGCCGGTCACTTCGCGATGCAACCAGAGGCGGAAGATTCGCCTTTCACGGTCGGCCTGAGTTTTCGCGATGTGGAGGCGGATCGAATTCTTGTCGATGCGGGCGGGCCAGCCGGAATGATTAAGGGCAAGTTGGAAGGAAGCTTCGAAGCCTCCGGTAAAACGGCGGAGCCCGAAGCGTTGATCGGCAAAGGCCAGATCCTGCTGCGCGATGGACAGGTGCAACAATACAGTTTGCTGGTCGCGCTAGGTCAGTTACTGCAAATCGAAGAGCTTACTCAGCTTCAACTGCAACAAGCGGAAGCGAAGTACCATCTCACCCCCGGCCTGATCACCATCGATGAGCTCGTCCTGCGTTCGCCGAACATTCGCTTGTCCGCTAACGGCACGATCACGTTCGGCGGCAAACTGAATCTCGACTCGCAGCTCGCGATTAACTCCAAATTGCGTGGTCAACTCTTCAAAATGATCCGCGACAATTTTGTTGCCACCGGCGAGCCAGGATACTACGCGCTCGCATTTCAAGTCAGTGGCACCGTCGATCGACCAAAGACGAATCTGATGGATCGACTCGTTGGGCACGGTCTGAAGGATCTTTTCAACGGCTGGCTCGGCGGCGGGAAGAAAAAAAAGAAATCGACCGAAACAGAAGCTCCCGAAGAATCGCCCGCCGCACCCGCTGAATCGAGCGCGCCCGCATCTCCCACCCCGAGTCCTTCGCCGCCATGATGCGCTGGGGACAGCGCACTCTACAGCGCGGCACTACCGGCTGACGCTGTAGCGTCCGCTGTCTCAGCGGATTTGCCGTGGTTCACGGGTGGGGAATTGGGCTAAATCAATTTGACTGATTAATCGTGAACGCGCGAACGTCGGCCCCATGAGAGTCATCGCCGGGACAGCCGGCGGAATTCAACTTCTTGTTCCCAAGAGCGGGGTTCGCCCCACGATGGATCGGGTAAAGGCGGCGATCTTTTCCAGTCTGGGCGAAGCCGTCGTCGGCGCGCGAGTTCTAGATCTTTTCGCCGGGAGCGGGGCGCTCGGGATCGAAGCGCTCAGCCGCGGCGCTGCCTCGGCCGTTTTTGTGGAGCAAGATCGACAAGCGATTGCCGCGATCGAAAAAAATCTCGTGAAAACCAATCTCAAAGGCAGCGTTCGCCAGGAAGATGTCTTCGTATTCCTACCCCGGGCTGATGCTAGAGAAAAATTCCAAATTATTTTCGCCGATCCGCCTTATGAAAAAACTAAATCGGGCGAGCGCTACACCGATAATCTCCTCGCCAGGGAACCGCTTGCGCAACTACTCGACCCCGGCGGCATTTTCATTTTGGAAAAACGCCCCGGCGAAATGCTACCGGAAATGAGACTGTGGCGCGTCATCCGCCAAAAAGCCTACGGAGCGACCGAGGTGTTATTTCTGCGTTTGCCTGAATCCGAGTAGGACTGACCGCAGCGGTGGCTATCGATCTCGCCGCCCAAGATGGAAGACCAACTTTAGCTCTGCAATTCCAATTACGGCACACCGTGACCGACGTTGCTTTTGATAGCGGCGATATCGGCTGCGTTAAGGGTGCCGTTGGCGTTATAATCGGCGCGGAAGTTGCCGGCCCCGACGGGTTGACCAAGTTGCGCTTTGGCCAGGGCCACGTCCGCTGCATTGACCGCTTTGTTCGCATTGACGTCACCGGCAAGGAAGTTGATGCGAATGGCTGTGTCGGGCAGCACCTGCGAGTTCGTGTCGGTCACGTTTTGAAGCGTCAACGTAAGTCGTTGGGCGTCCGCCACACCAGTTAGGTTCACCGTCATCGTGCTGCCGGAAATAACCGGAGCGCCTGAAACAGTGCCGACGCCACCCGTAACGGTCGCACTTCCGCCCTGAAGATTGTTGTTAAACGTAAAGACGAGGGTTTGGTTGCCGCCAGTGTCCCGGCATTCCACCGCCGGCTCACCGCTGAGAGTGAGCGGGACATCGAACGTGCCGGCGCCGCCGTGGGTCTTGCGCGAGACGCCACTGAGGATGGCAACATAATTGTAAGCGGCCAGCGCGTTGATACGGCCATTACCAAAGAGGTTGTTAGGCCAGGTTCCATTGCTGCTGCACAGGCTCGAATTGATGTGGACCGCGGAGTTGTTGAGGATGGTGCGTTGCGCAATCGGATTCTGGCGCAGGTACGACCGCGCCGAGAGGAGCAGCGCGGTCACGCCCGCGGCGTGCGGCGTCGCCATGGACGTACCGCTGAGGCTGGCATACGCGCTGTCGCTGGTCACATAGGACGAGCGCGTGTTTGTGCCGGGCGTGGTGATGTTGGGCTTGATTCGATTGCTCATATCGATCGTGACCGGACCGCGGCTGCTGAAGGAAGCCAGGCTATCTGTGCCGGTGGTGAGCGCGCCTACGGTATAACTAGCTTCATAGATGGCCGGTGGATAAAAAACAGTGGAGCAGCCAGAGCCGTCATTTCCGGCGCCGACCACCATGTTAATTCCGGCAGCGAGTTGGCCTTCAACGGCCTGCTGCAAGGTTCCGGCCGAACAACCTTCCGAAGACGGGCAAACCCAGGAGTTGGTCGTGATATCCGGCGCGAGAGCAGGATTACCCTGTTGCGGCGTGCCTCCGACCGGATACGGCGCCAGGAAAAACTCCATGCATTCCGTGTAACGCGCCGGAGTGCCATTCCCCTGGTCCATATTTCGACAACCGATCCATTTTGCCCCGGGCGCGACACCGATTTGATTGACGCCGCCGTCATCACCAACGGCAGTGCCGATGGTGTGAGTGCCGTGGCCGTTGTCGTCGCACGGTTGCGGGCTATCGGTGCCGCATGAGCCGCCAGTCGCAGGCGGGTGAATGCTGTCATGCCAATTGTAATCATGGTTCGCGTTTACTCCGTCCCAACCGCGGTAATGAGGCTTGAGCGCATTGTGAGTCCAACGCTGGCCGGTGTCAGCGCCGGCGATCACTACGCCTTGACCCGTATCTCCCAGCGCCCAAACCGCGGGTGCGTTCACGTAGTTGACACCGGGTTCCACTGTGTTCGGGACATCGGGCTGTGTTGTGATCTTTGTTACCGGAAGCGGGTTCTCCACGTTGTGAATCAAGGGATTGCCTTCGACTCGAGCTACGTCGGGCCGTGAGGCCAGATCCAGCGCGAGACCAAAATCGCCTTTCACCCAAAGCATATTGACAATATAAAATGAGCGGTACTCGACTCCGCGCTGCTTGAGCAGGTCGATGATTGGGCGCTGCGTGGCCTGCGCCTTGTTCCAGAGCACGTCACGAACATAACGGCCCTTTTCCAATTTCGTCGGTAACGAATAGGCGGCGCTGAAATCGGCTTGATCGGCCAGGATGACCAGAAACTCCGCTTGCCTGCCGCCGGCAGTATGATCGAGAACCCAAGGCGCGACCTTGCTCATCGCCGCAGCTTGGTCAGGACGGGACGGGTTGACGGCTCGCGACCTCGCGATGGCAAAGATCGCAGCCAGCGCGGCCAAACAAACGAGGATAACCGAAAAAAAGCGCCGCAGCGCAGTAGATTTACAGGACTGCATATTCATAGGTTGGTTTTTGGTATGGTCCGAACGTTGCCGTCTCGGCCATTCCCTTCCGGACCGGAAGTTGCCGCGATTGTATTACATCAGCCGTAGTTTTTGCAAAACAAAAGAAGCGACCTTGGACGCAAAATGCCCGTTAAACTCTAACCCGCGGCCTGTGCGAACCAGTCGGACAATGGTTCCGAGTTCAACAAAACGTCCGCTGTCCTGCCTGACGCTCACGATGCAGATCGCGATCGGACCCCTGCGAAGCGGTTGCCTCTTTTGACCAAATCTTCGTCGCGGAATCAATCTTTTCGCCAACGACGCTGGATTTGGCTAAGGTCGCCTCCGGAAACGACTGCTGGTCGTAAAACAATCCGCCACTGAATGACCCGCTTCATTTACAATCTGCTATGGCCCATCGGCCTGTTTTTTTTTCTGCCCGGTTATCTGGTGAAGATGTTCCGGCGGGGCGGTTATCGGGAGAAATTCGGACAACGCCTTGGATTTTACGGCGTCGGTGTTCGCGCGCGCCTGTCCGAGCGAAGATCAACTTGGTTGCACGCGGTCAGCGTGGGCGAAGTCGCGATTGCGTTGAAACTCGCGCAAGCGTTGCGCGGGCTCGAACCGGATTGGCCGATTGCGCTAACGACCACGACCACGACCGGATTTGCCTTCGCCCGAATGAATGCACCGGCCTGGATCGCAGTGATGTATTCGCCGCTCGATTTCTGGCCGATCATGCGGCACGCGTTCGCCGTCATTAACCCGGCGCGAATTGTTTTGGTCGAAGCCGAGGTCTGGCCGAATCTCGTTGCCTTCGCGCACTCGCGTCGAATCCCGATCGCCCTCGTCAACGCGCGATTATCGCCCCGCTCCGAAAAACGATTTCGCCGATTTCGCTTTTTCATCGCACCGTTTTTTGCACTGCTCGATCTCGTTTGCGTGCAGGAACCGGAAGACGCCAACCGCTGGAGCGCGATTGGCGTTCGCCATGATCGGATTCAGGTCGTTGGCAGCATCAAGTACGATCCGGAAGAGATTGTGCTGGATCCAAGCGTGGCCGACAAAGTCTTGCGTGATTTGAAGATCGACTCGGCGCGACCCGTCCTTTTTGGCGGCAGCACGCATCGTGGAGAGGAAGAAATTCTCGGGCGAATCCTTGTCGATCTTCGGGTCCAGTTTCCCGATCTGTTTTTGATCATCGCCCCCCGTCATGCCGAGCGCGGAAACGAGATTCGGTGGGCCTTGGAGCTGCTCGGTTTGCGCGTTGCCCTTCGATCTCAAGCGTCCGCTGTCGAAGGGCCAATCGACTGTTTACTTCTCGATTCAACTGGAGAACTGCGCAATTGGTACGGGGCCGCCACCGTTGTTTTCATCGGAAAAAGTTTGACCAAGCAGTCCCGGGGCGGACAAAACCCGGTCGAGCCGATCATTGCGGGAAGACCGATTATCTTCGGTCCGCACATGGAGAATTTTGCCGCGCTCGCGCGTTCAATCATCGCCCATCGCGGCGCGATTCAAATCGATTCGGAAACCGGATTGAAGAACGCGATTGTCGATCTTCTCCGGGGCGCAGCCCTGCGCGAGAAACTGGTGGCCAGGGCCAGAGCCACTCTCGATGGGCATCGCGGTGCGACCGTGCGCACGGCGCGACTGATTGTCGACTTCGGTTGCGCGGACAAGTCCGCCGTTTGAAAGTCGCGACTTGTCGCCGCAGTCCAAACACGCGACGTCATTTGCCTTGGGCGGAACGAATGGAATATTGGCGACTCTGTGAACGACCCTATCGTCTAGAGGCCCAGGACATCGCCCTTTCACGGCGGTAACACGGGTTCGAATCCCGTTAGGGTCGCCATGCTTGTTCATAGATAGCGCCCAATGTTGTGCCGATCACGGCGGCTCGTGGCAAGCGACAAGGCATGGAGCAGCCAGACAAGGCCGCGCGGGCAACGCAGCGAAGCACAGGCCGCACCACGGCTGCGCCCGCGTGAAGCGCCTTATTTCCAGGTCGTGTGAAAGGCACTGTCCCCCACCGGGGGGCGGGGATCAATCACCGTACCGTCCACTCGGATGCTAATCGTTCCCAGTGCGGGAGTCGCTATCGACAAAATCCTCTTGGTTGATCGAGGTGCAAAGCTGCCGGATTGGCACCAGTATTTGCATCAACATCTCCACATCACAGCGGAGCAAGCTCAGGAAGCAGCGCGGGAGCTGACTGCGCTCCGCGACTGAGCAGCATAACCAACAGAATCAGTACCAGGCAGAATCGATCCTAGAAGCGCGCGTCGTGATTTCGGTTTTAAAACAACAGCAGCGCCTCTCGCAACTGAGAGACGCTGCTTAAACGGCGTGTTGCATTTTATGGAGCAGGCGGCGGGTATTGAGTCTTGATCGGCGTCAGCAAGACGGTATGAACAGAATTGTCAGCTCCAACATAGGCGCTGGCTGCGATCTGTCCGTTGTCGTTGATGGCAACCGCGGAGAACAAATAGTACCGCGAGCCGGGTCGGCCAGTTAGGGTATTGAGATCGATCATTTTGTTTATGTTAGTCCAAATGAACGCTACCTGCTTGACTAGAACAGGATGTTCGGCGGGGGTGTTAACGGGTATGAACGTGTATCCGACGACTTGGTCAGCGCTGTTGATTCCCAGAGCCGTGCTGTAGTCGCCCTTCGTCGTGTTGCCCGCGAGCGATCCGAGATCCATCATCTTTTCTCCCTTATGGAGGAAAGCGTGGAAACGATTGTCGTTCCTATCGATGTCGGAATAGCCGACGACGTGGTTGCTCGTGTTAATGCACATACCATAGCTGTTGGGGCCTCCAAGCGTTCCCAGATCCCGCATCGGCGGAATGGGCGAGCCAGGTCCCTTGAGCTGATACACAAACGCGTGAGTCTGCGCCATTAGGCTGGCGGTGGCGGTTTGGGACCAACCGGTCACAAAGCCATTGTCATTAATCGCGTTGGCTTGAGCAAAGGCTCCGCCGAGCGTGCCGAGGTCATACATGCCCTGGCCGGTCCACACAAACGCGCGGCTGTATGGGCCGTCGAGAGTTGTGCTGGAGAATCCGACTATTTGCTCCGACGCATTGATGTCGTTAGCACGGCTGTAGAGTGCTCCTTCCAGAGTTCCCAGATCGAACGCAACGCCACCCTTGAAAAAAGTGGCGTGGCTCGCAGCAATCGCTCCGGCCCCTGGTCCTTCGAAGGTAGAATCACCCACCGCGATTCCGACGTCGTTCAGAGCAAAGGCACGGCTGCCAAGGCCACCAATATCTCGCATCCCTTTTTGGTATGCTTTGTATCCGGCTGCGCATTTCTCTCCGCCTGCGCTGGCGATGCCGACCACATCGCCATTACTATTAATATGAGTGGGGACGACATCCGTCATTCCGGGAACAACTCCCAGATCCTGGATTACATAGGTTGGGGGTTGTGCACCCGCTGCTGTTGATATCCCGATGACCAGCGAGGCCATCAGGCCGACAAAAAACAAGCCGACGATTGTGAGACGCCGACTGCCTAGAGAACTATCTCGTGTTTGACAGGATAATGTTTTCATTTTCTTAATCTTTCTGTTGGTTTGAGTTTCGGTTTCCATTTTTTTCCATACTTTAACAAAGCGAGGATGCGGCGTTCGGCTTTGCATTGATTGCTCTTTCCTGACCAGAAATTGTTCCGAGGCAAAATGATTGCTTGCTGCGCGGGGCAAGATTCGATTACTGATTGCCAAATAAGGAGGAGCGAAGTAACGGCGGTGTGGTATTTGGCGCGAGTGTTTCAGCAGTCGAGCGTGTCCTGCGAACGCATCCGAAGACCTAAAGGCAAACCAAAAGTCCCGGCAGCTCATGTGACTCCGTTCATGCACGTACGCGCCGGTGAGGAATTTCG
Source organism: uncultured Verrucomicrobiae bacterium (assembly GCA_963846775.1). Classification (GTDB taxonomy): domain Bacteria; phylum Verrucomicrobiota; class Verrucomicrobiia; order Chthoniobacterales; family UBA10450; genus CAVYXA01. The sequence goes on along the minus strand of CAWJXB010000006.1, from coordinate 1,408,945 downwards.
GACAATTTCGGACAGTCAGACTGCGTTCATGTGCGCGATTCTTGCCAACCGGGAATTTTGCGGTTTTCCCTCTAACAAGCACTATTGCGCAGATTTATGCATGAATTACGCAACATTGCGCACTAACGAATTAGGGTTCGAATCCCGTTAGGGTCGCACTCATCGTCGTGCGCTGAAATGCGCCCTTGCTGGATGCGGTGAAGATTTGCGATTTTACGGCTTGCCGGATTCGTCGGCAGTAGTGAACATTCGAGCAGAGATGGGCAATCAGGAAGCATTGAGAGCGAAACCACGCCAGCCAATCGAGGCGGCAGAGGCAATGGCGATGTGGGACCGGACAGGTACCGTTCGAGGCGCAGCCCCCGGTGTGGAAGGGCGACCAGAGAGTGCGACTGGTCAAGCTGGTGGAGAAACACGTTCTCACCAAGCCCGGGCCGCCGCCGCCTCGCGAAAAAGATCCAGCACACTTAAGAATGTCTCCCAACCGAGCGATGAAAGCGATAATCACACCTATCGGAGTCGCAGCCGTTGTTGGTTTGGCTGTCGTTTACAGCGCACGCGCGCCCAATCATGCAACTGGCATTCCCGTCGCTGGTTCGCCTGAAATCCGGCCAGCAATTCCGGTCGAACCGGAGATTAGAAAAGCAATCCCGGTGCAGATCGACGAAGCGAAGATCGATTCAATGGGCGCGCCGATAGTGTTCACCACTCCAGGAATCCCCCCAACCTGGCCCGACTCTGGCAGGTCACACGCGTCTGCTGTCCCGCACATTGGAAGGCCATCCGTCGCCGAAAAACGAAAGGTAGCACGGAGAACCAGGCAAGGATGGAGTTCCAAAAGACGTTTACATGGACAGACTATTTTCGAAAAGATGGCACGCACGTTCATAGCCACTATCGAAGGTCATCCTCGCAAGCATTACGGATCCTCGCGACGCAAAAAGCCGCCGGGCAGAGAAGGATATGAGCGGGTGGGGAGCAACAGCAAGGACCTGGGGTCGTTAAACTGACGAAGCTTCAAGTTGCAATCCCAGACCGACCAGAGATTCTGGCTCGCGCGAAGAAGCAGTCCCCTAAGCGACGATAACCGATTGGCATTTGGGTCGGTTCCGCGCTAAAACTTAGGCGACATGCCAGTCCATCCGGCGACGCAGACCATTACATCGACAAGCGATCAGCGGAAGAGCGTGCCGGTCGTCACGGTGGAAAGTTTTTACACCAAACATGCCGATAAATTGCTGATGAAATTGGAGGGGCCGCGGGTTGGGTTTTATCGCAAAATTCGCGAGCCGACCATCAATCGGCCCGGTCTCGCGCTCTCCGGGTTCTACACTTATTTCGCCGAGAAGCGGGTGCAGGTTCTCGGCGCGGCGGAGTATTCGTATCTGAAGAGTCTGTCGGAGAAAGTCCGCGTGGAGCGGTTTCGCGAGTTGTGCGCGTGCAAGATTCCGTGCCTGGTGGTGTCGCGTGGGTTTCATTTGTTCCCGGAACTGCTGCCGGTGGCGGAAGAAATGGAGATCGCAGTTTTTCGCACGCCGATGATCACGATGAAGTTCATTAACGCAGCTACGATCGCGCTGGAGCTGGATTTTTCACCGACAGTGACCGAGTTCGGCAGCATGGTCGACGTTCTTGGTATCGGGGTGCTGATCCGGGGCGCAAGCGGAATCGGCAAGAGTGAATGCGTGCTCGGGTTAATCGAGCGCGGGTACAGCCTGGTGGCCGACGATGTCACGCGCATCACCATGTTGGAAGGGCGTGAGCTGATGGCGACCGCGCCCGATCTCACGCGCAACCACATGGAAGTGCGCGGCATCGGCATTATCAACGTGGCCAATATTTTTGGGATCGGCAGTATTCGGATGGAGAAACGGCTCGATCTCGTGGTGACGCTGCAGGACTGGCACGAGGTGGATTCAGTGGATCGGATTGGGCTCGATCGCGAGTTTTACGAAATCCTGGGATTGCAAGTGCCGCACATAACGATTCCGGTAAAACCCGGACGCGATATCGCGCGCCTGATAGAAGTGGCGGCGATGGATCAAAAACTGAAAGCGTTAGGCCAAAACAGCGCCCTCGAATTTAACACCAAACTGCTAAACTTGATGCAGCCGGGGCCGAAATAGAAAGAAAAGTAAGACTAAAGAAGGAAGCGGAAGAAAAGAAGAAGGAAGAGCTCAATGGGATTGTTGAGGAGGACGAAAGACGCCGGAAGCGCTCAAAAGATCGAGAAGGAGATACCGATCGTGAATCGGCTCGGCTTGCACGCGCGACCGGCGGCGATGTTTGTGCGGATCGCGAGCCGGTATCGATCGGAAATTTGGGTTTCGAAGGAGGGAGAGGAAGTCAATGGCAAAAGCATCATGGGCTTAATGATGCTTGCCGCGGGGCAGGGATCGAAGCTCCAGCTCCGGTGCGAAGGGCCCGATGCCGGTGAAGCGCTCGAGGAACTGGAAGCGCTCATCAACGCGAAGTTCAACGAGGACTGATTTTTCCCGGGCGAAGTTAGAGCAGAGAAACGCCCAACGCTGAACTCCGAAAGCATTCGCGAGCAAAGCGCCCAGGACCGAACGTAGAATTCGGACCAAACGGTACCACTACCGAGACTTCCCCCGAGTTGACATCTGCTGTACTCTCGCAGCGGATGAGCGTTACCGGTCCGAAGGAGGAAATTCATTTTTACGGCGCGGGCGTTTCGCCGGGGATCGCTCGGGGGCAGATCCATGTCGTAAAGGATGATCTCGATGATGTGGCGCGATACAGGATCACCACCGCGCAAATCGCCGATGAGATCGCGCGCTTTGAGACCGCCCTCATCCAGACCCGCGCGCAAATCCTGGAGATGCAGCATCGGATCGCAGAATCGATCGGCGCGAAAGACGCCGCAATTTTCGACGCCCATCTGCTGGTCGTGGAAGATCGCACCTTGATCGACGAAGTGCTGCGCAAGTTGGAGAGCGATCTTTGCAATGTGGAATGGATTTTCCAGGAGGTGGCTAACAATTACGCCGAAACGCTCAGCAAGATTGACGATCCCTATCTGCGCGAGCGAGCGCTCGACGTTCAGGATGTGACCAAACGCGTGATCCGCAATTTGCAGGGCAAAGCGCCCAAGACGTTTTTGTCGCTGACCGAGCCGCACATTTTAGTGGCGCATAATCTCACGCCATCCGACACGGCGGCGATGAATAGGCAGCATGTGCTGGGGATCGCGACTGATCTGGGCAGTCGCACGTCGCACACGGCCATTATCGCGCGTTCCCTCGGCATTCCAGCGGTCGTCGGCTTGCACGATGTCACGGACAGATTGCAAACCGGCCGGCACGTGCTGGTCGATGGCACCAACGGCTTGCTCATTGTCGATCCTAAACCGGAAACGCTGGCCCACTATGGCGAAATTGAATCGCGCCGGGTCAAGGTTACGGCGCAGTTGCGCGAGCTGCGCGAAACGAAATCGATCACGCGCGATGGCCGACACATTGTCCTCTCGGCCAACATCGAATTGCCCGGCGACGTCGAAGCAGTCGCGGCCAACGGCGCCGAAGGGATAGGACTTTATCGCACCGAGTTTCTTTATTTGAACCGGAACACGCTGCCGAGCGAGGACGAGCAACACGAGAAATATCGAGAAATCGCGGAGCGTGTCCGGCCCGAACAGTTGATCATTCGCACATTCGATCTCGGCGGCGACAAGCTCGCGCCGGGAACGGTCGATGCCAGCGACGAGCTTAACCCGTTTCTCGGCTGGCGCGCCATTCGGTTTTGCCTGGAGAACGTCGAGATTTTCAAAACGCAATTGCGCGCGATTCTCCGCGCCAGCGCGGTCGGCAACGTAAAAATCATGTTCCCGATGATCTCCGGGGTCGGAGAACTTCGGCGCGCCATGTCGATTTTAAATGAATGCAAGGAAGAATTGCGCGCAGGCGGCATCGACATCGGCGACAAAATGGAAGCCGGTGCAATGATCGAGATCCCGAGCGCGGCCATTTCGGCGGATGTGCTCGCGCGCGAAGTCAATTTCTTTAGCATCGGCACGAACGATCTTATTCAATACGCGCTCGCGGTTGATCGTTTGAACGAGCGCATCGCGCATCTCTACGAGCCGACGCATCCCGCCGTGCTACGCTTGCTCAAAATGATCGCCGACGCCGCGCACGCGAACAATATCTGGGTTGGCGTCTGCGGTGAAATGGCCGGCGACGTTGCCTTGATCCCGCTGTTGGTCGGTCTCGGCATGGATGAGCTGAGCGTCGCGGCAGTGCTTGTTCCGCGGGTCAAGCGCGCTGTGCAAAGTTTGGATGTGCCGACTTGCCGCCGGTTAATCGAAGAGGTGCTGCGCCTGCAACTGCCGGAGGAAATCTTGTCGCGCTGCCTGGCTGTGGCAAACGAACGCTACGGAGATTTGCTGGGGTAGGCTTGGCCGTCAAATCGTGAATCGAGAACGGGTTTCCGATTTTAACGATTCACGATTCACCAATTACGGTCCTCACTCCTCGGTTTCCGGATCCGGTTTGAGCCCTTCCTCTTCCATTTTGCGCAGGACATCGCTCATGTCATCGACTTCGTCCCACACCTCTTGGCTCACGTAGATCGGCGCTTTCTGCTGAATAGCCATGGCGATGCAATCGCTCGGACGCCCATCAAGTTCGACAATCTTCTTCTGATGCAATTCGTTTTCCGCGCGAATGATCATGCGGGCATAGTAGGTCGCGTTTTTCAGATCGTTGATGATCACTCGCTCGACTTTGGCCCCGAGCGCAGTCATGAGATGGGCCACCAAATCGTGCGTGAGCGGTCGCTCCTTGGAAATCTCGCGCATGAACATCGTGATCGCACTCCCGACCGTTTGATCGACATAAATGATGAACACCTTGTCGTTGTTTCCCAAAAAAACTGCGCATCCCCCACTGGTCGGCAAAACCGCCCGTACCTGCACCTCGATCACCGTCTTATTCACACGGAACGTTATCTGCCGGGCGCGGAAAAACAAGAAAAGCGTATTCTTTCGCGCGAACGCACACCGTGTTCGCGCTGTGCGTCGCCTCTCCCTTGGCAAGGGAGACGGCAGGGTGGTGTTGATCGCGACCCTTACCTTGGCCAAAGGGAGAGGGTCAGAATTCGCCCGCCGCTGAAAATCCGAGAGTTTTCGCCAAAATCTGTGCGCGCGTGCTTGCATGTTTTGCGTGCTGATCCCATTATCCGCTTTGCTCCGAAAACTTTCGGGGGCCACCAAGACCGAGAATGAAAAACGACTGGGACCTCGAGTCCGCCATCGCCACCTACAACGTGGATGCATGGGGAGGCGGTTATTTCACGGTCAACCCGAATGGCAATGTCGTCGCCAAACCACTTCAGGAAAATGGCGGCTCGATTGACCTTCTCGAAGTGGTGAATGAAGCGCGGGCGCGCGGCCTTGGTTTCCCGCTGGTCGTGCGGTTCCCGGACTTGCTCCGGCACCGCGTGGAATCGGTCAATCGCGCATTTCAAACGGCGATCGCCGAATTCGGCTATCGCAACCACTATCGCGGTGTTTTTCCGATCAAGGTCAATCAATTGCGCGAAGTGATCGAAGAAATTGTCGATGCTGGCCAGCAATTTCATTTCGGGCTGGAAGCTGGGAGCAAGCCGGAGCTGGTGGCGGCGCTGGCGATGCACAAAGATCCTGAGAGCCTGATCATTTGCAACGGGTACAAGGACCGCGCATTTATCCGGATCGCTTTGTTAGGCCGAAAGCTGGGCAAGTCGGTCATCATCGTGGTGGAAAAACTCGAGGAGCTCGAGCAAACGATCCGTGCGGCGAAGGAAGTCGGCGTCGAGCCGCACATCGGTATTCGCGTGCGTTTGCACAGCAAAGGTTCTGGCAAATGGTCGCCCAGCGGCGGCGAGAACGCAAAGTTTGGTCTCGACACGACGAGTCTCATTGCCGCCAGCCAGATGCTAAAGGACGCCGGGTTCGCGCATTGTTTAAAGCTGGTCCATTTCCACGTTGGCTCACAGGTGCCGGATATTTCGACGATCAAACGCGCCGTTCGCGAAGGGGCTCGTTACTACGCGAAGCTGGCCAAACTCGGACATGAGCTCGGTTATCTCGACGTCGGCGGCGGTCTCGGCGTTGATTACGATGGTTCACGGAGCGACTTCGACAGCTCGGCCAACTACTCGCTCCAGGAGTATGCCAACGACGTCATTTGGAACATCATGGAGGTGTGCGATTCCGAAAGCGTCGCGCATCCGGCCATCGTCAGTGAAGGGGGACGTGCGATCGTGGCCCATCATTCCGTGTTGGTGGTGGAAGCGTTCAGCTCGATTGAGAAAACTGTGCCCAAGCTCAAGGTCGAGGCCACGGAAAAAGATCACAAGCTGGTGCACGACATTCTCGACGTGAAACAACGGCTCAAGCGCGGCAATCGTCTTGAGAGCTTGCACGACATCCAGCAGATCAAGGAGGAATCCCAGCAAACGTTCGATCTAGGTCTCCTCGATCTGGAATCCAAAGCCAAGATTGACACCGTCTATTGGCAGCTCGCGCATCAAATCGTCAACATGCATCGCGGCCTGCGTTACGTGCCGGAGGAAGTAAAGCAACTTGAGACCTCGCTCGCCGATCAATACATCTGCAATTTTTCGGTGTTCCAATCGCTGCTCGATCACTGGGCGCTGGGCCAACTTTTTCCGATCATGCCGATTCATCGATTAACCACTCCGCCAGATCGCCATGCGACGATCGTGGACATCACCTGTGATTCCGACGGCAAAGTCTCGAAGTTCACCGATCTTCAGGACGTCCGGGAAACGTTGCCACTGCATCGAATTACGCCCGGTGAAATCTATTATCTCGGCGTGTTCATGGTCGGCGCGTATCAGGATATTATGGGCGATCTGCACAATTTGTTTGGCCGAGTGACTGAGGTGCACGTGTTTCTCGATCCGGATGAAGAAAGCGGATGGTATATCGAGGAAGTGATCGAGGGCAGCACGATTGGCGAAGTGTTGTCGATGACGCAATGGGACAAGGTCGAGCTGATGCGGCTGCTGAAAACACAAGTCGATGCCGCCATCAAAACCGATTTTCTGAAACCGAGCGACGCCATGCGGCTTCTCTCCGATTATGAACGGCTTCTCCAGGAATACACCTATCTCAGCCTGAACGGCAGCAAACCTCCGCACCAGCCCGGCAATTGGCTGCCGCTAAGTTAGTTCTCGCTCGACAAAATCATCGATCGCATCGGCGATTTTTTGATCGACCTCTTCCTGCGTCTCGCCGCCAAGATCCTTTTTTCTGACGAGCAACGAATGATCGCCGCCTTCAACGACGTGCAGAAAATTCGGGGCCGTCATTTTCGAGCGAACGCTTTCCAATAAATCCAGGGGGCCGAGCGGATCGCGCGTTCCTTGGACAAACAAGATTGGTGTCCGCAAAGCCAGCAAGACTTCGTCGCGCAATTTCGTTCGATCTCCCATGGCGCAGAGCGGATAGCCGAGGCAAATCAGCCCATTCACGTTTTCCTCGAGTGCAAGATGGCAGCCGATTCGGCCGCCCATGCTTTTGCCGATCAGGAAAATCGGCTCGGCAACTCGCTCGCGCACCGTCGCGAGCGCTTGTCGATGCGTGGCGATGAGTTGCGGGAGGCGATCCGGCCGTTTTCGTCCTTCTCGCATATAATCGTAATCAAAGGTCTCGACATCGCCGATCATCGTGAGTCGTTTCTTCCATCGCTCCATCCACGGATGCGACGACGGCGCTCCCGCACCGGGCGCGAAAAGAAAAAAAGATTTCATGGAGCGATGTCGATCTTGCATGCGAGCAAGAGAGCAACTACAACATCCGGCTTAGGAAGGCCCACGTAAAATCGGGGGCTGAAATGAAGCCGCATAATTTCTCGCTTTAGGCATGCTGTTCAACTCACTGACGTTCGTCGTTTTCTTTGTCGTCGTCGTCACCCTCTATTGGAGCATGCGTGGGTGGGAAGCGCGAAAAAACCTGCTCGTCGTTGCCAGTTACATTTTTTACGGCGCGTGGAACCCACCGTTTGCGGCGCTTCTTTTTTCAACCACGGCAATGGATTTCTGGCTCGGCCGCCGAATCGCAAAAGCCAGGGATCGAAATGCAAAACGTCGCTGGCTGGTCGCCAGCGTCTGCATGAATCTGAGCATGCTTGGATTTTTCAAATACGGAAATTTCCTGCTGCTGAATTTCCAATGGTTGCTCGCTCGCGTCGGAATCATCTACCAACCGCCGCACCTCGACATTCTGCTGCCGGTCGGCATTTCCTTTTACACGTTCCACTCCCTCTCTTACACGCTCGACATTTATCGAGGCGTGTTGCAGCCGACGCGATCGCTGCGCGATTTCGTTCTGGCCGTTTCGTTTTTTCCGCAGTTGGTCGCGGGACCAATCGTGCGCGCCGGCGATTTTCTCCCACAGCTGGTTCATCCGCCGCGTCTCAAGAATAACCAATTTCTTTGGGGCCTTGCGCTGATGACGCTCGGACTGTTCGAGAAGACCGTGCTTGCTGACACCTTGCTTTCTGGTCCGGCCGATCGCGTTTTCGGCTATGCGGGGCCGCTAGTTGCTCTTGATTCTTGGGCCGGCGTGCTCGCCTTCGCCGGACAAATCTTTTTCGACTTTGCCGGCTACTCGATCTGCGCCATCGGCGCCGCCTTAATTCTTGGGTTTCATCTCAAGGATAATTTTCGTTTTCCGTACGCGGCGATCGGTTTTTCAGACTTCTGGCGGCGCTGGCATATTTCGCTTTCCACTTTTTTGCGGGATTACCTTTACATTCCGCTAGGTGGCAATCAGGTCCGGCCATTTCGCGCCGCGCTAAATCTCGTCATCGTCATGTTTCTTGGCGGACTGTGGCACGGTGCCGCCTGGACATTTGTCGTCTGGGGTTTATTGCACGGCTCTTATTTGGTGATCGAGCGCGTGTTCCGGATGTTCTTCGAAAACAAAACGTGGGCCGGCCATCCGCTCACACGCGTCACCGCCGGCTTCGCCACTTACGGTGCGGTCTGTATCGCGTGGGTGTTTTTTCGCGCGTCCGATTTCACAATCGCGAGCCGAATCTTGACCGGAATGTTCGGCGGTCACTCGAACGGCGATATGATTCTGACCACGCGCGAGCTGTTGCAGATCGGGATGGTTACGGTCGGCGTTATTGCTATGCACTGGGCAATGCGCGACGAATCTTTCGAGACGACGGTCATGCGTTTGCCGGCTTGGGCGATCACCGCGATCGGATCGGTCATGGCGTTTGCCATCATTTTCACTCAAGGAACCAGTAATGCGTTCATTTATTTCCAATTTTAAAGAAAGGCTCCGCCTTCCGCGGATGTTTTTCCGCAAGCCGACGCGCGAAGAACAAATCCACGGCGGTCCGCCGCTGGAATTCGAGCGACCAATTCCGCCGGCGCCCTGGCGCGGGGTCGCTGTTGTCATCACGATCATTGTCATTGCCGCGACCACGGCTTGGGAATTCTATGCTCGATCGCTCGGTTACGCGCCGACCCTGAACGATAACGAAGATCTTTGGATGCTCGCGCGTAAGAGAGTGCAACCGGAATCGATCGTCATCATCGGCGATTCACGCGCCTGGTTCGATTGCGATCTTGATGAATTTCAAAAAGGCTTGGGGAAGAGGCCAATTCAACTCGCAATCGCGGGCTCAACTACTTTCCCTGTTCTCGACGATTTGGCGAAGGATGCGAGCTTTCACGGCACGATCATTTGCAGCTTCGTGCCGATGCTCTTCTTCGCGCCGCCGGGTAGTCCGCCAATGGAACGGGCCGAAAAAACCGTGAAGCGATTTCATAATCAGACGCCGGCCCAGCACGTTAGCGAATATCTCGCCATGCCGTTGGAGGAACATGTCGCGTTTCTAAAGCCGGATGATCTCAGCCTCGAAGCGCTGTTGAATGAATTGCCAATTCCGAATCGTCCCGGTGCACAGGTGCCGCCGCGATTTCCCCCGTACTTTGACGTTGTTGATCACGAGCGACGCGCTCGGATGTGGGAGAAGTGCGCCGAACCCGGAAGCGAATTGGCGAAACGGATCCAACAAATCTGGCTTCCACTTTTCACCCCGCCGCCACCGCCGAGTTATGTCCCACGAGATGTTTTCATGGCGAAAATGAAGGAGGGAATCCAGAAACGTTTTGCCGATACGGCAGCCGCAGTGGAAAAGATTCACGCCCGCGGCGGCAAGATTGTTTTTGTGCGCTTTCCACACACCGGTGGGCTGAAAGAACTCGAAGATAAACTGACGCCGCGCCAGCAAAATTGGGATCCGTTACTCCGAATGACTCATTCGCCCGGGATTTATTATTCGGATTTTCCGGACTTGTCTGGATTCGATTGTCCCGAATGGTCGCATCTCAGCGCTGGCGACTCAGTCGAATTCAGTAAGCGTCTCGTCCCGCATTTGCGCACGGCTTTGCAGATGCCGGCTGCGCCCTAGCGCAACGCGCGCCCGCGATCCGTCGGTTCAAGCAACTTGTCATTCCGAGCGAAGTCGAGGAATCTCTTACGATTAGAATGACGACCGGATCACCAACTTCAATCAAAGACGCGCTTCAATCCGCCGCGGCGATCGATGCAATCCAAGTTCAAGGTTGGGTACGGACCCGACGTGATTCCAAAGATTTTTCGTTCATCGAACTGAACGATGGTTCGTCATTGAAGAATCTCCAGATTATCGCGCGCAACTCACTGCCGAATTACGCCGACATTCAAAAGCTGACGACTGGCGCCTCCGTTCGTGTGAACGGCGCGCTGGTCGCGTCTCAAGGCAAAGGACAAAAATGGGAGCTCATCGCGGACAAGATCGACATCATCGGCGGAGCCGATGAAACCTACCCGCTCCAAAAAAAGGGCCACACGCCGGAATTTTTGCGCGAGATTGCGCATCTGCGGCCGCGCTCGAATTTGTTTGGTTGCGTGTTTCGTGTGCGCAGCCGGCTCGCGTTCGCCGTTCATCAATTTCTTCAGGAGCGCGGTTTCGTTTATGTCCACACGCCGATTATCACCGGGAGCGATTGCGAAGGGGCTGGTGAATTGTTTCGCGTCACGACTGTCGATCCCAAAGATCCGCCGCGAAAAGATGGCGAGATCGATTACGCGCAAGATTTTTTTGCGCGCCAGACGTATTTGACGGTAAGCGGCCAGCTCGAAGCTGAGGCGTTCGCTTGCGCACTCGCGAAGGTGTACACGTTTGGCCCCACTTTTCGCGCGGAGAATTCAAACACGTCACGGCATGCCAGCGAGTTTTGGATGATCGAGCCGGAGATGGCCTTCTGCGATTTGAACGGCGACATGGATCTGGCCCAGGAGATGGTGAAATATCTGATTGTCGATGTTCGCAAGAATTGCCCGGACGAAATGGAGCTGTTCGCGAAGTTTGTCGACAAGGAGCTGGTCGCCCGCCTCGACTTCGTGATGGAACGCCCGTTCCAACGGATCCCGTACAGCGAGGCGGTCGATCTTCTCAAAAAGAGCGGCGAAAAATTCGAATTTCCGATCGATTATGGGTTAAATCTGCAATCGGAGCATGAGCGCTGGCTGACCGAGAAACATTTCAAATGTCCGGTCACAGTTTTCGATTACCCGAAGGAGATCAAACCGTTTTACATGCGCCTGAACGATGACGGGAAAACGGTGGCGGCGATGGATTTGTTAGTGCCTGGGATCGGCGAAATTGTCGGGGGCAGTCAGCGCGAGGAACGGCTTCAGGTTTTGGAAGAAAACATGCGCCGGCACAAGATGAATCCCGCCGACTACAAATGGTATCTCGATCTTCGTCGCTACGGCACCGTGCCACACGCTGGGTTTGGCCTCGGTTTCGAGCGAATGCTCATGTTCGTCACCGGCGTGGCAAACATTCGCGACGTTATCCCATTCGCCCGCACACCCGGCAGCGCCGAGTTTTAACCAGTCGCCGCGAGCTTCTTCAACGCGTCAACCCACGACGCTCAATTTTCGTTTCTTTTGTTTTGCCAAACCTGCGGGTGATGCGTTACAATCGCGGGCACATTTCGGTCCGGGAAATCGCCGTGACCGGAGCATTCAGCCCAAACTCAGAACCAGCTTATGAATACACAAAGTACACAACCCTCCAAACGTCGTGCGCTGCGGCGTGTTTTTTCGGTAATCCTCTTTTGTTTGGCCGCGTTGGCCGTGGTTTTTGCGATTTCGCCGTCGCGGGCGGTGAACCCGTCACGTCCGGATCAAGCTGCTGCAATGAGCAAGATCGCGCCATGGGTTCTTGATCATACCGCCAATGGGAAGCAGGCGGAATATCTCGTTGTGCTGGCTGATCAGGCCGATTTCAGCGCCGCGTATTCACTGCCGACGAAGCTTGAGAAAGGCCGTTACGTCCGTGATGTTCTCTGGAACAAGGCCCAATCTACGCAGGGTCCGATCCTTAACCTGCTGCGTCAACGCGGTATCGAACATCGTTCATTCTACATCGTGAACATGATTTGGGTGAAGGGCGATTTCAATCTCGCGCTGGAACTAGCCTCGCGATCGGATGTCGCGCGGGTTGAGGGCAACCCGGTGATCCACAATTTTCAGAATCCGCTTCCGGTTGAAAGAGTCAGCGATCAGCCGGAGACGCCGCAAACAGTTGAGCCTGGCGTCAATTACGTGATGGCTCCGCAGGTTTGGGCGCTCGGCTACACCGGACAGGGAGTCGTTATTGGAGGCGCGGACACCGGTATTCGCTGGACCCACAATGCAATTAAGCCGCATTATCGTGGCTGGAACGGAGTGACGGCCAACCACGATTACAACTGGCATGACAGCATTCATGACAGCTCCGGTAATCCCTGCGGGAACGACTCGCCCGCGCCATGCGATGATTTTTTCCATGGCACCCATACCATTGGCACCGCGATTGGTGACGACGGCGCCGGCAATCAAATTGGCGTTGCGCCCGGCGCGAAATGGATCGGCTGCCGAAACATGGATGTGGGGAATGGCACGCCCGCGCGTTACTCGGAGTGTTTCGAGTTTTGGCTCGCACCGTATCCGGTTGGCGGGACGCCAGCGCAGGGTGATCCGAGCCTGGCCCCTGATATCACGACCAACTCATGGGGGTGCCCCGCTTCGGAAGGTTGCTCGGCATTGACCTTGCAACAGGGCGTTGAAGCGCAACTCGCAGCCGGCATTAACATGGTCGCGGCCGCAGGCAATAGCGGCTCGGGCTGTTCGACCGTTACGGACCCGCCGTCGCTTTATGCCGCTGTTTATACGGTAGGCGCTCTCACCACCAGCACCGATACTCTCGCGGGATTCAGCAGCCGTGGGCCAGTTACAGTCGATGGAAGCAATCGGATCAAGCCTAACGTCAGCGCCCCCGGGACGGGCACTCGTTCAGCCACTAACACCAGTGACACAGCCTACACCACCGCGAGTGGCACATCGATGGCGACGCCACACGTGGCCGGGGTGACTGCCTTGCTTCTATCGGCGCGGCCCTACCTCCGTCATAATCCAACTAATCAGCGCACCGTTCTGAGCAATGCCGCTTTCCACATCAACTCCAGTTTGTGCAGCAGCAATGGTACCTATCCTAACAATCTGTTTGGCTATGGGCGAATCAATGCTCTCTCCGCTTACAATTATGTCGCAGTCCTGAGCGGGGTCTCACGCAAAACGCACGGTGGCGCCGGTACCTTCGACATTCCGTTGCCGCTGAGCGGTGAGCCTGCCGTAGAATGCCGAAACACGGGCGGCAATCACACGCTCGTGTTTACGTTTAATAACAGTCTCGTGAGTGGAAGCGCCGTTGTCACTTCTGGCGTCGGCACTGTCTCCGGCAGTCCGGTGATCTCCGGAACCACGATGACGGTGAATCTTACTGGAGTCGCCGATGTCCAGCGTCTCACGGTAACGCTGCAAAGCGTCACGGACACGAATGCCCAGGTCATGCCCGACACGGCAGTTCCGGTGAACTTCCTGGCGGCTGATACGAACGGAAACAAGGCCGTGAACGCGGCCGATGTCGCACAAACCAAGGCGCAGCTTGGCCAGGTTGTAACCAGCAGCAATTTCCGCAACGACGTGAACGCCGATGGTTCGATCAGTGCAACTGATTCGGCGTTTGTAAAATCCAAGCTCGGCAACAGTGTGCCGTAACAGGACCCTGAGCTAAAGTTCGTCTTTCTTCTCGGGGGCGGCGAGATCGATGGTCTCGCCGCCTTCTGTTTTTACGACAAGCTTAGAGTAATTCCATTCCCCAGCCGATTTCGTCGCGACGACATAAATCGTTCCTTTGCCTTTGCTACCGGAGATCGGGATCGACAAGTCGGCCTGTCCGGAACCGCCACTCACGTTCGTATTTCCGGAAAGAAAAATGCCGGGATGCACATCGTCTCCAAGCGCCGCGCGGACTTCCATATTCGCCTTCGCCCGCGCGACTGCCGTTTTGTAAACGTCGGTTGATTTTAGAGCGCCGAAAACGATCACGACCATACCGGCGACGAAGAGGGCAAAGAGCGCGATTAAGCTGAGACATCCGGTCGGGACAAACCACATCCAATTGCGGGTCCACCAGCCGCGCGGCTTGGATGGCGGCGGTGAGGTTGGCGGAACCGGCGGCGGGATCGAGGGGGGTTGCGTTGAATCCATGCGACGGTTGTTAAATCGTGAATTTCCAATGTCGAGCTTTTTCAGCCAAATTGCGCGCTCGGCGGTCGCAGCGATCTCACCGCGCGGAGAGTGAATGGTCGGACGAAAAGGCTTCATTCGCCTTCTCCAACGTTTCCTTGCTCCCGATATCGAGCCATTTCCCTTTGATCTGGAATGTCTGGACCGGCTGACGCTGGTAAAGCCATTGCACAAAGCGCCCCGGCTGGTCGGGATTGTTTCCCGCCGCCAGATAGGTCGGCACGAGTTCGAGCACTTTCGGCGAATAATAGTAGAGGGCGATTGCGGCCAGCGTGCTCCGTGGTTTCTCCGGCTTTTCTTCAAAGTGCGCGATCGTTCCCTGCGCATCAATGTCGATATTGCCGTATCGCTTGATCGCTTCCTTGTCGCCCACGTCATAAACGGCGACGGCGGCCTGTGTCTTTCTCGCCTGCGCGACAAAATCCGCCAGCGAATCGCTGAACAAATTATCGCCCGCGACAATCAGAAGGCCGCTTCCGCTCAAGCGTTCCCGAGTCAGCACGAACTGCATATCTCCAATCGCGCCGAGCTTGTCGTCATCGCTGGTCGAACCATCGTTAACAATTTTGATCTTAACTCCGGCATGTCGGTTCCGGTAATGATCGGCCCAGGCCTGAAAATCCGCCGCGAACTTCGCGTTGGTCACGACATAAACCGTTTCGATGTCGGGAACGCCGGCGAGATTATCCAGCACCCATTCGATCATCGGTTTGCCGCCGACTTCAAGCAGCGGCTTCGCCTTTTTTTTGGTGAGTGGATAGAGTCGCGTCGCATAACCAGCGGCCAAAATGAGAATGTTCATGATTTAATCTTGCTCGGTCGGGACCCAGTTCCGGTAAAGAA
Organism: uncultured Verrucomicrobiae bacterium; assembly: GCA_963846775.1. Classification (GTDB taxonomy): domain Bacteria; phylum Verrucomicrobiota; class Verrucomicrobiia; order Chthoniobacterales; family UBA10450; genus CAVYXA01. Next base: position 1,393,431 of record CAWJXB010000006.1, on the reverse strand, counting down.
TTTCCCCGCCGATCACCGTCATTTCGTTGCGCGTCTGGAGAATCTTCGGCGCAGGAATTTGCATGATGTCGCGCGAAAGCACGGTGAAATCGGCGAGTTTGCCCACCTCGATCGTTCCTTTGTCCCTCTCCTCAAACGCAGCGTAGGCGGGCCAAATCGTGAACATTTTCAACGCTTGCTCGCGCGAGACGGCCTGCTCCGGATGCCAGCCCTCAGCGGATTCACCTCTAATACTTTTGCGCGCGACCGCGGCGTAAAACTCGATCATCGGCTCACCGCGCTCGACCGGCGCGTCCGATCCCCCGCAAATGATTGCGCCGGAATCGAGGAAACTCTTCCACGCGTATGCGCCGGCGAGTCGATCCATGCCGAGGCGGGCCGGCGCGAAAAACAAATCGCTAATGGCGTGCGACGGTTGCATCGATGGGATCACGCCCAGTTTGGCAAAGCGCGGAATGTCCGCCAGATCGACAATCTGGGCGTGCTCGACCCGCCAGCGCGGCTCCGGAATTTTTCGATTAGCGGGCGGGACGGCCTTAAAGGCGCCTTCATAAAGATCGAGGATGAGCCGATTGGTGCGATCGCCGATGGCATGCGTCTCGACTTGGATTCCGCGCCGGAGCGCTTCTTCGAACATCGGGCGCAGCTCTTCCGGTTTTTCGGTCAAGAAACCGGAAGTATCGGGCGCGTCGCTGTACGGTTTCAGCAACGCCGCGCCGCGCGAACCAAGGGAGCCATCGAAAATCACTTTGATTGTGCGTTGCGTGAAATGATGATCAAACGCGTCGATGGTCGATCCTTCTTTCAACAGCTGCTGCGTGTCTCCGCCTGGACCGTAAACTGCGTTCACGAATCGAATCTTCGCCTTGCCGGATTCGAACGCCTTCTGAATAAGATCGATATCTTGCTTGTGACTGCCGGCATTTTGGATTTCGCACCAGCCGAGGCCGATCTCACGCTCGATTCCGCGGAGCAGGGCTTGTTCGCGCTCGGCCGGTGTCGCCGGTGGGATATGTTTTGTCACCAGATCCTGGGCGTTGTCGAGGAGCATCCCGGTCGGTTCGCCGGTTGTTTTGTCCTTCAAGATTTCGCCGCCGAACGGGTCCGGGGTGTTTTTGCCGATCTTCGCAATCTTGAGCGCGGCGCTGTTGGCGATCGATGCGTGACCATCGGCGCGCGTGAGAAAAACTGGATGGTTCGGCGCGATTTGGTCGAGCTCCTGCCTGGTCGGGAACTGCGGCGATTTCCAAAAGGTCTCGATCCAGCCGCGTCCAGTGATCCACTGGCCGCGTCCGGTCTGCCCGACGCGAGCTTTCACTCTTGCGAGGAACTGTTCCAGCGTGTTTGAGCCTTCCAGATTCAAGCGCAATTCGCGCTCGCCGATCCCGAAGATGTGGCAATGGGATTCAGTTAGGCCCGGCACGACTGTGTATTCGCGAAGATCGACCATTCGCGCTGCGTGAAATTTTCTCGCGCCTTCGTTCGAGCCGACGAAAACGAAGCGTCCATTTTTCACCACCATGGCCTCGGCCTTCGGCTGCTTTTCGTTCACCGTGTAGATGTTTCCATTCGTGAAAACGGCGTCCACATCGGCAGCGCAGAGCATTGGTGAAAATGCCGCGACAAACAAAAACAGCCTGAGCAGAGACCGAGTTTCTTGGGCCATCGTTTTGAACAGGAAGTGTCACCTTCCCTTACAGCGCATTGGCAATCAATCATGTTCGTGTGTGTCGCAACTTGCGTCCACCATGACCTCATCGGCGCTTCAAGGATGAGATCAAGTCGATGGGTAATGCTAGCGAGGCTATTTTGGCGCTCAGACCGGTGACCGTTCGTTACAAAAAAGAGATTGACCCCGCGAGCGTCCCTGAGTTTGGACGCATTGCCGAGGAGGTGGAAAAAGTGAACCCGGATCTGGTCATTCGTGACGCCAAAGGCAAGGACCGGGATTCATGCGTTGGCGAACCTTGACAGAATCGACTTTGCCAAAGAGCCGCTTTTCGCTATCGGAATATCCGACCGGCTGATGTTTTCCCCGCGATTGAAGATTTGACGAATTTTGTTTTGCGCTCGGCGCACGCATTTATACAATCCTGACTTCCCCTCGGACGAGCAACAACCCTTAACCCTTGCACCGTCTGAAGACAGCACATTCTAAACGCAGCGTTGGTGACCTTTTACATGGCCTGCCAAGCCGTAGTCTGGAGCGTGACGAGAATCTACCTCGACATCGCCCGCCTGCGGGGCGCTCCGGCGTGACAGCCTTCGCTCTGCGCTGCGCTCCAAGCGAAGGCGGGCGGGAGCGGCCTGCGCACGGGCGCGTCCCCTGAGCGTATGGCGAACTTTTTTCCGCGCTGGACGAACTGGCTGCCGCTGAAAATGGCGATCTGTGCGATCGTGCTCACCTGCGGCTTGACCGGCGCAACCTGGTACTACGTAACGCCAAAATATACGCGGGTCGGTTATGAGCCAATCCAGCCGGTGCCGTTTCCCCACGACATTCATGTGTCGCAACTCGGGATGGATTGCCGGTATTGCCACAGTTTTGTCGAAGTGGCGGCGCACTCGAACCTGCCAAACACGCAAACCTGCATGAACTGCCACACGCAAGTGCAAAAGGATAACCCGAAGCTTCAGCCGGTGCGCGACAGTTGGAAGACGGGCAAACCGATCGAGTGGGTGCAGATTCACCGGACGCCCGATTATGTCTTTTACAATCACGCCGCGCACGTGAATCGGGGAATCAGTTGTGCCGTTTGTCACGGTCAGGTAAATCACATGCCGGCGGTCTACCAAGCGAAGCCCCACAGCATGGCGTGGTGCTTGGAATGTCACCGGCACCCGGAGAATTTTCTGCGCCCCGAGGACCAGATTTTCAATCTTGACTGGAAACCGGACGACGTGAAGCCCGCGGAGTTCGTGGCGAAATACGGGCAGCCGAGCGGAGTGAAGGAAGATTGGACGAAGAAGAAAAATCTCACGCAGCTCGAGATCGGCCAGACTTTGAAAGAGAAATGGAACATCAAACCGACCGCGAACTGCCAGGGGTGCCATAGATGACCATACAATTGCTCAGATCTCCGCAATGGAAGCTCCCCAGATGAAGAAATGAAACGCGTATTTCAACATCCACCGGAACCGACAAACGGGAAGCGATACTGGCGCAGCCTCGATGAGCTGAGCGATGCGCCGGAATTTCGCGAATGGCTCCAACGCGAATTCCCCGACGGCGCGGCGGAATTGGACGGCGATGATTGGTCGCGCCGGAACTTCCTCAAATTAATGGGCGCTTCGGTGGCGCTGGCCGGTTTTGGGCTAACCAGTTGTCGCCGGCCGGAAGCGCATCTCGTTCCATTTACCAAAAGCGTTGAGTGGACCATTCCCGGCAAACCGCTCTTTTACGCAACGGCCATGCCGCGACGCGCGGGGGCGATCCCGCTCGTAGTGACGACGTACGATGGTCGCCCGACCAAAATCGACGGCAATCCGTTGCATCCGGCCAGTGGCGGCGCGAGCGACACGTTCGCGCAGGCATCGATTCTCGATCTCTACGATCCCACTCGGTCACAACGTTTCATCCAGAAGGGTCAGAGGACGGATCGCACCGCGTTTGAGGCTTATCTGACCCAACTCCGCGGGTCGCTCGGCGCGAACGGCGGCGACGGTCTTGCCTTCCTCGTTGAAGAAACGCATTCGCCGACACGCGAGCGTCTGCGCGGCGAGCTTGAGAAAATGTTCCCGCAAATGCGGTGGTGCGTTTACGAGCCGCTCGTCGATGACGCGACAGTTTCGGCAACGCAGGCCGTCCTTGGAGCAAACGCGCGCCTGAGCCCAAGACTCGATCGCGCCGACGTGATCCTGTCACTCGGCAGCGATTTCCTCGATTGCGGTGAAGGCGATCTGGCAGTGACCCGCGGATTTACTTCGCGACGCCGGATCAGTTCAGCGAAGGACACGATGAACCGGCTCTACGTGGTCGAAAATCGGTTCACGCTTACCGGTTCGATGGCGGACCATCGGTTGCGTTGTCCGGTGAGCCAGTTGCCGGCGTTCGCGCATGCGCTGGCGCAAAAAATTGCCACGGCGACCAACGACAGTGCGCTGGCCTCGTTAATCTTGGCCCTCCCGATCGCTCCTGGCGCGATGACGTTCGACGAACAATGGATCAGCGAAGCGGCGAACGACCTTGTCTCGAAACCGGGGGCGAGTCTGGTGCTGGCGGGAGCAAATCAACCTGCCGTGCAATTACTGACCTACGCGATCAACGCGGCGTTGAAAAACATCGGCACGACGCTGGTCGCACGCCAGATACCGCGCAATTCGCGTACGCAGACGATTGCGCAGCTCGCGTCGGATATGAATGCCGGACGGATCAAGCAGCTGTTCATTCTGGGCGGCGATCCGGTTTACAACGCGCCGCGGGGTCTCGCGCAGGATGCCGAAACGAAGCTGCCGCTGGATTGGGCCGATCTGCAAAAGAAAGTGCCGGAGATTATTCGGCTTGGTTACTTCGAGGACGCGACTTCCAAAATGAGCCACTGGCATGTTCCGGCGACGCATTACCTGGAAGCATGGGGTGACGCGCTCGCCGCCGATGGGAGTTACTTGTCGATCCAACCAATGATTCTGCCGTTGTTTAACGGGTGGTCGGATCTGGATCTTTTGAACGCGTTCCTCGGCCACCCGAAAGTCGAAGGCCCGGAGCTAGTGCAGGAGACTTTCCGCGCGACGAATCCGCCGGGCGATTTCGCGAGCGCGTGGTCGAAATATCTGCGCGATGGTTTTGCGGCGCACGTGACCGCGCCGGAGCGATCGGTGGCTTTTAATAGCGGCGCCGCTCGAACCGCAGCGCCATTGCTTTGGAGCACGCCGCCTGCGCCAATGTTCGAGTCGCCGGAGATCGTGCTTACGAGCAGCTATTCCATGGATGACGGCCGGTACGCCAACAACGGCTGGCTCCAGGAAATGCCCGATCCGGCCACGAAGTTGACTTGGGATAATGGTGCGCAGATGAGCCCGGCGTTTGCCAGGAAACTTGGGGTCGAGACCGGCGATCTGGTCCAAATCAGAGTCGCACAAATTAGCGCCGGCCGCACCGAGTCGGTCGTGCGCGAGCTGGTAATCGCCGCGCTGGTCACGCCGGGACATGCCGATCATTCGATCACAATCTCGTTAGGTCATGGCCGTTCGATGCCGGGCTTCAATGGGCTTCCCTACGCCGGCGCGACGGTGGCGACAGGGTCGGAAGTCGAAGAGCATCATGGCTTCAACGGTTATCTGCTGCGGACAGCAGCGAATCCATACGTCATCGCTGCCGATGGGAAACAGATCGAGAGCGTGAAGGTAACAAAAGTTGGCCGGAAATATCCGCTCTCCATCACGCAGGACCATTTCAGCATTGAAGGTCGCGGTCTCGTGCGAGAAGCAACACTCGATCTCTACCGTGAGGATAGCGAATTCGTTAACAAGGTGCTCGGCGCGAGCGAAGGCGAGGAGCATCAACCACCGACGATCTATTCGCATCCGCCGCTGGACGCGCCCCAGCAATGGGGCATGGCGGTCGATCTGAACGTCTGCACCGGTTGCAGCGCATGTGTGATCGCGTGCCAGGCCGAGAACAACGTCCCGATTGTCGGCAAGCTACAGGTTGCGCATGGACGCTGGATGCACTGGCTGCGGATCGATCGTTACTACGCGAGCGCAAAACAGTTCCGCGAAGACGATGGCGAATTTCCGGAAAATCCGGAGATGCTCCATCAACCGATGATGTGTCAGCATTGCGAGAACGCGCCGTGCGAAACCGTTTGTCCGGTCAACGCGACCATCCATAGCGAGGACGGACTCAATGTGATGGCCTACAACCGCTGTGTGGGCACCCGATACTGCGCGAACAATTGCCCCTTCAAAGTGCGCCGGTTCAATTTCTTTGATTATAATCAGCGACCGGTCGGCAAGGAAAAAATCGCAGGCGAATTCTCGATCTACAAAGAGTACTTCGCGCCCTTCACCGAAAAAGGCGCACCCGATATCGTGAAGCTCCAGAAGAACCCGAATGTCACGGTGCGGATGCGCGGGGTGATGGAGAAATGCACCTTCTGCGTGCAACGGATTGAAGAAGCGAAAATCGCCGCGCACGTGCGCGCCGGTGCGTCGGCCGATACGCGGATTCCGCGCGACTCGTTCACGAGTGCGTGCGCCCAGGCGTGCCCGATGGAAGCGATCGTGTTTGGCGACATCAAAGATCCGGAGAGCAAGGTCTCGAAGATCAAAGCGCAAGATCGAAATTACCGCTTACTTCAATATTTGAATGTGAATACGCGCACGAGCTATCTGGCGCGAATCCGCAACCCGAACCCGAAGATGCCGGACGCCGGCCAGATCGGCGTGGCCAGCCCGATGGAGAAAGCGTGATGAATTTTCGATTTTCGATTTTCGATTTTCGATCACCGTCCTCGGCGATTTCGATCTCACGGCGATCGGCGATCAGCGATCGGCCATCAGCAATTTCATAATGGAAGACGCACCCACAGCACCGGATGTAATCAGAGGCGAAGCGGCGACTTCGGTCGAGCGGCCGCTCGCGCGCGTCCCGCTGATTTTGAACCGGCGCAATTTCAGCTGGCTCACGGAGCGTATTTCCGGCGTCGTAGAATTTCCGGCGCCGCGCTGGTGGTGGGTCACGTTCACTATCACCGCATCGGTCGCGATGTTCGGCCTGTTCTGTCTCGGGTACCAAATTTCCACCGGCGTTGGCGTGTGGGGAAATAATATTCCAAACGGGTGGGCGTGGGACATCACCAACTTCGTTTTTTGGATCGGTATCGGGCACGCCGGCACGCTAATCTCCGCCATTTTGTATTTGCTGCGCCAGAAATGGCGGACATCAATCAATCGCTCCGCCGAAGCGATGACGCTTTTCGCGGTGATGTGCGCCGCCATCTTTCCCGGCGTGCACGTTGGCCGCGTCTGGATGGCGTGGTATCTCGCGCCGCTCCCGAACAATTACGGCATTTGGCAGAACTTCCGCAGCCCGCTGATGTGGGACGTGTTCGCGGTCTCAACCTATTTCACCGTCTCGGTTTTGTTTTGGTACACCGGATTGATTCCTGATCTCGCGACGTTGCGCGATCGCGCGACAACAAAGATTAGGAAATTCCTCTTTGGCGTTTTCGCTTGTGGTTGGCGTGGCTCGAACCGCAACTGGCGCCACTATGAAATGGCGTATCTGCTCCTAGCCGGCCTATCGACTCCATTGGTGCTCTCGGTGCACAGCGTCGTATCGTTCGACTTCGCTACGTCGCTCCTGCCCACGTGGCACACCACGATTTTCCCACCTTATTTCGTCGCCGGCGCGATCTTTGGTGGATTTGCCATGGTGCTGACGCTGCTGATTCCGGCACGGGCGATGTTCAAACTGCAGGACATCATCACACCGCAGCACATCGACAAGATGGCGAAGATCATTTTGTTGACCGGCTCGTTCGTCGGTTACGCCTACACGATGGAATTCTTCATCGCCTGGTACAGCGGCAATTCGTATGAGCGCTTCGCCTTTTGGAACCGCGTCTTTGGTCCATATTGGTGGTACTGGTGGGTGGGGATGCTGTTCTGCAACGTGCTTTCGCCGCAGCTCTTCTGGTCCCGCTGGTGCCGGCGCAACATCTTTGTCGTGTATTTCGTCTGCATGTGCGTGAACGCCGGCATGTGGTTCGAGCGATTCATCATCATCGTCGGCGGTCTGCATCGCGATTTTCTACCGGCATCGTGGGGACTGTTTATCCCAACGTGGGTGGACATCTGGACGTTCATCGGCACGCTCGGCATTTTCACGTCGCTCTTTCTCATCTTTGTCCGTTTTCTTCCGATGATCGCCATGTCGGAAGTGAAAATCGTCTTGCCCGAAGCCGACGTGCATTACGCAACGCCCAACGGACAGCATCCGCTCGCGCCGGGTGGAAAGGAGCGCACATGAGAACGCCTTCCGGCCACAAAGTGTATGCCATGGCGGCGGAATATCCGAGCGCGGCGGCGCTATATGAAGCCGCGAAAGTCGTGCGCGACGCCGGGTTTAAACGCTGGGACGTTTATTCGCCATTCCCGATTCATGGCATGGACGACGCGATGGGACTCGGAAAATCCTGGCTCAGCGCCGTAGTTCTGGCTGGCGGCATTAGCGGTCTGCTGACCGCGGCGATCGTGCAGTTCGGTCCGTCGTCGATCTTGTACCCACTCGACGTGCATGGCAAACCGACCAACTTCTTCACCGTGCCGGCATTTTTCCCGATCATGTTCGAGCTCACCGTGCTCTTCTCGGCATTCGCCGCGTTCTTCGCGGTGTTGATCATGAATGGCCTGCCCCGCCCGAATCATCCGATGTTCAACTGGAACCGGTTCGCCCGCGTGACTAACGACGGTTTTTTTCTCGCCATCGAAGCTCGCGACCCGCGCTTTACCGAAGTCGAAGCGCGCCAGCTGTTCGAGCGCAGCGGCGGCCAGCACATCACCATCATTCACGAGGAGGAGCGATGATCCGCGGTTTTCTTCTCGTTAGTTTGTTGTTTGCCATCGCGATTGTCGCCATCTTCGGTTTTCGCGGACAAAAAAGCAGCGGCTCGCCGCTGGAAGTTTTTCCTGACATGGTGCGTCAGATGAAAGTGCGCGCCCAGGCGCCCCTCGGATTTTTTGCCGATGGCCGCGGCCCGCGTTTGCCGGTTCCGGGCACGGTGCCGATCGGCTATGAGATGCCTGCCCGCAACGCTTCGTATAGCGATGCAGGCGGGCCGAAGCCGCAAACCATGGCGAATCCGGCAACCGCGGGTGCAATTCCGGAAGAACATTCACGGGTCGCGTTCAGTGTCGGGACCGATTATTACGACACCGGCAAAATGGGCGGGAAATGGGGCACCGGATTTCCGATAAAAGTTACTCCAGAGCTGATGGAGCGTGGTCGCCAACGGTTCAACATCACGTGCGTGATGTGCCACGGCGCCACCGCTGCTGGCAACGGCATCACCAAACAGTACGGTTTGGCCACGGTCGTTAGTCTCCAGGACGACCGGATCCGCAAGATGGCTGACGGCGAGATTTTCAACACGATAACCAATGGCAAAAATACGATGATGGCTTACGGGCCCAACGTTACCGTCCCCGACCGCTGGGCGATTATCGCCTACTTGCGCGCGCTCCAACGGAGTCAGGGGGCCATCCTGGCCGACGTCCCGCCCGAGCATCGGGCTGAGCTGGAGAAACCGGCGCCTCCGGCTGCAAAACCATGAGCGATCGTTCTCATAATTTACCGACACCGGAAGGCGAGCAGTTTGAGAGCAGCCGTTTCACGGGGTTGTCGATGTTGTTAGGAGTGCTCGCCTTGATCGGCATCGTGCTCTCGATAGTTGGCGCGATTGTCGATCCTCACCAGTTCAGTTATTCCTGGCTGTTTGCGTTTGCATTCTTCTTCACCCTCTGCGTCGGAAATTTTTTCTGGACCATCGTGCATCATGCGACGGACGCAGAATGGTCGGTCGTGGTGCGGCGTCAGCTTGAAAATATCGGGTCGCTGCTCGCGGTCATGGCGGTGTTCTTTCTCCCCATCCTTCTGCTGCGGCATCATCTCTATGCCTGGATGGACATTCCGCCAGGAGAGCAGCCGGCGCTCGATACCAAGCGCGCTTATCTCAATTTCGGTTTCTTCCTTGTCCGCGCGATCCTGTTCTTCGGTCTCTTTATTATCGCCACGCAATTGTTGCGGCGATTGTCGATCCAGCAGGACGGTGACGGCAACCCGCGTCACACGATCTGGATGCGCAAGGTCGCATTTGCCGGCCTGCCGGTCTTCGCTCTTTGCCTAACGTTTGGTGCATTCGATTGGCTGATGAGCCTCAATTACAAATGGTTTTCCACCATGTTCGGCGTTTACATTTTCGCCGGAACAGCCGGCAGTTCCATGTCGCTCCTCGTTCTCGTGATCGCGGCCCTGCAGCGCGCCGGGTATCTCAAGGATGTTGTCACGCTCGAGCATTACCACATCATGGGAAAGTGGATGTTCGCCTTCGTCGTTTTCTGGGCCTACATCGGGTTTGGCCAATACATGCTGATCTGGTATGCGAACATGCCGGAGGAAACGCAATATTTCATCACTCGAAATACCGAGTCGTGGTGGGTGTTGAGCATGTTGCTCGTGATCGGGCGTTTCTTCGGGCCGTTTGCGATCCTGCTTTTGCGCTCGATCAAGAAAACGCCAAGCCAGCTTTGCATCGTTGCGGGCTGGATTCTGTTCATGCAGATGATCGACATGTACATCATCGTGCTGCCGGCTCTGCACGGAACCGGGATTCACGTGAGCATCTGGGATTTGGTGGCGCTTCTCACCATCGGCTCAATTCTTGCCTTTGTTTATCTGCGGCTCCTCCCGCGCAGTTCGCTCTTTCCGGTCCGTGATCCGCGCTTGATTGAATCCTTAAGACTAACGAATTGATATGACAACCCCGGAAACACTTCGCGAAATTGCACACACCCGCGCGCCGTTCTCGGCCTGGCTCGGCGTGGTGCTGTTGTTCGTGCTTTTCGGTGTGATCGTGCTTGCCATCATCGGTCCGTCGCCGCGCCGGGACGATTATGAAACCAAGCGGGCCACAGCTCGGGCGGAAAAACTGAAAACGTTGCACGAAGAAGATGCCAAGGCATTGACGACCTACGGTTGGATCAACAAAGACAAAGGCGTCGCACACATCCCGATCGAACGCGCCATGGAACTAACTGTGACCGAGCTGGCGCAAAAGAAGCCGGCGCCGGCCTACGCAATTGCCACGCCCGGTCCGGCACCGTCGCCGCCGCCGGCCGCGGCATCCCCTTCACCTGGCGCCGCTTCGCCTTCGCCAGCTACGGCGCCCCGTTCACCCGCCCCAACGAAAACTCCATGAGCATTCCGTTAAACATGTCGATCTTATGAGCGCGCCTGGAATTCCATTGAGAGAGTCCACGATTCCGGCCAGTGCCGCGAGCGATGTCGAACAAATCGAGCGCGCTTTGATTGACGCTTCTACCCGCGTGCCGGTGCTGATGTTTTACGCGTCGGCCATCATCTGGCTGCTGATCGGCACGGTCATGGCCGCCTTCGTTTCATTCAAACTGCACGCGCCGGATTGGTTGTCGAACATCGGCCCCTTGACTTGGGGTCGGATGCGCCCGGCGCACATGAACGTGATGGTGTACGGCTGGGCGTCGATGGCGGCTATGGGGACTGGCATCTGGATCATGGCGCGTCTGTGTCGGACGACACTTCGCCATCCACTCTTGCTTGTCGCAGGCGGCGGTTTTTGGAATCTCGGTGTTCTGCTTGGGGTCGGCGGAATTCTCCTTGGCGAAAGCACCGGCTATCAGTGGTTGGAGTTTCCGCCCTACGCGGCCGTCGTTTTATTTGTGGCTTACCTGCTCATCATGTCATGGGCGGTCCTGATGTTTCGGTTCCGGTATGGCGCACAAATTTACATTACACAATGGTATCTGTTAGGCGCATTTCTCTGGTTTCCGTGGCTTTACGCCGCTGCCCAGCTCATGCTTTTTGTCGTGCCGGTGCAGGGCGTGTTGCAAGCAGCCGTGACCTGCTGGTATGCCAACAATCTGCTTTTTCTCTGGCTCGGCGCGATCGCCCTCGGCATCGCCTACTATATGATTCCAAAAGTGATCGGCCGTCCGGTTTACAGCTATCATCTCGCGGCCATCGGTTTCTGGACCTTTGCGTTGTTCTCGAGCTGGACGGGGATGCAACGTCTGGTCGATGGCCCGTTTCCGGCGTGGATGATCACCGCCAGCATCGCGGCGACCATCCTGACCCTGGTTCCGGTTGCGACGGTCGGCCTGAATCATCATATGACGATGCAGGGTTATTTCCCATTGATGCGCTACAGTCCGACGCTGCGGTTCACCGTCTTTGGCGCGATGTCGTACACCGTGTTCAGCGTGGTCGGCGTCTTGATTTCACTCCGCTCGGTCGCGCGCTACGTGGATTTTTCGCAGGCAAGCATCGCTTACTCGCACTTGGGCCTCTACGCCTTCGTCACCATGATCTTGTTTGGCTCGATGTATTATATCGTGCCGCGGCTCGTTGGCCGTGAATGGCGATATGCTTCCCTGATCAAACTCCACTTTTGGGGGTCGGCCTACGGGATTGGGCTTATGACTTTGATGTTGTTAGCCGGCGGTCTGGCTCAGGGGATCAATCAGGATACTCCATCGCTACCCTTCATCGAAAGCGTTCAAACGATCGAGCCTTATCTGCGCGGTCGCAGCCTGTCCGGCATTTTGCTCACGTTCGCGCATTTCATTTTCGCATTTCACTTCGGCCTGATGCTTCTCGGTCTGGGCCGAGCATCGACCGTCCCGACCTTTCTTAATCCCATCGAAACGGAGGGCTCGGAAGGGCATCTATGAAAGGTCTTGCTCCACTCCTTCTCGGAATTTTCGGCACGTTCGCCTTTTCGTGGGCCGGACTGACGCTTATTCCAAATATGCAGATCGGCTCTCTCACTCCCCAGTCCGACGAGGAAGGCACCGACATTTATCCGATGCCGCGATCGGGAATGGTCGAGCGCGGTGGTCATGTCTATGCCGCGAATGGGTGCGCTTATTGTCACAGCGTATGGCTCCGGCCCGAGTATGCCGCAAATGATCTTGAACGCGACCGAGATTACGCGCCAAAAGTGCCCTGGGGTGGACGCCGGAGCGCGCCGCGCGATTACATTTTTGATAGGCCGGTCTTGCTCGGTAAGGAGCGGATGGGGCCCGATCTGGCCAATATGGGCAAGGCCGCGCCCGCGGAAGAGGAGCCCACATCCGCTGCCAGTCCGACTCCCAAACCGTCTCCAGCGAAATTAGGCCAGGAAGCCTACACCGCAGCGTGGCACCATCGACATCTCTACTCTCCTCGCAGCATCAACGTCGATTCCAACATGCCGGCCTATCGATTTTTGTATCAGAGACGACTGATTGGGAGCGAACGTTCCGCCGATGCGTTGGAGCTGACCGGTGACGATGCTCCGCCGGCGGGCTGGGAAATTGTCCCCACCTTCGACGCGCAATGCTTGGTGGCCTATCTGATGTCGCTCGATCAATCACATCCTCTCTCGGAAGTGAAAACAGGCGCGCCTGCTGCGTCACCCGCGGCGCCTGGTGCATCACCCGCGGCGCCTGGTGCATCACCCGCCGCGCCTGGTGCATCACCCGCAACTAGTCCGCCTGCCGCAAAATGAACGAATCCAATCCAGAGACGCCCCCTCGTCAGGGCATGGACTACAGCGAGTTCGCTGATGTCCAGGAAGTGCACGCGGCGGTCCAGCGGGAAAAACGCGAGCCCCGCGTCGGCGCCGAACCGCTCTCGATCTGGTTGATCGCCGTTTATGGTCTCGCCATTTTCTGGGGCGGTGCATACCTTGGCCGTTATTCGGGAAATTTCAGCGGCAACGGGCTCGATCCGTTAGGCGGCCCGCCGCCGATGAAGAAGGGCGCTGCCGCCGGTCCTGGTGGTGGCGCGCAGGTTGAGCTTACTCCGCGCGAGCGCGGCAAGAAGATTTTCGCCGCGAACTGCCAGACTTGCCATCAGGCAAGCGGACTCGGTGTGGCCGGGCAGTATCCGCCGCTGGCCGGCTCCGAGTTTACGACAGGCGGTTCGCGTCGTCCGGCGATGATTGTCCTAAAAGGTTTGCAGGGTCCGGTCACGGTGAAAGGCCAGCAATTCGGGACCGCCGTCATGCAGCCATGGGACAAAACCTTGACTGACCAAAAAATCGCCGATGTCCTCACCTACGAACGGAGCGAATGGGGGAACAATGCCAGTGCCGTCACGGCTGAGCAGATCGCCGCGCTTCGCAAGGAATTGGCCAATCATCCGGAATCTTTTAACGAACACGAGATTCTCGCTGTCCCGGCTGACGCCGAGCTGCCCGGCGGGGCTCCCGCTGGCGCGCCACCCGCCGCCAAACCTGCGGAGCAACCCAAAAAGTAAAAGTCAAACGGTAGGGGAAACTGACAGTTTCCCGGGTAACTGTCCTCATTCACGACTTTTCCCTCACCGGCCCGGCTGTCGCCGTCCGCCTCTCCCACTGGGAGAGGGTAGGGTGAGGGCCTCACTTACTTGAGTTCCCAGAATCAAACTAGGACACTGCGGTTTCCCGTGGCTACTTGCGGGTTTCCTCGCAAACATTCATTCTGTGGGGGTCGCCACCTAGCTCACATCTAAAGCCGCACTCATAATCGCCGGTTTTCTCAATCTGGAGTTCTTTCATCCGCTCGAGTGCGGATTCCCGGCAGTACGAAAATGTCTTGAAGCGCGGTGTCACAACAAACCGGGTGCGGTCGGTTCGATCGGGATAGATGATCATAGACCATTCGCCAGGACGATCATCACAACCAGCCAGCAGAAGAAGAACCAAGAATGGCAAAACGAGATTGAAAATTGCGGCGAACTGGCGAAGCACGCGTCCCTCTTACTCCATTGCTTGAATTTTTCACGCGGGAACTGCAGAGCAACGCGACCCATCCCAGTATTTCAACAGTCTCCTAACTATTCGCCCCCGATCGTCGGCTTGGGCAAAGGCGAAGAGATTGTGATCTGGGTGAGTTTTTCGCCGGGGGCGCGCTTGGCTTCCATCTTTACTTCTTCCGGTGGATCCGTGCGGGTGCTTAGGAACATGATCACCGTGACCGTGCCATTGCTACTAATGTTGTTGCGGCCCCGGTTGAGATTGCTAGCGGCGGTTGCAGTCGTTTCCCAACTATCGGCCACTTCTTTCGGCGCGATTGAGGTTGTGCCGGTCTGAACGACTCGGACTTCATCCCCGACAATTTTCTTCACTGCCGGCCCAGCAACTTTGAATTGCGGCGTGGCCGGAGTCCAATCCGGCAGGGAAACTTTCCCGGGCGCATCAAGTTGTTGTTTCAATGCCGCTTGCAGTTTTTGTTTCTCTAACTCTTCCTCTTTTTCCTGGTGCGCCGCTTCCGCTTTGGCTTCCGCTTCCATTTCGGCGAGTTTTTTCTTCGCGTCGGGCGAAGGCGGATTCTGTTTCTGGATCTCGTTGGCTTGCTGCTGTAACTCCTGCGCTTCCTTCAGCATCTTCGTGAGATCCGATGCGTCATCCTCCTGCGCCCATAGCAGCGATGCGGGAAACGAACAGACGCAAATCACGAGCAAAACTGGTAAGGGCTTCATTGCTGCATGCTAAGCAGAAAACGAATGGACAAGCAACGCTGTTGTTCGCGACGAATCCGTCACCGCGCCGCCAGGGCTAAATGGCGTTGCGTTGCAGGCTCAGTATGAGCCTTTCCGTTGCCGTTTGAAACGGCCTCGACCATTACGTCGCGTGGCGCGCTCAGTTTCATGCCCACGAGCTTGCTCACGCCGCGCTCTTCCATCGTCACGCCGTAAAGCACATCCGCTTTCGCAATCGTTCGCTTGTTGTGGGTGATAATGACGAACTGACTTTGCTCGACGAACCGGTCGAGCATGCGCGTAAACCGGTTGATATTGCTCTCATCCATTGGCGCATCGATCTCATCAAGAACGCAGAATGGGCTGGGGCGCACCATGTAAATAGCAAAGAGCAATGCCACCGCCGTCATCGCCCGCTCGCCGCCGCTCAACAGCGATACACTTTGCAATTGTTTCCCCGGCGGTTTCGCCGAAATCTCAATCCCGCAATTCAGCGGGTCGTTCTCATCCATTAAGCCCAGGTCAGCCCGGCCACCGCCAAATAATTCTGAGAACATTTCGCGAAAGTTCACGCGCACCTGTGCAAACGTTTCTGCGAATAACTTTTGCGTCGTCGAATTGATCCGCGCGATCACGTCCAGCAGTTCACGGCGCGAATTTGTCAGGTCATTGTTCTGACTCTCGAGAAACTTGTAGCGCTCCTCCAGTTCATCGTACTCCTGCACCGCGTCCAGATTCACCGGGCCCATCTCATCGAGCCGGCGCGTCATTTCCGCGATCACCTCGTCAGCCCTTGTCCCATCGACCATCGCCTCTTTTTCCGTCTTCAATTGAACACGCAATGTCTTTTCAAAGGCCGCCTCATCCGGAACGAAGCTGCGCAAATCGAGTTGATAGCGCCGTTGTATCCGCTCGATCTGTTGATTGATGTCCATTTGCAACTGCGATTCGCGGACTTGTTGTTGCGAACGCAAATCGTGCAGCTCGCTTAACGAGTTGCGCGCGCGGCGCAGACTTGATTCTGATTCCCCGATCGCGGCGCCTGCAGCCACGCGTTCCTGCGTCAGCGCCGCAACGGCTGCTTCCAACTGTTCCCGCTCATCAGTCTGTCGCTGGATAGTTGTTTCGGAATCCTTCGATTCACTCGCCTGGGCCGCGAGGCGGCTCTGAAAATGCTCGATCTCTTTCCGGCGCGTTGCGATTGTTTCGGCCAGTTCGGTCTCGCGGGCGGCCATCGGTTCGCATTGGGCGAGAACGTGCTCGTGACGCTGCCGCTCGGTCGCGAGCGCAAGCCGAACCTCGTTCAACTTCTCCGTAAACTCGGATTCACGAATCGATAACGAATCGAGCGTAGCCTCGACCTCGGTCTGTTGCGACTGTTGATCACCTAACTGGTCACGCCCGGAGGCGAGCTCCGCTTCTACCTTCGCTACGCGTTCGTCCGCGGCCGCGATTTGTTGGGTGAGGGTGGCGTGCTCGGAGCGAAAACTGTCGATCTTGCGTTCGATCTCGCCTAGCTCGCGTTCGAGGAATTGGATCTGGTTTTCGGAAGCAGCTTGATCGCGTCCGGCGTGCTCAGATCGCACACGCGACTGCTCAAAAGCCTGGGTAGCTTTCTCGACATGCTCTTTCGTTTCATCGCGCTCCTTTCGCACGGTTGTGCGCGCTTGCGCCAGCTCCGAATGTTCTTTTTCCAAAACGGCGACGCGCGCTGTGCGTTCGAGCAGGGAATC
The DNA here is from genome assembly GCA_963846775.1 of uncultured Verrucomicrobiae bacterium. Lineage (GTDB taxonomy): Bacteria > Verrucomicrobiota > Verrucomicrobiia > Chthoniobacterales > UBA10450 > CAVYXA01. Next base: position 1,376,496 of record CAWJXB010000006.1, on the reverse strand, counting down.
AGCCGCGATTTCGCTGCTGCCCCCAAACAGAACGCCTTCTCGCGAAATGAATTCCCCGGCCAGCGTCGCCACCGCGATGTCGTTCCGCATTTTTCGCGCCGCCAGCGCGCGCTCCAGATTCTCAAAAAGTGCAACTTTGGCCAGGAGCTGACGTGTAATCGAACCGAGCGATTCTGGCGTTTTTACTCTATCGATCGCCCACCCAAGCGAGTTTTCCGGAGCTGGCCCCATTTGATCGCTCGAAGAACGGTAAAAATCGGGAACGATCAAGGCGGCCTGGCCCAGCTTTTTGTTCGCTAACGTGGCCAGAATCTCCGGCGCCATGTTCGCTTCGCGTAAGATAATGGCGTGCAGATTCCGGCCGAGCGCCGCTTCAATTGCGCCGATGAATTTAGGATCGACCTCGAGTTGCGAAACGAAAGCGCCCGCCAGCGCCGGCTGGATTCGGCCTGGATTTCCCAGCCCTTTCAGCACCGCTTGCGACCCGAGCGCGAGGCCTTCACCTTCCTCATTCAGTTGGCGCAAAATCTCCAGTCGCGATTGTTTTTCGGTTAACGCGCGCTCGATCTGATTGAGCTTCTTCTCAATCTCGGCCAATTGCTGTTGCTGCTCTTGTAAGGCCGCTTGCCGCGTTTGCGCTTCCGCTTTGAGAAGATCGACATCTTTTTGCGATTGTGCCGAGCCGGTACGCGCGCCCGCGATTTCTTGCTCAATTTTGCTCCGGGTCGCGTTTGCTTCCGAAATGGCCACTTCGAGATCATGCTGACTTTCCCGCGTCGCATCGCGGCGGATAACAATGCCGGAAAGGTCGTTTTCGAGTTCCGAAACGCGCGCTTCATGCTCCGAGATGGTTGCCTCGATCGCGGCCAGCTCTGTTTCCTGCTCGAGCCGGTCGGCCCGCGTCTGCGAGATCCGCGCGGTAAGTTCCTCGAGTTCCGTTTCCCTGGCTGAGACACGCTCATGAGTTTGTTCGACCAGCGTGTTTGCCTGTTTGATCGCCTCGTGTTGCTCGGCGCGCTTCGTCTCTGCCGCGGCAATGTCTTTCTGCGCGCGTTCGATCAATTCGCTCAGTTCCACTGCGCGCTGCCGATTAAACTCAATCCGGTTGCGATGCGTTTCGATCGCGTTCTCGACTCGCTGTAATCCCGCGCGTGTTCCGGCGATCTTGGCGTCGAGTTCGTCGAGCGCATGGCGTTGATCTTGCAAATTATTTTCGCCCGCCTCAATTTCGCCGCGGGTGGTCTGTTCCGACTCGGTGACCTGGGTCAGTTCCGCCCGGCAATGGGCGAGGCTCGTCTCGATTGATTCGAGCTTCTTACGCGAATGATGGGTATCGAGCGTCCGTAAATCCGCCAGCAACGTCTGATATCGCCGCGCTTTGCCGGCCTGACGCTGGAGCGAACCGATCTGGCGTTTCACTTCTTTGATGATGTCGCCAATGCGCAACAGATTCGCTTCCGTCGCCTCCAGTTTTCGCAGCGCCTCGCGCTTTTGCGTTTTGTATTTCGTTATGCCGGCTGCTTCCTCGAACACCGCTCGCCGATCTTCCGGACGCGAGCTCAGGATCATGTCGATCTTGCCTTGCTCCATCATCGAATAAGCCGCGCGCCCAATGCCGGTGTCCGCGAAAAGATTCTGAATGTCGCGCAACCGGCAGGGCGTTTTGTTTAGGAAATATTCGGAATTGCCGTCGCGATAAACCCGCCGACTCACACGCACTTCATTCCAATCGACCTCCAATTCCGACGCGCACTCAGTGAAGGTGAGTGAGACCTCGGCGAACCCGAGCGGTTTGCGCGTGTCGGTGCCGTTGAAAATCACGTCCGCCATTTCACCGCCCCGGAGCGATTTGGCCGATTGCTCGCCGAGCACCCATTTGACAGCGTCGAGCAGGTTCGATTTGCCGCATCCGTTAGGCCCGACAACGGCGGTGACACCTTCGTGGAAATTGAAGGTGGTTTTATCGGCGAAGGATTTGAAGCCGAAAAGTTCGAGCGATTGTAGATGCATGGGCGGGAAAAACCTCAGCCGTTGCGAGGTGAATATACGGACGCTCTGGGGGTTACAAGTTTAAAATTCCACAATTTGAAGGGCCCGGAGGTGGGCTGGCCACATCATCTTGTGGCCTCGGCCTGGACCGAACCCTCCAAATTCCAAGCTTCAACATCCATTGAAATTCCGAACTTTCAATCCACTAAACCGGCTCTTTCTGCGGGAACGATTTTCCGGCTGTTTTCACACCCATTTTCAGCGGCGTTCGTCACCAAAAACCGGCCTTGCAACCCGCGCGTAAACCCCCGAACATTCGCAACTGTCTGTTAGGCGTTCGCAACTGCAACGTTAAGCTGCATCATGATCAGCGCATTCTCAGCGGAACCGACAACTCGTTATACCCAAATGCGCGGGGCCCTGCGGGTCCGCGAGCGCGCACTCTTTCTCCCACCGCGGATGCCGAGTGAACTGGAACTTCAAGCCCGTTGGTTCTCTGGTGATTTTGGAAAACAATTCGTCACCTCCACTGGAGACAAAATCGACATTATCCAATTCGGCACGTGGAACCGCGAAGCCGGGCCCGATTTTCGCGACGCGGCAATTTCCATCAATGCGAGCGAGCCAATCCGCGGCAGCGTCGAGTTCGATCTGGCCGATCGCAATTGGGAGGCGCACGGTCACGCCACCAATCCCGCATTCGAGGATACGGTGCTCCATGTTTTCGTGGAAAGAAGCGAGCGTGAATTTTTCACGCGCACGAAATCGAACCGGGAAGTGCGCCAATTGCAGGTCGATCCAAACGCGTTGCCCGAAAGCTTTAGCACGGCTGTTCCTCTGGCGCGGCCGGGGCGTTGCCAGGCACCGCTGCGAGACGCGCCCGAACAACGCATCCGCAACATCCTGCACGCGGCGGCCCAATTCCGTTGGCAGCATAAGGCCGCCCGCACGCGGCGTAAGATCGACTATCACGGTCGCGACGAAGCGCTCTTCCAGGAAATCGCAGCGGCGCTCGGTTACAAGCAAAACAAACTGCCGTTCACGTTGCTGGCGCAGCGGCTCCCGTTAAAACTCCTCCGCGATAACATCGACAATTCTGAAGCGTTGCTCTTTGGTCTCGGCGGTTTTCTGCAAATGACCGATCTCGACGTTTATAAGAAATCGACCCGCGAATACGTCCGCCAATTGTGGGACCACTGGTGGCCGCATCGCGACGGCCTCGTTCGCCTCGTCGTGCCGGCAAAAATCTGGCGGCTCAGCAGCTCGCGCCCGCTCAATCATCCGCAACGCCGGGTCGCTGCGCTGTCGGCACTCGCGCGTGACTGGCGCAGTTTTCAGCGCGCGGTATCGAAAAGAAGCGCGACCGCGGCGAAAGATTTCTTTTCGACCATTGATCATCCATTTTGGAAATTTCATTACACACTCATCGCTCCGGCATCATCCAAGCCGATGGCGTTAATCGGCGAATCGCGTGTGGCCGACATTCTGGCCAACGTGCTTTTCCCTTTCTGGTCCGCCGAAAATGTGGATGTTCCGGTGCTCTGGTCGGACTATGTCAAACTGCCGGCTCCACTAACAAATCGTCGGGTCGAGACCGCAGCCATCCGTTTGTTCGGAAACGACCCGCGCCGCGGACAATTCCTGAAGACCATCGCGAACCAGCAAGCGTTGCTTCAGATTTACGAGGATTTTTGCATGCAAGACAACTCCGATTGCGCGCAATGCCCGTTCCCCGAGCAAATGGCAAAATGGATGTAGCGACCGGCGGCTGACACAGCCGCCTCTACAGCGCGGTAAAAACAATTGAGCGTTGGGCGCTTGCCGCGCCGTAGGCTTGCCGAAGGCGGGTTGAAAGTTGAAGTTTATAGGACGCCAACATGAATCGCTCTCAGGAAAGTGCCTTCACGCTCATCGAGCTGCTTGTCGTCATCGCCATTATCTCGGTTTTGATCGGTCTGGCTTTCCCCGCCTTCCAAGGAGTCCAGAATCAAGCCAAAAAAGTCCAGGCCAAAAACGATCTCACTCAAATCGTGACGGCGGTGAATGCATTTTATGCCGAGTATGGCAGGTACCCCACGGATGCGGCCGCGGATCCTGACGCCATCTATGGCCCCGAGGGAGGAGTCAACACGAATGACCAATTGTTCAACGAACTCCGTGCCACAGGCACGTTTTCATTGAATACTCGACAGATCGTATTCATGTCGCCTCCTGACGTTAGGGATAGGAATAATCCACGAGGAGGGATAGGCGGTAACAGCCAGTATTACGACCCGTGGGGGACACAGTACAACGTGCAAATGGATGCGGATTACACCGACCAGATAACAAATCCGTATCCAGACACAGACGGCAGCGCGGGCGCGCCGCAGTTGCGACAGGGCGTAACCGCGTGGTCGTATGGAAAGGATCAAACAAAGGGGACAAGAAACGTCAGCGCGAATTTTAAAAATTCCGACGACGTGATTTCGTGGCAGTGATTCGCGGTCTTGCGCGGATCAGGATGGCAGAGCCGAAATGATCGTCTGGGGTGGTAACTTGTTCTCGTTAGTGTGCGATCCAGCCGAGAATTAGAAAAACAAAGCCAGCTAAGCCGAAAATCAAACTCACACCCCAGAACCTTCGCTTCTTCGTGAGCGCCGAGATCGCGGCGATGGCAATCGCGATTTGAAACATCGTTACCCCACGCGCGAAGATTTCGTGTTGATGAAAATTCGACTTCGCTTCGGTTTCTTTCGTCCGCGCCTCCTTTTCGATCTCGTTTTGTTCTTCCTGATATCGTTCGGCCTTGGTTCGATCTTGTTCTTGCGGAGCTCCACCCAATGACATCTTGGCATCCAGCACCGCCGCCTTGATCCCTTTGGCTTGGTAATAAGCCCAATGATCGGCCGCTTCGATTTGACTCATCATCGCTTCGTTCGCGTGTTTGCCGGAAAGCAGTCCAGTAATCGCCGCCAGCACAGCGAGCAAGGCCGTGCTCAGCGCCACCCACGAAATCCATCGTTCGCCGCTGTGCTCTGCGCTGTGATGCATCTGCTCGTGCGCCTGTTCGAGTGGAACCTCAGCTTCTTCCATGCGGGCAGATTAAATTCGACGATCTTAAGTTCAATCACAATTGCCTGGGAGACGGATTTTGAAGTCCATCGGCGACTCACCGCTTAATAACCCTGACCTGGCGCAAATAAGCCCATTCGCGATGACCCCACTCCGTCAGAGTCGAGGATCAATTCGGGATGATCGGCGAGCAATTTGATCGTTCACGTTTTCGTTTCCTGCTTTGGATCATCATCTTTGCGTTGGTCAGCCGCGCCTTGGCGTGGTTTAATTTCACGGTTGCGCGGGCCTGTAGCTCAGCCCCGAATGCTTTCGGGGCAGGCGGCCTGCTCGCGATGAATGTCGGAGTTAGAGCAGCCCCGAACGCTTTCGGGGTTGGTCACTGGGGATATGCTGTGCTTCAGTTCGAAATTCGTGGGGCCTGTAGCTCAGCGGTTAGAGCAGGGGACTCATAATTGCCTAACCGATTTTGCGCATGTTTTCGCCGGCTTTGCGCAGCTGTTTTTCAGAGGCTAGGTGTTCAGCAATCTGATTTGCGCGGCGTTTCGCAGAATTGCGCAGTTTTGCAGCCAAAAATTTGCAGACCGTAGAAAACGACCGTGAACGAAATCTGCCGCCTCGCGCAGTGCGCACGCGTGGAGTTGGTTGAAGGGCTTTAATGCCCCTTTGCTGGCCTGAAATTACGCGCCCTCTTTTGGCCTTCCGCCAGTTGCTCCGGCGTCAACCGACTCTCTGATACGACCGTGTGTTTCTTGGCTTTCTCGTTGCCCTGCCTTGCCGCCAGTAAAAACCACTTGTAACCCTCCACCTCATCCTTCGCCACGCCACGGCCATCGGCGTAGGCTAGGCCAAGATTAAATTGGCCTTGGGCGTCATTCTGTTCGGCGGCTTTACGATACCACTTCACTCCTTCCGCTTCATCTTTCGCAACGCCGCTGCCAGTGACGTAACACGCGCCCAGAAGAAGCTGAGCCGGGGGATGATTCTGTTCAGCGGCTTTCCGAAACCACCTCACCGCCTCCACCTCATCCTTGGCCACACCCCGGCCCTCGGCGTAGGCGAGGCCAAGACAAGTTTGAGCAAGAGCATGATTCTGTTCGGCGGCTTTGCGAAACCAACCCACCGCTTTGGCGCTATCTTGAGGCAACCCGCCTACGCCTTCGACATAGTAACCCCCGAGCATTACCTCGGAATCCGCGTCACCTCTTTCGGCGTCGGCCTTAACTTCCTCAACAACGACGCGATCAGTTTCGGTTTGTTGCGCCAGCGATTTAAGCACAGCAATGCCCAACTGCGGCAGAATCAGGAGCAGGAACCAAATACCGTTTCGCCCGCGACACGACATCCGACCGCGCAAAGATCATCGCGCCGGTGGTCTGATTTCTGATTCGCTGCCGTTCGGTCGGCTGTGGTATGATGGGCCGGAAGCCGTCGCGAACGCGAAAGCCATTGTCGCGAAGGCTAGGCAACTTCTCCGAGAGTGACCCTGCCTCAAAGCATTAGCTTTCGCTGTAGGTGTACCGCCTCTTCCGCCTCTTTTTACGCTCAGACGAGAGTTTGTGCTTGACCCTGTACGACGAGTTGGTGTAAACGCGACTCGTACCGCCATGAAAACTAGAATGAGCATCTCTTCCTTCGTTCGACAGTTAATTGCCAACCTGATATGCGGCATAGCCGCGTTGCTTTTTGCAAAAGACTCGCATGCCGCATTCGGGGATATCCTAGCGCAGTACAGTTTTAGCGCCTCTTCCCTGGTCATGAGTCCGACGCAGCCTCACATATATGCGACGATTCAATCCCAAAACGCTGTTGCTATCATCAATACGAATACCTTGGTGGTTGAGAGCACTATCTTTGTGGGTTCCGGGCCTACGAACCTCGCATTCTCGCCGGATGGACTGAAGGCATATATCGCGGCCAGCACGTCGAGTTTTGTGGTGGTTTTTGATACGCAAACCCGAATGGTCACGAATTCATTTGTTCTTCCAGAGCATCCGCAAGATGTCGTTTTCGCCAATCAGAACCGGTTGTTCGTTCTTGGACAAGGCCATATATACCAAATTGATGCGACAACCGGTGCCTCGACTGGACCGAGTATTGGCAACTCTATTTACAGCGGCTCTTTGGAAATCAGTTCGGACCGCAATACTCTCTACTACGCCGACTACGGACTTTCTCCATCAACCATGTACAAATATGATATCTCAGGCGTGACTCCCGTTTTGCTGATGCAGACGCCGTTCGGAACAGTTGGATCAAATGGTCAAGCTCTCACCCTTAGTCACGATGGCAGCTTTATTTGTTACGCAGTCGGCTCGGGCAACAATAACTACGACATCGCGAAATTCCGAACCTCTGACTTTGCTGAACTTGGTTCTTTCAATACCGGCCCGTACCCTCGACAGATCGGCTTTAGTTCCGACGATCTTGTGGCCTACGCAGTTCATACAGATGGTGAGATAAATGTCTTTAACGCTAACACTTTTCTATCCATCGGCACCATTTCCGCGTCTGGCCAGGCGAGCAGCGCATTGACCGTTGATTCCACGGGCAGGTACCTGTTCGCCGCCTACGATACATTTGGTAATTTCAACGGTACACGCGTCTTTGATACCGGTCGGGTCTTTGCCGTGGGCGCTGTTTCTCGCAAGGCCCACGGTGCTGCAGGTAATTTCGACATTGCTCTCCCGCTTACTGGTACGGCGGGCATCGAATGTCGCACGGACGGCGCGACGAATGATTACACGATGGTGGTGACGTTCTCTGCTGGCGTCGCAGTCACCGGTAGTCCTCAAGCCCAAGTCACATCGGGATCTGCCACCATTGGCAGCGGCGGGGTGAGTAATGGGGGTGTGGTCGATATCAGTGGACCCGCAGTGACAATCCCCCTTACGAATGTGGCAAACGTGCAAACCATCAGCGTTAGGCTAAACGGGGTCAACAGCATCTCAGGTATTGGCAGCGTTCCGGTGAACGTGGATGTTCGCATGAGCTTGCTCCAAGGTGACGTGAACGGCAACGGCGCTGTCAATGCCGCCGACGTTTCCGTGTGCAAGTCGCACATCGGCGAGGCAGTAAATTCTACAAACTTCGCGGCTGACGTGAATGCCAATGGATTGATTAATGCCACCGATGCCGCGATTGTGAAAGCGCACATTGGCACCGGCTTGCCGTGATTCGCCGAACGCGTTGCCCATGCACGCCTACGAAGTCCGCCCGCGCACAGACCGGCGCGGAGTCGATCTAATTTCTGACGCATTGCCATTCGGTCGCCTGTGGTATGCCGGGCCAAATGCTATCGCGAACATACGCCGCGAGTTTACCGACTCCTCACCAGCCGAGGCAATCTCAAATTTCTAGACCGCGTTCGCGACTTGTTCCGGCGCGCTCGCACCCCCGGCCACCCCGTTGATCTGATAAGCTTTGTTCGCATTTTGCTCGCTGCTCAGGCGGCAATTTGCGAATAAGGTCATGCAAGGCGAAATCAATACGATCCTCTTGTGTCAGTCTCTTGTCGCTGCGCTTGTCCCAGTCGCCACGTTTGTGGCCACATTTCGGGCAACGCTCGCCTTCAAAATAGCGTCCGCAATTCGGGCAACCGCTTCTTGGCTCTGGAACTGGCGCTTTTCCTCTGTGACTCATTGGCCGCTTGCTCTTCGCCTTTAAATGGAAGTCTAGATCGGGTCAACCGCCTTTATCATTGACATCGCTAGGCAAAATTCCGTTAACTGATCTCGTCAAATAATAATGCCGGGCGACTGGTCTTCGCCACGCTCGGGAGCATGGCAAGGCGCACGCGCCCCGAACATGACGAAGGAGTAAACCTATGATTCAAGCAAACAAACTTCCGCTGTTTTTTATCGTTCTCGCGCTGACCAATCTTGCGCTGCTGGCGCCCGTGAGAGCTGGCGTGGACCCCAGTGACACCTTTTACGGCACTGGAGCTGGCAACGGCACTACCACCGGCATTAATGATTCGGCCTTTGGCTCCAATGGGCTTCATAATGTCACCACCGGTGTCAGCAACACTGCCAGCGGCGCTTATTCGCTCTACAGCGACACCACCGGCAATGCCAATACTGCCAGCGGCGCTTATTCGCTCTACAACAACACCACCGGCACTGCCAACACCGCCAGCGGCGTTGGTGGCCTCTACAGCAACTTCACCGGCAACAACAACACAGCTAGTGGCGTTTATGCGCTCTACACCAACACGACCGGCGACAATAACACGGCCAGCGGCTTTGAGGCACTATTCAACAATGACAGTGGCAACAATAATTTAGCCAACGGGTTTGAAGCGCTTTTCAGCAACACCACCGGCAGCAACAACACCGCGACCGGTTCCAACGCGCTCTATTCCAATACGACCGGGTTCGACAACATGGCCAATGGCGTTCAGGCGCTGTATTACAACACGACCGCGCCGTACAACACTGCCAGCGGCTTCAATGCCCTTTACTTTAACACCACCGGAACCCAGAACACCGGGATTGGTGTCAACGCGCTATTGAGGAACACCAGCGGCAGCTATAACACTGCCGTTGGGGTCAACGCTCTCTATCGCAGCACCGGCTCGTTCAATGTGGCCCTGGGCCAAGGTGCGGGTATTTCGCTCACGACCGGCAGCGGCAACATTTGCATCGGACAAGGGGTCGCCGGGGTGGCGGGCGAAAGCAATACCACCCGGATTCGCAATATCTACACCTCCGTCGCATCGGGTCGGGCGGTTTACGTCAATTCAGACAGCAAGATCGGGACGCTTTCTTCTTCCCGTCGCTTTAAGGAAGAGATCCAACCAATGGGCCAATCCAGTGAAGCGCTCTTTGGGCTTAAACCGGTGACCTTCCATTACAAGAAAGAAGTCGATTCCGGCCAAGCGCTCTCCTTTGGGTTGATCGCCGAAGATGTGGCCCAGGTTGATCCTGACCTGGTTACTGCCGACCAGAAAGGGGAGCCTGAAACGGTGCGTTACGAAGCAGTCAACGCGATGTTGCTTAATGAATTTCTGAAGGAGCACGAAAAGGTGGAGAAATTGCAAGGAACGGTCGCGCGATTGGCGGCACAGTTGAAGGAACAGGCCGCGCTGATTCAAAAGATCGATCAACGCACTAATTTCAAGGCGCCTGTCATGACGGTCGCGGATCGATAATCGAATTGCCTAGCGGATTTGCTTCAGTTCGCGCTGGGACTCCCAAGGGTCGCGCATATCGGCCCATTCGCCGCTCAGTTTTGATTGATTTCGCTACCGAATTGCGCGAGCCTCAGCCATCCAAGGTTCGCAACGGACAGGTTGATTCATCCCGCCGGTCATCCCTTCCCTAAAATCTTCACAAACAGATAAACTTTCGCTCGCTCAAACCTCTCTCCCTCGGCTTTGGTAAAAAGCCGCGGTGATGAGAAAAGAAGCACTCCAAGGGATTCCAGGGATAAGAACATCGATCTAATTCATATAATACATGAACCACGTGGGCGACTTCAAAGAGTCGTGAAAATGTCTGACTCGCTTTTTTACATACGCTCCTGCGGCTATGTTATGTCATGAAAACCAGATTATGGGCCAGCCTAACAATCACGTTGATAGCAACCGCTACGCCAGTCCAGTCATCCAATCCCGGTTACACCAATACAGAAACCCGCACACGGCTCCAGCAGGGAGCACAAGCCTTTAACCACGGTGACTATGCGTCGGCTCGTAAGTATTTTGATGTCGCGATTGCGCGGGACCCGAAATCGTGGCTTGCATACTTGGGCCGGGGATGTGTTTCCATTCGGGAACGAAAATGGAGCCAGGCTCGCGAGGATATGGACATGGTCGTCCGACTGAAACCGGCCCACTTTACCGCAGCGATTCTCCGTGCCGACATGGAAGAACGGGTAGGCAATCACCAGCAAGCGCTCGACGAACTTGATCATCTAGTGAAGATCACGGAGGCGGATTTCCCGCTCGAATGTGCCCGTGCTCTCAATGGTCGCGCCTGGCTCCTGGCAACATGCCCCAGCCCATCTTTTCGCAATGCCGATCAAGCTATCGCAGACGCAAAACGAGCCTGTAAACTCACGAACTGGCGCGTACCGGATTTAATCGACACAATGGCGGCGGCCTACGCTGAAGCAGGAGACTGGGATTCGGCGGTCCGATTTCAACAACAAGCCATCAACCTAATGGATAAGCAGATGGATAAACAAGCAAGATCGATTGCGCACCCGGCAGAGAGCCGGGCTGTTTTGCAAAAGAGAATGGCGTCCCATCTGACTGCCTATCAACGCCATCAGGCCTGGCGGTGGAATCCAGATGAGCCTATCTTGATTGAAATGCGTTAGCTGATCTAATTCTCCGATGCGCTGCCATTCGGTCGGCTGTGGTATGGCGGCCTCGACGCGATCATGAATGCAATCGGCTACGCAAGGTTCTACAGCCGGTCACATGCTGCGGTGATTCGCGTTTACGATTCAGCGGATTGGAAGCGGGGTCCGTCCCGCCTTTTGACACAAAGGGCCATTTGTTAGCCGTCTCGCAGATACCGGTTCAAGCGGTCCAGTCCTGGAGCGCCATCGGGCCGAGACGTTGGAGGTAATCATCGCTGCGCTCGGTTCTCGTTCCGGACTGTTCTCTGAAACCATTCAGATTGGTCAGCCGCGCATTGGTGTGGTTTAGTTCCGTGTGCGTGGGCCTGTAGCTCAGCGGTTAGAGCAGGGGACTCATAATCCCTTGGTCCCAGGTTCGAATCCTGGCGGGCCCAATCCGAGCAAATGCATCGCCTGCGCGAAATCTTCCGGCGGCGGTGAACTGAACAATTTCCATTCGCCGGTGCGCGGGTGCTGAAAACCAAGTTTCCACGCGTGCAGCAGTTGACGAGAAAAATTCCCGGCTAATTTCGGCGCATAAACTTTGTCGCCGAGCACGGGGTGACGGAGGTGATGAAGATGAACGCGAATTTGATGGGTTCGTCCACTGTGTAATCGGCACTCGACCAGGCTCGCAGCGTCGCTCGCGTGCAACACGCGGTACTCGGTTTTCGCGGGGCGTCCACGCGTTGCAGCGACCGACATGCGTCGTCGATGCACCGGATGGCGCCCGATCTTTTCTTCGATCATACCGCTGTTCTTCCTTAGCTTTCCGGCGACAAGCGCGAGATACACTTTCTCGACCGTGCGCGCGGCGAACTGGGCCGAGAGCGCACGATGCGCTTGATCGTTTTTCGCGACAACGATGCAGCCGCTCGTTTCCTTGTCGAGACGATGCACGATACCGGGCCGCTCTTTACCGCCAATGCCGGAAAGATTTGGGCAATGATGCAGGAGCGCGTTGACTAGGGTGTGTTCGCGTTGGCCTGCGCCCGGATGAACTACGATCCCGGCGGGTTTATTGATGACAATCAGGTCGGCGTCCTCGAACAGAATGTCGAGTGGGATGGGCTCGGGCTGATAGTCGATCCTGGCCGGCGACGGTTCAACCAGATCGATCTGATCGCCGGCGCGAACCAGATCGCTCGGCCGCGCGGGCGCGCCGTTTAGACTAACGAATCGGTCGCGAATCAATTGTTGGACGCGTGAACGCGAATAGATCGGAAGCTGTTTCGTCAGGAAAACGTCGAGGCGGAGACGGGCATCTTCTCGCGGGACGACCAACTGGATCTTTTTCGATTCTACACTTCGCATTTGTTGCGATAGTAGCGCATCCCTCCGGCTTGCGCTCAGATGAAGCGGCGCCGATGGCACTGAACAGATCCAAAGTTGACACCTTTTGGCGTGGCTTTACGTAACGCCGCGGGGGTCAACGCGCCCGGCTACAGCTCCGTCGCATCATCCGCGAGCAACCCGAACTCGATCCGGAGATTTGTTACGATGCAAAGTAAAACGCGCACTCGTACAATCCGGACGCGCGCGTTTCCTCGCGTCGAACATCGACACCGAGCACCGCTTCAAACATCGTTTCCTCGAGCCGGCCGATGATCGGGTAGCGCTCAAGCAGATTCAAAATGGGCGAATGACATTCGAGAATATGCGAACTGACGCCGTTAATCTCGCCGACCATGAATTGTGCCATGTAGCCTTCGTTGTCGCGCATTCGGGCGAGCGACTTCGCGCGGTCGGCCACGGTCCCGACTTTCACCTTGTTCTTGAGCGCCTTCGTTCTTCGCTCGAAGACATTGTAAAGCAGTTTTTCCGGGCCGTTCGGGCCATGAATCTCGTGGATCGATTTCAATAGCTCGAGCGTGAACGTGTCGCTCTCGCTCTTGAACAAATCGTGACTCCGCGGCGTGAGCCGGTAGACCATCTCTGGCCGGCCCATTTTTTGCGGGCGCCGCCACGTGTCGAGGTAACCATCGCGCGCCAGCGTCACGCAATGTTGTTTGATCCCCATGTAACTCATCCCCATTTTTTCCACCAACTCGTTGACCGACATCCCTTTGGTTCGCTTGAGCGAGTTGAGAATTTCCAGCCGCTGGGTCCGGCCGATCTCCGCAAGCAAGCGCTGGTTCATGGCATTGTATGCTGACACGAGGGCGACTTTATACGGAGCGGCCAGCAAAACGCAACAACAAAATGTATGCAAATTGCGCCGGCAAAGGGGATTACCAAATCCTCAGCGGAAAGGCAGGGGAACGACCTCTGCAGCAATAAGTTGGACGCCCGCACCTTCCGGCGCGATCCCGTCCAATTTCGTGCCCACAGCGTTAGAACCGCGTTTCACGTAACCGAGCGCGATCTGTCGATCTTTGCTCCGGGCTGCGCTGGTGATCCAGCCCGCATCCTTGGCTTCTCTTGTCAGCTTCATTCCCGTGGCGAACGGCTCGTCTTGAAGCGACAGCAGCCCGCACAACCGTTTGTTCGTCTGACCCGACATTTTCATCCGCGAAATCACTTCCTGCCCGATGTAACAGCCTTTCTCATAGTCCACAGTCCGGCTTTCGAGATTGGCCTCGATCGGAATGATTTCGTCGGTCAGTTCGCGGCCCCAGCGTGGGATTCCTTGTTCGATCCGCAAAACTTCCGCCGCGTCTGGATCGACCATTTGGAATTTTGCCGAAAGCGTCTTCGAAACCGAATCGCGTTGCGCCGAGTCAATCCAAATATCCCAGCCCGAATCGTTGAAGCGCCGGGTCGAAATCATCCGGGTCGTGACCTCGACCTCTGGCCTCGCCGGCGCCAGCACATGCAAGATCGACATTTTTTCGCTGACATCCTCAATCTGGACATCATCGGCGATGATGTACCGCTCCAACCTGGGTGCCAGCGTCTCACCTTGGGCCGCATCGGCATCGAGAAAAAAACAATCGGGCCCGGCGGAAACGAAGACGTGTCCGTTGAGCTTGCCTTTCGCGCTCAGAATGCAGGCCTCTATCGCAAGTGATTTTGTGGCTTTGGCCACATCATTCGTGCATTGCCCGTTCAGGAAACGAAGACGATCTTCGCCCGTTAGGCGCAGCTTCACTCGCGAAGAGAGGTCGAAGATCAAACCGCTGCTCACCCTGCAACTTCCAGGCGAATGTGTCGGGATCAAGCAGGCGTGTTTAGCAGCTTTGATTAGCCGCTCAAAACGCCGGAGAAGGCACCGCCTGACGCGATGATTTCCGACCCCTGCAAGGCTGGCCCCAAGCGAAAGAGCCCGAACTGCACTGTGGATGCTGCTGGAAACGGCGAGAGATCGCCTGCGAAAAAGATTCGGACGGCGCACGCCAAGGAGAAACAGCAATTGAGAAACGTGTCACCGCCCGAATCAGCCTTAACCCATCCCATTCGACAGCATCACGTTGGCGGCGTTCAATACTTTTTACGAAATTTCCGTGGCCTGCCTCAAAAGAGTGACGGCTCCCCAGTCCCGAAAGCTTTCGGGCCTGCCCAAGCCGTCGTTCCTTGAAGCCGCGTGCCTAAAGGAGAGTGCCCTGGGTCGCCGTTTCCAGGCGCGCTGCTTCATCACGCACTTCCTGGAGAAGCGATTTGAATTCGCATTTCTCCAGCGCAGCGATGAGCGCGGGATAGTCCGGTTTGATCCGCAATTCGTCGATCGGTACCGGCAATTCCATGTGACAATCGAGATTAACCATTTCGCGGTTTTGCCGGATTTGCTCACGTGCGGCCTTGAGCTTTTCCCGATTGCGTTCGCTTTTGATATTGTCGATCTGGCTAAGCAACGTCTCTAACCCGCCGAACTCGCGCACCAACGCGGCGGCGGTTTTTCGTCCGAAACCTGCGCCGGGAATGTTATCGACCGAATCGCCGGTAAGCGCGAGCACGTCGCCGATCTGGTTGGGCGAGACTTCCCATTTGGCGGTGACTTCCTTTTCGCCTAACAAGGCGAACGCGTCCTTCGGCGAAGCGAGATCGGCTTTCGCCGTCGAGTAAACTTTCACGCATGGCCCGACGAGCTGATACAAATCCTTGTCGTTCGTCGCGAGAATTACTTCCAGACCGGCCCGTTTGGATGCGGCGATGGCGTAGCACCCCATCAAATCGTCCGCTTCTGTGTTTGGAAGCGAAATGTTCTTAAAACCGAGCAGGTCCGTCAGTTTTTCCTGGATAAATTCCAATTGCGGAATCATCGGCAGCGGCATTTCTTTGCGCGTCTCCTTGTAAGCCGGTTGCAATTTTACGCGGCGCTCCGGCATTCCTTCGTCCCAAAACACCGCGCCGAGCTCGGGCTGCAAATGTTTCAGCATCAGCCGCAGCGTCTTGGTGAAACCAAAAATCGCGTTGGTCGGCTCGCCTTTCGAATTCGAGAGATTTGGAATGGCGAAGAACGAGCGATAAACGTAGTAATGCCCGTCGATCAGAAGAAGTTTCATTGCCTAAAATTGTCGATACTGGATTCTGGACGCTTGATGCTGGATGATCAAGATGATGGCTGAAGCCTGGTTCATTCGAGTGGGTGGAAAAGAGTTCGGGCCAGCGGACGTGGAAACGCTGCGCGAATGGAAGATCGATGGGCGCGTGCTCCCGACGAACGAGGCGCGTCCGGCCGGAGTCGACCCGGCCGCCGTCGGCAGTCCGGCGGAGGAGGCGCTTTGGATCACCGCGGCGGAAATTCCGGGATTGTTCGAACCGCCTCCGGTTCAGACCGCTTCTGAGCCGGGGTTAGCGCAAGCGCCGCAAAGAACTTTCGCGCAAATCCTCGGTGATTCTTTTCGCATCTACGGCCGCGGTTTTTTCCAATACTTGTTCCTCACACTTCTGGTCGCGCTCCCGTCCATTTGCGCACAGTTGAGCGGTTCCGCGATTACTCCAGCCTCGACTGAAAGTCCGGATCTCGGCGCCGCCATTGCCGAACTGTTTACGTTCGCAATGTTTCTGCTCAGTCTTGTGGCGTGGCCGATCTTTATCGCCGGCATTCAGATCGTCACAGCGGAGTTAGTCGCCGGGCGCCGCCCGAAAGTGGTCGATCTTCTGGGCGAGCTGCTGAAATTTTGGCCGCGCGTCGCCGGGCTGTGCCTTTTCGTTTACGGGATATTCTTCCTTCTTATACTGTTTGCTGTCGGAATCATGGTCATGCTGACCGTAGCTGGCTCCTCTGTCGCTACCGATTTGCTGGGGTTAGGCCTTCTTGTTTTGCAGGTCTGGCTATTCGGGCGTTTTTTTGTGAACGTTTTGTTCTGGCAGCAGTTCGCCGTGCTTGCGGACAGCGATGTTACGAGCGCGCTGCGCCAAAGCAAACTGCTCGCTCGCAGCGGGCGCGAATTGCCGTGGCATCAACGGCCGATGTGGCGCGGTGTTCTCATCGCGTCGCTCTGGTTCGCCTTCGTCTTCGCGCTTTACATCGGCCCGGAATGGTCGCTCGTGCGGCAGTACTTACACACGATCACAACATCGACAGATCCACAGGCGATGCTCGAGAATTTGCGCGCAACCCAGCAATCGCCCGGTTTTAACTTAACGACTTTTTCTCTCAGCCTTCTCCAGACCGTGCTCCGCCCGCTCCTTGGCATCGGGTTCGTGCTGGTTTACCTCGACATTCGCCGAACGAATCAGATCGAGCGATAAAGCCTTGATTTTCGTAATCGAGAATTGGTAACTTCCCGCGCGTGAATTTGCCAAAACACATGACAAGAAAGTCCTTTGCTATTACTTCGCTAGTCCTTCTCCTGGCCGGGATTGCTCAGGGACGTTCGCCGATCAATCTCGACACCCTCCAGCGCGACGGCTACGGCGTTGTCACCATGAAACATCCGCGCCCCAACGAATTGTTTGTTCGCGCGACGATCAATGACCGCCCGGTTGAGCTCATATTGGACACGGGATGGTCTGCGCGTGGCAACGGCCTCGCTCTCGACCAGGATTTGGCGCGCGCCCTCAAACTAGAAACGAAGTTGGTTGAACCGGGGAGAACTTGGACTGGGGCGAAAGTCGGCACCGCGGTTGCCATGGGCCGTTCCATTGCGATGGGAAATGTGCGCATCAGCAATGTGCCCCTTTCTTTCGGAAATCTCTCCGGCCTGCGAACTGCGATGCCAGTGGATGACACGATGCGATCAACTGGCGCGCGTGGCTTGATTTCGAACGGGTTTCTCCGAGCCACCTCTGCAATTATTGACCTGCCAAATCTGAAGCTATATTTGCGGCCACCAGGAACTGGCCGCCGAGCCCTGCTCGGTCCTGCGCTTAAGGAGATGGGTATCGCCGAAGCCCCGCTAGGCAGCGCGGGCCAGCACTTCGTCGTGGATGTGGAGGTGAATGGAGTAGCGACCAAAATGGTCGTCGATACTGGAGCGAATGTGACCATGCTGAACAGGAGCTTTGCCATCCGCGCGAAAGCGAACTTGAATACCAGGGGGCGCAGCCGAGATGCAGTTGGGGTTGAAAGGGACGCCTGGCTGGCAGGAGTTCGTAGCTTCAAAATAGGCGGTGTGCCTGTCTATGCGCCTGAAATTACCGCCGCCGACACAGTGCTCGGGTCCTCTGAGATTGCCGGACTGATCGGCATGGATGTTCTCGGCCAGAACTGGGGTATCATCGATTGCGGCAACGACAAACTCTATCTCTCCCCGGGGGTGCGATAGAGGCGCGCGGCTGCGTTTCGTTTTACCCGCGGTCAGGCAGCCTCGTCTCGCCGCTCCCCCGCGCGCAACAGAAGATTCGGCCACTGGCAGCCTCGCTTTCCCTCTTTGTTTCGCGCGTGAAGCTGTTTCCACGCCCCTCGGAATATTGACTCTCAATGTGCCCGCTGAGGTGCACTCCCTGAAATTCCAGGGTGCGGAAAAATCGGTAGAGGACGCAGGAATGGAGAAAGAAAACCTTTAAGATTCCTGTGTTCCTGCTTTCGTTACAGATCCTGCATTTCCTATGGCGGCAACGTTGGAACTAAAACCCGAGTACAATCTCGTCATCGTCCGCTTTCGCGGACATGTCGGTCCGAGCGATGTTCGACGCTACCTTGAAGAAGCGCGCGCCGCCTTGACCGACCTCCAGCCGGGATTCCGTCTTCTGGCCGACCTAACCGATCTGGAAACGATGGACGTTTCCTGCGCGCCTTACATTCGTCAGGTGATGGATTTGTTTAACGAAAAAGGCATTACCGCCGTTGTGCGTGTCATTCCCGATCCGACCCTCGACATCGGGTTGCAAATCATGTCGCTGTTCCACTACGGTCATGACGTCCGCATCACCACCTGTGCGACTCTGGAAGAAGCGATGCGAGCGCTCGAGTGACCGAGCAACTGCGCCATCCCACTATCCCTGTTTCGGCTTGAGCAGTGGGAATAGAATCACATCACGGATCGATTCGGCGCCGGTCAGGAGCATCGACAATCGATCGATGCCAAGGCCGAATCCGCCGGCAGGCGGCATGCCGTGTTCGAGCGCGCGCAGAAAATCTTCATCGATTCTTTGAATCTCTTCGCCGGCCTGCTCCATGAGTCGCTGGCGTTGGACGAATGGGTCGTTCAGCTCGGTATAACCGGGCGCGATTTCCTGGCCGTTGATGATCAACTCGAAAACATCGACAATGGAACTGTCCTCGGCGTTTTGTTTGGCCAGCGGGACGAGCTCTTTGGGCGCATGCGTGACGAAGAGGGGATCGAATGTTTTTTCCTCGATCAATTTTTCAAAGACGTGCTGGGTGACCTCGAAGTCGGCGAGCTGCGGCAGGATTTCGAGTTTGAACGCGTTGGCCGCGCGGCCGCGGCGTTGCTCGCTCGTTAGGTCGAACCAATCCTTGCCCGCGACTTCGCGCACGAGATCAAGATAGCGCGCACGCCGCCACGGGCGTTTTAGATCAATTGTGCGGGTGATGTTCCCCTCGGCGTCACGATGGTCGACGCGCAACGTTCCACAGACTTTCTCTGCCAGATGGCAGATCAGATCCTCGACCAGGTCCGCGATTTTCTCGAAGTTGGCGTAAGCCCAGTACGCTTCGAGCATGGTGAACTCGGGATTATGTTTCCGCGAGATGCCTTCGTTCCGAAAATTGCGATTGATCTCAAAAACTTTGTTGAACCCGCCGACGAGGAGCCGCTTCAAATAAAGTTCGGGCGCAATCCGAAGATACAAATCGATGCCGAGTGCTTTGTGGCGCGTATGAAACGGCTCGGCCGCGGCGCCGCCGGCGATCGTTTGTAGCATCGGCGTTTCCACTTCCAAAAAACCACGGTCTTCAAAGAAACGCCGTGCCTCCCGCACAATGGCGATCCGTTTCAGGAAAATGTCGCGCGACTGCTCGTTGGAAATGAGATCGAGATAACGCTGGCGATACCGCGCTTCGACGTCTTGCAGGCCGTGCCATTTTTCGGGCAACGGGCGAAGCGATTTCGCCAGCACCCGAAGTTTTTTCACCTTTAGCGTCGGCTCGCCGGTTTTGGTGAGAAAACATTCACCTTCGATGCCGATGAAATCGCCGAGATCGAGCAGGGAAAAAACATCGACCATATCGCCACCGGTCTCTTTCGCGTGGAGGTAAAGTTGGATCCGTCCGGTGGCGTCGCGCAGATCGATAAAATGACTTTTCCCCATGTCGCGATGCGCAGTGATCCGCCCGGCGGTGTGCAGCGTTTCGCCTTCCTTGAATTTTTCTCGCACTTCAGCGATTGAGCCGCTCGTTTCAAACGCCGCGCCGAACGGGTCGATGCCGCGCTCACGCAACGCTTCGATCTTCTTGCGCCGGAGGGCGATCAGCTCGTTTTCTTGGTCCATGTGAAGGGCGAATGTAAGGCGATGCGTCCGTTTCGCACAATATTCTTGGCAAGGAAAGATCGACAATGAGATAGTCCCAGGGCATGCCCGTCGATTTACCGGAAACAACGCAGAAGATGGAAGGACCACTGGTCAGGCAGTTCTCGGTTTTTCTCCCGAATAAAGTGGGGGCGATGCTCGATGTGGTGAAGCTACTCAACGTGCACAACACACACGTCGTGGCGTTGAGTGTGTCGGAATCGACCGATTCGGCCATCGCGCGGATCATTGTGAGCGATCCGGAGCGAGTGGAAAATCTATTCAAGGAACACAACATCGCGTTTGGCGTGTGCGAAGTAGTCGTGGTCGAATTGCGCGAAGTGGCTACGCAATTGGTGAAACTGCTGGCGGCGTTGTTCATGGCGGAGGTGAACGTGCATTTCACCTACCCGTTGCTCATTCAGCCGCGCGGTCAGGCGGCGCTGGCTTTACACGTCGATGATACCGATTGCGCATCGTCGGTGCTGAAGGGCGAGGGGTTCCAGATTTTGAGTCAGCGGGATATTTCCCGCTGAGACTCTGTCTCGGCGGGAAATTCAAAATCCGAATCGTGCGGAACAGTGTATAAGGCAACGCGATTCAACGGATTTTAGATTTAGGGATCCGAATTGTTTCGGATTTCGATATTCGGATTTCGAATTTAGCGATGGGACTGCAGTTGAACTTCGCTCAAAGCGCGTTTACAACATTGAGAAACTTTTCCCATGCCTCTTTTGACAGTCTCCCCGTCGCCGCACATTGATCGCAGTTTTCAGATTGGTCTGGCTGTGGTCGTGCTGTTCGCCGCGGGGGAGTTCTGGAGCGTTGCTTACTACTATCTGCGGCGGTCCGGCGCTCCCATGGCGCGATCCGCGGCGGTATCCGCCCCAGTCACTCCGGCACCGGCGCCGTTACGTTCGTCGCCCCGGACAGCGGCGCAACCGGCCATTGCGCCCTCACCGGCGCCATCCGCAGTGGATCAGCTTCTTGAGCAGGCGAAGGGATTCCGTGCCCAAGGGGACATGACCAATGCGCTCTCCCGTCTGCACCAAGCTGCCGAAGCCGAGCCGAGCAACGCAGCGGTCTTACAAGAGATGGCTCTGGCATATGATCAATTGCAGTCCGCTGGCCGCGCCAATGAGACGTGGCAGAAAATCCAGGACCTCGGCCCGGCCGCCGGACCGGCTTACAGTATGGCGGTTGCACGACTGAAGACCGGCCCAGCTGCGGCGGGGTCAACCGCTGCCGCGAGCGCCGCACCAACCGCTCCAACGGAGATTGTCCCGTCACGAACGGCGGAGCCGCCTGCGACGGACCAGGTGTTTACCATCGCCGACGCAAAAGTTACGGAAGAACCCGATCCGGACGCGGAGACGAACCTAACACTACGGATCGCGGTGAAGAAGCAGACGAATGCGATGGTGGATCACACCAAGGTGAAGATCCAAGTATTCTTCTATGATTTGGTTAACGACAAGGAGCCGAAACTGACTGACGCCGATGTGACCTATGACTGGGAGACGCGCAATCACGATTGGGCGGGACCGGATCCGGAGGTGCTCCGCGTTAGTTATTTGCGCCCGAAGAGCAAATCGCCCTCGTCGGATGCGGCTTTGGCGGCGACGGCGGCGTCGATCAATCCAGGGCGCAAAGGTAAACCGGCTCCTTCGTTTGCGGCAACGGATGGCGGGAAACGTCAATATCTCGGCTATATCGTGCGGGTGTTTTATCACGATCATTTGCAGGCCGAGAGAGCCGAGCCGGGGCGATTGCTGAAGCTCTTTCCCCTTTCTCCGGGCGATTCGCAATGATGCAATTCTCGTCGTGCATGGCGATGCCCTTCCGGTCTGTGTAAGAAGTTGAACGAAAGCTTCGCGAGACGTGAGGGACTTTCTTCCGCGGCGACTTGCATTACTTTACCGGCTCATGAAAATCGGCCCCCTCTATGTTTGCCTCGCATTTTTTGCAACAACGGCCGGCGCCCAGATCCAGATCGATATCAAATTGAAGCGGTTTCAATACATCGCGTACGAACCGTTGATGGCGACAATTAGCATAACGAATCTCGCGGGGCGGGACATCAATCTTCATAACGCGGCCGGCCAGTCTTGGTTCGGGTTTGAGATCACCCGCAGAGATGGCGAACCGATCGCCCTGCTTCCATCCGCCAAGATTCAGCCGCCTCTCACGATCCCGGCCGGAAAAAAAGTCACCCAGCGCGTCGACCTTAATTCATTTTTTCCGATGCATGAGTTCGGCACCTACCATGTTCGCGCTCACATTTATTTTGCCGATCTGGATAAATTCTTCTATGCGCAAGCCAAAGTTGTCGAAATAACCGGAGCGCGCCCAATTTGGCAGAAAACTGTGGGAATGCCAGATGGCGCTGGCTCGGGCAACGCGCGCACGTATTCACTTTTGAGCAACCGATTCCCGGATCACACCTCGCTTTACGTGCGGGTGGAGGACAAGGATAGTGGAGTGGTTTACAGGACATACTCGCTTGGCCATGCCATCGCCTTCGGAGAGCCCCAAGCCAGCATCGATCAGGCAAATCAGCTGCATGTGCTGCATTGCGCTGCGCCGCGCACCTGGGCCTATTCGCATGTCGGGCTAAATGGCGAGTTACTTGCTCACTCAACATTTATGGAAACCAAATCGCAGCCACGACTCGTGCATACGGAGGACGGCAATGTGGCGGTACGCGGTGGGATGCTGGACCAACCTGCGGCGGCTTCGGCAGCACGGCCGAATGTGCCCAAGCTATCCGCCCGACCTGCGGAATTGCCCAAGGAGGATTGAGATGCGGTTCGTTCGCCGTCCCGGAGCTGGTTTTGTCGTTGCGTGTTGTTCGCTGGCGACCGTCGCATTCGCTCGAACGCCTCCGAACAGAGAAGCCAACAGATCTCCAACCATCGTTGTCATCGATGCCGGCCATGGCGGTCATGATCGCGGTGGCATTCCCGGCCAGCGCGTGGCGGAAAAAACCATGACACTTGATGTGGCCAAACGGCTCCAGGCTGTCCTCAACGCCGACGGCTATCGCACAGTGATGACGCGCGACGCCGATGTCTTCGTGCCGCTGCCGACGCGCGTGGCGATTGCCAATGCCTATCGCAACGCCCTGTTCGTCTGCATCCATTTCAATTCCGCCCGCCGCAGCGGCGCCAACGGGATCGAAACATATTTTTATAGCCAACAAAGCTTGCCGCTCGCCTCGGCGATACATTATTACGTTTCGCGCGCCGCTCCTTCGTCGAATCGGGGGGTTCGCCGGCGTGGCTATTACGTTTTGCGCCGCACCGGTGTGCCGGCTGTTCTCGTCGAATGTGGATTTCTTACGAACCCGACCGAAGCGCAATACGCGCAAAGTGCGAAATATCGTCAGATGTTGGCCGAACAAATCGCACATGGAATTAGTTCGCGCTCGCTCGTGACGAGCCAAACAGGATCGACCGTCGCCAGCGCGGACGCCGTCCCGCTCCAGCCTTACATCGATCAAACGCATGCGCGCGATCCCGATATTTCCGGTCATCGCCGACATCGAAAGCGGAAAATTTCCAGGAACAAAAAAACGGCGGCGATTCACAGGAAAAAACAGGTAGTGCGAGCGGAGGATTGAGTGGACTCACCGATCCTGAGCGCGGCGCAAATGCGCGAGGCCGAACAGGCGGCATTCGCCCGTGGCGTCGAAGTGGAAGCGCTAATGGATCAAGCTGGGACGGGCGTGGCCCGCGCGGTCGTCAAGTTTTTTCGAAAACCGGGAACATGCATTGTGTTTGCCGGAAAAGGCAATAACGGAGGGGATGCGCTCGTCGCGGCCGAGCGTTTGAAGCGCGCCGGCTGGAAGATCGACATTCGGCTCGCGTTCGCGGAGAGCGATGGCAGCGAGCTAATGCGCAAAAAGCTGCAAGCGCTGCGGGAAACGCCAGAAGTCTCCCGCAGGCCTCATCTTGAATCATCGCCGACGATTGTCTTGGACGGCTTGCTTGGCTTGGGCGCGAATCGTTTACTGCGCGAACCGATCCGAGTCTGCGCGATTGAGATTAATCGGCTCCGTCATGAGCAAGGTGCGTTTGTTTTCGCGGTCGATCTTCCGACTGGACTCGAGAGCGATTCGGGAGAAGCCGATCCCGATTGCGTTATGGCCGACTGCACGGTGACCATCGCTTTTGCCAAACATGGTTTGATCGAAGATGCCGCGCTCGATCTCGTCGGTCGCCTGGAAATTGTTCCACTTCCCGATCTCGCGCCGCCCGAGAATGCGCGAAGCGAAGTTGTTGCCAGCGCCGAATCGCTCCGAGCACTTCTGCCGAAGCGAAAATACAGCGCTTACAAGAACCAGTTTCACCGCATCGGCGTTGTCGCGGGCTCGAAAGGATTTGTCGGCGCTGCGCTCATGACGACCACCGGCGCGCTGCGCGCGGGCGCGGGCTTGGTCGAAGTCTTTGTTCCGGAAGATATTTACTCTGTCGTCGCGGCCGCTGCTCCTCAGGAAGCAATGGTCAAGCCGATTCGTTTCTATCGAGCGTTGCTCGACGACAGCGACGTCGAAATCTGGGCCCTCGGACCGGGGTTGGGCCAATCACACAGCACCGACCTCTTAAAGCTGATCGAGCGCGATGAACGACCAATGATTGTCGATGCTGACGGCTTAAATATTCTCGCCAGCAACGTCGGCATTCTGAAACAATGTCGCGGCCGTCGCCTCCTCACGCCGCATCCCGGCGAAATGAAACGGCTGCTTGACCCCGGCCGAATGTCCCGGGCCGGCATTGCCAGGAATTTCTGCGAACAATTCCCGGTCACGCTGTTATACAAAGGAAGCCGCACCATCGTAGCCGAGCGCGACCATCCACTGAGTTACAACGCCACCGGAAATCCCGGCATGGCCTCTGGAGGCATGGGCGACGTCCTGACCGGCGTCTGTGCCGGCCTCGTCGGCCAGAATTTATCCCTTTACGACGCCGCCCGTGTCGGTGCCTGGGCTTGCGGCCGCGCCGCCGAACTCGCCGTCTTCAGTGGCCAATCCAGCGAACAATCCCTCCTCGCCAGCGATGTCCTCAATCACCTCGGCGCCGCCTTCAACGACCTGCAAGCGCAATAGATGATCAGCTTCGTGACGTGCATTTCTTGAACCATTTCTTGAACCGAGCGAAAATTTCACCGCATCACGCGCGGTCTTGAACTTTGATTTCGGTGCAGTCCGATAGGCAGCTGCAACGAGGACGCCTGGGACCGAAGTTCACCGCGCTCGCTTCAGACGCTATCCGGCCGCGGGCCGATCGTCATATTGCTTTTAAAGATCGGAGCGATCGCCGTCCCTGTTTGCCAATTGTGTTCTGGCAATTATGGACGATACTGTCGGCAAGTTTCTCGGCTGCGATTTCCCGAACCGCGACCAGGGTTCCCACTCCGGTTCGGAATTTAATCTTCGTCAGCGTGATTCCGACCATACCTGAAGTTATGAAACCAAACCTCGTTCAAGCCGCATCCGACGTTATTCCTAATCAGCAAATCCTGGTGAACATGGTTTCTCGACGTGTTCGACAGCTTTGCCTGGGGCATCGGCCACTGGTGGAGTTTGTCCCTGGCCTTGGTCACGCCGACATCGCGCTGTCCGAGATCGCTGCGGGAAAATTGATCTTTGAATCGACCCTGGGTCAGAACGGGAAAGATGGAGCTGCGAAGGTGGTGGAGTTTCCCGCAATCATTGTCGAGAAGAAGGCGAAGAAAAGAGCGGCCTAACTGACATAAGTCGGTAGTCAGAAATCAGCGGTCAGATCTCGACCGTCAGACGGCCTTTGTTTATTC
This sequence comes from uncultured Verrucomicrobiae bacterium, assembly GCA_963846775.1. Classification (GTDB taxonomy): domain Bacteria; phylum Verrucomicrobiota; class Verrucomicrobiia; order Chthoniobacterales; family UBA10450; genus CAVYXA01. The sequence goes on along the minus strand of CAWJXB010000006.1, from coordinate 1,350,495 downwards.
TGATTCTCGTCTACTTTGTGCGCTCATGAAATCGCCGTTTCGGAAGGGAACTAACGACCGATTAGCGCAACGGCGGCTTTTGGTCTTGGTCGATGAATCGAATGTCGGCAGCTCGGTGCGCACGGCCGGGCGTGGTCTGGATTGGGTGAAGCTGCGCGAGTTTCTGGCCGGACCAAACACTGGACGAGATTTGATCGAGATGGTGGTTTACGCCGGGCTTCCGCCCGCAATGCCGATCTGGCAGGAGGAGCGCGACAAAAAAAACAAGTTCGTGCAATGGTTACGCTCCAACGGGTTCATGGTTGTAACCAAGGATGGGTCGCCTGCTGAAGAAGGCCGTTACAAGGCGAACGTGGACGTGCTGATGGCGATCGACGCGCTCGAGCTATCGGCCGAGATGCAACCCGACATCGTCATCCTCGTAACCGGCGACACCGATTTCGCCTATCTTGCGACTAAGTTACGCCGGCGCGGCATCCGTGTTGAAGTGGCCTCGGTGGCCGAAAACCTGGGGAATATATTAAGATCCGCTGCGAACGGCGTCATTGATTTGGCACCGCTGTTCCGCACGTTCGAGTTAAAGATTCCTGACCAGCCGCCACAACGACGGCAGCCACGCCCACGATTTCGACCAAGACCACATGGAAATCGCGATAGCGAGAAAGAAAGAAGCCAAACGCAGACTAGGAGTTAGCGGGCAACGCGAACCAGCGGTTTTAGCACGTATTTCCCAAGCTGCGCCAAGCGGCCGCGGCGATCGCACGGGCTACCGGAGTCTGAGGCCATCCAAAGTCGAAATGATGCGGGCTGAAAAGCCCTTCTAATGTCTCTCATCGGCTACCATTGCAGGGTCTGATGAATCCGGGCGGAGTATTTGGAAAAGTACGAAGATCACTGCTTTGCGGGTGTACGACTGACGGAAGCAAAAACCCCGCTGAGATAAACCCAGCGGGGTTTTCGTTCTGGCGACGTCCTATTGATTCGCAAACTCCCGTTTGCTCACCCGCTACCCTCGCGGGCTTGACCGTCTATCTCGCTCGCTCCCGCGGCTCGGTTCTCGGCTCGAGTAGGCGACGCCAAAACAAAACGCCCAGCACATCAAGACATGCTGGGCGCTCTGTTCTGGCGACGTCCTACTCTCGCACGGCCTATCGCCGTACTACCATCGGGGCTGCAGCGTTTCACTGCCGTGTTCGGAATGGGAACGGGTGGGGCCACTGCGCTACTGTCACCAGAGTGCGGAACCGCACGGGGCCGTTTCGCTGCTTTCGCAGCGACGCAAGCGCGAGGCCGAATCTCTGGTCACACGACGATCTTACAATTTCAAAAGAACCCGCTGATTCGTTGATATCTACATACAGGAAGCGAAAGCACAAAGCTTTGAGGCTTCGTTTTGTTTGAGATCCTTTGTCTCTTCTGTTGGCCGTTCCGCCTGCGCGGAACGGGTTAACAGAAAAGTAAAAGATCAAGCCGAACGGGTTATTAGTATCTCTCAGCTGAATACATTACTGCACTTACACCGGAGACCTATCAACGTGGTGGTCTACCACGACCCTTCAGGGAGATCTCATCTTGGGATAGGCTTGGCGCTTAGATGCTTTCAGCGCTTATCCTTTCCGAACATAGCTACCCAGCACTGCCGTTGACACGACAACTGGAACACCAGCGGTTCGTCAGACCCGGTCCTCTCGTACTAAGGTCTGAACCCCTCAAATCTCCTGCGCCCACAGTGGATAAGGACCGAACTGTCTCGCGACGTTCTGAACCCAGCTCGCGTACCACTTTAACCGGCGAACAGCCGGACCCTTGGGACCTTCTCCAGCCCCAGGATGTGATGAGCCGACATCGAGGTGCCAAACCCTGCCGTCGATATGAGCTCTTGGGCAGGATCAGCCTGTTATCCCTAGCGTACCTTTTGTCCGTTGAGCGATGGCAATTCCACATTCAACCACCGGATCACTTGGACCTACTTTCGTACCTGCTCGACGTGTGTGTCTCACAGTTAAGCTGGCTTATATCCATATACTCGTCACCTGATTGCCAACCAGGTTGAGCCAACCTTCGTACTCCTCCGTTACTCTTTGGGAGGATACCGCCCCAGTAAAACTAGCCGGCTGCCAGTGTCCCTTTCCCGGATGAGCGGGCAAAGGTTAGTTATTCCAGTACCCGAAGGGTGGTGTTTCATTGTTGGCTCGGCGACCCCCAAAAGGGCCGCTTCAAAGCCTTCCACTTACGCTAAGCATCGAAACCGAAACAACAGTAACAGCGTGTAGTAAAGGTGCATAGGGTCTTTCCGTCCTACTGCGGGTAGGCGGCATCTTCACCGCCACTACAACTTCGCTGAGCTCCTCGTTGAGACAGCGGTCAACTCGTTACACGATTCGTGCAGGTCGGAACTTACCCGACAAGGAATTTCGCTACCTTAGGACCGTTATAGTTACGGCCGACATTCACGGGGACTTCGGTTCAACGCTTCGCCCCGCTTGCGCGGGGCTGACGTCTTACCATAATCTTTCCGCATTGGTCACGTGTCACACCCTATACGTCGTCTTCACGACTTGGCAGAGTGCTGTGTTTTTGTTAAACAGTCGGTTGACCCATTTCACTGCGACCCCCTCCTTTCTGCTTCCAGCAGAAAAGAAATCCGAATTTCGAAATCCGAAACATTCTGGCGGCTTCGCCGTTCTGTTTCGAGCTTGGACATTCCTGCTTCGAGTTTCCTCCTTTTTGCCGGCGGCAAAAAGGAGGGGGCACCCCTTCTTCCGAAGTTACGGGGCTAGATTGCCGAGTTCCTTAACGAGGTTTCACTCACGCGCCTTGGCACAATTATGCCCACCCACCTGTGTCGGATTCCGGTACGGGCAACCGTGGGAACACGCGGAAGTTTTTCTTGGCTCCTGTTTTAATGGATCCGCTTCAGCCGAGGCCTCTACGTCCTTGCCCTTGCGGGCAGACCGCCACTTTCAATCGGCGGCCCATCTCTACAGAAACGTCACTTCCGAGCTTAACCACAGCCGGTGCAGGAATATTGAACCTGCTCTCCATCGTCTACGCCCTTCGGCCTCGACTTAGGTCCCGACTAACCCTGGGAGGACGAACCTTCCCCAGGAAACCTTGGGTTTACGGCGGACAGGAATTTAACCTGTCTTATCGCTACTCATGTCTGCATCCTCACTTCTGAACGCTCCACACTCGGTTCCCCTTGTGCTTCAATGCAATCAGAACGCTCCCCTACCAATCCGTCTCGTCGAAACGAAACGTCTTCCAGAGCTTCGGTATACCGCTTATCGCCAATCATTATCGGCGCGAGATCGCTCGATGAGTCAGCTATTACGCACTGTTTAAATGATGGCTGCCTCTAAGCCAACATCCTCACTGTCTAAGCAACCTCACATCCTTTCCACTGAACGGTATTTGGGCACCTTAGCTGCTGGTCTGGCATGTTTGCCTCTCGCGCGTGAAGCTTATCCCTCACGCACTGACTCCCGTGTTACACCCTGCGGTATTCGGAGTTTGATTGAGTTCGGTATCCTGGTATGGACCCTAGTTCATCCAGTGCTCTACCTCCGCAGGTCAGCACACGAGGCTAGCCCTCAAGCTATTTCGGGGAGAACCAGCTATCACGGGGTTTGATTAGTCTTTCGCTCCTACCCACAAGTCATCCGAGAAATTTTCAACTTTCACCGGTTCGGACCTTCAGTTGCGGTTAAGCAACTTTCATCCTGCTCATGGGTAGATCACCTCCGCTTCGGGTCTACTACCAGCGACTAAGAACGCCCATTTCGGACTCGCTTTCGCTTCGCCTCCAGCGCAGAACGCCTTAGGCTCGCCACTGACAGTAACTCGCAGACTCATTAAGCAAAAGGCACGCGGTCACCGGGCCATCTCTGATGGCCTGACGTTGAATCGTTGAACGGTTAAAACGTTAAATCGGCAGAATCCGCTTCAACGCTTCAACTCTTTAACGCTTCAACCAGCCTCTCTGCGCCAGCAGAGAAGACCCGGCTTCCACACCTTGTAAGCACATCATTTCAGGTACTATTTCACTCCGCTCACAGCGGTTCTTTTCACCTTTCCCTCGCGGTACTGGTTCACTATCGGTCGCCAATGAGTATTTAGGCTTACGCCGTGGTCGGCGCAGATTCATACGAAGTTTCACGTGCATCGTATTACTCAGGAAATCCCTAGGCGTGCTCCGGTTTTCGGTTACGGGCCTTTCACCCTCTTTGGCGCAGCTTTCCAGAAGCTTCACCTAACCTTTACACTACCACGTCGGGCTCCTACAACCCCGATCGATAAATCGACCGGTTTAGCCTGTTCCGCTTTCGCTCGCCACTACTGACGGAATCTCTTTCGATTTCTGTTCCTCCGGTTACTGAGATGTTTCACTTCACCGGGTGTCGCGATGTTCCTGCTATGGATTCACAGAAACTCGAACGGATATTACTCCGCTCAGGTTACCCCATTCGGAAATTCACGGGTCAAAGCGTGTTTGCCGCTCTCCGTGACTTATCGCAGCTTGCCACGTCCTTCATCGCCTATTGGCACCAAGGCATCCATGATGCGCTCTTTGTAGCTTGATCAATCTGTTCAGTCCGACATGCAGCCGGACCGAGATTCTTTGATAACTGAAACTCTCTCATCGTCTTGCAACGATGCTTGATTTCAGACTCAGCTCTTAAAGTTGTACTTTCTTACTACCCTGTATGTAGATTTCAAAGAACCAGCGGTGCGAACACATTTCGGGCGACAAAAAAACTCAATCTGGCGCCGACGATAATTCTCGTTTCCGATCATCATGCCGGGACAAAATTGAGTTGCAATTTGCAGTCCCAAAATATGCAAGAACCAACTCTTTTCGTCTCGCGACTACGGGAGCCCCGCTTCAGGCGGGTTAACAACGTAACCATTGGAAAACCAGCGTCAACCGTGGAAAGCGATTTTTTTCGAAAAAGTGAAGATTTCTTAGGCGCGATCCACCGCGACGGAGAAAAACATCTGAGAATCGATTCAGAATCGAATATTCTCACCACGCCGAAGGAAAGAAAACTTCGTCCGCGACAGCATCAAAAACGGCAGCCCGGCCGCGAATACAAAATGCGGCCGCAACCGAGATCCGGCGCCCGCGATTATGTCGGCTGCGGAAAGTTGCGCGACAAAGTCGCGCTCATCACCGGCGGCGACAGCGGAATCGGTCGCGCGGTCGCGGTCTTGTTCGCAAAAGAAGGCGCAGACGTTGCCATCGTTTATTTCAATGAGCACAGAGACGCGAGGGAGACCAAGCGGTTGATGGAAGGTGAAGGACGCAAGTGTCTCCTTATTGCCGGCGATGTTGGCCGGGAGAAGTTTTGTCAGAGCGCGGTGAAGCGAACCGCGCGCGAGCTTGGGAAGATAGACATTCTCGTGAACAATGCCCCCGAGCAACATCCGCAGGAGAGCATCACGAAGATCACGCAGAAGCAGCTCGAAACGACATTCCGCACCAATATTTTCGCAATGTTTTTTCTTACGAAGGCCGTGATGCCGCACTTCCGGAAAGGCGGCGTGATCATCAATACCGCGTCGGTCACAGCTTACCAGGGCAGCCCCGAACTGCTTGACTATTCCGCGAGCAAAGGAGCAATCGTCGCCTTCACTCGATCGCTATCGAAGGCGCTGGCGGAAAAGAAGATTCGTGTCAATGCGGTCGCGCCTGGTCCGATCTGGACGCCGCTGATTCCTTCGACGTTTCCGGGAAAAGAGGTGGCGACGTTTGGTTCTGGCACGCCGCTCGGTCGCGCCGGTGAACCCGAGGAGGTAGCGACTTGCTTCGTTTTTCTCGCCTTGGACGATTCGCATACATGACTGGACAAGTCCTCCACCCAAACGGTGGCCGGGCGGTGAACGGCTAGGGCGATTGGTTAAATGAGTGATCGGGACGAACCAGGCCCGCCGCCTCGGATCGGGAACCAGCTCGCGGCTTTTTGCGGGACGGAGAGTCGTGAGCGGGCTTAATGAAAATGATTGATATCATGAGGTAATCACATTTTAGTGCATGTGTGCGTCGCCCACGACCACTTCTGGTCCATTATCATATCTTCAAAAATGCGGGAACGTCATTTGAGTGGGCGCTGAAGCAGGCGCTCGGAGACCGGTTTCAAAAATACGATTTGCCAAAGGCAGCCGGGATTCTTTCTCCTGATGATATCGCCGAATATGTGGCAAGCGAACCGGAGACAGAAGCGGTTTCCAGCCATCAGGCTACACTTCCGCCGCCGAAAATTGAAGGGAGGCAGGTTTTTTCGAGCATCTTGATTCGCGACCCGATCACTCGAATTCGTTCCATCTACGCCTTCGAGCGTCGGCAGCAGGCCTCCACGCCCGGCGCGCTTAAAGCAAAAGAACTCGATTTTCGACGATACGTTGAATGGCGTCTTGCCGATACCCCTCTGATGCTATGCAACTTCCAGGTACATTTCTGTTGCCAAACAAAAGAAAAGGGGACCAATCGGCCGGCAGCCGTCACGCTGGAGCGAGCAATCGCAAATCTCGATCAACTTGACGTCGTTGGCACGGTCGAGCGATACGAGGAGTGGCTGGGGCTGGCTCAGTTCACCCTCGCGGAGGCATTCCCAGGCATCGTGTTGGCAGCGAGCCGGCAAAATGTGACCAGCACTAACTCGACCTCTCCGGCAGAAAAACGAACTGTGATCGAACGCCTGGATGCAGATCTCGGCCCTGCCCTGGTGGATCGCTTGGTGGAGGCCAACGAACTCGATATGCGCCTGCACCAAATCGCAGACGCGATCCTCACTCGCAAACTCGCCGAGACTGACGAAGGAGTTCGTTTGCGGGCCGCCTACCGCGAGGCGCGCAGCAGTGTTTCACAGGAATTAGCTGCCCTTAATGGATGACGTTGCGGAAACAACTTTTGTTAGCGCGTAACAGAAACATCGACGATTTTGCTGATGCGCGAGTAATGCTGACCCCAGGGAAATCACTAAATCGTGCAATGTCCCAGATATGGATATCATTTCTCCCGTAGACCGGCTCATAAAATTCGACTTAATATTCGCCGCTTTCTAGATTGTTCCCCGTCATGTCCACGTACATTGCAACCGCCGAGCAAGCTCGCTACAACTTCAAGGAGAGCTATAGCCTTTGGCACCGAAAGGGTGCGTCTCTCGATCAGCCTGATGGCGAACTGGCCTTCCAGCGGCTGCGTAAGTCGCTTTTCACTCCGTCCATCCGGTCGGGCTTTAAAATGAGACCTGACGATAAACTGTTTGCCATCGGTTCTTGTTTTGCCCGCGGGATTGAAGCGGCATTACTAGCGCGAAAAATCGAGGTATTGAGCGCTGCTCCAGAATTCGCGTCCTTCCAACCAGTCACGCAAGATGTCACTGCTCTGGGGTTCACAAACAAATACAACACCTACTCGATCTATAATGAGCTGCGTTGGGCATTAGATCCAGAGGCCTGTTTTCCAAAGGATAGTATCGTAGATGTCGATAATGGCAATGCCTATGACCCCCATACCAACCCGACCCTGCCTCTGGCAGATCTCGAGGAAACGTTGCGCAGGCGCTCAATTATTCAGTTGGTAAACGCCCGAGTAGCTCAATGCAGAGTGGTGATCATTACACTTGGGTTGGTCGAAGTCTGGCGTGACAAGATCGCCAATACCTTTACCAATACGACGCCTCTTCCCGGTGCCCTCCGCAATCATCCGGATCGATACGAATTCCATGTCAGCGACTTCAGTCAGAATTTTGCCAACCTCGAACACATTCACGCCCTGCTCAGTCAGTTCGGACATCCTGGTTTTCAGGTAGTTGTTACGGTATCGCCGGTGCCTTTGATGGCAACGTTTTCGACTGAGGACGTGGTGATCGCCAACACCTATTCCAAATCAACGCTCCGCGCCGTTGCCCAGGAGTGGGCTGCGGCGTATGAGAACGTGCATTATTTTCCGAGTTACGAGATTGTCCTCAACTCAGAGCGAACCGTAACGTGGGAGGACGATTTGCGACACGTTCGTGGCCCAATCGTGCAGCATATCATGCGAATTTTTCTCGAGCACTATCTTGAGTAACCAAGACCTTGGGGTGCAGCCACTCTCGGGAGCGCCGGTTGAATCGCGGGCGGGCGACATTCTTTTACTGCCGATGGTGTTGGCTGCATCCTGGACCCTGGCGTATCAGCTGGTCTTGGTGGCGCGATGGCCAGCCTGGACAATAGTCTGGCTTTGGCTTCCGATTACCGCTTTGGTGTTGTTTTTCCTTCTTCGTTTTTGGACTAGGACTAAGGCACTGATCGTTATGGGATATCGGTTTCATCCATCGCACCTGCTCCTTTTGGTTCTGGCAGTAGGTTGCGCGATTACGCCCCTTTTCCTGCGACGGGCCAACCAGGATGACATTGTCTATTTTCACCGAGCTCTCACCCAGCTGTTGGACCTTCATCAGCCTATTCTGACTCGTCAGACAAGTGTCGATATGGATGCCGCTGCCTTCTCCCCGGTCCATCTGGCCACCAGCCACGAGATGCTCTTGGCGCTATTCGGCCACTACTTTGGAATCGATCCGCTTTACTGCTATCAGGCGCTTGGTCACGTCTTTACCGCGTTTTTCATTCCATTCGTTCTCTACTGGTGCGTGCGTAGACTGGGATTGAATCGCTGGCCAGCGGCAACCGGAGCGCTGCTTGGGGTGGCGTTTTTGCTCCTAGATAGCGTTGGAGCGGCCGCCTTCGGGAATACAGCATTTGGCCGAATGTGGCAGGGAAAAGCGATCGTTTGGATTCTGTTTTTGCCGGTGGCACTTTCGCTAAGCTACCGCTTCCTGCGTGAAGGGAACCGCAGCGATGTGGTCTGGCTGACCCTTTTGTCGGTCGCGGGCGTAGGTTTAAGTAGCTCTGCACTTTACTTGATTCCGGCCGCTGTCGGATGCTCCTGTCTTGCCTTCCTCGCGAGTGAGCTTATTGAGCGAGAGAGGCAGGCGAAGTTGTGGGACAGATTCCGGCGTTGTTGTCTTTTGGCGATACCCCTGGTCTACCCAGTGGCGATCCTGGCGTTGCTCAGGCTCAACGTCATCCCAAAGCCAATCGATATTCGCGGATTCGGACCGCAATATATTCCCTGGTGGCAAGCTGTCGATTTCGTCGTAGGACGACCGGCTGAGCATTTCCGTAATATTATGATCATGATTGCGGTGCCCCTGTTGATCGTTAGGGGAAAGAGCGGACTTTTTCTATTCTTCTATCTTTGCGCTATCTGGCTGCTCTGCTTAAATCCTCTGTTCGCCCATTGGTGGATGAGAAACATTTTCGGGACGTGTTATTTCCGTTTCGTTTATCTCCTGCCATTGCCTTTGCTTTGCGCCATGTTGCCAGCGGCAACCGACCGATGGGCGGAGATACGCGCTGCCTCGGTCGAAGACCGGATCTTGAACGGATTGGCAGTGTTGGCAGTCATCATGGGTTTTGTTTGCAGCTATCGCGAGTTGTCGATCATGCCGCGGAGTGCGGTAAGAGGGTGGAAAACACCATGGGAGTACCAACTTCTCAAGACTAACACCGATTTTGCTCGAGCCGCTGGGCAATATATCGCCCACAGCAAGCTGCTCGCTCCTGCTTGGACCGCCAGTTGCGAATTGCCTCTCCTTTTCCCACAGATGAAGATCGTCGCGCCCAGATTGGTGATCCACTACTTCACGAATGCCAACAACCCCAATGAGGGTTCGTTGCGCCGCAACGCGCAAGCTTTCATTGAGGGAGAGAAAAACATCAATTCCACACGGACGAAATCGCTAGCAGAGAGCTTCCGGAGAGTAATAACCAGCGGCCGCGCCAATGCCCTTGCTGTACCAGAAACAGAAAGCGCACGAGTGTTGGCTGCTTTGCAGAAGATCGATCCGCGCTGGCATCGCGTGCTGGAGGCCGGTGGTTTGGTATTGATGTTGCCAAATCGCGCAGCGCCAGGGAGTCGAGAATGAAAGCCAATTGTCGTTTTATGCTATGTTCGATCCTTCAGCGCAAACCGTAGGACGATTGTCCTAGGCAGGAAGTCGGCGGTTGATGCGATTGCAATTTCGATAACCGGCGCTGCGTGTGAATAAGCGGCAAACCGACTCGCTCCTGCCGGGCTGGCAAAATTCGCGTGCAATCTAAGTATTCGCGACATGAAATTGTTTGGTGTAATAATCCGTCTTGTTCGCCAAACGCGTCGGATCAGGGTCTCCATACAAGCTAGCTAATTTTGGCAGCCGTTAGTAGCCAACAGATGTCATATTGCTGGGCGTAATCTTGAAATCCAACAAGAGTTATTGTCCTACATTATTAGCTATCAAGTTGTCTTGGGCTGCACGGGCCAGTTTTTTTAACGTTCCTAAATAACCGGTTATCGGCCTTAAGGATTCATCTTCCAAAGCCATCTCTTGAGTCGCTTCGCGAAGATGATAATAGGGAATCCCCGCGATTTTATGGTGGGTGTAATGTTCACCGAATCCGTAAGCCCCAAAGAAAAAGCGTTCAAATGGACTGCACTTGAAATTCCGTAAAGCGGCATATCCTTCTTGGACGGTTGTTCCTCCGTTTAGCTGATGTTCCGCAATGGCTCGCAGGTCCGCCATGAAAACCGTTAAGGAAATCAACCCGTAGGCGTAAACAAAGGCATAGATGAAACTCGCATGCACAAAGGCCTTGGACCAGGAAGGGTGACTTTGGTAAGCGGTAAAAAGGATGGTCGAAAAGAAAACCGCCTGAAAAAGAACGGTTGTTTTGATCCAATTGTAACCCATCTCGGGCTTTTTCTGGGTTGGACTTCTTGGGATTTGCTTGGAAAGTTTTTTGAACATTCCAACCATCAAAAGCGAGCGAAGGAAAAGGAGAAAAAGATTTTTGCCATGAATATCGATCAGGTAAGCATCCTTCGTTTCCCCCTCCACGCCTAAATATTTATGATGGTCCCAATGGCGTTGACGATAACTTTCAAAATCCGCGATCATCAGAGGAGCGACGAGATACCGGGCTAAAACCTCCGAGCCCCGTTTCTTTTTAAACACATGATAATGACAGCATTCGTGCATCAAATTTAAGATGCCGTTCATGCTGCATCCGAAGAAAAGCCAGCACAAGACGGTCAACCAGCCAAGCCTGGCATACGCTGCGATGTAGATTGGCAGAAGGGTAATGAGAAGATGGCCCGTGACTACAACGAATGAAACCGTATCTGGCCTTTTGGAAAAATGTCTTTTATTCACCTTATTTCCCCTTTTTCGCACAAAAAATTGATCATTCCCGGCGCTCCGGACAAAAGATCAATCGGATAGAACAGTGTCGCTGCCCCAACATAGAACAACCAGGATAAACCGCGACGTGAAATATTACCCGGCGAATCGCCGTGCGACAGGCTCGCCAAACTGACTGCGATGCCCGCCGGATTGAAAGCAGGCGTAATTTGACTTTGAGCAAATCCGGCACGCTCCAGAATCTTTCGCAAGCCCTTTTTGGAAAAAATCACTGTATGCCGAGGCGCATGAAACCCGCTCCATCCTTTCTTAAAAATCTTTTGTTCGAGAGAATCGGCGGCCGGAGTTTGTCCTTCCAGAATTCCATTGCGATTAAGTTTCATCTGTAGCGCCGATAACACCTTCCAAGGATCGGGGAGATGTTCAATCACATGATTCATCGTGATCAACTCGCACAGGGGTAATTCCTGCAGCAAAAATTTAAAGGAGCCCTTGAGAAGAACAACGCGTCCGTCGAGAAGAATTTGTCTTTCATTTTGAGAGCCAATTTCATACCCATAAAATTCTGCAGTCGGCATCTCTTTCGCCGATTCCTTAATAAAAGCGCCGTTCCCGCAGCCATAATCGAGTAAGATCATTCGGTTGGAATCAACCAATGAACGCAGTCTTTTGAGCCGCTGCTTTTGTTTGAGCTTGGCCAGGGGGTTGTTGGTGTCAAAACTATGGTAGTTCGCTGGGTAAAAGTCCGAAAGTCTGGCGGAATCCGGCATGGGCGATTGAAAAAAACTGAGACAATCTAGACATTGGGCGTAGGGCGCCCGGTAATCCACATTGTACTCATGGTCAGGAACCGTAAAAAGATTCTGGGTCTTTTCCGAATGGCAGGCCGGGCATTTGGTTTGAACCGAAATATTCATTTCGTCGATTGACGGACTATACCATAAATCTGTTTTTTGCAGGACGACATACGGTCCCGATCCACGGCGCATTTTTGTTTCCAGGAGAACGCCGTTTTCCTTGGCGCAATCCCATGGAGGCGGTCTCTGCGGCCGACAGGCGCAGGTCTCCGTAGAGCGAGAAAAGACCGATAGTCTCAAACGGATTGATCTCGCGTGATGGTGGAGAGCGCGCGCGCGAATGCTGTGGGCTTCTCGCGAGTCGGACAGCGCGAGAGTCCTGGCGACTCTTCAATCGATCGATCCGCTCTGGCATCGCGTTCTGGAAGCTGGCGGACTGCTGTCGATGCTGCCAAATGGCGCACGGCTAAAGAGTCGAACATACATAGAGAGCTCACTCCGCGTACGTCAGGCAGGAAGGGTTCGACGAATCTTAGGGTCGAGATGCGAACAGATTCACGTACCAGCCCGGGCTCTCGCCCATCCAGTCAGAAAGGAGCGGGATGAGTCCCGCGCTTGAGAATTGCCGGATCACCATGCCTTTTTCCCGGAGAGCTGCGATTAAGTCATTCCCGTTCGCTCCGGCCTGCTTTAAAGCCAGGGGGCAAAATTCGAGGAGAAGCTCTATATTCGGATTATCCGCCAGCACACGATTGGCACCTCGCAAGGCGTGAAGCTCAAATCCCTGCAAATCCATTTTGATCAGATCCACGCGTTCTCCGGATTTGAAGTAATCGTCAAGCCTCGTCGATCGGATCGAAACTGTTCGGCGCGATTCTCCCTCAGTGGGAAAAGCGCGATGGTCGACATTGAGCTTATCTGACACGTAGAGCAGCGATTCACCTGTCTTATCGCTGACCGCGAGTTGATTGAGGCGAACATTAGGGAAGTCCGAAAGGGCATCGTGAAGGCGTGCGAAATTCTCCGGAGACGGTTCGAAGCTGTGGACCATGCCGCGTGGTCCGACGCGTTCAGCGAGAAATTTTGAATAGATCCCAATATTGGCGCCGGCATCAACTACCACGCAACCCGCTGAAAGATGACGCGCAAGAAGGTGACGTTCAGCGTGGTCCGCGTGGGACTTGAAGGCGCTATAAAGCGGTCGATAGAACGGAAAGGCTGTCTTATAGAGTTGATTTCCAATCCGGCGCCCGAGACGGGTAAGAACAGACATCATTTGCGAGTGAGTGTGATGGTGAAGAACGAAGCTAATAATTTCGGAAACGCCCGGCCAAGGATCATATCTAAACGAAATAACACTCGGTAGATGGAATTTGGAATGGGAAGCCGACGGGAAATTCCGCCGGTCGCCATATAAGAAAGTGAGCTATACGGCTGAAAGCTTTCGATGTCGAAGTTTTCGCGCAAATAAATGCTCCATCCGGGCTTCTTGATGAAGATCAACCACGGCAACGCGATATTTGCCGACATGAGCGGACTGGACGCTTCCGCCAGCTCTGGTTGGTCGATAGAAAAGTCGACCGGTTCGTGATGCAGATGTTTGAATATCAATGTCGAGAGAATGGAAAAGTAAGGTTCGGTCGCGATGATTTTGCCACCGCTCTTGAGCTTGATCGCAGCTCGATTCAGAAAATCTATCGGCGTTTTTAGATGATGCAGAACGTTCGTCAGCGTGATGACGTCGAGACTATGATCGGCGATGGCTTTGAGTTGATCGATCTGATGGCAATCAAAGACGTAATCGAGATAATCGAGTTCCAGCACATCGCTCGTGGTTACATTCGGATGGAAGCGACTGAGAGGCGACATGCCACTTCCAATTTCCAAAATTGTTAGACGCTCGGGGTGATGGAGAATTCGAAACTGTTCGCGGTAAAGTTGCTCATACCAATATAACAAGTTGGCGTTCTTGTTGAGCCGCTCGCGATTGCGTAAAGTCTCGGCAAGATCCCGCTTGTAATGGTTGTTTGTAACGGAGGTCTGGTTCATTTCTTCCCCCGGATGTAAAGCGACCCGGCGATTTCCGAAAGAAGCGGCGTCTTTTCGAGAAAGTTTCCAATTGATTTAACGATCGGGATGTAGCGAGCCGGAATCTTCGGATGAAGAAAGTCGAAAGGTGTGATTTGAATTTCCCGAAAGCCCGCCCGTTGCAGCCGCTGTCGCAATGGCCAGCGAAAGAATGCGGTTTCATCCGGGGAATCGCCCAGCCGTTTTTTTACGGCAGGCAGATTCTTTTGCACCGCAATTTGCGGATTCAACATGTTGGGTTCGGTGAAGGCAATGATGCCTCCCGGCCGCAACACGCGATAAATCTGTTGCAATGCTTGCTCGATCTCAAGGTGGTGAAGAACGGAACTGCCGACGACGGAATCAAATGTGGCATTCGGATAGTTCAGAGCATAAGCGTTCGCGATTTCAAAAGAAACGTTCGAAGCGGCACAGTTGCGGCGAGCCATTTCGAGTAACTCTGGTGAGATATCAATAGCTGTGATTTCCGCTCCGGTCGGCACTAATTCCCGGGTAAAGTAAGCCGTGCCACATCCGAGTTCCAAAACCTTCATGCCCACAGTGAGATGTTGCGTCAGCATTTGCACACGGCGCTTCCAGCGGAGTCGCCCGGCCGGGCCCTCCCAATTCCAGATTTCGGCGGCGCCATGTTCGGCCAGATAACGGCCGTGCTCGATCTCGTGCTGAAGTCGCGCCTCCATCGCCTAACGATCGAAAAAGTCTACCACGGACACAATCTTCAGTATCCAAGTTTAAGCTTGAGAAATCCGTGACAGCACATCTGGAGCATAATCAGGCCGTTTTGAAAGACCTTGGTCATCTTGGTTGTACCATAAACGCGTTCCTGATAGTGAACGGGCAGATCAACGATGCGCAGATTCAATTTGGACGCACCAAAGAGCAATTCGTAGTCGCCCCACCGATCCTCGATCCCCCAGGTGCCACGGAATAACTTGATGCGTTGCCAGTCGCCTCTCCAAAGCACTTTCGTCCCGCAAAGGGTATCCTTAACGCGCTGATTGAGCAGGTAGGAAAATGCCAGGCTAAAGAATTTGTTGCCTAACATGTTAGCTCCCTTCATAGCTCCGCGAGGTACTGGGTAGATCAGGCGAGAGCCATTAACGAATTCGGCCCTACCGGAAGCGATAGCTTCTACGAAGTAAGGCAGCTCTTCGGGCATAGTAGTAAGATCGGCGTCCAGGATCATAAGAATATCGCCGGAGGCGGCGTCGAAACCGGTCCAGACATTCTTCGATTTGCAGATCCCGGGTCCCATCTGCAGGCGGATGTCACGGTCCGGGTGCATCTCCTGCATCCGCCCTACTTCATCGGCGGTTCCATCCGTCGATTTATCATCGCAGAAAATGATTTCAGTGCGCTCACCTAACGAAGGAATGCGTCGGACCGCATCCGCCACATTTCCGCGCTCGTTCTTACACGGAATGATCACAGAGACGCTCAGTTTATCTCGATCGATAGGCGCAGGAATAAGGCGGGCAACGTGTAGTTCTGTCATGCACAGCCGATTTAAGCCCGGCAGCCGTGCGCAAAAACTATTCAAAAAGGCGGAGACAAGCGGGATGTATTTTGGACAAAGGACTACCCGGCGGGTTTCCAGTGCTTCATAGCCGCTTAAGGCCAGCAGATTTCGAACATCGGCGCCTGAAAGCCAGTTTTGCTCGATCCGCGGCACCTTCATGCCGAGCCATTCGGCGAAGGTGACCAAAGGTTCCCACAGGTGATTGTAGGTCGTAATGAGAACACGCGTATGGCGTTCGCACAGCGGCTTCAGGTTTTGCAAGGCCCGCTGAACGTCAACGGTATCATCGATATCGTTGAACGCGATGTAATCAAACTTCTCGCCTTCCGCGAAACAGGCCGGGAATTGATCGGTATCCGGAAAGGCCAGGTGATAGCTGAATTGCGGATGGCGTCGCTTTGCCACCGCAATCATGTCGAGAGAAATTTCAATCCCCTTTCCAATCTTCGGTCGCATGGCCGCTAGAAACGCGCCCGTGCTGCAACGAATAGAAAGGACCCGCATGTTCGGCTCGACCAGAAACTGCAACAGGCGTCCGATAAGCTTGTAATAATAGCGGTTGTGTTCGATCCAGTATTCGCGTTTCTCTGCCAGGTTCTCGAGGTGCTCCCGCGTTCGCTCGCGTCGTTCATTCAAAGCTGCTGGACCCCACGCTTCTTTGGTTGGTGATTCGGGAATTTCCAGTGTGCTAATGCCTTGACTAGCTTTCATGCAGTTCGACCTCGGGCGAGTGCGCTGGGTTGCTTCAGGTCGCGGATAATCTGCAGAGCTCGCTGATATTGGTCATCAAGGGTTGCAGCATGTTGAACCCGCTTGGCAAATGCAGTCTCCATTTCGTCAAATGCCGCACGTGAAACCATGCTCGATTGAGCGGTTTCTTCGATATTTCGGCTCAATCGTGTTGCCTCCTCAACAACAGCAGGGTCGGTAGCTGTGTCATCGCTCCGAAAATCAGCCGGCACATTAGAACTATTGATGCGTTTTGAGAGGGGCTCCAGGCACTTTGAAACATATGGCTCGCCGGCGAACTCTAACAGCGAGCGAATGGCAGTCTCTGGGTTAGCGATTAAGGCGGCATATCGAATGCGACGAACGACACGAGGTCCGCAAGCTTGCTCCGCCTGAACGCACGCCTTGACCGTGCGCAGCCAATATTTGTACGCGTCTTCCTCGCTTCGGACGAGCTGAAAGCCGGCGAGACGGTGGAAGTTAAGCATCGACTTCACGACATCGCGCACGTCGCGGACAATGTGAATAAACAGCGCCGCAGGAAAAAGCTTTAGTAAAGCGTAAACGTGCAGGGAGTACTCCGGTGTGCCATCCACCCAGCGCATTTTGGGTTCGGCAGAAGGGGCGATCTTGCGTTTGCCGTCCAAATCCCGGTGGTGCGCAAGAATCAACTGATTAATGCTTTGGCCAAAATGGGCAAAGAACTCATCTCGTCCAATATCCATTGCGCTCAGGACGCTTCGGTCCCCGCGCGACGTGCCAACGTCGTATCCGATTGCAACATGGCGCGCAAAATCCCCCATCCAATTTGATTCCGGGAGTGGAAACATGTTTGGGTGCTGTCCCAGGCACCAAGTGAGAATGCTTGTTCCCGATCGCGGCGAGCCAATAATGAAAATCGGCTTGTTGACTACCATAACCCAAGCTCTGCTGAAGACGCGGTAACCTTTCTACAATCAGCTATCTCTAAGGTAAGACTTCAGGAAAACGTCCATGATATGATCTCGCCCGGCGACGGTAACGTGCCGCCGATCATCGATCCATACTAATGAACGCTCTGAATTTAAAACGATCTCGTAACTGGGAAAGTAGTCCACGTTGTCGTGTGCCATTGCCCAGTCCTGCGCCAGAGTTCGGAGAAGCGATTTCGAGTAGGTGTTGGCTACAACGACGTCCATAGTCGAAAAGGTGTTGAGTAATGGGACCGGCGAAACCGTAACCACAATCCGCAAATCAGGATGGCCATATTGCGACAGAAGATCGTGAATAGCTTCCAGGTTCGCCCAATTCTGGGCATAACTGCTGATGTGAAACTCATAGCGCTCGGGTGCGGTCATATGAACCTGAGATGCCGGGGTCATGTTGAGAAATACATCGGCCTCACTGTCACGCCAGAGCTCGATCAGCCCCCCATGGTAACGATCACGGCCCGACAATCCCTTATGCGCCTCGTAACTGACTGAAGAAGCCGCCGTCGCCCCAGCGTTTCTTCAAGGGTTCCGCGCTTTAGTGTTGGATTGACATGTGGATCGAGCCACGTGCCATCACTAACGGGGACAATGGAATCGATCGGGAATTCTGCATCGGGATCAAGCGCCCAGCGCAAGTCATTGAGAATCGCAAATGTGTTGTACTTATTCGTAATTCCAAGAGCGGTCCCCTTCAAAACGAGCGGCGCGAACACGGCAAATTCCCGGGCGGCGCTTTCTGTAATAATCTTGTGTTTGATGAGCGATCCCTCGAGCCCACGCGCGAAACACGACCCGATCGCGAAAAACTTATCGTCGCGAGTGAAGCGAAACTTTGGATGAACTTCTGGTGTAAACCAGTCTTGTCTCAGACGCTGGAAGGCGAACTTACCGTCAGGATCACTGGGATCGACGTCCTCCTTGTACCAGCATCGCACCTCATTCTTACGCCAGTTCTCTAACGCTTCCAAGGCCGTGGCGACGTATGTCGATCCTGCAGTCGAGCTCCTCCGAACAAAAGAAGGCCTCTCCATTTTCGTAACGCGCAAGTCGGACATATTTTGCGTAATTGGGAGGGAATTATCGGGGCGCCGCGTGGATTTTGCAAACCGATTTCAACCCGTCCACGCCTGCCCCCGCGGGTCACGAGCTCTTCTTCATGGGCGGAAGTTGCAACACGAATCTCGCCGCCACTCCGATCGTTTGTTTCCCATGAAACTACGACGGGCGACCCTTTCTCAGAAGGGACAGGGTTCGGCGTGGCCACGATCTTTCCCGTGATCGTCCTTGGTTGAGAGGCCTTAATCACTCGTTAGAAACCGGAAATCTCGCGTATCTCACGCACTGATCCCAACCGCGGGGTCGCGCTCTTTCAAGCTCTGAGACAGCACTCCCGCAGGCGGGACGTGTTGATTATTGAACAAGCGCTCCAACCTCTCCCGCGCGACCTCAACCGAGTACAGTGAGCGAGTTTTCTTGATCCCGTTTTGCGAGAGCCGGTTCCAAAGATCTTCAGAGTCATAGAGCTCAACCATTGCGCAAGCAAATTTCTCGGGCTCATCCGCGACCAGGACGTCCTCGCCGTCGTGGAGATCCATGCCTTCAATTCCGCAAGACGTCGCGACCACGGGCACGCCAAACGCCAGGCTTTGATTGATTTTCCCTTTCACGCCGGCGCCGTAGCGCAATGGCGCGATGGATAATTTAACACTTTCAAAAAATGGCCGTACGTCCGACTGTGGCCCGGTGATCACAATCGTTTCGCTGGCCAAAGCAAGTATTTCTGGAGGAACCTTATCACCGATGACGAAGAATTTCGCGTCTGGGAGGTGTTTTACAACCAACGGATAGATGCTCGCTACAAAGTAAAGCACAGCATCGATATTCGGGCTGTGTTGAAAGTTGCCAATGAATAGAAAATCCTGGCGTGCCCGGAAAGGCGTGTTTGATCCAGGAACATCGACAATCATTGAGACGACTGCGATGGAAGCTTTGGGACGCTCTTTTGTTAGCAGCTGTTGCTCGGCAGGACTGACCACCCACGTTTCATCCGCTTGATCGATCAACTTATACTCCAATTTTCGCCGTTCTTCGGCTTGACGTTGCACGTCGGGGTCGCCTTTTACCCTGGCCTCACGCGCTTCGCGAACGAAATGAAGATCGACAGTATCGAAGATCAGCCGGGCTTGCGGAGCAAAGAGCCGGATATCATCGATATATTTCCGGGCGAAATCGCATCGGCTTAAGATTACGACGTCAAATTCACGGCCATGTTCGATCACATAATCGCGGACGCTCTTGATATAGGGATAGTGCTGCACTTCGATCCCGCGTTTTTGAAGCTCGCAGGTATAAGGCCGAATGTCAGCCAGATTATCTGCGATGAACGTCACTTGATGATCCATCTGGCGAAGGAGTTTCAGAATTTGAGACATTCGCAATGAACCGGAGTCGCGATCTGGCATAGGCACATGATGATCGATTACCAGAATGTTTTTCTTCCCCGATCCGGGTTTGTTGAGGGACGCCAAGTCTCCATTCGCCGGCCGGCTGGCAAGGTCCTCCGCCCAGCGGGCAACAAAGGTCGCGTGATTAATTGCCTGATGTTTCTTCGCGCCGGCCGAGATATCGGTCCCGCCGGTGACGCCCTCATAATGGATCACTTCGCTGCATGGTTGATACAGCACGCGAAATCCCTGATTGCGGACCTTGAAGCAAAGATCGGTGTCTTCGTAGTAAGCTGGAGTGTAGGCGGCGTCGAATCGGCCGACGGATTCGAACAATGACCTTGGAATCATCAAAGCCGCCGCCGAGCAATAATCAACGTCGCGGAGGTAATTGTATTCAGGCTTGCGAGCGTCGTCGAATTTACCGTAGTTCCAGGCCGAGCCATCGCGCCACATTATGCAGCCTGCTTCCTGCAAGCGTTCATCGGGGTAAACAAGCTTGGACCCGACAACGCCGGCCTCCGGCTCTTCCGCGAATGTGTCAAGCAGGGTAGTTAGCCAGTAATCTGTTACGATTGTATCGTTGTTCAAGAATACGATATACTTGCCGCGTGCGGCTTCTGCTCCCCGGTTACACGAGACTGTAAAGCCGGAATTTGTCTCGTTTCGCAGGTACGTTATACCAGGTACCCGCCGGAGCAGCTCTGCTGTTTGATCGCTCGAGCCATCATCGACAATAACAACTTCAAATTGCGTTGGTTCTTTGACCGTCTGAAGCGAGGCCAAACAAGCGTGCGTATATTCGAACTTATTGAAGACAGGGATAACAATCGAAACCTGCACCGTACCATGAGCGGCGAAATGGAGTGTCTCAACCGGAACAGCAGGAGTTGGAGGAGAGGATGGGACCGGCTCTCTTGCAGGCGCACGTCGCGCAGCCGCTGCGGGCAAAGATAGTTCTACCAGTTCCTCCTTAATCTTGGCGATCTCCGGATGGGCAGCCCGCCACTCAGAGTAGGCTGTTATCACTTTCTCCAGATGCCCATAGCCGCCTGATATCTTGCCGTGAGAAAGCTTGGCGCGAAGCGCCCCAATGGGATTGGACAATTTCCAACGGCGCGAATTGCGCAGCCGGGTCGCGGCGTTTTTCGTGTCGTCGAGGAGGCGGGCCAGCCTTTTCGTTGCCCAAAGCTGTTTCCGCAGGCGCGTAAGCAAATCCGCCGTTTGTTGCTCCAGTTGTGCGACCGCAATGCTTTTAGTCTTTAGAAGATCATTCGTTTGCCGAAGGCGCTCATACAGTTGCTGGATCTCCGTGTTATAATGCTCACTGATGCTTTCAATTTCGATCTTGTGCCGTGCTTCCGCTTGGGCGAGGAGCGCGCGGTAGAGATCCTCGATCTGCGTTATCCTTTCTGGAACAAAAGCGTTCAGCCGGCTAACCGATCCGGGAAGCAAATCATCACTGTCCGTTCCCGCAGTTTTTGAAACTTTTATTCTCGTTTGATTTGTTTTTTGCGGTGACGCTTCGGCAATAAAGTTGCGGTAGAGCTCGATAACGTTCTCCGAGACCTGGGCATCGATCAGCTGGTTAATGGTGAAGTGCGTGTGGCGTCTTTGTGTTTTCACGAGCGCCGCGGCGCGCTTTACTTCTGCTTCGGGCAAATCAGCGAACTCTGCGATCCGGCGCAATTCCATTTCCGCGTTTTCGAAGAACAAATCGTAACGCGTGACGAGCCGGTCGTGATTGTGTGGCGCATCGAATAAGCGCCGGTTATAGATTTCCCAAAGCCGCAAACCAAACGAATACGATGTTCCGTTCCGCTCTTGCATCGAGTGCGCAACTTCGAGTGGGTTCCGGACGATGACGATTGTCTTCAGCCCGGGCAAAAGGCCCTGCCAGAATGGCAGCGTCAAACTGTTGCGTGGGTCCTTCCAGCCCCAGGCGTGTCCTGAATCAAATCTCTCAACCAGCAGCCGCGCTTTCAGGCGTAAAGAATCCAGTCGAGGGCTAGTGAAGCTCTCGTCAGCTCTTGGCGGCAAGTCCCAGGCGCCGCCGAGCGCGTTCAACAATTCGTCGTTCAGCGCCACGAAACCAAGATGTTCCCAGAAACCATCAGGGTTATCGGTCTGCGCTGGCATCAATTCATTTTCCGGACCCAAATACAGTCCGCAGGCGTGCAGCAACCTCGTAAGCATCGACGTTCCCGAGCGGTGCGCTCCTGCGATGCAAACAGCGGTATTGGCGGTCGAGGCGTCCTTCAAATGTCTTCGCTCCAAGAAGGTGGATAAACTATCGAATGGAAACACGTATCATATACGCCGGACACGATAAAATCCAATCCGCTTATCCCATCGCCTCGCCTAGCTGATTGCCACTGCGGCTTTCAGCTCTTGCATAGCGCTTCTGATCGCGCATTCTTTGCGGTTCCGCTCCTGAAAACCGTCAATCCCTCCGAATGAGCAAAACTATAGTCATCGTGCAGTCAAATTATATCCCGTGGCGAGGATATTTTGATCTGATTCATTTTGCCGATGAGGTCATCCTGTATGACGACGTGCAATATACAATCAGAGATTGGCGCAATCGAAACATCATTAAGACTCCACGTGGTCCTCTCTGGCTGACCATCCCAGTAAGCGTGAAAGGGAAATACTATCAGAAGATTAAAGACACAAAAATTAGTGATCCCGGATGGAATCAACGACACTGGGCATCGATCAAACACAATTATTCAAGAGCGAGATACTTCCGGCAATATCGAGACATCTTCGAAGAACTTTATCGGCGCGAGAGCGAAAAGTTTCTTTCCGAGATCAATCATCGGTTCATTGTCGAGATTTGCCGAATGCTTGGAATGAGCAGAAGAATATCATGGTCGATGGATTACGATTTGACTGGGGATAAAACCGAAAGACTCGTTCATCTGTGCAAACAAGGTGGAGCGACGCGATACTTGTCTGGGCCGGCGGCAAAAGCGTACTTGAATGAGGACCTATTTGAGCGTGATGGTATCGCGGTCGCGTATATGGACTACTCCGGCTATCCTGATTACGATCAGCTGTATCCTCCTTTTGAGTCGCGCGTCAGCATTGTCGATCTTATTCTGAACGAAGGTCCTCGCAGCACTGAATATATGAAAAGTTTCGACCAAGTTTCGCGCGATCTGCCTGGCCCGTCCGAAAACACGAGCTCGGTCAAGTAGAAGGATACTTTTTCACGAAGAGAAGCTTGGCTGGCTCTGGCCCGATCACCGCGTGGTCGGGGAATTCCCCTTTCACGACCGAAAGCGTACCCACAACATTGTTTTTTCCGAGGCGCGTTCCCGGTAAAAGTGAGGCCCCAGCCCCGATCCAAGAGCCTGGACCGATTACGATTGGGATGCCAACCTTATTCGGTTGCTGCATGATCGGCACTTCTGGATGAGAGAACGAATGATTGTTGTCGCCAATAAATACGCGCTCTGAGATCGTTACATTTCTCCCAATCTCGACTGACTTGGTGCACGAAATGAAAAAATTTCTGCCCACATGAACCTCGCGCCCGATTACAATCCGAGAGTCGTACTGATACTGAGCGAGATCAAAATCTCTTTTGTATCGATCGTCGATCAAAGCATGCAGCTTCGTGAGATCTTCGTAGGCATGCAGATAGCATTCTTCTCGAATACTCACATGGTCCCCGATGAAAATTCGATGCGGATTGAGTATCCGAAACGGCGGACGGATCTTTGCGCTAACGCCGAAACTGCCAAAAAGTTTTTTCTCGGCGTCCGTCAGCGGTTCGTTTTTTTCCAGGAGTACGTCCATGCTAATTGTGTGGCTCGATGGCGATCAAATCTGCAGATCTATCATGTCTCCTCGACCGCGAGCCCGAAGCCTGTGGCTCCAAAGCCGTTGCCCGCATAAAGTAAAAAGCGCTGGCCTCGGTGGTCGAAAACGCACGGATACTCGATCATCTCAGAATCCCATCCTTCGGGCGATACGTCGATGCCTGCATCTCGCCCGAGCCTTTTCCAGCTGAGTCCATCGTCTGATATTGCGTGCTCGATGCGATACTTCTCTCCTCGACTACAGAACCACATGCGATAACAATCCGGATCTTTTACCACGCATGGTTTACAAATTGCGTTCTCTGCTGGCGAGGCGGAGCCAATGGCGATCCGATCGTCCTTCTGCCAGTGCACCGCGTCGAACGATTCAGCATATTTGATGACATGCAGCATATCCCTCTTATCGGGCCCCCAGCGCAGATTTGAACCATACCACATCCGGTACCGGCCGCCGTCGGACATCACCCACGGATAAGAAATCGTGTAAGGGTCGATTTCATCGAGAGGCACAATAGGAAATCGAGACCAGCGTCGAAATTGTCCGTCGCCCGACTCGCTTACAGCCAGCCCTATGGCGTTTTTCCAGGGAACAGTCATCGCGAGGTTCCATCCCATGTAGTACAGATACCGCGCATCACCAACTCGGAGGATACAGCCGATAGATGCGCCACAATCATCGAACATTCCTAAATCCCCAGGGCGCAAAACCGGCTCGCTCGGAATTTCCAAGACTCGGCCGTCCTCGCCCAGGTCCACTACGACATATGCGATACTGGATCTGTTCCTGGCATCGCGCGCACTGAAGTAGATTCGGAAGATATCACCTTCGACATGTTCAGGCGTAGGATTCGCGGCGTGGGAGCGTGCCCATTCGAATTCTCCCGATGGTTTAAATATATTGCCCAGCTTTCGCCACTTCATTATTCATCTGGACCGCATCAATCACGTGTTGCCGCGCCATCCGACTTTGCCTCTTTGCGCACGACTGAATCAAGCCACTCGTGTACGCTCAAGCCTTTCCTTTTAGCAGCCTCAATCGCCATCTTTCGCGCTTCGGGTGTTATACCTTCCAGGCGTCCATAATAGCGTGTCCTCATTGTGCCTCCACGCCAGCCCTTATGCGGTAGATCCATATCGACCGGAGGCGGGCCGTTTCCAACTTTGAAGTCGACGAGATAAAAACATCCGCCCAGGATCCAGCGCAAGGTGACCTCGCGCGCGTTAATTGGCAGATGTTCAAGGGGCATCTTGTGTTTGAAGAGCGGATTATTCGCGACGATTATCTCGCCGAATTCTGTTCCTTCGAGCCAGGGAGGCAGCGACTCATCCCCGAACACAATACGCCCACCCTGCTTTACAACTCTCGTCATTTCTGCAAGCGTCTTCTTTGGTTCGCTGAAGTTGTTAAAGCCCCCAAAGTGAAACACCGCATCGAAGTACGCATCTGGGATGGGAAGAAACCGTGCCGTGGACACAAAGCAGTTGATCTTCACAAAGGGCCCGAGCCTCGCACTTTCAGCTTTCAGCCGTTCACGAGTCTTAAGCACCATTTGCTCTGAGAGGTCCTGAACGAAAAACTCGCCGCGATCGTTGAGTCTCCGAACAAGGCGAAAGGAATCGCGGCCAGTACCCGAGCCGATCTCAAGCACTTTCGCTCCCGGCGTCAAATGCAGCAGATCAATCATCTGCTCACGCACTGCATCTTCGTTTTCATAAAAGCTTCGGAAGAGCCAATCGACAGCAGCGTCGTACTTCTCCTCGGCCGACGCGTCATATTCCTCTTGAGTTTTCTTTTCCGTATGGCTGAGCAAAGACGCAGGCAGAAATATCGGCACGCCATTCAGCACACGATACTTCGCTCCTGTCTCAGACACGAGTTCCCCCTCAATCATCTCGTCGCTTTCCGCTGATTCGGTTGCCAACGTACGTAAGCGCGAGTGGCTCACAGGACAAACATAAATGTCCAAAAGGTCTTGTTTCATTTTGGCGCGCGGTACGCTCTCACGACTTGATCACTTCTAGGAAGCGAAGGCTGTCGAGCTGCTCCAGCCTGGATGTGCCTTTCGTCACGTAAACGCTGTCGGGCGGTGTGTCCTGAGCAATCAATGTATTAGCACCGATGTAACAACGAGGCCCGATACGAACGTAATTTGAAATCGTGGCATTTACGCCGAGGAATGAGTTCGCGCCGATAGTCACCTGGCCTGAGAGGACTACATGCGATGAAACAAAAACATGGTCTTCAATCGTTGACAGATCCCCGACGTGATTCGCAGACCACATCACGACGTTATTGCCGATCGTGACGTCGTAATTGAAGACGTTTCCCTCGAGAATAAAGCAATTCTCACCGATCTTAGGTTTCTCGCACGATAGAATCCGCGAACTTACGTAGCTGGTGAGCGAATAGCCTTTTGCTTTGGCGGCCGCAAATTTCTCCGCCCGTAGAGCGTTCATCCTCTGGAATCCAAGCGGTACGAACATCTCGCTCTCTTGTGGAGGAATCTCCTTTTCGATTTGCGAAAAAGGAATAACGGGCCGCCCCATAAACTCTTTTCGATCGGCGCAATCATCATCGACGGTATATGCGATGATTTCGTGGGTGCTGTCATCGCTCATGTAGCGTGTCGCCACATTTGCGCCTCTCCCGGTACCGAACACAATGATCCTGGACATTAGCGCGTTAGTTTCGTTTCAAACAGGTTCCGATCCAGACCTTTTCGTAGATGCCGTAATAATCGTTTTCGCAGAGACCGAGCGAAAAATCGCTGAAATAAACGCCGAGCTGATCAAGAATCTCTTCCTTTGACCCGAAGGCGCGAAAAACGCTGCCGTTTCGGACGCTGCGTGGATCCTGCGTGATTCGATACAGACCCTTCTCCAGGCGCTCCGCAGAGTTCAGAATGTAGCTGTCCGTCTTCGCCAGGGAAAAGATGAAACGCCCCCGGGAGCGCAAGACTCTTGCAATTTCTCGCAGGTTATCTTCGAAAGTTTCGCCTTCATTCACGTAGTAACATGAGTGGCAAGCCAGCACGAAGTCGAAGGTGTCGGCATCAAAAGAAATGTGCGAATTATCGCCAATGGCCAGGTGGACGGGAACCCCGAGTCGCTCCATCCGTTCTTCCGTTAACCGGCAGATTTTCTCTGAAATCTCGACACCGTAGATTTCAAAGCCGAGATCGTGCAGAAGCGGCATATTACGACCGTCACCGAAACCAAGGTCGAGAATCCTTGCACCCCGAAAACGCGAGCGATCAAGCTTGAGACCGGGATATGTGCCCAGGAACTGTACGAACGACAAATTCTACGGGATAAACTCGCGACGGATTCTGCTTTGAGTAAAAATCGGCGTAATATTCTTTAATTGTCGCTTTGGTCATCTCAAACGCAGGCGTGGTAATCAACTGCCTTCAGGCCTCGATTCCTGGCCATGAATTTTTCGGATCAGGACATAAGGGCGTCCTTTAGTTTCAATGAAGATTCGCGAAACGTAAAGCCCCACGACCCCGATGGAAAACATTGTCAGACCTCCGAAGAATGATATCGACACAATCGTTGAAGCCCAACCTTCGAGTAAATGTCCATTCAACCGCCTGACGATCAAAAACACACCCATAACTATCGAGACAAAGATAACCGCACATCCGATGTAGAAGATCATAAAAAGCGGCAGCTCGCTGAATGACGTGATGCTGTCCAGCAGAGCAATCAGTCGCCTGCCTATGCTGTAGCTTGTCCGACCACGAGACCCTTTTTCGAAGGTAACGCCTTTTTGCTTGAACCCAGTCATCACCCAGAGTCCGCCGATGCTTGTCATATGTTCCTTGTGACGGACGAGAGCGTTTACATAATCCCGCGTCATCAGGCGAACAGTGCTGTGGCTGTACGGGATTTTCACTGGAAGAAAAAGGTTCACGAGTTTCCAAGCCAAATGTCCAGAGACTCGTTCGAACAGCGCCCCTTTACGGGTCTTTTGCAAGCCAAACACAACGTCCAGTTGTTCGTCGCGGAGGATCGGGAAAAACTTGCTTAGCAGCTCTGGTGGTTCTTCCAAGTCCACGTCGATTAAAAAGATCAGATCACCGGACGCGTATTCGAGCCCGGTCATGATAGCCTTGTGATGTCCGAAGTTCCGTGAAAGTTCGATGACCTTGAGGCGCGGCTCTGCTGGCAACAATCGCAAGGCAACCCGTAACGAATCGTCAGGCGATCCATCATCGACCAGAACCAGCTCGTAGTCGCTAGTGAGATTTTTCAACTCGGCCTCGATCCGCTTTGCGAACTCGGCGATGTAGGGGGCAGAGTTGTAGAGTGTTGTGACGACGGAGATTTTCATCTCGTCAGCAATAGCGCGATTCAAGGAGCCTGCGATCTATTTTGCCGTTCGCGTTCTTGGGCAACTGCTGAGAAACGTCGATTTTGCTTGGCACCATATAATCGGGAAGGAGCTTCGATGCTTGCTCGCGAATTGCCCCGGGATTGAGCCCGTTACTCGACGCAACAACTGCGACAATCAGACTGATGCCGTTCTTCGTGGTGTGAAGCGCCACAGCCTCGTCAACTCCAGGGATACTACGAAGGGCATGCTCGATCTCTTCCAGCTCGATCCGGTATCCCTGGTGCTTGATTTGATTGTCCTTTCGCCCCACGAAGTAGATCTTACCGTCGTCCTTGGAGATCGAGACGAGATCGCCAGTACGGTAAACGCGTTCATGGTAGCGGGCGTGAAGGGGATTCTGTCCGAATGCTTCCTGCGTGAGTTCCGGATCGTTGAAATACCCCAATCCAACACAAGGCCCTCCCAGATATAATTCGCCTACTTCCCCAGCGGCAGCGGCTTTCCCTGCTTCGTTCAATATTGTAAAAGAAAAATTGGGTATAGGCCCTCCAAGGGAAGGATATCCATCGAGGTTTTCGAAATCGACCCGGCTGATGCGATAGGCGGAACAAATGCAGCTGCATTCGGTTGGACCATAGACATTGACAAGTTCCACGCGAGGATAAAGACAGTCGAACAGCTCTTTAAGCTTGGTCTTGGGATATCCTTCACCGCCGAAGATGACAGTGCGGATATGAGGAAACGATGCCGGTGTAAGCATTCTCAGAACTTGAAAATAAATTAGCAATGACGGGACAGAGAAGTAGATCGTGCACCGCAAACTGCCGATTCGCCGCAAGACCTGATACGGGTCGCTCATCGTAGGGGCATCGAATGGCGCCATCGCCGCTCCATTCAAAGCGCTGGCATAGAAGTCAAAAACCGAGTTGTCGAAGTAGATTGGATTCACGCCTGTGAAGAGATCACTCGGGGTGATCGAAAACTCCTGGCGGGCCCACGCAATGAAATTGAGAAGATTGCAGTGAGACATCACAGCTCCTTTTGGGAACCCAGTCGATCCAGACGTGAACATGATGTACGCTGGATCGGTGCCGACGATGTCCGTCTTAGGCTCAAAGCGGTCGTCGCCTGTACCGTCGATTGCCGCGAATTGATTCTCTGGATCGATCTGCACCACTCTGTGGTTCGGCAGATCGAGGGCCTCCTCTTTTGTCGAGAAAAGGATCTTCGGTCTGCACCTGTCGAGAATGTGCGAAATGCGTGCGACTGGATTTGATGGATCGATCACAAAGTATGGCGCGCCGATCTTGAGGCAGGCGATGATGATGGCGTACGCCATTGCGCACTTGTCCAAGCCAATGCAAACGCGGTCGCCTTTCCGAATTCCCTGGGTGTAAAGGTACCTGGCTGCTTTGTCGGAGAGTCTATCCAGCTCGTCGAAGGTTGTCACTGCACGATCTGACCAAACGAGAGCCGCCTTCTGGCCATGCGCTTTGACGACATCCCGAAACAAGTCCGCAACGTGATGTGGATAAGCGCTCAAAGAACCAGTCCCCCATCTAATTCGATTACCGTTCCGTTTACGTAATCGTTTGCCAGGATGAATCTCACGGCGGACGCGACCTCCTCCACCTTGCCCAAACGCTTCAGTGGTATCGAACGCGTTATTTCCTCAAGCTTGGCAACAGGGACATGTTGCCGTGTTGATGTTGTATCAAAGTAGCCGGGCGCGACGGCGACAACCCGGATTCCCATTGGACCAAGCTCCTTTGCCAATGCCAACGTGAGACTGTTTAAACCACCCTTGGCTGCAGAATAAGCTGCCTGCCCTGCGTTTCCACGACTGCAAATGGAGCTGATGTTAATGATAACGCCGTTTTTGCCGCAGCGGACCATTTGAGGCGCTGTGCACGCTGTCACATAGAACGCGGAAGACAGACATGAGGAGAGAACCGTATCCCATAACCTGAAATCATGATGAACCAGGTGGCCTTCGACCAAAGAGAGTAAAGGGGAGTTGGCGATCAGGCCCGCACAGTTGATCACTGCATCGAAGACGCCGAAGCGTTGATGAAAAATGTCGATCTTCTTCTCAGCGTCGGCGCCGTCGGAAAGATCGCACTCCTGAAATGAAAATCCCTCACGGTCAGGATGAGCCGGGCACGTTCGATCGAGCCCACATACGACCCAGCCGTCGTTACGAAATTCGTCAACAAGATGTCGTCCGATGGCGCCGGCGGCGCCAGTAATCAGCATCGACCGATCAGGCATTCGTATCCTTCCGTTTTAGAACGCACGCCACATCAGCCAAGGTCACAATTCCGTGTATCTCCTCCGCTGTCAGTTTCGTGTTCAAGTGCCTTTCGAGCCCAACTACGAGCAGAACATGTTTGAGCGAATCCCAGCCCTTGATCTCGCGCAACGGCGTTGACTCCGGCGGCAGGGTTCCCGGGTCACACATCAAAATACCCGCCATCAATTTCTCCAATTCATGCATAATGGTCATCGCTTTTCCAAAAATTTGCCGTTCGCCATGGCGTCGTGCACAGAGAAAATTCCTCGCTTGCTAGTGAATTTTCGCGAACGAGCTCATAATCAATTCGATTCCAAGTCTCGCGCAAGGCTCATCGATTCGATAGATGCACACTTTCCGAAGCGGCACAGACGCGCAGGGGACATATCGCTCTGGCATTTTCGTGCAACGACGGATATATCACGTGTGTAGTCGGGCGCTTCATAGCGCCGAGAAATGTACATGCAGCGTCAAGGTCCAAAGAGTTAAACGCAAAGGAGACAGGGCCAGTTTTGCAAATCTCAACCAACATCTCAGAATCGCCGCCACGAAGGTGGACGTCAAGAATTGTTGCGGCGGCTCTTCGAATCAGCGTAGACGGCGGTCGCAATTTTTTCGTCATCGTTGTGCTGAACGTACTGCTCTTCTCCGGGGCCTGCCTTTACTTCACGCTCCAATATCAAACGAATGATGACGTTGCGATGAATCTCTACGCGGCCGGCAAGGGATTGGGTCAGCCTCCGAGCGAATTTCTACTGTTCCAGCATTTCCTCATCGGCCTCGCTTTGAAGTTCCTGTACATGCATCTTCCTGGATCTCCATGGTATGGGGCACTGATTTATCTCTATTTGTTTGTGGGCAGTTTGACCGTGGGATATGTGATTTCGAGGTTAAATCCGCGGTGGAGCGGCCCTGCTCTGCAGCTTGCCGCTTTTCTCCTGTTTTATTTGGGGGCTATCGTAAGCCCGCAATTTACGATCAGTGCCGGCTATCTTGCGATAGCAGGCACACTTTTGCTGTTCGCGACAACGGTTAGACCGTACGCAACAACGCTATGGAACAATTGTGCCCTGACGATCGCGTCGGCGTTGATGATTCTGGCAGGCCTCGTCAGGATCCACAGCTTGGCATTGGTTCTTTTGTTGATGCTACCGCTCTATGGATATGCCTTGGTAAGGAATGCTGGCGGAACGTTACGCCGCCTGGTCCCGACCGTTTGTTTCGTTCTTCTGATCGCGGTGCTTTTGCAATGGGGGCAACAGGCCTATTATAATCGGTCGCCCGGCTGGGAACAATTCTACCGCTATAATAGTGTTAGAGCTGATTTCATTGACCGGCATAAAATTGTCTGGAACAAAAGGACCAAATCCGTCTGCCAACAGATCGGATGGAGTCGAAATGATCTCGTTATGTTAGCAACCTGGTTCTATGTCGATCCGAGAGTGTATAGTTTGCAGAATCTCTTGTTCGTATCTCAGCATGCGTCATTATCGCCGCAGCCTGCAATGGCCTTGCAGCAGCTTCTCCTCGATCTTAGAAAATCGCTCCTCTCGTACAGCGGACTTGCGCTACTGGCGTTACTCGTGCTGGTGGTTGTCGCGGGTGCCGGAGTGCTGCGATGGTTTTCCCTCTTGGCTTTAGTCTGGTGTTTGATCATTTGTTTTGGAATCGATTTAATTGAGAGACATCTGCCGTATCGGGTGTGGATGGTCATGCTGTGTGGTCTTTACACAATACTGTTGAGCTTGTGGGGCCAAACATCGGAAGAATGGCAGCGGCCGTCTGCCAGCGGTCCGTTCACTTCGAAAATACTGGCATCGCTAGTTGGGATTTGTCTGGCAATTCTCTGTATCGGCCAGATCAAAGCGGCCAGTGATCTGAGCCAAGATCAGGCATCGTTCCAAAAAAGTTTTCGAGACGACATCGCGCGGTTACAGCCGCGAGTCGATCAGCTTTTTGTGATCTGGGGAGGAGATTTTCCATTTGAGGCATATCAGCTTCCCGCACAAGCTGCCCCTGTGACAAACGAACTGCAGATTTTGGGGCTGGGGGTTGGCAATCAGGACCCATTTGTGGCAAATCGCCTCAAGTCCTTTGGAATTGATGATCTGTACCAGGCCTTTTACAATCGGGACGATATTTTTCTCATCTGCAATGAGCGAAAAGCGAAGCTGTTAATTCAATATATTTGGGAGCATTATCATACCTCGGTGGAGATCCGGACGGTCTTTCAAGGGGCAAGATTTACGGTGCGACAAGTTAGAAAGCGCATCTAGTTTTCGTATGAGCGAACTATTGAGAGCGCTGATCTTTAAAGACGAATGCTTAAGAACGTCGAATAGAGATGAATAGGACGAATCAATCTTCAACCGCGTTTGTAGCCGGCTTCGCTTATATTCTGACTACGGTACTCCTGACGGTTTACGGCCAAATCGTGCTCAAATGGCGAGTCTCCAGAGCGGCCGGTCTTCCCGCTGCTTTTTCGGAGAGGACCTTCTTTCTGCTTGGTATGATTCGCGATCCATGGGTCTTTAGCGGCATCGTCGCGGGTTTCTTTGCTTTTCTTTGTTGGATGGCGGCGATGACGAAGTTTGATTTGAGCTACGCTTATCCTTTTATGAGCCTGTCATTTCTGCTCGTGTTGATTCTGAGCGTCGCGCTGTTCCACGAACCGTTAACGATTTGCAAGGTTGTGGGCGTTGGGTTTGTCGTCGCAGGCATCATTATCGGCAGTCGCGGCTAAGCATTAGTTCTAAGTAGTCAAAGAAGGACACGCCCTTTGTTTATTCCGTTCAACCGCCCTTTCGCGACCGGCAGGGAAATCGATTACATCCGCGCCGCGATTGCGACTCCGAAATTCTCCGGCGACGGCAGCCAGACCAGCCACTGCCACACACTCCTCCAACAGTCGCTTGAAGTCCAGAAAGCGCTCCTCACGACGTCATGCACTCACGCGCTGGAGATGGCCGCGCTGCTCCTGGAAATTGCGGCTGGAGACGAAATCATTCTCCCGTCTTTCACTTTCCCCTCCACGGCGAATGCCTTCGTTCTTCGTGGCGCCAGACCTGCCTTCGTCGACATCCGCGCGGACACGCTGAATATCGACGAAAAGCGGATCGAGGAACGGATCACTGAACGCACAAAGGCGATTTTTCTCGTGCATTATGCCGGCGTTGGCTGCGAAATGGAAGCGATTCTGGCCATCGCGCGGCGACACGGTCTCGCTGTTGTCGAAGATAATGCGCATGGTCTTTATGGGAAATATCGCGATCGATATCTTGGCACTTTTGGCGAACTTGCGGCGCTCAGTTTTCACGAAACCAAGAATTTCACCTGCGGCGAAGGAGGTGCGCTGCTTATAAATGACGGGCGTTTTATCGAACGCGCAGAATTCTTCAGAGAAAAAGGAACCGATCGCAGCCGTTTTTTTCGCGGCGAGGTGGACAAATATAACTGGGTCGATATTGGCTCGAGCTATTTGCCTTCCGATTTACTGGCTGCATTCCTCCGGGCGCAACTCGAACATCGGGAGCCGATTCAATCCGCCCGACGCCGGCTCTGGGAAAATTACATGCGAGAATTAAACGGCTGGGCTGCGGAGAATGGCGTGCGGCTTCCAGCGATCCCGCCCGAATGCGAGCAGAGTTATCACATGTTTTATTTGATCCTGCCGTCGCTCGATCATCGCCAGGCGCTGATTTCGCATTTGTCGCAACGCGAGATTTTCGCGGTCTTCCATTATCTTCCGCTGCATCTTTCCCCGATGGGGCGGCGCTTTGGCGGATGCGAAGGCGATTGTCCCGTTACGGAACAGTTAGCGGACCGGCTGTTGCGCCTCCCATTCTACACTGGAATGACCGAGTTGGAGCAGGGGCAGGTGATCGACGCTGTTCGCGCGTTTCGCTGCCAATAAGTGTGACAGTGAACGCGATCGCTACTTATACGCTTTCGGCGTGGCACATTTTGCTGCTGGCGATCGTTTTTGCGGGCGGCTCATTTGCGTTACAGGGGCGTCAGGGAATCAATCTCGCCGACGAAGGCTTCCTTTGGTACGGAGCGCACCAAACCGCACACGGCAAAGTGCCGTTGCGGGATTTTCAATCGTACGATCCGGGCCGCTATTATTGGAGTGCGGCCGGAATGCACTTATTTGGCGAAGGGCTCGTGGCGCTGCGTTTCTCGGAAACTGTTTTCCAGCTTCTTGGCCTTTGGGTTGGATTGCTGGCTGCGAGCCGAGTCGTACACAATTGGGCGCTGCTCGGTGCCGTCGGCCTGATGCTCACATTATGGATGCTTCCATCCCACAAACTTTTTGATCACACGCTTTTGCTGTGTGGAATCTGGATTGTGGTTCGCTTGATCGAAGAACCGTCCCCCGCGCGAATCTTCATGGCCGGTTCTTTTGTTGGCCTGTGCGTCTTTTTCGGCAGAAATCACGCGCTCTACAATTTTCTCGCTCAAGCGTCTTTGTTGCTCTTCCTTCTTTTCAAATTGCGCCCATCACTCTCGATGTCGCTCGGAATGTGGGTTTCAGGTATCATGGCTGGTCTCGTGCCGGTGATCGCGATGTTCGTCGGTGTGCCTGGGTTCTTTGCGAGTTACATCGAGTCTATTCAATCGATTTCTCGCCTTGGAACCAACCTCGGACTACCTGTTCCGTGGCCCTGGCGTGTTTCGCCAAATTCCGCCGCCGGCACGACTCAATTCATTCTTGGAATTTTTCTTATCGCGCTTCCGCTCGGTTACCTCGCAGCAATCACTGTCTCTCTGTTCCTGCGATCGCAAACAATCAAGGATCATGCGCTTTTCATCGCATGCGCTTTCGTTGGTTTGTTTTATTTGCACCATGCCTTTTCACGGGCTGACTTCAGTCATCTTGCGCAGGCGATTCATCCCTTTACTCTCGCCGCGCTGGCGTTGCTCGGCTTTCTCGGAGCAGGCGAATCCTATCATTGGGC
Organism: uncultured Verrucomicrobiae bacterium; assembly: GCA_963846775.1. Classification (GTDB taxonomy): domain Bacteria; phylum Verrucomicrobiota; class Verrucomicrobiia; order Chthoniobacterales; family UBA10450; genus CAVYXA01. The sequence continues at coordinate 1,315,299 of CAWJXB010000006.1, read as the reverse complement.
CGTAATCGTGGTGCTGATCGCCACCGCACTTTTCACCGTTGGCAGGCAGATGCCAATCTATCAGCATATCACGTCGCCAACGCCTTGGATACGTTGTGACGCCGGAGACAAAATTCTTGTGCCTGCCAGCACGAATAGACTGCTTGCCTGTTTGCGGAAATTCGCCCGGGAGAACATTTCGCCGCAGGAAGGGGTGCTCATTGCGCCTTACATGCCAACGCTATATCCGATACTTGGTCATCAATCGCCGTCTTGGGAGCTCTGCTATTTGTTTCCGACGACCGCGCAGCGGCAGGAGTCAATAATTCGCGAGTTGACTGCCAAGAATGTGAACTGGGCGATCATTTCGGATACGCCTCTGGACAAACGAGAAGATCTGCGGTTCTCGGCCACGCACGAATTAGTCTGGCAGTACTTAATGGAAAATTTCGAGCCCATCGAAAGCGCCTGCTTGCCAAAATCGATGAAAATTCTCCACCGAAGACATCCCGCCAGTTAATTCGCGATCAATCTGGCGATGAGCAACGGGAGACGAAAAAACTCCTCGATGACGGATGCCCACAGGCAATCTACTTTGCGCCATGCCTCGTACTGACGATCGCGCGCCCGATCAAATTCGCTCGGTCCATTTCGAGTTGAATATCGCGCCGTATGCAACCGGGTCAGTGCTGGTTTCAATGGGCAACACACGTGTCATTTGCGGCGTCATGATCGAGGAAGCGGTGCCGCGCTGGATGAAATTGCAAAACATCAGCGGCGGCTGGCTTAGCGCAGAGTATTCGATGTTGCCGTATTCGACGCAGACGCGCAAACCGCGCGACATCACCAAAGGCCGGCTCGATGGCCGCAGCACCGAGATTCAGCGTTTGATAGGTCGCTCGCTCCGCGCGGTGGTCGATCTTGAGAAGCTCGGGCCGCGCACGATGTGGGTCGATTGTGATGTGCTCCAGGCTGATGGCGGTACGCGTACCGCCGCGATCACCGGTGCGAGTCTCGCCGTCGCAGTGGCGTGTCGGAAACTCGTGCAAGAAAAATTGGTCGATGCGCCGCCGGTGCGAAAACTTGTAGCTGCCGTCAGCGCCGGCATTCTCGACCACAACGCGATTGTCGATCTTAACTACGAGGAGGATAAAGCCGTCACGGTCGATTTTAACCTGGTCGCGACCGAGGATGGTGAGTTGGTCGAGCTGCAAGGTTCCGGCGAAGAATCCACCTTCACCCAAGCGCAAATGGACGAGATGCTCGTCCTGGCCCGCAAAGGCGTTGCCGAACTGATCGCCGCCCAACGCACCGTTCTTGCCCGCATCATGATTTCACCACCGGACTGATGCGCGGCAACTTGGGCTCTACCGCCCCACGAACCCTGGGTGATTGGAACCAAACGGAGGGCCAGGCGCGCCAAATTCGGGCACAACGCTCGTGAGCGGTGCGTCCACGATTGTGACCTCCGCGCCGCGACCGACGAGATCGTAAAGATGAACGATGTCGCGCGAGCACATTCGGATGCAGCCGTAGCTGGCCGGGTGGCCGATGTTTCGTTCTTCGGGCGTGCCGTGAATGTAAATGGCGCGGCGATAGGCGTTCGCGTTTTGTTGCTCGAGTCCACGCAACCAAATGATGCGCGTGACGATCGGGTCGCGCCCGGGGGCGTTTGCCCCGACGATTTCACCGGTTCGTCGTCGATCTTTAAACACGGCGCCCATGGGAGCGCCGTCGCCGATCTTTTGCGCAACCTGGAATCGGCCGAGCGGCGTGCCGTAACTTCCGCATCGATCACCGACGCAAAACTTCGAAGTCGAAACGGGGTAGGTCGCAAGCAGGTTACCCTGCTCCAGCAGCGCAAGCTTTTGATCGCTGACGCTAACGACGACTTGATGTTGGCTATCGGGCGCCGCGCACGAGGAAATGAAAATCGTGGTCAGCAGCAAACAAAGCGCGTGCCTGAGATTGGCCATTTTCATTTGCGATTAAACCGGAAAAATTCCTCCGCAGTTGCGGTGGTCGGGCGCGCCACTTCTTCCAGCGGAATGCCGCGCGCAGCGGCGATCGATTCGGCCACCAGTCGCGTGTAGGCCGGTTCGCACCGTTTCCCACGAAACGGCACCGGCGCTAGGTAAGGGCAATCGGTTTCCACCATGAATTGATCCAGCGGGATTTGTGCCGCGATGGCACGAACATTTGCGCCGTTCTTGAACGTCACAATCCCCGTAAACGAGATCAGGTGATTAAGATCGAGAACTTCGTTAGCCTGCTCCAGTGTGCCGCCGAAACAGTGAAACACGCCTCGCAGTTTTCCGCCATACGGCTGCATGAGATCCAGCGTGTCGTCCCACGCGTCGCGTTGATGGATCACGACGTTGAGCCGGAGCTCGACCGCGAGATCGAGCTGTTGCTGGAACAAGCTCGCCTGTTTCGATTTGTAAGCTCCGTCGTGAATATTGGCGTCGATATCGCCGTCGGTTTCGCTCTGGAGCGCGTGAATCACCTGGGCCGGTTCTTGTTTCGCGGCTTCGATGCTCGGCAAATAATGATAATCGAGACCCGTTTCGCCGATCGCCACGACGCGCGGACTCGTCGCCAGCTCGCGCAACGGTGTCATGACATCTTCCCCGGCTTTTTCGGCATTCGTCGGATGGACACCGATCACGGCAAAAACGTTCGGATATTTCTCGGCCAGATCGACCGCGCGCCGGCTACTCTCGATCGATGTCCCGATGGTCAATATGCGCGTCACCCCTGCATCGGTCGCGCGGCGTAGGACTTCGTCCAGGTCGCCCGCGAAATCGGGGTAATCGAGATGAGCGTGAGTTTCGATTAGCATGTGTGTATTTCCCGGCGAAATCGCCCCTGCCAATCCGTAGCTTTATAGGAAAGGCCTGGAGGAATCTCTGATGGTTTAACCGCCGAGGCAAACGGGAAGAAATCGAGATTGCGGCGGAGACCGGCAGTTTCTAAACTGACCCAGATGGGTGAGCTAATCTACCTCGACAACAATGCGACGACGCGGCTCGATCCGGCCGTCGTCGAAGAGATGTTGCCGTTCCTGACGGAGTTTTACGCGAATCCGTCGAGCGGTTATCAATGCGCCGTGAAAGTACGACAGGCGATCGATCTGGCGCGGGAGCGCGTGGCGGCGCTGCTTGGATGCGAGCCACCGGAAATCGTTTTCACCAGCTGCGGGACAGAATCGAATAACGCGGCGCTAAACGCGGCGCTGCAATTTGAGCCGCGCGGAAAACATGTCGTGACCAGCGCGGTGGAACACAGCGCGGTCTTGCGATATTGTCAGGAGCTGGCGAAACGCGGATGCGAAGCCACCTTTCTCGGCGTCGATCAGGACGGAAATATCGATCTTGCGGAGCTAGAGGCTGCGATCGGTCCAAACACCGCGATCGTTTCGCTGATGTGGGCAAACAACGAGACTGGTGTGTTGTTTCCTGTGGAAAAAGCGGCGGAAATTTGCCGGCAACAGCGCGTCCCGTTTCACACCGACGGGGTCCAGGCCGCGGGCAAAGTTCCGATTCGTCTGCGAGAGACGTCGATCACTTACTTGTCGATCTCCGCCCACAAATTTCACGGACCGAAGGGAGTCGGCGCGCTTTATGTGAATCGAAACGCGCGCTTTCGTTCATCCATGGTTGGCGGTCAGCAGGAGGAGGGGCGACGCGCGGGAACGGAAAATGTCGCGTCGATTGTGGCGATGGGAAAAGCGGCTGAGCTGGCGTTGCAAAATTTGTCTGAGGAAGAAACGCGGGTGCGCAGACTGCGCGATCGGTTCGAGAAAACCATCGTCGAGAGCGTCGATGGAACTTCGATCAATGGGGCTGGCGCTTCGCGTCTGCCCAACACATCGAACCTTTCGTTCGACGGAATCGAGTCGCACGCCGCCCTGATGTTATTAGATCGTCAACGGATTTGCTGCTCAGCCGGCTCGGCCTGCAAGACCGGCTCCAGCGATGGCTCGCATGTGCTCCGCGCCATGCACACCGAAGATCGGGCCCAACGCAGCCTGCGTTTCTCGTTTGGCCGGTTCAATACCGAGTCCGATCTCGATCAAGCGCTAGAAATCATCCCAAAAGTCATCGCAAAACTCCGCGGATTATCCGCGCAGATTCCAGCGGCGGTTTGAGGATTGCGCGATAATGGATCGCACATCTAAAGCATCAGCCTTGATGCTCTTTTTCTAACGTGACTGCTTTAAGCAGTCACGTTTTCAGCAGCTGTGTTTCCGGGCTGAGTGCGGCGCAATAAGTGATGGATGAGAACGAATGAAGAAGCGACGCCAGCGACCCTTGAATCGTCTGCTAAGAATCTAGTATTGGAAGCTGGTTGCGGTGAGTGGGTTTCAAATGGACGAGCTGCCCGCCGCAGAGCCGAAGAATTGGAACAACGTTGGGCCACTTGGAGACGCCATCGAGCGAGCATGGGACTGGCTGCGCTGTGGTGAGCGTTCAACCCAGAACGAGTTCGAGACCAAGCGCCAAACGTCCAATGCTGAACGCTTATCGAGGCTAGCGATTTGTGCTGGCGGTTTTGGGGCCGCGGGAAAGACCGACGAGATCGGCCAGGATATTGAGCGATTCATCGCGCTCGGGATCAATGGCCGGTTCTTTCGAGTTGGTATCATCGCTGCTGCCGCCGATCACGTCGTCACTATCGTCGTCCGCCACTTCGGGGGCGACCTTTGGGGATGTGCCGTTCTTTTTCACTTCGGCCAGTTTGCCCGGATACATGATCAATTGCAGGTTGGGTTTATCGACCGTCTCGAGCGTGAGGCGGTACACTTGCGGTTCTTCCCCGTTCCGGGCCAGCCGCTCCTTCGAGCGCAATTCTTTGCGCGCTTTGTCATCCTGCAATTCTTTGCGCCGCGTATCTTCGTTTAGCGAAAGGCGATTATCGACGAGCTTTTGGCGGAGCCGGGTCAAGTCCTCCATCACGTAATGAAATTCCGGATTGTTTTTTATACGCTCCTCCGACCGCCGTTTCAGCTGCTCGATAAACAGCGAATGGGTGTCGGACCATTTCGTGTATTTCACCTTTGACACTTCGTCGTAAGGCAACGCGTTTTTCAGCGCGCTTTCGCTGACGACTTCAGGAATATCGGTCAAGCTCGGCAACACGACGTCCGAGGTCACGCCGCGCAACTGAGTCGAGCCGCCGGCGACGCGATAAAACTTTTGGATGGTCAGTTTGAGCGCGCCATCCTCGGTCGACCGGCTGCCGAGCAACGAGGTGAATCGCCCGATCTCGAGAATCGTTTGCACCGTGCCTTTGCCGAAGGTGCTTCCGTCGCCTACGATCACAGCGCGTCCGTAATCCTGGAGCGCTGCGGCAAAGATTTCGCTGGCCGACGCGCTTTGGCGACTGGTCAACACGACCATCGGGCCGGTGTACGAAATGCCAGGATCAGGATCGCTGGACACGACAATGTTGCCATTCGGGTTCTTCGTTTGGACGATCGGGCCCGATTTCAAAAACAAACCGGTAAGCGAGATCGCTTCTTCCAGCGAGCCGCCGCCGTTCCGGCGAAGATCGACCACCAACCCGGCGATGTTTTCTTTCCGCAAACGCTTAAGAAGCTGAAGCACGTCTTTGGTCGTGCTCTTCTCGTGCTTATCCATGTCGGCGTAAAACGAAGGCAAAGTCAGCCAGCCGAGCTTGACCGGATTTCCGTTTTCGTCCTTGCGGATGATGATATCGGCGCGGGCTTCCTGGTCTTTCAGCTTAATTTCGTCGCGGACGAGCTCGACGTTCTTGCGCTTGGACGGATCGGCTGAATCAGCCGGAATAACAAGCAAACGAACGTGCGTTCCTTTCTTGCCGCGGATCATTTCGACCACTTTGTCGAGCCGCATCTCGCGAACATCGACAAAATCGTTCGAACCTTGCGCTACTGCGTTGATCCGGTCCCCAACTTTTAGCCGACCATCCTTTTGTGCGGGACCGCCCGGAACGAGGCTCTCGATCTTGGCGTATCCATCCTCGGAGCGCAGCATCGCGCCGATCCCAACCAGCGACAGCCCCATGTTAATGCTAAAATTCTTCAGATCAGCTTTGCTGAGATATTCCGAGTGCGGATCGTAGGTTTGCGCGAGCGCATCGAGATAAAGCTTGAGTTGTTCGCTTTTGTCTTGCTCGTGGATGTTCTTCGAGATCCGGTCGTATCGACGCGCGATCAATTGCGGTCCCGGCTCGATCGGGTGCTCGCTCAATTTTTCCTGCAAAAGCTCGCTTGCGATCCGGCCCTGCCATATCTGGTCGGCCTCGGCGTCATCCTTCGGCCAAGGCGCCTTTTGGCGGCTCACTTCGATGGTGTCGTTCGTTTTGAAGTCCATCGGCTGCTTAAGCAACTCTTTCACTTTGGCCACGCGATCATCCACCCGTTGCGTGTAAAGATCGTAAATAGCGTAAGCCGGCCTCAGGTTCCCGAGCAAGACGTCGTCGCCCAGCGAGGTGCCATATTTCGCCATCAAAGCATCGACATCTTTCTGCGTGAAAAAGACGTGGCTGTAATCGAGCAGCTCGAGGTAATCGATCAGGAATTTCTTCGAGACCTCGGCGTTGAGCGGCTGCCTGGTGTAATGGCCTTCCTCCAGCAATCGGCCCACCGACACCGCGATCTGGTCGCCATCGGCCCTGGCCATCACCGGGTGAAGATCAACGGCCGAGACAAAAATGACGGCCGTGGCCGTCCACAATGCGCTAAAGCGTTTCATTCTAAGAAAAGAGTGTGTAATCATCGCAGATTTCAGGCGGGAGCGCAACAGCGGCAGATTAGCATTCAGACTCAGACAACCATCGCCTGAGAACATTCAAAGTTCGCGCGCCGCACCTTCTCCAGATGCATTTTTCGCAAGATTGAGCCGTGTCCGGGCGACCCAAAAATTTGCGCTAACGCCGGAACTAAGTCTCGCCGACCTGCTTGCGCGCCATCGGCCCGATGTAGGGAATCTCCCAGCGCACGCCCAGGAAAGCCTTGACGACGGTGATAATGAAAACCACCAGAAAGGCGATGCTGACCAACGCCCAGGCAATCCATAATATGATGGCAAAGATTAATCCGATCGCCGGGATTGGTGTAAGAATCGCGTGGGCAATCGCATAAACGAAGGCAAACAAAATCCAGGCGCCGCCGAAGATGATCGATTGCATCGCGTAAAACCGGACCAAGCTGTCGTGCTTTTCGAGGACGTAAAAAATGATGCCGCCGATGAGCGGGATCGACGCCAGCGCGGCCGCGACGTTGGAAGGCAGTCCGGTCGATGTTGGCGCGCCTGGATTGGGTGGGGGAGGCGAAACGGATGGTTCTGCTGGATCGGCCATGGCTTACATACACAAACTTGTGTGCGAGTTTGTCAAGCTAACTCTCGCTCCAGGTCGCTGCGATTTTCGCTTTCACGAATCACGTAAACTCAATACTGTCCGAGCTAGATCATGTCCGAAGCTGACCGTGAACCCCTCGCCGTGATCTCGATGGCGATTCGCGATGGCGCGCGCGCGATCATAGGGGCGGATCTCCTCGATCGATCGGGCCAATTTCTCGACAAAAACCTGGGGCCACGCTGCGCGATCGTTTCCGATACCAACATCGCGGCGCATTTCGGCGAAAGGCTAACAAAAATCCTGAAGGCCGCGGGATTTGAGCCGATGCTGATTACGATCCCGGCCGGCGAACAATTCAAAACGCTCGAGCAAGCCGGCGCGATTTGCGACCAGATGATTGCTTCGCGGTTGGATCGACAATCATTTGTGATTGGACTCGGCGGTGGGGTGATCGGCGACATCTCCGGATTTGTCGCAGCGATTTTTCATCGTGGCATTTCGCACGTGCAGATTCCGACGACGCTGCTGGCGATGGTTGATAGTTCGATCGGCGGCAAGACCGGCGTGAACACGTGTGACGGCAAAAATCTGATCGGCGCGATTCATCATCCGGTATTAGTGATCGACGATGTCGATCTTCTGAAAACGCTGCCGGGCCGCGAATTCAACCAGGGATTTGCCGAGATCATCAAACACGCGGTTACGTCGGATGCGGAGATGTTTGCGGAGGTCGCGCATGCTTCTGGCTTGCGGTCCAGTCAAAGCGCAAGCCGGACGCATGCGCTACCATCGCTCATTCGGCGAAACATCGAGATCAAAGCGGCGCTGGTAGCGAAAGATGAGCATGATCGGAGCGGCGAACGCGCCCTGCTCAATTTCGGCCACACCGTTGGTCACGCGATCGAGCGCGCGGGCGATTACAAAATGTTCTTGCATGGGGAGGCGGTGAGCCTGGGGATGGTGGCGGCGTGCGACATTTCGATGAAGAAAGCAGGTCTGCTGCGGGAGCAGCACGGCGCGATTGTCGATCTTCTCCGCGCATTCGATTTGCCCACGCGATTGCCATCAAATTTTCCGCGCGACAAAATCTTCGAAGCCTTGCCACTCGATAAAAAATTCGAGCGTGGAAAAGTGCGGTTCGTCGTCACGCCGCGGATCGGTTCGGCCTATTTGTCGAGCGAGGTGACGATGAAAGACCTGCGCGAATCCATCCTCCGGTTGTAGCGGCGCTCTGTGAGCGCCGCCGTTTTGGAGAGAAAAGTTTACGACCCCGAAAGCGTTCGGGGCCGACAGAGAGGGATCATTTTCGCGCGCTCGTATAGTAATCCACCAATCCCGCTGTCACCCCATCCGCATACTCGCGAAAGATACTCTTGCGCTCGATGCCCTTGATTTCGCGAGTGCCTTCGTAATCGCCGAGCTGAATGCGTGCGAACGCGTCCCGGCTGTTCATCACATACGGCTCGCAGTAGACAACAGGGCAGCGATAAATCCGAGTGGCCAGAAGATTTCGCGCGTAAACGTAACCGGTCGATCCAACCTTTGTGGTGGTGAGGGTCGTCGGGTATTGATATGGCGGTAATCCGGTCGCCGTGGCCATTGCTTGCGCCACGTTGTCCGCGAGCGGCAGTTCTTCGTCATAAGCGCGGCTCAGTAAACGGCGGATCATTTCGAACCGCTCATCGTCGAACTCCAGCTCCTCCGACAAATACGAACCGTTCACGAGTAGATGGAGATGGTTTAGGTCGGTCAACGTCGGCGTGTTTGGGTCGCCCCAGCCTTCGGCGTTGAAATGCAGGCAGAGCACCAGATCGGGATGCAATCTTGTGTTTACCAACACGGCGCGCCGCCGGATTTCGCTGTATCGATAAAACAGAATCTCGCTTTGCCACGCAATGGTGTGTTCTTTTTCCGAATCGCTCGGGTCCAGAACGTCAGGCCGCGGCTGCGGCACGCCGTTCTTGATCAAGATTTTTCGGGCCAGCTCTTTGAAATCATCCGGGCGCTTTAACGTAACTGGTCCCGCGTGGCTCCGGACAAAGGAGACGGTCGCGCCGAGTGCGCGGAATCGCAGCGCGAGCAACCGCGCCACACGCAGCGTAAGATCACCTTCTTGCACAGGCGTGCTGTCACCGACCTGAAACCAACGCTCTTCCATTTTGGCCCATTTACCGCCGAGGTGACCTGGATCGAGCGCGATCTTCAATCCGGCCAGCGGTTTCTGTTCGTTAGCTGGCGGGAGCGACTTGGCCGGACGCCAAAGCCGTGGGACGTGCTTACGCGAAGCTTCATCTTTGGCGAACCGGAGAGCAAAATAGTGGTGCGACGCGCGATTGGTCAAGATCTGGGCCGAATCATGGTCGATTTTAAAGAGATCATCGGCGAAGCCGTGTGTGCCATAAACGTCTCGCAGCAAATGCTCGAACTTATCGCGCGTGATCGTTTCCTGATAATGCTCGAGGACATTCCATTTCGGTTTATGGCCAAGAACGCTGATATTGTCAGCGGCGTGAAGCGCCACCGGGAAGATCGACAACAAGAACAATGACGAATGATGAATGACGAATGACGAAAGAATGCCGAAGCCCGAATGCCGAATAGGTCCGCTTCGAGCTTCGTGATTAGTCATTCCTTCGTCCTTTGTCCTTCGAGCTTCGTCATTTCTCAAAAGCCTCGACGTTTGGAACGTCTCCGTTACGATCCTGTTCAATGCTAACGGTTCTTTTTCTCGGCGACGTTGTAGGCGAGCCGGGCCGCAGCGCGGTGACTGCGCGATTGCCAGAGTTGAGGGAGCGATTCGGACTCGATTTCGTCATTGTGAACGGCGAGAACGCGGCTGGCGGACGCGGTATCACCGGGAAGATCACCATCGATTTATTGCGGGCCGGCGTGTCGGTCATCACGACGGGCGATCATATTTGGGACCAGAAAGACATCGTCGCGTTCATCGACACCGAACCGCGCTTGTTGCGGCCGGTGAATTACCCGGCCGGTGCGCCGGGAGGCGGCTGGATTGTGCTCGAGACAGCGAAAGGCAAAATCGGCGTGATCAATGTCCAGGCCCGCACCTTCATGCAGCCGATTCTGGAGAACCCTTTTCACGCGGTTGCGGACGCGGTCGAGAAAGTGCGCCAGGAAACGAGGGCGATCATTGTCGATGTTCACGGCGAGACGACGAGCGAGAAGATCGCGCTCGGGCGTTTTCTCGATGGAAAAGTTTCGGCGGTCATCGGCACACACACGCATGTGCAGACAGCCGACGAACAACTTTTTCCCGGTGGCACGGCGTTTCTGTGCGACGCGGGCATGTGCGGCCCGGTAAACTCGATCCTCGGGCGCGCGATCGAACCGATCATGAGCCGGTTTGTCTCCAACATGCCGATTCCCTTTCCGGTGGCGGCGGGCGAGGTGCGTTTGCGCGGGGCGTTGATCGAGATCGACGAAACAAGTGGGCGCGCGTTGCACATCGCGCGCGTGGATGAGCCTGCTCTGGCCCCGCGTGAGAAGGCGCCGCAGGAGCCAGCGCAGTAGCCGCGGTTTTTAAGCGAACCATTTTTCCAGTGACAATCGAATCTTTTGTAGAATGCTCTGGTAGAAGATGAAAAACGCATCCGTTATTGTTGCTTTCGTTCTCCTGGCCATTTTTTGCGCGCCATCCGCGCGCGCGAAGAAGGAAGAGACGCAGTCCACAAAGTTTGCGCAGGAAGGTGTTGAAGCCTCCAAGAACAAGGATTGGAACAAGGCGATCGAAATGTTTCGCAAGGCGGCTGAGCTCGACCAGAAGTTCAAGCCGAACCTGGTGATTGCCTATCAGCACCGGGCATTTACCGCGGCGAGTCAGCAGAAGTATCAGGACGCAATTGCCGATCTAACTGAAGCGCTCAAGGTGAATCCGCAGAACGCGCGCACCTACGAGCAACGCGCCGCCATGGAAATGAACACGAAGGAGTACGACAAAGCGCTGGCCGATTATTCGGAGGCGATCAAGTTCCATCCAGACGAAATCAGCAATTATCTTTACCGCGGGTACATCTACGAGCTGCGAGGTGACAAGAAAAAAGCCATGGCCGATACCGAGAGCGCGTTGAAGCTGGACTCGACTAACCAGGAAGCGCTCGATCGCAAAGCGCGTTTGCAAATCACGCTCGAACCGCGGGTGCCCTTCACACCGCTGCCGCAAACTCTGCCCCAAACGACGCCAGCCGGAACACCCTGAAGAAGCAATTTGGGTCGTGCTGTAGCGGCCCCCCTTTGTAGCGGCGCTCTGTGAGCGTCGCCATTTGGTGAGAAAAGTTTGCGACCCCCGAAAGCGTTCGAGGTCGCTACAAGGACAAGCCGTTTGAAATTGAGGAGTGGATTAGACCTGCTCTGGACTTTCGAGCTCGGAATTTGCCGGGTGAGATGCGGCGACCGTGTCTTCCTCTTTCAGCGCAGTGAATCTGCGTTTTCGCCGATTTGCTGGCAACGGTGACAACGTCATCGTGATGTTTCGCCCGGTCATCTTTGGGTCCATCTCGACCTGCGACATTGTGGCGAGATCGTCGCGGACACGCTCCATTAGTTTCATCCCGAATTCCTGATGTGCCATTTCCCGTCCGCGAAATTGCAATTGCACGCGCACCTTGTTTCCGCGATCGAGAAATTCCTCGCCGTGGCGTATCTTCGTTAGGTAATCGTGCTCGTCGATGTTGACCCGGAATTTGATCTCCTTCAGTTTCGTTCCGGAAGGCCGTTTCTCCTTATCTTGTTTCGAGAGGTCGTAACGGAATTTGCCGAAATCGACAATCTTGCAGACTGGTGGGCTGGCCGTGGGTGCGATCTCGACCAGATCAAGGCCGAGACTTTGCGCCCGGCGCAAGGCATCGGACAATTTCATGACGCCAAGCTGCTCCCCGGTTGAGCTCAAAATGACCCGGACTTCGCGCGCGCGAATCCGCCCGTTCACCCGAATTTGTGTTTGCAGATTAACTCAATCTCCTGGCCGGCGAAACGGGAGTGCGTCATCCCGCCGTGTGTTCATCCATCGCAGTCCCGGCGCTGCATTCACCAACGGCCGGTGCACTCAGTCTCGCCGCGGCTGCGATCGACCACGACGAGCGGCTCGTATAAAACCATCGCGAGCCGAAGGGAAGTTTCAGGCAACAATTATTCAGAGGCAAGATCAATCTCGTGACAATTGGGTGTCGAGCCGCTTAAGAGCTTGGCGGCGTGCCAAAATGGGCGGCATAAGATTCGTAGGCCTCGGCATCATCGAGCATAGCGTCAAGCGCGGCGATGAGCGGCCGGGCCCTGGCGAACCCGGAAAAGACCGCGCGATCGCCTATTTCGGTGTCGAGCACGAAGGTCGGTCTTTGCGTGACTTGCAAAGCGTGAAATTCTGCGGTCGATTCTCGGATCCGTTGCTCGACCTCGGATGATTTCGCCTGCTCGAGTAACTGCCGATCATCGATGTTACCAGCCTTGGCTGCGATTTCCGATGCGATCTCCCATTCGCCGACACGTTTTCCTTCTCGTAATGCCGCGTACGCCAGCGGCAGGCGGACGCGATCGTCGGTGATGCCGAAATCCTTGGCCGCTTCGGCGACGCAATTGGGCGCGAGATATTCCGCGCGAATCGGTTCGTCGTACCAGTCGGTTCTAAGCAGGAACGGCGAACGCATCAGTGTGCCGCTTCGCCGGTAAAACCATTCCTCCTGCTTGCGAGACGTCGGCAGACCGGTTTTGTCCATGAGCGCGATCTTCCAATGAAACTCGACTTTGCCTTGATAGCGCTTCTTCAATTCCGCCCAGGCCGGCTCAGCCCAAAAACACCACGAGGAAACAACATCGAGATAACAGGTTGCTGAAATGCGCATAATTTGAGATCGACAATGGCGTGAACCTTCCGCGCTTAGCTCTAAACAGCAAATTCGGTGCGCTACTGCACAGTGATCGCCGCCGAACTGGCCCGTCCATGATCGTCCAGCGCGATCAATTCGTAACTGCCCGGCGGTGCTTTCCAGGCGAGCACATCTTGCGGAGGCGTTTTACCAATGAACGTCTTGCCCGCGAACCAATAGATTTCGCGCACGTCCGCGTCTGTTTTGGCCCGGAGCGGGACACGTTTGGTTAAACCAAGGATGAGTTCCTGGCCGTTTCGCGGCGACACGATCTCCGGAGCAGTGCCGCTGCGCGCCAGCGCGTCCGCGCTCGTGCCCGGCAAAAATGGCGGCGGCAATTTCCTTGGTAAACCCGCGCGAACGAATATTTCCATCAGATCACCCGGCCAGAACTCGTAAGCTTCGCGGCCGGAGTTTGCGAGTTCCATCATCGACCGGCACACGCAGACCGGAGGCGATATCTATCAGCACCTCGCGATGCACATCGCAGGTTTTAATTGGTGAAACTCCTGGGATGAACCAACCCTCAATGCGATGGGTGCAGAAGCGGCTGGGCAGATCGCCGGATATTGCACAAAAGTCGATCCGCTTGAGGTTCGCGCCTGCAGGCGGAACGTGCGGATCGTTAGGCGTCGGCCAGCTCGCGCGGAGACTATCGATGATTTGAAACAGGAGCGGCGCGGCTGCGGTGCGCCCGATGAAGGATGGATCCGGCCGTCCATCAAAATTACCTATCCAAACTGCTAACACATAATGATTGAAAATCGCGATTGACCACGCGTCGCGGAAACCATGCGACGTTCCCGTTTTCCAAAAAACCGGTGCAGCTTGATCGGAATCGACCCGGCTAATTCCGGGACGCGCCCGGTCGAGCATTTCAACAGTCAGAAATGCCGATTCCGGCAGGACAATCTGACGACCTCGCGTCGCGCTTGGATCGTGTGGCGTGCGGCGAAGCGGTCGTAGCTTCCCGTTATTCGCGAGCGCGGCGTAAAGTCGCACCAGGTCTTCCATTGTGACTTCGGCGCTCCCCAACGGGAGCGCCAATCCATAGAGCGACTCTGGACGCGACAATTTCACGCCGGCGCCGCGAAGGAACTCGTAGAGCGTCGGATGATGAAGTTGCGACGTGAGTTCAACCGCCGGAAGATTACGGCTACGGGCAAGCGCATCACTCGCCCGAATTGGGCCGACAAATTGGTGATCGAAGTTTTCCGGATCGTAATCGCCGAAACTGCGCGGCGCATCCGACAAGATCGACAATGGATGAATCAATCCCTGATCGAGGGCGAGCGCGTAGACAAAAGGTTTCAGCGTCGAACCGGGCGAGCGCGGTGCGCGCGTCCCATCCACTTGTCCCTGAATTTCGGCGTTGAAGAAATCGGCCGAGCCAATCTGTGCGAGCACATCCATGGTGCGGCTATCGACAAGTAGCGCGGCGGCGTTCTGAATTCCGCGATTACGATTGGCTCGAATGTAATCGACGATTCGCCGTTCGATTAGTTGCTGCCTGGCCAAGTCGAGTGTGGTGAGGATTTCATCACCACCGGTATTGCCCGTCCGGCGCGCTCGGGGGTCGCGTCCTACCAAGTCAGCCGGGTTGTTGGCCAAGACCTGCTGGACGAAGTGGGGAGCGAGAAATCTTCGCTCCATGTGCGCGCGGGCGCTGAAAAGTCGCGCGGAAAATTGCCGATTGATGCTGGCGCGGTCGTACCAATTGCCCTGGGCCAAATCGAGGGAGCGATTATTACGATCGACGAACAGCGCGCGTCGGGTCGGGCTTTGTGGAATAACGCTCAGCGAAATCGATTCCGGTGTCGTCAAATGCGCCGCTGTTTTGTCGAAATAAATCTGACTGGCCGCGCCGACGCCTTCGATGTTTCGCCCGTAGGGTGCGAGATTCAGGTAGGCCTCAAGAATTTCGTTTTTCGAGTAATGGCGTTCCAGTTCGAGCGCGCGAACAATTTGGACCAACTTTCCCCGGACCGTGCGCGTTAACAGACGATAACGCAACCGCGCCAGTTGCATCGTAATCGTGGACGCCCCGCTGTGTGCGCCGCCTGGCCGCAGCTTCAACGCCGAACGCACTAATGCGATCGGATTAACTCCGAAGTGATGCCAGTAATATTTGTCTTCAAATCGAAGCGTCGCATCGACCAGTGCCGGCGAAATGCTTGGCAACGGAGTCCAGATTCGAAATTTCTGATCTTCCGTGAGAGTGACACGAAGCAATTTCCCATTTCGATCGCGAACAACTTGCGAAAATGAGATCCCATCGAGTAACGGCGGCTTCGGGAGCGCTAGCCAAATCGCAGCAAGAATTGCGCAAGCAAACAGCCCATCGCGAATTGAGACCCAACGCGTCGGCCCGCCCACCCTGAATCCGCCATCCGAAATCCGCACTCCGCAATTCTTCTTCATTCGGTAACGCTAATTTTCCCTCCGATGCCGCGGCCTTTTACGGCCCGATCGTACATCGCCTCGGCGAAAGGGGGCGGCACGGTGAACTCGCCGCGATTAGAGGATTTGATCTGATAATTGATCTCAAGCACGCTCCCGGACACGGTCGCGTAGAAGACGGCGCGATCTTCGCGCACGTCGACATAATCGACGCCGGAGATGGTCGAGACTCCGGGTTGTAAAGATGACCCAACAACCTCGAATCCTCCTGGCAAAAGATCGACAATGGCAACATTGGTGAATGTCTCGTCGCCGACTGAGCGCACTTTCAAACGGACATGAACCGGCTCGCCTAGTTTCGTTCGCGTCACCGGCTGATTGTTCTGGTCGAGCAATTCACGATGCACTTCCAATCCGGCCGTGACCGGTTGCGCCGGCACATGTCTATCGTATCCGGCCTCGACGACTTGGAAAAACGCGCCCGGGCCCCCGATGATTCCGGCGCTCTTGAAGCGCACCACGATCGCGTCTTTGGAAAACGTGGCCCGTTGCAGCAATTTCGCTCCGCTAGTTAGGGCCACTTCCTGTTTGCCCTTGTGAATTTCAGCAATGCTCAGTTCGGGCAGCTTCGGTGCGATGGCGTGCGAATACGACTTCAGCGCCGCGACAGCGTAGGCGGCTGAAAGCGTGTTGAATTCACCACGGCCGATCGCCTCGAGAATTTGCTCGAATTCTGCGACTGAGACGTTTTTGAGTCGCACCGGAAATCCGTGCGCAACCACCGTGATGTATTGGGCGTCCGATCCGAGCGGCTGGCAGAAATCGTCGTGCTCTCGCCTTGATCCCTTGTCGATCTTGTAGGCGGCAATCAAATCCGTCGCCTCTTTGTCCTTGTGCAAAAGTTTGAGCGCGCCCGCCAGATAAACGCCGGTCAGGTCATTCTGCCATTCGGCCGTGTGATGCCGATCGAGATAATCACGCAGATTCAGAACGTAATTGGTGGTGACGACTCCTTCGCGTGTCAGCAGATAGATTCCGTAGGCAATTGTTCGCGCCTCGGCCAGGCTCGAGGCTTCGCGCGCGACCATCTTTTGCAGATAACGCAAGCCGCTCGCGTACATGTCCGCCGGCGGAGCGAAGCCGGCTGTTTTCGCCGTGCTCAGCAAATCCATCACGTAAACGGAAATGAAACTGATCTTCTCGTCCGTTTCCGGCGCCCAATAACCAAACGCGCCTTGATCATTCTGCCGGCGTCGCAAAATCCCGAAGACTTTTTCGAGCTGGGCATTTACTTCGGCGCGACTGAGTCCGAAACCGGCTTCGTCAACGAGTATCAATCGGCAAAACGCGCCGCTTGTGATCTGCTCGCTGCAACCGTGCGGAAAGTCTTTTAGAAAAGTATCCAAACCGTGGGCTAGACCCAGCGGGACTCCCGAGACCGCAGCCTCGCGTTTGGTGAATTCGGAATAGATATCGCGCGTAATCTGGACGTCCGCGTTTCCCTTTTTGAAATTTCCGCTGCGAACGTCGGTTGTATACGGAACAGGTGGCCGGATACTGAGCGTGGCACGCCGCCGTGTTTCGATCCCATTGCGACGCGCTACAAATCTAACTTCGGCGGGACCGAGCATCTCGTTGACGTGGAAGCGCAGACTTGCGCTTTGCTCGCGTCCTTCGCCGATTCGCAATTTTTGCGTCGACGCGCCCATGATCGACAGGTGCGCGGACGTTTCGGCATGGAGCTCGATCTCTGCGTCCGAACCGGAACCTTCCACGTTGTTCGCGACAGTTATGCCGGCTTCGAATTCATCGCCGGGAGCGGCCAGCACAGGCATGCTCGGGGTGACAATGAAAGGTCCGCGAATGAGCGTGTCGCGGTCGGCTGCTCCGGCGGTTTCATTCGACACGCCAACCGCCATTATCTTGAGCGTGCCATCGAAAAAGTCGGGCACATCATACACAACTTCACCGGCAGTTGCGTCGGCATTGATAATGCCTGACCAAAACACGACTGGTTTTTCGGTGACACGCTTGAACGGATTCAGTCTTTGCTCGCCTTCGCCGTCGCCGCCAAACGCGGACAGCGAACGCAACAAAGAAAATTCGGGAATGATAAGATCGACAATCTGCGCCGTCTCGACACCGAGAGCGCATTTGCGAAAAAGATAGGCCAGCGGATCGGGTGTTTTGTAATTGGTAACCTGCAAGATTCCCTGATCGACTGCGAAGATGACGATCTGGCTCGGCCGATCGGTTTTGTAACTGATGCGCAATGGCTCGCCCGGTTTGGACTTGGCCACGACTTGCAGATCAATCTTAAGCCGACGTCTTTCGATATTGGCCGTGAACGGGACCACGCCGTAACTGAGCGGGCTGAGAAAGATTTCCTTGGAATCGAGGGCCCGAACAAATGCGACATTCACATAGCCGCTGCCCTCAAAATCCTGCGGCAGACGAATGTGCTGGAGGCTGCTCGCGGTCGCTGCTTGAAACCAGCTGTAGGCGTAGACCTTTTCGCGTTCGATGGTGATGAGACCGTAACCGCTATAGGGCGCAGTCACACTCAACTCGATTTCGTCGCCGGCGCGATATTCTTTGGCGCTGAGTTTGATCTCCAACTCGGCATTTCTCTCCAGGGCGCCGGTCATCGCGGCGTCGCCGACGACGGAGAAACGCAACTTGGTTAGGACGCGATTCTGATCGTCGCGCAGTTCGAGCACATAATTTCCCGGTTTATCAGTGGGCAGCGCGTAATGATAACCACCGGCCGCGACCGAAATCTTTTCCGATTTCGCGGGGCGCTCTTTCAGGACCGATTCATAAACGTAATTGCCGTTCTCCTGTTTCTTGAGCACGGAAACATATTCCTCCACGATGAGGTTCAGGGTTACGTTCTCGATCGCGATCCGGTTGAGCTGCGGATCGACAGCGACGAGATCAACCGCGCGCGGCTTTTTCATGTCGATGTAACGAAGGTCGCCGTCGGCTTTGTAACCGATCACGTAAGGCAGCGCGCAGACGAGGGTGCTCACGTCGCCGGTGACGCTGCGCCCAGCTTCTCCTTCAAAGCCTTCGGCGATGAATCGCATCGCGTAGGTCGCATCGGCGAACCGTTCCAGTTGCAAATCAAAATCGACATGGCCCGCGTCGTCGGTTCTCTTTTCTCCAAGATCGACGTTTTGCTCCGACCGATATTTCTTTCCACCAAGGAGTGGGTCGAAGAAAATGAACTCGCGAAATTCCGGAAATGAAAATGCCGCCGGTGTCAGCTCGACTTTGCCGGTGACGCGGCGACCGGTTGCAGGCGTGCCGTAAAGATTGGCCAACGCAACAGACGCGTGCATTTCCTTGGGATTGATCCAACCGCGCGATGCGCCCTTGGAAAGCCGCGTCTCGATCTTCATGCGATCGGGTAAAAACTCTTTCACCTGCGCGGTGGCCGAACCGATCAAACTCTCGCGCTTGTTGTTCTTAACGAGATAAACGTTGACCGTGTAAACTCCGGTTGGCGATTCGTTAGCCGTTTGATAGCTAAGCTCGGCGAATCCCGTCTCGGGCAGAGTGAACTTCCTTGTTTGGACCTTCAGGTCGCGCGCATCGAGCACTTCGGTTTCGATCGGCAACCCTTTGAGATTGCCGCCCCAACTTCGCTGTTTCACCACCAAACCGATATGAATTTCATCTCCCGGCCGGTACACGCCGCGCTCGGTGAAAGGGAACGCATCGAGACCTTCCGGCGCAATGTTCTCTGCGCCTTCAATCTCGAAGCGCGAGAAATTCAAAACCCGATCCTCCCGCGCGAACGGCATGAACGCGATGTCGTCGGCGTTGCGGGCAACGAACGCCACTGGTGTTCTTTCCCGCTCCGATTTTTCAACTGAAGGAAACGAGCAATGCCCGTCAGCCGCTGTTTTGGCCGACTGGATCGGGACGCCATTCTTGCCCAGAATCTCAACCGTAGCACCGTTGAGCGGCTGGCCATTTTTGATCGACATCAGAAAGACGTCGCTGCTGCCGTCAGCGTTTTTTTTGGTCAAAATCCCAATGTCGGTGACGAGCAGAAATCTACTGTCCCGTGCCGACTTGATCGGTTTCTTCTTCGCTGGGTCCCAGCCACGCGCGGTCAAAAAGAAAAGACCGCGCTCGCTGCCGCCATCTGCGGGCTTGCCCAGATGCTCGGCGAAGTCGAACGCCGAATAATTTGCTTTCCATTTGTTCTCAAGCGCAATCGGCTGGTGCTCGATCGCGATTCGGGAAATGTTTTCTTTGTTAAAATATTCCGGCGCACGAAATGATGGGTCCTCGAACTTGCCTTCGGTCTGGCTAACGAGATGATTGATCTGGCTGGTGGGAACGCGGGCGATTTCAAATTCGATCGCCGCCAGCGCGCGCGAACGGATCGACAACTTCCGGTCGCCATTCAGCGCCAGCAAACCGCCCTGGCCTTCGATCTGCACTTCCCGCGGAAGCTCCGGCACGGCCACGACTGCATCATAATCTTGCACCAACGGATAATCGCCGTAAGCGCGCACTCCTTTGCAGACGCGAACGTAAAGCTCACCCTCCGATTCAACCCGAATCTTGAACGCGTGTTGTCGATCCTGAGCTTTTTCCGACGGCACGACTGTGAACTCAATTCGTTTGGCTTGATCGAAGACATCGTCCGGCACATCGGTCGGACTCTGCCATCTTGGGTTCGTATCGGATTCACTTGTTTCATCCGACTCGGGTTCGTCCGAATTGACACTCGTGTTAACTAGATCGGCCGTTTCGGAATCAGAGCTCTTGGCATCGCCTGCGTCACTCTTTTCATGTTCGCGTTTCGGCAGTAAGCGGATTTGAATCGCCTTGGCCAGGTCGCGACTACTAATGTCCGCTGTTGTATTGAGAATCAGGACCTGCTCGGGTTCGCCGTTCTGGTTTCGTACGACATTTCCGTGGATGGAACTGATCTGAAATGCAGTCTCGATTGAAGGGATTTTCAGTTTGTCCTCGGTCCTTTCGCGAGTTTGCGATCCGCCTTGGCTGGTGCGGACGCCTTTGCTCAGCGCCAGCTTGAGGAAATCTTCTTTCTCCGGCAGTGTTACATTCGAGCTGCGCAAGTAAGCAATTCGCCGGTGCAATCCGTAGGCAAGCGTAAAATGCGGCGGCGGATCGTTAGGCGGAAAAATCTGCGAGCCGCCGATCATCCGAAGTTGCAGATGTCGATCCAGTTCCCCGGAATCGACGACGTGGGTGAGTTCGAGTGTCGCCGTGACTTGGCGTTGCGTCGGATTGGCTGGATCTTGATAGAGCTGAAGATCTTTGATCGCGATTTCGAACGGCGGCGTCTTGAACCCGTAAATGAGACGCTCCATCAAAACGTGCGCCGGGAAAAATTTCTTGTCGAAGATGATTAGGAATTTCTTGTCGGCTGGCCAGTCTTCCGCCGGTTTGAAAAAAAGATGTTTGTCGTTAGCCCACATCCATTTGCCGGCCAGCGGCGGATCGACCCGGACGCCCGAAACCGAAGTCTTTTGCAAATCTTCCAGGCGCGCCGCGGAATCGCTGAATCGGATATCGAGGGTGGGAAACGTCAAGTCCTTCTCCAGCCTGGTTACCGGAACCCGTTCGACGGTCACGCTAACATAGCGCGGCTTTGGTCGATGTTGATACCAATGCAACGTCCAAGCTGCCCCGCACGCGAACACAAAGAGCGCGACGATTCCAGAAGCCGTGATAAAAGGATGGGCACGATTCAAAATGCCGAAAACGGCACTGCTCCGTGAAAGCCACGGCGGCGGGCTCCATTCCACCCGGCCGAAGATCCCCACAGCAACCTTCTTTAAAAAAACAAAGGGCCAGGCGACCAGTTGCAGTAGTCGGGTGACAAGAGCGCTAGTATTCATGGGCGGAATACGACGCCGGCGCAAAAATCTTTCAGGAAAATGTCGCTATCATCCGGGACTGTAGCGTCCGTCTGTCCTCAGCGGACAAGACCGGCGTTTAGCCGCGCGACTACCCGGATCCGCTGAGACAGCGTGCACTGCAGCCTACCCGGAACGGCGCGATCTAGCTTTCACTTGCGTGCCGACTGCGTTAGAACATCGCCATGAAAGGCGTAGGATTAATCGCGACGCGTCGGAGTTTGGTGGATCGTCTGGCTAACTGGGACGATCAACGGCATTGGCAGGAGTTTTTCGATACCTATTGGAAATTGATTTATTCCACGGCGCGCAAATCAGGACTGACCGACGAGGAGGCGCAGGAAGTGGTGCAGGAAACGATCATCACCGTAGCGAAGAAGATCGACAAATTGCGATACGATCCAGCGATCGGTTCGTTCAAAGGCTGGCTCTTGCACATCACGCGGTGGCGAATCGTCGATCAGTTTCGCAAACGCGAGCCGGGAAACGCCAAAGTTCTGCGTTCATCCGATGACAGGTTCACTTCGACGATCGAACGCCTGCCGGATGTCAACGCTGTCGATCTGGACGCGCTCTGGGAAAGGGAGTGGCAGGAAAATTTGTTTGGCGCAGCAATTGCCCGGGTGAAGAGGAAAGTCGATCCGAAACAGTTTCAGATTTTCGATTGTTATGTGCGCAAGGAGTGGCCGGCGCAAAAAGTGGCGGCGGAACTGCGGGTAAACATCGGGCAGGTCTACCTGGCGCGCCATCGCGTGTCGGCCGCTTTGAAGAAAGAGGTCAAAGCGCTGGAGCGCGGCGGCTTCGGCTAGCGTACCGTCACGTGTGCCTGGCGAAGGCTTCCGGCGCTCGCGAACTTTCTTTGGCGGACGTAGCGTCTCTCGAGCAACGAGGTCCTAAGAAAAGCCTGTTTCGGTGCGACGCTGGAACCAAACATGGCAGAGGCGTGCGCTATGCCCGTTGCCTCGAACGCGGCGCTTGTGTAAAATTGCGCTCATTCCTGACGACGTTTCTGCGACAATTCCACTGATTCCCGACCATGAAGTGCTGCGCGTGATCGGGCGTGGCGCTTATGGCGAGATTTGGCTGGCGCGCAGCCTGACCGGGGCGTTGCGGGCGGTAAAAATGGTTTATCGCACCACATTCGAGAGCGATCGGGCGTTTCAACGCGAGTTCCAAGGGATGTCCAGTTTTGAGCCGATCTCGCGGGCTCATGCTGGTTTTGTGGACATTCTGCACGTCGGGCGCACGGCCGAGTATCTCTATTACATCATGGAGCTGGCCGACGATCACATCGCCGGACGGAAGATCGACATCATTCATTACGAACCGCGAACGCTCAAAAGCGATCTGAAGCGCCACAACCGGCTTTCGGCTAAGGAATCGATTCAGCTCGGCCTGTCCCTAACCGAAGCGCTCGATGCCCTGCACGAGCACGGCTTGACCCATCGCGACATTAAACCTTCGAACATCATTTTCATCGACGGCGTCCCGAAACTGGCCGATATCGGCCTGGTCGCCGCCGCCGGGCAGCGTTCGTTTGTTGGCACGGAGGGTTATGTTCCGCCGGAAGGGCCGGGCACGCCACAAGCGGACCTTTTCAGCCTGGGCAAACTGCTTTACGAAGTCAGCACCGGAAAAGACCGGCTCGATTTTCCCGAGCTCGATTCGCAACTGAGCGAGCGCGAGGACAAAGATCAGGTGTTGCAATTGAACGGCGTGCTCATAAAGGCGTGCGCGAACCAGCCGTCCCGGCGTTATGCGTCGGCCCGGCGAATGCACGACGATCTTGCGGCGCTAGCGCGCGGTGAGCCACCGAAAAAACCGCGCGCGAAATTCGTGCTAGTTGCATTGTCGATCCTTGTCGCCGGGGCGGCGATATTCGGTCTTTACGAGTCGAGGCAAGAACGGTCCAGGCAAGAACGGTCGAGGCAAGAACTCAGAGATGTTCGTCTACAAGTATCGTTGAAAACCGAGCCGGCGGGCGCACTTGTTCTGCTAGGCGAGTGGGCGAAACGAAGTCCCGCAACATTCGACGATCTCGAGCCGCGCGAATACAACATGCGGGTCATGCTACCTGGCTACGATCCGGTGCAAAAGATTGTGGATGTTAAAAAATCCATGGCGCTGCCGGTGTTGCGCCTAAAGCGAAGCAAAGGCGCATTGGAGATTCGATCCGAGCCGCCCGGCGCGGGGTTTTCACTCCGGAGCGACGATGGGCAATTCTCGCGCGACGGAGTTACGCCCGCGACCCTGGTCGAGCTGCCTACTGGCAAATACGCCCTGACCGCCAATCGCGGCGATTGGGATGTGCGCGAGGAGGTGGAGGTTGAGCGAGGCGAGACCACGCGGAGGACGTTCGCGTTCGTAAACGGAACCTTAAGCATAACGAGCGAGCCGACGGGCGCGGAGATTTTCGTCGATGGAAGTTTAGCCGGCCAAACGCCGACGCGCATGGGGATTGGCGCGCGACGGCACGAATTGAGCGTCCGCCTGGGCAGTTGGCCGGAGCAACATCAATCGGTGGTGGTTGAAGCCCACAAAGAAAGCTCCGCGCATTTCGTTTTCGGCAACGGCAGCGTGAAAATCACTAGCGCGCCAGGCGGGGCGACGGTTCTGGCGAGTGGGCGTGAACTGGGCCGGACGCCGTTCGTGATCGAGGACGTAAAGCTGGGAGCGGTGACGTACGAACTGCGACTGGCGGGTTACAAGCCGACGTCAGTCACCGGCGAAGTCACGCCGCAGCAGCAGACTTTTCTCGCGGCGCGGCTCGAAAAGGACTCAACTGCGCAACCGGGCGAAGCTTGGACAAATTCGCTTGGCATGAAGTTCGTTCCGCTCGGCCAAATCCGGATTTCGATTTGGGAAACACGCGTCCAGGATTACGAAATGTTTTGCCGTGCAACGGGACGCCGTTATGAGCCGCCCGATTTTCAGCAAACGCCCACTGATCCTGTCGTGAAAGTGAACTGGTTCGATGCCACGGCATTTTGCAAATGGCTTACCGAAAACGAACGCGCTGAAAATGTGTTGGAAGATCGACAATTCTATCGATTGCCAACGGATCGAGAATGGAGCGCGGCGGTCGGATTACCTAACGAAACGGGCGGTACTCCCGAAGCGCGCGATGGAAAAATCTCCAATGAATTTCCGTGGGGCAAACAATGGCCGGCGCCACCGGACGTGGGCAATTACGGGTCCTCTCAGTTTCGCCGCACGACGATGCCGGTGGGCAGTT
Source organism: uncultured Verrucomicrobiae bacterium (assembly GCA_963846775.1). GTDB lineage: Bacteria > Verrucomicrobiota > Verrucomicrobiia > Chthoniobacterales > UBA10450 > CAVYXA01. The sequence continues at coordinate 1,290,556 of CAWJXB010000006.1, read as the reverse complement.
TCAAGCCAAACGCGCTCGGCATTTACGATCTGGGTGGCAACGTCTGGGAATGGTGCCTGGAAAGTTACAAAGGAAACAGCGGAACGGCGAGCCGGGACTGGGGAGTGCTGCGCGGCGGATCCTGGGCGACGAGCAATCGGGTTGAGATGCAATCTTCCTATCGCAACGTGGTCGATCGCAATGAACGCGACGTGATTTGTGGTTTCCGCTGCGTGCTGGCGACTGAATCGCACGAATGATTTCCCGGCCGGCTAGAGAAGCGTTTCAGACGTGTAGCTCAATTCTCCGGCGACAATACGGGCGGCCGAGGTGTACGGATGCGGCTCGGTTTTTCCAGCGTCGAGAATGTGAATGACTGCGACGCCGTGCGCCTTGAGATAATCGGAAATCAGCGACCGATGACAACGCCACCAAACAGCTTCCGCGCACATGATGGCGGTCGGCCCGGTAACGTTGGCAAGATCGAGAAGCCGGGCGATCCCGTTACGAAATTCGTTCGTCTCTATGTAATCGGCGTAGCCGCGGAAGGATGCGTTACGCCACGCGGTGTTGCGTGAATCCGGTCTTGTTTTTCGTCGGCCCCCGAGTTCCGGAAAATGTTCATAACGAATTCCCGACTGGCCTAACGAATCGGCGAGCGACTCGCGATTGAACTGCGGATAACGTTTCGAGCCCGGGAACATGCGCACATCAGCGAGGAGCTTGATTCCGTTCTCCTGGAGCAGTGAAATAAACTTGTCGATCTCGCGCGTGGAGTGTCCAATCGTCCAGATTTTCACATCTCAAAGGGGTCTCATTTTCGCGATTCATCCAGGGCCGCGCCAAGTCGCTCCAATCCTACCCGCAGATTTTCCGTATCGCCGCCAATGCCGATTCGAAAATGCTGCGGCATGTCGAAGAATTCTCCGGGAACAACGCTGGTTTCGTATTTGTCGCGCAGCAGGGGCAGGAAAACGTCGGGATGAGCGCGCACTAGCCGCGGGAAAGCGACTGTCCCGCCGGGCGGGCGAAAACATTCCAGATCGTTTCGACTCTCCAGAAACGAGTTTACCAGAGCGCGATTTGTCGCCAGCAGAGTCCTGGCGCGTTCGCGAAATTTTTTCAGATGATCGAAGGCCACGACCGACAATTGCTCGGCAGAGTTGGGGGCATTTACGCCAAACAAATCGTTGAGTCGCCAGATCCGCTGCGCCAGCGCCGGCGCGGCGAGAATCCAGCCACAGCGCAGCCCGCTCAAGCCATATGTCTTCGTTAGACTACTCGTGATAATGAACGGGTTTTCCCGTGTTAGCGTTTGACCGATGGCGAAGGCGAATGGCGGAGGCTGATCGAATATCGTTTCGATATAGACTTCATCCATGAGGATGTGCACACCGGTGCGAGCTGCGATTTCAGCGAGTCTCTGGAGCGTTTCGGGCGGAATCAGCGCACCGCTCGGATTATGAAGATTGCTCAGGACAATCAAACGCGTTGCAGGCGTGAGGGAGTGGTCGATCTCGTCCGGATCAATGGGGAATCCATTGGCGAAGCTGCGAGCAATTCGTTTCACCAGCGCGCCGAGGTAATCGGCAACATCGACCAGCGGACCGTAAGCCGGTTGTTCGATCAACACTTCGTCTCCCGGCTCGATCAGTGCGGCCATGGCCAGGTGGTTCGCCATCGATGTGCCATTGGCAGCGACGACGCATTCCGGCGCAATTCCGTAATGCAGCGCGATCCGTTGCTGGAGCGGCTCATATCCGTAACCGTCGGGGCCGGTGATTTCGAAATCATCGACCCACAACAGGAAATTCCGATGCCGGCACGTTCAGCACGCCGCTCGTAGCGAGATTAAACCGCGCCTGCGAACAAAGCTTCGCCCATTCCATGAACTCAGAATGTTTGGTTCGCTTTGGACTTGTCATGTCGTCACTGCCTTGCCCGCCAGAACCAATACACCGGCAAGCCCGCGAGCGCGATGGCGAGCCCGATGAATGAACGTTTCGGATCGTGCGCGAATGTGCTGATGACGATGAGCCAGTTCGCCGCGATGAAAAGCAGCGTTGCCCAGGGATGACCGGGCATGCGGTAAGAAATCAATTCCTGGTCTTTGACCTTGCGGTGGCGCAAAACGAACAGACAGACAGCCGTTAGGCCAAAGAAAATACAGTCCATCGCGATGACGTAACTGACCACTTGCGCGTAGCTGCCGGTCAGGGCAATCACAATCGCCCACACACCCTGGAGTACGATGGCAACAACCGGGACATGTGTCCGCGGATCGACCCATGCCACTCCGCGAAAGAAGACGCGATCCTGCGCCATCGCGAAATAAACGCGCGGTGCCGTCAACATTGATTGCGCTAAAAACCCAAGGGCGGAAAAGGAAATGCCTGCGGCAATGATTTGCCCGCCCCGATTGCCTAGCAATTCTCGCATGACGGAGGAGGCTGGCGTAGTCGATCCGGCCAGGCCGGCCGGTCCCAGGGCGCGGAGATAAACAAAATTAACAGAGGTATAAACGACGATCACACTGACAACACCGAGCACCAGCGCGCGCGGCAGCACGCGAGACGCTTCGCGCACTTCGCCGCCGATAAAACTCGACGTTTGCCAGCCGCCATAGGCAAACAATACCGGCGTCATGGCCGCCCCGAAGGCGAGGAGAAGATCGGCATTCACCGGTTTCTGAATCAGCGGTGCCCAACTCACTTGCGATTTTCCAAGCAAAAAACTCGTCGCTTCAAGAACACCGATCATGGCGATGGCGCTCAGCGTCATGACCGATTGCACCCGGCTGCCGGCCCGGACGCCGAGGCAGTTGATCGCGGTGAGCAGCGCCAGCGCGATCGCCGCAAGAATGGATTCGTTAACGGGCCAGCGCGTGAGTTCGAGAAAGTATTTGGCAAACGTGACCGCGACCGCGGCCATCCCACCGGTCTGAATGACGAGGAGCAAAACCCAGCCGTAGATGAACGCCACCGCCGGATGAAGCGCTTCGCGCAGATATGCATACTGACCGCCCACCACCGGCAAGCGCGCGGCCAACTCTGCATAAATGAATCCGCCGGCTAGCGCGATGAGTCCGCCTGTGATCCATGCACCAAGAATCAGCGCCGGCGTGTGAACGCGCTCGGCCACGAGATAGGGATTGATGAAAATGCCCGCGCCGATGATGCCGCCCATTACCGCCATCGTCGTGCTGAAGAGCCCGAGTTGGCGCGCCAGATGCGAATCTCCGTTCTGCTGTCGCATTGAGAAACCGAAGAGTCTAGGTTGCTTAGGCCTGCCGCGCCATGGCTAAGCCAATCGCGGGTCTAGCGACTTGCGAAACGCCACCCTTCTGGAATGAAATGCGTCTTCACATCTCTTTCCCGCGAGGGATGAAATCATTGCGGGCATTCTTCGAATGCCGCAGGTCTGCCCTCGAGGAAAGCGATCGCTTCGCCGGCGAAGTGGAGTGACCCGGTGAGCAGAATCCGGTTTGGTCTGGCGCGGGCGGAATCGAGAGCGATCGCAGTCGATGGAGTAATGGAGATCCAGAGCCGGACTGGCATTTTGGAGTGATGGAGTGATAGAGGAGAGAAGTTTCGCAAGAACGTCCGGCGATGCGGCGCGTTCGCTGCGGATGTGAGGCAGCAAAACGAAATCGCTGATCGGCGCGAGAGCTTGGCAGATGCCGGGCAGATCTTTGTCGGACAAGACAGCGAGGATCAGTGTGGCCCGTTCCGGGCCGAATGTTTCGCGCCAGGTTTGCGCGAGAACATGAGCGGCGGCGGGATTGTGCGCGCCATCGATGATCGTCCGTTCGTCCCAGGCTTGGAACCGCGCCGGCCATTTGACCGCAGCGAGGCCGCGCGCGATCGCCGCGACGCCGATGCCTGTCGCGCTGGAGCGAAGCGAAGACGGATCGATCTCGCCACAGGACGAGTCCATCCGAATGGCGTCCCCGGCGGCCCGCAATGCGGCGATCGCCAACGCAGCGTTTTGTTTCTGGTACGAGCCGCGCAATGCGATCGGACTCTCCTCGTAGGCTTCGCGGACGAATTGCAACGGCGCGCCGCATTCGGCGGCGCGCGCCCGGATTACTTTTTCCGCTTCGGCTGCTTGCGCCGCTGAAACAACCGGTGTTTCCGCCTTAATGATGCCGGCTTTTTCTGCCGCGATCTCGGCCAGGTTTTCCCCTAACCATTTTTGATGATCGAGTGCGATCGACGTAATTACTGCGACGTCTGATGCCAGCGCGTTCGTCGCATCGAGTCGTCCGCCCAAACCGGTTTCCAGAACAGCGAGGTCGATGTTGTTTTCGGAAAAATGTTTTAGGGCGAGGCCGGTCGTGACTTCGAAGAAGGTCGGATGGGGATCCCATTTCGCGATAAGGTCGCGGATTAGGGTCAGACCATTCGCCACCGCCTTCTCGGAAATCATTTCGCCATTTATTTGAATGCGTTCGCGAAACGTCACGAGATGAGGGGAGGTGAAGAGACCGCTGCGAATTCCCTGGGCCCGCAGGATTGCGTCGATCATCGCGCAGACCGATCCCTTTCCATTCGTGCCGGCCACATGTATGACGCGCGGTGCAGGGGCGCTCGCCGCGGCGAGGGCCCGGCGTTTGGCACGAACGCCGCTACAACCGAGCGCTTCGAGCAACCGCCGGCTGTTCTCCAGACCGAGCTTGATCCCGAATCGCTGGAGACTGTAGAGCCAGGCGAGCGCCTCGCGGTAACTCACGACCCCGGGGAAAAATAGCCGAGTAACTGACTGATCGTTTCTCGCATTTTTTTGCGGTGCACAATCATGTCGATCAAGCCGTGATCGACCAGAAACTCGGCAGTCTGAAATCCTTCTGGCAAATCCTGATGCGTGGTCTCCTTGATCACGCGCGGTCCGGCGAAACCGATCATGCTTTTCGGCTCGGCCATGATGACGTCGCCCAGAGAAGCGAAGCTGGCCATGACGCCGGCGGTGGTCGGATTCGTCAGCACGGAAATGTAAGGCAAACGTTGCTCGGCGTGCCGGGCGAGCGCGCCGCTCGTCTTTGCCATTTGCATCAGGCTCAACATTCCCTCATACATGCGCGCGCCGCCGGAAGCCGCCACGATGATGACCGCCGCGCGCTCCGCCGTCCCATACTCGATCGCGCGTGTGATGCGCTCGCCCACGACCGATCCCATCGTGGCCGCGAGAAAACTGAAATCCATTACTGCGATCGCGACTTTGTACCCATCGATGATGCCGTGCCCGCTGATAACGGCATCGGTCAAGCCGGTGCTCTGTTGGTATTTCTTGAGCCGATCCTTGTAGCTGGCCATCCCGTGAAAACGAAGCGTGTCCACTGACTTTAGATCGGCGTCCATCTCGACAAAGCTTTGTGGGTCCAGCAAATTTGCGATCCGGTCCTGCGCCGACTGCGCGAAATGATAATCGCACCGAGGACAGACCCGCTGATTTTCGTTCAGCTCGATCTCGGTCACGACTTCGCGACAACCGGGACATTTCTGAAACAGTCCTTGCGGAATGTCGCGTTTCTTGTCGCCTTCTCCGGCAAATTTAGGTCTTTTGAAAATCGCCATCGCAATCAGGCCCTCGCTGCCGTCGCGGCATGCACCGACAGTGCGCCCGCTACCTTCAACACTCGTGCACATTCGCTCAAGGTCGAGCCGGTGGTTAAGACATCGTCGATCAGAAGCACCCGATAACCTTGCACAGCCGCGTTTTTTCGTAAACGAAAGGCATTACGCAAATTCTCCATCCGCTCGGCCCGATCGAAAGCGGTCTGCGTTTTGGTGTAACGAATGCGCTGCAAGACCCGCTGCAATGGGATTGACGTTTGTCGGCTGAGCAATTCGGCCAGGAGATCCGCCTGATTAAACCCTCGTTCGCGCCGGCGCGCCGGATGCAGCGGCACGGGGACGAGCCGATCAAAGCGCCGGCCACGGAGACGCACATCGTCGAGCGCATCCGCCAGCCATCGCGCCACAACATGACGCAGGTGGATTTGACGATTGTATTTGAAATCGTGGATTACACGCCGGACGATGCCGCGACTCCGATAAACCGCGACCGCTGTCTCGAAATAGAGTTTACGATGTCCGCAATTCGCGCACGTAAACCCATCGGTAATGGCGCCGGGGAAAGGCTCAGAGCATGTTTCGCAGAACGGCGGCATGATCCGCGCCGCCTTTGCATGGCAATCGCCGCAAAGATATTCTGATGCCCCGACATCCGCGGCGCAGATCGTGCAAATCGGCGGATAAAAAAGCGAGATGAGCGCTTCAACCGGTTTAAGCTTTCCGAGTGCGACCATATTTGAGCCAAAAGATCATAAGCAGCCACGTCAATGCGCCGATTCCTATCGGGACAATCCCAACCAGCCAATTTTGGCCCAGCCACGGAAAGATGTCGATCTGCCGACGCGCCACAGCGTTGAAGGTGCCGCTGGCCAAAATCCAGCCCGCATGAAGTCCAATAGGCAGCCAAAGCGAGCGCGTTCTCACACGCGCATCGGCCAAAATCCAGCCGATGAGAAACAGCGTCGCGAACGCTGGCAGAATCGATAATGGATGGGCAAAGGGCGAAAACGAATCGGCGATCGCCTGAAAACCGGAAGTCCAGGTCACGCTGGTCGAAGCTTGTTCCGCCGACCTAAAGAAGTGGACCGCGGCGAAAAATGCGGATGTGGCCAGGATCGACATCTTTCGCCAGCCGGTGCGCAACAACAGGCCGAGGATCAGCCCGCGAAACAAGGGCTCTTCGATGAACGGCACGAAAATTCCGGCGAGAACCGTTTTGCTGAGGGCATGGACGGCGATGGTGTGGCGGACCGAATAGAACCGGAATGCGAGCAACACCGCGCCGCAGCAGAGCAGGGGGACTATCGCGGCGAGAAGACCAGCAATGAAATCGCGCCCTGGCCATGGATTTGGCGCGAGATCCAGATCGCGCAGACCATGAACGTGACTCATGCGCAGAAATGGCCAGAGCAACACGACTGCCGCGATGAGGAGCGCGCGGTGAAAGAACCTTTCGAAATCGAACCGCGCAAGAATCTGAAACCAGCCGTGGGCGATGAGCCATTGCGCGGCCCAAAATAGCATGGGCGAGAGGAGGGCGCCGATGAGCGCCGTCGCGCCGAGATAGCCTAACAGTCTCGCTGCATCTTTCATTGGTTAGTCGTCTTTTGGGGAAAACGTCCAACGTTCAACGTCCAGCGCTCAACGTTCAATCCAGAAAGCAGACGGTTGGGCATTGAAAGTTGAGCGTTGAAAGTTGAGCGTTGAGCGTTTCTCCAGAAGCGATGCGGAGTCAACACATATGGACTGAGAAAGATGCCGAGGGTCGCAAACGCGAAGTGCGCGCGACCAAATTCGGCGGCGCCTGGCGGTTGCAATCGAAGACCGCAGGCGATCTGGAATGGACCTATTATGATGTTCCGTTACTTGAGGATTTGTTGATGCTGAAGGACATCGTCTTTCGAAAATATCAGCGACGGCGGGCGTCGGCTGAAGATGTTACCGCAATCGAGAAGCTCATAAAGGAACAGACCGCAAATGAATGACTTTTGCGTGCGGCGACATGTCGGCGCGGTAGGGGAAGCTGACAGCTTCCCCTGGGACGTAGCCACACGGGAGCCTGTCAGGTTCCCCGACAGACTCGCGGACATTAATTCGGCGATTCGGCGGCAGCTCGATCTGGTCGCACAAGCCTCAGTTCTTGCTTTTACAAATCCGCCGGCGATCAGATGCGCTTCGCCATCCGGGTCCTGAGAAATCGATGCCAAAGAAATTGCGTCTTGATCAGTGCCTGGTTGGTCGGGGATTTTTTCCGAGCCGGGAACAGGCGCGCCGGGCGGTGATGGCGGGCGAGGTCAAAATCGGGACGCAGGTTGCCTCGAAGGCGGCGCAACTGGTCGATCCTGGCGAGCAGATCAGCGTCAAGGCAACGCGGAAATACGTCGGGCGCGGCGCGCTGAAACTGGAGGGCGCACTGGATCATTTCAAGATCGACGTTGCCGGGAAAATCGCGCTTGATATTGGCGCTTCGACCGGCGGGTTTACCGATTCTCTGCTGCAACGCGGCGCGGCCAGGGTCTATGCGGTCGATGTTGGCCAGGGGCAGTTGGATTGGAAATTGCGGAATGATTCGCGCGTGATCGTGCTGGAAAAAGTGAATGCGCGTTTTCTTTCGCGGGAGCGGATTCCAGATTCGATCGACCTTTGCGTGATCGACGTGTCGTTCATCTCGCTGACCTTGATCTTGCCTAACGCATGCGATTTGGTCATTCCAAACGGCCTGATTCTCGCCCTGATCAAGCCGCAGTTTGAGTTGGAACGGGCCGAGGTGGGTCGCGGCGGGATTGTCCGCAAACCGGAGTTGCATCAGAAGGCGCAAGACAAGATCGTTGCCTTTGTGACTCGGCTCGGCCATAGCCTCATCGGCGTCATCCCTTCCGCCATCACCGGCACGGACGGGAACCAGGAATTTTTCGCATGCATCCAAAAACGATCGGCTTAGTTGCGCACACCGGAAAACCGGGCGTGGCCGATTTGGTTAACGCCGTTGCGGAGGAGTTCGCCCGTTATTCGATGTCGATCCTGCTCGAGAAAGAGACGGCGGCGATTGCGGGGCGGAAGGATGGGCAAACAGTTCCGGAGCTGGGCAACGCGACGGATTTGTTAGTCGTCATCGGCGGCGATGGCACCATTCTCCAGGTGGCCGGCCAGCTCGGAGACAACATTAAGCCAATCTTCGGACTCAATGTCGGCTCGCTCGGATTTCTGACCTGCGCGAATTCCAATGCCTATCGCGAAGCCGTTGAGTGCATCGTGAAAGACCGGATCAATTTCAGCCAGCGGACGCTACTCGAAGCGCGCGTCCGCCTCGGTGAAAAACAGACCGGGAAAATGATCGCGCTCAACGACGCGGTTTTGAGCCGGGGCGAGCTTTCGCGGCTCGTTCTGGTGCGAGCGCGCGTCAACGGCGAAGCGCTCACGGAATTCAACGCGGACGGCTTGATCGTAGCCACGCCCACCGGCTCGACTGCTTACTCGCTCTCGGCTGGTGGCCCGATCCTCGATCCGGAGTCGGGCGTGCTGGTGATCACGCCGATTTGTCCCCACGTCCTGACTAATCGTTCCATCATCGTCGCCGAAACGTCGATCATCGAAATCGAAGCGAGCGACCCGGATTATCCGGTTTTCCTTACGCTTGATGGCCGTCCGCCGATCCACATCGAGCGTGGATCGACCATCACCATCCGCAAAGCGAAAAAAACGCTGCCGCTGGCGGCGTTGCCCGACGTTTCCTTCTTCAGCGTTGTGCGCCAGAAACTGAAGTGGAGCGGAAGTAACGTCTGAAACCTCTTCTCGCTTTTGTGCTTGGCGAACAGTCACGGGCGACGTACTAAAAGCTTCCTATGGCGACGAAAACCGAAGAGAAAACCGGCGCGGACAGATTGATCGCGGCGCGGAACAAGAACCTCGACCTGGCCATCCAACAAATCGCGAAAGATTACGGCGAAGGCGCGATCATGCGCCTGGGCGACGAGAAAATTGTCGATATTGATGTGATCCCGACCGGGAACATCTTGATCGATCGTGCGCTGGGGGTAGGCGGCTTTCCGCGCGGGCGCGTGGTCGAAGTTTTTGGGCCGGAATCCTCAGGCAAAACGACGCTCACGCTCACCGTCATCGCGCAGGCGCAAAAGCGCGGCGGTCTGGCGGCGTTCATCGACGTCGAGCACGCGCTCGATCCCGCTTATGCGAAAAAGCTCGGAGTGAACCTGGATGATCTGCTCGTGTCGCAGCCGAGTTCGGGCGAGGAAGCGCTCCGGATTTGCGAGACGCTGGTGCGTTCCAACGCACTCGACGTGATCGTGCTCGATTCGGTCGCGGCCCTGGTGACGAAAGCCGAACTGGAAGGCGAGATCGGCGACACGACGGTCGGCGCACAGGCGCGCTTGATGAGCGCGGCCTTGCGCAAACTCACCTCGCTTATCTCGAAGGCGCGGACCTGCTGCATTTTCACCAACCAAATTCGAGAAAAGATCGGCGTGATGTTCGGCAATCCAGAGACGACGCCGGGCGGCAAAGCGCTGAAATTTTACGCCAGTGTCCGCGTCGATATTCGCCGGATCGGCGCGATCAAACAGACCGATGGTGTGGTCACCGGAAATCGGACCCGGATCAAAGTGGTGAAGAACAAGGTCGCGCCGCCGTTTACCGAAGCCGAGTTCGATATCATGTATAACGAGGGAATTTCCTCGACTGGCGCGTTGCTCGATCTTGCGCTCGAAAAACAGATCATCGAGAAGCGCGGCTCGTGGCTCAATTACAAAGGCACTCAGCTCGCCCAAGGCCGCGACGCCGCCAAGGAGGCGCTCAAAAACGATCGGGCGTTGTACGAGGAGATCGAGGCCGCGGTCAAAGCCAAGCTCGACGAGGAGAAGAGCTAGAACCAGATCGACATGAGAAGTCGCGTTTTCCAAATCGGATTCATCGTTTGTTTGGGAGCATGGAGCGCGAGCTGGAAAAAGTGAGTCGGGCGCGCGCCTGATGCCCGGCTTTGGCGAAGTTTATCATCCGGTCTCGACGAAAAATGGCGAAGCGCAGGCGTTCTTCGATCAGGGGCTGAAGCTCGTTTACGGATTCAATCATGATGAAGCGCGCAAGGCGTTTCAGCGCGCGGCCGAGATCGATCCAAAACTGGCCATGGCATGGTGGGGCGTGGCGTTGACGCTTGGGCCTAACTACAATTTGCCGGTCGATCCTGAGCGGGAGAAAGCGGGCTACGATGCGGTGCAGAGGGCGATTGCGCTCAAGCAAAATGCGTCGGAGCTGGAGCGGGCTTACATTGACGCGCTGGCGGTTCGTTATTCCAACGATCCCAAGGCCGATCTGCATGCGCTCGATGTTGCTTACAAAGATGCCATGGCCAAACTGGCGGCGCGTTACCCCGACGACCTCGATGCGGCCACGCTCTATGCCGAGAGCATGATGAATCTGAATCCGTGGCATCTTTGGTCGCATGACGGCAAGCCGGCGGCAGGAACAGAGGAGATTGTGGCCACGCTCGAATCGGTTTTGAAACGTGATCCGAATCATCTCGGCGCAAACCATTATTACATTCACGCCGTCGAAGCCTCGCCGAATCCGGAGCGCGCCTTGCCGAGTGCGGCGCGCCTGGAGAAACTAGCGCCGGCGGCGGGTCATCTCGTGCACATGCCAGCCCACATCTATGCACGCGTCGGCGACCACGATGCATCAGCGCATTGCAACACGGCGGCGGCGGCGGCGGACGAAAAATACATCGCGGACACCCACGCGAAGGGCGTTTACCCGCTGATGTATTACAGCCATAATCTGCATTTTCTCGCCTACGCAGATTGCATGCGCGGTAACTTTGCCGAGGCAAAATCGGCGGCGGACAAGCTCGTCGCGAACGTCACGCCGGGCATCAAAGAGATGCCGATGCTGGAAGGTTTTTTGCCAACACCCATGATCGTGCTTTTCGCTTTCGAGCGGTGGAATGATTTGGCCAAACTGCCTGCACCCGATCCATCGCTGAAAATCACGAGTGCAGTATGGCACTCGTTTCGCGGCATCGCCTTTGCGAGTCTAGGCAAAACGGCTGACGCAGAGAAAGAGCAGAAAGCGTTTCGCGATTTGGCGGCGGAGATTCCGCCGGACACGATGTACGATCAGCTCAACACGACCGGGCAAGTTTTCAAGATCCACGAGCATTTGCTGACGGCGGCCATGGCGGTGAGTCGCCACGACGAGAAAGCCACGATCGATTCGCTGAAAGAAGCAGTCGCTGCTGAGGACGCGCTGAACTATAGCGAACCGCCCCCATGGTATCCGCCGGTGCGGCCGACGCTGGGCCGTGCTTTGCTCGGGGCAAACCAGGTTCCGGAGGCCGAAAAAGTGTTTCGCGCGGATTTAGAACGAAATCCGCGCAATGCGCGCGCACTCACCGGATTGCGGGATTGCTTGAAAGCGCAAAATCGAAATTACGAGGCCGACCAGATTGACCGGCAATTTCACGAGGTGTGGAAAGTTGCCGCAACGGAAAAGCCAGCGGCGGCAAAGCAGTGAGTGCGGCGACATGTCGCCGCTTTCAAAGCGCGGAGATGTCCGCGCACTCCAAAAATTCACACGATGTGAATCATGTGTTCGCGGGGGAAACGGACTTTTTTTTGCTTGGCGGCCTTATCGTTAGCCGAACGATAGCCAGCCGCGCAACACACAACTGAGGTTAGACCTTTAGCGGGAAGGTCGAGAATCGCGTCGTATTTTTCCGGCTCGAATCCTTCCATCGGGCAGGTATCGATCCCCATGAGCGCAGCGCTGGTGATGAAATTTCCTAGCGCCAGATAAGCCTGATGTGTGGCCCATTGCTGGGCGATTGCCCCGCGAGCGCCCGTGATGACATCCTCTATCATCGTGTCGCGAAACCGTTTCAAGCCTTCCATTGTCCCACCGCGGACCTCGATCACGCGGGTGACGTGTTTGTCGATGTGTGCCTCGGTCATCGTCGTGTTCACCGTGAAAACGAGGTAATGGGAACAATCGAGGACCTGCCGCTGGTTCCATGTGGCCGGCAAAAGTTTTTCGCGCGTTTTCGGATCGGTGATCACGATGAATTTCCACGGCTGTAATCCATACGACGATGGCGAAAGAATCAGCGCATCCTCAAGGGCAGCCCAGTCTTCCGGAGAAATCTTGCGAGCCGGATCGAATTGCTTTCGTCGCGTAGCGCCAATTCAGCTGGGCCAGCAGTTGTTCGCCTTTGATCGGATTCACGGTCCCAGAAGATTAACCACGAATGAACACCAATCGACACGAATTCGGGGCTAAGTTTCAGCTTCTGGAAAATTAGTGTTTATTCGTGTCCATTCGTGGTTAGAACGGTCATGACTTCGGCGCAAATTCGACAATCATTTCTCGATTTCTTTCGCGAGAAACGGCACACGATTGTGCCGTCGTCATCGCTTTTGCCGGACGCGCCGAATCTGCTTTTCACCAACGCCGGCATGAACCAGTTCGTGCCGATTTTCCTCGGGCAACAGAAAGCACCCTGGAATCCGGCGCGCGTGGCCGATACCCAGAAATGCATCCGGGCCGGCGGCAAGCATAACGATCTCGAAGATGTCGGACTCGACACCTATCACCACACGTTTTTCGAGATGCTCGGCAACTGGAGCTTCGGTGATTACTTCAAGAAGGAAGCGATCGAATGGGCCTGGGAACTATTGGTCGAGCGCTGGAAATTTCCCGCGCATCGGCTGTACGCGACCGTTTACAAGCCCGGGCAGGGCGAGCCGAGCGAGTTCGATCAGGAAGCATACGAGCATTGGCAGCGCTTGTTCCGCGATGTCGATCTTGATCCGACAATTCACGTCGTAAACGGTGGCAAGGCCGACAATTTCTGGATGATGGGTGACACCGGCCCATGCGGGCCGTGCTCGGAAGTTCACGTCGATCTTACCCCCGATGGCGACACGCGCGGCGCGTTAGTCAATAAAGGCGACCCGCGTTGCATCGAGATTTGGAATTTGGTTTTCATCCAGTTCAATGCTGATGCCGAGGGAAAATTTACGCCACTTCCGCAACGCCACGTCGATACCGGGATGGGCTTCGAGCGCGTCAGCGCGATCATTCAAGGCACGAAAAATCTCATCGATTTTTCGGGAACGATCTCGAACTACGAAACCGATGTTTTCCGCCCGATCTTCGATGAGCTGGAAAAACTGAGCGGAAAGAAATACGCAAGCACGCTGCCAATTGTAGGGCGTCTCTGTGAGACGCCGGCGGCTGGCACGGCCGCCCTACAAGAGCAACGCGAACAGGAAAAGATCGACATCGCCTTTCGGGTGATCGCCGATCACATCCGGACGCTGTCATTCGCAATCGCCGACGGAATCATTCCGTCGAATGAAGGGCGCGGCTACGTCTTGCGCCGGATTCTTCGCCGCGCCGTTCGTTATGGGCGCACGCTCGATTTCCACGAGCCCTTCTTTTTCAAGCTTGTCGATGTTGTCGCGATAATGATGGGTGACGTCTTTCCCGAAGTCCGCGCAAAACAAGGCCCGATCAAAGCAACGATCCGCCGTGAGGAGGAAGCTTTTAATAAGACGCTGGATAAGGGAATCGAAATCTTCGAAGAGCGAGTCTTGATCAAAGAAAGCGTTAATCCTCGCCGTGCATTAACGAGTGTGGCGCTTGGACCCGAAGATCCTGTTGAGGATGCGATTGAGGGAAACCAAATTACCGCCGCGTTCGCTTTCAAACTGTACGATACCTATGGCTTTCCACTCGATCTCACCGAGCTGATGGCGCGCGAGCGCGGACTCGCCGTCGATGTCGCCGGGTTCGAGAGATTGATGGAAGAGCAGCGGGAGCGCGCGCGCAGAGCACAGAAGAAAGAGACCATCAGTGTTGAAGAGGAAAATCTCGAGGTCGGGCCGACAAAATTTATTGGTTACGATTTTCTGGAGAGCGAGGCCGTCGTTGAAACCGTCTTGCCGGGCAAAAAATCGGACGAACTGAATATCGTTCTCGATCGGACGCCGTGTTATGCGGAGATGGGCGGTCAAGTCGGCGATCGCGGGTTGCTGCACGTGCCGGGACATGATCGGACGGAAGTCGGGCAGTTGCGCGTGATCGATACGCAAAAACGCGGCGATGTTTTCATTCATCGCGCGACATTGGCCGACGGGCGCGCGCCCGAGCCAGGCGAAGCGGTCCGAGTGTCGGTCGATGCGGAGCGGCGCCGAGCGATTCAAGGGCATCACACGGTGACACATTTGTTGCACTGGGCATTGCACGAAGTTGTGTCGCGTGATGCGTCTCAGAAAGGGAGTTATGTCGGGCTGGAGAAACTGACGTTCGATTTTTCCAGCGCGCCGCTGACGAAACAACAGGTGCGCGATGTGGAAAAACTGGTGAATCAGAAAATTGAGGAGAACGCGCCGGTTTCGTGGACAGAAATTCCATACGCGGAAGCGAAGCAGCGAAAAGACATTACCCAATTCTTCGGCGAAAAATACGGCGATACGGTACGCGTGTTGCAGATCGGGGGCGAGCCGCGTGCGCTGAACGGGTACTCCATGGAACTTTGCGGTGGCACGCACGTGAGATCGACCAGCGAAATCGGCCCGTTCCGGATCGTGAAGGAGGAAGCGATCGCAGCGGGTGTCCGACGAATCGAAGCGGTCGCTGGCGAGGCGGCGCGGAAATGGGCGGAACAGGAATCGGAGAGACAACAGGAGAAGTTTGAAACGCTGACGCGCAAGAAACCTGATCTCGCGCCGTTACCCCATTTCGACGGGAGCGCGGATACATCGACCCTCTTGCGGCAGATCGACGCGCGCGCGGCGCACTTGGCAAAAGCCGATGTCGATGTTCGCGAGTGGGAAAAGAAAACGACCAAGGTTGCCGAAGCGCAGTTGCAGAGTCGCGCCGCCTCCATCGCGAAGGAACTGGCGCCAACGCCCGAGAATTTCTGTGTCGCGCAAGTTCTGGATGCAGACGCGAAACTGCTCCAGGCGATTATCGATGCTTTGAAATCGAAAATCAGCGGCCCGATTTTCCTCGCCGGGTTGCGCGACGAATCTGTCGCCTTCGTCGCTTACGTCCCGGCCGCAATGACGTCGAAATTCCAGGCCAACAAGATCATTCAACAAATCGCGCCGATCATTGGCGGCAAAGGCGGCGGCCGGCCGGAAATGGCACAAGGCTCCGGCAAGGACGCAAGCAAGATCGAGATCGCACTGGCGGAAGCGAAAAAACTGCTCAGCTAGAGCGTTTAAAAAACATATAGCTGCTCACAGCGCCGAAGGCGCGGCAGACATTAGCCCCGGGCGCGAGCCCCGGGGATTTGCGTCCCCCATGATATTAGCCCCGGAGGGGCGACAGAATGCGTGATTTCTAGCCCCTTCGCGGTCGTTGCAAAATCATCGAAACCCCGGGCTTGCGCCCCGGCGCTGCTGCGGCCATCGCATAAGTTAGATGCTCCTTAATCCGGCCAAGCGATCGTGATGAAGAACGTCACCGCCAGCGCAACAAGAAGCACGGTCAGATAAGCAAAACCGCCGAGGAGAAACTTAAACACGGTAAAGAACCAGCCTTGCCGGTAAACGCGACGGATGGACAAAAAGACTTGAGTGGCAAAAGCGATCCAGAGAAGCGCGATGATCCATCCGGCCAACGCGCCGTGCATTACGCGGTCCACGCCCATGGTCAGGAGAACAATCAACATCACGCCCACATAAGCGAATGAATGAATATGAAGCGCGTAGATGAGGTGGTCGATGTAGAAGATTTTTTTGCGGACATAGAGAATTTTCAGCACGAACGCGAAGAGCGGAATGCAGCACAGCATCATGTAAGGCAGGTTGCTGAAGAGCGTGGTGATGAAGAGCCCCATCTTCGTTCCATGCTCGCCCATTTTGTCTTTGGCCCGCGCCTCCAACCACCGCTCGAACGGCGTGGTCGATTTCGCGTTGTCGAAAACAATGAACGGTCGCTCGTTCACTGAACCGTAAGTTCGTTTGCCTGAATCGGGCGGCGAGTTGGCCGGCGCCGATGTTGGCGACGGTTTTTCCTCAGGAGCTGCTGTCGCAGCAGGGCTCGGCTTGGTCAGGTAATCTAACGCTTCTAGAGCTTTTCGGCGCTGTTCGGGCGAAAGATTTTCCTTGTCCAGTTTCGCTTCAATTTCGTTCCGCTTTTCAGCGACGGCTGCGCCCACGGCGGCTCGGCCCTTCTCCGGGATTTTCCCGGGCTCGAGACGAAGTCCCTTCGCTCCATAATTCACCGCGAAGAAAAACAGAACGCTGGCGAGAAGGTACAGGCGAAGCGGATGGACGTGACGAACGCGCTTGCCGCTAACAAATTCATTCGTCAGCCGCCACGGCTCTGAAGATTAACAGCCCGATGGTTGCGAAAAATTTTGAGTCCCAGTTCAGGAATTCATTGAGAACATCGACAATCACCGCGCCGAACGAGCGCCGATAATCGATTGCGGCCTGCCCGCATTGCGCGCACCAGCGCCCGTAAAGCTGCGCGCCGCAATTCTCGCAATGCGTCGGCGGCGGCCCTTCTTTTTTGCGACCACCAAAAAAGCGACGGCCCCGTGGCCGAGATGGTTGCTCGATGGATGAGATCGCGGTGTCGCCGAGGATGAGCTTGGTGACTTCGTCAGACACAGTGCCAGGTTATGAAAACGAAGCACAAACGTCCATCGTTTCCGGGCAAAAAATAGTCAGCTTTTGACAAGACAAGCCAAGCGTGATGGGCTTGGCCATCTGATGATTGAATCGCCGGTGTTGGGGCTGGCGCTGAAGTTCAGCAAAGCACAATCATGAAAAAAGCGATCCTCTTTAGTCTGGCCATCGTCGCGGTGTCGCTCGGCGGCGCGTTCGCCGCGCAGCCCGCGAAATCCATTTTTCGGAAAACGAGCGACGCAAGCGTTCAGCCGCTTACCTATGCGAACGTGGTCTCGCATTTCAAGGCGGCAGAACTGAAAGCGACCGAAGTCCAAAAGCGCTGCACCATATTTTTTGAAGGCGAATGGAAAAGCGCGGACATCTACGACTATGCCCTGATGATCGTGGAAAATTCCGATCAGGACATTCAGGTGACATTTTATCTTACCGATGCCCACGAGATGAACTGGGTCACAGAATTTCTCGATGCGCCATTCTTTGCCCGCAGTGAAACCGAAAAACTTTTCGATTTGATGAATTCAGACCGCGAGCGACGGGGCGAAAAAGTCGGGCGGTTTCGGGTGGATTTTCATCATTGGAAACCGCGCCATGCCGAGATCATCGTTTTCAGTTTCACGCCGGTCCGCGGCCGATAGCGCAATGGAGTCACCGCATTCGCCCATCGTCGGACTGCGCGACGTGCAGTTGCAATTTGGCGACAAGAAAGTGCTGCGGGGCGTTTCGCTCGCGGTCGATCCTCAGGAACGGCTCGTCATCATCGGCCAGAGCGGTGCGGGCAAAACGACGCTGTTGCGTTTAGTCCTCGGAATCCTGCGCCCAAACAGCGGCTCGGTTTTTTTCAAGCAATACGAAGTCTCGCGGATGAGCGATTTCGAGCTTGAGCAAATCCGAAGCCGGATCGGGATGGTTTATCAAGATGCAGCGCTGCTGAGCTCGTTAACTGTGCGCGAGAATCTCGCGTTTCCGTTGCAGGAGCTGACCGAGAAAACTCCGGCGGAGATCGACAAGATTGTTGAGGAAAAACTGGGATTGGTTGGGCTGGCCGGCGAGGGCAACCTGATGCCGTCGGAGTTGAGCGGCGGGATGCGCAAACGCGTCGGTCTGGCGCGCGCGCTGGTGATGGAGCCGGAATTGATTCTGTTCGACGAACCCACGATGGGCCTCGACCCGGTAATCGGCGCGTTGATCGATGAGTTGATCATCAGCCTGACCGAGAAAACAAAGGCGACATCGATCATCGTTACGCACTTAATGGACAGCGCGTTTCACATCGCGACGCGCATGGCCATGCTCTACCTGGGAAAGATTGTCGAACAAGGAACGCCTGACCAGATGCGCCAATCGCAGAACCCGGTAGTGGCGCAATTCCTCAGCGGAAGCACCAAGGGGCCGATTCTCGAGCGCAGCAAATATCACATGCTCTCGCCCGTGGACTAGACAAGGCAGCGATTAAAAGGGAGCCAACGCTCAACGCCCAATGCAAAGGGCGATTAATTGAGTGCTGGACGTTGAGCGTTGAGCTCCGTGCACAAGGCTCTGAACGCACAAGCCGGCTCATACAGGACGAGTCCGTCCGGCTCCCGGACATGTTGCCGGCTTGCTCGAACGTCCCCAGATATCGTGCGAGTTTGCGTTGAGATCTTATGACTAGGCGGGAGAATTTAACCGTGCAAGAAAGAGCAAAATCCGGTCGCACTAGCGCGGCCTGCTGATGTTTCGCCGAAAAGGCGGGCGGCTGGAACTCCTGCTCGTGCATCCGGGCGGCCCCTTTTGGAAAAATAAGGACGAGGGCGCGTGGACGATTCCAAAAGGCGAAGCCGCTCCTGGTGAAGATTTACTCAGGCGCGCCCAGATTGAATTTGAAGAAGAGCTCGGCGTGAAACCATTGGGTAACTGGATTCCGCTCGGCTCAATCGTGCAAAAAGCCGGCAAAACTGTTCACGCTTGGGCTTTCGAAGGCGATTTGCCCGACGCATTCGAATTAAAATCCAATCTTTTCGAGATCGAATGGCCGCCGCGTTCGGGCAAGCTGAAACAGTTTCCGGAAATCGATCGGGCGGAATTTTTCGCGGACGATATCGCGCGGCGAAAAATCAACCCCGCGCAAGTTTCGTTTCTCGATCGCTTGCGCGACGCATTGGCGAAATCCTGAACTCATTCACGGCACCCCAGTGCCAACCTTCGATTTTGTGATAGCAATATCGGTCGCATCAATGCTGCCAGTCGCGTTCACGTCACTTCTGAAATTCGTGCTGGTTAGCGCCTGGCCGCTTTGCGATTTGTCTTGCGCGACATCGGTGGCATTGACGGCGCCGTTGCCGTTAATGTCGCCAACGAGGATCGACATCGGAACCGTGACGTTACCCGATGCCCCGCCAACAGTTACGCCGAATAACGTGACTCCAATGGTTTGCGCATTGGCCAGATTCGTTAGCGGAATCGTGACGGTCGATCCACTCACTGTGACGACACCGCCGTTGCTCACTCCGCCGGACCCGATGTCGCCGATACCCAATGTAATCTGGGCTTGCGGCGTGCCGTTGACCGTAACAGCGCTGGCAAACGTCACGACGACTTGATAGTCGCTCGTTCCACCGCCTGTTCGACATTCGATCCCAGGCGTCCCGCTCATCGGAAGAACGACATCGAATGCGCCAGCGGCGCCATGGTTTTTCCGCGACACGGCGCTGAGCACTGTCGGCTCGGCAGCCGGTGTGACCCAAAGGTTGTCGGCCATGAAAATCGGGCCGTAATCGCCGCCCGTTGGTGGCGGCGCGTCGTAGTGGATCACAACATTGTCGAAGGGCTGCGCGGTCGTGATCGCCAGCGTGCCAGTCGGCCAGGTGCCAGGCACGGGAATAGTGTAGGTGGCTGTGCCGATGAACGTGGTGCCCATGTAAGCCGTGATGCGCATCGTGCATGATGAATCTGTGGCGTACTCTTCCGGCGCATAAAGTATCGAGGCGGCGGTCATCGGTTGATTAAACGCGATCAGCAAATCGCACAGATAAACCGTGCTCGGATAAATACAGAAACCGGCGAAACCCTGTGGCGTGAACCCGAGCACGTCCGCGCGCTGGATCGAGTAATTGTAGTAAGCGGGATTCGCGCTGAAATGCGCGGTGATTCCGCTCACGGTCAGGTCGATCGGAAACGGCGAATGCAACGGCGCATTGTCGAAATCGAACAGGACGCTCTGTGCTTTGGTTTGGCTGGCGTAGAAGCCCAGAGCCGCGGCTAAAATTGCAAGTAAGGTTTTCATGCATGGAACGTCGAGTTGCGCGCCGCGCCCTACTGGTCGCGGCTTGGCAATTACCGTTCATTTTTTGCTAGTGTCTCTTCGGCCGTCGCGCCGGACACATCGCGCCGTACCGTTTTGTTTAGATACTCCAACGCCCAATGAATGACGCGTATGAAATGAGCGTTCGGCGTTGGACGTTGATTCCGTATCCCCCGGAATTGCCTTGCAAGTTCCCAAAACGGTCTGATGTTCATCTCAGGCTATGAACTTCCTCGCCAGCTTCATGAATTTGGCCGGGCCGGATTTAGTCGTCATTTTGCTGATCGTTCTGGTCTTGTTTGGCGCCAAAAAACTGCCGGAGCTGGCGCGCGGTATGGGCCAGGCGGTGAAGGAGTTCCAAAAGGCGAAGGATGAGATCAGCGATGAGTTACACAAGGCTGGCCAGACCGACCCCAAGACGCAGCAGGCGCAATCGACCGTGCCTCGGGTCGATTCTCCGGCCCCATCGGTCACTGCCCAGCCAGATCCGAATCAGGCGATTAATCCGGGCAAACAGGCCGATCAGGTCTGATTCGCCGCGTCCCATTTGACCGCGCCCGCAGTTTGCGACACAATCGCGGCTCTGTTATGTCCGAGCCCGATCTGCGCACTCGCATCAAAGAGATGCTGGTCAAGAATTTGATGTTGCAAATCACGGCCGATCAAATCGGCGACGATCTGCCGTTGTTTGGGCCAAACGGGCTCGGGTTGGATTCGATCGATGCGCTCGAGCTCGCTGTCAGCATGGAAAAAACGTTCGGCGTCAGCGTGCCGAACTCGGAGGTTGCAGGTACCGCGCTCCGGTCGGTCAACACCATCCACGATTACATTCTGGAAAAACGCGCGGCAGCGAGCGCGTGAGCTGTATGTCGCGCCATTCGCATTGACTGTCCGGGCTGCTCTGCGGGCTTTGCTGCGCCAGAGCTGCCGTGGCTACAGCTACTGGTAGGCCAACTAGAGGCTCTCACACTCTCGCTGTGAGACGCGATTGAATGAGGCGAAACGCAAATCCAGACTGGCGGCGAACGCGAAAGAACGCACGGCTGCCGAAAAATGCCTTGGTCGCAGAGTGACGGAATCGGCAAACCGCCGATAATGAAGGCAGTATCCGGACGCGCATCAGCAAGAATCCGAGTAGGTGCTCAAGCCACTTAATAGCGGCCCATGGAGAAACGTTGCGCCATCGCAGCAATCACGACCGAGCCCAAAATCTGCCTGATACGACGCTTCGCATGCATGTTCGCCAACGCGAAGTGGAAGCCAGAACCCGCCGAGAGCAATCGCTTTTCCAACGGAGAGGCGGGCGGCGCAGCCCCGGTGAGGAAAATGACATCCGTTTTCACCATTTCTAGCAGTTTCCGCCAGATTGATCGCGTCGATTAGTTCGCGGAACCGCCCGAAATCGCGCCGGTGCGGTGTGAGAATCAAGCGCGGCAATCCCCAAATTTCCGGCTCGTTCCTTTCAGCTGGCAGCGCTTTACCCTGGACGATCTCGCCGTCGCGAACAATATCGGCAAATCTCTTGTTCAGATCGGCAATTGCTTTCGGCGATAGTTTTCGGGTGATGCGCAGGACGAGTTCATCTCCCACCCAGCGGGTCGAGTGATACTGCTTGTAGAAATGCACGATCTCGTTCACCGCGTCGCCCACGGTGTGACAAAGCTTAAAAAGCGAAAAATCTTCGAGCGAGACGTAGCCGAGCTTGAACATGTCATCGCGGACAAATTTCATCCACGTTTCCCAATAGCGTCCGTTAGGGAGATCGAGCAGCACCATCGGGATGATTCGGGCCTTGCCGCTTTGCATCAACGTCAGCACTTCGAAGCCTTCATCCATCGTGCCAAAGCCTCCGGGAAAAAGCGCGAGGGCGTGTGTCTCTTTCACGAAGTTCAACTTTCGCGTGAAGAAATAATTGAAGTTAATCAGCTTGCCGTCCCCTTCGATAATTGGATTTGCCCTTTGCTCGAAGGGCAACCGGATGTTCAGCCCGAAACTGTTTTCGCGGCCGGCGCCCTTCTGGGCTGCACCCATGATGCCATCGCCGCCGCCGGTGATAACCATGAACTTTTGCTTAACAATTTCGCGCCCAAACTCCTCTGCCATCCGCCAGACCGGCGTGTCTGGAGCGGTGCGGGCCGAGCCAAAAATCGCGACTTTTCGGACTCCTTTATAGTTGGCAAAAATTTTCGCCGCGTAACGCAGTTCCTTGAGCGAACGATTGATCAGCTTCAGATCAGCCACGCCCATCTCGTCGCGCGCGATCTTGAGCGCCGTGACAATCATTTCCTCGATTAGCTCCGGTGTCTTTTCGGTGCCCCAATCTTTAACCAGCTCGCGCACGCGTTCGTCGAATGGTGGCTCGATTGTCCATTGCCCCGAATGCTTTCGGGGCTCCTTTTGAATTGTCCCTGTTGTAGAAACTCCCTCTTCCACGATGAACTCCTAGCGCCAGCCGTGCCCCGGCGCACACAAATTTAGCATGTTGCAAACGCGAATATCAAGTTCGCGCCTTCGGCGATTGGTAAGGCAACGCGTTGAGGACAACGCGTTCCACCTTTAAGCGCATCCGGTGGGTCGACTACTCCGCAGGCCATGGCAAACAAGTCGGCGCAGCCGCAATCTATTCATTGCATTTTGTGATAGGAATTCTGGAAGGTAATTGGCTTCCCATTTGCTCCCAACGGCTACGGCACTCCGTACTTTATTATCCAAGACAACGGTTGATCTGCTTGGGGCCTTTAGCGGTTTTGTAACTTGCCACCGAAGATGAACCTGAGCAATCAGGCTGGCTGCACGGAAATCAAATCGGCCAGAATCTCGCGCATGAACCGGATGGGCAGCGAAAAATGGCCGGCCCCATCGACAATCCGCAACTTGCAGTTTGGCAAGCGGGCCGCGACTTGCTCGGCCAGCCGGAACGAAAACGCACGGTCCTTTGTCCCGTGCCAAAGCCGCACGGGAAGATTGATATCTTCCAATCTGAATCCCCATGGTTCGGCATACACTTGAGCGTCGATCATCACGCCGTCGGCCGAGCCGCGCCAGGCGCGGCGTGCGCTTTCGAAGCAGGCATCGAACGATGCGCTATCGCGCAAAACCGCTGCATCTGTCGGTTGGAATATTTTCAGAAACAATGGCCGCAATCGGATCGGGATACGCTGGGCGGCAAAGGGGCGCACCACTCGAAAACAGAGCCGGAGAAATTCGGGGCTGCGGCGATGAAGCCTTAGCATCCAGCGATAGAGCCGGAGCAGTCCGCTGTGGTCATTCAGATCGACAATCGGCGGTGCGCCGCTGACGACCGCGATCGCATGCACGCGCTGCGGCATGGCCCACGCACTCACGTGAGCGTAGGGCGCGCCACCGGAAATACCCAGCAGGTGGAACTGTTCAATGCCGAGATGATCCGCCAGTTCCCGCAATAGCGGTGGCCAATCCAGTAATTTGCGGTCCGCGCGCAATGTCGATTCACTGATCCCGGGTCGATCGGCGGAAATAATCCGAATGCGCAGCTCGCGCGCAGCGACATCCGTGATCTTTGCCATGGTGAACGAACTCGGCCAGCCATGACAAAAAAATACCGGCGCGCCGCGTGGATCACCGTATTCGCTAAATGCGAGACGACCGCCGCTCTTGAGCTCGAGAAATTTCATAGTGATCTGCTGTAGCCGCGTCCCCGTGGGACGCGTCTATCGCCCACAGGATCACGGCCAAGGATGCTGCAGAAAAAGACTTTTGGCATCGGGGTTATCCACGTTATGTGTTGTATGCAGACATTCCTCCTCGCAGTTACGTAGTATTGGTGTGGATATGAACGATTACTCGCAGGAAGGTGCAGGAAAAATCTCTTTGCACGGGAACGGCATGGGCGTGCCTTCGCCGGAAGATATCGAGCGGCGGGCGCGCGAGATCGCGACGATCGACGAGCGCGACCCGGATGAATTTACCGACGGCGATTGGGCGCAGGCGCGCAAGGAATTGCTCGGGGCGGAGCATCCTACTCCGCAGGAAGAAACCAAAGGCAGCGCGGAAATGAGCGGGGATTGGTCTGTCACGGCGCCGAGTCGCGGCCATCGCGCTCCCCGGCCGGGTGCTGAGGAGGACGAAGAAAGCGTGGGCGAAAATCTGGTCAACGGAGGCGTAGAGGAAGCGACTCACGATCAAATGTTGGAGGCACGCCGGGAAGAACTGGAAGAGGAGGGCGGAATCACTTGAGTTCTGTTGCGGCCGCGACCATGGAAGAAACGCCGGCCGCATCGATGCGCGCAGGAGCGGCCCGTTCGCACCGCGAGGCATTGCTCGCGCGGTTTCACGAAGTCCGGAATTTCACCGATGCACTCGGCCGCGGACTCGCGCCGGAAGATTGTGTGGTGCAATCGATGCCGGACGTGAGCCCAACGAAATGGCATCTCGCCCATACCACCTGGTTTTTCGAGACGTTTGTCCTAAAAAAATGGGTCGCCGGATTATCGCCCCGCCAATCCGCAGTACGCCTTTCTGTTCAACTCTTATTACAACGCCGCGGGCGATATGCACCGGCGCGATCTGCGCGGTTTGATTTCGAGGCCAACGGTCGATGAAACGAGAAAGTATCGGGCGGCGATCGATCAGGAGATCGAAAGTCTGATTACGAGCGCGGACGAACATTTGCTTAACGAAATCGAGCCGATCCTCATTCTCGGGATTCATCACGAGCAACAACATCAGGAATTGCTCGTCACCGACATTAAACATGTCCTCGCGCAAAATCCGCTGCATCCCGTTTTTAGAATTGGTCGGGCGCGACCGCCGGCGGACGGCTCGCCAAGCCGTCCCTACCAATTTGTCGAGTTTGATGAAGCCGTCATCGACATCGGTCATGATGGAAATGGCTTCGCTTACGACAACGAAGGTCCGCGTCATCGCGCGCTTGTTCTTCCATTTTCACTCGCCTCCCGGCCAGTCACCAATGGCGAATATATCGCGTTCATCGAAGACCATGGTTATTCGCGCCCCGAATTCTGGCTTTCGTTAGGCTGGATGACGGTGAACGACCCCGCCTCGGCGGGGTGGCAAGCGCCCCTATACTGGGAGAAGCGCGATGGCGAATGGTCGAACTTTACACTCTCCGGCTTTTGCGCCGTCGATCCTAACGAACCGGTCACGCATATCAGTTATTTCGAAGCCGATGCCTTCGCCAATTGGAAGGGTGCGCGTTTGCCTACCGAATTTGAATGGGAGTACGCGGCAGCCAACATCGAGATCGACGGGAACTTCGTCGAAACCGAATCGTTTCATCCATTACCCTCGCTGCCGCGCTCCGCGCGTGCGTCTCTCCCCCTGGGAGAGAATGGGGGCACGCGCGTGGATGCTGCTCTGCAATCCTCTCCCGCTGGGAGAGGAGGACATAGGCCGCGGGTGACTTGGGAATCAGGGCGGGAGGCTGTACGCGAAGCGCCAGGTGAGGGAAATCTTCAGCAAATGTTCGGCGATGTCTGGGAATGGACACGAAGCTCTTACTCGCCTTATCCCGGCTATCGCGCCGCGCCCGGAGCGCTCGGCGAATACAACGGCAAATTCATGTGCAACCAATACGTGTTGCGCGGCGGTTCCTGCGCCACTTCCCGCACGCATATCCGCCGGACCTATAGAAATTTCTTTCAGCCCGAGAAACGCTGGCAGTTCACCGGGATCAGGCTCGCACGCGATCCACAATGAATCGCTCTGCCGCCGCGTTCAGCCGCGAATCGGCCACGTCGGAGTTTCTGGCCGACGTGATCGCGGGGCTCTCCGAGAAACCACCTACACTGCCCTGCAAATATTTCTACGATGCTCGCGGCGCGGCGCTTTTCCAAAAAATCTGCGAACTGCCGGAATACTACATCACTCGCACCGAGATCGACATTTTGGATCGACATCGCCACGGCATCGCGGCACAGCTCGGACCAAACCTCCAGCTCATTGGACTTGGCACGGGCGCAGGAACCAAAACCCGCATCCTGATCGAAGCGCTCGAGAAACCAGCGGTTTATGTTCCGGTTGATATTTCCGAAAAACAGCTCCGCCAGTCGGCTGCGCTGTTTCACGAAATTTTCCCCGAGCTCGAAATTCTGCCGGTCTGCGCTGATTACCTGCAGCCGGTCGTCCTGCCCACGCCGCGACGTAAAGCCGCCCGCAATGTTGTTTATTTTCCCGGCTCAACCATCGGGAATTTTGTCCCCGACGAAGCGCTTCAGTTTCTCCGGCGGATCCGGAATGTGTGCGGAGCCAATGGCGGCTTGCTCATCGGCGTCGATCTCCGCAAAGATCGCCAATTGATCGAGGCCGCTTACAACGACAGCGCCGGCGTTACCGCCGAGTTTAATCTGAATCTGTTAGTCCGGGCCAATCGCGAGCTCGGTGCGGATTTCGATCTCGCTCATTGGCGCCACCAGGCCATCTACAATTCAAGCAAGGGTCGCATCGAGATGTATCTCGTCAGTGACACCGACCAAGCTGTCCGGGTCGAAAATCGACAGTTCGGATTCCGTGCCGGCGAGAAAATCCTCACCGAATATTCCTACAAGCATTCGCCGGAAACGTTCAGCGATCTTGCGCGTCACGCCGGCTTTAGCTTCGAAAAGCTCTGGACCGACAAGGCGCGCTTGTTCGGCCTCTTTTATTTTGGCGTAAAGTAGCGCATGCGTCACGCTGGCGCCGTATCCCGATCAAGCCGGAGGCTTGTGTCCTTTTCATGAACCCGCTCGTTAAGCTCACCGGCGTCAGCAAGCGCTATACGGATGCGCCGGCGCTGCAACCCACGAACCTCACGGTGGAGCGCGGCCAGACCACCATCCTGATCGGACCAAGCGGTTGCGGCAAATCCACACTACTGCGCCTCATCATTGGACTTGTCGAACCCGACACAGGCACGATCGAATTTGATGGTACGCCCATCGCAAACAGGATCGACCGTCTCCGGCAACGGATCGGTTATGTAATTCAAGAAGGCGGTCTGTTCCCACATCTTACCGCGCGCGCCAACATTTTGTTGATGGCTCGGCATCTTGGAAAACCCGAGAGTGATTTGCGCGGGCGGCTTTTAGACCTTTGCCAGCTCACCCGCTTTTCGGAAGACTTGCTCGGCCGTTATCCGGCTGAGCTTTCCGGCGGTCAACGTCAGCGCGTCAGCCTGATGCGGGCCCTGATGCTTTCGCCGGAACTCCTGCTCCTTGACGAGCCGCTCGGGGCGCTCGATCCGCTCGTCCGCGCGGCGTTGCAAAAAGATTTGAAAGAGATTTTTGCGCGCCTCAAACAAACAGTGCTTTTGGTAACACACGATCTGGCCGAGGCCGCTTATCTCGGCGGCGAGATTGTGCTCATGAACGAAGGCCGGATCGTGCAGCAAGGTCCGATTGCCGATCTTCGCGAAAAGCCTGCGACTGAGTTTGTCTCGGAGTTTATCAACGCGCAGCGCGCACTTGTTCTGGTATGAAAATATCACCAATCGCGTGGTGCGGCCTATCGCTGGTGTTCGTTTTCGCAGCGCTGTTTTCTGTGAACGCGCAGCCAGTCATCGTCGGCTCAAAAAAATTTACCGAATCATATGTGCTTGGAGAAATCGCCAAACGTCAGCTGAACGATGCCGGCATTGCCGCCGAGCAGCGACCAGGGATGGGCGGCACGATCATTCTCTGGCAGGCGCTTCGCGGCGCGCAAATCGACATTTACCCCGAATACACCGGCACAATTGCCGAGGAAATCCTGAAGAATCGACCGGCGAACCTGCGCGACCGGTTGGCAAAATTCGGCGTCGGGATAACCGAGCGGCTCGGATTCAACAACACCTACGCGCTCGTGATGCGGCGCGACCGCGCGCGTTCGCTTGGGATTCACACGATCAGCGAACTACGAAATCATCCGGAGTTAAAGTTCGGATTAACGCACGAATTTTTGGATCGAGAGGATGGCTGGCGACCGCTGGCAGTGCGGTACCAATTGAATCCACGAAGCGTAATTGGAATTGATCACGCGCTCGGTTATGCCGCGCTCAAGAGCGGCGAGATCGATGTGAAAGATGCTTACTCAACCGATGCCAAGATTGTCGAATATGATCTCGTGACACTACAGGACGACCGGCAGTTTTTCCCGCGTTACGACGCCGTGTTTCTTTATCGGCTCTCGTTGCCAGAATCGACCGTCGCGGCGTTGCGCAAACTCGAAGGAACAATCGATGAAGCCAGGATGATCCGACTCAACGCCGAGGCGGAGCGCACCAAGGATTATGGCCGCGCCGCCAGTCTGTATTTCGTGACGAGCGGAACATTCCCATCTGGAGAAACTTTGCCGCACAAACTGGCGCGCTGGACGCTCCGTCATCTTCAGCTGGCCGGATTTTCATTGCTGCTCGCGGTGATTGCCGGGATTCCGTTAGGCATTCTGGCCAGCCGCGGCGGCGCGCTCGGTCATGCGATTCTCGGCTTCGCCGGTGTGGTGCAAACGATTCCGTCGCTGGCCTTGCTTGCCCTGCTCGTGCCGCTGCCCTTTTTCGGGATCAGTGCGCGCACCGCCATCGCGGCGCTGTTCCTTTACAGCTTGCTGCCCATCGTGCGCAACACTGCGAGCGGTTTGCAGGACATCCCGCGATCGTTGCGCGAATCGGCGATTGCGCTCGGACTCACGCCCGCGGCGCGACTCTGGCAGATTTATCTGCCGATGGCTTCGCGCTCGATTTTGTCCGGAATTAAAACGAGCGCAGTGATCAATGTTGGCACCGCCACGCTCGCGGCGCTTATCGGCGCCGGCGGTCTGGGCGAACCGATCCTGAGCGGGCTAAACTTGAATGATCATGTCACGATTCTCGAAGGCGCGATTCCCGCGGCGCTGCTCGCGTTGCTGGTGCAATCGCTCTTCGATCTGTTCGATCGCGTCTTGATTCCGAAAGGGCTGCGTTTGTAGCAGCGCTTTATGAGCGTCGCACACTCTTGGCTTCGACGAGGTTAAGCAAGAAAAGTATGCGACGGCCATGGACCGCCGCTACAATGATGAATGGCCATTGCCTCGATCAATCCGGCGACTGGCGAAAAGCTCAAAGAATTCGCCGCGTTCAGCGAAGCTGAAATCGAGAAGCGACTTGAGCGCGCCGAGCGGGCATTTGACCAGCATCACCGCGAGCCGTTCGCGAACCGCGCCCAGCTCATGCTAGCTGCTGCGGCGTTGCTCGAACATGAAAAAGAAAAGTTCGCGCGCATTGCCACTCTGGAGATGGGCAAACTGTTTCGTGCCGCAGTCGAGGAAATCGAGAAGTGCGCGCGGGGTTGTCGATTTTATGCCGAAAATGCCGAGCGCTTTCTGGAGGACGAATCGGTCCAAACAGGCGCAGGGCGCAGCTATGTGCGTTACGAACCGCTCGGGGCCATCCTTGCGGTCATGCCGTGGAATTTTCCGTTCTGGCAGGTCATCCGGTTCGCCGCGCCGGCTCTGATGGCGGGCAACGTCGGCCTACTCAAACATGCCTCCAACGTTCCGCAGTGCGCGCTGGCCATCGAGGAGGTTTTCTGCCGGGCGGGATTTAGTGAGGGTCTCTTTCAAACGCTGCTGATGGAATCGGCCCAAGTGGAAAAATTGATTGTCGATCCTCGCGTGAAGGCCGTCACCCTAACCGGCAGTGAGAAAGCCGGCAGCGCGGTGGCGAGCACGGCGGCGCGCGAGATTAAGAAAGCCGTGCTCGAGCTCGGCGGGAGCGACGCGTTTATTGTGATGCCAAGTGCCGACTTCGAGGCGGCGCTCACGAGCGCGATCAAGGCGCGCACGATCAATACCGGTCAATCGTGCATCGCCGGCAAACGCTTTTTCATCGCGGACCGGATCTATAACGATTTTCTGCGGCAGTTTGTCGAACGAATGCGCGCGCTGAAAATCGGCGATCCGTTTGATCAAACGACTGAGATCGGCCCGTTGGCGAACGAGCAGATTTTGAACGACGTCCATGAACAAGTGCAAAAAACAATTGCTGCCGGTGCGAAATTGTTAACCGGCGGCAACCGCATCCACGGTCCGGGATTCTTTTACGAGCCAACGGTCCTGATCGATGTCCCGAAAGATTCGCCCGCGTATCGCGACGAGCTGTTTGGGCCGGTCGCGTCGATCTTCCGCGTGCGCGACGCGGATGAAGCGATTGAGATGGCTAACGACACGATGTTCGGGCTCGGCGCGAGCGCGTGGACAAACGATCGGGCGGAACAGGAACTGTTCGCGTCGGAGCTGGAAACGGGAATGGTTTTCATCAACGCCATGGTCGCATCCGATCCGCGTTTGCCGTTCGGTGGAGTGAAACGTTCCGGCTTCGGCCGCGAGTTGAGCGCCCATGGGATTCGGGAGTTTACCAACGTAAAGACGATCTGGATCGCGTAGCCGCTCTTTACGCTCACGAGCGCTCCGTCCGCCTCTCCCTTAGGGAGAGGATTGAGGTGAGGGATGATAGTGATTCATCAAATTGCCAGGCGAAGCCTGCGTCACGGCAGGTAAATTGCCGGCGAAGCGGCCGACTACAATCCATGCGGATCGATCACTTCGTCGAAAACTGATCTTCCTTGTTCTTAAATAGGATGTTAAAGGTCGTGAGCGAGCCGTAGCACCGGGTGACGTATTGCTGCATCTCGAACTTTTCCCCGTCGCTCAGCTTGTCGCTCGCGTTCACCTTTTGTTCCAGCACCCGCAGATTATTTCGGATCATCACGATTTTATGAAAAAAGGTCTCAAGCGGGACCTCTTTGGGCTGAAGTGTTTTATCGGCCGTCTGCATAACGAGCGTTCCACCGTGCCACTTGTTTCCCAATCCCTCGACCATTGCGTCCTGTTTCTCGACGCCTAACGCTTCGACGACTGCCTCAGCCGTTTCCCGAATTAAATTCGCGAGTGGGACCTCCAGGCCACTTAGAGTCGCGGTCGGTTCGGCCGATGTGAGATCAGCCGATGCAGGATCGAGCGTTCGCGGCGCATCATCGAAAGAGATATCGGCGGTTAGTTGGGTCAGAGCCTTGACCACGCCGATACCGTAGCGCGGATGATTCACTCGCATTCCGATGTGCAAATCCTGAACGTTCAACGCCATGACGTCCGCACCTTCTGGGGATGTTGGGCAAAGCTCAACAGGTTTTTGCTTGTCGGGAACGCGAGAGCCCGCGCCGTGATTTTGTCGGGGTGCCAAACGCGCCTACGGGAAGAGTCTCATCTGCTCGGTCGATCTTCGGAATGCCGCGGTCGAAAGTTTCGGACGTTCACCGATTCCATTCCGGCGGCAGGCGACTTCAAACATAGACCCAATCTGTTCGGCGAAAATTCCTTCGCCGGTCATGCGCGTATGAAATTGAGAGTTGTTTAGCTTGCCGTTGCCTCGAATCTCACGGATGCGCCCAAGAATCTTCTCTTTCCGCTCCGGGAAATGTTCATCGAGCCAATGTTCGAACAAAGGCGCGACCGCCCATGGCAATCGCACGACCGTGTACCCGGCAAACTGCGCGCCGGCGTTCGCCGCGGCTGCCACGATTCGCGGAACTTCATGATCCGTTAGGCCGGGAATGATCGGGGCGACCATCGCACCGGTCGGAATACCCGCGGCCCGAAGTTGTCGGATCGCATCGAGCCGCGCCTCCGGCGAAGAAGTGCGCGGCTCGAGCACGCGCTGCAATTTCGGATCGAGCGATGTCACGGAAATATTCACCGCAACGGCGCGGTGACTGGCTAGCTGGCGCAGAACGTCGACATCACGCGTGACGAGGCGATTTTTCGTGATGATTGCGACCGGGTTTCGATATTGCGCCAGCACTTCCAAACAACCGCGCGTGATCCGTAGTTTCCTCTCGACTGGCTGATACGGATCGGTCACGCCGCTCATGACCAGCGTCTGCGGCTCCCATTTCGGCGATTCCAACTCCGCGCGGAGCAATATCGGCGCGTCCGTTTTGACCATGATCTTGCTCTCGAAGTCGAGTCCTGCAGAAAAACCAAGATATTCATGCGTCGGCCGCGCGTAGCAGTAAATGCAACCATGCTCGCAGCCGCGATATGGATTCAGGCTCGTCTCAAATCCAACGTCCGGACTGTTGTTCCGAGAGATAATGCTTTGGGAAGTGTCGCGAAAATATTGCGTCTGACGGCGCGGCTCGTCCTGGTCGAGATCAGGATCGACAACATCAAAATCATTCAAATCGACGTGAAGCTTCTCGAACCGATTCGCCGGGCTCCACGAAGCGCCGCGACCGCGAATCGTCTCTCGGCTCTGCGGGGTTTCGACAATCACCGGCCGGAATTTCTTCGCCGCTGGCATGATATACGTTCACATGAACGTAGCAGCTGTCGAACTAAATTTTTAGAGCTGTCGCGTGGGCAATCTGTGAGAGCCGAGGTGAAATCGCGGGTAATTCGCCGCTTAGTTGCCGCCCCTCGAAGATGGCACTCTGTTGATGTCGTGCAGAGCACTGCCGCTGACGTTCTCAACGTTGTCAGCTCCTGTCCGTAGCCGCGTGTCTTTCACTGGAACGCCCTTTTCATCTACCTGCACCCACTGACCTCTGCCTGCAATAAGCGATCCGGTTTCACCGGGCACCCAAACTAGGTGTGTTTTTTTCTTGGCCGGTGCTGTGGTCATTGATTTGCCGGTCAGATCGAAATTGAGCTGAGTGGACCCCTCGTTCTTGGTCCTGGCATCGAAAATCGACGCTTTAACCTTACCGTTAACGAGAAGCGTAACTTTGTAAGTGCCAATTGCCAGCCCGTCGGCGGTGTAATGCCCACGCGCGTCAGTGTTGATCACCTTGCTAAAATTCTTCGCTTCGATGCGGACAATCGCTTTCGTGACCGCGCGTCCTGAGGCATCCTTCACAGTTCCCTCGAGAGTGGCCGCACCAGCGGACGCGCCGAATGCCGCGAAAGCGATTTCAAAAACTGCAATACTGACCAACCGGATGGTTTTGTTCATGGACTGTGTTCCCTTTAAGACCAGCTAGCGACGGTATTCTTGTCGCTCCTTGCGTGTCAAGATTATTCCCGCACGCTGGGGTCGGGCCGACCTGGTGGAGCGTTGAACCACACATGCTATACTAACGCTCCGATCACCGATCACGCATCAACCGATCACTTTCTTTTGGGGAGGGGTGGCAGAGCGGTTTAATGCACTGGTCTTGAAAACCGGCAGGGCGCAAGCCCTCGTGAGTTCGAATCTCACCCCCTCCGTCCTGCTTCGCGCAAATGCGCTTCGCAGGACTGCAAAAAAAGACTTCGCCTACTTCGCTTTGGGGCGCATCGGAAAAGCGAGGGCTGCCACGCCGATGTGATCGGTGAGAAGTGATCAGTGATCGGTAGCAACCCCGCCGCTCGTCGGATTTCTTCTACTCCTACTCTTACTCCTGCTCTTGCTCGTAGCCGCTGCACCCACAGTCAATGTTCGACGGTCGATGTTGGCAAAAGCCAGCGCGCAACCAACGTCGCGCAGATCATTCCCAGAATCGCGGCGCAAACCACATCCGAGAGATAATGCGCGGAGACATACATCCGTGAGATACCAATCAAGATCGGAATCGGAAGGCAAACAATCGCGATTCGCCGGCGGACGAAGAACAAAACTCCGAAAAATCCCATAGAGGCGGCGACGTGGCCCGAAGGAAAAGCATGGTAATGGCTACTGAATCGATTCCATACTTGTTCGCTCTTCACCGATGGCCTGGGCCGTGCCGTTGCGATCTTCACGCCGCGGCCGACGACTCCGGCTAGTGCCATAGCGATCAACATCGACAAAAAAATGCGCATCCATTTTTTGCTTCCGCGCCACCAGGCAACGCCAAGCGCGATTAGCCCGCCGGTAAGATGCGATGGCCAATCGCCAACTTTGCTCACGCCCTCCATCAGTTTGCGCAGCGTTTTGTTCTGATGCTCGGCCACGAAGGCGCGGACGGCGTCATCGAAATAAAAGGCGGCCCCGATTACAATCACGGCAATGATTGCGGCGAGGCAATAAAAAACCCAGCGGCGTTTCACAAATTAAGTTCCCGTCAGCACATTCAACTCTTACTCTTTCTCATACTCTCGCTCTTGGTCGATTAAACCGAGCATGAGCAGGAGCATGAGTATGAGCAGGATAAACTCGGCGCCCACCAAATATACGATCTTATTCTTCGGCTGCGTCCTCTTTCACATGGCCGGAACGTGGAGTCTGCCGCTGATCGATCGCGACGAGCCGCGTTTCGCCGAGGCGTCGCGGGAGATGATCCAGCGCGGCGATTACGTTGTCCCGTATTTTAACGGTCAACTTCGGCTCGATAAACCGCCGCTGAGCTACTGGGCGCAGGTCATCAGTTTCAAGATCTTTGGCGAAAATGATTTTGCTGCTCGTTTTCCTTCGACAATCGCCGCTGCGCTCGTGGCGATGTTGATCTTCGCCTGGGGAAACCGCATCAGGGGAGAAAAAGTCGGCTGGTGGGCGGCAATCATGTTTCACGCTTTGCTTGCAAACGTTCGTGCATGCAAAAGCCGCGGTCGCCGATATGTGGCTGGTGTTGTTTGTCACACTGGCCTTTTGGGCGGGATATGAATTGATCGATTTAAAGCAAACGCCCAACCCGCCTTCGCAAGGCTACGGCGCGGCAGGCGCCGAACGTCGAACGCCCAACGCCCAATGGATCTGGTGGCTGATATTCTATTTTTCGCTCGCGCTCGGCTTTCTAGCGAAAGGACCGATTGCCTGGACGCCGCTGTTAACAATGGCGGTGGTGAAATTCTTTGGGCGCGAGGTCGATCTTGCAAAACGATTCAAGTTTGGGCGTGGGGCCTTGCTGATGCTCGCAATCGTCGCCCTTTGGGGCGTGCCGGCATTGATTCAAACCCACGGCGAATTTTTCACGGTCGGGATTGGACGTCACGTCATCGGACGCTCATTCGGTGCGATGGAAGGTCACGGCGCGAACTCGTTTGGCAGCTATTTGTTACTGCTGCCGTTCTATTTCGTCACGATTTTCGTGAGCTTTTTTCCCTGGTCGATCAAGCTGCCCTGGCTAACGAAAACGCTCTGGCCCAGGCGCGATGGCCTCGACAATTATCTCGTCGCAGGTATTGCGATTGTTTTCATCATTTTCACGCTACTGAAGACGAAATTGCCACATTACACGCTGCCGGCCTTGCCGTTGCTCGCGATTTTGTTAGCGCGACATTGGCGACTGGAAAACCGCGTTTTCGCCGCCGCGATCGCCATCATGTGGCTGGTTATCGCGCTGATTGTTCCGCCGTTTGTCGCGCGATCGTTCCCAGCTTATGCACTTTTTCAGAAGGCGCGTGACGATCTCCGTCCAGAAATGGAATTCGGCGCTGCCGATTATGTCGAGCCGAGTTTGATTTGGTACTTCCGCGCGCGCGTGAAACCATTTCTTACACTGCTCAAACGTAAAGAAGCATCGGACTTTATGTTAAAATCAGGTCCACGATTTGTCATTATGCCGACAACGCTTGCGGACGCCCTTTTCCGCGATCATCCCCCCACCTGGAAAAGTTTCTCAACCCGCGGCTTCAACATTGCCAAAGGCAAACAGGTCGAGCTCACGCTCATTCTAAAACCCGAATGATTGTAGCGGCGGTCTATGACCGTCGCCGTCCGAATGGGATAAGCTTGCGACAGTTGAAGCGTTGAAGCGGGAAAATGCGCGATTGCCAACTTGCAGGAACCGCTTTAACGCTTCCACGCTTTAACGCTTCAACGAACCCATGATCACTTTCCTCGACGGCAAACTTGTGACCGCTCTTCCCACCCAAGCGACTGTCGATGTTCGCGGCATCGGCTACGAAGTTCTCATCCCGCTGTCGAGCTATGATAAACTGCCGGCAGTTGGTGAGCCGATCCGCATTCTGACGCATCTCGCCGTCCGCGAAGACGCGCATATTCTTTACGGCTTCATGACGTCGGCCGAGCGCGATCTGTTTCGGTTGCTGGTCAACAACGTGAGCGGGATCGGGCCGAAGCTTGCGCTCGCGGTCCTGAGCGGCATGAGTGTGAGCCATTTCAAAGCTGCGGTGGTGAATTCCGATGTCGCGACACTCTCGAAAATTAGTGGGGTAGGAAAGAAAACGGCGGAGCGAATGGTGCTCGAACTGAAAGACAAACTCGGCGTGGCGGCGGCGTGGGAAGCAGCCAGCGCGTCCCACGCGCCCACCCCTGAGCAAAAAGAAGCAAACGAAGCGGTCCTGGCTTTAATCGCGCTCGGCTACAAGCAAATCGAGGCCCACAAGATGGTGCGCGATTTGCAGGAAAAAGGCCAAGCGAAGACCGCCGAAGACCTTGTTAAACTGGCGTTGAAAAAGATGTAGAGGCGACTCTGTCAGCCGCCTGGCGTTTGACACAAACGCCACTATAACTTCGTTACCTCCAGCCAGCACGGCACTTGCTTAACAGTTGACAGCGACTCGCTTCCGTGGAAAAGAGGCAGTC
The DNA here is from genome assembly GCA_963846775.1 of uncultured Verrucomicrobiae bacterium. Taxonomy (GTDB): domain Bacteria; phylum Verrucomicrobiota; class Verrucomicrobiia; order Chthoniobacterales; family UBA10450; genus CAVYXA01. The sequence goes on along the minus strand of CAWJXB010000006.1, from coordinate 1,253,641 downwards.
CCGAAAGAAAATGCGTCCGATTTGGAAAGGCAGCATCAGCTTTGGGCTGGTTTACATCCCGGTGGCGGTTTATCCGGCCACGCGTGAGGAGAAAATCAGTTTCCGCCAGCTTCGGTCGAGCGATCTGAGCCCTATCAAATACAAAAAGGTGGCCGAAGCCGATTCCAAAGAAGTGCCGGCCGATCAAATCGTGAAAGGCTACGAGTACGAGAAGGGCCATTACGTTGTGATGAAGGACGATGACTTCGAAAAGGTCCGGATCGAATCGACCCACTCCATCGACATTACCGATTTTGTCGATCTTGAGCAGGTTGATCCGAAGTTTTTCTATAAGCCGTACTTCCTCGAAGCCCAGAAAGGCGGCGAAAAAGCCTACGCCGTCTTGCACAAGGCGCTGAGCGGGATCGGAAAAATCGGCATTGCCAAAGTCGTAATCAGCAATCGCGAGCATCTCGCCGCGGTGAAGCCGGACGGGCTGTTTTTGATTTTGGAGCTCATGCATTTCGCGAGCGAAATCATGAGCGCAGACATTTTGAAAAATGGATCGGCCACCGCGGTCAGCGAAAAGGAATTGAAGATGGCGCAGGCCTTGATCGACAGCATGGCGGTCGGGTGGGAGCCGGAGAAATATCGCGATGAATATCGGACGGCGTTGATGGAATTGATCGAGCAAAAGGCGCAGCACAAAGAGATTGCCGCCAAAGCGCCCGCGCCGCACGCGCCGACGAACGTGGTCGATCTGGTCAAGGTTTTGCAGGAAAGCTTGAATCGAACACAAGCCGTTAGGTCAAAGCGATCGTCGGTTCGATCCAATGGCCGCCGTTCGACCGGCGGGCTGGTGAGGCAAAAGCGGCGGGCAGGAGCGCTCGGCTAAACGAGCGTCGAAGCACTGGAGTGGGCCGCATTGCTGATGTCTCAAAGTCAGCAACAGAAATCTACAGTCCAGCGCCATGTATTTTTTCGCCGTTCTTTTCACCATCATCGCGACCGCGGCGGCGCTTTGCTAAACTGTTTCGCCCCGACCTTTATGATGCGAATTGTTAATTCCATCTTAGCTGCGTTGCTCATGATCGATCTGACGAGCTGCGCGACCGTGTCGCACCATCAATTCGCAGAACCGGCCGGCGGCTGGCAAACACGCACCGGTCAGCTTTTGTATCGCAATGCCACGACGACATTGATCGGTGAAGCGATTGTGCGTTTCTCAAAGACAGGGGATTTCGAGCTGACGTTTTCCAAAGGCCCGGGCTTGACCTTGCTCATTCTGCGAGAGGATAGGACCTATGCCGAAGTGAAAGGCGCGCTCGCGCGAAACGGTTGGTCGGGTCCGATCGAGGGCGCACCAGCGCAGTTACGCGGCTGGCTGCAATTGCGCGACCAGCTCATTCAGGCGCCGAGTCAGAAAACAGTTCGCGCAACAGCCGGCGGAGAAACGTTCCTCTTTCGATTCTAAGCCGTGCCCTCGCCAACGTTCAACGATCTGGTCAAGGAATTCGGGCTTGCCCCGCCGACAACTTGCGCTGGAATGGCCTTCACTTGTCGGTCTGCTCAGCATCATGTTCGCATTAGCCCTTTTCTTTACTTACTTCCGGCGCCGCAATCACGATTGAGTTGTAGTATGAGCACCATTAACATACATCGCTGTTCCCCTAACCAATCGTTGCAAGCCACTGCGCGGCCAGGATGAACTAAAAATTATGAAGGATGAAATGAAGACAAAGCTCGGGCTCGTCCGCCAGGCCTTTATCTCATGCTCGTTAGGCCCAATCGTGGAAATGCGATGAAACGGACATGGACGATCGTCGGCGTCAGCGACGTTCCGAGCAGCTTCAAATGGTACCAGTCGCTCTTCGGCCAGCCTGAGACGCCTCCGGGCCATGACTACTTTGGTCAGATTCTGGACACGGATGGCACCGTCTTACTCTGCTTCCATCAGTGGGGCGCGCACGAGCATCCCTCCTTGATGAGCCTGGATGAGGGGACGCCTGGCAATGGAGTTCTGTTGTTCTTCCGCGTCGATGATTTCGAAATGGCCCTGAAGAGAGCACGCGCTCTCGTTACCCGGCTCGAAGAAGAGCCCCACCTGAACCGGAACACTCAGACAATGGCGTTCTCACTTCGGGATCCGGACGGATACTACGTGACGATCAGTGCACTCTCTGCGCCTAAGCGAAGGGGACCGGCCAAGCGGCGGCCTAAAAAGCGCTCGCGGCCGACGAAGGCACGCGGTCGAATCAGGAAGTCACGGGAGTGACGTCCACGCTTTCGCGGCTGAAGCAGCTAAGCGTTAGGCTGGTGGCGGCATCCCTCATGCCGAAGCCGAACCTCAACCAAGTGGCAATTGTCATCAGCTGATCGTAGGTTCCGCTTTTCTCTTGAGACATGGATGAGTTCAGTTACCTCTCGGTCCTTATCTCCGTCATTCTCGGTTTGGCCGTCACACAAATCCTGCAAGGATTTCGCGGGTTGGTGCTATCACGGACACGTGTTCGGATTTACTGGCCAGTGATGGCGTGGGCCGCTCTCGTGCTCCTGGTCTGTTTTCAGAACTGGTGGTCGATGTTTGGAATGCGCAATCGCCACGATTGGACTTTTCAGCAATTCGCCGTGGTTTTGCTGCAAACGATCCTTATTTATTTAGTCGCGGGCTTGGTTTTCCCCGATTTTTTCGGGGAAACAACGGTTGATTTAAAGGAAAGCTTTTACGCACATCACCGTTGGTTTTTTTCACTGGCTGTCGCCAGCATCGTGGTCAGTGTAGGCAAGGACGCCGTGCTCGATGGCAGGCTTCCTAACCGAACAAATCTAATATTCCACCTGATCTTCGGCGTGACCCTGTTTATCGGGGCCGTGACCACACGGGAGTGGTGTCATAAGGTGCTGGTCGTATGGACGAGCGCTGTCTTTGTTCTCTACATCGCTGTGCTTTACGGGCGGATGCAGTAGCCCGGCCTTTCCGATCCCATTCTCTCAGCGTGCCCAAACAGGTGCTCCAGACTAACTTCGATCTCCGCGAAGTGACGCCATGTTCTGGACGACCGCTATGAGTTCGGCGAAGTCTACCGGCTTGGGAACATGCATCTGAAATCCCGCCCGGAGCGCTCGGGTGCGATCGTCGGTTCGCGCCAAAGCAGTCAAGGCCACCGCTGGCACGGTTCGCCCACCCGGTAGCGCACGCAATCGACTGACCAACTCGTAGCCGTCGTGTTCCGGCATGCCAATATCACTCAAGACCACGTCGGGCGAAAAGCTGCAAAACTTATCGAGTGCTTCCTGCATGGACCTTGCCACACCGACTTTGGCGCCGTTACGCTCCAGGACGCGCTTTACGATTCCGAGCGCATCTTCCTCATCGTCCACGACCAACACTTTCACACCGCTCAGATCAGACTTCGTTGCTTCTTGATCAACTTGCGCTTTTCGATGCTGCTGGGCCGCCATTTCCTGTTCATAGCGCACGGGCTGTAATGGCAGGCAAACGCTAAAGACAGCGCCTTTGCCAAGACCCTGGCTGGCTACGCGGGCGCCGCCCCCATGAAGCTCCGTTAAATGTTTCACAATCGAAAGTCCCAGCCCAAGGCCACCCTGACGCCGGGTTGTCGTGGCGTCGCCTTGACGGAAACGATCAAACACCTGTCCAAGAAATTCCGGTGCGATTCCCTGACCTGTGTCCGACACGGAAATTTCTACGTGCGAGTCAACCTGTTCAATACCGACATGAATGCGACCGCCGCGCGGCGTGAATTTGATCGCGTTGGTCAGAAGATTCCAGACGATCTGTTGGAGGCGATCCTTGTCTGCGATAACAATACCATGCAGGTTTGCAAACGCAGACGTTAGCCGGATCGACTTGGCTTCAGTGGCGGGGCGAGCAGTTTCGATGCTGGCGCCTACTATTGTAGGCAAATCCACTCGTTGCAGGTCCAGTCGCATCTTGCCGGCATCGATTCGGCCCATATCGAGCAGGTCCTCGATCATCTGCGATTGCGCGCGGACGTTGCGATCGATGACGGCGAGGCCCTGCGCAAGATCATGGCTGTTTTGTTCATCCCGCAGCAGCTGCACCCAACCAAGGATCGCGTTCAAAGGCGTGCGCAGCTCATGCGACAGCGTCGTCAAAAATTCAGCCTTGATCTGATTCGCGCGTTTGAGCTCGGCCAGCGCTTCTGTGAGCTTGAGTTGGGCCTCTTTCTGTTCCGAGATGTCACGTGCAATCTTCGAAGCTCCCACGATGATGCCTTGTGAGTTGCGAATAGGCGAAATCGTGAGCGAAACGTCGATGATACCGCCGTCTTTTCGCTGACGTTTGGTCTCAAAATGATCGAGCCGTTCGCCACGCTGGAGCCGCGCCAGAATGTGCGTCTCTTCAGCGACTCGCTCCGCCGGCAGTAGCTTGGTGATGGATTGGCCAATCATTTCCCCGGCCGAATATCCGAAAATCCGTTCCGCCGCCTTATTCCAGCTCATTACGATGCCCTCGAGGTTCTTGCTCACGATGGCGTCGTCGGAAGAATCGACGATCGCCTCGTGCAATTGTTCTCCAGGAAGAAATGTGGGCCTGGTACTCATGATTGCCGAGGTAGCTAAATTCGAATCGTAGCTCGAGGGCGCGCTGGTTGTGGGTTGAGCGCCGGACCCTGGTCAGTCCACGCCCGCCACGCCAAAAAGCCTGCTCGATTGGCTACGCGGAAACTGGCTCAGACGAGCGCCGCGACCCGAGCGCGGCTTTGACGAAATTGTTTCCGAGCTCCCACATCGGGCCGGGGAATTTGCGGCAATCGGTCAGGACATCGTCGAGGGCGTTAACGAACATGTCGATCTCTCGTTCGCCAATGATGAGCGGCGGCAGAATTTTCATTACGTCCATGGCGTGTCCGGCGACCTGGGTGAGGATGCGATGTTTGCTCAGCATCTGGGTAACAACCATTTGAGCGAAGAGCACCTTGTCGATCTTGTGCAAAAGTTTCCACGCCATCTTGAGCTTGAACTCGCTCGGTTCATGAAACTCGATCCCGATCATCAGGCCTTTGCCGCGCACTTCTTTGATGAACGAATGTTTCGTTCTCAGATGGTCGATCTTTTCCATCAGCAGCGCGCCCATTCTTGCTGAATTCTCGACCAGCTCTTCATGGTCGATCACTTCCAGTGATGCGAGTCCGCATGCCATGGCCAGATTGTTGCGGCCAAAGGTCGTCGAATGAACGACGCACCGGTCCATGCGGGAAAACGTCTTCTGGTAAATTTCGCGCCGGGTCACGATCGCGCCGCACGGCACGTAACCGCCGCTCAACGTTTTCGCGAGCGTGATGATGTCCGGCGCCAAGTCCGCCCAATGCTGGAATCCGAACATTTTTCCCGTGCGACCGAGACCGGTTTGCACCTCGTCGGAGATCAAAAGTGTTCCGTACTTGCGGCAGAGTTCTTGAGCGCGCGGAAAGAAATCGGTTTTAGGCGTCTGGCAGCCTTTGCCCTGAACCGTCTCGATAACAAAAGCGGCCACATCGCGCGAGCGCAATTGCCGATCTAGTGCATCGATGTCGTCCAGCGCGACGCGCGCATCGAAACCTTCCATCAACGGCCCAAAACCTTCGGTAAAACTTTCGCAACCCATCAGCGATAACGAGCCGAGGCTGAGCCCGTGGAATGCGCTCGCGAGCGAGACCACGCGTCTCCGCCCGGTGGCGGCGCGGGCGAATTTGAGCGCGCCCTCCATTGCTTCGGTGCCGGAGTTGCAAAAGAAAACGGCATCGAGATGGGGCGGGGTGCGTTTGACGATCGCTTCGGCGAGGAGGCCGCTCAAGAGCGAGCAATCCATCTGCACCATGTTGGGCAGATCGAGATCGAGCACGTCGCGGATCGCCTGCTTCACGACCGGATGATTGCGCCCGATATTGAAAACGCTGTAGCCGCTCAAGAAGTCGAGATACGGCTGGTTATCCATGTCGTAGAGATACGCGCCCTCGGCCCGAGCATAGACCTTGTCGAACCCGATCACGCGCTGCGCCGCGACCAGCGTCCGGTTCACATAGCGCTCGTGCAGTTGATAATTTTCGCCCAACCGCGCGGCGATGATTTCCTTCAGATCAAACGACATCGCGCAAGATTCCGCGATTTGCATCGGAAAGGCAAATAAAGGGGCAGGCGTCGTATCTCCAAATGAAAGGCGCCGGCAACGCGGCGCCCTCCCAAACAAAAGCCGCAGGATCAGCAACGATCCTGCGGCTTCGAATCAATCGAGATTGTCGATCTTAATCCTCCACTACGACGTGCTCAACGGTCCGATGTTCCACGGGTCCGCTGTAATACACGCGCACCTTCTGTCCGGCGCGCAATGGAGCGGTCACGATCTTGCCCGCGCCGTCGATGATGCGTGCGGCCGTGCCGAACGCGAAGCTGACCGGTCCTTCGGGGCTTTTGACTATGATCGTCTTGCCCGGCTGATATGTTGTGACCGTGCCGGCTGTATAGGTCGTGGTCGTTGTCGTTGTTGCTGGCTCTGTCGTCGTTTCCTGCGTGGTGGTCGTGCTCGTTTGCGCAAATGCCAGCGGCGCAATCAACGCACACACCAATATAATCAATGTCTTCTTCATCATTCTCCCTTTCGTTTTCCTTGATTCGTTGCCGGCGAACTCGACGGATGCACCGGATGCATTAACGTGAGTCTGACGATGAGTAAGCCGAACCCCGCCGCCGATCCCGTCGTGACTCCGGAACTTGTTAAACAACAGGGTCTTACGCCGGACGAATATGGGCGGATTAAGAAAATTCTTGGGCGCGACCCAAATTTTACTGAACTGGGAATTTTCTCGGTGATGTGGAGCGAGCACTGCTCGTATAAAAATTCGCGGCGCGAGCTGAAAAAATTTCCGACCACCGGCCCGAACATTCTGGTGAAAGCGGGCGAAGAAAACGCCGGGGTGGTCGATATTGGTGATGGCTGGGCGCTCGCGTTTAAGATGGAGAGTCATAATCATCCCAGCGCGATCGAGCCGTTCCAAGGCGCGGCTACCGGCGTCGGCGGAATCATTCGCGACATCTTTACCATGGGCGCGCGCCCGGAATTTTGTCTGAATTCACTGCGCTTCGGGCCGATTACAGATGGAGGGACACGCGCCGTCGTGTCCCCGGGTGAAAAGGCGCCGACAGCGCGGCGCCCTCCAGATGATCGACAAAAAAAAGTCGCCGCCAATCGGCGGCTCTTCACCGGCGTGGTTTCGGGCATTGCGCATTACGGCAACTGCATCGGCATCCCAACCATCGGCGGCGAAATTTATTTCGATGAAAGTTTCGAGGGCAATCCGCTGGTGAACGTGTTTTGTCTTGGCGTTTTGCGTCATGAGCAGCTGGCGCGAGGTGCGGCCCGCGGTGTTGGCAATCCGGTTTTTTATGTCGGCGCGGAGACTGGACGCGATGGTCTGGCCGGCGCTGCGTTCGCCTCGCGCGAGCTTACGGAGGAATCCAAAGAAGATCGCCCGGCGGTGCAGGTGGGCGATCCGTTTAAGGAAAAACTTTTGCTCGAAGCATGCCTGGAGCTGCTGGCACGCGATGCCGTAGCTGGAATCCAGGACATGGGCGCGGCCGGCCTGACCTGTTCGACATGCGAAACGGCCAGCCGGGGCGGCAGTGGGATCGAAATCGATCTGGCCAAAGTGCCGAAGCGCGAGCCCGGTATGACGCCGTACGAGATCATGCTCAGCGAATCGCAGGAGCGGATGCTGATCATCGCCAAGCGCGGCCAGGAAAGTCTAGTCCGCGAAGTCTTCGAGAAATGGGATGTGCCGTGCGCCGAGATCGGCCGCGTCACTGATGACGGCATGATGCGCGTCCGCAACAACGGCGCGATCGCGGCCGAGATACCGGCCAAACCGCTCGCCGAAGAGGCGCCGCTTTATTCGCGCGAAGCCAGGAAATCAACCACGGATGACACGGAGAAAACGGATTTGTTGCAGAAATTATCCGCGCAATCCGCGAAATCCGTGGTGGAATCTCTGCGGCAGCTTCTGCGCGATCCGACCATCGCCTCGAAAAACTGGGTCTATCGCCAATATGATCACACCGTGCGCACCGGGACAGTGGTGAAGCCCGGCTCCGATGCCGCCGTTTTCTTTGTTCGTTATGCCAACAAGATTTTAGCCGCGACGACCGATTGTAACTCGCTCTATTGCCGGCTCGATCCGCGCCAGGGCGGCAAAATCGCGGTCGCGGAAGCGGCGCGCAATCTCACCTGCTCGGGCGCGCGCCCGCTGGCCGTGACCGATTGCCTGAATTTCGGCAATCCGTACAAGCCGGAAAATTTCTGGCAATTGCGCGAAGCGGTCGAAGGCATTGCCGAAGCGTGTCGGGCATTCGGCACGCCGGTCACCGGTGGGAATGTTTCTTTGTATAACGAAAGCCCGGCCGGCGTTGTCGATCCAACGCCGACGGTCGCAATGGTCGGTTTGATCGATGAAGAAGAGCACATCACCACGCAATGGTTCAAAAATGAAGGCGATGTTATTCTGCTCGTTGGTGAAATCGGAAACGAGCTTGGCGGCTCGCAATTTCTCAAAGTTTGCCACGGGTTAAAGATCGGTCCGCCGCCGCACGTCGATCTTGCCCACGAAATCAAAATTCAAAATGCCGTGCGCGAGTTGATTCACGCCGGGCTGGTTAAAAGCGCGCACGATTGCAGCGAAGGCGGCTTTGCCGTCGCGCTGGCCGAATGCTGTTTTAATCCGGAGAAACTTTTCGGGGCGGAAATAAATGCCGCAGTTGTAGGGGCGGCCGTGTCGGCCGCAAATTCGCAGCGGCGTGCGGCCGCAACGCCCGCCGCTACACTATTCAACGAATCGCAATCGCGCATTATCATTTCCATCGCACCGAAAAAGCTCGACCAGACGTTGTCGATCCTCCGCGGGCACAACGTCCCATTTCAGCAACTTGGCAAAGTCGGCGGCAATGAGCTTTCCATCCGCGTTGGCGACGAAACATTCCGCTGGCCGATTATCGATCTTCACGATGATTGGTGGAACGCTATTCGCCGCGCGGTCGAATCCGCTTCCGCCGAACGCATCCCGAGTTTATGAGTTTGGAGTGCGGCGTTCCCGCGACTGCGGGACCGTTTTTCAAAGCGCGGACATGTCCGCGCACTCCGAAATCGCGCGATTGAACACGTCTCGATTTAGTGGATTATTTAGTGTGATCTCTCCAGACAACTCCGAAAACGTTTCGCGAGCGAGGATCGACCCGCTCGAGCTGAGCGAGCGCGAAAGTTTCCCACAGCACGAGTGTGGGCTCTTTGGCGTATTTGGTCACAAGAACGCGGCGGTGCTCACTTACTATGGACTGTTCGCGCTCCAACATCGCGGCCAGGAAAGCGCTGGGATCGTCACGAGCAACGGGCCGGGCACCTCCTTTCTCGTCCACAAGAATATGGGTCTGGTCTCGCAGGTGTTCGGCCAGGCTGAGCTGGAAAAACTGAAAGGGTCGCGCGCAATCGGGCACACCCGTTACTCGACGACTGGGACGAGCACGATCAAGAACGCGCAACCGTTCGTGGTCGATTGCGTTCGTGGCCAGCTCGCCATCGCGCATAACGGCAACCTGATCAATGCCGATTTCTTGCGCGATGAACTCGAACGCAAAGGCTCGATTTTCCAAACCACCGCGGATAGCGAAATCATCCTGCATTTGTTAGCGCGCCCGGCCGACAACGGGGCGAGCGTGCTCGCCGCCCTGCGCAGAATCGAGGGCGCATTTTCGTTGCTGATCATGAGCGAGCAGGAGTTGATCGCAGTGCGTGATCCGTTCGGTTGGCGACCGCTTTCGCTCGGCCGGCTGGATGGCGCTTACGTGCTCGCGTCAGAGACCTGCGCCTTCGACCTGATTCACGCCAAGTTTGAACGCGAGATTGCACCCGGCGAAGTGCTGATCATCGATGAAAACGGAATGCGCTCGGAGTTTCCATTTCAGCCGCAGCGACCGGCCTTCTGCATGTTTGAGTACGTCTATTTTTCGCGCCCGGACAGCATCATCGGTGGCGTCAATGTCGGCAAAGTCCGAATGGAAATGGGCCGCGAGCTGGCCCGAAAATTCCCGGTCGAAGCGGACATCGTCGTGCCCGTGCCGGATTCGGGTAATTACGCGGCGCTCGGTTTCGCTGAGGAACTCAAAATCCCGTTTGCGCACGCGTTTGTGCGTAATCACTATATCGGCCGCACTTTCTTGCAGCCGAGCCAGCTCATTCGCGACTTCGATGTGCGGGTGAAGCTGAATTTGATCAAGGAAATGGTCGCGGGGAAACGCGTCGTGGTAATTGATGATTCGATCGTACGCGGCACGACGGCGCGGGCGCGCGTGGTGAATCTGCGCGAAGCCGGCGCGAGAGAAGTGCACATGCGCGTGAGTTGTCCGCCGCATCGGTTCGCCTGCCATTACGGGATCGATTTTCCCGATCCGCAAAAACTGATCGCGAACCAGATGTCGATGGAAGAAATTGCGAAATACCTGGGCGTGGACAGCCTTGGCTACCTCGATGTCGAAGGCATGGTCCGCGCCACCGGCAGACCGGTTAACGAATTTTGTCTTGCCTGTTTCACCGGCGATTATCCGCTCCCGGTCGATCCCGCGCTGGACAAGTTCATCATGGAAAAGCGCGAAGCCCGCGGCAAAGCGCTGGCCGATCAAGAAGCGCAGCCGACGCTGTTCGCGGATCTCAAATGAATGACGAATGACCAATGACGAATGACCAAGGAATGACGAATGCCTGAATGCCGAATTGTTTCCGCGCGCGTGCTTTCGTCATTTGGATTTAGTCATTGATTCGTCATTCGTCATGCGACATTCGTCATTTCGCAGCCGAAAAACCGTTCCTGTGAAATCTCCGAAAAACGTCGTCAAAGCCTATGCGGCGGCGGGCGTTGATATCGATCTTGGCAATCGGCTGAAACGCCGGATTCAATCCCTGGTTAAGCAAAACACATGGACCGCAGGTCCTCGGCAAAATCGGCGGATTTGGGGGATTATTTCGAGTAAAATTTCCTGGAATGCGCGAGCCGGTCTTGGTGGCGAGCATCGACGGCGTTGGCACAAAATTGAAGATCGCGTTCGCACTGAACAAACACGACACCGTCGGAGCCGATCTGGTGAACCATTGTGTGAACGACATCGCCGTTGTCGGAGCGCGCCCGTTGTTCTTCCTCGATTACATCGGGTGCGAAAAACTCGAGCCGCGCGTGTTCGATCAGCTTCTGCGCGGATTTTCGAAGGCATGTCGCGCCGCCGGTTGTGCCTTGATCGGTGGGGAAACCGCGCAAATGCCGGGAATGTATCGCCGCGGCGAATACGATTTAGCTGGTTGCATCGTTGGCGTGGTTGATCGTTCGAAAATTATCGACGGCCGTGGGATCAAATCGGGTGATGTGATCCTCGGTCTCCCCTCGAACGGCCTCCACACCAACGGATACTCGCTCGCGCGAAAAATCTTGTTCGAGAAAATGACGCTGAGATCCGACGAGGATCGGGAAAGAATTATTGCGGGTGCACAAGAATTATCAGCCGCTGCTGGCGAAAATCCCGAGCGGCGTGATCAAGGGTCTCGCGCACATCACCGGCGGCGGTTTGATCGACAATCTCCCGCGCGTCCTGCCAAAGAATTGCGACGCCGTCATCGACACCAAATCGTGGCGTGTGCCGCGCATCTTTCGAATGATCGAGGAGAACGGCGATGTCGATCCCGCGGAGATGTATCAGGTCTTCAACATGGGGATCGGCATGGTGGCGATCGTTTCCGAGAAAAATGCGAAACGCGCGATGTCGATTTTACGCGCCAAACAAATCGGGCGGATCGAGCGCGGTTCAGGGAAAACCCGTCTTTGTTTTTGAAATATCCGTGTCATCCGAGTAATCCGTGGTTGAATTATGAAACAGCGAAAACTTGGACGCGGTGGGCCGGTGGTCTCGGCCATTGGGCTGGGCTGCATGGGGATGTCGGATTTTTACGGCGAACGCGACGATGCGGAATCGATCGCCACGATTCATCGCGCGCTCGACCTCGGGATTAATTTCTTCGACACGGCCGACGTGTACGGCCCGCACACCAATGAGAAACTCGTTGGGCGCGCGTTGCGCGGCCATCGCGAACACGCCGTGATCGCGACGAAATTCGGTATTCTGCGCGAACCGGCGAAGCCGGAGTTTCGCGGGATCAGCGGCAAACCGGACTACGTGAAGCAGGCGTGCGAAGGAAGCCTGAGCCGGCTTGGTGTCGATGTGATCGATCTTTATTATCAGCATCGGGTCGATCCGGACACACCTATCGAGGAGACGGTCGGCGCGATGGCGGAGCTGCTGCGCCAGGGGAAGGTCCGTTTTCTCGGTTTATCGGAAGCGAGCGCCGAGAATATTCGCCGGGCCCACGCCGTTCATCCGATCACGGCGCTGCAATCCGAGTATTCCTTGTGGACGCGCGATCCGGAGGAAAAAATCCTGCCGGTTTGTCGCGAGCTCGGAATCGGTTTTGTGCCGTATAGTCCGCTGGGTCGCGGGTTCTTGACTGGGAAGATTCAAAAACCGGAGGATTTGCCGGCGGACGATTATCGAAAGACGACGCCGCGATTTCAGGGAGAAAACTTCCAGCGCAATCTGGCTTTGGTGAAGGGCGTGGACGAGGTCGCGCGCGAGAAACGATGCACGCCGGCGCAACTGGCGCTGGCTTGGGTGCTGGCGCAAGGCAACGACATCGTGCCGATCCCAGGAACGAAGCGCCGCAAATATTTGCAGGAGAACATCGGCGCCCTCGATGTCACGCTCACGGGCGATGACCTGGAACGGATCGAGGAATTGGCGCCCAAAGATGCTTTCGCCGGTTCGCGTTATCCGGAAGCGATGATGAAGTTGCTCAACCGCACCTAACCACCTCAAGCGTATGAAAGGAAAACTCATTGCAATTTGCTTGCTGATCACATCGTCAGCATTCGTTAATGGCGAAAATATGAAAGCGATCGTCGCTGACCGATTCGGCGGCCCGGAGGTCATGAAACTGGAAGAAGTGCCGCGACCCGAGCCCAAAGAGGATCAGGTCTTAATAAGAGTGATCGCGGCAGGCGTGAATCCGGTGGATGCGATGGTCCGGGCCGGCAAGTTCGGCGGAAAAACGCCACACATTCCTGGTTACGACATTGCCGGTGTCGTGGAAAAAACCGGTGCGAAGATCAGGAAGTTGAAAGCCGGAGACGCGGTTTATGCTTACATCGACATTCCAGGCGGTGGCGGATACGCCGAGTACGCCGTGGCGACGGAAAAAGAAGCTGCACTTAAACCGAAATCGATTTCGTTCGTCGAAGCGGCGGCAGTCCCAATAGTAGCGCTGACCGCGTGGCAGGCGCTATTTGATTCGGCGAAATTGAGCGCTGGGCAGACCGTTCTCATTCACGGCGGTTCCGGCGGTGTCGGAACTTTCGCCATTCAAATGGCCAAAGCCCGCGGCGCCAGGGTGATCGCGACCGCTTCGACCGCGAACCAGGATTTGCTGAAACAGTTAGGGGCAGATGTCGCAATCGATTACACCAAACAGAAATTCGAGGATGTGGCCAAGGATGTCGATGTTGTGCTCGACACCGTCGGGCGCGACACGCTCAAGCGATCGTATGGCGTTGTAAAGAAAGGCGGGTTTATTGCAACGCTGGTGTCGCGGCTCGATCAAGCCGAGCTCGATAAACACGGCATACATGGGGCTTCGATTTCGGTCGACCCGAATTCGGCGGAGCTGGCTGAGATCGGGAAAATGATCGACGAAAAAAAGATCAAAGTGATTGTCTCGCAAACATTGCCGTTGGCGGACGCGGTGAAAGCCCATCAACAGGTTGAGACTGGTCACACCCGCGGGAAGATCGTGCTGAAGATTGCGGACGAACCGAAATGATCAGACATCAGAGATCAGAAGTCCGAGATCAGATGCATCCGGTTCAACGCTTTAACGTTTCAACGATTCAACTCCGAACGGAGCGAGCTACGTGAATTGGGAAGCCATCAATGCGGTCTCGCAATTCGTTAGCTCGATCGCTGTCGTCTTGTCGGTTTTGTATCTCGCAGTGCAGGTTCACCGCAGTACCCGCGTGGCCAGGGTCGCAGCGCAGGACGCCGCCGCTGCGGCGGTGCGCGACGTGACCAACACCTTCATGGAAAACGCCGAGATGGCCCGCATCTGGCGGGCCGGGCTGGAAAATCTCGACTCCCTTCCGGCCGAGGAGCAGGCGCGTTTTTTTCACGCAACCCACCAGTTCCTTAAAGCACTCGAGACCATTCATTTTCATCACACCAATCGTTTGATGGACGAACAACTTTGGCTTGGCTGGCAGGAGATGTTGAGGCATTACATCGTTGCGCCCGGGATCGTGCACTACTGGGACCTGCGCAACGAACTCTTCTCGGAACGCTTCCGCAAATACGTGGCCGATCTGGAAAAACCAGCCACTGGCCAAACCGTTGGCAATCTGCTGGGACGGGAAACGAAGACAGACTACGAGACCACGGACAACTGACGACTGGACCAGCGTATCAAACATCACGATCAAACTAGTTACGGTCGCCCATGGTCCGTAGTCAGTTGTCTATAGTCAGTGGTCAGTTCCGCGCTGCGGCACGAGCGCGGATGCGAACATGGTTTGGACAATTTCGCCGCGCTGATTCGTCGTGACGTTGCGGATACGAACAATTCCACAATCGGGCTTCGAGCGCGACACGCGAAGATCGATAATTTCTGTCTCAACCCGCAGAATGTCGCCCGGCCTGACGGCATTGGGCCAGCGCAATTCATCGACGCCGAGACCGATTGCACCTTCGGCAAAATTCATTGTCTGAACAAAGAGCCGCATCGAAATAGCGGCCGTGTGCCAGCCACTCGCGATCAGTCCCTTGAACATCGTTCGCTCCGCCACCGCCCGATCGAGATGAAAACTCTGCGGATCGAACTCGCGCGCGAAGTTGATGATCTGCTCTTCTGTGACGCTAGACGGCTCCGACAGAAATCGATCACCGATTTTTACGTCATCGAATGAGCGCGGGCTGTTCGGCACGTTCCATTGATGGCGGGTGATTCGTATCCGCGCAATGCGAAACGCTTTGCCTTGACTCGTCACTTGTCACTCGTCACTTACTTGTCACGCCGGAGCCCCGCCGCGGCGGGGCGTAGGCGGATCACATCCTTGCACGGGCGGTTAGCTCAGCGGTAGAGCATCTCGTTTACACCGAGGAGGTCGGGGGTTCGAAACCCTCACCGCCCATTTTGAAAACGTGATCGGTGATCAGTGAGAAGTGATCAGTGATTTGCCCTAGGGCGGATGTAAAGGGCAAGTTTTTAGTTGAGAGTTGATAGTTGATAGATGTCCAATGCGGGCATGTTTAACTTCGAGAAATTGGATGTTTGGCAGAAGGCGATCGATTTCGCCGATCGGGTCGAATGTTGAGTGGGTTGCGAAAATCGTTGATCACTGCGTGAGATCACCCGGGTCTTCGTTGGCTATCAACAATCAACTTTCAACTAAGGTCGGCTCCTCTTCATGAAACACAGCGCTGCATTTCGCTTTGTTCTCACGATCGGGATCGTCAATTTCTTTGCCGATTTCACGTATGAAGGTGCACGCGGAATCGTCGGGCCGTTTCTCGGGTCGTTAGGTGCGAGCGCGGCCGCGGTCGGGATCATCGCGGGCGTGGGCGAGCTGATGGGATATGGGTTGCGCTCCGTGTCCGGCTATTACGCAGACCGGACCCATCGCTACTGGACGTTTGCCATTGCCGGATATGTGGTGAACATGCTGGCCGTTCCGGCGCTCGCACTCGCCGGCGCGTGGCCGCTCGCGGCTGCGCTCGTGATTGCGGAGCGGACGGGCCGGGGAATTCGTAAGCCCACGGTCGAAGCAATGCTGTCGCACGCGGGCAAATCGATCGGGGCAGGTTGGGTGTTTGGTCTGAATGAGGCGCTCGACCAAGCCGGCGCCACCGTCGGGCCGCTCCTGATGGCGCTCATTCTGTATTTCCATGGTGGATTTCGCGCCGGTTTTGCCGCGCTGCTGGTTCCGGCGTTGCTCGCGATTGGGACGCTCATTGCCGCGCGCTTGCTTCATCCGCGTCCGCACGAGCTTGAGGAAGGCGCGGAACACGCGTTTGGCCAGGTCGATTTCCGACGAAGATACTGGCTTTATCTGGCAGCGGGCGCGCTGATCGCCTGTGGGTTTGCCGATTTCGCCCTCATCGGGTTCCATTTTCACAAGGCAAACACGGTTCCACAAAACATGATTCCGGTTTATTACGCGGCCGCGATGGCGAGCAGCGCCCTTGCGTCGATTCCGTTAGGCCGGCTCTTCGACCGCTTCGGTGGGAACATCTCGCTTGGTGCATTTATCCTTTCCGCCGCGGCCGCGCCGTTTGTGTTTTTCGGATCGCCGATCTTCGCGCTGCTCGGCATGATCTTTTGGGGAATCGGAATGAGCGCCCAGGGCTCGCTCTTCCAGGCCATGCTGACCCACGTCATCCCGGCGCAAAAACGCAGCACGGCGTTTGGATTGTTCGACACCGGGTACGGCATCGCCTGGTTTCTCGGCAGCGCCCTCATGGGTTTGCTCTATGACAAGTCGATCCTCGCGGTGGTTTTGTTTTCCGCGCTGGCCCAGCTCGCGGCGTTGCCCATTTTGTTCGCGGCGAATAAAAATCGACAGGCCTGATTTTCTCTCCACCAGCGCTCGATGCGGCGTGCCTGTAGCCATTCGATTTCGTTTGACTCGTTTGTCCGATCCCGATTGGATGTCACCAATCAATCAACGAAAGACCAAACCCATGAAAAAATACTTTACTTATGCCCTAACGATTCTGTTCGCGACAACGGCCGTCTCCATCGCCGCAACGCCAGACAAGGCCGCGGTGGAGGCCAAGGAAAAAGCGGCCTGGCAGGCGTTCAAAGATAAGAACGCCGATGCCTTCAAGAAACTGCTCGATAAAGATATCCGCTGCGTTTACGCCGATAGCATCTCCAATATGCAGGGGGAACTGGACGGCATGCAGAAGTGGGACATGAAATCGTTTGAGATCAGCGATTTCGACATGTTCTCCGACGAGAAAGATGTGATCGTAACGACCTATCACGTGAAGGTTGAGGGCACGCTCGGCGGCAAAGACATGTCCGGCACCTATAACGCTGGCAGCGTCTGGAAAATGGAGAACGGCAATTGGCTCGCCATTTTCCACACCAACATCAAACAAGAAGCCGCGTCCGACGCGCAGAAGAAGGAATAGCGACCGTCGGAGCCGCGGAAGATCGCAGATGAAAGATCGGAGATGGGGAGCCGGCGGGAGATCGCAGATGGGAGCTCGTAGATAGGAATTCGGCTGACATCTGATCGCTGACGTCTGACCTCTGTTCTTCTTTCCCGCGTTGACTTCGCCTCTGCGAGCGTCCGTTCTCGCCTGCAATCAATGAACAGACGTTTTGCGTCCGTAATTGCCGCGTTATTGGCTACGGCCTCGATCGCTATGGCCGTCTCCGAAAGCGAGATGCTGGTCGCCCGCGAAACTGCGGTCTGGAACGCCTTCAAAAACAAGAACGCAAACGAGGTGAAGAAACTCGTCTCGACTGATGTCATCGCGGTTTATCCGGACGGGATCTACAATTTCCAGCAACGACTCGATGGCATGTCAAAGATGACGATGAAATCGTTCTCGCTCGGCAATTTCAACGTCATGATGGTGAGCAATGACGTGGCGATTGTTTCCTACAAAGCCAAAGTAGAAAACCAGGACGGTTCTTCGCCGAACTGAACTGCGGCACCGTGTGGAAGATGCAGAACGGTGAATGGAAGGCTGTGTTTCATTCCGACATGAAAGCCGAGCGGTAGCCGGCTCGAAGATCGGAGATCGGGAGATGGCAGACGGGAAGACTGACCTCTGACCTCTGACCTCTGACCTCTGTTCTTCTTTCCCGCGTTGACTTCGTCTCTGCGAGCCGTAGCTTCGCGTGAAAGATTGCGGGGGAGCCGGATGGCTGAGAGTCCAGCCACTTTGCTAGCAAAGTGGCTGCGAGACCCCTTGAACCTGATGCGGGTAATGCCGACGCAGGGAGGCCAGCCGTGCTTTTCCAGCACGGCTTTGTTTTTTAAGCACGAATGGACACGAATCGACACGAACGTGAATTGGAACCACGGATTACACGGATGAAGACGGATCAGAACGGCGCCGACTCTCAACTCTCAACTCTCAACCATCAACCCGCCGGCAACGATTACGTCGCTGCCCAACAGCCGTCGCGTCTATGTTGCCGGCGTTTTGCATCCCGATATTCGCGTGCCGTTCCGCGAAATCACACTGGCGCCAACGAAAACGATGTCGGGCGAGATCGAAGTGAACGAACCCGTTCGCGTTTACGACACGAGCGGCCCCTGGGGCGATAATAGTGCCAGTCCGGCTCGGACCGTGACGCTTGACCCAGTTGCAAGGGCTTCCGCCCTTGAGAAGGAACTGGATTCTCGCGCGTGGAGACGTAGCGGAGATCGAAGGGCGCGCCGTTCGTCCGCAGGACAACGGATATTTATCTGAGAAGCATGCTGCGGAACGAAACGGCGAGAGGTCAGAGATCAGATTTCAGCGATCAGCGAAGAACAAACAGCTTCGCGCGCAAATCAGGCGCGGTGACGCAACTCGCTTACGCGCGGCGTGGCATCATCACGCCGGAAATGGAATTCATTGCCGTCCGAGAGAATCTCGGACGCGCGCAGAGGTCAGCTGTAGCGGCGGTCTATGACCGCCGGGATGGAGAAGATCGGCGCTCGCAGAGCGCCGCTACAGAAGAATTCGCGCGGAACGCGCTTTCCTTCGCGCATCCCGGCGAAAGTTTCGGCGCAAACATCCCGTGCGAGATCACACCCGAGTTTGTTAGAAACGAAGTCGCGCGGGGGCGAGCGATCATTCCGGCGAACATCAATCACCCCGAATCCGAGCCGATGATCATCGGCCGCAATTTTCTGGTAAAAATCAACGCCAACATCGGCAACAGCGCCGTGGCGTCGTCGATCGAGGAAGAAGTCGAGAAAATGCGTTGGGCCACGAAATGGGGCGCCGATACGGTAATGGACCTCAGCACCGGAAAAAACATTCACGCCACGCGGGAATGGATCATTCGCAACTCGCCTGTGCCGATCGGCACCGTGCCGATTTATCAGGCGCTCGAAAAAGTCGGCGGCCGGGCCGAGGAACTGACCTGGGAAATTTATCGCGACACGCTCATCGAACAGGCGGAGCAGGGGGTCGATTATTTTACAGTCCATGCGGGCGTCCTCTTACGCTTCATCCCTTTAACGGTTAAACGCGCGACCGGGATTGTTTCCCGGGGAGGGAGCATCATGGCCAAGTGGTGTCTCGCGCATCATCAGGAAAGTTTTCTCTACACTCATTGGGACGAAATCTGCGAGATCATGGCCGCCTACGACGTCAGCTTCTCCATCGGCGATGGCCTGAGGCCGGGTTCATATTGCGGACGCAAATGATGAAGCCCAATTTGCCGAGCTTTACACGCAAGGCGAGCTGACCCAGCGCGCGTGGAAACAACATGTGCAAGTGATGAACGAAGGCCCCGGCCACATCCCCATGCACATGATCAAGGAGAACATGGAGAAACAACTCGAGTGGTGCGACGAAGCGCCGTTCTACACCCTCGGCCCGCTCACGACCGACATCGCGCCCGGCTACGATCACATCACCAGCGCGATCGGCGCAGCCATGATCGGCTGGTACGGCTGCGCCATGCTTTGCTATGTCACGCCGAAAGAACATCTAGGACTGCCGAACAAGAAAGACGTCAAAGACGGCGTCATCGCCTACAAGATCGCCGCCCACGCCGCCGATCTGGCCAAAGGCCATCCCGGCGCGCAATACCGCGACAACGCCATCAGCAAAGCGCGCTTCGAATTCAGATGGGAAGACCAATTCAATCTCGCGCTCGATCCCGAAACCGCGCGCGAATTTCACGACGAAACTCTTCCCGCCGAAGGCGCTAAGTATGCCGGCCTCACTTTTCTGTTCAGATGTGCGGTCCTCGGCATCTTTCGGTGCGATTCCGCATGGAACAAAAAGCCCGCGAGTTTACGAAGCGTTCGAAGGCTGAGCCTTCCTGCCGCCGAGCCTTGCCGAAGACGGATGCAGCATGAATACGGAGCTGAGCCGAACACGGAGTCAACGAAGAAACCGCAATCGAAGAAGGACTTCGCGAAAAAGCTGAGGAGTTTCAACGCGCCGGATCTGAGCTTTACGCAAAGCCATGAACATCCGCCTGCGCCAAGGCTCCGGCGCGACAAGGAAGGCAACGGAGTTTGCGAAGAGCGGCGCTGAAATCTACGCGAAGACGTAAATGCCAGTCCGGCTCGGACCTGTAGCCGCCTCGCTCTGTCGAGGCGTTCTTTTGTAGCGGCGGTCTATGACCGTCGAAAGGATGGAGGATGCGCTTAGAGGCGCGGTGTCAGCCAGACGTTCCCCTCTCGATTAGATGTTCGGCAGCAGATCGAAGTATTCGTCGTCTTCGTCCGAACCACCTTCGCCTTTACCAAGCTGCTTCTCGGATTCGACGAATTCGATGCGTTCGATCCATTTAACCATTTTGTAGCCGAGCTGATTCTCCACGCGCAGCCGCAAAGGTGCACCATGGATGGCGGGCAGTGGCTCGCCGTTCATCTCGAGCGCCAGCAGGCACTCCGGCTTGAGCGCGTTATCCAGCGTCTGCGTCTCGTAATAGGTGGGACTGAAAAGGGACGGACCAAACGAGTAGAATGCGATCACTTTCGCCGATGGCTTCGGTTTCACGTAATCGATCAACTTTTTCATCGGCAGCCCGCGCCATTGCGCGATGCCGGTCCAACCCTGGATGCAGTGATGCATGGTGATAAACTCTTGTTGGCCCAGCGCGCGGAGGTCGGCGAGGGAAAGTTCGACCGGATTCTCAATCAGACCGGAAACCTTTAGTTTGTAATCCTTGAAATTACCGGCGGCGAGATCCTTCCAGTCGTCACGTTCGGGCATTTTCCCGTTAGGCCAAAGGCGCGGAGAGATCTGGTCTTTGCCGTAATGCTGATTTGGAAGAAGCTGGTCGAGCGTTATCAATTTCGCCGGTTGCGTGACGGCCTTCTGGACATGCTGCAGTTT
The DNA here is from genome assembly GCA_963846775.1 of uncultured Verrucomicrobiae bacterium. Lineage (GTDB taxonomy): Bacteria > Verrucomicrobiota > Verrucomicrobiia > Chthoniobacterales > UBA10450 > CAVYXA01. Next base: position 1,232,485 of record CAWJXB010000006.1, on the reverse strand, counting down.
GCGCGGGAAATACCAGGAGACGTAATGAGCGACGATCCAGGAAAGCACGACGAGGGCGATCCCGACGAATCCGACTATCATTCCCGCCGGCCGCAGATCGTCGATGCCCAGCACGATGTGGTTCATGTTCCGCGCAAAGCCCGTTAGGCCGACCAGCGTCACATGCACGATGGTAAAGCCGATGAATCCCATCAGCATCATGAAGTGAATCGACCGCGCCGCCTGGCGGCCACCGAATAATCGGGCGTAGATCGGGAAGCGATTCACCAACGCCGGCGACATGGCCATGCCAGTGAGGATGGAGAGCGGCGCCATGATGAAGATCGTGGCGAAATAAGAAAGCTGCTGGAGGGGATTGTAACTGTAGAACCCATTCGGTTCTGGCGGAAGGTGAAGGTTTGCGTAGTGGACGAAAATCTTCCACGCCTGCACGAAGATATCGGGCGAGGTCGGCACGAGACGTCGCCATTGCTCGGTCGTGAAGAGTCCAATCACAAAAAACACGCCGGTCAGAACAAATCCGTAAACGGTGATGAAATGCCAGGAGCGCGCGATGCCTACGGTGTGACGATAACCTGGAGTCGCGACAATCGGCGAGATGTAACGCCCATCTTCCTTGGAGGTCCAGATGCGGTCCGTCGGCACTCGCAAGGGCGTGAAACGGATCCATTCCGTGCCCGGGGTGCAGTGATCGTTGAAATAGAGCCGCGGATGTTCCATCAGAATGGAAAGACCGCTGCGGACGAGCATGAACAGGAAAAAAAGATTGAAGAAATGGCTCCAACGAATCCAGAAGGGAAAGCCATGCGGACCGCTCGCAGTGCCTTCCGGCGAAGCCAACGGCGGCGCGATATAAGGAAGGCCGAAGACCGCGTTCTGCATCCAGGCCACAAGCAAAGGACAGAGTGCGACGATTAGCAGCAGGACCAGGAAAAGCGACCGGATCCAGATTCGAAAACGCCGATCATCGGGATAATAAACCGCGCGATGTGCCTCATCGAAATGAATCATACCAATGCCCAAGACAAAATCGTTTCACACGAAGGCCACGAAGGCCACAAAGTTAAAAAACGATGGAGGGATGCGCTCTGTCGCGTCCCAGAGCTGTAGCGGCGGCCGTGTCGGCCGCACTTGGAACCGGAAAATTCGCGAAGTTCCCGCGTGATGTCCGCTCGCCTGTCAAGATTTGATGCCTGACCCCAATCCGACCCATTCCGACCCCGGACCTGTAGCCGCCTCGCTCTGTCGAGGCGTTTTGTTGTAGCGGCGGCCGTGTCGGCCGCAACCTCTGGGGAGCGCACGCTTCTAGCGTGTTGGTTTCGGCATCTTGCCGAAACGAACTTTGAAAGAGCTTCGTCTATTGTTGCTTCGATAGTTATTCCCGTGCTAACACAAAGTGCCGAATGAAAGCCAAAGCCCTTAAAGAGCTGGCTCGCGATCCGCGATTCCTTAAGTTTTTAGTAATTATCGCGCGAAATTTTCTTCATTTTTCCCGGTTCCTCCGCCTTAGTAAGGCATGATCAAATTTCTCTTCGGCGTTTTTGTTGGGATGGCTCTGCTCATATTGGCCGGTTATTTTTTTGTGGCCCGCGGCGGACTTTTCATGGGGACGAAGGGCGGCCCGTTACCATTGGAACAATCCATTGCCAGCAAGGCTATCGAGGCTTCCATCGGCAAAAGTGCTGAGGATCAATCGCCGCTTCCAGCAGACGAGACCAATCTTCTCGCCGGAGCTAAGGTTTATATGCAGAGCTGCGCCGGTTGTCATGGCAAGCTGGATCAACCCGCATCGCCAATGGCGAAAAAGTGGTACCCGCACGTGCCTCAGTTACTTCGCCCCGGCAAAGGCGTGACCGACGATCCCGTCGGCGCGACGCACTGGATGGTGAAGAATGGAATTCGGTTCAGCGCCATGCCCTCGTTTGAAGGAACACTGACCGAAGACGAAATCTGGCAAGTCAGCCAATTTCTGCGCAACGCCGACAAATTGCCCGCGCCCGTCCAGGACGCTCTCCGTCAGCCGGCCTCGCCATGAACTTCCGAAATTCGGTTGGAGTGTATCCGCCGTGTCGCGCTTCGTGCGTACCGTCGCGCAACTCGAAAAAAGCGTGCCGAACTTCGCCGTCGGGGATTGCGATGATCATCTGGAAAGACAGTAAGGTTGGCGAAGTTCCGGCATGATGTCCGCTCGCCTGTCAAGATTTGATGCCTGACCCCAATTCCCCGCCTCTGTTCTGACGCTTTGAAAGCCTGGCCATTGCTTCGCATCCGTTACAGCGACCTACGCACCACTTAACCGATGAAACTGATTTCTGTGAACGTCGGCTTGCCGCGAGAGATTAAGGTGAATGGTAAAACCGTGCGGACATCGATCTGGAAGAACCCGGTGCAAGGTCGCGTTCGTGTTTCGACCCTGAATCTGGATGGCGACCAGCAATCCGATCTCACCGTACACGGAGGAGTCGACAAAGCGGTCTATCTTTACCCGATCGAGCATTATTCTTATTGGCGCGCAGAGTTACCCGAGGCCGAGCTGCCCCTGGGGGCCTTCGGCGAGAACTTCTCTGCGGAAGGTATTCTGGAGGATCAGATAAGAGTCGGCGATCGCCTTCGTGTTGGCTCCGCGGAGTTCATGGTCACTCAGCCGCGGATGCCGTGTTACAAGCTTGGGATCCGATTCGATCGTCGCGACATCGTGAAACGTTTTTTGCAGAGCAAACGCACCGGGTTCTATCTCGCGGTGCTGCGCCAAGGAGAAGTAGAGGAGGGCGACGAAATCCAATTCATCGAGAGACAGCCAGGCGGCGTCACGATCACGGACATTGTGAATCTCTACTCGACGGATTCTCAAAACCAGGAGCTGCTCCGTCGCGCCACCGAACTGCCGGCGCTGCCGCAAAGCTGGCGAGACTATTTCCGAAAACGTCTTTGGGATGCAGATGCTTGACCCCGCACTTGTCACTTGTCACTCGTCGTCATGTGCGGACGACACTTGAATCAATTTCACCATAAGGGAGCCGGTTGGGAGCAGGCGCGACGTAGATTTGCCTTTCCGGACGCAAAATCGCAAAGAACGAATGCAAGAAAAAGAACTGACCCCGATTTTCGCCTCCCTTCTTCATCATGTGCGGCCCGCAGCCTTGCTTGCCGCGTGGCGCAGCTCCTCGCTCGCGAACGCATTCGGAGTTACGCGGTCACGCCCCGCCGTCTCGTCACGTCGTAGCTTTAGCGAAGACGGAAGCCTTTTCGCAACGCTTCGATCAGCCGCGGCGCTTTCATCCGTTTCGACCCAGGCTGCGAAGGCCGGCGTCGGACCGCGCCAGCGCAGCGTCTCGACCTTCTTAAAGAGCGGCGCATCGGTGCGCAGGGTCGCGAGTTTCTTGAAGAGCAGTGCGAGATCGCGCTGTTCGCCGAGAACGTTTGACGGGAACTTTTCGATCCTACCGTACCGGTTCAAAAGCTGGGCGGCGGTCTTGGCGCCGATCCCAGGGATGCCGGGGTAGCCGTCGGCCGCGTCGCCCACGAGCGCGAGCAGGTCCGGAATGAGCTGCGGGCTGACGCCGAACTTTTCGCGGACCCCGGCCGCATCGCGAATGATTTTGCGCCGGCCATCGATCTGCACCACGCGCGTCCCTCGCACGCATTGCGCCAGATCCTTATCGGGCGTCCAGATCGCGACGCTTCTCGACCTTTTTGTCCTTCGCCGCGAGATGCGCGGCCGAAGCGAGCGCATCATCGGCTTCGAGCTCGATCATCGGCCAGACGACAACGCCCATCGCCGCGAGCGCCTCCTCGAGCGGATGGAATTGCGAGAAAAGCGCGGGCTCGATGCCGGCGCCGGTCTTGTAGTCCGCCCAAAGCCGATTGCGAAACGACTCGATCACGTGATCGGTGGCGACGCCGATGTATGTGGCGCCGTTCTCGTTTTCAATTATTTGGAGAACGGTCTGCAGCACGCCGACGACTGCGCCGTAAGGCCGGTCGACGCCACGTGAGGCGGAGCCTTTTACGTGGGTAAACCGACGCAGGCCGTAGAAGTGGCGAAACAGCTCGTAGGTACCGTCGATCAGATGGACGATCACAGCCCGTCAGGGTAAACCGACGAAACCGCGTGAGGCGAAGCCTTTTACGCGGTGACGGAAGAGCAATGCCGGGTGAGGCGCAGCCTTTTACGCGGTTCGTAAGTCCCGTCAATGAGGTGCACGATCATTTTAGGACAATGTCCGCGCAGAATAAAATGACGCGACCGCGTGAGGCGAAGCCTTTTACGCGGTGGCGAAACAGTTCGTAAGTGCCGTCGATAAGATGGACGATCACAACTCCTTAGGGTAAACCGCCGGGACCGCGTGAGGCGAAGGCTTTTACGCGGTGCCGTCGACAAGGTGAACGATCATTTTGGGTCAATATCCGCTTAAAAGGCTTCGCCTCATGTGGCTGATTCTGGCTCCGCCGTCGCAGTCTGCCGATGATTATCTGGAAGAACGGCAAAGTTCGCGAAGTTCCCGCGTGATGTCCGCTCGCCTGTCAAGATTTGATGCCTGACCCCAATTCCCAATTCCCAATTCCGGGCAAAACGGCTCGCGACTTCTGCGAGCGATGAATGTAAATTCAGTATGACGATTGATTCCGACAAAGGCGTTCTTATCGAACATGTCGGCGAAGACATTCGGGAATGGGCAAAGAATCAAAAAAATGACGGCCTGCATTTCGATGAACACGACATTGAGCGGGATTGCCAATGACTGGAAAACGACAGGTCCGGGAACGTTCGGGAAACTCGCTTGGGGATCGCCGTGGCCGAGCGCGATGATTTTATCGGAAAGAAATGTGTTGCAGTAGGGATTCAAAAGGACTAAAAAGGTCCCCATGACTCCTTATAATGAACAAACATTAATGCCGACGATCCCCGCAGTTGCGGTCGAGCGTTGCCCGCTCTGCGATTCGCCGATCAACCGGAAGCAATTCATCGAAATCCAGTCGCGCATCCGCGAGCAAGAGCAGCGAAAACTTGAAGAACAGCGGCGAAGTCTCCAAGAGCAGCAGCGAAAGCTTGAGGAGCAATACCGCGTCAAAGTCGAAGCGGTGCAGACGGAGGCGCAAAAGAAAGCGAAGGCGCAGGCCGACGCCCGCGTGCTTAAGATCATCCAAGAGCGCGATGCCGCGGTAGCGCAAGCGAAGAAAGCGCAAGAACGAGCACAAGAGCAGACAAAAAAAATGATAGCCGAGGCGGAAACAAAAGTGCGCGAGACGATGGCAAAGGACTACGAAAAAAAGGATCTTACACGCGTCGCGGAGCAAGCGCGCAAGCTTGGGGCCGCACAGAAGACGATTGAGCATCTCCAACGGCAACTAGCAAACAAGACCGCCAACGAACTCGGTGACGACGCGGAAATCGATCTATTCGAGATGCTTCGTGATGCGTTCACTGACGACCGAATCACTCGGATACAAAAGGGTGAGCGTGGGGCAGATATCAAACACGAGGTACGGCACAAGGGAGTCGTCGCAGGGATGATCCTGTTTGACAGCAAAAATCGAAAGGCGTGGCAAACGACGTTTGCGTCAAAACTGAAAGAGGACCAGATCGCCGCAAATGCGGACCATGCAATTCTCTCTACGACGGCATTTCCGATCGGGAAAAAGGAGCTTTGCATCGAGTGTGACGTGATCGTCGCAAGACCAGGTCGAGTACGAGAACTCGTACAGATTCTCCGGGTCGAAATCATTAAGGCGCATATCGGTGGACTCACAAACCAAAGGCGCACCGAGAAGAGGGACGCGCTGTACCAATTCATCAGTTCAGAGACGTACCGGCAAAAGACAGCCGAGGTGACGCGCTTGACCGATGAAGTTCTCGGAGTCGATGTGAGTGAGAAGGAGCAGCATGACCGCACTTGGAAGAAGCGGGGAAGCCTGATTCGTCAGCTGCAGCGGGCTCAATCGGCGATCGATACCGAAATCAGCGCGATCGTTGAAGGAAGGTCCACATGAACCAGCCGATTGACCAAAAAAATTGGCAAGAACGTCGACTCGGTAGGACGATTCTGCGTACCTATCGGGCCACTCTGGACGTCGACGATATTCTGCCGAATACAAGTCAGCCCCGAATGGGACCGAAAGAGGATCCAGAACTTCAACGCCAGATTGAGGCAAACGAAGGAGTATTCGAACCGCTATTGGTTGAACCTCATCCAGACCGTGAGGGAAAGTTTCGAATTATCGATGGGGACCGGCGCTGGACAAATTCTCAAGTCCTGGTCGATTCACAGAAGAAGGATCAATTTCGAGCGATCCCAGCCGAAATCACCGATCGCACACTTACTGACGACGAGCGAATCCGTGTTTGGGTTTATATCCATCGGCAGCGGAAAGAATGGGATGCCAAGGAAAAGGAAATGGTTGCCTACAGCCTTGTCGATCTGCTGGGGCGCGCCAGCGCGGCCAACATTCTTGGTATCACTGTCAGCGCGCTAGACAAGCTCGTCGAAATCTACGAGCTGTCGGAAAAACTCGGCGATTTAAGAGAGCCAGGAGCGTCGATCACGTGGGCGCGTGAGATTAAGAACCTGAACAAGAAGCTCGTTACGCCCACCGTTCTGGACTCAATTATAAAAAAGATCAACGAGCGAAAAATCACGAACTCCAAAGATATTCGGCAGCTGCGGAAGATTCTGCGCGACCCTGTCGCAAAGGAGGAGTTTTTATCGGAGCGTGGCGAAATTCAGACGGCGTTGGAAAAGCTTCCGTTAGACGCGCACAAGAAGCGACAAGGACTGTCGGAAGAGGTCGCGGCGCTCGTCGACACAATCAAGCGGCACCCATGGACAGCGCTCGATCGACTCAGGGGCGATGCCAACCTGCTACAAAACATCGAGGAGGCGGGAAGAGTGCTCGAGGCTCTCAAGAGACAGCTTAATCAAAAGTGACGGACGGGAAAGAAGCCGAGGTCGTCAACGTAAATGACGCAGCCACTTCTGCGAGGTGCTATCTCTGCGGGAAAACCGGCAAAGAAACGCCCGAAGGCAAGTTGACGCGCGAACATGTGCCGCCGCGTAACCTTTTTCCTGAACCGCGTCCCTCCGATCTAATAACGGTTCCATGCTGTGGGGACTGTAATCACCGGGCGCACGAGGACGATGAATATCTCAGGTTGGCCGTCAGCGGGTACCACAATAATAACGCGCTCGGTAAGCGAATCTGGAAGGAGAAGGCGGTTGGTTCGACATTAAAAAAACGACGCCTTCGCAGATCCGTAGATGCGATGGCCGCATCCTTCAAGAAGATCGCGCTCATTACGCCACAGGGCGTGGAAGACGCGTTTCAGGTTACGATTGAAAGAGCACCAGTTAACCGATCACTGGTGCGAATCACGGCAGGTTTGTTGTCGGTCTTGTATCCAGAAGTCGATCGCAACGAATTGTCTTTCACTATGACTCAACTGGACCAATTCAAATTAAATGATTCAGGTTTCCGCCGGATTCAACAGACGCTTCGATACTTGCAGAGAGGTAATGGCGTGTATCGGTGCTGGCATTACGTCGAGACGACGTACTCGCTCAAGGGTGTCTGGGTGCACATGTTCTTCGATTCGGCTGCTTACCTAGTCGAGCAGAGCTCTGAAAGACTCCTTGTTCCACCTTGGTGAAGAGAGCCGAGGTCGTATCTAAAGGACGTAAAGCGCCATGTCCTAAGCATCCAAGATTTCGACGAAATTGAGTTGTTCCTACGCTACGCGGCCCTTTGGCAATAACCCTATTCGCCATTCTCCTTCACTGGGCTTTGCGTGAACGTCGATCCGACAAGACTACGTGGCCCTATTAAGGATTACGTCTTCAGCCTTGATCCTCCGATCTCGAAGTTTTCTTCTTCGGAGGGAATGCCGTTAAAAGAATTCCGAAGCCTCTCGGGACAAGGAGGGGGAACGGGGTCGCGTCTAAACATTTGATATTTGGCTGGCGAAAGTCCGGAAAAGAAGATTGGGGTCAAATCTCCACTTTTGACATTTGCTTCCAAGGTTCACGACTAACGACAGCAAGCCCGGACGTCGAACATGCGAGTCGATATTGGGTAGGGTGGGGCCTCTTTAGTGAAGAGTCACGGGCTTTTGCGCCGACACGAGTAGATAGAATTTGATGGCGCTTCCGAAGGAACTCGCGACCAATCGGCACACGAGCGATGCGGCCAGGCTCTCGGAGAGTTTCATGTGTCCGTTTCGGCGCTCAACGGCGGGCCAGCGCGCAAGGTGCCGGCGGAACCCGCCCATCACCGCCGGCGTTACATCCTGCACGTCGATCTTCTCGAAACCTGCCGCACCCAGCCGTTTTCGATAGGTGGCGATATCGCGGACAAGATTTTCTCGCGGAACCTGAAGCGGCGGTCCGATCGGTTCGATGAATCGCCGGAAAATCATGTCCGAGAGTACGAGCGAGCCACCGGATTTGAGAACGCGGAACGCTTCACGCAGAAAGGCGTCGCGCGTCTCAAAATGAAAAGCCGCCTCGACACAAATGACCGCGTCGAAGTGAGCGTTAGGAAAATCGAGGCGCGTCGCGTCCATGCAATGAAAGTGGCAATCGGGGGCTCTCTTGCGCGCTTCCGCAATTTGACGCTCCGAGATGTTAATCGCAGTGATCATCTCGGACGGATAACTGTGTTGCAAATGTCTGGTCGATCCGCCAACACCGCAGGCGACATCGAGAATGCGTCCGATTTTCCGCGGGATTCGGTCGAGTAATTGATCGACCAGCGCTTCGCTCGCTTCGCGTTGCGAAGAGGTCGTTGCCTCCCAATACCCGAAATTGTAGAAACCGCTGTCGCCGTAATACTCTTTCTGGTTACGGCCGATCATCGTGCGGTCGTAGATCCGTATCATCCGTTCCCGTGCGTTCATCGGTCTGTGTAGTTTACGCGGCGCGCGCAGTTAACGGGCGCGATCCCAGGCGGCTTTGGCCAGGCGGGCAATGATCGCATCCCGCGTGTCATCATTGGCGGCGGAATCGGAGACGAATGCGGCCACGGCCAGGTGTCGGCCATCGGGCAGCGTGATAATGCCGATGTCGTTGGTCGCAGAGGTGATGCCGTTGCGAGTGCCGCCGGTCCCGGTCTTGTGTGCGACTACGGTTCCAGCAGGCAATTCGCCTTTGAGGCGTTTCGCGCCCGGGATGGCTTCGGTCATCAACTTCAGCAGCAGTGCTTGGCTCTCCCGCGAGAGTTTTCTCTGAGATTGCAAGGCCACGAGGAGGGCGAGCGCGCCTTTGGGAGTCGCCCAGTTTCGATACTGCGTTTCCCAGTCGCGGCCGATTTCCTTCTCGTAGTTAACGACCTGAATGTCCGGCACGTGAATTTCCTTCAGGAAGGCCATGATACTGCCCGGACCGCCGATGAGTTTCATGAGCGCATCGCTGGTGCTGCCATCGCTCTCGGAAATGGTGTAGCGGAGAAGTTCCGCGATGGTCAGCTCGGTACCGTCCGGATATTTATCGCGCACCGGGCTATACATTCCCTTTCGCACGAAATCGCTCGGCTCGACCTTCACTTGCTGATCGAGCTTCAGCTCTCCGCGATCAACGCGCTGCAAGACCGCCATCGAGATCGGCAGCTTGTAAACGCTATGCATCGGGAAATGCTCGTCGCCGTGCAGGTCCGCCGTTTCGCCCGACTCGAGGAGCTGGGCCGCGACGCCGACGCGCCCTTTCGCCGCGGAAGCAATCTTTTCGAATTGACTTGGCAAGCCAGAGAAAGGGAGCGCGGCGGCGAGAGTGGCAGCAAAAAAGAGATGTCTCATCCTCGCTGGACGCTAGCCGAGTGACCAGCCTTCGCCAAGGCTACGGCTTGGCAGGCGAGTGAAAGCTGAAAATCCGGAGAACAGAGGACAGCGGTTCAGAGGTCAGAAACAGTAGTCTGGAAGTCATTGCGTCTTCCTCGTTTGGGTTAGAGATTGGAAACCGAATACACCAGAGGAGCGTTATGAAATCTGTTCACATACTTTTTCTGACAAGTTTTCTCGTTAGCGGAACAATTCGAGCAGAAAGCTCTGCTGATTCGGGGCAATCCAAAGAGTCGTTGCCAAACAGCCAGCCAAATAGTGTGGAAGTGGGAGATTTGAAGCTGACTGGATCGCAGCTTAGACCGTACACCAATTTGTGGACGATCAGCCAACAAAAGCCCGGTGGCCCGAGCGAAAAGTCGGGCACATGGAGCGATTCGCTCGAAGTCACCAATTACGAAGGCAAGCCGGCAATGAAGCGAACGCAGGTTGCGAAGTACGATAAGAAAGGAATTCAACTCACGTTCGTCAGCATTTTCGATCCGAAAACGATGGCCCCATTTTCCTTCGATTACTCGCGCAGTGACAATGGAAATATTCGTCACGTCGAATTTCGTCAACAGGACGTTACCTATCGACATACCGACTCAACCGGTTCGAAGCCTAAGGAGGACATCGCAAAGCTCGACCGTCCGGTCTTCGATTTTTATGGCGGCATGTATGGAGTGTTAATTTCGACTCTGCCGCTAGCGGAGGGTTACACCTCAACGATTCCGGCGCTCGATACGAATACGATGGCCATCGATTGGGTGCCGGTTCGGGTTAAGGGTCGCGAAACGGTCGAGGCGGGTGCAGAAAAAAAAGCGGAAACGTGGGTGGTCGAGACTCCGACCAAACTTTACGGCCGCATGACTTGGTGGGTAAGGAAAGAACCGCCGTATGTGATCAAGGCCGTTTTGGAAGTTCCTGAGAAAGAGGACGGCTCGGGAAAAGTGGCCGCAATCATTACTTACACAATGGTGTAGGAGGGCTGAGTTGTTACGCTCGGCCATGTTGGCGGGCGCCCGTGCTTCTGGCGAAGCCTTTTCTTTTTCGCTGAAGGCAGTCGCCAGGGCCGCTAGGCCGCGTGGCGTAGCTTTACGCGGTCACTTCTTAGGTTTCGCCTTCACTGCGGACTTCCTGGCGCGCTTCTTTGCGCTGCTGCCTGCTCGGTTTACCCGCCGCGGCGGGCGAACCCTCCTTGCGCGCGAAGAATTTCGGAGTCCCAGGACAGATTTGTCGCTTTGATTCTGCGCCGTGTTGCGGCTTAATCGGGCGAGATGCAACCAAGTGAAGCTCTCGGAGTAGCGGCTCAGGTCGCGGTCACGCTGGCTGGGTTCGCCGGGATTGTGTTCGTCTTCCGGCCGCAGTCGATCCACCACTGGTCAGCCCTTGATCGCTTGCGGCTCACCCTCTTGCTGATGAACTCGGCTGCGCCGCTCGTTTTTGCGCTCTTCGGAATGCTGCTCCTCTGCGTTGAACCTGTTCCGGTTTCGATCTGGCGCTGGTGCAGCGGCCTCGCCTTTGTCACCGACATCCTTGTTTTTGTTTCCATGCGCAATCCCCGCCGGAGTCTCCCGCTGAATGAAATGAAGATTACGAGCAATTTTGTCTTTTATGCTGTTGGAGTCATGTCCATGACGGGGGTCGTCCTCCAGGTCATTAACTTTGCCGTGTGGAATTGCTTCTGGGCTTTCTTCGTCGCGATTTTCACTCACCTGACGGCCGCGGTCATCCAATTCCTGCGCATGCTGCTCATAGCGCCCGCAGGGGACGTGACCGGTGATCAGTGACGAGGGACGAAAGCAGAGTTGATGGGTGATCCGCCTCTGCGCGAGGCTCCGGCGTGACAAGTAGTTGAGAGCGTAACTCCGAATGCTTTCGCGAGCGAGGAGCTCCGTGGGAGCCACGCTCCTTTACGGAGTTGAGCGTCTGCCGAAGGCAACTCGATTTCTGAAACTATCAACTAAAGGCGATTGCCGTTCTATCAGCTATGAACTTGCGACAGAGCGCGAGGCGCGATGCGCTTCATTAGCGCCGATTGAAGTTCCGGACCGAAGCAACTGCTTCCCAAGCACCTGCGTAAGTGACCCCAATTTTCCAAACGCACCGAATGCGCGACGTTGCTCCCCGTGAGCGATATCCCGATTACCGAGAAGCTCCTCCTCAATGCAGGGGGCTGGCAGGCGATGAAGCCTGCGCGCGAGCTGCTCAAGAGTGGCCGCGTCTCCGAGGCTAAATACGAGCCGCCGTTGCTGAGCGGCTACGTGCGCGAAGGCGCGAAGAATTATCGCTCCGGCCTGCGAATCAAAAGCGCGATCGACGTCGAGAATCTTTGCAGTTGCTGGGAGTCTCGCTCGGCGGGGAAAATTTGTGCGCACTCGGTCGCGGTAGGCCTGGGCTATCTGAATCCGCCGGCCGCTGTGGTCGCCGCGCCTAACGAGCCGACGGTGCCCGAAGCTCCGGCGGATCCACGGTTCGTCGCCGCTGATTCGGCGCACGCCGGCCTAACGACACTGCACGTGATCCTGCCGCCCAACTTCGCGGGCGCATGGCAGAAAGGGCAGATCATGATCGTCGTTGAAGCGGAAGTTTCTCGAAACCGCACGCTCGTCTCCGCACTCCCGAAGACAGAACACATTTGCAGTGAACGGCGCCGATCTCGTGCTGATCGAAGGCTTGCGCGCGGTCCCGGCGATCTTCGAGGGCGGCATGGCCATCTTGTCACGCGACGCATTCCTGCGGCTGCTTCCCGTGTTGCAGAATCATCCACGTGTTACTTTCGGCAAAGCGACTCGGGCGACGATCTCTTCGGCCGCGCTGCGTCTCGAGCTTCTGGTCGAGTCGCGCGGCGATAAAGGCATTGCGGTGAAATGCAACTTTCCGCCGAATGCTCTACTTCTTTGGAACGCGACCGATGCGTGGCTGCTGCAAAACAACGAGTTCGTTCGCTGCGGCGAAGCGTTGCCGGCCGGTTCGACCCACCTGATCGAGCGGCCGTTGCTCCTCGATGGTGATCGTGCGTTACATTTCCTCGCATTCGATCTGCCGCGACTGCGTGACGCATTCGATGTGCGCGCCGGCGAAGGCGTTCGCCTACCGGAGATCGCAACGGCGCGGCCAGGCTTTGAGTTGCGGCTGGCCGGCACGCTCAACGGCATCACCGGTGAGCTGATATGCACCTATGGCGATCGCGCGCCGATCAAAGCGTTGGTCAACGCACAGGATCGATTCGTCTTCCGCGATCCACAAAATACCGATCGAGTGCTGATGCGGAATCTCGACGCAGAGAACGCAGCGATCGCGCGACTCGAGCAAATTGGCTTCGCCCGAACCGACGCCGGCGGCTTCGTGCTGCACGGCCAGCCCAATGTTGTCCGATTCTTCGCAACGGATTATCCGAGACTGCAGCGCGACTGGAAGGTGACACTCACCGCGCAGGTCGAGAAGTGGAGCGGCGAGATCGAGCGTGTCACGCCGAAGCTCGAGATTGTCGGCTCGGGTCAGGATTGGTTCGAGGTGCGTTACTCGCTTACGACGCCCGGTGGCGAAGTGTTTTCAAATGCCGAGATTCAGCAACTGCTTCGATCCGGCCAATCGCAGACGCGATTAAAGAATGGCCACATTGCGGTGATCGACACCGCGGGCCTGGAGGATTTCGAGCAGGTCATTCGCGATTGCGATCCGGCGCAGACGCAGCCCGGGCTTTACCGCATCAACCGCGCGCACGCCGGGTATGTGGAAGAAACTGCGCGCGAGCTTGGCTCCGCTGTCGCCGATCGTCGCGAAGCACTGAAGAAATTCATCACCGGCCGTGACGTGCCTCCGGATGCGAAGACGAAACTCGGCACGCTCGCGGAAAGATTGCGCGAGTATCAACTTGTCGGTTTCGAATGGCTCACGCGTCTCGCGGCGAACAATCTCGGCGGCATCCTGGCCGACGAGATGGGTCTTGGTAAAACGGTGCAGACGCTCGCGTTTCTACGCGCACATCAAGGCCTGGGCCCGGCACTCGTCGTCTGCCCGACATCGCTGGTGACAAACTGGGAGAATGAAGCGCGGAAGTTTACTCCTGAACTCAAGACGCTCCTGCTCGAAGGCGTCAATCGCGCCGCGCGTTTCAAATCGATCGCGGGCGTCGACATGGTCATCACGAGTTACGCACTGCTGCGACGCGACATCGACACATTGCGCGAAATCAACTTCTCAACCGCCGTGCTCGACGAAGCGCAGCACATCAAAAATCCGGAGACGCAAAACGCGCAGGCCGCGTTCGCCCTCCGCGCCAAGCATCGCTTCGTGCTGACCGGTACCCCTATGGAAAATTCGGTGCGCGACCTCTGGTCGATCATGAACTTCGCGCTGCCCGGTTATCTCGGAAATCGCAACGACTTCCGCGAGCGCTACGAACTGCCGATCGCGCGTGGCTCCGCGCCGGATGTGCAACGCCGGCTCTCGCGCCGGCTCCAGCCGTTCCTGCTTCGCCGGCGGAAACACGACGTCGCGAAAGATCTGCCCGAAAAAATCGAACAGGTCGTGCCTTGTAGCCTAACGAGCCATCAACGCGCCGCATATGACGCGCTACTGCGCGAGATCCAGCAGGGTCTCGGCAGTTCCGGCAAGAATGTGAACGCCGGTGCACAACGAATGAAGATGCTTACTGGTCTGCTCCGTTTGCGCCAGGTCTGCTGCGATCTGCGGCTCGTTGGTATCGATAAGGAAGAGGCTTCGGCAAAGCTGGACCTGCTCGACGAACTCCTCGAGGAAGCGATCGACGGCGAACACCGCGTTCTCGTCTTCAGCCAGTTCGTTTCGATGCTGCACCTCATGCGGGAACGCCTGGAGAAGCTCGAGATTCCATTTTGCTATCTTGACGGCTCGACCAAGCAGCGTCAGGAAATCGTGGATCGTTTCCAAAGCGATCCTGCGATTCCGGTCTTCCTGATCAGTCTGAAAGCCGGCGGCGTTGGCCTGAATCTTTCCGCCGCCGACACCGTTATTCATTTCGATCCGTGGTGGAATCCAGCAGTCGAGGCGCAAGCTACCGACCGCGCCCATCGCATCGGGCAAACCCGTGTCGTCACCGCCTACAAGCTGATCACCTGCGACACCGTCGAAGAAAAAATTCTAAAGCTGCAGGAGAAAAAACGCGCGGCGATCGACGCCGCCATCGACAGCGAGGAACCGCTCATGACCGGCCTAACTACCGAAGAACTCGAAGAGCTACTCGCGTAGGCCAAAGGGATCAGTTGCGTCGCAGGAAACGTCAACAACGTTGGACACGATGAGCTGGCCTTCCTGTTCATGCTCGTCGCCCATGCTGGTGGGGAAGGCGAGAATGGGCATGCCGTAATGTCCGTAAACGTTGACGCCCATGTCGCGGCTGAGACGGTGTGAATACCAACTGTGATGTTCGCGTTGCATGGCTGGCGAGAATAGCCTCTTCGCTGGAAGTTCCAAATCCCCCCTCGACGAAAGCTCTGGGCCTTGAGCCTGTCGAAACGGCAAGCGCCAAGTCCCGATCAGATTCTTTCGGTGCTCGAAGCGGCGTTGTTAAGAAAAACGGCCGAACGTCTTCACGTTCGGCCGCTGTTAATTCAATTTATCGTCGGCAGAAAATGCGCAGGCGTCTTCTCCGAATTACAGGCTACGACTTGTCGTAAGCTAACTTACTCGTGACTTTCTCGCCCTTGGCGTTGGTCATCGTGCTTGTAACCGTTCGGGTCTTTCGATCGGCGGCCACGACGATCGTGCCGTCACCAACAGTCTTGCCATCCTTCTGACTCACCATCGCGATGGTGTTTTCATCACTCTTCTTGAATGAGCGTTGATCGGCCTGTGGATCGCCGGTGATCGCATAGAATTTGCCGTCCATTTTCCCGGTCCACACGCTGTGAGTTTTCTTACCGTCAGCGTCAGTTCCGTCGACCGTGCATTTCTGCTGGTCGCCAGCTTTCTCCCACACCACCAGCGTGGTTTTACCGGCGCCATCGCCGAAAGTGGATTTGTTTTCGTTCAGTTTCCACGTGCCCAACGTTGGGTTGCTCGCGAAACACATTGCGGCGGCCGCGACGGAAAGCAGCACGCCCAAACCAATTGTTTTTGTTCTCATCAATTTTTCATTTCTAATCACGAGGAATACCCCGTGTGTTTGAGCGGACCATGCTCATTGTTTTAGACCGCAGCAGACAACTGGCTGTTGTCGCCGAACCGGTTGAGAAACCGGATGCTCGCTTGCTGGGCGTTATGCCCTGATAGTCCACGTTAGTCGTCAAGTCAATCGGTTTAACTCGCGGGTCTGAAAACAGGGGTCTGAGCTTACTATCGACACTTCGCCGCGCTGCTACTACCTGACTTCTTTGGTTTCGCCTTTTTCACCGCGGACGAACAGGGAAAAAGCTGAAAAACTGATGCTCTGCTTGTGCCAGGTGACGACAACCCGAACCGCGTACATCGCTTCGCTCCACGCGGTTGACGAAATGAGGGCCGCGTAAATCGCTTCGCCTCCTCGCGGCTTATCGCGTAAAAAGCCTGTACCAGGTGACAACAGCCCGAACTCTTAGTCTGACAGCGCTGGCGATGATCGCCTTTGCCAGTAACTCCATCCTTTGTCGCCTCGCTCTCAGGGAGACCAACATCGATCCCGCGAGCTTTACTCTGGTTCGCATTGTTTCGGGCGCGATTGCACTCTGGTTTGTCATGCAGATGCGACGGGAAAAGAGCCGCGGAAACTGGCTCTCCGCTTTCGCCCTCTTCGCTTACGCGGCCGCTTTTTCCTTTGCCTATCTCCAGCTCTCCGCCGGTACTGGAGCGTTGCTGCTCTTTGGCGCGGTTCAGGCGACCATGATTTCTTGGGGTTTGCATAAGGGCGAACGCTTTGACGCCATGCAAGGGATGGGTCTGATGATTGCCATCACCGGCCTGACCGTGCTTCTCTTGCCGGGTCTCTCCGCGCCGCCTTTGTTCGATTCGATGATGATGCTGATTGCGGGGATAGCCTGGGGAACCTATTCCTTGCGCGGCCGAGGAGAAAAGCATCCGGTGGGCGCGACCGCGGGTAACTTTCTCCGAGCCGTTCCCTTTGCCGTTGTGCTCGTGGCCGCCGGTTGGCCATGGATAAAGCTAGACTCGTTAGGCATGTTCTACGCCACTCTCTCCGGAGCGATCACCTCTGGCCTCGGCTATGTGATTTGGTATCGAGCTCTCCCGGGCTTGAAAGCCGCCAGCGCCGCCACCGTCCAACTGAGCGTGCCGGTTTTGGCCGCAGCTGGCGGCATCATCTTGTTAGGCGAACGGATTAGTTTGCGTTATGTCCTTGCTTCACTCGCGGTTCTTGGTGGCATAGCACTTGTCCTGATCGAAAAGCAACGTGTCTCGCCTGGTGCCGCTAACCGTTAGCTCGCAGGATTAGCCCGAGTGCTTGATCATTCTAATGACCGGAGCATACTGGAGTTATGAATCTAAAATTTAATCCCGTGAGAAGCATGGGCATGTTTTTCGGGCTAAGTGCGCTACTATTCGTGCAGGCCGCCCCGGTCTCCGCGCAACAAATTCCCGCGAGCGAGCTTCCCCCGGCCGGCACCGATACCGGGCTGGAAGGCAAATACGATCCGACAAATGGTATTGCGCAATTGATCCAGGATAAGAGCGCGGAGTCGGCCGCGTCCAAGATATTCGAGGACGATCGTGTGCTGGTCTTCATGCCGCTGCCGGAGGAAGAGGTGGTCGTGCCGGGCCACGTGCTGGTGGTCCCGAAACGGCTGGGCGCGCGAAATCTCCTGGACCTTAAGCCGGATGAGATGTGTCACCTGCTGGCGACCGTGCAAAAAGCGGCGATCGCGCAGAAAAAGGGGCTGGGGGCAACTGGTTTTCGAGTTCAACAAAATAACGGGCTCAGCAGCAGCCAAACCGTTTACCATGCCCATTTTCACGTCATACCGTCTTTTGGAGGAAAAGCGCCTGGAACTCCCGCGCCAAGGAGAAAGCTGCCGGAGGCGGAGTATAACGAGATAGCTGCGAAGCTGCGTGCGGCCTGGCCAAAATAAAATGTCTCGTCGAATCGACAAGAAAACAGAAGGTAACGAAGGAAGCGAAGCTCAGCTTCCGGGACATGCGCGTTCCCAAGCACAACTTGGGAACGAGGGAAATAAGTTTGTACTTAGGCGAACGATGGGTCACAAATGGAACACCTTCGCCAACAGTCGAGACCCACACACGGCGGGCAGGCTAAGCGTCCTCCCCGGAAGGGAATCTATTCGGCGAGGGCGCCGAACAGTGCAGGCGAGGCGCCTGCGCTCCCCAGAGGTTCGTGTCTATTCGTGTTCATTCGTGGTTAGTCTCGGTTTGGTGCGCATCGTGGAGACTGTGCGCGGGCAGCGCGAGCACGCAGGCAAATGTTACGCTCCCTGGCGCTAGACGTTCGAAAGTGTGTACCCCGCGATTAATGTGTCGCGTCGCGACGGAACTGCCGGCGCTCACGGCAATCATCAAGAGCAAGCCTAAGCGAAATCCGCCTACGGTCGCGGCCAGGACAAACGCGCTGACGCCGAGCGCGGCACCGATTTGCCGGATGAATTGCTGGCAGGTGGTCGCGCTCCCCATGCGGGCAACCGGGACGCTATTCTGGACCACGACAGTGAGCGCGGGGGAAAACGAAGAAGGTCTTGCCTCGATATACGTGAATCACGTATATCAGTTCAACCCAAGTGAGCGTAATACAAACCGCTGACTGGAATGAGCTGTCGAAAACGTAAAACCAACAATCGGCGCGGCCAGCGAGATCCGGAAAGTTTAAGTGAGCGAATGTACCAATGGCGGGAGGCGCACAATCTTTCGCAGAGCGAGGCCGCCATTAAACTGAGGTTGTCGAAGCGCACCCTCCAGGAGTGGGAACAAGGCCGCGCGGCGCCGACGCACCTCGGATTGATTGCCTTGGAGGCGACCATTGGCCGGCCGATTAATCAGATGGCCGGCCGCCGACGCCGGAAACATCCGCGCAGGCGCCGATATACGTGATTCACGTATATCAAGGTTGCCGGGTCGAATGTCGATGTTCAAGGATTAAGCGACCTGCGCTGGGCTGGAAACGAGGTCATTCATTCGTTTGTCGTGCGTGGAGGCTGCGCGCGGGGAGTGCCAGCACGCAGGCGAATGTTACGCTCCCTGGCGCTAGACGTTCGAAAGTGTGTACCCGCGATTACTGTGTCGCGTCGCGACGGAACTGCCGGCGCTCACGGCAATCATCAAGAGCAAGCCTAAGCGAAATCCGCCTACGGTCGCGGCCAGGACAAACGAGCTGACGCCGAGCGCGGCACCGATCTGCCGGCTGCGCTCACGCTACTGTCCGTGAAGCTGTGGTAACACAGCGGGCACGATTGAATTGACTATCACATTCGTTAGGCCGGCGATCACGAATTGGACGCCGATCGAGGCGACAAGCAGGCCGAGAATGCGCGTGGCGATGCTCAGACCAACATCGCCCAACAGTCTTCTCAAGAATTCAGCCGAAAGCAGAATCACCAGCGTGAACAAGGAAACACCTACGGTCACCGCCACCAGGCCCGAAGCCAGTTTTGCGCTTTTTCTTTCCCAGGCTTCGCCAGCGTAAAGGATCAAGTTCGCGATGACGCCCGGTCCGACCAGAAGAGGCATGGCGAACGGAACAACGATCTGGCCATAAGCCGACTCGGCTTCGCACAGCGCGCCGACTTCCGTTGCGACTACGAGGTCTTGCGCCTTGGTCGTCGGGTCGCGGGCGACGGTGCGGATTCCAATCAACAATAGAAGAATTCCACCGGCGACACGAAAAGCGTCGATGGTGATCCCAAAGAAGTGGAGCAACGCGGTGCCGGCAAAAAGAAACAGGAGCATCAATCCCAGCACCGTGATTGAGATGAAAAGTGCCAGCCAACGTTGGACGCTGGTGCTTCTGCCAGCGGTATAACCAATGAAGACAGGAAGCATTCCGAATGGATTGAGGAGCGCAAACAAGGTGGCGGCAAACGTGCCTAGAATGCCGGTCTCACTCGTTGGAATCGGATAAAGCACGCAACGTCCTTACATTGAAGAAGGGGCCTGTGACAAGTGACAAGTGACAAGTGACGAGTGACTCGATCCGCTCGCGACTTTCCTTGCTTGCAAGAATTTCGCAGTTCGGAGAATGACTATTCTAAAGCATCGATTTGGTGTGCATCGTGGAGACTGTGCGCGGGCAGCGCGAGCACACACGCAAATGTTCCGGCGCTCACGGCAATCATCAAGAGCAAGCCTAACCGAAATCCGCCTACGGTTGCGGCCAGGACAAACGCGCTGACGCCAAGCGCGGCACCGATCTGCCGGATGAATTGCTGGCTGGTGGTCGCGCTCCCCATGCGGACAACCGGGACGCTATTCTGCACCACGACAGTGAGCGCGGGCGAGAGCAGTCCCATTCCGGCGCCGGCGATGAGCGCCGCAGCGACGACCCAGCCGAGTCCGTGTTCGAATGCGACCATGAAAAAGAGAAGTCCCAGAATATGCACAACAATTCCAATCACACTCGGAAGTCGTTCGCCGATTCGATGGACCAATCGTCCCGCGCCGAAGGCGAACGTGCTCCATCCAATGGTGAACGCGCCAACCACCACGCCTACGAACGCGCGATTGTCATGAAAAGCGGCGTTGGTTGCGAGCGGCAGATAAGCGCTCAGGCCGAAGCCGCTGAAAAAGGCGAGGAATGACGAAGAAATCGATGATGCGTAGCCGGCATGATGAAAGAAAGTCAACGGCAGAATGGGATGCGGCGTTCGTCCCTCATGCCAGACAAAGATGGCCAGCACAATGATTCCACCGCCAACGAGCGCGGCCTGCATCAGTCCGATTTGTTTCTCACCGAGATCGACAAACGCCCACATCAGGCAACTGCCGCCGGCGCCGGCGAGAAGCGCGCCGGCAAAATCGAATCGGCCGACGCTTTGTCCAATGCTCTCGCGCATTCCGGCGATCACGAGGAACCCAGCCACGATGGCAATCGGCACGTTGATCAGGAAAGCCCAGCGCCATGAAACGTGCGTCACGATTAGCGTCCCAAGGAGTGGTCCGGCGACACTCGCGATTGCCCACGCGCTGCTGGCCGCGCCCAGTGCCCGGCCGCGTTTGTTAGGCGGATAAACAACTCCGAGCAGAACAAACGGAAGAGTCGCTACGGCTCCCGCTCCGATGCCCTGGATGGCGCGAGCGCCGATGAACTCCATCATCGTGCGCGCGAGGGCGCAGAGTCCGCTCCCGACCGTGAACACGACAATGCCGACGAGATACGTGCGCCGGCGTCCCCATCGATCCGACCCCGGTCCCCAGATCGGCATCGATACCGCAGCGGCGAGCATGTAAGCCGCAAATGTCCACGCGTACAAGTGCGCACCGCCAAGCTCAGGCAACGCCACCGGCATCACCGTGCTGACGATCGTGTTGTCGAGACCGGCAAGAATGAGCGTGAACAACACACCGAGCAAGACCAGCACGCCGCTCTGTCCGGAGGAATCCATTTAAGAAGTGACCAGTGGCATGTGACAAGTGACAGGGCAAAGCGGAAAGCGGAAGTGACAAGTGCGAACTTAAGAAGTTGATAGTTGAGAGCGTAACTCCGAATGCTTTCGCGAGCGAGGAGCTCCGTGGGAGCCACGCTCCTTTACGGAGTTGTGGGCAAAACGCGGCTGGCGTGGCAAACGAATAACGATGCGAGTTGAATGTAAGATTTAAAGGAAGAGTAGATGCGCGAAGGCGCTTAACGGGCGACAGTTATCGTATCATGCCATTCCGCGCGCTCAATCTCTCCCCCGAAATGTTAAAGGCCGTCGATGACGCCGGCTACACCGAGCCGACCCCGATTCAGATCGCGGCGATCCCGCTCATTCTCGCGGGACACGACGTGATCGGCATCGCGCAGACGGGCACAGGAAAGACGGCCGCCTTCGTTCTGCCGATTCTAATGAAGCTCGTGGAATCGATCCGAGCCGGACGGGCGATCGCGAGACCGCGCGCGCTCGTGGTTGCGCCGACTCGTGAGCTGGTCGTGCAGATCGAGGAAAATTCACTCGCTTACGCGAAACATGTCCCGCTGCGCGTGGCCACGATTTTCGGCGGCGTGAGCGAACGTCCGCAGATCGAGGCCTTGCGTTCCGGTGTCGATTTGGTTGTAGCTACGCCGGGTCGGTTGATCGATCTGATGGATCAGCGGGTAGCCAACCTTTCGGGCGTTGAGTTTCTCGTGCTCGACGAGGCCGATCGAATGCTCGACATGGGTTTTCTTCCGCCGATTCGCAGGATCGTGAAAGCGTTGCCGCAAAAACGCCAGACGCTCATGTTCTCCGCATCGCTCTCGAGTGAAATCGAGCAGTTGACCCATCAGTTCCAACATTCACCCAAAATTGTGGAGATTGGCCGGCGGGCGAACCCGGCCGTCACGGTCACGCAGTTTGCTTACGAAGTTAGCCCGCATTTGAAGTCCGCGCTGCTGCTGCACTTGTTGGGCAATCCAAAATTCGACACGGTCCTCGTTTTCGCGCGGACCAAGCGCGGCGCCGACAAGATCGCGCGCCGTCTCGAAAGCAGCGGAATTAAGACGGGCACGATTCATTCCAATCGCTCGCAGAACCAGCGGCTCCGCGCGTTGAAGGATTTTAAGTCGGGCGCCGTTCGTGTTCTCGTCGCCACCGACATTGCCGCGCGCGGCATCGACGTGGATGGGATCTCGCATGTGGTGAACTACGATTTCCCGATGCACTCAGAGGATTATGTCCATCGCATTGGACGCACCGGACGCGCGCATGCCATCGGTGATGCGATCAGTTTTATTACGCCGGAAGATCAGGGCGCGCTGCGTTCGCTCGAGCATTTCATCGGTCGCGGGATCGTAAAGAAAAAGGCGGAAGGTTTCGATTACAATCAGGCCGCGCCGCCACGCGACGAGCGGGGCAGGGGAGAACGCCGGCATTTACCGCCGAAATTTGAGCCAAGGTTGCCCGGGAGCTCCACGCGAGGCGGTGACCCAGTGCAACGAAATGGCGGGCGCAATTTCCGGAGTTCTCCATCCAATAATCGGCCGCGGAGAAGGTCGTATCGGAGGCACCGTTAATGTATTAATACCATTAGGTAATGGGCGGTTGCGGTCGTATCTTCCGCAATTCATTATGGAACCGACCATCACCCAGAACAGCGCGCTTTTCTTCGCGCATCACAAAGACTCAAAACAACGCAGCGCACTTTTTCGAAAATTCCGCGCTGCGGCCAACAATCAGGCTCCGGACGTTCGGGGGCAGCTGACCCTCGGCGATTGGATCACTGGATCACATCTTCACCCCGATAACGGCCGGTAACCCGGGAAGATTTGATGCCAACTTACATTTACGAGACCACCGATCCCACCAAGCCAAGGCGCGAGCTTGAAATCAAGCAGAGCGTCCATGACGATCCGATTCTGATCGACCCGCAAACCGGTGAAGCCATCCGGCGAATTATCTCAGCCGGATACAGCATATTAGTACCGAGGCGGATCGACAGGCCCGTGTGTCGGATCGTGCGGGTGACGCAGGCAGCAGCAAGAATCAGGGTTAGATCGGTTCCGCCTTCGCGCAAGGCTTCCATCTTCGCGAGGCTACGACGTGACGAGAGGATAGAAGTCAGCCTCCTTCGCCAAGGCTACGGCGGCCAGGGAGGTCGGATGTCAGATGTCACGGCGACTTCGTCCGTTGGCGAAGAAGGTCTAAGACGGAATTTCCTCAAACTCGCCGCGTTCGCGATTTTTCCGGACGCGGTCCCACGGAAAATATTTGCCATGTATGGCAATGTAAACTCCAGGGGGGAGCGCCTGCACGAACGAGAGCGCGCTGCCCAGATTGAAGAGGCCGTCGGAACTGCCGAAGGCATAGGGGATCATCGCTCCGGTTAGCACGACTGTTTTCCCGGAGACAGCGCCGGCTATCGCGGCTGCGGTTTCTGTCATGGTGTCGGTGCCGTGAGTGATCACGATGCGATCCTCGTCCGATTGCAGGCAGTTTTGCACGATGAGAGCTCGATCCGCGTCGGTCATCTCCAGGCTATCGGTCATCATGACCGTGCGAATGGCTACTTCCACCTGCGACCTTCCTAAGCGGAGCATCTCGGCAATGTGCGTATCCTTGAAATAGAGCTGGCCGGTGCGCTCGTTGTATTCCTTATCGAAGGTACCGCCGGTGGCGAGGATTCGAATAGCCATGAAAATGTTTGCGCCAAACGAATGCATGTTAGCGCTCGGGTGGGCTTATCGCAATCGGTCCCACGGAGAGCCTTCGACGGAACAGGCGGTAAGCGGTTTGTGGCGAATTTAGAGTGCGCTTGTCTTCAATTGGTCGTCGGCCAGGCCCATGGTGTGGAGGAACGCGTTCCAGCGCGGGTCGTCGTAGAGATTCGGGAGGAGCGGATCCTTGCGCAGACCGGCCAGACCTGGATCGCGTTGCCGGCGCGCGCGTTCCAACCATTCGAAAGCCCGGTCCTTCTCACCGCGATAGGCGTAAACCTCGGCAATTTGATACGCAGCTGTTTCGGCATCATTTTTGATTAATTCGGCGAGCGCCGCGTCGGATTCTTCTACTCGCTTCTGCCCCCAACGAGCGCAGCTCACGATGAGGAGCCGGCACCAATCACCCGCGTCAGCTTGCGCCTCAGTCGCGGCTTCCTCGAATTTATTCTGCAGCAGATACGATAAGCCGAGACCAGCGTGGGCCCAGGGCGCCGCCGAATTCAACTCGACTACCCGCGGGAATTCGGCTTGCGCTTCTGTGAATCGCTTCGTCGCCGCCAGGTTAAAGGCGAGAAACGACCGGGCTTGGGCATTGACCGGGTCCAGGTCGACTGCTTTGCGAAAGAGTTCGATTGCTCGATCCGTGTTTCCGCGTGCGATCTCGAGATTGCCCGCAGCGATGACCATGTTGGGATCGGCCGGAGCCAATAGCATTGCTTTCTTCACGGTCTGAGTCGCCGCGCTCCAATTAAAATCGAAATTGGTCTCGATCCACGCGCGATCAAGCAATGCATCCGGCAAGTCGGGCTCAATAGACAGCGCTCGATCCATCGCCTCGCGCGCGGCGGCCAGATTCGCGTCGAACTCTTTTTGTCCTCCCTGGGTTGAGAATCCGGATAGCCAGAGATGCGTTGACGCGACGCCGGCCCACCCCAGAGCAAAACCAGGGTCCAGCTGCACCGCATGTTGGTATGCAGCCAGAGCTTCGCGCGTTACTTTTGTCGGAGTGCCGATTTTCGAAAAAACGGCCCTGGAGATAATATTGATGGGCCTCGACGTTTTTCGTTCCGCCTTTTTCCGCCGCCTGTACCTTCGGCTTGGATTTTTTCTTTCGCGGTTGATCCGGCGTCGCCTCCGAATCGACCGCGCAATTGTGCCACGATCGTCTCCGCGAGTTCGGTTTGCACCGCGAACACGTCCTTCAGATCACGGGTATAATTCTCCGACCAGAGTTCCTCGCCCGTATCCGCGCGGGCGAGTCGGGCGGCGATCCGCACCGCGTCGCCGGATTTGCGCACACTTCCGTCGACCAGATACGCCACGCCGAGTTTTTGTCCGATCTCCTGGGCCGTCGCATTTTTGCCTTTGAATGAAAACGCGGAAGTGCGCGCCGCCACGTGCAACCCCGGAATTTTTTGCAGCACAGTGAGTAGCTCTTCGCTAACGCCGTCGGAGAAATATTCGCTCCCTTTGTCGTCGCTCAAGTTAACGAATGGCAGGACGGCGACAGATTTCTGATCAGGCGCATTTGCCGGAGCGCCAAGCGGTGCGGTTGATACCGGCTGACGGTTGACATTCGCCCGCTGCATCCACCACCAGCCGATTCCAATCGCCAGCACTGCAAACGCAGCAATCCCAACCCATTTCGTATTCGACGAATTTCGTCTGGCCTCTGACTTCTGACTTTTGACTTCTGGTCTTTGTTCCCATGGCAAGACGATCCGGAACAGATCCATCGGCAGCTTGATGTTTTTCAAATCCGCTGTACCGAACTTTTCAAATCGCGCCTCGAGTGCGTTGCGGATTTGCCGCTCGACATCCATCGAGACACAAATCCCGCCCGCGCCGGCCAATTGTTCGATGCGCGAAGCGATGTTTACACCGTCGCCATAAACATCGCCGTCGCGATGCACCACATCGCCGATGTGAATACCGATTTTAAGTTCGATGCGCCGGTCGGATGTGACGTCGTGATTTCGTTTGGCCAGGGTGCGCTGGATTTCGATGGCGCACTGGGCCGCCTCCAACGCGCTTCCGAACTCGACCAGGAAAGCGTCTCCGATGGTTTTTATTTCGGTGCCGTGAAACCGCGGGAAAATTTCGCGTAACAACCGGCGATGTTCCTCCAATAGCTCTAGAGCAACTTTGTCGTCGCGTTGGGCGAGCGCGCTGTAGCCCACCATGTCGGTAAACATGATGGCAGCGAGCTTGCGCTCTTCGGTCGGCACGGTCGGCATCACCCTTTTTACTGGCTATCTCAGTAAATAACAATGCTGTTCGGAAAGACTGAGACACGGACCAGACAGGACGCAACGAGGATGGCGATCTCCGGTGGAAGCGCCGCGATGAGACAGTGGCGAGTCAAAATCCAAAGGCGCTTCAAAAGACTGCTGCGCGTGAACGTCGCCATCGCCGAACGGTAAAGCCACCCCGCTTACTAGGCGCTTCGGACTTGACTGCTTAAAGCAGTCAAGATTCCAGGTAGCGTGAGGACGAATTACTCAATCGATCATGAATCGATAATCAAAGACGCGATCTGGTCGCTGGTTAGGGCGAAGCGATAGTCGAGAGAAATCGGGCTTCCGGGAAAAGTCCCTGAAATTTCTACGCGGACAACAATCTCGCGGTCGTGTTCTTCAGTGCTGAGCGTTTTGAATTGAAATTTGTATTTCTCGATTGTTTCCGTGGCCCAACGTTCGATGTCGATCTTACCGCGATGCGTTGTGTTTTCGTCGCGCACCGTCGCGTCGTCAGCAAAACAGGCCAGAATTGACGGCACATCGTGTGCGTTGCTCGCGTTGATGTAATTCTGAATTGTGCGCGGCAAGGCGGCTGACATGCTGCCGAAAAGGCTCGTTTATTCAACGAACGACGCAAATACTGTCCTTCGCGCGGAGCGGATAGCCTGTGGGACATGTAATCAATGGCTCGATCGCGCGCCCAAAGGCCGCAACGAAGATGGTGGAAACGCTGCGACGAGCACGAGACCGAGCCGGTCGGGCAGAAAGGCGCGTCGAAGGATTGCTGCGCTCACTGAGAGTTGATGCTTGAGAGCTGGTTGGCGTTAGGTCATAAAATGAGCTGACCTGAAAAACACCGGAGTGAAGGATGCGAATCTTCGAGAAGACAGCTCGCTTTGCCGCCATTGCGCTCGCGGTGCTGTTCATTGGCGCGAGCCTGATCGGCATCTTCGGCGCTTGGTTCGTTAGTCGCCACGCGAGCGACGTCGCGCTGAAGGGATTTGGTATTATCGAGATGGGCGTCGGAGTGATCGATGCCGGAGTAGGGCGAGTGGGCGAACTCATCGCGACGAGCCGGACGGAAGTGAAGCAGGCTGCTGAGACGATCACCACCATCGGCGGACAGGCGGCGGCGAACAGTCCCGTGCTCAACGCGTTGAACGAGCGCCTGGAAACGAATCTGGCACCGCGCATAGCGCGAATGCAGCAGGCGCTGGCTCCGGTGCGGGACGCGTTGGGGAACGTGAGCAACGCGGTGAGCCTGGTGAGCTCGTTGCCAGGGATGGCCGAGCGCGCGCCGCGGCTGGCGGCGTTGGACGAAACCTTCAACCGGCTCGAAGAAATATCCGCGGACGCGACGCAATTGCGCAGCACGTTACGAGCGCTCGTGGGAGAGCAGAAGACCGGCATCACGCCCGAAACCGTTGCCGCGCTCAACGGGCTCACGAAGCGGATCGACACGCGACTGGGCGAGGTGCAGGCGAATGTTCAGTCGGTGCGCGCGGAAGTAGATGCGCTACAGGCGCGGCTGGACAAGCGAAAGTCGCGGTTACTGTTCGTATTCAACATGGTTGCGCTGCTGTCGACGCTGATGCTGGGTTGGATTGTCTACACGCAGGTTGTCGTCATCCGGCACCACTGGGCCCGCGTGCGACGGCCGGCGGCCTAACGAGCGTCCGGATTGTTCCAATAGATCCCGAGATAAATGAAACTGAGTAAATAGGTGAGAAAGATCGGTCGCAGCGGTCGCGGCGCGTTGATATCGGGATCGTGCGGTACTTTTAATTCCAGCACCATAATTGTGATGATGATGGCGAAGACGCCGTCGCTCAACGCCTCGAGCCGATTCGTTTTCATGCGCCGGCTTCTCGCTGAACGCAGTCGGTAATGCCGCTACGCCGCGTGGCGTAGCTTTACGCGGTCACTTCTTTGGTTTCGCCTTGTTCACCGCGGACTTCCTGGCGCCCTTCTTGGCGCTGCTCTTTCCCCGCGCCCTGGCAGCCTGATAATTATTGATGTGCTCCTTTACGGGCACGCGGGCGATGGTACGCCCGACCACTTCCAAAGCCAGATCGTCCAACTTTTTGAAGCGAACGCAACCTTTACCCATGTCGAGCTTCTTGCCGCTCTTCTTGTATTCGCTAACGAACCAGGTTGAGAGAGTGGGATGACCGTAAAAGCAGAGGAAATGCAGCACCATGCCCGACTTCTGCGATGCGAGCGCAACCAATGGTAGCGGCACTTTGGGATTCTCGCCATAGCCCGGCGGATACACGGACAGCGGGACGTACCAGCCGATCATCCCGAACTGCATGCCCTCCTCATATCCCTCCGGCAGGTTCTCATTGATCGCCTTGCGCACGGCGCTGAGCGCGGCGCGGCGATCCGCGGGGAGTGCGGCGAGATATTGGGCCACGGTGGAAGCGGTCATGTTGGCGACGATACCCGTTGAACTGTGCGGCGGGCAAGCCGGATGCACCGCAAACGGCGCGCTGGATACGCTGAAATGCTGGCGGCCCGTCGCAAAGCGACAGCCAAGATCGGGTAGCACTCCGTCGCGGAGCGACAATCCTCAGCGGGTAAACTAAATTGAGCGGCTAGCGCCAGGGAGCGTAACAAATTTGGCCAGCTAGCGCCAGGGAGCGAAAAAAACTGAAACGCTGAAATGTGCCGCCTTCGCGCGAGGCTACGGCGTGCCAGGGAAATGCTGAAATTAGACTCAGCGCGAAACAAAGAAACAGGCGAGTCCGATCGTGACCAAGTCTTCGAGCAGGGCGATGAAAATATCTTTAATGTTTAACGCGGAGACCAATTTTCTTCGGACTTCGTAACCGGCGAATGCTCCGATCACTCCGCCGAGCGCGCCCAGAATCGCGCCGATGATGAGCGATTGATTACTGGCCGCGCAAAGACAGGCGCCGCAAAGGCCGCCCATGAGAACACGGGCGATGAGCGGCATCGGCGCCGTTCGTTTCGGCGTTGAGGGTCGTAGATCGCCAATTAACTCGACGATCGCCAGCAGCGAAAAGATAACGACGGTGATTATCGATCCCATGAAGGCGAGCGGGGAATTATTGAGATTCGACCAGCCGAGATAAGCGGCCCACGCCACGACCGCCGGCGGCGTCAGTGCTCGCAATCCCGCAGCGAAGCCGATGCCCAAAGCAAACGCGAAAACGTAGTTCATTAAGAATCGATCTTGTAACAGATCGAACAGAGAACGAAATAGTGAAAAATGAAAACGCTGAATTCAAGGAGGAGTTATGGCAATGACAACTGGCGAACCGGTAGACATCAAACTCGAAGTGGTGGTGATCGGCGTGTCCGATGTCGACCGTGCGAAAGCGTTCTACGAAAAATTGGGTTGGCGACTCGACGCCGATATCGCGAAGGGCGATTTCCGCGCGGTGCAGCTGACGCCGCACAACTCGGATGCATCGATCATCTTCGGCAAAGGAATCACGTCACCGAAGCCGGGCGCGTTGAGGAGTCTGACTCTCGCGGTGAACGACATCAACGTCGCGCGCAATGAGTTGATTTCACGCGGCGCAAGAGTGAGTGACGTTTTTCGTTTCGCCGCGGGCCCGTTCAACGACACCGGTGAGAATCCGCGCGTCAACGGGCGTGATCCTGAAGGTCGTTCGTACTTTTCGTTCGCGTCGTTCGATGATCCGGACGGAAACGGCTGGTTGGTCCAGGAAATCAAAACGCGACTTCCGGGCCGCGAATGGAAGTTAACGCAAGCAAAGGCGATGGACGTCGCGACGCTGGCAGACCTTCTTCACGAGACGGAACAGCACCACGGCGCGTTCGAAAAGACACATCCCAAGCATGACTGGTGGGATTGGTACGCGCCCTATCTCCACGCGCGTCTAAACGGCAAAAGTCCCGGGGAAGCAGCAGTCGCCGCTGATCGCTACATGGAGGAAAAGAAGTTGAGGAGTTGAGGTCCGAGCCGGACTGACATTGTTGATAGTTGAGGAGTTGAGGGGCCGACTTTCCGTCACAAAATCGTAACTTTACTTTGTACCGAAGTTTCGACAGTTTCTCTCAGCGCCAAGGACGTTAGGCGTCTCCGCAAAAAGCTCTACTTGACCGCGTCTGGCCGGCGAATCGAAAGGAAACTCAATATGCCATACGTCACAGCTGGAAAAGAAAACGGAGAGAACATCGACATCTATTATAAAGATTGGGGCAGCGGGCAGCCGATTGTGTTCAGTCATGGCTGGCCTCTCTCAGCGGATGACTGGGATCCGCAGATGCTTTTTTTTCTGAGCAAAGGCTATCGTGTCATTGCGACTGATCGACGCGGACATGGCCGCTCGACTCAAACTGGCGACGGACACGACATGGATCATTATGCCGATGATCTGAAGGCCGTCACCGACCATCTCAACTTGAAGGATGCGATTCACGTTGGCCATTCGACCGGTGGCGGCCAGGTGGTGCGTTATCTCGGTCGTCATGGCGACAAGAATGTGGCGAAGGCGGCGATCATCAGCGCGGTGCCGCCACTAATGGTGAAGACTCCGGCTAATCCGTTAGGCTTGCCCAAATCCGTGTTCGACGATCTCCAAGCACAGCTCTTCGCCAATCGCGCCAAGTTCTATTACGATTTGCCGGCCGGCCCGTTCTACGGCTTCAACCGTCCCGGGGTGAAAACAATCGAGCCTCTCATTTGGAACTGGTGGCGTCAGGGCATGATGGGCGGCGCCAAGGCAGGTTATGACGGCATAGTCGCGTTCTCGCAAAGCGACTTCACGGAGGATCTGAAGAAGATTTCGATACCGGTTCTGGTCATGCATAGCGAGGACGACCAGATCGTGCCGTATCAAGCCGCCGGTCCACTCTCAGCCAAGCTCCTCAAGAACGGCACGCTGAAGACATACAAAGACTTACCCCACGGCATGATCACGACGCATGCCGACATTATCAATGCTGATCTGATCGCGTTCTTCAAAAGCTGACCGTGATCGAAGGATTGATGTGAAGACTGATCCACGTTCACCGACTA
Organism: uncultured Verrucomicrobiae bacterium; assembly: GCA_963846775.1. Lineage (GTDB taxonomy): Bacteria > Verrucomicrobiota > Verrucomicrobiia > Chthoniobacterales > UBA10450 > CAVYXA01. Next base: position 1,201,172 of record CAWJXB010000006.1, on the reverse strand, counting down.
TGAAAACAACTTCCATGTTCGTCACTCTTGCGGCGGCCCTCACGTCGCTGATCGCGAGCGGCAATTCGAAATCGGCTGATTCATCAGCCGACCCTACTGCGATCCGGCCCTTCGCCATTCCGACCGTCGCTCAGAAAGACCTTGATGATCTCCGGCGACGCATTGCCGCGACGCGCTGGCCGGAAAAAGAAAAGGTCGCTGATGATTCGCAGGGTGTGCAGCTGGCGACGATGCAGAAACTCGCGAGCTATTGGGCGAAAGACTACGACTGGCGTAAGTGCGAAGCGAAATTGAAAGCGCTGCCGCATTTCGTGACGAGTATCGATGGGCTGGATATTCATTTCATCCACGTCCGCTCAAAAAATCCCAACGCGTTGCCGATAATTATCACGCACGGCTGGCCCGGCTCGATCATCGAACAACTGAAGATTATCGGCCCGCTGACCGATCCGACCGCGTTCGGAGGAAAGGCGGAAGACTCATTCGATGTCGTGATTCCATCGCTGCCGGGTTATGGGTATTCAGGCAAGCCGACGAAGCCGGGGTGGAATCCGGTTAGCATTGCGAAAGCGTGGGCGACACTGATGCAACGCCTCGGCTACACCAAATACGTGGCTCAAGGTGGCGACTGGGGCAACGCCATTTCGGAAGTCATGGCCCTGCAACAGCCTCCGGGATTGCTCGGCATTCATACTAACATGGCAGCCACCGTTCCTTCCGATGTGTCGAAGGCTATGGCCATGGGTGGCCCGCCGCCCGCCGGTCTCACGCCTGATGAAAAACACGCGTGGGATCAACTCGATGACTTCTATAAGAACGGGTTAGGCTATGCCATCGAGATGAACAACCGGCCGCAGACGTTGTACAGCATCGTCGATTCTCCGGTTGGCCTGGCAGCCTGGATCCTTGACCACGACATTCGCAGCTACCGGATGATCGCGCGCGCTTTCGACGGCAAGCCGGAAGGGCTGACGCGAGACGACATCCTCGACAACATCACGCTCTACTGGTTTACAAACACAGCGATTTCCTCAGCACAGCTCTACTGGGACACCCGGCATAATCTTCCGCCCGGCGGCTTCTTCGATGTGCGAGGCATCAAGATCCCGGTCGCGGTGAGCGCTTTCGCCGAGGAGATCTACCAGGCGCCTAAGAGTTGGGCGGAGAAGGCTTATCCCAAACTCATCTATTATAGCGCGCACAACAAAGGCACCCACTTCGCGGCGTGGGAGCAGCCGGAGCTTTTCGTGAACGACCTGCGCGCCGCTTTCAAGTCGCTGCGCTAAAGAAGCAAAACCTCGGAAGGAAAAGAAAAAACCTCACATCTTAAGTCGAAAGTAAGTATGAGACGGATCGTTTACTTGCCGATTGCACTCGTAGCGTTGGTCGGCAGTCGCCGAGCTTCAGTGGATCGGTACGAACCATCCTAAACCGACCGAAAACGCTAATGAAAGGAGCGTAGAATCGAAAGTCCGCACAAGACTGTTATTGTCACCGGCGCTTCCCAAGGCATTGGGGCCGGTATCGTTCGCGCGTTTCTGGAGCGGGGATACAACGTTGTCGGAACGGCGCGCCATGCGACCAAATCCAAAGAGCTTTCAGCTTCCGAGCGCCTCGCTTTGGTCGACGGGGACATAGGTCAATTCGAGACGGCGCAGAAAACTGCGGAGCTGGCGATCAAAAGGTTCGGCTTCATCGATGCTTTGGTCTCTAACGCTGGCATTTACTTGGTGAAACGTTTTACCGAGTACACAAAAGACGATTTTCGCGCGCTCGCATCCACCAATCTGGAAGGTTTCATTTACATCGCGCAGCTGGCGGTCAAACAGATGCAGGCACAGAAATCGGGAGGCAGCATCGTCTGCATTACTGCGGCGCTAGCCGACAACCCGATTGCGGGCAGTCCCGCGTCTGTTGCGATGATGACGAAAGGCGGCTTGAACGCGGCCGTGAAAAGCCTGTCTTCTGAGTACGCGAAAGAGCACATTCGGTTCAATGCGGTCGCGCCGGGAGTCGTCAGGAGCCCCCTGCACGCGGAAATTGCGCCGGAGTTATTGGCCAAGCTTACCCCAATGGCTTCAATCGCAACGATCGAGGATGTTGCCAGCGCGGTCGTTTATCTGACCGAAGCTCGTCAGATTACCGGAGAGGTGTTGCACGTGGATGGTGGTGCGCACGTTGGAAAATGGTAACGCCCCAAGACTCACGCCCGGCCAGCGCCGAGCAACGGCTCAAGGAACTCGGCATCAGGTTGCCGCCGGCGCCGGAGCCGTTCGGCACGTATGTGGAAGCGGTACAAACAGGCAATCTGCTGTTTCTAACTGGAATGCTTCCAACCGAAGGCCGCGGGGCGAAATTCGTAGGACGCGTCGGCGCGGAGCTCAATGTGGAAGCGGGGCGCAAGGCGGCTCACCTCGCTGCGCTGAATGTCCTCACGGTCGTGAGAAAACATTTGGGATCGCTCGATAAAGTCACGCGCGTCGTCAGGCTCAGCGTGTCAGTCGCCACTTCGGGAGATGTTCGCGATCAACCAAAAGTCGCTGATGCTGCTTCTGATTTGCTCCAGCAAATTTTTGGAAAAGAGAAGAACCCTTGCCGCTCGGTCTACGGCGTCGCAAGTCTGCCACTCGGCGTCCCGGTCGAGCTGGAAATTATTTTTGAAGTAGTGAACTAGGAAATTCTCCGCATGCAAAGAAATGCCGCAGCCCAAATCGTGGCGGTGATGCTCGCCTCATTGCAATTGCTCGCTCAAGGAAAGGAACCCACCATGGAACACCCGACTTTTTATCGCACGATTCAGGTAGATGGGCTCTCCATCTTTTACAGAGAAGCAGGCCCGAAAGACGCGCCCACCCTTCTGCTTTTGCACGGACTTCCTTCTTCGTCGCGGATGTTTGAACCGCTTTTGGCGCGCCTCTCCGATCGATATCATTTGATTGCCCCGGATTATCCGGGCTTCGGTCACAGTGATTGGCCGGATCCGAAAAAGTTCGCCTACACATTCGATCACATCGCGGAGATCATGAATCATTTCACGGAAGCGCTCGGGCTCTCGCATTACACGCTTTATATGCAGGACTACGGCGCGCCGGTTGGTTTTCGAACGGCCCTGGCGCATCCGGAGCGCGTGGAAGCGCTCATCGTGCAAGACGGAGTCGCCCACAACGAAGGTCTCGGTGCGAACTGGAAAACGCGCCGCGAGTTTTGGAAGGATCGTGCGCCTAACGAGACTGCGCTTCGCACGAATCTACTTTCATTGCAGACGACAAAGACGCGCCATCTCGGCGACGATGCGAATGTCGAACAGTACGATCCTGATTTGTGGAGCGACGAATTTTGTTTTCTCAACCAACCCGGACAGGCACAGATTCAGAGCGACCTCTTCTACGATTACCGGACGAACGTCGATGCCTATCCGAAGTGGCAAGCCTGGATGCAAAAGACGCAGCCAAAGCTTCTCATCATCTGGGGCAAACACGATCTCTCGTTCGATCTCGGCGAGCCGGAGCGCTACCGCAAGGACGTGCCGAAAGCGGAGGTCCATGTCCTCGACGCTGGTCATTTCGCATTGGACACTAAAGCAGACGAAATCGCGGGGTTCGTCCGAGAATTCATGAAATAGCAACGTCTCGGGATATTTTGTCAACTAATCCACGACCAACGAAACAGAAGGAAACAACATGAAGATACTGATGGTACTAACTTCGCACGATCGACTCGGCAACACTGGCCGCAAGACTGGTTTCTGGCTGGAAGAGTTTGCAGCGCCCTACTTCGTTTTCAGAGATGCCGGAGTCGAACTAACACTCGCGTCTCCGAAAGGCGGGCTGCCACCGCTAGATCCAAAAAGCGATCTGCCGGAGAATCAAACGCCGCCCATGGCGCGCTATAAGAAAGATAAGGCGGCACAGGAAGCTCTCGCTAACACAGTCAAGCTTTCGAGCGTGAAATCAGAAGATTTCGATACCGTGTTCTATCCGGGTGGGCATGGTCCAATGTGGGATCTGGCTGAAGACCCGGTTTCCATTGCTCTGCTCGAATCGTTTTACAACTCGGGCAAGCCAATCGCGCTGGTCTGCCACTCGCCTGGTGTGCTCCGCCATGTCACCTACAAAGGCGAACCTCTGGTAAAGGGAAAGCACGTAACCGGCTTTACCAATGGCGAGGAGGAAGATGCGAAGCTCACGAAGGTTGTGCCGTTCCTGGTAGAGGATGAACTTCTACGGCTCGGTGCGGTCTTTGAAAAAGTGGCGAACTGGCAGCCGTTTTCCATCGTTGATGGCCGACTCGTTACCGGACAAAATCCCGCGTCCTCGACCTCCGCGGCGCAGGCCCTTATGAAGCTCATGACTGGATCGGAATTGCAGTCGTCAATGAACGGCGTGCAAATCGAACAGAAGAGCTACGAGATGCCTCCGCGGGAAGGATTCTGCGTCGCATATTTTCTCACCGTCGCCGACCTCGAGCGATCGGCTCGCTACTACGAGAAGGTCTTCGGCGCTCGCATTCTGACCATGGGTGACGGCAACGCGCCTCCGTACCTTCAGCTTGCGAATATCTGGATGATTCTGAACGTTGGGGGCGGGCCGACGCCGGATAAGCCGAAGGTGACGCTCAGCGTTCCGGACCCGAATCACATCAACAGCTTTATGAATATCCGCGTTGCAGATATTCAAGCGTGCTATGAGTTATGGAAAAGTCGAGGAGCAGAGTTCATCACGAAGCCGATACCCAAATACGGCGAGACTCGCTGCTACATCCGCGATCCTGACGGCTATATCATCGAGGTCGGACAGAGCACCGACCTCACGTATGGCTAGTGCTCCGGCCCGGAATGGCCCAATACTGCTTCGCCTGTCATCTACCTGCCAAGGATAACGACTTCGTCTACTCACTACGCACCTTAGCGGCGAGCATATGAGCCTGACCTACGAAAAGGAAATTACGGCGCTCCTGGTCATCGACCCATACAACGCTTTTATCTCCGAAGGAGGCAAAATATAGGACCGCATCAAAGGCGTCGCGGAAGCCAATCGCTGTGTCCATAACATGCTGGAAGTTTTGACTGTCGCGCGGAAAGCAGGCTTGCGCGTCTTCTATGCGCTGCACCATCGTTATCGACCGGGCGACTACGAGACGTGGAAATACATTGCGCCTATTCAGAGACTAGGTTGGAAATCCAAAGCCTTCGAGGACGGCACGTGGGGTGGCCAGATACGCGATGAATTCCAGCCTAAGCCCGGCGACATAATCGCGAGCGAGCATTGGTGTTCAAGCGGCTTTGCCAACACTGACCTTGATCTACAACTCAAGAAACACGGCGTTCACAAAGTGATTGTGATCGGTATGATTGCCCACACTTGTGTGGAATCGACGGTGCGTTTCGCGGCCGAGTTGGGTTATGAAGCTACGGTCGTGAAAGATGCGATTGCGGATTACTCCGATCGAGAAATGCGCGCGGCTCTGGAAGTAAATCTGCCTAACTACGCCAGCGCCATCATTAGCACCGACGTTATCGTTCACTCAATCTCTTCTCTTTCAAGCTAACTAACAAAGAAGCTGATTATAAAGGCGTTTAGAAAGGAACATCATGAAGATAGTAGTTATTGGCGGGACCGGGCTCATTGGATCAAAGGTCGTAAACATTCTTCGCCAACGTGGTCATGAGGTGATTGCGGCATCACCCTCGAACGGCGTGAACACGCTCACGGGTGAAGGATTAGCTAAAGCGCTCGACGGCGCCCAAGTCGTGGTTGATGTGGCGAACTCACCTTCCTTCGAAGACAAGCCTGCCATGGATTTCTTCGAAATGTCAGGTCGCAATTTGCTGGCCGCAGAAAAGGCGGCCGGCGTGAAGCATCATGTGGCGCTGTCGGTGGTCGGCACCGATCGCCTGACCGGAAGCGGTCCCGGTTCCTTAAGCGGTTACTTCCGCGCGAAGATGGCCCAGGAAAATTTGATCAAGGCTTCTGGGACTCCGTTTACGATCGTCCACGCAACGCAGTTCTTCGAGTTCGTGAAGAACATCGCCCAATCGTCGACCGACGGTTCAACCGTTCGGTTATCGCCAGTCCTTATGCAGCCGATTCTTTCGGATGATGTCGCTGCCGCGGTGGCAGATGTTGCCGTTGGACGACCGATCAATGGCATGGTTGAAGTGGCTGGGCCTGATCGAATCCGGCAGGATGAACTCGTCCGGCAGTTTCTAAGTGCGACCGGCGACCCGCGGAAGGTGGTCACCGACGATAATGCGGGCTACTACGGTATAGAGGTGAACGATCAAAGCTTGGTTCCCGGCGCTAACGCCCGCCTCGCCCCGACACATTTCAAAGATTGGCTAAGTCGCTCCACACCTAAGTAACAATCTAAGGAAGTGACCGGCCTTTTCCAAAGCTACGGCTTGGCCGGTAAGTGACAAAGCAGAAAAGTTGAGATGTTGAGAAGTTGAGGCGAGAACTCTAATTGCGCGCCGCGATATTTAAGTATGAAGAAGCGCAAACAGAAGACGGGTTGAGAGTTGAGAGTTGAAAGTTGAGAGCGCAGACGGAGTCCTGAACAAGGGGAGGAGACGGATGTGAAAAAAAAGAAGCTTGGCAAGACTAGTCCGCTGGAGGTATCGGCGATCGGGCTCGGCTGCGATGTCGATCTTACGCCTGCAGATCTCGAGGAGATTGAGAGCGTCGCAGCTGAAGTAAAAGTTCAAGGCGCGCGTTATCCGCGAAAGCTGGAAGCAATGACAGGACGCTGAAGAAATTGAGACGCTGAGGAGTTCCGTGTTGAGGGAAAGCGGCTACTTGCCGTCACCGTTCACGGCGCGGAGCCGGACGTTGATTTCGCCTTTTAGGGCGCGGTGAATGGGGCAGGTGGCGGCAGTTTTCATTAGCTCGCTACGTTGCTCTGCAGTGAGCGGCCCCGTCAGCTCGACTGCAACTTCGATCCGATCGATCATTCCATCTTCAGTCAGGCATTCTTCGCAATCCTGCGCGTGGATCCGCGAGTGTCTTAGCGAGACATTGATGTCTTTCAACGGCCATTTCCTCTTGCGGGCCTGTAGTCCCACCATCATCGAGGTACAGGCGCCGAGCGATGCCATAAGATAATCGTGTGGATCAGGGGCCACATTCGTGCCGCCGAAACTGAGCGGTTCATCCGCCTGGAACTCGTGATAACCGGCGCGGATATCCTGAAGGAAATTACGTCCGCTCCCGCGCACTACTACATGCGGATCAAGGAGGTTGTCTGGTTGAGTTGCCGTTAAGCTAAAGGTTGCTGTGTTCGTCTCCATGGGTTGTCGCCTTTTTCATCTGTAATCTTGCCCAGGCCGGAAGAGGGCACTCTGCCGAAATTGCGAAACGATCAGCGTTTTTTGTGCGTGCGCGGAAACTGAAATGGTGAGCGAGTTTAGAGTCCGCTTGTTTTCAATTGGTCGTCGGTATTAGGAAGTGACCCGCCTTCGGTCCGAGCCGGACTGGCGGTAAGGCTAGGGCGTGACAAGCGAGTGACGAGCGCAGACGACAGATATCAGATGTCAGCAGTCAGAGGTCAGAGGGCGCGAAGCGGAACTTGGGAACAAAGTTCATGCAACTTTCACAAAGTTGCTCTCAGAGTCTCTCTTTTTAATTTGCGTGCTCGATATGAAGCCAACGGCACCGATTGATTTGTCTGCTCGCGCGCCGGAGACCGCTTTGGCAACGAGTTTCGCCTGGGCGGCACGAGCGACCTACGGATTTGCCGCCGTTGTGTTCGGAGTCACCGCGCTTATCTGGCACGATTATGGCAGTTGGCCGCAAGCCCAGGTGCTTGGAAAAACGTCAGCCGCTCATGTCGTCCTGGCTCCCATCGCCCTGGCTCATGTAATCGGTGGCTTCGCCCTTCTGCTAAACAGAACGGTTAGAGCAGGTGCGATTCTTTTGGGGGTTGTTTATCTTTTCTTTGCGCTGCTGGCCTTACCACGCGTCTTCACGACGCCGCTGGTCTATGATGCATGGAATAATATTTTCGAGCAGCTCTCGGTGTTTTGTGGGGCCTTGCTGATTTACGCGACCGCGCCGGCTCACGAGGCGAAATGGAAATGCCTCCGTGCCGGAATCCTTTTGTTCGGGATCTGCGTCCTTTCCTTTACTTTTGAGCAGGTTTTTTATCTGAGCGCGACGGCGAGCCTGGTCCCGAAGTGGATTCCTCCAGCACAAATGTTTTGGGCCGTCGCCACGACCGTTGCCTTTGCTCTGGCCGGGATTGCGATCCTCTCCGGTTGGTGGGCGATTCTGGCGGCTCGGCTGTTCGCCGTAATGATCCTGCTCTTTAGCCTGTTAATATGGCTCCCGAAAATCGTGAACGCTGCTCAGCGTCACTTTAACTGGACAGAGGCGGCGGAAAGTTTGGCGATCGCGGCAACAGCCTGGCTCGTGGCGGATTCTTTGAGTTCCGTCCGGCGTCGTGTCCTGAAGTGACCAGCGGAGAAGCATTGCGGGAAGCGGAAAGTGCAACGAGAAGATTGGTGATTGTCAGGTGCGACGCCAATCTGCAGCATCGGTGACATGAAAGAATTTGACGGGAAGGTCGCACTGGTCACGGGCGGAGGATCGGGAATCGGCCGCGCGACGGCACTGGCGTTCGCGCGCGAAGGCGCAAAGGTCGTGATCGGTAATCGCAACGTTGAGCGCGGCGAGGAAACAGTCGCGATGATTCGCGACGCTGGCGGGGAAGCCAGCTTCAAACGAACGGACGTTCAGGTCGCAGCCGAGATCGAGGGGTTGGTTGATCATGCGGTAAAGACGTACGGACGGCTCGACATCGCGTTCAACAACGCCGGCATCGAAGGAGAGGTAAAACCCACGCTGGTCGATCAGACTGAAGCCAATTTCGACGCGATAATGGGCGTGAATGTCAAAGGCGTTTGGCTGTCGATGAAGTATGAAATTCCCCGAATGTTGGAGCAAGGCGGTGGCGCCATCGTGAACTGCTCGTCCGTCGCGGGCGTAATCGGGTTCCCCGGAATTGGGATTTACATTGCCTCGAAGCACGCCGTCATCGGACTCACAAAAACCGCAGCGTTGGAATTTTCCGGGAAAGGGATTCGCGTCAACGCGGTCAACCCCGCGGTGATCGATACCGAGATGGTCGATCGCCTGGCGGACGGGATGAGTATGAAAAAGAATGATCTTGCGAGCTTGCATCCCATCGGTCGAATCGGCCGGGTCGAAGAAGTGGCCGAGGCGGTGGTGTGGTTATGCTCGAGCAAATCGTCTTTCGTGACGGGGCACAGTCTGATTGTTGACGGCGGATTCACCGCCCAATGATGAATGACGTGTAACTCCGAATGCTTTCGCGAGCTAAGGGCTGCGCCAGGCGGCCTAATCAGAAGCAGGAAGAGTTCTGTCACGCGCCGGCGTAGACTAATTTCGTGAAAACAGCGCCGGTGATGAAAGAAGTCGCCCATTTTGCGTCGTAGGCCGCGGTCGGTTTTGTCGCAATCGTTTCTTCGAGAGATTTGCCGTCTTTCTTGAGCGCGGCCACTCGGTCGTGAATCGCCACCAGCATGTCACGGTATTCGGTTAACTCCGGTTTCCCGCCGATTTTGCCGTGCCCGGGAATAACGATCGTTTTTTCGCTAACTCCGGCGAGATTTCTTTCCGCTGCACCGATCATTCCCTTGATGTTGCCGCCAGTCGAATAATCGATGAACGGGTAATGCCCGTTCCACCAGGTGTCGCCGCAGTGCAGCACATCGGCCTCAACAAAACGGGCCGACACATCGCCGTCGGTATGGCTGGGTCCATAATAGGACAGCGCGATCGTGCTATCATTAAGCTTTAAGGTTTTCTCTTTATCGAACACTTCGGCCGGAATTGCACCCGCCGGCGATGGCGGAAAGGTGAAATCCCAGCCATCCACTCGAGTCGTAGTCGAGAGATGTTTTTTGGTATTCTCATGGGCGAGGATGGCCGCGCCCTGCGAATGCATCCATTCATTGCCGTCGGTGTGATCAAAATGCCAATGCGTGTTGATGAGATGTCTGATTGGGTCCGGGCCCAGCTTGGTCAGAGCGTCGCTAATTCTTGGGCGGGAAGTTGAGTACCCGGAATCGATAATCAATTTTCCGTCTTTCCCGATAAGGACGGCGATGTTCCCGCCCGCTCCGATCAGTGCGTTCACATTTCGCCGCAGGGGTTGGACGGTAATACTGGCCGTTTCAGCATGTTTCCGCGCAATCATCACGATATTTTCGCCTTCCGCGAAGATATGTCGAGGCGCCAACCAGGCGGCGGTAGTGAGGATTCCTGTCGAGGTGATGAAACGTCGGCGCGAAAAATGATGAGGATGTTGAGCACTCAAATGAATCTCGTTCCATTCATTTTCACGTTGATCCCAAAATTGTCAGCAAAAATCGAGGTGACGACAGCGTGCTTCACTGCGGCAGATTGTTCGCCGCTATACTGCGGACGGTGTGAACGAGGAAGACGCGATCAAGTTCGGTCTGGAAAATAGGTCGAAAAAAGTTTGTCGAAAACGGCGGCGAGATTTATAAAGGCTTCAACCCGCTTCAACGCAATCCCATGAGCAGCGGCTGACATCGAACAGGTGGCCAATGCGCCTGCAACGCCGTCCTCCAGAGCACGGTGACCGCCCGCCTGCCCAAATAAATGAACCAATCGATCATGAAAACATGCATCAACATTCATATCCACAAGATCTCAAACGCAGTTTTTGCCGGCGCCCTCATGCTGACGCTCGCTTGCAGCCTCGGCATCACGCGAGCGGATGAAACCTGCTCGTCACCGTACCTGGCCCGCATTGAAGGACAGGAGGAATTCGTCTATGTCTGGACCCTCGGCGTCGAGGGTTTGGGCGATGGCGCGGACAAACTCGTGACCGTCGATGTAAAACCCGGGTCACCCACTTACGGCAAAGTCGTCAGTAGCGTTTCCGTTGAAGGACGGAACGAGGCACATCACGGCGGATTCACGGACGACCGGCACCAACTCTGGCTCGCCGGTCTCGATACCAGCCGCGTGTTCATCTTCGACGTTTACACCGATCCTTCGCAGCCGCGATACGTGAAGACCATCGACAACTTCGAGAAAACCACCGGCGGCGCCATCGGACCACATGGCGCATATGCGTTGCCTGGGCGCATGCTCATTCCATGTCTTTCGAATGCAAAAGACAAAAGCGGACGCACAGCGCTGGTCGAATTCGCTAACGACGGCAATTATATCACCACCCATTGGTTGCCGACAAAGGAGGAAGCGGGCGGCGCAGCTAACGCCCAACTGGCCGACGGCTACGGTTATGACGCGCGGGTGTTACCGCGAAAGAACGCGCTCCTTACGTCATCGTTTACCGGATGGAACAATTACATGACGGAGTTGAGTAAAGTAATCGCCGATCCCGAGGCGATGAAACACTTCGGTCAAACAATGGTGATGTGGGATTTCCACACGCGTCAGCCCAAAAAAGTTTTCCAAGTGCCTGGTGCGCCGCTCGAAATCCGCTGGGCCTGGGGCGCCAACCACAACTACGCGTTCACGGCCGCCGCACTAACGTCGAAGCTCTGGCTCGTTTACATGGATGACAAGGGGGAATGGCAGGCGAAAGACGTGGCGCCGATCAGCGACGTGAAAGGGGGAGTTCTCCCTGTCGATATCAGCCTCAGCGCCGATGACAAAACTTTGTTTGTCTGTTCGTTCATGGACGGCAAGTGCCGCGTGTTCGATGTCTCCAAGCCGCACCAGCCAAAACAAATCTACGAGAAACAGATCGGGCGACAGGTGAACATGGTGTCGGAAAGCTGGGATGGAAAGCGAGTCTATTTCACGAGCTCGCTTCTGGCGCGCTGGGACAAGAAGGGCGAAGATAACGAACAGTTCCTTCGCGGCTACACCTGGAACGGCAAGGAACTAAAACCGACGTTCGATCTGGATTTCACCGCGCTGAAGCTGGGTCGGCCGCACCACATGCTCTTTGGCTCGACCAAACTCGGTCCCAATCGCGTGGTCGCGAGCAAGTAGATGGAGGGCTTCGACGCTGCCGATGTTAAGAATAGTTCCCTCATCTTCACCTTCTCCAGAAGCTCGAAGGGACCGCCTCACCGTTTGGGCGAAGATTAGGGTGAGGACCACTGAACTCTTGAAATTACTTCTCGTCTCCGGCGCTCTTGCAACCGCCGTAGCCGGGGACCAACTTCCGCGCGACAGCGATTACGATTACGAGGCGCCTGTGCCCGGCAGCTACACGTTGCCGGCAATCAAAACGGCGGCGGACGGCGCGTTGCTCGATTCCAGTGGGAAAGCGATAAACCTTCGGGAGCTGACCCACGGACGCATCACGGTATTGGGTTTTATTTATACTCGCTGTGCCGCGCCCAAGGGTTGTCCATATGCAACCAATGTATTTGATCAGCTTCATTCGGTCAGCGCAAAGGACAAAGCGCTTACCCAAAACATGCGGCTGGTGAGCGTGAGCTTTGATCCGGAGCACGACACGCCGCACCATCTGGCCGAGTACTTGGAATTGGTGCGTGAAACAAAATCGGGATGTGAATGGCGTTTCGTGACGGCGAAATCGCGCGCGGAGTTGGAACCAATCCTTACCGCTTATGATCAGGCCGTGGACAAGAGGCCGAATCCGGCCGATCCGCAGGGCCCGCTTTACCATATCCTTCGGGTGTTTCTGATCGATCGCGCCGGTCGGATCCGGAACATCTACAGTTCGGGCACGCTCGATCCCCGCCTCGTCCTGGCCGATGTGAAAACCCTTTTGCTGGAAGAATCAAAAATTTCGAAACAGTGACCATGCTGACAAAAAAACCGGAGCCCTTTCGGACTCCGGTTTTTCGTTAATTCGCGAAGGCAATCAGGCCGCTTTGGCTTTCGTCTGCTGCAAGCGATGGACATCGCTGGTGGTGACGATGTTTCCGCCGACGCTCCAATTTCCGTCTTTCACCTTGTCGATCTTCACCAGTGTATATGGACGCCGCGCCTCAGTTCGGGCATTGGTGGGTCGTGATCGAACCAGCGGGAACTTCCGCGGAATGCGCTTGTCACTTAGGGAGACTTTGACACACGCCCTACTGTCAATTCCTGGAAGCGTTGATCGTTCCGGAGCGGATCGAACATTGGATCGAGCCGGAGTAGCGCAGGAGTGAGTGGAACGCGCGAAGCCAGTGCGCCCTCGGACGGTATCGACAACAGTTTCTGTAACGCGTCGATGGCGCGGTCCGGCTCCCCAAGTTGTGCTGCCACCCGGGCGAAGACCTCGATCGGGGCAGGACCATCTACTACGTCTTTCTCGAGCGGGAGCACAGCCATGGCGTGGTCTGCCAAAGCCAACGCGGCGGCTTTGTCGCCAAGACCCATATTGACCAGCGCGAGATCTCCTATGAGGACATAGTTATCCGGCTGTTCTTCAAGGAACGGTTCCAGTTCGGTGCGCGCCTGCTTCCAACTTTCTTGGGCAGCGGCATGATCGCCAGCGACGTCTTGTGCCCAGCCTAACCAAAAACGCAGTTCGCCGTTGTTATAACCCAATGCCGGATCGGGCGTGGCCAGTATTTCCTTTAGCCGAGAGATCATTTGTGCAGGGCGACGTTCCAGGATGGCCTGGTAAACTTGTATTTCCAAGGCGCCCGTGTCGTCGGCCGGCGGAGCCAGCGAAGCAAGGAGCGCCGCAGCACGTGGAAGGTCGCCCTGTGCTTGTGCAATACCCGCCTTCTGCGCGAGGGTATCCAGGTCGTCCGGTGTAACATCCAGCACTTGATCAAATTTTCGCAGCGCTTCGGGGAAACGACGAAGTATCATGTAGGACTGGGCGTGCTGAGTGAGCAGCGAAACGTTGCGGGGATCGAGCCGCTCAGCCTCATTGAAGTAGAACTCGCTTCGGTCCCACTGACCTCGCCGGCGCGCGACATAGGCCAGCGATTCTGGAATCTGGCTGCTATTCGGCAGGAACTGACGTGCCTGCTCAAAATACCGCACGGCAGCGTCGTAATCTTTCAAGCAGGCGTAGTAGTAGTATCCCTTGGCCAGTATGGCTTCGCCGAGATTGGGCTGAAGAACGAGCGCCGTTTCAGCTGCCTGGCCAGTTTCATCACGGAGCGCGATCGTCGGTTGAAGAGTGAGTGTGAGATAGCCGAGCGCATCGACGTATGACAGTAGCGCCCAACTAAGAGCGAACTTGGGATCCAACTGCACCGCTTCTTTGAGATATTTCTGTGCGCCAAGGGTGTTGGCGGGTGAGTTTCCCGTTTTCAGTGTGTAAGCAAGACCACGCAGGTAGGCATCGTAAGCCTGAGGATTGTTTGTCGGTCTGGCTGCAATGACGTCTTCTTCCTCCCCAGTAAGTTTCGCCCGCAACTGATCGGCAATGGCTTTGGCCACCTCACTCTCGACGGAAAAAATATCAGTCAGTCTGCGATCAAATGTTTCTGCCCACAGATGTGAATCATTCGCAGCTCTAATCAGTTGCACATTCACGCGCACCTGATCGTTTGTCTTCTGGACACTACCTTCCAGAAGATTGGCGACACCGAGTTGGTGCGCAATCTCAGAAAGTTTTTGAGATGTGTTCTTATAACGCTGCGTTGACGTGCGTGAGATCACTTTGAGATCCCTAATCTTTGAGAGCCGGGTAAGAATCTCGTCCTGGATCCCATCGGCAAAGTAGGCATTGGATTTATCTTCACTCAGATTTTCAAATGGCAGCACAGCGATGGATTTTTCGTTTGGCAATGGCGCGGGGACGACAAAGAAAAAAAAGTACGCAACCGCCACGCCCGCCAGCAGCGTCGCTGCCAGAGTGACCTAACACTCCCCGCTTACGACGTTTGATTTTGCTGGGGATAAATTCGGCACCCGCTTTTGTCGGCGACAACGAGTTTTCCGCTTCCAGCTTACCCTTGAGATTGCGGAGGTCGGCGAGCATCTCCTTGATCGTCTGATAACGTTCATCCCTGCTCTTGCGCAACGCCTTTTGCAGAATGGCTTCGAGTTGAAGTGGAACATCTGGCGCGCCGGATAAAGGTGGCGGATCCGCTGTCAGGATGGCGGCCATGCAGTCGCTGGGCGTCTCGCCGCGAAACGGCGGGCTACCTGCGACCATTTCGTAAAGCACTACGCCCAAGCTCCAAATGTCCGAGCGAGCGTCCACCTTCTGGCCGCGCGCCTGTTCCGGAGACATGTAATGCGCCGTACCCAACACCAGCCCCGGCCGTGTTTGCAGCACCCCCGATGTTTCGACAGTGTGATCGTCTGAGGCCGGTCTTTGCTCGGTCAGTTTGGCAATCCCGAAGTCGAGCACTTTCACGTATCCGTCCGGGCGCAGCATAATGTTCTCGGGTTTGATGTCGCGGTGCACGACGCCGGCATCATGCGCGGCGGCCAGCGCCGAGGCTACTTGCAAGGCAATTTCCACCGCCCGATGCGGATCTATTCTCCCGGACGCGAGAGAGGCGCGAACGGTGATGCCTTCGATAAACTCCGTCGCGATGAATTGCACATTTCCTTCCGCGCCAATCTCGTAAACGGTTAGAATGTTCGGATGATTTAGGGCCGAGGCAGTTCGCGCCTCGTTTTTGAACCGGCTCAACTGCGTCTCGTCCGTTGTCAGGCTATCTGGGAGAAGCTTGAGCGCAGCTTTGCGCCCGAGTCGCTCGTCCCGCGCGAGATAAACCTCGCCCATTCCGCCGAGGCCAATGAGCGATTCGACCCGGTAATGACCAATCACTTTTCCAACCAATGCGCCAGCCCTTTCGTTAGTCACAAGCTCGGGAGCGACTTCGAACGCCGGTACCTCAATAAAATTCTCCGCACGCTCATGTGAGGTAAGCAAAGACTCCACCTCGCGGCGCATCCCTTCGTCATCGTGGCAAGCCTCATCAAGAAATGCGGCCCGCTCCTCCGGTGCACGTTCGACGGCTGACTGGAAAAGATCGTTGACCTGTTTCCAGCGCTCAGCGTTCATCAGGTTTATTCCTCGCTCAGCTCCCGATAAAGCCAGGCCTTAGCCATGGTCCACTCTCGCTCCACCGTTCGATGCGAGAGTTTGAGGAATTCAGCCGTCTCTTCGACCGTCAAACCGCCGAAATAGCGCAACTCGACGATCTGACTTTTGCGCGCGTCCTGCGCACCCAACTTTTCCAACGCTTCATCGAGGTCGAGTAACTCCTGCGATCGCGTTTCTGTGACTAACGCAGCTTCATCCAGGGTTACTTTCAGTGCGCCTCCGCCACGTTTGAGTGAGTGACGTTCGCGGGCATGGTCAACCATGATGCGCCGCATCAACTGCGCGGCGGCCGCGATAAAGTGGGTCCGGCCTTGCCAGACCGGCTTCGTATTATCCACCAGGCGCAGGTAGGCTTCGTTGAGGATGGCGGTCGTTTGCAGGGTGTGACCGGCCCGTTCCCGGCTCATGTAATGGTGGGCGAGCCGATGCAATTCAGGTTGCACCAGCGGGATCAACTTCTCCAGCGCTCCCTCGTCTCCGCCGCTCCACTGGCCGAGCAATTGGGTGACCTCTTGCTGCGCGGGTGAGGGCGTCGTCATGGAGGCTGTTCGACGGCGGGAAGTCTAACACGATTCGAGGGATTTTTACAGCACGTCGGGAGGCGAATAAAAAACTGCGCAGTCGTGGCGGGTTCCAGGCGGGATTTCCGCTTACGCACATGAACCGGCACAACAAAAAAACACGCCGGAAAAACCAAAACAGAAACCAAACCTTAGAAAAGAAAGACCCATGCAAACTAAACAATCAGTAATTAACTCAAACGTTCGTGCGATCGTTATCGTCGCCTTCGGCGTGCTGTCGATGCTCCTTCTAGTGAGCGAGACTGCTCACGCACAAAGCACGGTCATTCCTGTGCCGCTCGTATTCCAAGCCGCCGGACCAGACGCTGCCTCCATTCAGAGCGCAGTCGATGCATTCCGCGCTGCCTTGGGGGACAACAACGGCAATAATCCAGGCCCGCTCCAAACGGGTCGCCGTGAGATCAACTGGGACGGCGGCAACCCCAATGTTCTGGATACGACAGCTCCGGTAAATCCGTTCCTCGTGTTCCTGAACACCCGAGGCAGCCAATACAAGACACCCGGAAAGGGGCTCTCACAGGCTCCTGCGTCGGGCGGACCCCAGGGGGGGTTGGCCGTGCTCTTTGGCAATCCCACCTACGCCAAAATCTTCAAGGCGTTCAGCCGGTCGCGGCTGTTCACTCCTGTCGGGAGCAACATCACCGAAGCGTCCTTCTCAATACCAGGTAGCAATGGCTTTGCCCCGGCAGCGCTCAAAGGGTTCGGCGTGGTGTTCACGGATGTTGATCAACCAGATGGCAGTGCGTCTAAAGTAGGCCGCGGAAGCACGCTTATCCAGTACTTCGACCGAAACGGCAGACTGATTTTCACCAGTTTCGTTCCGGCCGCGCCGGGCGATGGAAACCTGTCCTTCTTCGGCATCAAGTTTGACGACGCCCGCATCGCGTCGGTCCGGATCAAGACCGGCGACGTTGCCCCGGGACCGGACGATGACAGGCAGCATGACATCGTTATGATGGACGATTTCATCTACGGCGAACCACAGCTCCTTCAGTAAGCGAACGTGAGAGATTCCACGGTGGATACTATGGAAGCGCCGCCCAACCTGAACGCAACGGCTTCAACCCATAGAATCTAACGAGAATAAAACGAGCTGCCGGGCGACTACGGACACTAGTCCCCGGCAGCTTTTTGCCGTTCTGCCGCTCCCCGGCGCTGCAGAACTTTTGTCTGAGCGCAAAAGATTCCGGGGAGCTCGCGCGTCTCGCGTGCTGGCGATGGCGCCCTCGCCATCGCGAACGCCACAGAAATCAGAGGGCCTCTCAAAATTCAATCGCGTACGACGGTCGCCAGAGTACGGTGCAATGAATCGGATGAGCACGCGCGCTGTGGCGCGCCGGTGCGATCCTTCAGTAGTCGGCAACAGAGGGAGGAATTTTCATGTCCGAATCGTCAAACGAACTGGCAGGACCCGATCTCGAGAAAGGCCTCGAGATCGGCGATGAATTTGCCCGTGATTGATCGATCGGCAGCTTCCTCCGTCAAAAGCGAATCGAGAAGAGTTGCAGGCGCTTTTCTTTGACTTGATGTGATGCTGAGCGCGACGACGTTGAACACATGCAAGAGATTCGGAATATCCGGCGTCGCGCTTCGCTGGCGGTGACGCCGCAGGCGCTGGGCTGGGATGGAAACTCGCTTTGGTTAAGCTCGCGCGATCTTGGAACGCTTTACAAGGTTGATCCCGAACAGTGGAAGATTGTCGAAGAACTCGATCCCCCAGGGATTGTTTGGGCCGGCGTGTTCACGAACGACGGTTGGCGTTTTACCCTGGGGAAGGGACTGAATGACGATCGTTACGTTTACCGCTACACTGCGGCTGAGGGGTTCAAAAAACTCTTTGCTTGCCCGGACTTCACCGGCTCGTATCTCAGCTTCGACGGCGAAAATTGTTACCTGAGTCAGTGGTATAAAGGACAGATTCATCAGTTCGAAGATTCCGGCAAAATCTTGCGGACGCTTGAGCTGGGGGAAGAAATCTGCGGCCACACCTTCGTTGATGGGACTCTTTACGTATTGCGGGGCCGCGAACACAAGGATGTTCCGAACAAAACCGAAGAGTGGCGCATCGCGCGGTTTAATATGGATGCGGAAGCGCCGCGCCTCGAAGAGCTCGCCCCGATTCCATTCGGAGCGCGCTCACTGACCTTTGACGGCGAGAAGTTCTGGTCGAATCATCGAGCGGCTAACGAAACGATCTCATTCACGTTACCTTCGTGATCCTTCGTGGGAAGCCCTGTCCGGGCGTAGACTGAAGGACAGGAGCAGAAACGCTGAAAAACTGGCGACGTCGCGAAGCGACAGCCAAGATCGGGTAGCACTCCGTCGCGGAGCGACAATCCTCAGCGGGTAAACTAAATTGAGCGGCTAGCGCCAGGGAGCGTAACAAATTTGGCCGGCTAGCGCCAGGGAGCGTAAGACCTGAAACCTGAAATCAGCCGCCTTCGCAAAATGCTTGCTCCTACGCTAAAGCTTCGGCGTCACAAGCCGGCTTGGCAGGCAAGGCTACGGCGAGCCAAGGAGGTCAGAGGAGCTAGTCCAACAACTCGATGGGATCGGCGCAAAATCAGTTTAATGGATGGAAACGGGGACACCGGGTTTCACTTTCTGAGCCAGGCGGACAACGTCCCAATTCGTGAGCCGAACACAACCATGGCTCGCTGCGCGGCCGATGGTTTCCGGCTCGCTAGTTCCATGAAGGCCAATGCCTTTTTTGTTGAGCGAAATCCAGATCACGCCGACCGGACTATTTGGACCAGGCGGGAGCATATGGAAATTACCGCTACGCTGGCCGTGTTTGAGCATTTGTTCGTCCCAGCGAAACCTGGGCAACTTCGTGATCCGCGTCACTTTCCATTCGCCAATCGGCGAAGCCGTCTGCGCCGAACCAATCGTAACCGGATAAGCGGCAACCAATTTATCGGCTTCGAAAACGCCGAGCATATTTGTTTTCGTGTCGATTTTCACCGAGGCCGAAGGCGACCCGTTCTGGGTTGATTGGTCCTTTGCTGCCGGCGCTGGCTTGTTTTCCTGAGCACCGGTTTCGTCTGGCAGATCATTTGCAGCCGGCGAACCGATCTCGCTGCCCGGCTTTATCTCTTTCACGGCGGCGAGATCGAAAGGTTCGACATTCGGCACCTGCAACTGGTCGCCGACCTTGATTGTTTTCGTCTTTCCGGGATTCAGTTCTTCGAGCAAATGAACGTCGCAATGAAATTTTTCCGCGATCGCTTCAGCGGCGCTTCGATACGGGAGAAGCTTTAACTTTGCTTGTGCGGCTACCGCGCTCGGCACCGGCCCGATATTTTGCAGATCGGCGTCGGCGACTGTGTAAGGAACAAAGGCAGGGCCCATGGGGGTGAGATCGAGACCCGTGATATCCGGTGCCGTGTCAGATTTGGCCGGCGGTGGAGGAGGCTGCTCGCCCCGAGATTGACGATAAAGTGCAAGCGCTTTGATTGTGAATTCGTCGTAATGTCCATTGAGTGCGCCTGGGCTAAAATTCGCTCGGTCGAGAAAAATTTGGAGGCGTGTAGCCGCCTCGATTTGCGCTGCGTCCCGCTTGTGCTCCTTCGGTGCTTTGTGATGCGCTGCCGATTTCTTTCGGGCTGCTGCTGGAAGTGCGTTTGTCGCCAAGATGGCTGCGACCAGTGTGAAACAGAATGGAATCCTCACATAGTTTCATCGCCGCTAGCCCGTGCCTTGGCTGGGTAAGAGAGTCGGAGTACATGTCCAAACATTCGACATTTGGCAGTTCAAAAGCTGGAACGCCGACAAACTGGCGGCCCGTCGCGAAGCGACAGCCAAGATCGGGTAAACAAATTTGGCCGGCTAACGCCATGGAGCATAAATGCTGAAAGACAAGCGCTGAATGAAATTGCGCCGCGATAGTGCTGCACACGGCGCTAGTGGGAAGCCGGCGAATTACCGGCGTCAGATCAGAAGACTCCTCGTCTGGGGAAGACGGAACGGAAACCATCCCCCGAGAGCCATCTAATCAGAGTCCCGAACGCTGATTATCTGCCGAACAACTAACCAGATTTTTTACAGCGAGAGCAAATGTGGCGCTCTGAATAGCAAGCTGTTGCGCAGTCACATTCGCAATCTGTTCCCTCTCCCTCTTTCCCGTAGCAATTTGTGACCTCCTTGCAATCTGATGCCCCGAAAACAAATGTTCCGGGGCTGTGCGGTGTGCAGCCTGCACTTGGATGGGTCGGGACATACACTATCCTTCCATCTCCGGGCATTCGTTTACCATCCATTGTTACTTTGGTCCCAACGATCTCGAGCGCTATCGGAGAAGGATCTACATTCCCTGGATTCACTTTGACAATGTCTTTCAGGTCGCACGGAAGATCGGCGATCGTATCTTTTGTTAGCGACGAGGCGAATTTGCTCATATCGGCGCGATTCACTTCTCGCACATTCTCCGGCCGGAGCTCGGACTTAAAGAGCCGGCCGAAAGCCGCTTTGCATTTGGGGTACATCTTTCTTTCATAAGCCGTTTGGCTCTTCATCGGTTTAGCCGAAAAGACCGACAACGCCACCGAACAGACCAACAGGGTTATTGCCGCAAGAATTCTTAATGGTTTCATGTCCTCTTTGTCCTGATCGGAGTAGGGGAAGTCAAGTCGAAATCCTAACAAGATTGCGCCGCAGCTTCCGCGCTAATTGCGATTTTCTATTCGCCGGTGATGTTTATCCGGTTCGAATCGAAACTATGAAGACGAAACTGATTCCTATTGTTGGCGCGGTGTTGATCGGTTGGTCCCCGGTCCCTGTGCTGTTTGCGCAATCGGCGCAGCCGATGATGAAGGCGGTTGTCCTGCACGAACATGGTGGTCCCAACGTTCTGAAATATGAAAACGTTCCGCGCCCGGAGCCGAAGGCCGATGAGGTCCTGGTGCGGGTGATGGCAGCCGGAGTGAACCCGGTGGACACGTACGTGCGACAGGGGATGCGGTCGAAACCCGGCCCGTTGGAGCATCCGATGATTCTCGGTTACGACATTGCCGGCGTCGTGGAGAAAATCGGCGCCGAGGTCAAGAATTTCAAACTGGGCGATGCGGTTTACGCTTACCTGTCCGTGCCGCGCGGCGGCGGTTACGCCGAGTTCGCGATTGTGAAACCGGAAGAGATGGCGCTTAAGCCGAAGAACATCGATTTTGAAAAAGCTGCGGCGGTGCCATTGGCGGCGACGACGGCGTGGCAGGCGCTCGTTGATACGGCCAAGATCGAGCCGGGACAGACGGTGCTGATTCATGGCGGCTCGGGCGGGGTCGGGAGTTTCGCGGTTCAAATCGCCAAGGCGCGCGGCGCGAAAGTGATCGCGACCGCTTCGACCGCAAATCAGGATTTGCTGAAGCAGCTCGGAGTCGATGAGCCGATTGATTACACGAAGACGAAGTTCGAAGACGCGGTGAAAGACGTCGATGTTGTCCTGAACGGTGTTCGTGGGGATACGCTCTCGCGTTCCTACGGAGTCGTGAAAAAGGGCGGCGTCATCGTTTCAATCACGGACGAGCCCGATGCGGCCGAATGCGAAAAGCGCGGCATTCGGTGTTTGAGAATGATGGCACATCCGGATGCGAAAGTGCTCGAGGAGCTGACGAAGTTGATCGAGGCGGGCAAGATCACGCCAATCGTTTCGCAGACGTTTTCGTTAGCCGACACAGCCAAGGCGCATGAGCAGGTCGAGACGCATCACACGCGCGGGAAGATTGTGCTTAAAGTAGGCCAGTGACCCGCCTTCGTTAAAACTACGGCGTGGCAGGCCCGCCTTCGTTAAAACTACGGCGGGCAGGCCCGCCTCCGTCTGGCACGGCCGGACTGCGGCGGACAGGTGGGATTTCGGAGGGCACAGGTCAGCGATCAGAAGTCGGAGGTTCGCCACGTGAATCCGTCCGTTGCCGGATGAGAGGGCACCGAGTTTTAATCGAGCAATTCGACGGAGTCGGCTTTGTGGATCATGCCTGCGACAATTACAGCGCCATAAACACCGGCCATGCCGTCGTGGGCTTGCGCGACTTTCTTCAATAACAGGGGTTCTTTTTCCGCAGTGTCGGGGTCGAGCGTGATCATCATGCAGCGCGAATCGCGCTGCACGATCGAGACGACGACTTTCGGTCCAACGCGCAATCTGCGACCTACGAACTCGTCCTCAGCAAAACCGTTTGAAGATGTCAGGTCCAGATAGACATTTGCCCGGAATCGACGCTTATCGACTGAGATGCCGGTTTCTTCTCCGAGTTGTTTGGCCGATTGGACGGCGAAGATCGACAACGGGCGACAATCAGTTAGTGCGCGGTCCGATCGAAGCAAGGTGAGTTGATGTTTGTCGCCGAGTCCTTCGCGCAGAATCTCGATCAATGCAGGATCATCCACAGCGAAGGTTCTTCCATCCGGAAGTTCGATGTCGATCATCAACTCGTCGGAGTCGGCGTAAAGCGGCGTGGCCCCGGAGTTCTCCGCATCGGTCCAGTTGATTGGTCGCGCGGCTTTGCCGGGACTACGGAATCGCGCGCGGTATCGGATCATCTCGCGTCTATCCCGGCCAGTGAAAAAGGGAAAACCTTTCTTGTTTGCCGAGCTAGCGAAAGCAAAAACGCGGTCGCCATAGACGCCCGGGTAACCAGCGAAGATTTCTTCCATTTCTTCGCCGCGCATGCTTTTTACTGGATAGCGCCAGAGGCTTTCGACCGTTCCGATGATTGGCATTCGGCAATCTAAGCGACAAGTGACGAGTGACCAACCTTGGCCAAGGCTGCGGCTTGGCCGGCCAGTGACAAGATCGAGAGGTCGGAGGTCAGAGAAGATGGAAAATGGAAGATGGGAGAAGGAGATGGAAGATGGAGATAAAGTTGATCGTTGATGGTTGATAGTTGAGAGAAACGAGATGGAGATCAAAAGATCTGGTTCGCAGCCGTCCACCGGAGGGCCGGCTGATTGGTTTACGGGTACCGTTCGTATTGAACCGTTGTTCGAAGCGCCGGACCCAGCACGCGTTCGTTGTGCGAGCGTGACGTTCGAGCCGGGTGCTCGCACCGCCTGGCATACACATCCACTCGGTCAAACGTTGATCGTGACGTTAGGATTGGGCTGGGCGCAGCGCGAAGGAGGACCGATCGAAGAAATTCGGCCGGGCGATGTGGTCTGGTTTGCTTCCAACGAGAAGCATTGGCACGGCGCGACGCCGACGAATCTGATGACGCACATCGCGATTCAAGAGGCGTTGAACGGGAAAGCGGTCGATTGGATGGAAAAAGTGAGCGACGAACAATATCGAAGAAGTTGAGAGTTGAGGTACGGCCATTTATGAAAGACCTGCTGCTGGATATTCGTTATGCGCTGCGGGTGCTGTGGAAGTCGCCCGCGTTCACGCTCGTGGCCTTGCTCACTCTGATGCTGAGCATCGGGGCAAACGTCGTCGTTTTCGGAGTAGTGAATGCGGTCTTGTTGCATCCGCTGGATGTGAGCGACCCGGAAAATCTCTACCAGCTTCGCCTCAAGCCGTGGACGAACTTCAAACTACTGACGACGTCTTATCCTGCGTATCACAACTATCGCCAGCGCAACACGACGTTCAGTGAGCTGGCCGGTTATGACGGATATTCTGGCGGAAGACTGAGTTGGGGTAACTCGGCAAAAAATGTCTCCGGCTATTCAGTCACTGGCAATTATTTCGAAATGCTGGGGGTGCAACCAGAGTTAGGGCGGCTCATCCAACCGACGGACGAGCATGGACCGAATTCAGCGCCCTACATGGTGTTAAGCGATAGTCTATGGCGAGGCGCATTTAACGCTGATCCAGGCGTAATCGGAACGACCGTGCGGCTTAACAAAGATTCCTTCACCGTGGTCGGCGTTGCAGCCGCGCGATTCCACGGCACGGAGCAGTTTGAGTGGCCAGACTACTTCATCCCCGTCGTGAACCGCTTCGACGCGGAATACCTGGCGGATCGGACGGGGAGACCCTTGACGGTGCTAGGCCGGCTCAAGCCGGGCGTGACACCCAAACAGGCCGGCGAAAATCTAAGCGCCATCGCGGCGCAATTGGCCAGGGAATATCCAAAGGCCGATACTGGAATGCCACTGCGTCTGGTTCGGCCAGGACTTTGGGCGGATGACGGTGACGTTATTCGCGGATTTCTTTATAGCGTGACCGGTCTGGCTTTGCTGATGTTGGCAGCGGCTTGCGCCAATCTGGCTAGTCTTTTCGCGGCGCGCGCGGCGGATCGCAGCCGTGAGCTCGCTGTTCGTGTCGCGTTGGGAGCGAGCCAATGGCGACTCGTTAGGCAAGTCATGACTGAAGCGGTGGTCTTGTCGATGGTGGGTGGCGGAGCAGGATTGGTAAGCGCAGGTCTGCTGTTGGTTGCGTTGAGCCGATGGCAATCGCCCTATGGCCACATGGCAGTCAGTGTCGATGCGCCGGTTTATCTGGCAGCTCTCAGTTTTACTTTGGTCAGTGCGTTGCTGTTTGGAATGATTCCGGCCCGGCAGGTCCGGCATAGCAGTCCGTTGCAGGCGATGAAAAGCGGGCCGGTGGATGCGATGCCACTACGCCGATTTGCGCCGCGAGATTTGTTGTTAGGCACACAAATTGCCATCTGCATGCTCTTGGTCACGGCTTCGCTGGTCGCGGTGCGCGGCATGGTGCGGATGCTGCATGCTCCGATCGGATTCCAGCCGCAAGGTGTGATCCTGGCCGACGTCGACTTCAGCCTGGTGGAAGGAGGGAACGTGCCGCTCGAAAAAAAGAAAGCGATGATTGAAGCGGTGCGGAACATCCCCGGTGTGACGGCGGCCGGGACGTTAACTAGGTCGCCATTTACCGGCGGGATCCGCGGCATCCCGGTTTTCCCGCCCGGGACGAGAGAATTCACTCTGAACAATTCTGTGCTGTCACCGTACGGCTTCACAATTTCGCCGGGCTACCTTGATACTGCCGGCACCCGGCTTTTGGAGGGGCGCGATGTCTCATGGAGTGACACGACAAACACGCTCCACGTCGCGATTGTGAACCAAACTTTTGCGCGGAAAATGTGGGGCGACACGTCGGCAATTGGACAACGTTTTATTTTCTTGGACCACTTGAGAGAAGTCGTCGGGGTAGTGGAAGACGGCAAGTATCACGAGATGACAGAGCCGCCGCAGCCGGCGGTGTTTCTGCCCTTGTCGCAAAACACACAGACCTGGCCGACTTTCGTAGTGCGGTCGAATCGGTCGCAGAATGAAATAACGCCAGCCATCGAACGAGTGCTGCACGGGCTCGAACCGGATGCGCTTATCACCGTTCAGAGTTGGCCCGATACAATCGCGTTTGCGCTGTATCGGTTGGATGGAAAAAGTGAGCGACGAACAATATCGGCGGAAAAGGTGACACGCTGGCGGCCGGTCGCGAAGCGACAGCCAAGATCGGGTAAACAAATTTGTCCGGCTAGCGCCAAGGGAGCGTAAATACTGAAAGCTGAAGAGCAAGACCGGACTAGCCCGGGTCCGAGGTCACAGGGAATCCCGGATTAAGAATGCGGGAAGCGAAATCGGTAAATCAGGCGCTCGGTCAAACGAGCTTTGCGCAGGCTGGAGTCATTAGGCCAGAAGCAAAGGCGCTCGTCATTGCGCGCAATTGCGATGATACGGCCGTCGCCGAGCAATTCGGCCACGCGGAGATAATTGATGATGCTGTAATAGTAGTATTCACCGCGCTCAGCCGGACGCACATCGCACGCGTTCGGAGCCGGGCGAGTGGAGACTTCCTCCTGCCGGTAAACAACTGGCGTGCCAATGCTGAACACAGGCACGCTACGCTGCCAGAACGATCTTTCGGAAAGGAAGGCCGCGGTCGCGGGAAGTAGAACAAGAATCAAAAGGAGAAACGCGATTGTCATCGAGTCCACCTCTTAAGCAACCGGTGTGCCGACCCGAAGCTCTTCCGTGGCAAAGAAATTTTATGTGAAATTCGAATGACTGACCGCCTTACTGGGTCAACAATTCCACCGATTCGCCTTTGCGCAACTCCCTTTCGGGAAGGGAGCGAAAGGCGGCAGACGAGTGACGAGAGGACAGCGGACAGAAGGCGATCAGAGTCGCGGAGAACAAAAAAAAGCGCGCCGGTGATTAGTCGGCGCGCCGTTTCGTCAGAGGTGTCTGGTTATTTCAGAGTGACTTCGCGCATGAGCTTGCTGCCCAGGATCTCGCGAATTTCCATTCGTTTGGTTGCCGTCGTGCGCTGTTGATCAGGCGAGCCTTCAACTTTTCGGGCGATCGGGTCGAATTTTTCGCGCGAGTTATCAAACGCGGCCATGTTTTTCGATTCCACCATGAGCAGAATGTCGAAATCCTGCGCGTTGGAGGCATCACCGATCAGGATCTTGTAATCCATGATGAGGTTCTGCTTTTTGGCTTCGTCCAATGTGCCCTTGAAGGTCTTGGCCAGACCTTTGAGGTAATCATCGCCCATACCATATTTGGTTTTGACCATTGTTACGTTCCAGACGGACCCTTCGGTATAAGGGGCGTCACTTTGTGCCTGACACAGCCCGGTGAAAGCCGCAAAAACTGCGAGGCAGGTAATGATAATAAGGTGTTTTTTCATGTTTATTTCTCTTTCTTGTTTAGGTTGCGCAATTGTTGAGACCGCTCCAAGAACCGTGGAATATGATAAAAGCGCGACCTCGCGCCGGTCAGAATCCGATTCGGGTGCTCTGCGGCCCGCAACGTGCGTTTTGCTAACTACCGGTTATTAGCGGAGCGAGCAACTTAAAACGCCCGTTCCAATATACCAGGTCAGTGATCAGAGGTCAGAAACGATCAGACGTCGGGGAGCTAGAGCGAATCGCGGGCGAGCGCGAGGAGCACGCCTCCGGAGACGATCGGAAAGATTAATCCCGCGCCGGTGATGAAAACGGTCACGCGAGTTGCTTGGCCAATGCGGGAGAAAAGTGCCGCGCAGCGCTAATCGTTTGCATCATCGAACGGAAAATCTTTGCGCCATCATCGCTGCCGAGCCGTGCATCGGACGCACGATCGGGATGCGGCATTAGGCCGAACACGTTGCCAGCGCGATTACAAATGCCGGCGATGTTTTCAATCGAGCCGTTCGGATTCGCTTCCGGAGTAACGCGGCCCTGTTTATCGGCATAACGCAAGATGACTTGTCGATTTTGGTTCAGCTCGGCCAGCGTCGCGGGATCGGCGAAAAAACAACCTTCGCCATGCGCGAGCGGGAGACGCAAGAGCGATCCTTTCGGGCAACCATGCGTAAACGCCGAGTCGGGCACTTCGACGCGCGTGGTCACCATCTCGCAAACGAAACGGAGCGATCGGTTCCTAACGAGTGCCCCCGGCAACAAGCGAGCTTCGCACAAAACTTGGAAACCGTTGCACGTGCCGAGAACGAGTTTGCCGTCGCTGGCATCGTTCACCACTGCTTGCATGATGGGCGAGAACCGCGCGATCGCGCCGCACCGGAGATAATCGCCATAGGCAAAGCCACCGGGGATCACGATGGCGTCGAAATCATCGAGTGAGGTTTCCTTGTGCCAGACGTAATCGGCTCGCAGGCCATCAATCCCGTTGATGGCAGCGAGGCAATCCTGATCGCAATTCGAGCCGGGAAACTGGATAACGGCAAATTTCATCATTTATCTGTACCCGATTTCTTAGCTTGCGCTAGCGCGCGGAAACCAGCCGGGAAAAACTGGGGCGGTGTCCTAAATTGGGGTAATTTCCCTCACCGGCGGCTATCGCCGTCCGCCTCTCCCACTGGGAGAGGGTAGGGTGAGGGCTTCTTTTTCTTCAGTGTCTCGCTTCAATTTAGGACACTGCCGAGACTGGCCTTGCTTGGCATGCAAACTGTGGGCAACTCGGCCAGCCTCTCGCGCGATATCTACCCCGCGCCCAACAATCGGCGCGAACCCTATTTTTTCTCGGCTTCCTCGCCGTTGTGTGGCGCTTCGAAGTGGCGTTTCTTCCACGATTCGCGCCGGGCTTTCTCCTGCGTGCCGCCAACCAATTTCAGCAAACATGCTGCGCGTCCGCCAACATCGATATCGTCACCGGAGCCGAATTGTTTCGGCGGCATAAGAAAACCGTCTTCGTTAGTCGTATCGAGAATCAACTCCCAGCCGAGATGCTCTTCCCCAGGCAAAACAAATGGGATCGGCTCGTGGTAAGCATTCACCAGAAAAAGGAAAGTTTCGTCACGCACCGGCTCGCCGTGAGCATCGACGATATCATCGGTATCGCCACTGAGCAGCATTCCGAGACAACGGACAAACGACGAATTCCATTCTTCGTCGCTTATCTCCTCACCGCCGGGATTAAACCACATCACATCCTTGATCTCGGAGCTGCGAATCCTGCGCCCTTGGAAAAATTTCCAGCGCCGAAAGACCGGATGCGTGCGTCGAAGATGAATCAGTTTCCTGGTGAACTCAAAAAGCTGATTCTGCTTTTCATCGCGTTGCCAATCGAACCAACTGATCTCGTCATCCTGACAATACGCGTTGTTGTTTCCCTGTTGGGTCCGGCCAAACTCGTCGCCGCCCAGAAGCATCGGCACACCCTGGGAAAGGAAAAGCGTGGCGAGAAAATTCCGGCGTTGGCGGCGACGCAGCTGGTTGATCTCCGGATCATCGGTCGGGCCTTCCGCGCCGCAATTCCATGAATTATTATTGTTATCCCCGTCCTGATTGTTTTCGCCGTTGGCTTCGTTGTGTTTCTCATTGTAACTGACGAGGTCGTTCAGGGGGAAACCGTCGTGTGAACAGACGAAATTGATGCTGGCAGCCGGCGCGCGACCGCTGTGCTGATAGAGATCCGGACTGCCGGTAAGCCGATATGCAAGCTCGCCGGCACATCCTTCGTCGCCCCGCCAAAATCGCCGCGCAGCGTCGCGATATTTTCCATTCCATTCCGACCACGGCGCGGGAAAACCGCCCAGCTGATAGCCGCCATCTCCAACATCCCACGGCTCGGCAATCAATTTCATCTGCGACAAAATCGGGTCCTGCTGGATACATTTGAAGAAGGCGTGAAATTTGTTAAAGCCGCTGCCGTCGCGGGCGAGCGCGGGAGCGAGATCGAACCGGAAACCATCGACGCGCATCTCGGTCGCCCAGTAGCGGAGACTGTCCATAACGAGTTGGAGCGTGTGTGGATTCAGCGTATCGAGCGTGTTGCCGGTACCGGTGTAATCGAGATAGAACCGCCGATCGTCCGCAAGCAAACGATACGAGGAGAGATTGTCGATCCCGCGAAAGCAGAGAGTTGGCCCGAGATGATTTCCTTCCGCGGTATGATTGTAAACGACATCCAAAATCACTTCCAGACCGGCGGCGTGAAGCGCGCGCACCATTTCCTTAAACTCGATGACTTGTTCGCCCATTTGCCCTCGGCTGGAGTATTCGCCGTGTGGCGCGAAAAAACCGATCGTGTAATATCCCCAATAGTTGGTTAGGCCGCGATCGGCCAGCGCTTTATCATTGATGTGCACATGCACCGGCAAAAGCTCCACTGCCGTGACGCCGAGATTTTGCAAATACCCAATCGCCGCATCGCTCCCCAAACCAGCATAGGTGCCGCGAAGCGGTTCCGGCATGCCAGGACAAAGTTTGGTGAACCCCTTCACGTGGATCTCGTAGATGATCGATTGGTCCAGCGGTGTGGCCGGTTTGCTGTCGCCACGCCAATCAAACGCCGTATCGATCACGACCGACCTCGGCACTCCCCACGCGTCGTCGCGGAAATCCGCCACGAGATCCTCCTTCGGATCTCCCACGACATAGCCAAACATTTCATCGCCCCAATTCACCGCGCCAGCGGTTGCTTTCGCGTACGGATCGAGCAGCAGTTTTGCGTTGTTAAAACGCATCCCGCACTCCGGCTCATACGGACCGGAAACGCGATATCCGTAGAGTTGTCCTGGCCGCGCATCGGGAAGAAAAACGTGCCACACTCCGTAGGTGCGCTCCGTGACCGGGACTCGAATGTTTTCGTGGCGAGCATCGACATCATCGAACAGGCAAAGCTCGACCGCAGTCGCGTGCTCGGAAAAAAGAGCAAAATTAACGCCGTTGCCCATCCAGGTCGCGCCGAGAGGATAAGAATGGCCGGGCCAGGTTTTTAGCGGAGTCATACGGGCGGGCTTTTTTTATGGCGCACGGACTGCCGAATGGCAAGGAAAGGCGATGCTTGAAGAAAACGTTCAACTTCCAACGCTCAATGAAAACCGAGCCGTGGGGATCTCATTTGGAGCGAAATTAGCTTCGAAAACGGGAGCTTTGAATTTGTTTCGGATTTCCGTCCTTGATTGAAAGAGCTTGTCGAGTTGACGTTGCGACAGCAAAATCTTGCCGAGCAACTTTTCCGCATGCGATTCTTGAATCCACTATGGCTCGGCGTCATCTATGGCGTCTCGGAACTTTATCTGGCGCTGACGCGCCAGTCGCGCCGCGCATTTTCGCGCGACCGGAATTCGCTTCTCCTACTTTGGATCGTGATCGCGCTCAGCGTTTTCCTGGCGGTGCAAATGGTCTGGCTCGCGCCGGGCGCAACCGTCGGATCGCCGAGCGCCTTTTATATTATCGGATTTATTGTCTTCCTGTTTGGACTGGCGTTGCGATGGTTTTCGATCGGTTATCTCGGTCGCTATTTCACGGTGAACGTGGCCGTGAATCCGGAGCAAGCAGTCGTCGATTCAGGCCCGTATCGTTATATCCGGCATCCATCTTACACCGGTGCCCTTTTGGCGTTCCTCGGTTTTGGTTGTTGCCTGGGGAATTGGTTGTCGATCCTGTTTCTCACCCTGCCGATCATCGCTGCGTTTTTGTGGCGGATTCGAATCGAGGAAGCGGCGTTGCTCGAAGCGCTCGGCGATGAGTACACCGAATACGCGCGGCGAACAAATCGCCTCGTGCCGCGGCTTTACTAATCGGCTGCTTAGTGCCGTTGTCGGGCAGGCGCACCGCCTGGTCCACAATGTTTCGGATTGCTAGCTAGCGGTCCGTGGTCGTGCGCCTAACAATATGCCGATGAATAGAATCACCATTGAAACGATTGCCGCAGCCATTCCAAACCGCAGCCAAGTCGGGCGGTACTCGAGTTTGATGTGGCCAACAGTTCCGGCTGGAACTTTGACCGCCGGAATTAGTCCATCGACCGATTGGGTGCTGAGCTCTTGGTCATCAATCCAGGCACGGTAGCCGCGAAACCAGGGCCGCGAGAAAATCACGAGCGCAGGGCGATTGCCAGGTGGAACATTTACATCTGCTTCGACGCGGTTTCGTTTCTCGTCGATGTTCGATAAGGTTGCGACGACGAATTCGTCGCTGGCTTGAGAACGAACCGGTGAAATCGGTGGACCGCGCCGATGAAAGATCCGGCCTTCTTCATTGGAAAAAACCGGCTGCCATTCGGAAGCGGGCTGAGGATCGACCGTCAGTTCTTGCGCGATCACGATCCCGTCCACACCGATCTGCGCCAGTCGCCCGTTAGGCCCGGATTGTTCCTCGAGCAAATAATCCGCCACACTCGGATCGATCTCGCCATGAATGTATGCGCTAAATGCGCGCGCCACACCGGCGGGACGGATCGGGCTGTACCCGTTGATGAAGCGCAGCCGCGCGAACATCGACGTGCTGCCCGGCCGGACGATTTGGCCGATCGGTCCCGGCTTTTTCTCAACGCGATAATCCGTTTCCGGCGGCGGATAAACGCTCAGGTAAAGCCGCGCCGGATCGAGCGGCACCGGATCGAGCAAACGTTGATCGAGATTGTATTTCGGCACACCACAATTGGGCGGGATGCAGAGATAAGTCGCGAGCAGGAATCCGAATGTCGCGGCTGCGGGCGCCCATTGTCGAAAAGCGATGTCGCGAACGGAAAATTCCGAAATGATCCAGAGCGTGGCAATCAAAAAGTAAATCCATGTTACCGACAGAGCGGATGGCCCGGTCGTTTGCAGGATCGACATCGCGATGGCGATCACGATCAGGATTAGCATCGCGGCAGATGCGGTGGGTAAACCGGGGCGCAACCGCAACACCTCCGCCGCGCAAATCGCGAGGACAAGATGAACAAATGGCAGCCAGCGAAAACTCCATCGGAACAGCCCGGCGGTCGGGAGCATCGCGAGCAAGAGCACGATTAGAAGCAAGAGGAACTCCCACTTGAGTTGCCTAACGATGAGGCGTGGACGCCAGAGAAAACCGGCAATGAGTGCGGCGGGTGCGACGAGGCCACAGGCCAGGTCCGTCGCCGTGTGCGGCACGTAACGCGTGGAAAAATTGGCCCAGTTCACTGTCCAGCAGGGCAAAATGAATCCGGGTAACGCGCGCCACGGCACGATCCATTGCCAGTGGGCCGAGCTTGGCTGCAATTCGCGCGCCGAGCCTTGCACATGATCTAAAATCGCCAGTCCCGCCGGGGCCGATAACCCAAAACCGAGCGCGACCCCGAGTAGCATTGGCAAAATAGCGGCAAAGCTTTTGTTTTCGACGAGCGATTTGATCAAAAGCCAGGCGATTAACACCAGAAGCATCAGAACGGTGTAGGGAAACCCACCGGTCACGAGGAGATAAACAAATGGCGCCGGCCAAACGAACCGCCAGGGGCTGTGCCGTTGATCCAGCGCGCGCTCCAAACCCCACCAGGCCCATGGTAGCCACGCAAACGCACCCAGGGCGCCGAACCAATCGGTCGCGCCCCAACAAATGATCCAGCCGTTCAGCGCAGCGATGAGGGCGACGAAGATCGACAGCGCGATCGAGAGCTTTCGGTTGCGCGCGAGAACGAAGCCGCCTGCGGCGAGAACAAACAGATGGGCCATCGATAAGGCGGCGGCTTGCTGCGGAAACGTCAGGGGCAATTTCCAGATCAGAACGACCGCCGTATTAACGAAAATGGAAAACGTTCCGTATTGAAATTCACCGGCGAGATTGCCGCAGACCCAGGAATACGGACTGAGCAATGGAAACTGACCGTCGCTCCAACTCCGCGCGACATCGGTAAACGCCGGCAAGATCGACAATTCGTAATCGTCATTCCAAAAAACAAGCGGATCGTGCCAGAGAAGAATCAGGCAAAAGACGATGACGATTAATCCGGCAGCGAGTGCGCCTGGAAAATTCGAGCGCGAGAGGCGCAGTGTAGGCATCTAAGACAGAAAACGCCCTACGCCCAACCCGCCTTCGCCGTGGACGGGCTCCGCCGTGGCGAGCGCCCAACGCCCAAATCAGAGCAGCCGCATGTCCGATGATTGGACGTTCGGCGTTCGGCGTTCGATGTTTTCTTCCCGTTCATAACACCATGGGCTTGCCTTCGGTCATGACGAGGATCCTGTCCTCTATCCCATGGGCGCGAGCCGCGGCGACCAACCGTTCCGGCGGTTCGTGCATCGGTTCGAAGCTGAGCCGGAACGTGCCATAATGCATTGGGATTAACGTTTTCGCGCGCAGCTCGAGGAAGGCCTGGACCGCTTCCTCCGGGTTCATATGAACTTCGCGCGCAAGCGGTGGATCATACGCGCCGATTGGCAGCAGCGCGATGTCGATCTTGAAACGGTCGCCGATTTCTTTGAAGCCCGGAAAGTAAGCGGTGTCACCGCAGTGAAAAACGGTGCGGTCGCCAGCGCGAATGACGAAGCCGCCAAAGCCGCGGTGTTGATCGGCCAGAAAACGGGCGCCCCAATGATGTGCGGGCGTGAGCGAAACTTCGAGCGGGCCGAGCCGGATCCTCTGCCATTCTTCGAGTTCGTGGACGATATTAAACCCGAGCCGATGCACGAGATTCCCGACCCCGACCGGGACAACGATCGGTTGATCGGCGGCGACCGCGCGGAGCGTGCGCCGGTCGAGATGATCGAAATGCGCGTGCGTCACGAGCACGAAATCAATCGACGGCAGATGATGGATGTTAAAGCCAGGTTCTTTGAGGCGCTTGATCACTTTCAGCCACAACGACCAGATCGGGTCGATCAACACGTTGACTTCGTGCGTTTGCACGAGAAACGAAGCGTGCCCGATCCAGGTGATACAGAGTTGGTCTTCCCGGATTTTCGGAAAGAACGGGCGCGCCTGACTGCCGGCACGCTTCGTGAAAAGCGTCGGGATCAGGACTTCGGTCAGGAAATTCCGTTTCCGCCAATCGCTGCCAGGCCGCAGCCGGACGCGGGTGGAACGCTTCGGCCCTGCGCCGTCTCCGCTCGTCTGGCGGACGACATTTCTGCGGCTTTTTCTCGGAAAACGAATCGGCACTTCGAGCGAACGATATGGATTGGGCGAGTCGAAAGCAAAATGTTTCGGGGAACGCACGAGTCAAAGCCAGAGGTCAGAAATCAGCAGTAGAGGACGGAGGGCGGACGCGAGCGGTGGCGCAGGTCGGAGGTCAGGCTGGTTACGACGGTAAGCCGCGGCGAGCGATCAGCTCCATCTGTGCGCAGAAACGGTCCAGTTCGCCGAGCGTGGTGTAAACGTTGGGCGTAATGCGAATTCCTTGGAATTCTTCATGGATGATCGGCACGGTGAAGATGCGGTGTTTGTCGAATAGATATTTCACCACGGCGTCAGGGTTGGTGCCATCGATGTGAACGTTGGCGATCGCGCAGGACTGGTTTGGATCGAACGAAGTGTTGAACCGAATTTTGGGCACGTCCTTGAGCCGGTTCATCCAGTATCGGGACAAATAGCGCAGCCGCGCTTCCTTGCGTCGGCCGCCGATGCCATTGTGAAAGAGGAGCGCCTCACCGATGGCGAGCTTCGGCGCGGCCGAGTGGGTGCCGATCTCTTCGAATTTGCGGATGTCGGATGCCTGCTTGGCTTCGGCGGCCATGAGCGGCCAGAGTTTTTCGATCTTATCGCGCTTGACGTAAAGCAGGCCGGTGCCTTTGGGCGCGTACAGCCATTTGTGGAGGCTGGTGCCGAAATAATCGCAACCGAGATCGTTTTGTTTGAAGTAAAACTGAGCGAATGAATGGGCGCCGTCGACGATGGTTTCAATGCCGCGGCTGCGTGCCAGATCGCAGACTGCTTTCACCGGAGTGATCTGGCCGGTGATGTTGATCTGGTGCGAGATGAGGATGAGCCGGGTGCGGTCGGTGATTCCTTTTTCAAATGCGGCGGTGATCTGGTTGAGATTCTTCGGCGGAATCGGAACCTGGATGAGCTTCAGTTTGAGGCCTTCTCGTTTTTCCCGCTGACGCAGGGTGGTGAGCATGCGCGGGTAATCCTGGGTAGTCGTGAGAATTTCGTCACCGGGCTGCAAATTCATGCCCGTGAGCAGAATCTCGAGCGACTCCGAAGCATTTCTTGTAATCGCGATTTCTTCGCGATCGCACCCGAACAATTCGGCCAGGCCGGTCCGAATGGTTTCCGACTGCGGCTCGAGGATTTGCCACATGGTGTAGGCGGTGGCGTCTTCCTGTTCCCAGATGTAATGCACCAATGCCTCGGTCACGATGCGCGGGCTGGGCGAAACGCCGCCGTTGTTCAGGTTGATGATGCCGCGCGTAACGCTGAAGGAGTTTTGAATGGTGGCCCAGTAGTCTTCGTCGATGGCCGCTTCTTCCGGCGTGAGATGCGCGACGTTCTTGGCTGCTGCTTCGACCTTTCTTAAGGACGACGCGACCGCTGCCGAAGAAAGCGCGGCCAGACCGAGGCTTTTGCCGGCGAGGGAGAGAAAATCACGTCGTGTGTGCACCGTCGAAGCGAAGTATGAAGGAAGAAGGAAGAAAGGCGAGCGCGATTGCGGAATGCGGGTTTCGGAGCGCGGATTGCAGAAAGAAAGTTGATGGTTGAAAGTGAAGGTGCAGGCAAAATTTGTGAATCATCCCGGCATCTGCGCCGGCTATCGTCTCTTTACCAGCGCCGGGTCGATCGCATACATGCCGGATAATGAACCGTACGAGCTTCTCAAACTGCAAGTCGCCGAGAAGGGTGGGATTGATGGTGAGGAAGCCCGGAACTTCGCCGGGGCCGAACGGGCAAAAATGATCGAGTTTCTGCGGGATTGCGATGTCGCCATTCTAGATGTCCAATATACCGACGAAGAATATGAGCGACATGTCGGTTGGGGGCATAGTTCGCTCAGCAGCGCGGTTCTGCTCGCACTCGATGCGAACGTCAAAAGGGTTTTGCTTTTTCACCACGATCCAAGTCATGACGATGACAGGATAGACCAGATGATTGAGCAGGCGCGATATCTGGTCTCGGAGAGCGGAAAGGCAATGGTGGTTGAAGGTGCTCGCGAAGGCATTGAGATCCTGCTCGGGGCAAAATTATCGGCCAAGTGAGGGGCGAAAAGAGCGGCGCAGCCGCGAAGCAGTAATCAGTGGAACGTGATTGCTGATCAGAGGACAGAAATCAGCGGACATCCCTAAACAGAAAAAGCCGCCAAGGCTACGCCCGGGCGGCTTTTCCTTGTGAACTTGTTTTGTTTATCCCATGTCAAGCGATTGCAGTGTGGGCTCATCAATCACCGCGGTGGTGTAAAGTCCGTGATCGGCTTGGTAGGCCGTGAGTGCCTGGCGCGTTAAGGGGCCGAGCAATCCATCGACGTCACCTTGATAGTAGCCCATCTCCTGCAATGCGGCTTGCACGTCGGCAATCACTCGATCGGGCGGCTCCGCAGCGGAACCGACATAGATCGGAGCATCGTACACGCGCAGTACTCCGCGGAAGGATCGTAACCCCACGCCGGGTACCAATAGCCGCTGTTCCAGTAATAGTAACCGCCACCAATCAGCTCGATCCGACTAAAGTGTGAGTGGTACCACCCCCGATCGTGGCGCTCAGGGTGGTAGGAACGGAACACCTCGTATTGTCGGCCTTGCCAGTGTTCGCTTCCGCTGATGCGATAGTTCTGATTGAACGTTGCGGCCGGGACTTTATCTGGTCTTGGCTGCGCGCGAAAACTAGCGTGCTCCGCCTTGATTTTCTGGATCGTCTGAGGATCCGGCTTTTTCGCCTGGACATTCGGCTTGTTAGCTTGCGACGCGGACCCAACCCGGGACTGCTCACTCGCGCCGGCGGGAACCGGACTGGGCAGCTTATTCGCGGTCGCGGCTTCAGTGCGTGCGTGGCGTCCTTTCTCGCCCTTCACTCCATGCTCTTGGCCAGTGACAGTTGTGTTCCCTGGTTCTTTTCCGTGAACCTTCGTCTCCACTTGCGGTCTGGGAGTCATCTCAGCGGACTCTGTTTTCAGCGCACCTTTTTTCTGCCCGGAAAGATTTGTCTGCGCGTGCTCCCTGGGGACGGACTGTGGCTTTGGCGCCGGTTTCGCTTCGGTCGCCTGGTGTGATTTTGGCGGCGGCCCTTTCTCTTTCTTTGGCTTTTGCTGCTCTTGGTCCTGCTGGGCGATCACGTTCGTGGCCAGCGCAAGCGAACAGCTAATCAATATCGTAATAAACTTTTTCATCTTATTCTTTCGTCGGTTTTCGTTTGTTATTTATTCAAATTCCCGGCGCGTCATTCAGCGATTGCTCGTGCCAGGATGTATTCCCTGACAATTCGCAAGACCGATCCCTTTTGGTTCCCCCCGTGGGAGAAAAGTTAACAGTTAAGGGTAGCCGTCACTACCGCATTGACGGTGCGGGCGGCGATCCGCCGCGCCGTTTCCAGCAGCTCGTCATTCGGTTTTCGATGTCGAACCATGGGGCGCTTCTCGGATAGCCAGAGCGCCCGGCAGCGCGCTCGCTGGTGCATGAACCAACAACCATCTCAGACCGGACGTCGCCGCGGCATGGCGGATTGGACCATCATCAACTCGGAGACATTCTCGGAGGTGAGCAGGCCGACAAGGCGCTTCATGCGGTCCAGCACCGGCACGGCCGGGCAATTGCATTCCTGCATGATCCGGAACGCTTCTTCAAAACGCGTCCCGATGGTTACCGTAGGAATATCGCGCCGCATGACGTGGCCAACGCGGAGCGCGGGATCGTTTTTGCGGAGAGCGGCGATCAGATCGTGACGGGTGAGCAAACCAGCAACGTTACCGTCTTCGGCGACCACTGGAAAATCGTGCTGCGAAGTCGCCAGCAAAGCGTCGACCGCTTCTTCGAGAGTGGCGTTCTCGCCTAACGTGCGGAACTCGCGCACCATCGCGCTTGAGACTGGAAATCGTCGCGAGACATCGCGCATTTGCGCCAGCGCCGCTTCCTGCGAGGCGCCGATGTAAACGAAAAACGCTATGAAAACCAGAAACGGATTCGTGGATAATAAACCATAGAATCCGAAAACGAACGCAAACCCCTGGCCGACATTAGCTGCGACTTGCGTCGCGCGCGCGTACGGTATTCGAATCGCCAGGAGCGCGCGTAGCACGCGACCGCCATCCATCGGAAAGGCCGGCAGCAGATTGAACAGAAACAGCACGACGTTGATGGTGAGTATGCCGCTGATGAAGCCGTGCTGGAGTGCCGGCGGATAATGAAACCTGGCCCCGCCCGCGAATGCCCCAAGCGCGATGATCACATTCACCATCGGACCGGACGCGGCGATGGCCAATTCCTGGGCTGGTTCTTCCGGCATCCGCTCCAGTCGCGCCACCCCGCCGATGGGCAGCAGGGTGATGTCCGGCGTGTTAATGCCGAAGGCTTTCGCCATCAGCGCGTGTCCGAACTCGTGCAGGACAACGCAAACGAAGAGCAGCAAGATCAAGACCGCCCAAAATGCCGCTTCAGGCGACCGGCCTGAGCCGTAATACGTGAACGCGAGCCAGGCGATCAGGAGCAGGAAAGTAACGTGAATTCGCAATTGGATGCCGGCGATGCGAAAGATTGGAATAGACCAGCCCATGTGATGAACTTGATACGCAATTGAATCGGGCGCCAGCAATTCATTGGGCGTTGAACGCTGGGCGTTGGCGTTGAATTTCCCATGGAACAATTCGATGTGGTCATCGTAGGGGCCGGCCCCGCCGGATCGACCTGCGCGGCCTTCTGCGCGCAAGCCGGCTTGCGGACGCTGCTGATTGAGCGCGAGAATTTTCCGCGGGAAAAGGTTTGCGGCGATTGTTTGAACCCGGCGTGCTCCTCGGTTCTGGATCGGCTCGGCCTGGTGCAAAGAGTCCGCGCTCTTGCTCAGGCGAGACTCGATCGGGTTGAGTTCATTGCGATCGGTGGGCAAAAAGTCGTTGTCGATCTCCGGGGAGGAGAGGTCGCGATCAAACGCAGCTTGTTGGATGAATTGTTGCTCGCGCGCGCGGGTGAACTCGGGACGGAGATTCGGGAGAAGACAACAGCGACAACTCTGAGTCGCAACGCAATTTGGACCATTCGAACCGATCAGAACGAAAGCTTTTGTGCGCGGATCCTGGTCGGCGCGGATGGCCGTAATTCGACCGTTGCCCGTTTATGCAATCTGTTGCCACGACCGGAGCGGGAGCGAATTGCGTTGCAATCACACGTGCCGTTGGCGCGCGATTTTGGCCAACGAATTGTGCTGCAATTTCTGCCCGGGGGTTATTCCGGCCAGTCGCCCGTGAACGACACCGAATTGAATGTTTGCCTGGTAGCCAAACCACGCGGCATCGGCGCGCTAAAAGCGTGGGCGGCGAAACAGTTCGTGCTTTCAGCGGATCACAGTTGGCGAACCATTACGCCGCTGACGCGCGCCGCGGTTTCGCCGGTGCATGAGGACCTGTTTTTCATCGGCGATGCCGCGCGCGTAGTTGAACCGTTCACAGGAGAGGGGATTTATTATGCGATGCGATCGGGCGAGCTCGCGGCCAACGCGATCGTGCAGCTCATTCGGGGCGAAGATCGACCCTCGACGCGGCGCGAATTTGCTCGCGCCTTCGCCGAGATGTATCGGGGCAGACTCTGGATTAACAGACTGGCGCGCGCAGCCGTTCTGGCGCCTCGTGTCGGTTCGCTCTTTGTGCACGCGGCGCGACTGAATCCCGTGCTCTTAAAATTCCTGACGGCGAAAATTGTGCATTCTTTTAATGACGAATGACCAATGACGAAATCCGAAGGAATGACGAAACCAGAACCTCAAATATCGTGATTCAGGCTTCCTGATTGCTTCGTCATTCGTGTTTCGTCATTTCAATTTGCCTCGCGGCTTTGACCGTGTTGGACATCAACATCGCGATGGTCATCGGCCCGACGCCGCCGGGAACCGGCGTGATCGCGCCCGCTTTCGGCGCCACTTCCGCAAACGCGACGTCGCCAACGAGTCGATAGCCGCGCTCGTTTGTCGGATCGTCCACGCGATTGATCCCGACGTCGATCACGGCAACGCCGTCACGGACGTGATCGGCCTTGAGAAATTCAGCGCGCCCAATTGCGGCCACAATAATGTCAGCGGAGCGTGTGATCTCTCCAAGATTTCGCGTGCGCGAATGCGCGATCGTGACGGTTGCGTCGATTCCTTTTTGCATCAGCAGCAGGGCGAGCGGTTTTCCGACGATCATGCTCCGTCCCAGAATCACGACGTGCGCTCCCGAGATATTGATCTGGCTTTCGACAAGTAAACGATGACAACCGAGCGGCGTGCATGGGACGAGGCCGGTCGGATCGCCGAGCGCGAGCTTGGCGACATTTTCGGGATGAAATCCGTCCACGTCTTTCTGCGGATCGAGCGCGCGCACGATGACCGCTTCGTCGATCTGCTTTGGCGGGGGCGATTGGACCAGAATCCCATGAACCGCCGGATCCCGATTGAATTCTGCCACACGCGCGAGCAGCTCGGCCTGCGTGGTCGTTGCCGGCAACTCGAGTTTGACGGAGTGCAATCCGAGCTCGCGACACATTTTGTCCTTTGAACGAACGTACGTGCGCGAGGCTGGATTATCGCCGACGAGAATAACCGCGAGCCCCGGGGTGACGCCCCGGCCCTTTAGCTCGGCGATGTCGCGGCGAAGGCCGACATAAACCTTTTCGGCAACGGCGCGTCCATCGATCAGATTGGGCATGATAACGGAGACACTAATTACACGAATTTACACTAATTGAATCAAAGCGATTGGCTCGGGTGCTCCAACTCTCGTGATAATTCGGGAAATTCGTGTCTCAGCGCATTTCAACCAACGCCATCATCGCGTCGCGCAAACCGAGGCGCTCGGTTTCGAATTCCTCGGGCGTGGCGGTGGATCTGACTCGGAAGAGCGGCCCGAAGATCAGGCGAACTTTTGAGAACGGCCGCGGCAAGATGAAGCGGTCCCAACTGCTCAATCGCCAGCAACTGGAAAACTCCAGATTGATAGGCAAGATCGGCGCGCCCGTTTTTTGCGCGAGAAAAATCGCGCCTGGATCCGGCTCATAGACTGGCCCACGAGGGCCGTCGGGCGTCATCAGCACATCGAGACCTGATTCGAGCACGCTGCTCAATCCGCGCAGCGCGCCGGCGCCCATTTTGGAGCTCGATCCGCGCACCACGGCGAATCCGAAGCGTTGCGTTAGCGCGGCGACAAGATCGCCGTCACGACTCTTGCTAATCAGACCGGCGCCCGGCCGGTGAGGCACGAATCGTTTCAAGGCATAGCAAATAAACAAGAGCCGATTGTGCCAGAGCGCGCCGATGTAATTCTCGCGCACCGGACTCGTCGCGAGCGCAACCCTGTCGTCAACATCGAATCGCAGCGTGCGTCCCCAAATTTTCAAAAGATAATAGGCGAACCCGGTGAGGAATCGCGCCGGCCAACTGTCGATCTTCAATTTATCCGGAGTCCTTCCAGCGATAGGTGTTCGGGTGCGGCAGTCCGATCTGGTCAAGGATGCGCCAGACGACTGTGTCCACAACCGCGGTGATCGAGTTTGGTCGGCTGTAGAATGACGGAATTGCTGGCAGCACGATTGCGCCAGCTTCGAGCAGGGTCACAATATTGCGCGCGTGAATCAGATTCCACGGAGTCTCGCGCGGAACCAGGATCAACTTTCGCCGTTCCTTCAGGAAAACATCGGCGGCGCGAAGCAGGGCGCTGTCGCTCGAACCGGAAGCGATTCGCCCGATTGTGGCCATCGAGCAGGGCACGATCACCATCGCGTCAAATCGGGCCGAGCCGCTGACAAACGGTACATTCAAATCAAACTCGGAATGCTGCGCGACCGCGGCCGGGACTTGGAGACTGTTGATCTCCTGTTCGGCAACTTGTTTGGCATGCGCACTCATGATGAGATGCACTTGATGCGCGCTGCCATCGACCTGATCCAGCAACCGTTGCAGGTAGATCGTTCCGCTCGCGCCCGTGGCAGCAATGACCAGTTTCATCGGAAAAAGTTCGGAGTCAGTTTGAATTCAATCGAGAACAG
Source organism: uncultured Verrucomicrobiae bacterium (assembly GCA_963846775.1). Taxonomy (GTDB): domain Bacteria; phylum Verrucomicrobiota; class Verrucomicrobiia; order Chthoniobacterales; family UBA10450; genus CAVYXA01. The sequence continues at coordinate 1,158,344 of CAWJXB010000006.1, read as the reverse complement.
GGGCAATAAGGTAATTATGGTCAAGAAGCTCTTGCACACGCGCTATCGCGTGACGGATTTGGAGAAAACGGTCTCGTTTTACAAGGATGTTCTGGGGTTGAAAGAAACCGCCCGGCATACTTCGGGCCGCGGATCGCAGCTCGTTTTTCTGAAAGCGCCGGAAAGCGAGGAGGAGATCGAGCTGTGCAAGTTCGATGAAAGCGGGCCGGTGGTAGTCGGCCCTGATCTGACCCATCTCGCTTTTGAAGTGGTTGACTTGGAAAAATTTGCGAAAGAGGCGGCGAAAAAAGGCTACCCGCTCTCGGACGGCCCGCACCAAAGTGGCAGTGGCCGGATCGCTTTCATCGACGCCCCGGAAGGCTACGAGATCGAGTTGATCGAACGCCGGAAATAATCGGGAGCGCCTTGCGCGACGGGCGGTTTTACCTCTAATTTTGCACCCCATGGCTTCCAAAACCAAGTTGGTATTGCGGTTCGCTCTCGTGCTCGCGCTCGCCTTGTCCGGCGCGCGCGCACAGGACATGGTGGGGCCGACTGCGCCGGTAGAGGCGAAGAAAGCGAAACCGAAACGGCGGGCGGCGGTCCGTCGCGCTCCCGCGCCGCTGACTGCGCCGGATGCGAGCCCTCTACTATCCCGTGATGTGCCAGCGGTGAGCGCACGCTCGGTCATGATTATCGATGCTCACACCGGCGAAGTTTTGTACGAAAAGAATGCGGATGAATTGCGACCGCCGGCGAGCACGCAAAAATTGCTGACGGCCTTGATCATCGCTGAGCGCGGTTATCTCGATCAGACGGTGACAGTGGAAGCGATCGATACGATGTGCGAGCCGGTGAAACTGAACGTCCGGCCAGGCGACACTTATCAGCGCCTCGAACTGTTGCGGGCGCTGCTGGTGAAAAGCCCTAACGACGTCGCACGATGCCTCGGGCGCGACTACGCTGGGAGCATCGAAGCTTTTGCCGAAGTGATGAACCAGCGCGCTCGCGCGCTCGGCGCGATCCACTCCCATTTTGTCAACCCAAACGGTTTGCCCGTGCCTGGTCAATATTCCAGCGCGCGAGATTTGTCGGTCATCGCCCGCGCGGCCTACGCGAACCCGACCATCCGGTCGATTGTCTGCATGCCGCAGATCGTTTTTCGTTACGCCAATGGCCGGATGCGCGAGTTGGAAAACACGAACAAGGTCTTGCGGCGCTCACCGTATTGTAACGGAATGAAGACTGGTTATACCGAAGCCGCCGGTCATTGTCTGATCGCGAGCGGGTCGCGCCCGGGACGGGACGTAATTGTCGTCGTCCTCGGCGATAGCAAGGCCGGCGTCTGGCGCGATGCCAGCGCTTTGCTGAGCTGGGGACTTTGGATGTAGGAGATGAATTTGGCGGACCTACTTGAGTGCAGAAGATGTGAACTGGATCCGCTCCGAGGCGCCTGAAGGCTTCTCCGGTCCCAGCTCGCTACGGAGTCGAGCTGGCCGCCGATTGTCTTAACAAAGGCGTCGGAACCAGCTTGGGATTGTGAGTCGGATCGGCGGGTGCTTCAGCCGGAATATCCTCCGGACCTTCTGCGGGCGGAGCGGGCTCAGTCGCGGTCACATCGGTCCCGGCGTATTTATCCATCAGGCGTTGTTCGAGTGTTTGATGCTCGGCCATTGGCGTGGTTGAACACGCGGAGAGAAGAGCGAGGGCAAACAGGCAGGCAGCGACTTTGGTCTTCACGGTTCTGGTTTGGGTACGGATCGGGCCACAGAATGGCCAGAAGGTCTTATAATTACCATAATCGCAGCGGCCAAGGCAAGCATTCTTTATGGCGAGCACTTTCTCTCACTCAGACCCCACCGGCAATTTCCCGCAGGATTCCGGGCCCACGATAGACCAATCCGGTGTAGAGCTGAATCAATTGCGCGCCAGCAGCGAATTTTTCCCGGGCCGATTCGGCATCGAAAATCCCGCCCGAAGCGATCACGGGAATTGTCGATCTTGTGGTGATGGCGCGAACAAGCCTGGTCGATTGGTCGCGCAATGGCGCGCCGCTCAGGCCGCCGGTCTGATCGCGTTCCTTCGCGATGCTGGAATGATCGAGAGTGGTGTTGGTAGCGATGATGGCGGCGACGCGATGCTCCTCACAAGCCGCGATGACTTCATCAAGCTGCGGTTTCGTTAGGTCGGGCGCAATCTTGACCAGAATCGGCTTCGACATGCGGTTCTCGCGATTGATTTCTCCCAGCAAGATCGACAACGATTCTTCTTCCTGAAGCGCCCGTAGTCCGGGAGTGTTCGGCGAGCTGACATTGAGCACGACGTAGTCGGCAAAGTTTCGCAATCGCCGAAAGGAGTGGAGATAATCCTCGGCCGCCTGATCGATCGGAGTGACCTTGGACTTGCCGATATTCACGCCGACCGGGACCGCGGGCCAGTGTCCGCTCTCGCGGAGTTTTCTGAGTCGATTAGCGACGAGGTCCGCTCCATCATTGTTGAAGCCGAGGCGATTGATCAGTGCTTGCTCACGTGCATAACGAAAAATCCGAGGACGCGGATTTCCGGGCTGAGGTTTGGCCGTGACCGTGCCGACCTCGATGAAGCCAAAACCGAGCGAGGCCCACGCTGGCAAAGCAACCGCGTTTTTGTCGAAGCCGGCCGCGAGGCCGATCGGATTCGGAAACGTTAGGCCAAAAAGTGTTTTCGGTTGTGGCGGTGGGCGAAAAACCTGCAATCCACGGAGCGCAAGATCGAGATTCGACGCGGTTTTCAACAACGCCAGCACGGAATGATGTGCCGTTTCCGGATCGAGCAAGAATAGCAACGGCCGGACCAACCGTTCGTAGAGGTTTTTCATCGCAACCGCTTCAACTTTTCAATGCTTCGTGCACAGCAGTCATTTGCCGATGCAGAATTGCCCGAAAACGGAATCGAGGATCTGTTCTACGTCGACCACGCCGATCACTTCGCCGACCGCGCCGAGCGCCTCGTTCAAGTCGATCGCGACGTATTCCGGCGAGACGCCGTTTTGTAGTGAGGCGCGGGCGCGGTCGCACGCGTCGAGAGCGCGTCGCAGACAATCGCGGTGCCGCATATTGATCGCGACCGTGCTTTCCGGTCGCAAGTTTTCCTTCGAAACGCGCTCGAGAATTTCCTCTTCCAATTGCGAGACGCCCTCGCCGGTTCGACACGAAATGCGCAGCGCGGGCAGGTCTGTCCAATCGGGATGCGCGGGGAGGTCGCTCTTGTTCAGCACGAAAATTTCGTTAGGGCCGCCAGCGCGCCCGTCAAAATGTGGTGGTTTCGGGGCAGAGCGATCGGCGACGTGAAGAAGCAGGTCAGCGGTTTGCAGCGATTTTTCTGTGCGCGCGATTCCGGCCAGCTCAACCCCCTCGGGCGATTTGCGCAGACCGGCGGTATCGAACAAACGAATCGAAACGCCCCTGAGATTGATCGCTTCCTCGATGGTATCCCGCGTCGTGCCGTGGGTTTCGCTCACGATGACGCGTTCATAACCGAGCAGGCGATTGAGCAAGCTCGATTTGCCGGCATTGGTCGCGCCGTAAATCACAACGCGCACGCCTTCGCGCAAAATCCGGCCTTGTCTCGCCGTTGCCAACAAGATCGAGATTTTTTCGCGAATCAAATCGAGCCGTCCCTGCAATGTCTCACCTCCCTCGGGCGCGATTCCTTCCTCGGGAAAATCGATGCACGCTTCAATCTGCCCGATGAGCTCGATCAGTTCGTTGCGAATCTCGGAAAATTTCTGGCCGAGCCGGCCCTCCAATTGTTCTGTGGCCGAACGCAACGCCAGATCGGTCTTGGCGCGAATCAAATCCATCACGGCCTCGGCTTGAGTCAGGTCCATTTTGCCGTTGAGAAAAGCGCGCTCGGTGAATTCGCCCGGCTGCGCCGCGCGTGCGCCCGCTCGCAAACAGGCTTCTAAAACCTTCGCGCTGACCAGTGTTCCACCGTGACAACTAATCTCAATCACGTCTTCGCCAGTGTAGCTCGCGGGCGAGCGATGGACCGACAGCATGGCCTGATCGATTGGCGCAGCTGATGCATCGACAATCTCGCCCATGTGTTGCCGGTGTGACGCGAATCGTGATGGCGATTCCTTTCCGCAAAAAATCTTGTCCGCGATTTCGATCGCATTCGCCCCGGAAATGCGCACGAGTGCAATCGCGCCTTCACCCGGAGGCGTCGAAATGGCGGCGATCGTGTCTGAGACGGTCACAATTGTTATCTAAGCACATTTTCAGCGCAGCGATGCATTTCTCGTTTTGCTCGCCTGTTCCAATCGTGATGCGAAGCCACTCGGATAAGCCGTAGCCTTTGAGTGGGCGAACGATAATTTTCTGCGCGAGCAGTTTCCGAAACAGAGCTGGCCCATCGCCCACATTTACCATCACGAAATTTCCGGAGCTGAGAATAAATGCGAGCTGCATTTTCGCGAACTGCTCCTGCAAAAAATTTCGTCCAGCATCGACAATCCGCTTGGTTTCGCGCGGGTGTGCTTCGTCCTCGAGCGCGGCGAGCGCGCCGCTCTGCGCCAGGCCGTTTACGTTAAACGGCTCCCGCGTCTTTTGGAGCACGTCGATCAATTCGCGCGGCGCAATTCCGTAGCCGACACGAAGGCTGGCCAGGCCGTGAATTTTCGAAAACGTCCGGAGCACGACGATGTTTCGGCCCGCGCGCACGTACCCCAACGTGTCCGGCGGTCGGTCGAGAAACTCGAAATACGCTTCGTCGAAAACCACGATGATGTTTTCGGGGAGAGACGCCATGAAATGATCGATCTGGCCCTGGTCGAGCAATGTGCCGGTTGGATTGTTAGGATTTGCGATGAAGATCAGACGTGTTTTCGGTCCGATCGCGTTCAGCATCGTGCCAAGATCGTGTGCGAAATTGAGCGCGGGCGTTTCGATGGTTCGTGCCCCGAAAAGCGTCGCCATGATCTTGTAAGCAATGAAAGCATATTGCGAGGTCACGACCTCATCGCCGGGTTGTAAAAATGCGTGACCAAGAAACTCGATGACCTCATTCGATCCATTCCCAAGGATAATATTTTCGCGCGCGAGACCCAGTTTCGCGCCCAGCGCATTTCTCAGATAAAACGCGCCGCCGTCGGGATAAATATGCGCTCCGTCCAAACCGGCGCGCATGGCCGCGACCGCTTTTGGGGATGGACCAAGTGGGTTCTCATTCGACGCGAGTTTGATGATGTCGTTAGGATCGCATTTCAGCTCGCGCGCTGTTTCCTCGATTGGTTTTCCAGGCTGGTAAACCTTCAGATCACGCAATGGCGGACGGGCCCGGTCCCAGATCGATTTCATCTGGGTTGGATTACCATTCAATCACCGTGCTTGCCCAGCTAAGACCGCCGCCAAATACCACCATCAGCACATAATCGCCGGATTTGATTCGCCCCGTCCGATTGGCTTCGTCGAGTGCCATCGCCACGGCCGCGGCCGAAGTGTTCCCGTACCGGTCCAGGTTCACATAAAATTTATCGAGCGAAATTCCAAGCCGGTCCGCGATCGCTTCGATAATGCGCAGGTTCGCCTGGTGCGGAATCACGCACGCGATGTCATGGATCGACAGCCCCGCTTTGTCGAGCGCTTTTCTCGAGGCGTCGAGCATTGCGATCACGGCTTGTTTATAAACTTCTTTCCCAGTCATGTGGATCGTTACGAGATTGAGATCGGCATTTTCGCGCGTGATCGGGCAGCGCGAGCCGCCACCCGGCATGAACAAAATATCGCTGTATTGGCCGTCGCTGGCGATGTGGGTGCTAATGATTCCGTGCGTGCTGCCGCGGTGTCGCAAAATGGCTGCGCCCGCCCCGTCGCCGAAAAGCACACACGTATTGCGATCGGTCCAGTTTGTGATCGACGTCAGCTTGTCTGCGCCGATGACAAGAACGGTATCGTAAGTGTGGGACGTGATGAATTGCTGTGCGATCTCGATCCCGAACAGGAAGCCGGCGCACGCCGCGGAGATGTCGAGACAGGCGGCATTGCTGGCGCCGATTTTTTTCTGCACGAAACAAGCTGTCGCGGGAAAAATCATGTCCGGGGTGGCTGTGGCCACGAGGATCAGATTGATTTCCATCGGCGAAATTTTTGCCTGCTCGATCGCCTTGAGCGCAGCCTTGGTAGCCATGTCGCTGGTATCTTCGTCCTTGGCCGCGACCCGCCGTTCCTTGATCCCGGTGCGCGTGGTGATCCATTCGTCGCTCGTATCAACGATGCGCGACAAGTCTTCGTTCGTCAGCACCTTTTCCGGCACATAACTGCCGGTGCCAATGATCGAGACGGTGCGGAGGGCTTTACCGAATCTGGAGCGCGGGCTCGAGTGGGACACTTCGTTCATGGTAACGGCGGATTTCTTCGACGATATGCGGATTGACCTGCTGTTCAATCGACTCCGCCGCCACGCGCAACGCGTTCTTGACTGCTAGGGCCGTACTCGCTCCATGCGCGATGATGCAAATCCCGTTCACCCCCAGAAGCGGCATCCCGCCGTACTCCTCGTAGTTGGTCTTATCTTTGATGACCCGAAACGCCTTCCGCGCCAGATATGCCCCTACCATGTGGATTTTCGACCGCGTCAGTTCGTCTTTGAGCCATTTGAAAATCGCCACCGCGATCGACTCCGACGTTTTCAAAATCACGTTGCCAACAAACCCATCGCATACCACCACTTCGACCGGATCTTCAAACAAATGACGGCCTTCGATATTCCCGCGAAAGTTGAGGTCGGTCCGTTTTAGCATCTGGAAAACTTCCTTCGTTAGCTCTGTCCCCTTCACGTCCTCTTCCCCGAGCGAAATCAAACCGACCGTCGGTTTTTTGTATCCGAGCACGTGGCGCGAATAGACCGAGCCCATGATCGCATATTGGAGCAAATGCTCGGGGCGCGCGTCGATGTTCGCCCCGGCATCGATCAACACAAATACATTGAATTGTGTCGGCAGGACCGCCGCGATCCCGGGCCGATCAATGCCCTCGAGTGTCCGCAATTTGATCATGCTCGCCGCCACGGCCGCGCCCGTATGACCCGCGCTCACGATCGCATCCGCGTCACCACGTTTGACCAGATCGACAGCCCGGCTTACCGATGAATCCTTTTTCCGGCGCACCGCCGACCACGCCCGGTCGCTCATATCAACCACCTGCGTCGAATGGACGATCTCGATCCGGCGATCGTTGCACCCGTTCTTCTTTAGCTCCGATTCAATCTGCGCCGTGTCGCCGACGAGAAAAAGCTTGTTAATGTGGCGATACTCGCGCAGCGCCATGACAGCGCCGGTCACGAGATTTGGCGGGCCAAAATCCCCGCCCATCGCATCCAACGCGATCTTCATAGCGGGGAAATTCTGCGAAGTTTAGCCTGCAATGCAAGAACGGGTTGCAGCTTTAAAGCTGAAGAAAACACCCAACGTCGAACATCGAACGCCCAATCTCGGATCTGAAGGATCGCGTCCGCCTGTTTCGCGATAAGTCGCACTTTTTCTGCTTTTGGCGTTGGGCTCTGGACGTTGAGCGTTGGACGTTTTCTTCCTAAACTACTTTCCTTCCACCGTCAGCACCTGTCGCCCGCGATAATAACCGCAGCTTGGGCAAGTGGCATGAGGGATTACCGCGCTCCCGCACTGCGAACACTTATTCAAGTGCGCGGCATGCCAACGGTTAGCCGCCTTCCGCGTCCGCAACCGCATTTTCGAAGTTTTACGCTTCGGGACTCCCATGTCTGGCCGCTACCAAAGCAGCAAATTGCGGAAAGACAAGAGTTCAGGTTTCAGATCCTGGCAGCGCGGGTTGGCTCTGATCCCTGAAACCTGAACCCTGAAGCCTGCCCTCATCTCAGCTTCAGCTTGTCCAATTCGCTCCAATCTGGTTTGCGTTTCGGTTCCGGTTGGGTCGCGGAACGGTGCGCTTTGCAGACACGGTCGCCATCACGGTCGCAATGCGGGTGAGGCGGCAAGTTCAGGAGCAAATCTTCGCGGATGAACGGCGTCAGATCGATAATCTCGGGGCCGCGCAGCTCGGTGTGGACAGCGAATGCGGGTACTTTGATTTCGTGCACGAAGTTTTCCAGACACGAAACGCAACGCAGCTGCACCGGTTGGGAGAGAGAACCGCTCGCCCAGAGCGAACCTTCGCCGACGCCGATGTCGATCTTGTAACCAAGCGGCCCGCCGCAGTGAACCTCGTCTGAGTTGAACTCGGTGATCGGGCAATTTTCCTCGCCTTCGAGGTGTAATCCTTCGGGCGGAATTTGTTTCAAGTGCACCTTCATATTGCCTCGCTGTAGCGGACCGTCGCAAACTCCAGTTCAAAGATGGCGACGCTCACCCGCCTTGGCAAAGCTACGGCGAGGCGGGCAGAGCGCCGCTACAACTCTGAATTCTCCTCCCTACGTTTGTGAAACTTTCTTCCCGAGCGCCGTGGCCACGATTCCCGGCACGAAACTGGAGACATCGCCGCCCAACCGCGCGATTTCCTTAATGATGCGCGAACTGAGATAAGTGTATTCTTCTTTCGGCATCAGGAAAATGGTTTCCACCGCGCTCTGTAATTTACGATTCATCAGCGCCATTTGAAATTCGAACTCGAAATCTGAGACGGCCCGCAGACCGCGCACCACGGCCACCGCTCCTTGATCCACGGCAAAATCGACCAGCAATCCCTCGAAGTGCGCGATGCGGACGCTATCGATCCCTCCGACAGTGTGCTGAAGCAAAGCGAGCCGTTCGTCGAGGGTAAAGAGCGGCTGTTTCTCTTCGTTATGCGCGACAGCTACGATCACTTCGTCAAACAATTTCCGGGCCCGCTCGATCACATCGAGGTGGCCGTTGGTAACGGGATCGAAACTGCCTGGATAAATCGCGCGTCGCACCTGGAAGAATGAAACATCAAACCTCAAACATCAAACGTTTGATCCAAGGGATTTGCTCATGACGCACGAAGCCCGAAGTTAAGTTCGCCAATGAGCCAGCCATCGCCCTATCGGAACGTTGCTGTTGCCAGCACGTTTTCGCCGCGCTTCAAACAAGTGCTAGCCGAGGCGAAACGAATCCGTGACCAGTTCGATGCGCGATTGCATGTGATTTACGTGGGCGAAAAGACCGCGGAGACGACCAGGAAATTCGGCGATGCATTCAAGCAGCTTCATCTGCCGGACGATTCGCCGATTCATTATCGGCAAGGCACGCCGGCGGATGCAATCCTGCAGGCCGCCGGTGAAAACAATGTCGATCTTATTGTCGCAGGCGCCTTGGAAAAGGAGGTAGTGCTGCGTCCATTTCTGGGTGATGTGGCGCGCCGACTGGTGCGCGATGCGACATGCGCTGTCCTGCTTTTCACGAAACCCGAGCCCCATCCGAAGCCGATAAGGCGGATGGTTTTTGTCGCGGATTACTCTGATCACTCTCGCAACGCGTTGCGCCACACGTTTCATCTGGCCGCGGCGGAATCATTCGAGCGGCTCTATGTAGTCCGCGTTTACACGACGTTTGATCGCGCACGCGCGAACCTCAAAGACGGCGCCGGTAACGGGCAAGCGCGGGCACGCACCTTTGAAGAAGAAGAGAGTGCTCTGGAAGAATTCATCCTCAGCGCCGGCCATACGGAAGTGCCGATCGAGGCGCGCTGTTTGCGCGGCAACACTGGGTTTGCTGCCTCGGATTTTGTCCAATCGATTGAAGCGGATTTGCTGGTTGTTCCGGGACACGCGAGCGCCAAAGGCTTGCCAGATCACGTCGCATGGGTGACGGACGTGATCCCGTGTAATCTCTGGGTGATCAGATAAACAGAAGCACGAAATCCGAATGACGAAGCTCGAAGAAATGCCGAGGGTTCCTCGCCCGAGCTTATCGCGCTTTCAGCGCTTGGTCCTGCGCGTTTCGCATCCCTGGGCGATGTCCCAGCCTTCGATGACATTGCGCCTTTGGCGCTAGTCACACACGCCGGTGACCTGCGCGCTTCCACCGCGAAGCCGCTACAACTTGCCGGCCCGCCTGATAAAGCGCAGATTAAGGTGCGATGCGCACAACAATCGATGCTCGGGCCAATCTCGAGTTGATCGAAGAAAATTACCGGCGCTGGCAGGAAAATCCGGATTCGGTCGGCTCGGGATGGTCGGCGTTTTTTGAAGGGTTTGAGCTGGGAAATTTGCCGGAGCGGAATGGCGCGGCGGTTTTAGCGGAGAAGCCGGAGAAGGCGGCAGGCCAGGCGGCGTTTCAAACGCGAGTCGATGGACTCGTTTACGCTTACTGTTTGCTCGGGCACACCATTGCACGAGTCAATCCGGTCGCCGAGCGACGTCCCCAAAATCAGGCGCTCACGCTGTCCGAACTCGGGTTCAGCGAGGCCGATCTCGATCTTCGCGTTTCTTCGAAATTCTTTCTCGACAATCAGCCGATGACGCTGCGCGAAATGATCGCCGGCCTGGAACGGATCTATGGAGACACGATCGGCTCCGAGTTCATGCACATTCAGGATCCGCGTGTGCGTGAATGGGTGCGACGGCGATTGGAAACGCGGCCACAAAAGCATACCACTCCGCGCGAGGTGCAGATCGCGCTTTTGCGCGAACTGATGGAGGCCGAGTCGTTCGAGGTTTTTTTGCATACACGCTACGTCGGGCAAAAAAGGTTTTCGCTCCAAGGCGCGGAATCATTGATGGTGATCCTCGACACGATCCTGCATCGCTCCCCGCAAGGCGGTGTGGAAGAGATTTGTATGGGCATGGCCCATCGCGGCCGGCTCAACGTGCTCGCCAATTTCTTGCGTAAATCGCTCAAGGTGATCTTCACCGAGTTCAGCGAAAACTACATTCCGGAATTGGTCGCGGGCGACGGCGACGTGAAATATCACCTCGGGTATCACACCGTGCGCAAGCTGGCCTCGGGCGCGGAGATTGAGATTCGGCTCTCGGCCAATCCGAGTCACCTCGAAGCGGTCGATCCGGTGGTGGAAGGCAAAGCGCGCGCGCGGCAACGGATTCGTGGCGATACCGAGCACCGGAGGAAGGTTCTGCCGTTGCTCGTGCATGGCGACGCCGCCTTCATGGGGCAGGGGATCGTGGCGGAAACGCTGAATCTTTCGCAACTGCACGGCTACAGCACGGGCGGCACGATTCATGTGATTGTGAACAACCAGATCGGATTCACAACGCTGCCCGAAGACGCGCGCTCGTCGATGTACGCCAGCGATGTGGCGAAAATGATTGAGGCCCCGATTTTTCACGTGAACGGCGACGATCCGCTGGCGGTAAAATTCGTGACCGACGTGGCCTTCGACTTTCGCCAGGAATTCGGGCGCGACGTTGTCATCGACATGTATTGTTATCGCCGGTATGGGCATAACGAGGGCGATGAGCCCTCGTTCACGCAGCCCGATCTCTACGCCAGGATCGACAAGCGGCCATCGGTCACGCAGATCTTCAAGCGCGAACTGCTCGAAGCGGGAACGCTGACCGAAGATGACGCCGCGTCGCTCGAAACTGAGTTCGATCTGCGACTCGAAATGGCCCGCGACGAAGTGAAGGCGATTGAGAAGGAAACGGGTCGCGTGAAAGCGAAGTTTGCCGAATCAACCGCGATTTTTCAGCCAAAATTCAGTTTCGCGCCCGTGGTCACAGCGATCAGCGAGGAAATGCTGGAGACGATTGTCGGTGGCCTGACGCGTGTTCCGGACCGATTCGAGATTCAGCCGAAGATCAAACGGATCGTACTCGATCACCAGCGGCAGATTTACGAAGCGGGCGGCCCTTACGAATGGCATTACGCCGAAGCGCTCGCCTTCGGATCGTTATTGCTGGAGGGCACTCCGGTCCGCCTGTCGGGTCAGGACAGTTCGCGCGGTACGTTCAGCACCCGGCACTCGGTCCTGTACGATGCGAAAACAGGCACGCCCTATGTGCCGCTCATGCATCTGGCTGAAAAGCAGGCGCGGATTTGCATTTACAACAGTCCACTCTCGGAAGCGGCGGTGCTCGGATTCGATTACGGTTACTCGCTCGATTACCCAAACATGCTCTGCTTATGGGAAGCGCAATTTGGCGATTTCGCCAACGGCGCGCAGACGATCATTGATCAGTTCATCGTTTCGGCCGAATCGAAATGGCAACGGCCGAGCGGGATCGTGTTGCTGCTTCCGCATGGCTACGAAGGCCAGGGGCCCGAACATTCCAGCGCTCGGCTCGAACGTTTTCTGCAAGCCTGCGCCGAGGACAACATTCAGGTCTGCAATCTCACAACGGCAGCGCAGTACTTTCATGTTTTACGGCGGCAGATGAAACGAAAGTTCGTTAAGCCATTGATCATTGTGACCCCGAAAAGCCTGCTCCGCGCGACATTCGCAGCGTCGCCAACGAAGGACTTTATCGAAGGCCGATTCGAGGAGATTCTCGGTTCTCCGGAAGCGGGCCCGATCGATAAAACGAAGCAGATAATTTTCTGCTCAGGTAAGGTCTATTACGACCTTCTCAATTACCGCACGGAAAAGAAAATCGGCAACGCGGCGATCATCCGGATCGAACAGCTTTATCCGCTTGCGGAAAAGAAGTTGCGCGAATTAATCAATCCGCTCCCGAAGTTCGCGAGCCTCGTTTGGTGTCAGGAAGAACCGCAGAACATGGGCGGATGGACATTCATCGAGCCGCGCCTGCGCAAAATATTTGGGCGTGAAATCGCTTACGCTGGACGAAGCGCCAGTGCGAGCCCGGCGGTTGGTGCGCTCACGATGCACAAGCGCGAGCAGCGCCGCCTTGTTGAAGAGGCGTTTGGCGCCTGATCTACCGCCCGCCGTAATAATGGCGATGATGCCGGTATGAGTGCGAGTAGTAAACTCGGTGGCCGCGATACCCGTACCAACCCGTTCGGTAATATCCATAGGGCGCGTACCCGTACGAATAATAACCAGGATAGTATCCGTAATACGGGTAACCATATGGATATCCGATTGGAAACCCAATCCCGATGCCGACCGACACGCCCGCCTCGGAACGCGACGCCGAAGCAAAGGCAAACCCAGCGATTGCCAACGCGATTAATAGAAGTTTTTTCCCACTCATGATTCTACCTCCAATTAATTGAACCTAAATTGAGACGATTGGTTCCGCAACTTATTCGCCAATTTTACGGAAATATCCGGTCACGCAAACGCATTGATCGATCCGCTCAAACGAAACGCGTTCCAGTTTTGCCGCGTTAGCCGTTGCGCTCGCGCCGTTTCCGCCGAAGGCGACGACGGGTCCGCCCGTCAACATTGGCCCGAGATAAATTTGCACTTTGTCGATCAAACGCCGGTCGAGCGCCTCTCCCAAAACATCGCCGCCACCCTCAATCAAAACGCTGGTGACGTTCTTTCTCCCGAGATCATCGAGAACGGCCTCGAGCGATTTCTTTTTGTAAACCAGAGTTCGTTCTGCTGTGCGATCGCGAAACAAACGTGCGTCTCGCGGCAACTTTCCCGAGCGTGTCAGAACAATTCTCCATGGCTGTTTTACGCCGTGCCCACCGCGAACGGTCAACCGCGGATTATCTTGACGCAGCGTTTCCGCGCCGATCAAAATAGCATCGACGGTCGCGCGCAGTTGGTGCGCATCACGGCGTGCGGCTGTGTCCGTGATCCAGCGCGGCTCCCCTTGCCGCCTTGTTAGGCGACCGTCCAGACTCATTCCGCATTTCGCGATCACGAATGGCCGGCCAGTGACGATCCATTTGTTGAACGCTTCGTTCACCGCGGCGCATTTGTCGGCCAGCACACCAGAGCGCACGTCAATGCCCGCGCGTCGGAGAAGTTCGAGACCGCGCCCTTCGTGTCTTGGATTTGGATCGGTCGCGCCGATGACGATCCTCTTAATTCCGCTGCGGATGATTGCTTCAGTGCATGGACCGGTGCGGCCTCGTGTCGAGCATGGCTCGAGCGTAACAAACAGGACCGATCCTGCCGGAACGCCCTTCTTGAAACACGCGAGACACTCGATTTCGGCATGCGGTCTTCCCGCTTCTCGATGATGGCCACGCGCAAGGATCTTGCCACCCTTCACCAGGACCGCGCCCACAGCCGGATTTGGGCTGGTGTGGCCGAGGCCCTTGCGTGCTTCGCGCAAAGCGGCGCGCATAAAACGCTCGTCTGTTCCCAACGCCGGCATATCGCATGGATAAAGGGGCATCCCTTCGGCAGCAAGCCGCAAAGAGAAAACGCTCAACGGAAGAATTCTTGGTGAGGCAAACGGCAAACGTTTCCAACTGAGTGATGCATAGTGCAGTTGTGTCTCACTGTTTTTGGATAATTGTGCTAATGCAGTGGGACATATTTAACCGACTTTGTCGCTCAATATTTCGCGATTATCATTACGAAATAGGCTGATCCCGTGGATCTTAACATTTCAGAGTCCACTACGATCACGATTTGGCACACTGGCCGCTGAATGAAAACGCAAGAAACCATTCAAGAAAGGTGATTTCACTATGAGTTTAATCCGTTATCAAGCTCCCGAGTTGAACACTTGGCCATCCTTGGATCGCTGGAGTAATCTGCGGGACGAGCTAAATTCACTGTTCGAGGTGCCGTTCTGGGCCGGGTTCGGTCGCGGGGGCCAGCTCTTCACGGAGTGGTCGCCTGCGCTCGATCTTTTCCAGAACAGCGACAATGTTGTCGCGGTCGTCGAATTGCCCGGCATGCGCAAAGAGGAAATCGAAATCTCGTTGCATGACGGGACGCTGACCATCAGCGGCGAACGTTGCCAGGAAAGCTCCACCGGCAACGGCGAGAAAGCCGAACGCAGCGAGCGTTACATCGGCAAGTTCCGCCGGAGCATCGCGCTACCGGCGCGAGTGGACGCGAACAAAGTAACCGCGACTTATCGCGACGGCATTTTGACGGTGACTCTGCCAAAAGCGGAGGAAGCAAAGCCGAAGCAGATTCAGGTCCGGTAATTTTTGGAAATCGAAAACGAAAGGAGTTTTAATCATGACCACATTAGTGCGTGAAAATCGCGACACAGATCGCGCGCAGACCGAGCAGTTCATCACGCCATCAGCGTCGCTCATGGAAATCAGCGATGGTTACGTGCTCGACATCGAGCTGCCGGGCGTGAAAAAGGAAGGCCTCGAGATCTCCGTCGAGAATAACGAGCTGACGATCGTCGGCCGGCGCTCGCTACCGCAGATCGAAGGCGTATTGATTCATCGCGAATCGCGTCCGGAAAATTTCCGGCGCACATTCGAGCTGGATCCGTCCATCGACGCGGACAAGATTAGCGCGAAGATGGAGCAAGGCGTTGCGACGCTCACTTTGCCAAAAGCGGAGCATGTCAAGCCTCGCAAGATCACCGTGTCGTAAGATCGATACTTGTTGGTGTGGAAAACCGCGGACCGGAAATCGGTCCGCGGTTTCTTTTTGCGCCGAGTTCCACCTTGCCAATCGTTGCAGCGAGATGCATTCTAGCGCGCAGTAGAAAAACGCTCTTCGGAACGTTTTCCATGAACATCGCGCGCCAATCGTTAGGCATTTGCACGGCAATTCTGCTGGCCGTTACCATCTCACCGGCACTTGCGGCAAGAAACGAAGCGCACGTGACGAGAATCATCCGCGATGTGAAATTGCTCCCGTCGCAAGCCGCGCCGAAACCCGCGATCCTGAACGACGCCGTGAACGATAACACCGCCGTTCGCACGGGCGACTCCTCGCGTTCCGAGCTGACGTTTGTCGATCTCAGGATTACGCGGCTTGGCGCCAATACGCTTTTCGCCTTCAACGCTGGCGGGCACAACGTGCAGCTCAATGCCGGGTCTATGCTTCTCTACGTGCCAAAAAACGTCGGTGGCGCGCAGATGGCGACAAGTGCCGTCTCGGTCGCCATCACCGGAACGACGGTCATCTTCGAATCGAGAAAAGCCGGCCGCACGATCTTGAAAGTTTTTGAGGGTGGTGCGCGCGCGTCGCTGATCAGGTATCCACGCGAATCCGTGTTCGTTAGGGCTGGGCAAATGGTCGATGTGCCTGCGGGCGCGACGACAATGCCACAGCCGGTGAACATGAACACAGCTGACGAATTGAAGTCGCCGCTCTTCGCCGATTTTCCGCCGTTGCCGAGCCAAGGCTTGATCGCCAACGCCCCCAATCCCGTCTATCCATCGCAGCCGGTTATTGGACAGCCGGTCATCGGACAGCCGGTCGCCGGCCCGGGTGGTCCGTTCTTTCCTCCAAGAGGCGGAGGGCGAGGCAAAGGGTCCCCACCGAAAGGCGGAGGAACTGGAGTTAGTTCAGGAACTGGCGATAACGCCAGGAGCGGAAACGACGGCACGACAAACCCCGGAAAACCACCACCCCGCGGTGGAAAATTCCAGCCCCCGAAAGGCACCAAACCAATAACTACAAACCCGGGCGCTACGCCGCCGCCAGATGGAACTGTTTTACGCACATTGCCTCAACAGCCCGGACAAATGGCGGGCAATCCGGCTGGCAATGCTGGCTCGGCGAAATTTGGAAATCCAAAGAGGACGCCGACGCCGCGTCCTTTTCCGGTCAAGCGCACCAAGAAAGCCGGGTCCCGGATCAATTGATCCTGCGACAATTGCTTGGACGGCCGACCGCGAGCTGCATCCATTCTGAATGGCCCGATTCGCCGTTTAGGCGCGCTGGTGTGACTTGCTCTGCGAAAACTTAGCAGGCGATGAAGTCGCTGCTCGGTTTTCTCAGAGGCAAATGGCTCAAGCATCCATTGCGTGTTCTCGAAGCAGTGCGCATATAAGCGCGTGTCCATTGCGATTTTTGCGTGACATGGGCCGGATTTTGGCGGCTTGATTGCGCTTGTCCCGCTGGGCGAGGATGATCGTTGCGGGAGACGAGATGAGAAATTTTCGGCTCACGATTTTCAGGTGTTTGTGCCTAACGATAATGGCCGCGGCCGCGGTCAAAGTCGAACCGGATCTCATCGCGCAGCACACGGTCGGTCCGACGCCAGCGACGGCGACATCAGCGCCATCACCTCGTTCGTCTTTGGGGGGGCAGACTGAACAACCTTCGACTCTGACGCAAATGGCGCAAAGGATAAGGCCGGCCGTGGTTCTCCTGACCGTGTTTGATTCGACGGGCAAACTCTTGCGCAGCGGGACCGGTTTCTTTGTTTCGGAGAGCGGCCGAATCGTCACCGCTCTTCGCACGGTGGATGGTGCGGTAAACGCCGTTGCCAAAACAGCGGATAACGGCCTTTACAACATTGTTGGTGTGATCGCGTCGTCGACGAAAATGGATTTGGCGGTGCTTAGCGCCGAGGTGAACAAGGTCCCATTCGTGTCCGTCAACAAAGAGGCGAAACCGCAGCCAGGGACGAGCGCGGTGGTCGTCGACAGTGTGCTGGCGGGAAGCGGGGCCGAGCCGGTCGAAGGAACGATTGGGACTAACGATGATGAAAACCAGTTTGAAGTCTCCGCCCGTGTCCTGCCGGTGTCGTTTGGCGCGCCAGTTGTCGATGCGAATGGAGATATTATCGGGGTAGTAATAGGACGAGATGAAAAGAATGAGAACGCCGTGCTTGTGCGACCGGCGAGCGTTATCAGCTCCCTCCTTAGCGAAGCACGATCCAGCACCGGTGCTCGCTGGCCCGGCCAGCCGCAGCCGAGTCCCACCCCAGCGCTACGTTTGGTGTTCACGCCCGCGCCACGTTATCCGCGGGAAGCGCGATTTGCGGATAGCCTCGCCCGGTCCGGGCGATACCGACTCAATTTTGCCGCGAATGGCACGGTCAAAAGCGTTCAAGTTTTGCGATCGACTGGTAGCGAGATTCTCGACCGAGCCGCGGTCAACGGTTTGCAACAGTGGCGCGCCGAGCCGGGCCGTGAGGGCTTTGTCATAGTGCCGTTGACCTTCCAAAGGCGGTGAGCCATTCCGTAACCAGAGCTCAGAAATCAGAATTCAGCGCCGCGAAATTGAAAATTCGGCCGGCCACAGAGGCGGACCACGAGCCGATTTGGAAAATTTTCCGTGAGGTCGTCCAACCGGGCGACACCTACGCAATCGATCCGTGTATCTCACGCGAAGCAGCGCTGGCATATTGGTTTGCACCCGGCACTCAGACGTATGTCGCCGAACTTGACCGGTTAAACCGGTCAAGTTCCGATCGGATTGTTGGCACTTACATTTTGAGAGCGAATCAGGGAGGCGGTGGCGCGCATGTGGCGAATGCGGCGTTTATGGTGGCGCCGGAGGTGCAGAGGCGAGGGATTGGACGTGCGATGGCCGAGCACTGCCTGGCTCAAGCGCGCCAGCTCGGATTTCGTGCGATGCAGTTCAATTTCGTCGTTTCGACTAACGAATCTGCGCTTCGTCTTTGGCAGAGACTGGGCTTCAAAATCGTCGGCACTTCACCGGGCGCGTTTCGGCATCCGACCAAGGGAGACGTCGATGTTCATGTGATGTATCGAGCGTTGTGAACGCATTTCACGCCACCCAAACGTAACCCTGCCTCCGGCTTGCGAGCTCAACAAATTGCAGGCAACCGCTTTTCGGTTGCCAGGCGCGGGAAATGTCAGGCGAAGGGCCCGCCCCGCACATCGAAAAGCTGCAACGCGCTGTGGCGGAAATCCTGTTCTGCTCAACGTTGAATATAAACTACGCAGTTTGCTGACGAACTAACAGGTGCGTTATTTTCGATCTTATGATCAGGAAACTGAAATTCGGCAAATACCGGTTATACTCGCGCAAGAAAAATCCCAAGACCGGAAAGCGACGAAATCTCGGAACGTTTAGAACCAGGGCTGCGGCAAAGAAACACGAAAAGGCGGTACAATTCTTCAAGCGGCGATAGCCGGCACTGGGCAAAGTTGTCAATCGGGATTTCGCGCGGCGGATCACGACTGAGCACGCCCCCGTTCGTCCGGTCCCGGCTTTTCGCATCAAGCGGTTGGACTGGTTCCGAATGCTTTCCGGGTCGTGTGCTTTGCTCGAAGATTGGCGGCACTCACCAAGTGCCGCTACAGAAACTCACAACTCCATCGACATGAAAACGCTGTTCGGATCTTCCACGTAGTCCGCGAACGGTGGGCAGGGTGCAAAGCCAAATTTGGCGTAAAGCCTGCGCGCCGGTTCGAAATAGGCCATCGATCCAGTCTCCAAACTTAGGCGGCGATAACGGCGTCGCCTCGCCTCCGCAATGATGTGGTTAAGCACGGTTGCCGCAACGCCTTTTCGCAGATATGCGTGCGCCGTTCGCATCGATTTGATCTCGCCGTGAGCAGGGTTCAGTTGTTTCAGTGCCCCGCAGCCGGCCAGCTCTTGTCCGTCCCAGACACACCAGAAGGTAATCGCGGGCTGGCGCAATTCTTCGAGATCGAGTGCGTGCGTGCTTTCCGGCGGAGAAACCGATCGCGTCCAGCGCAGATGTTCCGCCAGCAAGGCGGCAACCTCGGGGCCGTCGAGATGGTCGATCTTGATGCGTAGGGACGATTGCATCACGGCGCATGACATCAGATTTCGCTCGGAGCAATGGCTGCTGAGTCCCTTACGGACCGTAGCTCTTGGTGAATTTCTTTTTCGAATCCGCGTCGGATTCGGTGGCGGCGATCGGCTCGGGCGGCGCCGCTTGTTCCTTGGAGGCAGGTTGCGGCGGCGCGGTCGGCTGTGGCGCGTGACCATGCGCGACTTCGACATACGCCATTTGCAAGTTCGACAACGCGTTGCGCAGCACGATCGCTTCTTCGTTTGTGAGATTGCCCCGCGTTTTTTCCTGAATCATGTCGAGTTGATCGATGAACATTTTTGCCAGTTCCAGGTTCACCTCGCCCTCACCGGTCTTCGGATTTGGAATCTGACCGAGAAACAGCGCCGCGTTCTGCGCGTGCATCATGACGAATTCGATGAATCGCTGCGAGAGCTCGCCGCTTGGTGTGGTCTTTTGAACTTCAGCCATGGCAGAATGTGATTAGTGGGAAGTCACTAGTAACTAGTGCAATAGCATAGCACGATTCCACTTCTCGCTCATCACTTCTCACTTCTCGCCTTTTCCGAAGGCCGGACGGTGGCCAAAACATACGGTTGATCACGGAAATACTTTGCCGCGACGCGCTTGATATCGTCCAGTGTCACGGCATTGACGTCGCGTTCGAGGGATTTGTAGTGATCAAAGCCGAGACCGTAAAGTTCATCCAGCGCCGATTGCTGGGCGAGTGAATCGTTGCTCTGGTTCGCGATCTCCTGTTGCCCGATCAATTTCTTCTTGGCCCGCGCCAATTCCTCACCGGTTAGGCCGTCACTGGCCAGCTTGCGAATCTCGTCGAGGAAGGCCGTTTTCACCGGCTCGATCTTCTGCGGATCGGTCCCGAGATAAAACGCGAAAAGCCCCGGAACGAGTCCCTGCATCTCAGTGGCGCCGACGTAATACGCCAGGCCCATTTCTTCGCGGATACGAATGAAAAATCGCGAACCGAGATCGCTGCTCGCTTCATCGATTAACTCAAGTGCGAAGCGGTCCGGGCTAAACATATCGACCCCGCGATAGCCAACCATGATCACCCCCTGCGCTTTGTCTTTGAGACTCTGGACCGTTTCGATTTTGCTTAACACCGGCGGGGGGCTTGCATCCGTTAGGGCAAGATTGCCAGGTTTCATTTTGCCGAGCAACTGCTCGAAGAGCTGTTTCACTTCCACCGCTTTCACGTCGCCGAACACAGCGATCACGCTGTTCCTGGCCACGAGGTAACGATCGCGGAAATCGAGCAGGTCCTTCTGCTTCAAGTGCTGGACCGATTCCATGCTTCCATTCGCACGCAAGGCATACGGATGACGCATAAAGAGCGCTTCGCGCATGAGATTCCGCGCCACGCTGGTCAGCTTTTCTTCTTCCTCCTTGATTCCGGCGATTTGCACTTCTTTCTCGCGCGCGATCGCTTTTTCGGGCATGGTCGCATTGAGCAAAACGTCGCAGAAAATGTCCGCGCCAAGCTTCAGATCGGGTCTGGTGATGTGAAGCGAAACGCTGAAACTGTTGTTGCCCGCATCGGCGCTGATCGAGCCGCCGACTGCTTCGATCTGGCTGGAGATCTGTTCCGCGGTGCGGCTTTTTGTTCCTTTAAGTAGGGTGCGCGACATCAGGCGCGTGATACCGTTGTTCTGCGAAGTTTCAGCCAGCAATCCGCCACGGGACACTGCGGTCATGGATACCAGCGGCAGGCGCGCATCTTCGCGGACGACAAGGCGAAGGCCATTCGAAAGCTCAAACTTCTGAATCTCCCCAGCCGCGACCGGCTTTTTCGCTTCGTCTTTCTCAGCCAGAGAACCTTTTGGATTGAGCGAGACGGCCGTGAGATTATCATCGGTCAGATACTTGCCAGCGACCCGGCGGAGGTCATCCAACGTTACCTTTTGCAACGCGGCGAGATAATCGCGACTGAAATTCAGGTTCCGCGTCAGGAGCCAATTCGAGCCGATGTCGCTCGCCTGGCCGCGCATCGTGGTCAGCGAATCGAGATGATGACTCAGCGCGATTTTCTTCGCCTTTGTTAATTCCTCGCTTTGCACGCCGGTTTTTTTTACGTTCTCAATCAATTGCAGAATCTCTTTCTCGGCCGCTTCGCGATTTTTAGGATCGACCGTCGCTTCGATTCCAAACAAGCCGGCATCGCCCGGCGTATAGGAAAACGCGGAGATGCCAAAGGCGAGTCCGGTTTCCTCCCGCATTCGCCGATACAAACGCGAGCTGCGTCCTTCTCCCAAAATGGTGGAGAGCAGATCAAGCGCCGGAACGTCCGGATGAGTGAGTTCTGGGATATGCCACGCCATCTCGAGCCGGCTCAATTCCGTCGGGAATTCGTTATGCACTTCGCGCCGGCCCAACTGCAGTGGTTCGCTCGGCACATACACCGGCTTGAGCGATTTCTCCGGACAATCTTTGAAGAATGTGGCCAGTTGCTCGCGTATTTTGCCGGCATCGACGTCGCCGACCACGATGAAGGTGAGATTGTTCGGCACATATCGTGACTTGTAATACTGCATCACCTGCTCCTGGCTGAGCTGGTTGTAGATTTCCATTTCGCCGATCACCGGAAGCCGGTAGGGATGTTTTTGATAGGCCGTGGCGAATAGGAGCTGGCCGACCATCCGGTCAGGATCGTCAAATCCCATCGCAAACTCGCGCCGGATGACCTCCTGTTCTTTCACGTATTCCTCGGGCGGTAACGTAGAATTCATCATCGCGTCGGCCAGAACGTCGAGCGCAGTGGCCACGCCGTCCTTCGGGACGTCGATCCAGAAAACGGTGCGATCGAATGAGGTGTAGGCGTTAATGTAACCGCCGACGTCCTGGATTTTCTGCGCGATCGCGTTGGTCGATCTTGTTTTTGTGCCCTTGAAGAGCATGTGCTCGAGAATGTGCGACAGACCCGCGCCCATGTGTTGGTCCTCGTAAATGCTGCCGGTCGCGCACCAGGCTTGAACACTTGCCACCGGCGCGCTGTGATCTTCCTGAACGATGATCGTTAGGCCATCCGGCAACGTCCATTTCTGGGCCGTGCTCGCTGGAAACGTGATGACAGGCGCATCCGTGGGAGGAGCGGCGTTGAGATCGGAACTGCTAAACATAAGCGCGACGACCAGCCCGGCTACTCCACGACTCCACATGATCCATTAATGAGCTGCGCCTCAAAGAGATAGTCGGCCGAATCGGCTCATAAACTCGTTGGCGACGGCAAACCCAATCGCGGCTTCGGATCATCGCCTGACCGCTTCGCACCCTTTTTCTCCGGCGCGAATGGCTTGGCGAACGCCTCTTGGAAATCGTAGATGTTTTTGAAGTCCTCGATGGAATCCTGATCGGTTTTTCCGAAAATGCCCGCAGCGATCAGATTAAAGACCATGTGGCCGATGTCTTCGGTGGAACGGATGCCCCAGTTTTCAAATACCGTCAGCACCATGGGGCCGAATTCCTTCAGGGCGTAATGCCGCACGCCCTCGAGCAATTCCGGCCCGGAGACATGCCGCACGGTCGCGCCCTTAGCCTTCTTCTGTTGTTTCGTCGTGAAATCGAGGGCATCGCGTAAGAACACGTAGGCGTCGCGTTGATACCGCCGGTCGCTGGTGACGATGGCATCGAGAGCTTCGGCAAATCCAATCTTTTGCATGAATAGAAAAAGCGCGTTTGACCGCGCCACAAATGATAACCATTAATCGCCAAATGAGCAAACCATCGAAGAAAAAACCCGCGCGCCGGAAGAGGAAGGCGACTGGCGAATTCAAAACACACGATGATTATCTCGCCACGTTGAGCCCCAACAAGCGCGCCGCGCTGGAGAAACTTCGGAGCACGATAAAAGCCGCCGTGCCGGGAGCGGACGAATGTATCAGCTATGGAATCCCGGCGTTTCGGCTCAATGGTAAGTTACTGGTCTTCTACGGTGCCGCTAAAAATCATTGCGCATTTTATCCAGGCTCGACGCTCCAATCGCTCCAAGCCGATCTTCGAAACTACGATACGAGCAAAGGCACGATTCGTTTTTCACCGGACAAGCCGTTGCCGGCAGCGCTCATTCGAAAATTGGTCAAACTTCGCATCGCGGAGAGATCGAGCCCGTAGGCGTTGCTGCTGCCGCAAGAAGAAAACGCTCAATGCACAGCCCGAACGGCACTATTTTTCACCGACGAGCTCCTGGCAGCGTTTGAGGTCGAGTTTGCCGGAGGCGAGGACGGGAATCGATTCGACGCGCTGGATGTGCTTGGGGATCCACAGGTTTGGTACGCCCGCTTCGTGAAGTCTCTTGCGCAACTCGCCCAGATCGATATCGAGCGCGCTGAGCAATACAAGCGCTTCGCCTTTGGTTTCGTCTGGCACTCCCATCACGGCGAATGGGCGTTCGTCGCGTCCCGCGAGACCAAGAAGATCGACAATTTTCGTTTCAATCGCTTCGTGCGGCACCATTTCGCCGCCAATCTTTGAGAAACGCGAGAGCCGCCCTTCGATGTAAAGGAAACCATCTTCATCGAATCGGCCGATGTCGCCGGTTTTCAACCAGCCATCGCGCAAAACCTCGGCCGTGCGTTCCGGATCTTGCAGATAACCTTCAAAAATATTTACGCCGCGCAACCAAAGCATTCCGGTTTCGTGCAACGAGAGTTTGCCCTCGGTTTCGGGCGCGCGAATCTCGGCCGCCATCCCGGGGGCCATTTTTCCGACCGAACCTAAACGGCTCGACGGCTGGACTTGCTCGCCCGGCGTTGACGGGATCGGCTCCGGCAGGTTGACGCTCACGACCGGGGACGTTTCCGTCAGGCCATAGCCTTCAAAGACGCGCTGATTAAAACGTTCCTGAAAATGTTTGGCCAGATCGAGCGGAAGTTTTTCCGCGCCGGTGAAGACAAGGCGCAGGCTGCCAAGTTGATTCGGCTCGGCTTTACGCAGGTAACCCCGCAAAAAGGTCGGCGTGGCGAGCAGAAGCGTAAGCTGATAGCGCTCGATGAGGGCGGCGTTCTTCGCCACTTCAAGCGGGCTGGGGTAGGTTACAATGCGAACACCTTCGATCAGCGGATACCAGAGCGTGACGGTCGATCCAAAACTGTGAAAAAAGGGGAGCGACGCGAGAATGGCGTCCTCCTTTTTCGCGTCAAGAAGCTGGCAGAATTGCGAGACGTTTCCGATGAGATTGCGATGGCTGAGGACAACTCCTTTTGGTTCGCCCGTGCTGCCGCTGGTGAAAAGCAAAGTCGCCTCGGCGTGTCCGCCCGTTTTCGGAATTTGCAACAAACGCAAAAGCAAACGCGCCGGCAGCAGGATCGACAATGCCCACCAGAAGACGATTTGGCGTTTCAGGCGCGGCATGAGCTGGTCGAGTTTGAGAACGCGTTCCGGCCATGGGAAATCTTTCACGCGTTCCAGGAAAGGCGTGGCGGTGATGGCGACGCGCAGACTCGCGCGCCTGCAGCACGACTCGTTAGCCGCGCGGCCCATTGTGAAATTAAGATCGACAGGAATTTTGCCCGCGAGGGTAACGGCAAGATTAGCCACCATCGAGCCTTTGCTCGCGGGCAGGACGATGGCGATGCGCGGATCGGAAAATTCCCGGCGCAGATAACGACTGAGCGCCGCAGCGGCGCCGAGGAGTTTCGATTGACTGAGAGCGCTATGATCCAGACCGTCGATGACCGCCGTGGCAAAGGGCCGCCGCTTTAGCCCGCGCACGCAGGCTTCGCCGAGATGCCGATCTAGTTCCGGTCGGCCGCTGAAACAAAATTCGCCGAGCTTCAGCAATTCTTCTCGAACAGTCGCGATATCGGCTTCTTCAGCCCGGAGTGGCTGGCCGAACGCAACCGTCACGGGATACGGAATCCGGCGCGGCCATTTTTTGAAGAAACGCCCGCCTTGGAACGAAAAGATCGAACCCCAGAGTTGATCGAGCCAGACCGGAACAACCGGTGCATTGGCGTGGCGCGCGATCAATTCGTACCCCCGCTGGAGCCGCAACAACGTTCCGCCGCGCTCGAGTTGACCTTCCGGGAAGAGACACACAATTTCGCCAGTGGAAACTTTTTCGGCGGCGGCCCGGACGGCGGAGTGCGAGTGCCGAACATCGATCGGAATGCAGCCGAGCAGTCGCAAGATCGGATGCAAAAGCCGGTTGTCATAAAATTCGCGCGCCACGACAAAACGGATGGGCCGTGGGCACGCGATTTGCAGCACGATAGCGTCCACCCACGTGATGTGATTTGGCAGAAGCAAAAAGCCGTCGGTGGGTAAATTTTCCAGACCGTGAGCTGCAATCCTGTAGATGCACCGCGCCAGCGGGCGTCCGAAGAAATAAAGCGCGCGCTGCGCGAGGGACATGGTGGCCATCTTTATCATTTACTTTGAGGCTTTGCCAGGCTGCAATCGGCAATCTTGGTGATGGAAACACAGGTCCCCCGCGCCGCCCGGACTGCGCTCTGGTTGTTGTTGACGGTCAATCTTTTTAACTACATCGACCGCTATGTGCTGTCGTCGGTTGAACCCGAAATTCGGGCGCACTTCTTCGCCGCGCACGATTCTAACGCGCACTTCTGGACCGGCACGCTCGGCACGGCGTTTCTAGTTAGCTACATGTTGTCGGCGCCAGTATTTGGCTGGTTGGCGGATCGAATGTCGCGGTGGCTGCTCATCAGCATCAGTGTGGTGCTCTGGAGCTGCGCGACGATGGCTTGCGGATTAGCGGGAAGTTTTGCGTTGCTCTTTGCGTTGCGTTTGTTAGTCGGCGTGGGCGAAGGCGGTTACGGGCCTGCTGCGCCGACGATTATTTCCGATTACTACCCGCTTGCCGTGCGCGGGCGGAAGCTATCGTATTTTTACGTGGCGATTCCGGCCGGCGTCGCGCTCGGTTATGCGATCGGCGGATTTGTCGCGTCTCGTTGGGGATGGCAAACAGCCTTTTTTGTTGTCGGCCCGCCGGGCCTGCTACTGGCGGCAATTTGTTATATGCAGCGCGATCCGCGAGAAAAGGTCGGCCACGGCCCTCCTCGCCGTCGCGCGACTTGGCGGACTTATCGCATGACCGTACGGACGATCATGCAAATCAAATCCTATTTTTGGAACACGGCAGCGATGACCGCGCTCACATTTGCCATGGGCGGATTGTCGTATTGGGTCCCCGGATATTTGCAATATCGCGGTTTGCCCCCGAGCAGCCGGATCATTTTTGGCGCAATGATCGTCGGTGGAGGCCTAACGGCAACTTTGCTCGGTGGTTGGACCGGCGATCTTCTCCGGAAACGCTTTCCCGGCGCGTATTTTCTCGTATCGGGGATCGGAGCGATGATTGCGTTCCCGTTCGCCGCTGCCATTGTCCTCGCGCCCTTTCCGCTCGCCTGGGTCTTCATGTTTATCGCGGTCTTTTTTCTTTTCTTCAACACAGGTCCGGCCAACACCGCCTTGGCCAATGTGACGCATCCCTCGGTCCGCGCGACCGCGTTTGCGCTGAACATTCTGATCATTCACGCGCTTGGCGATGCGATCGCGCCGCCGCTGATCGGCGCAGTGGCCGATTGGACAAACATGAACATCGCGTTCCTTGTCGTGACGGGAATGATGTTCGTGGCGGGTCTTCTTTGGCTGATCGGGATGAAGTATCTAGGGTCCGATACTCAAGCTGTCGAAGCGAAAACGCGCGAGGAACCGGTTTCCGAAGCAGTGCTTCTCCCCTGAGGCGTCGCTTCCTCTGTTCGATGCCCCGGCGAAGATTCTCGGGTTCGCTTCGAGTGCGACTCATCAGTATCTTCCGGTTTCGATCCTTCTTCGCGCGATTGGCTTGGCGTCATTTCTGTCTCACTTGGATGCCGACGTGACGAAGGGGTTGCCGAACCAGGTGTTTTGCCTTTGGTCGCCGGCGATTCAGGGACGAGCTATTGCGGGGCCGAAGGATTCAGATGCACATCGTAGGCGCGGGCACGAGCGAGAGCGACAGCCGCCGCGTCTGCCTGCCCCGATTTAGCAAGCAATTGAGCTAACAATTGCCACGTCTCCGCGCGATACCATTCCGTGTGCAAGCGATTGTCCAACTCTGAAATCGCCTGTCTGGTCTCACCCGATTCGTCCAGCGCCCTGACGTAACGTTTTTCGATGGCCCAACTTGGTGGTCCGGTGCGTGAGGCGAGCCTTAGTCGCGAGAGATCGACCGTTCCATTTTCTTTGTAGGCGAGCAGGGCGAGAAGCTCATGCGCCTGTCCCGCCACCGCCGGCATTTTCACAGCCCGATCGAGAAGCTGGTGCGTGAGTTTGAAATTGTTCTCTTTCAAGGCGACCGATGCGAGATTGATTATAGCGAGTGGTTGGTTGGGAGATTTCTGGAGCGCTTCGTGCAAAAGTACGGCCGCATCGGTCAGTTTTCCTTCACTCAAATCGACCCCGGCCAGATTAATCAACATCCGCGCCGAATTGCCGCCGCTCGCAATCGTTCGCTCGGCAAATGTGCGCTGATCTTTCCAATCGAAAGTGCGAAGGAATGTCCGCGCTCCCAAAAAAACTAGCCAAAGAGCAAACACTACGATGACCGCAGCCCGAATTGTCGCTCTTCGGTTGGCGAAAAATTCGGCGGATTGAATTGCTGCTGCAAGAAAGAGAAACGCGCTCGATAAATAAATCCAGTGTTCCGCGACGGTCGCGTTCAGCGAGAAAATTCCGCTGACGGGCAGATAGGCAAGGATCGACAAGACGAGCAATCCGAATGCGCCCGGGCTTCGCCGGCGGGCGCGAAAGAGCCAATAAATCAGCAGGGCCAGGAGAATGATTCCGAGCAACGTTTGTAATTCGCGCCAGGCGGCCGCGGTTACGGTCATATTATCGAAACCTCGCGGGTTTGTCTCGACATCGCGGTCCATGTGCAGGTTCAAAGGAAAGGCAATCAGCCCGGCATATTCCGCGACGGCGCGGGTTACTAGAATTGGCCGAACGAGCGCCGGCGCGGAGGAACGCCCCGGCGGGAGAATGTGCTCAGCCGGCATTCGCAAGCTCGCATAGACGATCGCGACGAAAACCGCGACACCTAGAGTTTTAAACACTGCGGTCCATCTTTGGTGGAGAGCGAGAGCAACAATCGCAAGAAGCGGAAAAATCAAGCCGATCTCTTTGCTCAGAGCGCTGAGCAGAAACAGAAGAGTCGCAGCCGTGAGCCAAACGAATCCTCGCTTCTCCTTCGTCTGAATGCTGCGCAAAACGAAATAAAATCCCAGAAATCCGAATGCTGCCGCGAGGGGATCGGCCCGGCCAGAGATGTAAACGACCGCTGCGCTGTGCACCGGATGAATCGCCCAGATGAGCGTTGCGAAGAATGCAATGAGTCGGCGTTTCCGCGCTTCGAGGCCGGCGAGGAGAAGGAGTTCGTCAGCTAAAAAAAACAGGGCGATCGCAGCGCCGGCATGACAGGCCATGCTCGTTAGGTGATAAATCGCGGGCTGGAACGCAGCCACAGCGTAATCCATCGTGTAACTTAGGCGTTGAATCGGCCGGTAGAAATTCGACGCCGTCGCATCCGTGAAAAGAAAGTGATTGAACGCCTCCGGAATCAAGCGCCAACTGCGAATGAGCGGGTCGCGCAGAACCAACGCGGTGTCGTCCCAGACAAATCCATTTTGCAGCGCCGGGGCGTAGCTCGCGAACACAGCAATGACAATGAGCAAAACCGCCACGGTCTTTTTCACGGCAAAATGAGATTGGACAGAATCAATAGTTTGCGTGTCTAAGTTTGGAAATGTCGATCCTCCGAGTTTGGCCAAGCCTGTTGCTGTTGTCGTCACTCCTTGCGCTGGGGAGCAATGCCTGTGCCGATGGCGTCCCGGCAGATTGCGCCCAGCTCATCGTGGGGACCGCGCCGACTTGGGATTCTATGCGGGGCAGCCTTCAATTCTTTGAAAGGGAGGACGGCGACAATTGGAAACGCGTGGCCGGGCCGTTTCCCGTTTTGTTTGGCAAGAATGGCGTGGCTTGGGGAAATGGTCTTGCCGGCACGGGCGAACCCGGTCTGCAAAAAAAAGAACGCGACGGTCGCGCGCCGGCCGGCGTTTTCCGCATTGGCAAGATTTACACCTACGACTCTCAACTCCCTCCCGGCGCGGATTACCCGTTCCATCAGGTCACGACGGCCGACGCTTGGATCGACGACATGAACAGCCCCGATTACAATCGGTTGGTCACCATTGAGGATCCGGCGCATCCGCCCCTGTGGTTCGAAAGGGAAAAAATGCGGCATAACGACTTCGCTTATCGCTGGTTAGTCGAAATCCGCCACAATTCCGATCCGCCCGTGCCGGGGCTGGGCAGTGCGATTTTTTTTCATATCCGGCGCGGGGTAAATCGCCCAACGACCGGGTGCACGACCATGGCGGAGGGGGATCTGGTTAAGCTGATTCAGTGGCTCCGTGCTTCGCGCCATCCTTGTTACGCTCTCCTGCCGACTATCGAATACAAAAAAAAGTGGAAATCGTGGAACTTGCCGCCACCGGCGGGGTTGTAATAATTCGATAGCTAGCTATTGATTCCTTCTAACGATTGATTATTCTCAGAATCCTCATGCGAAAACGTCCAAATCCCGATTCGGAAGAAAACATCAGACGCATCGACACCAAAGCTCGCGCTAAGAAACAGACACATGGCTTCCAGGTCCATTTTCTGCGTGGCAACCAAACGGTGACGAAAATGTTCAGCGACAGTCTCTACGGCGGCAAGGAAGGCGCCCGGCGTGCTGCTCGCAAGTTCCGGAACAGCACCATCAGGAAGCTACCAAAGAAGCGGGCTGGGGGCTAGCGGGCCTGTTCAGCGCGTTGTCGATTGCGGTACGCTTTCCAGCATTCCAGGAAACTTGGTGCGAAGTCTCCCCGGCGTGCCGCGATCCAGCCGTCGATGATCTCCGGCGCAAAGAACGCGCCGGCCTCGATCTCGTTGCGGTTGGGCCGCGGCTCACGCTCGCTTTCCAGTTTTCCGCGATAGAGCCAGATGAACTCGTAGCCGGTTGGCTCCGAGGCCGAGATCTTCGCGATTTTTTCGAGCGGCAGATCGAGTCCGAGCTCTTCCTCGAGCTCGCGCCGCGCGGTGTCGTCGTAGCCCTCCCCGGCTGCAACATGCCCGGCCGCGCTCGAATCCCAAAGCAGCGGATGTCGATCTTTCCGGCGGCTTCGTTTTTGGAGGTAAAGCTCGCCCGCCTCGTTGAAAATGAGGATGTGCACGGCGCGGTGGCGAAAGTTATTCGCATGAACTTCTGCGCGGTAAGCATAGCGCAGAATCCGGTCCGCTTCGTCCACGACGGGAAAGCGCTCCTGCTGGGGTGAGGCTGGCTCGGAAAGCGGCCGCGGCGCTGCGAGATTTGTTAGGCCGATCCATTGCCGCAGCGTGAGATTCTCCGCCCTCGCCTTCGGATCGAACCCGAGTTTCGCCGCCGCGCGCTCCCACTGGGGAACGGCCGGGCGAATCAGCTTTTGCAGTTGCTTCCGTCTCTGGGAAAAACCAAACCGAACAAGTTTCGGGAATAGCTCATTATCTCGCTCAGGCAATTCCAGCGGGTTGCGCGGCGTGATGCGTACCAGCGCGGAATCGACCTTCGGCTGCGGCACAAACACGGTCCGTGGGATCGTGCGCAGGTATTCGACGCGGTAATGCAATTGCACGAGCAGCGTCAGCGCGCCGTAATCCTTCGACGATGGAGATGCGGAGAGACGCGTCGCCATCTCCTTCTGCAACATCAACAGAAACAGAGAGATAGGACTTGGAAAGCCCAGAAACTTCAACAAAAGCTGGCTCGAAATCTTGTAGGGTAAATTGCCTAACAATTTCACGCGAGGCCTGGCGAAGAGCGTCTCCACCCCGAAATCGAGTGCATCGGAGTTGTGCACTTCAAGGTTGGAACTCAATATCCGGTCCCGCAGGAAATTCGCCAGGCGCGTGTCCTTCTCGATGGCCAGAACCTGCGCGCCTTTGGCCACGAGTAATTCCGTGAGCGCGCCCAAACCCGGTCCGATCTCGACCACAAAATCGTCCGGCGCGACGGCCGCTTGATCGACAATCCACCGAACAAGATTCTGATCGTGCAGAAAATTCTGGCCGAGGCTTTTAACTGGCGAAACGTGGATCTTCCGTAGCGTAGCGGAAATCTCCGAGAGCTTCATAACGATCGGACAATGGCGAGTTTGAGTGCAGGAAAATTCCAGGCTTTGTTCACAAAATAGTGTGAACAAAATGCACTGTCGCGCGCTTCTTATTCACAAGTTATTCGCATGCCTCACTGGCTTCACTTGCGCCCTTCCAAAGAGCCTACGCTCGCAACGACGGTCGCGGTCGTTTCTTCCGACTACGCAGATATGTCCGGCGGGCGTCTTTGAGCGAAACGCCCTCAATAAAAAACGCGCTGGCCGCCCGCCCGATCGCGTAAGTGCCGGCGCCGGCCACCATGCCGCAGATCACGTTTCCCCAGCCGGGAAAAAACTTCAGGATCGCACGGGCGCCTTCCCTCAGGATCATTCCCGCGCCGACATTCGCGCCGAGCGCCGCGACAAACTCCGTGGCCGCGCGCAAACTGCGTTCGCGCCCGCTCACGTACATGATCCCGGAAACCATCACCAGTTGGAGCGTGGTCAGAATCGGCATGTCGGCCAGCGGGATGGGCTGTGCCCCAACGGCCGTGCAAATCGCCGTAGTCGATTTCACCAAAATCTGGGCCACATGTTGTTGCGCCTCGCGATCGCGCGAAATCCTAATCATCTCGATCTTCGCTTCGTTCGGTAGTTCTTGCGTCAGGATCGACATCAATCGGCGCGTTTCAGCCGATCGTCTTTCGGTGAACGGCAAGACTTTGATCACCCGTTCGCGAACCACCTTGTCGTGGCGTAATGATGCTTCGAGTTTTTCGGCGCGCTCCTCGCCTCCAATGCAAATTCCCACGATCTTGGGTCCGGCGGTAAGCTTCTCTAAATCCGTTTTGCCTTCATCAATCAGAAATATCAAGTCGGCGGCTTCGCGCTGGAGTTCCCTTTCGACTTCGGCCTGCGCGACTGCATCGGCATCGCGCGCATCGAGGATCGAAATCGATCCGCGACCGTCGATGATCCATTCCGTCCAACGATGCACTGGCGTGGCGGTGAGAGCGATCTCTTCCGATTTGTCTGGAGAGAAAATCGCCAAGACCAACTGCGGCATCGGTATTCTACTCGAACCAACAAACAAAAACCGCGGTGCGCGCTGCTGGAGGAACAATTCCTTGAGCGGGGTGAGCTCGTTCAAGACCGGCCGCCGAATTCGCTCCGGTAATCTCCCCAGGAAACCTTCGAGTCGTTCGACAATATGCAGGAGCGCGGTCTGATTCACTTGGAAAATTCATACCCCGATCTTGCCAAAAAGCACGAGCGCGAATTTTCAGTATTTCCAATTCGACAGCGCTCCATTTATAAACGTGGCATGAGTCTAAACATCGATATTCTCTCTAAAGCGGCCACTCAGGCCCGCGGGCTTTGCATGGACGCGGTGCAAGCCTCGAAATCCGGGCACCTTGGTTTGCCGCTCGGGTGCGCGGAAATGGGCGCGGTGCTTTATGGGTATGCGCTCAGACACAACCCGGATCAGCCGCGCTGGATCAATCGCGATTATTTTGTCCTCTCGGCCGGACATGGCAGTATGTTCCTTTACGCCTGGCTGCATCTCAGCGGATACGATTTGCCGATGTCGGAGATCAAGCGGTTTCGGCAATTACACTCGAAAACGCCGGGCCATCCGGAATTTCTTGAAACGCCGGGCGTGGAATGCACGACCGGTCCGCTAGGCCAGGGTGTGGGCAACGCCGTCGGCATTGCCGTGGCGATGAAAATGGCCGCGGCACGGTTCAATACCGCCGAGCACAGACTTTTCGATCAGCATGTGATCTGTCTCGCGGGCGACGGTTGCATGCAGGAAGGGGTGGCCTCGGAAGCGAGCGCGTTTGCCGGCCACTTCGGACTCGATAATTTAATCCTGATTTACGATTCGAACGCCGTTACGCTCGATGCAGCGGCGAAGGAGACTGAAAGCGAAGACACCGGAAAACGTTACGAAGCCTACGGGTTCAATGTTCAAGAAATCGACGGGCAGGACATGCAGGCGTTTCTCGATGCGCTCAATATCGCGAAGGAACGCGACAATGGCCGGCCGCAGTTTATTATCGCGCACACCCTGATTGGTAAAGGCATTCCCGAAGTGGCGGGGACGTACAAAGCCCATGGCGAAGCCGGCGCAAAATTTGTCGATTCCGCGCGGAAGGCTCTCGGCTTGCCCGACGAACATTACTTCGTTTCCGAGGACGTTTACGATTATTTCGCCGGGCACAAAAAGAAGCTGCTGGCGGATTACGCGCACTGGGAAAGGATTTACAGCGAGTGGCGTCAAAAAAATCCGGAGAAAGCGAAGCTGCTCGACGACGGGATCGCGCGCAAGATTCCGAGGGATCTGCTCGGCCAGATTCCGGAGTTTCCCAAGGATGCGAAACTGGCGACGCGCAAAGCCGGGAGCGAAGCGTTGCAGCCGATCGCAAAAGCGGTGCCGTTGCTGATGAGCGGCAGCGCCGATCTGCATGGATCGACCTTGAACTACATCGAAGGGGGGGAAGATTTTACACGGAACAATCCCGGCGGGCGCAACATTCGGTTTGGAATTCGGGAGCACGGGATGTGTGCGATTCTGAACGGAATTTCTTACCACGGGATGTTCCGCGCCTCGGGTGCGACGTTCGCCGTCTTCACCGATTATTGCCGGCCGTCGATCCGGCTCGCGGCCTTGTCGAAGTTGCCTAACATTTACATTTTCACGCACGATTCGATCGGGGTCGGCGAAGACGGCCCGACCCATGAACCGGTCGAGACGATCAGCTCTGTCCGCGTCATGCCCCAGATCGACGTGATTCGTCCGGCCGATCCTGAAGAAACGGCCGGCGCCTTTGTCGCGGCGATGGAGCGAGTCGATGGACCGACGTTCATCGCGCTGACCCGTCAGGTGGTCCCGATACTGAACGACGTCGATGTAAAATTGCGACGCGAAGGCGTGTCCCGCGGCGGTTACATCGCAAAAAAAGAAACCGGCAAGCTCGATCTGATCATCTTGTCATGCGGTAGCGAACTTCAGCATGCACTCGCGGCCTCGAAAGAACTTGGCGGCGGCGTCCGCGTCGTTTCCATGCCGTGCTTTGAGCGTTTTAATCGGCAGCCGGCAAACTACCGCGAAGAAGTTTTACCGCACACCTGCCGCAAACGGGTTGCAATTGAAGCCGGCGTCCCCGACACCTGGTATCAATATGTCGGGCTCGACGGCAAAGTCATCGGCTTGCACCGCTTCGGCCTCAGCGCCCCTGGTGCCGAAGTCATGAAAGAATTCGGGATTGACGCCCAACACGTGATCGACGCGGCGAAGTCGCTGTGATGTTCTCCGGGGAGCTCAAGTCTGGTGAAATCTCCTCGCAGTATAGATCGTGACGATACCGCCGGTGAGCGGTTCGCTCTGCGGGTTGTTGAAGCCGCTCGCTTCCATCAAATCGAGCATGGCGCCGCCGCTGGGAAACTCTTCGATGGAATTCCCGAGATAATCGTAGGCGCTTTTCTTTTTCGTTAGGAGCGAACCGATCAACGGCAAACAGCGATGGAGATAAAAGCGATAGAAAGCGCGAAAGATCGACCATCTCGGGAGCGAGAACTCCAAGACTAACAAATGGCCATCTGGCCGCAGCACGCGCGCCATTTCGCGCAAGGCATGACCCCAATCTTTCATGTTCCTCAACCCGAAGGCGACAGTGACGCAATCGAAAGAACCGTCGTCGAACGGTAATTTTATTGCATCGGCGATGATGGCACGGCGGACACCCTTTCGTTTGGCCAGCTCGATCATTTCCGGCAGAAAATCTGCCGCGACGATTTCGGCCTCGGGCAATCTCTTTTGCAGCGCGAGCGCGAGGTCGCCGGTGCCTGTGGCAAGATCGATGACTTTTTTCGGGGCCCAGCCGGCGACGATTTCGGCGGCACGTTTCCGCCAGTAGAAATCGCAGCCGAAACTGAGCAAGTGATTGGCCAGATCGTATCGCGGCGCGATGGAGCCGAAGATATTCCGGACGTGGTCGGGACCGGCGACGCTGGAGTGATTCAACGTTCAACGTTCAACGCTCAACGTCCAACCTTCAACTTGAAAGCGGTCGTTCGGCAAAATCTCTACGGAATAGAGGAAACGACGGGCGAAGACAGATCTGTTTGCGCTGCCGCCAGACCGTCCCTGGCTTTTTCCAAATCGGCCAGGGCCTGGCGCAGTTCAGTGGCGCGTGCGCGATCTTCGAATGCGGCGCGTTGGTTGTCGAGCAGCAGGTGGACACGACGGGTCTCGAGCAAGTTCTTGATGCGGAGGAGGACCTCCATTTGATCGAGCGGGGGGTGAAAACAGATCTGTTTGCGCTGCCGCCAGACCGTCCTTGGCTTTTTCCAAATCGGCCAGGGCCTCGCGCAGTTCGGCGGTGCGGGCGCAAACGGCGTCTTCGTATGCGGCGCGTTGGTTGTCGAGCAGCAGGTGGACACGACGAGTCTCGAGCAAATTCTTGATGCGGAGCATGACCTCGATTTGATCGAACGGTTTGAGGAGGAAATCGGTCGCGCCAACGCGAAGCGCGCGGATTTTGCTTTCCTCATTGCTATCGGCAGTAAGAACCACCACAGGCAAAAAAAGCTCGCTCTGGTCGGAACGGACTGTTTCGAGGACAGCGAAGCCGTCCACGTATGGCATCATCAAATCGAGGAGGATGAGGTCCGGCTCGAAGTCGGCGATCGTCTTCACGGCAAGGCGGGGATCGGTGATTGACTTGACCGCGGTGAGGCCATTATAGGCCAGCATCGCCTCGAGCAAGGCCACATTGGCCGGCTCGTCGTCGATGACGAGGATTTTCATTTTGGCCAGCTGGGCGAAGGCCCCGGGGAATTCAGCTGATAGGTTCATGGTTGCGTAGCATTAAACAGCGGCGCAGCCTTGAAGGCCGCTGGCCTTGGTTTCGAAAGAAGCAGGATTCGGGCGCGGCAGGTCGATCCAAAACGTGCTTCCCACATCTAAATCGGTTTTCGACGCCGATTTTTCCGCCCATCGCCAGATTATCTTCGATATGAAGGAGCTTCAGTTTTTTGCCGTTGGCCTGAAGCGGTTCGAATGGGAGCGCGACCGGCTCGCTCGTTTTTGGCGCTCGCGATTCCGCGCTCCAACTCAACCCAAAAAGTGCTTCCACGTCCCAGCTCGCTCTCCACGCCGATCGAGCCATGCATGGCTGTAATCAATCTCTGGCAAAGGGCCAGACCGAGCCCCCTTCCCTTCACCTCGGTGTGTTCTGCTCCCAGGCGATCAAACGGCACGAAGAGCCGAGAGATCTTTTCCTGGGGAATCCCCGGGCCAGTGTCGCGGACCTCGACCCGAACGTGTTTGTCACCACGGATTTCCCACGAAATCGAGATCGCCCCGCCAGCCGGCGTGTATTTCAGCGCATTTGTGAGGAGATTGAGCAGGACCTGAGCGAACCGTTCTTGATCGGCCAAAACGCAAAGCGTGGCGTCGCTCTCAGTCGGTGTCGCATCTGCGCATTCGAACTGTCCGGACAGAGCACCGGTTGTGAGCGGGCTGCGGGAAATATTGATCTTGCGCTCGGCCGCGAGCGCGCGAATCAACTCCAGCGCTTCGTCTGCCACTTCGCGAATTAAGACCGGCTCGAGCGACAACTCCAATTTACCGGTTTCGATCTGGCTGATGTCGAGCACTTCGTTCGTGAGCTTTAGCAAATGACGGCCCGCGTCGAGAATGTGTTTGATGCGCGGGCGCTGCTCGTCGGTTGGGTCTTGCTGTTCCAGGAGTTGGCCGAATCCGAGCACGGCGTTGAGAGGCGTGCGCAATTCATGGCTCATTCGCGAGAGAAATTCGTTCTTTGCACGATTCGCCCGGTCGGCTTCCTCTTTCGCCAGGCGCAGAGCATTCTCCATTTTGGTTCGCGCGGTAATGTCGTGCGCCACACAGAAAAGCATCCGATCAGCTTCCGACCAATTGGCCGACCACACCACAGCGACGATGCTGCCATCTTTTCGCACATAACGATTAACGACATCAGTGATCGTTTTCGTTACCCGTATGTCGCCGTCAGTCTGCGTCGTTTTTGGTCGATCGTCCGGATGAACCAGGTCGATGTATGGCCGTCCGACGAGCTCTTCCGGCTTGTATCCCCACAGACTTTCCGATGCCCCATTGACGGAGAGAAATCGGCCATTTTCGTCGATCGTGCAGATGACATCGTGCGAGTTATTCATGATCAACTGATTGATTACCAGCGTCCTTTCCAATTGCACCCTGCCTTGCTGTAACTCTTTTTCGGACCGTTTACGCTCGGAGATGTCTTCCACCATCACCACTTGATGGTGCGGCTGGCCGTTGTCTTCGTGGAACATGTAGGTCGTGCGATTGACCCAGAGAAGTTCCCCGTTCTTGCGAATGTAGCGTGCCTCCAAGGCGAAGCATTCTGTTCCGTCGTGAAGAAGTTTCTTCGCGTTCCGGTCCGCCAGTTCCATATCTTCCGGCGGAGTGATCTCCTGGCTGCGTAAGTTCGTTAATTCAGTAGCGTTATACCCAAGCATCTGGCACAAGGCCAGATTGACCTGGAGGAATTTCCCATCTAGCGCCATCTCCGCCATGCCGATCGGCGCTTCCTGGAAGATCCGGCGGAAATTCTGTTCGCTTTCGAGCGCAGCTGTGCGGTTGGCCATCGCCCGCATCTTGCGCAAGCTGTGCTTGCACCAGATCACGAGAAAGACATCTGCGAACACGACCCAAGCGGCCTGCGCGACCGATCGCCAGGGGCTCGCCGCCAACACGCCGTAAACCGAGGATGGCCAGTAAATTTCGCGCAAAAAATAATCCAGCCCAACGACAAGCGTTGCCGGAATCAAGATCCGCCAGTCACGATAAAACGAGAGAATCACGAGCGAGCCAAAGACGTGAAATTGCGTTTCGATGCGGCCGCCGGTCAGGTTGATCAACAGAGTCGACATCAGCATTTGCGCAATTGCGATCACGTTTCGCGTCACCGCTGCGCCCGGGAACGCATACGTCATGAAAATGGGAAAAAGAGTGACCGCGCCGCCGACAAAAATCGCCGCCCAAATATGAATATAGAGTTCGTTGGATTGTCCACTCCATCGGTAAGGCGAAAGGATCAGCGCGAAAGCGAGCGCCACCGCCCACTGCACGAGCATCAAGCACACGAACAGTCGATCCGTTTTCCGAAGCGAGCGTTGTCGATCTTGCTCGAACAACTCGTTACCGCGTTGGGTCAACGTATCGATTGGTCCAGAGGGGCCATCGGTGTGCCCGGGTCTTGCGCTGCCGTCCGGCTCGGGTTGGGTCATCTTCGGTCGGCCTCCGTGAAGATGTGCTTGCGCAACGCACAACCAAAGACGCGCCTGGCGATCGGCTTAGTTTTGCTGCTGTTAACAAGGTCGAGGGCGTTTTCACGGGTGTTATCGCCTTCATGGCTGCCCGCGGCGCTGATACCGCCGTTGAACAACAAGCGTCGATCAGTGCCAGAAAGCAGCGCATGGCCCGACGTTTCCCCGCAAAGCCGCTCGGCCTCGATCCCATTGGCAGCGCGCAGCTCTTTTACACCGGGAATGGTCGCGACTTCGCGCCCGAGACTCGCTGGTTCGGAAATCCTCAATTATAATTTCCTTTCTTAGACTCACGAAGGCGCCCCCTGACGCCCCGGCAGCCGACGTGAGCAATGCCTTTAAGCAGGTAACGTGCGCACCCGACCGATCTAACTAAGCAATTGCCGCAAACGGCGCGCAGGCCGTTGTGGCGCGGGCAAGTTTCAACTGACCTTCTTTCTCCGATCGGAAGTTAAGGAGTTGCGCCACATAGATGTAGGGTGCCGATCTAATTATTCCGCGACCGCACAAAATGTTTCCCTTCCATTGAGGCGATGCCTGACACGTTCGTTAGGCCGATCCGATCTATGCATCAGGCGGTGGCTCAGCGCGTTCTGGAGTATGAAGCCAGTAACCGCTTGGCGTCTGGTATGGTCTGGCCAGCAAGTGCGCGACCCCGAGAGATTCGAGCTCCAAATTGCGAGCATGTTGGCCGTGTCCCGTGGCAGCGACAATCGCGGTTTCTGGCTTCATTCTTTTGATCGCGCGAGTCAACGCTATGCCATCGATATGTGGCAGTCTGATGTCGCTCAGCACGCCTGAATGGAATTCATCTCTTGGGCGAAATAGGTCGAAGCTGTTTGCGTAAAAAAATCGCAACAAACTCGTAAAAACAAGATTGCCATATGTTGCAACTCCAGCTATGTGACAAGGCATGGACATATCTACCCACGCCCTTGAACAAGCTGTCGCCATTCGCCGGCAGATCGATTCTCTCGAACACCGATTGGCTTCACTCATTGGTAACCGCGCGCGCGGCGGCGCGGCTGCTCACGCTTCACGCGCGCCGTCAGCTGGAGGAAAACGGTTCTCCGCTGCTACCCGTGCCAAGCTCGCTGCTGCTGCCAGAGCTCGCTGGGCCAGAATCAGATCTGGCAAAGGCGGTGCCGCGACCGCTAAGAAAAAGAAGAAAGGCGGTCTCACCGCTGCGGGACGCCGTCGGCTTTCGCAGTTGATGAAAGCGCGCTGGGCCGCGAGAAGAAGAGCTGGCGGCAAAGGCTAGAAGCTATAAGTTAGTTCACAAATGGCGCGGACGACTTGTGCCAAGGCGTCCGCGCCTGAGCTTTCCACGATGTGGCGCCCGCGCCCTACCAACGACTAATTAGTCGTCAGGGTCCTGTCCCTCTCGTCCCATTTGCGCCGGCCGGCGGCGCGAATGGCGATTGCCCTTTGGCTTTAAGTTGCTCGTTTAGCTGGGACAATTCGTTTGCTACAAGTTCGTCAAACTCCTTTTCCACATCGTTTAATTCTTGTTTCAGTGTGCCGATGTAGGCCACCTGGTATTCGCCTGGCTTACCGTCATAACTCAAGAGCGCCCCATAAAGCTGGTCGGTGTGTTCGCGGATCCGCTCTTCGCCAGTGATCGCGCCGCCTTCAGTGGTCGCGACAATTTTCTTGCGGACGCTATCGATCCTATTTGCGAATTGGGTGAGTGCTTTTCGCAGCTCGTCGCCTTCGGGCAAACTGGCAGAACGCTGCATCACTGCTCCGCGCAGCGCCATGATCCGACCCATTAACGTGCTCTCGTCACCGAAGAGCGCATGCACGCGCATCGCGGCGTCGTACTGCTCTTTGCGATCGGCCTCGCTAAACTTCGCGCGTCGATCCAACCCAACCGTTAGCTTCGTCTCGGAAACGTCGTTGGCTTTGGTTAGCCGCACGGTGTATTCACCCGGCAACAAACGCGGGCCACGTGTCCCCGCAAAAGCAATCTGCGCCGCCGGCGGGACGCGCGGCGGTTTTTCCTGCATGCTCCAGGTAACGCGATTCAAACCAGGGCGTTTGCTCGCGGGCAACTCATCGACGACCCGCCCGTTCGAATCCAACACCTCCAGTTTGATCTTGCCGAATAGATGTCGCTTCTGCTGATAGTAATTAATCACTGCGCCTTCCGGGGGATTGTTTCCGACAAACACGGCATCGCCATTGGACCATCCGCCGTTCGCTTCGATCCGCTGTTGCGTAGGCCGCGCGGAAACAAACGCCACCTCCTTCGCGAGCAGGTCCGGCGTCAGAGAGCGCAACGGTGTGATATCGTCGATGATCCAAATGCCGCGGCCATGCGTCGCCAGAACCAGGTCGTTCTCTCGCGGTTGAATTGTGAGATCGCGCACCGCCACGGCT
This sequence comes from uncultured Verrucomicrobiae bacterium, assembly GCA_963846775.1. Classification (GTDB taxonomy): domain Bacteria; phylum Verrucomicrobiota; class Verrucomicrobiia; order Chthoniobacterales; family UBA10450; genus CAVYXA01. The sequence goes on along the minus strand of CAWJXB010000006.1, from coordinate 1,117,059 downwards.
GGAAAATGACTGCCTTTGAATTGGGCCCAGGTCTTGCCTCCATCCACCGACACCCACAGTCCAAACTCCGTGCCGAGAAAGAGCAAGTTCGGTGCAGCCGTATCCTCCTTGACCACATGCGCGTAACCGTGAACGGTCTTTGGGTCCTGTGGCGTAACGAGTGGCGTCCACGTTTTGCCGTAATCGGTGGTCCGAAACAGGTAGGGCGCCATCTCGCCGAAAGTGTGGCGGTCGAATGTCGCGTAAGCCGTGCCGGCGTCGAAGTTGCTGGCCTGCACCCAACTGACCCATGAGTTTTTCGGCAATCCCGGCACGTTCGCCACCACGTTGCTCCAGGTTTTCCCGTCATCGCGCGTGATCTGCAAATTACCGTCGTCCGTTCCGACCCAGATCAATCCCTTTTCCTTGGGCGATTCGCTGATCGAGTAAATCGTGGTGTGCATTTCGGCCGACGAATTGTCTATGGTCACGCCGCCCGATTGTTCCTGTTTTTGTTTCTCCGGATCGTTCGTCGTTAGGTCAGGCGAAATCCGCTCCCAGCTCTGGCCATGATCGCGTGAGCGGAAAAGGAACTGCGCGCCGAGATAAACAGTTCCCTTCTCATTGGGCGACAACGCGATCGGCGCGTTCCAATTGAAACGCAGTTTTTCCTTGTAGTTCGGTGTCGGCTGGATCGTGCGCGCTTCATGGGTATGGCGATTGACTCGCCCGATGAGCCCGCCCTGGTATTCCGCGTAAATATAATCCGGATCAGCCGGATCAGGAAACATCCAGAAACCGTCGCCGTTAAACATGTTTTCCCAGCGGGAATTCGTTATCCCCCCGGGATACTGCGAGTCGCCCACAAACGAGGAATTGTCCTGCAAACCGCCATAGACGTGATAAGGATCGGCCTCATCCACGCTCACGTGATAGAACTGGGAGATCGGCAGGTTCTCGGCTTTCCACCATTTGCTACCGCCATTGTAGGAATACCACATCCCGCCGTCGTCCCCGGAAAAGACAACCTGCGGATTAGTCGCGTCGATCCAGACGTCGTGCACGTCCCCATGCATCCCGCCAAACCCGCCCACCGTGGAAAAGCTCTTCCCGCCATCGTCGCTCACGATCAGGGACCCATCTGTCTTGAAGACGCGGTCCGGATTTTTAGGATCGACAATCAGGTTCGCGAAATAAAACGGGCGCCACACCATCCACTGACTCTTGTCCCGCTTCTCCCACGTTAGGCCGCCGTCGTTCGAGACAAATAGCGCGCTGTCCGGCGATTCGACAAAGCAATAGACGCGTTTTGCGTTCGACGGCGCGATGGCCAGCGCCAGCCGGCCATATGGTTTTTTCGGAAAACCTTTGTTCCGCTCCGGCGTAATTTCGGTCCACGTCTCGCCACCATCCGTCGATCGAAACAAACCGCTCGCGGAAGGTTTATCCGGCCCGCTTCCACCGGAACGATAGCCCCAGCCTGTCCGTCGAAAATCCCACATCCCGGCAAACAGCACGTTAGGATTTCCCGGATCGAGGGCGATAGTCGTGCACCCGGTCGAAAGATTGCCGCCTTTCAAAACCAGCTTCCAGGTCTTGCCGCCGTCGGTTGTTTTGTAGAGACCGCGGTCAGGCGAATCGCTCCAGAGCGCCCCCGGCACGGCCGCAAAAACGGTGTCGCTGTTTTTTGGACTAACGAGAATCTTTCCGATTCGCTCCGACATCTCCAAGCCGGCATGTGTCCAGGTCTCACCGCCGTCGGTCGATTTGTAAACGCCGTTACCGATTGAAACGCTGTTGCGCATCCACGATTCGCCTGTCCCAACCCAGACATTTTTGCTGTTCTTTGGATCGAGCGCGATTGCCCCGATCGATTGCACGGGCTGTTCGTCAAAGACCGGCCGGTAGCGGGTCCCGCTATCCTCCGATTTCCAGACACCGCCGCTCGCCGCGCCGACGAAAAACGTGATCTTGCCGGACGGTTCACGCACTCCGGCAATGGCGGACACTCGCCCGCTCATCGCAGCCGAGCCGATATTACGGGCACCCAATCCGGAAATTGTTGCCGAAGTAAACGGCGCCTCCTGCGCCAGACCCGTTGGTGCAGCAAAGAAAACGCAGAGAATAACGCCCAAACAAAATCGCATCATATTCATTACTTGGCTGGAAACCGAAACACTGCGTCATCCAGCGGCACGTTTGCTTCGACTTTGTCGAAAGTGATCTTCGCCTTCTCTTGATCGCCTTTCGCTCCAGTCTCGATCGAGAGCGGAAAGTAAACACCGTTTACCTTTTCGTAATCGCCCAAATCTTTTTCCTCTTCGATTTGCGCGCCGTGTTCTATCCGCTGCGTCAAAACGCGAATTTCGAGAAAGGCATCAGGATCGAGATAAACAAAGCTCACGTCCCCATTTTTGCGCGTCACTTTTAGCTTGTGCGCCGCTGTCCCGTCGACATCTTCCGTCCCCAGATATTCGACCTTGCTCCCTTTCGCCTTCCAATCTGCCAGCGGTCCGCCGATTTCCGCGTCTTCGCTCAAGCTTTTCAAATCGTCCGCCGACATTTTCTCCGGATCGCGCCGGCCGCGAAACGGCGAAATCTGCCAACCTTCTTTTCCATCGAATGCCTGAACCTGCGTCATTCCTTGAATCGACGCTTCGTTCCGGACTTCGCTCGGCCGTTTCTTCATTTCGACAAACCCGAGCTCGATCTGCCGTCCGAAGTTCACCAGCAACTTCCCGGTGAACCGCAATGATTGGATCGCGCGCAGCGCGTCGGCGCCGCCTTTGGCCTCGACATTTTTCGCGACTAATTCATCGGCCGTAAACGATTTCTGCGGCTGCTGCCCGAAAAGCATCGGCGCAACGAGGCCGAGACAACCAACGAGAAGACCAAAACGTAAATGCATGTGCGATGGTGCCGTCACAGATAATTGCTCTTTAGACTCTTGCAACCAATTTGCGTTCATCCCCACAAATGAGAGATGCGCAGAACGATGGTGTTGGATTCAACAATCTTTCCGGCACGCTCGCCGGTTGACGCCACCGGCTTCCTCCGCAAAATTAAACGTTCTTTCGGGGCGCCCGTAGCTCAACTGGATAGAGCATCTGACTACGGATCAGAAGGTTAGTGGTTCGAATCCTCTCGGGCGCGCATTTCGTGCTGGCCTAGTCAGTATTTCAGGAACGAGACCACCGGCGTCGGCACGAGCTTTTCGCGTCCATGAAGAAATTCCAGTTCGATCAGAAATAGCGCTTCGATGAGTTCGCCGCCCACTTTCCCTATCAATGCGGCAGCCGCTGCTGAAGTTCCGCCCGTCGCCAGCAAATCGTCAATCAGAACGATCTTTTCGCCTGGCTTCATGGCGTCGATGTGCATCTCCATTTCCGCTTCGCCGTACTCGAGCGAATATTTCGCGATCTCAGTTTTGAACGGCAATTTTCCGCGCTTCCGGATCGGCACAAACCCGATGCCTAGTTCATAGGCCACTGCGGAGCCGAACAAAAATCCGCGCGCGTCGATTCCGACAATTTTGTCGATCTTCTTTCCCTGGCACCGCTCGACAAAAACGTTGATCGACGCTTTGAAAAGCCCGCCATCGCTCAAAATCGGCGTAATATCTTTGAAAACGATTCCTTTCTTTGGGAAATCGGGCACGTCCCGAACGCCGGCACGCAATTTATCGAGAAAATCGGCCATCCAGCGCGATGTTACCGGCGCGCCGCAAAACGTCAACGTTCTCACCGCCTTTCACATCCATTCTGCCGAGAAGAGCTCGCGATCCCGAGAAAACATGACCGGTTTAACCGGTCATGTCTAACGAGTGCCCGGCGGTGCGGGTGTTGCAGCGGCCTCGATCGGCTTTTGGTAGATTCGATATGTCTTGTACTTTTTCGCGCCGACGGCCTCAATGAAACGGTTGACCATGACGTTATCTTCGAGAGTCATGCTCACCTCGCCAGTAAACCCGCGTTTGACGGCTTCATCCATGATCTTCAATACCAGCGCTTCGGCGATGCCGGTACGCCGATATTTTTCGATGACACCGAGTGCGACCAGGCGCGCCGTGCGAATCTTGCGCTTGTAGTAAAGCAATTTGATCAAACCAAATGGGAACAAGCGGCCATTGATTTTTTTCAGTGCGACGTTGATGTCCGGGACGGCAATGATGAAAGCGATCGGCTCGGTTTCGGTTTCGGCGATCAAGAGTCCTTCCGGCTCGACCAACGGTTTCATTTCGTGCGCCATATGATCGAACTCCGCTTCCGTGAATGGAACGAAGCCCCAGTTTTTCTCCCACGCTCGGTTGTAAATCGAACGGAGCCGCGCGGCTTCGCCTTTGATGTCGCGCAGATTTACCTCTCGGATTTTGACCTTCTGCTTCCCAGCGCGGGCCGCCGCGATTTTGCGCAAACGTTCGGCGGGCGCGGGAAACTCTGAGAACCACCAGGCGTACCAGTCTTTGATTTTCGCGAAGCCACACGATTCGATCAGTCGCGCGTAATACGGGGGATTGTGCGCAGTCAGGAGCGTGGGCGAATGTTCAAATCCGTCAATGAGCAAGCCGCAGACGTAATTCGTGGAGTAATCGATTGGTCCCATCATCTCGGTTCGACCGCGGTCGCGCAGCCAACTCTCCGCCGCGCGAAATAGTCCGGAGGCAACATCGACATCGTCGATGCACTCAAACAGCCCAAAGCAGCCGACGTTTGTCTGGTGGAGCCGGTTGTAATTCGGATCGTCACTCGCCATGATCCGCCCGACAATTTCGCGGCCGCGTTTGGCGAGGAACAAGGCCGCATCCCCGTGGCGATAGAACGGGTGCTTTTTGCGGTCGAGAAATTCTTTGCGCTCGATCATGAGCGGCGGCACCCATGCGGGATCATTCGCATAAATCCGCCACGGAAATTTGATAAACGCGTCGCGGTCCCGGCGCGACTGAACTATGCTAATCTCGATCTTCGGCATTGCGTATAGTTGTAGCCGAGGCCGCTGTCCGCGGCCACCTCAGAGATTGTTTCCCACGTCGCCCGATTGTCTCGTTAGACTTGACGGCTTAAAGCCGTCGAGTCTAACGATCGAATTAGTGATTGAGACATTTTTTGCTGACGCCAAAGCAAATAGGCCAGCAAAAAGTTGAACACGGTCAGGCCAGCCCAGAAAAACAGCATCGGCCGTCCCATCAACAAGATCACAAATAAGAGGAACAGGCGCGGATTAGTCATCAACCAGCCCCACCACTTAAAAGCTGATCGCGCGATGTCTTGATAACCGTTTCTGAACCACACCGGGATTTGATCGCGAAAGAGGCGATCAACTTTGTCGCGTAATCGTTTCAGGCCTGGCGCGAACGTTTCCTGTTGCAGGGTGAGATTCAGATAGAGACGAAGGAGTAGTTTATTCCAAAATTGGTTCCGCCAATTCAGATTTTCATACTCACCCCGGAGGTGAACGGATGAATCGAATTCCCCGCGGGTTCGGCCACTCGTGAAGTAGAGATACGCGTTGCGATAGTAATCGGCGGAGGCAGCCTGGACGGCATGACTGAATCCCGCGGCAAACGCGATCAACGCAACGGAAAAAAATGAGTGATCGGCCAAGCAACGAAAACCGAGTTGGAAATAGATGTTTATGAAAATGATCTGATCGACCATGCTGTCGATAAGCCGCCCGGTCCGGCTCGAACTATTGGTTACTCGAGCGAGCTGGCCATCGGCGTTGTCGAGAAGATTGGCCAGGATGTGCAGCGCGATGCCAATCAGATTCAGCTTGAGACTGCGATAGTAATACAGATGGCCCGCGGTCACGCCGAACACGCCGCCGAGCAACGTGACCATCGTCGGAGTCCAGCCCAGCGCGCGAAAAAAAAGCGCGATCTGGAAACCGAGCCTGCGATTGAACTGGATATCGAACCAACCTTCGGCTTCGCGCGCTTTGTAGGTGTGTTCGATTGTGGCCGGCCCAGCGTGCGCCGTCGCCCCATTTCGCATGACAAAAGCCCGCTTCGATTCGCTCAAGAAATCCGGGCGTTCCCCCGAACCGCTGGCACGAAGATATCGGAGAGAATGTTGAGCGCTTCGTCGAGATGGGCTCGTGTGTGATTCGCCGTCACGCAAGCGCGGAAACAAATCCGGTCTTCTGGCACAGCCGGATAATCGACTGGGGCGACGAACAGCCCGCCGCGGCGCAATTTGTGGCCAAGCTCATACATCAATGCACGATTCCCGACGACGAGTGGCATGATATAAGTTGTCGATGTTCCGATATCGATACCGAGCGCGCCGAGTTGTTCACGGAAATACTTCGCGTTCTCCCAGAGGCGGGCGCGCAATCCTGGTTCGCGTTGCGCAATCTCGATCGCCTGCAACACCGCGGCGACGACGACTGGCGGCAACGCGCACGAGTAGGCATAGGAATGCGCGTAAAAGCGAAGGTAATCGAGCGTCTCAACCGGACCGGCCACGAACCCGCCGACCGCCGCGAAGGCTTTGGAAAACGTGCCATAGACTAGCCGAATCCGCTTTTCGACACCGAATTCTTCCGCTGCCCCGCGCCCGTTTTTTCCACAGGCTAAAATCGAGTGCGCCTCGTCGATGAAGACACTGGCTTCGTAGGCCTCGGCGATGTCGAGCAGCTCGTCGAGTTTGGCGAAATCGCCATCCATCGAATAAATGCCTTCGGCGATAACGAGCTGACGCCGGCCTTTGCGATGCCTCAGCGCGGCCTCCAGCGAAGCGGGATCGTTATGCTCGAAGCGATCGACCCGACAGCGCGAGAGCACCGCCCCGTCGCGCAGACTCAGGTGCGAGCGATTATCGAGCACGGCCACATCGGTTTTGCGCAACAGGCCAGAGATCGTCCCGAGTGCGCCGCCAAAACCGCTGTTGAACAGCATTGCGTCCTCGCGTCCGAGAAAATCGGCCACGCGGCGTTCGAGTTGGCGATGTAAATCGGTCATGCCGGAAAGCAACGGAGAACCGCACGCGCCCATGCCGTACTTCATGAGCGCTTCCTGAGCAGCGGCGATCACTTCGGCGCGATTCGCCAATCCGAGATAATTGTAGGAGCAAAAATTGATAACCGAGCGCGGTTTACCTTCGTAATTGATCGTGGTCCGCGCCGCCGCCGAACCCAGCATCTCCGGCTCATACAGTGACGCCTCCCACGCGCCGGCTTGATGCCATTCCGTGAAGGCGGCCGGCGGCACCAGCGGATCATCGCTATCGCCCACGACAAAATCCGCCAGGCTCAGCGTCGCATCGAACTCCGGTTCTTCTACGGGCCGAGGCAAGGTGCTCTTCATCTGGACAATTTCACTCCGAATCGGGCATGTAACAAAGCCATTTTGAGGGCTGCAATCTTATCGTCATTTTTGCCGTGGACAAGATTAATCACGCTGTCACGCTGGGCGCCGGACGCCTGGACTGACCATCCTGTTCAGCGGTTTTTTGTGCCAAAAATGAAATCCCACAGGGGCGAGCTGACGCCGTATCCGGAGTGGTCGTCTTTATAATGATGGCGCAGATGATACTGCTTGAGCCAGAACAACGGCCCGCGCTTGGCCGAGATGTGGTGTGTGGCATAGTGGATGGAATCGTAGCAGACGTAACCAAAGGCGAACCCGGCCGAAAGCGCGGGCGCGAATCGGCCGAAGGCCAACCAAAACACGAAATACATCGCCACTGCGATCGGAATGCTGACGGCCGGTGGCATGACCAGGCGGCTGGCGTCATTGGGGTAATCATGGTGCACTCCGTGGATGATGAAATGCAGACGTTTACCCCAGGCGCTTTTCGGTTGGTAATGAAAAACGTAGCGATGCATCAGATATTCAAATAGTGTCCACATCACCATTCCGACCGCGAAAAGCGCCACCACCGCGAAGGCCGACAATTGCTTTTGCCAGAACGCGACGAAGAGCAGCCAGGTGATAAAAGGCAGATAAATCACCAGGGGCATGATCGGATGCACATGAGAGCAAAACTCCATGAACTCGCTTTCAAACATCCGCACGCTCTCGTTTTTCGTTGTGACGTAGGCGCGTTCCATGTCGTCAGAAATTATTCGCTCAAGGCAACCTGTAGCGGCGCTCTATCAGCGCCGATCTCCGCGCCGTTTGGAATCTCGCTTCGGCGGTCATAGACCGCAGCTACAGTGTTTTCGCCCGCTCGTTTCATTCGCTCGACGCGCGAGAACAGGCTGTAACGCTTGTCGAAGATGAATTGAAAAAGCAGGCGGGTCCAGGATTTGTGATACTTTAGATTGCCGTAAAACTCCGGGGCCATCGCGCGCAATTTGGGCAGGTTATTCCACGGGATCGACGGCAGATCGTGGTGCTCGTTGTGGTAACCCATGTTCAGTGCGACCAGATTAATCGGGCCGTAGTAACTGAACGTCTCTTGATCGAAATCGTTCGTGTAATGCTCTTGAATCCAGCGCGCGCCGACCGGATGCAGCCCGATCGAGAAGAAGAACGAGAACACGAGATAGACAAATCCGGCCCACCCGCAGAAATAAACAATCGCGACGTCGTAAACGACCGCGGCGATTAGATTCGCGACGAACCAGCGGTCGCACATCGTGATCGCCTTCAAACGCGGCGGACGCGTCAGTTGAAAAAATGGAAAGAGCGCGAGCCAAAGCGCTTTGCGATACCACTTGTTCCCGACCAGGCGCGCCTCCCAGAGATTGGCGAGATCGGCATCGAACTCGTAATCGCCCTGATGCGAATGATGTTTCAAATGATAAACGCGAAAGCCCATCGCGCCGCAAGTGAGGTTTGGTAGATCGGCCAGGATGGCGGTGAAAATGTTCCAGCTTTTGCGCCGGAAAATCAGATTGTGGGTGGCGTCATGGATGATGACGTAGTTCGCATGGTTGGCGAACGCGCCGACGAAATAAGCAACGAACAAACTGAGCCACCAATAATGAAATCCGAGCCGGCCCATTCCGTAGGCGATGGCCGTTTGTGTCGCGACGATCGACAAAGCGAGCGCTGCCGTCCACGGATTGCGCACCATCAATTGTCGAACTTCCGGATGGGCCTTGATGATGGCCCGCGCCCGCGCTGGATGAGGCTGATCGGATTCGGATTGATAAAAGGCTCTTTGCATTGCGGTCGCCCGGCCGTGGCGTTTCTACTCCAGAACAAGCGCCGGAATCGAGTATTTTGCAACTCGCGCGCGCCGAATCTGATTTCTGATTGTTTTGTGCCGCCGTGTCATAGCAACGACGCTTGGGTGCGCCTCGACAGAGCGAGGCGGCTACATCCTTATGAAATGGGTATTATTTTGTGTTAATTCAAGTTTTCAGCGCGTGTGCCTTGAGTTCTTCCATGGTCACGAATTCCAGCGCGCTGGAGTGGGTCGCTTCCAGATCGACCGGCGCGGCGCGATTGTGATCGAGGGCAGCTTTCCAACGCGTGACGCAGACACACCATTTATCGCCCGGTTTTAATCCCGGGAAGCCCCATTCGGGGTGCGGTGTGACCAAATCGTTGCCATCGAGCACCGAGAAATCGAGGAACTCTTGCGTCGCTTGAACACAGACTGTGTGTTGGCCGATGTCGTCCGGCCCGGTGCGACAATACCCGTCGCGGTAGAACCCGGTGAGCGGATCGCGACAGCAGCATTTGAGTTCGGTTCCCAGCACATTCGTTGGCATGGTGCAACCTGCGTTGAAGCGTCGTAGCGTTCAAGCGCCTTGCTCGCGAAAGCTTTCGGAGCTGAAGCAGAAAAGCGATGGCTTGGGTAAAGATCCGGCTTTTTTGACGAATTTCGGTCAGACAACGGTCACGTGGCGGTCGTTGAAATGCCCTGCTTTTTTCTCGACGAAAACGGACTGCTAACCCTACCATGAGCCGGTCTGAAAGCGCGTGTCACGGAAGTTCCGTGGCGGCCCCTAACGTTTAAAATCCAACAGCATCATCACTCATGAAAAAGAAATCCACTTCACGATCCACACCTGCCCGCCGCGGCCCCGCGATTGCGGGGCGAAGGCCGGTTGGCGAAGGCGGGTTCTTTAATCTGCGTGTCTTAATCGGGCTCTGCATAGTTTTCGTCGGCGCCTATCTGGCGCTGGCTGGGTTGGGAGCCTTTAGCGTGCTGGCTCAGGGCGGCGCAAAATCACCGGACAAAAATCTTATTATCACGACTTCAAACGACCCGCTCGTTCCGGTTCCATTTGACTGCTCCAGAATTCACGAGCTGGGCATCGACAGGCAAGAGAACTTCCGCGCCCAGGCGATCATGATCGCTTGCGGCAACGCTAGTGGAGGCTCGGCCGCGTCGTCGTCTGGTTCGCTCACTCAGATTCTGAAGAAAATATTCGCGCCTTTGAATTATGGCGGGACCGACGTCAATCTGATCACCGGCCCCGAGGTCTCTCCGAACGTCGTCCAGTCGGAAACGTATAGCCTTGCCAATCCGGAGAATGCCAACCAGATCCTGGTCGCTTACAACGACTCACGGTGCCGCAACTTCAGCCCGATTAACATCGGCGGGGCATCGTGGTCCACCGACGGCGGCAACACCTTCATCCGGCTTACCACCGCCAGCGGTTGCAGCCCATTCGCTGGTGGTGTGGGTGATCCCGTTGTCCTTTACAATGCGCCAACTCACACCTGGTTCGCCGTGGGCCTCGATACACTTTGCGGTGGGCAAGGCATCGGTGGCTACAAAACCACGACCCCGGGGGACGTGAACAGTTGGACCCACTTCTGCATTTATAACGAACTCAACGGCGACCGCGAATCTGGCTGGTCGGACAACAACCCGGCCTCTCCTTTCTTACGGCCGCCTGTATATATCCTGGAACGACTTCGCTATAGGTGGGGGCGCTTTATTCGCCATCTACTCGACTGATAACGGTCTCACTTGGACGAACTCGCGACAAATCACGACCGGTTTTATTCGAGACGTCCAGATTACCGGCGATTACTCCACCGGAGCCGTTTACATCGCCGGTATGGACGAAGGCGGGGGTGGCTTCCCGCACACCGACACGAATCTCTTCTTCAGGTCAACCGATGGCGGCAATACCTGGACCAACACCTATACCGGTCCGGCCTTCCCCGGTCCCGGGCGTTGCGGTTCTGGCTATTTTGCCACGATGTACTGCAACCCTCCATATTGGACCCATGAGGGATGGGGTGAACCTGCGGCCCTAAACGGAATCGTTCATTACGTCTATTCCGCCGGTGCCGGCGCCGACCCTGGGAACGCTTACTACATTCGTTCTACGGATATGGGCGTGACCTTTAGTACTCCCATGCAATTGAATAGCGATACCGACACAACGAAGGCCCAGTGGGCGCCAAACCTTTCTGTCAGCCCGTCTGGCACTCTGTTCGCTGCATGGTATGACGAACACCCCCGAGTAGCGGCAAGTTGTCAGCCCTCCAGCCCGAGCACCCCGTGTTACCAAATCTACGCGCGCAAGTCCAATGATAACGGCGTGACCTGGCTTCCCGACATGCCATTCTCGGACGTACCCAGCCCGCTTCCGCTGCAAGGCGACCCGGGTATTCGGACCACGTATGCAGGCGACTATGACTACGCCTCAGCGATACCCACTAAACATGTCAATTCGTGGGTGGACGGGCGCAATGCGATCGACGGCTCCTCGCAGCAGGATGCCTACTTCGACAAGGAACTCGTGGGCTTTGCCGTGATCTCGACTGTGCCAGCCTGCAACAGCGTGATCAGCACGCAGCCGAACGATTTCGTTATCAACCTGAGCGACGCAGTGAATTCGGGGACCGTTCAGGCGACTGATTTCACCGTGAACGGGACTCCGGCGAACAGCTTTGTCATAAGTGCGGACATGAAAATGATCACGTTCCACTTCAACAGCTCGCCTGTGGTGACGCAAGGTGTGCAGACGATGCATATCCCTGCCAACGCATTTACGCGTGTTTCGGACGGCATGGGAGTGTTCGACTTCTCATGCACGTTCTGTTACGCGGTAACACCGCTACAGGTGACTTCGACGGTCCCGGCTGTCGGCGGCACGTTCAACCCGCCAGCACCTGGCGACTATTCATATGCCGTGAACTTCAACCAGGCGGTTGATGCAGCATCAGTCGCAACAGGTGATCTGACACTGACCATGGGCAGCGTGACCAGTGTTTCGGTTAGTGGAAGCATGGCCACCTTCATGTTGCATTTCAATTTCGGAGGCCCTGTGACGGCGAGCATTGCCGCCGGCGCGGTCACTGCTAATGGATGTAATGGTAATGCGGCCTTCTCCGGGATGTACACCGTATCGGGTTGCCCGCCTTCAGACCACTACACGATCAGCCAGATAACGGCCAGTATCGTGCCGGGCACGGTGGACACCGGGAACCATGTAGACGACGGCACGACGCCCATCACGCTGCCGTTCCCTTATACGCTGTACGACCAGACGTTCACTACTGCGAATGTGGACTCCAACGGCACGCTGCAATTCGGTAGCGCTAGCTCGACCTTCACTAACACGTGTCTGCCTTTCACGGCCCACCCTTACATCATCCTGCCGTACTGGGACGACCTGTACAACGTGAACGCTGGGTTTGGCATCTTCACCTCGATTAGTGGGACTGCGCCCAATCGCATCTTCAACATCGAACACCGCAGCCAATACTTCCCGGGGAGCGGCACTGCCAACTTCGAAATTCGCCTGTACGAGGGACAGACTCGCTTCGATGTCATCTACGGCACGCTGACTAATGGCAACACATCGGCCACCGCGGGAGTGCAGAAAAGCGACACCATCTTTGACCAGTATTTCTGCAATGGCTCAGGCATGCCGGCTACTGGCGCCCAAAGCTATATCCTAACGCCTTGCAACCAGGTGACGGTAAGCAGCGCGGTCTCGCGCAAGACGCACGGTGGCGCGGGTAACTTCGACATTGCATTGCCGCTTACTGGCACAGACGGGGTGGAATGCCGCAGTACCGGAGGCACGAACGATTACACGATGGTGGTGACCTTCTCGGGTAATGTCACTGTGACCGGCAGTCCACAGGCGCAATTGACCACGGGCACCGGATGCGTCGGCAGCGGCGGCGCCTGCACTGGTAACGTCACGGTTAGTGGCAATGTCGTCACCGTCCCGCTGACGAACATTGCCAACGCGCAGAACATCAACGTTCGGATCAACGGGGTGAACGGCGCGGCGGATGCACCGGCGACCGACATCAACATCCCGATGGGCGTTTTGGTCGGCGATACTAATGCCAACCGCACAGTCAATGCCGCGGATATCGCGCAGACGAAGGGGCAATCTGGTCAACCTGTAACTGCCTCCAACTTCCGCAACGACGTGAACGCGAACGGCAGCATCAACGCGGCCGATAGCAACATTGTCAAAGAACACGCCGGCATGGTGGTGCCGCCATAAAGTGGAACATCCACACCGTAAGTTAATAGCCCTTAGCCGTGTAGCCGCCCAGGGGGCTGGTTCGCTGCATCGATATCAACTCGAAAGCCACGGCCAGATCAGAAACGACAGGTACTTAGTTTGCCGTAGCCACTGACGCCGCCGCCGGCTGTCCCGGCATCTGGCTCATCGAACACGGGTCAAGCGCACTCGCAACGCTTGGATAAAGATAGCCCAGCCTTTTTCAAGGCCCGGCTTCTCGATATCTGTCTTTTCGGCGTTTGTTCATTTGAGTACGTTCGTTAGGGATTGTGAGAAAAAGCTTGACACTCAATCGCCGGTCTAATTACCCTCGCGGTTTATGCCGCATTGCATCTCTTTATTCGGAGCTTCCGCGGTTAGCAAATTGAAAGGAGACAATTCCAAATGAAAAAACAAATCAATCCAACCATCAAAGCACATTTGCTTCCAACTCTGTTCATCCTGTTGTCGCTTGTAGCCATCGCAGTGATCCCATTTGTCCAGGCGCAATCCCGCAGTCGCGGGACCACCAAACAAAGCGTGGCCATGACAAATGCGTCCGCGGTCACGAACCTCCCGCCTTTGACCAAGACGATTTCTGCGTCGGGTGCCAAGCCAAACTTGGTTTCAAATCCCGGCGCAGGCGGACCGCAGTTAGCAGCTGCTGATGGAGCGGTTAGGGCGACAATTTCGAGCGGAGCCACCGCCCCGAATCCGGTCCTCCGTGCGGGTCAGGCATGTCAGTTCCACGTGCTCATCGCGTATGCTGATACGACTGCGCCAACTCAGCTGCAATCCGAGATCCTGGCCCAGCCCAACGTCGTAGCGTGCGACCTCTTTGATGCGCAAGCAGGCACTCCCACTCTGGCTCAGCTCCAACAATACCAGATTGTTGTGCCGTACAGCAATTTCCCCTTCCTGGATGCGGATACGCTGGGTAATAACCTGGCTGACTACGTGGATGGGGGCGGAATCGTTGTGCAGCACGGCTTTAGCCACTACGGGCCGGGCCAGCCATACGGGGTCAACGGCCGCTGGGCAAGCGGCAACTACAATCCGTACGACTACTCGACGAACATCCAGTTCAGTGCGTTCTCGCTGGGCACGTTTAACGCGGGGCACCCGTTGATGGCTGGTGTTACGATGCTAAACAGCAACTTCGAAAACGTCGTGACGCCGGCTGCTGGCGCGACAGAAGTGGCGCAGGATAGCCTCGGCGACTCGCTGGTGGCGTACCGGCCGGTGAGCGGCGGGCACACGACTGTGGGCGTCACAGCCTATGTCGGGTCCGATTCAACCCAGAGCGGAGATTGGGGACGAGTGATAGTTAACGCGGGCAACTGGCTGAGCGTTTGCGGCCCTACACCCACGCCCACACCCACGCCCACGCCGACTTGCACACCCGGAGTGTGGATGACGAAAGCGCCTTATCCCCTGAGCGTCTATGGGGCGGGCAATGCTACGGATGGCGCCTATGCCTACGTCTTTGGTGGCAATACCATCGGCGGCGCGCAGCACGCCGAAGCAAACCGCTATGACCCTGTCGCCAATAGCTGGTCTGCCCTCGCCAGTATGACAACGGGCGCAGACTACCTGCTCCATGCTGAATACGGTGGCAACGGCAAGATCTATGTGATGGGCGGCCTGACCGGCGGCACGCTCAACCGCATCTACACCATTGCCACCAATGCCTGGAGTGCCGGGGCACCGGTGCCGGTCGCTGTTTACGATCACGGCCATGCCTACGCCAACGGGAAGATTTATGTTATCGGAGGCATCGTTGGAGGGGTGGCTTCGAGCGGAGTTTACGCTTATGACGTAACGGCCAATACCTGGAGCACCCTGGCTTCGCTACCGCAGGCGGAGTTCGACATGGCTTGTGGTGTGATCAACAACAAGATCTACGTGGCCGGCGGTAGCACCGGAAGCGACTTCATCACTAACCTCTACATCTACGACATTGGTGCCAACACTTGGTCGAGCGGGACTCCCATGATGCTCGGCGCTAATTTCCCGGCTGGCGCGGTCGTCGGCGGCAAGCTCTGGGTCATCGGCGGAGGTAACCCATTCGATGCGCCAGCTAAGGATGCTCGATTGACACCGCAATCCTTTAACAATACTCAGATTTATGATCCCGGCACGAACAGTTGGTCCAATGGACCGGTTCTGAATCAAGCACGTTCATTTGCCGATGCGGTGACGTTGAACCTTACGGGAGGGCAGGCAGCTCTTATCGTCTGCGGATATGACAGTACCAGCGGCACCTCTTTGACCAGCGTCGAAATGAACGCGACGAATTGCGGGTCGAGCTGCACACCGGCATGGCGAAATGAACCGCCCATGACCACTGCACGGCGTAACCCGGCCACGGCGGTGGTCGGCTCTAATCTGTATGCCAGCACCGGGTTCAATGCCGCACCCGATTACACCACTGCTAATGAGCGTTTCGACGGCACGACTTGGACGATGCTGGCTCCCATCCCGGTACCACATGCGCAAAGCAGAGGAACAGCTATCGGCACCAACATCTATGTGCCGGGTGGATTCAACAGCGTGTCGTTTGGTGGTCCGCTCAATACGATGCAGATCTATTCCACGACCAGCAACACCTGGAGTATGGGCATGACATTGCCGGCGGCACGCTCCGGCGTGGCAGCAACCGCGTTCAATAACCTGGTCTACGTGATCGCGGGTTACAATCCGGTCGGTACCGGCCACAACGATGTTTACATCTACAACCCGGGAACCAACAGCTACACTACCGGCGCCCCGATGCCCGGTAACCAAGGCAACGTGCCCGGTGTCCTCTACAACGGAGAGATCTACGTGGTAGGTGGCGGCACGGCGCCGGGCGCACAATACGCATACAACCCAACCACCAACACATGGCGCACGATTGCCGTGCTCCCAACATCCGGCGGCACATGCCAGAGCGGAAACGGGTTCGTCCAGGACGGCGAATTATGGATAACGGGCTGCCTCGGTCTGCCGATCAACCAGCAGGTCTGGATCTACAATTCGGGCACCGACATGTGGCGAGCAGGCCCGACGTACAACGTGGACCACCAGGGCCCTGGGGCGGCGTCGTTCAATGGCCGTGGTTTTGTTGTGGGTGGGGGCGCCGCAAGCGGTGGCTCCAACGCGGTTGAATCGTACGGCAGCTGCGCGCCGACGGTCAGCAGCGCTGTTTCGCGCAAGACGCACGGCGGTGCAGGAAACTTCGACATCCCATTGCCGCTGACTGGCACAGACGGAGTTGAATGCCGCAGCACTGGAGGCACGAACGATTACACGATGGTGGTCACCTTCTCCGGCAATGTCACCGTCACGGGCAGTCCACAGGCGCAAGTAACCATGGGCTCAGGATGCGTCGGCAGCGGCGGCGTCTGCACTGGTAATGTCACGGTCAGTGGCAATGTCGTTACTGTCCCGCTCACCAACATAACCGATCAGCAGAACATCAACGTCCGGATCAACGGCGTGAACAGCGCGGCGGATGCACCGGCGACGGACTTTAACATCCCGATGGGCGTGTTGGTCGGCGACACGAATGCCAACCGAGCGGTGAACGCGTCTGACGTTTCGCAGACGAAGGGGCAATCGGGCCAACCGGTTACTGCCTCTAACTTCCGTAGTGATGTGAACGCGAACGGCAGCATCAACGCGGGCGACATCAACATCGTCAAAGCAAACAGCGGGCACTCTATCCCGTAAGTTAACGGGCCTTAGCGTGTAGCCGCCTGCGCGTTGAGCGCAGGCGGCACCCCAAGGAGCGCGTTTGGCCGCGAAATTGCAGGGGCAACCGCATCGGTTGCCAGGTCGGCGGAGCGCCCGCCCTGCAACTCAGCCGAACTCCGGTTCCTCGGTCGAAACGGTCGATTCGCCGCTGGTTTGTTGAAGCGCCTGTTCCAGAGCGCGCCAGGCCAGCATCGCGCACTTGACCCGCTGCGGGAATTTGCGGACGCCGCGCATCACCCGCAGATCGCCGAGGTTTTTCCCGGCATCGGTTGTTTCCGTCGTCACCAAATCGTGAAACGCGCGCAAGATAGACATCGTTTCCTCGCGGCTCTTCCCTTTCAATTTCATCGTCATCAACGACGCCGACGCCTGACTAATAGCGCACCCGTGCCCGTTGAACTTGATCTCTTCCAAACCGCCATCGTCGTTGAATTTTACGGCCAGATGAATCTCGTCGCCGCACGCTGGATTATCGCCGTGCACCCGCACCGCCGCATCGGGCAGCTCGCCGAAGTTTCGCGGCCTGCGCGAATGATCCAGGATCACTTCCTGGTAAAGCTCTTCCAGCTCGCCAAGTTCCGGGCTCATTGAAAAAACTTTGCCGCCTTTTGCAGGATTTCGATCATCCGGTCGATTTCTTCTTTCGTGTTATAAAAATAAAAGCTGGCGCGTGTTGTGCCGGTGACGCCAAAGCGGCGCATGAGCGGTTGATTGCAATGGTGGCCGCCGCGCATGGCGAGACCGTATTGATCGGCAAATGTCGTGAGATCGTGGGGATGCGCTGCGTCCATCACAAAACCAACGATGGCGCCACGGTCGTCGGATGGGCCAAGCACTCGTATTCCGGGCAATTCCCTGAACCGCTCCAGCGCATAACGAGTCAATTCCGAGTCGTGCTCGAAAATCGCCGCACGCCCGATCTTCTCGATGTAGTCGATCGCAGCCGCGAGTCCAATTGCGCCGGCAATATTCGGCGTGCCTGCCTCAAAGCGATGGGGCGCTTTCTTAAAAGAACTTTTTTCCAGCGTCACGCTCACGATCATTTCGCCGCCGCCTTGCCAGGGCGGAAGCGAGCCGAGAACTTCCGTGCGACCGTAGAGCACTCCGATTCCGGTCGGTGCACACATTTTGTGTCCGGAGAAGGCAAGAAAATCGCACCCGATCTCCTGCACGTTGACCGGTTTGTGTCCCGCGCTTTGCGCAGCATCGACTACCGTGACCGCTCCGATCTCGCGCGCTTTGCGACAAAGCTCCGTGACGGGATTGATTGTGCCGAGCGAGTTGGAGATGTGCGTAAATGCAAAAAGCTTTACCTCCGGCGTGAGCAGGGACGAGAGTCGGTCGAGATCGAGAGACCCGTCATCGCGCACGGGCACGAAACGAAGCCGTGCCCCGATCCGTTCGGCTAACAATTGCCACGGCACCAGATTGCTGTGGTGTTCCATTTCGGTGAGCAGAATTACGTCGCCGCTCCGGAGAAATTTTCCACCCCAGGCTTGCGCGACCAGATTAATGCTTTCTGTCGTGCCACGTGTGAACACGATCTCATCGGCCGTGGCTGCGCCAGTGTAGCCCGCCACCGTCTGTCGCGCCCGCTCATACGCCTCGGTCGCGCGCGCACTCAGCGTGTGCAGCCCGCGATGGACATTGGCGTTATCGTGCTCGTAATACCGGCGGACCGCGTCGAGCACCGCACGCGGCTTTTGCGTTGTGGCCGCATTGTCGAAGTAAATCAGCGGACGGCCATGGGCTTGCTCGCGAAGAATCGGAAATTCCTCGCGCAGGCTAACCCAGTTTGGAACGCTGACAATCTTGTGCACGCAATAATCTGCTCCAGCGCCAGCGCTTTGCCACCGAAATGCAGCTTGCTAACCCCGAAAACGTTTGACAAAACAGGGGTTGTGCGAAACCCCACCCCGAAAAAACACGTCATCGTTTACTGGCTCACGCCCGCAAAAGACGAGCGCGACCTGTTTTGCGACATCATCCGCATCCTCGGCAAACAGTTTGCTGCGCCGAATTTCGATCCACACCTGACGCTGTTGACTACAACGGAGGATCGACCATCGCCTAGGGAGGTTTTTCAGAAGATCGAGGCGGCACCCATTCGCCTGACAGTGCGGGCCGTGGCTTTTTCATCCGAATTTCGGAAAACGCTTTTTGTCCCGCTCAAGTCGAATCGATCGCTGCAAGATCTGGTGGTCGATCTTGGGCAGGCAGCGAAGTCGCGTGCGCAGCGCCTGGCCGATCCGCACGTCAGTCTTCTTTATAAGACGCTCGCGCCTAAAGTGCTGAAAGAGCTGGCCCGCACGATCAAGTTGCCCTTTGCGGAAGTCACCTTCAATTCCATCTCGGCAGTGCGATCGGTCAAGCCGATCGAAACGAAGGCCGATGTCGAGGCGTGGGAAGTTCTTGCTAAAAAATCGCTCCGCGAAGATTAGAGCGTTTTAAGAGACTGTTCAGCAAGGAGTGACGGCTTCCCAGCCCCGAAAGCTTTCGGGGCTGCCCAAGCCGTTGTTCCTTGAGCGCTGGTCCCTTTGTGCAGCACTTTCAATCGGACCGCTGCGCAGCGGCCATACCGCATCTAAGTGTTGTCGCCCGTTGAAATTCTCCACATCGGTTCGAGCGTACCGAGAGATCGATGGAGACGAGAACGAAAATTTTTGGCGAACACGACCAAGGGACGATCAAGCAGATTGAAACTTGCGTCGCAGCCGGCGGCGAGCGCGGGGTGCTGTGCGCGGATGGACACAAAGGCTACGCCCAGCCGATCGGCGGCGTTGTCGCGTACAAGGATAAAATCTCGCTCAGCGGCGTCGGGTTCGACATTGCCTGCGGCAATCTCGCCATCCTGACGGATGCGACGCGCGATCAGATTGCGACGAAGATCGACAAAATCATGGATGATGTCGTGCGCGACATCTCATTCGGTATCGGCCGCAAAAGCAAAACGCGCGTGGATCATTCGTTGTTCGATGACCCGGCCTGGTCAGTTAAACCGATTGGCCATTTGAAAGAAATAGCGCGCGACCAGCTCGGCACGGTCGGCGGGGGCAATCATTATGTCGATCTTTTCGCGGACGAGCAGGACCGTATCTGGGTCGGCGTCCATTTCGGGTCGCGCGGGCTCGGACACAAAACGGCCACACATTTTCTCAAAGCCGCCGGTGGTAAAGATGGAATGGACGTACCGCCAACGGTGGTCGAAGAGAATTCCGAGATGGGCCGTGATTATCTCGCCGGGATGCATCTGGCTGGTCGTTATGCTTATGCCGGGCGCGAAGCGGTGGCGCGTCATGTTGCGCGCCAGATTCTCGGCGCGAAAATTGTCGAGGAAGTGCATAACCATCACAATTTCGCCTGGCGCGAAACGCACGACAGCGAGGAATACTGGGTTGTGCGCAAAGGCGCGACGCCGGCCTTTCCCGGACAGAGAGGCTTCGTTGGGGGCAGCATGGGCGACGACGCCGTGATCATCGAGGGAATCGACTCGCCCGTTTCGCGTGAAGCATTGTTTTCGACCATTCATGGCGCTGGCCGAATCATGTCCCGCACCGCGGCCAGAGGACGGTTCGTGAAAGTCGGGAACAAACGGATTCGCCAGGACGGGCTTGTTAGGCATGATGAAATGATGAAATGGATGCACGATCGACATATCGTCTTGCGCGGCGGCGATCTCGATGAAGCGCCTCAAGCCTATCGGCGTCTCCCCGATGTCCTCGCCGCACATGCCGGGACAATTCGTATTTTGCACACGCTGCGTCCACTCGGCGTCGCCATGGCCGGCCGCGACATCGTCGATCACTACAAAGACTAACGATGTTCCTAGTTGAGCGTCGAGCGTTGAACGTTGAACGTTTGCTTCAACCAGACTGAGAGAGATCTGATTTTGAAATTATCGGAGTCCATCGCCAAGATCGGGCAGCCGTTGACCTATCGACGAGCCTGGCGGCGGGCACGTCGCCTTTTGCATCCAGTACGGATAGCGCCGCTGCTGGCAAAGCTTGACCGGGACCGGCTGCGCCAGCTGCGGGCGCAATATGGTTCAATGCCAGCTGGCTCGCCCGGGTTGTGGCGGCATTATGCGAAGTACCTCGATGCGGAAACGCACGTTCGGCAAAACGTCAGGCGGGCGCAGGACCTCGACCTGCATCGTCTCCCGCGGCAGCAGATCCTCGATATCGGCTGCGGGGGCGGATATTTTCTCTTCGTCGCGCAAGCACTCGGGCACGATGGCCTCGGTCTCGACGTGGCCGGCATCCCGGTGTTCGACGAACTGATCGGTCTGCTCGGCGTGACGCCGCGCGATTTACAAGATCGCCCCAGTGGAACGACTGCCGGACCTTGGGCATAACTTTGACCTCATCACATCATTCGCAACGGCATTTCAAGGCGGCCGGGAGGATTCGTGGCGTTGGGGCGCGCAGGAATGGGACTTCTTCCTGCGCGATCTAAAGACTCGGCTCAACCCGGGCGGGCGAATCTTTTTCGAACTCAATGCTGCCTATGACGGGCAATACTACACGCCGGAAATCCTCCAAGTCATGGTCGAGCACGGGGGCTTGGTCGAGCGGGGAAACGTGCTCTTTTTGCATCACAAGTAGCGGCCAGAAGTATTTGGTAGTGTCCTAATTGCCAGTGTTGCGCTCCTCCGCTCTCTCCCGCTGGGAGAGACGCACGCGAAGCGGCAGTGAGGGCAACTTCAAATTTAGGACAGTGCCAAGTATTTGCCGTGCTTGCGTCTGGCATCAGCGGCAGCTTAGGTGCTCAACCGCATGACATTTCGATCGAAACCCCAACGGATAGAGCGTCTCGACTTCATGATCGCCGGAACCCAGAAGGGCGGGACGAGCGCGTTGCACTATCACCTCGATCAACATCCCAACATCACCATGGCGCACCCGGAGGAGGCACACATGATCGATCACCCCCGGCGGCATTTCTTTGACGACGAAAAACGCTATGCCGCCGGGAACGTGAGCTACGCCATTTTGCACGAAGACATCAAACTGAAGCCGAAGTCGCTGATTACCGGTTCCTGCACGCCGATCTACACCTACTGGAAACCGGCGATGGAGCGGATCAGGGATTATCACGCGGGGATCAAGCTCATCATTCTTTTGCGGAACCCGATCGATCGGGCGTTTTCGCATTGGAACATGAATTGGGACCGGCAGCGCGACACCCGTGGCTTCCTCGAAGCCATCGCGGCGGAGATGAAGGAGAACGAGGAAGAGCCCGCACTGCAATCACGCCGAAAGTCGTACCTGGCTCGCGGCTTTTACTTTGAGCAAATAGAGCGCGTCTTCCGCTTCTTTCCACGCGAGCAGGTGCGCGTGATCAAATTTGAGGAGTTTCGGAAGCGAACGCCGGAGGTCGTGAATGAAGTCTTCCGCTTTCTTGGAGTAAAGGTCCTGGCAAAAATCAAAAACCGGGAACAGAATCTGATTCCGTACGAAAGGAAAATCACTCCGGAAGAGCGGCGTTATCTCTACAGCCTGTATGAGAACGATATCATCCAGCTCGAGAATCTTCTGAACTGGGACTGCTCAGACTGGAAAGTGAGCTAGACGAGAGCATTTAAGAAAACGTGTAGCCACACGAGACTTGTGTTTAGCGCCGAAGGCGCAGCCTCAATGCCAGCCTGGGGCATCACGCCCCAGGATTTCGAACCCATCCAGCGGACATAAGCGCTGAAAGCGCGATTCACTTCCAACGCCAGGACATTGAATCGCGCTTTCAGCGCTGGCGTTTTGCGTTTTACAAATCCTGGGGCGTTGCCCCAGGCTTTCAGGAATGACAGCGCGCCCTTGGCGCTAAACACGAACTCCCTCCGGGAATAATAATTCGCCGTGCCTTATGGCGTTTTCAGCGGCTACACGTCTTCTTAAAACGCGCTAGTGCAGTGTCACAGAAGAACCGGAACATTATTCCACGGGGGAGAAGATTGCCCTCACCCCAGCCCTCTCCCGACGGGAGAGTGGGTTCCTTCTCCCCGTGGGAGAAGGTTAGGATGAGGGCAACTCCGGATCCGAAACTACTGTTACACGGGACTAGCCGGCGAACCGCGCTTTGAGACGTTCGAACTCGGTTAGCGCGGTGGCGACAACCTGGTCCATGTTGTAGTAGCGATAGGTCGCCAGCCGTCCGACGAACGTCACGTTTTTTTCCGACGCGGCCTGCTCGGCATATTTGGCATACAAGCCCCGCGCATCCGGCGCGGGAATAGGGTAGTAAGGCTCGCGCCCGGGCCCGAATTCCTGCGGATATTCGCGGACAATGGTGGTCGATCCGATTTTTTGACCGGTCGCGTGCTTGATTTCCACAATCCGGGTGAAATCAAAATCGTTAGGGTAATTTACCTGCATAGCCGGTTGAAAAAATTCCTGGGCCAGCGTTTCCGGCTCGAACCGGAGCGAGCGGTACGGCAAATGCCCGAAGCAATGATCGTAATACTCGTCGATCGGTCCGGTGAAGATGAGATGCTTGAATTCGACTTGCTCGCGCGCGTCGCGGAAATCGGTGTTCAGCCGAATGTCTATCTTGGGATGAGCGAGGATGCGCTCGAACATTTTCGTGTAACTCTCGCTCGGCAGCGCCTGAAACCGCTCTGATAAATACCGATCATCGCGATTCGTGCGGATCGGGATTCGGCCGCACACGCTCGGATCGAGATTTTTCGCGTCACGCTGCCATTGTTTGCGCGTGTAGTTTTTGAAGAACATCTCGTAAAGCTTCCAGCCGACTTGTGAGACAATGACTTCCTCCGAGTTCTTTGGAGTGTCGATCTTGACCCGCCAGTTCTCGAGTTGCGCTGCCATTTCTTCGCTTGTCGATGGCCGCCCAATCAGCTGTTCGAACGTGTTGAGATTGATCGGGAATTGCCAGTAGCGCCCGTCCGTCCAGGAGAGAATTTTGTATTCCACCGGACGCCAATCCGTGAACTGGCTCAAATAATCGAGGATGCGCTGAGAGTTGGTGCGGAAATAGTGCGGACCGTAATCGTGGACGAGCACGCCCGCGGCGTCGCAATGATCATAAGCGTTGCCCGCGATATGATTGCGGCGCTCGACAATCAGGCAGGTCTTGCCCAGCTGGGTCGCGATCCGTTCCGCCAACACGCTGCCGGCGAACCCCGCGCCGACGATCAGAAAATCAACCTTCTCCACTACAATTTGCCGGCGACGAATTTCTCCAGCTTCACCACGTCAGCGGCAAATTTGCGGATACCTTCACCTGTTTTTTCGTACGCCATCGCGTTGTCGTTCAGCAGCCAACGAAATTTCTTTTCGTCCAGCTCAAGTTTGTCGATCTTGGCCGCCTTTGCTTTCTCCGGAGTCAACTTCCGCTCAATCGGCTCACTCGATTTCGCTAGCTCCTCCATCAATTCGGGACTGATGGTTAAGCAATCGCAACCCGCCAGCTCGCGGATTTGTCCTGTGTTCCGGAAACTCGCGCCCATCACTTCCGTCTTGTAACCGAACTTCTTGTAATAAGAGTAAATCTCCTGCACCGATTGCACGCCCGGATCTTCCGCGCCGGTGTAATCGCGTTTCATTTCCTTTTTGTACCAATCGTAAATCCGGCCGACGAACGGCGAGATCAATTGCACCTTCGCTTCGGCGGCACGCACCGCTTGCGGCAGCGAGAACAACAACGTCAGATTGCAACGGATGCCTTCCTTTTGCAGTTGTTCGGCAGCCAGTAAGCCCCTCCCAGGTTGATGCGATTTTGATAAGAACGCGTTCACGCGGAATTTTGCGCTCGGCATAAAGCTTGATCAATCTGTCGCGCTTTCTCGGATCGAGCCTTCGACATCGTAAGATAACCGCGCGTCGGTCTCGGTCGAAACTCGTCCCGGAACGATCTCCGAGAATGTCGCTGCCAAATTGGACGAGGAGATGATCGCAGATGTCCTCAATCTGAGCCTGGCCGCTCAATCCCGATTTCTTCCGATCGGCCAGAACTTCGTCCAGCAAATGTCCGTATTGCTCCTTTTGGGTGGCCGCATAAACCAGACTCGGATTCGTCGTTGCATCCTCCGGTTTAAAGTCCTTGATCGATTCAAAATCAGCCGTATCGGCCACGACTTTGGTAAACTTCTTCAGTTGCTCGAGTTGATTCAGCTTCGTTTTCTTCTCTTCCGCGACAGCAGTGCTCATTTTCTTGGCTCCTTCTTTTTGCAAAAACGTACGCCCCGAATCGAAGATCGACAATCGCAAATTACGCCCTGTGTCTCCGTCCTCCCTGGCTGGCCGTAGCCTCGCGGGTAGGCAGCCGACCTCTTTCTCAATCCAACAGACTCTTGACCCCGATGCCCGGCTTATTCAAAACGTGCGTGTAAATCATCGTGGTCGGGGGACAGGCCCCGAGAATTGCTTTTCCTCCCTGGGAAAAGGTCTATTTTGGCCGAACGAACGTCCGAAAAATGTCCACTCCTTTTCTGCATTTGCGGCCGATATTAGAGGGAACCTCAAGAAATAGGCAGAAGAAATTCTGCTTATTACGATGTTAGGTCTATGGCGCGCTCGACTTCTGATCGGATGAATCCGTGGCTACTGCTTGCGATGGGAGTCGCATTCATCGCAGCCGCATTCTTTTTTCTACACCGACCATCCGGTGAGGGAGTCCAACCTTTATGCACCATCGGTACCGGGATGGATTTCTGTCGGCATATTCGTTCTGATTGGCGTCCTCCGTTATGTTGTTACCATGCGTGATAGAGAACGTGAGGCGAAAACAAGGTGCGAGGGACGGCGTGAGACCTAACCAATCGCTCGAGCCAACCGCTGGGCCGTCGCGATGCGCAGATCTAATTTTATGAAACAGTTCTCGATGTTTGCCAGCTTCGCCCCCGCGAGCGGTCGCTCAGCTCTGTCTCGTTAGGTCTATGACACGCTATGTCGCTACCTTTACCGCAGTAACACTGCTCTGTGCTGCTCGGATCTCAAGCGTCGCGCAGCCCTATCCGAAGGCTGTCGCATATTTCGCTCCCCGCCCGGCTTACCCGCGACTTCAAAACGGTATGTGGCCCCAGGGGAGCGGCATTTTTACTGTACACATCGACTCAAAGAAAGGCGTGGTCACTGGTGTGTCGGTCAAGAAGAGCACTGGTTGGGAAATTCTGGATAAGGCAGCCATGTCCGCTTTACGCATTTGGAAGTTCAAAACGCCCAGCAAGCCCAGTGTGGACGTTCCGATAGATTTTTACTATCGATCTCCACACTAGACCTAACAAAGCGCTGGAGCGAACCGTCGCTCGTTATGCGTTCACATTTCAGATGATTAAAACAGTTTCAGTTGAAGCCGCGCTCGCTCTCCGCGGCGGTCGCTCAGCTTGTTCTCGTTAGGAGACTCCGCGCATATATGACGAGTGATGCTGCTCACTGGGCGTTGCCGCTCGCAGGAGCCATTGGCGCTGTCATTCTTTTCACAGCCGTCAGCATTTTCGGCCGCAAACGCGGTTTTGAGTTTCTCGACCGCTGGGCACGGGAGCAAGGCTACACTCTCGTCTCCGCGTCTCGGTGCTCGTTCGTTCCGCATTGGCGCTGGACTTTTGGAAGCGGATCAGTTCTTCCGCGTCACTGTTCGCGACGGCGACGGCGTGATTCGCCGCAGCTGGATACGTTGCTCCGATTTCTCCTTCACCGATCCGACCCGATTTGATATTATCTGGGACGATGACAAACAGAATTCGACCGTCTCCTAACCATGCGGTCGAGCGAACGGCCACCCGCCGTGGGCCCACGCTCGGCGACGTGAGTTTCCTCCCCTTAAATCCGCGTGCGCCCTCGGTGCCCGTCGCTGAGCTTATTCTCGTTAGGTCTATGTCACACGACGTATGAAAGAACCCACTGAATTTCAGTATTCTCAAGCTTGGCTCACAGTCTTGGCACGCTTGTGGTATTCATGCACTCAACTCTTTGGCAGCTTCTTCATGGCCCATTCTTGGGAGCTGGCGGTTTCTCTTCAGCAAATGACACGCGTTCTCCAGATCGTTGGCTTTGTCATCGCCATTCCGATTTCCTACGTCACGTTCCGCGCTGTCGTCGGCAAGTATCTCTTTCCGAAAATCGAGGAGGATGAGCCACCAAAGACCTAACCAATCGCTCGAGCCAACCGCTGACCGCTGTGAAGTCCACATTTGATTTTATGAAACAGTTTTCGATGTTTGCCACGCTCGCCGCCGCCAGCGGTGGCTCAGCTCCGTCTCGTTAATTCATTGCCTATACTAGACTTAGACGAGATGTTGGATAGCGCTTTCAGGCGCGCTTGGCCTTGGATTGCTCGTCGTAGCCGCGCTAGTGGCTCGTTTCTTCTTCCCCGCCGCTATCCCGTTATTTGTCGGACTCGGTATCGCGCTATTTGTCCGCGATGCTTCAGGAGCGATTGCCCGTTCTGCGGCGTTTGCCGTGGCCGATATTTCTTTCTCCAGTCAGCCTGTCGCCATTGTGGGCTGAAAATGATGAAGACACGAAGGGTCTAACCACGCGCTGGAGCGAACCGCGCCCCGGCTTGTTTTCTCGTTTAGCGTGGCTAAGCCTTCAACTCGAGTCACACGCGTTCTCGGGCGCGGTCGCTGACTTGAGTCTCGTTAGATGTTTGAGGCAAATGACGCTCATGGCGCTTATCCAAGGGGGCGCGGACGCGCCCTTCGCTGAGGCGGACGTCGAGGCCTTTCGCTCTGAGCACGCCCTGAGTCTTGACTCGCTTTGTGACGCCATCTCGTGTGATATCGCCACCGGTTATGCGGTTGGACGATTTGAATTTCCGTTTTGTGATTCAGTGATGAATCACCTTTCTGCCTACATGATGCTTAAGCACAAGCGAGTGCTTCCTACCTACAGCCTGTCCGTCTTTTTGGCTTTCGACGAAGGGGAGTATCGGCACTCCGGTGACGCGGCAGGGTCGTCCGCGGAGCAGCTTTACACGAAGCCCATGATCGCGAAGATTCTTTCCAGTGGTCCACCTGTCACCTAACCAGGCGATGCAAGTAACGGCTACCCGGATCATGTTTATATCTTGTCATGAGTAAAACCCTTCCACTTCGATCAGAGCGCAACGTCAGTAGCCGTACCTGATCTTGTTCTCGTTAGATCTATGACACGCGTCGCAGCTTTCCTTTGCGCAGCCGTCTTCGCAGATCGGCAATCCAATCCAACAAAGATCGCTTTAATCCGCCAGAGACAGGGCCGAAGCTCGCGGTTCACCGTTTCAGATCAGAATCACTCTCTCCCGAAGCTGCATCCCAGAAGCTGAGCGACGCTGGCGAGACCATCAAAGGCTAAGCTCTGACTTCGATCAGGATGGCCGTTCAAGGTCTTGTGAGTACACGGTTCCTATGCCTCCGGTGTTCTGGGTTTCTACGAATTCGAGATAGATCAGCCCAGGGTTCTTTCAGTTGATCACGCCACCATTTCTGAAGAGGCTTTCAAACGGCTCACTGACACCGACTACTACTACACAATAAGCGTCTACTCGGGTCGACGGGCATTTAAGGATAACGTTTTGGATGGTGGGTATGCCAGCGGACACATCAGCGAAGCCGCGAAGAAGCCCATTGAAATTACCTGCGATTTATTTCCATCACACTAACATCTAACCAATCGCTCGAGCCAACCGCTGGCCGCTGTGAAGTCCACATTTGATTTTATGAAATTGTTCGGAGAGTTTGCCGCGCTCGCTGCCGCCAGCGTTGGCTCAGCTCCGTCTCGTTAGACGCTGCTGCGCTCACTGGCGCAAATGCCGCATGGAGAAGTCCAATTGACCCGCAAACGCCTGCCGATACGCTGATGCGCCTGTATGAAAATCTTTAGCCTGTCCCATCTGCTTGAGCTGGCGAAGGAACTCCCGGACCCCAACCAGTTTATCAGTGCTGAGCGGAATCGCCGTTCGGTTTTTCGCATTCCAGTTCCCGATTGGGATGCCGTTCGGGATGCAGATCATCCCGATCGCGAGTTTGACGCCCATGAGAACGCTTACCTTGAGTTCGAGATCGTCCAATGGAAGAACACCAAAGGTCTCAGTGCGCCGCGTTGGGTGTTGCGAGGCTTGGTCGCTATGTGAATCATGCGCGTCAGTCCCGATAGTCCCGCACCGTCTAACCGTGCGAAGGAGCGAACGGCAGACCGCTGTGCGCTCCACTTTTGGATGACTTCCACACTTTCATTCCGAGCGGTGCGCGCTCTCGTCCGCCGTCGCTCATCTTGTTCTCGTTAGATGTCGTCATGTTTCCGATGCGAGTGGCACTCGTAGGTATTTTCGTCAGCGCCCTTGGCGGGTGGCTTGGCAACCCTGCCGTTCACGCCCTGCGATGCGGTGTCGCGATGCAGGGGCCGTGCGTTATGTGCGTTCTACGCAACCAGTGATGTTCTGGATTACCGTTGGAGCGCAGATTATGTTCACTTTCGCCTGCGGTTATCTATTACTCCGTGAGATTTTCTGATTCCAGGATCCATGCCTACACTGAATTCACGCCGGTCCTCTCCATCGATGGACTCGCCGGCCGATCCGGGGCCACATTTGACTTCCACACTTCCAATCCGAGCCACGCGCCCCTCGTCCGCCGTCGCTCATCTTGTTCTCGTTAGGTGATACAATGCCTCTCCCCAAGCGCGACGTTGATGCCACTCCTGATCGACGTCGTCCAGCTCATCATGAGGCCGGGAACTCCTCGTGGAGCATCTTGGCTACTGGCCCGACTTCCACGACTTTGAGGTTCTTTCCATCACACTCGAGCGGGCCCCGTGGGATCTCACCGCTACGAGCGACCTTCGAGCGATTTTCTTTGTCTTCGATCTCCGCAATCCATGCGCGGAAGAGAGAGAAATGCTCCCGAGGGTATTGCGCACTAGATGTTAGGCTTCAATCACCAAAATCCGATTATCGGAGTCTCCATCGCTCGCTCGGACACGGACTCGCAGTTGCGAGTCTCTGGGGCGGCACCGCTTTACATCACGAGGTTTCCTTCACCTGCCAGCGCATTTCGGTTCTGCGTGTCGTCGATTTGATTCCCTTTCTGAAGCCACACCCGATCACTAACCATGCGATGGAGCGAACGGCGGACCGCTGTGCGCTCCACTTTTGAGATGATTTCCACACTTCCACTGCGAGCGACGCGCGCCCTCGTCCGCCGTCGCTCATCTTGTTCTCGTTAGATGACTAGAGGGCACACTCAAAGTGGCGGTCTCGGCGCGCTAAATGAACGGGAGAAGCAAACCGTGTTCGAGTGTCTTCGCGCTGCGAGCGATGGACCGTTCTTTCCCGATTGGGAGTTTCGGACCCTGTTCGGACTCGAGCGCGATCAGGTTCGTCGGATTGCCACCGCCATCCCTGACATCGACGATTCGTCGGAAGAAGTCGCGCTGGCTATCAACAACGCGATGGTTCAGCCTCACGGGATACCCGCATCAGAAGGAGGCTGCGTGGTCACAGTTCATTTCGGTACAGAGGACGAAGTCGACCGAGTTTTCGACAAATGGCGAGGCGACGCCATCATCTAACAAATCGCTGGAGGCAACCGCTGGCCGCTGTGTTCAGTCGCTGTGATTTTACTGAGAGAGTTCTCGATGTTCGCAACGCTCGCTTCCACCAGCGGTGCCTCAGCTCCGTCTCGTTAGGTGTTGTGAGCATCGTCGCATGGATCGCAGGTGTCGTCGTGGTTATCGCTGGATTCTTCGCCTGGGCGAACACGCCGACAACATGCGCGGTTTGACTCGAAAGATGTTGAAGCCGCTTTGGAGGAGTTTGTTTCTCCAGATTCACGGGCTCACGATACGTGGGACCTTTTCTTGTCTTGGCCGATTGCCGATCCATATTTAGAGTCCGTCCGTCAGCGATGCCAATCCGTTCGGGGACACGATGCAGACCCAACAGCAAAAGACCATGTTCGCGCTATCCTGTCCGAGTTGCGCGCCCACACCTAACCAGTCAGTGGAGCTAACCGCCACCCGCCGTTCGCTCACCTTTTAGATGACTAGATCCTCTTCACTCCGAGCACCGCTCGCCATCGGTGGCGGTAGCTCACTTCTTTCTCGTTAGGCGTATGCCGATGCCGCGCGGCCTCGTAATTTTCGCGATGCTTGCCAGTCTTGCGTTGGATTCCTGCGACGACTCCAAGGATGCCGTCAAAAAGGATTCGCCATTATTCCTTCCTGTGGTTCAGATCTACCCTCACGAATCGTGGGAACGACGAATCGGCGACGCAGTCGTGCGGCAACTGCCGATCGGATCCAAGCGGCCGCAGATCGAGGAGTTCATTCACAAGAATTTTATTGGAGTCAGATACGAAGTCACGACGCACGACGATTCTCGCGCGCTTGCCCATCCCACGGAACCGCATGTCTTTATTCGAGCTGCCGACCAAACCAGGCCGGGTATTTTCCAAGTTGAAATTTACCTGATGCTCACTTCAGATGAAACCTTGCAGAATGTCGTGGTAAGAACTTCGGAGGCATACCCCTAACCAATCGATGAAGCCAACGGCCCTATCGCAAAGGAACTTCAGGGTGCTTGCGACGACACTCTGCCGTGCCTTATCTCTCTCTCGTTAGGTGTCGTATGCAGAAAGCTGAAGTTCCCGAGAGCGTCGTCAATCTCGCGCATGCACTTGTGGAGACTCGACATCTACGAGCATGGTTTTACGCTCTCGAGCGACTTTCCGTTTCGTTTCGTGAGACAGCGTTTTCCGAGATGGCAGCGCAGATGCGGACGGCCGGCGAAGATTCCAAGCTTGCCGATGCAGTCGCGTCGCTCGCGAATCCTAAGATGTTTCAAAGCGTTTTGGAAGCGGTTCGAGAGCGTGTCGAGGAGGCGACGACAGACACCTAACCAAGTGATGAAGCGAACTCCGAAAGCTTTCGCGAGCAGGCTGGCCCCATTACGATGCAAGTCCAGTGTGTTTGCCACGACACCCTGCCGTGGCTTATCTCTTGCTCGTTAGGCGATAATGTCCCGCCGAATGACGATCGCCCTTAAGCAGCTATCGGAGTGCCCAGAGCACCTCGAGACCGTTGGGCGCTGGATCTACGAAGAGTGGTGGAGCAAGCGATGCGACTCGCCCGAGGCTGTTTTCAACTGGCTCCGGAGCCATACGAAACTGGATACTGTGCCGTATAGCGTGATCGCTCTGGCCGAGGGCGAACCAGTTGGAAGTTGCTGCGTCATCGAAAACGACTGCATTCATCGCCCTCAATATGCGCCCTGGATCGCTGCAGTTTACGTCAGGCCGGACTTTCGCCGCCGAGGGATTGCCTCGATGATCCTCCATGAAGTCGCTTCGATCGCTGCACGAGCACGCATCAAAGGCCTTTTCATCGACTGCCTCGCTGTGACCGCTTCAGTTTATGAAAAGAATGGATGGGCGATATATGAGCGCGAGGTGGGCGACAAAGAATCCGTCGTCATGCTTCGGAAAATTGAATTCGCCTAACCATACATCTGAGGTAGTGGGTCAAGGATGTGGATAGGAGTTATTGGTAAGGTGTTCAAGCGGCTTGAGGGAGTTGCCGGTTGAGTTTGTGGGCGAGCTGGGAGCCTCTGCGTGTCAGACTCTTGAGGTAGATTGTCTCATCGGTTTTTGACCCTTCGCCCACTGTCCGTCAATTCAATGCAACCCTAATTTGACCCCAATTCACACCCCACGAGAAGCGGAAGGCGGAACAAGACTGCAGACGACGGAGGACGGAGGGCAGGGGGCAGCCGCCTTCACTGATTACTCCGAAAGCGTTCGCGAGCGGGCGGCGTGCCAGGGAAGGCTGGGGATCAGAAGTCAGAAGTCAGAAGTCAGAAGTCAGAGGTCAGAGGTCAGAGGTCAGAGGTCAGAAGTCAGAAGTCAGAAGTCAGAAGTCAGAAGTCAGAGGTCAGAGCGGTTCACTTCAACCAAATTTTTTTCAGACGCGCGGACCAGTAGATCAATCCGCCGATCAGGATGAATCCGAGGGCTCCGCCAATGACCTTTAGCCGGAACAGCAGAGAGTTTCCCATGTCCGGCGGAGGGATGGTCGCGATGATCATGGCAAACAAGGTGACGATCATGCCGCTTAAGCCGGTGATCCATCCGCCAATTGATCCGCCGGGCGCCAAGACGACCTCACTGGCGTTCTCGCCGCGTCGGCGATGAATCAAAAAGACGATGAACAGATAAAGGTAGGGGATGAAATAAATCAGAATCTGTGTGTCGAGCAGGATCAGATAAACGTCTTCGACGTTCGTGCCTTTCCCGAGGACCGAGAGCAACAGAAATATCGTTGCGAGCGTCGCCTGAACGAGGATCGCGACATACGGCGTATGCCAGCGCGGATGCACTGCTGCGAAAGCTTTCGGGAAATAGCGATCCAGCCCGATCACGAACGCCACGCGCGCGGGTCCGATCAGCCAGGCGCCGACGCTGCCGACATTACCGATGGTGTAAAGCGCCGCGCAGAGCGGAGCAACCCAGCCCAGCGTCGGGGAAATATGATCGGCGCCGGCTTTGATCGCCTGTAGAAATCCCGAGACTACGTTGACATCCTTGTTCGGCAGGCGCCACAGGACCGCTGCTGTTCCGAGAATATAGACGACAGCGATCAACGGCGCGGCGATGAAGATCGAGCGCGGCAGGTTGCGTCGTGGATTTTCGACCTCGTCCGCCATGGTCGAGGCTAACTCGAGCCCCGCGAACGCAAACGCGATCGAAGCCAGCAGGTTCAACGCTGGAAAATTGTTCAGATCGGGCGTCAAAGTTGCCACGCTGAGTTCGTTAGCGGGAGGAGCGGTCATCGCGCCGTAAACGCCGAGCGAGATCAGAATGAGCCCGGGAACGTACGTGCCGACGCCGCCCGCGTTTTGCAACCATTTGCCCGTGCCCAGGCCGACGATGTTTATCAACGTGGCGATCCAGAGCGAGCCGAGCGTCACCGGCAGCACATACGCCCAACTGTCACTCAGCCCGCTTCCACCTTTCCCGACGATAAAAGTCGCGATAACCGCCGCTGAGATGAGCAGGTTCGGGTAATAGAGGACGTTGTTGATCCAATAGCACCAGCCGCACAAAAACCCATGGCCTTCGCCTAACGCGCGTTTCGTCCAGAAATAGATGCCGCCCTCTTTCGGAAACCGCGATGACAGCTCGACCACGGCCAATCCCTGCGGGATGAAGAAGAAGACGGCGGCGATCAACCACATCAGCAACGACCCGGGACCGAATTTCGCCGTTGTCCCAAGATGTCTGAGACCCAGGACGGCGACCAGATTGAACAGGATGAGATCGCGCAGTTTGAGGGCGCGGACCAGATGCGGAGTGGTTTGTGTCGCCTCCTTAGTCATAAACCTCACATGCAGGCTTGGCCTTTTTTCACGGAGAGTGTGGTCAGGGCAATTTAGGTTTGTCGGAATTCAAAATTCGCAAGGCTTTGACAGTCAAAACTGGAGTGGATTCAAGCACGCCATGCTTTTTTTTGCTTCAAATGACGGCGTCCGGCCAATAAATAGATTTAGAAACCAATCATGAATGATGCCACCAAACGTTCGATTCTTCGCTCGATCCACATCCTCTTTGGCATTCCGATAGCCGGTTATGTTTACAGTCCGTTTAAGGAACTTCCGAATTACGCCCCCGTGGTTCGGTTTGTCGCGGTCCCTGTCATTGTCCTTTCCGGATTTTGGATGTGGAAAGGCCATCTCCTTCGACGACTTGTTTCGAAAAGATCGGCCTAAGAGGACGCTCAAGGTAAGCCGGCCCTTTATTACAATCCGTCCGCTCGTTCCCTTTTCTGCCGGGCAGCTTTGACCGCGGCCTGAATTCTCTTATCGCGGGTCAGGGGTTTGACTGCTTCGTCAATCCATCTGATGAGGTAATTCTGCTTACCGATCGAGATGGCTCTGAAATACTCCGCCACTCCCTTTGCTCGAAGGGCACTGGCCAAGTCTTGAGGAATAGAAATTTCTGAACGATCGAGCACCGTAATCTGCACGCGAACGCGATCGCCTCCTTTGATCTTTGCCGCGTTACGGATCTTAGCTTTAACCCGAAGATAATGGCGCCCACCCCCAACCGGGTACAGGCTAACTGGAAAAGGCACTGAATCGTTGACCCGCGCAGAGACCGGAACGGGGCCTCGCGTCCGCAAGGCGCGGCTAATCTTCATCGGAACTGAAAGCGCAAAATAGTTCGCGCTGGAAGCGATGCGCTCCAACCTGGATTGGAACGAAAGTTGCCGAAGCAGAGGTGAATGTTTCATTGAGTGGACAGAAGCTATTCTTTCCGAGCCTGGTTGTCATTTTGGAGGGTAGTGTCCTGGATTCCCTTCACCGGCTCCGAAAGCTTTCGGAGTCCGCCTCTCCCTCAGGGAGAGGGTAGGGTGAGGGCTCCTTTTCTTACTGTCGCGAGCTGAATTTGTGACGGTGTCATTCGGGCTTGCTGCTCTTGTTATTGTCATTGTTTTGTCACTTTGGACATTCGAATTTGTTTGGGATTTCGTATTCGGATTTTTCAGCTCACAGGACGCAGCCATGCGGGAAGCGGTGGCTTCCCCTACAAAATTAGAGCTTGGGAGATAGCTTCTCGCATCTAGCGCGGATTCGTGTTCATTCGTGGGCTCTGTTATGCCGATCGCCGAATTCATTTCACGAACCCTGACGCGGCGGCGCGGGTTGGTCTGGTTGGCCGTGGCCGTGGTCGCCCTCGGTTCGCTCCTGATTTTGGTTTCGCGGATCGCACTCGATAGCGAAGTGCTGAACCTGTTGCCGGGAAAGTTCAGCTCGGTCCAGGGGATGAAGATTTACGACCGCGAATTCGAGCAGACGCGTGAGCTCACGTTTGCGCTGCGGTGCCAGCCTAACGATGTCGATAGGCTGGAGGAATTTGCGCACGTCTTCGGCGAGCATCTGCGACGACAGCCATGGTGCGCGCGTGTTCTGGCCGGTTCGCCGTTGCAGACACCCGAAGGAATTCGCGATCTGCATGCCATCGCGGTTCCGCTCCTGTTGAATCTCGATCCGCCTGAATTCGACCAGGCGATCTCGATCCTGCAGCCGGACAAAATGCGGGCACGTTTGAATCGGTTGCGCCAGCAAATTGAGGCGGGCTCGCCGCGCCCGCAGTTCGAGTTGGAATTCGACCCGCTCGGCTTGATCGGTCCGGCGCTCAAACCGTTCGCGGAAAACAACCCGGTTGAGGAGGAACAACCGCTCGCTTCGGCCGATCGCACGATGCGCGTTTTTCTGGTCGTGACAAATCAGCGTTCGATCGGAGCATTTGAGTGTCAGCGTTTGATGCGCGAGGTGAACGGGTTCCGGGCGCATGCCCGCGAGGGATGGGAGGGCGGGCCCCTGGAGGTGCTGGTGACCGGGCGATCTGCTTACGTCGCCGAGATTTCGTTAAGCATGCATCACGACATCGTTGTGACGCTGATCGGATCGGTGGCGCTTGTCGGTGTGATTTTTTTTACTGGATTCGGACGTTGGATTCCGCTCATCGGGATGGGCTTCTCGCTTTTGCTTTCGTGTCTCGTCGCGCTCGCGCTGGGTCTGTTAATTTTCGGCCGGCTCAACATGGTGACGGTGGGATTTTGCGCGATTCTGGTCGGGCTGGGGGTCGATTTTGCCATTCTCTTGTTCGGCCGGTATCAACAGGCCCGGACCGACGGCGAATCGCATCCGCAGGCGATTGCGACGTCGATCCAAAAACTGGGTCGCGCGGTTTTCTTCGGCGCGCTTACCAGCGCCGTCGGTTTTTTGGCGTTGATCTTGAGCGGTTCGATTGGTTTTTCGCAGCTCGGCGTGCTCATCGCGATCGGCATTCTTTTTGCCGGCTTCTTCATGTGCACCATCTTCTTCTTGTTCGTTCGGGAACGCCAGCCGCCGTCGCGTCACGATTGGATTTTCAATCTCGTGAAAAAATATGTGAGCTGGACCGTCCGGCGGCCGACCGCGATTCTTGTCTGGTCGATTGTGGGATTGTCGATCCTGACGATTATCGGTTTCTCGCCGCGACCGGCATTGCGATTTGACTCCAGTGCGCGTTCGCTCGAGCCGAAAAACAGTCGGGCCGGTCTGGCCCTGGCTGCGATCATGAGCAAAATGCCGACCCGTTGGGAACCAGTGCTGGCGATCGTTCGCGCACCGGATGAGCAGACGTTGCACGACAATTGGAGAAAACTGTCAGCGCACTGGAGCGAACTGCAACGCGCCGGGAAGATCAAAAGTTTTTCCACACCGGCAGCGCTCGCGCCATCACCTTTGTCGATCCGGAAAAACCGGGAACAATTGCGCACGATCGATTTTGCCAGCGTTCACCGCACGTTGGAGGAAACGCTCGATGCGGAAGGATTCAGCCGCAATTCGTTTGCCGACGGCTTCAGACTACTCGATGAATTGCAATCGGCCGCCGATTTGAGTGCGCCGTTGCCGGACTGGCGGGCGAAACTTCCAAAATCATCAAGCTGGTGGTTTCTGGTGGACCGTTTTTTTGCGAAGGACCCGCTGCTGACGGCCGGATTTATCACGACGAACGAGCCAATACGAACGCACGCACAGCATGTCAGAGCGCGAGGCGAGCTGCCGGTCGCAGGTGTTCCGATCACTCTCTCGGGCTGGAGTTACACGCTGGCAAATCTGCTGCCATGGGCGCAACGCCAGTTGCTCATTGTTAGCGGTGCCATGGCGGTTTTTGAAGCCTTCCTTTTGATCGCGCTCTACCGCGATTGGCGTCTTTGGGCGATCCAGGAGTTAACGCTCGTCTTCGGCGTCGGCGCAATGTTGGCCACGATGAAGTTGTTCGATGTGCAATTGAATTTGTTAAACGTGCTCGCGTTTCGACTCGTGCTCGCAATCGGGGTCGATTACGGCATTTACGTTTTGTTCGCCTGGCAAAAAGCGCACGACATCGAGCACGACATCGCCGGGGTGGTGAAACCGGTCTTGCTGGCGGGGCTGACGGCGGTGAGCGGGTTCGGCTCGCTCGTGCTGGCGAAGAATCCATCGCTGAGTGGGCTCGGCGTCGCCTGTGCGATTGGGATTTTCTGGAGTCTGGTGGCCACGATTTTTTTTACGTTGCCGGCCGCGGCAGCAGCCAGACCGAAAAGCTGGGGCGATTGATACCCTCCTGACGCCATCTCTTTATCAAGGCTTATGTGCCCAGTGCTGCAACCAATGGAATTGACAGGCGCGGCCATATCTGTTATCACGGTCGCGCAAAAAAGGGAAAGTCTTTGGCAAGTATCGCCCAGCGCGTTGCGGTCAATGCTGTTTCAATTTGAATCACACAGACAAATAGCGCCGAAAATGCCAGAGACGACCTCCTCACCGCGACCAACTGAAAGCCATTAAAATGAGCCACGAGAAAAAAAGCCATAGTGATCAAACTGAAACATCAACCGCGCCTAACAATAACCAGGGCAGGGGCTCCAGCCGTCGCCGGTTTCTGGGTCAGGTCGGTGCCGCACTGGCCGGTGGCGCGGTCTTCGGCAGGAGTGCGATTGCTGCTGCTCAGTCGGACAGTTCCGTCCTCAACGGTCCCATCACCCCTCTGAGCTCCGATCATTCACGGGTGGAGGAGGCCAGGAGGATCCGCGTCAATTGCGCCAATAGCGAAGCCCACATTCATGTTCCGCCTCACACCACCAACGGCGATGAGCAACGCTATCACGACAAGTGTGGCACCTATAGCAAAGGGCTTCTCCAGGACGGCATCGGTTTGGTCAATCTGGCCGCTTATCAGTCCTTGAGGCATGCCATCGATCGCGGGCGATTTCAGGATTTTGAAAATATCATTATCGGAGGCACTCGGACGCAGAACGGTCCGCTGGGAGGCATCGCTTTCGCTTTGGAAGGGACCGATGGCGTGCAGTTGGGCAACGCGCCATGTCCCGATAATCAGATTAACCAAGTGGTCGTACCGCCCGCCCCGGCCCTGGCCAGCGCTGCTTATGGGACCGAGCTGATCGAGATGTACTGGGCTTCACTGCTGCGCGATGTGGCGTTCACCGATTACGCCTCGAATCCGATCGCCGCGCAAGCGGCGGCGGAGCTGACCAATCAGCCCACCTACGCCGGCCCGAGAAATGGCTCCGGCCAGGTCACGCCCGATCTACTCTTTCGTGGCATTTATCCCGGCGATACCCTTGGGCCTTATCTCTCCCAGTTCTATCTCCAGCCTACTTTTCTGGGCGTGCAACCAATGAGCCAACAGATGGTCACCTTTTTGCCAAACATCGATTACATGACCGATCCGGTAACCTTCCAACAGGTCCAAAACGGGATCAATACCGGTCAGACGCTGCAATTTGATCCGCAGTTGCGTTACCTCCACGATGGCCGCGGGCTTGGCTCCTTTACCCATGCGGACGTGCTCTTTCAGGCGTACTTCACTGCTTACCTCGTGCTAGGATCGATGGGCGCGCCGGTGAATCCTGGCAATCCCTACGCGCATTCCACCAAACAAAACGGCTTTGGCACGTTTGGTGGCCCGGATTTCGTAGCAACATTGGCCGCCGCTGCGCGATGTGCGATCAATAATGTTTGGTACCAAAAATGGTGGGTCCACCTGCGCCACCGGCCCGAGTCGGGTGGCGCGATCGCTCGCCAGATTCTGACCGGCCACGGCGGCACGCTCGACGGTCGTGTGAACGACAACGTGCTCAACTCGCAAGCGGTGCAGGCGAGCTTCAACCGGTACGGCGATTATTTCCTGTCCCAAGCTTTCCCGGAAGGCTCGCCTACGCACCCGGCTTATCCAACCGGACACGGCGCGGTGGCCGGGGCTTGCATCACCGTCCTGAAGTTTTTCTTCGACAACGATTTCGTTATTCCGAATCCAGTCGTTCCGAGTAACGACGGGCTTTCACTGCTTCCCTATACTGGCGGAGACGCTGGCCAGCTTAGGGTGAGCGGCGAATTGAACAAGCTGGCGAACAACGTCTCCTTCGCTCATGGGATTTTGGCGGGGATCCACTGGCGAAGTGATACGTCCTCATCGATTCAGCTCGGTGAAGCAGTGGCCATCAGCATGTTGCAGGATCGAGCTGCGACCTATCCTGAGCTGTTCACGGTTAGCCTTAGGAAGATCGACGGTTCGATCGCCACGATTTCCAATCGATAAACCGATCGTTTGGCCACGCTGCGGAATTCCTTCGAAGCCTTCTTATCCTTTTGGCGCGGCGGCCAGATGGAAAAGCGGGCGCGTAATGATCACAGGGAAGAGTTCAACGCGCGAAGTTGGGCGTTGAGCGTTGGACGTTGAGCGTTGAAATTGGGCGTATGCATAAGAGTTGTCTGGCCAGCCTCATTATTGTTTCGCTCTCGTCCCTGGCCCAGGCGCAGCAGCTTTCGCCCCCGCAAGTAAAAGACCTTCTGGCGAAGATTCGTGATCGGCGGGCTGCGGCGCCGGACATGCAGGCGGATTTCCGGGAGCAAAAGACGATTCGGTTGATGAATAGACCGATCGTCACGTCGGGCAAGGTTTGGTACGAAGCGCCGAACAAGTTCAGGCGGGAAGTAAAAGGCAACGCGCCGAGCGTGACGGTGAGTAATGGGCGCGATCTCTGGATTTACTATCCGAATTTCAAATCGGCCGAGCACTATGCACTAGGCAAACATTCGCCGGCCGATGCCGCCATTGCCGGCATCAACACTGCGCTGAATGTCGAGAACGTCGAAAATACATTTCAGGCGGCCGGAGCAAAGATCGACAACGGCTATCAATTGGAATTGCTCCCGCGTTCGCCGTCGATGAAGCGGATGTTTCAAAAGTTCGATCTTCGTTTAAACCAGGATCTCGTGGCCGAACGCACCGAAATCACGCAGCCAAACGGCGATCGGGTCCTGACCAGCTACAGCAACCAAAGCCATGCCCCGATCCCAAGATCGACATTCGAATTCGTCCCGCCTCCCGGCACGGAAATCACAAATCCCCTTGGCCGCTAGCGAACTCGTTATTCCGTGATCATTCGACGTAAAACGAGCCAAACGTTGCCGCGGTTTGGATAAAAGTGTAGCCGACTACGAAGCGCACCTTGCCTGAAACGCTAGGCTTCTGTTGCCGGGCCAAATGACAATGCCGGAGCCGGAGCGGTGAATGTTCGGGGGCGCGTTCGCAAAACAAACGCACGGTGCACGAGGAATTCCCAGCAGAAAAGGGCGACGCATGCGAGCAGCAGAACCGAGGCGTAGGGGCGCACAACGTAAAGGGCATCGATCACGCGCAAGGTGGGATCGAGCTTCTTATCGATTAGCATGACATGGGCGATCATGGCGGTGCTGATGAGCGACAGAACAAAATGGGCGATGGTGAGGCGGAGATTAATGCCGAGTGCGACGGCGCTCACGACGGCGCCCCACATGAGATAGCGTTCATGCATTTGGCCAAGGATGGCGAACATGAGCAACCAGGGCGCGGCGATGGCGATCAGCGCCCGCGAATTGCGCCGGAGTTCATGACGCGCAGCCCCGAATGCACACAAGGCGAGCCCGCCGAGGTAGAGCAAGCGCAACGTCCATTGCAGCGTGATACTGACCGAGCGCGATCCGAATTTGTAAATCGAGAAGGAGTCCTTTAACGACCAGCCGAAACTGTCGAGCAACGACGGCAGGTTGTAGCACGAACTGATAAACAGATACGGGTAATGTTCGCTGCCGTAGAGGAACCCGACGCGTAGCCAGGCGAAGCTGCCGTTGCCGAGCGCACCTGTTGCAAACGTGGCTGCGGCAAATACGCCGGCGATCCAAGGCGCGGCCTGACGAAATGCTCCGCGAACCAACAGAAGAGGTGCAGCTGTGAACAAAGCGACGACGAGCCACGCTGCCGGGCTACGCAAAAGCCACGGCGAAACGAGGAGCGCGACCGTCGAGAGGAAGCCGGCCACGAACCGGAGCGCGCGTCCCCAACGTCGTTGCCACAATGGCCAGAAGAGGAAAAACGGCACAACCATCAGCAGTTGCCCTTTGAACATCGCCCCCGCGGCTAACAAACACCCGCACCAGAACCATCGCCGCGTCGATGCCGCCAGCGCGGCAAAGATAAAAAATGGCAAGATCCAGACGTCCCACTGTGGCCAGCCATGGGCATCGAGAATCATTGACGGTTCGAACCAGGCGACGCCTGCCGCGGCCAGGCCGCATATCCACCCGCGTTTTTCGGTTGGCACCTGGTGCAAGTAGCGCGAAACAGTCGCCCCGGCAGCGCGCCTTACCCAAAGTCGAACGAGAAAAAAAATACCGATGGCCGCGCTCAGTTCGCACGCCACATTAATGTAGAGTAACGGCTCCACTCCATCAGGATGACCATCATCCACTCCAGGAAACTCATGGCGGACGTATTTCGTCCAGATCGACATCGCCAGCAGGCGTAGCGGCGGATAATCCAGCCGATAATCCGTCTCGTAAGCCTCGCTCTGGACCCGGTCGTACAATGCCAAATAGCCGCGAAAAAAAGCAGGCCAAGATTCCGCTGTATTCTTTTTCCCGGACAAGGCGCTGGCTTCCTGCAAGGTCTCGCTGCCCCAGTAAAAACCATTCACGAGATCGCGTTGGAAACGCACGTGCTGCGTCATTTCCCAGGTCGCGCTGCGCAAGGCAATACCACCCACCACGAGTGCCGCGATGAGCAGGGTGAGCAAAATTCGCCTAACGGATCGATCCATGGCTTGCTTTTTAAGACAACGTTTTCCTTGCCGGAGTTACAATAATTTTGCCCGTCCCAGCGGGGACAGGTTCTTAGAGAAGATAAGCTTCGGGTTTATTCGAAAAACTTCGCCGCAATCTTCGGAGCCCAATTGTTTTCTCGCTGTTCCCTGCGCCGGTACTAAAGCGGGGGAATCCGGCAGATCAAGTTAGAACCCATCCATAGTCGCAAAGTCAGACGCGCGGAACCGGTTCGACTTCCATCGGGACCTCCACTTTCGGCGGTTTGCTCTTGCGGCGACGCGTCACGCGCTGAAGCCCGGCCCGGTGCGCAGCTAAATCGATCAATTCCGCGACGCG
The DNA here is from genome assembly GCA_963846775.1 of uncultured Verrucomicrobiae bacterium. GTDB lineage: Bacteria > Verrucomicrobiota > Verrucomicrobiia > Chthoniobacterales > UBA10450 > CAVYXA01. The sequence continues at coordinate 1,074,003 of CAWJXB010000006.1, read as the reverse complement.
CGACTTCAGCGCGCGGGCCCGCGTCCCCAAGAAAACGAGGAACAGCAGATACGAAATCAGAAACCAGAGCTCGAGATGTGAAGAGTTGAGCTGACGGTAAATGAAAAGCGCGAGGGCGATCAGAGTGAAGATGATCGTCGTCGGGACCAATCGGCTCCGAAGCCGGACGCGGGTCAGGCGATTCGCGCCGGTGTGATTCTCGGTCACGGTTTGAAGCACGACACTCCACCAGAAGTTCCCGTAAATCTGAATGTCCCAATCGTTCCAGCCGGTATCGGTGGAATAGCGCCAGCCTTCCTCTTCCAGCAGGTTAAAGATTTGCCCTAACAAGTGATGCCGATCTCGTCCCTCTTCGCTCCAGAAAACGCGACGCCGCGCGCTCCAGCCCGACCTGGCGACCGCCGGCAAATGTTCGTGCGAGCGAATGACGCTGCCGGGTGTGCGTTTGAAATGGAGCCAGGTGAAATAGCGGGACCAGCCGCGCACGAGTGGTTGCACGAAGGCGAGGCCCATCACGAGCAAACGGGCATGCACGGTATCGAACTTGGGTTCGATCTGCGCGCGCAACATGTAGGAAACCGCCACACAAAATGTGCCACCCAGCATCAGATACGGCACAATTCGCAATGCCGGCAGAAAAACGCCGAGCCCGAAAAGAAAAATTGTCAGGGCAAACCACTCGATGCTGCTCAAATACGCCGCCACATCGGATTGTGGCCTGGGATACATCGACTGGAAAAAGCCTTCGCCGAATACGCCGTGATAGACGATGGGCCGATTGAGGAACCAACTAAACCGCGGCGTGCCGTAGATTTGGCCACGCCATTTCGCCGTGCCAGTCGGACCGAAAAAGATCAGGTGTTTGAAGCGCAAGAGCGACTCCGCTTCGCCGTAACCTTGCTGCTGTTTGATGAAGGCGCGCATCGTAAAACGTCGATGATGCCAGACCATCGCAGCGGGGCTAAACGCGATCACCCCGCCGGCTTGCTGAATGCGCCAGCAAAAATCGACATCATCGCCGGCCTTACGATATTCGGTATCGAATCCGCCCACGTTGTCGAACGCCCAGCGATAGAAGGCCATGTTACAGCCAGGGATATGCTCGGCCACCGTGTCCGTGAGGAGAACATGGCTCGGGCCGCCCGGCGCGGCGGTGACGCATGCCTGGACCCAGTTTTTTGCCGGCGGCGGCACATTCGGTCCGCCCACACCGGCGTAATCGCCGCTGACCAGTGTGCCTATCAAATAGTAGAGCCAATCCGCATCGGCCATGCAATCGGAATCGGTGTAAACCAGCACTTCGCCCTTGGCCGCAGCCGCGCCAGTATTGCGCGCGTGGCTCAACCCATGATTGCTCTGGTGAATGTAGCGGACGGTTGAGAATTGCGCTGCGACGTCAGCCGTGTTGTCGGTTGAACCGTCATCGACCAGGATCACTTCGTAATCGGGATAATGGAGTCTGCCTAACGATTGCAGACATGCGGCCAGCGTGGTCGCCCCATCATACGAGCAGACGATGATCGAGACCGATGGTGTCCGTGGCAATGGCCGGGGCGGCGGCACATCGCCCTGGCCAAACTTGGCGCGCAACGCATGGAACGCCTGTTTCGGTTTTCGCTCGCGCGTGACGATCCCAAAGGCCCAATCCGTGATCTCGCGCCCGCCGGTAAACCATTCATCCGTCCAGGAGAAGAAAATCGTGCCCGCCAGACCGCACTTGACCACGCTATCGACATGCCAGGAGAGCAGCTCGGCCTGCTCGGATTCCGGATGCCGGATCGTGTCCATGCCGAACTCGCCCAGGATGAGCGGGCGCTCGTCGGTCAAGTTTTGCAGGCGCAACAAGTAGCGTTCGAAATCGCGCTGGCTGTGGAGATAAACGTTAAAACAGAAGAAATCGACGTTCTGGGGCAGGAGATATTCGGTAGGCGGAAACGTCGCGTAGGAAAACAATGCGTCGGAATCGATCGTGCGGCCAATCCGGATGAGTTGTTCGAGAAAATCGGTCACGCGCCGCACCCCGAGCCAGCGGATCATCGTGCTCGAGATCTCGTTGCCGACGAGGTACGCGAAAATTGCAGGGTGACCGGCGTTTGCACCAACCGACGCACGGACCGTTTCGGTGATTTCACGCCGGGCTTTTTTCTGGCGCAAAAATTCGATATGTTTCGCCCACGGCAGAGTCACGATCACGCGCATCCCGGCGTCCCGGCAGCGATCCAAAAACCATCGCGGCGGCGGGTAATAAACGCGCAACACGTTTAGCCCGATCTCGCGCATGAGATGAAGATCGACCTCGACGCGCTCCGGCGTGCCAAACGTGTTCCCGCTTTCATCCGGCGCGAACGGTCCGTAGGTCGCGCCTTTCACGAAAAACTTCCGGTCGCCCTCAAAGAAGAACTTGGCCATCGGATGCACGCGAGAATTCGTTGGGTCAACCATGGAAAGTCCCTAGTGTAGCGGCGGTCAGCCGCGTCGCAAAATCGGCAACGAGCTGCGGCTGCTGTAGGGGAAACTGGCAGTCTCCCGTGTGGCTGCGTTCTGGGGAAGCTGTCAGCTTCCCCTACAGTTGCGCCAATACTTCGCGAACGATTGCGCCGGTGCGCTCGATGTCTTCAGGCGTATGTGCCGTCGAGATAAATCCAGTCTCGAACTGGGATGGCGCGAAATAGACGCCTCGCTTGAGACAAGCCTGGAAAAATCGCGTGAACATTTTCAAATCGCTCCGCTGCGCGCCGGCCAGATCGACAATCGGAGGCGGGGCGAAGAAGAGGCAGAACATCGAGCCGATCCGATGAAACGTGGCGGCGATCTTTGCCTCTGCGATGGCTGCGCGGGCGAGCTTCTCAAACTGCGCTCCCCGTTCTTCCAGCAATTTCCATCCATCGATGCGCTCCAATTCACGCAGTTGCGCGAGTCCGGCCGCCATCGCCAGCGGATTTCCCGAAAGGGTGCCCGCCTGATAGACCGCGCCTGATGGCGAAAGTTGATCCATGATCTCCGCCCGTCCGCCAAACGCGCCCACCGGCAAACCGCCTCCGATGATTTTACCGAGCGCAGTCAGGTCAGGTTTGATCCGGTGGAGTTCCTGTGCTCCGCCGCGCGCCACGCGAAAACCAGTCATGACTTCGTCGAAAATCAAAAGCGCGCCGTGCTTTGTACATTCCTCGCGCAAGACCGACAAAAAATTCTGCTGCGGAAAATAAAGGCCAGCATTGGCCGGAACCGGCTCGACCATCACAGCAGCGACGTCGTTTTCGCGAAGCGCTTTCCGGAGAATATCGACATCGTTGAACGGCAATGAGATCGTGAGGTCGGCAAACGCTCGGGGAACCCCCGCGCTACTCGGTTGGCCGTGGGTGAGCCCGCCGCTGCCGGATTTCACGAGGAGCGCATCGACATGGCCGTGGTAGCAGCCGTCGAACTTGACAATCTTGTCGCGGCCGGTGAACCCGCGCGCGAGCCGGATGCACGACATCGTCGCTTCCGTTCCGCTGTTGACCATCCGCACTTTCTCGATCGACGGCATCCAGGCGCAGATCAATTCCGCGAGCTCGACTTCGAGCGGGTTCGGAATTCCGAAGCTCAGTCCGCGCGTTGCGACGTTGCGCACCGCATCGACAATCACTTTCGACGCATGACCGAGAACGGCCGGGCCCCAACTGCAGACGTAATCGATGTATTCATTCCCATCGACATCCCATATTCTTGAGCCCTCCGCGCCTGCGACAAAGAACGGTTCGCTGCCCACGTTCCGAAACGCGCGCACCGGTGAGTTCACGCCGCCGGGAATGCGCTTTTGTGCGCGGGCAAAAAGTTGTGACGATCGAGAATTCAAGTCAGTAAACGTCCAACCCGCCTACGCTGAAAGCTCCGGCGTGGCAAGCGCTCAACGTCGAATCTGGAAAAGTTGTAGAGGCGTTTGTGTCAAGCGCCTGTTTTTAGGCTCTGCGCTTGATACAAGCGTCGCTAGACACGATACTATCCGCTCTCGAAACGGCGGGGTAGCCAAGTGGTAAGGTCGCGGTCTGCAAAACCGCTATTCGCGGGTTCGATTCCCGCCCCCGCCTCCAGATCACGTTCGGGTCTGATGGACAACTGAATGTCGCTCAATCTGCCGGTTCGATGATGACGCATTTGCGATTCACCGGTGGCCTCTTATTCTGAAGGGTTGATCACCAAAGACAGTTTCGATTACGCGATCGAGAATACGCATGTGATTGTCGCCCCGGAGCAGCAGATCGCCACGTTCGGGCACACCAGTTTCAAGTTTTATCTCATCTCGGAGTTGATGGACCGGGTCGATCAGGTCCGGGTGCGCAACGGGAAGATTCACGCCGAACGGCCGCAGATTCTCGCGCCGGAGCATTACTCGCGTCTGTTGTTGGAGGGATTTGGCGAAAAAGCGCAGCGTTATGTCGATCAATTGCGGGAGCGGCTGCGTGATATCGCTGTCCTCCGATACGGATTTCAGTTTCGCAAAACGGATGTGACCGAAGAGACCCTGCGCGATTCCATCGATGCGGTGATTAGTCGCACGAAGCGACAGGTCGAGAACGAGAACGAGCTGCTGAGCGCGGTCATTCACGGGGTGGACGACGCATGGGAAGTCTGCCTGCTCAAATTCACGATCGACATGATCGAGCGTTCGAGCGGCGGCAACGTGCGCGATTTTCGCAAACGCGGTTTGATCTGATTTGTGGATCCCGAGGCATTGAATCAAATAAGCTCAGCGAACGAATCGATTGTCAAAAAACAGTTCGAGAAGCTCCAAGGAGAGAGAGCTCGACCCGATTTCCGGGTGTCAATGTGAATATCTGTCGCGACCGGTAACCCAGATTTTCGGCTTTCGTTGCTCCACACGCCTTGCCATTCTGGGCGTGCTCGGATGTTAAGAAATTATCTTCGACTCAATCTCGATTTGCTTTATTGGGTGTTCGTCGCGCCGTTCACCGGCCGGTTTTTCAGTATCTCCCAGATTTTTCGACAAATGGTGTTCATCGGCGTGCGTGCGACATCGATGGTGGCGTTGACCGCGTTCAGCATCGGTGTGACCCTCGCCATGCAGGCGGCGCACTCACTTCAGCAGATGGGAGCGGAGATCTATGTGCCCGATCTCGTGATGTTGTCGATTTTGCGGGAGATGGGCCCGGTCCTGATCGCGGTGATAGTGATCGGGCGGAGCGGCTCTGCGGTGGCGGCCGAATTAGGAACGATGAAAGTGTCGGAAGAAATTGAGGCGTTGGAAGTGATGGCGATCAATCCGATCCAATATCTGGTCGTGCCCCGTTTTCTGGCCATGCTGATCATGCTTCCAGCGTTGACCATTTTCGGAAATTATATCGGCGTGCTTGGCGGTTGGGCAGTGTGCCGATTCGCACTGAATTTTAATACCGCCGGCTACATCATGCGCGCACTTGAAAGCGCTGACACGTGGGATTTGTACTCAGGCATGATCAAGAGCGTCGTCTTCGCGTGGATCGTGATCACGATCGCGTGCAACGCCGGATTGCACGTCGAGGGCGGTGCCGAAGGCGTCGGGCAAGCTACCACGTCGTCGGTCGTGCAAGCGTTGCTCGCGATGTTGGTAACCAACGCCATTCTCACCGGAATCTTTTTCTTTGGAGTATGAATACGAACGGCGATTCAGTCATCGAAGTTGCGAATCTCGTGCGCAGATTCGGTGATCGGGTCGTGCTCAACGACATCTCTTTCAATGTTCACCGCGGCGAGACGCTCGTGATCATGGGCGGGAGCGGTTGCGGGAAAAGCACGTTGCTCCGTCACATTATCGGTTCGATGAAGCCGACTTCCGGATCGGTAAAAATCTTTGGCCAGGAAATTACGAGAATGAACGAACGCGAAATCGAGGATGTTCGTCGCCGCTTCGGAATGTTATTCCAGTCCGGTGCGTTGCTCGCTTCTCTCACGGTCGGCGAAAATGTGGCTTTGCCGCTTTTGCAACACAGCGACAACTCAGCTGATGAGATCGCGCAAATCGTAGAGGAAAAGCTTCAAATGGTTGGTCTGAGCGGTTTTGAAGATCTCAAACCGGCCGAGATCAGCGGCGGAATGAAAAAGCGCGTCGGCCTGGCGCGCGCGCTCGCGCTCGATCCGGAATTACTGTTCAGCGATGAGCCCACTTCCGGACTGGATCCGATCATGACCGCCGTTGTCGATCAACTCACGCTTAAGCTCACGAATGCCGAACATATGACCGCCGTCGTCGTCACGCACGACATGACTAGTGCTTTTCGGATCGCAACGCGGATGATCATGCTTGGTCGCGGCTCGATTGTGGCGCAAGGTACACCGGGTGAAATTCGCAACAGTCCTAATCCGGAAGTGCGGCAGTTTATCAATGGCGAAGCCGATGGCCCGGTTCCTTTAAATCTTTCCCAGGACGAACATGAAAATCATCAATACGTGAAACCGCGACCCTTCGTCGGCGCGCGTCACCGATTTCATCGCAAGACCGCATGATATGAATGACGAAGCACCAATGTCGAATACGGAAGGAAGGACGAAACCCGAAGGTCGAATCAAGTTCAACGCACTTCTCGTCACTCGAGCTTTGTCATTGTTTCGTCATTCGTCATTGGTCATTCGTCATTTTATTCGATGAAGAAGAACCTGTCAGATTATCTCGTTGCCCTGTCGGTGGTCGCCTGCAGCATCGTGCTCCTCGCCGCGCTTACGTTTGCGCTCTCCGGTTATCGTTTTAAAAAACCGACGCGCACTTTGCAGATCAAGTACGAAGATGTTACCGGCATCAAAGTTCATTCCGAAGTGCGCTATGCCGGCGCGCCGGCCGGGCGAGTGATTGCCGTGCGCCACCTCACCCCGAGCGAGCGCACGAAGTCATCGAACAACCGGGACGCGGTGATTGTCACGGTCGAGTTGGACGAAGGAATTCCACCGCTGCCGGTGGATGTGAGTGCCACCCTGAGTGCCGATACCCTTCTCGCACCGAAATTTGTCGCACTTTCTGCCGGAACGCCTGGCGGCAAGACGTTGCCGAATCATGCGTCGATCGAAGGGCATCCGGCTTATGGCATCGAACAAATCACCGCCGCCGCCGGTCCACTTTTCGACAATGCCAACCGATTGTTGGACAACTTGAACGTTACCGTGACGGACCTGAAAGGAAACCTCGGCAATTTCATGCCAAAGATTTCGCCGTTGCTAGATTCACTTAAGATCGATGTCGATCAGTTGCAAAGCGCGGTCAAGGGTCTTGGCAATGTTGAGGCGCAGGCCGGGACGCTTCTCAATTCGGCCACCGCTTTTGTCGGAACGACAGACAAGTCGCTTCAAGAACAACTGAAGCAACTGCACGTGACTTTGTTGAACTTAAAAGTCATCACCACACACGCCAAGGCGCTGGTTGATACGTTAAGTGAAAAACCGAATCGACTGATTTTTAGCGGCAAAGCAAACAAGCTTACGCCCGAAGACGAGATCATCAAAAGCAGCAAGCCGTTGCCGGCAAAGAAGCCGTGAGCGCCACGGCGTCGCGGCCACGATTGGGCTCGCGCTAGAGCGGTTTAAATAATGGCGTAGCCGCAGAAAGCGCCGTAGGCGCGGAAGAATGTAGCCCCGGGCGCAAGCCCGGGGTTGCTCGATTCATTCGAACTAGCCGCGGAAGGGGCGGAAGGAGTGACGACGCGCTTCGGAGTATTCTGTCGCCCCTGCCGGGGCTGATTGGTTTGGAGACGCCTTTTCCTCCGGGCTCGCGCCCGGGGTTAATATCTATCGCGCCTACGGCGCTTCGAGCGGCTACAGGTGCGCGCTAACGATAGCGGCGAATGAGTTTGAAAAAACGAATCGTGTCGCGAACGGGATGAATGCTGCTGACTTCGTCGCAATAGACGGTGGTGATCGGGACGGAATCGATGCGGAAACCTTTGCGGCTCGCCTTGATCAGCATCTCGGTCTCGTAATCGAAGCGGTCGGCGCCCTCGAGGAAATCGGGAATAAGTTGTCGATGAAGCATACGGAACCCGCATTGGGTGTCGGGAATGGCCTGTCCGCAGAGCCGGCTAATCTTTCTGCTCATGTAACGATTCACCAGCCGACGGACGAGCGGCATGCGGGCAAGATTGTCCATTCTGCTGCCGACGAACAGTTTCGCGTCGCTCCTGGTGATTGCGTTAACGAATCGATCAATTTCTTCCGGGCGATGTTGGGCGTCGGCGTCGAGAATCAAGACCCAGTCGAATTGTCGATCCGGTCCGCTACCGGACGGATTCGCCGTTGCGAGCCAATAACGCAGACCGGTCCGGATGGTCTCGCCTTTGCCCTGGTTTTGCGGATGCACGATCACTTCCGCTCCGGCAGCGCGAGCTTCCGCCGCAGTCGAGTCTTGCGAGCCATCATCGACAACGAGCACGCGATCGAGCATGGTGCGCGTGCGTCGGACAACGTCGCCGATGTGCTTCTCCTCGTTGAAGGCAGGAATGACGGCCGCGATCGACTGCTCGCCACGTCGCAACGTAGTGGAGGCGGGTCGATCCATTGTCAGCGGCGAACCGGCTGAAAATCGGCCGCGTGATAGGAGCTTCGCACGAGCGGCCCGGAAGCGACATGGAGGAAACCTTTCTGGCGGGCGGTCTCGCCGTAGTAATCGAACAGTTCCGGCGTAATGTATTCCACGACCGGCAAGTGATTCGGACGTCGGGCGGAGATATTGTCCCATCGTCAGAACTTCGCAGCCGACTTCGCGCAGATCGTCCATGGTCTGGAACAATTCCGTTTCCTTTTCACCGAGGCCGAGCATCACGCCACTTTTCGTGACGACCCCGCCATCGCGGGGTGACAATGCCTTGGCGCGTTTCAAGACTTGCAGAGAGGTGCCGTACTTTGCGCGGGAACGCACCAGCGGCGTGAGGCGCTCGACTGTTTCCAGGTTGTGATTGTAAATGTCCGGCCCGGCATCGAGCACGATCTGAATGCACCAGTCCTGGGCATGAAAATCGGGCACCAGAACTTCGACAATAATCGACGGATCCATCTCGCGAATGGCCGTGATCGTCCGCGCAAAATGGGTGGCGCCACCATCTTTGAGATCGTCGCGTGCCACCGCGGTGATCACGACGTGTTTCAATTTCATGCGACGGACAGCCTCAGCCACGCGTTGCGGTTCATCTTCCTCCAGGGCAAACGGCTTTGCGGTCGTGACGGCACAAAATCCGCAGGCCCGGGTGCACCGGTCGCCCGCGATCATCATCGTGGCTGTGCCCTGGCTCCAACATTCCCAGCGGTTTGGACACTGCGCGCTCTCGCACACGGTGTGGAGCCGCAGATCGGAAATCAACGATTTGGTGGAGAAGAAAACCGGGTTCGACGGCAAGCGCACCTTAATCCAGGGCGGTTTGCGCGCCTGGTGCAATGCCGGATCGATCTTTGCGCAGGACATCAGAATCTTAAGGTTTCAGCTTGTAAGTCTTAAGCAACTTCCGTTCATGGCCAATTTCACCTAAAACGCCAAACTTAAAACTTTTTAAAAATAGTATTGACTGCCTGACGGAAGTTGTGTTGGAATTGCTACTTATGAAGCCGAAAACCTTGCGCCGTACACCTATTGCTAATGTTTCTCAAACACGTTGGATCGCTTACGCCACAGCTGGGGCAGCTACCGCCGTCGCCGGCGCCAGCACCGCTGAAGCGAGTATTCATTACTCGGGTATGATTAACCAGGTGGTCAATGCGCCAAATTCTCAGTCGTCGGCCGTCTTCCATTTTGCCCTGGCGCCTGGTGCCAGCTTTTCTCCGTTCTTTTTCCGGGTTAATGCGAGCTCGGGCATCGCGGGCGTTGGAGTTCATGGCGCCGTCAGTGGCGGGCTCAACGGTTTTCTTTCCGGGTACCCGTACCTCTCCAGGCTCGCTGCCGGCGTGAATCCCGCGGCCCATGGATTCGTCACCCCTGGATCTTCCGCTTTCTTTCCCGGTTATGGAACGCTGGCTTTTCGCGGCGGTTATGCCAATAGCCAATGGCTCGCTGCCGGCGAAGGTTTCGTCGGCATCCGCTTTAATACGGGCGCTGGCGTGCAATATGGATGGGCCCGGTTGATCATGAGCGGCTCGCCTGACAACCATTTCACTATGGTTGACTACGCTTGGGGCGACGTGGGTGACACGATCGTGACCGGTCAAATTCCGGAGCCCGGCTCGCTCGCGTTGCTCGCCGTTGGCGCGGTTGGATTGCTGGCTTGGCGAAGACAGCGCGCGAAAGCCGCAAAGGCAGCGTAGTTTTCAGAGAACGCCAAAAAATTTGCTAGATCTCCGGTAGCGGCCCCGAAATTTTCGGGGCCGCTGTGTTTTCGGGAACGAATCCAAGCGGGATTTGCATGTTAACCGTCGATTGCACGGATGGTACGGATAAGGCTTGAGAGAATCCCTGCGAGTGCGCCTCCGCCTTCGCCAAGGCTACGACGGACGGGCGAGCATGAGTATGAGCAAGAGCAAGAGAACGAAAATCAATCCGTGTTATCCGTGTAATCCGTAGTTCTGCTATTAATCTTATCTGTTCCGTGTAAAATCAGCGCTTCATGTCGGAATCATCTGGGAAACGAAAGGTCCTTCTCATCGGTTGGGATGCGGCGGATTGGGAGGTAATCACGCCGCTGCTGGAGGAGGGATTGATGCCCACGCTCGAAAGCCTCATTAACCGCGGAGTCATGGGAAATCTGGCGACGCTTCAACCGATCCTTTCGCCGATGCTCTGGAACTCCGTCGCTACCGGAAAATACGCGGACAAACACGGGATCCATGGTTTCATCGAGCCCGATCCACAGAATGGCGGTGCGCGCCCTTACACCAGCACGTCCCGCAAATGCAAAGCGCTCTGGAATATTCTCACGCAATCGGGGCTGCGCAGTAATATTGTCGGCTGGTGGGCGAGTCATCCGGCGGAGCCGATCCTCGGTAACGTCGTGACGAATGCGTTCGCTGGCGTCAAGATGGATCCAGAGCGCGGCTGGACGATTCCGCCGGGAACTGTCCATCCAACGGACAAGGCCCGCTCCCTGGCCCGATTCAAAGTTTTCCCAAGCGAGCTAACCGAAGCGCACATTCTGCCATTTATTCCAAACGCGGCGAAGATCGATCAGCAAAGCGACCAGAACTTGTCGATGTTTGCCAAAGTTCTCGCCGATGCGGCGACGATCCACGCGGTGGCGACGGCATTAATGGAAACCGATCCGGCGGATTTTACGGGCGTGTATTACGACGCGGTCGATCATTTTTCGCACGCGTTCATGGCGTATCACCCGCCGAGACTCCCGTGGATTAACGAGGAACAGTTCGAGATGTACAAGGATGTGGTCCGGGGCGGCTATCGTTTTCACGACATGATGCTCGAACGACTTCTGCAACTGGCCGGGCCCGATACTACGATCATTCTTTGTTCCGATCACGGGTTCGAATCCGGCTCGCAGCGGCCGCACGGCATGCCGCGCGAGCCAGCCGGGCCTGCGATTTGGCACCGGCAATATGGAATTTTGGTGATGGCCGGGCCGGGAATCAAACGAGACGAACGTATCTATGGCGCGAGCTTGATCGACATCGCACCGACAGTCCTGACCCTGTTCGGTTTGCCGATTGGCGAAGACATGGATGGGCGACCGTTGCTGGAAGCATTCGAAACTCCTCCGAAAGTGGAGAGCATTCCGAGCTGGGAAACGAAATCTGGCGACGCCGCAATGCATTCCGGGGACACACAATTGGATGCCAATCAGGCGCAGGAACTGATGCAGCAATTTGCGGCTTTGGGTTATATTGACGATCCGGGTGCGGACAAGGAAAAGCAGGCCGAGGCGGCGGAGGTCGAAGGGAAATACAATATTTCGCGCACGTATATGTGGAAGAACCAGTGCGACCGGGCGCAGCCATTGCTCGAAGAATTGGTCAGGCGGCGGCCATGGGAAGATCGATTTCTCTACCAACTTGCCGCCTGCTATTTCCAGGCCGGTTACCTGCGCCAGGCCGACCGGGTCTTGCGTGCGATCTATGACGGCAGTGAGCCCGATCACGTGTCCGCTTTTCTCATGCTGGCGAAAATTGAAATGGGGCGGGGCAATCTCAAAGAGGCTTATCGGAACGTGGAACGCGCGGAGGAGATGAATGCGGCCTCGCCTAACATCTACACCCAGATCGGAAGACTTTACGAAGATCTGGTGCAATTGGACAAGGCCAAGAGCGCCTACGAAAAGGCGGTCGAGCTCGACCCGGATAACGCGCTGGCATTCCAAGGCCTGTCAAACGTCTATCGCCGTCAGGGATTAAATCAGGAAACGGTGGATGCGGCACTGCGCGCGGTCGGTTTGCTGCATCGGTTACCAGTCGCGCATTTCAATCTCGGCGTGGTCCTGGCGCGCGGCGGTCAACCCCAGCGCGCTATCGTTGCGTTCGAGACGGCGCTCAAATTTGCGCCAAGGATGCACAACGCCCATCGCTATCTCGCGACGTTGCACCGCACCAACGGCGGCGATCTCAAGAAAGCTGCCTTCCATCGGGCGGAGGCGACCAAACTCCTCGGCCGTCGGCCTCAATTGAAAACAAGGACAGATGACCGCAGTGAAAAACTTTTCGACTTGCCGGAAATTCCGCCCCGCGCAGAGCGGCTAAAGACTTTGTTGAAAGAACGGCCCGACCCGAAGCCGCCGGAGAAAAAAACCGGCAAGACTTTCATTCTCGTTTCAGGTCTTCCGCGCTCCGGCACATCGTTAATGATGCAGATGCTCGAAGCGGGCGGCGTAAAAATCGTAACCGATCGCGAGCGGGCCGCGGACATCGACAACCCAAAAGGGTATTACGAGTGGGAAGCGATTAAGCAGATCGCAAAAAAACCGGAACTGTTGGATGAAGAAGACATGGGCGGGAAAGCCATTAAATGCATTTCAATGCTGCTTCAAAGCATGCCTATCAAACATAATTACAAAGTCATTTTCATGACGCGCCCCATCGAAGAAGTCGTTGCCTCCCAAAGAAAAATGACCGAACGCCTCGGCGCAAAAGGAGCAGATCTCGATACCGAACAACTGCAACGGGGGCTGGCCGCCCATCGCCATGAAATCGTTCGCTGGCTCCAAAACGTGCCGCACATGGACTTCATCGAAGTCGATTACCCCACGTTGATTCGCCAGCCGGGCGCAACGATAGCGCCCATTGTTGAATTTCTCGGTCAAGAGCGCCTTCCCTCGCATGAGAAAATGAAATTGGTAGTCGATCCGTCGCTCTACCGAAAGAAAGCGTAGCACAGGCATCTTGCCTGTTGTAGAAGCGCCCGTGTCGGGCGCAATGGGGTCGATTCTCTTTGCGGGCGGCGGCTGTCTCTGGGTTTGCGGGCGACACGCCCGCCGCTACAACGAGATGCTAAATCTCGGTGTTGTAGGGGCGCCCGTGTCGGGCGCAAATCCGCGGCAAGAACATCCCGATTAGCGGGCGGCACGCCCGGCCCCCTACATCACCCTCGTTCGTCCCGAGAGCGCGGCGGAAAGCGTGAGTTCGTCGGCGGATTCCAGGCCGCCTCCGGCGGGAATGCCCCGGGCGATTCGAGTGAGCGTAATCGACTTGGCCTTGAGAAGATCGACAATGTAATTGGTGGTGGCTTCGCCTTCGACATCGGCGGGGAGAGCAAAAATGATTTCCGAGATTGTTTCGCGATTGACGCGATCGATCAATTCCTTGATCCGCAAATCCTCCGGGCCGACGTGATCGAGTGGCGAAATCTTTCCCCCTAACGAATGATAACGGCCCCGAAACGCGCTGGTTTTCTCCAGGGGCAGAATGTCCGTGGCCAATTCGACGACGCAGAGCAGATCGCTCGCTCGCGAAGCATCGGAGCAGATGTCGCAGAGCTCCTGCGTCGAAAAAAAGCCGCACCACGCACAGGGATGAATGGCCTGCCGGGTGGAAAGGATGGCCTGAGCGATCTGCTCCGGCTGATCGTCGCGGGCGCGGATCATCCAGAGCGCGATCCGTTCCGCCGAGCGGGGCCCAACTCCCGGCATGTGTCGTAGCCGGCCGATCAGGTTCCGGAGTGCGGCAGGATATTCCGTTTTTCTTAGCACGATCCCTAGCCAAACGGCGATTCCGTGAGATGCAACGCGAGCGGTTCCAGCCGGCGCAGATACAATTGCAAGGGCGCGTCTTCTTCCGCATCCGGGCCGCGCGCTTTTTGAAACTCCGAGTACGCTTCGGCCCAGCGTTTCTCGCGGTAAAGAACGACGCCGTTCCAGAAATAATCGCGCCGTGCGAGATGCTCCGGTTTCGCTTCGGCGGCGAGCCAGAGCGGTTGGTAAATTTCGTGGCGCTCCTGCGAATTCACGCCGCTGAGGAAATCGATTGGCCGGGCCACGATCATTTTGCTGGCCAGCTCGAATGTGCGTGGCCCGATCAAGATGCGCGAGCCATAGAACCGGTTGGCCACGCAGAACCGGCGAGCCAGCTCGATCGGCTCCCCGCTGGCCAGCAGCGTTTGATTTCCATCGTGTTGCAACGGCGCCACAATCATCGGGCCGGAGTCCAGCCCGATATGAACATCGCACTCGCCCGCCAGCTCGCCGTTGTTTTGCCGGCTCGCCGCAAGGAACTCGTCCACCAGATTGAGCGCGACTCGGACGGCTTTCTCGGCATGCTCGCGATTAGCCTTGGGGAAACCGAAGATAGCCACTACGCCTTCGCCGTCCGCCGCCTCCAGGTAGGCGCCCGCTTTCAAGAATGAATCGCTCGCCCGCCGAATGAATTTGGCCGTCGCTTCCACGAAGGCGCTCGGGTCGCTTTCGTCGGCCAGATCGTATTTGTTAGCAATATCGCAGACGACGACGGTGGTGTCATACTTTGTCGGTTTAAAGTCGAGGTCCATGTCGCCTTCGATGATGTGTTGCACATGGTCACTCGATAGGCGCCCGGCAAAGAAGGCCCGGGCCAGGGTGGACCGGCCACGCGTGCTCAAGAAGATGGCACGCTCGACGGCAACAAAGGCGAGCGCGATCGTAAGCAGGGAAGGAAACGGTTGAAAAAGGACGTGGTAGAGCGCGCAGATCAAGACGAGAAGAAGGACTTCAAGAACGAGCCCCCCGGCCAGCCAGGCAATCTGCATTCGGTGCCTGCTCGCTCCCGTCAGCGCAGCGATTCCCAGCGCCAGAATCAGGATGGCGAAGTATTGCCAATACTCGGATAACGGGTTGTCGATCTTGCGCACGTGCGAAATGAGGCCGGCTATCGGTCGTTCGATTACCGAAAAGAGGCCGACGCCGTGCAGTACGCCTATGATCAACGCGACGGCAAATCCAATCATTAAGGCCAGGGCAATGGGTCGTTTCATCGACAAACGGCTAGCCGTTTCGGGCCAGCCTCTCGGGATAGTACGACTGGAGGACCAAATCGCTCAAGAACTTATCCGGTTCGTTTACCGCAGACGCGTCGAGGACAAAGCTCTTCTGACCCGTGTTCTTCTGAATGAGACCGAGCCCGAATTGATACTCTTTGAACAGGTGAGCGCAGAGCTCGGCTATCGTCATTCGCTCGGCTTGAGCGCGCTCGATCAGACGACGGATCGCAGGTGGATCAAAAACAATTTCCAACCCGTGCTGGTTTTTGAATCTCTCGGCGAATTGCAACGCGCTTGTTTCCAACGCTTTCGTCTCGTGCTCGTGTCCTTCCGCCATCAGCCGGTCCAGAACGCGCTTCGGTTCGCGCACCAGCTCGGCCGTGACTCGCAGTTGACTCAGACCCGAACCGGCCAGGTGATACTTGTAATCGCGAAACAATCTTTCAAAGACCGTGAGTAATCCGCGCGCACCGGTCTTTTCCGTCGCTGCGGCTCCGGCCAGCAAATGCAACGCTTCGTCTTCGAAACTGATCTCGATTCCGTAGGCGCGAAAGGCCCGCTCGTATTGTCGAAGCAAACTGCCCTCGGAAAATTTCATGATCTTGAAGAGATCGCCGGCATCGAGATCTTCGCAGACGACGCGCACGGGCAAGCGCCCAATGAATTCCGGTTCGAATCCGTACTCGACAAAGTCCTGCGTCGTGACGTGTTGGAACAACTCGTTATCCATTACTTCCACCGGCGACGCGCTGAAGCCGATCTGGCCCTGCCGGACGCGCCGCGCGACCTGGGTCTTCAGTTTTTCAAACGCGCCGCTCACCACGAACAGGATATGGCGCGTGTTGATCGTCTCACGCTTGGCTTTGCCGCGCCGTTGAAATTCGAACGCGGCCTGCAATTGCCCTTGCAAATCGTTCATGCTCCGCACCGGCACTTCGGTTTCTTCCATTAACTTGAGTAGCGTCGTCTGCACGCCGCGCCCGCTCACGTCGCGCCCGATCAGGTTCCCCGCGGACGCAATCTTGTCGATCTCATCGATGTAAATGATGCCGAACTGCGCCAGATCGACATCGCCATCGGCCTTGTGAATGAGCTCGCGCACCAAATCTTCCACATCGCCGCCCACATAACCGGTCTCGCTAAATTTTGTCGCATCCGCCTTCACGAACGGCACTTTGATCAAATCGGCGATGTGCTTGATCAGATACGTTTTCCCGACGCCGGTTGGCCCGACCAGAATCACGTTCTGCTTCGCGTATTCAATTTCCTCCGCCTGCGCTTTTCCTTCCTGCTCCAGGCGGCGCAGGTACTTGGCGTGATTGTAGTGATCGCACACCGCGATCGACAGCACCTTTTTCGCCTCGTCTTGCTTGATCACGAACCGGTCGAGATGCGCTTTGATGTCGCGCGGCAGGAAATTGAACTCGAAATCCTCTTGCTCGGTTTTCTCCGGTTTCTCCTCGGTGACCGATTCCGCCGGCTCCGGCTGCATGAAAGTTTGCACCGAAACGCGATCGCCAAAATTCGATTTCATGAACTCGGCGATTTTCGTCTTCAGCTCTTCCGGCGAAGGAAATGGCGGCGGAGTTTGTTCCATGTTGAGCGGATGCAAAGGGTCGCGCGAAATCTACCATTGCAACGCGAGGTGTAAATATGACTCTGCAAAAGGCAGTTTCGTTCATCCCGCCCGGCCGCAAGCCAGCGTCAAAAATTGGCAACCGCTCCGGCAGCGGCATTTGAGCGTCGATGCTAGAAATCGTTGATGAGAATTGCGTTGGTCTTAGTTCTTGCCGCATTTTTTCTGTGGCATCCGGGGGCGCAGGCGGACGAATCGATCTTCGCCTGGACTTATACGACCGATCTCACGCCAAAAGGTTACGGCGAATTCGAGCAATGGGTCACGGCGCGTTGGGAGAAGGAACATGGGCGTTATAGCGTCGTCGATTTTCGCGAAGAATTTGAATACGGAGTAACCGATAATTTTCAGGTCGCGCTCTATCTCAACCATCAGTATGTCGATGCTAACAACGACGTGCCGGCGCCGGATCCGGCGCATCCGAGACGTCGTTTGCCAGGCGTGTACCAGACCGGCGGCGAAGATGTCGATGCCGGCCACGATCTGTCGAAGCCGTTCGACAATTATCACTTCGAATCCGTCTCGTTTGAGGCGATTTACCGTCTGTTGAGTCCGTACAAGGATCCGATCGGGCTGGCCCTTTACTTCGAGCCGGCGGTTGGCGATCAGGAGACCGAACTGGAGTGGAAAATTTTGCTCCAGAAAAACTGGCTCGAAGATCGGCTCGTCTGGGCGCTGAACCTCAATTACGAGCTCGAATTTGAGAAAGAGGCGGGCGGCGAATACGAGCGAGACGGAATGTTCGAATGGTTCACCGGGCTCAGCTACCGCTTCATCCGCAACTGGTCGGGCGGGCTTGAATTTTGGAACCACCACGAATTCGCCGATGCGACCGTGCACGAGCATTCGGCCTATTTTCTCGGGCCGACGTTGCATTACGGCGGTGAACGCTGGTGGGCCACGCTCGGTTTTCTACATCAACTGCCGATTGGCCAGGCGTTCAGCCAGGATAACAAAGAGTTCGCCGCACACGACGGTTACATCTTCGGCGACGAACACGAGAAGTATTACCTCCGGTTCAAGTTCGGCTGGAATTTTTAAGGCGCGATGAAATCGGAATTTGCATTTGTGGCCCTGCCGATCTCGGCGCTGGTCGCGCCGTCCGCATTTGCCGTCCAATATTTGACGGTCGATCAAGCGCAAAAGGAAATTTTTCCGGGCAAAACCTTTGTGACCGCGTCGGTGAAACTATCCAGCGCGCAACGTAAAGCCATCGAGCGCGCGAGCGGCGTGCGTGTGTTGCGCGACGAACAACAAGTCTGGCGAGTAAATGGCGGCGGCGGCTGGTTCATCGTCGATGAAGTTGTAGGCAAACATGAATTTATCACTTACGCGCTCGGCCTGAATCCGGACGGATCCGTGAAGCAGATCGAGATCATGGATTATCGTGAGACATACGGCGGCGAAATCCGGAATGCTTCCTGGCGCGCGCAGTTTGCCGGCAAGACGGGCAAATCGCAGGTCAAGCTCGATAGCGACATTAAGAACATCAGCGGCGCCACTTTGAGCTGTCGCCATATCACCGACGGCGTGAAACGCCTCCTCGCATTTTATGAAGTCGCGCTCAAGCACTGAGGTTTCGCGCGTGCCGCGCGCTTTGGAGTGCGGCGGTCCGCCACAGGACGGATTCGCCGTGGCAGACTTGACGCCGCTTTTAAGGCGCGAGGTTCGCCGTGCGCGTCCCTTGCTCGGGACGCTCGTGGATGTCGCCTGCGATGGCTCTCCAAACGACATCACAGCCGCGTTCGCCACGATAGAAAAGGTCCATCGATTGATGAGCTTTCACGATCCGTCCAGCGATGTTACCCGGATCAATCGGGAAGCTTTTCGCAGAACCGTGATGCGTTCATCCCTGGACTTGGCGCGTCTTGCAAGCGGCGCTGGATTTTTCGCGCGAAAGCGACGGATTGTTCGACATCACCGCCCCTCCTTCGCCAAAGCTACGGCGGGCAGGTGCACAAACAGGGAATGGGAATTGGCGAGACGTTTTGCTCGAAGAAAATTGCGCGGTGCGATTTCGCCGCCGCGTGATGGTCGATCTTGGCGGGATTGCCAAAGGCTTCGCCGTCGATCGGGCCGTGGAGACATTGCAGAAAAACCAGGTCGCAACCGGGAGCGTAAATGCCGGCGGCGACATTCGCGTTTTTGGATCGATCGCGAGGACAATCCATTTGCGCAATCCCATGTCGCCGACGCGGGTCTCCGGCGTCTTGCGCGTGCGGAATCGCGCGATCGCTACTTCGGCGACTTATTTCGCGCCCGGCGCATTGATCGATGGCCAGACACGCCGCACCATGACCGATCGATTGAGTGTGACCGTCGCGGCCTGCAATTGCATGACGGCGGACGCGCTCACCAAAATCGTTTTTGTCCTGCGCGATAAAGCCGTATCCTTGTTGGCCCGACATCGCGCTGATGCGTTGTTGCTCGAACGCGGGACCTCACCGCCCTGGGTTTTTCATCCGCCTTCGCCAAGGCTACGGCGGACAAGTTCACTATGCCAGACTCGCGATCGGAATCGATTCAATTGAATCGCGCGCATCGATATTGTCTCTACATCGTGCTCGCGCTGCTGTTTCTCAGTGGCGTGGCTTGGACTTATTGGAATTATCTCGTCGCGCACTCGGGCGATTTCGAAGCCAGTGCAAAAACGTGGGCCATGAAAATCCACGGCGCCGCGGCGATGGCGATCTTGGTGTTGATCGGCACGTTGTTAACCGGCCACGTCAAGCTGGCCTGGCGCGCCCGGCGAAATCGCGGAAATGGCGCTCTTTTGCTCGGAATATTCAGCCTTCTGACCATCACCGGCTATGGGCTTTATTATGCCGGGGCCGAAGAACTACGCGCCTGGACGAGCTGGATTCATCTCAGTGTCGGCCTCTCGGTCCCGTTGCTCATCGCGCTCCATCTCGTCCTGGGAAAGAAGACGCGACCTTCCGCGACACCGCGCGAACGTCATCATTCGCCGCGCGCGACTTCGGGGGAATGGACCTGATGCAGTTTCGCCTGCTGGTTTCGCAATAATCCTCGCAGATCCGCCGATGCGAAACTTGACGGCTTAAAGCCGTCAAGTGCAAAATGCATTCATGTCGAAGTCTGGGCGGACGATTTTGCAGGTCTTATTCCCAGATGTCAGGGCGAGGATTTTGCAACTACTCTTCGATACACCGTTGAAGCAGTGTTACGTGCGCGAGTTGGCCAGGAAAACGGGCCTGACATTGCATACCGTTCAGGACGAATTGCGGAAGCTCGTTGCGGTCGGTCTGCTCAACAGTTGGTCAAATGGCTATCACCGATTCTATCGCGCAAACCGCGACCATGCGTTCTTCGCCCCGCTAACGGAAATTGTTCGAACGAACGTCAAACTGCCAAAAGCAAAACATGCCGCACTACGCCGGCGCTTCCGGGCGCGTGCAGGTCGAACATCAAAGCGACCTGCCCATCCACCGCGACTGCCGGCCGATTATCCCACGCGTTGGGGGCTGTTTTCGAAACGCTCCGAGACTTGACGGCTTAAAGCCGTCAAGTTTGCCGATTCGGACCAAGGTGACGCGCCGGCGGCGGGACGTCAGGCTGGAGCGCCATCGTCCGCTTTCTGCGCGATGCCGTCATGAAAGAAGAGCCACTACTTGGCGGCGACGTTGTTAATCGGTTTGCCGGCGAATAGAGCATCGAGATCGTCCAGCACTTTCTGAGGCGAAATGTTGGATTTTCCATCGAAGCTGCGGGAAATCAATTTGCCGCTCGCCTCTACCAGCACGAGTGAGGGAATTCCGTCTCCGGCCGCGGCTAACAACTCCTTTTTCTCGTTGCGTTTGTCGTAATCAATCGCGGGCCACGGCATGTTGCTTTCGCGCATGTACTGCTCCATCTCCGCTGGCGACTTGTCGAAGCTGTAAAGGACGACTTCAAATTCCGGATGTTCTGACGCCACCCGATTGTAGTATTGCACCAGTTGGGGCGTGAACTTCCGGCATGGTGGGCACCAATGCGCCGAAAAATAATACGCGATCAACTTTTTTTTCCCGATCGCATCATCGTCTGCGCGGACGAATCCGTGATCTCCTAGCCTAACGAGCGTTCCCTTCAAGTAGTCGGAGGTGATATGCGCTTCGCGAAACTTCAGGAGGTCGGCGGCGCGGTCCTGTGCCAGCTTGTCCTGATACAACGTGTTGAACCGGCGTGATTCCTCAGCCAGCGCCGCCCGCCGTTTGGTGTCAGCCTCGATCTCCTGCTTCGCCCTGGCGGCTTCTTCCGGTGGAACCGAGTAGCTCCCGTTTTTGATTGCTAAAAGCAGGGCAGGGGATGCGCCGGCCTTGAGCAGGGTCATCTCCGCTGGGCCGTCCAGCTTTTCGGCCAAATGCCGTTTCGACAGTTCCTGTACGATTGCGTCGCTGGAAAAGCCGGAACGCAGCATCAGGCTAATTTCTTTCAGCGTGAGTGGTAATTGCCGTGCGCTGGCGACGAAGATCGACAAGACCGACACAGTGAAGATGGCAAAGAGACGTAGATTCACATCGTCTTGCGCAGCAGGAGATGAGCCAGCGAGAAGCTCCAAATTTCCAAGTCCTAAGGAAACATGCCGCAGGATCACGGTCACCGCGGAAGCCGAAAAGTTGACAGTGTCAGTCGCGACCGGTTACTTGCTGCGCACATGACGGCGACAGAGGTATTCGAGTCAGTTAGCAACGGTGGCGCGAGCGATTTTGCGGATGTGGTTGGAATCTTAAACACTCACCAACCGTGGGGCCTGATCGGTGGGTTAGCAGTCAATTGCTATGTTGAACCTGTGTATACGATGGATGTCGATCTTGTCGTGGTCGCGACGGAGCTTGAGCCGATCGCGCGCGATCTCGAAGAACATGGATTCAAAGTGAAACGATTTAAGCACCCGATGAACGCGCAACGCTCGAGCAGTAAATTAAGTCTCCAATTCACAACGGACGTCCGGTATCAGAATTTTCTCCGGGACATGACCGAGTGTGAAGTTCTTGGTCTGCCCGTTCCAGTGGCAAGTTTGGAAAACATTATCCGAGGCAAAGTTTGGGCTTGGCCGGACGCGAAGAGGCGGCTGAGCAAGCAAAAGAAAGATGAACTCGATCTGATTCGCATTGCCGAAACGCGGCGGCTGATGCCTCGCGAAATCGTCGCCCAACTATGAGTATGGAAACGTCAAATCCAGGTAGCGCGCTACCCAGAGACGCGATGCGCACTCTCGTTGTTGCCCTCGTGCTTTTAGCCACATCGACATCGTGCCTGGCACAGGCTGATCCGGCTTCGGAACCAGGTGTAATCGCGGTCGCCAAAGCTTTACCTGCGGTTGTCAGCATTAACACGGAACGGGTTGTCCGCCGGCAAGTGCGCGATCCGTTTGAAGATTTTTATGCCCAATTCTTTGGAAATTATCGGGTCCGTCCGCGCGAGATCCGGCAGCGTATTCAAAGTCTCGGCTCCGGCTTCGTGGTCGATCCCGCGGGTTATATCGTCACGAATCAGCACGTGGTCGAGCGTGCCGCCGATTTGAAAATTCAAGTCACGACCAATGACGGCAAAACCTACGCCGCGCATTACATTACCGGTGACGAGAAAAAGGACCTCGCGTTCATCAAGATCGAGGCCAAGGAAGCGTTCCCGTTCATTAGCCTGGAAAACATTTCGCCGAATCTGTTAGGCGAAACCGTGATCGTCGTCGGCAATGCCGTTGGTTATGGCAGTTCGATCAGTCGCGGGGTGCTCAGCGCGGTGAAACGCGACATCACCGTCGATAACATCGAATACAAAGACCTCGTCCAAACCGATGCGGCAATTAATCCCGGCAACAGCGGCGGCCCGGTGATCGATCTCTCGGCTCGTCTGGTCGGAATCAGCTCGGCCAAAATGGCGTTCACGCCGCAAGGTGTGCCGACCCAGGGACTCGGTTTTGCCATCCCAGCGAACGTTGTGCGCGACAGCGTGGCCGAGTTTAAGAAAATCGCCGAAAAACAGCCGCCTCCGAAACCGCAAGCGGAAGAAGGGTCGACATCGAATGCTGAACGCTTGTTCGGAATTCAACTTCAAGATTTAACCGATGACCTCACCGATGCCCTCGGCTACGTGCGCGGCCGTGGCGTTCTCATCGCTGCGGTCGAGCCGGACAGTCCGGCGGACGACGCGGGGATCGAGCGCGGCCTTGTCGTCTACCGAATCGGCACATACGACGTGACCTCGGTCAAACAAGTCGAGCAATTGCTCAGCCAGGCGAAGAGCGGCACGACCGTCGATCTTACTGTCGGCGTGGTCCGCTCGCGCGGTCGCGGCCAACGGGTGGAAACTTTATCGCTGACCGCGCGTTGACAGCGGCAAAAAATTTGCAACGCAATACTGGTTGAATTGTCTCATCAAATCGTTGCCCCATGATCAAGGTCGAGAATCTGACGAAGCGCTATCCCGGTCACACCGCGATTCAGGATTTGAATTTCGAGGTCGATACGGGTGAGATTATGGGCTTTCTCGGGCCGAACGGCGCCGGCAAAACCACCACCATGCGTATTCTGGCGAGCTTTTTGCCGCCGACCTCCGGACGCGCCACGGTCGCGGGCTACGACATCTTTACGCAATCGCTCCAGGCCCGCGCCCATCTCGGTTACATGCCGGAAAACGTGCCGCTCTATAATGACACGCGTGTGAACGAGTATCTCAATTATCGCGCAGCGATCAAAGCTGTGCCGCACCGGCGCGTGGCCGAGCGTGTCGGCGATGTGAAAGAGCTGTGCGGCCTGAAAGAGGTCGAGCGCAAGCTAATTGGGACGCTCTCGAAAGGATATCGTCAGCGAGTCGGTCTGGCCGATGCGCTTTTGGCTGAGCCCGATCTGCTCATTCTCGACGAGCCGACGATCGGTCTCGATCCCAACCAAATCCGGCAGGTGCGCGAGTTAATCAAAAACCTCGGCAAACAACACACCATTCTGCTTTCGACCCACATTTTGCCAGAAGTGGAGATGACCTGTTCGCGCGTCATCATCATTCACCAGGGCAGGATCCAAGCGTGCGATACGCCGGACAATTTGCTAGGCCAAATCCGGCAGGCCGGTGTCGTCGTGGTCGAGGCAAAAGTGGGCGCGGACGACGGCGAGGGAGAGTTGAAGAAAATTTCCGGTGTGCGCGATGTGACGATGGATGTCGATGGCGATTGGAAGAAATTTTCGTTGCGCGTCGAATCCGGGGTCGATGTGCGCGAGGAAATTTTCCGGCTCGCCACCGCGCGCCACTGGAGTGTGCGCGAACTGAGCCAGCGCCGCGCGACGCTCGAGGATGTGTTTGTGGAGATTACGCACGCGGACGTTGTCTAATGGAGTAATGGAGTGGTGGAGTTATGAATTACGAAACGGAGCGGCGAAATAAAAATCGCGGCTACATGAAGCTGATTGTTTGGCAAAAAGGGATGGAATTGTTCGAACTCGTTTGGACGATCGTGTTTAGACAGGCGAAAATCGATTTCAAGTTCCGCTCGCAAATAGCTGACGCCGCGCAATCTGGGTCCGCGAATATCTCTGAGGGATACGGGCGGCGTTCGCTTAATGAATACGTCCAGTTTCTTTATTACGCTCTCGGTTCGATGGCGGAAACGATGACCCGCCCAATCGGCTTGAGACAGACAAAGCAAATTCCTGAGTCGCGTTTCAACGACTTCGACGTTCTACACTATGAAGTCGAGAACCGTTTGCTGCGGCTGATTGAGAAGCTGGAACAGAGAAAAGACCACGGTGATTGGATCGCCCGCATAGCCGAAGACCCCGAGGAATATTCCACTAATCCATTACTCCACCACTCCATTACTCCAGTCCCTGCCCATGCGTAAGTTCTTTGCCCTTCTTTCCCGCGAACTGAAGAGTTACTTCTACTCGCCGATCGCTTACATCGTTTCGATCTTTTTCCTGTTGGTCAGCGGTGTGGATCTCTATTTCCTGGTTTCGTATATGAATCAGCGCCAGCTCCAATACTCGGTGCAGGAAGCGTTCTTCAACTCGGTGTTTTTCTGGTTCGCGTTTGTCCTGATTTTTCCGCTCATCACGATGCGGTTGTTTGCCGAAGAATTTAAGCTCGGCACGATCGAGCCGCTGATGACTGCTCCTGTGCGCGACTGGCAAGTCGTGCTCTCGAAATTCTTCGGTGCGCTGATCTTCTACGTCGTGCTCTGGATTCCGACCATCCTTTACTTCGCGATTTTTCAAAAAATCACCGGCCAACCGGCGGGAACTTCCTCGGGCGCGTACTGGGGATCCTATCTGATGGTCTTGCTGCTCGGGATGTTTTATCTCTCGATTGGCTGTTTTGCCTCGGTCCTAACGAAGAACCAGATCATTGCCGCCATCGTTTCGTTTTGCGCGATCACGCTGCTTTTCTTTGTCGGCCTGGTGCAGGAGATCCTGCTGGAGATCAGCTCGAGCACGCGCGAGCTGCTCGGTTATTTTTCCGCCATTGACCACATGGGCACATTCTCGCGCGGCATCATCGACACGCGCCCGATCGTTCTCTATGTCACCATGACGATCGTGATGCTGGCGCTTACCTATCAGGCATTTCAGTCTCGCAAATGGAGAGTGTAACTGTACCGGAGAAAAACGAAGCCGCGCCGCCGCCGCCGCGGAAAATCCATCGCCTGCTAATCGGCCTGAATGTGAGCGTGCAGGCGATTTTGCTGATTTTCCTGGCGCTAGCGATTAATGGGATCGCCTTTAAGCATTACAAGCGCTGGGATTTCTCGCGCGACCAGAAATATGCGCTCTCCGATAAAACGAAGCGTTTCCTCGGCAGCGTCAAAGGCAAAATGCGGATCACCGTTTTCTTCTCGCCGAAATCTCCGATCGCCGGCGACGTGCAGAATTTGCTGGCCGAATACCAATACGCGGGCCAGGGCAGGATCGACGTTGAATACATCGATCCGGAGCGGAACCTTTCGCGCGCGAAAGAAGTGTTGGACAAATACAAAGTCGTTAGTGGAGAGAGTCTGCTCATTATCGATTACGACAAGCGCAACAAGACGGTCAAAGAATCCGAAATGGCCGAAATGGATCAGAGCGCGATGGCTTTCGGCGAGCCTCCGCGCGTTTCTGCCTTCAAAGGCGAGCAGGCGATCACGAGCGCGATGATCGATTTGGTCGAGGGAAAGAAGAACACCATCGGTTACGTGACCGGCCACAAGGAGCCGGTTATCACCGGCAGTAGTCCGATTTCTGTGCTGAAGACGTTCATCGAAAATGAGAACGCGAAATTTCAGGAGCTGAATCTCTTCGATGTCGGCGCGATCCCGGCTGACTTGAAATTGATCATGATCGCCGGGCCGCAGTACGATTTGTCCGATCGCGAGATGAAATTGCTGCGCGATTTCTGGGACAAACAGGGCCGCATTTTGCTGCTGCTCGATCCGGCGGCGAAAACGCCGAAGCTCGACACGTTCCTGAACGAGCTCGGCGTAAGGGTGAATGACGATCGGCTCATGGTTTTCATCAAGACGGGTATTCAGGAACTGGCGCTCACCCGTGACGTTTATGGGCGCTTTCTTGGCGAGAGCCCGATCACGGCACGACTGGCGGATTCGCGCGCGATTTTCTTCGGCGCGACCTCATCGCTCACGCTTGATCCGAATCGCGGCCGCACTGCGAATATTCGGCTGCAACCACTGATCCAGGCTGAGAAAGGCTACTTTGCCGAAACGGATTACAACTCGAACGATCAAGCGAAGTATCAGGCTGACGCGACGAAAGGCGCAGGCGGGCCACCGATCACGATTGGCGTGTCGATCGAAAAAGGCGGCAGCGTTGATGAACGCGTTCAGGTCAATTCAGCGCGCATGGTCGTGGTGAGCAACGCGACCTTTATCCAGGACGACGCTCT
Source organism: uncultured Verrucomicrobiae bacterium (assembly GCA_963846775.1). Taxonomy (GTDB): domain Bacteria; phylum Verrucomicrobiota; class Verrucomicrobiia; order Chthoniobacterales; family UBA10450; genus CAVYXA01. The sequence goes on along the minus strand of CAWJXB010000006.1, from coordinate 1,047,160 downwards.
CACACAGGACCAGCAAGGCCTCGATTTCATTTCCGGCTGCGCCAACTGGCTGCTCAGCCGCGAGAAGCTGATCGGTATCGCGCCAAAGACGACAAAAGCGCTGACCTTTAGCCTGACGGAAGATTCACTGCGCAGTCTGCGCTGGATCATTTTGGTTCTGCTTCCGCTCTTCCCCGCGGTCATCGGCATCGTCGTCTGGTGGCAACGGCGCGCCTGAACCCTTTCCTGTTATGTTGAGCCCTTCGACTTCACTCAGGACAGGCTTCGCGAAACAGCTCCGTCCATTGTTCGAAGTGATGTCGCAAATCGTCAGAGGTCCTTCGCCTGGCTCAGGATGACAGACGGACAAACATGAACTGGAAAACCACTGTCGCTTTACTCATCATCGTCGTCGGGCTTGGTCTTTACCTGAAGTTTTACGAAATGAATCGGCCGGACACGGCCGAAGCGGCGCGGCAGGCGCAGAAGGTCCTCAATTTCGATCGGGAAAAGATCGACCGCATCACCATCCAAAACGGCGACGATAAGATCGGCCTTCGCCGCACCGGCGACAAATGGCGGCTGGAAACTCCGATTAACGATCAGGCCGATTCCGCGTTGATATCGAGTTTGTTGTTCGATCTGGAGAGCTGGCAAAAGGACGCGACCATTTCCGCCAAAGAAATCGAGGCCGACAAAAACAAACTCGCGGAATACGGCCTAATAAAACCGAAGCTGCGTCTGAAGCTGAGCGGCCCGGGCGCTCCGCCGGAGATCTTGTTCGGCAAGGACGCCGCCCTTGAGGGGAAGATGTATGTCAGGTTCGACAATTCGAAGGAAGCGTTGATCGTTACCGAGACAGTCAAGAAGGCGATCGACAAAAAGCCGGAGAATTTTCGAGATCGACGGTTGACCGATCTGCTTCTGGGGCAGGTTGGGCGGGTGGTTTTGAAAACGCCCGCCGGCGAGATGGAGCTGCAAAAGAAGAACGAGCACTGGGACATTCTGAAGCCACTCCGAGCGCGCGCCGATGATCAAAAAGTGAACGATCTCATCGCGCAAGTGACGAATGCGCGGATCGAACAATTCGTGGCGGACGATCGGGGCGATCTGCACCCGTACGGCCTGGCCGAGCCTCACGGATCAATCACCTTGTTTGGCCAGGGCGATAAGCCCGCCGATCGGACGGATTCGTCGCGTGGCGAACAAGGTCAGATGCTCCAGATCGGCGCTGTGCCGGAAAAGGAGAAAGCTCAGGTGTACGTGCGATTCACTTCGCGTGGATTTGTTTACACGCTGCCGAAAAAAATCGAGGAGATTCTGAATACAAAACCAGACGACCTGCGCGACCGGCATCTCGTTAGGATCGACACCAACATTCTCGATCGCATCACCATCGTCGGGTCGAAAGGAAAAACGGTGCTCGCGCGCAAGGGCGAAGATTGGAGCATCGCGAGCACGAACAATGCGCCGGCCAATTCCGCCGAGGTCCGCCGTCTCATTCAGACGCTGCAAAACGAGCAGGTCGCGAAGTTCGTCGAGGATGTCGCATCGAATCTGCCAAAGTACGGGCTGGATAAACCGCAAGCGCAACTGACCTTCAGCTCGTTCGCCTCGGAAAACACGGCGGAAACCAAAGCGGGCGAGAGGCCGTTTGCCAGCGTCGCCTTTGGAAATGTCGATGGTGACAATGTCTATGCCCGTGTGTCGGACGAGCCGTTCGTCGTCGCGGCGAAACGCACTCTACTGGACCAGATTTTCACCGATCCGTTGCAATGGCAGGAATTGTCGATCTTCAAGTTTAAGCCGGAACAAATCCGTGGGCTCACGATTGCGACGGCGACGGGCGAACAATCGATGGAGCGCCCTGAAAAACAGAACTGGCGCTGGCACAAAGGCGAAGGCGAGATCAATCAAACGAACGTGAACTCGATGATCAGCACGCTGGCAAATCTGCACGCAGTGCGCTGGGCCGGCACGACGGCCAAGGAGCACGGCCTGGACAAACCGCAGTTCACCATCTCGTTCATGCACGGCCCCGACAACAAAGATTCTGCGACCTTGAAACTTGGCGCAAAAACGAACGACGGAATGTGGTACGCGCGCGTGGACAATCGCCAAGGCACGTTCATGATCAGCAACCCCGATTATGATGCGCTTACGTTGCCGCTCGTGCAAAAGACGACTCCATCCCCCAGCGCGACTCCTTCTCCGAGCGCGACACCTTAAACCACCTTCCTTCGAAAATCCGCGCGGGAAAAAACTTCCACGAAATGGGGTCTATGAATGCGAAAAGAAGCGCGGCAGAACGACCGATGCGAAGTCGATCAGAAAATGGCCGATCATGTTTGCGACAAGGTCGCGTCGCCAAAGATAAAAGATGGTTAGGGCGGCGCCGAGAGCGAGAGCCAGAATGATGTTGGCCCAGCCGTTGGTTCCGTGCGCAAATCCGAAGATGAGCAGCGGGATGATCGCCGCCCAAAAACGGTTCAATCCAACTTGCTGAAGTCGTTCAATGGCGTAGCCGCGATAAAAAAATTCTTCGACCACGCCGGCGCGGATCGCAACCATAATGACAAGCCAAAGCGGAAGCTTCGCAAACGCTGCTGCCATCGGGCCGCCGTGAAAATGTGTCAGCGTGGCAACAACACCGCCGACCAGACCGAGCAGAACTGCCAGAAGCATTGCCCATAGGATCGAACTCCTGATTGAAGCAGTGCCAATGTGGATGGAGCGCAGCGACGAATGTTCGCCCCGCTGAATGACAAGCAGGAGTGCGATGGCGCACGACCAAATGAGGGTTTCTTTCCAAAGCGTCGCCGTAAAGTTCAACTCAGGATAGAAATGTTCGACAGCCCTGCGTACGATCAATATTCCGAACAGTGCAATGATCAAACCAGCCCAAGTGGCCGCCGATGTTCGCGGTCCAACGGAAACGTTCATGTTATTTGAGTAAGACTTCGAGCGAGATTACCCGGGGCCAAAGTTGTAGCAAACAGTTGGTTCTCAATGGCGCCCGACGCACGATAAAGCAAATGGGATTCGATTCAGTTCGGTAGTCGGGTTGGTCAACCCGGCCGATTTGTAGCGGGACCAAATGAATGGGAGGTGCTGCGTTTTGCTCGAAGGAATGTCCTGCAATGGAAAAATCAGAACGCTTCATCCGGCTCGCTCACGTTGCGCGCGCGGGTTTCGAAACGGGTGAATTCTTTCAGGAAGGTGAGGGGAATTTCGCCGACCGGGCCGTTGCGCTGCTTGGCGATGATGAATTCCGCTTCACCCGCTTTTTCGGCGCGGGCTTCTTCGTCTTCTTCGTAGATTTCTGGCCTAACCAGCAGGCCGACAAGATCGGCGTCCTGTTCGATCGAACCGGATTCGCGGAGATCGCTCAGGCGCGGTTTGCCGCCAGAACGTTGCTCCGGTTGCCGGTTCAATTGCGCGACCACGATCACCGGAATCTTTAGCTCCTTGGCCAGACCTTTGAGGCCCGCCGAAATTTCCGAGATTTCGAGCTGTCGATTGTCCTGCGCCCGGCGCGTCGTCGATCTGAGCAACTGCAAGTAATCAACCACGATCAGTTGAATATCCTGTTGCGCCTTGAGCCGGCGCGCTTTCGCTCGCAATTCCAAAATGCTCAGGCCCGCGCTGTCATCGATGAAAATTCTCGCGTCGGCCAGTTTCGACGCCGCCGCGGTCAGGCTCGGGAAATCGCGCTCGGCCAGGAAACCGTCGCGCACTTTTTGCAGGTTAACGCGCGCGCGAGAGCACAAAAGCCGTTGCACGAGTTGCTGGCTGCTCATTTCCAAACTGAAGACGCCGACGGCGAGCCCCTGGCTGATCGCGACATGCTCGACAATGTTCATCGCCAGCGCCGTTTTTCCCATGCTCGGCCGCGCCGCGATCACGATCATTTCCGCCGCGTGCAATCCGCTCGTCATTCGATCGAACTCGATAAACCCGGTCGAGATGCCGGTGATCCCGCCTTTACGCTCGTAAAGTTTTTCGATCGCATCGATCGCTTCCATCACCTGGTCCTTCATCGAGAGCATCTGCCCTTTGAACCGGTCCTCCCCGACGGCGAAAATTCTCTGCTCCACTTCGTCGAGCAGATTGTTCACTTCATCCTGCTCTTCGTAGGCGCGCCGGACGCTCTCGGTCGCCGCGGCGATGATTGAACGCAGGATGTATTTGTCGCGGACGATCTCGATGTAGTACTCGATGTTCGCCGCTGTCGGGACGAAAGTGAACAGGCTGGTGACGAACGCTGGGCCGCCGACGACGTCGAGCAAATTCCGGTCGCGCAGGATTTGCGTGAAGGTGATCAGATCAATCGCCTGCGCCGCGTTCCAAAGGTCGACCAGCTCGCGATAAATGATCTGATGTGCTGGAACGTAAAAGTATTCCTCGGTAATTTTCTCGACGCATTCCGCAATCGCATCGCGCGGCGAAATGAGCATCGACCCGAGCACCCCCTGCTCGGCTTCGACACTGTGGGGCGGGGCGCGGTGAATATCCTGGGAAGAACCTGTTGGCGAAATCGGAATAACATTTTCGCCGCTTCGGGCCGACCCGCCTCGGTCAGCCCCGAAAGCGTTCGGGGCTGTTCTTCGAGGCTTCCCACCGCTGCTAAACGCAGAGGACGGTTGAGTCGCCATTAATTATTTTTCTTCGTCTTTTTTCTCTTCCTTCTTCCGCCGGAAAAATGAGCGATGCTTTCTCGCTGCCTCGGCCGGCTCGGGTGCGGCTTCTTCGGCACTCGGTGCCGCCGCCGCGGCGGATTTCACGTTGAATGCGAACATCGCCGTCACATCGTGATGCAATTTGATCTGGACTTCGTGTTCGCCGGTATCTTTGATTGGCCGTTCCAGCATGATCTTGTGACGATCGATCTCGAGGCCGAGCTCGTTTTTCATCCGGTGCGCGATGTCCTGGGCCGTGACCGAGCCAAACGCTTTGCCGGTCTCCCCCGTGGCCAAGGTAAAGGTGACGTGGAATTTCGCGATCCGGCGCGCGAGTTCCTCCGCTTCGTTCAGCTCGCGACCTTCCCGCTCGGCCCGTTTCTTTTTCAAGTTCTCGATCTGACGCAAGGCGGCCGGCGTGACTTCGTAAGCTTTACTTCGCGGCAAAAGATAATTGCGGGCATAACCGCGGCGCACCTTGACCACGTCAGCTTCGGCGCCGAGTCCCGGGACGTTTTCGGTTAGAATGAGTTCAGTTGTTGGCATGTCGATCTTGCAGGGGGCACGATTATAGAAGCGTGCTGCGCGCTGTCAATCTTTCGGAGAAATAATTTGAATTAAATAAGCCTGTCTTCGGTAGCGGTCCCGCGACTGCGGGATGAGCGCCGCAAACTTTTCTCGCCAAAATGGCGACGTCGCTGAGGGCGCCGTTACAAATTCGAGACCCTGTTCCCGGATGTTATTTGTACCAATCATCGCGCCGGAGAGGGAGATCGACTCTTCCGGCTGTTCCCGGCTTTGCCAGCAAGGTTTGGTAAACGGCCATATAGCCACGCTGGAATCCGTGCGCGGAGCCCGCGAGGTAAAGACGCCAGATGCGATAGGTTGCTTCATCGACAAACCGGAGTGCTTCGTCGTGATTCGCTTCCAATCGACCCAGCCAATGCCGCAATGTGAGCGCGTAATGTTCGCGCAGATTCTCCACGTCGCGGATTTCGAAGCCGGCTGATTCAGCAGCAGCGAGCATGATCGACAATCGTGGAATGTCGCCATCAGGGAAAACGTATTGCTCGATGAATGAACCGCCTCGGTTATCCGGCCGGGTCACAATGTCTTCACCGATTGCCTGGTTCAGAAAAACGCCGCCAGGTTTGAGCACGCGATACGCTCGGGCGAAATAATCCCGGAGCCGTTCGCGTCCGACGTGCTCAGCCATTCCAACGCTCACGATGGCGTCGTAAAGTTCCGCGTCGTTAGCGGCAATGTCGCGATAATCGCGCAGCTCAATTTCCGCGTGGCGATCCAATCCGGCTTCGGCGATGCGCGCCCGGGCCCATTTCCCTTGCGGTTCGCTCAGCATGATTCCCTCGGCGCGCACACCGAAATGTTTGACCGCGTAAATGATGAGAGCGCCCCAGCCGCAGCCGATGTCGAGCAAACGCCGGCCGGGCCGGAGCCGCAATTTGCGGCAGATGTAATCGAGTTTCTGTTCTTGCGCGGTATCGAGATCATCGTTAGGCGATTGAAAGTACGCGCACGAATAAATCATTCGCCGATCGAGCCAGAGCCGATAAAAATCATTCGAAACGTCGTAATGAAACATCACCGCGCGCCGGTCGCGGTCCGGCGAATGCTTTTTGCCGCTGAATCGCGGCCATAGTTGCCGCGCAGCGCGCTTCATGGGCGATCTCCCATCATGTTGTGGAAGGGCCACCAGCAATCCGCCGATTTTCAGCTTCCTCTTCCAACCGCCGAGATTTGCCAGCAGAAAATCGCCGATCTCGAAGGCGGCTTCGATGTTGCCCTCGACATCAAAGTCGTCATGCAAATATGCCTCGGCCAAGCCGACTTCAGTGCCCGGCAAGAGCATCTGGCTGAGCGCGCCGGGATGATTGAGCACCAAAGTCGCTTGGCGCGGCCGCGCGTCGGGCCACATCGCTCCATTCCAGAGCCGCACGCCGACCTTCTCCAGCGGGCCGCCGGCGAAAATTTCGTTTAGAACACGGCGCGTTTTCTCCTCGACTGTATTGTCCGAGGAGATCGCATGCATAAACCGGCGATCAGATCATGCCCAGCTTCATCCGCCCGGCTTCGCTAATCATGTTCTGGTTCCACGGCGGGTCCCACACCAGTTGCACATCCGCTTCATCGATGCCGTCGATGCTCAGAATCTTGCTTTGTGCATCATGCGCGATCGCCGGGCCCATTCCGCAGCCGGGCGCGGTCAGAGTCATTTTCACTTCCACGCGGGTGCCGCCATCATCTTTTTTAGTTAGGCGACAATCGTAAACCAAACCAAGATCGACAATGTTCACCGGGATTTCCGGGTCGTAACATTGCCGGAGCTGGTTCCAGACATCGTCCTCCGAAACGTCGCCGTTTGTTTTCGGCGCCTGCTTCGATTCCGCTTTCGCGACCGGTTTTTCCAAACCGAGCGCGTCGATATCTTTTTCGGCGACACGGGAAAGGCCGTAGGAAGTGGCAATGGTATAACTTCCGCCCAGCGTTTGGGTAATCACACCTCTGGTCCCAGCCGGAACCGTAAACTTCTGCCCGGCCGGAATCAAAATCACCTCGCAATCGCGCTTCAATTCAAATTCCTTGTTCTCGTGCATGCCTAAAATTGTAGCGGCGGTCTATGACCGTCGCAAACTTTCGGTTCTTGTAGCCACGGCGCTCTGTCGCCGTGTTCAAAACGCCTCGACAGAGCGAGGCCTCTACAACTTTTCCGGCTCTCCCAGCAACTCGATTACGCGTCGGAGTAATCGTGCTGCGCCTCCCCCATCAATGCTGCGATGATCGAAGCTCAGCGTGATTTCCGCTTCCGTTTTCGGGACGAATTGGTTGTTCGCTTCGTCCCACGATGGAACTTTTTTCCCGGCACCGAGGCCAAGCAATAACGTCTGATCAGGCAATGGAATCGGCGTGCCCCATTCCACTCCGAATGTTCCGAAATTCGAAACCGTGGCGATGCCGCCGGCCTGCATATCGGGGGCAATACGCCGCTGTCGCGCCAGCTCGATCAGTTCTTGATATTTCGATTGCAGATCGGCCAGAGGAATTTTGTCCGCGCCGCGAATCACCGGCACCATGATTCCGTCCTGCGCTTCAACGGCGATGCCGATGTCGATCGAATTGGATTGAACAAGGCGGTTACCAATAAATTTGGCAGCAGCGCCTGGATTTTCTGCGAGAGCAAGTCCAAGCGCGCGCACGGCGTAAAGGCCCGGCCCGGGTTTCGGATTGCGCGATCCCCGATCTTGTAGAACCGGATCGAGATTTACTGACGAACCGATGGTGGATAGTGGCCGCGTCCAACTTCGTCGCATGGCGTCGGCCACACCCGCGCGCAGAGCGGAAACTTGCTGAGCGGTTTGATGGTCGATCTTTTGCAGAAAATTCTCCAGGTCGCGGATCGTGACCCGATTGCCCGCGCCGGTGCCCATGATTCCGGCGAGATCGGCGGTTGTTAAGTTCAGCTCCTGCATTCGCGCACGGACGCGCGGAGACATGAACGTCGCGCCTTTCGTGGTGACTGGAACAGGCAAACCGCCGGATTTTCCAGTTGAAGGCGCGAACGTCTTATACCCTTCGCCATCGATGGCAAAGTGTGGTTTTGATTCGCGCACTTCCTGATCAGCGCGCGCGGGAATTTCTTCCGCGACTTCTTTCTGCGGCGGCGCCGGCGTTTGTTTCTTGAAACGCGCCGCGTCTTCGGCGCTCGCTTCAACATATCCGAGCACCGTTCCGATCGGATACGTCTCATTCAGTTGGGCCGTGATCTGGTCGATCTTGCCCTTGCACGGGGTGGTCACGCCCATCACTGCTTTTTGCGTCTCGACGTCGATGATCTCCTGATCGGCCGCGACTGCCTCGCCCGGCTTCACCTTGATATCGACAATCGTCGCCTCAGCGATCGATTCGCCCAACTGCGGCATGATGATTGGAACTTGCGGCATAACTTATGATTTGGAGTGCGCGGACATGTCCGCGTCCGCCAGCCGGGCGGACGCGTTCGGTGTCGAGCTTTGCAGGCGGTCCCGCAATCGCGGGATCGCCGCGCTCCAAAACGTTCTCGATACTGAGTCGATCATGATTTGTTTCAAACAAGCGCACGAAACCCTAGCGTGGGGGCAACGTCAAAGCCAATTGCGAACTTGTTCCGAAACCAATCCGCCGCCAGAACCGGAACCGCCATCGAAACAATTCGGGTGTAATGCGGATCGACCGCATCATAACCCGAGCGTCGCGCGAAGCGCCGCATCCACAGGTTTCAATGTCCGACAAGCGGCGACCTTTCAATCCGGTAGCGAGACCTAGACTTTCCCGGGATCTTTTGATTCCGCTTTCCGCTGCTCGAGATGACCGGGAAAATGCCTCGGTAACCTCTTATTCGCGTAGTAGTTGTCTCGTTTTTGCTGCGATATTCTTTGCACTCGGGCGATGCGCGGTCCAGAGATTGGGATGATACGGGATTGGAGTGTCTTTGGCGTTGATGCGTTGCGGCGCGGCATCGAGCAGGTGGAAACCCTCCGCAGTTGCGCGTGCCATGATCTCGGCGGTGGCGCCGCCCCAGGGGAATGATTCGCCCACGCAAAGCAACCGGCCCGTGCGTGCAACCGACGCGAGCACCGTGTCGGTGTCGAGCGGTTTGACGGTGCGCAGATCGACCACTTCGATTTCGAATCCTTCACGCGCCAGTTCATCGGCAGCGGCCAACGATTCCTGCACCATGGCGCTGTAGCTCACGATCGTGAGATCGCGGCCTTCGCGGGCGATCCGCGCCCGGCCCGTGGGCAAACCTTTCTCCGGCAATTTGTCGGCCTTGAGATGGTAATAGAGATACTTGTGCTCGCAGTAAACGACCGGATCATCGATCGCCACCGCGTCGATCAACATCGTGTAGGCGTCCTCAACCGTGGCCGGTGTCATGACGATCAAGCCCGGATAATGGGCGTAAATCGATTCCATCGATTGACTATGAAACGGCCCGCTGCCTTTCGTTCCACCTGAGGGCAATCGCACCGTGATCGGGACCGGAACATTCGTGCGCCAGTAATGTGTGCCGGCATTGTTAAGAATCTGATTGAGCGCGATGCTGGAGAAATCGGCGAACTGCATCTCCACAATCGGCCGCATCCCTTGCATCGCCGCACCGATGGCAGTGCCGACCATCGCGTCTTCGCTGATCGGTGTATTCAACACGCGCCCGGGAAATTCTTTGGCCAGACCTTTTGTCGCCTTGAAGGCACCGCCGAACGGGCCGCCCACATCCTGCCCGTAAATGAAAACGCGCGGATCATCCCGCAATAATTTCGCCTGCGCTTCGCGAATGGCTTCGAGATAAGTGATGCTCATGAGGGGAATGACGAATGACGAATGACGAATGACGAAGGAATGACGAAGCCCCAATGACGAACGGCTCCTGACACCCACGCGGCGAATTCGTCATTCGACATTCGGATTTCCTTCGTCATTGGGCATTCGTCATTCGTCATTAATCTGGTCCGCTAGTTCGCGTTGCGATATTGCGCACCAATCTTCTTCGGCCGCATCCGGGGCCGCTTCAGTTTGCGCGGTTGCGATCGCTTCATCCACTTTCGCGGCCGCTTCGTCGCGCCAGGCCCGCATCGTTTCTGCGTCGGCCAAATTAAGATCGACAATTTTTTGCTCGGCCAGTCTTAGGCAATCGCGGGCAAACGGTTGCTGTTTGATCTCGTCTGTCACGTAACTGGCATCATCGTGCTCGCCGTGACCGGACAATCGCAAGACGGACGCGACAACCAACTGGGGCGGCCGTCCCGCGCGCGCCCGTTTCACGGCGCCGCCGATGACATCGAGACAGGCGTTTAGATCCGTTCCATCGAGACTGTAGCCTTCAAAACCGTAGCCAGGCGCGCGATCAACCAGATCGTGACAAGCGAACTCGCGATCGTTAGGCGTCGAGTAGGCGTAATGGTTGTTCGTCGCCACGACCACGAGCGGGACTTGCTCGACGGCGGCGATGTTCATCCCCTCGTGGAACGCGCCGGCCTGCATCCCGCCTTCGCCGATGCAGGTGAGCCCGACAAAATTCTTTTCGCCGCGCCCCCGTTTTGCCATAAGCGCACCGACCGTAACCGAGACCATCGCGCCCAAATGACTGATCATGGCGAGCTGGTTATCGCGCGGCCGGCCACGATGAATGTTTCCGTCGCGTCCGCGCATCGGCCCGAGCCGCGAGCCGAGATAAGTGCGCGTAACATCGACCAGTGGTTCGCCGAAGGCCGAGCGCCCGGCTTGATCGCGAATCAACGGCGCGAAGATGTCGTTTTTTTCCAAAAATAATCCACAGGCGACACTGACCGCTTCCTGTCCTTTCCCGATGTAAACGCCGCCCGTGATCTGCCCGCCACGATACAGACTAACCAGCTTTTCCTCGAACGTCCGGGTGAGCAGCATCCAGCGAAACGCTTCCAGAAAACGCTCATGCACCGCCGGCGCGGTCGGTTTCTTTTTCGATTTCGGTTTGGTCGCGCGCTGCGCCGTCTGAAGCATGCAGGAAACTACGCAAGATCGACAATCCCGCGCAAAAAATTTTCGCTATCTTGACAGTCTCTTACAGCAACGGGATCTGTTCTTCCGCATTTCCATCTCGGCGAAACGAATGCCGACATCGGTTGCAGGCTCCAGCGTGCGTTCTCCTGAGGGCACCGGCTCGCGATGCGTGACGTGCGCTGAGAGCAGCGCCGAACGTTGTCGGGGCTACAGCCTAGGCAAGCGCTTCGTTTATCAATTCAGCCATATGCTGTGGGCGCGTGTTCGTAAGATCGAGAATCTGATGGCGGCAACTTGTGCCTGAGGCAACGATCTCTGTTCCAGGCGGCTGATGGCCGATCTTGTCGATCAAATCCCGGGCAATTTTCAGAGAGAGATCGTATTTCTCCGCGAGCGCGCCGAACGCGCCGGCCATGCCGCAACAGCCGGTATCGAGTAGCGTGGCTTTGCGCCCGGGCAGGCGCTCGACCAGTCGGGCCAGAAACGCCGGATGCAAAATCGATTTTACGTGGCAATGCGCATGGATCGCGACGTTCGTTCGGCGATGGTTAAATCGGAGCGGTGTTGCGTCGCGAGCGAGCCGATCATCGACAAATTTCTCGAACAAGAAACAGCGCTTTGCCACGTCATCCGCGTTGTCGATCTTCAGCTCGCGATAGTCCTGCACAAACATCGACCAGCACGACGGCTCGAGAAAGAGGATTGGAGTGTGGGAGGTCCGACCCGGGCTGGCATTATGGAGTGATGAAAGGAGATTGATATTGTGCTTCCCGTCCTTGGCCGCGCTATCGAGATTGCCCTGGCTGAATGCCGGGCGGCCGCAGCACCGCCGATTTCTCGCCAGGGCGACTTCAAAACCGAGCGCTTCCAACACTCTTACTGCTGCGATCCCGATCTGCGGCTCGTGATAGCGCACGAACGTATCATCCCAAAGTATGACTTTCCTTTGCCGCGGCGCTCCATCAGCACCGTTCGACGGTCGCAGACCGTCGCTACAATGTGTCGCAAACCAGCGATCGAACCGCTCGTTCGCGTAACTGGGCAACGATCGCTTTTCCGAAATGCCAAGCGTTCGGTCCATCAGTTTTCGCACTGGTTTAAGATCAACAATCGCATTGGCCAGCGCCGGCACCGCACCAGCGAGCCGTCCGAGAAGATCGACGTTGCTAAATATCCGCTCACGCAACGGCCAACCATCCCGCCGGTGCCGCGCGTGCATCATTTCAGCTTTGAGCAGCGCCAGATTCACGTTCGATGGACATTCCGGCGTGCATCCTTTGCACCCGAGGCAATTGCTTAGCGCCGCATCCAGCTCTTCAGATTTCAACGGATCTTTGGAGTGCGGCGATTCCGCGACTGCGGGACCGCTTTCAAGAGCGCGGACATGTCCGCGCACTCCAAATTCCAAGGCGTGCCGGATAATGTTCGCGCGGCCGCGGGTGGACATGATTTCTTCGCCGGTTGCCATGAACGTCGGGCACATAATGCCGGTCTCTTTCCGGCAACCGCCGCAGCCGTTGCATTGCTCGAGATTGCCGATGAACGAGCCATCTTTGAACGCGAAAGCCAATCGCGGCTGAAATGGCAGCTCGATCGACGCAGTGAAATTGTCGCGCAGGAAATTGTCGATCCTGTGACGGAAGGCCGGGCGGTTCACCTCCACCTCGAGAATTTTCCCGGGATTAAAAATATTCTTCGGATCGAACGTGCGCTTGATTTCGCGCATGACCCAGAGCAATTCGTCACCCAGCTGCTCGCGCATGTATTCGGTGCGGGCGATGCCGACTCCGTGCTCGGCCGAGAGCGACCCCTTGAATTGCCGAACCAGTGCGGAAGTTTGATCGGCAACCTGCCGGAATTTTTTAAGATCGCCCGGCGCGTGAAGATCGAGAACGGGACGCACGTGCAACAATCCGCTGGCGGCGTGTCCATAATAGCTGGCCTCGAGCCCGAGCGGTTCCATGATCGACTGCAAACCGTGGACGTATTCGGGCAATTGCGAGGGACGCACAGCGGCGTCCTCAATGAATGCGACCGGCTTGGCCGGACCGACTCGGCCGGTCAAGAGCGATAAACCAGCTTTGCGTACCGACCAGGCAAGCTCCATCTCTGCCGGATCGATCAAAATTTTCGTGCGCAAACCGAGCTTTTTCGATTGCAGGATCGACAATCGTTCCCTCACATCGTCGTAGAATTCGATGAGCAAGATCGCTTCGCACGGGCGGGTATCCAGCTCCATCAAATCGCGCGCCGGTTGAAAGAGCAATTGCCCCTTTGTTTGATCCAGCAACGGACGATCGATATGTTCAATCGCGGCCGGTTTGAGATCGAGAAGTTCGACCGTCGCTTCCATTGCTTCGTCGACGGAGGTGAAGAAAATTAGCCCGAGACCTTTTTCGCGCGGCAACCGCGAGATTTTCAGTTCTGCCGAAAAAATCGCAGCCAGCGTGCCTTCGCTACCCGCGAAAATATTCGTGAGATCGTTTGGCGCGTGCAGGAATCGTTCGATCCCGTAACCCGGCCAGCGTTTTCGCAAACCTGGCGGCCAGCGTTCCGCCATTTCCACGCTGCGAGCGCGAATGAGATTCTCGATCTTCATACGTTCGCCGCGCAATGATTCGAGTGTTGGCCCGATCCTTTGCACGCGGCCATCGGCCAGCACGATCTCGAGCGACACGACGTGATCCGCCGTTGTTCCGTAAATCGGACAACGCGCTCCGGACGAATTATTGGCGATCATTCCGCCGAGCGTTGCGCGCGAACTGGTCGCCACATCCGGCCCGAAACAAAATCCGTGGGGCTTGAGAAAGCTGTTTAGTTGATCGAGCACCACGCCCGCACTGGCACACACAGTCTGATTGTCGATGTTGAGATCGCTGACTTGCCGGTTGTAACGCGAGAACTCGACGATCAATCCATCGCCAATCGCGTTACCGACCAGGCTGGTCCCCGCGCCTCGCGGTGTGATCGAAACGCCTGCATCCGCCGCGGCGCGGATTACCGCGCTTGCTTCCTGCGCGCTGCGCGGGAACGCTACGCCGGCGGGTTTCATTTCATAAATCGACGCATCAGTCGCGTAAAGTTGGCGCGTCAACTCATCAAAGCGGACATCACCCCCGGCGGCCGCAATCGCGTTTTGCTGAGTGGAAGTCATCGCTTCATCAAAATGCTTCAGAGAAGAGGAATTTGCGTGTCCGCCGGTGTCGGGTCCGCGAAGCGAACACCGACGCCGATGAGCCGAACTGGTTTTCCCGTGCGACCGAATGCTTCGGCCAGCAGTAATCGGAATTCGGGCAACGCCGGCGCAAGTCCGGCGCGCTCCGCCGTCGTGCGACTAAAATCGCTAAACTTTAGTTTCACAAAAATCTTTGCGACGTTACGCGTCGATTCCTTTTGCGCGAGATCGGCCATTAAATCTTGGAACAGCTCGTCCAGTTTTTCTTCGCATTCTCGGAGCGTGGTAAGATCGACCGGGAACGTTTCCTCGGTGCTGAGCGATTTGCGGGGCCGATCGGGCTCGACCGGGCGATGGTCGATCCCGCGGCAGAGATCGTAAAGCTCGAGCCCGAATTTGCCGAAAAGATCGACCAGCTCCGGGCGGTTGAAATGTTGCAACTCACCGCACGTTTTCACACCGAGCCCTTCCAGTTTGCGCTCGGCTTTTTCGCCGATGCCCCAGATTTTGCGCACCGGCAGTTGCTGCATGAACCCGGGCAGCTCTTCCGGCGTCACCTCAAATTGCCCGTTCGGCTTGTTCATCTCACTCGCGATCTTCGCGATCAATTTGTTGGGGCCGATACCGGCGGACGCGGTCAGCTTTGTTTTTTGAAAGATCGCTTTCCGGATGACGACCGCGAGCGCGCCGGGCGCACCAGGATGCGCGCTTACGTCCAGGTAGGCTTCATCGAGTGAGAGCGGCTCGATCAGCGGGGTGAACCGATGCAAAATGTCGCGGATCACCGCCGCTTCGTGGCGATAAACGTCGAATCGCGTCGCGAGCACGATCAACTGCGGGCAGCGTTGCAGCGCCATGAAAGTCGGCATGGCCGAGTGGACACCGAACTTGCGCGCCTCGTAATTGCAGGTCGTTAGGACGCCCCGCCGCTCGCGCGCGCCGCCGACGGCAACGGGTTTGCCGCGCAACGCTGGCCGATCGCGCACCTCGATGGCGGCGTAAAAGCAATCCATATCGAGATGGATAATGGCGCGGTTTTCCACACTCCGAATCTCGCATAAGTCGCATTCGTCGCATTCGCCGGTAGGACAAATGTAAACGGTGGCAGGTGATATGCTCTAAGGAGGGAAATACGATGAGCGGCAAGGGTAAACCCAGGGGACGAACAGCTGGTCGGGCGAAAGCTCGCCGCCCAGTACGCGAATTCGACAGCGAGTTCGACCTTGTCCAAAACAATGGCCGGGTGACGTTGCCCGCTCTTTATCCCGGCACACATCTGACCAGGAAACAACTGACGCTCCTTATCGTGCTCTGCCTTTCCTTACTGTTGGGCGGCGGCGCGTTCTTCGGACGCAAGTAGCGCTGCGGGAGCGGGAGCCGGCCCGTTGATCGGGCGTGGATAAAGCTTATGGTGATAAACGTGGGGACCTGAAGCAATGAGTGAGGCAACGCTGAGTGCAGATGCCGGGGAGCCGAGAGAGGTCTCGCCGTCACAACGCGTCGCGCCTGTTATGCCTGTGATGCCGATGGTTCCGGATCAGTTGGAAAAGGTCGCGCAGTTTAATTCGGGTGCGGTCGAGCTGGAGCCGGAATGGGTTGCTCCGCCAAAGGAACTTTCGGAGGAAAACAAAAATTCCACCGGCTTTGATTATGCGCCCGCGAAACGCCATTGGGGGAAGCTCGTGCGCTTTTTGATTTTCGAAACGATCGCCTTCGGCGCACTGCTTGTGTTCGCCAAGCTGGAAGTCGAGGAACGTTTCTCTGGAAACTCGCTGACGTATCTTTACGGGACGGCTATGTTCGTCGCGGCCGCCGCGTCGGCTCTGATTCCGGTGATTTTTTACGCGCTGCCGCCAAAGCTTCCGCCGGCGCCGCCGCGCTAGGTGGATCGGCCGCTCCGCCGGACGATGACGCACCGGTCAGCGCAAGCCGCAAACCAGGTCGAAGCGCGGGGTCAAATTTTTGCGGCTTCGCCGGTTTGGTTGCCATCGAGCAAGGGACTGCTCGATCCACCTTGCGTTTCAACGAGATTTGCGTCATGACCAAATCGTATGGCGGCACTTGTCACACGCGCTTTCATCGTCCGGCACGGCGCGACCGTGCTGAGCGCCGAAGATAGATTTGCCGGCGCGACCGATGTGGCTCTTTCCGATGAAGGCCGCGAACAAGCGCGCCATCTGGCACAACGACTGAGTCGCGAAAAAGTCGCCGCTGTTTACGCATCGCCGCTCGGACGCACGATGGAAACGGCGCAGATTCTGGCCGCGCCGCACAACCTCGGCGTGCAAACTCGCAATGGCCTGCGCGAAATTTCGCACGGCCACTGGGAACAGATGACCCGGCGCGAAGTAGAAGAAAAATTTCCCAAAGAATGCGCCGAATGGGAAAAGGATCCGTACACATTTGCTCCATTAGATGGCGAGAGCGGCCTGGCCGTAACGGCGCGCGCGTTGCCCGTGTTAATCGATCTCGTCCGCCACCATCCCGGCGAAAACATCCTGGTCGTTTCTCACAAAGCGACCATCCGGCTGTTGCTCAGCTCGCTCCTCGGATTCGATCCGCGCCGTTATCGGGATAATCTCGACCAAAAACCGGCCGCGCTGAACATTGTCGATTTTCGCGACGCCAGCCGGGCGCGACTGACCCTGTTTAACGACACCTCTCATTATTCCGAAGCCGGCGAAGCAATTCCATCCGTTCCCCGGCAGCGCCTGTCGAAATGGTGGAATCAATAGCGGGCGCTTCTTGTTCTGGCACTGCCCCAAATTCAGCTTGCGACCTATTGGGAGATTGGGCGCCGCCTCGTTGAATTTGAACAACGCGGTGAAGAGTGCGCGGGATACGGCGAACAACTTCTCGCCCAACTTTCCGCCGACCTGAGTTCAAAATTCGGACGCGGTTTTGGGGTGGATAATCTCCAGCGATTTCCTTCTTTTTTTCTCAGTTACCCGCTGGAATCAATTTACGCGACACTGTCGCGTGAATTGCGAGATTCAACGACAGCGCCTGTCCTCCGTCTTCCCTGGCGCCCCGCCCGCTCGCGAACGCTTTCGGAGTAATCAGTGAAGGCGGCTGTCCTCCGTCGTCTGACTTCTGACTTCTGATCTCTGTCCTCCGCCTGGCCTAGAGCCGCCCGAGCAACCAGAGAACTAGAACAATGATAATAATGGTGCCGAGGAGGCCATGCGAACCGTAGCCAAATCCATAACCACGGGTCGGGAAGGCGCCGATCAGCAACAGAATCAGAATGATAAGTAGAATTAAACCCATGCCCCGGTTCTACTTTCCAGCCGCGCCTTTTGACAAGCACAATTTCGGCTCCTGACCTCAGACCTCTTTACTTCGATATTCGACGTTGGACGTTGGACGTTGAGCGTTTTCTAGGTCTCGTCCTCCGAACTCCGATCTCTGACATCTGACATCCGATCTCTGACTTCTGACCTCTGACTTCTGACTTCTGACTTCTGTCCTCCGTCCTCCGTCGTCTGACCTCTGATCCTCAGTCCTCCCTGGCACGCCGCCCGCTCGCGAACGCTTTCGGAGTAATCAGTGAAGGCGGCCGCCCTCTGACTTAATTTGACAGCCGCCTGCTGTAAAACATAGTATTACGCGATGACCAAGACCATCACCAAAGTCGGAAACTCTCAGGGGATCATCTTCGATACCGCTTTGATGGACCTCGCCCGCGTTAAAGTGGGAGACAAAGTGAACGTCACTGTTCACCCTGGCGGCTCAATTGTTTTGACGCCGATCCATCCCATGATTGACGCGGAGACCGCGGCCAAAACGGCGAAGCGCTTGATCAAAAAGAACGCCGCGCTTTTTAAGCGTTTGTCTTGAGCAAGTCACTCAAGCATCTGACGGTCGCGGCCGTCAAAGCGATTCATGGCGAAGTGCTCGCGGCTCATGGCGGCGCGGCTGGAATTCGGGATGAGACATTGCTCGAGTCAGCCGTGGCCGCGCCGCAGGCATCGATGATGGGCCAACCCCTCATATCCGATCCAATCGAGATCGCAGCGGCATATCTTTTTTACATTTGTAAAAACCACGCGTTCGTTGATGGCAACAAACGGACCGCGCTCGCCGCGAGTCTCGTCTTCTTGGAGGAGAACGGTCTTTTACCGGACAGGAAATTGGCGATCGACGACTGGGAACAGTTCGTTGTCGAAGTGGCGTCGAGTAAAATTAATCGTGCCGAGACCACTCGCCGGCTTCGCAAACTGCTCAAGAACTCCCGAAGAAGATGAGCTTGCTCTTTGCTCCCCGCTCCTCGCTCCCGGCCGCTGTGCTTCTGACCTCTGTCCTCTGCCATCGTCCGTAGTCCGTGTCCGTGGTCCGTAGTCGGTAGTCTTGGTCCGCCTTCTGCTTCCCTCGAAGACCCCTACGCTGCGCCTGGCATCCACGAGCAGGCGGAAATTCGAAGTGATGTAAGAAACGTAAAAGAAAAAAAAGGGGGCGACGGAGGTTGCCACCATAATTGAAGCGAAAAATGACAACTTTATCTATTGAAACAAAAGTGGCGATCGCCGTGGCGGCTGGTTTCGTCGTGGTGATGCTGGGCGCGATGGTCCAAGGGTAGCGACGCGTTTCAACGAAGGCGGCTGACCTCTTCGCCAACGGACGAAGCTCGCGAAAGCTTTCGGAGCTGACCTGCTGCCATCGGACGCCCCCGATTATTTCGGGGCTGTCTTCTAACGTCGCAGGACTACCATCAGCGCCACTGCCAGTAACAGTCCGGTCACGAAGATAATTAATTGGATCTGTCCTTTCGTTAGCAATCCGGTGTCAGTTTCCGATTGCGCTGTGGTCGTGGTGGGGGAGGGGGACTCCGTCGTCGTGGCCGTCGCCGTTTTCATCTCCTTGCTGTCTCGGATCAACTGCATTGCATCATCGTAAAGCTTTTTCTCGGCCGCCGGTATTTCGTCAGCAGACGAAAACCGCTGACCATTTATGCTCAAATATGTCTTAACCTCTCGGTTTGCAGTTGGACCGGCGGCACTGGCCAGCGTCCGTTCGTAGGCCGCCCGTATTTCAGGAGGCAGCGCATCAGGACTGGCGTATTCTTGTCCGTTAACCTGGATCTTTGTCTTGAGGGTGATGTTCATCGCACTTGGACGGAGCAATTCATCTGCCACCTCTGAAAGCTGAAAAGCGTTTTACAGGCAACAGGACAACGGACAACTGACCACGAGACGATCGAAAAGCTGGCGGCCCGTCGCGAAGCGACAACTAAGATCGGGTAAACAAATTTGGCCGGCTAGCGCCAGGGAGCGTAAAATCTGAAAATCTGAAATCAGTCCTCTGACCTCTGACCTGCTGCCATCGGACGCCCCCGATTATTTCGGGGCTGACTTCTGACCTCCGAAATTCGCCACGGCGAATCCGTCCAACGGCGGATCTGATCTCTGACTTCTGCCATCGTCCGCAGTCAGTTGTCCGTGGTCCGTAGTCCGTAGTCTGAATCCGACATCTGACGTCTGATCTCTGACCTCCGACGTCTGATCTTGCCCTCTACCCTGGCGCCTTCGGCGCTTCCCTTCCCAGAAAGTTCCCGCTAGGATCGGGCGATGGCAGGAACGGACAAGCAACTCGCAGTAACGGTAGAACGACTCGCCAGGCTCATCTACGAAGTTCGGGGCGAGCGTGTCATGCTCGATTCTGATCTCGCCACGATCTATGGGGTTGAGACCAAAGCGCTGAATCGCGCAGTGAAACGCAATCGCGATCGCTTCCCGAAAGATTTCGTGTTTCGAATCTCCGAGGATGAATGGAAAAACTTGAGGTACCAAATTGGCACCTCAAGTTCGAGCGGCAAAGATCATGCCTTAAGGTACCAAATTGGCACCTTAAAGACCGGTCGCGGCATGCATCGCAAGTACTTGCCATGGGTTTTCACTGAGCACGGCGCGATTATGGCAGCAAACGTTCTCAACAGCGTTCAAGCGGCTCGATTGAGCGTGTTTGTGGTGCGGGCGTTTATCGCCATGCGGCGGGTCTTGACTGATAACCGCGACCTCGCGCGGAAGCTGGCCGACTTGGAAAAAGAACTCAAGGAGCGTCTCGACGTTCACGACGCGGCCATTGTTACGATTCTCCAGCGCATCATGGACATTATCGACCCACCGCCGCAACCTGAGCCGCCGGCGAAACAGATCGGATTTCATGTGAAAGAACGCCCCGGGCATTATCGTGCGCGTCCTAAACCAAAGATGGAATCTTTCGTCTGAGTTTGCCCCTCTCGTCACCTGACATCTGACTTTCGCCACGGCGAATCCGTCCAACGGCGGATATGACATCTAATCCCCACCCCTCCCTGGCACGCCGTTTCCCGGCGGATTTCATGTTTCAGCTTACGCGCGAAGAGTTCGATTCTTTGACATCGCAAATTGCGATGTCAAAACCCGGGCGCGGTGGTCGGCGCACTCTTCCCTATGCTTTTACCGAGCATGGCGCTCTGATGGCTGCGAAGATCCTCAACAGTCCGCGACGGAGTGCTACCCGATCTTGACTGTCACTTCGGGACGGGCCGCCAGCGTTTTCTTTAGTTCGTCGCAAATCTCGGGTCGGCCGTGCCCACCGTTACGCCGGTCGTTTGTAAAACGCGGCGATCGATCCCGCGAAGAATCTTGCGCATGAGTTCAATGACGCCCGGGGCATCGAAATACGCGCCATGAATCGCCTCGCCACTAAGATTCGGTGCAAAAAAGCTGGAACAATCGACGTCCCAGACGTTGTCGGTCGCAGGCAATTGGGTCACCAACGGTGGACGATGGGCCAGACCGGCCCGGCCAAGACGTCGGGTCCCGAAATGCTTTAAGCCCGCTGACATGCCGAGGACAGAATCCTTTCCGCTGTAGAGCGCGGTGATTCGATACGTCAGATTTGCGACCGCTGCTCCATCGTTATTGTCCGGCGCGCCGGCATCGAAAAGATCGTTGTCCACATCTGCGGCCACCATCACCAACTGATTGAGCAGGCTGGCCAGCAACGGTTGATTCTTGCGCGTCCAGGCCGAGGCCATCGCTTTTTGTAAAACATAATTACCCATGCTGTGAGCGATCATCGATACCTTTGCCTTGCAGGCATTGGCCGGATTCTTCATGGCCGCGTTTTGTTTTTTCACCATATAATCGAAGAGCGTTGAAAGAACGTCGGCTAAATCTGCGGCGCAGGCGCGAGCATGCGCGCGATCCGGCTCGTAACCGACAACGCTTCCGAGCGACGGCCAATCGTAAAGAACACACAGACCGCTCAGGCTGTTGTCGCCTTGGAAGAGACTGTCGGAGATTTTTTGATAGAAACCTGTGGCGTGTTGAAAATTAACGTTGAAGCCGTGCGCCAGAATCGTCACGTGACTTTGCTCCTCGTTTGGAACGTTGTCCGGGAATTGATCTGCCGCATCGGCAAGTAATGATTGAAAATTGGCCGCCGACACTTTTTGCCAGTTGGCGATGTGAGTGAGATCGCCACCATCGCTCACCCAATAAGTGAGCCCGGCATTGTTCATACCGCCGCCGACTCCGCCGTTATTACGGTCGCTGATCAACCAGTACTTCGGCATGCGGCTAATCTATCCGCTTCGACCTCTTCCGTCATTCGATATTGGACGGTCCGAGCCGGACTGACCTGCTGCCATCGGACGCCCCCGATTATTTCGGGGCTGTCCTCGGTCGTCCGTCCTCCGTTCTCCGTAGTCAGTGGTCCGTGGTCCGCATCCGTCCTGACTTCCCTGGCACGCCGCCCGCTCGCGAACGCTTTCGGAGTAATCAGTGAAGGCGGCTGACCTCTTCGCCAACGGACGAAGCTCGCGAAAGCTTTCGGAGCTGACTTCTGACTTCCTCTGCGCCCACCTCGAACCGACCAAACCAATCGCCGAATTTCTAAGTGACAGTTCGCTGGGAGCGAACTTTACGGCGGGAGTGCGGGAGCGCGAAGACGTGAGTCGCTCTAGGGAAGCCGGTGCCGCGGTTTGGGAAACCGCGTGGTCTGTAGGGCGCGAACTTTACGTTGCGCGTCGAGCGCTTGAGTATTGACTTGACATGCGGTTACCGAAGGAACCAATCTGCGCTACCGACGCCTTGATTCCGTGACAATTCCGATGTCTCACGACCGACAGTGATGCTTTGACGCCGTACCACTCATCAAGAGTAAAAAACTAGGGAAAAGGGTTATTATGCTAAGGAAATTATCGCTTGCCGTAACTGTAGTTCTGCTTGCGTTCAGCGGGGTCTCGCTCGCCCAAACGCTTCAGAATCTCGTCCACCAACCCCCGAATGGCGCCTATCTGGGTTTTTTATTGACCGATGGCACTGTGATGTTCCAAGGCAACAATTCGGCCACTTGGTCGAAGCTGACACCCGACATCTCCGGAAGCTACCTTAACGGAACCTGGTCACAGCTCGCCAGCCTTCCCTCCGGATACTCGCCCGATGATTTTGCTTCGTCTGTTCTGGCCGATGGCCGGGTGGTGATTGTTGGCGGCGAATACAATTTCAACAATTTTACGCTTACCAACCTGGGCGCGATTTACAATCCCGTAGCAAATACATGGACCTCGCTACCGCCCCCGACTGGCTGGGATTTTATCGGAGACTCACCATCCGCTGTGCTCCCGAATGGGAGGTTTTTGATTGGAAATAAGCTTGATAAGCGTGTGGCAGTGTTAGATCCCGCCACGCTCACCTGGACGCCGGTGGGTTCGAGTATCACAGGCCCCCAGGGCAAGAGCGATTTCAACGCCGAAGAAGGCTGGACGCTTCTGCCCGACGGTACGATTTTGACCTGCGATGTGCACGACGCTCCGCACTCCGAGAAGTTGATCTATGCTACAGCTAGTTCCTTTACGAACCAGTCATGGGTAAGCGCAGGGAGCACAATTGTGGACTTGCACTCGCCTACAGACGTTCAGGGCTGCCTGCCTTATGGACCCAACGGCCAGTATTGTTATTACCCGCCGGGCGAGATCGGACCTGCCGTTCTCCGTCCCAACGGCACAGTCTTTGCCACCGGCTCCAACTCCACCGCTGGTCCGGGACACACCGCTGTCTATACTCCGGGGGCACATCCCACCGATCCCGGCACCTGGACTCCCGGCCCCGACTTCCCCAATGGCGATAACGCCGGCGATTCCTTTGCCGTTCTGCTGCCGAATGGCAACGTGTTGGTATTAGGCAATACCGGAAGGCTTTATGAGTTCAATGGCGTAAACTTTACCCCTACACTGAGTGCTTCGGGTTCTTTGCTCGTGCTGCCTACTGGTCAGGTAATCGTCGCCAATGGGAGTACCGTCAGGCTCTACACTCCCTCGAACACAACATATTTGCCTTCGTGGGCTCCGACTATCACCGTTTATCCAGTGAATGTGACGCGCGGTTCCACTTACCAAATCTTCGGCACGCAATTCAATGGCTTGTCGCAAGCGGCCGCGTTTGGTGACGAGTTAGAAACCGCGACGAACTACCCCTTGGTGCGGATCACGAATCAATCCAGTGGTCACGTTTTCTACGCCAGAACGCACAACCATAGCACCATGGCTGTCGCCACTGGCAATACCAAGGTTTCTAC
The DNA here is from genome assembly GCA_963846775.1 of uncultured Verrucomicrobiae bacterium. Classification (GTDB taxonomy): domain Bacteria; phylum Verrucomicrobiota; class Verrucomicrobiia; order Chthoniobacterales; family UBA10450; genus CAVYXA01. The sequence continues at coordinate 1,023,226 of CAWJXB010000006.1, read as the reverse complement.
TAACTTCGATGTCCCTGCGGGAACGGAGATCGGAAGCAGTTTCCTCCAGGTCGTGGCTAACGGCATCCCCTCCCCGGCCGTGGCGATAACGGTTAATTAAAGTCGGCGGGATAATTTTCGGGAGGCGTGAAATTCTGGTCGACTGGTGAGGCGACCGAGCGTCTCGGGAGAGCGCGAGTCAATTCGCCGAAGTTTTCGCAACCATAAGAGAACTGATCGCTCCGCCGGCTCCGGCGAAAAAACAGATCGGTTTTCATCCCGTAGAACCGCCCTCTGCCATCGTCACCCGCCTGCCACGGCATCTTGCTCGCCGTGCCGTCGCGTCGCACGAAGGCAGGTCACTCCATAGCATTGAGCTGTCGGCGAAGTTTCAATGATAGGCGGCTTGGCGAAGGTGGTTACGCGATCATTCCTTGCTCAATTACGCTCCCGCAGTTCGAGCGAAAGCGTTCCCTGGATATCGATGCCGCATCGCAGCGGTTTTCTACTGTCTCGATCTCTCGCTCCAATCGAGAGCGTTACGTGTCTCGCGACTGCGGTAACCGATCACATTACCCGGCTGTCTTTCTGTAAATCCGGCTGACCGCTGCGGATGCGTCGTCTTGACTAAGATCGCCATCGATCGGTCCATGGTAATATCCTTCTCGCGCCAACTCGTCTGTGCCGCTGACACCGTTTCGGCAGCAATGTCCCTGTCCGCGGGTGAAGAATCGTCGTTTTGGTTGTCGTTTTCAGCACGTGGCTGTCGCCTCGGTCTCGTATGGCCCTGGTCGTAATCACCGCCGTCGTTTGCCGCGTTGTAGTAGGTGTTCCAACAGAGCGTAACTGTAGCGGGATGGGTCGGCGGGTATCGTGTCGTTGCAATCGAGCTGTCCGGGGCGTAGCCGTAGTCGTAAGAATCGGTAATATCACCACGGATAAAATCCGACGTCTAACGATCCATACGTGTGCGCAAAATGACAAAGATGACCGTGCCACAAGGAGTCTGGTCCCAACCGAGGCCACTGCCCGAGCGGTGGGTAAACACGTGGTGCGCCCACTCCCGAGACGCGGTTAGGATGTGGCCTGCGTCAACTGTTGGTGTGCGCGGCCCTGAGACGCGGAATTGCCGTTGCAATTCGCGAGTCGCGAATGTTCATTCAATCGTTCCCGATGCGGCGGCCGGCCGATCATATCCCAAATTACACCCATCGAAGCGTTGCGGCGGCCGAACGCCGCTGCCCCATCGCCAACCGCCGGCACCATTAAAGTTTTGCACCGCAGGCATAGAATGCTGGTGGTTAACAGATCGCATCAATGAACCATGCAACGACGGAGGGGTGACGTTTCTGGCCGGCGCGCGCGCGCCTTGAACGGAAGTCACTCTATTACCGCTAGCATGGACCGCGCTGGCTCGTATCGGCAGAAAGGCAGGCGCGATGAGCGCAGCGACCGCTAACCAACGAAAGTTGGAATTCATAAAGCACCTCGGGATGATTTTCTATCTATTTGAACCCTTCGTCCAAGCTAGAGTTTCGTCACCAATAGAAGTAAAAATTAGGAACGAAAAAAAGCGACCTCCGACTCTAATCGCGTGAGCGAAGCTTTTACGCGATCAGCTTTCGGCTTTAAAAAAACACCTTCTGATTTCCCATCACCGGCGTTCGCCCAAGATCGACAAGTGCATCTGAAGCGCGCAACCTTCCGTCTGACTTGTGAAACGTATTCGTCTTTCCAGACACGCACAGGAACTAGCGATCCAGCGCGGCGCGACCACCGCTGAAGTGGTAGAAGCAGTGCTAAAGGGTTCGCGAGAGCCGGCGACTCGCTGACGCGATATGTGCCGCCATAATTTGGCTTTCAATCGCAAATGCAGGCAAACATTACCCGATTATACAGGTTGCGCCCGTGATCTAGTAGAGACTGACGTATCGTTGTCATTACCGTTTATACATTCTACTTTCGTAAGAGGTTGCCATGTAGATCAGCTACGATCCCGAGATTGATGCCCTCTACATTCGATTGCTCGACGGCAAGCACGAATGCCGCTCCGTCCGCTTGTCCGAGGAGTTGCGCTCTACATTGCCGCGGTAGAAAGCTCGTTGGGATCGAATCCTGGATGCAAAATCAGTTCTCTGTTTTGCAAAATGCCTGCCGTGACGTTAGAACGTCTACCCGCGAGCGTGCCGTTGGTCGTACGACCTAGTCATGTTGTCCGTCCTCCGTCGTCATAGCCCGTCTCAGATTCCTTTTTCATCTTTTTCTTCCACCTCTGATCGCTGACCGCTACTTCTGATCTCTACATCTGATCCTCGCCCTCCCTGGCACGCCGCCCGCTCGCGAACGCTTTCGGAGTAATTTCAATGAAGGCGGCTGACCTGCCGCCAACGGACGCCCCCGAATGCTTTCGGGGCTGACTTCCGTTTTCCCCGGCACGTGGCGAAGCTTTCCACGAATCGCCGACTTGATTGCTTTGGCCAAGGAACCCTGCAATAATGTCAATGTGAGCACGATCACCGAGATTCAAGAGGCGATCGACAAATTGCCGGCCAAGGAACGATCTGCTCTTGCCGCGTGGCTTCGATCGCAGGACCAACCCCGGATGTCTGAGAGAGAAGAAGCAGCTTTACTCACTTCGCTTGATAGAGCAGCTACCGAGCTTGATGCAGGCCGCGGTGTCCCCGTCGAGCGAGTTCGCGAGATGGTGGGGCAATGGCTTACAAAGTAGTTTTCGCGCCTACCGCAATCGCGCGACTCGAGGACATCGTTCGGTACATCGCCGCTGACGACCCCGCAACTGCCAGCAGCTTTGCAATGCATCTGCTCGACCGTGCCGAATTGCTTTCGGAATTCCCAGAATTAGGAACGCCCTACCGTAAGCGCAAGAATGTCCGGCGCCTGCGGTGCGATCCTTATTTTATCTACTATCGCGTGCACCGCGAAAACCGCCTGATCGAAGTGATGGATTTTTGGCATTCAGCTCGAATGGAACCGAACTTTTGATTATCCTGTGCTTGTCGCGCCGCCCGCTCGCGAACGCTTTCGGAGTAATCAATGAAGGCGGCTGTCCTCTGTGCTCCGCCTTCCATCGCCCGTAGTCAGTTGTCCGTGGTCCGTAGTCTGAATCCGGCACCTGTACAAATTGTGACCACCTCGAGAACACGCCCGACTATGTGGTCACAGATTGTGACCACATCCCAGAAGTATCGCCGCGCCGATTCGCTACCAGTCGCATTCACCGAGCAAGGCGTCGCCATGCTCTCCAGCCCCGAAATCTTTCGGGGTCGTCTCCGCTTCGCTCGCAGACTTTTCAGTTTGTCAGCATTTCAGCGTTTCAGTTAGGATCTTGCCGCACAAATGGCGTCCTCCAAGAAAACTGTGGCGGTTTCGAAGGATCAAATCGATTCAATGATCCGGACTATTCGCGACGTTCGTGTGATGCTGGATAGCGATCTCGCAGCAATCTACGGTGTCTCGACCAAGCGGCTAAACGAGCAAGTAAAACGGAATCTGGATCGGTTTCCGGCCGATTTTATGTTTCAGCTCACCGCGAAAGAAGCAGTTGCTTTAAGATCGCAAATTGCGACCTCAATGGCTGAATCGGTTCCAAATCCCGTTCAATCTTGAAGTCGCAAATTGCGACCTCAAGTTCCCACGGCGGCCGCCGATCACATCCTTACGCTTTCACCGAATACGGCGCTCTGATAGGCTGCAAACGTTCTGAATAGCCCCTCGTCACCTGTCACTTGTCACACGTCACTAGAAGGCTTCGCCTTCTTTCCCCTTTTTCCTTCTGACTTTTCTTCCGACTTCTCAGCGAGAGAGTGTTTTCTGAATAATCTTTCTCGCCAATGCCGAAGAAACCCAAATCGCCCATTCCGATAGAGCAGATTGATGGAATGATTCGTACAATCCAGCGGTATTCGTGTGATGCTAGATCGCGACCTGGCAAAAATTTATGGCGTTCCTACTTTCCGCTTCAATGAGGCGATAAAACGCAATCGCCACCGTTTCCCGCCGGACTTCATGTTTCAGCTTACGCGTGAAGAATTCGACTCCTTGAAATCGCAGATTGCGATGTCAAAACCCAAGGACTCATCGCAAACTGCGATGAGTTCAGCCAAGCACAGAGGCACCGCTTACCGGCCCTATGCCTTCACCGAGTAGGGGTCTGATGGCCGCGTCCGTCCTCCGCCCTCTGTACTTCTGACCTCCGATATTCGAAATCTGCCCTATCTGTCCTCCTCCTCTGCCGCCTGATCCGCCGCGGCCGAGAATCGGGTTTTGACCTCCGGATAATCCCTGTACGGTCAGCCTTTCGGAGTTTCAGACTTAACATGCATTTCACCGGGTCCTGTGAATTCAAATCCAAAATCTGATAACGTCTGAAATCTGCTATTCGTCCGCAGTCAGTTGTCCGCATCCGTCTTGCCGCCTCCGTTCTGACCTCCTGTCCTCCTGACCTCTGACCTGCCGCCAACGGACGCCCCCGAATGCTTTCGGGGCTGACTTCCGTCCTCTCGTGGTCAGTTGTCCGTTGTCCTGTTGTCTCTAAAAAGCTTTTCAGTTTTCACGCTCCCTGGCGCTAGCCGGCCAAATTTGTTTACCCGATCTTGACTGTCGCTTCGCTGACCCCCGGGCCCCGTTAGTCCCTTTCCCGAACTGCCAGAGCTGCCTGGAGCATCTGATCGTGCTCCGCTTCTTTGATTCCTTCTTCGAAAAGCTGGGCACTCTCGCTCCGCCCTTCGCTATCCTCGTCTTCGCCAAACGACTCCCGCGCGCGGCGTCCAATCGAGCCTGGCACGGGATCCCAGCGTTCCGATTCGGGCACCGATTCAAAAAACTCTTCTTCAATATCGACATCCGATCCGCCGGTTAGCTCACGTTGGGCTTGTTCATAGTCAACCTCGGACGCTTGCCCGGGAACACGGCCCGCGATCGCGGCCAATTCACGGGCACGACTCTCAACCATCTCTAGAGTTACCGTGCCGATGCCGCACCCGTTCTCAGTTAAAATGCCTTTGCTCAGAGGATTCTTGCTCATTGTTTTTGGTCCTTCCTTTATCGTCACTCTGAATTGCGGCCGGCTCATCGGCTCATCGGCATTTGCGAGAATCTGTTCAGATCTTGCGCACGGCATTGTCGACACGTGACCATACAGAGGATACAGAGCGATGGGAGTTTGTCGGCTCCGTTGCACCTGAACCCATCAGAAAGCGTTACCGTTTCAAGGCGGTGCGCAAACAGTTCCCGTGGGGCAGCTCAGAACCCGTTCCGTCTGATGTTGGCGTGAAATCAGGTTAGAAAGGCGGGGTCAATTCTAAACATCCCTGAGAGCAGGGAGATCGGAGCTTGGAGATGGGAGTTGGGAGAGGGGGATCTTTGAAAACACTGAAACGCGTAAAGCTTCGCCACGCCCGGTTTCGCGAACCTGACCGCGTAAATCGCTGCGCTCCACGCGGCTTTTGGGGGAAAACCGCGTAAACTCCGAATGCTTTCGCGAGCACGCGGCTTACAACGAGCGATACATCGCTGATAATCCTTAAAAGCTTGTGAAGGTACGAGGAAAGCATTTTCGAACGATCTGGCTCAAGGAATCCGACGACCGCGTGGTTGAGATGATCGATCAACGATTTTTGCCGCACCAGTTCGTGATCGAACAAGTCACGACGGTCGACCAGATGGCGACCGCTATCCGGGAGATGCATGTGCGCGGAGCGGGATTGATCGGCGCGAGCGCTGGTTACGGGATGTATCTCGCGACGCTCGAAGCCGCGGCGGCGCAGGGCGATGTTGTGCGAAGACGGGAAGCTAGCAGCTTCCCCTACAGGGGAGATTCTGTCGCTGACTTCGATAAGTATCTCGCGCAGGCGGCGGCAAAGCTAACCGCGACCCGGCCGACCGCGGTCAATCTCGCATGGGCGATCGAGCGTCAGTTAAAGAACATTGGCGGGGGACGGGCCCCGACAGAAAAAATTGCCATTGCGCGCAACACCGCCAGACAAATCGCTGATGAAGACGCGGAACATTGCCGGATGATCGGACAACACGGGCTGCGTCTCATTGAGCAAATCGCCAGGCAAAAAGCCGGGCAACCGGTGAACGTGCTTACGCACTGTAACGCGGGTTGGCTCGCGTTTGTCGATTACGGTTCGGCCACGGCGCCGATCTACGCGGCGCACGACCGCGGTATTCCGGTTCACGTCTGGGTGAGTGAAACCAGACCCAGGAGCCAGGGATCCAAGCTTACCGCCTGGGAACTTGGCGAACATGGCGTGCCCCATACCGTGATTGCCGACAATGCCGGTGGGCATTTGATGCAAAACGGTAAAGTTGACCTGGTAATTGTCGGAACGGACCGCACGACTTTCACGGGCGACGTGGCGAATAAGATCGGCACATATCTCAAGGCGCTGGCGGCAACGGATAATAAAATCCCCTTTTATGCCGCTCTTCCGTCGTCTTCATTCGACTGGAAAATGCGCGACGGAGTATCCGAGATCCCGATCGAGGAGCGTGAGCCTGACGAGATAAAAAACGCGGACGGCTGGTTCGACGGCAAACAGGTCGAAGTGCGGGTGACGCCGTCCGACAGCCCGGCGGTAAATTACGGTTTTGATGTCACGCCGAGACGTCTCGTGACCGGATTAATTACCGAGCGAGGGGTCTGCGACGCGGACGAGAAGAGTATTCTCGCGCTTTTCCCCGAGCACGCGCCGTCATGATGAGCGAGACCGGTTCGGTAAAATTCACGTGCGACCGCGTAAAAGCAAAGCTCACGCGGTTCGCAGGATTTGATGAACTCAACCGCGTTCGGCGCAGGTTGATCGATCTTGGACTCATGGGCGTGGATTCAAACGGTATCGGTTTCGGAAACCTGAGCGTCAGGGACGGTGAAACTAACAGCTTTTATATTACAGGCTCGGGCACTGGCGGCATGGAAGAGCTGAAGCTCGAACATTGCGCAAAGGTTACAGCCTTCGATTTCGGAAGAAACTGGCTGCGGTGTGAGGGTTCCACGATCGCCTCGTCCGAATCGTTAACCCACGCAGCGGTTTACGAATCCGACCCGAACGCAGCAGCGGCTATTCATGGCCACGATCTCGAGCTGTGGGCCGCGCTGCTCGATCAGGTTCCGACGACCGGACGAGGGGTTGAGTACGGAACGCCCGCGATGGCAGGCGAAGTGCGGCGTCTTTTCAAGATGACCGATGTGAAAAGCAGAAAGATTTTTGTGATGGCGGGGCACGAAGGCGGCGTCGTCGCTTTCGGCAAAGATCTGGCGGATGCGTTTGGGGTGGTCACGGGGAGCAGGAAAAAGGGGGACTACGAGACAGGACGATGGCCACGTAAATCGGAGCTCAACGCGGTTTAGAACTGAAACGCTGTTACGACCACGGACAACGGACAATGAAGAGCGATCGAAAAGCTGGCGGCTGTCGGAGCAATGTCAGAGATCGGGTAGACTCCGTCGGAGAGCGCAACGCCCAGCGGGTAAACTAAATCGGGGGCGTCCGATGCGCGCAGGGCAGAGGAAGACGCTGAAGCTGATCGCGTAAAAGCTTCGCTCACGCGATTAGAGTCGGAAGTCAGATCCGCCGATGGACGGATTCGCCGGGGCGAAGGTCAGAGTTAAGAATTGCGGAACTGGCGCGCGGGCCTTTTCAAATCAGCTCCGTTCCTATAGGCGACTGACCCGAAGTCAGGAACGTTTTTACCAATTCGGCTTCGCCGCAGACGATCATTCCTGGAAAACGTTTGAACCATCTTTCACTCGGCACTTCCGGTTCGCTGTCGAGCCAGTCGGCGAACGATCCGAGTTGATCGGCGGATATTTGAAACTCGCTCGTTGCCCACACTCACTCATTGCTTCCCTCGCAACTTTACCTTCTATGTCTCTCATCCCATTCGCTCCATTCGCGAGCAGGAGACTTCCCGAGCGAGGATCTTTTGTCGCCGGATTTTAGGCATTCGATTTTTTCGCCCCGTAGAAACCGCGAACTATCGCCTCGCGGATCCGCGCAGCTTCAACAACATCATCGGTCTCGGTCATGCGCGCAGCGAGGTTTGACAGTTCGGCTCCGCTCAGCTTCCGCTCGGCATCGAGTTGGTAAGCAAAACGGATCACGCCCAATTGCTCTTTGGGATCGAGACGTTTGATCTCCTCGATGATCTGCTGAGCTGTCACGCTATAACGTTATGCTCGCCGGACCTGATAATCAATAATCGCGCTCAGCCTACGGCACGCCTCGTTCGCGCCCGGCGAACCGTAGAGGTCAGAGGTCAGAGGTCAGAGATCAGAATTCGAGGACGGTGACCCCTCCGCCGCGCGAAATCTTTGCGATGAACGGCGGCTTTTCCTGATCCACTGTCCGTTGGACTTTCGGGAGCGCTTTCAGGAAATTATCGGCGAGCATCTCCGCGCGGAGATCACCCTGCGCTGTTAGAAAGAACGCACGAACCTTTGCGCGTCTGATTGCCTGCTTCGCCGCCGCGCGGTAGCGGATGCGTTCGTCGCGCGTAATGACGATCCATTGCTTCTGTCCTGCGACGGTCAGCCATTCTTCGTCTTTCGCATCGGCCGCAAAATGGTCGTCGTGGATCTCGACGTTTAGTCCAGCTTTGCGCAGCGCGCCCGCCATCTTGTAACGACCAAGCTGGCGATCGAGAAAGAAAGTGAGTTCTTCAGGCGGCTTCGGCGAGGCTGAGTTCGCAACGGATCGCTTCTTCAATCTTTTCCCGCGCACAGCCGTAGTCGTGAGCCAGCTCATCCGCGGATTCACCGGCTTTGAAGCGCTCGGCAACGATGTCCGTGCTCACTCCAGTGCCAGTGATAACGGCTTTGCCAAAGGAAACGAACGGATCGATCACGATGTTCTTCGGCTGATCGGTTTCACCGACACGCGTAAACGGATAAAGTCGAATCGGTATTCCGTGATCGTCACGCTCAATTCTTTTCAGATGTGCTTCCAAAAGCTCGCGCACGGCGATCTGCCCACCTTCGGAAACGGATATGAATCGCCCCAAGTGTTCGATGAATAGATCGACACCGTTGGTTTCGAATTTGTGATCTGCGAGCGGATGCGGTGACCCAATTTTGTTTTTGATGAAGTCGATTGCTCTCCGTACGGCCGGCATCTCGACACGATGCTTTCGTCGGATTGCTGCGAGCACATGTGATTCAATTAAATTAAAAAACGAAAGGACGACAGGGGACGTTCCTGCCGGACGAATCACCGGCTTAAAAAGTTTTCTGTTGGAACCGGTGCCATACGACATGCCGGCGACCCATGAACGCAAGGTCGCGCGCGGAACGAGAAGGTAATGCGCGGCTTCGGCTATCCCGTATGCCGGCAGTTCTCTCACGTCCTGTTCATCTGTCGCCATGAATGCTTGCGCACTTTGTTCGAAACCGCTCCAAAGAGCAAGTTCCGTCTCGCTCTCGCCTTAAGATCAGACAAAGCAAGTGGGAGAAATTGGGGGTCAGGCATCAAATCTTGACTGGCTCTGAAAACGGAGAACCGACACGCTGACCGCGTAAATCGCTGCGCTCCACGCGGCGGAATGGAGCGACTAAGATGAGCGACCCGCCCACGCCAACGCGCTACTCCGAACCCATTCGACTATGCTCAGGGCAGGCTCATAGGGATCCACTCAACAATTTTGGACCGTCGGCGGCCTTCGCAATTATTTACACGGTCCGGGCACTGGGATCACAAACTTGCCGTCCTTCTCGGCGATGAAATTTCCGCTCGTGCTCGACATGCCTTTGGTCTCTCTCTTATCGATGGTGATCATTAGTCTTTTGATCGGCTTGAGCGGGAAGCACACCTTGCCGCCCATGGGCGAATCCTTTGGCATTGCCACCTTTTTCATCTCTTCCGCAGTAAAATCGATCAGTTCGATCTTGGAAATTTTTTCGCCGGCGTCGGCCGATTGCATCGTTTTGTAAATCTCGAGGATGCCTGGGTCGGAACCTTGCGTGTAGAGAAACGATTGCAGCGCGGCAGTATCTTTGGCTTCAAACGCTTTCTTGTAACTATCGACGAATGCTTTTTCCTTGGGCGAATCTCCCGCATAAACTGAGAGACAAGCAACGGCCACGGCCAGACTGAAGATCACACCGCTGATCGATAGAGTTTTCATTTTGCGAGGTTATTCAGCAGGGCCTTGAACGCCAACGCAAAGTTTCACCGCGTAAATCGCTGCGCTCCACGCGGTTTGAGAACTGCCGCTAAATCGCTGCGCTCCACGCGGTTTGAGAACTGGACCGCTGTTTAGGGACAACAGGACGACTGACCACGGACCACATAATGAGGAGAAGACCGAAGCGGTCGCGGCCTATGATGGATGGCACTACAGACCGCGATAGATCGACAGGACGAAGCCAAAACTAGACAGACGTCAAAGGCAGAGTCTCCCGCCTGCGCGGCAAAACGGTCCATAGCCGCGCTGGACGCTGGGATTCATCCCTTTTCACATTGCATTTTGTAGTTGGCTTTTGTCACTTTCGCTGGCGTAATCGTGTTTCCTTATGAAAAATCGAATACTCCTCGCCGTCGCAACCCTCATCGTAATCACCTTTACTGCTCTTCTCGGCTTCGGGAAAAGTGCTCCTAAGATTTCTACGTTTTGCCAAAAAGTCTCCGATGGATATGTGCTCACCGGCAGCGAACAAGCCTTGAAGGGCGTACGTGATCACAAACGGTATGCAGTGACGCTGCTCGACATCGGAGGCACGAAGAAGTCGGACAAGGCCGCCGTGAAGAAGGCGCTTTCTTCGCCTTCGAAGCACTTCTCGATCGTAGGCACGGCCACCAGGATGGGCCGGGATAAGGTTAAGATCACGACCAACGCCAGTGCCACCGTCGATTTGTCGCGTCCGCTCGTTGTATTTTGGGCGAGCACGGAAAACCAACTGCGTGACGCGCTAAGCGGCATGGTTGCGAACAGCTGTGGCACATGTTCGGGCGTGGATGGTTACAGAGAAGTTCCCTGTCACGATCCGAACAGCCTCATCTGTTGCGGATATTGTGCGGCACCGGGGCAGTAGAGCCGCGCAAGGTCAGAAGTCAGATCGCCGGGCAGGGAAGAAATGCGGGGTCGGATCTAAACCGCGTAAAGCTTCGCCACGCGGGAGTATCAAGTGGGGTCAAATCTAAATATCTCCGAGAGCGGGGAGATCGGCCGCGTAAATCGCTGCGCTCCACGCGGTTTGAGAACTGAAACGCTGTTTAGGGACAACAGGACGACTGACCACGGACCACAGACTACAGACCACAAGCGCGTCGTTTTCTGGTCTTGCGCGGCTGGCGACGGGATGGCCAGGCGAGTTTGTGAATTGCTATTTTCGCCCGGCCCACCGTTGTTCCGATTAAATCGACTGTGAGCGCGTTACGCTTGGGCGACGCCGGCGAGTTTCGGTCCGAACGTTTGCAACAGTGAGGGAAGCAGACCGCCCAATGCCTGTTGAATGTTCATCTTTGGATCGATTTGTCCCTGCGGCGTGAGTTTATCGACCACCTTGGGCAAGTGTTCCGCCATCAGCTGCGAGACTTGCGCGGGATCGATCCCCAATTTCGCGGCCAATGCTTTGACCTGATCGGACCCGAGCACCTTCTGGATCTGATCGGGAGCGATCGGCTGGTTCTGGCCGGTGCCGACCCAGGACGAGAAAACGTTCCCGAGGCCAGCCTGGGAGAATTTGCTCATCATTCCCTGTAATCCACCGGATTGGGTCAAGAGGTTGCCGAGCAATCCGACCAACGGATTCGCTTCGGTTGTGGTGCCGGAGGTTTTTCCGGTCACGGTATCCATTACTGTATCGAGTAGTGACATAACTTTCCTTTCGTTGTGGTTGTTTTGTTCACTCGCAAGCTCCACCGGAACGCGGAAAAGATTTGTGGGACGATAGTCCTATGAGCTGCAATCTTCGGTTGCACCTGAGACCAACATTAAGAGCCGGAGGAAGTGGAGGGGGGTCGGTCTTTTTTTCTTGCATGCTTTAGTCGGGAGCTGCCGTTACAAGATGAAGGCGGAAACCACCAAATCGTTGCCCTGAATTAACGAAGCGGCATATCGGTTGCTCCCAAAACGGTGTGAAATTGTACGATCTTCATGTGGATGGCTACTACACCCCGTTACCCGCTGAAAGAATCGCCGAGCATTTTTCTGCGGGGCTTTTACGACGAGATGACCGGTGTCGGGAGGCCGGCAAAAAACAGTGGCGGACGATTGATGAACTATTTCCTCTGCTCAAATACGATTCGAATCCTTCGCTAAACCGTTCGCAGCGTTTTCGAACTTCGGAATCGGATCCCAACCCGGGAAGCACTGGGCAGCGCGAAGATCAACCGGTTACCTCCTCGATAAAGGCCGGGTGGATCTGTCTTGGTCTTGGACTGGCCCTAAGCTGGTTCTTTCCTCTCGGTAATGTCTTCTTCTCAGTTGCGATGGTCGCTGCGGTCGTGGCGATGTGTACGCACCAAGTAAATCGCGGCCTGATTCTTCTTCTTTCTGCGTTATGCGGAATTCTTGTCTGTGCGCTTGCGTTTTTCGTGCTCGTGGTCGGCACAATTGGTGCGGTCGGCGCGTCGGCAATCAAGAAAGCCGATACCGATCTAAAAAGGATGCAAGCAGCGGAAGCCCGCGCGAGGGATCAATCGAATGCGTCCTTGCAACAACAGATGCGGGTGCCGGTGATCAGCGTCCCCTTTGCCCAATCAGATTATCGCGCCCCTACTCAATCGTGGCAGCAATCTCAGGCCATCGCGCAAGCACAGGCAGCTGCTTTGCAAGAGGAAAACGACAGAAGACGCACCCAGGAAATTGTCAGGCAAGCGGAACAGCAACGCGATAGCCTCAATGCCAAGCAAAAACGGATCGAACAACTGCAGCAATCGATCGATTGGTACGACCACGCGGCGCAGGACGCGCGTTTCCACGGGAACGATTCGAAGGCTTTGGATCAAGTCCGCGAACGACTGTTGCGCGAAAAATGGGATCTACAGCGGTAGCGGTCTCTCCAATTCGCGGCTTGGACTACGAATCGGCCAAGCTCCCGAAATTACACCCGGATCAGAATCCTAAATATCGGCCCGCCCATCACCGGAATTCCACAGTCGAGAAACCTTACCAATATACTACTGGCGGTGCTATCGGCTGACTGCCTTGCGGGTGATCAAGGTTCTCGTTAACCCGATTCCAAGCAAGCCAACGCCGAGGAGCAGCACAGTCGCGCCGCTCTCGGGAGTCGTGCCGGGCGCAGTGCCGGCGAAAAGGCGAATCGACGAAAGACCGCCGAAGCCATTTGGGCCAGACCCATCCGCCGGAAAGGTGAAGTTGCCCGTCATGCCATTCAGATAATAGAACACGATGCCGCCGCCCTGCCCGGCGCCGCCTGGGCCCGTACCGTAATGGAGAACCGCGTAGTCGAAGCCGGTGATCGAAACCGGACTCGGATTGCCGTTGATGTTCTCGTAGTTCGCGAACCCGGTGAAGACCGGATCCGGAAGGTTCATTCCCGAGAAAATTTCATAGAGTCCGACGTTGGTGACGAGGGCGTTGAAGTTTGACGTCGGGTTATTGTTGGGAAGCAAACCAAAGTCGATGTCGTTGGCCGGCAACCCAGTGTTTGGGTTGATTGTGATGTTGATCGTGTTGGCCTTGGCAAGCGAGGCCGCAATCGCAAGAACAGCAGTGACGATCAAAGCGACCGCCGCTTTTTTTAATCTCATAAGAATGTACTTATCGGGTTGAATAGCGTGTTACGCCGTGTTCTGAATACAGCAGGAACGCTGCCCAAAGAATCACGCAATCAACGATTCTGTCATAAGAGCCTTAACGCTAGGAATTTGCATTTACAAAATATTCTTGTCAAAGCCCAGAGCGACAATTCTCAAGCTGCGAAAGTGTAAGAGTTTCCGACGCCAGCCGTGATGGGCACGGCTTGGGCGACCCGCTCCGCAGAGAAGAAATGAGGAGTCAGATATAAACATCCCTGAGAGCAGGGAGATCGGAGCAGCTTGGAGTTGGGAGTTGGGAGAGGGGATCTCTGAAAACAGTGACCGCGTAAATCGCTGCGCTCCACGCGGCTGAATGGAGCGCGCATGGGCAGCGCGACATAGAAGGTAAAGCTCGGAGGGAACGAGCGAGCGCGACCGCGAGGCAAGCGGTTGCAAACCGTAAAATCGTCAAAACGGACGAAAGATTTTTGCCGCAAAATGAGCCGTTTTCCGGGCCGTCGTTGCTTTAAGGAGTATGGAACCATTCTATTTCGCAAAAAGGAAACTCCGGCTTGTTCCGGCGCTGACCATGCTCGGACTGCTGTCACTATCCATCCCAATGTCCGCACAAACCATTACCACCTTTGACGCGCCGGGCGGGGGTACGGGTCCCTCTCAGGGCACCTACGCCCTCAATATCGCCCCGTCTGGGACGATCATAGGCTACACACGGGATGCGAGCAATGTGCGGCACGGTTTCATTCGATCCAACCATGGCAGTTTCACGATCTTCAATGCGCCCGGTGCAGGCACGGGCTCCGGGCAAGGGACGCGGGCCTATGCCATCAACCCGGGTGGGGCGATTACGGGGTTCTTCTTTGATTCAGTCACTGTGGCCCACGGCTACGTTCGCTCCAATCAAGGCGTGATTACCGTTTTCAATGCGCCTGGCGCGGGCACGGGCCCCGGGCAGGGTACGTTTGTCTTCAGTCCTGAAATAATTAACGACGAGGGTGAGATCGCGGGACATTACGTTGATTCGTCCAACGTCGCTCATGGTTTCCTGCGCGATAAACACGGCTTCATCACGACATTCGACGCCCCGGGCGCGGGCACGGGAGCTGGCCAGGGTACACTTAGCTACGGAATCAGCCCGCATGGGGAGATCACCGGATGGTATGTTGACAGCGCCAATGTGAATCACGGTTTCCTGCGTGATAGGAACGGCGTCATTACCACCTACGATGTTCCCTGCTCCGGCACAGCTCCTCAGCAGGGCACCCAAGGTGGGGGCTTTGCTTCGTCGGGAACCATCATGGGAAATTTCCTCGACGCGAACAATCTGAGTCACGGTTTCCTGTTGGATAGGAATGGCGCCTTCACCACGTACGACGCGCCGGACGCCGGTCACGTTCCGGGTGTGGACGACGGGACCTACCCCTTTGGAATCAACGCCAGTGGCGAGATCACGGGATGGTATGTTGACGATGCAGATGCGAATCACGGCTTTGTGCGCGATCAGCACGGCGCCATCGATGAGTTCGACGTTCCGGGCGCGGGCGCGGGCGTCTTCGTCTGGAGCATTGCGCCAGACGGGGCGGTGACGGGATATTTCTTTGACGCGAACAACGTGGTTCACGGCTTCGTGCGAGAAGCGCATGGACATTAACTCCTGGCCGAGCGAGGCTGCTGATTCGTTGAAGGGTTGAAGCGTTGAAGCGTTGAAGCGTTGAAGCGGGACGAAAGAAGACAGCGGAGAAATGGGGTCAAACCTGCGGGAATAATAATCAGAAGAGAAAAGGTCGTGATCGCGCCTCGCAATCAGTCCGAGCCGAACTGGCGTAGCACGCAAGGCGCGTGCGCTTACGCCCGCGGTTTTATCGCGGTAATCACGACACCTGCCAGTCCGGCAAGGCAAAGCCAGGCGAACCAATCTCCGAGAAGGCCATAGATTGTGCGAGTTCCGTGAATGGGAACTTGTGCGACTAAGACCCGATCTGCAGCCAGGTAATGATCCATCGCGGCCAGTTGCCGGCCTTGATAATCGAAAGCTGCCGAAAGGCCCTGGCTGGTATGTCGAACTAGATTGAATCCCTGCTCCACGGCGCGAAAACTGGCCATTCGGGTATGCCACGGGTCGATTGCTTTCCAGTCGTTAGACGGATCGAGGAGGAGGTCCGTTTTTAATCGGCCAGCCTGGGCGAGAAGTTGCGGAAAGTCGGCGTCGAAACAAATGACCGAGCTCAGCCGGCCGTAGGGAGTATCGAGTGCGCGCAGTTTTCCATTTCCCCGGCGGGAAATGGCCGCTTCTCCGCCCGGAACCGGATGCGCTTTGAAAAATTCCCAGGCGGGAATTCCATCGGGCTGAATCAGTACGATCTTATTTTCCAGAGGCGGGGTGGATTCCAAATGCCAGCTCGCCAGCACGAGCCCAAGATAGATGCCGTTGTTCTTCGCTACGATTCCGCCGCGACGGATCAAATCACCCTCATCCTGTTTAAGGACTGGCGCATTCGCTTCGCCCCAGAAGATGACGCGGGCACCGGCTTTTGCTTCGCGTTCGCTCCGGCTTAACAAATCGTTGTCAATCGCAGCTGAGCGTTCCCGGATTGTTGCGATTTCCTCGTCGGTCAAACGCTCTTGCCGAAAGAATCGTTCAACAACCTTTGGATCGGGATGCAGTTCCTTTTCGATCCTTGACAGCGTCGCGACCCGCACGGTTTGGCCGCTGGGTGGGAAGAGCGCCAGCCGGGCACCGCCGGCCAGTATCGCCACGATTATCACGAGGGCGCACGCGACCGCAGCGGAGGGCAGGCGGCGCGAGGCCGTCCACTCCTCCCACAAGGCATTTCCAGCCGAGGCGCTCCATCCCATGAGGAAGGTGATACCCCACAAGCCGGTCACGGAAAGTAGCTGTAGCAACGGGAGGTTGCCGTATTGCGAATAGGGAGTGGCAAACCAGCTGCCGAATGGTCCGAGGGAGAGAAGGTATTCAATCGACGTCAGGAGCAGGGGAAAAACGAGAGTCCCCGCAAGCAGCGGGAGCCGGCGCGACAGGAGTCTGTCGCCTAAATAAGGCAGCGTGAAGCAGAGGCTATAGAAGACCATCACAGCGATGTAGATCGGGGTAGGGAAAGGGACCATTCCGCGATACTGGATCGCAAGCGCGACCATTTGCAGAGCCAGAACTATAGGAACAACGATCGTCATCCGGCGTCTTCGAGTGAACCGCAGCAGGAAGAACGGCGCGAGCCATGCGGCAAGTGCGATGGCATGGCCGCCATTGGCAAATGGCAGAAGCAAGGCCGCGACGATCAAAATAATCCATGACCCCGGCTTCGTTGCTCCGCTCTTAACTGCTGCTTTGAATGTCTCTGGCGCTGTCTGCAATGTGGTTTGCATGAATTTCCGATCTAATTTTTCCGCTTTGCTTTGCGTCGTTTCGCCGGGGCGATGGCCCCCTGCACGGCGCTATCGATGACCTGATTGATCACGCTTTCCCGGGAGACCCAGGGAAAGGAGGGTCTTTGCGTCAGGAGAGAAGTGATGCCATGAATGGCGGCCCATAATGCCTGGGTGCGCAAGTCCAATTCGCGCTCGGCGGCTTTAGAGGGACCGAGGCAGTGTTTCACAAGGGTGCGCGCGAGGTCGAAGGCGCGATGAGTCCGGTACGGGTTCTTCGTTGGGTTTCGAACCACGAACGCGATTTGGTACTCGCTTGGATTTTTCAGTCCCCATTCTACGTAGAGGCGCAACCCGTGTTTCAACTGCCGAATCGGATCCTTGGGATTCTTGTGGAGTAAGACGCTGGAGGGCGTCATAGAGATGGGCAAAGCTCTCTTCCACCAGAACCTCAAGGAGCTGTTCCTTATTGGTAAAGTGCAAGTAGATCGCGGCTGGCGAGTATCCGACGGCGCGGGCGAGAGTCCGCATGGAAAAATTTTCCACGCCGTCCCGGGCGAAGATCTGGCGAGCCGCACTGAGGATTTCTAATCGCATCTCGTCTCGGTGACGTGCTCGCCTCGCAGCCGCTTGCATGAACATGCGTTCACTATACTGAACAGTGTTCAGTTGTCCAGCAAAAAAATGGTCCAGACATGCCGATGCTGACTGCTTAAAGCAGTCACTAGCCCCGGGTCAGCAGTTGCGGGGTCAGGCATCAAATCTTGAACAGAGGAATCTCCAAAGAGTCAGAGCTCACCTGGGGGGAAGCGGAAAGGGGTCGGTCCTTTTTCTTGCATCCTGTAGTCAGGATGCTGCCGTTACAGGATGAAAGCGGAAAGCATCAAATCGTTGCCCTGAATTAACGAAGCGGCATATCGGTTGCTCCCCAAACGGTGTGAAATTGTCGACCTCCATGTCGATGGCTACTACACCCCGTTAACCGCTGAAAGAATCGCTGAGCATTTTTCTGCGGGGTTTTTACTACGGGATGACCCGTGTCGGGAGGCCGGCAAAGAACAGTGGCGGACGATTGATGAACTATTTCCTCTGCTCAAATACGATTCGAATCCTTCGCCAAACCGTTCGCAGCGTTTTCGAAGGGCGAATCGGATCCCAACCCGGGAAGCACCGGGCATCGCGAAGATCAACCGGTTACCTCCTCGATAAAGGCTGGGTAGATCTGTCTTGGTCTTGGACTGACTATGATGCTGGTTCTTTCCTCTCGGTAATGTCTTTTTCTCAGTTGCGATCGTTGCTGCGGTCGTAGCGATGTGTACGCACCAAGTAAATCGCGGCCTAATCCTTCTTCTTTCTGCGTTCTGCGGAATTCTTTTCTCTGCGCTTGCGTTTTTCGGGCTCGTGGTTGGCACAATTGGTGTGGTCGCCGCGCCGGCAATCAAGAAAGCCAATACCGATCTAAAAAGGATACAAGCGGCGGAAGTCCGCGCGAGGGATCAATCGAATGCGTCCTTGCAACAACAGATGCGGGTGCCGGTGATCAGCGTCCCCTTTGCCCAATCAAATTATCGCGCCCCTACTCAATCGTGGCAGCAATCTCAGGCCATCGCGCAAGCACAGGCAGCTGCTTTGCAAGAGGAAAACGACAAAAGACGCACCCAGGAAATTGTCAGGCAAGCGGAACAGCAACGCGATAGCCTCAATGCCAAGCAAAAACGGATCGAACAACTGCAGCAATCGATCGATTGGTACGACCACGCGGCGCAGGACGCGCGTTTCCACGGGAACGATTCGAAGGCTTTGGATCAAGTCCGCGAACGACTGTTGCGCGAAAAATGGGATCTACAGCGGTAGCGGTCTCTCCAATTCGCGGCTTGGACTACGAATCGGCCAAGCTCCCGAAATTACACCCGGATCAGAATCCTAAATATCGGCCCGCCCATCACCGGAATTCCACAGTCGAGAAACCTTACCAATATACCTACTGGCGGTGCTATCGGCTGACTGCCTTGCGGGTGATCAAGGTTCTCGTTAACCCGATTCCAAGCAAGCCAACGCCGAGGAGCAGCACAGTCGCGCCGCTCTCGGGAGTCGTGCCGGGCGCAGTGCCGGCGAAAAGGCGAATCGACGAAAGACCGCCGAAGCCATTTGGGCCAGACCCATCCGCCGGAAAGGTGAAGTTGCCCGTCATGCCATTCAGATAATAGAACACGATGCCGCCGCCCTGCCCGGCGCCGCCTGGGCCCGTACCGTAATGGAGAACCGCGTAGTCGAAGCCGGTGATCGAAACCGGACTCGGATTGCCGTTGATGTTCTCGTAGTTCGCGAACCCGGTGAAGACCGGATCCGGAAGGTTCATTCCCGAGAAAATTTCATAGAGTCCGACGTTGGTGACGAGGGCGTTGAAGTTTGACGTCGGGTCATTGTTGGGAAGCAAACCAAAGTCGATGTCGTTGGCCGGCAACCCAGTGTTTGGGTTGATTGTGATGTTGATCGTGTTGGCCTTGGCAAGCGAGGCCGCAATTGCAAGAACAGCAGTGACGATCAAAGCGACCGCCGCTTTTCTTAATCTCATAGGAATGTACTTATCGGGTTGAATAGCGTTTTACGCCATGTTCTGAAAGCAGCAGGAACGCTGCCCAAAGAATCATTTGCAATCAACGATTCTGTCATAGGAGCCTTGACGCTAGAGATTTGCATTTACGAAATATTCTTGTCAAAGCCCAGAGCGACAAATTCTCAAGCTGCGAAAGTGTAAGAGTTTCCGACGCCAGCCGTGATGGGCACGGCTTGGGCGACCCGCTCCGCAGAGAAGAAATGCGGAGTTAAATTTAAACATCCCTGAGAGCAGGGAGATCGGAGCAGGGAGATCGGAGTTGGGAGTTGGGGGACCTCTGAAAACACTGAAACGCTGAGGCCGGAGGCTCGGTTGCCCAAACGGCCGAACGTTAAGGCTTTACGACTATCGGCGTGCCGATGTGTGCGACGTTGTAAAACTGGCGTGCTTTCCAATAGGGCATTCTTATGCATCCGTGTGATGCGGGTACCCCCGGAAGGTACCCCTGGTGTAATCCATACCCTGGCGAAAATTCAAGAAAGTAGGGCATCGGGGTGCCCACAAAGTGCGAATGCGGCGGCCTGCTGGCGCGCCTGATGTCAACGTTAGCCTTCGCGATCCGACCCGAGTCGTCAACGTAGTTACCATAGAGACTGGAGCGATGATCTTGGTCCTTACGTATAACGTGAAAGTGACCAATTGGCGTGCGGTATCCTTCGCGACCGCTGGATATACGGGACGACGCGGTTCTATAATGTCCGCGGTACAGATAAGCTTGCTGCTCCTGCAAGCTTACGACGATTAATGGCCGGCCGGGATGACTCTCCGGTAGGTTGGAAGTGACGAGATCGGTCACAGTGCTACAGCTGCTCAAGGCCATGAGCGTTGCGCCTAGCGACCAAAATTGTGAAAGTCGATTCACGTTGGCTCAGACTAATATAATTGTCCTACGACAAACATAGCAACTATAGGGTTTGCTGTCAGGGCGGACCAAGCGGGGTCGCATCTATGCTCGGAATTCCGAAGGTCTTCGCCCGCCGCGGCGGGCATGCTGAGCAGGCCGTGTACCGATGGGGTGGTTGTGACGGGCGCGGTCCATTGCCGCCGGATGGGCAACAACAAAAAGGCGAGAAGAAATTCCCGCCTTTCTTTTGTTTCGGTCTCAGTTGTCTTGCTCTTCAGCTTATAGATGAGCTCTATCGCGTGAGCTCTGATCGCCTGCCGCAGCGTCTCTCGCGACCTGTTGAGGTCGGAGAGACGTTGTTTGGCTTCTTTTCATGCTATTGGCGATCAGGATTAGTCATTGCTAATTACCTCACCGGGTTACAGGCCCCTCAGGAGTTAGCATAACCGCGCGCAGACTGCCGTCGCGCAGATCATAAGCGGTGCCCACGATCTGCCCATTGTCATTCACTGCTGTGGCAGAGAAGACCAGGTAGTTTCTTCCCTCGCCATAGAGCAGGTTGTTCAGGTTGATCATTTGCCCGCCGCCGTTCGCTTGTCGGCGCCAGAGAAATGCCACTTGCTGGATGGGCATTTCGCCGACCACTGGTAGATAGCTATATCCAACAACTTGGTCGAAATTGTTGATACCCAGAGCTACGCTGACGTCTGAACCCCACCGATTTCCCTCTCCACCAAGCGATCCGAGATCGATCATGCTCTTGCCATCATAGAAGAATGCATGAACGCGCTCGTCGTTGGTTTTGAGCGTTGAATAACCGGCGACATGATTGCTGCTGTTGATGGCCGTGCCATAACTGGAAAGGCCACTCCCCAACACACCCAAGTCGCGCATTGGTTTATTGACCGGCGACATGCTCGACGACAATGGCTGATACAGGAACGCGTGGGTCGTCAGTATTGGACCCCAGCCTTGAACCTGAGACGCGCCCGTTACGAACCCACGGTCGTTGACCGCATTTGCCTGCGCATATGCACCGCCCAGCGTGCCAATGTCGATCAGACCGGTTTTGCTGGTCCATATAAAGGCACGGCTGTCAGTGCCATCTCGGGTTAGCCCGGAGAATCCAACTACCTGACCCAAGGCATTAATGCCATTGGCTCGGCTATACACCTGCCCTTTCAAAACCCCGAGGTCGTACGGGAGTCCCCCTTTGAAAAGGGCAGCGTGGCTTGCTCGCATTGGGCTCATGCCCTCGAAGAAGGCGTCCCCCACTACGAGATTCGTGGAGCTGATACCAAATCCGCGGCTGTTCAGGCCGCCGGCATCCTCCATGAATTTCTTAAGGTAATCGTAATGGAAGGCACATGTCTCCTCTCCTTGATAAGCTGTGCCCGCTATCTGCCCGAGATTATTAATCGCGGCAGCTTCGCTGGCAGCCATGCCTTTGACTACTCCCAAATCCTCTAGGGTATACATTACTTGTCCCCATGAGGTTGATACCCCGATGGCGAAGCACGCCATCAGGCCAATTAAAACTAAGGATAACTTTTTCATTTCGTTTTCTCTTTCTTTGGTTGATTTTTGTTTGTTCTTTTTTCCACGCCTCAATCAACGTGCAATAGCTGTTACCCACTACCCGAGGGTTGCTTTTTCCTATGCAGATATTGTCTGGCGGCAAAAACAGCGGCTTGTCCGGAGAGCAAGATCAGGTCAGCAATTAGCAATTGCAGAGCAGCATCGGTTTCCCTGCCACAGTTAGGTTATCTGATGTTGCTGGCAGACGAATCTAAAGGAGCCGCGCTAAGACATCGAGCCGAGCCGGGGCCGATCATACTCACCGTCGGCGACGGCCTGAACTATGAAGCTCCCGGGTGCAGAACGCGCTTTTGTCGACCACGCCAAGCTCCGCGATTACTCGCGGAGCGCCGCGCATAAGGAAGGAAGCACAAAGCACGTGTTTTCGTCGCCGCCTGGGATTTGGGATCTGATGATGCAGAGTGGTTGCGCGAAAAATTATTGGAGATCGCAAACAGTGAAGATTGTCGGCCAGGAAGAAAAACCGACTACGGCCAACGATATGTGATCGAATTTGATCTGAGCCACGGACGAAAATCAGCACGCGGCTGAAGCACGACTAGTGCGCAGTTTACCCAGCTTGATCCGGCCGAACCCGGTCGCACTACTGTTGACTATCCTCGCGCTTTGCTGGCGGCACGTCGCGCTGGCGCGTTGTGAGCCAGTCGTTTGCGCTGTTTTGCAGAAACGTTGTCCACCCGCGACGTATCTCGACCTGGGATCGACGGATTGCTTTTGGCCTTAGCTTTGAATTTTTCTTTGTGCATTGAGGTTGTGCTCCATTTCGGGTGTGGGCGTGGCTCGTTAGCAGGTTCGTTCTCTATTTCATGCCGTGAGCTCGCTCTCGATCGTGGGAAGCCCCCCTGCTTCTGGCCTCTCTTCGACGATAAACTGAACCTGCGCATCGCAGAAAATGCACTCCAGCGTGCGAAGCTCGCGCAGGACTCGGAGACTCTTCTCTGCCGGTATAGAGAAGGAACGCAGGCAATCGGTGCAGGTGATTACGTAATACTCTCCATTACGAGGAACCCAGACCGGCGCTCTGTCCGTCTTGATGGCCGGGCGCGGCGGAGCCTCAAGCAGCAAGTCCTCAATCTTGGCCAGCAGCTCCTCGAACCTGAACGGTTTGGCAAAGAAAGCATCTGCGAGCACGCCGAGCGGTTCGACCAGAGGATTGAATTCTCCGCTAACGGCAATGGTGGGGATTTGAGGGAATCGCCGGCGCGTGATCGATAGAAACTCGAAGCCTGACATGTTAGGCATCTTCAAGTCACTCACAATCAGGTCCGGGAGCGCTCCGTGCAGTTGCGCCAATGCGGCAAACCCGTCTTTTGCGATGCAGACCTCATAGCCCTTCGCAGAGAGCGAGCTTTGAAACAACGCTCTGCTAAGAGGATCGTCCTCGACGACCAAGAGGCGATAATGGAAGTTCGCTATCGTACAATCACCTTTAATACGCACTATGATCCTGGGCATCGTGTGAGTCAATGCCGGACAGTACGGGGGACCGTTACATCGTTAGGGGAGAAATTGGGGGTCGGATCAAAACATCCCTGAGAGCAGGGAGATCGGAGATGGGAGATCGGAGTTGGGAAAGGGGGACTGGCGACGGACCACAGACCACGGACTACAGACTACAGACTACAGACTAGCGGACCAGAGAGATGAGACAGACTACAGACTACAGACGACAGACTGATCGGAGGTCAGATGTCAGAAGGCTGATTGAAATTCGCTCGCAGCCTATAAATGCCAGTCCGGCTCGGACTCGTTAGCGAAAGAAGATCAAGTAAACGAGAACGCTTAACCCCACCACCACGGCGATAATCATTTGCTGCAGGTGTTTCGCATCAAAGGGAGCACCAGCCTTCGCCGAGGCGCTACGGCTTGGCAGGCAATGACGGCAATGATGATCGGCGATGGAAAGCGCGTAGCCGCAGGTGGGGCAAGGCTCCAGTGGCATTTGATACCAATCGCAGACATTGACCTAATAGCGAGGAATCGATTTGTGGAGGTGATTCGTTGAAGGGTTGAAGCGTTCCGCCTTCGTTGAGTCTACTCCGAAAGCGTTCGCGAGCGGGCGGTGCGACAGTACGTTGAAGCGTTTGAAGCGCTGAAGGGGGAGACCTTCAGTAGGCGCTGATTACTCGATCGCGCGGACGATGTAGGTACCGACTTGTTTGTCGCGCTCCAGCTTTAGCAGCCCACGCTTTTGCGCTTCCAGGAGGAGTTCGTTGAAGGCACGGAACCCATGCGCTCGTTCGTTAAAACCGGGGTTCTGACGTTTCATCGCCTCTTTCATTAGTGAGCCGCGGATCGGATAATCCTCGCCGCGCTCGGCACGCAGCGCTTCCAAGGTTTTCCTCGAGAAGATCGAGCGCCCCGTCGATTGAAGGTCGATGATCTTTACCAGTTTTCGCTGCTGGCGCGGTGGCGGCAACGCTCGGACGTTTCTTTGCTGGCTCCGCGCGCACGAGATCGTCGTAATAGATGAATTCGTCGCAGTTGCTGATGAATAGATCGGACGTGGACTTTTTAACGCCGACGCCGATGACCGTCTTATTGTTCTCGCGCAATTTGCTGACGAGCGGCGAAAAATCCGAATCGCCGCTAATGATGACGAAGGTGTCGACGTGACTTTTGGTGTAACAGAGATCGAGCGCATCGACGACCATGCGGATATCGGCGGAGTTTTTGCCGGACTGGCGCACATGTGGGATCTCGATGAGTTCGAACGCCGCTTCGTGCAGCCCCCGCTTAAACGTCTTGTAGCGCTCAAAATCGCAGTAGGCTTTCTTGACCACGATTTGGCCCTTGAGCAGCAGACGCTCGAGCACTTTGCGGATGTCGAACGCGGGAAAGTCCGCGTCATGCGCGCCGAGCGCGATGTTTTCCAGGTCGAGGAACACAGCCATCGTGGCGTCAGAATCTTGCACACTCATTCGGCTATGATGTTAGCGACATCGCGTTCGCAAGACAGCGAAAATTTAGCCAGCAACTTCCATGGCGATTGGGAGTACCAAAGGGGGGTCAAACATCCCTGAGAGCGGGGAGATCGGAGCTGGGAGATGGGAGTTGGGGGATAGAAAGTGGGGTCGGGCGGTTGATCGTGATATCACCAAAACGACGGCCGCCATGCGGGTCGGAGCGAACGCGGAATTTGCGGCCTGACACAGCCGCCACTACAACTGTTCAGCTCATGCATCGTAAGCCGCTTACGATAAGAGGTCGGCGGTCACAGACCGCCGCTACAGCAGAATCGCAGGCGAGGCGCCGGCCGACGATCAATGAGAGAAGTCGGGAAGAAACGTTCCCCGGCCCTCGATTTTCAAGGTAAGGCGGCCGGCGATGATAAAAAGAACGGCGACGGTAAACCGCGCCCAGCCGGGAAACCTAATGCCGGCGTATTTCTTCAAGATCCAAGCCGTCGCCGGGCAGGCCGGATAAGCCCGAGAACAAGGCGAACCACCCATTGGTCGGGGGCCAGGGCCCTAATGTGATTATCAACCCGGCGCCGCCGATGCCGGCGACGATGGTCCATGCCCATGCCGCGATCGCGCCGACCCAGCGCATGAGCTGGCGAACGCGATGCGACGAGATGGCCGATGTGTCCACGCCTATATGATGACGTGCCGGTGCGTTTTGGATTCAAAGGAGTAAAAGAGGGAGCGTGTCTTTATTCCTGGTGCTCGTTTTGTCTTGATCTTACGTGTCAGGGTGCTCATCCTTCCGATTACGTCGTTATGAAACTCTTGTTCGTGCGGGAGTCGATTCCGCAAAGCGTCCGAGCAGGATCTCCCCTTACCGCACCGCGAAAGCATGCGCTGGCTGCATTGCTAATGGCAACCGTCGGGGCGATCCTGCTGTCACTCAGTGCCCAAACTACTCAAGCTGGAAGCGCGACCTGGTTGGCGAATCCAGCTACTAATCATTGGAACAATGCGAACAACTGGACCTCAGGAGGGCCACCCAATGGTCCAAGCGACATTGCCACTTTTGCGACCAGTAATACCACCGGCATTCTGCATACAGCCGACGTTGAACTCAGCGCCATTGTTTTCAATTCTGGCGCCAGCGCATTTACCATTACGACCGGCGCGACAGCCACGCTCACGATCGTCGGCGCGGGCATTACTGATAACGCGGCCGCGGCGGAAAATTTCGCAACGACGGGCTCTTCGACTGCCAGCACCGGTGGCGGGCAAATTTTCTTCACCGGCAGCGCAACAGCTGGAAACGCCCCTGCGTTCACCAATAACCCCGGCACGATCGACACTGCCGGTGGCGGATCAACCCAGTTTTTCGGAAGCGCAAGGGCGGGCCATGGTACCTTTACCAACAAGCGTTTGTCTGGATCGGACGCGCAGAGCGGTTTTACTCAATTCCATAACAGTAGCTCGGCCCAAAATGGCACTTTCATAAACGAAGGAGGAAGCGGCACTTTGCCGTTTGGCGGCACGCTGTTCAACGACACCTCTACGGCAGCCAACGCAATCATCACCAACGAAGGGCTGGACTCTGGAATAACGGTATTCTCCAACAGTTCGACCGCTGCCAGCAGCACCATCACCAATAACGCAGCGCTTGCCCCTTTCTATGGCCGGACGATTTTTAACGATGACTCGACAGCAGCCAACTCCACGATCAACAATCTGGGAGGCGCAGCTGCCAACATCGCCGGTGGCCGGTTGTTTTTCGACTACTACGGCGATCCCAATTCAACGGCGTCTGCGGGGAACGCCACAATTAATAATTACGGGGGCACAGTCAACACCGCTTTCGGCTCGGCCACTGACTTCAGCGGCGGCACGGCCGCTAATGCCACGATCATCGCCTACGGCGGCAGCAATGGGGGTGGTGGCGGCGCAATCTATTTCGATGAGTACGGAGATGGCGGGATGGCGCGAGTAGAGCTTTTCGGCAACGGTTACCTGAATTTGTTTAATCTGTTCGTGCCCAGCGTGACAATTGGTTCACTCGAGGGAAGCGGCATAGTCTTTTTAGAGGGCAACACCCTGGGCATCGGGAGTAATAATCTCAGCACGACATTTTCCGGTGTGATTTCAAATCAGGATCCTTTTGGCATATATGGCCCGCTGATCGGCAGCATTACAAAAGTGGGCACCGGGACGCTGACTCTGACTAACGCGAGCACTTACAGCGGCGGCACGACTGTTACGACGGGAACACTGCTGGCAGGTCACGCTGGCGCACTTGGAGCCGGCGATGTGACCGTCGCCGCGGGCGCGATCTTAAAGCTGCAGAATGGAGCGAATAACGATTACATCTTTGACGGAGCGAGCTTGAGTATCGCCTCCAATTCCACGGTCAATCTCAACTTCACAGGTGCACCCGATATCGTCGGCTTCCTGATTATCGATGGCGTTTCACAGCCAGCGGGTCTTTACGGAGGTCCGGGAAGTCCCGCGCCTCATATGCTTCCGCAATTTACCGGAACCGGTGAAATCCTCGTCGTTGCGCCGGTTGCTCTCTCGCGAAAGCTGCACGGAGGCACTCCATTCGACGTCGCCCTGCCATTCACCGGCGTTGACGGAATCGAATGCCGGATCGGGGGCGCTAACAATGGTTTCCAGATCTTGGTGACTTTTGGCGAGACCGTCACTTTTACCAGCGCGCAGGTCACTTCCGGCACGGGGACGGTTGCGAGCACGTCAGGGAGCGGAACATCAACTGTCACGATCAATCTAACAGGCGTGACTGACGCGCAGCGATTGGTGGTGACTCTCTTTAACGTGAACTATGGCCCTGCCACCGCCAATTTACCGATTCAAATGGCTGTTTTGCTCGCCGATACAAACGGCAATACCACGACGAACGCAGCCGATGTAAGCCAGACCAAGGGACGGGTAGGTCAATCAATTACGACCTCGAACTTCCGCTCAGACGTTAATGTGAGCGGCACAATCACAGCCTCCGATGTGGCCATCGTAAAGGCGAACCTTGGCCATGGACTGCCCTAAAGCTCGGTCGAAGCCACGCGCCTTTACGAAGTTGATTGGGGTTTGGCAGGCAAGACTGGAGTGAAGTAGTGCGGTTATAAAAGGCTGCGATGTAATCGAAGATGGCGGTGCGAGCTTGGACGAGCGTAGCGAAGCGATGATGATAGGCCAGGTTGTATTTGGCAAAATGCGCAGATTCACGGTAAGCCGGTGCCAAGATGCGATTTCACGATCGCAACGTCCCCCGAGTTGATTGCGCCGTTCTCGTTCACATCCGAGCGGAAGTTAGTCGCGTCAATGGTTTGACCGAGACGACTCTTCGTTTGCGCCACATCGGCCGAATTTACCGCGCGGTTGCCGTTGGTGTCTCCAACCAGCACTCCCATTGTTGCGGACACGTTCCCGGTATTGTTTTCGGAGTCGAGCACGCCGCTCAAGGTGACGGAAACATATTGGGCATTTGGCACACCCATAAGGTCAACCGTGCATTGGTTCGAATTGGGGCCGCTGTTCAACGAACCGGCGGCGGTTGCGCCGCAGCTGACAATGTCGTTTACGAACGTAAACACGATCTTGTAATCACTACCAGAAGTGCCCGTCGCGCCCGGAAGGCGACATTCGATGGCGGGATCACCCATGAGTGGAAAATTGATATCGAAGATTCCGGCGTTGCCGTGCACTTTCCTTGAGCCGACGGCTAGCAAAGGTGGAACGTAAGGAGAGTACTCTTCGATGAGTGTTTGCCCGTTGCCTACTCCGACGCTCCAGCATTGCCAGGCCGATACACATGTTACACCCTCGAGGAGACTGTTAGCCACATTAGGCGAGTTGAAAACCGACCAGGCGCCGCCGTCCCAACGTTCGATGAGGGCGGCTTGCTGGCCAGATGTATCCTCGCTGTAGCCGACGGCCCAACAATCGACAGCGGACGCACATGTTGCGCTGGACAGGACGTTGTCTGTGTCGCCAACATCGGGCACGCTAACGAGTTGCCAGGAATTGCCATCCCAGCGTTCAATCATCTGTTGAAGATGCTTCGGATTGTAGAAGCCAACAGCCCAGCATTCCGTTGATGAGGCACATGCCACGCTTTCGAGGTAATAGTGGGGGGTGGTGCCACCGGGCGGAACTGGACAGCCCACAAGCGACCAGGAACTACCGTTCCAGTGTTCGATTGTTGGTGGGTGCATGGAATAGGCGTTGGTCCCAACGGCCCAGCAATCGGAGGAAGATACACAGGTGACAGAGATAAGGCTGTTGGTTGGGGGATCGTCCGGAGGGTCGGCTGAGGGAACGACTGACCAGAAGGCGCCGTCCCAATGCTCGATGAGCGTGTATTCTGAAACGTAGGATCTATTGGAGCCAACGGCCCAGCAGTCAGATGATGAAACGCACGTCACGCTGTTCAGAAAACTGTTTGGATTGAAAGGACCGTTGGGCGATTTGACAATCTGCCATGACAATCCATCCCAATGCTCGATCAAAGTTCTGAAGACAACGTCCCCGGGGTCGAGGTAATAGCCAGCGATCCAGCAATCAGAAGCCGAGGTGCACGCAATACTTTGCTGATAGAAGTAAGAGCCATTGGGATCGGACATCGGGAAAATCTGCCACGACGTACCGTCCCAGTGCTCGAGAGCGGTTTGAAAACTTCCGCCAGGGACAACGGCCCAGCAGTCGGATGCCGAAGTGCAGGCGACACTCTGGAGATTGTACTGGGCGTTCGGCGCGGTAATGACAGACCAACCCGGCCCGGTGGTTGCCGGGGTAGCCGCCCTACTGGTGCGGCTGAGTGCCAGAGACAGTGATAAGAGCGCGAAACTGAAACAGAGCGCCGTTGCGGTTAGCCGAAATGTCACCGGTCTCGCCATCATTGTGGTTAAGACCGAGTTTTTCATATTTTGCTGATGTCAAGATTCCGTGTTGGATACGACTGCTCGTGAGCTGATCGTACTGAAGACGCCCAGGATATGGCAAGGCTAAACCGATGCGACTGGGCATCGCGGACGACGGGAGTATCAAGTGGGGTCAAATCTAAATATCTCTGAGAGCGGGGAGATCGGAGATGGGAGAGGGGGATCTCTGAAAACGCTGAAAACGTTGAAGGGTTCCGCCTTCGTTGAGCCTACTCCGAAAGCGTTCGCGAGCGGGCGGCGCGACAAGTGAAACGTTGAAGGGTTGAACCGTTTGCGGCGCTGAAGCGGGACGAAAGAAGACAGCGGAGAAATGGGGTCGCGTCTAAAGATTGAAATGTTCAGGGAAATAATAGGTTTTGAAAATCCGCAAAAGGAGCGCGCCATAGGACTAATGTCCCATTGTCGATCGCGGTTTTGGATATGAAATTCGTATTGGAGGCAGTGAACATATGAAAAAGATAATTGGTATTATAATTCTCTCTGCCATGACAGTCTTCAGCCCGCTCGCGTTTGCTCATGGGGGTGGTCACGGCGGAGGCGGAGGCCACTTCGGTGGCGGCGGTTATCACGGTGGAGGCTATCACGGTGGCTATCACGGCGGCTATGGCCATCACGGTGGCTATCACCACGGTTATGGCGGAAATTACTACGGCGGGGTTATCGGTTTTGGCGGCTGGCCGTTTTGGGGCTACCCGTATTATTACGCCGATCCATATTACTACGGCAGCTATGGCTACGGCCTGGGCTACGGTTATTATGGAACCGGCTATGGCACATCGGGTTACTGGTACCCTGGAGGCTACTACTACACCCATGGGGGCCATCATTACGGCTACCGCGGCTATGGCTATGGCGGCCACGGCTACCGCGGCAATGGCTACAACCATCCTGGGTACGGGAATACCGGGCGCTACTACGGCCATCACCGCCAGAGATAGCCACGCCACGTCGAATGCAGCCTGAGGACCGCGTAAATCGCTGCGCTCCACGCGGTTTAAGAACTGAAACGCTGTCTGCCGCGGCGGGACGACCCCGAAGGCTGAACCGCTGTTTAGAGACACAGGACCACGGACGATGTCAGAAGTCAGATGTCGGAGGTCAGATGTCAGCCGCCTGCATTGAAATTACTCCGAAAGCGTTCGCGAGCGGGCGGCGTGTCGTGGAGGACGGAAGACGGAGGAAAGACTCGGAAGCAAACGCCCAACGCCGAACATCCAACGTCCATCGAATGATGGAAGAGTACAGCCGCCCACTCCATCCTTGAAAATGTTCCGCCACGATGTCGGTGCTCACAGCGGGACCGGTGATGACGGCTTTGCCAAAGGAAATAAATGGATCAATGACGATGTTCCTGGTTGAGCGAACGATTTTTCGCTCGCCTAAAGCGCATTTTGCGCTTTGCATTCGACGTTTCTCTTTCGATATTAGTCGCCTAATATTTTCCTGACATGGACGCCGCTACCTCTGCTGCCGAAACTCACCCGCCTTCACCCGGTTCCGGCGGGGCAAGTCACGATCCACACGCCCACGAGAGCGAACATCACGAGCTCGGGTTTTGGCGAAAATACATTTTCTCGACCGATCACAAGGTGATCGGGATTCAATACGGCCTCGGCGGCCTCACGTTTCTCTTCTTCGGTTTTTGCCTGATGATGATGATGCGCTGGCAACTGGCTTACCCCGGGCAATCGATGCCGGTGCTGGGCAAAATTCTTCCCTTCTTCTTCGGGGCCAACGCCATGCCGGATGGCAAGATGGCGCCCGATTTTTATAACACGCTCGGCGCCATGCACGGCACCATCATGATTTTCCTCGGCGTCGTCCCGCTCGCTTTCGCTGCCTTTGGCAATTTCGTCGTGCCGCTTCAGATCGGCGCGCCCGACATGACCTTCCCGAAAGTAAACGCCGCCAGCTTTTGGGCGTTTGCCGTTGGCGGCGTGATCATGGTGATCAGCTTCTTTGTGCCGGGTGGCGCGGCCAAGAGCGGCTGGACTTCTTACACTCCGTTGGCGGCAATTTCCGACAGCGGGCCAGGGCACAACATTATTTTCAACGGCCAAACGCTTTGGCTGATCGGATTTGTTTTCCTGATCACTTCATCGCTGCTCGGCGCGGTCAATTTTATCACCACGATCATCCAGCTCCGCGCCAAGGGTCTCACCTGGATGCGGCTGCCGTTCTTTGTCTGGGCGCAATTTGTTACGGCGTTTTTGTTGCTGCTCGCATTCCCGCCACTCGAAGCCGCCATCATCATGCAATTGATGGATCGCGTCGCGGACACCAGCTTTTTCCTGTCTGCGGGAATGGTTGTGAACGGCGCGCAATTACACATCAGCGGCGGTGGCAGCCCGATTTTGTGGCAACATCTCTTTTGGTTCCTCGGTCATCCGGAAGTGTACGTGCTCATCCTCCCGGCGTTCGGCATCGTCGCCGAGATTTTGGCTAACAATTCGCGCAAACCGCTCTGGGGTTATAAATCCCTCGTCTTTTCCGTGCTGGTGATTGGATTTCTTTCCTTCATCGTCTGGGCCCACCACATGTGGCTGACCGGCATGGGCTCGACCGTGAGCGCATTTTTCCAAACGACGACGCTGCTGATCTCCATTCCGTCGGTCATCATCCTGAGCGCATTTTTCATTTCGCTCTGGGGCGGCTCGATCCGGTTTACCGTCCCGATGCTGTGGGTGACCGCGTTTCTGCCGATGTTCGGAATCGGTGGCCTAACGGGCATACCGCTGGCGTTCAACTCGGCCGATCTTTATCTGCACGACACCTACTACGTGATTGCGCATTTCCATTACATCGTCGCGCCCGGCACGATCTTCGGTTTGTTTGCCGGCGTCTATTATTGGTTCCCGAAGGCGACTGGCCGAAAGATGAACGATTTTTGGGGCAAAGTGCATTTCTGGCCGTCGCTCATTTGTATGAACCTGATTTTCCTGCCGATGTTCCTGCAAGGGATGGCTGGGATGCACCGGCGCTGGTATGATGGCGGCCAGGGTTGGAACGTAGCGAACGATCACACCATCTGGGGCTTGACCGGTTTCCAATGGAACACCCCAATCTCCTGGGCCGCATGGATCATGGGGGTCGCCCAAATTCCATTCATCATCAATTTCTTCTGGAGCATCAAGCACGGCGAAAAGGTGAACGACAACCCGTGGGAAGCGACCACGCTGGAGTGGACCGCGCCGTCGCCGCCGCCACACGGAAATTTCATCCACACTCCGGTCGCGTATCGCGGGCCGTATGAATACAGCCTGCCTGGTCGGGAACGCGATTACACGATGCAAAACGAACCGGTCGAACCGGACGAGCGGGTTCATCGCAAACCGCATGCGCCTGCCGAGACTGCGCCGGTCTAGGATTTAGTAGCCATGGAAATCCCGTACACAGTCTCGACTCGTCCCGACACAGGTCTTTGGAATGCCAAGATCGGCATCTGGCTCTTTCTCGCGTCAGAAATCATGCTCTTCGGCGGACTTTTTTCCGCTTACATTTTCCTGCGACTCGATGCTCAACCCGGCATGTGGCCGCACGGCTTGCTCAACGTTCCGGTCGGCACCATGAACACCGCGATCCTGATCGCATCCTCGGTCACGGTCGTGCTGGCGTGGGCGGCGCTGAAGATGCGGCGCTACAATGCCTATTGGTGGTACATGCTGGCCACGATTCTGTGTGGCGTCATTTTCTTAACCGTTAAGCTGACCTACGAATGGCCGCAAAAGTTCGAGCATTTCGGGATGTACATTAAGCCGGAAGCGCTTGGCAAATATGAGAAATATCTCGGCAACGAACACGCTGCGGCCAAAGGCCTGGCGCCCCGGCTCGAAATTACCGGCCATTTGCACGGCGAAACCCCCACGGAATACGAAGTCGCCCTGGATCCGCTCAATGCCGATCCCACGAATCCCACAATGGATCGGCCGCACTTCTTCCCGCTGCCGGTGACAGACAAGATCGCGACCATTGAGAAGAAAGATGTCGAACGCGCGACGATGTTTCTGCCGACGCACAGCACATATTTTGCCAGCTATTTCACTATCACTGGTCTGCACGGGATGCACGTGCTCGGCGGCGTGCTCGTGTTTATCTACATGTGGCTGCCGGTCAGCAAACGGCTCTACCAGCGCAACCCCGAGCATCTGGCCAATCGCGTCGAAGTCGCAGGCCTGTTCTGGCACTTTGTCGATCTTGTCTGGATTTTTGTTTTCCCACTCTTTTATTTACTCTAGAAACATGAACAATCCACCTGACGTTTCACCCGACTCGAAAGAATACGAGGAATACGCGCACGGCGTGCAGAAACACGTGCGCGCGTATCTCATGGTCGGCGCGATCCTGATCAGCTTCACCGCCCTCACGGTCGCGCTTTCGTATGTAAATTTCGGCACCGCGAAAGCGAACATCGCCGTGGCCATGCTCGTGGCGACGCTGAAGGCCGGTCTCGTGGCCGCGGTTTTCATGCATCTGGCCGCCGAGAGACGTCTGATCTATCGCGTCCTGATTTTCACCGGCTTTTTTGTGCTCGGTCTTTTCTGGCTTACATTTCTGGCGTGGTATAACCCAGTCGTCCGTTAAATGTCGCTCAAAGGTTTTCACATCGTTTTCATTGTTTTCTCGACCCTGCTCGCGCTCGCCCTCGGTGCCTGGTGCATTTGGGTCAATTTGGTTGAAGGCGCGCCGGTTTTTCTGGCCGGAGCGATCGCTTCCTTCCTCTGCGCCATCGCTCTCATGATCTACGGCGTCTGGTTCTACCGAAAAATGAAACGCCTCGGGATCATCACATGAAAAAGGGTTTCTCCATCTTATTCGCCTGTCGCGCCGTAGCCTTTGGCATAGGCGGATCGATCTTGTTGGCTGCACAACAGGCTTCGGCTTGTCCGTTTTGTTACGGCGCAAAAGACGGGAAGGGGACGGAGCACATGGCAGTCGCGATCTGGTTTTTGTTCGGCGCAGTCATGACTGTGCTCGGCGGGATCGGCGCGTTTAGTTTTCATCTTTGGCGTCATGGCCGAATGCCGGCCGAGCCGTATCAGGAGCTGACGGACGACGATTTGAGCAACTATGAATAGCCTCGCACTGATCAACGAGTTTCTCGGACAACCGCCGAACTTTTCCGAGCACGGTCTTCAGATCGATCACATTCTGGAGTTCTGCCAGTGGTTCATGGGCGCGCTGTTCGTTGGTTGGTCGGCCTTCTTCATTTTTGTGCTGATTCGCTTTCGCCGCGGCCGCCACCCGGTGGCCGATCACGAAGGCGTCCGCAGCCATATCTCCACGCACTTGGAATTTTCAGTGGTGATGATCGAGGCGGTGTTGCTCATCGGATTCGCCATTCCGCTCTGGGGAAAACGCGTTAACGAATTCCCGACAGGCCAGGACGCGATTCTGGTTCACGTCGTTGGTCAGCAATTCAGTTGGAACTATCTTTTGCCCGGCCCGGATGGACGGTTTGGAAGTCGCAATGTCGATTTGGTCAGCAACTCCAACCCGCTCGGCCTCGACCCGAACGATCCGGCCGGCAAAGACGACGTCGTCACGTCGGGCGAATTGCACGTCCCGGTGAACAAGCCTGTGGTGATCGAGCTTTCTTCCAAGGACGTCATCCACGATTTCTGTATCCCGAGCATGCGGATCGCCACCGACGCCATTCCCGGCTCGCTCAATCCGATGTGGTTCAAACCAGTCAAGACCGGCACCTACGAAGTAATCTGCGGCCAGCTCTGCGGCCTCGGGCATTACTCAATGAAAGGCACGCTGGTTGTGGACAACCCGCAGGATTATCAAGCCTGGCTCAAAGAGCGGGCGGAGCTCGCCGGCGGCGGGCCGAGCGCTCCTCCGGCCGGTTCTCCCGCCCCTTCGGCGACGCCCGGCGGATAGCCAACTGTAGCGGCGCGTCTATGACCGCCGCAACTTTGTCCCGTGGCAACGCCGCTCATAGAAATTGCGACGGTCATCCCGCCAGGGCGGGACTACAAACATGCCCCCTGGCTTAATCGTTTCGCCTGGCTCACCTGTGTCGCCACGCTCCTGCTCATTTGCAGCGGCGGAATGGTCACGAGCAAAGGCGTGGGTCTGGCTGTGCCCGATTGGCCGACCACGTTCGGTTACAACATGTTTCTGTTCCCCGTCTCGAAATGGGTTGGCGGAATTTTCTTCGAGCACACTCATCGCCTGATTGCGTCGCTCGTCGGGTTTCTCACCATCATACTCGCCGTCTGGCTTTGGCTCGTCGAGGATCCGCCTTCGCCCGGCTACGGCGCGACAAGTCGACAGTGGGTGCGTAACCTCGGCATTATTGCGGTCGCCGCCGTGATCCTTCAGGGCATCCTCGGTGGTCTGCGCGTGACGATGCTCAAGGATGAGATCGGAATTTTTCACGCGTGTGTCGCGCAAGCGTTTCTCGGTCTGCTCGTGTTTATCGCGCTCGCAACGACCCAGTTTTGGCGCTCGCTGGGGCGCTCAAACTTGACCGGTTTAACCGGTCAAGTTTTGCGGCGGTTGCGGGCGCTTACGACGTTTGCGATTGCGATCACGATTGCAATTTACGTTCAGCTCGCGCTCGGTGCGACCATGCGCCATCAGCATCGCGATCTGTCCATCCTCGATTTTCCAACTGCAAACGGCGCCTGGATTCCAGACACGAGCGCGGCCGCGCTGGCCAAGATTAATGCCTGGCGCGACGCGCGCGGTTTCTCCGATGTGACTGCGTTTCAGATTTGGCTGCAAATGGCGCACAGGTTTCTGGCACTCGGGATTGGGCTGGCCATCGTCGCATTTTGTGTCCGCGTTTGGCGACTCCGAAAGCCTTCGCGAGCCCCGATTCTATCGGGGTTGTCGATCTTCTGGATGGCATTGGTTTTCTGCCAAGTGACGCTCGGCGCGTGGACGATTTGGAGCAACAAAGCCGCTGACATCGCCACCGCGCATGTCGCGGTAGGCGCGATCATGCTATCTTTCGGCGTGATCATTTCGGCACTTTCATCACGAATCATTGGTAGGGCGCGACCGCCGGGCGCGCCGCTGGTCCTACCATGAAAGCGGCCGCAATTGAGAATGCGGGGATCGCTCAGGCGCGCAGCCGTTTTGTGTCAGACGTAGCCGAGCTGGTGAAAGCGCGGCTCACGCTGCTCGTATTGCTCACAACCGCAGTCGGCTATTATCTCGGCGCAAAATCGCCGATAGATTCCATCTCGCTTTTTCACGTCGTGTTTGGCACGGCTGCGGCCGCGGCCGGTGCGGCCGCGCTGAATCAATGGTGGGAACACCGGCTTGATGCGCTGATGCATCGAACCAGGGAACGCCCGGTGCCCGCCGGCCGCATGCGCCCGTTCGAAGCGCTATCGTTAGGCGCGGCCTTTTCGATCTTCGGGGTGGCGTATCTGGCGATTGCCTGTAACGCGCTCGCCGCCGTTCTGGCCGCGATCACCGTTGTGATTTACATATTCGGTTACACGCCGCTGAAACGCACCAGCACCGCAAACACTGCCGTCGGCGCCATCCCCGGCGCCATCCCGCCCATGATTGGCTGGGCCGCGGCACGCGGCAACCTCGATGGCGGCGCGTGGAGTCTGTTCGTCATCATGGTCCTCTGGCAACTGCCGCATTTCTTCGCCATCGCCTGGATGTATCGTGAAGATTATTCGCGCGCCGGATTCCAAATGATCTCGACCGACGATCACACCGGCGAACGCAGCGCCAGTCAAAGCGTCTTCTTCTCCATTTTGCTCCTCATCATCGGCGCGCTGCCGGCATTTCTTGGAGTCGTCACGATGTTTTACCTTCCTTTCGAGGTCATCCTGGGCGCCGGGTTTGTCGCCCTGGCCATGCGTTTCTTGCGGCTGCGCAGAGTCGCCGACGCGCGGCTGCTGTTCATCGCGTCGATTGTCTATCTGCCGTTGCTCTTAATTGCGCTTGTCCTAACTAAATCATGAATACGGCCGCCGTCACAATGAATCGGGCGCCTGCGCGGCGCATTGCCGCGTGGAAAGTCACGCTCGTTCTCATCCCATTTGCCACCCTCGCCGTGTTGCTCTGGCTGCGACACGTCGAGGTCCAGGCGCTTCAGCAACGGACCGTCTCCGCTTACGGCAAAGTACCGACCTTCCAACTCACCAACCAAAACGGTCAGCCGTTCGGCTCGGCCCAACTGGCGGGCAAGATTTGGATCGCCGATTTCATTTACACGACCTGTCCTGGCCCGTGCCCGATGATCAGTACTCGCATGGGCGAACTGCAAAAACCGCTGGAGAAAACGGACGTTCACCTGGTTTCGTTCAGCGTCGATCCTGAGAAAGATACGCCCGAAGTGTTGCGCAAATATGCCGATAATCTCCACGCCGATCCAAAGCGCTGGGCTTTCCTTACCGGGACGAAGTCGTCGATCTACAAACTGTCGCACGACGGATTCAAGCTCGCGGTTTCTGATGGGAGCGAGGCCGAGAGCATGCCAGTCCACAGCACGCGCATGGTCCTAGTCGATCGACATGGTGAAATCCGCGGCTATTACGACGCGATCGGCCCCGATGCCATCACCAAATTGGTCGCGGATACAACCCATCTGCTGAGGGAACAACCGAAGTAAAACCGCAGGATTCAAGCGCCAACGTCATCTCGCGACGTCCAATCCTGTCATGTTGAGCGAAGCGAAACAT
This sequence comes from uncultured Verrucomicrobiae bacterium, assembly GCA_963846775.1. GTDB lineage: Bacteria > Verrucomicrobiota > Verrucomicrobiia > Chthoniobacterales > UBA10450 > CAVYXA01. The sequence continues at coordinate 984,549 of CAWJXB010000006.1, read as the reverse complement.
CTCCAACTATTGGTTTTGGAGGGAGCGCTGGGAAACGATTTGAGATCCTTCGCTTCGCTCAGGATGACAACAACGATTTGAAGATTGGTTATTGAAGTTTTCGTGGATCTTGGTGTTTGGAGCTTCAGGTTTTTATTTTAGCCGCTCTTCGTTACGATTGCGGTTAATCCTCGCACGCCGATGATCTGCGCCGTCTCTCCTTCTTCGATCCGTGTTTGGCTCGTCGCGTTCCAATTTTCTCCCTCAACAAAAATTCGGCCTCCGTGCGAATCGATCGGGGTCAAGGCGGTCACGGTCTGGCCGATCATGGCTTCCCATCCTGTTTTCACCGAGAGTCGTTGGGCACGCAGTCCGTTTCCGATTACAAAAAGAAAAAATGCGGCGGTGACTACGGTTGCCGGAATGATGTAGCCCAGCGACAAACGAAAAAGCGGATCGGCTTGGTTAAACAGCATGAGCGACCCGACGAGAAACGCGATGATCCCGCCAATCGTCAGCACGCCATGAGTCGGTGCATAGACGTCGAAAACAAAGAGGAAGAGCGCGAGTGCGATTAAGACAAGACCCGTAACGTTCACAGGCAGGATCGCCGCCATGTAGAGAAACAGGACCAGCGCGATCGCGCCCGCAACGCCGGGGAGAATCGCGCCGGGCGTCGTCACTTCGGCGATAATTCCGTAGATCGCGATCAGCATCAGAATAAACATCACTTCCGGCCGCCAAAGACTTTGAAACACCCGCTCCGATGGCGACATGCCGATCTCCGCGATTTCCGCGCCGGATGTGTTCAGTGTTTTCCCATCAACCAAGCGCCCGTTCAGTTGTTTGAGTAAATCCGGCAGATCGACCGCGATAAGATCGATAACTTTCAATTGCAGCGCCTTATCCGCGCTGATCGACGCGCTCTCTTTCACTGCCGACTTTGCCCATTCCACATTGCGTTGACGTTTGCCCGCGATCGCTTCGATGTAGCTCACGGAAAAATTCTCCAGCTTTTGTTTCATCGTATCGTCGGTCTTCTCCTCGCCGCCGCCCAAGCCGCCGATCGAAACCGGATGCGCCGCGCCAATGGTGGTGGCTGGGGCCATGGCCGCGACATTGGCCGCGAGAGTGATGAAACAACCGGCGCTCGCTGCGGTTGCGCCGGTGGGCGAAACGTAAACTACCACCGGCACGGGCGAGCCCAAAAAGCTTTGCACGATCTTCTGGGTCGAATCGAGCAAGCCGCCCGGCGTGTTGAGCTGGATGATCAGGCATTGCGCGTCCTGCTGGTGCGCTTCGTGGATGCTCCGCGCAATGTAACTCGCCGTCGCCGGTCCAATCGCGCCGTCGATCTTAATCAATGAAACTCTCGGCGCTGCTGCGACTGTCGCGCCGAGCAGGCATAGGGTCAGAGCTGCAAACGCGCTCTTCATGTCGATTCGGGCTACAAGCATAGCGCGGAACCACGAGCGACGCCAAGGATACGACTTCCCAAGCCGTTGCGTATTAACATGACGGCGGGGAAACCGTCATTCCTGGTCAATCACGCCAGGGCAGGAGCAAAACAAATTCCGATCGCCGTAGACATTGTCGATCCTGGCGACAGCGGGCCAGAATTTGTGCTCGCGTGTCCAGGGTGCGGGAAAGGCGGCTTGCTCGCGCGAGTAGGGGCGGTCCCATTTATCCGAGGCGATTTGCCGCGCGGTGTGCGGCGCGTTTTTCAGCAAATTATTTTGTCGGTCTTGTTTTCCGTCGGCGATCGCTTCCATCTCGGCGTGGATCGAGAACATTGCGTCGCAAAATCGATCGAGCTCTTCCTTCGATTCGCTCTCGGTCGGCTCGATCATCATCGTGCCGGCTACTGGGAACGAAACGGTCGGTGCGTGAAAGCCGTAATCCATCAAACGCTTGGCCACGTCTTCCACTTCGATGCCTGCGCTTTTCCACTGACGAAGATCGACAATGCATTCGTGCGCGACCAGCCCACGTTTGCCTTTGAACAGCACCGGAAAAACGCGGTCGAGGCGTTTCGCCATGTAATTCGCATTGAGAATCGCGATCTCGCTCGCTCGTTTCAATCCGCTCGCGCCCAGCATGCGGATGTACATCCAGGTGATCGTTAGGATACTCGCGCTCCCAAACGGCGCCGCCGCGACTGGTCCCACAATTGAGCGTTCGATGTTCGATGTTCGATGTTCGATGTCGGCAGCACTCGGCAAAAACGGAGCCAGATGTTGCGCCACGCCGATCGGGCCCATGCCCGGGCCGCCGCCGCCGTGGGGGATGCAAAATGTTTTGTGCAAATTCAAATGACAGACATCGGCGCCATAATCGCCCGGCCGGCAAAGACCGACCTGCGCGTTCATGTTCGCGCCGTCCATGTAAACCTGGCCGCCATGTGTGTGGACGATCTCGCAGATTTCGCGGATGGTCGGCTCGAACACGCCGTGCGTGCTCGGATACGTGACCATGAGCGCGGCCAGATCGCCGGCATGGGCGTCCGCCTTTGCCCGCAGATCGGCCAGATCGATGTCGCCATCTTTGAGGCAGGCAATCGGAACAACTTTGAATCCGGCCATGACCGCGCTGGCTGGATTTGTTCCGTGCGCGGAAGTTGGGATCAGACAAACGTTTCGGTGCGTTTCGTTCCGCGAAGCGTGATACTCGCGAATTGCCAGCAAGCCCGCGTACTCGCCTTGCGATCCGGCGTTTGGCTGCAATGAAACCGCGGCAAACCCGGTGATCTCAGCGAGCCATTCCTCAAGCTGGTGGCACATTTCGATGTAACCGCTCGTCTGATCGGCCGGCGCGAACGGATGCAGCTTGGCAAACTCCGGCCAGGAGATGGGAAACATCTCGGCCGTGGCGTTCAACTTCATCGTGCACGAGCCGAGCGGAATCATGGAATGACAGAGCGACAGATCGCGCGATTCGAGTTTGCGCAGGTAACGCAACATCTCCGTCTCGGTGTGGTGAGTGTTGAAAACAGGGTGGGTGAGAAATTGCGAATTGCGGCTTGCGAATTGCGGAATGCGGATGGGCGGTTCATCGTGATCGTCATCCGCAAAATCGCGCACAGGCGTGCCGCGAAAGATCGATATCAGCCGTTCGACGTCGCGCTCAGTCGTCGTCTCATCGAACGAAATACCGACGGCGCGAGGGCCGAACGAACGCAGATTGCTGTCCGCTTTCGCGGCGTGTTCTAAAATCACTTCGCTCGAATCCACGTCGATCCGGATTGTGTCGAAGAAATTCTCGTGTGCGACCGTGAGGCCGAGCGAGCGCAAACCGTCTACCGCCTGACTGGTTAACCGATGAACGCGCTCGGCCATCGCGCGCAGGCGGCGCGGCCCGTGATAGACCGCGTACATCGCCGCGATGACGGCGAGAAGGACTTGGGCCGTGCAAATATTGCTCGTTGCTTTGTCGCGCCGGATGTGTTGCTCGCGCGTCTGGAGCGCGAGGCGATAGGCCGGGCGGCCTTCGGCATCGTGCGAAACGCCCACGAGGCGGCCCGGCATGTGGCGCTTGTATTGATCGCGCGTCGCGAAATACGCCGCGTGCGGCCCGCCGAAGCCGAGCGGCACGCCAAAGCGCTGCGTGTTTCCGACCGCAACATCAGCCCCGAATTCGCCCGGCGGTTTCAGCAGTGTGAGCGCGAGAATATCCGCGGCGACCACCACGAGCGCACCGGCATCGTGCGTGCGCTGAACGAATTCGCTGTAATCGTAAATCGCCCCGTCGGTTGCTGGATATTGGACGAGCGCGCCAAAAACGGTCTCGTCGAATTTGAATTGAGCGAAATTGTCGATCTTAACTTCGATTCCGAGCGGTTTGGCGCGGGTTTGGACGACTGCGATCGTTTGCGGGTGACAATTGTCCGCGACAAAGAACGTTTTTCGATCCCCCGCGACAGCGTGACAAAGAAACATCGCTTCGGCCGCGGCAGTCGCTTCATCGAGCAATGACGCGTTGGCGATGTCGAGCGCGGTCAGATCCATGATCATCTGCTGAAAAACGAGCAGCGCTTCGAGCCGGCCTTGGGCGATCTCGGCCTGATATGGCGTGTAAGCCGTGTACCAGCCGGGGTTCTCGAGAATGTTGCGCTGGATCACCGCTGGTGTGATGCAATCGGAGTAACCTGCGCCGATAAACGTCCGCGCGACTTTGTTTTTCTTCGACAACGCGCGCAGCTCGGCCAGCGCTTCGGTTTCCGATTTCGCTTCCGGTAAATTCAGTTCCCGATCCAGCCGAATATTTTTCGGCACCGCCGCAGCGATCAGCGCGTCGAGATTTTCAAAGCCGACCTCGCGCAACATTTCGCGCACCTCATCGTCATTCGGCCCGATGTGCCGCCGCGCGAAGTCCGAGCCGGACTGGCGACTATCGATGTCGATTTTGTCTTCGCGCGTTTGCATGACGAAAGATTACGGAGAGCGAATCGCGCTTCAAGTTTGTAGCCACGGGCGTTCTGTTGCCGTGTCACAAAAACGCCCCGACAGAGCGGGTCGGCTACAGCTTATCTTTCGTCGTGAGTTTCGACGCCGCGGTCTTTGAGTTGGGCGAGGAGTTGGGCGAGGTGGGCGTGATCGCGAGTTTCAACGGTGCAAACGACACGGACGGCGGAGATGTCGCTGCTGGCAAAGGCTCGCTCATGCACGACTTGGTTGATGCTTGCGCCGGAAGCGGCGATTTGGCCGGCGAGATCGGCCAGGCCGCCGGGCCGATCGCTGATGATGGCGGTGAATCGGCAGAGGCGGCCATCGGCGACAAGGCCGCGCTCGATTACGCGGCTCAAGACGTTTGGATCGATGTTGCCTCCGGAGAAAACCAGAACGGCCCGTTTGCCGGCAAATTCGTTAAGCTGACCCGAGAGACAGGCGGCCAGCGGCGTCCCGCCCGCACCTTCGACGACGCCTTTCTCCAATTCAACGATCCGCAAGATCGAGATCGCGATTTGTTCCTCGGTCACAATCACCGTTCGATCGACACTTTCGCGCGCGATGGCGAAGCCGTTCGCGCCCACTTCCGGAATGGCGAGGCCGTCGGCCAATGTTGGCTGTAACGCGATTTGCGTCGGTTTGCCTGCCTCCAGCGCGGCGGAGAAGCTGGCGGCGTTCTCGGCTTCGACCGCGATAATCTTCACCTGGGGGCGCAGCGTTCTTATGGCTAACGAAATTCCGGCGATCAATCCAGCGCCGCCCACGGGGACAATGACAAGATCGACATCAGGCACTTGCTCCAGAATCTCAAGGCCGAGCGTGCCCTGGCCCGCGATGATGGCGGGATCATCGTAGCCGTCGATATAGGCCACGCCTCTCTCCTTCGCGATCTGGTGCGCGTGCGCCTTGGCTTCGCCAAAATCTTTCCCGTGAAGCACGACATTCGCCCCGAGTTTCTGGCAATTGCTGACCTTAATGAGGGGCGCAAATTTCGGCATCACGACTGTGGCCGGGATACCTAACAACTTACCCTGATAAGCGAGCGCCTGGGCGTGATTTCCCGCCGACGCCGCGATCACGCCGCGCTTCTGCTGATCAGGCGCGAGTTGGGCCAGAGCATTGCGCGCCCCGCGCTCCTTGAAGCTGCCTGTGCGCTGCAGGTTCTCCAGTTTACAGAAAACCTGGAACCCGGCGATCTCGCTCAAGGGAATCGAATGAGAGCAGGGGGAATAGTAGATGGCATCGCGGATGCGAGCGCGCGCAGCTGCGATGTCTTTAAACGTGATCACGTGCCGTCACCTTGCTGCAAGAATCCGCCTTCGCAAAGGCTACAGCGGACACGTCCGCCTTCGCCAAGACGTAGCCGCTTTCGCTGTTACGTGTTTAGCGTCTTGGAAGAAGTGTCTTGAGGGCTGGCTGGCAACATGCCAGCCAGAGCGAGCAGAATACTCGCGCTCCCGATCATGGGGCAGCAGCCGCCTCACCTTTAATTCGCAAGCTCCCAGGCAAAAAGGGGAGCGCCAGCATGTTGCTCGGACAATCCGGCATGTTGCTGGCTTGCCGGCATGCGCAATTCGATCACCAACGATTGCCCGAAACGGTCAGGATTCTACGCGTCCAGCGCTTGCCGGATGGTGGTGGCGAGTTGTTCGGTGTCGAATGGCTTTGACAGGAAGAACATGCCGTTGTCGATCCCGTCGCCGGGCTGGAGCGAATCGGTCAGGTAACCGGAGACGAACACGACTTTGGTTTTTGGACTAATCTTGCGGAGCCAATCGGCAAAGTAACGGCCGCTCATATGGGGCATGACCACGTCGGTGAGAAGCAAATGGACTTTCCGTGTCGTCGTTTCCGCGATCATCCGTTGGGCGTCATCGCCGTTCGCTGCTTCGAGAACGGCGTAGCCGAGTTGGCGCAACATCCGCACGGAAATGTGCCGAACGCTAATGTCGTCTTCGAGCACGAGAATCGTCTCGGTGCCGGTCGGCAGGTTTTTGAGCTTCGATTTCTTATAAGCGGGCGATGGCGGCGCGACTTTTGGCAAATAGATCAGCGCCTTGGTGCCTTTGCCAGGCTCGCTTTCGATCCGAATATGACCACCGCTTTGATGGACGATGCCGTAAGTCGTGGCCAGACCGAGGCCGCTATGTTTCTCCTTGGTGGTGAAGAACGGCTCGAAAAGATGAACCTTCGCTTCGTCGCTCATGCCGGCGCCCGTATCGGCCACGCTGATGACCACGTATTGGCCAGGGAGGAAATCGCCGCACAGAAACGGCGGCGGCGTTTGGTGAGCCAGATCGACAATCGCGGTCGAGATCGACAATTGACCGCCGCTTGGCATCGCGTCACGCGCGTTCAAGGCAAGATTCACAATGATTTGCGTGATCTGATTGCGATCGACCCGGGCATACGCCCCTTTCTTCTCATGATGGAGATGACAAAACACTGGAATGTCGTCGCCTAACAAACGAAGGAGCGAGCGCTCCAGGTTGGTGATGAGCGAGTTCACTTCGACCAACTCAGGCGCGAGCGGTTGTTTGCGGCTGAAGGCGAGCAATTGTCCCGCCAGCGTCGAGGCGCGTCCGGCGGCCTGGCGAATTTCCGAAATATGATTCGCCACCGCGCCTTTGAGCCCGGTTTCACCGAGGACAAGGTCACTATAACCGAGGATGGTGGTGAGGAAATTGTTGAAGTCATGGGCGAGGCCGCTGGCGAGCTGGCCGAACGCCTCCATTTTTTGGGAGCGCACGAGTTGATCATGAAGTTGCTTGCGGGCGGTGATGTCCATGAGCGAGCCGACAAGGCGAGTCGCTTTACCATCTGCGTCACGCGAGATGAAGGCGCGTTCGAGCAGTTGAAGATAGGTTCCGTCAGCCCGGCGAAATTGGTATTCGCCGCTCCAATGATGGTCGGTTCCGTCGAGCGCCTCGCGAATTGTAGTGGCTACGCGCGCACGATCCTCGGGGTGAAGCCGTTCCTGCCAGAAACCGATCGTGTGCTGATCGGGCTCCGGGCTGTAGCCGAGAAGCGCTTCCAGACCTTGAAGCCAGGAGAGCGTGCCGGTGATTACATTCCAATCCCGAACTGCATCGTTTGTAGCCCGGGCAACAAGTTCAAAACAATCCGCGCTTTGATACGGAATGTTTTCAGATAAGGCGCGAGTTTGGTTTTCATTAACGCTGGTTTTTTCGCAGAACTGATTCGCCCCGCCCTTGTGAGCTGGTTCGGCTACCGTTTTTCCCCCGCGATTCCCTGTAGTCAAAACCATGCGTCACAACATTTCGGAGCGACAAGAAAATTAGCTAGTTCCATGCCGATGTTTGCGCGCTTTCAAGTGGATGAAAACGGCTCGTAACTACGTCCGGGAAGGGAGCAGGCTGCGCAACGGAGGTCAGGCTGGCAGGCTAACTCGGCCGATACAGAGATTGCCTGTAGATTCGGTGACTTCGTTTCAAGATCAGCAGGCTATCAGCACGGCGCGCCGAGACAGGCTGGGAGCCTATCATCCGCACGATTTTCAATTTGCCGCGAGCGACGCCGCTCTTTGCAATGCGCGCGGATCGATGCTGATACCCTTGATGGTGGCCGGCGTTTCCACCCGAAAGGACAGGCGCACATAGCGTGCTTCCACGCCCAACATCAACAAATCAAACAGGCGTTTGCGAACAAACGGGATTGCTCCATCGACATTTGTCCATTTCGGGCTGTCGGCCGGAAGCCGCGAATTGGCGACCGCGATTTTTAGTTCGCCGGACGCGTTCGCGCTTTCATTAATGAGTCGAAGGCGGCCGGGCGCTCCCGCTGTAGGAAGCGCAATAATGAACACGGTTTCGCCTTTCCGCAGCGGACACTGAATTATTCCGTCATTTTGCAAAGCTGCTGCCGGATTGGATTCACCATTTATTAATAGCAAGACGAGTCCATCGGGTGTGATGTATTCCACTTGAACGGCGCTCTCGCTGGCCGGATTCGCATCGATCGTCGATGTGAACAGGAGGAGAGTGAAGGGCGCAAACAACGTCAGAGCATGCCGGCGGAGGCGGCGATGAAGCGGACAAGAATTCATCGAGCAATTCGTAAAGCTTAGAGCTGGGCCAACCAGTTGATCTCCACTCGTGTTCGCTCGGAATCAATACCGCGGCACATCCAACAGCCTTTTCTCAACGAATTCCCTTGCGAGATTTCGCTGTTTTGGATTACAGGAAAAGTGCGTAATAAGGCTGTCACGAAAATGGACGCGGGTGTTAGCGAAAAGGGCACTGAAATGGGAATTTGCGGCGGTACTACAACTGCTATTCTCCATTCGCCCCCTCTGTCCATGAGTGTGCAAAATCTGTCTCATTTGTGCCGTGCTTCGCCGAGATGGATCATGCTGCTCGTTTTTCCGTTCCTGGCCGTTCCAGCGGTCGTTCGGGCGCAGGACGCGGTCCGTCCGTCGCTGGCCGGTGAAGCCGCGAGCGAAGCCCGCCATCAGGATGTCGAGCGGATTCCGTATAACCTGCTCGTTGGGCCAGTGCGTTTTCGGATCGGCGCCAGCATCGGGGTCGAGTACGACGACAACATCAACTACGCTGAGGACCGTTTTGCGGAGGAGGACGTGATCATCCGTCCACAGGTGACTCTCGACGCCATCTGGCCGGTCAGCCAGATTAACACCTTGCGACTGGATATTGGCTTGAGCTACGCCGTTTATCTCGATCACTCCAACGCGGACACGAATGGAGTTCTCGTTGCGCCCGGTTCCCAGATTGCGTTTGATTTCTTCGTCGGCGATTTTCGGATCAACGTGCATGATCGGTTTTCCGTGGAACAGGACCCAATTGCGGAGTTTGCATTGAGCAACACCCGCGATTATGGCCGCCTCGAAAACTACGCCGGATTGTCAGTCTTATGGGACCTGAATCAGATTTTGCTTACGGTCGGTTACGATCATTACAACTACGTTTCGACCACATCCCAGTTCGACTACCTGAATCGACAGGCGGAGCAGGTTTATGGTTCAGCGGCGTATCGCGTTACAGACACGTTCACCCTTGGCGCTGAAGGCGCTGCCGTCTTTACTTACTACGATAATCAGGCCGACTTGAGCGACTCCACCACTTACAGCGCAGGCGGGTTTGGCGAAATCCAGCTGACCAAGAATCTCCGCGTCCGGGTGGCCGGCGGTTATCAGTGGATGGACTTCGATCGCGACTTTGTCGTGTTTGATTTTCCTCCCTTTGGAATCTTTTTCGCCCCGGATAAGAAGCACGTAAATGATTTCTACGTGAACGGGGCGATCACGCATCAGGTAAACTTCGCGATTAGTCAGTCGATCAGCGCCGGTCACGAGAACCAGCTCGGCATCAATTCAAACGCGATTACGCTCAACTACGTACGCTACACCGTGAATTGGAAAGTGATCCGCGACACCTTGCTCTCCACTGAATTTTTCTACGAAGACGCGGATGATTCGGGCGGATTCGCTGGATTCGACCCCGATACTGGTCTTCCCAGCGGCGAACATATCGAGCGTTACGGCGGCGCGATCACCATAGGCTATCAACTGACGCCACATGTCACCCTGGGATTGCGTTACCAATATACGAATAAGGACTCCGATTTGTTGCTGCGCGACTACACCCAAAACCGAGTTTCGCTAGATGCCACTTATAGCTTCTAAGATAATGATAAACTGGAAGTGCCGATGAGAGCAGCCGTTTATGCCGTGATCTGCGTCGTTGCCGTCTGGCTTGTCCCTGTAACCGCCCAGGAGAACGCCACTCCCATTCCTCTCGCCAGCAGGCCACCGACATCGGACGTTACCTCCAGGTCAAGCACGGTCATGCTGACCAATTCGATGGAAGCTCTGGACGACAAGAAAAAACTGGGGGCCAACGATTTCGTTAGTTTTCGCGTGGTCGAAGACCGGGATGACGAATCGCAACGCCTCCGGGTGAATGATAACGGCGAGCTCGAGGTCCCTTATATCGGTCCCGTCCCGGCGCAGGGGAAGACCTGCAAGCAGCTTGCCCGCGACATCAAAGCAGCGCTTGAGAAAGAGTACTATTATCACGCCACGGTTATTCTGGCCCTCGATCGCGTTAGCGAAAAATCGCGAGGCCGCGTTTACGTTTACGGCTCAGTGAAAGCGCAAGGGCCGCAGGAAGTTCCACCGGATGAAACTTACACCGTTAGTAAGGCGATCATTCGCGCCGGGGGTTTTGGCGACTTCGCCAACAAGCGCAAGGTAAAGGTGACGCACAACGGAAAAGAATACACGGTCGACCTGAAACGAATCATCGAAGAGGGGCACACGAACGAAGACATGGCGTTGAACCCGGACGATCAGATCTATGTCCCGCAGCGGTTGATCAACATGTAGTCATGCAAATTCCCGCTCCTGAAAAATTCATCCCTGCGACCTGGTCTACCACTTTCATTACCCGGCTCCATCGCTACAAAACATTGCTGCTCCGGCGCTGGTGGATTCCGGTTTTGACGGTCTGCCTCGGCCTGTTCGTTGAAGCGTGGATTACCTATCAAACTCCGCCTTCCTATCTGTCGAAGAGTAAAATGATGATGCCCGGGCAACTGCGCATCCCGCAGGGCGCCGTTTATAGCGAGGAATCGCAAAACTTTTTTGGCACGCAGATCCAGCTCATGCAAAGCGTGGAAGTGAAACGCGGCGCAGAAGAGCTGGTCCGCTCCACCCATCCGGAATTGCCATCCAGCCCGGTGGATTTGCTCATTGTGCAGAGACCACGCACGTCGATCTTCGAGCTCCAGGCGGTCGGGCGTTCTCCGGAATATACCCAGGGGTATCTCAATGCCATTATGCAGAAGTATCTCGAGTTTAAAAAGGGCGTGCGTGAAGGGCAGGGGCAGACCGTCATCACCGGTATCACCGAGCAGTTGATTCAGACAGAAAAAGATTTACGCGCGGCCGAGGATGAGATGCTCGAGTTCCAAAAACAGAACAACATCGGCTTTATCCAGGAGGAAGGGAACAGCGCGGCTGCTTATCTCGTGAAACTGAATCGCGATTACGCCGCGTTTAAGACCGAATACGATCTGCTCGAGATGCTCGATCTCGATCAGAACCTCGATCGCGCCAAAAACAAGACCGACGGAGGTCTGCCGGCCCAGGGCGGGGACGAACAGGTGATGCCATTTTCCGGGGTGGGTCCCGAAGCCGATTATCTCAAGGCGAAGCAACAGGTGCAGTTGCTCAAAGCCGAGCGCGATATTCTCTCGAAGAATCTTCGGCCCAAACATCCCAAGATCATCAAGATCAATGACGAGATTTCGAAACAGGAAAAACTGATCGAACTCTATCGTGGTGATGCGATCGAGAAGCTCAAGACCCGGCGTGAATCCATCGGCAAGCAGATGGAAAATCTCCAGACCAACATTAAAGAGTGGGAAGCCAAGGCGCTCGATCTGAGTCAACGGCTGGCGCAGTTTAATCGCGTCAAAGGCAAAGTAGATCGTTTGAAAGTGCTCTACGAGCGACTGGCAGCCAACCTCAAGGAAGTCGATGTCTCGCAGGTGATCGACTCCGCTGATCAGATCGCGATCATGGAAATGGCGACGGCGCCCGTTTCCGTTCGGCCTGGACTCGTGAGGAGTCTCTTGATTGGTTTTGCCTTTGGTCTTGTGGCCGGCATCGCCATTCTGATTCTGCTCGATCGGATCGATGATCGCATGGCTTCATTGAGCGAATTCCAGCGGCAATTCTCGGAAAACGTGCTCGGGCAAATTCCGAAGGAGCGAACAAAAGGCAAGGTTACGCTCCTCCAGCCGGACGACGCCCGTCACATTTTCGCCGAATCGTATCGCAATGTTCGCTCGTCGATCTTTTTCATGCCCTACGAAGGCCCGCGCCCAAAGACCTTCCTCGTGACCAGCGCCGTCCCTAACGAAGGGAAATCGACCATCGCCGCCAATCTCGCCATCACCATGGCCCTCTCCGGCGCGCGGACCCTGCTAATCGACGCCGATCTGCGCCGCGGCGCGCTCCGTGAAACGTTCGGCATTTCCTCCAGGATCGGGTTTTCCGAAGTGCTCAAACAGGAAGTGAACTGGCGCGAAGTTGTGGTTTCAACGGCTTATCCCAGCCTCTTCCTGTTGCCGCGCGGCCAGACGTTGTCCCAGCCGAGCGAACATTTTCTGCGTGATTCCACCGATGCGTTGCTGCGCGAGATTTATAACGAATACGACTACATCATCCTCGACAGCTCACCGATTCTCGCCGCCGACGATACCACCAGCCTGGCGCCAAAGATCGACGCCACGCTTTTTGTTGTTCGGCTGGCTTACACGTCGGCCCGTCTGAGCCGCAAATCGCTTGAGCTGCTTTATCATCGACAGGTCAATGTCCCTGGCGTGATTCTGAACTTTGTCGATACCTCGTTACCCGAATACTACTACTACCAATATTCGGAATACTACTCCAAGCCCGCGTCCGCTCCGCAGTCCAATGGCCAGGGCCTGGCCGTTTCTTCCCATCGGAGCCAGCCGGGGCCGACCCGCACATCATAGATTTTGGCGGCAAAAGCACACTTGTAAGAAGATTTCCCGCAAACCGTTGCGCTGCCGCTCTAGTCGCCTTTTTGCGTCGCGCGTCTTGACAAGCTAGCTGCTCATGACCGTTCGGTGATGCTTGCTCTGCCGGACTCAAAGCAATGATCGGTATTGCGCTTCGGTTTCGCGCGCAATCGCCGACCAACTGAAGTATCTCTCCGCGCGCTTGCGCCCGGCGCGTCCGAATTTTTCGCGCAACGGTCGATCTTGCATAAGCTGATTGATGGGCGCAGCCAGATCGCGCGCGAACTTTTCCGGATTGGCCGGCGCGAAAGGACTCTCCTTCATTTGTTTGAGTGGGACGAGGAAACCAGTCTCGCCATCAACCACGACTTCCTTGATCCCTCCCACGGCGCTGGCCACGACCGCTGTGCCGCATGCCATCGCTTCCAGATTGATGATGCCAAACGGCTCGTAGATTGACGGACAACAAAAAACCGCGGCATGCGAATAGAGTTCCACCACCGCTTTTCGATCCAGCATCTCTTCGATCCAGAAAATGTCGGGCCGTTTTTTCTTCGCGGCCGCGAGCGCTTGGTTCATCTCGGCGGCGATTTCCTTCGTATCCGGGGCGCCCGCGCACAAGACGATTTGAAAATCGCGGTCCATGAACTCGATGGCGCGCACGAGATAAATGATCCCTTTTTGCCGCGTGATTCGCCCGACAAAAAGCAGGTATGGCTTTGCCGGATCAATTCCGTGGCGTTTGAGTGCTATGGTCGATTGAACCTTTCGATACTCGTCCAAATCGATCCCGTTGTGGATCACATGGACGCGGGCGGGATCGACCTCAAACAGTCGCTCGATGTCGTGTTTGGTTTCGCGCGAAACCGCGATGATGGCATCGGCCATTTCGAGCGCGGTCTTCTCGATCCACAGAGAAAAGTCGTAGCCGCCTCCCAGTTGTTCGCGCTTCCACGGCCGGAGCGGCTCGAGGGAATGCGTTGTGATCACGAGCGGAATTCCATAATTCTTTCGTGCGAGGATGCCGCCGAAATGGCTGTACCAAGTGTGGCAATGGACCAGATCGGCGTCGATGTGGGTCGTGTTAAAATCGAGGCAACGTCGCACCGCGCTGAAAGCCGGCGCCAATTTTTTCGGACAAGTCCAGCGCGTGGTGTTGGGTTCCTTGTATCCCTTGATTCTCAACCGGCCTCGTTTGATGTTTTGATCGCCGAAGCAGCGGACTTCGACATCCATTGTCTTGGCCAGTTGACGCGATAAATAGCCGACGTGCACGCCTGCGCCGCCGTAAATGTATGGCGGATATTCGTTGGTGAGGAAGAGCACTTTCATTGGAGTGGTGGAGTAATGGAGTGCTGGTTAAACCCGTTTGCTCAACGCATTACTCCATTACTCCCTTAGTCCAATACTCCATTGCTGCGCCCCTGCTCAATTCTTCACTTTCAGGAGCAACACAGGAATTTCCACTCCATGCCGCACTTTGTCGGCGGTCGCACCGTGGAGAATGTCGCTGATGAATCGATGGCCATGTGTCGTCATTGCGATAAGATCGACATTTTTGTCGCGCGCGAGCTTGATGATTTCATCAGAAGGCTCTCCTAGAGCGAGAACGACGTCACATTGAAAGCCCTCTTCGGTCATTTCGCGCTGGCGTTTTTCCAAATAGGCGCGGTCCTGTTTCATTTCCTCACTCTCAGCGAGCTTGAGCTGATTGAAATTTCGCGCGACCCAGCCGTCAGACACATGCACGAGAAACAACTTCGCGCCGGTCATGCGGGCGAGCGGTTTGATGTGGACCAGAATCGTTTCATCGGCCGGTGTGTTCTCAAGCGGGATGAGAATATGGTGATACATCTTAGTAAATGACGAACCACGAATGACGAAAAAAAACACAAAGCGCAAATGACAAAAAAACGGTGCATTGATGTTTCGTCATGTGATCATTCGTCATTCGGATTTCGTCATTCCATCACCTTGAAATTGGTAGCCCAATCAAACCGTAGAACGCCTTGAGCACGGAAGCCGGCAAAAACATGTCCAGCAGTAGTTTCACGTTGAGCGCAATAATAACCCCCGCTGTCGTCCAGCCCAGGATTTTCAGCCAAAGTTTGTTTGCGAACTCGCCCATTTTGGCCTTTTCATCGGTGAACCGCAGTAACGGCCACACCGCGAAACCGAGCTGCATCGAGAGCACGACCTGGCTGGCAATGAGCAACTGCGTGGTCTTGCCCTCGCCAAAGATTCCGATGACAAGGACTGCGGGCAAGATGGCCAGGGCCCGAGTGATCAATCGGCGAAGCCAGGGCGTGATGCGAACGTTGAGAAACCCTTCCATCACAACCTGGCCCGCCAGCGTTCCGGTGAGGGTTGAATTTTGTCCGGAAGCGAGCAGCGCGACTGCGAAAAGAATGCTGGCGGAGCCGACCCCGAGAAGCGGGCTGAGTAATTTGTAGGCGTCCTGAATCTCAGCCACCTCCTGGTGTCCCGACCAATGGAAGACGGCCGCGGCCAGAATGAGGATGGCAGCGTTAATAAAAAGCGCGAACATCAGAGCACCCGTTGAATCAATCGTGGCAAACTTGATCGCTTCCCGTTTGCCTTCCGGGTTTTGCTCGAACTTTCGTGTCTGCACAATCGACGAGTGCAGATACAGATTATGTGGCATCACGGTTGCGCCGATGATACCGATGCTGACATAGAGCATTTGCTGGTTCGCAATAATGTGCGGCCCGGGGACAAACCCGAGAGCGATGCCGATGAAGCTCGGCTTGGAAAAAATGAGCTCGGCTGCGAAGCAACTGCCGATCGTGGCGATGAGCGTGATCACCAATGCTTCGATGTAACGAAACCCTTTGGTTTGCAGATAGAGCACGGCCAGCACATCCAGCGCGGTGATGATGCAACCCCAGACCAGCGGAATGCCAAAGAGAAGTTGCAGGGCGATGGCGGAGCCGACAACCTCGGCCAAATCGCAGGCCGCGATGGCAATCTCGCAAAGAACCCAGAGAAACCAAACCGTCGCGGTTGAATAATGATCCCGACAAGCCTGGGCCAGGTCGCGTCCCGTGGCGACACCGAGTTTGATGCAAAGATGTTGCAGGAGGATCGCCATCAAATTTGAAATCATGACGATCGACAAGAGCGCGTAGCCAAACTTCGCCCCGCCCGCCAGATCCGTGGCCCAATTTCCCGGATCCATATAACCGACCGCGACGAGAAAACCCGGCCCGGAAAACGCGAGCAATTTCCTCCAAAACGAAGCCGTCGTAGGAACGACGATGCTGCGGTGAACTTCCGCGAGCGAGACTTGTCCGGCCGGCCTTTGCCAACCGCGTTCCGCGTTGGCCGCCGCGGGTTGATGAAGCTGGTTCATAGTTCGGTTGGTTAGTCAATAGGCTGCAGTCGCCATCTGAGAAATTAGCCGAGGCTAATTTAATTATCCAAATCAATGATTCTGTCAATCGACAAGTTTTTATTCATTTGACTATATTCGTATCATCGCTAAGCTCGAGCTGTTGTGGCCCGAAAAAAATCTCGCTTTAGCCCCGGTAGTTCCATCGCGGTGGAAGATTATCTCGAACGGATCCTCGAGCTGATCGATTCCAAAGGCTACGCCCGCGTGGTGGACATCGCTTCGAGTCTCGAAATCTCGCAGGCCAGCGTCACCAACATGGTGCAGCGACTCGATTCCGAAGGCCTGCTCAAGTACGAAAAATATCGCGGCCTGGTCCTCACCCCTGCCGGGGAAGCGGTGGCGCGAAACATCGCCCGCCGGCACAAACTGCTGGCTGACTTTCTTCGCCTGCTTGGCCTAAACGAGCGCGTGATCCATCACGATGTCGAGGGCATGGAACACCACATCAGCCTTCCGACCTTGCGCGCCATCGAGAGGCTGACCGCGCACTTGCGGCGTCGGCCGTCCATTCTTTCACAATTGGAAGCGCCGGCCTGAGTCAATCCAGCGCATCCCAAATGCGATCCCCAAACGCGCTCATTTTCTGTCTCCTTGGAATAGGAATCGTTTTCCGGCCGCATCCGCTTGGCGCTACCACCAAAGGGTTAAGTCAAATCGTTACGCCGGATTTGCAGGAGGAAGGCGATCTTTCCTTGAGTTTGCAAATCCAAGACAAGCGCATCGCCAACCCTTACCAGTTGCAGGCCGAGCTCGGTCTGACCAAATGGGCGGAAGTTGCGGTCTTTCGCGGCTTCCAACCGGATGATTGGATATTCGGAACCGAGGTCGGATTATTAACGAAAGAACCTTATCTTCTTTCAGCTGGATTCATTAACTGGTCGCCACACCTGAATGTCGATCCTCAGCCGTACCTCGAAGCTGGTTATTACACCGAGCATCACAAGGTGATCGTCGGCGCCGTTCACGCTGGTTACAAGAACGAGGCGATCCTCGGTTACGCTTACGATTTCAACCAGACCTGGCGGGTCCAGGTTGATTTCCAAAGCGGTTCGGAAAATTCGTCTACGATTGGTTTCACTTGCAACGTCACGCGCGATTTCCAATTCAATCCGGCCCTGTACGTCAGTAACGATTCACGGCACGATTTGTTGGGCTACATCGTCTTCACCTACACGTTCCATCTCTGGAGCGGGAAAAAAAATGAAGCGAGCAAGCTCTCCCCGAAATAGATCGTGGGATGCGCTTCAGCTTGCCACGTTCAGGTCGATCACTTCGCCCGGCTCGCACCGGAAGGTGAGATTGATCGGCCGACAACAAACCGTGCAGTCTTCGATCAGCGATTGCACGGGCTGCGACGTATCGATCTGGATCGGGAACACCGCGCCGCAGTGGGGACACGAAATTTCGGCTCCGACTATTAGTTCCATATTGTATCCATAGCCCCGTGGGCCGCGCGCAAGCGTCGCACCCGCCTTCGCGCCGCTCCGGCGCGGCCGGCTGCGACGCGGCTACAGTTAGGCGACATTCGATTTCGTGACCGCAACCGATGCATCGCTCATTTTTTTGAAATGAAGTTGCTCGACGCGGCGGCCGTCGGTTTGAGAAACCGTGACGCGGTAGTTGTCGATCTTAACTTGCTCACCCTGTTTAGGCAGATGACCAAGCAGATGCGTCACGTAACCGCCCACCGTGCTCACGTCTGCGCTTTCCAATTCAAGACCGGTGGCATCATTCAATTCGTAGAGGCCGAGTGACCCCGCGACAGTGAACTCGGTTTCGTTGATCTTGCGAAATTCTTCCTTTTCCGTGTCGAACTCGTCCTGAATATCGCCGACCAATTCTTCCAGGACGTTTTCGAGCGTGACCATGCCGACGGTCCCGCCGAATTCGTCCACCACCATCGCCAGATGCGCGTGTTTGCTCAGAAAAAGTTTGAGCAATTTTTCCAGCGGCATCATTTCTGGCAGCGGAATCAGCTCGCGTTTAATCTGCAGTAGATCGGGCTTCGGCTCACGCACGAGCGGCAACAGTTCCTTGATGTGAACGAGTCCGGCCGTGTGATCGAGATTTTCGCGACACAACGGGAAACGAGTGTGACGCGACTCGATTGCCTTCTTCAAATTCGTCTCAAAATCGTCTTCCAAATCGAGATACACGATCTCACCACGTGGCGTCATGATGTCGCGGACGACACGGTCGCGCAGATCGAGGACGTTGAAAACCAGCTCGCGACCGAGCGGAGAGACCTCGGCAGATTTTGCGCTCTGCTCCACCAGCAAACGCAGTTCCTCCTCGCTGTGAACGAGCTCGCCTTCGCTGGCAGGTTCGACATGAAAGATATAAAGCAAAATCCAATTGCTCGAGGCGTTCAGGAACCAGATCGCCGGTTTGAAGATGGCGTAGAACAGTCGGAGCGGAGCGCTCACGAAAAGTGCCGCCGCTGTCACTTTGCGAATGGCCAGGATTTTCGGCGCTTGCTCGCCCAGGACGATGTGAAAAAACGTGATCAAAGAAAAGGCGAGCGCGAATGAGATCGATTTGATGACCGCTGAAGATTCGATGCCCGCGACCGCGAAAATCGGCTGAAGCATCCGGGCCAGAAATGGTTCGCCTAACCAGCCGAGACCCAGACTGGCCAGGGTAATCCCAAGCTGACAAGCGGAAAGGTAGGCATCGAGATGGCGTTTTACCTGTTTGGTGAATGCGGCCCGCTGATTTCCTTCCGCCGCCAAAGCATCGAGCTGGCTAGCCCGAATTTTGACCAGGGCAAACTCGGCGGCGACGAAGAACGCGTTGAGTAAGACCAGCGCTCCGATCGTGGCCAATTTGGCCGCGACCAGCAGCGGGGGATCCCAGTGACGCGCGACGGTTTCCGCCAGAGGCGCAGAAGCAAGAATGAATGAGGGGAAGTTCATCGACCGGATGCGACCGGGCATCCGAGAGCCGGAGTCCTGGGGAATTTACCAGCTCGATTTGGTTACGCCAGGGATAAGACCGGAAGAGGCCAGCTCGCGAAACGTCAGCCGCGAAACCTTAAACCGGCGGATGAATCCGCGGCGGCGGCCGGTCACCTCACAACGGTTGACCAGGCGACTCGGGCTGGCGTCGCGCGGCAGTTGCGCGAGCCCGGCATAATCCTTCTTCCTTTTCAACTCCGCCCGCAGCGCGGCGTACTTCTTCACCGTCGCGCGCTTGCGTTCGTTGCGATTAATCCAGGACGTTTTGGCCATAGCGAGCGTCGAATCTACTGGCAAACCTCCGGTTTGCAAATGCGCTGTTACAAACCCTCTCGATCGGTGAATTCCTCATGTTAAATGACGCCGGAATTTGAATTCCACCTAGGGCGCGAAAATCAAAAGCACAAACACGGCGAAGAGAAGCAAGTGGACGCAACCCTGCAGCACGTTCGTCTTGCCGCTCGTAAATGTGACGACGCTGACCGCCAGTGTCAGGAGGAGCAGCGGAAGGTTGCCCCCTTGCACGCCGAGCGTGACTGATCGTCTCGTGATCAATCCAATAGTCAGCACGGCTGGAATCGTCAGGCCGATGGTTGCCAGCACCGACCCGAGGAGAATGTTTATGGAACGCTGCAGATGATTGCGAAGCGTCGCACCGAGCGCGCCTAACCCTTCTGGAGCAAGGACCAGGGCCGCGATAATCGCTCCGCCGAACGCCTGTGGCATGCCAAATTTCTCCGTGGCATTATCCAATGGAACAGCGAATTTTTCCGCCAATAACACCACAGCGACGAGATATATGGCCAGCATGACAGCATGGTAAGGTGTGGAGCGCGTTTGCAGCGCATGGTGGGCAGGGCCCGACTTCTCCAATACCTCCTCAGATTCCATGAAATATTGCCTGTGCCGTATCGTCTGGATAAGAATGAAAATGCCGTAAAGGGCCACCGACATCACCACCAGAAATATTCCCTGGCCGTTAGAAAACATTGGCCCGCTCGTGGAAGTGGTGAAGTTCGGAAGGACCAAGCCGAGCACCGCCAGCGTCATGATCATGTTGAGGTATGAGTTCACGCCCTGCAGATTATAATGCTGCTCGCGGTGACGCAGTCCCCCCAACAGCAGAGACAATCCGACCAAGCCCCCGAGCGCAATCATGATGACGGCAAACATGGCGTCTCGCGCGAGCGTCGGATTGTTCGCTCCATGCAGCATCGCTGCAGAAATCATCACCACTTCGATGGCGATGGCAGAGAGCGTCAGAATCAGCGTCCCGTAAGGCTCGCCGAATTTAATGGCGAGGCAATCGGCATGCCGCACCACGGAAATCGCAGACCAGAGTATAACGGCAAAAAGCCAGAGCAAGACACCAGCCAACAATAGTGGGCGCGCAACGATTTCGACGAGCTGGCTTCCGGTTCCCCAAAAAATGGCCGCTGTTCCCAGGCTGATGAGGAGCGCAAATTCGCTGCGCACGATGTGGCCAAACCGATTGGCGCTTTTAGCGCCGGCGCTTGTTTCCGCCTTTCCAGACATGTGCGCGAGCATATCGAGTCCGCCCATGTCATGCAATCGGTCGCTGCGAATGCTTTCGCGAGCATGCGGCCCGCAGCTAACGGTATTACAATTGGCGCTTCTCCCCGGCGATCATTCGCGCTAATCTCGTCCACGTTCATTCCTTCAGATGACGATTGAGACCTTGCGCCAGATCCCTTTGTTCGAATCGCTCGACGATGAGGCGGCGGCGAAGTTGTGCTCGCTCATGGAAATGCACGATCACAGCGCGGGCAAGCTCCTGTTCCGCGCCGGCGATGCGGGCGACGCCCTCTATGTGATCGAAAGCGGTAAAATCCGCATCAGCGTTCACACGGCCGATGGCCGCGAGCTGACACTGACCGACTTGGAGAGAGGCGAGTTTTTCGGTGAAATGGCGCTGCTCGACGGTCAGCCGCGTTCGGCCAACGCCGCTACCATCATCGATTCGCGCCTCGCGATTCTTTCGCGCGAACACTTTCTCTCATTTCTTGCCAGCAATCCAAAATTCTCGCTCGAGATGCTCATTGCGATGGGCAATCGGCTACGCCGAACCGATGAGCTGCTCCGGCGCCTTGCCACCCGCAATGTTAATGTCGAGGAAGCCGCGCGTCTTACGCTGGCGGACCGGGCAGCCGATCTGATCGCGGAATTTGGCGGAAGTTGGAAATTTATTCTGACTGCCGTGGCTTTCTTTAACGGGTGGGTGCTTCTGAACATTTTTTTGCCCAATCGCGGATTTGATCCGTATCCCTTTCTGCTTCTGAGCACGGGCCTGAACATGATCGCCGCGCTCCAGGCGCCGATCATTATGATGTCGCAAAATCGACAGGCGAACAAAGATCGGCTCCGGGCCGACCTCGATTACCAGGTAAATTTGAAGAATGAACTCGCGATCACCGAGATTCTGCGGCGCCTGAAAATTCTCGAAGAAGATTATCTCCACCTAATGCGCGAACAATTGCAGCGAGATCGGCCATGAGTTCCTCGTTATTTCGCGGACGAGCAACTAACCGACGATGCGCCAAGACTCCGATAACTTTTTAAACTTGACCGGTTTAACCGGTCAAGTTTTCGGTCCGCTGGTGTCGGCTTTGGCTTTTATGGCTGCGCTCAGTCTGTGCTGCGCGGCGATGGCGCAGGAATCTCCCACGCCGACGCCGATTCAGGGCGAAACCGCTTCGCCGAGCCCGACTCCGACGCCGACCCCCACGCCAACGCCTGCGCGCGAAGTCCGAATCCAATTTGTTCCGCCACCGATGGAAGGAACAATCAGCCTCGGCATTTTCGACGAGCAAGGAAAACTCGTCCGTGTTCTTCACCGCGAAGCAAAGATCGAGAATTTCAGCGTCGAAGAGAACTCGTTAAGCACAAGCTGGGACGGGAAAAACGACGCCGGCGAAGATGCACCGGCGGGAAAATATCGCGCCCGCGGTTACGCCGTGGGCGATTTGAAAACCCACGATGTTGGTAAGAGCAAGGAACCGGTTTTTATTGATGCGCCAGAAAGCGTGCCGGTCACATTAATCGATAATCCGCTGACCCAGGGCACTCGATCCGTCGTAAATCTCATGGCTGGTTTCGATAGACGAAACGCATATTTGAAAACCGCCGACGGTCTTCCGCTGCGCACGATCGCACAGACCGAAGAGACTATGGGCGATGTCGCTTTGTTGAAAGACAGTAACAAATCCCTCCAGTTCTATTTCAGGCACGGTGAAATAACTCATGAATTCCGAATCACTGACGCCGAAAAGATGATGGCGTTTGATTGCGGAACTTTCGATTTAAAATGACACGCGCGCGTTAGGCGCTTGACACAAGCGCCTCTACAACGCAAGCGAGATTGGGAACAGAATGGCCACCACGACCGAGCTTCAGCATACCATTGGCAAAAGCGCCGGGTTTAGCGGCACCTCGCTGCATACCGGCGAGAAAGTGTCGCTCAAAATTCAGCCGGCGCTGGTCAACCACGGAGTAAAATTCAAACGCAAAGATTTGCCAGACGAGCCGACGATCGATGCCAGGATCGACAATCTGAAGATGGTCGAGCGCGCCACGACGATTGGCGAAGGGTCGGTCCGGGTGCACACGGTCGAGCACGTTCTCTCGGCGCTCTCCGCCATGGGCGTGGACAACGCGACCATCGAGATGGACGCGAACGAACCGCCGATCGGTGACGGGAGCGCGCAACCGTATGTCGACGTCATCAAGCGGGCCGGTGTTGTCCCGCAGGATGCGCCCCGAAATTTTTTCAGTGTCCACGAGCCGATGCACGTCGAGGCAAAAGGCGGCGCGCTTTTGATTGTCTTGCCGGATGAAAAGTTCCGTATCTCCTGCACTCAGGCCGGGCCTAACAATCGGTTTACGCAATATCTCTCGACCGAAATCACGCCGTCGATCTACGAACGCGAAATCGCGCCGGCCCGGACGTTTGTCTATTACGAGGAGGTCGAGTCGCTGATGGAGAAAAACCTGATCAAAGGCGGGAGTCTCGAGAACGCCATCGTCGTGCGCGGCGAGGCTGTGCTCAGCAAAGAACCGTTGCGGTTTCCCGACGAATTTGTTCGGCACAAAATCCTCGACATTATCGGCGATCTCGCGCTTTTCGGGGCGCGCCTGTGCGGGCATGTCATCGCAGTGAAACCCGGTCACGCCGCCAATGCCGATCTCGCTCGCGCCCTCGCCCGCGAGCACGCGCGCGCCGCGGCCCTGGCTGTGCCGCGCGTTTTTCCGGCAGGCGAAGGGGGCGGACTCGACGTGAACCAGGTGATGGAAATTCTGCCCCATCGCTTTCCGTTTTTAATGGTCGATCGCGTGATCGGTTTCGAAGCCGACACGAAAATCACGGCAATGAAATCGGTTTCGATCAGTGAGCCCTATTTTCAGGGACATTTTCCGGGGCATCCTGTCATGCCGGGCGTTCTTCAAGTCGAAGCAATGGCGCAGGCTGCGAGCATTTTGTTAATGCGTCTCGCCCGCACGTCGCACCGGGTTGGTTATTTCATGAGCGCTGACTCGGTGAAATTCCGGAAGCCGGTGTTTCCGGGCGACACGATTTTCATTCACGCCGAGATCACGAAGACGCGTGGCGCCAAACTGGCGAAAGCGAAGTGCCATTGCGTCGTAAACGACGCCGTCGTCTCGGAAGGCGAATTGATGTTCACGTTTCTCGATCAATGAGGTCGAGAACGTGGCTTTTGCTGCTGCTCGCCATCACCATCGCAGTGCGCCTGCCGACCATGTTCGGAGTAAAACGGACTGGCTGGGACGAACGCGCCTACGTCGTTTTTGGCCAGGCGCTGAGCCAACACGGCATCGACAGTATTCGACAGTGGCTGCACGATTACCCGGGAAACGAAAATCTTCAGAAATCGCCCCCCATGGTGCGGGTGGGATTTCTCGTGCCGGCGATGTTGACCTGCGAAGCGCTCGGCGGTTTTACGCCGGACCATTTGGCGTGGCTCTCATTCGTGAGCGGCCTGGCGCTTGTCCTGCTCGGCGCGCGTTTTGCCGACAACCTGGCAGGCCGCAACATGTCGATCTGGTGCGGAATTCTTCTGGTGAGCTCGCCCTTGGCCACAGCGATTTCCCGGCGCGCCGGGGAAGATGCCTATGCAGCGCTGCTGATGCTGGCATCGCTTTATTCTTTCGACCGCTGCTGGCGCCGGCGATCGATGGTTGATCTCGTCTTGTTAGGCGTTTCATTGACTCTCGCCTTGCTCACCAAGGAAGCATCGGTCTTGCTCTATCCGATGATGGTGCTCGCGGCAGCCTACTATTTCAAAGCGATGCGATTGCGCTCGTCGCCGTGGCTGTTTGCGCCATTAATCGCTGCGCCGTTGCTTTACCTGGGAATCGAAATCGCCATCTGCGGCAGCATCGGCAATTTTTTCCAGACGTATCGCACCTACGCTTCGCTTCAACACCTCCTTGGCTACACTGTTCACTACGAAAAAGGCCCATGGTTCCGTTACCTGCTGGATTTTTTTGCCATTGCCCCGTTGGTTTTCATCGCGGCGATCATCGGGTTTTCCAATGCCGCGTCCGAATCCATGCGCCACGGACGAAATCTGGTGCTGATCTACTTCGCAAGCGCGGTGTTGTTCTTTGGTCAGATGCCGGTCATCAACGCCCGGCTTGTTTTGGTCGCCGATGTGTTTTTGCGAGCTGCCGCTGCGTTTGGCATCGCGTATTTGGCTGGGAAATTTACCGGCCAATGGTCGCGGCGCGTGTTGTATGGAGGAATAGCACTCCTCGTTTTGACAGATATTTTTCAGTTCTATCAACTGTTCGTGCTTGGCAACATCTATAGCCCGACCACATTTTTGCTGCTGCGCGCGGAGGGATTCTACGATGTGCCGTTACAGTGAAACGCAATGGACCGACCGAAAATGAACAGCGGCCAGATTCATCCGACGGCAATGGTCGATCCTGGCGTGGAAATCGGCACGGGAACAGTGGTGGGCCCGTACTGTATCATTGGTGCGAATGTTGTGCTCGGCGCGAATTGTTGGTTGCAGCATCACGTCACGCTTTGCGGACCGATGCGCGCCGGCACAGGAAACAAGTTTTACGCCTATTGCTCGATTGGGCAGCAGACCCAGGATTTGAAATATCAGGGCGAGCCAACTTACCTGGAGATCGGCGACGAAAACACATTCCGCGAGTTCGTTACCGTAAATCGGAGCACGTCGAGCGATGGCAGGACGCGCATCGGCAACCGCGGAGCTTTTCTGGCTTACAGTCACGTCGGACACGATTGCACCGTGGGCGACGACGTAGTTTTCTCGAACAACGGCACGTTGGCTGGACATGTCCAAGTAGGCGATCACGCCGTGATGGGCGGCCTCACTGCCGTGCATCAATTTTGCCGGATCGGGCGCTTCGCCATCACCGGAGGTTGCTCGAAGATCGTGCAAGATGTTCCGCCGTTCATGATTGCCGATGGAAATCCGGCCCAGATTCGTGGGATTAATCTGGTCGGCCTGGAACGAAAACAATTTCCGGCGGAAAGCGTCAAACTGATCAAGGAAGCATTTCGCCTGATCTACCGCGCAAAGTTGAATACGCGCCAGGCCATCGAAGCGATCCGGAAGGAATTGCCCGAAACGGCCGAGATCAGGGAGCTACTCACATTCATCGAAGCGAGCGATCGAGGAATCACTCGATAAGATTACCTGCCCGGGGTTGGCGTCGGTGAAACCGGCGGTTTTCCGGCAGCTTGTCGCTCGAGGTTCACCAACAACGGCGCCGCGGCGGCATCTGGCACGGTCCTCAAAGTCGTGCGGATGAGTTCAAGTGCACGCTTGTTTTTTTTGAGTTTTAACCAGGTCGCGGCCTCTTCAAGCACGACTCGCACGATGTCATCACGCTTCTTGTAGTAAAGCCGTGCCAGCTGAAAATTGTTGGTGGCCGCGGTGAAATGTTCGTCCTGCGCCTGGATTAATCCGAGATCCTCCAGCACTGCCGCGTTGTGCGTGCGCATTGCCGTCTCGCGCATTGCGGTGCGATATTCATTGGCGGGGCGCGCCGCGTTTTTAGTCGCGAACTCATGATAAGCCTGCCAGTCCCCTGTCGTTTTACCGGATTCGATCTGGAGCCACGACGCGTACGGCCGGTAGAGCGGATCGCCCACCATCACCGACATCCAGGAGAGAACGCGCATCGACATGTATGCGCTCTCGGCAAAAGTGAACCCATGCAGCAGGCGGTCGTTGAAGATGTCGAGCTGTGCCGTCAACTGAAGATACGGTTCGTAAACATTGCCGATGCTCACGGCTGCGCCCTTCGTGAGCAACGGGCCAACCCACCCGGCATTCGGATCGTGCAACGTGCGCGCGCTGAATGAATGGATGTGGACTGCGATCGCGCCGGGAACAAAATGAAAATCCGGCCGCGTGAACGGCCCGGCCATATTCTCTGCGTACCATCCATAGTAGAGCGCACAGTCGGTCATGGGAAAGGTTTCGGGAAAGATCTCCGGCGTATCGTCGGACACCACCGGAATGCCGACCTTGCGACATTGCCTAACGATTTCGGACAACCATTGATCGCCGATCGCCAGTCCGGGCTCGACCTTGTGCGCGCCATCGATATACGCGCGCCCCCACAGACCTTTCTTTTCCGCCGCGATGGCATCAACAATCATCCGCTGGACCGTCGACGCACTCGGCGCATCCAACCGGCACACGAGCAAGAGCGTGTCGTTTTCAAAGTCGGTGATTGGCCGGAAGCTTTGGAAGTACGGATTAGGCACGACACCCGAGATCTGAGGCAGATAGGCCCCGAGCACGGTGAGTTCAGAATCCACCGAAGCTTCGTTGCGATCTCCAATCGGTCCCGGACCTGGCTTGTTGCCCGGATAATCTGCGACCGCGCGGATCTTTAGCGGCATGCCCTTGATCAGCGCTATGATTCGAACCGAACTGCCGGTCACAGACACCCCATCCCCTGATCCACGCACCGTCCACCAGCCGCGTTCTTTAAAGATTTTGCGCAGCGGATCGGCAATCGTTTCGTCATACTGAACGCGAGTGATTTCTTCCTCGCTGGAACAATCGAGCCCGACGAGATGATCGCGCGCGATCCCGCGCTTCTGCGCATAAAATTTCGCCAAGGCAGCCGATTCGGGCAGATTCGAGTTGTAAACGACGATCGCGGAATCGACCAGGCGTTGATCCGCCTGTGCGCGAGGCAAGAGCAACAGCAGCAGCGAGAGCCAAAGGAGAGATCGATAACGCTTCATCTACAGAATGAGCTTCAAACCATCGTAGGCAATGGACGTGTTCGCCGGCAGGCAAGCTTCGGCGGCTTGCGGCAACTCGTGGGACACATGCGTGAAGTAAGTCGCTTCCGGTCGAACACGGGTCGCTGCTTCGAGTGCCTGGCTGACACTGAGATGTGTCGGATGCGGTTTTTCGCGCAGCGCATCGATAATCAAGGCTTTGACGCCGGTGATTAGACTGACAATCGCATCCGGCACCGAGCTGCAATCGCTCAGGTAAGCAACCAGCTTCTTGTCGTCGCGCGAGAACAAAAAACCGTTAACGATGGAATCGCCGTGGGGGACGGGCAACGGCGTGATCAGCGTTTCGCCTAACGTGAACGGATCGTCAATCACGTGCGGCTCTGGTTTCAGGTAATACGGAATCTGCTTCTTTGGATGGAATGCAAATCGAAAGACGCGCTCCAGATCGCCCAATGTCTCGGCCGAAGCATAGACCGGCATCGAGCCGCGCGCGTGCGAGAAACGCCGCAAATCGTCAAACCCCATAATGTGATCGGTGTGTGAATGCGTAAAGACGACCGCATCGACCTTCCGGATGTTTGCGCGCAACGCCTGCGTTCGAAAATCCGTTCCGGTATCGACGACCCACGAACACTCGGTCGTTTCAACGTAGATCGACGAGCGTAGCCTTTGATCGCGCGGATCGGGCGAATGGCACACTTCACAGTCGCATCCGATCATGGGCACACCTTGTGAGGTGCCCGTGCCGAGGAACGTCAGAGTCAGTTGAGAGTTGAAAGTTGAGTGTTGAGAGGGTGAAATCTTCAAAAGCGCCGCACTCTCAACCCTCAACCCTTATCCCTCAACCTTCGAATGCCCACCGTTCTCACTCTCTTGCGAATCAAGAATCTCGCGCTCGTGGAAGAACTCGAGTGGTCGATGCGGCCGGGCTTCACCGCCGTCACCGGTGAAACCGGTGCCGGCAAATCGATCATCATCGGCGCGCTTCAGCTTTTGTTAGGCGAACGCGCCGACAAATCGCTCATTCGCACCGGCGCGGAGCAATGCACCGTGGAAGCCGTTTTCACCGGCGACGATTTGGGCAAACTCAATCCGCAACTGATCGAAGCCGGAGTCGAGCCGTGCGAAAACGACTTGATCATCAAACGCACGTTTTCCGCCACCGGTGGAACGCGTCAATTCATCAACGGCTCTCCAACCACATTGTCGATTCTGAAAAATCTCGGCGACGAGCTGGTCGACCTGCACGGACCGCACGATCACCAGTCGTTGCTCTCGCCTGAGAAACAGTTGGGCGTGCTCGACTCGTTCGCGCGCGCGGAGCCGCTGCTCGAGGAGTACCGGAAGCATTACCGGCAATTGCAGTCGTTAGTCGCGGAGCATGCCGCGCTCAACACGGCTGAGACCGCGCGCGGGCAGGAGCTGGATTTGCTGCGCCATCAGATCAGCGAAATCACTGCGGCGAATCTACACGCCGATGAAGAAGCGGAAATTGAGGCGCGTTACAAATTGAGCAGCAACAGCAAACGGCTGATCGAGCTGGCCGGCGCCGTTGCGCGCAAATTGTCCGAGGACGACGCGTCGATTCTCTCGCAGCTCGCCGAAACGCAACGCCTCTTGCGTGAGCTGGAGAAGATCGATAATTTTATCGCGCAATTTTCTTCCGCTCATGCTGCCGCCGTTATCGAGCTTTTGGAAATTAGCCGCGCGCTCTCCGATTACGCGGAGAAACTCGATCTCGATCCGGAACAACTCGCCGCGCTTGAACAACGGGTTTCACTCTTTGAAACACTCAAACGCAAATACGGCGGCTCGATCGCCGACGTGATCGCGTTCGGCGCGCGGGCCGCGGAACGTATGCGGAAAATCGAAGGGCGCGACGCGGAGCTGGATCGGCTGGCCAAGGAGATCGACAATGTTCGCGCGCAAATGAGCCGCGCCGGCGAGGCGTTGCGCAAATCGCGAGTGAAAGCCGCCCCGAAACTTTCCGAAACTATCCGCCGTAATTTGCGCGACCTTGGTTTTCGCCAATCGGAGTTCGAGGCGAAACTGACTGCTCTCGACCAACCGCGCGCGAGCGGACTCGATTCCGTGGAGTTGCTTTTCTCGCCCAATCCGGGCGAACCGCTCAAGGCGCTGCGCGCGATCGCGTCGAGCGGAGAAATTTCGCGCTTGATGCTGGCAGTCAAATCCGCGCTCGCCACTCACGATTCCATTGCGCTGCTCGTTTTCGATGAGATCGACACGAACGTCGGCGGCGAAATCGCGAATTCTGTCGGCGCGAAAATGCAAACGCTGGCGCACGATCATCAGGTCATTTGCATCACGCATCTCCCGCAAGTCGCGGCCACCGCTTCATCGCATTTTGTCGTAACGAAAGAAGTGGTCCGTGGCCGCACCTACTCGCAGCTACGCGAAATCAGCGGCAAAGCGCGCCGGGAAGAAATTGCGCGGATGCTCGGCGGCAAGACCGAATCGGCCCTCGAATTAGCGGCGACGTTGCTGAAGGGCCGGTAACGAAGCCAGACGGGAAACTGCGTGCCACGCCATAACGGAGCGGAGGCGGGTCAGTTTCCCCTACAGCGCAATCAGTTAAAATGCTTCAGTTTAAGCCTTCGCGTGCTTGTTTCAGCTTGGCCAGTTGCGCGGCGAAATGTTTCTGGCGTTGTCGATGTTCCTCGACCACGGCCGCCGGCGCGCGATCGACAAACGACTTGTTACCCAATTTCGCTTGAACCGTCTTCAACTCTGCCTCCAACCGCGCGATTCCTTTATCCAGACGCTCCCGTTCCGCTGCTCGGTCCGGGCCACTGATCGAAAGAAAAAGATCGCCCAAGATGGTCACGGTCATCGGTTGACTGGACTCGGCTTTGAATTGTCGATCTAAAGTTACTTCGTCGGCGTTGAGCAGACGGGTGATCGTTGGCAATTCGCCAGTGATTTTCGTGTTCTCAGAGCGCAAGACGAATCGCGCTTTCTTGTTCGACGGAATTCCAGCTTCCGCCCGCAAATTGCGGCCGGCCTGCACCGCTTCATAAATCGCGGCGACCAGTTTTCGTTTCTCGGCCGGATCGACATCCTCCAGCGCAATCTGCTCCGGCAGCGGCGCGAACTGAATTGATTCATGGCCCAATCCGAGCAACGACCAAAGTTCTTCCGTGATGTGCGGCATGAACGGGTGCAACAGCCGCAGCACCGCAGACAAAACATGATCCATCACCGCGAGTGTCGATTGTTTCCTCGCCTCGTCCCCGCCAAAAATGTCCGTCTTGGCCGCTTCCACGAACCAATCGCAATAATCGCTCCAAACGAAATCGTAGAGCCGCTGCGCCACCGTGTTGAATTC
Source organism: uncultured Verrucomicrobiae bacterium (assembly GCA_963846775.1). Classification (GTDB taxonomy): domain Bacteria; phylum Verrucomicrobiota; class Verrucomicrobiia; order Chthoniobacterales; family UBA10450; genus CAVYXA01. The sequence goes on along the minus strand of CAWJXB010000006.1, from coordinate 953,594 downwards.
GTAGTCGCGATATGCCGCCTCCACTGCATCGATTGTCTCATTCAACCGCGCCAGCACCTCGACCGCATAAATCGACAGCGCCTCCAAACTCGACGGCTTAAAGCCGTCGAGTTTAACGAGCGTGGTGGGTCCCTGCATTTGGCGGAAACGGGCGACGTTCCAGAGCTTCGTGGCGAAATTGCGGCCTTCTTCGATCTGTTTTTCGTCGAACCGAATGTCCTGTCCGCTCGGCGCGATCCGCATTAAACCGAAGCGCAATCCATCGGCACCATATTTGTCGATCAGCTCCAGCGGATCGGGCGAATTGCCCAACGACTTCGACATCTTGCGCCCCTGCTTGTCGCGAATCAGTCCGGTAAAGAAGACATCGTGAAACGGAATGTTATCCGCATCGCTCTCTGTTTTTCCCGGCTTAAACTCCAACCCCGCGATGATCATCCGCGCGACCCAGAAGAAAATGATGTCCGGTGCAGTCACCAGCGCCGACGTCGGATAAAATTTCTTTCGGGTTTCGTCATCCATCGTCGCGTAGGCCCATAGCCACGATGAAAACCAGGTGTCGAGCGTATCGTCATCTTGCATCCAGTTCTCAGGATCTGCGGGCGGCTCGAGGCCGACGTAAATTTCTGATTTTCGGTACCAAGCCGGGATGCGGTGTCCCCACCAGACTTGCCGGCTGATGCACCAATCCTGAATGTTCTCCAGCCATTGGGCATAGACTTTTTCCCAGTGGACGGGGAAGAAGCGGATGAGATGATGGCGCACCGCCGCGAGCGCTTCCTTCGTTTTCGGGTAACGCAAAAACCATTGCTCGCTCAAACGCGGCTCGATCGGCACATCGCTGCGATCGCTGAAGCCGACGTTGTTTTCATACGGCTGCGATTTCGAGAGCAGGCCGCGCTCCTTCAACAACTCGGCCGCTTTTTCGCGCGCTTTGAACCGGTCGAGTCCGTGCAACTCCGGAACTGCCGGGCAATTAATTTTCCCATCCACGGTCAGAACATCGACAATCGGCAGGCTATGGCGCTGGCCGATCTCGAAATCGACTTTGTCATGCGCAGGGGTGACTTTTAGAACGCCGGTCCCAAACTCCGGATCGATCGCGTCATCGGCGATGATCGGGATCTTTTCGCGGGCCAGCGGGCGCCAGGCGGTTTTGCCGAGAAGATCGACATAACGTTTGTCGCCGGGATGAAACGCCATGGCGACGTCGGCCATGATCGTTTCCGGCCGCGTCGTGGCCACTTCCAGAAAACGCCCCGGTTCATCGACGATTTCATAGCGGACAAAATAGAGCTGCCCTTTCTGCGGTTTGTTGATCACTTCCTCATCCGACAACGCCGTTTGCGCTAACGGATCCCAGTTGATCATCCGCCGGCCGCGATAGATCAGGCCCTTGCGGTAAAGATCGACAAAAACTCTTTGGACAGCGCGAACGTAATCCTCATCGAGTGTGTATCGTTGGCGCGACCAATCGCACGAGCAACCGAGCCGTTTGAGCTGTTCGATGATGATTCCGCCATGTTTGTCCTGCCATTCCAGAACGCGCCGGAGGAATTCTTCGCGGCCGTAATCGTGGCGCGTTTTGTTTTCCGTGCGCCGCAAATATTTTTCAACTGCGGTCTGGGTGCCGATCCCGGCGTGGTCCATTCCCGGCAACCAGAGCACTTCTTTCCCCTGCGTCCGTGCGCGCCGGCAGAGAATGTCCTGGATGGTATCGTTCAGCACATGTCCGAGCGTGAGCACGCCGGTGATGTTGGGTGGCGGCATCACGATGGAGAACGCCGGCTTTTGCGAATGCGGATTCGCCACGAAATCGCAATGGTCGATCCAACGGCGGTACCATTTCGGTTCTACCGTTTTCGGGTCGTAAGTTTTCGGAAGTTCAGCCATCGCGGTCTAATGTGGCGCAAGTTTTTAACTTGCGCTGCTAAATGCGCAACTTGCAAAGTTGCGCCACATTTATTCGGAATATGAACGATTCGAGGCCCATCGGCGTTTTCGATTCTGGCATTGGCGGACTCACAGTCGTGAAAGCGGTGCGCGAGTTATTGCCAAACGAAAACATCTTCTATCTCGGCGATACGGCCCGCGTGCCGTATGGCGGGAAAAGTCCGGTCACGGTCGAGCGTTACAGCCGCGAGATGATCGAGATGCTCGTAGCCGAAGATGTGAAGGCGATCGTGATTGCGTGCAACTCCGCGTCCGCCGTCGCTTTGCCGAACATCGAAGGCGATTTTCGCGTCCCGATCGTAGGTGTGATCCAGCCCGGCGCACAAGCCGCCGTTGCCGCCACGCGAAATCGCCACGTCGGAGTAATCGGGACGCGCGCGACGATCAAGAGCGGCGCCTATGAACGCGCGATTCGCGCGCTCGATTCAAAGATCGACATTGCCGCGCGGCCCTGTCCGCTTCTGGTTCCGCTGATCGAGGAAGGTTGGCTGAAAGATGAAGTTACCGACCGAATCATCGCGCGTTATTTAGAGCCGCTGGTCCGCCAGGGGATCGACACGCTCGTGCTCGGCTGCACCCATTATCCGTTGTTAGTCGATGCGATTTCGCGTTTTCTTCAGGGCAAAGTGACGCTGGTCGATTCCGCGAAAAACTGCGCTAAAGCCGTCGAGCAACTTTTAGATCGCGAATCGATCCGCGGGCCGAACGCCAACGGAGCATTGCAAGTCGCGCTCACCGATGCGCCCGAAGGTTTTCTCGACGTCGCGCGCGAGGCGTTGGAGCTCGACATCGGTAAGGTGGAACTGCGCGAGGTCTTGCACGGAGCGGCGACGCATTAGCAGCGCATGATCGTCGCAAGAATTCGAGAATTGTAGGCCGTCTCTGTGAGATGGCGATTTAATAGAAATGCGTCTGACACAGACGCCCTACAATTGCTTTTGCATCCGCTTCGGCAAACTTTTCGCCACCAAATTGTAGGAGTGGTCGATCATCTTGCGCAATTCTCCATCCGGAATTCCGCTATCGATCTCGACTGTGTTCCAATGCTTTTTGTTCATGTGATAGCCGGGACTCACTTGCTCGTACCGGTCGCGCAGATCGAGCGCTAGATCAGGATCGCACTTTAGATTCGCGGCAGCGGGAAAGCGCTCGAGCGATGTCAGCGCAAACATTTTGCCGCCCACTTTGAAAACAAGAACGTCCGGTCCGAACGGCGTCTCTTCGGTAGCTCCAGGTTTACGCAAGCAATACTCGCGGAATTCTTCAAGATCCATTAGCAAATCCGCGCGCCGAGAATGCTCGCCAGATCTCCGATCGCAACCCGCTCTTGTTTCATTGAATCGCGGTTGCGCAACGTAACGGTGTCCCGGAGTGCAGTATCTTTTTCGCCAAGTGTCTCGAAATCGACCGTGACACAAAACGGTGTGCCGATTTCATCCTGGCGCCGGTAACGCCGTCCGATCGCGCCGCTCTCGTCGTAGAAAACAAACATGTGCGGCCGGAGAAGATCGACAATCTCTTTCGCCTTCGCGACGAGCGGCTCCTTGTTTTTCAAGAGCGGAAACACCGCGCACTTGATCGGCGCCATGCGCGGGTGAAACCGCAGGACGATCCGCGTTTCCATTTTGCCTTTTTCATCCGGCGCTTCATCTTCGGCGTACGCTTCGCAGATCAACGCCAGCACCGTGCGATCGACTCCGGCACTCGGCTCGACCACGTGCGGAATGAACTTCTGTTTCGTCTCTTCATCAAAATACTCGAGTGATTTGCCGCTGGCGTTTTGGTGCTGGGTCAGATCGTAATCAGTGCGATAAGCCACACCTTCCAGTTCCTGCCGGCCAAATGGAAAATCATATTCGATGTCGTAAGTGCCCTTCGAATAAAACGCCCGCTCCTCATCTGGCACAGTGAGCACGTGCAACTTCTCGCGCGGGATGCCGATGTTCTCGTAAAACTTGAGACGCTCTTCCTTCCAGTACTCGAGCAACTCCATCCCTTGCTCCGCCCGGCAGAAATATTCCAGCTCCATTTGCTCAAACTCGCGCGAGCGAAACGTGAAATTGCGCGGATTGATTTCGTTTCGAAACGCTTTCCCGATCTGTGCGATGCCAAACGGCAATTTCTTGCGCGAAGTGTCGAGCACGTTTTTGAATTGGAGAAAGATAGCCTGGGCCGTCTCGGGACGGAGATATGTCACGCTCGACTCGTCTTCGGTCGCGCCGACGTAAGTCTTGAACATGAGATTGAAGGCCCGCGGCTCGGTTAAGTCTTTGCCGCCGCAGTTTGGACATTGTTTTCCTTTGCCTTTGTCGATCAGCTGGTCGGCGCGCAATCGCGCCTTGCAGGTTCGACAATCAACCATTGGATCGGTAAAGGTGGCTTCATGACCGCTCGCTTTCCAAACGGCGCGGTTCATCAGGATCGCGCCGTCCATGCCGACGACGTCGTCGCGCTCATGCACCGTCACGCGCCACCAATAATTCTTGAGATTGCGTTTCAACTCGACCCCGAGCGGTCCGTAATCCCAAGCCCCATTTAAGCCGCCGTAGATTTCGCTCGATTGGAAAATGAAACCGCGCCGCTTGCATAAACTGACGATCTTTTCCATGCTCGCCGCGCCGGAGCTCGGCGAAGGCGGGCGCTGCGAATCGGTCGGTGTGCTCATATCAAGTCACAGACTACACGATCGAAAATTGTTGTAGAGGCGTTTGTGCCAAACGCCTGTGTTACTGCCTCGGCGGCTGACACAGCCGCCGCTACAACGCCGCCGGTCAACTTTGTGCCTCGACTTTGACCTCGGTCTTGACCGAGTTGGCAATGAAACATTGGTCGTGCGCCATGTGATTCATCTCTTCGATCTCGGCCGCGGTCGGTTCCTTATCGCCGGAGAATTTGAGCCGCTGTTTGAGCGTCACGCGCGTGATCGCCAGCCTGCCCTCCGCGTTCTTCTCCATCACGCCGACGGCTTCATCGCTGTACTCGTCGAGCACGAACTTCTTTTTACACGCGATGGCCAGAAACGTGAGCATGTGACAACTGGATAACGACGCGACAAATGCTTCCTCGGGATCAACCTGTTTCGGGTCACCGAGATATGCCGGCGCGGCGGACGCGGTCATCTCATGGCCGCCATCGAATTTCCAAGTGTGATTGCGCGGATACTTCTGATATTCGAACGGCGCATCGCCGCGTTTCCAACTCAGATTAACTTTGTGTTCGGACATGATTGTAAATAGAACGCGATGATCGCGAGGGCAAGAGCGGGCGTCGCCCTTTAGGTAACACTGTGGTCGCTGCGCATGCCTTTAGCGCCAAAGACGCGATTTATTATAGCCTGGGGCATCGCCCCAGGAATTCGAATCACGCATGACCAAGCGCTGAAAGCGCGATTCAATCGAGCGGCGATGGTAGCACACGCGTCCTGCTTGTGTGCTCCTGTAATCGAAAGCTCGCCGCAGGACGAGTCCAGCCGGCGAACCCGGAGGCACATGAGACCGCCCCTTTGACGCTAACAAAACTGCCAGTCTGTGTTCCGCGTGACCTATCGATTCACGATGTGGAGCGCGCGTTTCTCCACATTGAGCGCGGCTTCCTTGACCGCTTCGCTCAATGTCGGATGGGAATGAGTAGTGCGCCCAAGATCTTCCGAGCTGCCGCCGAATTCCATGACCGACGCGGCTTCGGCGATTAATTCCGAAGCGGTGTGCTGCAAAATGTGTGCGCCGAGGATACGATCGGTCTTCGCGTCGGCGATGAACTTGACCATTCCATCGGCATCCTCGTTGGCCAGGGCGCGGCCATTGGCGCGGAATGGGAATTTCCCGATCCGCACATCGAGCCCCTGTTCTTTCGCCTGCTCTTCCGTCAGGCCAACACCCGCCAACTCCGGATTCGTGTAAATGATTCCAGGAATGACATCGTAATTCACGTGACCCGCTTTGCCGGCAATGATCTCGACGCAGGCGATGCCTTCATCTTCCGCCTTGTGCGCGAGCATCGGTCCCGCAATCACATCGCCGATCGCATAGACGCCTTCGACGTTGGTTCGAAAATTTTTGTCGATCTTGATGCGCTTCTTCTCATCGAAGGCAACCCCGATTTTCTCCGCGCCGAGCCCTTCCGAGAACGGTTTGCGTCCGACGGAGACGAGCACCTTGTCGGCCTCAAATTTCATCTCCTGGTCGCCCTTTGTCGCTGTCGCAGTCACATGGCCATCATTGATCTTGACCGCGCTCACCTTGGTTTCGAGATGAAACGTCATGCCTTGCGCGGTGAGCAAACGCTGAAGCTGGTTCGACAATTCCAAGTCGAACCCGACCGCGATTCGGGGCAGAAATTCCAGCATCGTCACTTCCGAGCCGAGCCGGTTCCAAACCGATCCCAGCTCGAGCCCGATCGCGCCCGCTCCGATAACGAGAAATCTCTTGGGCGGCTCGGTGAAACAAAGCGCTTCGGTGCTGCTGACAATTTTATCGCCATCGAACTTCGCGAACGGCAATTCCGCTCGGCACGCTGCCCAGTGGCAATGACGATGTTTTTTGTCTCGATCTCCTGCGTCTCGCCATTTCGACGATTTCACCGAAACTTTCCCCGGCGCCGTGATCGTGCCAAGGCCCTCGAAGGTCGTGACCTTATTCGTTTTCATCAGCGCACGCACGCCGCCGGTCAGTGTCTTCACGACCTTCTCTTTGCGTTGTTGCATCTTCGGAAGATCAACAGTGACATTGTCGACTTTGATGCCGTGTTTCTCCGCTTCCTTTTTCACGAACACAAAGTGATCGCTTGAAGTCAGCAACGCCTTGCTCGGGATGCAGCCGACGTTCAGGCATGCCCCGCCTAGCTCCTTGTCTTTCTCGACAATGGCCGTTTTCAATCCCAGCTGCCCCGCCCGAATCGCCGCCACATACCCGCCCGGACCGGAGCCAATGATAACGACATCAAACTTTTCCATAATAATTGGTGCTGTGTCTTAGAAATCGAGCGGCAACTTGGTCGGGTCTTCGATGCATTCTTTCACTTTGACGAGGAATGTAACCGATTCCTTGCCGTCGATGGCGCGGTGATCGTAGCTCAGCGCGAGATACATCATCGGACGGACTTCGACTTTGCCGTTAACAGCCACCGGCCGCGGCATGATTTTGTGCATACCGAGGATTCCGCTTTGCGGCGGATTCAAAATCGGCGTGGCGAAAAGTGAGCCGAAAACTCCGCCGTTGGTGATTGTGAATGTGCCGCCTTGTAAATCTTCCAGCTTCAACTTTCCTTCGCGCGCTCTCGTGGCGAAGCCGGCGATGTCGCGCTCCAATTCCGCAAAACTTTTTTTGTCGGCGTCGCGCACAACCGGCACGACCAGTCCGCGTTCCGTGCTTACGGCGATGCCGATGTCGTAGAAGTTGTTCTGGATGAAATCTTCGTCTTCGATTCGCCCGTTCACCGGCGGCACAGCTTTCAGCGCTTCCACGGCTGCTTTGATGAAGAACGACATGAACCCGAGTTTGACCCCGTGCTTTTTCGTGAACGCCTCCTGCGACTTGGTGCGCAGCTCTTGCACGGCGCTCATGTCGCACTCGTTGAAGGTGGTCAGGATCGCGGCGGTTTGCTGGGCCAGCACCAGTTGCGCTGCGATCTTGCGGCGCAGGGGGGACATCTTTTTGCGGGTGAACCGGCCATCGCGCGATGGGTGCGTTTGCTCGGACGGGGCGGCCGTCCGGGGGAAGCCGTCAGCCCCGAAAGTCTTCGGGGTCACGACTTCCCCTACAGGTGCGCGGCTAGCCGCGCCAGCGGCGGCGAGGACGTCGCCTTTCGTTAAGCGATCGCCTTTGCCGGTTGCCGGAATTCTCTCCGGTTCGAGATGTTCTTCCTCGACAATCCGCCGAACGGCAGGCGAGAGAGGCTTTTGTTCTTCTGGTGGCGGTTTCTGCTCTTCTTCTTCCGCGGCCTTTTTCTTTGCCTCAGGTTCTTGCTCTTTCGGCTTCTCTGGCGTTTTTTCTCCGGGCGCTTTCTTTGAATCGTCGATGATCGCCACTAGTTGACCGATCTTCACTTCCTGGCCTTCAGGGACTTTTGTCTCCAGCACGCCGGCCTTTTCGGCCACGATCTCGGTGGAAACCTTGTCGGTCTCGAGGGTAAACAGAGGTTCGCCTTCGTTCACGAAATCTCCGGATTTTTTGTGCCACGCGGAAACAACACCGCTGGTGATCGATTCGCCGACAGCCGGAATCTTTACTTCGATAGCCATGCAGAGTGAGCGTCGCGAGCGAAGCGTATTTCGTCAACACTGCGCATGGGGAATGGCGATGGTCATAGACCGCCGCTACAATTCGAAGCCCAAGCCGTCGTTCCTTGAACCCTTTGAAGTTTCGAATTTGTGTCGGATTTCGGTTTTCCCGGCTTAGAATCGGCGCCATGTCATCGCTTTTGGACATGACCAATTACCTGGACCGATATCTGCGCATTCGGGAAATCCACGATTGGCCAAATGCACTCAATGGTTTGCAAATCGAAAACTCTGGGCGCGTGACCAAGATCGGCGCGGCTGTCGATGTATCGACGCGCAGCCTCGCGGTCGCGGCGAAGAAAAATATCGATCTTCTGGTTGTGCATCACGGTTTGTTCTGGTCTGGGCTCCAACCCGTGGTGGGCGCGTCATATCGACAATTGCGGATCGTTTTCGAAAACGACATTGCGCTCTACAGCGCCCATCTGCCGCTCGATCTGCATCCGAAAGTTGGAAACAATGCGCAGCTTGCCGTCGCGCTCGGACTGAAATCAACCAAGCCGTTTCTGGAAGAGAAAGGTCAGCCGATCGGATTGAAAGCGCGCGCTTCCGTTTTGCGCGATGAAATGGCGCGCAAACTACGCCTTGCGCTGGGCGGGCGGGTCCAATCATTTCTGTTTGGCCCGAAACGAACGCGCACGGTCGGTGTCGTCACCGGCGGCGCCGGCTCGGAAATTTATCGCGTTGCGCAAGAGAAGATCGACACATTTATCACGGGTGAAGCGCCACACTGGGCCGCGGTCGCGGCCGAGGAACTTGGTCTCAATCTTCTTCTCGGAGGTCATTACGCGACCGAAACGTTCGGGGTCAAAGCGCTCGCGGCCCATCTGGCGAGACGGTTCCAATTGCCCTGGGAATTCCTCGATTTTCCAACCGGATTATGACCCAAAGAATTCGCTGACCGGACGCCCGAGCAGAATTTCGATCGGAAGTTTTTCGCGCTCGTATTCGTAAGGTGGCTGTTTCCATTGAAACTCCTCGCCGTATGTCGTACGGATGCGTCTGATGATCTCCACCGCGGTTTGAAACGGCCGGAAACTATTGCGATCGACCACATGCAGTTGGGCGCCGCCGCAAAGTTCGCCCGCGAACTTGTGGAACGTCGGTTGAAAATAATTTTCGCGGAAGAACACGCCCGGCAGCCTCAGATCGTTGAGCTCGCGACAAAGTTTTTCCGCATCGATGAACGGCGCGCCGAAAATCTCGAATGGCCGTGTGGTGCCGCGGCCTTCGGAAATGTTTGTGCCTTCAAGGAGACACATGCCGGGGTAAACGGTGGCGGTGTCGAGCGTCGGCATGTTCGGTGACGGCATCACCCACGGCAGGCCGGTTTGATCGAACCACATCGGGTGCGCCCAATCTTTCATCGGCAGGACCCATAATCGAGACTTCGGGAAAGCTTCATCTCGAAATTGCCCGGCCAGTTCGCCAATGGTGCGTCCGTGCCGGACGGGAATTGGATGCATTCCGACGAACGATTTGTAGTTCGGATCGAGCACCGGGCCCTCCGTTGTTACACCGTTGATTGGATTCGGCCGATCGAGCACCACAACATCGACGCCCTGTTTCTGGCAGGCGCGCATGCAGAGATACATCGTCCAGATGAATGTGTAATAGCGCGCGCCGATATCCTGAAGATCGACAACAAGCGCATCGAGACCGCGCAAACTGGCCGCGGTAGGTTCGCGATCTTCGCCGTAAAGACTGTGAACGGGAATGCCGAGCCGCGAATGCTCGTAGCTTTGCCATTCGATCATGTTGTCCTGCGTCTGCCCGAGAAAACCGTGTTGCGGCCCAAAAAGCGCCGCAAGTTGAAACAGCCCGCCATTATGTCGCTCTAATATCCGTGACGAATGTTCAAGCGTGGATGAAATCGAAGCTGGATGCAGCAGCGCGCCGATGCGCGCCCTGCGAAGTTTGTCCGGCCAAAGCTCAGCCAGATGATCGATGGGAAGCAAAACGGGCATTGCGTCACATCGTGAGATAAATCCGCGGTGTTTTCAGCTTAATTCTGGAATCCCAAATTTTGACAAAAGGACGAGTTCGCGCGCCGACCCGTCTACGCGGAACTTCGGCGTGGCCGTCGGCGCGGACGCCTTCCATTACTTGTGTTCGAATAATTTTGAAGAAGATGGTCGAGATTTGGGCACGAAGGCTCTCCAAACCAGGCCTGCCATTGCGATCGCTGTGACGACGGTGCACAACTGCGCGAAGAGTTCACCGTGAAGGACATAGAATGTCAGAACGCGGCCACTTGGGACATTGATCGTGCCACTGAGGACCCCTTCCGCGAACGTGCTTCCGTTTTCATCCTGCAAGATTTGGGTGACGCGGCCAACTTCGTTTACGAAACAAGTTACGCCGGTGTTGGCGGCACGGACCATCGGACGGCGCGTTTCGATGCAGCGGAAGATGGCGTTCTGAAGATGCTGACGCGAACCGGCTGACCGCAAGAACCAGCCATCGTTAGTCACATCGACCAGCAGGTTCGCGTCATTGCGGACGAACCGGCGGGTCAAATCGCCGTCGGTGTCTTCGAAGCAAATCAGCGGCGCAACGCGCACATCGCGATTGGTTAGATGAAAGACGGTACATTCGGTGCCGCGATCAAAATCACCCGGCACCCATGCGCCCGCCGCGGCGGCGAAGAGCGGGAACGAATGGCGAAGTGGGATATATTCGCCGAAGGGAACCAGATGCATTTTGCGATAAACTTGCATCTGTTGATTCGCGCCTGAAACCATGACCGCGGCGTTATAATCATGTCGATCTTCAACGTCGAGCGTTCCGAGTAAGAGATCGATCTTTGCCGAAGCTGAGAATTCTGTGACGAATCGATAGCTTTCGGTGTTCCCGTTTCGAACCGGGTCGGGTAGCGAGCTTTCTGGCCAAACCATCAGATCGGGCGGGGGACTGGAATGGAGCGCGATGTCGCTCAAACGCGCGAATCGATCAAAAATTTCAGTGTTGAATTGCGGATCGAACTTTTCGCGCTGCGGCACGTCGGCTTGAACGGCGGCGATGTGAAGCGGTTGTGCTGGCGGCGAGGTTCGCACGCTGTAAAGGCCGAATGAGAGAAGGCCGATGATGCCGGCAAGCGTGAGCGTGAAATCGAAATGCGGGCGCATCTGTTGATTGCGCGCTTCGAAATACAATCGCACCGGCGTTGTGACAGCGATGATGTTGGCAAAGACCACAACGAACGATAAACCGGCTACTCCGGTGAACTCGGCGACTTGAATCAGAGGCCAATTGCCGTGGAGCGCCACGCCGAGGCCGTTCCAGCCGAATCCGGTGAACAACCAAGCGCGGATCCATTCCAGCGCGACCCATGCGCTCGCGGCGAGAAATGCGATCAGGAGATTGCGCGTGGAGCCGAGAAAATTTCGCGGTGCAAGCAGACCGACGAACCACGCCCAAAAAGCAAAATATAAACCCAGATAAATTGAGAGCAGCAGAGATAGACCGCGCAGCCAAAAATTGTCGAATAAGATTCCGAGTGAACCGAGCCAGGCGAACGTGCCGGTGAAAAAAACAATGCCGGCAAAATAACCGAGGAGCAGGTTCCGCAGCCAAGGCCGCTTCGAATTTCTGCCGGAGAACCAAACCGCGCAGGTTAACGGCGTGAGCGCGATCCAGCAAAGCCAGCTTTGGTCAAATGGGGCGAAGCACAGGACGCCGAGCAGCCCGCTGAGCACCGCTGCGCCCCACGGCCACAGATTTGTTAGTCGATTCGCTGCTACGCGCACGAGGCCAATTCTCGAAGCTGTTGTTCCCTTTCACAAGCTTTGCACGTTTGGTTGCGAAAGAACGCCTTTTGCTCGCGCCGACCGCTTTTATCTTACTCGCGTGATTACGTCGCCGCGGCGGGCCATCCGCGGTTGGCGTTTCACGGAAACACCCTACAATTGGCAAAATGCCGCTCGCCTCTTTCATCGACGTTCCGCGCGACTCGCACTTCCCGATCCAGAATTTGCCGTTTGGCGTATTCAAGCCCCGCCAGGGCAAGGCGCGGGTCGGTGTTGCCATTGGCGATCTCGTTCTCGACCTATCGATCCTGGAAGAGCTCGGTCATTTTCGTTCGCCTGAATTCCAGGATCGACAATTGTTCGGGGAGGATTCGCTCAACAAATTTCTTGGGCTGGGCCGTCCGGCCTGGGGCAGAGCGCGAGAGATTATTCAGCATTTGCTCGATGCGAATACGCCTCTTCTGCGAGACGATGTCGATCTTCGCGACCGCGTTTTCCATCGACAATCCGAGGTCGTGATGCAATTGCCGGCGCGGATTGGCGATTACACCGATTTCTATTCGTCGTATCATCATGCCCACAATGTCGGCACGATGTTGCGCGGCCCGGAGAACGCGCTCATGCCGAATTGGAAATGGTTGCCCGTCGGATACCATGGCCGCGCCAGCTCGGTCGTGGTGAGCGGCGCCGAAGTGCGCAGACCGAAAGGCCAGATCAAACCACCCGATGTATCCGCACCGGTTTTTGGCCCAACCAAGAGTCTCGACTTCGAGTTGGAAATGGCTTTCCTGATCGGCCCTGGCAATGCGTTAGGCCAACCGGTCCCAATCGATCGCGCGGTTGATCATATTTTTGGTTTCGTTCTAATGAACGACTGGAGTGCGCGCGACATCCAGGCATGGGAGTATCAGCCGCTCGGCCCGTTCCTTGCGAAAAACTTCTGCACCAGCATTTCGCCCTGGGTCGTTACGCTCGAAGCGTTGGAACCGTTTCAGAAACCGCTGCCGAAACAAGATCCCGAACCATTGCCGTATTTAAGATCGACGAGCGATTTCACGTTCGACATTCAGCTCGATGCTCATTTGCAGACCTCGAAGCTGACCACGCCGCACGTGATCACGCGGACGAATTTCCAAAACCTTTACTGGAGCGTTTCACAGCAGCTCGCGCATCATACGGTGAATGGCTGCAATCTTCAGCCGGGCGATTTGTTAGCCAGCGGCACGATCAGCGGCGCCGCCGAAGAATCGCGCGGCTGTATGTTGGAGCTGACGTGGCGCGGCGCTAATCCGCTCAAATTACCGAATGACGAAACCCGCAAATGGCTCGAAGACGGCGACACGCTTGCGATTACAGGCTGGTGCGAGGGGCATGGCTATCGAGTTGGGTTTGGGGAAGTGAGTGGGCGAGTGCTGCCAGCGACGTGAGCGGATTCGGAAAACGTCCAACGTTCAACCCCGCAAAAAGGAGACGGGGCAGGCTCTTTAACGCTCAACATTCAATGTCGAAGTCAGAAACAATCTGCTGATGTCGATCTCCGCGCGTCGTTTGGCAGCGGTTGTTTCGTGGATTGGGCATCCACTGGTTTTTGTTACTGCGACCGTTGCAATCGTGGTGACAACCCAGCTCGCTTCGCGTATGGCCTTCGCGATTTTGGCGGTGCTGCTCTTGTCTGTTATCGGGCCGACCGCCGTTCTTCTCATCCTGGGAGTTCGCTCCGGTCGCTGGCGGGATGCGGATGTCTCGGTGCATGAAGAACGCCGGCATTTTTATCCCGTTGCCATTCCGCTTTCCGCGCTCGGTACGCTGATGACGTGGTGGATCGGAGCACCGAGTTACATTTTGCGCGGCGGAATTGTCACGTTGTCATCATTGATCATCGCGGCCTTGGTAAATCAGCGATCGAAAATCTCGCTGCACACGCTGTTCGCGGCTTTTTGCACCGCTGTTCTTTTTCGCTTGAGCCCGATTTATGGCAGTGCGGCGTTTCTTCTGGCGGCGCTCATTTTCTGGTCGCGTCTATTTCTGGCGCGTCACACACTTACAGAAACGGTCAGTGGCCTTATTCTTGGAGCCGCTGGAGGCATTGCTGCTGCCTGGCTGTGATTCTAGAGCGCCAGCCGATTCAGGCATGTGCCTTCCCCCGAATAAAGCCACCCAGGAAACCGTCAGTTTCCCTTGAGTCCGACGCCAGCTTGTTGTTTGCCCTGGGAAGAGGCGCAAAGGTTGCTTCTTTTTTGCGCGATTAGATACGACCTGACAAGGCTGGTCGGGCGAATTACCCTACGGTGTTGGACATATGGCCCTGCGCTTCTTCGACGTCGAGTTCACGACCGCGAAGTTCATTTCCGCCTTTTCAATTATCCGCTTATGAAAAAGAACCGCACTTTGAGCCGGAGCCGCTCTGGCAATAGCTTCCAGCGTAACGGCGCCACGCTGGACGAAAGGCAACTTCTCACGGCGCTCAAAGCATATAAAAACGGGGATTTCTCCGCGCGGCTACCGCAGGATTGGACCGGTTTGCCTGGGAAAATTGCGGATACGTTTAACGACGTCATTCGCATGAACCAGCGCCTGACCCGCGAACTGGCGCGGATCGGGCGTGTGGTTGGCAAGGAAGGACGAATCACACAGCGCGCGTTGCTGGGCGATGCCTCTCACGCCTGGTCGGACGCGATCGGGTCGGTCAATAATCTGATCGACGACTTGGTCCAGCCGATGAGTGAGATGACACGCGTGATCGGGGCGGTCGCGAAAGGCGATTTGTCTCAAAACCTGGCCACCGAGATCGAAGGTCGGCCGCTTCAAGGGGCTTTTCTAAGGACGGCAAAAATCGTGAACACGATGGTGGATCAGCTCGGCGCGTTTGCCTCGGAGGTGACGCGCGTGGCACGCGAGGTCGGGACGGAAGGAAAGCTCGGCGGGCAAGCCACGGTAAAAGGCGTGGCGGGAACATGGAGAGATTTGACCGAGAAAGTGAATCTAATGGCGGGAAATCTGACCGCCCAGGTGCGGAACATCGCGACCGTGACAACCGCCGTCGCGACCGGCGATCTGACCAAAAAGATCACGGTCGATGTTAAGGGAGAGTTTTTGGAGTTGAAAGACACGGTCAATGTGATGGTGGATCAACTTCGTTCGTTTGCGTCGGAGGTGACGCGGGTGGCGCGCGAAGTCGGTTCGGAAGGGATCCTTGGCGGTCAGGCCCGCGTGGAAGGCGTGTCCGGGACGTGGAAAGACCTGACCGACTCGGTGAACTTCATGGCGCGGAACCTGACTGGGCAGGTGCGCAATATTGCCAACGTCACGACGGCAGTGGCGAATGGCGATTTGTCGAAGAAGATCACGGTCGATGTTCGGGGAGAAATCCTGGAGCTGAAAAACACGATCAACACGATGGTGGATCAGTTGCGTTCGTTCGCGTCGGAGGTGACACGGGTGGCGCGTGAAGTGGGTTCGGAAGGAATCCTGGGGGGGCAGGCCCGCGTGGAAGGCGTGTCCGGGACGTGGAAAGACCTGACCGACTCGGTGAACTTCATGGCGCGGAACCTGACCTGGCAGGTGCGGAACATTGCGGAGGTCACCACCGCCGTGGCGAACGGCGATTTGTCGAAGAAGATCACGGTCGATGTTCGGGGAGAAATCCTGGAGCTGAAAAACACGATTAACACGATGGTGGACCAGCTGAGCTCGTTCGCGTCGGAAGTGACGCGGGTGGCGCGCGAAGTCGGCACGGAAGGAAACCTGGGCGGCCAGGCGGATGTGAAGGGTGTCGCGGGCACGTGGGAGGATTTGACCGACAGCGTGAATTCGATGGCGCGTAATCTCACCGCGCAGGTGCGGAATATTGCAGAGGTGACGACGGCGATCGCAAAGGGCGATCTCTCGAGAAAGATCACGGTCGATGTTCAGGGCGAAATTCTCGAGATGAAGAACACCATCAACACGCTGGTGGATCAACTCGGTTCATTCGCCTCGGAAGTGACGCGGGTGGCGCGCGAGGTCGGTTCGGAGGGAATCCTGGGTGGACAAGCGGAAGTGCAGGGCGTGTCTGGGACGTGGAAAGATTTAACCGATTCGGTGAACTTCATGGCGGGCAATCTCACGGCACAGGTGCGGAATATCGCGCTTGTGACCACCTCGGTGGCGAACGGCGACTTGTCGAAGAAGATCACGGTCGACGTGAAAGGCGAAATCGCGGAGCTAAAAAATACGGTTAATACGATGGTGGACCAGTTGAGCTCATTCGCGGCGGAAGTGACGCGGGTGGCGCGCGAAGTGGGCACGGAAGGAAATCTCGGCGGGCAAGCGGAGGTGAAAGGCGTGGCGGGCACGTGGAAAGATTTGACTGACAGTGTGAATTCGATGGCCGGCAACCTTACTGCTCAGGTGCGGAACATTGCCGAAGTCACTACCGCGGTGGCGAACGGCGATCTGTCCAAGAAAATCACCGTCGATGTTCAGGGCGAGATTCTGGAATTGAAGAACACCGTCAACACAATGGTGGACCAACTGAATTCGTTCGCGTCGGAAGTGACGCGGGTGGCGCGAGAGGTCGGGACGGAAGGAAAGCTCGGCGGGCAAGCAGACGTGAAGGGTGTCGCGGGCACGTGGGAGGACTTGACCGACAGCGTGAATTCAATGGCTGGGAATCTCACTGGTCAGGTGCGCGGCATAGCCCGAGTCGTGACCGCGGTGGCGAACGGCGATTTGAAACGGAAACTTCAAGTCGAAGCGAAAGGTGAGGTCGCCGAACTGGCAAACACAATCAACAGCATGATCGAAACTTTGGCCACGTTTGCCGATCAGGTGACGACGGTCGCGCGCGAAGTGGGCGTGGAGGGAAAATTGGGTGGGCAAGCACATGTGCCCGGCGCGTCGGGAACGTGGGGCGATCTGACCGACAACGTGAATCGTCTGGCCGCGAATCTAACGACGCAGTTGCGCGCGATCGTCGATGTCGCGACCGCGGTCACGAAAGGCGATCTGACGCGATCGATTCAAGTGGAAGCGCAGGGCGAAGTGGCGTTCGTGAAAGACAACATCAACGAGATGATTCGCAACTTGAAGGAGACGACGCTCCGCAATGAGGAGCAGAACTGGCTCAAGACCAATCTGGCGAAATTTTCCCGCATGCTGCAAGGCCAGCGCGACGTGCTCGCGGTGGGCAAATTGATTTTGTCGGAGCTGGCGCCGGTGGTGTCGGCGCAACACGGCGTCTTTTACATTATGAGCGGCGATGGCGACGAGGCCGAGCTAAAGCTGCTGGCTAGCTACGCCGCTTCGGATGGCAATGGCCTCCCCACACGGTTCAAACTCGGTCAAGGGTTGATCGGGCAGGCGGCGATCGATAAGGAGCGAATTCTGCTCTCAGATGTGCCGACCGATTACATAAGGGTCCAGTCGGGCTTGGGCGAATCGAGGCCGATTAACATCGTGGTGCTGCCGATCCTGTTCGAGGGTGAGGTCAAAGCTGTGATGGAACTCTCTTCTCTGGAGCGTTTCAATCCGACACACCAGGCGTTGCTCGATCAATTGGCCGAAAGCATCGGCATTGTGTTGCGCACCATCGAAGCGAACCGGCGCACGGAAGGTCTGCTGGAGCAATCGCAATCCCTTGCCGCCGAATTGCAGAAAACGAACCAGGAGTTGCAAGAAAAGGCGCGCTCGAATCTGGCGAAGGACCAATTCCTCGCCATGCTCAGCCACGAATTGCGCACGCCGCTTACGCCGGTGCTGGCGTCGGCGCTGGCGCTCGAACACGAAAAAACATCACCGGAACAGATGCAGGAATCGCTCCAGATCATTCGGCGCAATGTCGAACTGGAGGCGCGGTTGATTGATGATCTTCTGGATCTCACCCGGATTAGCAAAGGCAAAGTGCAGCTCAATTTTGAGATTGTCGATGCTCACACGCTGTTGCGAAACGCGCTGGAAATCTGTCAGTCCGACATCGAGCAGAAACATCTCGATCTTCGGTTGAATCTCGCGGCCAAGAAGGTTCATCTTCGGGCCGATCCCGCCCGCGTGCAGCAAATCTTTTGGAACCTGATCAAGAACGCCGTGAAATTTACCCCAAAGGACGGGCAGATTTCTATTTCCACCCGCAATGAGCGATATGGCCAATTGCGAGTGGAAGTGGCAGATACCGGTGTCGGCATTGAGCCGGAAGCGTTACCAAAAATCTTCGACGCGTTCGAGCAAGGCGGGCGCACAAAATTGGGTGGTCTGGGGCTCGGACTCGCGATTAGCAAGGCGCTAGTCGAAGCGCACAAGGGGAGCATCAGCGTGGAAAGCGCGGGAAAAAATCAGGGCTCGAAGTTCACGTTGCTGTTCCAGACGTGCGCGAAGGCCGACGCAAAAGCCGCGCCAGCCATTCAGCCGGTGCTGCCGCAGCGGCAAGCGATGCGGGTTTTGTTAGTGGAAGATCACGAGGACACGAACCGGTCCTTGACGCGGCTGCTGCAATTGCGCGGCTATCATGTGCAATCGGCACGCGACGTGCAATCAGCGTTGGCCCTGACCGAGAGCGCCGAATTCGACGTGTTAATCAGCGATCTCGGTCTGCCAGATGGGAGCGGCATCGATTTGATGCGCGCCATACAAACCAATCGGCCACTTCTCGGAATCGCGCTCACCGGTTACGGGATGGAGGAAGACATCCGCAAAAGTCGCGACGCTGGTTTCAAGCATCATCTGGTCAAACCGATCGACGTCAACATGCTCGATTCGTTTCTGCAGGAAAGCGGCTCCGCTTTGCCAGCGAAATAGAACGCTCGGCTCATTTTGCGTTGGCCAGTCCGCATAAGCCGGCCGGCACGTGCCGGCTTGCCTCTGTGGGCGGACCATCTCCGCGCCGTGGCGCAGGCATGAGGCTTTCCATCACAAGGGTTTTGCGACCGTCGCAGACCGCCGCTAGAGTAGCGAGGGATGCAAAACGACGAACTTTCTTATGCCATTATCACGCCTTATTCGATGCGCAAATCGCGCACCGGCGGAATCATCGCGCGGTTGATTTCGCGCACCGGTCTCGATCTGGTCGCGGCGCGGATGTTCGCACCGGGCGAGGCACTTACGAACCGTTACGCGGAAACGACCGTGACCGAAAGCGATCCGCGTCATCGCGCGACCCAGGAATTGATTCGCGAGTATGTACTGAAAAATTTTACGGGCGAAGTGCATGGGCAACGCCCGCGCGTGTTGCTCCTGGTTTTTCGCGGGTCGGGCGCGGTCGAAAAAATGCATCGCACCGTTGGTCACATTGTGCACGAGCGCACGAGTGGCGAAACGGTGCGCGATACGTATGGCGACTACATTGGCGATGAAAACGGCAAAATGATCTATTTCGAGCCGGGGGTCCTCGCGGCATTCGAACCACAGGCCGTCGAGCGCGACCTAAAACTGTGGGCCGACTTTTCCGATTCCGACGGCGGTGTGCTCGATCACATCATCCGCTTCCCGGCAGGCGCGAACATTGAGAAAACGCTCGTGCTGATTAAGCCTGACAATTTCAAGTTCCCGAACATTCGCCCCGGCGGCGTGATTGAAGTTTTCTCACGCACCGGTCTCTACATCGTCGGGTTCAAGGTCCATCGGATGAGCGTCGCCCAAGCCGAAGACTTTTATGGGCCGGTCTTGCCGGTTTTGCGGGGAAAATTGGGTGAGGCAAAAGGTCGCGAGGCGTGGGAAGACATCGTTCAATTCATGGCCGGCGGGCGGCCGAGCGATACGCTGCCGGAAAAGCGGGACCTACCCGGCACGGAAAAATGCATCGCGATTGTTTACCAAGGCGAAGACGCGGTCCGCAAAGTCCGCGACGTGCTCGGCCCGACCGATCCGGCCAAGGCGCCGCCCGGTTCGATTCGGAAAGAGTTTGGCCAAACCATCATGATCAACGCCGCACACGCGTCGGATTCGGTGGAAAATGCAAAGCGCGAAATGGGCATCGTTCGCGTTGATGAGAATAACCTTAAACCTTTGATTGAAAACTTTTACCGGCGCCAATAATGTGCGCCTCCAGAATCTTGCAAACGAACAACATCCACATGGAAATCTCCGCACGCGCCGCTCAACTCACTCCTTCACTAACGCTCACGATCGATAGCAAAGCCAAAGCCATGAAAGCTGAAGGGATCGACGTGTGCGGCTTTGGCGCGGGCGAACCGGACTTCGACACGCCCGAGCACATCAAAGCGGCCGCGATCTCGGCACTGCAAGCAGGCTTCACAAAATACACACCCAGCGCCGGCATTCCGGAGTTACGACAGGCGATTGCAGAAAAACTAGCGGCGGACAACGGCCTGAATTATCGCCCCGCGCAAATCGTGGTCAGCAATGGGGCGAAGCATGCTTGTTTCAACGCCATCCTAACGACGTGTCAGCCGGGCGACGAAGTCATCATTCCCGCGCCGTACTGGGTCAGCTATCCGGAAATGGTCCGGCTAGCGGGTGCGGAACCGGTGATCGTGCCGACGAGCGAACGCAACTCGTGGAAAATGTCCGCGGATGAATTCGAAAACGCGATGACGCCGCGCACGAAGATGGTGATCATGAACACGCCGGGCAATCCGACCGGCTCAATTTACACACGTGAGGAATTGCAGGCGATTGTCGATGTTGCGGCCGAGGAAGACATTTACATCCTGGCAGACGAAATTTACGAGAAACTCGTTTACGATGACGCGCAGCACGTGAGCGTCGCGTCGCTTTCGAAGGAGGCGTCCGATCTCACCATCACGGTCAACGGGTTCAGCAAGTCGTACGCGATGACAGGTTGGCGGCTGGGTTATTCGGCCGCGCCGGACGCGATCGCGAAGGCGATCGACTCGATCCAGAGCCACAGTACGTCGAATCCATCATCGTTCTCGCAATACGGCGCGCTGGCGGCGTTGAAAGGCGACCAGCAACCACTGGCCGACATGCGGGAGGAATTTGATCTGCGCCGCAACTACATGTTTGATCGCATCTCGAAAATCCCGAACGTGACTGCGGTGAAACCGCGGGGCGCATTTTACGTGCTCGTCAATATCAGTCAGCTCGGACTTAGCTCACAAAACTTCGCCGACCGATTACTGAGCAAAGCCAATGTGGCAGTGGTTCCCGGTGCAGCTTTCGGCGACGATCGCACGGTTCGCTTCAGTTACGCGACGAGCATAGACATCATAAAAAAAGGCCTCGATCGCTTCCAGGATTTCTGCCGGACGCTGTAAGCCAAGGGTTTCAGGTTTCGGGGCTCAGATTTCAGAGAAGCGCGCCCGGTTTCTGAACCCTGAATCCTGAACGCTATGTCTGGTTCGCTCGCGCTAATTCTACACGCGCATTTGCCGTTTGTTCGACATCCCGAGCACGAACATTTTTTGGAGGAAGACTGGCTCTTCGAGGCCATCACGGAATGTTACATTCCACTCCTGCGATTGATGCAGAAGTTGGTGAACGATGGCGTGCCGTTCAAGATCACGATGTCGATTACGCCGACGCTTTGCGCGATGCTCGAGGACGATCTCTTGCGCGAGCGATACGTGCGGCATGTCGATCTTCTGGTCGATCTGGCCGAGCGCGAACGAAGACGAAATCGCGTGCACCCCCGGTTGCGCGAGCTGGCGGAATTTTATAAGGCGCTGTTTTCCGCGAGCCGGCGATTTTTTGTCGAGGAATGGAAAAGCGATTTGCTGTCGGGCTTTCGCGCGTTGCGGGAAACCGGCGCGCTGGAAATTATCGCGTCCGCCGCGACGCACGCAGTTCTGCCTCTGCAACCCCGCGAATCGCAGCGGGCGCAGGTCCTGATTGGGCGCGATATTTTTGCCGATCTTGTCGGCGCCGAGCCCAACGGTTTCTGGCTGCCGGAATGTGCCTACGCCTCGGGTATGGAATCGATTTTACAGGAGGCGAATATCCGCTGGTTTGTTTTGGATTCACACGGGCTCCTCTTTGCCAAACCGCGACCACAACGGTCGATTTTTGCGCCGTGTTATACGCCGGCTGGGCCAGCCGTGTTCGCGCGCGATCACGCTTCCAGCGAGCAAGTCTGGAGCGCACAGGGTGGTTATCCGGGCGATCCGGTCTATCGGGAATTCCATCGCGATATCGGCTTCGACATTCCGATGGAACATTTGGGCCCGGCAGGGCGCGGAATGCGGAAATTCTCTGGAGTCAAATATCATCGTATCACCGGAGGTCGCGGTGACAAAGAGTTGTACGACCGCGTGGCGGCGGAAAGAGTTGCCGATGTTCAGGCGAGTCATTTTCTGGAGCAACACCAGCGACAGTTTGACCAGGTGAGCCGACTCGGCTTCGCGCCGGTCATCGTCGCGCCGTTTGACGCGGAATTGTTCGGTCACTGGTGGTTTGAAGGCCCGATCTTTCTGGAGCGATTCATTCGCCAAGTGGCCGAGCGTCGCACTTTTGACCTAACGACTCCAAGCGAATATTTGGCCGCGCATCCGACCGAGCAAACGATTCAGCCCGCCACATCCACCTGGGGTGAGAACGGCTATCTGGAGGTTTGGTTGAACGAGAAAAACGCGTGGATTTATCCACATCTGCACGCCGCGGCGCGAAAGATGAAGGAACAAGCAGAACGCTTTTCTGGCAATGTCGGGCGACCGCTACGGGTAGCTGACGGCGCGTCGGGAAGCGGAACGCCTGCCCCGCAATTCGCGGATCGTGTTTTGCAACAGCTCGCGCGAGAGCTCCTCCTCGCGCAGGCCAGCGACTGGGCTTTTCTGATGAGGACCGGAACCGCGTGCGAGTATGCGACTAAACAAACCCTTGATCATCTGGACCGGTTTAATCGGCTCTACCATCTGCTCCGGGCTGGAAATAACGATGAAGAATTCCTGCGCGAGTGCGAAGAGCGCGACAATCTCTTTCCGAATCTGAATTGGCGCTATTTCGCGTGAAGCTACTGTCGCGCCAGGCGGCGGAATAGAAAAAAGCCCAGGACGATGAACAGGACATTCGGAAACCAGACCAGCACCTCTGGGTGGACCGAAGGATTCCCGCGAAGCGTATCGCCGATGATGACGAAAAGAAAATAGGCAACAGCCACAATCAATCCCATCGCGAAACCGATCGATGTTTCGCGGCGGTGCGCGGTCACGCCTAACGGCACACCGATGACGGCGAAGGCGATGCACGCGAACGGAAATGAGAAACGCTTGTTGATCTCGGTCCGGCTCGCGCTGCGCTCGCGTTTGCTCTCACTTTTCAATTGCTCGAGCAATTGCTCGATCGACAAGGCCGAGCGGCTGGGTCGTTTTTTCTGGCGCTCGTAAAGTTCCTCCAGGCTGATGGGCAATGTTCCTTCGGCCATCCTGATCCCGTCCCGGATTTTGCGAAGATCGAGCGGGTCCTGATCGTTTCGTTGCTCGTAACGGGCATCGTAGAGGTGCATGAGGATTCGCTTGTTCTCCAGGTCGGCTTCGAGAAGGCCGGTGCGCGCATAGGTGACTTTCACGGGCAAGTCGTTGTTATCCATCTCGAACACGATGATGTTCTCCAATTCATTCCCTTCTTTTTTGCCGACGTAAATTTTGCGGCCGGGAAACTGATCGATCACCTGGTCGCTGCCGAAAAGCGCCATCGGATTACGCGTGGCCAGATCGAAGATCGTGCTGCGCAATTTTTCCTGCGCGGCCGGCGCAGCTTCCACATTCAACCAGAGACAAATGGAGGTGCAGATGAGTGCGATGAAGGCGAGGGGAATGCAGATCCGAGTAATGCTGACGCCATTGGAGCGGAGTGCGATCAATTCGTTATCGGCCGAGAGCCGGCCAAACACAAGGAGGATGGCAGTAAGCAAGCCCCAGGGAATGGTGAAGATGAGGGAGAACGGCAGGATGTAGGCGATGAAACTGACCAGGTACTCAACCGGCACGTCGTGATTGACCAGTAACGGGAGCAATTTGCGAAAGATATTGCCGACAACCAGGACGAGGCTGAGGACGGCGATCGCGAACAGGATGTTCACGATCAACTCCCGGCTAACGAATCGGTCGATCAGTTTCATTTAAAATCGACAGCGACGCGGCCCACTCCAGTTTCAACAGTATCCAATTCGGGCCTTTTATTCCTCGCCATCGTAATAATCCAGCGCCTCGGAGCGCATGAGTCGGCGTTCGGGCGAATAGACGATCCACTTTTTGCTGTCCGGATAATAGCACGATTCGTTAGTGGGATTGTCCGCTACGACATAAAGCACGAGATCCTCGGTCGATTGGGCTGGGTTCAACAGTTGATGTTGCTCGCCCGGTTTGAAGAGGAAAGCGTCCCCCGGCCCGATTGGAGTGGTGCCGTCGCGGTGTCGAACGAGACCTTTGCCGGAGATCACCAGATAGAATTCCCATTGCGCGCCGTGCGAATGGAATGGATACGGCGTCTGTCCGGGCTCAAAGCGCGCGATCTCAACATCAAACGGATGGCGCTTCGTTAGGTCGGTGGAACGGGGCTCGCGGCCCAGCGCTTCCGACACTTGTTTCCCGGCGCCGGCGAATTTTCGCTTTGGCGAGGACCAGGTCAGTTCGGCCAGCGTGTTCGTGTTGACCTTGCGCATGAGTCGTCAGCGCATCCCGCTGTCGCATTTCCATTCGACGGTGGTCATTATACCCGGCGCAACATCGACATCGAACGGCCCGAAATGACCGAACCTGCTCGCACGCTTCTGCCGCGTAACGGTGTAATGACCCGGCGGCAACGAGACGTGAAACCGGCCTTCTCCGTCCGTCGTGAACGAAGCCACCTCTCCCTTTTCGTTTTGCACGGTCCAGGTGACATTCGCGACGGGCTTGGATTCGGGCATTCCTTCCCGAGCCGGGCCCGGCATCGCTGGACTGACCAAAATGACGCCTTCGATTCCTGAGCCGGCTTCAGGCGATGGCGTTTCAGCCAGCGTAAACGACGAGGACAACCCGAGCAACGTGACCACAGCGACGGTTTGTTTCGCTTTCATACAGGCAAATCGCCCACGGGAAATAGAATTGCAACCTCGCCAACGTTGTCCATGGTTGCCTTGGGAAAAGCATTTCGTCACTCCAATGAACCCGAAACGTACGGCTGGTGCTAATTATTTGTTGTCAAAAAAACTAGACAAGGAGTGGGAACGGGAAAACACTGGCCGAATCATGGGGAAACGGGTGGTCGCGAGTTACTGCACGAACTTTCTCAAGGCGGAGATGCTGCACATTTACCGGCAGATCACTGCCCTGCGGGGCGTGGGCACATTTGTCATGACCAAAGAGGTGCAAAATCCGGAGCGCTTCCCCTTTCCGGACATCGAGCTGATTCCCAAACGACAGTTGAATCTGTTCCATCATGGCTGGTTGAAATTTGTGAAGCGCAAACCGCCAGTCATCTATCGCGGGGAGTATCAAAATCTCGCTTCGATTCTGGAACGGCGCGGCGCGGATCTCATGCACATTTACTTTGGCCATACCGGGGTTCACTTGCTGCCCTTCATCGAGCAATGGAACAAACCATGCGTGGTCTCGTTTCACGGGGCCGACGTGGCGCTCAAACCTGAGGTCGGGAATTATCCGGGGAAACTCCGGGATTTGTTCAATGCCGTCCCCTTGATTCTCGCCCGCTCGCAATCGCTGGCTGATCGTCTCGCCCAATTTGGGTGCCCGCCCGAGAAACTGCGGATCAATCGCACCGGCGTGCCTCTGGAAAATTTCCCATTGATAGATCGACAATTGCCTACGGATGGCCGATGGCGCGTGGTTCAAGCCTGCCGACTGATTCCGAAAAAAGGCGTCGCGACGGCATTGCGCGCGTTCGCCATTTTTCAGAAGGACAATCCGTGCTCCGAGTTTTTGATCGCAGGCAAAGGGCCGCTCCAGCCCGAGTTGGAGATGCTGGCGGCCGGTCTTGGCATTTCGCAGCACGTCCGCTTTGTCGGGTTCTTGTCGCAACCGAAACTAATGGAGCTTTACGCCAGCTCGCACATTTTTGTGCACCCGAGCGAAATGCCGCCGGACCAAAATCAGGAAGGGATCCCAAATTCGATTCTGGAAGCCATGGCGACAGGTTTGCCAGTGATCAGCACACACCACGGCGGAATTCCGGAAGCCGTGGAACACGATCGCACCGGCTGGCTTGTGCCGGAGGAAGATCATGGCGGTTTGGCGCACGCTATGCAACGTTTGACGAAATCGCCCGGTTTGTACCGGCAGATGGGGGAGCGCGCCCGCCAAGTCGTGTTTGATCGGTTCGAACAGCGCGAACAAATCCGATTGCTCGAATCTTTCTACGAGGAAGCGATCTCGGCGAACGGGGCAACCGAAGCGGCTGAAACCGAAGAATTCGCTCCTTTGGCAACGCGATTAACCGTGCCGGTAGTCGCGCGGCGCTAACGTCAGAAATTTTTCGTAAAGGAGCTTGTCAACCGCGCAAAACGCGCTTTGATATGGCGCGTCAAGTTGTAGCCGGGGTCGGCCTGTCCGCCGTAGCATTTGCGGAGGCGGATGGCCCCGGCCAGCCGGCATCACCGATGCCGGCTACAGCTGTGCTTCAATAAAATGCGCAATCGCTATTTACTGATCTCTATCTTAACTCTGCTTTGTAGCATCACTTTCGCGGCATCGACCATCGCTGCCGAAGTGCCGGTGGAGGAACACGAAGGCGTGCCATTGCGACCGGCGGTGCTGTTCCAGGTTGGCAAATTTGCGATCACAAACTCCATGCTCGTGACCTGGATTGTGTCGGCGGGAATCATTGTCTTTTCCCAGATCGCGACCAGAAATATCAAGTCAATCCCGAGCGGCGTGCAGAACTTTTGGGAATGGCTGGTCGAAAGTCTCTACAATTTTCTCGAAGGAATTATTGGCCGCGAGCTGGTGCGCAAGACGTTTTGGTTTTTTGCGACCATTTTCATTTTCATCCTGTTTGTGAACTGGTTCGGCCTTATCCCCGGCGTCGGCACAATCGGCTGGGGCCACTACGATCCGACTACCGGAGCTTTCCACGTCGACCGGCCTTTGCTCCGCGGTGGCAACGCCGATCTCAATATGACAACGGCCATGGCGTTAATCTTTTTTGCGCTATGGTTAATCTGGGCACTGCAAGCGCAAGGTGTGGGCGGGTTTCTGAAACATTTGTTCGCGCCAAAAGGTGAGACCACCGGCGTCATCAGGGTCATGATGGCGGTGATCTTCTTCATGGTGGGTTGGCTCGAAGTCATTTCAATATTGTTTCGGCCGGTCTCTCTCAGTTTTCGGTTATTCGGCAATATTTACGCGGGCGAAAGCATTCTCGAGGCGATGTCCACGATGGTCCCGTTTCTTTCGTGGCTGTTGCCGATCCCATTTTACTTCATGGAAATCCTCGTCGGCATCGTGCAGGCACTCGTGTTCATGTTGCTGACCGCGGTGTTTACGATGCTCATTGCGCAGCACGACCATGGTCCCGAGCACGCGCACGGATAAGAATTTCGGCGATCTCATGGGGAGATCGCCAAAAACAACAACAAAAATATGATACTACCACTATTGGCAGCATTGAGCGGAGACGCCGGCAACTTTCACAACATCGGCAACATCCATGTTGGGTTGGCGGCGATGGGCGTCGGAATCGGCATCGGGCTAACCGGTATGGGAATGGCATCAGCGGTGGGCCGTAACCCGGGCGCTTTCACACAGATTCTGGTGCATGGAATTCTCGCGATCGCTTTCACTGAAGCGATCGTATTCTACGCTCTATACCTTGCTCACTGAAGTTTGATTAATAAGCGCGAAGAGCGCCACGCAGGAGTTTATCCATGAGTCTAATAATTGCCGCGGCTAGCGGAGGTGTCGCTGACATGCTGCGGGATACCGCCGAAACGTTCGGCTGGAATCCCTGGCTTTTCTTGTCGCAGGTGATCAGCTTCTGCATCGTCGCATTTCTTCTGCACCGGTTTGCATACAAGCCGATTCTCGCCGTTTTGGAGGAACGCAGACGCCGGATCGAAGAAGGCCAGATCAATGCTGAAAAAATCAAACAGCAACTGGCCGAAGCGGAACAGCGCTACAGTGAAATTCTAGCCAGAGCCAACGCCGAAGGGCAGAAGATGATCGATGAAGCGCGCGAAAGCGCGAAGCACGTGTCCGAGCGCAAACAACAGGAAGCAATCGCGGCAGCGGAGCAAATCCTGGCCAAAGCGCGCGAGGCCAGCGCGATCGAGCACGCGCGCACAATGGAGGCATTGAAGCGGGAGCTCGGACGACTCGTGGTCGATACGACGGCGAAGGTCACCGGCAAAGTGCTCAACTCGGACGATCAACGGCGTTTGCAAGAGGAAGCCGCCCGGCAATTAGCATAATGAAAATTAACAAGGAAATTCGGAGGCTTTCGCGTGAAATGTTGCGGTCCAGTTTCACCGATGACCGCCTCGATCCGGGGAAAGTGTCGTCGCTGGTCGATTCGCTGATAACGCGGAGACCGCGTCGCTATATCGACGTCTTGAAGAATTATCGGCGCTTGCTTCGCCTCGAAATCGAGAAGCGCCGGGCGAAGGTGGAGAGCGCGGCCTTGTTGGCCCCAGAAACTTCCTGGCAGATCGCGAACCGATTGAAACAAAAATACGGTGACGATTTGCAGGCCGAGTTTACGGTCGATCCGGGCTTGTTAGGCGGTGTCCGCATCCGGGTCGGGAGCGACGTTTGGGACGGCAGCGTCCGCAATCGTCTGGAACGGCTACAACAACAACTTTAACAAAAACAGGAATTTGTAAGGGAAAACTGTCAGCTTCCCTACACCAAGACAATTCGAATCCATGAGCACCATACTTGAAGAAATCGAAACGAAGATCGCGGGGCTGAAAACATCGACCACGAAAAGCAACGTGGGGGTGGTCCGGGAAACCGGCGACGGCGTCGCGCGCATCGAGGGTTTGAGCGACGTGATGTTGAACGAGATGATCGAGTTCCCGAACGGCGTGTTCGGTCTCGCCTTGAACCTTGAGGAAACCGAGGTCGGCGCGATTTTGCTCGGCGACGCGACCAAGATCCGCGAAGGCGACGAAGTGAAAACCACGGGTCGTTTGCTCCAGGTGCCTGTCGGTCAAGGGATGCTCGGCCGTGTCGTTAACACGCTTGGCCAACCGCTCGATGGCAAAGGCCCGGTCAAAAACGAGACGTTTTATCCCGTGGAAAAAATTGCGCCGGGCGTGATCAAACGGCGCAGCGTTAGTCAACCGGTGCAGACCGGTATCATGGCGATCGACGCGATGATCCCGATCGGACGTGGTCAGCGCGAGCTGATCATCGGAGACCGCGCGACTGGCAAAACGACGATCGCCATCGATACCATCATTAGCCAGGCGCGTCTCAATAAGGCAGCGGAAGAGGCCGGCGATAGAGATTATCGGCCGCTCTATTGCATTTACGTCGGCGTCGGCCAGAAGAACTCAAATATCGCGCGCACCCTCGCAGTGCTGGAACGTGAAGGCGCGATGCCATATACGACCATCGTTTCCGCGCCGGCGTCCGACTCGGCGACGAACCAATATCTGGCGCCGTTTGCGGGTGCGGCGATGGGCGAGTGGTTCATGGACAATGGTAGGGATGCGCTCATCATCTATGATGATTTATCGAAGCACGCCGTGGCCTATCGACAGGTCTCGCTCGTGTTGAAACGCCCTTCAGGACGCGAGGCTTATCCGGGTGATGTCTTTTATCTGCATTCGCGTCTGCTGGAGCGCGCGGCTCGCGTTTCCGATGAATTCGGCGGCGGTTCGGTCACGGCGCTGCCGATTATCGAGACGCAAGCGGGCGACGTGTCTGCTTACATTCCCACGAACGTGATCTCGATTACGGACGGCCAGATTTATCTCGAGACCGATCTTTTCTATCAGGGCGTTAGGCCGGCGATCTCGGTCGGTCTGTCGGTAAGCCGCGTCGGTTCGGCTGCGCAGATCAAGGCGATCAAGCAAGTAGCCGGCAAAGTGAAACTCGATCTCGCGCAGTTCCGCGAGCTCGCGGCGTTCGCGCAGTTCGGTTCCGATCTCGATGCGGCGACGAAAGCACGTCTTGATCGCGGCCAACGAATTGTCGAACTCTTCAAACAGGTGCAATACAATCCGATTTCGGTTGAAGAACAGGTCGCCATCATGTGGGCGATGCAGAATGGCTATGTCGATCCTGTTCCGGTCGAGCGAGTGAAAGAATTTCAAACCAAGCTCCAGGATTATCTGCAAACGCGGAAGGAAGCATTGCTGCGCGCGATCCGCGAAAAGAAACAGCTCGACCAAGGGCTGGAAGCGCAACTGAAAAGTGCACTGGAAGAATTCAAAACGACCTGGCGATGATTTCGTTGCGCGAGTTTGACCTAACCATGGCTTCCAACCGCAAGATCGACAGAATCCGCGAAAAGTCGGGACGTTACCGCGCTACGCGAAAACGCAACACCCAACCTCGAACCGATGGCTAACACGCAGGACATACGGCGCCGGATCAGATCGATTCGCAATACGGCGCAAATTACAAAAGCGATGCAGATGGTTGCGGCGTCCAAGATGCGCCGCGCTCAGCAGCACGCTCTCGCGGGCCGGCCGTACGCGAGTTTGATGAACAAGGTGCTCGTCTCGCTCCAGAAGCGAACCGATCCCCGGTTCCATCCGTTGCTTCACATCCGCGAACTCAAGAAAGAACTCGTCTTAATCATTAGCACCGACAAAGGGCTTTGCGGTGCGCTGAACACGAACCTTTTCCGCGAAGCAATGAATTTCGACGCGGCCAAAACGGCTTTTATCGTGACCGGGCGAAAAGCGCGCCAGTTCGTTGCGCGGACAAAGCGCGAGTTACTGGCCGACTTCGAATTGAAGGATTCGCCCGCGTTCGTTGAGACTAAACCGATCGCGAAGTTTTGCATGGAAAAATTTCTGAGCCGGGAAGTGGACAAGGTCACCGTGCTTTACACGCAGTTCATCAATACGATCAATCAGCGCCCAGTGACGCGGACGCTGCTGCCGATCAGCAGTTTTGATCTCAGGCAGAAGAGCGACGACGCGGGAGCGCCTGACGACGTCGATCCTTTCATCGGCTACATTTTTGAGCCGAATGCGGAAACGGTGCTGGATGCGATGCTACCGTACTATCTTCAGTATCAGGTGTTCCAGATGATCCTCGATGCCCGTGCGTCGGAGCACAGCGCCCGGATGGTGGCGATGAAAAATGCGACCGACAACGCGCACCAGTTCATCAAGGATCTCACCCTCGAATACAACAAAATGCGGCAGGCCAGCATCACGACGGAGTTGCTCGAGATCGCCACCGCGCAAATGGCCCTCGGCGGCTAACAACTATTTATGAATAAAGGAAACATCGTTCAGGTGATTGGTCCGGTGGTGGACGTGGAATTTGGCAACGGCGGATTGCCGGGAATTTACAACGCGCTGGAGATCGAATACGAAGTCAACGGAAACCCGACCAGGCTCACGCTCGAAGTGCAACAGCATCTTGGTGAAAACTGGATCCGCTCCATCGCGATGTCTTCGACCGAAGGTCTTAAGCGCGGCATGAGCGTGACCGACACGGGCGGGCCAATCTCAGTCCCGGTGGGCGAAGGCGTGCTCGGGCGCGTGTTCAACGTCACCGGCGATCCGGTGGACAATCGCGGCCCAGTCAATTTCACCAAGCGCTACCCGATTCATCGGAAAGCGCCCGATCTGACCGAGCAGGATACGACAGTGCAAATCCTCGAGACTGGCATCAAAGTCATTGACCTGATCTGCCCGTTCTCAAAAGGCGGTAAAGTTGGAGCGTTCGGAGGCGCCGGCGTCGGCAAAACGGTCGTGATCATGGAGCTGATCAACAACATTGCCAAGAGTCACGGCGGTGTTTCCGTGTTCGCCGGAGTAGGCGAACGCACTCGCGAGGGAAACGACCTTTACAAGGAAATGAGCGAAGCGGGTGTGATCGATCAAAAAGACCTGAGCAAATCGAAAGTGGCGCTCGTTTACGGACAGATGAATGAGCCGCCTGGCGCGCGTCTGCGGGTCGGCCTGGCCGCCCTGGCCATGACGGAATATTTCCGCGACGAGCGCAACCAGGATGTGCTTCTGTTCATCGACAATATCTTTCGGTTCTCGCAAGCCGGCTCGGAAGTTTCGGCTTTGTTAGGCCGGACACCGAGCGCCGTTGGCTACCAGCCGACCCTGGCGGCGGAGATGGGCGATTTGCAGGAACGAATTACATCGACAAACAAAGGCTCGATCACGTCGTTCCAGGCCGTTTACGTTCCGGCAGACGATCTGACCGATCCCGCGCCAGCCAACACGTTCGCGCATTTGGACTCCACCATCGTATTGGAACGCTCCATCGCCGAGCTCGGTATTTATCCCGCGGTCGATCCGCTGGCTTCGACGTCGAAATCGCTCGCGCCGGAAATCGTCGGCGAGGAACACTACAATGTTGCGCGCGGCGTGCAGAAAGTGTTGCAGCGTTATCGCGATCTCCAGGACATCATCGCCATTCTCGGTATGGATGAGTTGAGTCCCGAGGACAAGCTCTCGGTTTTGCGTGCGCGTAAGATTCAACGTTTTCTCAGCCAGCCGTTTCACGTCGCCGAAGTTTTCACCGGCACTAAAGGACAATACGTCTCGATCCAGGACACCGTTCGCGGCTTCAAAGAGATTCTCGAAGGCAAACACGACGAAGTGCCCGAGCAGAATTTCTACATGAAGGGCGGGATCGAGATGATCAAGGAGTAAAATTCATGACCCTCAAACTCGAAATCGTTACGCCGGAGGAAAAGATCTACTCCGAGGACGTGGACATGGTCACCTTGCCCGGCTCGGAAGGTGAGCTCGGTGTGTATCCAAAACACGTTCCCGTGTTGACGACGCTCAAGCCCGGCGAGTTGCGAATCTTAAAGAACGGCCGCGAAACATCGATGGCTGTCGGCGAAGGTTTCGTCGAGATCAAGGCTGATGCCGTGTCGATCCTAACCGACATGGCCCTTGAAGCCGAGAAGATCGACGTTGCTGCCGCCGAAGCCGCCGTCGAACGCGCCAAGGCCGCGATGAAAGAAGATTTGGGCAAAGAAGAAGTCGCCGCCATTCAAGCGTCGTTGCAAAAAGCCCTCGCCCAACTCCACGTCAAACGCCGCCATCATCACGGGTAGTATCCCGAAGTCTTTGGCCGCTTCGCGTTCTGTCATTGAACGTTGGGCGTTGAGCGTTGGACGTTTTCTCCCCGCTTCAACGGTTTAACGATTTAACGAATCACGAAGCCGATAGGCCGAATGCTTCTTTGTTCACCACGTATGGCATTTTGGCCGGATCGCCGCCAAAGTTTCTTTCCAACACGTCGATCAATCCCTGCACGCACCGCCCGGCCATGCCTTTATCAGGATCGACATCAAGTCGCGTGATCAGTGCGCCGCTGGCGAAATGATGGAATACGCGGCAACGATCGGCGATCTCCGCATCCAGCAACGGTGAATCGGGCGGGAGCGGTTCCTTCTCGAACACATCGAGCGCTGCGCCCGCAATCACTCTTTCTTTTAGCGCTTTGGCCAGCGCACTCTCGTCCACGACCGGACCACGCGATGTATTTACCAAGTAGGCCGTCGGCTTCATTAGCCTGAGCGTCTTCTCGTTGATGAGATGAAACGTTGGCTTGTCGGTCTCGCCTTCGCGCAGCAGCGGCACGTGAATCGTTACGTAATCTGCGCTACGCAGCGCTTCTTCAAGATCGACATATTTGATCCAAGTCTTCTCCCGTTGAATCTCGCGCGCGTGCCGCAGGTCCATTAACTCCTGAATGGCAGAGATGAAGTTGTCGTTGTGATACGCCGGATCATAGCAAAGGATGTTCATGTCGAACCCGGAACATTTCTTGATCATCGCCAGTCCGATCCGTCCCGTGCCGATAATCGCGATGGTCTTGCCGGTGATTTCGTCTCCAAGGAACGGTAGAAACGGGTGCCAGGACGGCCACCTCTGTTCGCGCACGAGTTTCTCGCTCTGCCACATTTTGCGCGCGAGCATGCCCATCATGAAGAACGCGAACTCGGCAGTCGCTTCCGTCAGCACATCGGCCGTGTTCGTGAACGGGATTTTGTATTTGTTTGCATCGGCCCGATTAATGTTGTCGAAGCCGACCGCAATCTGCGCCACGACCTTGAGTGTGCCTTTTCCCGCCTCGAAAACCTCGGCATCGATCGGATCGCGCAACGTTGTGATCAACCCATCTATCCCGCCCTTCACTTTTTCGATGATCAATTTCTTCGGCGGCGCCTCTGGGCCTTGAAAAACTTCAAGCTCATAACCCCGCTTGCGCAAACGGTTCTCAGCCGCGTCGCCGATGCGCGATGTGGCAAACACGCGGAAATGCTTCTTCTCAGTCATAACTCAAGGACACTAGACAGGATTTACCGGATTAACACGATTTCAATCCGCAATCCGAGATTTGCGCCGTCCCCTAAGATTTGCCTTAATCTCAAGCTGCGTCCGAAGTGATCGCGGCGAAGATCGAAAAGAGCTTGCTATTCGTTCGGGTATTCGGTACACCGGCGACTTGGGATCGAAAAGTTGGTGCGCTTCTGCGTGCCGTTTGGCGCCGGCGGCGCCTGACATAAATCCATCCAACTAACAGCCATCATGAAAGAGCCCACATCACAATCAGCCTTCCTTAATCTGCGTGTCTTAGTTGCACTATTTGGAGTTCTGGCGAGCATTTATCTGGCGTTGGCTGGCGTCGGTTTTTTCACGTCCTAATCGCATTTAAACACGTGGTTCGCTGGCGACTTGGCCAGCGGGTGCGGCGGCCAGGGCGTCGGCCTGTGGACCTCACCCAACGGCATCACCTGGAGTGCCGGCGCCTGCGCCTACAACACCAGCTTTGGCGACCGTGAGTCCATGTGGGTCGACAACAACCCGTCCAGCCCTTTCTACGGGCGGATGTACATCTCCTTGAATGACTTCGCAGTTGGGGACGGCGCCCTGCTAGTAGCCTACTCGGACAACGGCACTACTTGGGCGACGGCAACGCTCAACGGTTCCTTCATCCGCGACGTCCAGATCACCGGCGACGTGCAAGGCAGTGGCCGGGTTTACGTGGCGACGATGAACGAGGGCAGCGGCGGCTTTGCTAATCGCCAAAACGTTGTGTACCGCTCAACCGACGGCGGGACCACTTGGGCGAACAGTACCACTGGCTCGGCCTTCGCGGCGCCGGGGCGATCGCTCTGCAGCGCGAGCAACTACTTCGTCTGCATGTTCGGCACGGACAGCTGGCGGCATATGGGCGCGGGCGAGCCCGCGGCCAATGGCAACATCGTGAGCCTTGACTACGCGCAACACGGTGCCGGTTCTGACCTCGGCGATATTTACTTCGTCCGCTCGACTGACGCAGGTGTAACCTGGGGTACGCCGATCAAACTCAACACCGACTCGGGAACCGCGCTGCAATGGCAGCCCTCAATGGCGGTGGCACAGAACGGGACTATCTTCGCGAGCTGGTACGACCAGCGCGAAGTGAACGGGGGAGCCGACCTGAACTGCACGGCCGGCAGTCCGACCCAGCACTGCTATCGGCGATGGGGGCGGCTTTCGTTTGACAACGGGGCGACGTGGCAACCCGATGACAGGGTCGGGCGGGCGCTCAGCCCGCTGCCGGGCCAGCCCGATGGAAATATAGTGCCTAACTATGAAGGTGACTACGACTACCACAGCTCCTTTGGGAATATGTTCATAGGCGGCTGGACCGACGGGCGAGTCATTCTATAACGCTGATCATATTCGATAACCTGTCCTCAATGCCCAGTTCACCACGGATACTCTTCTTTAAATGTCTTCCTACGATGATGATCGTCGCTTATTCTGAATGTATCTGATGAATTCAGTAACGTTTGATCTGCTCACCGTGAACTGCGCCCAATCCTATCCTGCAATACAAATGCGCGCAACTTTCGAAACTAATCGTGAAGACCTCTCCTACGGCAGGAGTGCAGAAGAACGACACCGAGTTTGACCAATACTTCTGCGACGGTTCAGGTGGAGCAGCGACTGGCGGACAAAGCTACATCGTCGTGCCTTGCAACCAGGTGATGGTGGTTAGCTCGGTCTCGCGTAAGGTTCACGGCGGCACACCGCGCGATATTACCCTGCCGGGCGTTGAGTGCCGCACGACAGGTGGCACCAACGATTACACGATGGTTGTCACCTTCTCGGGTAACGTCACTGTAACCGGCAACCCACAGGCGCAGGTTACTTCGGGCACGGGATGTGTCGGCACCGGCGGCGTCTGCAATGGCAGCAGCCTCACGGTCAGTGGCGCTACGGTGACGGTGCCACTAACGAACATCATCAACGATCAGAATATCAATGTGCGAATCTTCGGAGTGAATGGGGCGGCTGATGCTCCTGCGACTGACTTCGACTTCCCAATGAGTATTCTGATTGGCGACACCAACGGCAATTGCGCGGTCAATGCTGCGTATTTTCTCAGTCATAACTGAAGGAAACTAGACAGGATTCGCCCGATTTCTACGAGACCCAATCAGAAAGAATCCTGAAAATCCTGTCTCGTTACAGATTCTTGTCTGCCCAGGCGGCGACGCGTTCGAGCGCTTTCTCGATGTTCTCGATCGAGTTGGCGACGCTGAAGCGCAAATAGCCTTCGCCAAAATCACCGAAAGCCGTGCCGGAGAGGGCGGCGACGCCGGCGTCCTCGAGAAGCGCGTCGGCTAGTTTCTTCGATGGCCATCCGGTCTTGGTGATGTTCGGGAAAACGTAGAACGCGCCCTTGGGCAAACGGCAGGAGAAACCTTTGATTTTGTTAAGCCCGGCGACCATGACGTCGCGTCGCTTCTTGAATTCGGCGCACATTTGATCGACCGAATCCTGCGGGCCGCGCAACGCC
Organism: uncultured Verrucomicrobiae bacterium; assembly: GCA_963846775.1. Lineage (GTDB taxonomy): Bacteria > Verrucomicrobiota > Verrucomicrobiia > Chthoniobacterales > UBA10450 > CAVYXA01. Next base: position 916,776 of record CAWJXB010000006.1, on the reverse strand, counting down.
TCTACGCCGGCGACTTGCGAAAAGCTGGCGGTACACGAGTTCGAGTTGGTCTGTAGCCGCGCGATGTGCGCGGCCAGGTCTGCGCGCATCACCCCGTAGCCCATCCGCCAGCCGGTCATGGCATAAGTCTTGGAAAAACCGTCGAGCAAAATCGTCCGCTCTTTCATTCCATTGATGGACATGATCGAATGATGCTCGCCCTCGAAGATGAGCCGGCTGTAAATCTCATCGCATAACACCATGATATTCCGATCATCGATCGCTTCGCGCGATGCGATCGATGTCGACTCTTCGTCAGCACCCCGCCAGTGGGATTTTGCGGGGAATTCAGAATGATGAGCTTCGTCCGATCGTTAATCAGCCCGGCCAGCTCATCCACATCGAGCCGGAAATCCATTTCCTCGCGCAACCGGATCGGCACCGCTTTTGCGCCGATGTAATTGATCATCGACTCGTAAATCGGGAATCCGGGATTCGGGTAAATCACTTCATCGCTTTCTTCGACGAGCGCGAGGATGCTGAAAAAGATGATCGGCTTGCCACCGGGCACCACGACGACTTCGTCCGGTGAAACATTCACGCGGCGCGTCTCGCTCACGTATTGCGCGATGGTTTCCTTCAACTGCGGCAGACCGGCCGATGGCCCGTAATGCGTGAATCCCTTGTGCAACGCGTCCGTCGCCGCATCGATAATGTTGCGTGGCGTATCGAAATCGGGTTCACCGATTTCGAGATGGACAATGTCTCGCCCCTTTGCCTCCAGCGCGCGCGCTTTTACCAAGACCTCGAACGCAGTCTCGGTGCCGAGCCGCGACATGCGCCTGGCGAGGCGAAGTTCAGGAGACTTATGCATGGAAAACAGTAACTAAACATTGCCGGAATGAAAGTGGAAGAGCGCAAGATCATCGCTCCCGAGCCGTAGAAAATCAGCGTCACGAAAGTCTAACAAAGAAAAGTCTTCTGCTCGAAGTTTTGGAGCGTGCGTTGAGCGGGCTGTGAAGTGACCAGGACCTTTAGCTCACAAGTGAGTGTCGATAGTAAGCTCTGGGATGGCCCCGTTTTCTCGGACAGTGAGTGAGGGATAATTTAGGTTTGTTTGGACTCAAAGTGGGTTGGGGTTTTGTAAACTCGATGAGCTGATGCAGAAATATGTAAAGTGAAGATCAGACCTCCCGTGCACACCTGGGCAAAGCAGTTCACGACGCGAGTCAGGTGTGACTCAGCTTTTGTCCTCAGATGACGATGGCTTTCAGTTTGCGGACGCGAAGCACCGCGAGCAACTCCTTCCACCAACTGCTGTTGTTGCGTTGAAAAGTGAGGCCGGCGCAGCGAAAAATCGTTCGCTGGCTGCCGATATCGATACAAATCGTGCGCTTATAAGTTTCAAAGAAATGCTGATTCCGTCCAGGGTGGACGCCAACCACGAAGCGGGAGAGATTGCGAGTAGCGAAATTGGCGGTCTTGCCGTCCAGAGAGCCGCCCTCGTAAGCAACTCTGAGCGTCTTCAGAGCCCTGGGATGCTTGAAACCATCGAGTTTGACGGGTTCATCTGTGACCCGTATCGCAATCGCCGTCATAATGTAAATTCCTTTCTTTTCTGGAATCTGCCATGGGACCTTAGTCTGAGATCAGTTCCGAGCTGAATTCAGATGTTCTCCGCGGGAACCCGCCACATCTAACCAGATTAGATGAGAAGGCGGCCAGAGCCTGAGTGTTGCGCGCTTAAGTAAGCTCGATGTCTAGGAGGCAAAAAGAGAAGCATATGACGATAGAATTGGATCTGGTTCAATTTGTTACGGCAAGCCCGCTAGGTAATGTGTGTCAAAAGTGAGGACTAGGTTTTGTTCTTTGCCTAGCTCGCTTTTCTCCGCCCGCTCCCGGATAGATTTAAAGCTTGCAGTTTTTCAATATTTTAGATACGCAAGAATCATGAAAATTAGCAGCAGATCTTCGATCATTGCATTGGCAGTCGCTGCGTTATTCGTTTTCGTCTCTCCAGTTCACGCTCAGGGACGAGGCGCAGGCCGCGGCGGCGGTGGTTTTCACGGCGGCGGCGGTTTCCGCGGAGGGGGTCAGTGGCATGGGGCTTCGGGATGGGGCGGCCACGGTTGGAACGGTCACGGGTGGCACGGTCATGGTTGGCATGGCCACGGTTGGGGTGGTTACGGATATGGGTACGGGAATGTCGTCGGCTTTTTCGGATTGCCCTTTTTTGGCTGGGGAAATCCCTATTGGTATCCGCCGCCGTATTACGCGTATCCTCCTCCCTACGGATACGGTTACCGGTCCGGCCCTTCCTATTCCGACAGACAGGAGCATGTTTACGAAAGCCACCCGGCGGCTCCCGACTACGGCAAGTAGGCCAGGCCTGGCTATCTGAACGCTTGGCGAATGGGTCGGTGATAGATCGTTCTTCCCGCTGTCCGCGGCCCGTTCGTTAACGCATCTCCTGTTTCCACGGCAGCTCGCGCAGTACGTGTCTAGCTGTCCAGTGTAGCGACCCCTCTGGGTCCGCACTATTCGGTTTTGAGCCTTAGAGCGGTTTAAATAATGGCGTAGCCGCAGAAAGCGCCGTAGGCGCGGAAGAATGTAGCCCCGGGCGCAAGCCCGGGGTTGCTCGATTCATTCGAACTAGCCCCGGAAGGGGCGGAAGGAGTGACGACGCGCTTCGGCGTATTCTGTCGCCCCTGCCGGGGCTGAATTGGTTTGGAGACGCCCTTTTCCCCCGGGCTCACGCCCCGGGGCTAATATCTATCGCGCCTACGGCGCTTCGAGCGGCTGCAGGTTTCCTTAAATTGCTCTAGCCCACTGTCCGTCAAATTGGGACAACCCTTAGACCTCTCCCTCCCTCTCCTCGCGACAATAGAGATCGCTGTTCTTAGTTCACGTACGCGCCGGAGCACCGCAAGGATCAAGGAGGCAGTGATGTGCCGCTGTTCTGCTTGACGATAGCCGTGTCGGCCGCATTGATCGAGCCGTTCGCGTTCGCATCCGAACGGAAATTAGTCCCATCAACAGTCTGGCCGAGGCGACCCTTGGTCTGGGCCACGTCTGCGGCGTTGACTGTGCGATTCGCGTTGGTGTCGCCGACCAGGATCCCCATCGGTATGTCCACATTGGCCGCCGGTGCATCCGCCGCACTGTTCACGCCGTTGATCCGAACGTTGATCACTTGCGCGTTGGCTATGTTAGTCAGCGGTACCGTCACAACCGCTCCACTGACGGATACGTTGCCAGAGCAGATGCCACCGCTACCCACGCAGCCCGTGCCAGAAGTAACCTGCGCTTGCGGGCTGCCAGTAACCGTCACGTTGCCAGAGAAGGTCACGACCAGTGAGTAGTCGTTGGTGCCACCCGAGGTGCGGCATTCCACTCCAGAAGACCCAGTAAGCGGCATTGCGATGTCAAACGTGCCAGCGGCGCCGTGCGTCTTGCGGGAGACGGCGCTGCTAATCGTAGGCGCTTGCACGGCGGCGAGAATGTCTACGCGGCCAAAGCCATACACATTGTTTGGTGGCCCCGCGGTGCCGCATTGAGTGGAAGAAATGAAATGTGCCGAGTTATTCAAAGCATCGCGGGTGGCTGAAAGCTGATGTCGCAGGCTTGGCATGGCCGACCAGAGCAACGCCGTGGCGCCGGCGATGTGCGGCGTTGCCATGGACGTACCACTGAGACTCGCATAAGCGGTGTCTGAAGTATTGTAGCTGGAGCGATTACTCGTGCCCGGCGCAGTAATGTCGGGTTTGATGCGGTTGCTTCCATCGGCAGTGACCGGGCCGCGGCTGCTAAAGGAGGCAATAGTGTCCGTGCCCGTGCTCAATGCCCCCGCCGTGTAAGTTGCGGCGTAAATTCCGGGCGGGTTTTGCACGGTTGAGCAACCGGGGCCGGAGTTTTGTGCGGCGGATACCATCATAATGCCAGCAGCAGCTTGTGCTTCGACAGCAGCTTGCAGCGTGTTCGCGGAACAACCTTCCGAAGGCGGGCACTCCCAGGAGTTGTTGGTGATGTCCGGCGCCTTGGTGGGGTCGGGGTCGCCGCCGCCGATCCGTGTAGGCGCCAGGAACCACTGCATGCATTCGATGTATCTGGCCGGGCTGCCGGTGTTCGAGTCCATGTTACGACAACCAATCCACTTCGCGCCGGGCGCCATCCCAATCTGATTACCCGCGCCGTCGTCACCGATCATTGTGCCAGTCGTATGAGAACCATGACCAAGGTCGTCGCAAGGAAATGGCGAATCATTGCCGCAAGGGTTGCCGACGCTGTTATGAATGGAGTCATGCCAGTTGTAATCATGGTTGGCGTTTGTTCCGTCCCAGCCGCGGTAATGAGGCTTAAGAGCGTTGTGCGTCCAGCGAACACCAGTGTCTCCGCTCGCAACAACAATGTTCTGTCCGGTAAAACCCAACGCCCAAACCTGGGGCGCATGTGTGTATGAAATTCCGGGCTCGATTGTCGCAGGCCGCTGGAGTGACGGTGGCGCCTGATCGACCGCCTCCGGTTGAGGAAAATGATTTCGGATGTGTGGATTACCTTCTACTCGAGCCACGTCCGGCCGGGCTGCCAACGCCTCGGCAATCTCCCGGTTACCGTTCTTCACCAAAATGGCATTTACAATGTAGTAGGACTGATGTTGGATGCCGCGTTCGCTCAGCCATTGCAGAATCGGTCCCTGCGTAGCCTGACTCTTATTCCATAACGTTTGATAGACGTAGCGGCCCTTGTCATCTTTTGTCGGCAGGGCGGCCGCCCCGCTCAGGTTGGCCTGGTCGGCAAGCACGACAAAAAATTCGGCCTGCCGGTCATTGGCTGTATGCTCGATCACCCAGGGCGCGATCTTTTTTGCGATTGTGGCCTGATCAAGCCGGCCTGCCGGTCCCGCCGCCGCCGCAGGCAGATTACCCTGATTGTTGCCGCGAGAGAAGGCAATTCCGCCCAGCACCACAGAAATGCCGGCCAGGCAAAAAACCGAAGCGATTGACATACGCACATTAAAGAACCCACCTTCGCCGAGCCGCCTTCGTGCAAAAACTATGGCGACCCAGGGGCTAGGGCGGGCAGGGGCTGATTGTGAAGTAGGCTTTGTTTTCATAGCGGAGTTTTGAATTTAGGTTGGTCTGCAGGTCAAAAAAGATGCGTCCCGATGATCGCGTTAAGTTGGTTAATTGCCTCTTTGCCGCAGCAAATTAGCATCCAATGTAAACGCGCCATTCCCGCGATGGTATCTGGAGCAGGCGCGGGAGGTCAATCTTTTTTGTCTTGTTTGTTGTCTCTTTGGCGATCTTCCCAACGTCCGAAAGTCAGGAGGCCATACACGAGAATGTCTTTTTTATTTACGGGATGGAATGCCCGCTAATTCTGCTTCCCCAGGAAGGCTCTCTTGCGTTCGACAATTGCCCCGGCTACGCGACAATGAGCGCTAATGCAGAAGCTGGAAGCGCTTGGCATCATCGCCGGGAATGGCGTTTATCCGCGGCTTTTGGCTGCTGCTGCGCGAAAAGCGGGCGTCGCGAGGATCGTGGCGGCGGCGTTTACTAACGAGACCGATCCGGCACTGGCTGAACATGTCGATGTGATCGAATGGATGCGCGTGGGACAGTTGGGTCGGTTGCTCAAGTTTTTCCGCGTCCAGAAAATTCTTCACGCGATCATGGCGGGACAAATCGCGCCGAAGAATCTTTTCGATCTTCACCCGGATGTAAAAGCGTTGCTGTTGATCGCAAAGTTAAAACAACGGAACGCGGAATCGATCTTCGCGGCGCTTGCAGATGAGCTCGCCAAAGCCGGTGTCGAACTTTTGCCGGCCACGGCATTTCTAGAAGATTCGCTTGCGCAACCGGGGTTGATTGCCGGGCCGAAACTGTCACGTCGCGAAGAAGAGGATGTCGACCGTGCTTGGAAGATCGCGAAAGAAATTGCACGTCTCGATATTGGTCAGGCGATCATTGTAAAAAATGGAACGGTCCTGGCCGTTGAAGCGTTCGAGGGAACGAACGATGCGATCAAGCGCGGGGGCGGATTGGGGCGTGACGGCGCGGTCATGATCAAGGTCGCCAAACCGAGTCAGGATATGCGTTTTGATGTGCCCGTGATTGGTGTGGAAACGATTCGAGTTGCGAGCGAGGTAAAACTGCGCGTGATCGCGGTGGAGGCTGGAAAGACCTTGTTGCTCGAACGGCAAGCAATCGTCGATCTTGCCCTGCACTCGAAGATTACGATTGTAGCGCGTTAGCGGCCCATAAGTACGATTACAGCGGGCCATTTCAGCCGCTTGCTTTCTTCCCGGTTTCTTTTAGCGATCAGGTGACAATGGCCAAACCGCTTTATGACTTTGATTTCGCTGTTGCCGGTGGTGGCCCCGCTGGCGCGTCGGCGGCCATCTCGCTCGGCCAGCGTGGTCATTCGACCGTTCTTTTTGAGCGCGACACGTTTCCGCGATTTCATATCGGCGAGTCGTTGCTTTCGACTGCCAACGACGCGTTCGCGGCTTTGGGGGTAAGCAAAAGGATCGCCGCTGCATGTTTTCCGGAGAAATGGGGGGCGCGCCTCTACACGCATGACGGTCGGAGCGGCCGCTATGTTGACTTCACCGACGTCCGAGAGGTCACGAGGGCTCAGACGTACCAGGTATGCCGCCAGGAATTCGATCGCATCCTGTTGGAACGGGCCCGCGAAGTCGGCGTCGAAGTTCGAGAAGGATGCAATGTGACTGGGTGCGAATTTAGACCGGATGCGGCAATTCTCGACGTCGCGAACCGCACCGATGGCGTCGCCAGCCGTCTGCGTGTCCGCGCAGTAGTCGATGCCACCGGCCGCGGGGGGTTGATCGCTCGGAAGTTTAATCTGCGCACCGAGGAGCCGCGGCTCGCCAATATCGCCATCTTTTCTCACTACACGGGCGTGCCGCGATTGGAAGGTCCGCGGCCTGACGACATTCGGCTCATTGCCCGCAGCGACGCCGGCTGGTTCTGGCTCATCCCAATTTCAAAAGAGTTGATGAGCGTTGGCGTGGTTTTACCGAAACTACTTTACCGTAAATTGGCGAACGGTTCGTCGGAGGAGACGCTCAACCGCGCGATCTCCGATACGCCTGTTGTCTCGGAGTTAATGCGCGAGGCCCGTCGCGAGTGGCCTGTGCGCGTTGAAAAGGATTTTTCCTACAGCGCTTCGACTTATGCTGGCCAACGCTGGATCCTGGCTGGGGACGCAGGATCGTTTCTCGATCCGGTATTCTCGACCGGCGTCTCAATCGCCATGGAATCAGGGATTGAAGCCGGGACCGAGCTCCATCGCGCGCTCATGAGAAATGACTTCTCAGCCCAGAGCTTCGCCGCGTTTTCGCGTCGTCAGCAGAAGCGGTTCCAGAGGTTTCGCCGTTTCGTTCTGGGTTTTTACACGCCACAGTTCCGTGACGTCTTCTTTAGCCCGGAACCACCACGACTCATCTTTCGGTCGGTCGTCACAATCCTTGCCGGCAAGTGGAACGCGAGTTTATGGACGCGTTTTTTGAACCACCTGTTCTTCGGCGCGGTGTTGATCCAGAAACATTTTAACCTAGCGCGCTCCGATTTCCGGCGCGACCAGGACGCCTGTTACCCGGCCGAAACGCGCGCCAAAGATCCGGTTGCGAACGGTGCTTGACGTTTCGCGGTGAGGTCAGCTGGTAATCAATCGCGGACTTGACGTAACGAGGGCGGAACAAGAAAACTATCTGTCATAAGATGGAAGGCGAGACAGACCCGAATCAATCCGGCAGGACCGATTTTTATGACATCGTAATCATGGGCGGTGCGCTGTCCGGTGGGGCAACGGCAACCTTGTTGCTGCGGCAAAACCCGGGAATTCGCATATTGATTCTGGAAAAATCGGCAAAACTTTCTCGGCGCGTCGGTGAAGCAACCGTCGAGGTGAGTGCATATTTCATGGGCCGAGTGCTGGGATTGACGCAATATCTCAATGAATCGCACCTCGCGAAACAGGGATTGCGGTTTTGGTTCACAAACGATGAAGTAAAAACGCTTGCCGAAGCCAGCGAGCTCGGGCCGCTTTATCAAGTACGTGTGCCGTCGTATCAACTCGACCGCGCGGCATTTGATGAAGAGGTGCTGCGCCGGGCCGCCGTTGCCGGCGCGCAAATTGTCCGTCCTGCGACGATAACGGATGCACAGCTTTGTTCCGGAAAAGAGCAAACGGTGACCTATCGTAACGGTGACGGAGCGACCAGGACAGTCCGTTCCCGCTGGATTGTCGATGCATCGGGCGTGGCTGCGATCCTCGCACGGAAGCAGGGTTGGTGGAAATCCAATACCGAGCACCCGACTGCGGCGGCGTGGTCGAGATGGAAAGGCGTCAAAGACTGGGACAGCCGGGAGTTGGCCGAGAGATATCCGCAATGGTCACGAGCCGTTTACGCTACGCGCAACACCGCAACAAATCATGTCATCGGCGACGGTTGGTGGAGTTGGTGGATTCCGCTTAAGGGCGGCGACGTGAGTGTTGGCGTCGTTTTCGATCAACGATTGGTCGATTGGCCGCAGAATGGTGAAAAAATTGGGGACAGATTGAAAACTTTTCTGATGAAACATCCGGTCGCGCGCGAGATTCTGGTCGATGCCGAGTTCGATGAGAGCGATGTGCACTGGCGAAAGAATCTCGCGTATTACAGCACCACTTTTGCCGGAGACGGCTTTGTTCTGGTCGGGGATGCGGCTGCCTTCATGGATCCATTCTACAGCCCGGGCATGGATTGGATTTCGTTCACGACATCACGCGCCGCGGCGCTGATCGGTGCGCAGCGAAGAGGCGAAGCGATGAGCGAGTTAGTTGATCGGCACAATCGCGATTTCGCGCTATCTCATCGTTGCTGGTTTGAGGCCGTTTACAAAGATAAGTACGAATACATGGGCGAATTCGATCTGATGAGCACTGCTCTGATCTTCGATCTTTGTCTGTACTACGTCGGTGCGGCATCGCGGCCGTTTAAATCGGGAGAGAAAGCGCTGCTGACTCCGCCGTTTTCACAAACGACGGTGGGCCCGATCTTTCGCTTCATGCGGGCCTACAATCGCCGTTTTGCCGAAATTGCTCGTCGTCGCCGCCAGCGGCGGATGCTGGGCAAGACAAATCGCGCGCACCGATGTCTGATCCCGGGCTTCAAATTACATTCGACGAATCCGAAACTCTTCCTTCAAGGCTTCGCCAAATGGGCCAGGATCGAATTGGGGGAACAGCTCGCTCCAAGGAGACCTTAAGTTAGAGCGATTTAAGGAAACCTGTAGCCGCCCGAAGCGCCGTAGGCGCGATAGATATTAGCCCCGGGGCGTGAGCCCGGGGGAAAAGGCGTCTCCAAACCAATCAGCCCCGGCAGGGGCGACAGAATACGCCGAAGTGCGTCGTCACTCCTTCCGCCCCTTCCGGGGCTTGTTCGAATGAATCGAGAAACCCCGGGCTTGCGCCCGGGGCTACATTCTTCCGCGCCTACGGCGCTTTCTGCGGCTACGCCATTATTTAAACCGCTCTAGCCCCACGATTGGCCCGCGCTTCAAGCAGACCAGATACTCTGCTCGATTAGTCGCGCCTGGAAAGGTCGAGAGCAATGCGGGCAATGCTGTAGGACAAAAGCACCGCTGCAATTGGAACGAGCCAGATTCCTAATCCGGGATCGCCGCCATAGGTGACGACGCCGCCAAGAAAAAAGCCGGCTGGGAAAAGAATCCCGGCCCAGATCAGACTGGCACAAACGGATGTTCGCGCGGTGATATGTTTCACATTTCGTGCGGTGAGACCGGCAGCAATGTTGACGAGCGCGAGCGCGGTGCCGTGGACATGAGCGAGGGTAAACATGAGCCGACGCATTTCATTCCCGACATCGACATACCAGCCAATCTTGAAACCATGCAGAATTTCCAGGATGCCACCTAACGAGAGAAACACGAGGAGTGACCACCACCCGAAACGCAGGTTGCCGTCAAACTTGTTCACGAGAAACCAAATTTCACTCAGCGAGAAAGATTCGCCGATTGTCGCGCGCCTCTTCCAAACGTTGCATTACATCGTGTTGAAAAGCGCCGCGGGAATCAAGCGCGGTTTCAGGCTGGAAAACCGGATTCGGCCCACGCAGTTCGCGCACCCATTTTGTATAGGCGCGCTCGGAGGCGTCGCGGATGGAGAGCGCATCGGCGGTGTAGTTGAACGAAAAATCGGAAAATCCGGGTAACGTCTGCAGCGATTTCCAGGCATCGAAGCGGACAGCGGCGTACGGATCGTTCAGCGTGTAAATGAGATACGGATAGAGCCAATCCCGACCGCATGCCTGGTGGGCCGCCGGCCAACCCATTCCCCACGCAATCAGCGCGCGCTGGCCCGCGTCGCCTTTAACGAGCCATTGCACGCCGGCAGCAATGGATTCGTCATCGCGCGACAATTCCGGCAGCGGCTGCTCATACCAAGCGTGCAATTTGTTCGCCGTCCACGCGAGCGTCTGATCGAGATGACAAAGGTTGCAGGCGTTGGGCCGGTGGTAGTCGATACTCTCGCGCACACTCGGCGAAGAAACCTGGTGACTGCGAATCCCGCGCAGCAATCCAAACGTCGTGTGCGGCATGTGACAATTGTAACAGCGGCTGCCGGGCGAGGTCGTTGCGTGGTGGGTATGAGCGCTGAGGTCAGTCGCGAGGTTCCCGTGACATTGGAGACACGCTTCATCGGAATCCATTTTTGGCTTTAATTGTGCGCCATTGGCCCATTTGGTCAGGGATACTTTTTGTCCACTGTTCGGATGCATTTCGTGGCAGGAAATGCAGGAAAATTTGCCCCCGCGGAAACAGGGCGACGCCTGCAAACCATTAAACTCTCGTCCGGTCACGCGAATCATGCCGTCCCCCCAAAACCGATTGGCGAAAAACTCCGGCTCGGTGTGGCGGATGAATTCTTTCTGGTCGCTGTGATCGCTCGTGTTCGGCTGGACGACGAAGCGTTGGCCAAGGTCGAGATGTCCGGGCCGAAAGACTGAGCCCTGACGATTAAAATCGATCTTGTCGGTCATGTTATTGAAGGCCCAGATGCTGTGGCACTGCGCGCAATCCAAACTCGAGGCTGCGGCAGAGAGGCGCGTTGGGTTGGTTACAGTCGCGTCGCTTCCCGTGGTCAGATGCGTGACGAAACGCCGGAGCGGATTCCGATTCCGAGTAATATGTTCGCGTCCTTCGCGGTGGCACGCTTCGCACGCGATCCCGAACTCCGCGACGCGCGTATCCCACTTGTTGCCGGAAACGAACCGCGATTGCCCCTGCGTCACGTGACAATCCATGCAGGCGCCGTTCCACGCGCCTATCGAATAGTATTCCTTTGTGTCGGGCGGCATCAGAAACGTTTGCGTCACGGGCGCCCACATTCTTTGCGCAATGATGTAGGCGAATGGAAACTGTTCTAGCGTGCGGTCTTCGCCGGTTTCGAGCCAGAGAATCTGCAAATTGTGCGAGCCGGTAAGCAATACGATTTCGCGGCGCGGCCCGTATTCGCCCCCCATTGGACGGGTGCGCACGAACACCTTCTTGCCGTCGCACTCCAGTTTGTAATCGCGCCGGTCGAACGAAAGCTCGACTACGTCAGCGACCCCGAGGCTCTTCGCCGTGGTTGCTACCTGCGTCATCGTCCGATGATAGGAAGCGTGCCAGCTCGCGTAATTATCCAAATGACACGCCCGGCAGGCATTCGAGCTGACGTAGTTTCCAATGCCGGATTGAATCGGCCGGTTCAGCGGCGGCTGCATCTCGCCTTGGAAACGGCGGTACGAAACAAACGTGAGCGCCGCGCCGGCGATGATGACTGCGACAGCAAACAATCGATGCGACAAAAACCGAGTCGGAGGCGGCACGCTTCAGTTCCCTATTTGCGTCCGATCATAGAAAAGGGCCACCCGCGGGGAAAGCCGAATCCGAACGGCCATCCAAGGCTGGAGGCAAGGGGATTCGAACCCCTGACCCCCACAATGCCATTGTGGTGCTCTACCAACTGAGCTATGCCCCCATTGAAGTGGTAGAGTGTAGATTCCGGGGACGGGTTTGCAACTCGGAGCCTTGATTCGCCGCCAAGTATGCCGAAGCAGCTCACTCGTAACGCAGCGCCTTGACTGGATCGAGGCGCGCGGCGAAGTAGGCCGGAATCAATGCGGCCAGGGCGCAAATGAAGAACGCGCTGATGCAGATGACCGCGACATCGCGCGGCACCACCTCAGCGGGGATACGGCTAAACTCGTAAATGTCAGCCGGGAAAATCTGGATGTGCAAGACGCTGGCGAGCCATTCTTTGAATTCGTTCCGGTAACGAATCAGCGTCATGCCGAGACCGAGCCCACAGGCGTTTCCGAAAAAACCGACCAGCAATCCTTGCGCGAGAAAGACCCAAACGATCTGCCAGGTGCGCGCGCCCAGCGCTTTCATGATCCCGATCTCGCGCCGTTTTTGCACGGTGACGGTGATCAGCGTGTTCATGATGCTGAAGGCTGCGATCACGATCAGGAACATCAAAATGATAAACATAACGTTGCGTTCGACCCGGATGGCGTCGAACCGGTCCTTGTTCCGGTCGATCCAGGTCTCGGCCATGATCGGCGGCGGCAAGCTCGCGTTTAACTGGCGCTTCACTGCTTCCGCCGTGTACGGATCGACCGTCTCAACCGAGAGACCGTGAATTTCATCGCCTAGCGAATACAATTCCTGCCCAATGTGGAGCGGCACGAAAATGATGTTGAAATCGTAGTCGAATCGGCCCGACTCGAAAATTCCGGCTACGGTCAAATCCGCCGGCAGGACCACTTCGTTTTGCAAATCGGCCAGCGTTTTGGATTTCGCTTTCGGATCGTTCTGCGACCGCTTCAGTTCTTCGATGATCGAGCGAATATTTCCGGCGGCGTAGATCGTAATCTTGTCGCCAACCCGCGCTCCGAGCGCGCTGGCCAGCCGCGCACCGATCAAGACGTTGTCGTCCGATAAGTCCGGTTTGCCCAGCTTCACCAGTTTCTTAAGATCGACAATTTTTTGTTCCTCAGCGGGATCGATGCCGCGAATCACCGGTGTCAAGATTCGGCCGTCATGATCGGCGATGACCGGCCCTTGCACGAACGGCGCCGAAGCGATCACGCCGGGCGTTTTGTCTATCTTGCTCTGGATTGCTTGCCAATCGTCCAGGAGCCCGCCGCTCGTGATCACGATGTGCGGTTCGAACCCGAGCACTTTTCGTTGCAATTCCTTGTCGAAACCGGTCATCACGGAAATCACCACGATCAGAACGGTGATTCCCAACATCACGCCGATGACTGAGATCAGCGTGATAATCGAGATGAACGTGCGCTTCGGTTTGAGATACCGGAGTGCGAGAAACAGACTAAACGGCAGTTTCAAAGCGGCGGTTATTTTGCCGAAGCGTGCAATACCGCCTGGTATCCGGGTTTTTTGTGATACTCGACCAGCCGGAAGCCCCAGCTGATGAGCGTGGACAGGTCCTTGGTCTTGGCTTTTTTCTCGTTGAGGAATTTTTCGACTCGCGCTTTCAGCTTTGGTTGCTGATCGGTCGTGTCGAAGATCTCGAAAATCTCCATCGACAACAGCCAATCGTCTGGATGCTCGGCCTGCTGCGTTTCCCAAATTTCGCCCAGCCGGTCGTAACCAGCTTTGCTTTCGCGAATTTTGCGGACTTGTGCGTAAAGACTTTCGAGGCGCCTCCGCTTCTCAGTAGAGGGAACTTTGATGGTGCGCTCTTTCGGAACGAGCGCAACCTGGTTATAGGCATCCTTGTCCGCGGCGCCGTTGAAGACCGAACTAATCCGGTCGCCCACGGCCATATCGTAGATTCCCCAAGAAGGATCGAACAAGACGCGATCGGCATATTTGGCCGTGCAATCGGAGAATGTGATCAGCAAAACTTCTCCGTCGCGCCGGAGCAGATGGTCAATCTTGCCTTCGACTGTGATCCCGCTCTCGAATTCCAGTTTCGTTTTCTTTCCTTCGACCAGATCGGTTTCCTTCCAGCGACCGATCGGCGAACCGAATCCGTCCTTGTGATAATCGCGCCCATGGCCGGCGAGCTCCTTGTTCTGATAGGCCAGCGCAGACGGACCTTTGGCGTGGAGATAAATCGGCGTCCGAGCCGGACTGGCGTTATTATTCGCATCGACCATCATTTCATCGAATACGCCGGTGACTTGCAGACCGGATGAGTACTGGCAAGTCGCAACGTTGTTGCATTCGATTGCTTTGTTGATCCCTTCGAGTCCGCCGACCATGAACGCCATCTTGCTGGCAAATTCTTCGAGCACGTCGGCAAGATGTTTGAAATCGCGGCAAACGAACAGCTGCGGCTGTTTCGTGGTGATATCGAACGGCTGGTTTGCCGCATCGATGGAGTAGGGGATTTTCTTCACCTCGGCTTCGAGACATGAAACCGATTCGCCAATCGAGGAGAGCAAACCCGCGCCGTAGATTTTCGGATTCTCCATCGCGCCGATGAGTCCGTATTCAACAGTCCACCAGTGCAACCGCGAGAGCAGCGCCATCTCGGAGGGTTCGCCCAGATTCTTTTGCCGATATTCTACAAGCTTCGTTGCTTCCTCGACTTCCTTCGGATCGCTGTTCGGTTGCTCCTTCAAGATCGACAAGTGCCGGATCGCTTGATACAGCTCGAAATCTTTCCGCGACGACATCGCTTTGGCGCCGACTTCGCCGAAGCGCTGCAAGTAATTTGAGTATTCGCGATCGACAATGATCGGTGCGTGACCGGCGGCTTCGTGCACGATGTCTGGCGCCGGCGTGTATTCGATGTGATGGATCTGGCGCATGTCGCACGCGATCACCAAAACCTTGTAAGCTTGAAATTCCATGAAGGCGGCCGGCGGAATAAACCCGTCCACCGCCACCGCGCCCCAGCCGATCTTGGCGAGAATGTCGTTCATTTCCTGGATGCGCGGGATGCGCTCAAACGAGATCCCGGTATCGAGTAGTCCTTGGAAATAAACTTTGTGCGCGTATTCCTTCAGGAAAAAAATGTTCTGCCGCATGATGAATCGCCACACGGCGTGATCGACCGGCGTGTAATCGTCGTAGCGCTGATCGACCGCGAACTGCAAAAGATGCTTTGGCGTCGCGGCGACTGCCGCATTCGAATAACTGATACCGCTTTCAGATTTCATCGGCCAACCTCCTGTTCGAATGGTACGACTCGTTTGCGGAGCGAGCAAGCAAGGACCGACGGTTTCCGAACCGCGGGCGATTGCGCCAAAGGAGCGACCTACGTTTGGGATTGACGACCAGGAATTTGAATCGCGCTTTCAGCGCTTATGTTCCGCGGCGCATCGAAATCCTGGGGCGATGCCCCAGGCTAACAATGAATCTGCGCCTTTGGCGCTTACCGCCGACAGCCGAACGTTGGGAAGTCTAGCCTCTTCGCGCGCGGGTGATGCGTTTCACGATCCACAAGATCGCCACGAGCCCGATCACCCATGGCGCGAGAAACGCGATGGCCACGCCAATCATTCGCAGACTCCACATGACGGCTGCCGCGCTCTGGGCCAGCGTATTGCGCAGGGTCGCCCATAAGCCGTTCTCTCGCGGGACTATGTTGCCCTGGCTGTAAACCTGGATTGAGATATCGACCGGCGCGTTGGCCTCGTCGATCTGCGCGCCGGTCCGGTCCTGTCGCTGCACGCTGACGTTCTCGACTTTGCCCAGCGAATCGAGCGATTGCATGAGCGCGTTGTAATTCTTCATCGACACGCGCAGCGAAACATTCGCAAACTCGCGTCCATCCGGATCGCGGCTAAACGACGAGCTTCGCACACGTCCATTCTGTTTTTCGGTCAGCCCGCGAAGCGCCTTGGTCTTGTCGTCAACGTCCGACGTGCGAATGCGCAGGCTGGTTTGCTGAAGCGCCTGCTCCTGTTCCTCGCGCGAAATCGTGATGTTCAATTCAACCTTGTCCCGTTTCGTCTTCGCATTCTCCGACATCCCTTGGCCGCCTTGCGCTATGCGTTCGATCTGGACCTGAAAATTCTCGACGCGCCCGAACCCTTTCACGCGCCCAATGACAGCATCGCTTTCTTCCGGCGCGATCAGGATCGACAATCGCGCCGAGACTTGTCCGGCATAATCGCGGTCGAGCTGGGCATTGGTGACCTGCACTTTGGGCGAGGCTAGCGCCTTGATGTCGTTGTAAATTTTCTCAACGTCAGGCGAATAGAGCGCGAGCTGGGCGCGCTCTTTGATGAGGAAGGTCGCAGGCTCTTCCAAATCCTTTTCCGCAAGCTGGATCGTCACCGTCGCGAATTGCACCTCCGAATCCCAAAATTTCAGATCACCCTGCATCTTCTCGATCTCTTCCCGAACGCGCCCGAGCTCCTTCTCGACCTGGAGCAGATCGGAAACTTTGCCGGTCTTGGTCTTCAGCATGTCGATCAGACGCTGCTCCATGACCCGAGCGTTCTTCAGCCGCACATCAGTGTCGAAATACGCCTTGGTTACATCTTCGGTGCCGAGTCTCTGGTTTTTTAATTCGCCGAGCCCGCGAATTTCCTGAAGAAATCGGTCCAGATTCTCCGGAAAAATTTTAACTACCACTACGCCTCTTAATTTCCCGTTTGCTTGTTTCTCTGAACTTGTGGTTGCGACGTAGCCTTTTTCCTTATTGGCGAAAACAGTAATTTTTTGGACAGCGTCGTCGAAGGCGGCGATCTCGAGCTCCACCGTCGCATTGCGAATTAGTTTTCGATTCGTCAACTCCGGACTGGTCGCTTCCACCGGCTTCGACGCAGCTTTTTCAGGTCGCGGAACGTTCGATCCAACGAACGTTCCTTGCGCTTCGGTCGCATTCTGGCGTTCATCTTTCGTCTCCATTTGAGCCGCTGACGACGGGGCTTCGCTTTGGGCCTCAGCAAAGGTCTTTCCAGCGGCAAGGCGATCGCTTTCTTTGTCCCGGAACTGGGCAGACTTCTGGAGTTGACCGACCCCATTCAAGGGTGCCCTGGAAGTTTGATCCAGTTGGGCGGCCAGGTTTTCGCGGGCGAAGTAGGACCGAGTTGGGCTCTCGCCGGTGATGATCCGTCCGACCTGGACGAGCGCGAGCAGCAAGGCGGCGACGGCCGTGATTTGGATCGGCCGTAGGCGCATGAGATCGACAATCATCTTTCCAAATCCACCGCGCCGCGGGATGCGGTTGCGAAAGCCTGCGAGCATGCGCTGTTCAAACGTGGGACCAGGCTCTTGAGGGGTGAGATGTTCTTCGAGGATTTTGTTCATGAGTTTGGTTTCCTGATGAGCTTGGCGGCAGTCGGCGCACTCGACGAGATGAGTGTGAAGCGCGTTACGTTCGTCTTCGGACAAATCGCCGTGCAGATCGGCGGCGAGAAAATTGTCGATGTTATCGTGGATGGTCATGGTTAGTCCAAAGCAGCGAGAGCGGGGCGAAGTTGTTTGCGCATGGAGGCGAGGGCGCGGCCGAGGATTCCGCGGAGCGAGCCATTGCTTAAACCGAGCGTATTTTCGATCGTGCGATAATCCATTTCTTCGAAGTAACGCAGCGTGAGCACAGCCCGATGAAGCTCGGGCAAATCCGCGAGAGCGTGATAAAGTTGTCGATCTAATTCGGTTGTATCGCTTTTTTCCTTTCCGCTTGTTTCAATTGTTTCGTGGGGAAAAGGAACGGTTCGGCGTTTCCGAAGAATGTCGTGGGCGTGATGGCGCGCGATGGTGGCGAGCCAGGCTGGAAATTTCTGCGGGTCGCGCACGCGCCAGCGGGTTTTCCAGGCTTTGACCAGCGCGTCCTGCACCACGTCTTCGGCTTCTTCGCGGTTTTGCAGGATGCCGTAAGCGATAGCGAAAAGTGTTCGGCTGTGGGTGCGGATGATCATTTCAAATGCGTCTCGATCGCCTTTGATGGCCGCCTGGTATTGTTCGCGTTCACTGGCATCCATTCGTGTCGATCTAAAGCCTAGACGTTTGAGGCCGCGATTCCGCGCGAAATATTTTATTGTAGCGGCGGTCTGCGACCGCCGAAACAAGGAGGAGCCGGTTTCCAATCCACCCTTTTGGAACGGCGGACTGGAGACCGCCACTCTTTAACGCGTCGGCGCTCATAGAGCGCCGCTACAGCCTCAGAAAATGATGACGGTATTGCCGACACTCACGAGGTCTTTCACGCGGGCGGCATCCCAGTTGGCCAGACGAATGCAGCCGTGACTGGCGGCGCGGCCGATCGTTTCCGGATTGTTCGTGCCGTGAATGCCAATACCGGGCTTGTTCAGACCCGTCCAGAGCACACCGACCAGATTGTTAGGGCCAGGTGGAAGATTGTAGAAGTTTTCTGTGCGCACGCCGTGGTTAAGCATACCTTCATCGTAACGGAACCAGGGCCAAACCGTTATTCCGAGAATCTTCCACGTGCCGACTGGAGCGGGCAGCGTTGTCGATCCCGGGGTGATCGGAAAAACGCAGACGAGCTGATTGTTCTCGAACACTTCGAGCAGTCGTTCCTTCGTATCCACGTAAATTTTCCGGCCGGCAAACGCGGGATTCGGCGGCAGTTTCTGTTCGGCGAATTTTTCGATCTCGAACGGAATCACGTTCGGCACTTTGAGCGTGTCGCCGGGTTGCAATCGCTCCCACTTTTTTCCGGGATTCAGTTTTTGAATGTAAGCCTCGGCCGAATGGAAACGCTCGGCGACAAATTCGAGCAGCGACGTGTATGGCAGCCACTTTAATTTCGCCTGCTCCTCGTGCGTGCCGGGCAGCTCACCGATATACGTCAAGTCATCGCTACTAATGGTGTAAGTCGTGAACGCTTGCGGGACCTGATCGAGCATCCATTGATCGATCGCACCGGTTTCACGTACGCGCTGCGCATGTTTGTAGGAGACGAGCGCCTTTCGAAAAAACTCGCCCATCCTGCCATCGATCTTGCCGGGACCGAAGTAATTGTTATCCAAAAAAATCTGGAGCCGGGTGGCCGTTTCCTCGTCGTAATTTGGGAGCGCAACCATGATTTCCGGCGTTGGTTTCGACTTCGGCCTCGGAGTCGGTGATTGGGCGCGGAGTTGACTCGCGAGCAAGAACGACATCGAAATGAGCGCGGTTGCGAGAAGTCTCATAAAGAGCAAGAGATTCGCTGTGTTAGCCGAAATGACAAATGTCGATCACACATGACGGATGACGAATGACGGATGACGAATTAATGCCGTAGCACGAATGACGGAAGCGCTCATGCACTGGCTTCGTCATTAGGGCATTCGTTATTCCTTCGTCATTGGGCATCCGTCATTCGTCATTTTCCTCACGCCGTTTTTGCCCAGGCGCGCAGGATTTCCGCGATACTCCAGGCTTGGGCAATGCAGCCGCCGGGGTGGTGAGGTTCGCGCGCGTCGAACACTTCGCTGATTGTGCCCACACCAGCTTCGCTCAGATCTTCGGGGAAACGTTCCAGAAAATTGCGGGCCGAGGTTCGATCGTTTGGATGCGTTTTCAACCACGCATCGACAAACGGGCCAATCAACCACGCCCAGACCGTGCCTTGGTGATAAGCGCCATCGCGCGAACGCAAGTCGCCTGAGTAAATCGGTTTGTATTCCGGATCGTCAGGCGAAAGCGTTCGCAGCCCAACTGGCGTGACCAATTGTTTCTGCACAACATCGACAACCGATTTCCAATATTTTTCGTCGAGCACCGGATAATCGAGCGAGATTGTAAAAATTTGATTGGGACGGCAGGATCGATCTAGGGTTTCATTGTCGCCGTTGCAATCGACGACGTCGTAGAGATATCCGCCATCAGCAAACCAGAAGCGGTGGTTGAACGATTCTCGTGCGCGGGCCGCATGTTCGAGATAATGCCCAGCGGCTGCCTCATCTCGATTTTCCAACCAACTCGCCAGCAAACGCAGCGCATTATACCAGAGCGCATTGATCTCGACCGCTTTTCCGCGGCGCGGCGTCACCACCCAGTCGCCCATTTTCGCGTCCATCCACGTGAGTTGATAACCCTCCTCTCCTTGCACCAGGAGGCCATCGTCAGGATCGACGTGAATGTTAAACCGCGTTCCGCGTAGATGGTGCTCGATAATGTCGATCAAGATCGGCAACAAAAGTTTGAGCGTGATCTGATCTTCGCTCAACGCGAAATAACGGCCGAGCGCGTGGAAAAACCACAGGGTTGCGTCGGCGGTGTTATATTTCCCTTTCGTTGCGCCGTCGGGAAACATGTTCGGGATTAATCCTTCACGGACGTAATAGGCGAAGGTGCGTAAAACGTAGCCGGCCTCCAGCCATCGTCCGGTAGTAAGGGTTAGTCCTTCCAGACTGATCATCGTGTCGCGACCCCAATCGGTGAACCAGTGGTAGCCGGCAATAACGGTACGAACTTCATCGCCCGTGGCGTGAGCGCGGGCCGCTTCTTCGAAGCGCCCGGCGGGCGTGATGATGAATTGGTCCGCCGCAAAAACCAATTCAGCCGGAAATCCCTCGCGTGCTTGTGGAATCGCTTCCTCAAGCAGGCGCGTCCGGCGTTGCTGCTCCGACGCCAGCGCCTGCGCCGGTGTCAGAACGTCGATAATTTCCCATTTCTCGGTCGAGCCAACCAGAGTGACGGCTCTGTGTTTGCTAAGATCGACTTGAAAAAACCCGGGACTCCATAAGTCGCCCTCGTAGGCATAACCGCGGCTTTGCTCGATTCGATAAACGACTTGAGGAATAGTAGAGGCGGCGATGGTGAAAGCAGCTTCGCAGTCGTACAATTTCATTCGCAGCGATGGCAGCCGGACACGCGTGGCGACGATTTCATAGCGCCCGTCCACCGCCGTCACTTTGTAGGAATTCGCCCGCCCCTCGTTCACCGGGACGTCGTGGTGTCGGAATTGAAATGCCGGCCGCAATTCCAGTCGCGGACATTCCTTGCATTCCAGGATGCGATAAATTAGGTGGACCGTGTTTTGCAGATGAGGAAGAATGATTCGCTTCTCCACCACCACGTCGCGCACGCCGTAAGTCCAAACGGGAAGGCCGTCTTCCAGGCGAAATTCGCGCAGCCAATCGGCGCCTTTCAAATCGAGCTGACCCCCGGCGCGTTCTTCGCCTCCGAGCGAGACGATGTCGTCATCGCTGAAGCGAAGAAATTCAGAGACGTGATTCCACATCACGACACGACCATGCGGCGCGGGCAAAGCGGCGATGAGCAGGCCGTGATAACGCCGCGTGATTGCGCCGGAAATTGTCCCTGACGCGTACCCACCGAGCCCATTGGTCACGATCCATTCGCGATCGAGCAGGGTTTCGCGGGACATTTTCGTCTCGTCCCAGGCGATGCGCCGAATCACGACCGGCTTATGCGTTTCCAGTTTCAAGGGTTGTTCGGAACTTCGCCCGGGCGTCTCCGCTTCGGTTTTCGCCGCGGAGTTTTTTCGCGAACGAGTCGTAACGCGACCGCCGCTTCGGCTGAAAAGATCCATCGATCCTGGGTCGCGACCGTCACGGAACCCTTTCCGCCGTAACGCGGCGATTCACTCGACCAGAGCGTTTTCCATTCAAAGCCAAGAGGCGGCGCAAGCAATGGCTCCGGCGCAGGTTCTAACATTTGTCGTTTGCCGAGATTCACCACGAGCAAACGATCATCATCATGTTGCTTGGAAAAGTATCGCAGGACAAAGCTGGCCGGACCGAGCACTGCGCCATCAATCCCGCCGAGGATTTGTTCTCGAAACCGCGAGTCCCCACGCCGTAATTTCAAAAGATCAATGTGCAAATCGTAGAGTTCCCGATTTCTTTCCCGCTCGGAGAAATCGAGTTTGCAGCGGGCAAATGCGTCGGGATCGTCGGGTGTAGTTAGATTCTTTTGCGTTTCTTCGCTGGCGAGCGATGGAAACTGCGCCAGAAATTCCGCTCGCCCTTCTCGAATCTGCTTTCGCATCGCTTCGTCACCGACTTCGGTAAAAAACAAGAAAGGCGTGGACGCGCCGAACTCTTCTCCCTGAAACAGAAGCGGCGTCCACGGGCCAAGAAGAAGCAGCGTTGTCATTGCCCGGTATCGGCCGGGAGACGTTTCAAACCGCAGCCGGTCGCCGCGCGCGGTATTGCCGACCTGGTCGTGATTTTCAATGAAACAAACGAACGCCTGGGGTGAGATCATAAATGTTGGCGTGCCGCGCGGCGCTTCTTGCCATGAGTAAGGCTGGCCTTGATACAGATAGCCGTATTTCGCGGCGGAAATGAATTCCTGGGGCGAGCCGAGATAATCCGTGTAATACGCTTCGCGCCGCCCGGTCAGCGCAACCACGGCCGTGTGATGAAAATCGTCATTCCAAACTCCGTCTAAATCGTCCCCGCCTTCGCAGCGCGGCCGCAGCAGTTTGATTTCCTGCGGTTCATTTTCCGCGATCAAGATAATCGAGCGAGCGCCGGCAGCCTCGCGCGCCGCATGTCCGATTGCGCCGATGATGTATTCGTCCGACTGATCGTGAACATCCTGGGTCGCGTCGAAACGAAATCCATCGAAGTGAAATTCGTCGATCCAGTAAGCGCCATTGCTGATGTAAAACTCGCGCACCGGGCCGGAGTTTGGGCCGTCAAAGTTGATCGATTCGCCCCAGTCGTTTTCGTATCGCCCGGTGAAATAATGATCTGAGAAAACGCCAAGGTAATTGCCGTCCGGCCCGAAATGGTTGTAAACCAGGTCGAGAATTACAGCCACGCCCAACGAATGCGCCTTATCGATGAATGCCCGCAGATCGTCGGGAGTTCCGTACAAACGCGTCGGCGCGAAAAGATCGACCCCGTCATATCCCCAGCCGAAGCGCCCTGGAAAATCCGCAATCGGCATCATCTCGATCACGCTGATCCCGATCCGCGCCAGTTCCGGCAATTGTTCCATCGCCGCTCGCCACGTCCCTTGCTCGGTGAATGTGCCGACATGCATTTCATAAAGGACCTGCCCTTTCAGTGTCGGGCCTGGCCAGTTCGCATCCGTCCAGTGAAAAGTTGCAGGATCGACAACGCAGGATGAGCCATGCGGCCCTTCTGGCTGAAAACGCGAGGCCGGGTCGGGATGAAAATTCTCCGCGTTATTAACGCGAAACCGATAGCGCTTTCCGGCGCCGATGCCGGCCAAGCCAGAAAAATATCCATCCGCCTCGCGCGTCAGCGGATGAAAAGAGCGCGGCGCTGTTTTGGCCGCGTTTTCTTCCAGAACAAGATCGACCGTGTCCGCTTTCGGCGCCCAGACGCGGAAATGCGTCTCGTTAGGCGCAATCAGTTCTGCCCCGATCGGATAGCGACGTTTCACCCGGGTTTCCACATTCTTCTTTCGCAAGATCGACATTTTTGGCCGTGTTATGGTTCGCCACCCAATCGCTCCTTTAGTTCCGCTCCTCGTCGAAGTAACCCGCGCCAAGCGCGATGCCGACCAAAACGAGCGCGCCCATGGTGGCGAACGGCACCGGGTCGAACGGGGCTGGCGGGAGATCGACAATGCCGTTCTCATCCGTGCGGGCGGGCTGGCGGACATAGCGGCCGCGCCGCGGCGGACGAAAGCGCACCGCAAATTCTTGGAGGCGATCGGGCAAACCAGGATCGGAAAGGGGAATGCCGTGGCCGCAGCCTAAGACGTTTGGGCGCAATTTAGACAATCTCTGGAGCGATGTCCGAGTTGCGTCCCAATCGCACGTAAAAGGCGAGGGCGGCCGTGATAACTGTTGACGTCCGCTCGGCAATCCGCTCCACGAATCCAGATCCATCGTCGCGAAAGCATCGCCCGCCAGCAGGACGCGGTCCGATTCGCGAAAAAACGCGACCTGGCCGGGAGAATGTCCCGGGGCCGCAATCCATTCCCAACCCGTTAGGCCTGGGACTTTGCTGTGCGGCAAGGCCCGAACGCGTTTGTCCAGATGCATCGTGCGCGCAGGAAAAAAGCGGGAGAGAAAAGCCATCGCGCCGCCGACGGTAGGATCGGCCGGGGGATACGGCGATTTTCCGGTGAGATAAGGTAATTCGAGATGATGAGCATAGATCGTTACGTCCCATTTTTCAGCCAAAGCGAGAGCCGAGCCGACGTGATCAGCATGACCATGCGTTAACAAAATCGCTTCCGGGCGCGAACCCGTGCCGAAGCGCGCTTCCGCAGCTTCGATAATCTCGGAGGCGCGTCCGGGCGGGCCAGCATCAATCAGCGCCCACGTGCCGCCGGGGCGTCCGACGAAATAAACATTGGCAAAACTCACCGGCAGCCAGCCTACGTCGGGAGCGATGCGGACAATCGGTTTCATGATTCGCGGTCCGTTGTTTTACGGAATCACCAAAGTCTGTCCCACCTTCAATTTCTCAGGATTGTCGATGCTTTTCTGGTTGGCATCGAGAATTTTTTTCCAGCGAGCTGGCGTCCTGTAAAACTTGCGCGAGATCGATACCAGCGTGTCGCCTGAACGCACCGTGTAGAATCGGCCCGCCTTCGTGCGCGCCGGCTCGTTCGCAGGCTTGTCCGGCACGAGCTTGTCTGTCACAGCGCGTGGCCCCACTCGGCGTTCTTCGAGTTCTTTGCGGAGACTGAGGTTTTCATTGCGCAAGCGGGCCGCCTCGCTGCCGGTGAGAACAGCGTCGCCGGACAAGCTCGTTAGCAAATCGACTTCGTCTCGTTTGATCGAAGCGCGGACCTCGTTTGCGCGCGGCCCATTTGGACTGAGCACGAGATAGCGTTTGAAATGATGGAGTGCATTGAGCGGATCTTTCAGTTTGTCGTCGTAAAGCAGGGCTAATTGGTAATGCACTTCGGCGCATTGCGGGGTATCGTCGAGCGCGGCTTCGTAGAGATTGATTGCGCGCATGAAGTCGCCCTGGGCCGATTTGGCCTCGGCATCTTTGATCAACTGCGCGTGACGCGAAGTGATCATGCGATCGCAACTTGAAAACATGACCGGAATCGCGAGTGCAAAAACTAAGATCGACCATGGGAATGCCCGTTTCATCAGGGACAACTTAGCCAACGAGCGCTGCACCCAAACGTCAATTTGCGAGGCAAAGTAAGAAAAATACGAGTCCAAAGAACGCGGCAGGGGAAGCTGTTTGCTTCCCCTGCAGGCATCGGAATAGCGTTGGTTAGGCGAATCGTTACGGAACAGAATTGCCGTCGTTTGCCTTGATCTGGGCCACATCGGCTGCGTTGATCGTGCCATTGACATTCACGTCGTCGCGGAAATTCGTCTGATCGACGGGTGCACCCTGCTGTGCTTTCGCCTGCGCGACGTCAGCCGCATTCACGGTGCGATTTCCGTTTGTATCACCGGCGAGTATGACGGCATTGACCGGCGCGTCGGCGAGTGTGTGACCTAACGTATCCATTACATTGGTGGCATCGACAGTGATCTGCTGCACATCGGAGACGCCGGTCAGGTTCACGGTCATGGTGTTGCCAGAGAAACTCGTGCTCCCGACGGTGCCAACCCCTGCGGTCACCGCGGCATCACCGCTTACGACACTGTTACTAAAGGTCAAAACAAAAGTATGATTCCCACCGCTATTACGGCACTCGACGCCGGCATTGCCGCTGAGCGGCAGAGCGATGTCGAAATCCCCGGCGCCACCGTGGGTTTTGCGCGAGACCGCGCTGTTGAAAGTTAACGTAGTGTCAGGGGTTGGGACCTGGACCGCCACGGTAATAGGCGCGCCGGTCTTGAAGAAGCCGATCGTTGCGTTTGCATTGGTTGGCGGTTTATCGGAATCGAACCGGAAGTTATAGAGCGTACCCCAGCGAATAGCGTTCGCGTTCTGGTTCTGGGCGAAGGTTTCGCAATTCCAGGTCAGAGCGTTGGTGGTTTGATTTACCGCCCAAGGCGTGGAGCTAAACCCTTGGTCGTTTTGGGTACCATCATTCCCCCAACCCGGCTGCTGTGGCGGAGTGTGAGACCCGATATTGCTGAGGGTAATGCCGTCACCTAACGGAACGCTGAACATCTGGATCGCGCGGTCGAGGTTCTCGTTGTAAACGGCGTACTCGTAATGGTAAACGCCGGCCGATGGATTGGTCACCTTGTACGCAACGATAGCGACGCCGTCATTGCCCGGATCCGGCTTGAACGTACTCATGCTTGCTCCATTCCAAGCAGCGATGGCGGGCATCGTCCGCACGGTGCTCGCTGCTGGTGAGAAGGTAAAGTTGGTTGTCCCGCTCACGGTGAATTGGCGATAGGAGACGTTGTTATACATGTTGCACTGCCCGGGATGCGCCTGACACCAGGCATATTCATGCGGGGTGACGTACTGGCCTTCGGCAAAGTAGGTCGCGCCGGTATTCTGAGCTGCGGTCAGATCAGATATGGCAACGATGACTCTGTGCGATAAGCCGTCGTGAAGGTGGCCGGTGTGATCGCGAGATGTGGGTTGGCCATTGCCATTTGTACCGCCAGGGAAAAACCCAGTAAACGGATTGACCCATGCACGCGAGCCAAGTCCACTCTGGCCGTAATTGAGACTTGCTACATACGGGTCAGAGCAACCTGAACCAAGGTGAGTTCCGCCTACGCCATTGCAGCCGTAGCCGCAGACGTTCTGGGTTAACGCCGTAAACGCGTGTTTGAGCCACGACTCGCCGATTTGTTCAAACCGCTCCGCATTATCCGCTCCTCCGCTCATTCGATACAGGTTCTGCGGGATCACCGGGTGATCGGTGTTTGGCAACGCGAACCAATCCAAATCGATGGTTCCGGCGTTACATGAGGTTGTGCCCACGCCTACTGCCACGAAGTTTCCCACGGTCCCCCCACTGGGCTCTTCCACGCCAGAAACGTCCCCGACAATCACATCCGGTCCGGGAACAGTCCCCACAGCAGGCTGGTGCAAGGCCGGCATCCGTGCCGATTTGACCTCGCCATTTGACACTTTGTCGATCTCGATTGGCAACAATGTGGCCGTGATAGAAATCGTTCCCGCCGCGTCGCCGGCTTTGGTAAGAAGCCTGCCGCCGGTGACGGTGAGGAGATGCTTGCCGGCATCATAATTGTATTGATGCCCGTCGATGTTGTAGAGAACCGAGCCACTCTTGCTCTCGCGAATAACGAGGTCGTGTTCCTCGCTCGATGCCGTTTTCTCGATATTCAACGCCGAATTCTTCAGCGCGTTCGGTAGCGAGGCTGCATTTTGAGCGATCAACGCCATCGAGCTTGGCACCGGCCCGCGCAACTGATTGTTGAACACGAGCAGAGTGAAGAACGAATCGGGTGCCACGGTGAAGCGGGCCACACTTGATTCCTTCCCAGCACCGAGATTCATCGTGACCACGCCATTGGCCACGATCATTTTTTCAAGAGTCCCGCTCAAGGCGTCCGGACTTCTTGGTTTCGACTGAGCAAAAGATACTTCCGCGCTATTGCAGATGATCAATAGCGACGGCAGCATGAAGTAGGTGAACAGTTTCTTTAACATGGTGATTCTTATTCCTCCGTTTATGGACCCTGGGAGCTGATATACTTGGAACCCTACCCTTATAAGCAGATTAAATTGGAAAGTGGAGTTTTTTTTCCTTTTTTCTGCGCCGCCGCTCTTGAGGCTGGCCGTCAATATCGCTGGCCGCCTGGGATCAATCTCGCTTGACCAGTTAGCCAACGAGCATTGCGGCTAAGCTTCAATCGAGTCTAAAGACGCGGCAGGGGAAGCGGTTTGCTTTCCCTGCAGGCATCGGAATAGCGTTGGTTAGGCGAATTGCTACGGAACAGAATTGCCGTCGTTTGCCTTGATCTGGGCGACATCGGCTGCGTTGATCGTGCCATTGACGTTCACGTCGTCGCGGAAATTCGTCTGATCGACGGGTGCACCCTGCTGTGCTTTGGCCTGCGCGACGTCAGCCGCATTTACGGTGCGATTTCCGTTTGTATCACCGCCCAGTATGACGGCATTGACCGGCGCGTCGGCGAGTGTGTGACCTAACGTATCCATTACATTGGTGGCATCGACAGTGATCTGCTGCACATCGGAGACGCCGGTCAGGTTCACGGTCATGGTGTTGCCAGAGAAACTCGTGCTCCCGACGGTGCCAACCCCTGCGGTCACCGCGGCATCACCGCTTACGACACTGTTACTAAAGGTCAAAACAAAAGTATGATTCCCACCGCTATTACGGCACTCGACGCCGGCATTGCCGCTGAGCGGCAGAGCGATGTCGAAATCCCCGGCGCCACCGTGGGTTTTGCGCGAGACCGCGCTGTTGAAAGTTAACGTAGTGTCAGGGGTTGGGACCTGGACCGCCACGGTAATAGGCGCGCCGGTCTTGAAGAAGCCGATCGTTGCGTTTGCATTGGTTGGCGGTTTATCGGAATCGAACCGGAAGTTATAGAGCGTACCCCAGCGAATAGCGTTCGCGTTCTGGTTCTGGGCGAAGGTTTCGCAATTCCAGGTCAGAGCGTTGGTGGTTTGATTTACCGCCCAAGGTGTGGAGCTATACCCTTGGTTGTTTTGGGTGCCATCGTTTGCCCAGCCCGGCTCCTGTGGCGGAGCGTGAAAACCGATATTACTGACGGTGATACCGTTGCCTAACGGAATGCTGAACATCTGGATCGCGCGGTCGAGGTTCTCGTTGTAAACGGCGTACTCGTAATGGTAAACACCAGCCGATGGATTGGTCACCTTGGACGCGAGGAAGCCGATGCCGTCATTGCCGGGATCCGGCTCGAACGTATTGTCGCTTGCGCCATTCCAAGCAACGATGGCGGGCCTCTGCCGCACAGTGGACGCTGCGGCTGAGAAGGTAAAGCTGGTTGTCCCACTCACGTTGAACTGGCGGTACGACACGTTGTTATACATGTTGCACTGCCCGGGGTGCGCCTGACACCAGGCATACTCGTGCGGAGTAACGTACTGCCCCTCAGCGAAGTAAGTCGCTCCCGTGTTCAGCGTCGTGTTGAGATCGTCCATGGCGACAAGCACGCGATGTGATGTGCCCGTATGGGTGTGCCCGCTGTGATTGGCCGGGCTCGGCGATCCGGGAAACGCACCGGTAAACGGATTCACCCATGCGCGCGAGCCGAGGCCGCTCTGTTGGGCATTCAAACCGGACGAGTACGGATCGGAGCAGCCCGAGCCGAGATGGGAGCCGCCCACGCCATTACAACCGTAGCCGCAAACATTTTCGGTGAGCGCGGTAAACGCGTGCTTCAGCCAGGATTGGCCGACCTGTTCAAACCGGTCGGTGTTACTGGTACCGCCGCTTTGGCGATATAAATTTTGTGGAATGACCGGATGATCGTTGTTAGGCAACTGGAACCAATCCAGATTTTCTACGCCGGCATTGCACGACGTGGTGCCCACACCGAGCCCGACAAAAGTTCCGGAGCTCCCCGCTTGCGATACGGCCGGCAAATCGCCCACGATCACATCCGGACCGGGTGTAGTTCCGACATCCGGCTGTCTCATAGCCGGCAAGAGTGCCGACTTCACCTCGCCATTGAGGACCTTGTCGATCTCGATTGGCAACAACGTGGCCGTGACCGAAATCGTTCCCGCCGCTTGGCCGGCTTTGGTAAGAAGTCTGCCGCCGGTGATGGTGAGCAGATGTTTGCCGGCATCATAATTGTATTGATGCCCGTCGATGTTATAGAGAATCGAGCCACTCTTGCTGTCGCGAACAACGAGGTCATGTTCCTCGTTCGACGCCGTTTTCTCGATCAACAGCTGATTCGCTGAATTCCTTAGAACTGATGGAAGCGCGGCTGCATTCTGAGCGGTCAGCGCCATCGTGCTCGGCACCGGCCCGCGCAACTGATTGTTGAATACGAGCAGAGTGAAAAAGGAATCGGGAGCCACGGCGAAGCGGGCAATGTTCGATTCCCTGGCAGCGCCGGACCGCTGTAGATTCATCGTGACCACGCCGTTGGCCACGATCATTTTTTCAAAAGTCCCGCTTGATGTGTCCGGACTTTTTGATTTCGACTGAGCAAAAGACACCTCCGCGCTATTGCAGATGATGAACAGCGACGGAAGCATGAAGTAGGTGAACAGTTTTTTTGACATAGTGGTTTTATTCCTCCGTTAATGGACCCTGGGGAGCCTGATATACTTAGAGCCCGCACCTTTATAAGCAGATTAAATTGAAAAGTGGAGCTTTTTTTTCCTTTTTTTACGCCGCGAGCCACGGTTTTTGAGGCTGACCGTCAATATCGCGGGACGGTTGGGTCGATCTCGCTCGACCAGGCATCGATCCCGCCTTCGAGATTGTAAACTTGGCGAAACCCGCGTTCCCGCAGCAACCGGACAGCTTGGGCGCTGCGTTTCCCGCTGTGGCAATGGACGATGATCTGTTCGTCGCGCGGCAACTCCTCGGCGCGCGCGCCAATCTCTCGCAACGGAATCAATTTCGCCCCGTCGATTCGCGCAATTTCATGTTCGAAAATCTCGCGCACATCGAGCAATTGGAATGGTTCGTGCGCGTCGATCTTTCGTTTTAAGTCGCGCACTGAGATGGTCCGAATTTCTTCATCGATTCCGGCGCCGCAGAACATCTCGTAATCGATCGGCTCGAAGATCGACGGGTTCTCGCCGCAAACCGGGCATTGTGGATCGCGGCGCAGATTCAGTTCGCGGAATTTCATTTTCAGCGCATCGAAGTGCAGCAGTCGGCCGACGAGCGATTGGCCTGCCCCGAGAATCAGTTTGATCGCCTCGATCGCTTGCACCAAACCGATCAGGCCCGGAAGCACCCCGAGCACGCCTGCTTCCGCGCAATTTGGAATCGTGCCTGGCTCCGGCGGGTCCGGAAAGAGGCAGCGGTAACATGGCCCACCCAAATGGGGCGCAAAGACGGTGGCTTGTCCTTCGAAGCGAAAGACGGAGCCATAGATGTTTGGCTTTCGCGCCCAGACGCAAACGTCGCTCGACAAATAGCGCGTCGGAAAATTGTCGCAGCCATCGACCACGATGTCGTAGGGCTCGACCAGAGCGACCGCGTTCTGACTGGTGAATCGCGTCTCGTGCAATTCGACGTCGATCTTGGGATTCAAATCGCGCAACCGATCGCGCGCCGATTCCAGTTTGCTTCGTCCGACGTCTTTCGTTCCGTGCAGGATCTGCCGCTGCAAATTGCTCAGATCGACCGCGTCGAAATCGACCAGGCCAATCGTGCCGACGCCCCCCGCCGCGAGATACAACGCGATCGGCGAACCGAGACCGCCCGCGCCGATGCACAATACGCGCGCCTCGCTTAACCGGCGTTGTCCCTCCACGCCTACTTCCGGCATGATCAAGTGTCGGGAGTAGCGAATCCGTTCGTCGTTCGTCATCTGGTCAAGTCCCATTTGATCCCCACGATCCGATCGTTCTCGAATCGCTTCAACGATTTTGGAAACACGAGATACCTCGCGCCCGGACGTTCTTTGAAACCGACGATGCCGAACTCCGTGCCAGCATCGCTTGTTTGAATCGTCATCACGTGATGATTCTTGATCGCGGATTGCAGGTGTCGATCCTGGGCCGGTTTTTGCCAGAGCGTGTACGGCTCCGGTTCGCCCGCTTTCTCCACCACGTCGGCAAAGCGCGCCGTTTTCACTTTGAGCAGTTTCACGAAAAAAGTCCGCCAGGAAACTACGGCAGAGAGGATCAAACTACCGTTGCTGCATTCCTGCCCTGGCGGGGTTCGTCAGTCCTCAATCCACAGCCCCTGACGGAAAGCAAGAATCCACGCAAGATCGACAGGTTGCAAATGGGAGCCGGCGAATGTTAAAACATTCAACGTGACGTCGCGAGGCGACGACCGGCGCTAAAGAAGAAACGCTGTGACCAGAATTTCGCTGTTAACTGAGGCTCTCACGCGAATGGCAGGTTGGCCTTGATCCGTGCTACGTCCGTCTTATCCACTAGCGCGGCTTTGCTCAGTCGGCGTTTCCGTTTCGCGCTTTTAGATGAAAGTAAGTGCCGGCGCGATGAATGTGCGCGCAATACTTTGCCGCGGCCGGTAATCTTAAACCGTTTCGCAACGGACTTCTTCGTCTTGCGGCGGGCGATGGGTTTGGGCATAAGGCGCGAAAGATAATTCTCGCTATGGGAATGACAAATCCTTTTTGCCATTCGAGCGCATCGCTGCCCCCGACCGCGACCGCTATTTCACCTCTGAGTGGTATCACTCCGCATCTTGACCGCATGATGTTTGCTGTGATGCTCCACCTAACTGGCTAATTTCATTTATGATGCTCAACGAAAATTCCATTTCCGATTTCAAGGCCAACTTACGCGGAAGATTGATCGGGCCGGACGATGGGGACTACAACGAAGCCCGAAAGGTGTACAATGGAATGATACACAAAAAACCGCGACTGATTGTGCGTTGCGCGGACGTGGCCGACGTGATCCGTTCGGTAAATTTTGCGAGAGAAAGTGATCTGCTTCTGGCGGTCCGTGGCGGTGGACACAACGCCGGAGGGCTGGGGATTTGCGATGATGGTCTGGTCATCGACTTGGGGTTGATAAGATACACCCGTGTCG
Source organism: uncultured Verrucomicrobiae bacterium (assembly GCA_963846775.1). Lineage (GTDB taxonomy): Bacteria > Verrucomicrobiota > Verrucomicrobiia > Chthoniobacterales > UBA10450 > CAVYXA01. The sequence goes on along the minus strand of CAWJXB010000006.1, from coordinate 884,297 downwards.
ATCCGGCAGCTCGGACTGTCACTGTCGGTGGCGGCTGCACCTGGGGCGATGTCGATCATGCCACCCATGTGTTTGGACTTGCAACTCCGAGTGGGATCATTTCCACGACAGGAGTTGGAGGCCTGACCCTCGGTGGAGGGATCGGGCACCTGACCCGCAAATGCGGACTCACCATCGATAATCTGCTCGCAGCCGACATCGTGTTGGCGAACGGCGCATTTGTAACGGCAAATGCGGGCGAGAATTCCGATTTGTTCTGGGCCATTCGTGGCGGCGGTGGAAACTTCGGCGTGATCACTTCGTTTACGTTCAAGCTGCACCCCATCGACATCCTCTATGGCGGTCCAATGCTCTATGAATTGAGCGAAGCGGCCGACGTCATGAGGTGGTATCGCGAGCTGATTCCCGCGGCTCCGGATGATTTGAATGGCTTCTTTGCCTTTCTCACCGTGCCGCCGGCCCCGCCCTTTCCCGAGCATCTCCATCTGAAAAAAATGTGCGGCGTGGTCTGGGCATATGCCGGCCCGCAGACGAAGGCCGAAGAGGCATTTAAACCGATCCGCGCCTTCAAGAAGCCAGCGCTCGATTTTGTCGGTCCGTTGCCGCAGCCGTCGCTGCAAACCATGTTCGACGCTCTCTACCCTCCGGGGCTCCAGTGGTACTGGCGCGCCGATTTTGTAAATGAATTGAGCGACGACGCGATCGCGCAACATACTCGTTTTGGAAAGGCGCTTCCCTCCATGCATTCGACCATGCATCTCTATCCCATCAATGGCGCGGCCTCACGTGTGGGTAAAAATGATACTGCCTGGAATTATCGGGGTGCCACCTGGGCGCAAGTAATGGTCGGCGTTGATCCCGATCCAGCCAACAACGAAAAAATCATTTCATGGACGAAGAGTTATTACGACGCGCTCCATCCCTATTCGGCGGGTGGAGCGTATGTAAATTTTTTGATGGGAGATGAGGGAGAGGATCGGGTTAAGAAAACTTACGGAGATAACTATGAGCGGCTGGTCGTGATCAAGACCAAATATGACCCCGGTAATCTTTTCCGCGTGAATCAAAATATCAGACCGACGAAGTTGTAGCGGCGCTTGTGTCAAACGCCGAGTCTAAATTTCCGCGCGTTCGCCGCGGTGAACGCCTCTACAAATTGGAAGGGAGCGATTGGAACGAGTGCATGCTGACGAATTGAGAAAATTGCAGGCGCCTCTTAAAGCTCAGTATCGAGAAAGCCCTGAAACAGCAATACTCACGCTCCGGGCAGAAGGGCGAATTGGAGAAGGGATCACCTGCAAGATAGAAACCGGAAAAGGGCGGGTCGAAGCAGGGCTTCACCCTGCGACCGGAGGCGACGGCCAGAACGCATGCTCGGCCGATATGCTGCTGGAAGCGTTGGTTGGATGTGCCGGCGTTACGCTGCGGGCAGTTGCTACGGCAATGGGCATCCAGTTGCGCGCAGCGACGATTCGAGCGGAGGGCGATCTTGATTTTCGCGGCACGCTCGGCGTTTCCAAGGATGTCCCCGTCGGCTTCAAGCAGATTCGATTAAATTTCGATTTGAAGACTGACGCCACCGAGGAACAGCTGGCCACGCTTCTCCGTCTGACGGAACGATATTGTGTCGTTTATCAGACGCTCAGCCGTCCAGCCGACATCAGCGTTTTGCATCGCGTAATATCGCAGTAAGTTAAGCTGGTATGCCATTATACATGGACATTCATGAGCTGCCAGAGGGCACTACCGCCGAAGATGTCGCCAAGGCCCACGCGAAGGATATGGAAACGCAGCGGAAATATGGCGTCGAATACCACAAATACTGGGTTAATGAGAGTGGGCGGAAAGTTTTTTGTCTCGCCCATGCGCCAAGCGCTGAGGCCGCAGAGTGTGTGCATCGCGAAGCCCACGGGTTGATGGCCGAGAAGATCATCGAGGTAGAGCCCGAGGTCGCAGAAGTATTTCTCGGCGGCACCGAAACAAATGACGTGGGAGCCGTTTTGCTACCAGGTGGCGGAGCCGATGTGCGAGACCCTGGAATTCGAACCATCCTGTTCACGGACATTGTCGAATCGACGGCTTTGACGCAAACACTCGGCGATGAAGCGGCGATGGCGTTGTTCGAGGTGCATGATTCTGTTGTCCGAAACGCATTGTCCCATCTAGGCGGTCGCGAGGTCAAGCACACGGGCGACGGTATCATGGCCTCGTTTGTATCTGCGGCCGGAGCAGTAAGATGTGCAACTCAGATCCAACGCGATTTGGCCAGGCACGAGAAGAATCAACGCGACGTCCCGCTTAAAATTCGAATCGGCGCCGCGGCCGGGGAACCGGTCGAGCAGCATGATGATCTTTTTGGCTGCACAGTCCAACTTGCCGCGCGGCTATGTTCTCATGCCTCCGCCGAGCAAATTCTGGTGTCGAACGCAATTGCCGAGCTTTGCCTGGGCAAGGGATTTTCATTTCAAGATATCGGTGAAGTTGTCCTGAAAGGCTTCGATCGTCCGATCCGGGCACACGCTGTCGTTTGGGCCGGCGAAGGCTCCCTTGCGGCGGTTTAGAGCGGTTTAAATAATGGCGTAGCCGCAGAAAGCGCCGTAGGCGCGGAAGAATGTAGCCCCGGGCGCAAGCCCGGGGTTGCTCGATTCATTCGAACTAGCCCCGGAAGGGGCGGAAGGAGTGACGACGCGCTTCGGCGTATTCTGTCGCCCCTGCCGGGGCTGATTGGTTTGGAGACGCCTTTTCCCCCGGGCTCACGCCCGGGGCTAATATCTATCGCGCCTACGGCGCTTCGAGCGGTTACAGGTTTCCTTGAATCGCTCTGAACGCGCGCATTGGCAGTTCCACCTGTGTTCCGGAATTAATGGTGAACCGCGCCGTCGAACGGCTTGGATCGCGCTCAAAGTTCAGCGCACCAAATGTCTGCGCTCGTAAACCGCGTAGCTCACACCGGCCAGATATTTGTGCCTTTCTTCGGTAATCCGCTCGGCTTCGAGATAATCCTCGGGCCTTTTGAAGTTCTCTGTCTTGCAACTGCGTCTGCCTGCGACTGTCGATGCTACGCTACTCTGCCGCAGCAGTTTTTATATTTCTTCCCGCTGCCGCACGGACACGGTTCGTTGCGGCCGACCTTTGGCATGGCGCGGCGGACCGGAAGATCGAGAACGACTTCGCCATCGCCTCCGCCATTGCCCCCCACTGCTGCCATCGCCGGCTGCCGTTCGCGCGCTGGCGCATTCGCGGTGGACGCAGTAGAAGAGTGCTCGCGGAGGAGGAATTGCGGCAAACTCGCGAGAAAATTCTCGAAGGCTTGCAAGTTCGACGTGCTGCGGAAGAGGTTGTGCAGCACTTCGTTTTTGATGTTCGCCATCAGCTCGACAAACATGTCGTACGCTTCCGTTTTGTATTCGATGAGCGGATCCTTTTGCGCGTAGCCGCGCAGATAAACGCCTTCGCGCAGCGCATCCATTGCGTAAAGATGTTCCTGCCACAGCCGGTCGATCGCGTTGAGAATGATGTAACGCTCCAGGCTTTTCACCGCCGCTGGCTCCTCGTGGCTCGATTTGCGCTCGTACGATTCCTTGATTTTCTCGATCAGAAACTGCGCATTTTCATCGACACTGCGTGTCTCGAACTGCGCTTTGTCTTTCGTTAGACCGAGCGGAAACGTGGTGTTGACCCAGTTCATCAACCCCTTGTAATTCGGCTCTTCTTCCTCTAGATATTCCTTCACTTTTGCCGGCACGGCTTCGCCGATCACTTCGTAAATAAGTGGGCGCGGCTCCTCCGAATCGATCACTTCGTTGCGGTAGCCGTAAACGACTTCACGCTGCATGTTCATCACGTCATCGAAATCGAGCGTCCGTTTCCGGATCATGTAATTGCGCTGTTCGACGCGTTTTTGCGCCGTCTCGACCGACTTGTTCAGCCACGGGTGCTCCAGCTCCTGGCCTTCTTCGAGTCCAAAGCGTTCCATAATTCTGGTCATCCGATCCGCTGCACCGAAGTTGCGCATCAGATCGTCCTCGAAGCTGACGTAAAAGCGCGACGCACCGGGATCGCCCTGGCGCGCGCAACGGCCGCGCAATTGTCGATCGATCCGGCGCGATTCGTGGCGTTCGGTGCCGATCACCATCAATCCGCCCAGTTCGGTGACGCCAGGGCCGAGCTTAATGTCCGTGCCGCGTCCGGCCATGTTCGTGGAAATCGTTACCGTGCCCGGTTGACCGGCGCGTTGCACGATCTCTGCCTCCTGCATGTGGAATTTCGCGTTCAGCACATTATGTGGAATTTTTTCGCGCTTCAGCATTCGGCTCAGTAACTCGCTCGCTTCTACGCTTACCGTGCCCACCAACACCGGCTCCTGTTTGCCATGGCAGTCTCTGATCTCGTTGATCACGGCGTTGTATTTTTCACGGCGCGTTTTGTAGATCCGATCGTTAGAATCTTTGCGGGCCACTGGCCGATTGGTCGGGATAACGTTGACATCGAGCTTGTAAATATCGTGGAACTCCGCCGCTTCGGTCTCAGCCGTGCCGGTCATGCCGGCCAGCCTTTGGTAAAGCCGGAAATAATTTTGAATCGTGATCGTGGCCAGCGTTTGCGTCTCGCGATCGATCTGGACGCCTTCCTTCGCTTCGACCGCCTGGTGCAACCCATCGCTCCAGCGGCGGCCCGGCATTTTGCGACCGGTAAATTCATCGACAATGATGACTTTGTTCTCCTCGATCACATACTGCACGTCTTTCTCAAACAGGCAGTAGGCTTTCAGCAATTGCGAGATGTTGTGAATTCGCTCTGCCTGGGTGTCGCACAGCTGTTGTCGCTCGGTTTTTTTCTTATCTTTCTCCTCGTCCGAAAGCTCCGGATCGAGATCGATCTCGGTGAACTCGCTGATCAAATCCGGCAACACAAACGCGTTCGGATCGTCGGGGTTTAGAAAAACGCGGCCTTGCTCGGACAAATCGGACTCGTTAGTCTTTTCATCGATCGTAAAATAGAGTTCCTCCTTGAGTCTGAATAACTCCTCTTTGCGTGTATCGGCATAAAAGGAGAGCTCGGCTTTATCGATCGCGCGCCGCTTATCAGGATCCTCCATCATTCGCAACAGCTGTTTGTTGCGCGGTTGCCCTAGTTTCACTTTGAACATCAGCACGCCAGGGTTCAACTGCGATGCGGCATATCGAACATCAGCTTCAGTAATCTTGCCATCCTTTCCCGTCGCAATCACTTCAGTTAAGTGAACTCGAAGTTCAGTCGCTGATTTTCGGATCTCTGGCGAAATAGGCACGCCGGTTGGTTCGCGGGGGGCGAAGGTTGGCGTTTTTTCTTGATCAAATCGGTCGAATAATTCGATCGCTTCGCTGGCCAAACGGTTGCAAAGCATGTTCTGCTTGCGCACGAGTTGTTCGATCAACGGTTTGAATTTGTCGTATTGATGCGTCGAAACGGTCGCTGGCCCGCTGATGATCAACGGAGTGCGGGCCTCGTCGATCAAAATAGAATCGACTTCATCGACAATGGCATAGTGATAACCACGCTGGACCTGTTGATCACGGGTTGTAGCCATGCCGTTGTCGCGGAGGTAATCGAACCCGAACTCCGAGTTCGTCCCGTAAGTGATATCCATCGCATATTGCTCGCGACGCACATCCGGCTCCTGATCGTGTTGAATGCAGCCGACCGTAAGTCCCAGGAAATTGTAAAGTTGGCCCATCCATTCCGCGTCCCGCCGAGCCAAGTAATCGTTCACGGTCACGAGATGCGCACCGCGCCCGGTGAGTGCATTCAGGTAAAGCGGCAAAGTCGCCACCAAAGTTTTGCCTTCGCCGGTCGCCATTTCTGCAATCCGCCCCCGATGCAGGACGATCCCTCCGAGCAATTGCACGTCAAAGTGCACCATGTCCCACGTCATGGGCTGATCGCACACCGTGAAAGTCTGCTGTCGCTCTTTCAGCCGCCGCGCCGCATTCTTCACCACCGCAAACGCTTCCGGCAAAATCTCATCCAACTTGGTCCACTGCTCCTCAACCGGTATTTTCGCCAGCTCTTCCTTCCAAGCCGCCGTTTTCGCGCGCAACTCGTCATCGGACAAGCCTTTGAACTGCTCGTCGAACTCGTTCATCCGCTGCACGATCGGCCGGAGCCGTTTCAGCTCGCGCTGATTCTTCGACCCCAAAATCTTCTTTAAGATCCACGCAACCATGTGAACGGATAATATCGCCGAGTTTCGCGATTTGTCATTCCACAGTAGGATCCGCTTCCGGCTGGCACTGGGGCAAAAGCAAGCTGGAAGCTTGCTCTACTTTCGGTAATCTCGCCGTATGAAGAAGATCATTTCCACGAGCGATGCGCCCGCCGCGATCGGCCCGTACTCGCAGGCCATCCGCGCCGGATCGACAGTTTATTGCTCAGGCCAGATCCCGCTTGATCCAAAAACCGGCCAGATTATTTCGGGCGGGATCGACGCGCAAACTCGTCGCGTGCTCGATAACATCAGGGCGCTCTTAAAAGCAGAAGGCCTCGGTTTCGAGAATATCGTGAAGACCACGATTTTCCTGACCAATCTTGGCGATTTCCAAACCGTGAACGAAGTTTATGGTTCGTATTTCAAGAGCCAGCCGCCAGCGCGTTCGACTGTGCAAGTTTCAGCATTGCCGAAAGGCGCGAATATTGAGATCGAAGTCATCGCAGACGCCGGCGATGGCGAACAAACAGTCGCGGACACGTCCGGCTAATCAGATTGTAGCGGCCCCGAACGCTTTCGGGGTCGCCGTTTCTGGTCAAAAAGTTTGCGACGCTCACAGAGCGCCGCTACAAACGAAGCTGTGCCAGAAGACCTTCTCGCCCTTTTTCGCAAAACCGGCGCGCTGCTCGATGGTCATTTCATTTTGCGTTCCGGGTTGCACAGCCGCCAATATTTTCAGTGCGCGATCTTGTTGCAACACACCGACATCGCCGCGCAAGTTTGCGGGCAGCTCGCGGACAAACTGCGGACATTCGATTGTGACGCTGTGATCTCTCCCGCGCTCGGTGGAATCATCGTCGGACAGGAAGTCGGTCGCACGTTAGGCAAACGCCACATCTTTGTCGAAAAGGAAGCCGGCGGACTCGCTCTGCGTCGCGGATTTAAGATCGATCAGGGCGAAAAGTTCATCGTCGCCGAGGACGTCGTGACCCGCGGCGGACGCGTGCAACAAACGATCGACATTGTCCGTGCCCGTGGCGGAATCGTTTCCGCCGTCGGCGTAATTGTCGATCGTAGCGGAAATCAGAAACCGAATTTCGCGTGTCCATTTATCAGCCTGATCGAAATCGAAATGGAAACGTTTGAGCCGGACAAGTTACCTGTCGATCTTGCCCGAATTCCGGCGGTAAAACCCGGCAGCAAATGATTGACGAAAAAACGCAGCCACGGTCAGCCGCCACGCCGCCGGTCGACGTCGTTCCGCCACGGCGCGACGTGATCCTGGCTTTTTATCGCTCGTCGATTGGAAAAAAGATGATTGTCGCGATCACCGGAATCATTCTGATTCTGTTCGTCATCGGACACCTGCTCGGCAATCTCCAGATTTTTCTCGGGCCCGATTGGATCAACGGTTATTCGGAGCATCTGCGCGAATTGGGGCCGTTGCTTTGGGCGGTTCGGCTCGCTTTGCTCGCTACCGTCATCATTCACATCGTGGTGACGATTCGGCTGGCAATCGACAATCGCCGGGCCCGCCCGGAGCGCTATCGGGAACGCGATTACGTAAAAGCGACGTTTGCGTCGCGGCACATGGTCATGAGCGGGCTGATTGTGCTCGCGTTCATCATTTATCATCTCGCTCATTTCACCGTCCGCGTAACTGACCAACGCTTCGCGCTGCTCAAAGCCGATCCTCTCGGTCATTATGACGTTTACTCGATGATGGTTTATGCATTTCAGAACTACTACGTGTCGGCGTTTTACATCCTCGGTCTTTTTCTCTTGGCGTTGCACCTGAGCCACGGCTCATCAAGCTTTTTTCAATCCCTTGGGCTCAACAATAAGAAACTGACACCACGTCTCGCGCTCGGCGGGCGAATTTTCGCCTGGGCGCTTTTCATCGGCTACACGTCGATCCCGGTGGCCATCCTTCTCGGACTAATTAAACCGGCGCAGCAACTGTGAGCGAAAGAGAAATGACGAATGACGAATGCCCAATGACGAAGGAAGCACGAAGCTCGAATGCCGAAGAAAAGATGTGCGCAGCTCTCTCGTCATTAGATCATTCGTCATTCCTTCGAACTTCGTCATTCGTCATTCGTCATTGCCGCGCTTGTTTCGGATTTTGGATTTTGGATTTCGGATTTTACTTCTCGCCATGATTGGAGCGCTCGACCCCAAAGTTCCCTCCGGTCCGCTCGACCGAAAGTGGCAAAGCCATCGCGATCACTCCCGGCTCGTTAGTCCCAATAATCGCCGGAAGTTCGAGGTCATCATCGTGGGCAGCGGGCTGGCCGGCGGCTCCGCCGCGGCGACGCTGGGTGAGCTCGGCTACCGGGTAAAGTGCTTTTGCTATCAGGATTCGCCGCGGCGCGCTCATTCGATCGCGGCGCAAGGCGGAATCAACGCCGCGAAAAATTATCAGAATGATGGCGACAGCGTTTACCGCCTCTTTTACGACACGATCAAGGGCGGCGATTTTCGTTCCCGTGAAGCGAACGTGTACCGGCTGGCCGAAGTCTCGGTCAACATCATCGATCAATGCGTGGCGCAAGGCGTCCCGTTCGCGCGCGAATATAGCGGTTATCTGGCGAATCGTTCGTTCGGCGGCGCGCAAGTCTCACGGACGTTTTACGCGCGCGGCCAAACCGGCCAGCAACTTTTGTTAGGTTGTTACCAGGCACTTTGCCGCCAAGTCACCACTGGAACGGTGCGAATGTTTCCGCAGACGGAGATGCTCGATCTTGTCGTGGTCGATGGTCACGCCAAGGGAATTATCACTCGCGATCTGCGCACTGGCAGGATCGACAAGTTCGTCGCTGATGCCGTCGTGCTCGCGACGGGTGGATACGGCAACGTGTTTTATCTCTCGACCAACGCGCGTGGCTGCAATGTCACCGCCACGTATCGCGCTTACAAAAAGGGGGCGCTTTTTGCCAACCCGTGTTTCACGCAGATTCATCCCACCTGCATCCCGCAGAGCGGCGATTATCAATCGAAGCTGACGCTAATGTCCGAGTCGCTCCGCAACGACGGACGCGTTTGGGTACCGAAGCGCAAGGAAGACTGCGCCAAATCGCCCAACGAAATCCCGGAGAAAGATCGCGACTATTATCTGGAACGAAAATATCCAAGCTACGGCAATCTAGCGCCGCGTGACATCTCATCGCGCGCGGCCAAGGAGGTCTGCGACGAAGGGCGCGGCGTCGGCCCCGGCGGGCGCGGCGTTTATCTCGATTTTGCCGATGCGATCAAGCGGCTGGGCAAACAAATAATCGAAGAACGTTACGGAAACTTGTTTGAGGTTTACGAAAAGATCACCGGGGAGAATGCCTATCAAGTCCCGATGCGGATTTATCCTGCGATCCATTACACCATGGGCGGCCTGTGGGTGGATTACAACTTGATGAGCAACGTGCCTGGCCTATTCGTGATCGGCGAAGCGAACTTCTCCGACCACGGCGCAAACCGGCTCGGCGCCAGCGCGCTCATGCAAGGCCTGGCCGATGGCTATTTTGTTCTGCCCTACACGTTGCCCAATTATCTCGCTGGTCAGATGGGCAAACGGCCGTCCACGGATAATCCCGAATTTCAAAAGGCCGAGGCCGATGTGCGGGCGAAGATCGACAATCTGCTCAAGATCGACGGCAAACGATCGCTCGACTCGATTCATCGCGAGCTTGGCCTTCTCCTCTGGAACAATTGCGGCATGACCCGGAGCGAAAAAGGATTGCGCGAAGCGCTCGCGAAAATTCCCGAACTTCGCCAGGAATTTTGGAAGACCGTGCGCGTCCCCGGCGAGAACGAAGATTTTAATCAATCGCTCGAGCGCGCCGGGCGCGTCGCCGATTTTCTTGAGTTCGCCGAATTGATGTGCATCGACGCGGTGACCCGTGATGAATCATGCGGCGCGCATTTCCGCAAAGAACATCAGACGCCGGAAGGCGAAGCGATGCGCGACGATGAAGATTTCGCATCGGTCTTCGCCTGGGAATTCCAGGGCGGCAACGGCCAGATGGCGGGGCCGAAATTGCATCGCGAGCCCTTGCATTTCGAGACCGTCCATTTAACGCAAAGAAGCTATAAATGAACACGAGACGATCCATATTCTGGGGAGCGCACGCGGCTCGCGTGCATGTCTCGGCCGCTGGCCGAGACGCTCACACGGTGGGTCTTAATTTGTTGTCGTTACGAAACGCGCAAGTTTTCGGCAAGCCGCCGAAAACAGCACGCCAGCGGCGTGCGCTCCCCAATCAACCATGAACTTCCGCTTGAGAATCTGGCGACAGAAATATCGGCAATCCCGCGGCAAACTCGTCGGGTACGAGGCGCATGATATTTCGCCTGACGCGTCGATCCTGGAGATGCTCGACATCGTCAATGAACGGCTCGCCTTGCGCGGTGAAGAACCGATCGCGTTCGATTCCGATTGTCGCGAGGGAATTTGCGGAACTTGCTGTCTGTCGATCAACGGCGAAGCCCACGGGCCGGATCACCCCGGAGCGGCGTGCGAACTTTACATGCGGAAGTTTCGCGACGGCGAGACCATCGTGATCGAGCCGTTTCGGGTTAGATCGTTTCCGGTGGTGAAAGATTTGGTGGTCGATCGCAGTGCGCTCGATCGAATCGTGCAGGCCGGCGGTTTCATTTCCGCGCGAACCGGCTCGGCGCCGGAGGCAAACTCAATTCTGGTTCCAAAACAGAACTCCGATATGGCGATGGAAGCGGCCGCGTGCATCGGCTGCGGCGCGTGCGCGGCGGCCTGCCCTAACGGATCGGCCATGCTCTTCACCGCGGCGAAGGTTTCGCACCTGGCGCTGTTACCGCAGGGCGCGCCGGAACGGGAGAGCCGGGTCATGAAAATGGTAAGCGTGATGGACGCTGAAGGCTTTGGCAATTGCACCAACACCTACGAATGCGAAGCGGTTTGTCCCGCGGAGATCAGTGCCAGTTTCATCGCGAAACTGAATCGCGAATACGCGCGCGCGATCGTTCGGCGAGACGTGGGGTAGCCCACACCCCTCTCGCGTGCGCCTAGCCGATCGTTTCGCACGCGCAGATCCACAATCGTGGGTCCAACTCAGATCTGGCGCGCCGAGCCACCAGATCGGCATCTGCATTCGGGCGCAACACCGCAAATGTTGTCGATCCTGAGCCAGACAGGAGCGCCGCACCGACTTCGGGTTGCTTGAGCAGCCACATTTTCATTTCGGCGAGAAAGACGAATTTCTCGAACACCGGGCGCTCCAGATCGTTTTGGAAAGTCTGGTTCGCGAATTCCTGCGGCCCGTAATGAACACCTGGAATCACACGCGAATTCTGCCAGCGCTGATAGGCCCACGCCGTGGGCACGCCAAATTCCGGCTTTAACAACAAGATCGACAACCCCGAAATGATCGGGGCTCGCGAAGCTGTTCGGAGTCGCCCGCGCAATTCGACTGGCGTGACCAGTTCGCCGCGCCCCTTGCAAATTGCTGCGGACTGAAAAATGAAAAATGGAACATCCGATCCAATCGACTCGGCCATTTTCGCAAGGGCTTCACGCGGCAATTTGGTTTCAAACAATTCATTGAGCGCGATGAGAGTTGAAGCGGCGTCGCTGCTTCCGCCTCCGAGACCGGCCCCATGTGGAATGTTCTTTTTCAGTTGGATCGAAACTCCGGTCTCTTGTTTTGTCGCTTCAAAAAATATTTTCGCCGCGCGCACGACCAAATTGTCTTCGCCTGAAGGGACGGAAGGGTCATCGCATTGAAGATCGATCCATCGCGCTTGCTTCTCGATGTTGAGTTCATCACACAGCGAAATCGGTGCGATGAGCGTTTCGATCTCGTGAAAGCCATCGTCGCGCTTTCCCAGCACCTTGAGAGACAAGTTGATCTTAGCGGGAGCGAGAACTTGCATTTTTGTCTGATCGATCGGCTATTTTGTCATTCCGACCGAAGTGGAGGAATCTCTAATTGTTTCTGTTATTGTTGGGTCAGCAAACAGAAATAGTAAGAGATGTCTCGACTCCGCTCGACATGACACAGAAGGCAAGCAGTAAACTCATTGTAGCTCTCGACGTGCCATCGAAGATGGCAATGGCCGCTCTCCTCGGTCAGTTGCACGACCAAATCTCGTTTTTCAAGATAGGCCTGCAACTTTACACGATCGGAGGACCGGAGGTCGTGATGGCGGTGTCTGCGATGGGGAGCAGAGTTTTTCTGGATCTAAAACTGCACGACATTCCAAACACTGTCGCGCGAGCGGTCGAAGCCGCCGCCAATCTCGCAGTCCCAATGCTGACGATTCATTTGAGCGGCGGAAAAGAAATGATTCGGGCGGCAGTTGCTGCGAAGGCGGACAACATGTCAATCATCGGCGTGTCGGTCCTGACCAGCTCGAACGAAGCAACGTTGCGTGAGATTGGAGTCTCGGGCAAAATTGACGACCAAGTTATGCGATTGGCCAAACTTGGCATCGAAAATGGAGTGGACGGGATTGTCGCGAGTGCACACGAAATTAAAGCGCTGCGCGCTGAGTTCGGCGACAAAATCAAAATCATTGTCCCGGGAATTCGGCCGAGTTGGTCTGAGATGGGGGATCAAAAGCGCGTAATGACGCCGCGCGAAGCCCTGGAGGCCGGCGCGGATTATCTGGTGATTGGCCGCCCCATCACTGCGCATCCAAATCCGGCCGAAGCGGTCGCAAAGATCTTGGATGAACTAAACTAAGTTTGTCATTCCGAGCGAAGTCGAGGAACCTCTCATTGTTCCCCAGGATCGACAGTAAGAGATGTCTCGACTCCGCTCGACATGACAAGAAGGATTTTCGCCACACTCGATATCTATGTCGACGAATCATCGCGCTCCGCGGCGATGAACATGGCGATCGATGAAGCATTGCTCGAGAACGCGACGGTTCCGACGATCCGGTTTTATCGCTGGGATCATCCGGCGCTTTCGTTTGGTTATTTTGGGCGATACGCGGATGTGGCCGAGCACAAACGCGATCTGATCCGACGATGGACAGGCGGTGGAATCGTTTTTCATGGCGAGGATCTGACTTATTCGATTGTCATTCCGGCGAGCGATCCGGCTTTTTGCGAATCGTCGAAGTCGATCTACGAGAAGGTGCACTGCGCTTTATGTGAGGCACTGATAGCCAACGGACAGTGCGTCGAGTTATCGCTTGTAGCGGCGGTCTGTGACCGTCGCAAACCTCCCTCTCTGGAAACGACGGCGGTCACAGACCGCCGCTACAGTGACAACTGTTTCGCCAATCCCGTGCGCGCCGATGTGTTGCTCGACGGGCGCAAGATCGCCGGCGCGGCGCAGCGGCGGACGAGACGGGGTTTGCTCCATCAGGGCAGCATCCAAGATATCGATGCTGGAAACGATTTGGCGGAACGATTTGCGCAGGCGCTGTCGCAGGAGATCGAGCGGCGGGAGATGGATGGAGGAATCGTGCGACGCGCTGAGGAAATCGCGGAGCAAAAGTACGGAACCGAAACATGGTTGCGAAAACGCTAGTCTAGGAACAACACTCCAACCAAGAACGCGCGGCATCGTCCATGTCATTCCGAACGAAGTTGCCCGCCAGCCCGCAGGTTTACGCGAAGGCCGGAGGAGTCCCATTGAAAAATCCAGGCGGCTTCCACGAAATGCTCGACTCCGCTTCGCTTGGCTTAGGATGACGATGCGGCCAGAATACGCGGTTTGGACTTTGGCGATTAGTGTTTCCCAGGTGCTTGGGATTTGGTGCTTGGTGCTTTAATTCAAATTCTCGCGCGGGAAGCTTTGACAACGTGCAACCCGCCCCTCTATTCTCGATCCGTGGAAGCTTTCGCATCGCGCGGCACCATCGCGGCCGCACTTTCATCCAGTCCATTGGCTCGCGTGGCCCGGCTGGTGCAACCGCATCTTGACACGGTCGAGAAACGGATCGCCGAACAGGCGGTGGCGTTCGATCCGGCGATCGAAGGATACGTGGTTTATGCGGTTGGCAGTCGCGGGAAACGGTTGCGACCGCTGCTCGCACTGCTGGCCGGAGGGGCCACCGGTACGATTAGCTTGGGCCATGTCGATCTGGCCGTGATCGTCGAACTGATTCACATCGCAACACTCGTGCACGACGATATCATGGACGAAGCGGAACGGCGCCGGGCCCAGCCGACGGTGAATGCGCGCTGGGGAAATTCGCTCAGCGTTTTGTTAGGCGATTGTCTTTTCGCTCACGCGCTGACGCTTTCGACCAAATTCGAAAACGCGGAGATTAGTCGAACCATCGCGCGAACCGCGGCCACGGTTTGCTCCGGCGAGATGATCCAGACCCAGCGCCGGTTCGATTTGCAGCTCCGCGTCGAAGAATATTTGCAGATCGTGGAGATGAAGACCGGCTCGCTTTTTTCGGCAGCGGCGCAGTTGGCGGCGATGATTAGCGAGGCTAGCCCCGAAGTGATTGAAGCGCTCAAGAACTTCGGAATCCTAATCGGCACGGCCTATCAGATTTACGATGATTGTCTCGATCTCGCCGGCAGCGAGACCGCCACCGGCAAAACGCTCGGAACCGATCTGCGCAAAGGCAAATTCACGTTGCCGGTCCTGATTTTTCTGCGCACTGCATCGGAGTTTGAGCGAGAGCGCTGTTGCCGGCTCGTGCTGGAAGAGCGGGTCGAGGAAATGACGGAGCTCTTGAAGAATGGTGCAACCAATGGTGCGCTGAACGAATCGATCGCGGCTGGGAGCGGCTTGATTCGTGAGGCGCAGGACACGCTGGATCAGGTGGCGGCCAATCCCTTCGGGGATGCGCTTTATGCGCTCGGCGATGCCCTGCGCAAGATGTTTGAGCAATTGCGCGTTTAGGAGCTCCTAGATGTCGCCGCTAACAATCCGCGAGATGCCGGAGGCGGAGCGGCCGCGCGAAAAACTCGCGGCGCATGGGCCATCGGCTTTAACTGATCCGGAATTGATCGCGATTTTGTTGCGTACTGGAGTCCCGGGCGCAAACGCCATTGAGATCGCGCGCAAATTGTTGAAGGATCATGTCTCGCTCAGCGGGTTGAGCCGATGTAGCGTGCACGATCTGGCACCCATCCCCGGGGTCGGTTTTGCCAAAGCAACGCAGCTCGTCGCCGCGTTCGGTTTGGGACAACGACTCGCGCGCGAAACATTATCGAAGCAAAAAATCGATTCCCCGGAATTGGTTAACGAATTGCTCGGTCTGGAGATGCGCCGGCTGAGCAAGGAATCGTTGCGCGTAATCCTGCTCGACACGCGTTATCATCTGAAACGTGTTGAGGAAGTGTCGGTCGGCAGCGTGAATGAAAGTATTGCCCATCCCCGGGATGTATTTCGGCCCGCCGTCGTTTCAACGGCGCACGCGGTGATTGTGGTGCACAACCATCCCTCCGGCGACCCGTCGCCGAGCCAGGCCGATCATAGCCTAACGAGACGCTTGGCCGAAGCGGCTGAGCTTTTGCAGATCAAGTTGCTCGATCACGTCATCATCGGCGCGCCGGCAGAAGGAAATCCGGGTTATTTTAGTTTCAAGGAAGCAGGCGTCCTCTAAAGCAAATCCGAACCTCGAATATCGAAATCCGAAACGTGATGAGCAGCGCGAGCATTCACCCAACCGCCATGGTCGATCCTGGCGCGCAAATTGGGAGCGGCGTTGAGATCGGACCATTTTCCGTTCTCGGCTCAGGGGCGGTCATCGGGGAGGGAACGATTTTGCAATCTCACATCGTGATCGAGGGTAACGTGACCATCGGCGCGAGGAATTTCATCGGACATGGCACCGTTATCGGTGGCGTACCGCAGGATCTATCTTTTTCGGCGGAACGCAAGACGAGAGTCGAAATCGGCAGCGACAACGTGATTCGCGAATATTGCACTATTCATCGCGGCACGGCGGAAGGAAGCGCGACGAAGATCGGCGATAAGAATTTCCTCATGGTCGGTGCGCACGTCGGGCACAACTGCGAGATCGGCAGCAACGTGATTATCGCCAACAATTGTTTGCTTGGCGGTTATGTCCGCGTAGATGACGGCGCATTTCTTGGCGGCGGCTGTGTGTTCCATCAGTTCATGCACGTGGGACGATTGGTCATTGCGCAAGGTGCTTCCGCTTTCAGTAAGGACATTCCGCCGTTCCTGATCGCGGCGGAACGTAATTGTGTCTTCGGCTTGAACGTAATTGGGCTGCGCCGGGCCGGTGTGAGCGTGCAGGATCGCGATGAAATCAAGACGGCGTTTAAGCTTCTTTACACGAGCGGCCTCAATATTTCTCAGGCGCTCGACCGGGCTGCATTGATGCAATTCGGTCCGCTGGCGCGCGAATTTTTTGACTTTGTCGCCGGCGCAAAGCAGCGTGGGATTTGTCCGCTGAAACGAAGCAACGAATTAGAGTGAATCGATGGCGTGGCGTCTTCATGATCGAGTCGTTAGGGGCGAGATCGACAATCGGCAGCGCGGTCACGTGCGCGGGAAAATCTGGCTAATCGGGCGGCCCGACCGGATCGCGCTCGATTTGACCGGCAATTGCTGGCCCGATTTGGCGGGCTGCGTGCTGAAGTTTGAAAATCCGAACCCGGTCGCGGCGAAAAAAGAAGATCCCGATTTGAACACACAACAGGAGGGAGTGGTCGGCGACATCACGGCGTCGCGCAAAGTTCGAGTGTTTGATCTGCCGCTGGAAGAAGCGCTGCGGATCGGGCGCGAAGGCGGGACACCGCCGGAACACATGGCCAATTCGGTTTATATCGAGTGGTTCAGCGAGGCCAACGGGCGCGTCGTGATTGAGAGCGCCGATTACCGGATCGACGTGTCACCTCCCGCCTGGACATTGACACCTGAGGAGGAACAACAACAGGCCGAAGCCAATCGCCAGGCCATGCTCAACTGGATGCATCGCCTGGGCGAAACCATAGCCGAGCGCGAGCCGGCCGAGTTCGATTCTCAGGCGGATAAACAGTGGAACGAATTCGATTACGAAAAGCTTCTGCGCGAAAGCGACGAACGCACTGAGAAATACGGAAAACTCTTGGAGAAATACGAAGGTTATCCTGATCAGGAGAGAATTGTCGCGCGTGAGATGGGTTGGACCTGGCTGGAAGAAGCTCTCGAAGCGGATGAACGCGGTGCGCTCCCGCGCTCGGAGGAGCCAGAAGAAGTGCCGCCGCTGGAGCCGAATCCAGCTACCGAAGGGATCGATTGGATTCGCGATGAGCATGGACGCATCAAACATCCACTTCAAAAACGCGCGTTCGAGAGCGCCATCGCGATGTGGCATTACTGCGATGACCGCGGATTGCTCAAAGACGATGGCGATGCCGATTTGCACGAAATGATTTTCCAAGCGCAGACTGCCGGCGCCAAACTGGCCGGTGCGCTCAACAGCCTGGCCTATGATGAAGGCGGGTTGCGCGATGGCGGGTTTGTGGTTGCGCTGCTCAAACGGGCGCTGACCTATGTGCACGCGAGTATGGCCGCGGCCGAAAAAGTGGCGGCGAAGAAATTAATCGAGGCCGAGCGACTCAGCGCGTTTCGGAAGGAATGGTTTGAAATTCGAGAGGAGATTCTCCACCTGATGGAACGGTTTCGCGGGAAGGGCGGCGGAATTTAGTGAGGCCAATTAGCGCCAAGCGAAAGCTTGGCATTCTGTAGTGGCCCAGAAAGGATTCGGGGTCGCAATGTTTTTTAGAAAAATGGCGACGGTCACAGACCGCCGCTACAGGTTGGATTGACTTCTTGGCCAAGCCGAACGCGAATGGGTACGATCGTGAGCAAGAGCATGAGCATTAGTAAGATCAAGGCGCGATACGACGCGGTCATTTTGGGCGCGGGGCACAATGGCCTGGTGGCGGCGGCGTATCTCGCGAAAGCGGGGCTGAGTGTGCTCGTGCTGGAGAAGAACGATTACGTCGGCGGGGCGACAACTTCGCAGCGGATTTTTCCCGATTACGATGCGTGGCTGTCGCGCTATTCTTACCTCGTTAGTCTGCTCCCGGAGAAAATCATTCGCGATCTAGGCTTGAGTCTCGAGCTGCGGCGCCGGGCCATCGGGTCGTTCACGCCGTATGTGAAAGCGCGGCAACATGGCGGGTTGCTCCTGAGCAACGTGGACGAAGCAGTCAGCCGGCAATCGATTGCCGATCTCACCGGAAGCGAGGCCGAGTTCGATCGGCTGCAAAAGTTTTACCATCTGGCGCGCATTTTTGCCGAGCACGTCTGGGACAGCATGCTCGAACCGCTCGCCGCGAAAGAGGAATTCCGGCGGCGGTTCGATGTCGATGATGCTTCGCGCGAAGCGTGGAGGAGTTTAGCAGAAGAACCGTTAGGCCGCGTCGTCGAGCGCTACTTGCAGAGCGATCTGGTGCGCGGACTCGTCTTCACCGATGCCAAGATCGGCATCTTCACGCATCCGCACGATCCATCGCTCGTTCAGAACCGTTGTTTTCTTTATCACGTGATTGGAAATCGCACCGGAGAATGGCGCGTGCCGGTTGGTGGAATGGGCGGTGTGGCGCGCGCGCTGGAGGAGGCGGCGCGCAGCGCGGGCGCGGAGATTCTCACGAATGTCGATCTTCGCGCGCTGCATTTGAACGGACGGAAACAGACTGTCGATTTCCGCATTGACGGACAGCGGCAAACGGTCGATGCGCATTTTCTCCTGGTGAACTTCGGGCAAAACGTGTTGGCGAAGTTCACTGGCAAACCGTATCTACCCGATCGCACCGACGAAGGTTCGGTGTTCAAGATCAACATGCTCCTGCGGCGTTTGCCGAAATTGAAATCGAAATGGCTCCCGGCGGAAGCGTTCACCGGAACATTCCACAGCGACGAAGGCTACGACCAGATGCAACAGAGCTACGAACAAGCGTCGCGTGGCGAATTGCCGGAGAAAACGCCGTGCGAAGTTTACTGCCACACTTTGACCGACGATACGATTCTGTCGCCGCCATTGCGTGAGCAAGGTTATCAAACTCTCACGCTTTTCGGACTCGACACGCCGTATTCGTTATTCCAAAACGACAACGAAACCATGCGGCAACGGGCTGAGCGCAAGTTTATCGACAGCGTCAACCAATGGCTCGAGGAACCGCTGGAGGATTGTCTTGCCCGCGCGTCCGACGGCCGCCCATGCCTCGAGAGCAAGAGTCCAGTGGACATCGAGGAGGCGCTGGGCATGTATCACGGCAACATTTTTCAAGACGCGCCAACATTTCCGTTTACCGAGCGCGAGGAGCGCGTCGGGACGTGGGGAGTCGAGACTGAATTCGAGAACGTGTTCCTCTGCGGCTCCAGCGCGTTTCGTGGCGGCGCCGTTAGTGGCATTCCGGGTCACAATGCCGCCATGAAAGTTCTCGCGGTGCGAAAAACGACCAGGCAACCGCTCGCTGTCGCGGCTGCCTGACTTCGGAGTGTTAGAGGACTTTAGAAAATGGATGGCCACTCAAAGCGTCGGACACGCGGAAGCCGATTTCGAATTTTAAGATCTTTTCGGTTCTTGCGATCGTTTAAAGTCCGCTCGGATCCGGTATTCACCCGGCCAAACCAAGTCGCGGCGCGTCGAGCTTAAGCGCCGCGATTACGTTTGTGATGACCTCATCCAGCGGCAGGCCGAGTTCTTCGGCCCCGCGGACAATGTCGGCGCGATTCACCGCGCGGGCGAAGGCCTTGTCTTTCATCTTCCTTTTCACCGCGGCCACATCGACATCGGCGATGTTTTTCGTCGGCCTGACGAGCGCGACGGCGATGACAAAACTGCTCAGCTCATCGACTGCGTAGAGCGTTTTCTCCAACCACGTCTCGCGCGGCACACCCGCGTAATCGGCGTGAGAAACGATCGCTCGACAAATTTCTTCGCTCCAGCCATGCTCGCGCAGCCAGGCCACGCCAATAAACGGATGACCTTCAGTCGGGTTGTGTTCCAAGTTCGGATAGCGTTCGTAATCCATGTCGTGCAAGAGGCCGACCGCTTCCCAAAGATCGGCATTTTCATCACGCAATTGCGCGAAGTGCTTCATCGAATCTGCCACGGCGTAGGAATGTTTCCGCAGGCTTTCCGATTGCACCCACTCGTGGAGGATCGCGCGGGCGCGTTCGCTTAAGCTATCGGACATGCCTTATTCTCTCCGCATCACGATGGCGTCCGATGTCTTATGCACCACTTTGAATCCGAAGCGCTCGTATAGCCGCAGGATCGGCTTCCCGGCGGCGAGGCTGAGGGTAATGGTGGATTGATCCGGATTAGCTCGCACCAACTGCGTGAGCAGCGCCGTGCCAATGCCATGGCCGCGGTGCCCGGGCGCGACGGCAAA
This sequence comes from uncultured Verrucomicrobiae bacterium, assembly GCA_963846775.1. GTDB lineage: Bacteria > Verrucomicrobiota > Verrucomicrobiia > Chthoniobacterales > UBA10450 > CAVYXA01. Next base: position 863,808 of record CAWJXB010000006.1, on the reverse strand, counting down.
CGCCAATTCCGGCGGTCCGTTTCCGTTATTGTTCTTCTCGATCGGTATCCGGAACCAGACTGCGCCTAACAATGATCCATCTTTCTTGTCGTGCGCCACAAATCCCGTGTCGCCGGCGCGGCCCCATCCCTGGACGTATCGGGCAAACTCTGGCCGTTGCACGATCTCACGCGGCGGCCGCGGTTGCCCGCCGGTCGAAGAAAGCCCCTGATACACCATCTCCCAGAGAATCGGTTCGTCTTCGGGTCGAAGAGGGCGAATCAGGTAATCCATCGCGGCAAGAGTGTGCGGCTACTTTTACAATCCCATTCGACAGGATTCAATTCCAAACAGACGCCTCTTTTAGCAGCCAGAATCATATGGCATTCACGCCCGAATCGGGACACCGTCAGGCGATGGAAATGGAACGGGATTACGTGCTCGGAACGCACGACGAAGAGATCGCGCGGCTCGGCTTGCAACATGAGGTGTGGCGCTCGACGGTTCTCGATTGCTGGAAACGCGCCGGGATTACGGCCGGGAAGCGCGTGCTCGATATCGGCGCCGGGCCTGGTTATGCCACAGTCGATCTTGCCAAGATCGTAGGCCCGACCGGCGAAGTCGCGGCCCTGGAGCGCTCGGGTAAATTTGTTCGCAGCCTGCGGAACAGGATCGCCGAACTATCGCTCACCAATGTGCGCGTTTACGAAATCGACCTGATGACAGATGATCTTCCCAGAGGCGATTACGGTTTTTCCTGGTGCCGGTGGGTGATGTCCTTCGTCAGCGATCCGGCACGGCTGGTCCGGAAGCTCGCCGGCGTCATGCCCGCGGGTGGCATTGCCATTTTTCACGAGTACGCTCATTACGAAACGTGGCGATTCCTGCCGCGCGTGCCATTGCAGGAAAAGTTTCGCGAACATGTTATCGCAACGTGGCGTGAATCTGGCGGCGAACCGGATGGCGCGATCCCATTGCCGGAACTCCTGGCAGCGAACGGTTTTCGGATTCGTTCGGCCCGGCCGCAGATATTTGTTCTGAACCCTAACGACCCGATGTGGCAATGGCCGGCTAGTTTTATCGACGTTTATCTGGCACGACTTCAGGAGATTGGGCGAATCGATCGAGCCTTTGCGGAGAAGCTTCAAGCGGAACTTGCCGCCGCCGGGCGGGGACCCAATTCGCTCATGATCACGCCGCTCGTGCTCGAGATCATTGCGGAAAAACACGTGGAGTAATGGAGTTGTGGGGTACTGGAGCAACCGTGGCTGATCTGCTCTCCCATTACTCCGTCACTCTACCACTCCATTATTCCGCCTTATTTTTTGTTTTTTGCTCGATTTCCCCACCCGATTTGTTCTAAGCTGTCCGACGCTATGGACTTCAGGGGATTACTCGTTTCGTTACTGGCTCTGGCTTTTTCATGTTCGGCGCAGGCGATCGTGGTTGGCCAGCTTGATGATTTTCAAGATGGCACCACGCAAAACTGGACGAATGGCGGCGTCCCCCCCACACCACCGGTCGTAAACATCCCCGATGGCGGCCCAGGCGGCGCGGGGGACCATTACATCCAGGTCACATCGCTCGGCGGCCAAGGTGCAGGAAACCGCCTCGTCACGTTTAACCGCGATCAATGGCTGGGCGATTATATCGGCCTGGGCGTGACCGCGATTGAGATGGACCTCAAGAATTTCGGCAATACCAATCTTTCGATGCGGCTTGGATTCAAACAGGAGCTCGGCCCGGGCGCGCCCGGTTATGTGTCGCCAGCGTTTTTCCTGCCGGCAGGAAGCGGCTGGCAACACGTGGTGTTCACCATCAGCATGGCCACCATGATCCCCGTCAACTCGCCATTTGATTTCAACACCTTCTTCTCCGGCAACTTCCAGGAAGTCCGCATCCTCAACGCGATTAATCCCGACTTAAACGGCGAACCAATCGTGGCGCAGATCGGGATCGACAACATCCATGCCGTCCCGGAGCCGAGCGTGGTTGCGCTCGGCGCAGTCGGCGCTTTTGCACTTCTTCTCTCATTACGAGCGAAGCGGGAATGATTCGAATTTCCGATTTTTCGTCTCGCTACTTCAGGGCGCGCAGAGTAGCGCGAGAAACGGATTCTTCAAATCTTCCTTTTCCGGTGGCGAACGGACGATTTTCGCGGCGCGCGAGACACGGTGACCGGCGCGGGATTGTCGATGTTGGCCGGCGACGCACTGACCTGGTTTTGGAGCCGGACCATTTCGCGGTCGATCTCCTGGATTCGCGCCATGAGCGCTTCCTTACGCTCCGATAACTTAACGAGTTGACGAAGGGTCGCGCTTGGAATGTTCGTCAGCATTTCCTAACTTCTGGCGCGGGCCTCAAAATTGCAATTCGCGCGTGCGAATGGCGGCGAAAAGGCCGCCGGCGGTGACGAAGATGCCTGCCCCGAGCGCAATCGCGAAAATCCAGAGTGTCGGCAGCGCGGTAATTTGCATCACGCTCGCGCTAACGAATTTACCGGCACCGACAAAATACGCCAGCGCCGAGGCGAGAATGCTCATGGTCAGAAGAAGTGTAAGCCGCAGCCAGTCGCGCTTTGGCCGCGGGGGCGGCAAGCTTCGCAACACACGCGCTGTAAAACCGGCATCATCGATGTACGGCGCAGCCTCGCGCAATCGCCGATCGAGCCAATCTTCCTGTTCCATCTCGTTCATTGTAATCAATTCGGCGCCCATGCGGCAAGCGTTCGTTTCAGCTTCTCGCGTCCGCGAAGGACGTTAGTTTTCACTGTGCCGAGCGGAATGTCGAGCACGCGCGCAGCCTCATCGTGCGACAATCCATTTTGGCAGCAAAGAATTACCGCCGTCCGCTCGTGCAATGGAAGCAAGTTCAACGCCTGCATAAGATCGTGTCGTAACGCAGGATCGACAGTCTGCGGATCCTCCCTAGCCTGCCATTGTTCTTCATTAATCCCGACCAGTTCCTTACGCCGGCGCGCGTCCTCGCGAAAGCAATTATACGCGATCCGGTAAAGCCAGGTCGAGAAACGCGCTTCGCCGCGAAAACTGCGGATATGTTTGTAAGCGCGCAGAAAGGTCTCCTGAGCGAGATCATCGGCCAATGCCAGATCGGTGCGGGTGAGTTGTCGAAGCAGACCGCGCACGGCCGATTGATGCCGCCTAACCAGCTCACCAAACGCATGCTGGTCGTCATCAACAAGAACTCGCGTGATGAGGTCAGCATCGGTCAATTCCACGGCCGCATGTTAAGGTAGCGGTGGCGGGTTGTCTTTCCTTGAGTCGAGTTTCCATACGAGCAAATATCCGGCGCCGATCAGGAACGGGAATAATTCCAAGCGCCCAGGCGCCATCCTTCCCAGTCGTTGACCGCGCCGAGGAAAAGCATGATTCCGATGCCGATCATCACGAAGATGACACCACTGTCGCATATCTGATCGTTGACGGACGGTTGGCGTCGGTGGCGCGAGCAATTCCGGGGGGATCGGCTGGCCTTTTTCGACCAGCATGCGAATCGTGCGATGTTTCATCCGCGTTTTGGAGAAGCCAAAATAAAGAATGACCGCCACGATCAAGACCGGGGCGCCGAAGATCGACAAAAACACGACGGCCACGATCGGCACGACCAGCGCGGGGATTTCATCGGCGTGTTTTCCTAAACGATCAAGATCGTCGTCGTGATCGTTGATTGTGACCCCGAAATGGTGTCTGGCTTTGTTCTTAATGGCGCGCTCCAGCTTGCTCTCGGCAGTCGGGCTGGGCGAGACGCCGGCTGTGGGCGCGACAGAAACCCCGGGGCTGGGGGAGAGGTCTGGGGTAACCGTGGGCGATTGGCCAATGACGTGCCAGGCCAACACGGTCAGCAACATGCACACGAGGAAGAGAGGTTTTAGAGTGTTCATTTGAGGGTGAGATGCGCGCAGTCGGCGATTTGGATTCAAGAATCTGCCTCGTTTCAAGGCCTTTCGGACGGTCAACAGCGATGGCATCGAGACAGCCTGGCAGCCGTAGCTTGGCAGTTTCCGAGGGTCCGCCTTCGCCAGGGCTTCGGCGCACCGCTCCAGCCTTCGCTCTGCGCCACGTTCCAAGGGAAGGCTGGAGCGGGTGACGAGGCTCGAACTCGCGACGTCCTCCTTGGCAAGGAGGTGCTCTACCACTGAGCTACACCCGCATTTTGCGGACAGAAATAATGTCCAACCCCCCGCGCGACGCAACCTTTTAATTGCTAATTGTCGGCGCCTGGCGCACGAAATTCCGGCAAAGCCGGATGCCGTTGTAAGGCAGGCGCGCCGCCTGTCTCGGCCACCGGAGCGGTTGTCCTACTAAAAGACCAAGATGTATCTATGGCGCAGGAGAGCGAGTGAAGCGTGGCTGAGCACGCGCGAGGAATCGTTGCAGGCACGCTTTGGTTCTTCGCTTTCCATCACGTCGATGCCGGATCGAAGGCGGATCGAGATTGAAATCGCCTGCCCATCGAAAACCGATGCCCACCGTTTGGTCTGCGAGCTTGGTGGAAGAGCCGAGAAGCTTTCGCGCGATTGGCTAAGGCGATTTGCGCGGGAACAAAAAAGCAAACCACTCAAGATTGGAAAGCGGCTGATCGTGGCGACATTAAGGAGCGACGACTTCCCCAGCCGTCGCGCTCTTCCCTCGACGGCTCGGAAGCCGTCGCTCCTTGTTATTCCAGCGGGCGTAGCTTTCGGAACTGGAGAGCATGCGACGACCGCGATGTCGCTACGCTTGCTTGAGCAATTGGCGCGCGGCTGGAGGCCGGGTTGGTCCCTGGTCGATCTTGGCACCGGCAGTGGAATTCTCGCGCTCGCGGCGAGGAAGCTCGGCGCGGGCGAGGTCGTCGGGATTGATATCGATCCCATAACGATCTCCACTGCGAGAGCCAATTTGCGCGCTAACAAATTGCATGGAGTGCAATTTCTGTTTGGTGACGCTCGTTTCTGGAAGCCGCCGGGCCGGATCGACATTTTGATCGCGAATCTCTTCAGCGAATTGCTGATCGAACTGCTGCCAAAATTCAAGTGCGCGAAATGGCTGATCCTCTCCGGCATCTTGCGCGCACAAGAACAAGAAATCGTCTGCGGGCTTCAGCAATACCGCATCGACATCGTCAAAATCCGCCGGCGCGGCAAATGGATCGCAATTCTGGCGCGCGATTCTAGGCCGGGAGCTCGAACTGGCTCATCAGCTTAAACATCTCGTAGCGCTGATTGATTTCTTTGATCGTCAACTTGCGCAAACGTTCCAGACTGAACGCTTCCACGCAAAAACTGGCAAGCACACTGCCGTAGATCATGGCTTTGCGAAGATCATTGAAGTGCACTTTTTTCACCGTGCCGGCGAGATAGCCGGCCATTCCGCCGGCAAATGTGTCGCCCGCGCCAGTCGGATCGTGAATGTCTTCCAGCGGATATGCGCCACAACTGAAAAACTCATCACCGTCGCCGAAAAGCAATGCGCCGTGTTCACCTTTTTTGATCGCGACGTATCGTGGCCCAAATTTTCGAATTTTTCTCCCCGCCTTGATCAAGCTGGTTTCCTTGGTCATCTCACGTGCTTCGCTGTCATTTACGATCAGGAGATCGACCCGCGGCAAGAGCGCATCGAGATCACCTCTCGTCGTCTCAATCCAGAGATCCATCGTGTCGGCCACGACAAAGCGCGGCCGCTCCATTTGGTCGAGGACGTGGGCTTGCAACGACGGCGCGATATTGGCGAGCAAAACGAAATCGGTCTGGCGATACGAATCTGGCAACGCCGGCTTGAACGTCTCGAACACGTTGAGGGCGACCGAGCGAGTTTCGCGCGTGTTGAAGTCCCACGAGTATTCGCCCGACCAGCGAAACGTCTTCCCGCTGGCTCGCTGAACGCCTGCACTGTCGATCTTGCGCGATTTCCAGAAATCGAATTCCGACGCGGGAAAATCGTGGCCCACGACTCCGACGAGGCGCACTGGCGAGAAAAAACTCGCGCTCAACGCCGCGTACGATGCCGAGCCACCGACCAAGTCGGCGTGTTCTTCCACCGGTGTCTTAACCGTGTCGAGTGCGATGGAACCAACAACCAGAACAGACATGGTTAGAATGACGAATGACGAATGGCGAATGACGAATTAATGACGGGTGTCGAAGTTCGAATTTTTTTTGCCGCTTCTCCAAATCTTGCAAAAGATCAAGTGCAGTGCCCTGGCTTCGAGCCATAGGTCGCGCGCTAGAGATTTCAGCTCGGGAACGGCCCGAGCAGACATGCGCAAGAAATGTTTACTCTCACGTGCTTCTTTTTTGCATGTGCCGATACACTTCAGGAATTCTTTCTTGGACACTGCATCGTCGGCCTCGTCGTAATTAGCGCCCACGCTCGTCCCGGCGCCAACCAGCTGGCTAATGATTCTCTCGGTGACTGATCCCACCGGAATCTTCTTGGCAAAGTCAATTATCGCTTCACCGAATCGGGCCGTGCGTTCCTCCAAATCGTAAACCGGTTTGGCATCCGGCTCTTCTCTCGCAAGTAACGTGGTCTCGTCGGCCCAGTAGGAATCGTCGCCGGGACTTTCGGGCTTCGTCATTCCTTGGTCATTCGTCATCGGTCATTCGTCATTCACGCCAGCATGTCGGTGGCGCAACGGGCGTAATCAACAATGCTATGGGCTTTGAGCAAGGCCGAAACCATCACCACGCGATGCGCGCCGGCGTCGATCACACTTTGCAAATTATCGATGTTAATTCCGCCGATGCAGAAGATCGGGACGCCGACATCGTTGTGCACTGGACTGATGTCGCCCAGACCAATCGGAGCGTAGTCCGGCTTGGTCGGCGTGGCAAAAATTGGGCCGAACCCGATATAATCGGCGCCTTCGCGCGGCGCGGCGCGGGCTTGTTCGAGACTGTGGGTCGATTTGCCAACGAGAATGGGTCGGCCTGCTTTCTCACGCGCGACTGCGATCGAATCATCGTCTTGACCGACGTGCACGCCTTCGACGTGAACTCTGGTGGCGATCTCGGCATGATCGTTCACGATGAGCGGAATGGCGGCGGGAAACGTGACCTCGTGTAGCTGCGCAGCAAGATCGACCAGTTCGTCGAACGAGTTTGTCTTTCCGCGCAGTTGAATGAGATCGACTCCACCCTGGATCATTTCGTCAGCGATGCGGCTGCACTCGCGACGGTCGATGTAACCGAGATCAATGATCCCGTAGAGACGACATTCGCGTAAGGACCGCATAAGACTTTCTGCGCTGTGCTCTAGCGGCGCTCTGTGGGCGTCGCAAACTTTTTCGGAAACGGCGACCCCGAAAGCGTTCGGGGCCGCTACAGACATCTATTCATGCAAGCGCGCGGAGGGCGGAACAAGCTGGAAACTCTCCGAATTCATCACGCGCTCGACGAAACCGGTGTCGTAATTTCCCGCGCGAAAATCGCCATTGCGCATGATAGCGGCGTGGAACGGTACCGTGGTCTTGATTCCGGTGATGTAATATTCGTCGAGCGCACGGCGCATTCGTTCAATCGCGTTCCGACGATTCGCGCCCACCGTTACCAGTTTCGAGATCAACGAATCGTAATACGGCGGCACGGTGTAGCCGGTGTAAACATGCGAATCGATGCGTACGCCGCGTCCGCCGGGCGCGTAGTAAAAATCGATCCGGCCGGGCGAGGGCTGAAAATCCTTGGCTGGATCTTCCGCGTTGATCCGGCATTGAATCGCGTGCGAACGCGGTTGGGCGTGAGCAACGTGCTCCGAAAGCGGTTCGCCGGCCGCGATCCGGATTTGCTCCTTGACCAGATCGCACCCGTAAACTTCTTCCGTGATGGTGTGCTCCACCTGGATTCGCGTGTTCATCTCCATGAAATAAAAATGCCGATGCTGATCGACCAGAAACTCGATCGTGCCGGCGTTTTCGTATCTGACCGATTTGGCCAGCTTGATCGCGGCATTGCCCATTTTCTTCCGAAGCGCTGGCGTCATGAACGGGGAAGGACACTCTTCAATTACTTTTTGGTTCCGCCGTTGAATGGAGCAATCGCGTTCCCCGAGATGAACGATGTGGCCATGACTGTCGGCCATGATCTGGAACTCAATATGGTGTGGGGTAACGACAAACTTTTCGAGGTACACGTCGCCGTTGCCGAACGCTTTTTCCGCTTCATGCCGCGCGGCATGAAAGCCGGTGATGAGACTCGGCTCGTTATGCGCCACCCGCATCCCGCGTCCGCCCCCGCCCGCGGCGGCTTTGATCATGACCGGGTACCCGATCTTCTTCGCAATCTTCGCGGCTTCCTTTTCATCAGCCACAATCCCATCGCTGCCCGGGGTAATCGGCACACCGGCTTTCCTGGCGCAGAGCCGCGCCATGTTTTTGTCACCCATGGAATGCATCGCATGCGCAGCCGGGCCGATGAACTTGATCTTGCAGCTCTCGGCCACCTCCGCGAAATGCGCGTTCTCGGCTAGAAAGCCATACCCGGGATGGATGGCATCGACATCGCCGATCTCGGCGGCGCTCATGATTCGGTCAATTTTCAGATAACTCTCCGAACTGGGCGCGGCACCGATGCAGATTGCTTCATCGGCCAGTTGGACATGGAGAGAATCGACATCCGCTTCCGAGTAAACCGCCAGCGTGCGAATGCCCAGCTCCTTGCAAGCGCGGATAATCCGCAGCGCAATTTCTCCGCGATTAGCGATCAGAATTTTTTCAAACATCGGAACATTGTAAGGCAACCACTGCGCTTGGTGTAGGCAAGCGCCTCGCCTGCTGAGTCACCAGCGCGCGGGGGCAGGTCATGCGCCTGCCCTACAATTCGCTTTCGACATCGCGATCATCGCACGCGGAAGAGGACTTGCCCGAACTGTACCGGCTTGCCGTTTTCGACCCCCACGTCGGCGATGACGCCGCTCGTTTCCGCTTTGATTTCGTTCATCACTTTCATGGCTTCAATGATGCAGACCACTGTGTCCTCAGTGACTTGTGCTCCGACATCGACAAACGGCGCGGCATCGGGCGCGCCCGCCCGATAGAACGTCCCCACCATTGGCGATACGATCTCCTTGAGCGGCGGGCCTGGCGGTTCCGCAACGGGCGCGGCCGGCGCGACGGCTGCCTGAGGCGCGGTCGGCGCAACGATTATTGGTCCAGCGCTAGCGCCCACGCCCTTTTCCAGTTTGATTTTGAGGCCGTTCTTCTCCATTTCGAAGACGGCGAGATCGTTCTCCTTCATCAAATCGATGATGGCTTTGATGTCTTTGAGGTCCACGGCTGTTGTTAACTACAGTGCTGGCCGCTTAGGTAAGTCGGTTTTGCCGGACAGGTCAAAAGGAAAATAAGGACGCCGCGAGGATCAGGGGACTGCGCGACGAGGTAAAAAACGGCAATGCCAGGAAGCATGATGCGTCCACGCCGCCACGGCTCGACTTCTGAATCGAATTGTTCCCAGAGGGAGCGTGTCTCTTCAGCCACAGCCGAATTGTAAATAGTGCGGCGAGGCGATAAAAGCCTTCTTTGCGTCAGCGCAGGCCATCGCTAACTTTGTAAGGTGCGCATCGATAAGTTCACGCAGAAGATGCAGGAGGCGCTGCAAGCGGCGCAGGATCTGGCGTCGCAATCGAATCATCAGGAAATTACGAACGAACATTTTCTCTCCGCGTTACTCGATCAGGGCGAAGGAATCACCCGGCCGCTGTTGGAAAAAATCGGCATCCCGATTGATCGGCTGCGCGAGCGATTGCAGAGCGAGCTTGACCAGCGCCCGAAAGTTCACGGTGCCGCGGTCGATCTTCGTTTGTCGAATGAACTCCGCAGCGTTCTCGATGGCGCGGAAAAGGAGATGTCGAAGTTGAAGGACGAATTCACCAGCGCAGAGCATTACTTGCTCGCGCTGAGTTCGGTCCCGCAAAGCGGGATTCCGGCGGCAAAATTATTTAAAGAATTCGGCGTGACGCGCGACAAGCTGATGCAGGCGTTGCAACAAGTGCGCGGCTCGCAACGAGTGACGGATCAAAATCCGGAAGGCAAATATCAGACGCTCGAGAAATACGGACGCGATCTGACCGAGCTGGCGCGGCGGGGGAAAATTGATCCGGTCATTGGCCGCGACAATGAGATCCGCCGGATTATGCAGGTGTTGTCACGTCGCACCAAAAATAATCCTGTGCTCATTGGCGATCCTGGTGTTGGCAAAACCGCGATTGTCGAGGGTCTGGCCCGTCGAATCATTTCCGGCGACGTGCCGGAATCGCTGAAAAATAAACGCCTCATCGCGATGGATATTGGCGCGATGATCGCGGGAGCGAAGTTTCGCGGCGAATTCGAAGATCGGCTCAAAGCCTTTTTGAAAGAAGTGACCGATTCGCAAGGTCAAGTCATCCTGTTCATTGACGAGCTGCATACCATCGTCGGCGCCGGCGCTGCGGAAGGATCGGTCGATGCTTCAAACATGCTCAAACCGATGCTGGCGCGCGGCGAGCTGCGCACAATCGGCGCGACAACGCTCGATGAATATCGCAAATACATCGAGAAAGACGCCGCGCTGGAACGGCGATTTCAACCGGTGATGGTGAACGAGCCGAGCGTGGAAGACACGATCGCGATTTTGCGCGGATTGAAAGAACGCTACGAAGTGCATCACGGTGTCCGCATTACCGATGCCGCTCTCGTCGCCGCGGCCGTGCTCTCGCATCGCTACATCAGCGATCGGTTTTTGCCGGACAAAGCGATCGATCTGGTCGATGAAGCGGCCTCACGTTTGAAGATCGAGCTCGATTCCATGCCGACCGAGATCGACGTGATCGAACGCGAGATCATGCAGCACGAGATGGAGCGGCAGGCGCTGAAGAAAGAAAAAGATCCCGCGAGCAAGGAGCGACTGAAAAAACTCGAGAAAGAATTGGCCGAGCTGAAGGAAAAATCGAACGCACTGAAAGCGGAATGGCAAAAAGAGAAAGCGCTCATTGATGAGCAGCGAAAATGGAAAGAAGAACTCGATCGGTTCCGGACCGAGCTTGAGCGCGCCACCCGCCGCGGTGAATTGGCCAAAGCGAGCGAGCTTCAGTACGGACGGATTCCCGAGTTGGAAAGGAAATTGGCGGAGGCCACGGCGAAAAGTGCGAAGGCCAAGAAATCGCTCCTTCGCGAAGAAGTGACCGAGGAAGACATTGCGGAAGTGGTTTCGAGCTGGACGCACATCCCGGTCTCGCGATTGCAGGAAGGCGAGCGCGAGAAATTGGTAAAACTCGAAGAGCATTTACATCAGCGTGTCGTTGGCCAGGATGAAGCGATCAAAGCGGTTGCCAATGCGGTGCGGCGCGCGCGCGCCGGTTTACAGGACCCGAATCGTCCGCTCGGTTCGTTCATTTTTCTCGGACCAACCGGCGTCGGCAAGACCGAGCTCTCGCGCGCTCTCGCGGAATTCTTATTCGATGACGAGAACGCGATGATCCGGGTCGATATGAGCGAGTACATGGAGAAACACACTGTGGCGCGCTTGATCGGCGCGCCGCCGGGATACGTCGGTTATGAGGAAGGCGGCCAGCTTTCCGAAGCGGTCAGGCGCCGGCCGTATTCGGTCGTGCTCTTCGACGAGATAGAAAAAGCGCACCAGGACGTGTTCAATGTCCTTCTCCAAGTGCTCGATGATGGCCGGATTACGGACGGGCAGGGGCGCACGGTCGATTTCAAAAACACGGTCATCATCATGACTTCGAACATCGGCTCGCAATTCATTACCGAGGAAGAATCGCGCGAAGCCAGATCGCGTCTGGTCATGGATGCGTTGCGCGCGCATTTTCGTCCGGAATTTCTCAATCGCGTCGATGAGATCATCATCTTCGATCGGTTGAGCGAGGATGACCTGAAGAAGATCGTCGAAATCCAACTGCGCCGATTGTCGAAGCGACTCGAGCAACAAAAGATCACGCTCGAGTTGTCCGACGCAGCGAAAGCGCTGCTTGCCCGGGAAGGCTACGATCCGGTTTACGGCGCGCGCCCGCTCCGGCGCACCATTCAAAAAGAAATTCTCGACCCGCTCTCGATCGACATTTTGGAAGGCAAGGTCCGCGAAGGCCAAACCGTCCACGTCGAGGCCAAGAACGGCGCCTTGTCATTTCGAGCGTAGTCGAGAAATCTCTTACTATTTCTGCCCGCGGAACGTTAGGTCAGTGGGTTTATGCTCTCAAAGGGCTGACCTCATGTCACACGCAATTACGCTGTCGGACGGTCATCAGCCTTCGCAAAACTACGGCGAAGGCAGGTAGACCGCCGCTCCAGGAACGATACACTTAGCCGGTGCTCTTTGGATTCCTAACAGATCGACGTCGGAAACAGTTGAAGGCGCGGCCGTTTCCGAACGAGTGGCTCCGAACAATCAAGCGTAACGTTGCGTTTTTCGCGCGACTCTCAGCGACCGATCAAACCGAACTTCTCGGGCACATTCAGGTATTCCTGGCTGACAAAGGCTTTGAAGGATGCGCCGGTTTGGAAATCACTGACGAGATCCGCGTGACCATTGCCACGCAGGCATGTCTGCTGTTGTTGCACCGCAAGACCGATTATTTTCCACGGCTGATCACGATTCTGGTTTATCCATCGACCTATCTGGTCGATGAGCGGCGCCCTGTTTCTGCGGAAATTTGGGAAGAAGGAAAACAATCGCGATTGGGTGAGACTGGCCGCACGATGGGATCGATGGTGCTGGCGTGGGATGCGGTAAAATCCGGCGCGGCCGACGCTTCAGACGGACAGAACGTCGTTCTCCACGAATTCGCGCACCAGCTCGACTACGAAAATTTCGCGGCCGACGGCACACCAGCACTGGTGACGCGTAAAGATCAACTGGCATGGCGCCAGGTAATGCGAACTGAATTCGCGTCTTTGCGCGCGGCCGAGGAAACTGGAATCCCGACGCTGCTCAATACCTACGGCGCGACAAATGCGGCGGAATTTTTCGCGGTTTCGGTCGAGGCTTTCTTCGAGCGGCCGGTGATGCTGCGGACGCAGCATCCACGATTGTACACCGAGTTACGAAATTATTTTCGACAGGATCCCGTCGAATTTTCCGCTGAGCGCGTGAGAACAGGTTGAGCTGTCATCGCGAAATCTTTGAACAAGGTCGCGTGAATCAGCGTCTTACGATCCACATATGACCAAATTCATTGCATTACTAGTGGCAGGAATGTTTGCAACTGGGGCGGTGTTCGCGGGTGAACACGGTGGTTGTACCAAGCAGGCTGGCAATAACGGTAAGGCGGCCTGTTCGGTTTCGCTCGCCAGTCTGAACCTCACGTCTGATCAACAGGCGAAGATGCATAAGATCATGACTGAGCATCAGAAAGCCGGGTGCTCGGAGGCGAGCGAAGCTAAATACATGAAGGAAGCCGAAGGCGTCCTGACCAAAGAGCAGTTCGCCAAATTCAAGGCGGAATGCAAAGGCAAATCCAAGACCGAAACATAATCCTGCCGCGATTGCTTGTTTGACGAAGACGGGCCCGCCATTCGGGCCCGTCTTTTTTTTGGTCGCTTGGCAGTGGTGGTTAACCGAACCTCAGACTCTGTTTCGGTAAAACGAAATGCCGCATAGGACGGTGAATCACAGTGAATGTGGCAGATATTATGCTTATGAGTTTAGCTGATGATTTTGGAAAATCGACTGCTCGAGCGCGTCGGCAAAGAATTCGCTTACAGCGAGCAGGCCACTGTGGTTGAACTTCTGAACAGTTACGCCGGCCCGCAAGCCGAGCGAGTGCGCTGGGACATCCTGAAATTGAGTAACGGTAATCTCGAAAAAGTCCGCCAGTACATCGAGGCGGCGTGGGCCGGTTATTGCGACGTTCTTTGCTGGCCCAGATATTTTGATGACCATCCAATGCTTCGACCGTGGAGGCCGAAGAAGTTGGTCGAACAGATCCTCGCCAAATGCGGAGTAAAGGCGCCGAAAATTGCGTGACCGCCTGGATATTCGGCGAATAAGCGACGTTGGGATCTCTTATCGCTCCGAAAGTTGTCATTGCCCAGGCTGAAGGCGCTACTTCAGCCGTGACTTCTCGGAACGCGGTTAGAAAACTTTCCATTTCAGACTGCTTCCCAACCGTCGGGCAAATGTGATTTCTCAGCGCCTGGGTAACTCGTTTGCTGTTGCCATTTAGAGCGACTGAGGCAAAGCTCCTGTCCCATTATGTTTGCGCGTCAGCCGGAGATGAAGATTTTTAGCGGAACGGCCAATCGCGATTTGGCTGAACGAATTTGCCAGTACATCGGGGTGCCGCTGGGACAGGCGTCGGTGAAATCTTTTCCCGATGGCGAAACGTATGTGCGGATCGAAGAAAATATTCGCGGGCATGACGTCTTCATCGTGCAGCCGACTTGTCCTCCGACGAATCAGCATTTGATGGAACTCCTGATCATGGTCGATGCGGCGCGACGGGCCAGCGCAGACCGGATCACGGCTGTGATTCCGTTTTTCGGGTATGCGCGACAGGACCGCAAAGATCAGCCGCGGGTGCCAATCACGGCCAAGCTGGTGGCGAATTTACTGAATGCGGCCGGCGTGCATCGCGTGCTGACGATGGATTTGCACGCGCAACAGGTGCAGGGCTTTTTCGATATCCCGGTGGATCATCTCTATTCGCTGCCGGTGTTGATCAAGTATCTGCGGAAACGATTGACGCGAAAGACGGTGGTTGTTTCGCCGGACTTGGGCGGGTTGAAGATGGCGTCGGCTTACGCGGATGCCTTGGGTGCAGGCCTGGCGATTGTGGCCAAGGAACGCAAGAGCCCGAGCGAAACCGAGGCGCTTTATCTGATCGGCGACGTGAAGGATTGCGACGTGCTACTGGTCGATGATCTGACCGAGACCGCCGGCACACTCACCTCGGCAACGAGCATTTTGAAAAAGCATGGTGCGCTCGATGTCTATGCCGGTGTCGCTCATGCCGTGCTGGTGGACGTGGCAATTCCCCGGTTGCAAAAATCGCAAATCAGGGAATTAATTACCACCAACAGCACGCCGGTGCGCACCGTCGAAGGGTTTTCGATCAAGGTGCTTTGCGTCTCCGAACTATTGGGCGAGGGGATCAAGCGGATTCACAATGACGAGTCCGTGTCGTCGCTGTTTAAGATCGAGAACGGAGCGAAAGAAAATGGCAAAACAGGTTAAACTCAAAGCCGAGCGACGGTCGACCACGGGCCGGAGCGCGGCGCGCAAATTAAAGGCGCGCGGCGTTGTCCCGGCGGTTATTTACGGAGCGAAAGACAAACCGCAGCCGCTGCAACTGTCCGAACGCGACATCAATGCGATGCTGAGTCACGCCTCGGGCGAGAACATTCTGGTGGAGCTGGAAATCGACGGCGATCAATCGAGCCGCCTCGCGCTCGTTCAGGAAATTCAACATTCACCGGTCCGCGGCGATGTGTTGCACATCGATTTTCACGCCGTCTCCATGGACGAGAAGATTCACGCGGAAGTGCCGGTGGAAACGATTGGCACCGCCAATGGGGTGAAGAATTTCGGCGGCTTGTTGGAGCAAAATTTGCGCGCGCTGGCGATCGAATGTCTGCCACGCGATTTGCCGGATCGCATCGTCGTCGATGTGTCGGCGCTAAACATTGGCGACTCCATCCACGTCCGCGATTTGCAATTACCCCCGGGAGTTACGACTCGGGTGCAACCGGACTTGACGGCGTTCTCCGTCCTTGCTCCGGTGGTGGAGGAAGAACCAGTCGCGGCCGTAGCGACCGCAACCGAGCCGGAAGTGATCACGGAGAAAAAGGCCGAAGGCGAACCGGCCGCGCCGGGGGCACCGGCTGGAAAAGAGAAGGCGGCCGCGCCAAAGGAAAAAGAGGCGAAGAAATAGGTTTGATTGTGGATTGCGGATCGCGGAGTGCGGATTGACCCAGCGTGGAAGATCGTCCGCCAATTCGTCTCGTCGCAGGCCTTGGAAATCCCGGGCCGGAGTATGCGGCAACCCGTCATAACATCGGGTTCATGACCATCGATCGGCTGGCCGGGCAGGCCGGATCGACATGGGAGAAATCGGCAAAATGGGAAGCGCTTACGGCCAAATGTGGCGAGATATTGCTGGTGAAGCCGATGAGTTTCATGAACCGCAGCGGGTATCCGCTCTTGGCGGTTGCGCAGTTTTTCAAAATCGAACCGGCGCAGATTCTCGTCGTGCTGGACGACTTTGCCTTGCCGTTAGGCCGGCTCCGTTTGCGACTTGGCGGCGGTACCGGCGGTCATAACGGGTTGGACTCGATCATTGTTCAGTTTGGGACGGACGAAATCGCGCGGTTACGGATCGGGATTGGCGTCGCGCCGAGCGAAGGATCAGTTGATTACGTGCTTGGTCGATTTTTTGAGGAAGAACAAACGTTAGTAAGATCGACAATTGATCGCGCAACGGAAGCCGTGAAATGGGCGATTGACAAAGGCGTTGTTTCCGCGATGAACCATTTCAATCCCGAAGTCTTCGGGGCGAACAAAACTGAAGAAATATGAAGAACCGTTATGAAGCGTTGCTTGTGCTTAATGCGCATGGCACGGAAGATACCGTCAAGGACATCATCGACCGGCTGGAGTCGGAGTTTAAAAAAGAAGGCGCGGAGATTGAGCACGTCCAGAAAATGGATAAGCGGCAGTTCTCCTACGTGGCCGGCGCGCTTGATTCGGGCTATTACGTGAATTTCATTTTCCAGGCTGAACCGCCGTTGATCACGAAACTACGCACGAAATTCAAGCTCGATCCGGAAGTATACCGGCAGAATTATATCCGGCTGCCTGAGAAAGAAGAAAAGAAGGAACGGGCGTCGAAAAAGGTGGCGAAAGCCAAGTGAATTCGTTAAAAGCGAGGCATGGCCAGTTTTAACAAAGTTCTTTTACTCGGAAATCTGACGCGCGATCCGGAGGTGCGCTATACCCCGAAGGGCAGCGCGGTGTGCGATCTAGGAATCGCGGTGAATCGCTCTTACACTACTGACGCCGGCGAGAAACGCGAGGAAGCGACGTTTGTGGATGTAACGCTATGGGGCCGCACAGCGGAAGTTGCCGGAGAATACCTCAAGAAGGGACGACCCGTTCTTATAGAGGGCCGGCTCCAACTCGATTCGTGGGACGACAAGCAGACGGGGCAGAAGCGTTCAAAACTAAAGGTGATCGGCGAAACGATGCAGCTGTTGGGCAGTAGTCGCGGTGGAGGCGGCGGGCCAGCCGAGACCGGCGGTGAAGATCGACCATCGAGCAGGCCCACTCCACCGCCGAAACCTTCCACGCCGGCCGAGCCGGGCGAGGACGAGATCCCGTTTTAATGTAGCGCGAGGCTCCGGCCCGACGCGGCGGGCGAAACGCTTGCCCTACTCTTGCCATATGGATGCGACTGAAGCTTGCATCGTTTTGAACATGCTGCCGACGGTCGGGCCGGTGAGGTTGCGGAGGCTGCTCGAAGTTTTCAAGGAACCGCAGCGCGTCCTCACGGTGAAACGGAGCGAGCTGCGCCAGGTGGAAGGAATCGGCAGCGAGGTCGCGGATCAAATTTCTAACTGGGAATCGACTGTTGATCTTGCGGCCGAGCTGAAACGGGTGAGCGATTTTGGCGCCACCGTTATCACGCAGGAGGACCCATCGTATCCGAAATCGCTTCGAGAAATTCACGCGCCCCCGATTGTCCTTTATGTCTGGGGCGAGATTGCCGAGCGCGATCAACACGCCATCGGAATCATCGGTGCGCGACGCACCACGCATTACGGAACGGAGTCGGCCAAAAAATTGGCCTATCAACTTGCCTATGCTGGCCTGACGGTCGTAAGCGGTCTGGCGCGCGGGATCGACACGGCCGCACATCAAGGCGCGCTGGCAGCCAAGGGCCGCACGATTGCCGTGATCGGCTCGGGATTGTCGAAGTTGTATCCGCCGGAGAACCGAGCCCTGGCGGAAAAAATTCGCGATGGTCATGGCGCAGTTGTCTCCGAATTTTCAATGGAGATCGAACCCGACCGACAAACCTTTCCGATGCGGAACCGGATCATCTCGGGCTGGAGCCAGGGGATTTTGGTGGTCGAAGCTGGATTGAACAGCGGTGCCCTCATCACCGCTGCCCAGGCGTTGGAGCAAGGGCGCTCAGTCTACGCCGTGCCGGGCCACATCAACGCGCCCAGCGCGATGGGATCTAACCGCCTGATCCAACAAGGCGCCAAGCTTGTGATGGACGCGAGCGATATTCTCGAGGATCTGCAAATTCTGCTGCCAGGACGGAGGCCGCTTCCGCAAGCGGCCGCACGGGAACTGCCTCCGCTTTCAGACGAGGAACGCCGGGTCTTTGACGCCATTGAGGCCACTGAGACGGCGATTGACGAAATCGCGGCCGGGAGTGGCTTGCCCAGCGCCAGCGTCTCCTCCGCGCTCCTCCAGTTGGAATTGAAACGGCTGGTCAAGCAGTTGCCCGGCAAATACTTCGTTAAACTGGGCTAACAATTTAATTTCATATCTCGCCCGTAACTTGCTTGGGAAATTTGCAATTGCGCTAAAACTGCGCTTCGATTGCAGCCCCTTGTATGTCGAAATCCCTTATCATCGCGGAAAAGCCGAGTGTGGCGCGCGATCTGGCTCGCGTTTTGGGGAAGTTCCATCACGACAAGGATTATTACGAAAACGATCGCTACGTGATTTCATCGGCGGTGGGGCATTTGGTCGAGATCGTTCCGCCGGAAGGCGCAGAGGTGAAGCGGGGTAAATGGAACCTGGAAAACCTCCCGGTGCTGCCGAAGCATTTCGATCTTGCTCCGATCGAAAAAAACCAGACGCGCTTGCAAGTGCTCAAGCGATTGATCAAACGACCGGACGTGACCGAGATCATCAACGCGTGTGACGCCGGCCGCGAAGGGGAACTGATTTTTCGTAACACCATCCGCTGGACCGGCACGAAAAAGCCGACGCGCCGGCTCTGGTTGCAATCGATGACACCAGAGGCAATTCGCGAGGGCTTCGAACATCTTCGCTCCGAGCAAGAGATGCAGCCGCTGGCCGATGCCGCGCTTTCACGGGCGGAGAGCGATTGGTTAGTCGGGATCAATGCCACCCGCGCCCTGACTTCGTTCAACTCGCGCACGGGCGGTTTTCAAAAGACGGCCGCGGGTCGCGTGCAAACGCCTACGCTGGCCATCCTGGCGGCGCGCGAAGAGAAAATTCGCTCGTTTAAGCCTCGCCCGTATTTCGAGGTCCATGGCGAATTCGAAGTGCAGGCTGGAAATTACCCGGGGCGCTGGTTTGATGAAAATTTCAAAAAAGGCGACGACGAAGATGCGCGGGCGGAACGGATTTGGGACCGGGCCAGGGCGGAAGTGATTGAACGGAAATGCGCCGGTAAGACGGGTGTAATCACGGAAGAGAAGAAGCCAACGACCCAAGCCTCGCCGCTGCTCTATGATCTGACAACTCTTCAGCGCGAAGCAAACGGCCGATTCGGCCTCAGCGCCAAGCGCACGCTGCAACTTGCCCAAGCGTTGTACGAGCGCCATAAGGTCCTCACTTATCCGCGGACCGATTCGCGCTATTTGCCGGAAGATAATCTGGCGCAGGTCCGAAAAGTAATGTCGAGTTTCGAGGACCAGACGCTGGCAAAGCATGCCGAAAAAGCGCTGCGGAGCGACTGGGTCGCACCGACTAAGCGCGTGTTCAACAACGCCAAGGTGAGCGATCACCACGCCATTATTCCCACCGGCGAGTCGTCGGTTCATCTCGACGAATTCGAGCGCAAAATCTTCGATATGGTGGCGCGGCGAACGATTGCCGTTTTTTATCCGCCGGCGCAGTTCGAAGTCACGACTCGCATCACCCGCGTCGAAGGCGAGCCATTCAAGACCGAAGGCAAAGTGATTGTCGATCCTGGCTGGCTCGCCGTTTACGGCAAGGAAGCGGCCGTCGCCGATGAGGCGGTTGTGTCGGTGAAGTCGAACGAATCCGCGAAAGTGCTCAAGATTGAGATTAAACCTAACGAAACGAATCCGCCGGCCCGTTTCAATGAAGCGACGCTCCTCTCCGCGATGGAAGGCGCAGGCAAACTGGTCGAGGACGAAGAACTGCGTGAAGCCATGCGGGAACGCGGCCTCGGCACGCCCGCGACGCGCGCGCAGATCATCGAAGGCCTGATCGCCGACGGATACGTGGAGCGCAAAGGCAAAGAGTTAGTCGTTAGCGCAAAGGGGCTGTCGCTCATCACGCTGTTGCGGAATCTACAGACGGATGCTCTATCCACCCCGGAGCTAACCGGCGAATGGGAATATCGCTTGAAAGAAATGGCCCATGGAAAATTAGACCGGCAAAGTTTCATGAACGACATCCGCCATCTCACGCGGGAGATCGTCGAGAAAGTCCGAAACTTCCGTGGCGAAGAAATACACGGCGAATACGCCACGATTGACGCGAAATGCCCCAACTGCGCTGGTGGGCCGATCAAGGAAGATTACAAAACGTTTCGGTGTAAGAATTGCGATTGGCTGATGTGGAAGACGATGGCCTCGCGGCAGTTCACGCCCGACGAAGTAGCGGAATTGTTGAGCAAAGGGCGCGTCGGTCCGTTGCACGGTTTTCGCAGCAAAATGGGCCGCGCCTTCGAAGCCGTGGTCAAGCTCGGCGAAGACAAGAAACCGCAATTCGATTTCGGCGAGAACGGATTGAACGGCGAGATCAAGATCGACAAGTCAAAGCACGAGGCCATCGGCTTGTGTCCGATTTGCCACAAGGGACAAATTTTCGCCCTGGAGCGCGTTTACGCTTGCGAAAACGCGGTCGCTTCGCCCAAGACGTGCAGTTTTCGCGTGGGCAAGATCATTTTGCAGCGCGAGATCCCGACTGAGCAGGTGCAAAAATTGATCGCCACGGGCAAGACCGATCTTCTGCGCAAATTCATTTCCAAAAAAGGCCGGCCCTTCTCCGCCTATCTAAAACTGGACAAAGGCAAAGTCGGCTTCGAATTCGAGCCAAGGAAACCCGCCGCTAAAAAGAAAGCGGCGTAATTCGGTTCGCCGATACGGCCGATCCTCCAGAGCGGCAGCTTCGTAATCGAAGTCGCGAGAGCGGAACCGAAGTGGATCGGAACGGCGTTTCTATACCGCCACCGGCGCCGCACCTTCGTAGCGCGCGCTACCAAAGCCGAGTATCGGGAAGAAAATAATCGGAAGTAACAGCAGGCCGATTCCGAAAGCGGCGCTCTTTCCGAAATTTTTAGCAATATCGATATCGAGGATAATGAAGATGATGAAGTTAACGAATGGAATCAGGCAGAGAATGAGCCACCAACCCGGGCGACCTGCGATTTTGCACAAGACATAGAGGTTGTAGAAAGGAATAAGTATGGCCCACCCGGGCTGCCCGGCTTTGGTGAAGACTTTCCACATCGCTATAAGCATGAAGAGCAGGACCGCAGCGTAGATGATCCAAAAAACCGGGCCGGGCGCGTTTCCAGTTCTGGTGTATGCGGTTGGTTCTTGGGCGAGCAATGTCTGGATTGGAATCGAAAGATAACCAACGCTGAGTGAGAGTTTCAGAAGTGATTTCATAGATGTTAAGGGTTTCCGGCACTGGGTTTAATGAACCACCAACGGCAGGGCAAGGAGAATCTTCGTGGTTCTGTCCCGCGTGGTAGTGTTTACTCATTGTCAGTTTGCCCTCACTGCCGCGCTTTGCGCGTGCGTCTCTCCCGGCGGGAGAGAGGAACCGGAGAGCGAGATCTGAGGCCGCGTCGTTAGTCTCTCCCGTCGGGAGAGACGGACGCGAAGCGCCAGTGAGGGCCAGTCCGATTGGTCCACTTTTCCAAAATGGCCAACTGACAACTCACAAGCACTACCGTCCCGCGTCCGATCTTTGCGGATTTGGAGGCAAGACGCGATGGTTGCGTGCACCATGAAAATCGTGAGCACAACATCCAAGCACAAATGGCGCCCCGAAGTTGGTTGGGGCGTACCGATCGCGTGGCTCACACTGTGTGTGGTGTGGAGTTCCACCTGGCTGGTGATCAAGATCGGGCTGCGCGATTTGCCGCCGATTTCCTACGCTGGGATTCGTTTTTTGATCGCGATTCTGGTCCTTCTTGCCGTTTCCATTGGACGAGTCCGCTTGTTGCCCGTTCGTCGCTCCGATTACGCGTTGCTTGCTTTTACCGGCATCCTGATGTTTGCCGTGAATTACGGATTGCTGTTTTGGGCCGAGCTGCACGTTTCATCGGGGTTGGCTGCTGTTCTCCAGGCGACGATTCCGATTTTCGGAATGGTCTTTGCCCATCTGCTCATCCCGGCAGAACCAATGCGCGTGCAAAAGCTCGCTGGCTCATTGCTGGCGCTCGGTGGCGTGGCCATCATCTGTGGGCGTCTGTTCAATTTCGGCGGAATCATGGCGTTCTGGGGCGGGCTCGGCATCGTGTTGGGAGCAGCCGGGGCCGCATTCTCGAACGTGCTGCTGAAAGCGCGGTCGCTTCAACTGGCGCCGGCGATGATCGCGGCCTGGCAAATGATTTTCGGCACGGTGCCTTTGCTGGTGACCGGGTTCGTTACTGAGGGAAATCCACTGGGATTCCATTGGAGCACGACCGCGATCCTCTGTCTGCTTTATCTGGCGATCATCGGCTCCGCCCTGACGTTTCTCCTTCTCTACTGGCTCTTGCCCAGGATGACGGTAACGAATTTGCAAACGATCTCACTGATCACGCCACCCGGAGCCGTCATGCTCGGCTGGCTGGCCGGTGGCGAAAAGTTTCCGGCGTGGTCGCTTGTCGGAGCGGCATTCGTCCTGGCCGGCGTTTGGATGATTTTCCGGAAAAGCGAGCCACCCCGGCAAACGGACGAACAGCGCGAAGCGACTGTCATTCCGGCACGCAGTTAACGGGGTGCCGGAATCGATTGAAATGCCACCGCCATCCGCTCTTTAATGCGATGCCGTGACGCGCTTCGGCTCAGAAGGAATCTTAAACTGTTCGATTTGCTTGCGGACCTCGTTGGCAAATGCCGCCGCTCCGGCGCCGTTCACCACGCGGTGATCGAACGTGAGCGAGAGCGTGATCACTTCGGCCGTCTCGTTTTCATTTCCGTTAGGCGCGATCTCGCGATGGGCCGTGCCGACGAATAATGTGCCAACCGATGGCGGCACCACGATCGGCGCTCCCGCTTTCACGCCGAACCCGCCGAGACTGGTGATGACCACAGGGGCGTTCATCGCATCGACTCGGCCCTGACGCGTTACATCGAGAGCCGCGTTGTAGGCTGTCACAAACTTGGCCCAGCTTTTTGTGTTCGCATTTGTTATGATTGCGGTCGCAAGTCGATCGCCTTCGAGCGCCACGGCTATCCCAAGATCAAAATCTTCTTTTTCAACAATGCGGTCGTCCTCCAGCATCAAACGCCGAAATGGAGCGTGTTTTTCCATCGCTCGCACCACGGCCCATGCCACCATCACACTCGGCGACGGTGCGTTCTTGCCGTTCTTCTTTTTGGCCGCTGCCCGTGCTTCACGCACGGCGTCCCATTGCGCGTCGATTTGCAGATTGGCCGGAATTACCCGGCTGAGCTTGCGCGTGATCGTGGGCGATAGCGCCGGCTCGATTGTTGATGTTATGCGCGCTGATGTAGCGGCGGTTGTGTCAACCGCCGAACGGTCGGACAAGGCGGTTGGCACAACCGCCGCTACACCAGCTTCCTCGGTGAGAATCGTGCCGAGTTCCTGCCCGATTTCGACCACATCGCCGATCTTCGTTTTCCATTCGCCCATCACGCCGGCGAACGAGGATTGAATCGGATAAACCGCTTTATCGGTCTCGACTTCGCACAGCTCATCGTCGTGCGCGATCCGATCACCTGGTTTTTTGAGCAGCGAAACGATCTTCGCGTTACGAATGCCTTCACCCATAATCGGCACCGTGATCGCTTGCCTCCGCGTTGTCGCCGGGATCGGTGATCCCGGCTCTGCCGTTTTGGCCATACGTGGCTGACCGGCATCACCGACGCCGGCGACAACTTTTTCGCGCATCCGCGGCGACTCCGCGCGGAAAGCCGTCACTGAAACCGAGCGCCGAATAGCGGTGGCGATCTGCTCAACATCGGGCAGCGCGGCGTATTCGTAAATCGGGTTGTAACCGACCATCACGTTTGGCTTGCTCACGAGAACCGGTGGACTAACGAGACGCTCCCAGAGCTCGACGTTTCCGGTCACGTTTGAAATGATCATCTGTCCGACGCTGCAATTTTCGCCGTCCTCCTGCACGATGACGAGCCGGCCAGTCTTGCGCAGGGATTCTTCGATCGCGCGCTTGTCCCAAGGCACGATCGAACGCAGGTCGATCAATTCGACGCTGATGCCACGGTCGATCCTGGCCAGCGCTTCCGTGCATTTCTCCATCGTATTTCCCCAGGCGACCAATGTGAGGTCGCTTCCTTCGCGAACGACGCGGGCTTTGCCTAACGGAATTGGCCGGATCGGCTCCGCACTTTCGCGTTCGGCCCAAAACATGTGTTTGGGAATAAGAAACAACACTGGATCTTCGCCATGCATTGCCGTCCAAAGCAGGCCGGCGGCGTCCTCCGGAGTACTGGGAACGATCACGTTCAGACCCGGATAATGCGCGAACACCGACTCGTTAGTCTGGCTGTGCCAAAGGCTCCCACCCGGCAGGTAAGCCCCGTAAGGCGCATAAAAGACAGCCGGACATTTCCAGTTCCCAAACGAACGCCACCGCAAGGTCGAGATGTTGGTTACGAGCTGATTCATCCCCGGATAAATGAAATCGATGAACTGCAGCTCGAACACGGGCCGTTTCCCGTAGGCAGCGAGTCCGCAGGCGACGCCGAGAATTGTCGATTCTGCCAGGGGTGAATTGAAAACTTGTTTCGGGAATTCAGTCGAAAGCTTTTGCGTTAGGCGAAACACGCCGCCCTTGGGATCTTCGACAT
Source organism: uncultured Verrucomicrobiae bacterium (assembly GCA_963846775.1). Lineage (GTDB taxonomy): Bacteria > Verrucomicrobiota > Verrucomicrobiia > Chthoniobacterales > UBA10450 > CAVYXA01. The sequence continues at coordinate 838,902 of CAWJXB010000006.1, read as the reverse complement.
CTTCGCCGAAGATAACGCGGCCCGGATCTCCTTTGAGGCCCGCGCGCAAGGTTAGATTGACCGTGTCGCCAATTCGATATTTGCCTGGCGGCAAGATCTCCTCTGTAGCGGGAGCCGGAGTCGTTGACTCCTGCCGCGCGACTTCAACGAGCAATTCCTTGGCCGATGGGTCCTCAGCCTTCTCCGCTTCTGCATATTCCCGACGAACACGCTCCTTCGTTTCATGGTCGATCTTGGCAAACTCCTCCTCAGTGAGCAGGCCTTCGCCGATCAGTTGTGCTTTCCAGCACTTGAGCGGGTCGCCCCTCTCGCCTTCGGCCAGTTCCGCCACGCTGCGATACAGTTTTTGATCATCGGAACTGGTATGGCTGGAAAGCCGCTCCATTGTGATCCAGAAAAAGATCGGGCCGTGGCCGGTGCGAATTTTCTGAAACGCCTCGGCGGTAGCATCGTGAACCTGCTCCACATCTTGCCCCTCGATGTGGCGCCAATCGTTAGGCTGCAAGGCGTCCAGCGCAAGCGGGTTGATCTTTCGCGTCGGGCTACTGATGCCGTAGCCGTTGTCCTCGACCAGAAACAGCATCGGCAGTTTCTTCTCCTTGGCGAAACAGATCGCCTCAAAAAAGTCGCCCTGCCGCGTCGCCGCGTCACCGACTGTGGTGACGACCAGATTTTTTTTGCCATCGAGCTGAATGCCCCAGGCGATGCCGCATGCCGGAAGAAGTTGCGAGCCAGTTGGGGTCGGCACGCTCCAGATGTTTAGTCTCCGGTTGCTGTAGTGCGACGGCATTTGCCGGCCGCCGCTGCCGGTGTTGCGTTTCGCGAAATATTCCAGGCCAAGCTCGCCCGTCGTCATCCCGCGACCGAGCACGAGGCCGCGATCACGATAATATCCGACAATGTAATCGTCCGGCTCCGTCTGGATCGACACTGCGGCCAGCGCTTCGTGCCCCATTCCGGAAACGTGAAAATGTCCTTTGCCCTGCCGATTCAGATTTTGCTCGCGCAAATCCGCGTGGCGGCTTTCCAGGATCAACCTGAGGAGTCGCACTTTGGTTTCTTGGTCCAACGAAGGCATACGATGAATTGCTAAAAGAACGAGATACAGGCACCCTTTGCAAGCATGTCCGGCAACTCCTTCGAAGCAGAGAATTGCAGGGTGGGCGCTCCGCCTACAAGCCGCGCGCCTGGGAACCGGAGCGGTTGCCCTACAAATATTGGCCCGCGTGAAACTCTCGGTGTAATTGCGCGCTATCGCGATTTTCTGCCGGTCAACGAGAACACTCCGATTATCTCGCTGGGCGAGGGGGACACGCCGCTGGTTCAATCGCTCCGGCTCAGTGAGCGCGTCGGCCGCGGCTGCGAAGTCTTGGTCAAGAACGAAGGAGTGAATCCAACCGGTTCGTTCAAGGACAGGGGGATGACGGTGGCGGTTTCCAAAGCAATCGCGCGCGGCGCGCGCGTCCTTGTCTGTGCGTCGACCGGAAATACGTCCGCGTCGGCCGCAGCTTACGCGGCGCGAGCGGGAATGCCGTGCGCAGTGATTTTGCCGGCCGGAAAAATCGCCGCCGGCAAATTGCTCCAAGCTTTCGTTTACGGCGCAAAGATCGTCGCCATCGAAGGCAACTTCGACGATGCGCTGCGCATCGTGCGCGACCTCGGCGAGCGCGACGATTTCGCCATCGTGAATTCGATCAATCCCGATCGCATTGCCGGACAAAAAACCGCCGCGTTTGAGATTGTTGATGTTCTAGGTGACGCACCCGATTTTCATTTGCTGCCAGTCGGCAATGCGGGAAATATCACTGCGTACTGGGCTGGTTACCGTGAGTATCATGCTCGGACAAGATCGACAAAGTTGCCGGCGATGCTCGGCTTCCAAGCCGCTGGTGCGGCGCCGATTTATCATAATCGCGTGATCGAGAATCCGGAGACGATCGCCTCTGCCATTCGAATCGGAAATCCGGCGAGCTGGAAACAGGCGCGCGCCGCGGTCAAGGAATCCCACGGTGCGATCGACATCATCACCGATGAAGAAATTCTCGAAGCTCAACTCTGGCTCGCGCGCAACGAAGGAATTTTCGTCGAGCCGGCCAGTGCCGCGCCTATCGCCGGATTGTTCAAATGGTCGGCCAAAATCCCCGAGAAAAGCCGAATCGTCTGCACCGTTACCGGCCACGGTTTGAAAGATCCCGAGCCATTCAAAAACAAGATCGACACTCTCCAGCCTGTCCCCGCGAAGATTGACAACATCTTGCGCGCGATCGGATGGTAGGGCGCGGTCAGCAAAGTCTTTTTTGTCGCTTTTTAGCGGCCCGCCGTGATATGCGTTTCGGCTGTCGGTGTTGAAATCTGATAAGGAGGAAAACATGATTCATCTCATTTGGTACATCATCATTGGTTTGATTGCGGGGTTCGTTGCGAAATCAATCCTGCATATGCACATGACACTTCTCTGGACGATTGTGCTCGGTCTCGTCGGTTCAATCGTCGGCGGATTGGTGACGCACCTCTTTTCCCGTCCGGGGCCTGGTGCGCGCTTTCATCCCGCAGGCATTATCGTCTCCATCCTTGGGGCGTTGCTGGTGTTATATCTCTGGCACAAATACAAGCTTCACATTCCGACCGGCTAGGAAGTTCCAAGAAACGAATGCCGTTTGCCTCGGACCTTTTCCGATATCCGATATCCGCTTTCCGATATCGCTGTGAGTTTGTCGAACAAGGCTCAGAAGCTTACTTCAAGATGTAGGGGGCCGGGTATCGGGTGCTGCCCGCGGCATCTGTTCATCCGGCCGGGCAGTCATTTCTTCGAGCGATGGAAACGCAGTTTGCATGGGCATTCACGCAGGCTTGGAAGCCCGCGTCCCAAGAATGCAAAATGGCTGTGTTACGTCGTCGGCAGCTCGTTTCCGCTTTGTGTCGTCCGTGATTTAGTGTCCAGTCTGACATGCGCCTGGTTGTTCAAAAATATGGCGGCACTTCGGTGGGAACGTCGGAACGAATTCGGAATGTCGCGAAGCGGTTGATCGAGACCCAGAGGGAGGGTTGCCGGGTCGTGGCGGTGGTTTCGGCGATGGCGGGTGTGACGGATGATTTGATCAAGCTCGCGCACGAGATGGCGCCGGAACCGGCGAAACGCGAGCTTGATCGTTTGCTGGCGACGGGCGAGCGCGCGGCGAGTGCCTTGACCGCGATGGCGGTGAATGCGTCAGGCGGACGCGCCATCTCGCTCAGCGGCGCGGAGGCGGGCATCTTGACCGATTGCGTCCACACCAAAGCGCGGATCGCAAATATCAGTCCGAAACAGATTTTCGAGCTGCTGGAGGACGACTACATCGTGATCGTCGCCGGATTTCAGGGTCAAACGGCCGAGGGCGAAACGACTACGTTAGGCCGTGGCGGGTCCGATCTCACGGCGATTGCTCTGGCCGGTGCGCTGAATGCCGATGCCTGCCAGATTTTCACCGATGTCGATGGTGTGTTTACGTGCGATCCGCGCGTCGTTCCTGAAGCGCAGAAGCTTGACGAGATTGCGTACGACGAACTGCTCGAGATGGCCGGCAGCGGCGCAAAAGTGATGCAGTCGCGCGCGGTCGAGTTCGCAAAAAAGTTCGGCATCGAATTTGAAGTCCGCTCCAGTTTCAAGCCCGACGCCGGGACGATCACGAAGGAAGAAACGCCGAGTATGGAAGACGTGTTGGTGCGCGGGATCAGTTTGGATCGACATCAGGCCAAGCTGACCATCGCGGGCGTGCCAGACAAACCGGGAAATGCGGGCCGGATCTTTTCCACGATCGCCGCGTCGCACATCGTGGTGGACATGATCGTGCAGAATGCCTCCGTCAGTGGGACGACCGATATTTCGTTCACCATCCACGAGGACGAACTGGAAGATGCACACAAAGTTTTGATGGCGATCGTGAGCGAGATCGGAGCGAGCCGGCTCTACACTGCCAGCGGTGTGGCGAAACTGAGCGTTGTCGGGATCGGGATGCGCTCGCATTCCGGCGTCGCCGCGCGCATGTTCGAGTGTCTGGGCAAAGCGGGCATTAATATTCAGCTGGTCTCGACGTCCGAAATCAAAATCGCAGTTGTCATCGACGGGAACAACGCTGAACGGGCCGCGCGCGTGATTCACGCGGAGTTTGGCCTGGCGCGTCTCATGCCGGCCGATGCGGCAACACAAGCTCTAACCCCAAATGGACACGAATGAACACGCAGACCCCGATATAGCGGGCGCGGCTTGTTCGTGTTGATTCGTGGTTACTCACTGGCCGGATTGACATAAAAATCCGGCATTCCTTCGATTCGCATTTTCCAGCCGAACGCGGTCGGTAAGACGGCAGCGGCTGGATGATCTGTGATCTGCGGACGATAGCGGTCTTCCTCGTTAGCCTGGCGCCATTTCGTGCCGTCTTCCAGAGTGATGATGCTGCGGCCCGTGAGCGGCCCCATAACTCCATTCACGCGGTTATAGATGGGCTGCTTTTTCGCCAGCCAAGGGTAATGGATTTTGCTCTTCTGCTCCGGCGCGGCTGCTCCACCAACTGCAGCTGTTTCAGCCGTCGCTTGACCGGCTGCGGCCAGCGCAGGCCCTTCCGCCGCCGTGCTCCTGGCCGCGCCGCGGCGGTATCCCTGCATCCACCAGGTCAGATGCTCGAGTTCACCTGGAGTTAGTTTATCAAGACCCATTGCCTCGAATTCCTCGCGCGTCATCAGATCGCGCAGACCGCTGCTCGATTTTCTACGACTCGTTTTTTGCTTTGGTCGCTCGGCCGGCGCCGGTATTGGTGTTGGCTCTGCCGTCGCCGTTTCCTCGCTCCGTGGCGTGGTTGGTGTCTCGGTCACGGCTTCCTGCCCGATTGCAGAAGCAACATTACAGACGAGTAGAGCACCAAGCAAAAGTGAGACCGGGATTTTCATGCGATGGCGATACTAACTGCGGTGGTCCGATGGTCAAGCCAACGCGCGGGCGGTCGCAGCGCGCCGGCGATGTCATTCTGATCCCGCAGTGGCGGAAGAAGAATCTCTGATCATCTCAAACTATTCCGGTGGCGAAGTTGAAGTGAGCGCCCAAAACTTTTGAAACGCTGCCGGCCAGGTGCGATCAACGACACCTTCCCGAGCCCTGTTCCCCATCGCCTGGCGCGACGCGGGATCGGTCACCAGTCGCCGGATGGCGCGGGCCAGATCCTCGGCATCATGTGATTTGGTGATCAGTCCGTTCTCGTTCTCGGTGACCAATTCTTTCGGGCCGCCGGCATCGGAAACGATGACCGGAAGCCCCGAAGCCTGAGCTTCGATGATGACATTGCCGAACGTGTCAGTCGTGCTCGGGAAAACGAAAATGTCCGAAGAGGCATAGGCTGTAGCCAATTCTTCTCCACGCAAATAGCCCGTGAAAATCGCTTCCGGCAACGACTTGGAAAGCTCCTCCGAATACGGGCCGTGCCCGACGACAAAAAGTTGGATCGACAATCCTTCGTCGCGCAAACGGCGATAAGCCGCGGCGAGTAGATCGAGATCCTTCTCGCGTGACACGCGTCCGACGTACAGAAGCCGCACTTCGCCGTTGCTGGCGTGCCCGAACCTCGCGAAAAACTCCGGATCGCGCCGGGAAGGATGAAACAGTTCCGTTTCCAGTCCGCGTGGAAAGATTTTCAATTTCGCTGGATCGAACCCGCGCTGGATCCAGCTTTGCCGGTACTCCTCCGAGTTAACGAATACGGTGTCGAGCTGGCCGTAGAACCAATGCATGTAACGCCAGGCCATGCTTTCGAGAAAACTGTCCTCGGTCAGGATGCGGATGTACTGCGGAAAATCGGTATGATAAATGCCGCTGGTTTGCAGGTTCAACATCTTGGCCGCGAGCAATCCCGTTAGGCCAACCGGACCGGGCGTGCTGATGATGATCTCGGTGAATTTCTCGCGCTGGATGTAATCGAGGATTTGCAGGATCGGCGGGAAACTCAGTTTTTGCAGCTCATATTCGGGCAGCTCGAACTCGCCGATCGGCTTGAAATTTTGGATGGGCACGTTGTCGGTTTGCAATTCGCTGCGCGACACAACCACGACCAGGTCCTTTCCCGCGGCCGCGCCGGCGCGAGTCATCTTGCGAATGGTCGTGGCGACGCCGTTGATGTCATCCAGCGTATCAGTAAACCAGGCGCGTTTGTTGTTTTGCAGCGGGGCCGGAATCTCACCGGTCATCTCGCGAAAGATTCCGCGCAGCCATTGCCGGGACGGCGCCTGGCTGTGAAACGCGTAAATATAGGGCGTCAGGACTACCAGGATCGGCGCGATCGCGCTGATCGCCTGCATGCTTTCAACCAGGTTCCCGCTCCCGATTTGCTGGACGAATTTTTTGAAGAACCGAAAAGCCAATTGTTCGCAGACCATGTTGGCCATGAGAAATGCCCGTCGCTCCGGTTCGGCAACCGCGCTGATTTCCTCCGCCAGTTTCGCTTTCACTTCGGGCCGTTGGAAATAGCCGGACAATTCTTTCCAGAGCGAAACGTTGGCCGGCTTAACCAGATCAAAAATCTTCCCTGATAAAACGCCTTGTGCGATGAAGTTGGCTTTCTCCGCGAGCGTGAACTCCGTCGGGTCGCGTCCTTCCATGAACCGCGAGAACATCTGCTCCAGCAGGGCCGCGCTCGGCCCGAGTTTTTCGTGAAACCGATCCTGAATGAAACAACCAACGGTGTTGTAGAAGCCGTGGGAAAGGGCGAGGGGAGTCCCGCCTTGCCCGCGCGGCGTGCAGTCGCCGACGCGGATTTGTGCGAGAAACTCGCGCGGCGAACTCGTCGGTGCCGTTTCGGTAAAAGCCGACGCGAGGAACTGGCCTCCGTGATCATCCGAACCGCCGATGAAAATTTTCCTCCACGGCTCGGAATGAGTCGGCGCGAGCTGATGTTTCTTCGCCAGCTTGTCGATCTTTTCCGGTGTGAGCGAACTGAAGAGGTTTTGCGCCAGGTCGCTTAAGAGGGCATCGCGCAAACCATTGATCCCTTCAAAATGTTTAAAGAGCAGGATCAGCTGCTCCAGATGCGACGCGTTGAGCTTGCCATTGATGCTGTAAAGCGGGTGGGCGACGGCGTGTGCGATCTGCGCCTCTTGCAGGTAGCGTTGGAGGGCGAAAATGTTGTCGCGCACGATGGCAATATCGTTGTGCTGGTTCTCGGTAATACCCCAGACAAGCAAGTGAACCTTGCACGGGTCTTGCGGAAAATAGGTCGTAACTTGTTCACTAATAAACGTGTTAGGAAGATCAATAATATGAAGGCAGCCCTCGATCGTGTCGTGGTCCGTGATCGTGACATAATCCATCCCGCGCTCGGTCAATTGTCGATGCAACTCGCGCGGATCGGAATAGCTGTCGGGCAATTCCAGCCGCCGGAAAAGCCATTCTTCCGAGCGTGCGCTGTAGCGGGAATGGATGTGCAAATCGCATTTGCTCATGGCTAAATCCCGCGTCGCAACCGTTGCTCGGCAATCCAGTCCTGATAAGTCGTAGTCATCCGGGAAGGAGCAGCCGTTTCAATAACATCGACAATCTGCCGCCAAATGGTCGGGTAAGAATAATCGGGCGGATGAATGCTAATTCGCAAAAGCGGTTTGCGTTTGAGCACGCGAAACAGCGTAGCATTCCAGCTACGGCTAACGGCGCGTCGCCAATGATTGCGCACGCTATAGACAATCGATGGCGCGGCGAAATCCTGGCCCGATCGCAGGTCGCGCACCGTGCGCAGGCGAGTGGTGTATTCCAAATCGGCGTCACATGCGGCCCGCTCGGCCTCGGCACTGAGCAACCACGCCGGGGCAACAAAGCCGCGCGGCTTTAGACCGATCCCGCGAAATTCATCGCGCGCCGCCAAGATCCGCCGCAACGCTTCTTCGTAATCGAGATCGTAAAACTCGCCCTCGTCCTCGGTGTAAAAGCGAGTAAGGAATTTCTCACGGATCGTTTCATCGCCCCGGCGTTCGCGTTGATGAAAATAGCCATGAATCACGATCTCGTGCCCACGTGCTTCGAGATCGCGCAACCAGGAAACGAATGGTCGATCTTGCGTGGCGCGACCTTGACGATGGTAATCCGGCACGACCAGGAGCGAACAGGCGCGGATGCCGCTCTTCGCAAGCGCGGCCAGCATCTGCTCCACCACCGCGCGATTCGACGGCGCCAGATCGTGGATCGACACGACCAGCGAATCGCGCGAGAGACTCGGCGTCGCCACGGCCGGCAAAAATTCCAATGCCGCTGCGGATTCCATCTCTCTCCTTTTCTAACGGCGTTGTGCCCCCGTCGCAAGCTTGGGACAAGCTGAGGACAACTCAGCGTAACAAACACTATTCATATTGTCGGGTGTAGGTCCCAAACCCGCACCCGGCAATTCCTATCATTGTCACCTATTTGCCCCACGCAGATGCGGTCTGGCATTGGGCGTTGGACGCTTGCTCGCGAAGTCTTTCGGAGTTGAGCGCTCGCTACGGCGGAGGCGGGTTGGACTGCCTGCTCGCGAAAGCTTTCGGAGTTGAACGTTTTCTTCACACGCCGCACAGCGCCTGGTCCCAGTCTTTCCAAACCGGATCGAATCCGCGCTGGCGTAATAGAGCTGTGATCTCAGCCGGCGACCGTTCGTCGCTGATCTCAAACTGACCGGTGGCGAGCTGGTCTTCGCCGTCTTGAAACTCGGGCGCCACGATCCGGCCGCGCACGGTGTGATGGAGATGTTCGCTGCCCTGATGGGTATAGCCGCCCGGTTCGGTATGACTGCCGGCGCTCATCATCGTCACGCCTAACGGAATGAGTGCGTTGCGCAGCGAAGCGCGCTCGCGCGTGCTTAAAACGATCCCGACCTGCGGAAACGTGATTCGTAACGCGCAGACCAATTGCGCCAGCTCGCGATCGCTCGTTGAAAAAAGCGGGCGAAATCCGCCGGCCGCTGGGCGCAATCGCGGCAGACTTACGCTGATTTGCGCCTGCCAGCAATGTTTCAGCAGGTACTCCAAGTGCGCTGCCAGCGCGACCGCTTCGTCCTGCCAGCGCGACAAACCGAACAGCGCGCCGATGCCGAGCCGGCGAAAACCGGCGGCGTAACCGCGCTCCGCGCAATCGAGCCGAAAATTGAAATCGCGCTTCGGCCCGGCGGTGTGCATCTCCGCATAGACACCGCGGTTGTACGTTTCCTGATAAACAACCAGCCCTTCCGCGCCAGCATCGACAATTCTAATATAATCATCAGTCTCCATCGGGCCGACCTCGATCGAGATCGACGGAAAATCTGGCGCGAGCGCGCGGACGCAATCAGACAGATAATTGGGGCTAACGAATTTCGGATGTTCGCCTGCCACGAGAAGAACCTGTCGAAATCCAGCACGCGACAGATGACGCGCTTCCGTCACCACTTCATCCACCGTCAGCGTAACGCGCAGGATTGGATTATCGCGCGAAAAACCGCAGTATCGACAATTGTTGACGCACTCGTTCGACAAATAAAGCGGGGCAAACAACCGCATCGTGCGCCCGAAATTTTGCCGGGTCAGCGCGCTGGACGTTTCCGCCATCGCTTGCAATTCCGAGTCGGATTTGGGCGCGATGAGGTTTTCGAATCGCCGCACGAGCAGCGATTTTCTCAGGGCGAGATTGTCGAGTGTTTCGGCAAACGACATAGAGTAATTTCGTGCGCGGTGAGCGCTTCGCAAGGTGTAGTGTGCGCTGTCCTCAGCGCATTGCACACGAGTGGGGCGAACCGCGGCACTTCCGCTGCAACCGGCGATGAAAGCGAAGCGAGGACGCCTCTTCATTTCGGGTGTAACGCGTTCGGAGTGCGACGCCCTTGCGTTGCTTTCCAAGCTTCTAGTTCTCAGAACGCGAGAGTCAGGCCGCTCCGAGCCATTCCGAAAACCGACTCCCCGCCACGGACAATGTCCCAGCTGAAATCACTCATCCAGCCAATGTGCGACGTAAAGCGAATTTCCATACCGACGCCAAACTGACCGATTGCCTCGGTCTGGCTGCCGCTGTGCACAAATCTCCCAATCTGGCGAACATACCGGTCCCGTTCGCCACCACCGAAGATGGCCCCGCCGCCAGCAAATGCGTAAGGCGCAAGTCGAGTGGATAATATCGGGAAACGAACCGTGAGCGTGCCCAGCAGACCGCCGATTGCGCGGCTCTTTTCGCCAAAGAGAAATGTGCCGTTCGGACTACGGTCGAAGGTGAGGCGTTGGGCATTCACCATCCAGCCTTCTAAACCGATTCCAAAATTGCGCATGAAAAAGTATTTGCAGTCCACACCTCCGCCCCAGGCGTCCTCGCTTTCCAGGTAAGTGCGCGTGAGCTGTATCAAGCTTTCGTTTGCGAAGAGGTATGTGCCCCAAAAACTGAAGTCAAACTCCCGATCCGCGTACCACTGATGCTCGGGCAATGATGTTATCTGCTTCGACTCTTTGCCCATATCGGTGCGAGGTTCAGTCAATGTGCTTCGGCCGAATGCGACAGTGAGGCCGCTCCGGAACATTCCAAAAATGGAGTCCCCGTCGCCAACGATGTTCCAGCTAAAGTCGTTCATCCAGCCAATGTATGGGGTGAGGCGGACTTCAATGCCGCACCCAAACTGGCCGATTGCCTCCACCCGATCATTGCCGGGCAAAGTTTTCGCCATGGGCGGGAAGATGGTCTGGACAATGCTAGCCTGTTCACCACCGCCGAATATGGCCCCGGCACCTGCGAATAGGTAGGGCGCGAACCGGCTGGACGCTATCGGGTAACGAAGGGTCAGAGTGCCCAGGATAGCACCCACTGCGCGGCGCTCTTCGCGGTGTATGCCGTGAAAAACCTCGAATCCTTCGTAGCCGCGAAAGTGCCGCTTGGCATCGACGACCCACCCTTCTAATCCGGCTCCGAGACAGCGCGTGAAAAAGTATTTGAAATCCAAGCCGCCGCCCCAGCCGTGATCGGCTTCCAAGTATTTGTCATCGAAGGAGGTCCAGTCTTCGCCCTGAAAAATGTATGTGGCCCAAGAATTCAATTGCCATTCCCTGTCTGCATACCACTGCGGAGACGCGGCAGAAGCTGTCTCCTTCATCTCTTCGCCCGAATCCGTTTCTGGGCCTGCATAGGCCAGTGGCGAGACCAACCACAAGGTAACGAAAACGACTAACAACCTTCTCACCACAATTCTTCTATTCAGGCCGATTGTTGTTGTCAATACAGGAGCAAAGACATCGGCTCAGCACCTACAGGCAACGAAGCATTTGTGAATCCGTGTCGATTCGTGTCCATTCGTGGTCGCATGGAAGATCGATCACACCTTGGCGACACACCGCCGGAGGAATTTCGAAAGCAATTGCACGAGTTGGCGGACTGGATCGCAGATCATCGGGAAAAGATCGGAACGCTGCGCGTCGCTCCGAACGCGAAACCGGGCGCGCTTCGTGACAAATTGCCAGCCGTGCCTCCGGAAACCGGCGAATCATTCGAAAAAATTCTCGCCGATGTCGATCAATTGATTATTCCGGGCATGACGCACTGGAGTCATCCGATGTTTCTCGGTTACTTCGGTTGGACAACGACCGGGCCGGGAATTCTCGGCGAGATTCTCAGCGCGCCACTGAACGTAAACGCCATGACCTGGCGTACATGCCCTGCCGCGACCGAGCTTGAAACGGTCGTTATCGATTGGATTCGGCGATGGGTCGGATTGCCGGAAGCATTCGAGGGCGTCGTTTACGACACCGCTTCGGTTGGGATCATGCACGCACTCGCAGTTGCGCGAGAAGAAGCCGTGCCCGGCGCGCGTGAGCGCGGGCTCGCGGGTCGCGATGATCTCTCGCGTTTGCGCATTTACACTTCCGATCAGGCGCACAACGCGGCCGAGAAAGCAGCCATCGCCCTCGGCATCGGCGAGAAAAACGTCCGCCGTGTTCCCAGCGACAACGAATTCCGGATGAAGATGCCGATCCTGCGCGAAATGATCGCGGAAGATCGACAATCCGGTTTTATACCGATCGCGGTGGTGGCGACTGCCGGGACAACCTCCACGGCCAGTGTCGATCCTATTCCCGAGCTGGCGCGGCTGTGTCGCGACGAAAAAATGTGGCTCCATATCGACGCGGCTTACGGCGGCGGGTTCGCCATTCTTCCCGAATACAAATGGATCATCGAAGGTTGGAGCGAAGCGGATTCCATCATCGTGAATCCACACAAATCGCTTTTCGTGCCGCTCGATTTCAGCGTTCTCTATGTGCGTGATCTGGAACGGCTGCGTCGCGTGTTCTCGCTCGCGCCGCCCGATGTGTTGCGCGGCGATACGGTCGAGACCGTTCGCAACTACATGGATTACGGAGTTCAGTTAGGCCGCCGTTTCCGTGCGCTCAAGGCATGGGTCATCTTCCGTAGTTTCGGCCGCCAAGGACTCACGGCGCGTCTGCGCGAGTGCGTTCGACTGGCGAACCTTTTGGCGGATTGGATCAAGACCGACCCACCTTCGCCGAGGCTCCGGCGGGCAGGCGGTCGGTTCGAACTGGCGGCGCCAGTGAGCATGGGCGTCGTGTGCTTTCGAGTTATAGCCGGCGGCGGTGACGCCGGCGATCCGGACAAGATTGACAAGTTGAATAGCGAAATCGTCGAGCGCATCAACGCGTCGGGCCGCGCTTATCTCACGCAAACGAAACTGCGTGGCCGCACCGTGATGCGGATCGGCCTCGGCAATGTGCTCACGACCGAGGAGCATCTAGCCAGGGCTTGGGAAATGATCCGGAATATGGCCGACGAAATGTAAGGACATCATAGGGCGATCGTCATTGCGGCCGTGAAGATGGTTCCAATGAGGCGGACAAGGATACGAAAGGATTTGCAGCTTTTGATCCGTTTTCTGGATTCCTGGCTTCGAGATAAATTTCAAGGGATTACGGGGCTTAAAATCTGTGCATAAAAATGTTCCTGCGTTCCTGCTTTCCTGAGAGATTTAGTCCATGAGTCTCGATACACAGACGAAACTGGCGATCTACCGGCACTTCGCCGAGACCGGGCAAAGGCCGGCGCTGGAAGTTATCGCTGAACGTGTTCGCGCCGACGTCGACAGCGTCCGCGAAGCCTATGGTAGTCTGCGCGCTCAACGAGTGTTGGTGTTGGAACCCGATGGAGAATCCATTCGGATGGCTCCGCCCTTTTCCGGCGTCCCGACCCAGCATGTCGTGATCGTCGATGACACGAAGTATTTCGCGAACTGCGCCTGGGATTCGTTCGGGATACCAGCGGCGCTGCATCGCCCGGGGCGGGTTCATTCCCGGTGCGAACAATCCGATGAACCGCTCTCACTGGAGATTGGCTTGGAAGGTCCGCCGCCGCGCAACTGGCTTTTCCATTGCCTTGTTCCCGCCGCCAAGTGGTGGGACGACATTGTTTTCACATGAAACAACATGCTTTTCTTCCGGTCGGAAGAACGGATTGAGGAGTGGTGCGCCCTCCATGGCTATCCCATGCGGCCGCTCGTCACGATGGACCAGTTATGGAGGCTCGCGGCGACCTGGTATTCGACGCGCTTACAAGAGAACGCGCGCCGTCCGCAGCCTGATGAGATGCGTTCCATCTTTGCTGGGCTCGGCCTGGGAGGCGATTTTTGGGATCCGCAGTCGGATAGTTTCGGTTAACGGGTTTGTTTTGTGTCAAAAGTGAGGGGCCAAGTGAGGACTGACCTCCCTAGTTGGACCTGAAATTTTCGAGAAAAGCTTCTTCGGGTGCGCACGATCTCGTCACTTCGGCATATCAGCTTTTCAGCGTTTCATCTTTCAGCTTTCAGTTTTTTGCGAAAGCCAATCGCTCGTCCCTGGTCACTCATCGTTTTTTCGATTCGACCACACCCAGAGGGAAAAGCGGCACATCCATTGCTTCTGACATCGGCCGAATGCCCAGCTCCTTCTCCGGCCTCAGCCAGTTACTCATCTTTTTCGCGATTGCGTCGCTCGCTGCGGGCGAAATTCAGGGAACGGGAAACCGAACACCGGGCCGAGCCGGATCAACGACCCAAAGTCAGCCGATCCATTCGAACAATATTCTGGTGTCCGTCCACAACTCTGTGCGCGAGTACACGCCACACGGAACTCTGATCCAGACCATTCAATTCGATTATGGCGGGCGCCCTTATCCATGGTGTTGCCCAAGCAATGAGTACCTGCACGGCATCGTCGTAGATCAATATGGGTGGATCGACTCGTTCAATGGAACGTGGTACCCGCTGATGACACGCTATTCGCCGGACTCCAATAGTTTTGTCGTCAAAACGTTTCCGGATTGGAGCGCAGGCAACGTTACTTACCTCGGAACAATCGCTGCGGCTCAGAATTTCGTGTTCGCAGCAGATTACAGTTCCTTCGCCGGGATCGTCCGCTTTGACACGTTCGACGATACCGCCGCGCGTTTCGCGACCAATCACCATTTCATCGGAGTCAACGTCGGATTGGATGGAAAACTGTACGCGCTGAGTTCATCAAACGCCGACATCTACGTTTACGATCCGGCGACGATGCAGCTGCTTAATCACGTGACCAAGGCTTCAAACGTCGCATGGATCTACGGAGTCGCGGCCGATCAGGCCGGACACATCTATGTTACTGGAAACGACGGCTCGGTCTCGCGATTGAACAGCGCTGGTGTACGAGAAGCGACGATTTCGACTGGATTGCTGGGCCTGACCAACATTGATGTCGATGAAACCGGGCGTCTGATCGTTGCGCAGTGGCAGGGAGAAGTGCTCATCGGTGATACGACTTTGTCGAAGAATTTTAGCTCGTTCACGGTCGGCGATCCATCCTCCACCAGCAGCACCTTTGTTTCGTTCGCTCACGTCGTTCCACTACCGATCTGTCCCGTTGCGACACCTACGCCGACGCCGGTTCCAACTCCGACACCGCCCGCGACCCGCAATGTTCTGTTTGCTCTCGGAAGCGTGGTAGCGGGAATCAGCAACCGCGAGCAAAATACAATTCGCGAGTTTAGTCCTGACGGAACTCTGCTGCGCAAGATCAGATTGAACTACAACGGAGGTATTTATCCCGGCACCGAATATCTGCGCAGCATAACGGTCAGCCCGGATAACGCCATCAATGCATACAACGGCACGTTCGCTCCGTTCCTCACGCGGTTCTTTTCCGATTGCAGCACGCTTACCCACACCACTTACCCCGGTTGGAGCACCGTGAACGCGCCGCTTTTGGGCGGGATCGGCAGCTACCAGAACTTTATTTTCGCAACGGACATGAATACGGGCGGTGGCCAGCCCAATGGCATTGTTCGTTTCGATACATCCAGTAACACGGCAACGCGCTTCGCCAACGGCACGGACTTCTACCACTTGAACGTCGGCCTTGACGGAAAGGTTTACGCCGGACCGGTCAGCGGCGGATTCAACATTTATGATCCGACCACAATGCTTCTCTTGAATCATTTGACTTTTCCCTCCGGTGTTTTCAGCGGCAAATTTGCGGCCGATCAAAGCGGCAAGATTTTTCTGACCAGTTGGTACGGCACCGTCTATCGATTGAATACAAGCGGACAGATCGAAGCCAGCGTCGCTACCGGCTTTCCACATCTGACCAGCATCCAAGTCGACACTTCGGGGCGGCTAATCATGTCTACCGATGACGGCTATGTCGTCACCGGGCAAAGTACCTTGACCAGCTTCAGTCATTTTTCAGCGATCAGCGATGGAAACACCTGGACGACGAGCGTTGCTTTCTCACCGTCGGCCCCGGCGCCACCTGTGGGGTTGCTCGATGTTATCTCGAGAAAAACTCACGGAAGCGCCGGCACATTCGATATCGATCTTCAGGGATCGGCGCCGATCGAATGCCGAACTGGCGGCGTCAATGGCAATCACACCATGATCTTTTCCTTCGCGCACGATCTTGTCGGCGTCGGAGCCGTGTGTTGCATCGGCGGAACCGTAAGCAGCAGCATGATCGATCCGAATGATCCGTCTCAATTCATCGTGAACATCACCGGGGTTACCAATGGCACCTATGTCACCGTTACCCTAAATGGCGTTGACGGTTCCGGGGCGACCCACAACGACTACTTCTATCAACAAATGGGCGTGCTCGTCGGCGACGTGAACTCTGATGGCGTTGTAAACGTGGGGGACACAGTTGCAACCAAGTCTCAATCGGGCAACCCAGTGACAACTTCGAACGCTCGTGTGGACGTGAACACTGATGGATTGATCAACGCCAGTGATACTGTTCTCGTGAAAAACGCATCCGGCACAGCCTTGCCGCCTCAACCCTAACAGCTTTCAGCGCGCCACGGCCAGTCTGTCCACTGGAGGACGCCGCGAGTCTACAATCGGACTGAAAGCAATGCCTCGTGCTATCGCGATGCTATACGTGACTCACGTATAGCAACTATTTCCGCCAAAGAACCTCTGTAGGCGCGCTAGGCACGAATGGCTTTTTCGATGGCGGTTCGGGCAAGGCCGCGGGGCGCAGCTCGATCTTGCTCCCACTCTTGCAGCGTTCGTTTCGAGATCTGCAATTTCAACGCCGCTTCGCTTTGCGAGAGATTATTCCGCTCGCGCCACGCTCGCAGTCTTCGCGGAAACGCTGCAGGTGCGAACCTCCAGTGCCGAACGTGGTGAGCGAGTGTCCCGAAAGCCATCCTGACATGCTATACGTGAATCACGTATAGCATCAAGTCCGCGGGACAAAATGATTGACTCGTTCGCTCCCGCTCGCTTTGGTCTCTCGGCTAAGCCAGTCCGGCTCGGACCCCATCTGTCTCGCGCGATTCCCATCGGCTCGGTTGACTCGACTGCATCCCGCATTCTCGTCCTTCGGGCCACCCGTTCATCTCATCGCGTGCCCAGCATTTCGGTTCCTTTGCTCCGGCTCATTCAGGCATTCGGCCTGTCCACTGCGCTGCGCTAGGCGCTGGTACGAAGAAGACATAGGAATTGTGTTGATTCCACAATCCACTCCGGCTTGCGTTCCCCGGAATTTTCCGCTGAGACAGCAGACGCTACAGCGGGAACGTGAACCGAGACGCTTGACCGCCGGAAATCTTGCGGCGCGCGATTTCCTTATGGAATGGCAGCGAAGAAAGTTCCGTTTACGCTTGGCGAGGTTGGGCATTTCGGGTTAGCCGTGCGCGATCCGAAGAAGAGCGCGAAGTGGTTCGAGCAAGCTTTGGGATTAAGGAAAGAGTTCGAGTTCGATGGCGGCGTGGCGATCGGGAACGACAATGTTACGATCGCGCTTTTCAAAGGAAAACCGTCGCCGCAAACGATCGATCATATGTCGTTTCATTTGCCAAACTTGCGGACGTTGCGCAAAGCCCTTGCGCATTTGAAAAAAGTCGGCGTGGATGTGGAAGATCCAGGCGATGAGATCGGCCAGGAAGCGCCCGGTTCAAAGAACATCGGCCTCTGGTTCCACGACCCGGATGAATACCGCTGGGAACTGAGCGTTCTCGGCGGCCGCGAATAAATCGCTGGATTGTAGCAACGGCATCCCGAGCCTAGTCAACGCTGCTGTAGCGGCGGTCTATGACCGCCGAGACGAGGACGTGGATCCAGAACGGCGGTCGCAGACCGCCGCTACAGAAACGCTCAGCGCGTCTGCGGATGTCGGAGCGAATCGTCGCCGATCGTGATGGTGTCGCCTTGAAAGGGCGGGCTCGGCTTTACCGGATAACGCGGCCGCAGAATGGCAAACGCCGGCGATGAAATAACAATGGAAGCAAACAGAATGAGTGCTGCGAATTTCATAAGGTGGAAATTTCGTGTGCATGTTATTATACCAGCTATAGCTTTGACAAGCTTTTTTGCGCGCTTCCAGTAATTAAACTGTCAAACTATCGCGCACCCCGTCGTTGCCGGCAGTGAGGCCCCCACCTGCGCCATCCCCGATCGAATCCGGCAGCGACCGGGCCAGCCAGACGGAGCGAGATCCTCACGGTCCCTGGCACAAACCAACGGCGGCGGTATGTGACCGTCGCAAACCTTCCTCCCAAAACGGCGACGCTCATAGAGCGCCGCTACAACTGGAGGATCGACGCCCGCAGATCTACCATCGGCGTTTTCGTAATTCGCAAAATCGCCCCTTTCTCCGCTCTTTGCAGCGACGCCAGTAGGACAGTTGTCTCGACTTCGATCCGCATGACAACAGAACGCCTTTCCAACAGAGCTCCCGCAAATCGATGTTCCATTCGTTGGTCAATCGTCATCTGTCGTTTTTACGACGACTTCCATTTTGATCTCTTGAAACGCAAGCTGATCGTGGATCATACTGAGCAACTCCAACGCCCGCGCATCCGGCATTTGTTCGCAGCGGAGTTCGATCCGGGCCCGTTTGCCGGCGAGATCGGGATGCGCTTCGGCCAGCTCGCCATCGAGCAGAAACGAAACGCAAGCATTGAAGCGCTCCTGGAGTTCGTGGAGCCGATCGTCTAAGCCGTCCCATTCACCGGCTTCTTTCATGACCAAAACCACTTCGTCGGTCTTTGGATCGTGCCCGACGATGTCAATGATGGAGGACCGGTTCATCATCTTTCCGCCAAACCGTGAGCCATCAACGCGACCTGCCCGCAACGCTTCTCGCAGCGATGCCGGCGGGTCGCGCCAGAATGGCATCGAACGACATTTTCCCGGCCCCAACGATTAACAAAAAAAGCAAGCCGAGCCACATCGAGAAGTCAGTGCGCGCTTCGTGCATCATGCTGAGAAAACCGTATCGCGGAAGATTCGGCAGAGCGAACCGCCCGTAGCCGTGACCGAGCAGGATAGGAATTTTTGTTGAAAGAATCGCCACGCTGATGTCGATGAACAGGACGAGCGCCGCGAGCCGGGTTAACAAACCGAGAATGAGCAATGCGCCGCCGATTGTTTCGCACGCGCCAACGAATGGTCCCAAAATTTCCGGGGCCGGGATACCGATCTTGGCAAAGCGGCCGGCGGCAAGCTCGGTCGGGTAAAGGAATTTCTGGATGCCTTCGGAAAGAAAAACGCTGCCGACAAGAAGACGCACAAGAATGGTGGCGACAGGCGCGTTTGTTGAAAGGAGCCGGCGCATCATCACTCAGATCTTCGGAGTAAACTGCGCCAGATCGTAAATGCCAAGGCGCTTTTCAATTCCGGCGACCTTGTCCACCATGCTTTCGAAACCGTCCTCGCCGAAGAGTTCGTGCTCCTTTTTTTCGAAATCCTCTCCGAGCGAATCATATTCGTGGCCGCTGACAATTTTGCGAAACGCTGGGAAAAGCACTGTGTCCTCGCGCGCCTCGTGCGGGCTATACATGCGAATGAATTGCCTCATCGAGTCGGATAATCTCCTGCGATCATCCACATTCTTGAGAGCCTGATTGGTCGCAAGCTGCATCGTGACATCGGTGACACGCCGTCCTGCGGTGTGTTGATCGCGCAATACTTTGACAAGATCGACAAGCTGGTTCGCTTTCTCGAATCGCGGGAAGAGAAAATTTTCCTCCAGTTTCTCATGATAATCTTCGATGAAGCTGCGAATGATTTTCGCGGAATCGGCGACGGCATCGGACGGCAAATCCTGTTTCGCGTCAATCCGGCGAATCGCTTCACCGTAAATCAGGAGCACGCGTTTGAGCACGCCATGCTCCCGCATCAAATCTTCCGCCGGCGAAACTTCTTCCTCTTTTTCTTCGGCGGCACGCGCCAGCCCCGCGCCGGCAATCGATCCGCTAATTAGTATTCCCGCTTTAATGAACGCCCGCCGCGTTTGATTATTTTTCATACCAATCTCTTCGCTTGCCCCTGTCGATTTGCTCGTCATTGATATACGATCAATTGGTTGCCGTGGCGAAAACAAAAACAGCGCGATTCACTTTGCTCGGCCGGAGCGAAGCAAAAATTCCGGCGTCGCCGGCACAAGCCCGCCTGGAGATATTTCCCAACCCCGCGCGGAGAAATTATCGGATCCATTTCGAGACCGACGATTTCACGTCGGTCTGTCCAATCACCGGCCAGCCCGATTTCGCCAGGATCGACATCGATTACGTGCCCGATCGTGTCTGCATCGAAAGCAAATCGCTCAAATTTTATCTTGCTTCTTATCGGAACGAGCGCGCGTTTAACGAAGCTGTGACGAACCGAATCCTTGATGATTTCGTCAAAGCGTGCGAACCGCGTCAGGCAATCGTGACCGCGCAGTTTTCCGCGCGCGGCGGAATGGCACTGACCGTGCGCGCGGAGTATCCGGACCACAGCATCAGCGGCGCGCTGCGAAATTCGAAATCCGAATATCGAAGCCCGAAACAAATCTGAAATACCAAAACTAGAAACTCCCAAGCCTGGCGTTGACGCCCGCTTTGAAGATTCGGGTTTTAAATTTCCTGTTTGTTTCGAATTTCGGATTTAGATTTTTTCTTTCAATGAAACACGCGGTCGTTTTGCTTAGCGGTGGGTTGGACTCAGCGACCACGTTGGCAATTGCGATTGCGAACGGCTACGAAGCGTATGCCCTGTCCTTCGATTACGGGCAGCGGCATGCGCGGGAACTCGAAGCCGCGCGGTGCGTTGCGAAAGCGCTCGGCGCTAAGGAGCATCGCGTGGCGAAGGTCGACATGCGCCTTTTCGGCGGCTCGGCTCTCACCGATGATATCGACGTTCCCAAGTCGCGCGCGCCGGAAGAAATGACGCGCGGAATTCCACCCACCTATGTGCCCGCGCGCAACACGATTTTTCTCGCTTACGCGTTAGGCTGGGCCGAAGTGCTCGACGCTGGTCACATTTTTATCGGCGTGAATGCGATAGATTACAGTGGTTATCCTGATTGCCGTCCCGAATTTATCATTCTGTTTGAGACCCTGGCCAACATCGCTACGAGAGCCGGCGTCGAAGGTCATCGTTTCCAAATTCACGCCCCATTGATCAAATTTTCGAAAGCGGAAATCATTCGGAAAGCGACCGAACTCAATGTCGATCTTTCGCTCACCCATAGTTGTTACGATCCCACACCGGAAGGTCTCGCCTGCGGAAAATGCGATTCGTGTCAATTGCGCATGAAAGGTTTTCGCGAAGCGGGACTCGACCGATCCGATCAAATACGCGCAAGTCGCGCCGTAGTTAACGAAGGCGGACGAGGTGAAGTTTCCGGGGATTTTTCAGCTAACGAAACGGGAGCAGCGTGCTGCCATTGTCATCGTTCTCGTGCTGCTCGCGGCCGCGATGGCCAAACATTATCGCGAGGAGCGATGGGAAGACCGGTCGGTTGTGCCGAGACCGACCGGGATAGCGACGCCAGCGACGCCTTCTCCCGAGCCAGCGAAAAATGAATCCGCTGAGGGCAATGAGTCTTCTCATTAACATGGCACTCCAGCGACGTAGGGGCCGGGCGCGTCGCCTGCTAATTGTAAACGTTGGTCCAATTCTTTGCGCCCGACACGGGCGCCCCTACAACACCGAGATTTAGCATCTCGTTGTAGCGGCGGGCGTGTCGCCCGCTAAGCCGGAAAGGGTGTGTCGCCCGCAAAATGGCCATTCATCGGCGCGCGTGACCACACCATGTCGCACCGGGTTTTCGGAGGTTCAGATGCGAATCGCCTCATGAAGAACGATCTCTTCCCAGCCTTTGCGCTAAACAAGAGAGAGATGAAAACCCGTGACGTCGCAGATCATAAACCGGGGACGTGGCCATAACCGACAAAGGTCGGGCTCAGCCTGCCCTCCTTTGTTTCCGAGGGCGGTGAGATTTTGAAATCAAACACACTTACCCCGTAGCGTGATTCGCCGTGATAGGTGCGCCCATCGCTGGCGCCGATCATGATGCGTTTGTTGGTTTTCTTTTCGCGCCCGAGGTAGATCATTGCATGTGTGATCGGCGGGTCGCGCTCGATCTCGTAGGTGCCGGTCCAAAAAAGTAGATCGCCCGGCTTCAGTTCGGCCAGTTCGAAAGTGTCGTCTTTCCGGCTGATGACGGCTTCGAAACTTTTCGCTTTGCGCAACCAAGCGTATTGCCCGCTCGAATCGCGCGGCACGTCAGGCACGCCGACCGTCGTTAGCACGTAATAAACAAAGCCCGAGCAATCCATCCCGCCGCTATCCGGATCGGCCGAACCGTACTTGTAATTGAGGCCGCGGCCGGCCAGATCCAGAGCAAGATCGACAATCGCGCGAACTTTGGTGGAATAATTCTCGTATTCGGCAATTTCGTGCGGACTGATCGAAACTGGGGCGCCTTTCTTCCTTGCTGTAGCCGCGGGCGTTGGAGTGGGAGTTTCGGTCGGCTGCGGTGTCGGCGTCTCAGTCGGTGAAGGTGTCGGGGAGGGTTTGTGTTTCTTTCTTGTCGAAGGAGTTGCCGATTCTTCCGGCGTTGGCGTAGGCGAAGGTTTCTTGCGCCGTCTCGAATTGACCGATGGACTTGGTGACGATTTTTCCTTTGGCTTTACCGATGGAGTGGGCGACCCCGATTTCTTCTTGGTCGATGTTGTCTTGCGATGTTTTCGAGGAGTTGGCGTTGGCGTCGGTTGGAAACCCTTTTTGATCTTGTCACCGAGTGATTCCTCTTTTGCCTCGGTGGTCAGAGTAAAAATGCAAACGGCAGCAATCGCGCAAAGCAACCGCGCTGCTGTAGCGCGCGCTGTCTCCAGCGCACCGGTGTGCACTCTCCGCTGAGGACAGCGGACGCTACAGCGCTTGATCAGCCAAGACCGATACCACAGTGCCGCGCTGCCTCTGTCATGTTGAGCGAAGCGCCTGCCAAGCCGTAGCCCCGCGACTGCGGGGCGAAGGTCTGGAGACATCTCTCACTATTCGCTCGGTAACGCTTGAGTGGTCGCGTGTGCTGGTTAAGCGGCCAGTTCCTGCAACATGGCCTGGTTCATCCGGATGCCGCCTTCCAGATTCGCGAGCGGAAAGTTCTCGTTAGGTGAATGGGCCCGGCAATCGGGCAAGGCCAGACCACAGAGCAACGTTTCCGCGCCGAGGATGGTCCGGAAATCGGACACGATCGGGATGCTGCCGCCTTCGCGAATGACCGCGACCTCGTGACCGAACGCTTTGCGCAGGGCGCGCTGGGCCGCTTCGCCGAATTTGGAATGGGGATCGGTTAGATACCAGGGACCGCTGTGGCCCACCGTCGTGTCCAGCTTCACGCCCGGCGGCAAATTGCTTTCCAAGTGCTTCCTGGCAAGATCGACAATCACGCCGGCTTCTTGGTTCGGCACGAGGCGGAACGTCAGTTTCGCAAATGCGTAACTCGGCAAAACCGTCTTCGTTCCTTTTCCCTGGTAACCGCCGCCAAAGCCGTTGATTTCCGCAGTCGGGCGCGCCCAAATCCGTTCGAGGTTACTGAAACCCTTTTCGCCAAAGAGCGCCGGCGCGCCCGTCTCATGTAACAGGAGCGCATCGGCATCGATGGGGAGTTTGCTCCACATTTCGCGCTCCCAATTCTCGATCGGCTGAACGGCGTCGTAAAAGCCGGGGATCGCGACGTGCCCATCCTTGTCATGCAAGCTGGCTAGTAATCGCGCCATCGCGGCTAACGGATTGGCAACCGCGCCGCCGTAAATGCCGGAGTGCAGGTCGATCTTCGGGCCGGTGACTTTCAATTCCAGCGCCGCGACACCGCGCAGTCCGTAGCTCAGCGTCGGCGTTCCGGGAGCGATCATCCCCGTGTCGGAAACAAGAACGACATCGCATTTCAGCGCGTCGCGGTTCTGCTGCAGGAATTTCGGAAGATTCTGGCTGCCGACTTCTTCCTCACCTTCAATGACAAACTCGACATTGACGGGTAAATCGCCGCTTTGCTCGATCGTTTCCTGAATACCGAGAATATGCGCGAGAATTTGGCCTTTGTTATCGGTCGCGCCGCGGGCGAAAACGTAGCCGTTTTTCAGCACCGGCTCGAAAGGAGGCGATTCCCAAAGCTCGAGCGGATCCGGCGGCTGGACATCGTAATGGCCATAGATCAAAACGGTCGGGCGACCTTCTCTATGTTCGTTGTGCGCCCAAACAACCGGATGCCCCGCCGTTGGAACGACCTGCGATCTTAGACCGATGGCGCTCAGTTTTTGCGAGAGCCATCGCGCACAATCGCGCACGTGAACGGCGTACTGATCGTCGGTGGAAACGCTTGGGAACCGGAGAAAAGAATAGAACTCTTCGAGATAGCTGTCGCGCATGATCAAAAACTAACCGGTTTTTCGTGTTTGCCTATGATTTCCGCGAAAATCGCGCGTGGACGAAATAAAAGATCGACGCGATCACAAGAACTTCGGCGGCAAGACGCAGGCCCGCGCGGGTGTCGTTGCCGATCGATGTTTGGCTTGCGGAGGCTTGCGCGAGAATCCAAATAATCGCGGCGATCGACAACACCGGCACGATTTTCATTCCGGGGAAATTAAATGGCTGTCCGTCGGCGCGGACATCGCGTTGGACTAAGAACCAGCAGCCGGCGCAGCAAAGCAGATACATCAGTAAGACGGCCACGTTCGAGAGCACCGCCAGCTTCTCGAAAGTTCCGGTGATCGACATGATCAACGCGACGATCGCATACGCGACGATCGCGACGTCCGGCGAGCGATAGCGCGAGTGCACGTGCGCGAACCAGCCGGGCAGCGAGCCATCGCGGCCGAAGGCGAAAATCATCCGCGGGGAGCTAAGAATATCGCTGGTGACAAAACCGAATGCCGAGATCGTCGCGCCAGCGAGCAAAATGGTACGGCCAATATGGCCGAGAAATTTGGCCGCAGCTTCGGCCAGCGGCGCGTTGGGCTGATTCGCCAACTCGCCGCCTAGGGTTCCCTGGGCCACGAGCTGAATCATCAGATAAATGATCGTAGTGACGACAAGCGCCAGGTAAACGGCGCGCGGAACGGTGCGAGCCGGATTTTTCACTTCGCCACTCGGAATGAGCGCGACTTCGATTCCAACAAAGGCAAACATCAACACGACGACGCTGTCGCCTAATGCGCTCATTCCAGGCCAGACCGACCAGGTGATGTTCCTTGGATGAATGAAGAAGATGCCCACGCCGAGAAAGAGCAGGATCGGCAGAAGTTTCGCCAGCGTAACGATCGTCACCGCTCCGGCCCCTTCACGAACCCCGCGGATATTGATGAAAACGAGAGCGCCGTAGACCAAGGCCATGACCACGACTCGCACGATCGGATTGCTCAATACCGGCAGAAGACCGGCCACCGAATTCACGAAAACGTTGACGACGCCAGCGACGGCACAAATTGCGGTCAGACAATAAAGAATACCGGCGAGAAATCCGACATAACGACCGAAGGCAACTTCGACATAAGCATAGAGGCCGCCGGTCAACGAAACACGACTGCCTGCAATCGCGAAACAGGTCACGAACAACATCATGGCGACCGAGCAGCAGATGAATGCCAACGGGGCGGCTGGGCCAAGACCCTTCGCCACCAGTGCCGGCAACACAAAAATTCCGGCGCCGATTGTTGAATTAATAATGTTCGCAGTCAGCCCCGGAACGCCGATCGCGCGAATCAATTGATGATCGACCTTTTCGGCTTGTTGGATCGAAATCGTCTCCTCGGCCAGCATGCGCGTCCTTTTGAGTGGGGCAGAGCATATTCAGGCTTTCCCAACTGCAACATCAAATTTCAAGGAGCAGCCAGGCATTCCTCGACTCGGCGGAAGCCAGGCAGTGCGCCACTCCGCGTCAATTTGGGTAATGTTCCAATTCAGGACTTTTCCCTCACCGGCTCCGAAAGCTTTCGGAGTCCGCCTCTCCCATTGGGAGAGGGTAGGGTGAGGGCCTCACTTACTTGAACTCCCGGAATCAAGCTAGGATCCCGAGTCAATTTGCCTTTTTTTGCGTTAGGAAGTGAGGCAACTTCACCATCGACATGCCGAACACGGAGAAAACTAGAGCCGCAGACGACGACGTGTTGTCGCTCAACCCGGTCGTTGTGGTCGAGGGCACATTCCAAATGGGACGCAATTTCTTCGTCGAAGTCGGCAATCTCTTTTGGTTCATCGTCCACACATTCGGCTGAGACGACTGAGCGTATCCGCAACGGGCGCGTGCCATTTCGTGCCGCCAGCTTTTTCCGACACACCGAGCGGGCGGGAGTCGATTCGGTCCCGCTGGTGGCGTTGGTCTCGTTTTTCCTCGGCCTGACGATGGCGTTGCTGACCGGTTATCAGCTCCAGCGGTTCGGGACGGAACGGCTCGTGCCCGGGTTGGTGGCAATCGCTTTTACGCGCGAGCTGGGGCCGTTGATCACTGGGATCATGCTGGCGGCGCGGATCGGTGCGGCCTTTACCGCGGAGCTGGGCACGATGCAAGTCTCGGAAGAAGTCGAGGCGATCGAAGCGATGGGGATTGGGCCGCTGCGATTTTTGGTCGCACCGCGGATGCTGGCGCTGGTCCTTCTGATGCCGTGCCTCTCTACCGCGTCCAATATTGCGGCGATCGCGGCGAGCAGTTTCGTTTGTTGGAGTTATTTCGGCATCGCGTTGGTTTACTTTGTCGATCTTGTCCGCGATGCCTTGCTCATTCGCGATATTATCACCGGCGTGCTCAAGAGTTTTATCTTTGGTTTCCTGATCGCTGGGATCGCCTGTTACCGCGGGCTCACAGTCAAAGGCGGCGCGGCTGGCGTCGGAACCGCCACCACTTCGAGCGTCGTGACCGCCATTACCTGTGTGATCGGTTTCGATACGCTCTACAATATCGTTTACACTGTTTTTTTCCCAACGTGAGCGTGTCCGATTCCCACATCCTCCAGGTGCGCGATGTCCATCTGCAGTTCGAAGAAAAGAAGGTGCTCGATGGCGCCTCACTTCAAGTCGAGCGCTGTGAACGCCTCGTCGTCATGGGCCAGAGCGGTAGCGGCAAGAGTACGCTGCTTCGGCTCATTCTTGGTATCTTGCAACCGGAGGCCGGCTCGATTTTTTTCAAGCAATTTGAGATCACCCGGTTGCGCCGGCGAAAATTGCAGCAGGTTCGGCGGCACATCGGGATGGTGTATCAATATTCGGCCTTGCTCAGCTCGCGCACGGTGCGGGACAATGTCGCCCTGCCACTGGAGGAGCTGACCGACAAATCGCGCGAGGAAATTGACGCGATTGTCGATCAAAAACTGGACCTGGTCGGGATGCGGGAAGCGAAGGATCGGTTGCCCTCGGAGATCAGTGGTGGGATGCGCAAACGCGTGAGCCTGGCGCGCGCTCTCGTGATGGAGCCGGAACTGATTTTGTTTGACGAACCGTCGGCTGGACTCGATCCCGTGATCAGCTCTGTCATCGACGAATTGATCATCAACTTAACGAAGAAATCGAACGTCACGTCCGTTATCGTGACCCATGACATGGGAAGCGCTTTTCGGATCGGCACGCGCATGGCTATGCTGTTTCAAGGGAAAATCATTGAAGAAGCCACGCCCGAGGAATTCCGACGATCGCAGAACCCGGTCGTCGCTCAGTTCTTGAGCGGCAGCACGGAAGGCCCCATTCTGGAAGAGAGCGAAGATGCAATTAAAAAGAAATGAAATCCGGACCGGCCTGCTCGTGATTGGCACGATCGCGGTGCTGGTGTTTGTCCTCATCCTGCTCGGCGCCCCTGGACTATTTCGGTCGCTTGTGACCTATCGAATTTACGTCGATAACGCCGCCGGGATTAAGCTGGGCGCACCGGTGATGCTGGCCGGCCGTAAGATCGGACAAGTGGCGAAGCTTTATTCGCCGGTGTCACCCGAGGAAGAACAACGGGCCAAGGAAGTGGCCAAGCTTTATCAGGAGGCCGGGCCAAATCCGACACCGGCGCCAGCGAACGCAGGTCCAAAGTACGAAGCGCGCATCGATGTGCAGGTGGACAAGAGCGCGATCGTTTATCGCGACGCGCGGACCCGGTTGATGCAGCTCGGATTGTTAGGCGACATGGCTATCGACATTACTCAAGGAACGGAGAGTTCGGGCCGCGCGCGGGATGGCGAAGTTTTTGCCGGCGAGCGCGTGCCCGATTTCAGCGAGGCCGCCGCCAAAATGCTGGAAGTGATCAAGCCGGTCGCAGCCGAAGCAACCTCGACCATGCAGCAGCTCCAAACTACCGCGCAAAATCTCAACCAGCTCACGGCCAAAGATTCCGAGCTCGATCTGGCGCTGACCCAGTTTAAGACTTTCGGCGAACACCTGGTCGATCTGAGCGCGCCGAATAGTCCGTTGTCGATCTCGCTAAAAAACATACAAAAAATCAGCGACGACCTTTCCGCCAACAACAATCTGGCTGTGACCCTTCAGAATTTTCGCGATTCATCCGAGAAACTGAAAATTACAATGCGCAATTTGGAACCGGTGGGTGAGAACGTGAAGGAATTCAGTGAAACGATCAAAACCCAGCCGTGGCGATTGATTTGGCCCAGCACAAAGAAGTATCCGGAAAAACCGGAGCGAGCGGCGGGCCAAACCGTCACCGTGCAGAAAAGCGCCAGAGCAAAAGCGACATCGAGCCCGCACGGGCGGTGATGGCCGGAAAATTCGAAATCCAAATAACGAACGGAAGCAGTCTCGTGTCTGATTTCGCCGCGCTCGAAAACGAGACATGCCCGTATGAGCTAAGCCGATCGAATGGTATAGCCGACGTGGCGCACGGTTTGAATCAGAGACGGCTCGCCAATTCTTTTGCGCAGGCGTCCGATAAAGACTTCCACGAGTTTGGTGTCGTATTCGTGAGAATGTTCCCAAACACGTTCGCACAATTCCGTGCGCGTAAATACTCGGCCGGGCTCGCGCATGAGGACCTTGAGCAACATGAGCTCGCGGGCGGAGAGATCGATCTTCCGATCTCCCCGATAGACTTCGTGATTCACCAGATCAAACGTGAGGTCGTCCGCGCGCAGTTTCAGCACCGGTTCCTCCGGGTAGCGCCGGCCTAACGCTTTCACGCGCGCGACCAGTTCACCCATGGCAAACGGTTTGGCCAGATAATCGTCGGCGCCGAGCTGCAATCCGGTGACCCGATCCTGCAATGCGCCACGCGCCGTCAGCATTAGGACGCGGCTCGCGACATGTTTCTTGCGCAGCCGGCGCAAGACCTCGAAGCCATCCATTTCCGGCAGGCCGACATCGAGGACGATCAGATCCGGCGGCGCCTCGGCCACACTGCGCAACCCCCCAGGACCGTCCGTCGCAACGGTTGGATCGTGCCCGGCCTCGGTGAGCGCGGCGGCGATCTGTCGCGCGACGCGCGCTTCATCTTCGACGATCAGGATACGCATGGCCTTAGAATCGCACGGTAAATTGCGCGGCGAAAATGTGGTTGCTATCACCGAGGCCGGTCGTTTGGTGCTGGTAGCTGTATTGCAATTTCAATTGCATATGGGCGTTAAAACGGTACGCGCCGGCGATGTCGATCCTGCCCAGGTCTTCACTCCAGCGAACGTCGTGGCCATACCCATCATTGATCGTGCCGAAGAGTTGTTGGTTCCACCGAAGCGCACCAAAAATCTGCGGGGTAAATTTGTATTTGGCTTCGACATAATAAGCGAATGTGTCTGCGTCTCCCACTCGGGGCACTTGGAAGCGTGCTTCGTAGAATTCCGCCCAAACTTGCAGGTGACGCCACGCAAAACTGGCATCCTGGCCGAGGACAAACTCCCGATAATCATCAATGTCGTCTCCGCGCGGCAGGGTGGGTTCGGCTTCGTCTCGAAAATATGCGCCTTCGCTCGCTGACACGCCAAAATTCCAGGCCTCACTTGGCCGGAAACCAATCCGTCCACTGAATGTCGGATCGTCGAAACCTCTTTCCGTAAGGCTCCAAGATTCTGGACGCGACGAGAGCGACGCATTCTTCATTTCAACGGCGTAATCAAACTGGCCGAGTTTGCCGGAGGCAGAAATACCGCTGGCATAACTTGGTCCCCAGATGACCGGGATAAACGCGTACTTTTGGTAGTAGTAGGGTCCGTAGATGAAAGAGAGCGGTGAAGCCGGAGCCAATTTGTCCTCAATTGGCGTGACGTTTTCATAAACCAGCGGTGCATTGATAAATGGATTCTCCCAGGAAAGATGTCGCGGTACCCAGTTGCCGACGACAGTGGCGAACTTGCCTATCTGCATGTTGAAGCGGCCATCCTCCCACGGCGTAACACGCAATGCGTATTCGTCGAGCCGGACCTGAGCGCCGTGATTGCTTGGATCAAAACCGCGATCGATCCGGCTTTGCCCGAAGAAGTAAAATTGCGTGCCGATCTGCGCGTCGAGAAAAAGCGTGAGCCGCGGATTAAAAAGATTGTCGATACTGCTGTCAATCAAGCCCGGTGCCGGTTGCTCGAAATGATAAAACTCCAGATCGAGCAGGCCGCTCACACGCGTGCGCAGATTATTGTGAAAGGCGGAGAAAGTCAGCGCGTTATCGAGGCGGTCGAACAGATCATCGGCATCAAACGCGGCGCAGGCTGTGCCGGCGCACACGAATAAGGTGACTACGCGCAGCAGTCTCATCTCAGCGCAATCGTAGCGCGCGTTGGCGCCGCTTGTCGAATCACCAGGGGATTTCTTTTCGGTCGCGGAGAAATTTGCCGGTCAGTGTTTGCGGGGCATCGGCCGCGAGCCAGACGATCGTGTCCGCGCCTTGTTCAACTGAGCGCGTCGCATTTTGACCACCCATATCGGTCCGGACCCAGCCGGGGCAAACGGAATTGATTGCAAATTTTGGCAAGGCCGCGGCGAGCTGCGAGGTCACGCCGTTCAATGCAGTTTTCGAAATGCAATAAGCCGGCGCCCAGCCGTCGGCGCCGCCGGTCAATTGTCCGCCGCTGCTGGAGACATTGATGAGGCGCGGGGTTTTGCTTTTCGAGAGCAACGGCTCGAATGCGCGCGCGACACGCAGCGGGCCGAGCGTGTTGGTCTCGATGGTCTTGCGGAAAATGTCGTCGGTGATTTTCAGGATCCCATCATCACCATCGGCAATAATGCCGGCATTATTTATCAATACGTCGAGGTGATCGCTGTGCCTGGCGAACTCGCGCGCAGCAGATCTGACGCTGGCGTCATCCGACACGTCGATCTCCAGGAAAGTCGTCTTGCCGCCGCCGTTCGCGAGATCCTCCGCTGCGCCTCGACCCGCTTTTGCGTCACGCGCCCCGATAAAAACGTGAAAGCCGCGTCCCACCAGCTGCCGCGCCACTTCCCGACCGATGCCCTTATTCGCTCCGGTTACTAACACGGTTTTCATTTTTCAATATCTGCCAGGCACGCTAAACCCCGAATGGACACGAATCGCCACAAATGACTAGAGCAAAACGCGCCTTCTTCGCTTCCATTTTCATTGGTGTGCATCGGTGTTTATTCGTGGTCAAAAATTGTCGAAAAATTGTCCTGAATATTCGTGTTTGTTCGTCATAGTTTCGAAGCTTATGCAAAAAATTACTCCGTTCTTCTGGTTCGACGATCAAGCGGAAGAAGCGGCGAAGTTTTATGCGTCGATTTTCAAAAACTCGAAAGTGGGCCGAATCGCCCGGTACAGTGCAGGGGCGGCGGAACACACCGGGCGACCAGCCGGGTCCGCGATGACGGTAGAGTTCGAGATCGACGGTCAAGGATTTGTCGGGCTCAACGGCGGGCCGATGTTCAAATTCACCGAAGCAGTCTCGTTTGCGGTGCAATGCGAGACGCAAGATGAGGTGAATTATTTTTGGGAGAAACTTTCCGCCGGCGGGGAGAAAAGCCGATGCGGCTGGTTGAAGGACAAATTTGGATTGTCCTGGCAAGTCGTGCCGACGATTTTGATTGAGATGATGCACGATCCGGCCAAGGCCGAAAAAGCGATGGGCGCGGTGATGGAAATGGACAAGATCGACATTGCCAAAGTAAAACGAGCGGTCGAGTGAGGAATCTTGCGGGGTCGCAGATTGTCGCTAGAAGCAAACTAAACATCAATCGGAGGAAGAAAAATGAACACAGAAGAAGTAGCAAGAAAAGTAGTGGAGCTGGTTCGCAAACAAGCATGGTACGAGGCTCTGGACACGCTTTATGACAAAGATGTCGTCAGCGTGGAAGCTTTCAGCATGGGCGGCGGCCCGACTGAAACGCGCGGAAAGGAAGGAGTGCGCGGCAAAATCGATTGGTGGGTCAAGGCGATGGAAGTTCACAGTTTCAAGACCAGCGAACCATTTGTCGGTCACGACCGGTTCGTCGTGCAATACGATGCTGACGTGTCGGATAAGAATTCGAAGCAACGGCGTCAGATGTCGGAAGTTGGCGTTTACACAGTGAAGAACGGCAAGATCGTCCGGGAAGAATTTTTGCCGGCGGTCTGATTGATTCGGGCTCGAGAATTGTCGATGGTCAGTCATGTGCCGAAATATCAAGACCCTGCATAATTTTAGCCCGCCCGCGACAAACGATGAGATTCGCGCGTCGTCGGTGCAATTCGTTCGAAAGCTTTGCGGTTTCACCAAGCCATCACGGGCAAATGAGGTCGCATTCAATCATGCGGTGGATGAGGTGGCGCATGCAGCCCATCATCTGCTCGATTCGTTAGTCACGAATGCGCTACCGCGTAATCGCGACATCGAAGCAATTAAGGCGAAGGCGCGCTCGGCCAAACGTTTCGCAACTATTGCCGCGTGGGATGGCAACGGACATCGGCATTGATGGACGAAAAGTAAGAGACAGAGAAGAGGAAGATTAAAATGAGTGGAGTTAGAGTATTGGTAGGCACACGGAAAGGCGCGTTTGTTCTCACGTCGGACGCGAAGCGCAAAGAGTGGAAAGTGGACGGGCCGCATTTTGCCGGTTGGGAGATCTATCACATGAAAGGTTCGCCGGTTGATCCGAACCGGATTTACGCGTCGCAGACGAGCGCCTGGTTTGGCCAAATCATTCAGCGCTCCGATGACGGCGGCAAAACCTGGACCACGCCGGGCAGTAGTTCGGAAGAATTGCAGGGCGAGGGGGGCATGTCGAAAGGCGAGAGCAACAAGTTCGTTTACGACGGCATTCCGGGTACACATCAGTGGTATGACGGCACGCAGCATCCGTGGGAATTCAAACGCGTCTGGCATCTCGAGCCGGCGCTTGATGATGTCGATCACGTTTATGCCGGCGTCGAAGACGCGGCGTTATTTGAATCAAGAGATGGCGGTAAATCGTGGAGCGAACTTTCGGGTCTCCGTCAGCACGACACCGGTCCACGCTGGCAACCGGGCGCAGGCGGAATGTGTCTTCACACAATCTTGATCAATCCAAAAAATCAGAAGCAAATGTTCGTCGCGATCTCGGCGGCGGGCGCGTTCCGAACCGACGACGGCGGCAAAACGTGGAAACCGATCAACAAAGGGCTCGTTTCAAATTTCATGCCTGATCCAACCGCGGAAGTTGGCCATTGCGTGCATCGGATCGCCTTTCATCCTTCAAAGCCGAGCACGCTCTTCATGCAAAAACATTGGGACGTGATGCGGAGTGACGACGGCGGGGATTCATGGAAAGAAGTGAGCGGCAATCTGCTGACCGATTTCGGGTTCCCGATCGATGTGCACGCGCATGACCCGGAAACGATTTACGTAGTGCCGATCAAGAGCGATTCAGAGCATTTTCCGCTCGACGGTAAACTTCAGGTGTGGCGGAGCCGGGCCGGCGGCAACCAATGGGAAGCGTTAACAAATGGTCTTCCGCAAAAAGACTGTTATGTAAACGTGCTGCGCGACGCGATGAGTGTCGATGCGTTAGACCAGTGCGGCATCTATTTCGGTACCACCGGCGGCCAGGTCTATGCCTCGGCCAATTCGGGCGATTCGTGGGCGCCGATCGTGCGCGATTTACCGGCGGTGCTTTCCGTGGAAGCGCAAACGCTGGCTTCGCCACGTTAAATCGTTAATGGTTGAAGCGTTGAAGCGGAAAATCCATGTAGCGATTCATCGGGGGTAATATGCCAGCGCCAATTCGCATTATTTTGCCGCATCATCTGCGCACGCTGGCGAAAGTCGGTGACGAAGTGGCTGTCGATCTTAACGGATCGGCGACAGTTCGCACTGTGCTCGATGCGCTCGAAGCGAGATATCCAATGCTGCGTGGAACGATTCGCGAGCACGACACGCTCAAGCGTCGCTCGCTTGTTAGGTTTTTTGCCTGTGGCGAAGATATTTCGCACGAACCGCCGAATGTTCCTCTGCCGGATCCGATCGCCACAGGCGATGAGCCTTTCCTGATCATCGGAGCGATCGCAGGAGGATAACATTAGTTGATAGTTGATAGCTGAGTGTTGAGCGTGGACTAATGCCTGCGAAAGTCACCGGTGGATGCGCCTGCGGCGCGATTCGTTACGAAGTTACAGCCGATCCGATCGTGATGTTCAATTGCCATTGTCGCGATTGTCAGAAAGCGACCGGCAGCGGATACACTCCTGTTTTCTACGTGCCGGCGAATGCGTTCAACTGAGCACAGCCGCGAAGATCGGCGATAAAAGCGCATCGAGGACGGACTTAACAGTGGTCGACTCTGATCGCCAGAAGCGGTGATCGACCGTTTCATTTGACGAGAGTGCTACGTTTACATGCCGCAATATCACTGTCTGCCGCGGGAGCTAGGTGTTGATATGATTACCGTTTCATTTTCAGAAGATCCGACGCAGGCGGAATTCAGTCGACTGCGGACCAGGCATCCATCGCCGACATTGCCCGACGATGAGTTGCTCGATTCCTATTCAAAAACGATCAGCGCCGTCTCCAGCCGGATTGCGCCAAGCGTCGTCAACATTCGCGTCATGACCAAGAGTGGCCGCGCCGGCGGTGGCTCAGGGTTTGTCATTGCGCCGGATGGATTCATTCTCACCAACAGTCACGTCGTGCAGGCCGCGACAGAGTTGGAAATTACTTTGCACGATGGCCGGCTGTATCCGGCGCGCATCATCGGCACCGATCCGGAAACTGATCTCGCTGTCGTTCGCATTGACGCCCCCGATCTGCATCACGCGCGCTTTGCTAATTCTGCGACGATTCGTGTTGGGCAAATCGCGGTGGCCGTCGGTTCGCCATATGGCTTTAGCCAAACTGTCACTGCCGGAATTGTCAGCGCACTCGGCCGCTCCATGCGCTCGGAGCGAGGCCGCTTGATGGACGATATCATCCAAACCGATGCAGCCCTGAACCCCGGAAACTCGGGCGGACCTTTGCTGAACAGCGCCGGCGAAGTGATTGGCGTTAACACCGCGGTCATCCTGCCGGCACAAGGAATTTGTTTCGCGATCGGCAGCAATACCGCCCATTTGGTCGCCGGCTGGTTGATTCGCGATGGCCGGATTCGGCGAAGCTCGATCGGATTTGCCGGTCAAAATGTTCCGCTGCACCCGCGCGTAGTCCGTTTCCACGATCTGCCGGTAAAGAGTGGCGTGCAGGTTACCGAAATCAGCCAGGGCAGTCCGGCGGCAGTTGCGGGATTAAAGGAAGGCGACATCATCGTGGGCTTTAAGGGACAACCGATTGCCACCATAGACGACTTGCACAAACGCCTCGTTGCATCGGAAATCGGCGTAACCTCGGCCATGATGATCGTTCGCGGCAAAGAGAAGCTTTTCCTGATCGTGACCCCGCGGGAGTTAAAGAGTTAAAGGACGAACGGAATTTTTATCGGGTTTGGAGACGCAGGGGATCGAATTAATCGCTAATCCGGTTTTTCAATTCCCAGACGCGCAACGCGGCGAGCAAGAGCGCTCTGGTGCGCATGAGAGTACCGGGAGGGGCAAGTTCGGGCTGGCTTTTTCGCCGCGCTTTGGATTTCCGCACGCGGCGAACAGCCGGCTCGCTCACGGGAGGCTGTCCGCTGCCGGTCATAATTCCTCCTTGTTCCCATTCCTTTTTATCTCAGAGCCGCCAATGCGTTAGCGAGCGGTAAGATCGGCCAGATGGCAGCAATCACGATTATTCCAAAGAGTCCCAGCTCAGGGAAATAATTGGGCCGCTCCCGCTGGACGTATCTTTCACTAAGGAAACGAGAAACCCGAATGCGTATCGATGTCCTGTTTTTCATGTTAAGCACTCCTTTCCCAACACGGTTTTGTATTGGTTGATAAAGCGAAGTCACAATCATCATACGCATAATATGACAACCATCTTTCTCGGTGCGTAGGGCCAGAAAAGTAACGCTTCTGTTACTTTTGCTAGAAAGCCTGTGATTAATCGCCAGGCGCGCCTAAGAGGAAACGGACGGCGTCCCGGGTAGTGTCCTAAATTCCCCTAACCGGCGGCTGTCGCCGTCCGCCTCTCCCTGGGGGCAAGGGTAGGGTTCCTTTTCTTACGATCGCGAGTTGAATTTGGGACAGTGCCGCGTGCCGCAACTGCTCGATCCCCACCATCCAACGGGACGATTCAGTATTCGCAAAACGCGTCGTCGGGATAGCAGTACAACCAGCGCTCGCCGGACTGCGCGGAAGCGATGACCGGATGTGCGCTAGCGTGCGCGTGTTTGCTTGCGTGACGATTCGGCGAGCTGTCACAGCACAATGTAACGCCGCATTGCTGACACGTGCGCAGATGCACCCACGACGCGCCAATTTTCACGCACTCGGCGCACTCGCGAATTTCCGGCTGTTTGACCGAACTAATCGTGTTGAGATGAGAGCATCCTCGGTCGGGCATCGTTTTTATCCTCGCACAAGTTCAAACGGACCTTCGTAAATGCTCTCGGAAAGGCTACGGCGATCGTTAGGACTCTCCCGAGCCTGGAGTTTTTCCGGAAGCAGTTCCTTTGGTCCGGGTTTGCCGACAGCGGCCATGGCTTCAACTTGAAATTCGTCGGGAATTCGCAGCGCTTTGCGCGCACGCTCGTAATCGAAGCCTTCCATCCCGTGCACGACAAAGCCCTGTTTGAAACCTTGCAGGGCAAAATTTTCCCAGGCCGCGCCGCAGTCGTAGGAATGTGTGATCGACGGCTCGTCGTTGTAATCGAAAAATTTTCGCGAGACGAACACGACGAGGACGGCGGCGTTCTTGGCCCAAACTTTGTTGGCATCGACCAGCAAATCGAAAAAGGTCTGCCAATGTTTGCGTGCCGCGGCGCGCGTAAAGTGCGCGCCATTGCTGCGCGTTAAACGATGATGGCGCCCAGCGCGCCGCTTCGAAGAGTCGCATCAATTCCCCGGCTGAGATTTCTTCGCCCGACATGGCGCGCGGCGACCAGCGATCGAGTAGAAGCGGCTCGATCGCATGATCTGCTTTACGGATTTCGCTACCTTTAATCATGGCAATCTCCTCAACCACTCGCGCGCAAGATCGACGTCGTCAGGAGTTAATTCATGGCCGCTTTGGAAGAAACGAATGGTGACATCGACTCCGGCCTCTCGCAAAAGCGCCGCGAGTTTTTTTGTTTCGGATACCGGAACGATTGGATCGGATGATCCCGCTCCAATCCATACGCGCGCGGAAGAAAGATCTGGCAGCGTCTCTGGAATCAGTGGCACCATCGCTCGAAATAGAATCGCAGCGGACAGAACTTCTGGACGAAGCAAAAGCATGCTCGCGGCAATGTTTGCGCCATTGGAATAGCCGACCGCAACGATCTTCTTGACGTCGATCTTGTACCGTTCCGCCGCTGAAACCACGAAGTCGGCAAGCTCCTGGGTTCGCTTTCGCAAATCCTCCAAATCAAATACGCCTTCCGCCAGACGCCGAAAGAATCGCGGCATTCCGTTTTCCAAAACTTGGCCGCGGGGACTGAGCAACGATGCATTTGAATCGAGATCTCTTCCCAGCGGGATGAGATCGCGCTCATTCCCACCGGTGCCGTGCAAAAGCAAGAGCGTGCGGTCGGAGTCGCCGGGAACGAATTCGTGAAGAAACTCCGGCTTCATGATTTAGCCGGCAGATGAATCGGTGGAAGAATGTTTTCGATTTTGGAGCGCGACGATTCATACCATGACGGCAGACGCAGATGCGTGCCGAGCTCCTCCAGTTTTTCGTCCAGCGTGAACCCGGGCGGTTCAGTCGCGATCTCGAAAAGGATTCCGCCAGGCTCGCGGAAGTAAATAGAATGAAAATACGTGCGATCGACAACTGGAGTGACGTCGTAGCCAAGATCGACAAGACCGGCCCGCCATTCGAGTTGCTCGGCGTTGTCCTTCGCTCGAAAAGCGATGTGATGAACCGATCCGGCAGCAACGTGGCCCATGCTCGCGTCGGGCAGGCAAAGGAGATCGACAATTCTGCCCGGAGCAGTGTCATCGGCGGAGACAAAACGAAAACGGTTTCCGGAATTGTCGATCAAGCGAAAACCAAACGTGTCGGTCAGCAGGCGTGCGGTTCGTTCGTAGCCTTCCAGGGCGGCGGAGACGCTGTGAAACCCGCGCAGCGCGTGCTCTGGCGAAATGGAACTGCCCGACCACGGCTCAACCGGTGGGAGAGAACTGGCAGCGATTAGCTCGAGAAGAAGTCCGTCCGGATCGGTAAAGCGAACTCCTTCCGCGCCAAATCGAGAAATTCTTTCGGCCATGACGTGATGTTGTTTGAAACGTTCGAGCCAATATCCAATCGAGCTCGGCGAAATCGAGAACGCGGTCGCTTCGATCTGGCCGGTGCCACGCGAGCCGCGCCGCGCCCCTGGCCAGGGAAAAAATGTCAGGATCGTGCCCGGCGTGCCGCGGTTGTCGCCGAAGTAAAAATGATAACTGCCCGGATCATCGAAGTTCACTGTCCGCTTAACAAATCGCAATCCGAGCAGCCCGACGTAGAAATCAAGATTGCGTTGGGGATCGGTGGCGATCGCAGTGACATGGTGCAAACCGCGAATTTTTTCTTTCATGGGCATTAACTCTTGTCTGGTCTGCCAATCAGCGCCAGCGCAGTAATAGCTCCTGTGGCGGCGAGACCTGCACCAATCGTCATTATTAACCTGAAGCTGCGAACGAAAGATTCGTCGATCGCGCGACCAACGATCTCTCGAGTTGCCGGGTCCAGATTTTTCGGAACGGAAATGGCCGCGAGTTTGATGCTTTGAGCTTGCAGCGATTCTCGCGTCGGGGAAGGGAGTAGCGTGTTGGCCAGTTGTCGATCGAGCGTGTGTTCGAAGCGATGGATCATCACGATCCCGAGGGCGGCGATGGCGAGCAGTCCAGCCGCTCTGGCGATTGCATTGTTCACCCCGGATGCGATGCCGACGCGATTTTCTGCGGCCGAATTCATTACGGCTGTAGTAAGCGGTGCGACACTAATGGCCATGCCAAGTCCAAGCACCATGATTGCAGGAAAGAAATTCTGCCAGTAGCTGCCGCCAATACCGGGAATTGCAAACAGAGCGAAACCGAATGCGGCAATCATCGGTCCGGCAATCAGCGGAATCCTGGCGCCATATTTTTCGATAAGACCGCCGGCCCAGCGCGAGAGAAGAAACATGATCAGGATAAAGGGAAAAAGAGCCGCGCCGGCCGCCGTGGCCGAGTAATGCTGCACCTGAATAAGATTGAGAGGCAGAAAGAAGAACGTCCCGCCCAGCGCGCCATAAAGCAAAAGGGTAAGCAGGTTTGCGCCGGTAAAAGTTCGGGAACGAAA
Organism: uncultured Verrucomicrobiae bacterium; assembly: GCA_963846775.1. Classification (GTDB taxonomy): domain Bacteria; phylum Verrucomicrobiota; class Verrucomicrobiia; order Chthoniobacterales; family UBA10450; genus CAVYXA01. The sequence continues at coordinate 799,421 of CAWJXB010000006.1, read as the reverse complement.
AAGCGCAGGCGGCAGCATAGGATTGGAAATGCGTCTTTCCACGATCACGAAAATGACGAGCAGCACTCCGGCAGTAACCAGGGAGAAGAGCACCGATGGATCGGCGAAACCGCGTCGTGAAGATTCGAGCAAACCGTAAACCAATGCGCCGAGACCGAGCGCTCCTATCGTTGCACCTTTCCAATCCAGTTTCGCGCTCTGCTCGTCGGAGCTTTCCGGAACGTGCCAGAGCGAAATCAATATTACTAACAGCGCGAAGGGAACATTGATGAAGAATACCGCCCGCCAGGAAACATGCTCGATCAGCCAACCGCCAATCATCGGGCCGATCGCAGTCGTGATGGCACTGAATCCCGACCACGTGCCGATGGCGCGGCCACGCTCGCTTTCCGGGAATGAATTGCTAATGATCGCGAGACTGCCCGGAACCAGCAGGGCTGCTCCGATCCCTTGTGCCGCGCGCGCGACAATTAATTGGTGGATACTGCCGGCAAATCCGCACCAGATCGATGCCGAAGCGAAAAGCGTAACACCAATCAGAAAAATCCGGCGCCGCCCATAATGATCTCCCAGAGAGCCGCCAACCAGCAAGAGTGCCGAGAGCAAAAGAGAGTAGGCTTCGATGACCCATTGCGCATCGACAACGGTGGCGTTGAGCTGTGTCTGAAGCGCGGGCAAAGCAACGTTTACGACCGTGCCGTCGATGAACGCCATGCTGGAGGCGAGCGTTGTGGCGGCGAGGACCCAGCGGCCTGACGATCTTGAGCATGGAACCGAGGTTGGTCGCGAGCGAATTACGCTCTCGTCACAAGGCTCTCGAATGAATGACGACATCTTGGACGTGTGACCGCAGGCTCGCTTCCAAAAGATGTGGTCGATCAGGCCGCGCGCTCTCGTTCCGGCTGAAGACGGACCAACGCGATGACGCCGAGCAACACGAAAAACGCCAGAACGACAAGCTGCGTGGCTTTAAATGGCTGCTCGGTTTGGGTTGGCGCCAATGCGTGAAGAGACGGAATTTTCAGGAATGCCTGCACGACCAGAACGAAAACATTGAAATAGAGAGCGATCACCGCGGTAATGATGTAGATCCAGCGCCATACCCCTGCCATTTGGCGCGAGTAACGGGCGAAAATAGCGATCGCCAGCATAACGAGCGAAATGATTCCTACACCAATCGCTGGCGTGAACCCATGGAACGGGAAGAAAAATCCAGTGACGCTCGTGAGCACGGTGGCGATGAGAAACCAGCTGGTCCAACCATCCAGCCGTTTGTTAGCGAGCATCCCGAACAGTACGATCAAACCGGAAAAAATGCCGATCAGGCTGATGAGCACGTGAATTATCGTATAGATTTGCAGTATCATGTTTCCTCCCTCTTCTGCGCGGCCAGGTCTTAGAGGCCTTTCTTCATTTTGACCGCGGGTGGGGGCTCGACGTGACCGCCGAATCCCTTTCGCATCGCTGACAAGACTTTCTCTGCGAAAGTGTGTTCGAGTCGCGAACGAAAACGTGTGAAAAGCGCGGTGGAAAGTACTTCGGCCGACACGCCTTCTTCCAGCGCGGCTTGAATTGTCCAGCGGCCTTCGCCGGAGTCTTCGACAAATCCGGAGTAACTATTGAGCTTGTGGTCGCTCGCTAACGCCGTTGCAGTTAAATCGAGTAACCAGGACGAAATCACGCTTCCGCGGCGCCAGAGTTCGGCGATGTCGGCAAGATCGAGATCATAGGAAAGTCCCTTGGGAAGATTGTCCGAGTTTGCGCCGCGCAAAATATCGAATCCCTCCGCATAAGCTTGCATCAAGCCGTATTCGATTCCGTTGTGAATCATCTTCACGAAATGGCCGGCGCCGGATGGACCGCAATAAAGATAGCCCTGCTCCGCTGTGCTTTTCAGTCTTTCCCTCCCCGGCGTTTTTGGAATGCTACCAGGACCCGGCGCCAGCGTGGCGAAGATCGGATCGAGCCGTTGCACGGTGGATTGATCGCCGCCGATCATCATGCAATAGCCGCGCTCTAATCCCCAGATTCCGCCGCTCGTGCCAGCATCCAGGTAATGGATGCCATTCGGCTTGAGCATCGCGCTTCGGCGAACGTCATCTTTGTAAAATGAATTGCCCCCATCGATGATCGCGTCATCCGTCGAGAGCAGTTTAGAAAGCGCGACCACCGTTTCCTCCGTCGGCGCTCCCGAGGGAAGCATGATCCACACAGCGCGCGGCGCCTTCAGTTTTTTGGCGACATCTTCAAGCGAAGCCGCGCCGGTTGCGCCCTCCTTCACGAGAGCATCGACATTTCCGGCGTTGCGGTCGTAAACGACGCATTCATGACCACCTTTCATCAAGCGTCGCGCCATGTTTGCGCCCATTCGACCAAGTCCAATCATTCCGATTTGCATATAATTTTGTTACTCCTGAACGTGCGCCAGTGATTCGGTTGGCGATTGCTTTTCTTGTTGTTTTGCTTCCGATTTTCGGCCGGCGAAGAAGCGCTCGATGACGTAAAAAGTTACCGGGATCAGAAAGATCGCGATGGCTGAGGCGGCGATCATTCCGCCAATCACGGTCGAGCCGAGGATGCGCCGCGCGACTGCGCCGGATCCGCTGGCAAACCACAAGGGCAGACATCCGAAAATGAACGCGAACGACGTCATCAGGATCGGGCGCAATCGCAGGCGCGCTCCTTCGAGGGCGGCATCGAGCAGTGGTTTGCCTTTTTCGTATTCGTCCTTGGCAAACTCGACGATTAGAATCGCGTTCTTTGCGGCCAGACCGATGAGCATGATGAGACCGATCTGGGCGTAAATATTGTTTTGCATTCCGCGCAACCACAGCGTCAAAAATGCGCCAAACACCGCGACCGGTGTGCCTAACAAGACACTGAACGGCAGCGACCAACTTTCATACAGCGCGGCGAGAATCAGAAACACGAACAAGAGCGACATTCCAAAAACCAAAGTTGGCGAGACGCCTTGCTGCGCTTTCTTTTCCTGATACGACAGGCCAAGGTAATCGTAGCCCATCTCGTTAGGCATGGTTTGTCGAAAAGTTTCCTCGAGAGCGTTCATCGCCTGGTACGAGCTGTAGCCCGGTGCGGCCGAACCGTTGATTTGAGCCGCGCGATATTCGTTGTAACGCACGGTGAATTCCGGACCGGCGGCGTCCTCGATCGTGGAAATCGCATCGAGCGGGACAGGCGTGCCGCCCGAGTTTCGGACGAAAAATTGGCCGACGTTCTTCGCGTCGGTTCGATATTCGCCTTCTGCTTCGATGTAAACCTGCCAGGTGCGGCCGAAGCGGTTGAAGTAGTTCACGAAAAAGCCGCCCATGAATGTCTGCAGCGTTTGATAAACTGAGCTGAGATCGATGCCCTGCTTGACCACTTTGTCGCGATCGACCTTGACTAAAACCTGCGGCACATTTGGCAAAAATGTCGGAATCAAAGTGCCGAGCTCTGGCCGCTTGTGCGCTGCATCCAAAAATGTCTTCACGTTTTTCGCGAGAAACGGGACGTCTTTGCCCGCGCGGTCTTCAAGCATAAACGTGAATCCACCAGATGTGCCGACGCCGGGAATCGCCGGTGGCGGGAACGCAAACGCGATACCTTCGCTGAGACTGCCGAGGTATTGATTTATTCGCGCCTTGATTGCCTGGTATTGCTCCTCCGGTTTCGTTCGCTCGCTCCAGGGTTTAAACGTCACGAAGAAGAATGCGCTGTAGGTATTTTGGACCAAACTCAGCAGACTGAAGCCGATAACACTGGTCGAGTACTGAACACCGGGTGTCTTGCTCAGGAAATCTTCGATTTTATGGCAGACTTGATCGGTGCGCTCGAGCGACGACGCGTCGGGCAATTGCAGCGCGAGAAAAACGTAGCCTTGATCTTCCTCGGGCAAAAAGCCGCTCGGCAACTTTTTCCCAAAAAAGCCGGCGCCAATCGCAAGCACCAGCAGCAATGCAAAGCTGAGCACAGTTTTCCGAATCGCTGCCCGCGACCAGTTTACATACCCGTGGGTGGCGCTGCCGAAAACGCGGTTGAAGCGATCATAAAACCAACCGAGCGGGCCGCGGGTTTTCTTGCGCGGCCGTAGCAACAGCGCCGAAAGCGCAGGACTGAGTGACAGTGCGTTGAACGCGGAGAAGATGACCGAGATCGCGATCGTGAGCGCGAACTGTTGATATAATCGGCCGGTAATGCCTGGCAAAAACGCCGTCGGAATAAACACCGCTGAAAGCACGAGCGCGATGCCGATCACCGGGGCCGACACTTCGCGCATTGCCTGCAATGTCGCGTCACGCGGCGACATTCCTTCTTCGATGTGACGCTCGACTGCTTCGACCACCACGATTGCGTCGTCGACCACCAGACCGATCGCGAGCACCAGTCCGAAAAGTGAAAGCGTGTTGATCGAGAATCCGAACAACGGGAACAGCACAAATGTTCCGACTAACGAGACCGGCACCGCGCATAGCGGGATGAGTGTGGCCCGCCAGCCTTGAAGGAAAATGAAAACGACGAGCACGACCAACGCGAGCGCTTCAAGCAGGGTCTTCAAAATTTCGCTGATGCCTTCTGTGACGGAGAGCGTTTGATCGAGCGAGATGGCATAATCTATGTCGGCAGGAAACCGCTGCTTCGCTTCCGTCATTAACTTCCGCACTGATTGCGCGGCCTTGACAGCGTTGGTTCCCGGCAACTGATACAAAGCGAGAATGGCTGCGGGCTGTCCGTTGAGTCTGCCTCTTAAGTTGTAAGTCTGCGCGCCGAGATCGATACGCGCGATGTCTTTCACCCGAACAAATGAACCGTCCGGATTCGCACGAACGACGATCTCGCCGAATTCCTCCGGCGTTTGCAACCGTCCCTGCGCGCGCACGGCATAAGTAAATTTCTGCCCACTCGGAATCGGCTCGCCTCCTACCTGGCCCGCGGGATTCACATTGTTCTGCTTCTGCACCGCAGTGATGATGTCCGGCACAGTGATGCCAAGCTTCGCGAGTTGGTCCGGCTTCACCCATAAGCGCATCGCATATTGGCCCGCGCCGAAAATCTGGACGTTTCCAATTCCCGGCAGGCGCGTGAGTTGATCGAACAGGTTGATGTAACCGTAGTTCGCAAGGAAAATGTTATCGTAGGTTCCTTTGGGCGAATAGAGCGAGACCAGCATCAACGGCGCCGTTGTCGATTTCTTAACCGTCACGCCATAGTTGTTCACGTCAGCCGGCAATTGTGATTGCGCTTGCGCGACTCGGAGCTGCGTCAGGACCTGATCGATGTTCGGATCGGTCGCGACATCGAAATTCACGATCAATCGAATGTCGCCGCTATTCGCGTTGATCGAGTACATGTAGTTCATGTTGTCGACCCCGCTCATCTGCTGCTCGATCGGCGCCGCGACCGATTGCTCGATCGTGAGCGCGTCCGCCCCGGTGTAATGCGTTTGCACCTGAATTTCTGGAGGCGCGATTTGCGGATACTGCGCAATCGGAAGCGAGAGAATGCACACGCCGCCGATCAGCGTCATCAGAATGGCAATGACAATCGCGACAATCGGACGCCTGACGAAAAACTCGGACATCGCTTTGCCCTTACGGTGAAGGTGTCGATTTTGCGGCAGCCCCTTGATCCGCCGGCGGTGTCCATTCTTTCACCGTCACGGTTGAACCCTCGCGCGCTTTTTGAACGCCTTGCACAACGACTTTGTCTCCGGCCTTCAGGCCTTCGGTGACTTGCCACATCGCGCCAATACGTTCCCCCGTTTTTACGGGACGAATGCTGACCTTATTGTTCTGATCGACTACCACGACCTGGAAATTGCCCTGCAATTCAGTCACTGCCTCCTGCGGAACAACGAGCGCATTCCGCACCGTGTCCGGGACGAACCGCACTTTTCCAAATTGTCCCGGCCGCAAAGTGGCGTCTGGATTTGGAAAGGTCACGTAGTAGCGGATCGATCCGGTTTTGGGGTCGAGATTTCGATCCAGCGCGTAAAACTTTCCTTTTCGCGGATAGACATTGCCGCTGCCGAGAATCAAATCGAAGTCGATTCGCTTCAGGAGAGCCTGGCGTTTCTCCATATCCGGGTAGCGCGCAAAGAAATCCGTGAACCCAGCTTCGCCCACGGTCACTATCGCTTTGATCGGATCGATCTGCGACACCGTCGTGAGCGGAGTCGTTGATGCCGGACCAACCAGATCGCCCACTTGATTATTGGCGAACCCGGCCAGCCCATCGATCGGTGCCGTGATTTTCGTATAGCCAAGATTTAGTTCGGCGGTTTCCACCGCGGCCGCGTCGGCTTCAACGTTCGCTTGACTGGATTGCGCAGCCGCAGTCGCTGTGTCTCGCTCCTGGTCGCTGATTACCTTTTTGTTGAACAGATCGACCGCGCGTTTGTCATCCGCGTCTGCTTTGGCCTGATTGGCTTGGTCTTTCGCCAAAGTTCCTTTCGCCTGGGCCAGCGCTGCTTGGAAAGGCCGCGGATCGATCTGGAAAAGCAGGTCTCCTTTCTTAACCAGACTGCCTTCCTGATAATCGCGCGAGATGATGTAGCCCTGAACCTGCGCGTTGATGTTCGCATTGATGAAACCGTCGAGCGTTGCGACGCGTTCCAGCACCCGCGGCACATCGCGCGGCTGAACCGTTGTCACCAAGACTTCTGGTGCCGGCGGACCGGCCGGGGCCGCTTTCCGCGAACAACCTGTCAACGTCGATCCTGCAATCAATATCGCAGCAACGAAGGTAAGTGATTTCATAGCGAGTCCTCGTCGAAGCCTGATTGAATCAGTTGTTCGAGTTCGCGCATAGTCTCATTTGCATCCGTTCCCTCGATTCGAATGCGCATCTGCGGGTCCCAAAATCATCGGCCGAGAGAGGCCAGCCGTAACGGAAAACGATCGGCTGTCCGCTGCCTCAGTCTTATAAAAGACGTCGATGTTCTGTCCGTTTTCGTTTCTAACTGTGACGTGTGGCATTTTGTTTGCCTTTCGTAGCGGTTGACTTTCAATGCAGTGCCGAAAAATCGGTTGGATCCATGAAATAGCTGTCGATGTGATTCGCTAACGGCCCATCAGTCTCAGACTCGGCCTTCACTCTTTTCCATTCCGGATCGTCCTGGAATGCCTGCCAGTTCTTCTTCGCTTCCTCACGGCTGGGATGCTCCAGAATGTAGATAAACAAGTTCTGCGAATATGGTGGATCCTGCGGTCGCCAATACCCGATGCTTTTCATGTGATGTCGTTTGAAAAGCGCCTCGGTGTAATCGCGGAAGCGCGCGACGAGCGCATCCACTTTACCTGGATTCACGTGATACATGCGCAGCTCGTAAACGTGCTGCGATGACTTTGACTGGCCGAGAGTAGTGAAAGTAGCCATAAGTGCGACTCCAAAAAGGAAGGATAGAAGGCAGGTTGTTTTCATAACGGAAGGATAGGTAAGACTTGCTCCATGTAACGACCGGCTGCACGCGCTGCTTCTTCGGGGCGAATTACGGCTTCTTTCGGTCGTAGGGAATAATGTCATCCCACTCCTTTGCCGAGGAACGCGCGACAAACGCGACGACCGGCTCGGTATCGCTCATGTTGAAAACTTCGTGAGGCACGCCGGGTTTGATGTAAATGAAATCGCCGGCTTCGTTTTCAATCGACTGTTTGCAGCCATCTCCGAACTCGTGACGAACTTTTCCTTCGATGATATAGAGGATTACTTCGAAATCGACGTGAATGTGCGCGTAAGCCACGCCGCCGGGTGGAATAGTGGCGATGTTGGCCGACAATTTTTTGGTGCCGACATTTTTTGCCGACATGCCCTGTTTGTAATGAATCCCGTTCCAGTCACGTCGCTTGCCTCCGCCGCGAACGGTGAGTATTCCATCATGATCTTCGACTGCGCTGAGTTCGATGTCGGTTTTCATGAAGTCGTTAAATCGCTAAGTCGGCACAGCCGTACGTTTTGGAAGAAGCCTGCTCACGACCGCGTTCGTTGTCTTCTCCAGTAAGCTTCCTCATGCACCCAGGATTGCCAGTGTAATAAGAAAAATAAGCAGAAAGATCAGGATCGTAAACCCAGCCAGATGACGTAGGGCTGATGAGCTAAATAAAGTTCGTATGAGTGTCTTCCAGGAAAAGCGAAGAAAGCCGGGGCCGGGGGGCGGAAGAAAACGCTTAACGCGCAACGCTCAACTTCCAACGCCGAATCGCCCGGCGCGGGATGACTTTCTTGCTGGAGGTGCCCAACGCCAAACTGGCCGTTGTTCACCGCTAAGAATTGAAGAAACTCTCGAGTTTCTATGAATTGGCGTCTTGGGAAAGGTTCAAGGCTTTGGGGATTGCGGCACCTGTCGCACGGCGGGCGCGACTGGTTGCGGAAGGTGCGACGATCCGGACGCGACTTCATGGATCGCCTGTTAGGGGCGGCCCTTAAGCTGCCTGTCATCGCGGTGGTCGATGCGGTTTGCCACGCGGCGCCGGGTATGCGGACAAAGGCTTTTCGCCGGTCGGTTCATTTTCTTTTCCGGACACGCTTGCCAGCGCCTCCTGAAGTGTGCCAGATCAATGGCGAGGCGGAATTTGAGTCGGGCTTCAGCCAACTTGCCGCCATGCTTGGACAAGCCGGCAAAAATCCGTCACCGGGCGAGGTGGAGTTTCTTGCTTCAATCCCGAAGCGCCGGAAGTATTATCCAGGGACGATTGAATACCGCGATGTTCTTTTTCTGAATGCATTCGTCAGTATTCTGGCGCCGCGTCGGGTCCTCGAAATTGGAACCTTGGGTGGCTTTTCCGCCGGAATTATTGCAGCCGCCCTGGCTCGTCGCCATGGAAACTGCGACGCGATCTGGGTTGATACGATCGACGTCAGCGCGCAATGCGTTCCCGACCAGACGCGGCCGACCGGTTTCGAGATCGCAGAATTGTTTCCGGAACTCGCCCCAATGATACATATGCATATTCCAGCAGATTCGAGCTTCGTCTCACAACTAGCGCGCCGCGACGAATTGGAACTCGCCTTTATCGACGCGGATCATCGTCACCCATTTCCGCTGCTCGATCTGCTTCGGCTCGCTCCCTACGTTCGCGGCGATGGTTGGATTCTCCTGCACGACATTAACTTTGGCACGATGACTCGTAAGGCAATCGCGGTGGGACGGCCCCCTGGTTGGGAACCGGTTTATGGCGCCGAATGGCTCTTCAATCACTGGCCATTCCGAAAGATCACAACCTGTTCCCCGCCACGCTGGGCAACCGGCGGCGGCGGAAATATCGGTGCCGTTCAACTGCCGCGAGACAAGAGCGCGCTCATTCCGTTTGCGTTGCGGTTGATGTCGATTCCATTCGAGATTCGCAACGAGCACGCGCGTAGCACACGTCGCGTCCTCTATCAGAGCCTCGGCAAACTAATCTCAGTTTGAGAATCCTTGTCGGAGGCGATTCGAAAATCAAGATCTGTGGGTGCAAAACTCTGCCGTGGACGCGCGCTTTTTTGAAAGCGAAGAAAGAGAGCCAGGGGAGGGGTAAGAAAACGCTTAACTCGCAACGCTCGACTTTGCAACGCTGAATCGCCTGGCGTGTTGTGATTTTCCGCATTCAGGGTAACTTTGCCCATGCGTCGTTCGCCGGCTTTCACTTTGCTGGAAGTCATCATCTCCGTTTCCATTTTGATGATCCTGCTGTTGCTGGCGATCCCGAGTTTGAACGGGGTGCTGGCCGATAAACGGCTGCGGCGTTCCTATGATGGATTTAACGCGCTGGTGCTTCAGGCGCAGCAACGGGCCGTGACGGAGCACCGGCCGTATCTGATCGTCTGGCACAAGGAAGCGGTGGCATTGCGACCGGAAGGATTTGCCAAAGATGAGGAAGAAAAGAACACGGACGAGCTTCATCTCGATAAAGGCGACGTGCTGGCAATTTCGTTCCCGGTCGCGCTGGTCAAGAAACCGCCAGGCGAATGGATTTTCTGGTCTTCGGGTATATGCGAGCCGGCCATCATCGAATTCAAAGGACACAATGGCACGTGGACTGCACATTACTCGCCATTGACGGGGCGACCGGAGCTAACGAATTATGCGGCGAGATAATGAAAGAGAAATTCGAAAACGTCGAGTCGGCTTTGCGCTTTACGAAGTCCTGCTCGGCGTGACCATCTTCGCCATCGGCGTTGTTGCGCTCGGTCGGGCAGTGGGAAATTGCCTAAACGCGAGCGCACTCAGCGCGGAAGAGGCGCGGGCACGCGAGATTTTGTGGAACCGGATGGCGGAAATTCAGACTAAACCCGGACCGCCGGATGTGTCGCCCAAACCAATCAAGATCGACAGTGGTTACGGAAAAATCGTGCTGATCCAGAAAACGACGCCTGCGAATTTAACGGAATCGGATGGGGGTCGTCTAACAGGTGTGAACCTGGTGAGGTTGACGGCGAAATGGGAAAAGGGCGGCGTCACGCAATCGAAGCAGATCGAGTTTTATGTTTATCGGCCGGGCTAACAAATCAGGGCGGGATCGCGCATTCACTTTGCTGGAGGTCACGCTGGCTGTGGCGATCATGGGGATGATGGCGCTGTCCATTTATCGGTTTGTGCAGGCGAATTTGATTGCCGTCCGTGCTTCGACCGATGCCAGCGCAGCCGATGCCCGTTACGATGGCTTGCGCGAGCTATTGCTCTCGCAATGGCAAGGTTTGTCGCCGGGGCAGGAAGCGTTGACGGGGGAGCCGGCCAAGTTGAACGACCGTTCGCGCGACGAAATCCGTTGGACTTGCGGTGCTGGGCCGGGCGTGCTTACTCGTTATGCGCCGGGCGATTTCATGGTTTTTCTCCGGATGCAAGCCTCCCGGAAAAAGAATGGCCAGTACGATCTCGGGTTGCTGCGTCGGCCGAGCGGGGAATCGGAGGTGGTCCATGATAGGGACACGTGGGTGCCGTTGATCGAGGACATTGTCGCGTTGCAAATTCGTTATTACGATCCGCGGCTCAACATCTGGGTGGACCGCTGGAACGACACTTTGATTTTGCCGCGGCTGGTGAAGGTGACGATCGGGCGCACTGACGCACCGGTTCCGTGGGAGGTTATTGTTCCGTTAGGCCGAACGCCCTATTGATGAAGATCAGAGATCAGAGGTCAGAGGTCAGGGGTCGGAAGGCAAGTCGCCGGGGCGCAGCCATCATGCTGGCGTTATGGGCGCTCTTTCTGCTCAGCGCGATGGTGATCTCCTGGGCGCTCGACATCAATACACGCATGTCGTTATCCGGCGGCGCAAACCGCCGCCTCGAAGCTGAAGCGATGGCTTGTTCCGGGACGGAGGTGGCATTTCATCCCCTGATCAAGCCGGACTCGAAGAATTTGAAACGGGAAATGGGGCCGCGCCTTGGTTATCAGGCGCACATTACCGGCGAGGGCGGGCGGTTGAACATCAACTGGTTAGTCGCGGGTGAAGATCAAAACCGGCTTGAGGTGCTGCGGCGCTATCTGGAGAACAAAGGGATCGATCTGAACGAGCGCGACGCCATGATGGATGCACTCCTCGACTGGGTCAGTCCGAACGTCGGTCTCCATCGGCTGAATGCGCCGCCGGAAAGTGACGATTATCATCCTGCGCACCAACTGCTCACGCGGATCGATGATTTGAAGAAAGTCCAGGGCTGGGAGGAATTCACGTCCGCGCCGGGATGGGATGAGGATTTTACCCTCAACAGTTCGGGCCCGGTCGATGTGGCCTGGGCGTCGCGCGATGTGCTCCTGGCTTTGCCGGGAATGAACGAATCGACGGTCGATCGTTTCCTGGAATTGCGTCGCGGTCCGGACGGAATTGATGGCACGGACGACGACACAGTTTTTCAAAGCCTGAACGATGTGCGCGGGGCGCTTAGCCTTTCCGAAGAGCAATTCAAACAACTCGGGACGTTAATTGGATTCAAAGATCAGGTCTTTCGCGTTGTGAGCGTTGGACAATCGGGCAACGTGCAGCGAACAGTGCAACTGGTCTTTCGCCAGACCGGTACCACTCCGCAATTGATTACTTGGAAGGAGTTTTAGTCATCGACGCTAAAGCCACATCGATTTTTATTACGCCGACTGCCCACGGCTGGAACTTCTTGCAGTCGCGCGACGGCAATGGCGTGTGGGACGTGCGTTTGCTGCACTCCCTCGATGAAGCGGTGCCGTTGATGAAATCGGAGGACAATTTCGTGCTCGGCCTGCCTGTCTCCGCCGTTCTGGCCCAACGACTTCATCTTCCCAGCGCCGATCCGGCCGAGTTCGCGGAGATGGTCCGGCTGCAAATCGAAAAGGCGCTGCCGTTCTCGCCTGAAGAAGTGACGACCGATTTCGAAGTGATCGAGCAAAACGCTGAGGGCAGTGTCGTTTCCGCGGTCGCGGTCCGGAACGAACAGCTGGCGGAGCTTGCGGCGCCCTTACTGGACCGCGGCTACATTCCGCGGCAGGTGACGGTCTACGCGTCACAGCGCGCGAGCACCTATGCGCCACAAGGGAACGCTTTGCTGATTTATCCCGAGGGGGAATCGCTCGTTTCTGCGGTAACAGAAAATGGCAAGATGAGTCTGGCCCGCACCATCGACCATGCCGGGCCGGAGCAATTGAAAATGGAGCTGCCCCAATTGGCTCTGAGTGCAGAATTGCAGGGGATCAGCGCCGGTTTCCCGAACGTGTTGCTGGATGAATCCTGCTACGAATTGCGCGACACGGTGCAGGGGATTCTTTCTACGCCGGCGGAAATGGTAAGCGTCGAGCGGCCGCCGGCGAACGTGAAGCTGAACTTGTTGCCGGAGAGCTGGCGGCGACGGCGTGTTCGGTTGGAGAGAATGAGCGAATGGCGGAAGCGCCTGATATGGGCTGGGGGAATTTATGCAGGAATTTTTGTTCTGCTGCTGACCGTGCTTGGCATCAACCGTTTTCGGATCAGCCGGCTCGACCAGGCGATCACGCGCGACGAACCACAGATCGAATTCGTCCGCGGGACTGAGTCAAACTGGAAGACGCTCTCGCCCGCCATCGACTCGCGCTATTACCCGGTGGAAATTCTGCTGCACTTGTTCGAGAGCTTGCCCTCCAAGGAAGTGCACATCACCACTTACAATCAATCCGCCCGCCAGCTCTCGGTCGATGGCGAAGCGGATACCGCGCAACTCGCTTACGATTTTGCCGAGAAAGTTAAGAAGAATCCAGGCCTGCAAATCTTTCAATTCCAAATGGGTGATCCGCGCATTTTACCAAATGGCCACGCCCAATTTCGTCTGGAGGGACGCCCGCGATGACGCTGAGTTCCTGGTACGAGCGGTTGAGCAAACGGGAGCGGACGCTGCTGCTTGCCATTGGCGGGATCGTCTTCGTAGTGCTTAATTTATTGGTTTGGAGCTGGTTGTTAGGGGCCTTGCATCGCGCCCAGACGGACCTGGCCGGGCGGCAGTCTTCGCGCATGGAGCAATCAATCTTCATGAAGGAACGCGATCTCTGGGTAAAACGCGACCAGTGGATCAAGAAACACCAGCCAGGGTTGAGCGGCTCGGGCGAACCTTCCAAGCTGTTGGACCAGATCAAACCGATTGCCGCGAAATACAACGTTTTGATTGAGAACCCGCAGATCGGTTCAGGGGAAGCGACGCCGGTGCACCAGACGGTTTACAACTCCATCGAAACCAAGAGCGGGTGGCCGGACTTGGTCCATTTTCTTTATGATTTACAGCAGCCGGAGAAATTTATCGTGTTCGAAGGCGTTACGCTGTCGATCGACAGCAGTGACCCGACGGTCATGCGCGGAAGATTTAAGATCGCCCGGTGGTTTGCGCCGGCGCAACGGAAAGGATAAGTCATGAAACACTACGCAAGTGTGATGTCGATGTTGGTCCTCTTCGCTACGGTGGTGGTTCGAGGCGAAGATGCGGTTCCAAAGCGGGCCGATTTTGCGCGATACGAAGGAATGCTGAAACGTTCGCCCTTTGCCATCGCAACCGCACCAGCGCCGGTCGCGCAAGCGCCGTCGTGGGCGAAGGATCTTTACGTCGCGAACGCGGCGCACACGCCCGAAGTAGATCTGGTCACGCTGATGTCCGTCTCGGACCGGAATCTGAAAGAGTATCTCACGACGGCCAAGCCTAACGATCACGGATATGGCGTTGCCAATATCGAGTGGTCGGACACTCCCGGTGCGACCAAGGTCACCATCAGCAAGGATGGTCAGTTCGCCACGATCGGGTTTAACGAAGCAGTCGCGTCACAGCCGAATGCAGACTTGCCACCGATCCCGATGAATCGCGCACTCGGCATTCGACAAGACCTGCAAAGCCAGCAACTGCCGCCGTTGCCCGTGCCGCACACGCGAGGCGTCATCCAAAGAAACCCCCTTCTGCCTGCACCACCCGGGTCCATCCCTCTTCAGCCGGCGCCGGTGCCGAATCCAGCAAAGCAGCCGCCGCCGAAAAGCCAGCTCAACTGATTAATCGCTGAAACGTTAGCGCGATTTCATAAATGTTGTAGCCACCGGCCTGTGGCCGGTCCACCACCGCTCTTCACGCCAGAGAGACGGCCCGCGGGGCCGTGGCTACAGCGGCTACACTTTTATCTAACTTGGTCTAGAGCGTCGGATCGTTAAAGCGATTCACTCGCCCCAATCGTCGTCGCCCTGCCCATTATCATCGATCCGGTTCGGGCCAGCGGAATACAGATCGTAGCTTTCAGGATGCTTAATCCCGGGACTCCGGTAAACGTATTCTTTACCCCACGGATCTTTGGGGACTTCTCTGAATAACTGGTACCAACGCGTCGGCCGTGGCTCGCTCTGCGCCTGTTGGACCAGCGCCATGAGGCCCTGCTCCGTCGTTGGGAAGAATCCGTTCATGCTTTCATATAACCGCAGCTGTGTGCCGATCGACTGGATGTCAGCTCGCACGCCAACACTCTTGGCAAATCCGGTCGGGTTCCCCATTTTGGTGATCGCCAAGCCGAGGAGAATCACAATGATCCCGACCACGATCATGATCTCCAGCAGAGTGAAGCCATGCAGTGACCGCTTCCCCTTGGCCCGCCGTAGGCGAGGGGAGGCGGCAGCAGCCAACCTTAAAACCGACGGCGGCCCAAAGCCGCTCCTCGATGAGTCTTGTTCCAGTTTCATCCGCGTTCTTCGTTTATTGGCCGGTCCGGAGCAGGTAATCGGATTTCTCCCAGAGGTACTTTAGTTCGATCTGCGTGGCCCGAATAGCCGAGGTCGATCCGGCCGAGCCGTTGACAATTATCAGGTCGTTGTTGCCGACTTTCAAGCTCGCGGCCGGGACAATCTTCTGCGCGCGCAACCAGCCGGTATATTGGAAATGCATATCTTTGACCAACGGTTCCATTTCGCCGCGGTAGCCGGGATCGGCCAGTTCGGGCAAAGCGAGTGAGACAGGGCCGAGGTCCACACCGTTCAGATAAACCTCCGGTGGCGAATCGATTCGCGGACTGGCAACTTCGAAAGTAAGCAACGCCATCAACGGCTGTGATTCCACGCCGAATTGAAATATGGCCGCACTTTGCATGTCAGGGCCCATCGGGATGGCGTCGGGCGAAAGCGTGGCCGTGACCGTGCCGAAACGTTCGGCATCCTGCTCCGGCGCGTGCAAGGGAGGCAGATCCGAGAACGGTTCCGGAATCACGTCGCGATGCGCGGCGCTGACCGGATGGACCACTTCACTGCTCGTCATCCAATCCAGATACGCGCCGCGAACAGTCTTCCCATCGCCGGGAACCTCGATGTCGATAGTGGAAACGCCGATCATTGGGATCATGACCGAATCAGAGCTTGGCAGGCCAATGCCCGCGCCGAGCTGGCCCGAGCGCAGGACCTGACTCCCCGATTCATCCCACGCGACTAGTTCGGGTCGCGCATCCGGTTTATCGTCGAAGAAGAGACGAAAGAACAAAACTTGGTATTCCGGCCCGGGCGGCGTCACGCGGACACGAAAAATGCTTTTGCCCGAGGTGCTAGTTTTTGGATCGGCTGGTGTTAACCCGACCGCTTCAACCCAAGCAGGCGCGCTTTGCGGGGTCGAACCGGCTGCGAGCTGTTGGCGCAAATCGATCCAAGCCGTTTCGGGCCGTGATCCCGAGGACTGCGAAGCAGCGGATTGCGGCAGCGAGTTGGTGAAAGCTTCCTGTGCCTCGAGCGAAGCCGTTACGCCCAGAAGCAGAATGGTCGCAACAAGGCGTAAAATCATCGAGCCGGGCATGGTACTTTAGTGGGGCTGAACCTGCAAGCTTCTTGTCATTTCGAACACTGCCGAGAGCACGCTGTACACCACCAGGCCGATAATGAGCGCGATCAGGGCAATAATCACCGGCGGGATAAGTTGGGAGATCACCGAACTGGTCTTGTCCAGCTCGCGTTCATAAACGTCCGCGATCGTCTGCATCGTTTCGGCAAAGTGCCCTGTCTGTTCGCCTACAGCCATCATGTCGGTAAACAACTCCGGAAATAGTTTTTGTGCTGCGAGCGCGGAAGAAAGGGTGGCCCCGTCTATCACCGCCCGGCGGACCTCGGTCATTTTCACTTCGAGAAAACGGTTCCCAGCAATCTCGGAAACAAGATCGAGAGAACGAAGCAGTGGTACACCGTTTTGCATCAGCGTCCCCAGGGTTCGCGCGAATTGCGCGTAATAACGGTGCCTGACGACACGTCCGTAGGCTGGAATGACCAGTCGAAACCGGTCCCACGCGATCCGGCCTTCCGCTGTTCGAACGAATGCGCGCCACGCCGCTATCCCTCCGAGAACGACGAGCGCACCGACCCACCAATACCCAGTCACAATGTGATGGACCTCGAGCAGCATCCGAGTCGCAAACGGCAACGTGCCGCCGGTCTGCGCTTGCGCCATGAATCCGACCAGTTTCGGCACCATGAACGTGATAAACAGCGTGATCAGGCAAATACCCGCGACCAGAAGAAACGCCGGATAAATTAGCGCTTGCTGGACACGGTCGCGCAGGTCCCGCGCTTGGGTGAGATGTCTCACCAACCGCATCAAAATTTCCGACAGTGCGCCGCTTGCTTCACCTGCCGCCACCATGTTCACATAAATCTTCGGAAACACGCGCGGGAATTCGCGCAACGCCTGCGAAAAACTCCGGCCATCGATCAGCGCCTGGTGCAACGAATGCGTCATTTGCTGGACGCGCGGCTGCTTGAGTCGCTTCTCCAGGATCGACAATCCCTCATCCAATGTCATGCCGGCGTGCAGCAGATGCGCCAGTTGCTCCGTAAACAAGAGGAGTTGGCCATGTGGGACTTTGAGGTTCTGTGTTGGCGCCGTTGCCGGCTCCGCACCATTGCGCCCCGTTGCTGCCGACGGCCCAGCTGCGATCATGTCGATCTTGATCGGGATGCAACGCTGCTGCTCGATCTGGCGAATCGCCACCGCCCGGTCCGGACATTCCAGGACCCCTTCCACCAAAGCGCCCTCCGCATTGCGCGCCCGATACGAAAATTGCGGCATCGGCGTGGAAATTAATACGAAACCAGAAAATCGAAACTGGAATTTCTGGGCGAGTGTCCCTCGTTGCTGACCGAAACAGCGCGCACCGTGAGCGGATTCTTTGGATTGTTCAGCGTGGACTCTCAGACGATCGGCCAGACCGGGGACAAAACGGGACCCGGTGGAATGATGTTTGCTCCAAGGGTAGTCAGGCAAACATCGAAGCCACTTTGACGATATACCACCCATTGACCTGCATCAGCTCGTGATCACGGATCCACTCCTCCATCGAATGAAAATTCTCATCGTTGACGATGAGCAGGTTAGCGCTGATTTGCTGCATCGCTGGCTGGTGCACCACGGTTACAAGCATGTCCAAGTGGTGACGGATTCTCGCCTGGCCCTTGAGACATGTGACCAATTTGATCCTGACCTGATTCTGCTCGACCTCATAATGCCAAACCCTGATGGTCTTGCGATCCTGGAAGAGTTGCGTTCCGGCGACGCTGGCGAGACTTTTCTGCCTGTCGTCGTGCTGACTGCAGATCCAAGTGAGAAAGCCAAACGAGACGCGCTAGAAGCCGGAGCGACTGACTTTTTGCATAAACCACTTGATCAAACGGAAGCGCTCTTGCGAATTCACAATCTTCTTCACAGTCGACGCGCGCATTTGCTTCTGGACAATCGGCGCGCTGCGTTTGAAGGGGCTATCCGCGAGTGCACGATTGAGCTCCGGGCGCTGCGCGGCGAGTTGCAGTCCTCTCCCGTTCGTTCGCCGTCACCTTCTGAAGTGTAGGCGGACCAGAGCCTAACGAAACCGCCCTCCGCCAGGCCACGCGCAGCGTCTACCTAGTTCTTCTTTTCCTCAGTAAACGCTACTTCTTTAGTAGGATGCATAGAAGTAAATGACTAACAAGATAAGAATGAGGGCGATGGCGGCAATCCACCAAACGGTTTTTACTCCGGCTGGCTTCGGGGCGGATCCGAACTCCTTGCGAACGAAGTCTTCATAGTTGAAGTCCGCATCGGGCACATCCAGGGCGTCGTAGGTATTGGCATCTTTCCGCCAGCCTGAATTGTGATCCGCGCCGCACTCAGGACACGCCAACGAACCGCGTGGAACATCCTCACCGCAGACGGGACACAGGTCCGGT
This sequence comes from uncultured Verrucomicrobiae bacterium, assembly GCA_963846775.1. Classification (GTDB taxonomy): domain Bacteria; phylum Verrucomicrobiota; class Verrucomicrobiia; order Chthoniobacterales; family UBA10450; genus CAVYXA01. The sequence goes on along the minus strand of CAWJXB010000006.1, from coordinate 780,815 downwards.
GCGTCGAGCTCAGTCGGCTTCTTTCTCGCCATTGGTTTAACGCCCTCGCACCTCGTAACGAAGCGCCACCGTGCCGCTCTGGTAGGCTTTGACCTCCGCCAGATGCAGGGCGACGTCGCGGTCGAGTTTCTCGAAGAATCGGATCCCATCACCAATCAAGATCGGCAGGATCGAATAACGAACTTCGTCGGCTAGCCTAAGACGAAGGCATTCGGCGGAGACGACCCCGCCTCCAACAAACCAGATGCTACGGAACGTGGGCCGCAGGCGCCCATTCACGAACTGCCCCAGATCGCCGGAGTAGAACTCGACCGTATCCCGGGTCCGCGGCAGCTTGCGACTAGTGAGGACAAAGGTGGGTTTATCGCCGTAGGCCCACCCCAACCCTTTGGCCTCAAAATTCAACGCCGTCTCATATGTTCGCGATCCCATGACGTAACAGTCGATCGTCTTGAGGAACGCCTCGACGAATTCGGGGTCCATGGTCTCCCCGCCTGCGAATTCGTCTGAGGTCTCGAGCCAGTCGACGCGCCCGTCCTTTCGAGCGATGAACCCGTCGAGGCTCGCCGCCATGTGGATCGTTACGCGAGAATCAGTGTTTGCCATCGTTTCGCCTTGTCAGTGCGGCGCTTGAGTTCCCCTAACGAAAAAGGAGCAGCGCCCGCTGACGGCAGCGATCTTTCTCAAGTCCTTTCTACTTTCGAATTTCACCTTTCTACTTTCAAATCGCCGGCGATTGGCTCGAAGCGATTGGTTAGGTCTTTGAGGTGCCACCGGACTTAGAGTTCCCCAAAATCTTCACAATGAGATCAACCGCCGCTTCATTGTAAATGCTGGGCGTGACACTAGGAAGCTTTCTCGTCTTCGCATAGTCGTCTTCATGTTTCTTGTTCCGGAAATTGTAGGCCGAATAATCCTGATTGTCCTTCAGTCCATTGTCGCGAATGACGTCCCAAATCTCATTCTGTCCAACGTTGGGCAAACGTTTCTTTACCTCGCATGCTAATTCTCTCGCGGACAATGGATATTGCTTGGTGATTGATTCTTTAATCCTCTTAATAACTTCTACCCGGTCGACTGGGACGACATCGCCCACCAGCTTTAAGGTTGCTTTGCCCTTCTTATCTGAGAATTGGCCTTCTTTGACGAATTTTAGCTTTTCAGCCAGGTTTTCATCAAGGACGAGAATCCTTGAGTCGTCTTTCTGGATCAGCGCTTTTTCAGTATCCAAGATTGCCGCATTTCCCGGCCCCGCCCGTGCGATCTTCGACATGAGATCCAGCCACTGGCTGTTATTGTTTTCAACTCGGCGGTCAATTATGCGCTCTAGTTCCGCGGACAGGATTTTTTGCGACCGTCCGCCATACCGATAGTAAATCTCGCCGTTCTTGATGGTGTTGTCTTTTCCCTCGTCGCGTTTGGCGATGATGGGTTTCATGGCAGCCTCCTCGATCCTGAAGGCCCCGAATAATCTCTTGTCAAAATCCACCAGCTCCTGATGCCATCGAATATCGCCGGAGAAGATATCCAAAAGAAATCCCGAGATTCTCTCGGGATCAATCTTTTCGAACTGTTGTTGCGCTTTCTTGCTGAGACCCGCAGCGGTTCTAGGAGTGTCGCTTACACCGAAGATTAGATAACCACCTTGGTTGTTAGCGAATGCAGCGAAGTCTTTGAAGTATTCAGCGAGACCGGCGAGGCTGAATTGTTCTTTAAATTCCAATTCTTGGCCTTCTCGATGATGCAGACTTCGTCCTTTTTTTCGGAGATATTCGCGGACTTGGTCTTCGTCGACTCCCATTGCGTAAACGCGGGTTCAGGACCTAACGAGACTAAAGATCAGCGACCGCGAGACCTGAAAAGCGATCAACGCTGTGAATGGGTGGATGGCAAATGCTCATGAAGTGATCGTAGGCTATCTCGCGGTTCGCTGCATCGGGTTGGTTAGACGGACTGACTTTGAACACCCGCCGCCATTCCTCAAGTTGATTCCACCTTGCGCTCGAGCACCCGCCCACGAGCAGCGACAGCAACATCCTCAACGCCCGCGCGCGATAGTTCGAAGGGCTCGCCGAATTGGAGCTCAGGGACATTCGTGTCGACCTCAGACGTGAGGATTGCGAGCTCGGTTGTCTCGACACCGCCCGGGCCAAATGCGCCGGTCGCTTCCGCGTAAGTCCAGATCTTCCGTCTAGGCGCTCCGAACAAGGCCCACGCATAGAAGCGTCCGGCGTGGGGAAGGTTTCTTTCACCCCACGTCCGGGGAGCGCGCCAGTGCAGTTCCACAACATAGCGTGCGGCCTCACGGTAGCGCGCTGGTTCAGGGACGTTCGACATCGGAGTTTCCGTCTAACGCATAGGAGAAATAGGGGTCACATAGGAGAAATAGGGGTCAGGCATCAAATCTTGACAGAGATCAAATGGTTGGGAAATCCATTTCGAAATGGAGAGCGGCCCAGTGAGGCTACCAACTGGTCGCCAATCGCCTCATTGCCCATAAATGGTCGCGCCCAGTCAAGAATTGATGCCTGACCCCTATGTTTGACCCCAAAAAAGCGAACAGGCAACTTTTTGATGTCGCGTGGAACTGAGACCGCTTCATGGGCCTAACGATAAAGAGATAAGCCACGGCAGGGTGTCGTGGCAAACACGCTGAGGTTATTTCGAGATGGGGGCGTTGGTTTCATCGAATGGTTAGATCCGCGTGTGCTATGCAACGCTGAACGGTCGCGATGAATTTTCTGGCCATAAGACGTGATAATCATCTTCGTCGATAGACCGATATGCTGCGGTGACAGCGCTGAGTCGTCCCTCGCGTTCTAGCACCAAAACAAGTTGGCGAAAAGTGTTCTGTGGATCAGATGTGAGAATAAAAATATTTGCCTCGCCCAAGCCCATGTCGTGTCCATCCACCGAACTATCCCCGAGCGCCTCAATCAGCTGACGCTCGACAATAACCAGCGCGTCGTAGTCAGTGATCGTGTGCGCCGCAAACTGAAGGACGAGCTGATAGCGCATGGCGGCTTTGGGTCTAACGAGACTCAAGATCAGCGACCGCGCGAACTAGAAGTAATGTTCGCAAACTCTCAAATCTAGGCATAAGGACCGTCCGCGGTTTGCTGCATCGCCGGGTTAGATCGTTCGCGTTGCATGTTTAGTGGCATGGAGATGATCGTCCTTTGTCGTCGACAACATCGGAATAGTCTGGCTTCGTGGAAAGACTGATCGGCAGGCTGTAGTCAGTGACGAGGCTTATTACGCGAAGCGCGTTGGGATGTGGCTCCCCCTGCGCTGCCTCGCGATAATACCAGACTTCTCCTTTGTCCTTCGCTAGATCGCGAAGAATGGGAACCAGCGCATCAACACTTACGGCACGCCCATCAGCGGTGATACTGCCATCTACGTGAACAGCGATCTTGAGGATTTTTGGAGAGCCGGCCATAAGCTGGAATATGCACGGGAACAGGGCGGCGGCTGTGCAGAGAAGTCGAACAGAGCGAGACATCGAGAATACGATCTAACGAAACAGAAGTGAGCTACCGCCACCGAGGGCGAGCGTTGCTTTGACTGAAACTGTTTTAATCATCTGAAATGTGGGCGCGCAACGGGTGGCGGTTCGCTCGAGCGATTGGTTAGACTCATCGGGCATCTGAAAAAGCGTAATGCTTCTGAATCTTTTTTCGCAGCGGATCAAGTCCGTACGACGTTGGAATGTCAATCACGCTGTTGTCTTTCAGGGCGATTGAAACTCGTTTGTCGATTCCGCGTGTATTGTACCAAACCTGCGTGATCTCGGAGATCGGAACGCACACCTGTTGTCCTTTGCGGTAAAAGGTCAATTGGTCTTCCGAAAGAATCATTGGGCAACGCTTTCGCGTCGCCAGGGCTTTCAAACCACCGCCGATGGCGACAAAAGCCATCACTAGAGCGAGCAGACTCCACAAAGATAAAATGCCGACAGCGAGTATCGAGCCGCTGAGCGCGAGGAGAATGGTTCCAAGGACGACAAATGCAATCGAGTTGCTGATCGAGTAGCGGATAACGGTATCACCGGAGCTTGCGTTCATGAGTCTAACGAGAACAAGATGAGCGACGGCGGACGAGGACGCGCGTCGCTCGGAGTGAAAGGGTAGAAATCATCTCAAAAGTGGAGCACACAGCGGTCCGCCAGCCTGCTCGCGAACGCTTTCGGAGTTCGCTCCATTGCCTGGTTAGGTCTCTTTGGCGTTCATCTTCTACTTGATCTCGATTTCCTGTATCATTCCGACGTCATCGTGCCTGAGCTTGGTGTTGGCAATCGGCATTTCGCAGTGCAACACATAGCGGCCCGGGGCGAATTCCTTTCTCAGCCAGACCACGCGCGTAATGTCGTGATTATCGAGTGCGCCACCGAGCGCCTCGAAGGGTGCCTGGTCGGTGTCCTTTCCCTTGGACCAGCGATGCACGTCCGCCGCGGTTTGACCGTCATGAAGGCGAAAGAAATCGAGCTCATGCATCGATGGCCCCGGCGTTTCGACCCGAATCACCTGGGTTCCTTTGCCTAAAGGCCGGCTCAGCTCGAATCGATAATCGATCAGCTTTAACACCACATCTTCCCGGGGCGGTTGATCGTCGATGGCGCCCACGTCTTCCACGGTGAACGGATGAAGCTTGACTGTCTTGGGGTGGTTCCAACAAATCAGCACGTACTTCCCGGGATCAACCTTCAACCACATCTCGGCGGTTCGTCCGGGCGAGGTGGAGCCTGGTCCGGAATAATCGAGTGCGCCTTTCGGAAACTGTTCGCCCTTTTTCAATTCCGCTTGGTAATCGTCGGGAGTCATTCCCTTGGCCAGCCGGACAAGCATGGCCTCGTGAATTTTCGAGCCGCGATTCTCAAAAATAATATGGCGCATCCCGGCGGCCAGTCCGCCCGGCGCTTCGAATCCGGAATCGGTGGCGATGATTTGAAAAGGCGGGACTTCTTTAACCTTTTGTCTGCAACCCGCGAGCAGAAGAGACAAAATGATCGCGAAGAGTGTGCGCATAGACCTAACGAGAACAAGCTGAGCGACCGCTAACGAGAGCGAGCAAAGCTTCGGATTGCAGTGTTGACGTAATCGCGAATAAGTTGTCGGAGCCGGTTAGGGGTTCGCTCCAGCGTTTGGTTAGGCAGCGCCTGAGCCAGCGCGGAATTTGCGCAATCTCATGCCGACCAATAACAAAAGGCCAAATCCGAGAAGAAGACCGGCCCGAGGTTCGGGCACTGCGATAAGAGTGAAGTTCTGGTTCTGTCCTATCCCCCACGTCCATTCGTAGGTTCCGGGCGTCACGCCGAGGCTGCTGAAAGTCGCATTGTCATAGGTGGCGGAATCAGACAAAGGACTGCCGGAGATATAGCCGAGTGGCACGAAAACAAGGCCGTCGAGGAGGTCTAAGGGTCCTATGCCGACCCAGTCACCGCTGGCGCTGTTGGCGGCTGTGCCGGTCCCAGTCCCGAAACTCGTCGGCCCGCTGGCCCCGGTGTAGGCAGTTGCATTAGAATACATGGCCCCCGTCCATATTCTCCCGATGTTCGGTTGAATGTAGGGAGGGTAACCGAGATTGGCGTAAACAGTCAGACCGGCCAGGTCGATGGCTCCGTTTCCGGTCGCCACAACGCTGGGCCCGACTTGCTCAAGTGTTATGATGTATCCCGCCCACGCTGATGAGACGGAAAAGCCGCAGCCGATCAGCAATGCCCCGATAAAGCCTATCAGCGCCGATCTGAAACCTCCCATGCGCGAAGTCTGCTCAGAATAACTGTTGATTGTCAATTCAAGATTCTTGACCCCGAATCGCGGAGGACGAGTGGATGATGGGCTCAGGTCTAACGAGAATAAAGTGAGCGACGGCCACCGAGACCGCGCGTGGCTCGAAGTGCGTGCCCATTAGCCACGCGAAATGTGAACGCGCGACGGGTGGCCGTTCGCTCCACTGCCTGGTTAGATGGTTGGCGTGGCTTCATCGAAGCTTTTCCCCACAGTGGCAACAGGTCTGTGGGTAGAAAAGAGGAATCTCAGCCTCCGGGAACCGTCCGCAGAACGGGCAACGATACTGAAGCCATCCACCGACAAATAGCACGATACCGAGTCCGACAAATAACGGGATAGCGGCGGGGAAGAAGAAACGAGCCACTAGCGCGGCTACGACGAGCAATCCAAGGCCAAGCGCGCCTGAAAGCGCTATCCAACGTCGTCGTCTGAAGACAAGAAGAGGCTTCACCATCTAACGAGACAGAGCTGAGGCGCCGCTGGCGAGAGCGAGCATTACAACCACAAGGGACTGTGTCATAAGATTACCGCAACTCAACACAGCGGCCAGCGGTTGCCTCCAGCGATTTGTTAGATGCGGTCGTGATCAATTTCGTTAAAGCTTCTTAAGTCATATTCTGAATCGGTACCGGGATACATCACGCGACCACCATGAGAGGCGAAGTCGGATAGAATGCTATAGACGAGCGCGACAGCGAGCAACAACGCTTGGAGTGAATCCGACCCGGCGATGTCTGGCGGAGATGTGCCCCAACCTGTGAACTTGACCGGACACCGATAGCTCTGACCAGAAGGATAGGGCGGGCCAAAAGAAACTGTGAACGTAACGCGATGTCCATCCGGCGAAATCAGATCTAACGACCGTTCAAACATGCTTTAGCATATCTAACGAACAAGAGCTGAGCCACCGCCGGCGGGAGCGAGGCAGGTTAACATCGAAACCTGTTTCATAGAAATTAGATGTGGACGTCGCAACGGCCAGCGGTTGGCTCCAGCGATTGGTTAGGCGGGCAGCTTTGCCGCAAGCACGTCAACTTTCTCTATAGACGGCGCCTCTGAGAGCAACTCACCGGCCTTTGCCATCAGCGCCGCTGCCACCTTGCCGGACAGATGCGCTTGCCGGCCCGCTTCATTCGGGAAGGCATCAAAGATTCCGAAGGTGTTTGGCCCAAGGCGAATGGCAAACCAAGCAGTGGTGGCGGGCTCTTCCATAACAATAGGAAGACCGCCCATCAGGAAGTTCTCAACCTCTTTCTCTTTTCCGGGTTTCGCCTCCAAGCGAACGAATAATGCAACTTTGACCATAACATGTCCTTTCTTAACTGTGTTTTTGTTGACCGCGAAAGTTCAAGTCGCCTAACGAGAAAGAGATAAGCCACGGCAGGGTGCCGTTGCAAGCTCATTGAATTTATTTCGCCATGGGGCCGTTGGCTTCATCGATTGGTTAGACTGCATCGCGCCAATTACGAGTGAGGAAGAACAGAAGGACGAGGAAAAATGCTGCCACTGGACTGACGAGGATGAGAAGAATTGGCCACATGTTTGATTGTTGTTTGAATGCAGCAACGGTTGCGTAAACGACGTAAGCCATGACCGGAATCGGGAGCAAAGAGAGCCCGCGCCAAGCACCGCGCAGCCGGATGGGGACGAAAACTTGCGCAAGAACGTAAACAGTGAACGGCAAGCCCCAACCAGCGATGAAAAACCAGAGCAGGTCTGAAGAGGGCATTGCGGTCTAACGAGAAAGAAGTGAGCTACCGCCACCGAGGGCGAGTGATGCTCGAAGTGAAAAGGTTCTAGTCATGCAAAAACGCGAGCGCGCGACGGGTGGCGGTTAGCTCCACTGACTGGTTAGATGGTTTGCGTGACTTCACTGTGCGTGTAGCGCTGGAATGATGTGGACGGCACAAAAGATAAGCGCTGTGAGCAAGGATGTAACGCCAAAGATGTATTTGCAGCGCAAATCCATCCGCCGCGCCGCCTTCACGAGCGGGTCGGAAATGCGGGAGTAGACGGCGGTGACAAGCTTCGGGTGCTGCCAATATGACGGCTCCAATGTGAATGCGAGACGGCGATAGCTGTGCCACAGATCGGGCTCATGTCGCCTTAGCATGGAGAGAAAACGGATGTGTCCAGCGAGCGCAAGCAGTGCGCCTGCCCCCATGACTAAGAAGACAACGCCGAGCGACATGCTCACCATCTAACGAGACAGAAGTGAGCTACCGCCACCGAGAGCGAGCGTGGCTCGAAGTGAAAATGTTTTGGCCATCGAAAACGTGAACGCACGGCGGGTGGCGGTTAGCTCCACTGACTGGTTAGACATTCTGTTTCGTTCTCTGGTAGGCTAATCCAAGTGCCGAGGAGAATGCTCTCACGCGATCTTCGGGGATGGCTTCTGAAAGATAGAACGGGTCCTTCCAGAACGCATCATACCATTCCAGAAGGACGCGGCCCTGTCCGTACGCATGCAAGTGGACGGCAATCTGCATGGCCGCGCACTTCTCGGCGAGTGCTGCAAGCTGAGCTCAGGTTCTCAGCGCTGGCTGGGAGATGAAACGAATGCGGTCTTGGCCAAATCGTGCCCATCGCGACATGCGACCTTTCTGGCACGCAGTGAGCGTCCAAAAAGGTCTTGATGTCCTGTGGCGGTGAACCGCCTTCGAGGTAGAGGACTGCGTCGTCGGGTAGGAGAAGCGGGAAAGCTCGAAGCAGTGAAGGAAAATCGCGCGCTGGCGATACTTCCCACGCCGCATCCCGACCGAGCGCGATGCCTTTCAACTCCTCGCGCGAGGTCGCTCCGAACAGTTTTGCCAGGATGCCCACGATACACCTTTATGTCTAACGAGAAGTGGGCCGAATAATTCGGCATTTTCTTGGAAAAAGGGGAATAATTCGGCCTAATCCGCTTGCTTTTTCGAAGGGAACAGAAAGGATCGTAAACATGCCCGTGAGCTTACCGACTGCTTCCAGCCGAGGCAATCCCAAATTGCTAGATCGCGTCCGGGACGTGCTCCGGCGAAAACATTACAGTTTTCGCACCGAGCAGACCTACACCGATTGGATTCGGCGCTACATCCTCTTTCACAACAAACGGCATCCTGCCGAGATGGGGGAAGCCGAGGTGACCCAGTTTCTTACTTCGTTGGCACGGGATGGCAAAGTGGCGGCATCGACCCAGAACCAGGCCCTGAGCGCACTGCTGTTCTTATACCAGCAAGTGTTGAAACAGGAGATAGGGTGGCTCGAAGCGGTAGAGCGGGCCAGCCAACCGAAGCGTGTTCCGGTCGTGCTCACTCGCGACGAGGTACAGACGATTCTGGGCCATCTCCACGGAACACACAGACTCATGGCGGAGCTTCTCTATGGAAGCGGGTTGCGTCTGATGGAGTGTGTGCGTTTGCGGGTAAAAGATGTGGATTTCGCCTACGCGCACATTGTGGTCCGCGATGGCAAAGGCGCCAAAGACAGGATCACCATGCTTCCGGTGGCGCTGACGCACCGGCTGGAGCGCCATTTACAGAAGGTAAAAGCCCACCATGAAGAGGATTTGGAAGCGGGATTCGGCAGCGTGTATCTGCCCAATGCCTTGGAGAGAAAATATCCCAGCGCACAACGGGAATGGGCCTGGCAATACGTTTTTCCATCGGCACGCATATCAACGGACCCGCGTAGTGGCCAGAAACGGCGGCACCATATGGAGGAAAGCTCACTGCAACTGGCTATGAAAGGGGCAGTGCGGGCATCCGGGATAGCCAAGGCGGCGACGTGCCACACGCTGCGGCACAGTTTCGCGACGCATTTGCTGGAGAATGGGTACGACATTCGGACCGTGCAGGAATTGCTAGGTCACAAGGATGTGAGCACGACGATGATTTATACACACGTGCTGAACAAGCCGGGGATTGGAGTAAAGAGTCCGTTGGACTGAGGTAGAAGGTCAGAGGTCAGAAGTCAGACAGAGCGCCGAAATTGGGCCGGCTATGTTTTTAGCTCCGCGCCAGTGTTGGCAAGCTGGCAGAGTGGAGACGCCATCGCCGCGGCTTCTCAGAATTCAGAGAAAACTCGGGATGGATTAGCAAATAGCAAACGCGGAGAGCAGGCAGCCTTACTTACGCTAGTCCAATGTTGTAGCCATCGGTTCGCCGCAGGACGAATCCGTCCGGTGGGCAGCCCTGTGGCCGGTCTCACCAAGCGTTGTTTTCCCACACCAACAAGACGGCCCGCAGGGCCGTGGCTACAGCGGGTGCGGTTTAATTTAAACCGCTCTAAATTGCTATTCGTAGCGAAGCGCTTCGATCGGATCGAGATTGGCGGCGCGGTAGGCGGGGTAGAGACCGAAACCGATACCGATGGCAGAGCAGACTACCACGCCGGCAATGGCCCAGCCGATCGGGAAAATCGTATCCACCTTCAGCCACACGGCGACGAGATCGCCCATGAAAATGCCGAGCACGATCCCGAGAATGCCGCCGGCTTCGGAAATGAAAACGGCTTCGGCCAGAAATTGCCGCAGAATATCTTTGCTCCGCGCGCCAATGGATTTGCGGACGCCGATCTCCTTCGTCCGCTCGGTCACGCTGACGAGCATGATGTTCATGATGCCGATCCCGGCCGCGACGAGCGCGATCCCGCTGATGACAAAGGCACCGACTCGCACGACGCCCGCGACCGAGATGAACGCGCTCTTGAGCGAATCGTTGGAGTAAATCTCGAAATCGTTTTCCTGGTTCGCTTTCAAGCCGCGCGCGATCCGCATTGCGCCGATGGCATGGTCGAAGGTCCGATTGTACATCTCGGCTGAGAACGCCTGGGTCGCGATGTTCACCGTCCGTTTCGCTTCGCCGTAGTCTTCGAAAAAGCGCGTGATCGGCATGATGCAAATATCGTCCTGGCTCATGCCGAACGATGTTCCTTTTTCACTCATCACACCAACGATCGTGTAAGTGTGTCCGTTCAGCCGGATCACCTTTCCGATCGGCGACTCGTGCGGGAACAACCGTTTCTCCACGACTCTTCCGACGACGAGCACCCGCCGCGAAAGGTCGACATCTTCGTCATTCAGGTTCCGGCCATAGCCGAGGGTGAAAGCGTTGGCGGCGAGAAAACTGCGATTGGTTCCGACCAGAAGCAGACTCGGCGTTGTCTTCACGCCGTTGTAAACGGCTTGTCCTTTGATTTCGTAACCGAAGACTTTGAGGCAAATCTCGCGGGCATATCCTTCCATCAACTTCTGGTAATGTAGCGCTTGCTGATAAGTGACGTTGTGCCGGTTCTGGTACTTCTTTCTTTCATCACCGTTGACGTTCACCTGGGCGGGATACTTGGCGAACTGGAAAATATTCGCGCCGAAAAAACTGATGCCATTCTCAATCGAATTTTGCAGCGCGCCGACCGCGGTCATGACCGAAATCACGGAGAAAACGCCGATGGTAATGCCGATCATGGTCAGGGCGGAGCGCAACTTGTTTACGCCGAGCGAGGCCAGGGCCATCTTTATGATTTCGCCGAACATGATTGCTATCCGCAAAATGACGAATGACGAACGCCCAATGACGAAGGAATGACGAAATCCGAATGATGCTGAGCACGCTCGGGACTACACTTCGTCATTTGAGCATTCGACATTAGTTCGTCATTCGTCATCCGTGCCTCGTCATTTTTCTCACTCATATCTGAGTGCCGTAACCGGATCGAGCCTTGAGGCGCTCCACGCGGGCGCGAAGCCGGAAAACAATCCCGTGAGAACCGAGACCAGCATGCTAGCGAGGACGAGCCCAATCGAAAACTGGATCGGGAACGACGGGAACGCTTTGCCGATTCCGAAGCATAACAAATAGGCGAGGGTAAGACCGATGACGCCGCCGAGCAGGCAGAGCGCGGTCGATTCGATTAGAAATTGCAGGAGGATTGTGCGGCGGCGCGCGCCGAGCGCTTTGCGCGTCCCAATCTCTTTTGTCCGCTCTTTTACGCTGACGAAGGTGATGTTCATGATCCCGATCGCGCCGACGAAGAGCGAGAGGCCGGTGATGAAAAGGCCAGCTACGGCGATCGAGTTTTTGACCGGATCGAGCGTGCTTTTAAAAGCCTGTTGCTCGTTGATCGAAAAATCGTCTTTCTTTTCGGGCGGCAACCCGCGCACGCGCCGCATCAAGCCGGTGAGCTCGTCCTTGGCGTCGGTCATTTTGGTTTTGTCCTTCACTTTGACGCGGATGTCGGATTCGCTTTTGGCGCTGAAGTATTTGTTAAACGCGCCGAGCGGCATCGCTACCATCGAGTCCCAGCTAAAGATGCCAAGGAACGTTCCCTGGCGCGAGTTCACGCCGACGACTTTGAAGTTTTGTCCGTTGATGAGAACGGATTTGCCGATTGGGCTTTCCGAGGGAAACAACGCGTCGGCGACATCATAGCCAATGATGCAGACGTTGGCGCCGTCGCGCGACTCGATCTCGTTAAAGAAGCGGCCTTCCTTGCAATCGACGGTCGATGTTACGATGTAATCGGAAGTGGTTCCGAGGACATAAACCTTCTCGACTTCGTTGCCGCCGTATTTGATTGAGCGAAGAAAGCTCGAGGTCGGCACGGCCACGATCAGGTTCGAGTTCGGCGTCGCGGCGATCATGCGATTGAGCGTTTCCGCGTAATCGGTCTTGATTTTTTTTCGGTCCCGGTAATTCCACCAATCATCGACCCGTTTCCACGGCCATTGCGTGACGTAGAGCACGTCATCTCCGAGCACGGACATGCTCTTGTCGAAGCCAATGGAAATTCCGCTGATGGCAGTACCCATCAAAGTGACGGCAACGATCCCGATAATCACCCCGAGCGCGGTGAGGGTGGATCGGGTTTTGTTAGCGCGCATTTGCGCCGCCGCGATCTTCCAGCTCTCGGTCAGCTCGTAAAGGAAACGCTTCATGCAATCAAAAATGACGAAGGACGAATGCCGAATGACGAAGGAATGACGAAATCCGAATGATGCTGAGCACGCTCGGGACCGCGCTTCGTCATTTGAGCATTGCGACATTAGCTTCGTCATTCGTCATTCGTGCTTTGTCATTTTCGAAATCAGTTCACCGCGACCGATTCGAGTTGATCTACAGTTGCCCCATCGTCGCTCTCGATCAGGCCGTCGCGTAAATGCACGGTGCGCCGGGCGTGACGCGCGATATCCGGTTCGTGGGTGACCAAAATCACCGTGTTGCCACGTTGATAAAGATCTTCGAACAACGCCATGATTTCTTCGCCGGTTTTGGAATCGAGGTTCCCGGTCGGTTCATCGGCCAGGATGATGGATGGATCATTCACCAGCGCGCGCGCGATGGCGACCCGCTGACGCTGGCCGCCGGAAAGCTCATTCGGCTTGTGATGCAGCCGATCGCCGAGACCAACATCGCGCAAGACTTGCGCGGCGCGCTCCCGGCGCGATTCTGGATCGAGGCCGGCGTAAATCAGCGGCAATTCGACGTTCCGCAAACTGTCGGAACGCGGCAGCAGATTAAAGGTTTGAAAGACAAAACCGATTTCACGGTTACGAATTGCCGCCAGCTCGTCGTCATCCATGGCGGAAACGTTTCGGCCATTAAATTCGTAACGGCCTGAAGTCGGTGTATCGAGACAGCCGAGCATGTTCATCAGCGTCGATTTGCCGCTGCCACTCGGCCCCATGATGGCGAGATACTCGTTGGTATGAATCCGCAGAGACACTCCGCGCAGCGCGCGCACGATTTCCTCGCCCATCACGTATTCCTTGGTGATGTTCTCGATGTCGATGACAAGGGGTCCGGCGGACCCAGTGACGAGTGGCGAGTGACGAGTGACGAGTAGTTCCTTATCCACGCGAAATGAGTTTGCGCCTCAGTACGTTCAGCATGCGTCGCAATTCGTCGATCAATTCGAATGCCGAACGCGCATCCGTTTCCCGACAAAACGCTAATTCTGTTGCCAGGATCAGCTGAGTATCGAGCTCGCCGATGGAACCTTCCGCGTGCGAAATGAACTGAATGAATTCGCCCGTCGTGTGTCGCGCCTGCCCTTCGGCGATACTAGACGGGATCGACACAGCCGCCCGTCTCATCTGCGCCACAATTCCGAATTTCTCTTCCGGCGGAAATTGTTGTGTCCACTTGTAAACGAGTTTTGCTAGGGCGATGCCCTTTTGCCAAACAACCAGATCCTTATAGCTACGAGTTTTTGTATTCATGCCGGACGTGGGAGCAAAATCCTCGTCACTTGTCACCCATCACTCGTCACTTCACTTCGTCGCTTCCTTATCATACGTGAGCTTCGCGCCCTCTTTCAGCTTTCGACTGATCGCGCTGTAACTACCGGAGATGACTTCATCGCCCGGTTTGATCCCGCTCTTGATCTCCATGTAAGTGTCGTCGGAAATTCCGGTTGTCACCTTGACCCAGTGCGCCTTGCTGCTGTTCTTGACGAACACGCCTTTCTGCAATTTCTCGCGCTCCTCTTTCTGGGCGGCCTTTTCCATTTTGTCATTAATGAACTCGGCATTGTTATCGCCCTTGTCTTGAGCGGTTGCTTTTTGTTTTCGCTTCTCGATTTCTTCCGGGCTCAAATTGCTCTCGCCGGTTCGGATCGTGACGCTTTGCAACGGAACAGCGATCGCATCCTTCACCAGGTCCGTCTCGATGTCGGCAGTGCAGCTTAAGCCGGGGCGAAGCAGAACACTCTCGCGGTCGACGTCGATTTTCACTTCGAAATTGGTGACCTCTTCCTGTGTCCCGGTGCCGGTGGTTTTGCCAGAGTGGGCGATCTGCTGCACCAAGCCTTTAAATTTGCGGTCGCCATAAGCGTCGATTTTCACCGTTGCTTTGTCGCCGACCTTGACGTTGACCACGTCATTCTCGTTCACATCGACCACTGCCTGCATCCGGGTGAGGTCGGCCACCCGCATCACTTCCGTGCCGGCAAACTGATTCGTGGCCACGACGCGCTCGCCCAGTTTGCTGTTGAGGATCGTGATTGTCCCGTCCAGCGGCGAATAAATGGTCGTTTTGGCTAACGAATCGCGAGCCTGGCTCGATCCCGCCTGGGCCCGCTCGATTTCGTGCTGCGAGCTTTCATACGTGTTCTTCGCCACGTCGTAGGCCGCCTGAGCCGCGTTGTATTCCTGGATCGAAATCGTTTTCTTGGCAAACATATCGTCAGCGCGCTTCAAGTCCTGCTCCGCCTTAGTCATCGTCGCTTTCTGCTGCAAATTCGTGGCCTTGGCCGAACTGATCGCCGCTTCCTGCTGTTCGACCACCGCTTTGTAGGAATCCGGTTTAATTTTGACCAGCAGATCGCCCTTTTTCACCGCTTTGCCGTCTTCCACCGGCAATTCGATGATTTCGCCGGCGACTTCCGGTGAAATTTTTACTTCGGTCTCGGGTTGAACTTTGCCGGTGGCGGAGACGGTCTGCATGATCGTCCGGCGCGACGCCTTTTCGGTCGTCACTGGAATCGGCTTTTCGCGTTTGCTGAGGATCACCGAAACGATGATCCACAGGACCAAAAGGCCGATGCTGCCAAAAATGATGTAACGACGCCGGCGCGATCGGCGTTTCTTTGCCACAGACGCAGAGGTGGGGGGAGTCACGACGGTTTGGTGCATGGCGGCAGGGGAAAGGCGGAAGATGTTACAAGTAACGGCACTTTAGACTTTTGCCAAGCGAAGGCGTTCAGTCCGATAGGGCATGACCCGCCGGTCGCTGGGTCCGATCTAATCCGCATACGGTAGTAAGATGCGCACACGCTCGCCATTGGATTCAATTATTTCTGTTTGCTTGAGCAGCAACGGTGCTTGCTCATGGTAAGCTTGGGGCGACGCCCCAAGAATTGGAATGCCATCAAAACCAATCGCTGCAAGCGCAATGCATGAGTCGCGCTTTCAGCGCTGGACATTCTCATGGCTCATGACCCTGGGGCGTTGCCCCAGGCTCCCACATGACGTCCGCTCCTTTGGTGCTAGGTACGTCAATGCAAAAAAGCCGCCGCGACATCCGCGGCGGCTTTCTCGCAAACTCGACACGCCATTAACTCATGCCAAGGGACTGCAGTGTCGGAGGATCGATGGCTGAGGTGATATTAAGCCCGTGATCTTGTTGAAATCGCGCCAGCGCCGCGCGGGTGAGCGGGCCAAGGATACCATCGATCTCGCCGGTGTAATAACCTTGTTCCTGGAGAGCGGTCTGCACATTCCCGATTACCTGGTCGGGCGGAAGATTGTTGTAAGCGTAGATCGGCCCGTCGTAAGGATAATAGGCGTTGGTATCGTAGCCCCAGGCCGGATACCACCAGCTGGCGTTCCAGAAATACCAGCCACCATAGATGAAAACGATCCGGTGATGGTGATGCCTCCACCAGTCCCGATTATGCCATTGCGCATGATAGTTTCGGAATGCTTGATACTGTGCGCCCTTCCAGTTCTCGCTGCCGTGAATGCGCCGATCGGCCCGGAACGTCTCGCCGGGAATGTCCGCTCTCGGTTTGGTCGCGACATTGAATTGGCGCGTGTGAAACCGCTCGGCGTTCCCTTGCACCGCCGGAAGGTGATGCGGCGTGCCAGCCGCAGCATTCATTGTCTGCGGATGGAACTGTCCATGTCCTCCCGTGACCGGATGTTGCTGCGTCGTCGGGCGAAAACGTTCTCACCGGCTGGTGATGCATTCCGGTGCCCTTGGTTGCGGGCTGGACGTGACCGGGTGTCGAACCCGTTTGCGCATGCGTTGCTGGTTTGGCCTTCTTTTTTTGCTGTTCGTTTGGTGGTTCCGCCATCACGGCGCCGCCTAGTGCCAGGCAAATGATTACGGATAAGGTTTGTTTCATGATTTTGTCTCCTGATTTCTCTGTTCGACCCGACTAACGGGCTATTTATTCAACACATAACATTCAACACACAAGCACGAAATTCGTTGTGCCTATCGGCCATTCCGCTGGCATCTCTTACTTAAAGCGCATTCATTGAGGAATGATGAGCAGTGTCCTAGTTTGATTTCGGGAGCTCAAGTAAGTGAGGCCCTCATCCTATCCTCTCCCAGTGGGAGAGGCGGACTCCGAAAGCTTTCGGAGCCGGTGAGGGAAAAGTCCTGAATCAGGACACTACCGAATGGCGTTGACACTTTCGGGCAGATCTTGTGCAATGGGGTTTATGAACGCCCCGCGTTCCCGTAGCAGGAAAGCTAGCGTAGAGATTTCTCGAACGCGTTGGGTTGCCTACGCCGCAGCAGGCGCTGCAACGGCAGTTGCCGGAATCAATTCCGCGGAAGCGACTATCCATTATTCGGGCGTGATTGATGAAGTATTCAATGCACCGCCGGGTGCCGTTCTATTCGGCTCAGAACAGATCGTCCCCGGCGAAACCTTTCTCGTTTTGCACGCCCGTACCGGCGGGGGCGTGGCGGGAGGGGCTTTCTTCGGGTTCAGCCATCCCGCAGGAACGGCCGCGTTCAATGGATTCAATGCGAGCGGCTACCACTATGTCTCAAAGCTCGCATCCGGCGTGAACCCCGCGTTGCTTCCGTTCATCAGCACCAACGCTCCTTTCGCCAGGCTCGCGGGATTCGGTAACGGGAATAGCCAGTGGCTCGACGCAGGAACAGGCTTTATCGGGTTTCGCTTTAACAGTGGCAGTGGTGTCGAATACGGTTGGGTGCGCTTAACCATGGATGGTGCCCCTGGAAACAGTTTCACGCTGGTTGACTACGCCTGGGGCGACGTGGGTGACACCGTTCTCACCGGGCAGATTCCGGAGCCTGGCTCGCTTGCGTTACTCGCTGTCGGCGCCGTTGGATTGCTGGCCTGGCGCAAGCGGCGCACGAAACATTGAGAGATTTCACCGCAGAGGATATGGAGTGCACCGAGGAATTTGTGGGATCACCCTGCGTTCTCTGTGAGCTCTTCAGTCGAATTTCCGAAGCCTAGGCCCTCAGAAGTTCTTAGTGCGCTTGATTCATCCGTCGCGGCGGATTAAGCGTGCTTTCCGCCATGTCCAGAACATCGACATCTTCGCCGGAGGTTTTTCGCGCTCATTGCGCGGCCATTTTGAAAGAGGAAGCCGCGCTGCGCGAGGGTGGCGGCAAGGCTGGGCAGGAGCGTCAACGAAAATGGGGCCGATTGCCGGTGCGCGAGCGCATCGCCCTCTTGCTCGACAAAGATTCGCCGTTTTTCGAGATCGGTCTCTGGGCCGCTTACAAAATGTATTCGGAGTGGGGGAGTGTTCCGGCGGCCGGAGTCGTGGTCGGGATCGGAAATGTGCAGGGTGTTCCCTGCATGATCGTCGCGAACGATGCGACGGTGAAGGCCGGCGCGTTCTTTCCGCAGACGACCAAGAAAGTGATCCGGGCGCAACGGATCGCGTTCGAGTGCGCACTGCCGATTGTTTATCTGGTCGATTCCGCCGGCGTTTTTCTGCCGATGCAGGATGAGATTTTTCCCGATGAAGACGATTTCGGCCGCATCTTTCGCAATAACTCGGTCATCTCCGCCGCCGGCATTCCGCAGTTTGCCGCGATTATGGGTAACTGCGTCGCCGGGGGGGCGTATCTGCCGGTGCTCTGTGATAAGATTTTGATGACGCAGGGCAGCGGCTTGTATCTGGCCGGGCCATCGTTAGTCAAAGCAGCGATCGGGCAGATTGTCGATCAAGAGGAACTCGGCGGCGCGAAAATGCATGCTGAGATCAGCGGCACGGTCGATTTCTTTGAGCCGGATGATCCTTCCTGCCTGAAACGGCTGCGCTCGCTGATTGCCTTGTTGCCGGAAAGCGGCGCGCCCGATGCCAGTCCGGCTCGGACCGGGCGCGCCCTGCCCAGCGCGACGAAGCCCACAAAATCTCCCGATGCAGTTTATAATTTGATCAGTTTCGACGGGCAGAAACAGTACGACGCGCGCGATCTGCTGGCCTCGATTGTCGATACCGATTCGATCGACGAATACAAGGCCGATTACGGCAAAACCATCGTAACCGCTTATGCGCGCCTCGGTGGCAAAGGCGTCGGGATCGTCGCGAACCAGCGTTTACAAGTCCGGACGAAAAAAGAAGGGATCCAAATGGGGGGCGTGATTTATTCCGACAGCGCCGACAAAGCCGCCCGGTTCATCATGGATTGCAATCAGACCGGTTTGCCAATCGTCTTCTTCCAGGACGTGACCGGATTTATGGTTGGCCGCGACGCGGAACAAAGCGGGATCATCCGGAGCGGCGCTAAACTCGTTAACGCGGTGAGTAACTCCATCGTGCCGAAAATCACGGTCGTCGTGGGCGGTTCGTTTGGCGCGGGGAATTATGCGATGTGCGGCAAAGCCTACGATCCGCGCTTCATCGTGGCCTGGCCGAGCGCGCGTTATGCCGTCATGGGCGCCGCGCAAGCATCCGACACGGTCTTTGCCGTTCTGGCTAAGGCACGCGAGCGCGACAAAAAAGCGACGCCGGAAGAATTGGAAGAGCTGCGCGTCACTGTGAAAAAGAATTACGAGGAACAAACCGATATTCGTTACGGCGCAGCCCGCGGCTGGGTCGATGCCATCATCCAACCGCACGAAACCCGCGATGTGTTGATTCGCTTATTGCAATACGTTTCCCGTCCCGTGCCAAAAGCACATTTCCACACCGGCGTGATTCAAGTGTGATAAGATTTGCGCCTGCGGCGACTGATTTGCCATCGTCTTCGGAGAAGACGATCCACCATCGCGCGCCGGTGGAACGCGTTGTCATCAACGCGTTGGTAACCCAAGCGCAAAGCGCCAATAATTAGGATCTGTATGCCTGCCATAGGAATCACCGGTGGAGTTGCCACTGGCAAGAGCACGTTCTGCGACTGTCTGCGGCGATTTTTTCCAAATGCGAAATTTTTCGATGCGGACCGAGCCGCTCATGAGCTGGTCGATCTGGCCGAGATCAAGGCGGAGCTGGCCACGGCGTTCGGGTCGGAGATTTTTTTAAAGACGGGCGACTTGAATCGCGCGACACTTCGGGCCATAGTCTTTGGCGACGCGGCCAAGAGACGCGCGCTTGAACAAATCCTCCATCCGCGGATTCGCCGACAATGGAGCGCCTTGGCGGAAACCCATCATCAATCTCACGAATTTTTCTTCGCAGATATTCCACTCCTGTATGAAACGGACGGCGAAAAACTGTGCGACCGCGTGCTGGTGGTGGCCTGCTCGCGCGAAATCCAACTAGCCAGATTGAATAAGAAAGCGATCGGGCCGGAAGAGGCCGAACAAATGATCAGCGCGCAGATGTCTTTGCCGGAGAAAATTCGGCGGGCCGATCACGTCGTTTGGAATAATGGCGGGCGATCGGTGCTGGAGGAACAGGCACGATTGGTGGCCGCGCTTTGGAGTTCGCAGAAATGGACGAAATCTCGACTAACGAAAATGGGAATGTGGTAGAGGCAGCCGTGTCGGCTGCGCCCGAGGCGGGGATCACGTCGGGGTCTGCGGCTGACACAGCCACCGCTACAACAACGCTCGATTTGAATGAGCTGCAACAGCTTTCGAGTGAGAAACTGAAAGCGGTCGCGCGCGGGTTCGACCTGCATCTCAGCTCGATGCGCTCCCCTCATCAGCAGATTGTCGATCTGGTGCGGGCCGCGCTCGGTCGTGGCGCAGTAGTGACGGCGAAGGCCTTTCTCGACCCACTGAGCGATTCGTTTGGCATGTTGCGCTACCCGGCCCTGAATTTTCTGCACGTGCCGGAAGACGTATTCGTGCCGCGCGCGATCATTCAGCAATTTCATCTGCGGGCCGGGCAAGAATTGAGCGGGACGTTGCGACTTCCGCGAGACCGCGAGAAAGGCCTGGTCCTCGACCGGGTCACGACCATTGAAGGTCAACCGGCCGAGCAATGGACCGAACTGCCCGATTTCGAGAAGCTGACTCCGCAATTCCCGCAAGGGCGAATCATGCTGGAAAATCCTCAGACGAAATCGATCAGCTGCCGCGCGATCGATCTTTTGACTCCGTTAGGCCGGGGCCAGCGGGGTTTGATCGTGGCGCCGCCGCGGGTGGGAAAAACGATTTTGCTCAAGGAAATGGCCCAGGCGATTCGGGCGAACTATCCGGAGATTATCTTGATCTTGCTGTTGGTGGATGAGCGTCCCGAAGAAGTGACCGATCTCCAGCGCGAGATCGATTGTCAGATTTATCATTCCAACTTCGACGAAACAGTGCATCGACATGTCGAAGTGGCCGAGATGGTGCTGGAACGGGCGAAACGTCTGGTCGAGCTGAAGAAGGACGTCGTGCTTTTACTCGACTCGATCACGCGCTTGTCGCGCGGTTACAATAATCTTCAGCCGGGCCGCGGCCGGATCATGTCGGGCGGCGTGGAAGCAAAAGCCCTAACGAAACCAAAAAAGTTCTTCGGCTCGGCCCGAAACGTCGAGGAAGGAGGCAGTCTCACCGTGCTGGCTACCGCGCTGACCGAAACCGGCAGCCGGATGGACCAAGTGATTTTCGAGGAGTTCAAGGGCACTGGGAACATGGAATTGCACCTGGACCGCGCCTTGCAGGAAAAACGGATTTATCCGGCGATTCACCCGTTGCTCTCCGCCACGCGCCGCGACGAATTGCTTTATCACCCCGAGGAATGGGAACGCGTTTTAATGTTGCGTCGCGCCATGGCCGAACTGCCCGCTCTCGAAGGAATGGAGAAGCTGATTGAGAACCTCCAGGCGACCAAGACGAATGCCGAGCTGCTTCTGAGTGGCTTGAAATGATGGGAGAATTACGAAGCTCGAATGACGAATGACGAAGGAAGCACGAATGCCCGAATGACGAAGCAACACTCCGAGGGCGAACTCCGTCATTCGGATTCCGTCATTCCGTCGTCATTTGTCGCTACCGGTCCCGCACTGGCCGCGTTGCTGGAGCAAATCGAACCCGCATCCCGCGTGGCCGTCGATACCGAGGCGGACAGCTTGCATTCGTATCGCGAGAAGCTCTGCCTTTTGCAGATGAGCATTTCGGGACGCGATTATATCGTCGATCCTTTGGCGGACATGGATTTCGCCCGATTGCGCGACGCGCTCGGGCCCAAAGAGATCGTGTTGCACGGCGCGGATTACGATCTGCGCATGCTGCGGCGCGGGATCAATTTTACCGCGCGGAAAATCTTCGACACAGTGATTGCGGCGCGTCTCCTTGGGATCCGCGAATTCAGCCTGGCCGCGCTTGTTGTGGGATATTTTGGCGTCGAGTTGCCGAAAGGCTCGCAGAAAGCGAACTGGGCGAAACGGCCATTGCCCAAGCGGATGGCCGAATACGCCTTGAATGATGTCCATTATCTCTTACGACTGGCCGACCGCCTCGAAGCGGAATTGGATCGACATCACCGGCTCGAATGGTTTCGCCAATCGTGTCAGCGCGCGATTGAGCAAGCGGCCGCTGATCGTGTGCGCGACGAGGACGAGGTCTGGCGAATTCGCGGCGCGGGCGCGTTACGCGGATGCGCGGCGGCGGTCTTACGCGCGCTCTGGCAATGGCGCGAAGCCGAAGCCGAGGCGGTGGATCGTCCCGCCTTCCACATTTTGCAAAACGAAGAGCTGCTCCGCTCGGCCGAAGCATTCATCGCCGGGTCGGTCCCGGATTATCACCATTTTTCCGAGCGCCGCCGCCGTGCTTTTCGCGAGGCCGCGGAGAAAGCGTTGCGATTGCCCGAGAGCGAATGGCCGACTTCGCGGCGCAGATTTGGGACGCGACCGACGAGCGAAATGGTGCGCCTCACCGATGCATTACGCCAACGCCGCGATCACGCTGCGCACGCTCTGAAGATGGAGCCCGCCTTCATCGCGCCGCGGGCAACGTTGGAAGCCATCGCCACCCAGCGCGCCGACGCCGAAACGCTCCTTGTTCCCTGGCAGCGCGAGCTGCTCGACGTGTAATCCAAGCGTAAAGGTGGATTGCCGCTCTGCGGGCGAGGCCAAACGAAAATTGAAGGCCAAAATCTCATCGCTGCGCGATCTAAGCTCCAGTGGCGCAATGCCTAAGGAACGACGGCTTGGGCAGCCGTCGATTTAAACATGACGGATGGGCAGCAGCCTGCCCGCCGGTCATCCGGCATTCAATTGGCCCGGAACTGACCCTATTCTCACTAAAATGTCATAAAAGCTTGACCTAGCTGGGACAAAGCCTCAAAACGTCCGTCCGACAGTGGGAAACTCAACGGCGCATTATGAATCGACAATTTTATCGGCTGACCTTGATTTTGTTAGGGACTTTATCGGTGAATCCCGCATGGGCGGGTTTACCGGGTGAGCTGCGCGTGACGCAGCTCGCGCATGATGTGCAGGCGATTGATGCGAGCGGGAAGGCTCGGCGGGTGTCGATTAATAGCACCATTGCGCCAGGATCGACCATTCGGACCGGAAACGATTCGCGGGTGGAACTGAGTCTGGGCGATGAAATCGCGATTCGTTTGGCGGCGAATACCGCGCTGACGCTAGGGGCTAAGCCGGGGACGTTTGATCTCAAGGAAGGCGCGGTCCTGGGCCACGCAAGCAAAAAGGCGGGGGGAGCGAAGATCAGCCTGGGCAATACAGCGGCGGCCATCGGCGGTGCAACGGCAATGATCGAGCATCATCCCGGCAGTTGTAAGGTTCTCGTTCTCGAAGGGACCGGGCGGCTCTACCGGCCAGCGCATGTGGGCGATTCCGTTCTCGTTGGGCCGGGGCAAATGGTGATCGGCAATCCGAATGCGCCGGTGAGCGATCCCGTAGACTTTGACATCGCCCGCTTTATCGCGACGAGCCATTTTATTGTCGATCTTCCGGCGTTGCGCAGCCAAGGGTCGATCGCGGCTGAGATACGGAAACAGCAGCGGGAGAAATCGGAGAAAACCTTGATCGATACAAATCTAGTGATCCATGGCGGCGGGACGTTGGTGTCGCTAGTCGATCCGGCGAAGCTGAATGCCGCGCCCGCGCCAAAGGAGAAGCAGGAGCGAGGAAGCAATAGAGCAAGCGAGTAGTGGAGGAATGGAGTGATGGAAAAGAGATTTCGGAAGATCGACAATGTGGTAATCGGGGCGGTTTGTTTATTCATCGGAAGCGCCAGCGCCATGGCTGAGCCGTTGAATCAGGCGCGGGTTTCGGTGGTGATTCGCGACGTGCGTTTGCTGCCCTCGAAGGCGGCGGCCCGGGCGGCCACTGTAAATGACAAAGTGATCGAAGGAACGGCTGTCCGCACCGGCGCCGAATCGCGCACGGAATTGACGTTCGGCGATGAGACGATCACCCGCCTCGGTCAAAATACGGTGTTCAGTTTTCGGGGCGGGAGCCGCGAAGTCCAGCTAGATAGCGGCGCATTGTTGATGCAGGTGCCGCAAGGCGGTTCCAGCGCGCAGGTTCGCACCCCAGCGGTGACCGCATCGATCACCGGCGGGACCGGGCTATTGTCTTCGCACAAAGGCTACCCGACGAAATGGTTGATCTTAGAAGGGGCGGGCGAGTTTTGCACGAAGCTGGGCGATTGCGTGACGTTACACGCGGGCGAGATGGCGCTGGAAATGAACGGTCATCTGACGGGGCCATTCAAGTTCGACGTGAAGCTGGTCTACAACACCGCGCATTTAGTGGCGGACTTCCCGCCTCTGCCTAACGAGGCGCTAATTCTTCAAGTGATCGACCAGCAAGAGAAGGAAACGGGCGGGCAGCCACCCCCGCCGCCCCCGGGGAAAGACGAGCTGGATTTGACCGACCTCCGCGCGTCGGCGTCGCCTACCGCGACTCCAACGCCGGCGGCAACCCCAACTCCAACCGCAACGCCAACTCCTACGGCCACGCCCAGCGCCACTCCAACGCCCACGGCCACGCCAAGCCCCACCGCAACGCCTGCTCCAACTCCCAGTAAGTACGGGACACCGCCAGTGATTTCTTCGCCGATCCCTTATGTGATCAACTCCGGAACGGTGATTTCAACCGATCCTACCATCACGACAAACGGAGTGACTGACTACGGCAAAATCTATCGCGGACCGGCAGATGACGGCGCCTTCACCCTGTGGGCTTATGGATCGACGTCGGCCTTCGATACTGAACTCAACCTGGATACGGAGTTTTTTGCCGACACGAATCACTTGCCGATCGCCGTCTTTAAGTTCGAGAATCTATCGCTCACCGGAAACCCTACGATTGACACCAGTAACGGTGTCACGCACCTCGCCTTGATCGGCGTGGATGGAATTACATCCGGACCGCCCGGCGGTGTATTGACGTTTACGGGCCTTGACTTGCTCGCCCTGGGCACGGTTGACGGTTCGATCAATCTCACCTCGGACGTCTCATTCCAAGATCTTGCGACGTTGGTCATCTACGCGCGGGGGAGCAACTCGGACCTCACGATTACTTCCCGAATTTTAAACATTGGCGATCTCAAACTTGCCGCCGAAAGGTCGCTTCTGCTTATCAGCAGCGGATCCATGAACATCGGCGAATTCGACACCGAGAGTGGTAGCGATCAAACGCTGGAAATTAATGGTTCGTTACTGCTCGATGGCAAGACGAGACTAAGCACAGTCGTCTTGCCCGAAACGTTCGTCGCTAACGGAGCGAATTTGACTTTAATCGTCAACGGCGACTTCGTGAATGGTTCGACTTCCGAACATTCCCGGTTGCGCGTTCAAGATTTTGAGGGCCATATCGGGACGGGCGGAAATCTATCGATCTTTGTCGCTGGGGATCTGATGACGAGCGATGGAATGATCGGCAGCGCGGCGGACAGAGCGCGCGATTTTAGTGGGGATTTTCCGGCCGGCGATTTTTTCGGGCCCGGTGATTTTGCGGCGATTGTTCAAAACACAAGCGGCCAGATCGACGATGGCGGCAACATCTTTCTGATCGTCGGCAGCAAGGGGAGTGGCGGCGACGTTCACGTCAACGGTCTCGCACTGTACTTGCAGAATTACGATGAATCGCAGAATCCCGCTGGCCATATCGGGACGGGCGGAAATATCGATGTCGGCATTAGCGGGAATCTCACCGCCGATTCGTATGTCGATGTGTTTCTGGACAATCGCGGCGGCGGAATGATCGATTCGGGCGGAAACCTGACGTTCAATGTGAGTGGCGCCCTGACCATTGGCGCCGATCCAACGGGCTTTTCGGCAGAATTTATCGTCTCCAGTCGCTACGACGACACCGGCGGTAACACCAGTAGTTCATTCATCGGCTCGGACGTTTCACTCGATTTCCACGCCGCCAGCGTCGAGATGGCCGGTTTTCTCTACGGTTCGGGAATCAGCAATAGAGGAGGCAGCGTGATCGACGGCAGCGCAACCGTCACCTGGGACGTTCCCGGATCGGTCACGATTCAGGGCAACGATCCGACCTACGGCGGCGCGAGTTGGTTCATCTTGAACGACATTCCTCCGGATCATCAATTCACGCCGCCATCCGGTGGAACAATTCACGGAGATGCTACTCTTAGTCTAGATATCGGCGGCGATCTGAATGTCGTCGGCTACACGACCGTCTTCATTGATCAATTCCGCCGGGGCGATTCGCCCAATCTGAACGGGGGGACCATCGACGGAAGTGCGGTCCTGAACATTAACGCGGCCAATATCTCAATTGGAAACGATTTCGATGTTTACATCGGAAATGAGAAGAATGGAGGCGGCACCGGCACCGCTGGAAGTATCGGCGGAGATGCCGCGATCAATTTGTTTGCGACGGGAGATTTTGACACTGCCGGCTACTTTGATCCCCAGATCAACAACTACAATGGCGGAGCGATTGGCGGGAACGCTACGATCAGTATCGGTGGGGCCAACATTTCGACCGGCGCCACCATGGATGCCTTGATCGATAACAGCAGCGGCAACATCGGCGCAGACGCCGCGATTGCTCTCAGTACCGGCAATCTCAGCACCCAAGACTCCGCCAACTTTTTTATCAATAACAATGGCCTGGTTGGCGCCTCTCTCGGCGGCCACATTGCCGGCGACGCGGCCATCACTGTTCTTGCGTCTGCCGGAATCGATGCCGGTAACGGTGCCTTTTTCGCAATCATAAACGACGACACTGCTGGCACCGCTCTGGGCGGAGCCATAGATGGTGACGCGCTGGTTCATGTCATTGCTGATCACCTCACTACTGAAACTAAAGCCTTGGTTGCCGGCGGCTTTAACTTGTTCGGAACTATCCATAACTCAGGCGGCAGAATCATGGGAGATTGCGACGTAACGTTTGATATTTCCGGAGCAATTACAACAGCCGGAAACGCATCGTTCGATATTCTGAACTTCGACGATCGCGGCGGGAATGGGATTGTTGGCGGAGGTATAATCGACGGAGACGCCACGGTTACCCTTCAGGCTGGAGCACTTTCAATTGGCGACGAACTGTTGGTCAAGATTATCAACGACGGCGGAGTGATCGGCGGAAATGCGACTATCAACATGAACGTTTCCGGGACTGCAACCGTGGCTACCGATGCGACGGTGGCGATTTACGGGAGCGATACCGCGGCATCGGCGGCGATCAATTTCAATGGCGGCAGTTATGATGCCGGCGGGACGTTCCTCTCCTCCATCGACGGCGATGGCACAATCGCATTTAATAACGCCAGCGTTCACGCCGATGTGCTTAAAGTTGGCGCGTTCGGCACAAACGGCGTCCTCAATATCGGCGGCGGCACGCTCTCGGCTGATACAACGTTGAAACTGTATGCCACGGGCAGCAACGGGCAGCTGAACTTTGTCTCGAACGTCACGCTCGGCGGCGCCGGCGCGAAGATTCTCGCGGCGAATTCGGTCACCATTTTCAACAACGTGACCGTGACCATCGGTGGGTCAACTCCGGCTGATGTTTACACGAACAACGCCAATTATTCCGGCTTCGGCGGCAACGGCTCGACCACCGGCACATTCGCCGGCGCCGGGGCGAACAATCCGCAGCCGCTTTCCAGCGCGCCGCCGTTTGGTGTTCCACCTGGTCACCCGTCTTCGACTGAGGGAGCCAGGCCGCCTGGCCGGGCCATTCATATCGGCAGCTCGGCGGAATTGCTCGCGTTGCTCGATTCAGCTCCAACCGGTCGAAATGGGCGAGTGGTGGTTGATTCCCGCACCACGCCAAATTCGGGGAATGCCGATCATGGTGGAACAAACAGCCGGGCATTGCTTGGCGCCCAGCGGGCTGAAGTGCGGAACCGCCGGGTTTCAGGAAGCGTTCCACTCCGATGAATTGGATGTGGTTCGTTGTTTGTGCTCACGTAAACGACTTGACCGGCACGCAGCGGCGGTTCAAAAGAAGGCCACCTATGCGTGCCTTTTGTTATTTTGCGTTTGTTTTCGCCCTTTGCTTTGCCTTTGACCAGCAAAGCTTCAGTCAAAATGTGCAGGCCGATCAACGGGAGCTCATTCGGAGCCAGGCTCCGTCGCCATTTGCGCCCAACACTTCTCCGAGCGGAGTGGAAGGCGGTCAGGCCGTGTCCACGCCTAACGATTCCGATCTGGGCGAGCAGCAGATCTTGAAGCGCGTGGCGGAATACGACCCGTTCAGCTTCTCATTTGGCGTCCCGTTTTACTGGACGTCCAACGTCGCGCTCACCCGCCACGGCGAGAAGGATGACTTTGTCGTCGCCCCCGCCGCCGCGCTTTTCTACGAGCCGCGCATTTCCCAAACGCTCTATGGATTCGCCGGTGTTCGTCAGCAGTTTTTTTATTACGACCAGTTCGACGGGTTCGACTTTGGCAGCTTCGATTTCGAAATCGGATTCCGGTACTTAATCCCGCAGTTTCACAATCTGTTGCTCCGGTTCGAATACGATTTCAATCGCCTGACGGAGAAAGACAGCTTCGACGATTTCTTTTCTGATCACATTTTTATCGCCAACGCCGAGATGCCGTTCCAGGTCGGACGGGCCCAATCAATTTCGATCGGGTTGAACGAAAACATCAGTGTGGCCGCGGTGCCGGATTTGGCGCGCCGGAACGACTACGAAGCGTACGTCGGGTACACGGCCAATTTGACGCGCGACTTGTCTGTGAATGCCGTCGGGCGCTTAGCCTTACGCGATTATTATCACCAGCATGCGCGACTGGATGTCAGTGAAATCCTGTCGCTCGGCGCGAACTATCGCATCACGCGTTCTTTGTCCGCCGGCGCGGTCGCCACCTTCGCGGCGAGCCAATCCAATCATAGCGTGTTCAATTACGAGGTGGCCAATATCGGCGGGGTGGCCTCCTTATGGCTAAGGTTCTAACAGCGGCAGCGGCATTGGCGTTGTCGATCTTCGCGGTACCGGTCGTTTCGTCCGCCAAAACGGAACTAACCGAGGCGCGGGTCACGCGCATCATTCGCGAAGTGCAATTGCTCCCCGAGCAGGCCGCGCCGCATCCGGCTGCTTTGCAAGACACGGTTCGTGGCGGCACGGCTATCCGCACCGGCGTGGAATCGCGCACCGAGCTTACCTTTCCCGATCAAACGCTCGCGCGTCTGGGCGCGAATACCGTCTTTAGTTTCAGCGGCGGCTCGCGCGCTCTCGATCTGGGCGGCGGCGCGATGCTCTTGCATGTGCCAAAGGGCGCGGGCGGGGCAAAAATTTTGACGGCAGCAGTGACGGCCGCAATCACTGGCACGACCGTGCTCATCGAGTATCATCCGCCTCGTCAAGCGGCGGGTGCACACCGCCGCAAAGATTTCTCTTCGCTAAATCGCGGCGGTAAAAAAAATGATCTAAGCAGCAATTCCATCAAGTTTATCACGCTCGAGGGTGTGGCGCGCATTTACATTAAGGGCCGGCCGGGCGAGCCGATTTTGGTTCCCGCGGGCAAGGAACTGGTCATCTCACCAGATGGGAGTTCGTATGATCTGGTCGAAGTAAGTGTCGAAGAGCTGGTCAAGACATCCTCGTTGATCACCGATTTTTCGCCCCTGCCCAGTTACCCGCTCATCGTCGAGGAAATTCAGCGTCAACGTGACGAACGAATAGCGGGCGAAATGATGGAGACAGAAGGCGTGGCGTCGCGCGATCCGTTATCGCTCGACACGGTCGATCAAAGTTTCTCGGCGGGGGCAATGCCACTAACTCCGAGCGAGTTCGGGACGCCGAGCACGATTACGTCGCCGAATCCGTACGTCATCACGAGCGGGACGACCATTACAACGGATCCGCCGATCACCACCAATGGCGTGACCGATTTCGGGAAAATCTGGCGCGGCCAGGCCCAGGATGGCCGCTTGTCGGCATTCATCTTCGGTTCGAGTTCGACCTTCGATGCTGCCAGCGGATTCGACGCTGAAATCAACGGCCAGAACAGCATGGGCGGCGCGGTATTTAAGTTCACTTCGCTGCAATTGACCGGTAACCCCACAATCTCGACGCCGACCGGCGTGATTAATCTCGGTCTGATTGCCGTCAACGGCATTACTTCGGGTGGGCCAGGTGGGATTCTCACTTTTGCCGGCATCCACGGACTGCTGCTCGCGACACAAAATGGGTCGATCACTTTAGGGCCGGAAATTTCGTTCTCTGGAATTCATGACATCAACTTTTACGCTCGCGGCGTCGGTTCCAATTTGACGCTTGGCTCGGCGGTTTCCGGTGGAGCGAAGATCAGCCTTTGGGCGCAAGGCAATATCCAAATCAACGGCAATGAGAGCGCGACAGATTTCAGGGCATTTTCCGGCGGAGATTTTCTCGCGGGATCCGGAACGATCACTGCGCAAACCATCGATATTGAATCGCTCTCGAACATCAATATCGATAGCCGTCAATTTCCGGATTTCACCGGCAACTTTAACGTTAACGCCGCTGGGACTCTGAACGCCACGCTCCACCCCGGCTCTGGCGGCACAAGTCACTTCAGCGGGACGTCACTTACGGCGCAGGGCAGCACGATTAATCTGCAGGGCACCGTCAACCCGACCACGTTCGACCTTGGCAGTGCGATAGTTTCGTTGACTGCCGGAAGCGGCGGAATTCAAGCGCCGGATATTCTGTTCGCGAACGGTAGTTCGCTTCTCCTGCAAACGACCAATGGCGGCGACATCAACATTTACGGCACGCAGAACGGCGCTAGCGATACCATCGTCGCGGGCGGCGCATTTACTTCCCAGTCCGGCGTTAGTGCCTTAACGTTGCAGGCCGGGACCAGCATCAACATCGGCGGCAGTGTTGTTGCGGCAGATTTCATCAGGGCCGGGACTACGATCAATGTCGTTGGCGAGCTTTCGTCGCCCTCGGTCAGCGCGGGCGGCGACGTGACAGCGGCTAACATTCAGGCGACAATTGATAACAGCAACGGCGGGACGATCGGCTCGGCTGCCACGATCAACGTGAACGCGGCTAACATTTCGACCGGGGGCTCTCTCTTCGCTGACATCTTTAACTCCAGTGGCGGCAGCATCGGTGGGAACGCCGACATCAACTTCGCTCTCACCGGCGATCTCACCACTCAGGGCACTCAGGGTGTCGCGGAGTTTGCTATCGATAATGACCCAGGAACGATCGGAGCGAATGCCACGATTAGCGTAAGCGCAGCAAACATTACTGCGAATTCTTTCCTTGCTCAGATCGATAACACGGGTGGCAGCATTGCCGGCAACGCTACCATCAACATGAACGTTTCTGGAAATACGAGCATCGCTACCGATGCCACGGTGGAGATTCTTGGTAATAACCCGTCAGGATCGGCGGCGATCAATTTTAACGGCGGCAGCTACGCTATCGGCAGTCCGGGCAGTGGCGGAATGTTCCTCGGCTTCATCACCGGCAACGGGACGATCGCATTCAATAATGCCAGCGTTCGCGCAGATGTGATCAAAGCAGGAGTGTTTGGCCCAAACGGTGTGCTCAATATCGGTGGCGGCATCCTGTCCGCTGATTCCGAGTTGAAACTTTACGCGCCGGGCAGCAACGGGCGACTTAATTTCCTTTCCAACGTCACGCTCGGTGGCGCCGGCGCAAAGATTCTGGCGGCCAATTCGGTCACGATTTTCAATAACGTCGTGGTTACCATCGGCGGCCCAAATTCGGCTGATGTGTACACCAACAATGCCAATTACACGGGCTTCGGCGGTAATGGCACGACCACCGGCACCTTTGCGGGTGCCGGCGCGCATGATCCTCAACCGCTAAGTACCGCACCGCCGTTTGATCTTCCTCCGCCTGGCCACCCCAATCGAGCGACGAGAACCGGCCCCGCAATCAATGTCAACGACACGGCGGAGTTGCTGGCCCTGCTTGATGCCACTTCGGCCGGTCCGAACGGGAGAGCTATTGTCGATCCGCGGAGGGCGCAAAGACCGCGAGCGGTCGATCCCGGCGCGGCAATCCGACGCGCCGCAACAGTCGAGCGCGCTGAAGTGAAGAACATGCGGACAATGGGAACTCTGTTGCGATGATCAAATCGTTTGAAAACGCTGCGCGCGAAATATGGCAAAGCGCGTTGCTGTTTCGCGAAGCTTTTGGAGCGCAACGCGCTCGGGTCGCTTTTTCGCATCGAGTCCGCTAACGAGTTGACCATCAGGCTGCTCCGGCCCTTGGGTAATCCCGGCACACGATAGACTTAATATGAGCTTTTGTGGCCGTGCCACATGCAGCAATGCCGCACGGCGCCTCG
Organism: uncultured Verrucomicrobiae bacterium; assembly: GCA_963846775.1. Taxonomy (GTDB): domain Bacteria; phylum Verrucomicrobiota; class Verrucomicrobiia; order Chthoniobacterales; family UBA10450; genus CAVYXA01. The sequence continues at coordinate 748,460 of CAWJXB010000006.1, read as the reverse complement.
ACAGAGCGAGGCGGCTACAACGTTTATGAGATGGGGAGCGGTTGCTCTGCAATGAGATCTGGTTATCGTCTGCCGCCATGATTAAAACTACCTTATCAGCGTTTGTCGCGGCGGCGCTTATCATTGCTTCGCCCGCGTTTGCCGGTGGAAAAGCTTGTTGCGCGAAAAGCGCGTCCAACAAGATGGCGTGCAGCAGTTTCGCCAGCCTCAATCTCACCGCCGGTCAAAAGACCAAACTCGATGCCTGGCAGGCTGAATGCATGAAAGCCGGCTGCACCACACAAAGCCGCTCTGCTTTTCTGAAAAAAGCCAAGGGCATCCTCTCGGCCGATCAGTACGCCAAGTTGAAGACCCAGTGCAGCCAGATGGGCAAAAAGCAGGTGTAATCGGTTTAACGATTCGACGATTTAACGACGAGCGCCGCGAAGAAAACCGGCGCTCGTTTCATTTCAGCGTTCTCCAGCAAATCGGCTACAGCGATTTAAGGAAACCTGTAGCCGCTCGAAGCGCCATTGGCGCGATAGATATTAGCCCCGGGCGTGAGCCCGGGGAAAAAGGCGTCTCCAAATCAATCAGCCCCGGCAGGGGCGACAGAATACGCCGAAGGGCGTCGTCACTCCTTCCGCCCCTTCCGGGGCTAGTTCGAATGAATCGAGAACCCCGGGCTTGCGCCCGGGGCTACATTCTTCCGCGCCTACGGCGCTTTCTGCGGCTACGCCATTATTTAAACCGTTTTTTCTCAATTCATTATGCGCGCAGTCGCGTACGCATATTCGAACGTCGTGCCGCGCGGCCGGGCCATGAATCGCCCTGGCCCGAGCGGCTCGTCTTCGCCGTAATAAAGGTCGAGCTGCCAGCGCCGCAGACCGCCGCCGGTATCGACAAGCTTCCAGCGTGTGCTGCCGAAAACCTCCTTCACGGTGGGCGAGGAGGTTTCCACAATGGCGCCGCGTCGCAGCGCGCCCTGGTTGAACTTGATCGCTGCCGAAAAGCGCGACACGAGCTCCGGGCCGCCAGTCGGCCGCGACGCGTAGCTGTATGAATTTCCGCTGACATAACGAACGTAATGCCACCCATTCATCGGGACGGCAATGCGGCCGAATCCTTCCTTCTTGACCGAGCGCAGAAAGTCGCGCGGATATTTTCGGCCGTGCAAACCTGGTTTGGTCACCGGTGTGGCATCAAAACCGCGCGCGAAAGTGAACCCGGATTCCATCGGCGTGTAGTAAAGCGTGCACACAACAAAATATTCGCTGGCGTGACCGCCGGGGCGCCGCGCCAATTTCTCATTCTCGTAGGCCAGCCGTCGCACCACTTCCGGCCACGGAATTTCCGCCCGCAATTCCGACAGCATCGAGAAGACGATTAGAGCCAACAACAATCGCCGCCTTCGCCTCGTTGCTGGCGGCACTCCCTCTGTTGCCGGCTCAAAACTTGACCGGTTAAACCGGTCAAATTTAAGAGGGTGCGACAGAGGAGTCGCGGCGGCGGCGGCGGCGCGTGGATTCATGTCAGAAAGATTGGCGCGGGGCTAGAGCTGCATATATAAACGTTGGTTATACGACGAAATCTATGAATCAACATCTCGTTCAAATCGACCACGCCATTACGGCGAAACATCTTCTGACCCATCCGTTTTACCTTGCCTGGGCGCGTGGCGAGCTGAGCAAGGAAGCGCTCAGCGATTATGCGCGGCAATATTATCATCACGTCGCGGCATTTCCGACCTACCTCTCGGCGGTGCACGCGAAATGTGACGACCAGGCCGCGCGCAAACAGCTTTTGTCGAACTTGATTGATGAAGAAGCCGGCTCGCCCAATCATCCCGAGCTCTGGTTGCAATTTGCCGAGGCGCTTGGTGTCTCACCTGTCGAAGTGCGCAACGCAACCAAGGAAAAAGAGACGCAAGATTTGATCGACACTTTTCGCGCGGTCTGTGGCGGAGGATCGACCGCCGAAGGCCTGGCGGGGCTCTACGCCTACGAAAGTCAGATTCCGGCGATTTGCGAATCGAAGATCGACGGTCTGAAAGAGCACTACGGGTTTACTGACCCCAAGACTTATGAATATTTCAGCGTTCACATCCAAGCCGACCGCGAGCATTCCGCGGCCGAGCGCGCGATGTTGAGCGAAAAGGTTGGCAACGAGAATTGCGAATCAGTGAAAGCGTCCGTGAATCGCGTGCTCGACGCCCTTTGGGAAATGCTGGGCGGCGTTTGCCGAAGACACGCCATCGCGGGCTGATCCTTTTCGTGATTCGTTAAACCGTTCAAGCGTTAAACCGGTTGGTTCATTCCGCTCAACGCTTTAACCTTTTTAACGCTTCAACGAGTATCTTTGCCGCGCTGCGATCCTGCGTATTGTCACTTCTATGCAGCAGCAAATCCTGGCTGGAAAAACGGGCGTTGTTTTCGGCGTGGCGAATAAGCGCAGCATTGCGTGGGCGATCGCGAAAGCATGGGCGAATGCTGGCGCGCGCTTGATCTTCAATTATCAAGGCGAGCGGCTGAAAGAGAACGTCGAGGAGTTGGTTGGCGAGTTTGGGGAAAAGACGCCGCTGTTTCCATGCGACGTTTCGAGCGATACCGAGATCGAGTCGTTTTTCGAGAAAGTGAAAAGCGAGACTGAGCGGGTCGATCTCCTGCTGCATTCAATCGCGTTCGCGCCGCGGGAGGCGCTTGAAGGAGATTTTCTCAGCACCACGCGCGAGGCGTTTCGCCTGGCGCATGATGTGAGCGCGTATTCGCTCGTCGCTCTCTCGCGCGCGGTGGCGCCGTTGATGACAAACGGCGGCAGCATTCTGGCGATGACTTATTACGGCGCGGCGAAAGTCGTGCCGCATTACAACGTGATGGGCGTAGCCAAGGCCAGTTTGGAAGCGAGCACGCGTTATCTTGCCTACGATCTCGGCCCGAAAAAAATCCGAGTGAATTGCATTTCGGCCGGGCCGGTGCAAACGCTGGCGGCGCGGGGGATCAGCGGGTTCACCTCGATGCTGAAGCATTATCAGGAACGCGCGCCGTTGAAGCGCAGCTGCGATCCGGCGGAACTGGGCGAGACCGGCGTGTTTCTGGCGAGTGATGGTGCCGCGGCGATCACGGGGCAGGTGATTTATGTCGATGGCGGTTATCAGATCATGGGGATGTGATCTTTCATTCTTACTCCTGCTCTTGCTTGAAAGCGGCAAAGGGCGAGCAGGAGCATGAGCATGAGTAAGACTCTCGCTGGCGATCTGCGAACGATTCTCGGCAACGAGATAGTTGCCGATGATGAAGCGACGCTTGCCGCGCACAGCGGGGATAAATGGGTAGCCTCGCACGCACCGGAAGTGGTCGTATTTGCCAGTTCGACAGCCGACGTGAGCAAGCTGATGCAGTTCGCCTCTCGCGAGAAAATCCCGGTGACAGCGCGGGGCGGCGGTTACGGATACGTTGGCAGTTGTGTTCCCGTCCGCGGCGGGATTGTCCTCTCACTTGTTCGGATGAACCGGATCAAGGAGATCAGTTTCTCTGATGCCGTTGCTGTGGTCGAGCCTGGCGTTTTTACAGCGGACCTGAAAGCGGCGGTGCGCGCGCAGAAACTTTTTTATCCTCCGGACCCGGCGAGCATGAAGAATTGCACCATCGGCGGGAACGTGGCGACGAATGCCGGCGGGCCACGCTGTTTGAAATACGGCGTCACGCGGAGTTACGTGATCGGTCTCGAAGTGGTGCTGGCAAACGGTGAAGTGCTGCGCACGGGAGGGCCGATTCACAAAAACAAGACCGGATTCGATTTGATCGGCTTGTTCGTCGGTTCGGAGGGGATGCTTGGGATTGTGACAGAGATCACGTTGCGTTTGCTTCCGCTCCCGCCGGCCCGCGCGACTTTATCGGCGGCGTTTGCGACGTTGTCGCAAGCGGCGTCGGCGGTGCAGGAAATTTTCAATGCCGGATTTCTGCCGTCGTCGCTCGAAATCGCCGATAGTTTTACGCTCGAAGCCGCGCGCAAAGGTCTCGGCAAACCGATCGTGCCGGCCGGCAACGCGCATCTGCTTGTCGATCTTGATGGGCAGGAGGAAAGCGTGCGGACCGAAACGGAGACGATCCGCGCATTGCTTCAGAAGAAAAATCCAAATTCGTTAGAAACGGCGCGGGGCGAAGAAAATTGTGAAAAACTGTGGGCGCTCCGGCGCGATTTCAGCAATTCGTTAACCGCGACCGGCTTGAAGAAGCTTAATGAGGACGTGGTTGTCCCTCGCAGTCATATTGTCGAGCTGGTTGAATTCACCGAGAGACTGCAAACGAAACACGGATTTCCGATCGCCTGTTTTGGTCACGCCGGTGACGGTAACATTCACGTCAACGTGATGGTAGAAAACTATGATGAACCCGGCGTGCAGCAAAAAGTGGAGCAAGTGTTGGATGAATTGTTCGGGCGGGTCTTGACCTGGGGCGGAGTCATTACGGGGGAACACGGAATCGGCCTCGCGAAAAAACGTTGGTGGCCAGAGGCGACGAGCGACGTCTCGCGCAAACTCCACGCCACGCTAAAACGCACGCTGGATCCGGACGGAATTCTAAATCCGGGAAAATTTTTGGGCTGAGCGTTTTAAACAAATCCGTAGCCGCTCAAAGCGCCGTAGGCGCGATAGATATTAGCCCCGGGCGTGAGCCCGGGGGAAAAGGCGTCTCCAAACCAATCAGCCCCGGCAGGGGCGACAGAATACGCCGAAGCGCGTCGTCACTCCTTCCGCCCCTTCCCGGGGCTTGTTCGAATGAATTAAGAAACCCCGGGCTTGCGCCCGGGGCTACATTCTTCCGCGCCTACGGCGCTTTCTGCGGCTACGCCATTATTTAAACCGATCTAGCTATCAAGTGCTGGAGCGTGCGCTCTCCCGAGCGCGTTGGTTTCCCCCTTGCCAGCGACGGATCGCTCAGGTGAGCGGATGCCACCGGCTGCTCCTACAAATCGAGCACCGCCACAACCGGCCGGTGGTCGCTTGATTGCGCCGATGAGCGGACGACCCAGGCTTTTCGGATGGTTGCGCCGCGGACGAAGATGTGATCGAAGCAAGCTGGGGGAAAACCTTTGCTCGGTGGGAGGGTGACGCGTGCGAGCGGCGAGACGTTGTGCCAGCACCAGACAAATCCGTTGTCGATCAAACGACGGAGGGTGGTCTCGGCGGCGAACCGGTTGTCATCCAGCGAGGTATTGCAATCGCCGCCCAGGGCCCAGGTGATGCGACCGAGTTTTGCGTAGGCTTGCTGCATCGCCGCCATGTGGGAACGTAATTGGCGCATCGATTCCTCGCGAATGGCGATGTTTTCCTCGATCTCGCCCAGATTGCTCTTGAGATGCACGGCATAGAAAAGCAGGAGCTGGTCGGGCGCGAGTTGATAGGCCGCGAAAGCGAAACCGCGCGGCGGCACGAGCGCGCCATTTGGTTTCCATAGTTCGGCCCAAGCACTGAGCGGTTGCAACCGACTGGCAATGGCGACTTCCTGGGCTTGCTCGTGTCCTTCGCGCGGCGGAAAGTTTGCGCAGACATCAACCTTGAATCCAAGCCAAGGTTTGACTGCCATCGTCGCATTTTTGAAATCCATGACCTCTGCCATGCCTAGGACGTCGGGATTAAAGCGCGCCATATCGGCACGAACGGAACCGATCTGGCGGAGTTTATCGTTCCGGCTCGGATTGGGATGACCACCGGGAAACCATTGCATGTTCCAGAAGGCGACCGTGATACTGCGACTGGTCTGGCCTAACGACAGAGTATTCGATCGCGACGAAGCCGGCCAGGGGCTGATTTCGGCCCAGAATATGCTCGTTATTGACAGCAAGGCGATGCCAACTAAACTTGAACACCAGAGGGTTTTGCCTGTCATAGCTGGAGCATGAGGCAACAGGCAATTTCGGGAACAAAAAAATGCGGCAAACTTCGTCTCCAGGTCTGTCTCGCGGACTAACAAGAGGTTCGCGCGCGTAGGAAATAACCGCCGGGCCAACGCGCACGGAGGCGACCGGACTCGAATCCATTACAGATACTCGGCTTTTCCGTTTCCAGACCAGGAGGAGGGCAGAAATGAAAATCAAACGCGGATCCATTACTCACATGATCGCAGCTTTGTTGTCGTCGATCTCATCGGTCTTTGCCCATTCGGCTCCGGAAAAGGCCGAGCCGCCGAAGATGAAGTTGACCAAGAAGTCGGAAAGACCGTCCAGCGACGCGTCGGCCAAGATCACCAATGGCTTGTTTACGCGAATTTTTTCGTCGCCACCACCGCCGAACCATGGAGAGCGATATCCTTGGAAGAAAGGCATTGTTACTACGATTTTTTGGATCGGCGAAAAACCGAGTGACAATAATCCAGTGCCGAATCGGGCGAGCTCGTGGGACAAGAATTGGTCGAAAAGCTACGGCGGCTTCGACGATCCGAATCGCGCGCGGAGGAGCAATTACATTCCGGTGAAATTCACCCCGCGCCAGAATCCATTTTACTGTGCGCTGCCGTATAATGACAAGACGTCGAATGGCCATCGCCCGGAAGCACCGCGCGTGGTGCCCTGGTTTCGCGAAGCCTATCAAGGACCGGGCGTCTCGACGTGCAAAGGTCGCTGGATCGCCATCCACAAGGGAAATCGCACCGTTTATGCACAGTGGGAAGACGCCGGGCCGTTCCGGACCGATCATTGGCAATACGTCTTCGGCGATGAGCGTCCAAAGCCGAACCTGAACAAGGGCGCCGGCCTCGATGTGTCGCCGGCCGTTCGTGATTATCTTGGCTTGCAAGACACGGACGTGACCGACTGGAAATTTGTCGATTTTAGCGAAGTGCCGCACGGGCCGTGGTCGCTTTATGGCAACAACAACACGTTTGTCATTAACGAGCGCAAGGCGGGAATTACCGTCGCACAGGTGAAAGAAGAACGCCGAACGGTTGACGAATAAACCGCTCATGCGAGTGCAACGGCTCATTCGGAACGCCGCGATTGCACTGTTATTTGCGACAACCGGACAGGCGAGTGAACCGAGCAAAGTTCTCATCGGGCCGCCAGCGATGGGGGGATTGGACCACGGACGCTCCGGGCGTGCGCCGGAAAATCACCGTGCGAGACTTGGCCGCCGCCGAGTTCGAACTTGCTTTCGATTAATCCACCGCGTCGGGTCGGGCAGCCCGAAGCCGCGCGGCACGACCGGAAACCCCACGGGCGAATTGGCAGCCTTCTGTTTAGTGAAGACGCCAACGGCACAATCTGCGGGTTAGCGTCCGGGAGTGAATGGAAGTTACGTTCGGGAAAGCAGTTGCCATGATTGCGGCTGCAGTTTTGTGCAGTGTGAAATCGCCTGTTGGTTGGCACGAAAGCTTCTGCGCAAAAGGCATGCGAGTTCTGATCGCCGACGATCAAAAAAATGTGGGCACTTGTCTCGCAGAGTTGGTCACCAGTTGCCATCACGAGGTGGTGGAAGTTGTCGGATCGGGATTGGAAGCCATTCAGGCTTACGCGCGACATCAGCCCGATGTGGTGTTGATGGATTACTCGATGCCGAAGCTCAACGGCGTCACTGCCTGCCGAAATATTCTGGCGAAAGATCCCGCCGCCCGTGTCATTCTGGTCTCCGCCTGGTCGCCATCGGACGAAATGGTGCGCGCGGGTGCGCTCGCGATTTTGGCAAAACCGGTGCAGCTCGAACGTTTGGAAGCTGCGCTCAAATCCGCCAAGACAGCTTCAACTGTCGCTCTACCTGCGGCCGCGTCTGTCCCATAAGCTGACCGGTTGTCTTCAGCACGCCGCGATCGACCCGCGTGAAGCTGCCGCGAGGGTGATCATCCAGTGTTTCGGCATGGCGTTGTGCGGTGCTCGTTAATTTCGAAAAAGCTCCGGGCGAGAAGCAGCTAAATGTTACGGATAATTTGCTCATGATAGAGCTTGACAGCCTGATTCTGGCCCGGACATGCTGCGACCCGCTATGACGAATCGCGATCGGCGGGTTGTTCAATTTCGCTTGGCCGGACTAGCGACGGTGTGGGTAGGAGTTTTCCTTCTTGCCGGGTGCTCGGCAGTTTTTGTCGCGCCTTACGACGAAACGACCGATCGCTTGCTGACCGATTTGTCCGTGAAAACCGAGACCGCTATCCTCGAGGCCGAAGCCGGCCAGCTTTCTGAAAAAAATAAGCAGCAGTTTTTCGACAATGCCGTTGGCACCGTGCGCACCTTAAAAGCGCGCTCTTCGCTTTACGCCAAGAATGAAGAGGAGATCAATGCGCTCACGCAATTGGAAAAACGCTATGAAGCGTTGCGCCAGCGTGGAGGGCCATTGCGGAGTTCCGTTGCCACGGGCTTGCGGGCAACGCTGCTCGATCTTCAGCAAATCCAGATCGCCAAGAGACGAAGCGAAACTTTCACAATCGGTTCAAAGAAATCCGGCAGCTAGCCGCGCTGAACCATGTCGATTGATTTCGAAAGACTTCTGGCCGACATGCTCAAAGCCGGCGAGAAAGCCGCGAAACGTCACGCTGGCGATCTCAAGAATTATCTTCAGGCTCGTGTCCAGCTTATTGCCGAAAGCGTCGCGCAATTAGAGCAAGATCGTCGCACCGGAAAGATTAACGACAGCGATGTAAAGTTTGCCTTCGATCAAATCAAGGAATCGGAGATGACCCAACTTAACGCGGTTGCAGTCACCGCTAAAGCGGCGGCGCAGGACGCGATCAATGCGGCCCTGGCTGTCGCGGCAACGGCGATAAATAAAGCCATTGGGATAGCAATTTTGTAGATTAGTTGGTGGTCATCGAGAAACCAAGTATGCCGGCTAAAATTACCAAGCGTTCTCCAAAATGGTACGGCTGGTTGCCGGATATTCCTGATCAGCGCGATTTCCTTTATGCGGCGATTGCTCCTAGGCTCGCGCAACTTCCGAAAAAGGTCGATTTCCGATCGAAATGTTCCCCGGTTGAAGATCAGGGGGCGCTGGGCAGTTGCACGGCTAACGCTTTGGTAGGCGCGGTCGAGTTCCTCGAGAAGAAAGACAATGTGCCTTTCGCCGATCTGAGCCGGTTGTTTGTCTATTATAACGAGCGCGTTATCGAAGGCACCGTTAATCAGGACAGCGGCGCCTTTCTTCGTGACGGCATCAAGTCTCTGGCCAAGCAGGGTGTTTGTCCTGAAAAACAGTGGCCTTACCGAATCGTTTCCTTCAAAAAGAAGCCCACTCAGCAATGCTACGCCGCAGCGAGAAAACACCAGATCAGTTCGTATCATCGACTCAATTTGGTGGACGAGATGCGAACCTGTCTGGCCGATGGGTTTCCTTTCGTGTTTGGCTTTACCGTTTACGAATCCTTCGAGTCGCGGGCAGTGGCAAAGTCCGGCGTGCTCAACATGCCGGGGCCCAGGGAAGCGACGATAGGCGGCCACGCAGTGATGGCCGCTGGCTATGATGACTCAGCCAAACGATTCATTGCTCGCAACTCGTGGGGAACGGACTGGGGCATGAAAGGCTACTTCACGATTCCGTACGACTATCTGGGAAGCAGAGACTTGGCCGACGATTTTTGGACCATCCGTGCCTCGGAAGAAGGCTGAGAATCCGGATCGAGGAGTAGGATCTATTTAGCGCCAAAGGCGCTACTCATGCTCAGCCTGGGGCAACCCCGAAAGCTTTCGGGGCTGAAAGCGCGATTCACTTTCTGCGCCGGTTCGACGAATACCGGGAATTGTTGCGCCGCCATGGAATCGAGTTCGATGAACGGTATATCTGGGATTGAGCCGCGAACTTTGAATCGCGCATTCAGCGCTGGGCGTTTTGTGCTCGCGTATCCCTGGGACGTTGCCCCAGGCTAACTTGGACGGGCGCCTTTGGCGCTAAACAGATACGAGGAGCGGCCGAGTTCGTTTTCGGCGAGAAAGATAATGGCGCTTTCGTTCAGGTTCCACTGAGTTCGAAAATTGTCATCAAGCTGAGCGAAAATCCGGCGCTGTCCCAAATTCAACTCGCGATAGTAAAAAAAGAGCCCTCACCCTACCCTCTCCCTTAATTCCGGCGAATTATAAGAGTCAAAAAGTCACAGATCCGTCTCAAGTATGTGACGTAATAACGGTAGGGAGGCGGCGTGAGAAGGGGGAAGCTCTTTTACCCACCGCGGCGGCCCGTAACAGTCAGAAAATATGGTAATTATGGCACGAGAATGGCTGCTCTGAATTGCGATGAATCGGCGTTCTTCTCCTGCCTGTCGCTCTGGGAATATTCTTCTCTTGGGAGGGGTGCGGCTTGAATGGCTTTTACTGGTATTTCTATTTCTCGCGTCGCAACGGGTCTTCGGAACCGACCGGCACTGGACCGGCAACACCAACGGGACCTGGGGAACGACCGGCAACTGGGATACCGGTGTTCCAGGAAACACTGATAACGCGGTTTTCAACGGCACATTTGGCAACCAGCCGAACCTGACGGCAAACGCGACCGTTGGTGGTCTTTGGATGACCACAGGTGTTGGGCAGAACGTGACCATTTCCGGCGGCGCCAACGTGCTGACCTTGAACGGCAACACAATTAACGGAACAGCCGGCCTTGGCATCCTGATCGACAACACAAGCGCGTACACACTCACCATCAGCGCGGGGCTTCTGGTTGGGAATGCTCAAACGTGGAGAAATAATTCGAGCAATCTTTTCACCGTGAGCGGAAATGTGGATACCGGCGGTGGCAAGGCCGGCGGAAAAGCTCTCACCGTTGACGGCAGCGGAAATACAACAATTTCCGGGATAGTAAGTGACCTGGGCTCCATGACAAAAGCGGGTACTGGTGCGTTGACACTGAGCGGGGCGAATTTGTACAGCGGCGGCACTACGTTGAACGCCGGCACGTTAAATATCAATAACGCCGGCGTCGGTGGTAAAAGTGCCACTTCTGCGATTGGAACTGGGACTTTCACGATCAATGGCGGCACCATCGACAACACAACCGGCGGCTCGATCACCCTCGCGACAGACAACGCCGTCACGTTTGGCGGGAATTTCACCTACGGCGGGACTCAAAACCTGGATTTTGGCGGGGGCAAGGTCAGCAACGGCGGCAGCTACACCATCACGCTCAACGGCACAAACAGCACGCTCACGTTTGGCGGCGTCATGAGCAACACTCTGAATGCAGCGCAAACGACCACTGTAAATGGGGCGGGGAACACGCTAGTTCTCGGCGGGTATACCTTGAACAATGCCAGCCAGATCGACACCATTAACGGCACCGGTAACGTCACCATTACCGGTGCAATTGCTAGCGGAGGCAAAGCAACGAGTGGCCTAACATACAGCGGCACTGGCACATTGACGCTCAGCGGCACGAACACCTATGCTGGTGCCACGACAGTCAACTCAGGGACCGTGCTGGTAAATGGCAGCAACTCGGGCGCTGGCAATTATTCGGTAAACAACAGCGGCACAACTTTAGGAGGCACCGGCACGATCAGTGGCGGTGGCACAGTCACGGTCGGAAATGGCGCCATTCTACTTGGTGGAACGGGCAGTGCGGCCAGCGGAACACTCACACTGGCGAACAGCCTTACTTTGAGTTCAGGCTCGATTATCCAACTCGCGTTGGGAGCGTCAGGGGCACATTCAACGCTCGCGCGCACTGGCGGCACGTGGGCTTTTAGTACCGGTCAGGCCTTCAACTTTATCAATCTCGGGGCCCAGCCTGGAGCCTATGACAACATTATCACTGGCTTGGGATCTGATCCCGGAGGCGAAGGCAGCTGGACCATCACGAATGCCGGCTGGATAGGTACTTTCAGTTGGGACGGAGCGGGACATATTGATCTGAATGTCGTTGCCGTGCCCGAACCAGCCACCTACCTTGCCGGCTTTCTCGCACTTGTCGCGCTTGCTTATCACCAGCGACGACGGCTGTCCTCTCTGCTCTTGCAGGTGTAGTGGCCCCGAAAGCTTTCGGGGCAAAGATCGCAGTGGCCCAACCGTTTCGGCAGCACTCTTTCAACTGCGGATCCCGCAGGGTTGAAAAACCCGAAGCCTTGTAGCCACGGCGCTCGGTCGCCGGCGCACGCGCCTCGACAGAGCGAGGCGGCTACAGTCTGCATTTTGATAACATCGAGGCGCCGCTACAAGAAATTTGGTAATGTCCTAAGAACCATCTCATAAATGTTGTAGCCACGCCCCTGTGGGGCGTCATACATGGCTCAGAGCGCCGCGTCCCAGAACGGCGCACAGCGCCGTGGCTGCAGTGCGTGCACATTTATGAGATGGCTAGATGGCTTCTAATTCAGGACTTTTCACGCACCGGCTCCGAAAGCTTTCGGAGTCCGCCTCTCCCACTGGGAGAGGGTAGGCTGAGGGCCTCACTTACTCGAACTCCCGCTAGAGATTTTGAATCAGCGCTTTTTCTTCTGGCAGAAGGCTGTCCGTCTTAATTTGCGCGGCTTCGGTTTTCGCATCATCGGTGCGACCGTTCGCCGCCAGGGTAGCAGCGTGGACCGCGAGCGCGGACGGAGTCAGTGCGTTTGGCGTGACTTGGATGTCGGTGTAAGCGCCGAGCGCTTCTGCGGGCCGGTTCTCGCGCAGCCGCGTCAGGGCCAGCAAGGTGCGGTGCGGCAGGCTATGCGGGTTTTGCTCCACCAATCCTTCGGCGAGCTGCTCAATTTCGTTGAGGGTTGAGAGTTGAGCGTTGAGCGTTGAGCTGTCTGCTCGCGAAAGCTTTCGGAGTTCGGCGTTTTCTTTTCTGTCCTCTGTCTTCTGACCCTCATCCCTCATCCTTCTTCCTTCATCCTTCGCGTCTTGGTTGCTGCCGAGCAGCAACAGCCGTGTGTAAGCTTCGTCGCTCTGGATCGCGGTGTCGTTGGGCCAGATCCTCAGCATTTCGGCGAGGACATCGTGAATTTTCTTTGTCTCGCCGCTTCGTTGGGCGAGGCGCAGCTGACCTTGCCACGCCGCGCGCAGTTTGGGAGATGCGTTCGTGGCGGAACCGTAAGCAACTGTTGCAATCTCGTTGGCGTCGTTTTTCTCTGCATACTCGGCGAGCGCCAGCAGTTTGGCCGAATCTCCTTGCGTTGCTTCGAGCGCTCGCTGCCAGTTATTGGCCGATGCAGTCTTTTCGCCAAGCCGTTCGCTGCAACGGGCCAGGTACATGAACTGCGCTACCTCATCGAGCGGGAAATGCTCGCTCTCGAGCAACTCTTTGATCTCGCTCCAGCGATCGAGCGCTCCGAGAGCATCGAGATGCAGTAGGAACAAATCGTGCGACTGAAGCGCGCGTTCGAGCGGGATGCTGTCGAGCTGGCGTTGATATTCGCCTTTGCCATCCAACCACGTCGCCAGTGCCACCAGTGAAGCTGTATCGCCGTTTTTCCAATCGGCGATCGCGCGCGAGATCAAAACTTTGCCCAGCGTCGGATCGGCGTGGATCTGCAAATCGAGGGCAAGAAGTTTGTGCGAGGTTTTTGCGAGCGGATGCGTTTCGAGTGCGCGAATAAGGCCGGTAATGGTCGATCCGCCTTCGCCAAACTTCGGCGCGACGGGTGGTTGATGGTTAATAGTTGATGGCGTATCCGAGAGGGCGCGCTGCGCGAGTATCACCAGCGCGGCGAGCGCCGTTTTGGTTTTTCCTTCGGCCAACTTTCTTAAGCGCGCCCAGCCTGCCTCAACAGATTCAGCCTCCGCATTCTCGGTCGAACTGAGAGCGAGCATAAGCATCGCCGCTTGAAATTGGTCGCGTTCATCCGCGTGCACATCGTCCAGAATTTTTTTCGCGAAGGTTCTCGCCTCAGCGGTTTCACTATTCTGCCGCGCGACTTGCGCGGCGAGAAGCCAGTCGGTCGCTGACAAAGGCGAGTCCTTGCGCGCCAGCAGGTCTTTTAGGGCAGACTGCGCCACCGAAAGATCCTCGGCCGAGAGAGCGACGGCGATTTCGTCGCGCCGATCGTCGCGCGTGAGCGATTGTCGCTCCTCGAGCTGTTTCCAGAAGTCGAGCGCTTCGGGGTGATGGATGCGGGACAGAAAACGCGCGACGGCGCGGAGCGCCTCCGGCTCAGTGGGCACTAGTTGATAGGCTGCACTCGCTTCCCTTTGCGCGTCATTCCACTGCTCGTTTTGAATGTAGGTGAATGCCCGGTGCGCATGACGCCTGGCCTGCCAGGCCTTGATAGAATGCGCCGCTGGCCGGGCGCCAAAGAAGGTTGCGTCAACCGCAAGGACGAGAACGACAACGATCGCTATCAAGTTGCGCTGTTTGCGTCCGCGCACGCGCAATTCCTCGGTGGTCAGCAACATGTCGTCAGCGCGGATCATTTAGCGAAAGAGATGCTCGTCGCTGCTTTTACGGGCGGGCCTCGGGACGATTAATTTAGGAAGGAGCGCAGTGAAATCGGCTTGAGCTTCCTTCGAATCGATCAAGCCATGGGTGGCAAGGACTACTTCCATGACCTGCTGACCCAAATGACGGCGCCCTTCGAGGACGGTTCGGACGCGTTCCCCACGTGTCCAGCTTGAAGGAAAAGTAGTCATGCTGGGTCGCAGTTGGGATGGTGAAGCCGTGGCTGTGCCGGATGTGCGATCTTCCCACAAACAATAGAAGGCGTGGGCGGCCTGCGGCGCCGGCTGTTCTTTGGTTCCAACAAGGAACTCGAAATGACGAAATGGGAGAGAAAGGTCGCCGCGGCGACTACCGGTCGGATATTGTCGGACCCCGTCGTCAGCCACCTGTTTCCAGCCAATCGCCGGTAAACAAACATCGGGCCGGTGGAGATTGGCAAGTAGCGCGCTATTTCGGCCGGGTTCCCAACGAAAAAAATAAACAAACCAAGTAGCGCGCGGGAAGGCTGCGACTCCAGAGGGACTAACTATCGTCGAGGTGTTTGCTCGATAATCCCATGAGGCGGCTTCCCCGTAATCAAAACGTAATGTGCTGCGAACTTGCTCATCGAGTTTCAGAAGGTGGAAACCGGGCGCGCTCGCCGGCCAGCGGACACTCCAGCGCTCAGTCTCAATCAGATTGCGCTCGTGCAAGCGGTACCATGACGTGGCGGCCAACTCCACCAAGATGAGCCAGCCGAGTCCAGCCGCGGCGAGAAATGACGGATGACCCGCCTTCGCCAGGCTACGGCGCGGCAGGCGAATGGCCCGCCTCCGCTGCGCTACGGAGTCGCAGGCGAGTGACGAATGAAAAGTTTTTGAGGCTTTACCTGTTATGTCTGATTTCTGATTTTCGCGTCCCAACAGCCCTGCCAGAAGAAGCGAACCAACAAATACGAGTGCGACGATCGAGTATCCGGCAAAATCATGCCAGCGTTCGGTGGCCGAAATGCTTTTTGTGGCGGCGATCCAGACGAGAAAGAACGCGCGGCAAAAATTCGCCGCGATCGCAATTGCGACCGCGCCGATCACTAGGGCCGCGCGCTGCCAGATCGATAGTCTCTTAACTTCACCAAAGAGCAGCCCGATCATGAGGGAGGTCTGTAATGAGCGCACGCCGCTACAGGCTTCGTTCACCCCCACCAAACCATTGCCAACCCGGATCAAGCTTCCCTCCAATCGCGTGGGGATACCGAAGAGATTTAGCGTTTCGGACAGGACTGCAGCAATACCGTGCATCAGACCCTGGATTACCGGTGCCTCGATTGGTGTAACCCATGGCACGGCCACGAAGATAAACGCAACCGGAAAAGCGAAATGCCGGAGCCAGGAATGGCCTGCCGCATACCATATATATAAGAGCGTGATGGTGACGGCCACGGCCGCATGCAGCCAGCCCAGTGGGCGCCAATCGGGATTTCCAATCTCGAACAGCCGCAGCGGCAGAAGCAGAAGAAGCGCAAAAACAGCGAAACTGATTGCTGTAATTTCGAATTTCTTACTCTGACTTCTGATCTCTGATCTCTGACCTCTGATTTGTAGCGTCGCTTTGTCTTCCCAGCGCAGCCAGAAAAGCAGGATAGCGAAAAAGGGAACGAACCATCCGTAGTTGTATTGCTCGTTGACCGACCATTCACCGCTGAGATGGCGGCAGAGCAGCAACCAAAGCGCTGCAAAGAAGACGAGCGTCACCGCCCTTGGCACGGGAAACCCGTTAATCGACGGCGGTTGCGCTGTAGGACTGGGCGCGATAGCCAGAGTCGGCATAAGTGAGACTTGAGCAGATTTCAGTCCGGCGTTGACTCGCTGGGCGGGATCTAGATGGGTTTTCCCGGTTGCAGGTGATCACCCTCGCGCCAGCGACATGCTGTTTCACCCGGTCAACTTCACTGAGGAGGCACTCCGCCTCCTACATTGGAAGTTCAGCTGCCCGTTCGCGAATGCTTTCGGAGGGCGTTGAAACGTTGATCTGCCTGGGCGGTTTGGATTGGACACAGCGGAGCGTATCCCTCCATTGTTCCACATTCTCCCGATGCCCGTTACGCAACAAATTCTCGGCCTTCGTTTCTTCGACGGCGATACCGATGAAGCCATCAAGTTCATGTTTCGTCAGGGCGGGTTTCTGGTTGCGCCATCGGGAACATGTTTTGCCCGGCTGCGCCGCGACGCGGCTTATCGCGAAGCGATGACGCATGCCGATCTCGCCATTCCCGATAGCGGCGCGATGGTTTTGCTCTGGAGAATTCTGCGAGGCGGAAAAATCGGGCGCATCTCTGGCTTGAAATATTTACAGAATCTCAGCGCGCGATTTTTTGCGGACAAAACAAGTGGCGTGTTTTGGGTCCTTCCGAACGAAGGGGCGCGCGAAAAGACGGCGCGCTGGTTGCGCACCAATCAATTTCCATTCGCCGAGGGCGATGTTTACGTCGCGCCACGGTATGGCGCGACAATTGAAGACCGCGAATTGCTGGCCAGGCTCGACGATCGCAGGCCGGCGCACATTGTCATCGGGATCGGCAGCGGCCCGCAGGAAAAGCTCGGTCAATTTCTGCGAGATCATTTATCGTATCGACCGGCGATCCATTGCCTCGGGGCCGCGCTTGGATTCCTGACCGGCGACCAAATTAAAATTCCGGGTTGGGCTGATCGTTTTTATCTCGGCTGGCTGCTCCGCCTTTTTGCGCAGCCGCACATTTTCATTCCGCGTCTGACACGGGCGCTCAAGTTGCCGTGGCTCATTATTAAATACGGTGAAAAACTGCCCCCGCTCGAAGCGGACCCGCTGTAGCCACGGCCCTGTGGGCCGTCCTGCTCGCGCGACAAGCAACGCGACAACATTTTTAAAACGCGCTAGAGAATTGCCTGAGACGACGCCGTAGTATCGCGATCGAGTGCTGAAACCACGCGGGCCGGATTCCCTTGCACAACGACGTTCGCGGGAACATTTTCGAGCACAACGCTGCCTGCGGAAACGACTGATCCCGCACCAATCTCGACGCCGGGTCCGATGAAAGCCGCCGCCGCCACCCAGCCTCCCGTCCTCACCGTGATGGGCGCCGCTTTCAATTTGAAATCTTCCCGTCGAAAATCGTGACTGCCTGTGCAAAGATAAGCGCGTTGGCTGACGCAGACATTGGATTCGATTGTGACTTGGGCGAGACTGAGAATTCCCACGTCTTCGCCGATCCAGACATGATCGCCCACGTGCAATCGCCACGGGAACGAAATGTTTACGTTGGCGCGAATGATCACGCGCTTGCCAATTTTCGCGCCGAACATTTCGAGCAGCGCGACGCGCAGGCCGGACGGCCAGGGCAAAGCATTTTGGAAGAAGATCCAGCGCGCAAGTACCCAGAGCGCTTCTTTCCACCGTGGTGCGCCGCGCTCAAAATCAGAATTGTCGTAAATGCTTAGGTCCACGGTTTGCTGTTAGGATAGCGGAGATGAAAAATCAGGTAAGCCGCGTTTTAACGCAACTGGTTCGATCTTAATGCGATGAGCGTTACCCGTCGAATTGCCTTTGGCGTGGCGGCGTCATGGTTCAGCCGCGGCATCACTATCCTGTTTGGATTGATTCTGCTGCCCGTTTTATTTCGTCATCTGCCGAGAGAAGAACTCGGCGTCTGGCTATTGCTGGGACAGAGCTGGGCTGCGATGGGGATTCTCGATCTTGGCATCAGCGTCACCCTCACCCGCCGGATAGCGCTGGCGAAAGGGAAAAGTGGTGGCGATCCGAATGCGCCGTTGACTCCCGAAACGCTTCGGGAAATCGCCGATCTCACAGAATCGGGGCGCCGGATTTATCACGTCATGTCTGCCGGCGTTTTTATCGTCTCCTGGCTGGCGGGTTTTTTTTATCTCCACAACCTTCAACTAAACGATCTTGGTCACACCACGGTGTGGATCGCCTGGACAATCCTTTGCGCGAGCCAGGCGTGTTCGGTCTGGGCGACGGTCTGGACGAGTTTGTTACAAGGCGTCGGTTACGTCGGCTGGGACGCGTTAATCGCGAGTTTCATTACGACGCTCACGCTCACTGGGCAGATTATCGTCGTGCTTTGTGGCGGGGGACTTGTCGCGCTGGCAGCGGCCTCGACCGTGGGCGCGCTCGCTCAGCGCTGGCTCACGCGCTGGCTTGCGCGCGTCCGGCGCCCGGAACTTTTCTCGCTGCGCGGACGATGGAACCGCGAAGCCTTGCGCGGCCTGCCGAGTCTGGCTTTTCGCGCATGGCTTACGGCGGTCGGAACAGTGCTAGTTTTCAATACCGACCAGTTTTTTGTCGCGGCCACTAAAGGCGCTGAAGGGATTCCCTCTTTTCGAGCCGCTTACGTGTTCGTTCACAACATTACAATCCTGGCCGTGACGGTGGCGCTTGCATCCACGGTCTTCATTAGTCACTATTGGCAGGCAGGTGACATGGCTTCGGTACGCCGGCTGATAGAACGGAATTGCCGGCTTGGTCTTCTGGTAATGCTTTGCACCTGTGCGGTTGTCATCACGGCTGGTAAGAGCTTATTCGATCTTTGGTTAGGTCACGGAAACTTCGCGGGCTACCGAATTCTGGCGGTCTTCCTGATTTCCGAAACGCTGGAAGCGCACAGCTACATTATTTCTACGAGTTCGCGCGCGACGAACGATGAAGCTTTTGCGTTGTCTTCCGTCGCCGCCGGAATTCTCAAGATCGTGCTTGCTACCTTTCTGATCAAATCACACGGTCTGCTTGGGCTGGCACTGGCCACAATGATTGCGCTGCTCTCCACCAATCACTGGTATATGGTGTGGCGCGGGATTAATCGGTTGCGCATTCCGCTGGCGGAGTATTTGAAGGAGGTTGTAATTCCTGCGCTGATTTGGTCGAGCGCAGCTTTGGGATTGGCTGAGCTTACCGCGATGGTTCTTAATGAAGCGTCCGATCTGATGAAGTTGAGTGGCGCTGCCACGGCCGTTGGCACTGTCTTTGTTCTCGCACTCTTTCGTCTCGTTATGACTCAAGACGAGCGCGCTAGCGTTCGAAACAAGGTTTCCGCAGCATTCGCACGATTTCTTCCGGCACCATGAGACTTGTGTCTGTGCGTGGTCATCACATCTGGCCAGCGCCATTGACCAAGGATTCAGTGGTAGTCGATGCAGGCGCTCACCGCGGAGAATTCAGTGCCGAGATCATTCGACGTTTCGGTTGCCAGTGCCATCTGGTCGAAGCAAATCCAAGGCTGGTTGAAACGCTGATCATTGCCCGCGCTGAATCTGTCACGACAGCCGCATTAGCTGGGCGTGATGGTCGCGGAATGCTTCATATCTCAGAAAATACGGAGGCAACCGGATTGTTCGATACCGGTCCTAAAACCGTCAGCGTTGAGGTTGAAACCATCTCGCTGGCAACGTTAATGCAGCGCCTTGATATCACTGAGATCGATATCTTGAAACTCGATATTGAGGGGGCGGAGTTCGATCTAATTGCGGCAACGCCCACTCAAATTCTCCAGCGCATAAACCAAATCACGGTAGAGTTCCACGATTTCAAGCCCGCGTTTCGCGGTCGAGGATTATTTGAGAATGCCCGCGAACGTTTGATCGCGCTGGGATTCATTTGCTGTAACATGGCTTTTCGTACGCATGGTGATGTTTTGTTCTTAAATCGCGAGCGCACTGGCCTATGCCCTTGGCAATTGTTGTACGCGCGATGGTTTGCACGTTACGATGTTAGGGTCAGGAAATCTCTCCACGGCCAAAGATGACTGACCGCGCTTACCAAGAGTACGAGTTCGTGAGCCCCTCCCAATCGCACATGCACGTGCATTTTATGCCGCATGTGTTTGCGTTCGCCGGCCATCTCGGAACGCACACGCGAGTGCTCGATGTCGGATGCGGCAACGGATTCTTATGCGGCGAATTTTTGAAGCGGGGCTGCACAGTCGTCGGCATAGACTTAAGCACACAGGGAATCCAGATAGCGCGTCGCAGGTATCCGACTGGGCGCTTCGAACTACTCGAGGCAAATCCTGACATTCTGGAACGCCTTGACGAAGAACCATTCGACCTCGTGATAAGTAGCGAGGTTGTGGAGCACCTCTATCAACCGCGCGATTGGGCTAAAGGTTCTTATACCGCATTGAAGCGAGGCGGGAGATTCATCTGCACGACCCCTTATCACGGGTACTTCAAGAACCTGCTAATCTCATTGTTCGGTACGTGGGACACGCATGCCAACCCTTTATGGGACGGCGGACACATCAAGCTCTGGAGTAAACGCACCTTAACTCGACTGCTCACTGAAGTCGGCTTTAAGAATTTGCGGTTCCGCGGCGCTGGTAGGATGCCCGGACTTTGGATGACAATGATTGTAAAGGCTGAAAAACCGCAATGAAATTCGTAGCCGCTCATACTGGAGCACGGCGAGGCTACGCGGTTCCCCTGATTCTGCAGCGCGCCGGCCTGCTCGAACGTTTCTATACGGGTGTCTGTGCCAGCGTCGGCCTCGGCAAGTTCGTCTGCATCGCCGGGAGACTGATCGGAAATCCGCCAGCGATTCAACGTCTTCGCTCGCGGCGCCTGGCTCCCGAGCTTGTGAGCAACACCCGAACCTTCTGGGGACCGAACGTTTGGTATTTTCTGCGAATGCTAACCGCCGGCACCGATGCAGCGCAGTTGTATCGGACCAACCTCCAATGGCAGTGCCGCCTGGGAGAAAAAATGGCGGCCGAAGGCTTCGGCAATGCGACATGGTTGCATTCTTTTCTCGACGAATTCCCCACGCTCGTTTTCGCGGCCAAGCGAGCTGGCCTGAAAATCGTATCGGAACTCTACATACTTCTCAGCACCAATCGCATTCTCTTGGACGAGCGCAGCCACTTTCCGGGTTGGGAACCGGATCTGCCCGACTACGATCAGATTACTCAGCAAGTGCTGGGCAAGCGTCCGCTCTTCCACTGCACCGATTACGTTCTCTGTCCGTCGGAGGCTGTGCGCGAAGACGCGATTGCGAACTTTGGATTTCGCCGCGAACAAACGGCCCTGGTGCCGTACGGTGTCCATGATCGATGGTTTACGGTTTACAATCGACCCGTGCGCGCGCGCATTCTTTTTGCTGGAACCGCCGAGTTGCGCAAAGGCATCCATTACCTTGGTTTTGCGGCCGACAAATTATTCGCACGGAATTTTCGCGGCGAATTTCGAATCGCGGGCAACGCACCGGCGAGTGTGAGATCGCAAAAAGCCTGTCGTCATCTGAATTTCCTCGGCCGAACGTCGCGTGAAAAACTGGCCGAGGAATTTGCCTGCGCTGACATTGTCGTGCTTCCATCGCTGGCCGAAGGATCGGCCGGCGTGACTTACGAAGCGCTGGCGGCCGGTGTGCCCATCGTGACGACGCCGGAGGCGGGCTCGGTTGTGCGTGATGGCATCGAAGGCCGGATCGTCCCATCACGTGATCCTGGATCATTGGCCAACGCGATTACTGAGATCATCGAAGATCGACCAAAACGAGAACGGATGGCTTCCGCGGCCCGCGAACGGGCGCAGGAGTTCACTTTGGAGCGGTACGGTGAGCGCCTGATTGCTGCCTTGCAGTCGTTCGCGACAAAAGAACACGAGCCCAGACGTGCATGAAAATCTCGGTCATGATTACGACATGCAATCGTTGCGCGGAATTACGGCGGACACTTACGAAATTATTCGAGCTCGATCCGCGAGCAGACGAAATATTGATCTGCGCCGACGGGTGCACCGATGGAACAGTGGCAATGGTGCGGAATGAATTTCGCGGATGCACGCTGATCGAAAACGAAGCAGCGCACGGTTCGGTATTCTCGCGCGATCGTTTGTTACGGCTCGCTCAAGGCGATATCGTTATGAGCCTCGATGACGACAGTTATCCTGTTGATCGAGATTTTCTGTCGCGTCTGGCCGAAGTGTTTGAGTCTCACCCTGAAGCTGCCGTCATTACGTTCATGGAGTTGCGCGGCGAGAATGCTGCGCCCGCTGGACCGGCGGTGGATTTCTCGCAGGGGCAGTACGTTAGCGCCTATCCAAACTGCGCCGCGGCGATGCGGCGATCCCTCTACGGTCGTTCCGCCAAATTTCCTTTGTTTTTCAAGCACATGTATGAAGAACCGGATTATGCCTTGCAGTGTTATATGTTGGGTTTCGGCGTCTGGTTCGAGCCCACACTTCGCGTTCGGCATTATCTTACGGCCTCGCGCCGCGAGCCCTTGTCACGACATCATCTCCATGCGCGCAACGAACTTTGGAGCGTTTGCCTGAGGTGTCCATGGCCATGGCTGCCCTTCATGGTCGCTTACCGAATTGGTCGACAACTGATCTTCGCGGTGTCCCAGGGTTTTGATTGGGCAATACGCGAGCCAATTTGGTGGGGGATGGCGATGGCTGGCTGGCGCAACATTGTAAAGAATCGCCGCCCCGTTTCGTCGCATGTCTATCGCGCGTGGTTACGTTTGAATCGTGAGCCGATTTGCGATAAAGCCGAGCTGCGCCGCATCGTCAGCGAATCGAAGTGAAGACTAGCCAACACTACGCCGGCCCACGCGGAGAACAATACGCGGCTCAAAAGCAAAGCGACCCATTGAATCCAGGATATGCGATTGACTTCGCATATTTCCGTCCCTACCTCAAAAGGACAGATATTGTCCTGGACTTTGGTTGCGGCAATGGCGGCATCTTGCGCTTAATCGCACAGGTGGTGCAACAGGCCGAAGGATTGGAGGTTAATCCTGCCTCGGCGTCGATAGCACGTGCTCAGCAGCTCACGGTGTTCTCTTCGTTTGACGCACTGGCGTGCGAACCCCGCTACGATGTGATTGTGAGCAATCATGTGCTCGAGCACGTATGTGACGTTTGCTCGACGCTCGAAAGACTGCGTGCTCACTTAAAGCCAGGCGGGCGCCTGGTCATGAAATTGCCCATCGATGATGCGCGCACCACGTATCAGCGTGGCTGGTCACGCAACGATTCGGATCACCATCTTCAGACCTGGACGCCGCGCTTGTTTGCGAACGTCTTGTTCGAATCGGGCTTCGAAGTGAACGAATGCCGCGTCATCACCTCGGCCTGGCACCCAAGATTGTTTCCATTGATGAAGATTGGTCTGGGACGATTCGCCTTTTGGATGTTTGCGCTGATCAAGCGCCGGCGGCAGCTTTTCGCCGTTGCCACAAACCCTTTTTCGTGATGCCCATTTTCTGTGGCTTACTCCCGGTGCGCGATGAAGCCGACGTTGTCGGCCAGTGTTTGCAAAAGGCGCTGCAATGGGCGGATGCGATTTACGTGTTTGATACCGGTAGCGTCGATAACACATGGGAGATCGTTCAAGACTTCGCCGGCAACGACAAACGCGTCCTGCCGATGCGTAAAGAGCCGGTTTATTTTTCTGAGACGCGGCTGCGCAGCTACATGTTTCACACCGCGCGACAACAAATGCGCGATGGTGATTGGTTCCTGCGCATCGACGCAGACGAGTTTCACCACATATCGCCGCCGGAATTTGTCAAGAATTGGATGCGCAAACACGAGACGGTCGCTTATCATCAATATTATGATTTTCGTTTGCTCCAGTCGGAGGTCGATGCCTGGAATCGCGACGAAGAAACATGGCAAGATCGACCACGGCCGATCGAAGATCGTCGCCGCCATTACACGATCAGCCACTACAGCGAGCCGCGCCTCTGTCGCTACCGCGAGAGGATGCAATGGCCGCCCACGGTTTCATTTCCATTCAACGCCGGATTCGTCGCGCGCGAACGATTGCCCATTCGGCATTATCCGCATCGCGATCCGGTCCAGCTGGAGCGCCGCTGCCGATTGCGCGCGATCATGATGAGTGACGCAGAGAACCGCGCGAATTGGACTCGACCAGAGGCGCATCACTGGGCGGAGCGGGAATGGAAAAAATTTATTACGCCGGACAATTTGCCGGGTCTAAAATTCTGGGAACCGGGAACGGAATTGCCACTTGTGCGCCTAACGAACCATCTTCGGGTACCGCCGATTCGCGCACTGCAACGGTTTGCTCATGCATTCTGCCTCCCGATGTTGGATCGGATACGGCGGGGCTTCGATCCCGGCGCCACGCCGCAGCCGATTCCAGCAAGTGTGGTCCGCGAACTTCAAGCGGAACTTAGGGCGCTACCGTGATTACGACGTGATCGCCGAATTCATTCGCTCGGTTATTCCCGCGCGCTGGCGCCCAATCGGCTATCTCGAGCGACTCGTTCGCTCACGAACGGGCGGACGAATTCCCAAGGGTCCGTTTGCCGGCATGCGATATATCCAAAACGCTTTTGGCAGCGCCTATGTTCCAAAGCTCCTCGGCATTTACGAACGCGAGCTGAATCCGTTTATTGAGCAAGCGTGTGCACAGAACTTTCCGCTGATTGTCGATGTGGGCGCGGCGGAAGGCTATTATGCGATCGGCATGGCGTTGCGAAACCCGGATGCGCGCGTGGTCGCGTTCGAGATGGAGCAAAAAGGGCGCGCTGCACTAGAAGAGATGGCGAAACTCAATGGCGTCCTTTCTCGCGTTGAGATTCGAGGGAAGTGTAAACCGGAGGACCTGGCCCAACTGCTCGCAGCTTCTGGCCGTGTCCTAATTCTCTGCGATGTGGAAGGGGATGAAGAAATTCTGTTGGATCCGGAAGCTATTCCAGCACTGGCCCATGCGCCTTTACTTGTGGAAATGCACGAATTCATTTCCTTTGGGATCAGTGAACGGGTGACGAAACGCTTTGCTGCCACCCACACCGTCCGGCGTATCTGGCAGGAAGATCGCCATCGTTCCGATTTTCCTTTCGCTACCGTGGCGACAAGATTGTTGCCGCGATATTACCTTGATTGGTCGGTTGACGAATGGCGCCCCGAACGGATGTCCTGGCTTTGGATGGAGCCGCGAATGCCTGATGCCACAACCCGTTAGGATTTTTTTCTCGTGTAGCGGGGTCGGAATTATCGACCGCGGAATCGAAACATTTTTTCGAGAAGCGTTCGATGGATTACGTGGGACCGAGGGACTCGACATCACGCTCTACAAAGGCGCAGGCACAGAAGTGGATCACGAGCGTGTGCTTTGGAATGTGCCGCGAACCGGGGGCATCGCGCGACTGCTAGGCGCGTGCATTCGCCGAAACAGTTACGTAGCGGAACAACTTTCGACTTTCCCCTCAATGGTTCGAGCTATTCGGACGCACCGGCCTGATATCATTTTCTACAGTGACTCGAACCTTGGCTTTCAGCTCTTTCGCTGGCGGAAGCAGATCGGCGTGCCGTTTCGATTGCTGTTTTCCAATGGTGGCCCGTGCTATCCGCCGTTTCCGCGCACTGATTATATCCATCAAGTTGCTCCGTTCCATTTCGAGCAGGCTCTCGCGGTGGGCGTTTCGCCAGAACTTCAGCGCATGGTTCCGTACGGAATCTCGGTGCCGGCCGGCGTGCCGGAGGTGAGTGAGTCAGCACAGCGCACGGTGAGAGAACGGCTCCGCTTACCGCTGGATCGCCGAATTGTTTTGTCAGTCGGATGGATCGCGGCGGTGCAGAAACGAATGGATTACGTGGTAAATGAGGTCGCGCGTTTGCCAAGGCCTCGGCCTTACCTCGTTCTTCTTGGCTCGATCGATAAACAGAGCGGCACGGTTCTCGATCTGGCACGCGCCAAGCTAGGTATGGAGGATTTCACCGCGCGATCAATGCCACACGCACAAGTTATGGATTATTACCGGGCTGCCGACATTTTCGTGCTTGGATCGTTGCAGGAAGGATTTGGCCGGGTATTTCTTGAGGCCCTCATTCACGGATTGCCTGCCATCGCTCATGATCACCCGGTGATGCGCTTCGTTCTTGGCCCCCATGGGACCCTGGCCGATTTGTCGAGGGCCGGTGCTCTAGCCGACCAGCTGAGTTTGGCGCTGCCGACCCCGAACACACTGGAAGCCGCGACCGAGCGACGAGAAAGTGTTCGACGGCGGTTTAGCTGGCCAGTGCTGGCGCCGCAATATCGAGATATGTTCCTCGATTGCACGGGTCGTATCCAACCGAGTTTGAAATGACCCTATGTTTAGTCAGGTCCACGTTTTGAGCTAGGCCGCTGGGAGCAAGGATGTTTCTTTACTTCATTCCTTTCGTTGTTGCCTGTGTGCTCTTATTTGGCGCTAGCCTGGTCCGACCACGATTAATTTACGAATTCCCGTATTTCATGGCGGGAACATTCATCGCGTTTGTTCTTCCTCAGGTATACGCGCTCTACCGAAACGAGTGGGGCGGCGTATACCTGGAGAGCACGCTTCTGATGTGCTGCCTTTGCCTGGCCGCTTGCTGGTTCGGCTATCTGCCGCGCGCACATGCCGGCTTTTTGCAAAAACTAAATGTTCCTGTGAGCACGTCGCGTTTCCTCCACGGCGGAATCGTGCTTGTGCTCGTTGGCTACTATTTTACTTACAAATTCGGAACACTTCCCGAAGAAGATATCACCAGCTCGCTCACCGGCATTGGAACGATTTATCTCTTCTTCGGTGGTTTGGCGTATCCCGGGTTTGCCATTTGTTTTTACTGTGCGCTAAAAACTCGAAGCGTTTTTGCCTGGGCCATGTCGGCCGTTGCAACGTGGATTCCTTTCCAAGCTGCGATCTTTTACGGCCGGCGTGAACCAACCGCGCTTTTTCTCATTTCGCTTGGAATGAGTCTTTTCTTCTTGAGAGGAAAACAAGCGCCGCGCCTGGTCGTAATTGGTGCGGTGCTCGGAGCCATGCTCATCATCCCGGCGGTGGGTGAATACCGGAAAACAGCGGCCCAGGATCCGATCGAGGCGTGGAAGCAATTGGATGTGGTGCAAGAGTTCAATGGATATTTCGACGTCGATGCGGTGAGCGAAGCGAAGAATGCAACGCTCTTAATCGCAGCTACCCGTGAGTCAGGCGCCTACGAATGGGGAGCGGGTTACTGGAATCGCCTCGTGTTTCGCTTCGTTCCAGCGCAATTTCTCGGAGAGGACTTTAAGAATTCGCTCATGATTGGGCATGAGCAACGAGACTTCGGTGATTTCGTCGAAGATGCGCTGGACTATCGGATGCCGCCAGGTTCGACCGTGACCGGCCTCGGTGATTCGTTCAATCAATTCGATTATTTCGGCTGTCTCTTCTTTGCGGCGATGGCGTACCTGTTCAAGAACTTATGGGCGGCAGCTAAACAGCCTAACGGGACAGTTGCGCAGATACTCTATATCCAGACCACGACCTCGGCGATGCGTGCGTTGACGCACGAGACAATAGATTTTCTACCGGGATTTATTTACAGTGCTCTGTTCGTCGCGCTGGTGGCACTCTATGCCCGCGAACGACCAGTTACGATTGGCAAACCGGTCATTCTAGGAGTGCCGGTCGGAACACCCGGGTGATGACGCCGCTGTGAATCCGGACAAGCCGCGGGTTGCTGTGATTTTTCACCAACTGGGGCCGTACCATGCGGCGCGTTTGCGCGCTGGGGCGCGCTTATTCGAGGTTATCGCGATCGAGCAATCCGCCGAGACCGCCGAGTACGGGTGGCAGAAAGTCGCGACTCCAGAAAGCGTCACACGGATTACGCTTTCCACGGAGGAGTGCACACATCGGCGCGATGCAGAATCGATTGACGAGATAACCAAGGCGCTGGATTCAATCACGCCACTTCGCGCCGTTGCCATTCCTGGCTGGAGCAATCTCGCGGCGCTGGTCGCGTTGCGTTGGTGCACAAAGCACAATGTGCCGTGCGTCGTCATGTCTGAGTCAGGTGCGAGCGATAAGAGCCGTTCTCGCTGGAGCGAGTGGCTAAAAAGCAGGATTCTGACACTTTGTTCGGCGGCGCTCGCTGGAGGGTCACGTCATCGTGACTACTTGATTGACCTGGGTTTTGAATCTGGGCGCATTTTCTTGGGATATGATGCGGTCGATAACGATCATTTCGGGCGCGGTGCTCAAGCCGCCAGGGCGAATGCGGATGGAGTTCGCGCAGGTCTGTCGCTTCCGGAAACGTATTTCCTGGCCTCAGCTCGTTTTTTGCCAAGGAAAAATCTGGTCACTCTTTTGCGGGCCTACGCAGCTTATGGCCGGCGGGCGGCGCAGCCCTGTTGGGATTTGGTCCTGCTCGGCGACGGCCCGTTGCGATCGCAGCTCATAGCCGAGTGTGAGAGGCTTGGCCTTACCGGCAAGGTGCACTTCCCCGGATTCAAACAGTACCACGAATTGCCGGTGTACTATGCGCTCGCCGGCGCGTTTGTGCATGTAAGCATGAGCGAGCCTTGGGGATTGGTTGTGAACGAAGCCATGGCGTCGGGTTTACCCCTCATCGTCTCAAAAGAATGCGGCTGTGTTCCGGAACTTCTCGAAGAAGGCAAAAATGGATTCTCGTTTTCAGCACAGAACGTCGATGAATTAGCGGCCTCACTTTTGCAAATGGCTGCTCTCTCGGATGCGGAATCCGAGTTAATGGCGCGAACGTCCAGGAAAATTATTGCCTCCTGGTCAGTCGAGCGCTTTGCCGACGGGTTGCGCGATGCGGTCACTGCCGCGGAATGCGCTCCGAGGAAGAGCAATTTGGCTACAGCGACGTTTCTCGTATCTTCGCTAATCCTCGCTCGCACGACCATACCAAACTGGTTCGAGCCGGATCCCTCGTGCAACGCATGACACGACGCGGAGACCAGTTAAGGGTGCTTGTCGTCATCCCGGCATTGAGCCCGATTTACGGGGGGCCAGCAACCTGTGCGACAGAGTTGGCCGACGCGCTTGGCCGAAGGGGGCTGAAAGTCGATGTTGTTACTACCGATGCGGCGGGGCCACGCAATCTGCGGGTCAAACTTCATCGGTGGATGACCCAATCAACCTATCGTTTACGGTACTTTCGCCGCTGGGGCCATTTCGAAGTGAAATTCAGTCCTGCGCTGATGACATGGTTGTTCCGGCATGTCACTGACTATGACATCGTCCACGGAATGTCAGTGTTCAACTTCCCGGCCGATATCTATTGCGAAGCCTGCCGCTGGCGCCATGTCCCGCACATTATTCATCCCCAAGGAATGTTCGAGCCCTGGGCCATGGCGAATAAAGGCTGGAAGAAGAGAGTTTACTTTCGCTGGTTCAAAAAACCGCAACTGCAACGCGCAAACGTGATTCACTGCCTGACAAGACATGAGGTGGAATCGATCGCTGCCTTGGGCGTGACGACACCCAGGGTGATTGTGCCGAACGGTATCAGTCCGGAATCCATGGTCAATGGCGATGCCAACGCATTCTTGCTGCGGTATCCACAGCTGGCGAACAAAACCCGCCTGCTCTTCCTCCATCGCGTCGATCCAAAGAAGGGCTTGGACATACTGGCCAGGAGCTTTGCGTTACTGCGCAGGCGATTTCCCAACGCGCACCTGATTGTCGCGGGACCGGATCCCATTGGGTATTGGTCAACCGCCTTGCGCTTTTTTGAATCGGAAGGATGCGCTGCGGCCGTGACTTACACGGGGATGTTAACCGGGCAGGACAAAGCGGATGCTCTCGCTGCTGCCGACATCTTTGTCGCGCCCTCCTATTCCGAGGGATTTAGCATGTCGGTGCTGGAAGCGATGGCAGCAGGCTTGCCTTCGGTCATCACGACGGGATGCAATTTTCCGGAGGCCGCTGACGCGAAAGTGGCGGTGGAAGCTTCGATCGACGCGACGGCTCTTGCCGAAGCGCTGGCCAGGCTGGTTGAGAATTTGCCGGCTGCCCGCGAGATGGGACAACGTGCGCGGACATTTATTTTTCAAAACTATACGTGGGACCAGGCCGCGAGAAAAACTCACGAAGTCTATACCGCAGTATTGAATCACCAACGGATGCCATATCAGTCCGACCTGTCGGTTACCGACACGCGCGAATGGGAGCGGCGCGCAGTATGATCGACGTCACCGTGTTGATTCTCACGTTCAACGAGCGCGAGAACATAGGGCGGACGCTGGCTGCGTTATCATGGGCCAAGCAGATCCTGATCCTCGATAGCTTCAGCACGGATGAGACAATCGAAATCGCCAAAGCAACGCACCCCAACATAACGATTACCCAACGCCGATTTGATACCCATGCGACGCAGTGGAACTTCGGTCTGGCCCAAATCAGAACGCCGTGGGTGCTGGCCCTCGATGCCGATTACGAGCTCTCACCCGAGCTCATTGACGAACTGGAGAATCTGCAACCGGTAGATGAAATCTCCGCGTATGAAGCGAAGTTCGAATTTCGAATCTTTGGCCGAACTCTGCGGGCTTCGGTCTATCCACCCCGACCGATCTTGTTCCGAAGAGCTCGCTGTAACTATTACGACGACGGTCACACCCAACGATTGGCCGTAACGGGCTTGACGCAGCAGCTTTCTGGCCCGGTTTATCACGATGATCGGAAGCCGCTCAGTGTTTGGATACGGGCACAGGATCGATATGCCACGATCGAGGCGCGCCATCTTCTGGCGACGCCGGTCGCTCAATTGAACCTTCAAGATCGATTGCGACGAAAGATTTTCTGGGCTGCCCCATTGATGTTTTTTTATCTGCTTTTTGCACGGGGACTGCTCTTAGATGGTTGGCCGGGATGGGTTTATGTATGCCAACGCGTCATCGCCGAATTGTTACTGTCGATCCGGCTGCTGATTGAGCGAGAGAAACTAGAAACGAAGGATTAGAAACCGAAAGTCAGGGGTCAGAGATTGAGACCATTCGATTGGCTACTGACAAATGAAAAGAAATGATTCTAACGCCCCCGCCTCACGATAAGCTACGAGGCGATCATTTCATGCCGGTTTGGCATTCGCCGAAGGAAACGCGACCAAAGTTGCCGGCTGACGGTTTGACCGAACCATCGGTGTGGCCGGAACCGGCGGCAGCAGTGGAAAAACGCCGAGCCTTCGCGAAAATCCACCGTCACCATTGGAGCACCGCGTTGCTCTTCATCGCGTGCGATATCGTCTGCTGGGTCGTGCTCTACGGTTTCGTTGGTTACGCGCGCCGCGACGCGTTCTTTGTCAGCCCTTTCGAATTCATGATGGTGGATTTTGTCGCGCTCGGTGTGCTCCTTCAGGCGCTTTACATTATCGGTGGTTATAACCGGAATACTGAAACTCGCAGTCTCATCTATACGACGGAACATGTTCTCGCCATTGCCGGCGCGGCGGCGGTGAGCTCGCTCTTGATCTATTCGGCGGCAACATTCGATGCGGGAATGAAGCCGAGTCGCGGCGTGCTCTTACTCAGCTTCATCGTGTTTCTTCCGTTGTCGCTAATATATCGGCGCGAGTTTCGTTGGAAAATCGCAGCATCCACGGCTCAACAATCGTTCCTCGTAATAGGTGGCGGCGAGCTCGCCTCACGTTTCTACGAAGCGTACAAGAGATCGCCAAACCAGGAGCGCCTGGTATTTGTCGATAACGACGAATCACGCGTTGGATCGAGAATCGCTGGTGAAGGGTCACCGGTGGTCGAGGGGGGACTCGAGACCAAACTGGCCAATCCCCAAAACGCTTACAGCGGGATCATTCTCGCAGAAAGAATCCACCGTCTTCCAATCGAGCTCTTGGAGCGACTGGTGCGGACACAGTTTCAGCGGACACGTGTTTACACGCTCGAATCATTTTACGAAACACATTGGCGTTACGTGCCGTTAGACATAATCGATCCAGTCTGGCCGCTCCAGACCGGTTTCCAACTGGCGCGCATTTCGCCGTATCACTATCTGAAACGGCTCTTCGATGTCGTGGTGTCCATTTTTTTGCTTCTGATTTGCGCCCCTTTGCTTCCGCTCATCGCGATCTTGATTTGGGTGGAAAGCGGCAAGCCGGCGATCTTCCATCAGGCGCGCGTGGGAGGCCAAGGGCAAACGTTCATTGCTCACAAATTTCGCACTATGTGCACCCGGACCTCGGCGGCGGAAACGGATGACATCTATACCCGGGAGAACGATCCTCGGATCACGCGGATCGGGCGTTGGCTGCGAAAGCTGCGACTCGATGAGCTGCCGCAGCTCTGGAATGTTTTTCGCGGAGAGATGAGCCTGATCGGGCCACGGGCGGAGTGGATCAAGTGCGCGGAACGATACGAGAAAGCGATCCCGTTTTATCATTTCCGGCACCTGGTCAAACCGGGAATCACCGGTTGGGCGCAAGTGAATTATCCCTATGGCGACAGCGACGAAGACGCGATCGAGAAGCTAAAATACGATCTCTATTACATCCGGCATTACTCGTTGAAGCTGGACGCAATGATCGTTCTCAAGACCGTGCACACAATGTTGTTTGGGAAGGGCCGATAGTTACGGGACAGCGATCAGAGAACGCTCACGCCGTTCCATTGTCTCGGCGATTACTCTTTGATCGCTTGGCGTACCCGACGGAATACGATCCCTCACCAGCTCCATAACCATGCGATGCATAGTCATAGTGATAACCAACACCGCGGCCGAGCGGCAAACGATTGAGCACTACGCCGGCCGGCGGCATGCCCGAACCGACGAGCAAAGAAATCGCACGTTGAACAGCTGAGCGCGGTGTTTTTCCCGCTCGTAAAACCATGCAGACTGTCTGGACGTGCCGCGCTATCAGCAGGGTGTCGCTGACGGCGAGCACCGGCGCGCTGTCAATCACCACCCGATCAAACAACTTCACTGCTTCCGCCATCAATCGCCCAAAAGAAGGTCCGCTTAAAAGTTCCGCCGGATTAGGCGCGCGCCGTCCGGAACTGAGCACAAAAAGTTGGCCGCGAGTGGCGAAGGGAGTCTTTCCCCTAAGTGCAATATTGTCGCCGGCGACATCAATTTGCTCAGGAGGAATCGGTCGCGCACTCGACTCAAGATTCGTTTCGCCCACCAGACAATCGACAATTCCGGGGACGTCGGCGCGCAAATCGGAACTAATCCTTTTCGTCGCCGGCAACTGAAAGATTTCATGCAGGCTCGGCCGGCGCAGATCGCTATCTACCAGGAGAACACTATGACCTAGTTGGGCGAGTGCGAGCGCGTAATTTGTGCAGGTGAAACTTTTTCCTTCGTCGGGCGCGGCACTGGTAAAAAGTGTAATCTTGCGCTCCTCTTCGGGCCCCAACAGTGAAAGCGCCGCGCGCAGGTTGCGAAAGGCTTCCGCCGCCGGCCCATCGGGAATTTCGGCCACGAGTCTATATTGCGAAAGAAGCCCGGTCATGCGCTTTGGATCGGCCGATTTCGCCTCCGCCTTGGTTTCCGGAATAGCGGCCAGGACAGGCAAACCCAGAGTAGCCTCCGCCTGATCGACGGTCTTAATAGAGCAGTCCAGTGCATCGACGCCGAATATGAATCCGAGTCCGGCGGCCAGGCCGACTAATAAACCCAACGCAATCGCCTTCGTCGGACTCGGACTAATTGGGGCGCGGGGCAAAGGCGAATGCTCGATTATGCTTACCGCATCCGTCTTCACATCCTTTGTCAAATCGGTCTCTTTGATCTGGCGCAGCACGCTTTCGTAAAGGGCTCGGTCTGTCTCGGCTTGACGCGCAAGTTCCTGATACCCGATGGCGGCTTTGTTCAAGGCGAGCGCGGCTTTTTCCTGTTCGCGCGTTGCGATCTGGAGGCTGCTCTCGGTCGCACGCGCTTGCTCCAATGTATTGCGCAAGACAGCCGGTTGCTCCAGGACGACCCGTCGCAAACCATCTCTTGCTTCGGCCAGTGCAGCCTGACCAGCTATCATTTTTGGATGTTTTTCCTTGTAGCGCTGCGCGAGTGCCGCAACGCTCGCTTCTAACTGTGTAACGTCACGCCGACGTTCGCTCACAGTGGGCGCCGCCGCGATGCTCGGCACAGCGAGCAGTGCATCGACATTGTCACCTACGTTTTCGATCTGTCTAAGTTCTTCTTCAAGACGAATGCGATCGGATTTCGCCGCAGTTAATTTGCTATTTAGTTCTTGAAGTTTGTCTTCAAGCAAACCGCTCCGGCCTCCGGAGCTGCCTGCGCCAGTTTGGCTGCCGGTGGCGGCGGCGCCGCCCCCGAGTTGCAGAGCGTCGGGCGTTTTTGCTTTGTAATCGGCAACCGCTGCTTCGCTTCGCTGGAGCTTTGCCTTGAGGCGCTCTTCTTCTTCCAAAAGATAACGCAGCGAATCCTGGCTAAAGCCAGCACGACGCTCGATCGAATTACGGATGTACTCGCGACCGATCGCTTCGGAGAGCCGTTGCGCCATCGCCGGGTCTCGATTCGTCACGTAGAGATCGATGAGACGCGTCCCGCGCCGTATCACGGGCTTGACCATCCCGCTGAGCGCGCCGCCCAGCGCTTCTTCCAGCGGTGTGAAGGAAGGAGCGGTATTGAGATTCTCCATGGCGTATCCGGCCCTGGCGGGTGTCGAACGCGGCGAGCTAACACGCTGTTTCTGACTCTGGATCGACTGCCCAAGCAAGCCTCGGCCACCATCCTCAGCAAGTCCTTCCGCGCGCACTACCCGCGCCAGCATGCTACGGTTGGTAAAGTTCTGTTCGATCGTCCGCAGCGCCTC
This sequence comes from uncultured Verrucomicrobiae bacterium, assembly GCA_963846775.1. Classification (GTDB taxonomy): domain Bacteria; phylum Verrucomicrobiota; class Verrucomicrobiia; order Chthoniobacterales; family UBA10450; genus CAVYXA01. Next base: position 713,612 of record CAWJXB010000006.1, on the reverse strand, counting down.
TTGAGAGGCTAGAAACATGGAGCGTACCCGAAGCGCAGACTGCTCGCCCGCAATCACGGTTGGTTCCTGAAAGTCAACTTCCAGCACAACATGGCCTTGGTAGAGCTTCGGCGTCCGCCCGAGATAACCGAGAGCGAGAAGGAGTCCAATCAATACACAAACCGCGACGATCCAAATTCGTTCGATTACCAGTTGCCAAAGATGGCGAAGATCGAATCCGCTTTTTGCCTCGACCAGTTGTTCGCTTGCACGCGACAGCACCGTATCGGTGGCGCTCGGAAAAGGCGCGGAAACCGGTTCACGGAGATGTTGATCGATCACAAAGGGGAATTTGCTGAGGCGACTTTAGACACGGCCCGGTGGCCATTTGGAAGATGTGCGGATAAAGAAGTTCATAGCTAAAAAATACTTTCACCCACGGTGATACTGTCGCCCGGTTGAACACGGAATCCCTTGCCGCTCTCGCGCGCGAGCCGCTTTGCATCCACCCGCAGAACTTGGTCGCGCCGCTTGACGGTGATCCGCTCCGGCGCGGCAATGCGCGTGTAGCCGCCGGCGATGGCGATGGCTTCCAGCATGTCGATGCCGCTCGGACTTCCTTCCGGTATTTCGTAACTGCCAGGTCGATTGACCTGGCCCAGCACGCTGAACCGCCGCTTGGCGTAACTCATCAGCATGACGTTGACCTTCGGATTCACGATATAATCTTTGCTGTACAACTCGGTCAGCCGCGCCGCAGACTGGTTCAGCGTTAACCCAGCCAGATGCACCGGACCGAGCAACGGCAGGCTCACAGCACCGTCCGCATTCAGACGAACTGCGGTACGCAATTCGTCTTCACCATAAACTTCAATCGCGATCTGATCGTCAGTCGCGAGGCGATAACCGCTCGGGGCGCTGATGGCGGAGACGGCGAGCGGATTAATACTTGTGCCAGAAGAATCGCCTGGCCTGGCCGAGTCGGGTGGTGGCGCAGGAAACGATGACAAACCATGGCCGGAAATGCTGCTTGTGCGGTTTCCGCCGCTGCTATCAGTCTGACCTGGCAGTGACTCCGCGAAGACGGTGATGCAGGCGAATGCCCATAAAGCCGGCCAAAAAGGTGGCGCAAGAATGTGCTTCATCCTCAAAACTTTAAAGCACTTCGAATGCCTACCTGTTTGTCATCGAAGCTGAAATTCGAAAAATTGCTGTTGTTGTCGCGATAAACAAAGAAAGCGCCAGCGTACCAGTAGTTAGTAATTCTAATATCTATGGAAGGTTCAACAAAATAATAGTCGTCCCCTCGCGAGGCCATGGCGTGCGGACTCGCCGCGAAATAATCCAGGTTTTGATATCCAGTCATCAGTGAGACCACGACACGCTGAAGCAGGCGCTGGCGCGCCGTCAGCTGGATTTGCGTTGAGACATAGTCCTGCCCCGGCGTGCTCGCCGAATTCTGCGCTCCCCGGCTCGCGTCAACGGTGATGTTCGTGCCGTCGAATGGCGTATACGAGGCGCTTAAGTCGAAGATCGGGGAGACGAAGTCGCGGGATCCGTTATCGAATTGACGAAACTCGACGCCAGTCAAGACGGTGGCGCTGATCTTGCCTGTCGGATTATAGGTCGCACGCAGGTTCGCTTGCTCGAAAGTTTGGTCCGAGTCCGGTTCACTGAGCAAATCACGTCCAGCCGTGCCCCCCAATCCTGCGACCAATTTAGGGCTGTATCGATAATTCAAAAACAGATCGCCCGAAATCTTGTGCGAATTAGTTAGGCCTTGTGAATAATCGTACAATTCGTAATCGCCAGCTGAGCTCAAATACGTTTTCCCGGTCAATTCGTATGTGGCACTGAGGTGCGTCGTGTAAATCTCGATACGCTGCCGCCCTCCGGTATCGATATTCACGCCGTTGACAATCGTCCCGCTAAAACCGGGCAATTGTGAATCGCCGGTGTCAGCCAATTGAATCTTTTGCGCCAGGCCCAGTGTCAATCGACTGAAGCGATATTGGACCGCCAGATAAAAAAAATGCTGGACGGAGTTGAAGTTTGAATGGTCGGCAAAAATCAAGAACTCGGGTTCATAGAATGCTTCAAGGAAATTTTCCTCGCGCACGACGGTATCGCCGAAACCGAGGGTTAAGACTGCCCCAATGCGGGTGTAAAAATCGTCCACCGGATTGTTGGGCGCGAGGCTGATGTTGCTATCGTAAATTTCGGACAGCTGAATGGTCAGCTCGTAGTGGAGCCGGCGGAAGTTTTCCGAAACGGGAGCGCCGGTTAACGACTGGTCGGGGGTTTGCCCATGCAGGGATTGATCGACCCCGTCGAGGCTCCGCGCTAATAGTGTCGGTGTTTGGAACGTTTGGGCGGTTGTAGAAAGCGCAAAAAGAAGTGAAATGCCGCAGAGTGCCGCCAAGATCGACCGTCGTGCTTCAAACATCCCTCGCACGCAGCTCTGTCTAGCAACTAACGTACGATGAGTCCATCGGAATCGGGATCATCTCGTAGCCTGCAAAGATCTTGCGAAATGGATTCAAATTTCTAGAATCAGAGCGCAAACCGGCGGATTGACCGCAATCGCCTTTTTAACAGCAGGGGGTCGGCTTCAGTCGCATCTTCTCAACCACACCCGCGTTTGCCAGCGGGCTGCCAAGTAAGTGACGCAGGCTGTGGAAGCCTGCAAGTTTCCAAACACGAACGGTCCTTACGAATCAATCACGATTAACAACACTAGTGCGGGGTCGGCCGGAACCACCCCACCGACGGGGCCCGGAGGTGGGAGCACACGGGCTGGTGCAGCCAGACATGCCGCTGAATAAAGCTGCATTGTTACTCGAACGCGCCCTGGCCATCTCCGGACGCGGGCCGAACGCCAGCGTACCTTCAACCGATCGCGACTGCTTTTTCCAGAAGCGCCATCACCGGAACCAACGATTGCTCGTTGCGAGCATGGATGGTGAGCAACGGCTCGCCAGCCTCTACCTGTTCGCCGATTTTTTTTATGCCAGAAAAGCCGACAGCGAAATCAATCTTGTCGTCGGCCCTTTGCCGCCCTCCGCCGAGGAGGACTGAGGCGCGCCCGATCGCTTCGGCGTCCATCTTCGTAACGGTGCCGCTCTTCTTGGCCGGGAACGGCTCGATGATCGGGGCACGGCGAATTTCGAGCAGTTTTTCCAGGGTCGTGGCGTCGCCATCTTGAGCATAAACAAGGGCGACAAATTTTTTCCAGGCGGTGCCGTCTTTGAGCCGCTGTTGCAGCCGGGATCGCTGGTCCCGACGGTCACCGTCACCGACGACGGCCAGAGCAAGATCGACCACCAATTTCACCAGATCCTTCGGTCCGCGCCCCTGCAAGATCTCGACGCATTCGGCGACTTCGAGCGCATTACCGACATTCCGGCCTAACGGTTCGTCCATTGGGCTGAGCAAGTGTGAGGTCTTCACGCCCATCGCTTCGCCGACGCTCTTCATCGTGGCGGCTAGTTCCTCCGCTTCGGCGCGAGTTTTCATAAACGCGCCGCGACCGAATTTCACGTCGAGCACGAGCCGGTCGAGTTTTTCCGCGAGCTTCTTGCTCATGATGCTGGCGACGATGAGCGGCTGCGATGGCACTGTGCCCGTGACGTCGCGCAACGCGTAAAGTTTTTTGTCCGCTGGGCAAATGTCTTCGGTCTGGCCGATCATGAACAGGCCGATTTTTGCAAGCTGTTTGAGTGCGCGCTTGTCATCGAGGTTCACGTTAAAACCGGGAATGCTCTCCAGTTTGTCGAGTGTGCCGCCGGTCATACCGAGCCCGCGCCCGGAAATCATTGGCACCCAAACATCGTCGCAAGCGAGCAGGGGAGCGAGGACGAGCGAAACTTTATCGCCAACGCCGCCGGTGGAAATTTTGTCGATCTTCGGCGGCGAATCTTTTGGATATCTCAAGACGCGGCCGGTATCCATCATGGAGTCGGTGAGATGGCGTGTTTCCGCCGCTGTCATCCCGCGGAAGAACACCGCCATGGCCCAGGCGCTCATCTGGTATTCGGGGATTTTGTCGTCGGTAAATTCCCCGATCAGAAATTCGATTTCCTCTGCTGAAAGCTCGCCGCCATCGCGCTTCTTCTCAATCAAAGTGGGAACGTGCATAAAGCGTGGCCATTGAACTAGCGCGATGCGTGCCAGTCTTGAAGGTGAAATCCGAGGTTAAAGTAGCGTTTTAAGAAACCCGAACCACTTTCGGGGTTGGCCTCGTTTAATTTCGGCTCTATATCTCCAAGTATTTGCTTTCACGCCAGGGTAGCTCAGCGGTAGAGCAGGGGACTCATAAGCCCTTGGTCGGGAGTTCAATTCTCCCCCCTGGCACTTCAATCATGCCTTGGATTTACATTCTTAAAGGTTCCTCAGGCCGGCACTACATCGGTTCCACTTTCGATCTCGATGCTCGTTTCGCGCAGCATTTGCGCGGACACACGTTCACCACGAAGCGACTGGGAGATAATCTTCAAATCGCTGCCAAGAAACACGTAGCAACACTCGGTGAAGCTCGGAAGATTGAACGCGATTTAAAGCGCAAGAAAAATCCAAGACTCGCAATTTACTACCTGCAACGGTAGAGCAGCCCCGAAAGCTTTCGGGGTTGGTCGGGAGTTCAATTCTCCCCCCTGGCACTTCAATCATGCCTTGGATTTACATTCTTAAAGGTTCCTCAGGCCGGCACTACATCGGTTCCACTTTCGATCTCGATGCTCGTTTCGCGCAGCATTTGCGCGGACACACGTTCACCACGAAGCGACTGGGAGATAATCTTCAAATCGCTGCCAAGAAACACGTAGCAACACTCGGTGAAGCTCGGAAGATTGAACGCGATTTAAAGCGCAAGAAAAATCCAAGACTCGCAATTTACTACCTGCAACGGTAGAGCAGCCCCGAAAGCTTTCGGGGTTGGTCGGGAGTTCGATTCTCCCCCTGGCATCTTTTCTATTAATTGAGCGTTGGACGTTGCGGGTTGAGCGTTGGACGTTTTCTGCTGCGCATGACCGACGACAACGCCTTTGCGAAGTTCTTTGCCCTCGGCAATTCCTACTGGCTTACTCGCTTCATCATTCTACGGCTGCTCGGATTCGTTTACGCGGTCGGGTTTCTGGTAGCGGCGAATCAGCTTATGCCATTGATCGGGGAGCACGGACTTACTCCGGCTACGAATTTTCTCGGGCATTTGCCAGCTTATTACGGTTCGCGTTCCGCTGCGATTTGGCATGTGCCGACACTTTTCTGGCTGGGGATTTCCGATAACGCATTATCGATCTTCGCGTGGATTGGATTTGGGCTGGCTCTCGTTGTTCTCGCGGGATACGCCAATGCCATCCTCATGTCGATCCTGTGGATGATGTATATGTCGATCGTCCACATCGGCAATATTTGGTACGGCTACGGCTGGGAAATCCAACTGCTCGAAACCGGTTTCTTGTCGATCTTTCTCTGTCCGCTGCTCGATCCGCGGCCTTTTCCGAAATCACGCCCCCCGATTCTGGTCATCTGGCTTTTTCGTTGGCTCGGCTTCCGCATCATGATCGGGGCCGGCCTGATCAAACTGCGCGGCGATCCATGTTGGCGGGATCTCACCTGTATGTATTACCATTACGAAACGCAGCCGATCCCGAATCCGATCAGCCGCTATCTCGATTTCTCGCCGCATTGGTTGCTGAAATTCGAGACAGCTTGGAATCATTTCGTTGAGTTGGTCGTGCCATGGTTCACATTCGGCCCGCGGCTGGCGCGACATGTCGCGGGCGTCCTGCTCGTTACATTTCAAATGTTTCTCATCATCAGCGGCAATCTTTCCTTCCTGAATTATCTCACGATCGTGCCGTTCCTTGCCTGCTTTGACGACACGTTCCTGCGCCGCGTCTTACCAAACGCGGTGGTGCGGCGGGCCGAGCGGGCCGCACAAGAATCGCGCCCTGCGCTGACTCAGAGCGGACTCACCATCGCCTTGTCGATCCTGGTGGCGTGGCTGAGTGTCCCGGTGGTGCTAAATCTCGTTTCCGGCCGGCAACTGATGAATTACTCGTTCAACCCGCTCGATCTGGTGAACAGTTACGGCGCATTCGGCACGGTCGGTCGGGAGCGCGACGAAATTATTTTCGAAGGGACCGACAGCCTTTTCATTACCGGCGCCCAATGGAAGGAATACGAATTCAAAGCGAAACCGGGCGATCCGAACCGGCGGCCGCCGTTTGTCGCGCCCTATCAGCCGCGAATCGATTGGCAAATCTGGTTCGCGGCCATGGCTTCGCCGCGTGAATATCCGTGGACATTCCACTTCGTCTGGAAACTTCTGCATAACGATCGCGGCACTCTCTCGCTCATCGCCAACAATCCATTTCCAGAAAAACCGCCGCACTACATCCGGGCGCGGCTTTACCGATACCGATTCGCTCCACCGGACGAGAAAGCGTGGTGGCACCGCGAGCTGATCGGCGAATGGCTGCCACCGCTATCAGTGGATGATCCGGATTTTCGCGGCGTGCTCATGACGATGGGTTGGATGGATTAGAGCGTTTTAGGAAAAACCGTAGCCGCAAATGGCGGAAAGCTTTGAGTTCTCTGGATCTGGCGATTGAGTTGTAGGGGAAACTGACAGTTTCCCTCGTGGCTGCGTCCTGCGGAAGCCGGGTGCGCTTGGATCCGAACGAAGCCACACGGGAAGCCGTCGGCTTCCCCTACAGAAAACTTGGCCTATTTTCCCCATGCCACGTGGCTACAGCGTTTCTTAAAATGCTTTAGGGTCTGTTTATCGACTCGGCTTGACATCTGCAATTCGAGCGCGGTTTCCAGCTGTTTGTTAGTCGTTTTGAGTGCGGCGTATGCGGAAATGCGGCGCCATCATTTCATCGACATTCGCCATTCAAACTTCGTCATTTTCCCACTTTGCAAACCCGGGCCAAAGTCGCAGGATTGCATCATGAAATCCAGGGTTCGCATCTTGCTGATCGGGCATAACGGACAGATGGGGCGCGCGATTTCGGCGGCGGTGGAATCGGAGCCGGATTTGGCGGTCACGGCCCGGTGCGAACTGGGGGACGAGCTGAGGGACAAGATGCGAGATGTCGATGTGGCAATCGATTTCACTCACGCTGATGCCACCGAGTTCATTTGCACGACCGCGGTGAAAAAGAGCGTGCCGCTCGTCATTGGTACGACCGGGCATTCCTCCGAGCAACGCGGAAAGATCGACGAGGCGGCTAAGACGATCCCACTGATATACTCGCCGAATTTTAGCGTGGGCGTGAACACGCTGTTCTGGCTGACGCGCAAGACAGCCGAATTGTTAGGCGACGATTTCGATCTGGAAATTGTCGAGATGCATCACCGGCTGAAGAAGGATGCCCCGAGCGGAACGGCGAAGCGATTGACCGAAATCTTGATGGAAACGCGCAGGATCGACAATGTCCGCCATGGTCGCGAAGGCAACGTCGGGGAACGATCGGGAACGGAAATCGCAGTGCACGCCGTGCGCGGGGGCGATGTGGTAGGAGATCATACCGTGATCTTTGCCGGGGCAGGGGAACGGGTTGAGCTAACTCATCGGGCCGGGAGCCGCGAGACGTTTGCGCACGGCGCGTTACGCGCGGCGCGATGGATCATCGGCAAGCACGCCGGACTTTACTCGATGCAAGATGTGCTGGGACTGTCCGTGTAGTGGCGGCTGTGTCAGCCGCTTGCGTTTTGACCCAAACGCCTCGACAACCATGAGGACAGCAGTCGCGCTTGGCTCGAACCTGGGTGATCGGCTGGCGAATTTGCGCGCGGCGCGACAGGCGATCGTGCAGTTGCCTAACGTTAGACCGCCGCTACTTTCATCGCCCATTTACGAGACCGACCCGGTCGGTTGCGAATCGGGCGCGGGAAAATTTCTCAACGCGGTCGTCGAGTTCGGGTACGACGGTGAACCGCTCGATCTGTTGCGGGACCTACGCCGAATCGAAACCGCGCTCGGCCGGCCACCGGAGCATCCGCGCAACGTTTCGCGCGAGCTCGACATCGACCTTCTCTATGTTGGCGACGCGAAGATCGATACGAAGGAATTACAATTGCCGCATCCGCGGATGCACGGACGGGGATTTGTTTTGCAGCCTTTGGCCGATATCCGCCCGGATTTAGTTTTGCCCGAACAAACCCAGAGTATCAGCCATTTGCTCGCGCAACTCCGCGGACAGGGCGAGGCAGTACGAATCGAGGAGGCCTTTTAACACGAATTTTCGACCCAGGTTCGATGGCATCGCTGCGCCTGTTTTTCACACGACCCGCTCCACATTTCAACAGTCTCCTGGCTATTTCTGGGACGGGACACTACTATCAAATCGAATGGCGACGCTGACCTATGGGACTTATTTGGATTTGGAGAAACTTCTCACCCTCCAAAAACCGCGCTCCAGTCCGCCGGAGCACGACGAGATGCTCTTCATCATTATTCATCAAACCTATGAGCTTTGGTTCAAGGAATTGCTGCACGAATTCGAGAAGATTAATCGCGATTTTTCCGCCGGTGATTTATTTGGCGCGATCCACACCTTCAAGCGCGTCCGGACGATCATGAAAGTGCTGGTCGCGCAGATCGATATTTTGGAAACGATGACCCCCTCGTCGTTTTCAAGTTTTCGCGATCGGCTCGAAACGGCCTCGGGATTTCAATCGGTCCAATTCCGCGAGCTCGAATTCGTGCTCGGGTACAAACGTGCAGCCACGCTCAATTACCTGAAGCCGGATTTCCCCGGCTACGATCGGCTGCAACAGCGGCTGGGCCAGCGGACCGTGATTGATCATTTCTACGATTTTCTGGCGACGCGCGGTATGCAGATCCCTGAAGAGTTAAGGAATCGTGATCTGGCGCAGCCCAATCAACCTAACGAACAGATCCAGGCCGAGATCCTGCGGCTTTACCAAACGGTGCCGGAACTGTCGATCCTGTTCGAGCTAATGACCGATTTGGACGAAGGCTTCCAGGAATGGCGCTACCGCCACATCAAGCTGGTGGAGCGCACCATCGGCGCGAAGCACGGCACCGGCGGCTCGCCTGGCGTGCCGTTTCTGAAGGAATCGCTCTTTAGACCGGTGTTTCACGATTTGTGGGCGATCCGGCACAAAATGTGACGCGCAAGCGCGCGTTGAAGCGTTTGAACCGTTGAAGCGTTAAAGCGTAAAGTCCAAGTCGCGATGCCAAGTCTCTCTCCGCTTCAACGCTTCAACCTTTCAACGCTTTAAGGATCACCGTGCTTTACGATATTAGCCCACCGATAACGCAGCATCTCGCCGTTTGGCCGGGCGATACTCCATTGACGCGCGAAATCCTTGCCGACCTTTCACGCGGCGACAACATTACGCTTTCCACATTGCGAGCGACCGTTCATCTCGGCTCGCACGCCGACGGACCGAGTCATTATGGCAGAGACGCTGCTCCAATCGATCAGCGTAGGTTGGATTATTATATCGGTCCGTGCCAGGTCATTCGCGCCAATGTCGCGCGCGCCACGCGCATCACGCCATCGATGTTCACAGACAAAATCACCGCGTCGCGCATCTTATTTGCCACCAGCACCTACCCAGATCCGCAAATCTGGAACAATGATTTTGCCGCGCTCTCGGTCGAGCTGATCGATTTTCTGGATGAGCACGGCGTCATCACTGTGGGAATCGACACGCCAAGTGTCGATCTGTTCGATTCCAGGGATTTACCTGCCCACAAAGCGATCCTGCGACACAACATGTCGATCCTGGAAGGGCTCGTATTGAAAGACGTTCCGCCCGGCGATTACGAGCTTATTGCATTGCCGTTGCCGCTGGTCGGCTTCGACGCGAGTCCGGTGCGAGCGATCCTGCGGCCGGCGTAAATTTAGGACTTCTCGAATTCGTCGATGGTTTTCCGCAGGCGTGCCTGGTTTGCTTCAATCATCTCGCACAACGGCAATCGCACTTCGCCCGACATTTTGCCGCGCCAGGCCAGCGCGGTTTTTACGGGAACGGGATTCGGTTCGATAAACAGGTCCTTGAAAATGCCAAACATTTTGCGGTGTTGCTGTTCGGCCGATTTTGTGTCGCCTGATGCAAACGTTCGCACCAGCGCGCAGACTTCCGCCGGATACAGATTCGACGCCACGCTGACGACCCCAACGGCGCCGACCGCCATGAACGGCAGTGTCAGTGAATCGTCGCCGCTCAAGATCGTAAACGACTCCGGCAAACGCCGTCGCAATTCGGAAACACGTTCGACGCTGCCGCTCGCTTCCTTGACCGAGACGATGTTCCGGCATTCGGTCGCCAGCCGCAACACGGTCTCCGCGCCGATATCCACGCCGCATCGCCCGGGAATATTGTAGAGGATGATGGGCAGCGCCGTCGCATCGGCGATCGTCTTGAAATGGCGAAACAATCCTTCCTGGCTCGGTTTGTTGTAATATGGCGCGACGACCAATGCGCCATCGACGCCCAGTTTCTCAGCCAGTTTCGTGTCGGCCATCGCGTGCTGTGTATTGTTCGAACCCGTGCCGGCGATGACCTGGCAACGCTTGTTGGCAATCTCCACCGCCAGCCGGATCACTTGATTGCGCTCATCGTGCGAAAGCGTCGGCGATTCGCCCGTTGTGCCCACGGCAACGATTCCGGTAATGCCGGCCGCGATCTGCGATTCGATCAGTTTTTCGAGAGCGGCATCGTCAACTGCGCCATCGCGAAACGGCGTAACCAAGCGCTGTAAAGGTGCCGCGAAACATTCTTCCAATGTAGCGGCGGTCTATGACCGTCGCCAATCTTCTCTTAGGTTCGAGCGACGCTTATAGAGCGCCGCTACAGAAAAATCAGATCTCGATCGTGCCTTCAAACACAAACTCCGCTGGGCCGGTCAGTGTCACATTCCGAAATTGCTGACCGCTTTTCTCAAACCCGACTTCCAGTTCGTCTCCGCCGCGCACAAACACGCCAATCGGTCCATCGACATTTTCCGTGGCGGCAAAAATGAGCGCGCTGGCCACGACACCGGTCCCGCAGGCGAGCGTTTCGTCTTCGACGCCGCGTTCGTACGTGCGGATCGCGATCTGTTTCAGGCCCCGTTTCTCGATGAAGTTCACGTTCGCGCCTTTGGGCGAAAACATCTCGTGGTAACGAATAGCCGCGCCACGTCCGTGCACATGCACCATGTCGGCGCGCGATACTGGGACGACGACGTGAGGCACGCCGCTGTTGATGTAATGCACGCTCGTTTCTTCACCTTCGACTTGGATGGGCACGCTCAGGCGCAAATCGCTCGGCGGGCTCATCTGAAGCGTGATCAGATTTCCACGCAGCTCGGCGCCAATGACACCCGCAGGAGTTTCGAAGGAAAATTTTCCCTTCGCGTCGGCGATCGTGTTCGCGAACCGGGCGAAACAGCGCGCCCCATTTCCGCACATCTCGGCCTCGCCCCCGTCGCGATTGTAGTAACGCATTCGGAAATCGGCCCGGTCCGTCGCCGGTTCGAGCAGCAAAATTCCATCGGCCCCAACGCCGCGGTGCCGATCGCAAATTCGAACGATCTGTTCCGGCGTTAAACGAACATCGCCCGCGCGATTGTCGATCATGACGAAATCGTTTCCCGCTCCGTTCATTTTCGTGAACCGCAGCATGGTTTTCGATTAACACAGCCTCGCAACCGAAGCAAGCACACTTGAGCCTAATTCAGGGAGCGACGGCTTGGGCAGCCGTCGATTTTGAACGTGACGGCTGCCGCCTCCGCCGAGGCTACGGCGGGCCAAGGGGAGGCCGTCACTCCTTAAGTGGCTCCAGCGTTGCTGTTCGCTAATTCCCGGCTTACTTATTCGCCGTGAAAAGGCTGGCTCTTACCTGCGCTGTCATCGCCTTAACCGCGGCCGCGAGTTTTGCCGACGATTACAACGCGGTCGTGCTTGAGCAAATCAACAAGATGCCGAGCGGCGGGCGTTATTCCACGTCGCGCGTCGCGACAATTCGATTGCAACGCTCCGCCCATTTTGAATCCGGGAAGTTTTTCTTTCTGCCGTCGGCGGCGTCGCCGAGTTTTTGTTCGGGCGCGACCTATCTGGTTTTCATTCGAACCATCGAAACGCTTCGCGAGCGCGGGCAGATCCAGCTTGATTACGCTACCTTGAACCAGCTCATCATTCGCGATCAGCGCGATGGCGAGGGAATCTGGGGCCGGTGGAATGCAAATGGTCCCGGCACGGCGCGCTTGTTTCATGAGCTCGGCCTGGGCCGCAATTTTACCGACTTCGCCCAGGCCAAGCCCGGCGATTTCATGAAAATTTTCTGGAATAAAAATGTCGGCCGGCGGGAGAGCGGTCACTCTGTGATTTTCATGGGTACGGAAAATCGCTTCGGCCAAGAATACGTCCGCTACTGGTCGAGCAACGTTGGAGTTGGCTACGGCGAGAAAAGCGTGCCCCGGAAGAAAATCGCCTACGCAATTTTTTCGCGATTACAGGCGCCGGCGAATTTGACTCGCATCAACAGCGCGCCGTTCGTCGATGGCTATCTCGCCTCGCTCTTGCGCAAGAGTTCGAGCCTTTCCGAGGCTGGCGCAAAATGCGGGCTGTGATCTCTCTTCCGCTCTAACGCGTCAACGCGTTAAGGATTCAACGATCGACATCATGCCCGAGTGCGAAAAAACGCTGACGGTTAACGAGATTTACCATTCAATCCAGGGCGAGAGCACCTGGGCTGGGCGGCCCTGCGTTTTTGTCCGGCTTACTTTCTGCAATCTGCGCTGCAATTATTGCGACACGGAATATGCGTTTTACGAGGGCAAGAAGATGGCGCTCACGGAAATTGTCGATCGTGTCGAATCGTTCGGCTGCAAACTGGTCGAGATCACCGGCGGCGAACCGCTCCTGCAAAAAAATGTGCTGCCGCTGATGTCGATGTTGTGCGACGCAGGTTACACGGTCCTGCTCGAAACGAGCGGCGCGCACGACATTGCGCCCGTGGACGCGCGCGTCCATCGGATCATGGACTTGAAAACGCCCGGTAGCGGGGAAGTGGAAAAGAATCTCTGGTCGAACATCGATCATCTCATGTCGCGCGACGAAGTGAAATTCGTCATCGGCTCGCGCGAAGATTATGAATGGTCTCGCGACAAAGTACAGCGCTTCGATCTGCCCGCGCGCTGTCACGCGGTCCTCTTCTCGCCCATTTTCGGCCGGATTGATCCGCGCGAAATCGTGGAATGGATCTTGGCCGACAAACTCAACGTCCGTTTCCAACTCCAGATGCACAAGTTCATCTGGTCGCCGACCCAGCGCAGCGTGTAAACAATCCCGCTCTGTCAATCCTGAGCGAAGCGAAGGATCTCAAATCGTTCCGGACAACCAATAACCTGCCGGTCCGTAATCCATTGGCTGCGCGAGATCCCTCGACTTCGCTCGGGATGACAGTGGTGGTAACCCCATGGTAGTTTTCCGATCATGCGGGCGCGGTTGACTAAAGATTTCAGCTTTGAAGCGGCGCAGACTTTGCCGAGCGCGCCGGAGGGACACAAGTGCCGGCGAATGCATGGGCACAGTTTCAAGATCGAGGTTTCAGTGGAGGGCGATATCGATCCAAAACGGGGCTGGGTTTATGATCACGCCGAGATTTCCGAGGCGATGAAGCCACTCCTGAAAATGCTCGATCATTCTTACCTCAATGAGATCGAAGGTTTGGAAAATCCGACCATAGAAAACATGGCGGCGTGGTTCTGGAAAAAGCTCGCCCCGCAATGCCCCGGGCTCTGCGAGATCGTGGTGCACGAAACGCCGACGGCGCGTTGCGTCTATCGCGGCGACTAACAAGGAGCGACGGCTTGGGCAGCCGTCCGTTTAAACATGACGGCTGCCGCCTCCGCCAAGGCTACGGCGGGCCAGGGGAAGCCGTCACTCCTTGAGTCAGTATTTCGGCGCGCGGACGGTCCCGGTCTCAATCGCCAGTTTGCGCTGCTCGACGATGTGACTGGCGGTTTCCTCAACCATTTGTTCGAGAATCATCCGCAGGTGCGTGTTTGGCCGATAATCGGCGGGTGCGATGTGTTTCACCCGATCGGCGTGGGTGGAAAGCTGGTAACATTTCTTAAAGCCGGCGCGCTCCGGATCGTCGGGATTATAAACGGCAATCGCCTGGCCACCATTCTTCTTCATCACCGTAAAACAAGGCACATCGGTCGGGCCGTCGCCGACGTAGATCATGTGCGGGAAGGGGATCGGGCGAATATCTGCGTCCATGTGATCGTTCACATCCTGCGACATATCGAGCAGCCCTTTGTTGATCCGAAACAGGAACTGCGTTTTTTGTGTGTGACTGATTACGCGCTTGGGAAACGTGATTCGCCCTTCCAGGTCTTCGGCAAATTCGCATCCGAAAATCGCGCGGACATATGGCGCGAGACGGCTGCCTTCGAGGAGAATCTTCATGCCGGACGAGATGATGTAATGCTCGACCGTGATGCCGTGCGCGACCGGCTCCGGCGCGAGCAAGCCGCTCCGAAATTCCTCGAACATCTCCGGCAAACCTTTGTAAAAGGTCAGCTTCCCGCCAAGTTGTTGAAGGTAGGCATTGGTCGGGCGATCCATACCGAGCGTGTCGAGCAACACCTTCATGTAGGCGAGCTCGTGGTCGTAGCCGCTTTCGCGCAACTCCGCGCAACGTCGCCAGAAACTATCGGGATTAATTCCAAACGCGGGAAAGACCACTTCGTCCTGCATGTAGCTCGGGCTGAGCGTCTGGTCGTAATCGTAAACGATCGCGATGGTATTTTGCGGGGTAGTCACGGGTCGAAACACGATTCGTTAAATCGTCACTTCGGATGCTCCACGCGCGAGAAAAAGTCGTCGAAGAGCGAACCGTAGATTTGTCCACGCTCCGGATGATATTGCACACCGATCACGAACGGATGATCGCGCAAGCGCACTTGTTCGATGATGTCGTCGGTGGCGCACCACGCTTCCACTTGCAAACCTTCGCCAAGGCGATCGATGGCTTGGTGGTGCGAGCTGTTTACGCACGCAAATGGATGGACCGCGCTGCGCGCATAACGAAGCGCCTGAGTGTCGTGGTCCTTTTGCTCGGGCAATCGATGTCCCGGAATATCGAGCCTGAGAGTGCCGCCTAATGCGACGTTTAAAACCTGGATGCCCCGGCAAATGGCAAGGATCGGCCGGCCACGCGCCAGGGTTTTCGGAATGATCTCAAACTCCCACCGGTCCCGCGCTGGATCGGCATCTTCAATCAATTTTGGATCGACAATTTCTTGCCGCAAAAATTCCGGCGCGATGTCGGAACCGCCGGTCAGAAGAAGCCCGTCCATTTCGTTGAGCGCGACTTCGCATGTCCGGGCATCATGAACTCTGATCGCCGGATGCTTCGCCAAGAATGGTCCAAACCATTTCTCATCCTTCTCGCGCATCCACGTGGCCAAATTCGGCATAGGTCAAGGAATGACGGCTTCCCAGCCGTCAAGTTCAAGCCGACCGCGAGGAAACCGTCGCTCCTTGTATTTCTTCCGCCAGCTTGCTTTCATACAAAACATATTCACGGTCTTTCAGGTGGGCCTTCTCCGGATTTTTTCGGATATAACGCACACAACTTCGAAAATGTCTTTCGTCCCGCACTAGTCGATCGAAGTAGCTTCGCTGCCATAAAGTCCCAGAACACTTGCGCAGTTCATTGATGGCTCGTGCGCTAAATGTTTTCCAGCTTCGCAGCAAATCTTCCAAAGGATATTCTGGATTTTGAACCAGGAGCGCATGGACGTGATTCGGCATAATTACTGATGAGACGAGCGCTAGCCGCTCGCCATCGAAATGACGCAGGGCATCATCGATTATTTTTGCGCAGTCGATTTGCCGTAGCAGGCAAGAGCCATGCCCGGCGTCGAGCCACCGCTCAACGGCGCCAGAGAACCGCTTGTGATATTCTTGCTCAGTCTCAGCATTCCACGGCTTGGGATGAAACCGCAGCCAAATGGCGCGTTCATCCTCCCATCGCGCAAGCAGATGGGCGGGCACAGCATCTGCAAGGCGAAACGTGACAAAGTAAACCGCGCCCGCTTGCTGCCAGTGCGGCAGGCGGTTCTCCGTAACCCGAATCTCCTCGTATGGATTAAAGAAACGCACTGTGGATACCGGCGGGATTTACGTCAAGGAATGACGGCTTGCCAGCCGTCAAGTTCAAGCCGACGGCTAGGAAGCCGTCGCTCCTTGTATTTTTTTCGCCAGATCACGTCTTCGTTGTTCCGCCGATCAATCAACGCATCGACCTTACTGCGGTCATTCGTGCGAAACAGGATGCGGCCCTCCACACCTTTGCGAAAGAAGATCTCGCTCGCTTCCGGGAGGAGTTCTTCGCGTTTGCCCTTGCGCGTAACGAACAACTTTTCGCCCTCGTGGGTGACAGTTCGTGTCTCTCCCGGCGCAAGCTCGTAAGTGCCGGCGTAATTCTCGAAGTTACGGGTGTCGATCTTGCCCACGACCGGGTCTTCATAATACCGCATGGCCTGGCTCGCCACGATCTGCCATCGCCGCTTCCGTCGCAGCCACGTGTCCGTCACGTGATAACGCGCTCGGAGATCTTGTCCGAAGATTGCTTCCTTCTCGTTCAAATCGTAATTCAGAATCGCGGTGTCGCCACTGATGCGGTGCTGCGGCATTTCGATTTTGATCGCGCCGGAGTACCCGTTAGGCAACGGCGTAATGTCCTCGATCAATTTGGCCTTGTCGAAGGTGCGCCCTTTCTCGTCCGAATAAATACAATCCTCCGCAAAGTATTGCTTCCACGGCTCCCGATTCCCGATCGCGACCGCGTCATAGAGTTCCTGGGTCCGCCTGATTAGTTCGCCCGGCGTGATCGCGCCGTTGTCTCCGGCTCGCGCGCCAAACGCAAAGAGGAACATCGAGATCATCATTACCCGATTCACCAAGAATGAACGAAACCACTTCTCATCGTTCTTATGAATCCATGTGGCGAGCTTTGGCATCTCTAGGGTCATTCTGAGCGAAGCGAAAAATCTCACATCATTTGTTCCGCACAACCGCCCAGAGAAAGATTGGAAATGTTTCGCTTCACTCAACATGACAGCACCAAGTCGAGGAAGACGCGTACGGAATTTGCTTTTCCAGCTTGTCGTTTCATCTTCTCCAACTTCCGGCCATGAAACGGGTTATTGTTTTTCTCTGCGCGACGTTGATCGTTGGATCGACCGCGTTTGCGCAAAACGGCGCGAGACCTCGCCACGCCGGTTGGAGCGACCGGGTTTTCGCAGCAAAACGGCGCGAACACCTCTCCGTCTCCGGCGCAGCCAAATCTACCGCCCGGCGTTCCGGCAAGACAAACACCTCAGCAACAGCCGCCAGCGGTCATACCGGTGCCGATCGTGCCGCCCAAGCCAAACGGCCCAGTGCAGAAAAGTTTGGTGCGAATCACGGCCACGGCGGTGGAACCGGACTATCGCGCGCCCTGGAATGCGGGCCAGCTCCAGCGCGGCGTCGGCGCCGGATTTGTGATCGACGGCCATCGCATCCTGACCAACGCGCATGTGGTGAGCAACAGCCGTTACCTCACGGTCGAGCGCGACGGCGATCCGAATCGTTACCCGGCCCGAGTGCAATTCGTCGCGCACGATTGCGATCTCGCGCTGATCACCGTTTCCGATCCGGATTTTTACAAAAACATGCTGCCACTGAAGTTCGGTGGTATTCCGGAATTGGAATCCACCGTGTCGGCTTATGGTTATCCGATAGGCGGCGAGCGGATGTCAGTCACGACCGGCATCGTGTCGCGGATCGATTTTCAGCTTTATACCCATTCGGCGATCGATCAGCACCTCGCCATTCAAATCAGCGCGCAGATTAATCCGGGCAACAGCGGCGGGCCCGTGATGCAGAATGCCAAAGTCGTTGGCGTCGCGTTTCAGGGTTATAGCGGCGATGTGGCCCAGGGCGTGGCCTACATGATCCCGACACCGGTGATCCAGCGTTTCCTCAAAGACATCAGCAGCGGCCATTACAACAGGTACGTCGATCTTGGCTTTACTTACTCGAAGCTGCTTAACCCGGCCCAGCGGCGGTATCTCGGTTTGCCGGATAACGACCGTGGCGTGCTGGTGGGCACGGTGGTCGAGGCCGGATCGTCGGCCAAAGCGATTCGCACCGGCGACGTCTTACTGGCGATCGACGATCACCCGATCGCGAGCGACGCCAACGTGGAACTAGAGGGGACGCGGGTCGAGATGCCGGAAGTCGTGGAACGAAAATTCAAGGGCGACACGGTGAAGTTCGACCTTTTGCGCGACAAGAAACCGATGACGGTGACCGTCACGCTCGGCACGGTGTGGCCATATTTCGTGCAAGGCCACAGCTATGATGTGCGGCCGCGCTACGTCCTTTACGGCGGCCTGCTTTTTCAACCGTTGAACCTCGACCTGCTTGAGGCCTATCAATTTCAACTGAGCGATCTGCGCGTCCGGCATTTCTTTGATTATTACGTGCTCGACCAGATTTACTTGCAGCATCCGGACGTGATCGTCCTGAGCAATATCCTCCCAGATGAGATCAATACCTATCTCGCACCATATCGCGGCTCGATTGTCGATGAAGTGAACGGCACAAAAATGCGGACGTTGGACGACCTGGCCAAAGCCTTTCAGGAAAAGTCCGACCACTTGGTCATCAAGATGATCGGAGACGGCCCGCCGCTCGTCCTCGATCGAGCCAAAGTGGAAGAGGCGCGGGAACGGATCAAAACGCGTTACAACGTGATCCAGGAAGAAAATCTTCAGGAACTACCGAACGTGGCGACGCCGAAGGACCGAAAGAATATCTGATATGCGAGCTCGTGTCTTTTTTGTTAGTCTAGTCATCGCCGTTGCCGGCTGGAACATCCCGGCTACGCTGGCGAAAAAAGATGCGGGCGTTCCCGCGTCGTTGAGCAAGCAGAAACAGCTCGCCCTTGTCCGCGTTAATGTCACCGGTCAGGGCTACGATTATTTTCGACCGTGGCAGAAGAAAACGCCGTTCTTGAAGCGAGCGCTCGGGGCGGTGCTGGCGAAAAATCGCGTGTTGGTGACAGCGGACCTGGTCGCGAACCAAAATTATGTCGAGTTGGAGCGAGCGGAATCGGGCGAAAAAATCGCCGCGAACGTCGCCGTGATCGATTACGAAGCGAATCTCGCGTTACTCGAGCCCGCGGACAAAAAATTCCTCGACGGCATCACGCCACTTGATATCGCCACGGACACGGTGGTGGGTGACCGGCTCGCGGCCTGGCAATTGGAACCGACCGGCGCGCTCATTGCGACGGAGGGATTGGTCACGACGATTCAGGTGATGCATTATCCGGTCGAGGTTGGTCAGTTCCTCACTTATCGGCTCAGCCTGTCGATGCAGTACCGCGAGAACAGTTACACGATTCCGCTGGTCAAAAACAACAAGCTCGCCGGGTTGCTGTTGCGCTATGATCCTCGTTCCCAACTTCTCGACGCCATCCCGGCGCCAATCATCGTTCATTTTTTGAAGGACGCGGACAGCGGACATTATCGCGGTTTTCCTGGCGCAGGCTTCGCCTTTTTCCCCACGCGGGATCCGGAGTTGCGTCAGTTTGCCGGACAAACCGGAAAACCCGCGGGCGTTTACGTCACAAGCATCGAACCGAATTCGCCGGCGCTGAAAGCGGGCTTGCAAGTGGGCGATATTATTACATCGGTCGCAAAAAGCTCGATTGATCCCAACGGCAATTACGTCGATCCTCTTTACGGCAAGATGGATCTGGCCAATCTGTTAACCGCCCGCGCCTACGCCGGCGATACCATCCCGTTTGAAATTCAGCGGCACGGTCAGCCAATGCAGTTGAGCATGACGCTCGAACATCGCGATCCGAAAGATTACGTCATCTCCCCATACACGTTCGACGAGGCACCGCGCTATTACGTCCTCGGCGGACTCATTTTTCAGGAGTTATCGCGCCAGTATTTACGAGAATGGGGCAGCAACTGGCAACGCGAAGCGCCGCAAAAATTCGTTTATCTCGACCACTACCAGTCGGAGCTTTTCCCGGAAGGCCATCGTAAGATCGTGGTGCTGAGTCAGGTGTTGCCAGCCAATGGGACGATCGGTTACGAAGATATCTCATATCTCGGAGTAAAGACGGTCAATGGAAAAGAGATTCGCTCGCTGGACGATCTGGCCGAAGCCGTCAAGCACCCGCTCGAAGGCGGCTTCATCAAGATCGAGACGGAGGAAGACCCGAAGCAAATCGAGCTCGACGCCGCCCAAATCGCCACTGACGCGTCCTCTTTGCAGGAGAGCTACGGGATCCCATCTCTGCAACGGCTCGATTAGAAGTGGCCCTCAGCGGCGATACGCCGCACGCACGCTTCGACGCTCTTCTCCGGCGGGATGGCGGTCTCCCATTCGCTACCCGAGGTTTGCCTGCTGAAGGGTCATCAACGTTAGGTATTTTTCTTGACATTTGCTTTCGCTCTCGCAAATCTCGCCACCATGAACTCGCTACGTGCTCGCTCATTCATTTTCATAGTGACTGCGTTGTTCGTTGTCGCAGTTGGTCGATTAGCAGAAGCCGATACCATCCTATATGGATCCACTGGAGGCACGGATGGCCGGCTTTACCAGATCGACGTTACGACACAGATCGTCACATTCATTGGGAGTACTGGCTTCCAGCGCATCGGTGGCATCGCATTCGACGCCAATGGCGTTCTTTATGGCGTTTCTGGAGGAAGCGCCAGTCAGGGCACTTTACTGACGATCAACCTGACGAACGGCGCGGCAACTGTCATCGGGTTGCTCTCTGATCCCAACGCAGCTGTTGACGGGCTTCGGTTCAACTCACAAGGGGTCCTCTATGGATCCTCCTTTAACAACAGCGCAGGTGTCGGGCAACTTCTGACAATCGATCCATCGAACGCAAACGTCCTCAGCTCGCTCACGCTGTCGGGCTCCGGAAACTCATATTGCGCGGGAATCGCCTTCGATGCTATCGACCTTTTGTATGGTTCGCGCGGCAATGCAAATGGTCGTCTGGAAGATCTCGATCTGATTCAATCCAACGGTACGATGACGCCACTCGGCGGAATGGAGGCTGTTCTCTCTGATATTGTATTCTCTAGCGGCACCTTGTATGGGAGCTCGCCTACCGGGGACCTTTACTCGATCGATGCACTCACCGGCGCCAAGACTTTGTTGTTCAACACCGGTATTCCCAACTTTTCCGGCCTGGCCGCGCCGGTGCCAGAGCCGTCGGCTTCGATTCTCTTCGTTCTAGCAATCTTGGCCTTGTTCGTTCTGATGCGACGCGGCGCTCGACGTCAACCTTCCGCCTGAGCTGGGCCACTACGTTGCTCCTTCCTGGCGGTATTTGGCAAACAAGTCCTTCTCGCGCCGTCCCGGTTTCTCTTCACTCGCGTTCTTTGGCCTGCGATTCGTTTATTATCACGTCAGGCTGGACGAACGAGTTTGCGCGGCCCAAGATGACGATGTGAAAAGGCTTGCGTTTTGTCTCGGGATATCGTTTCTCGGTGCGACGCTGGCGATCACCGTCGCGGCTGAGACTCCATCGCCGCCACCCGATGACCGCTACGGACCG
The DNA here is from genome assembly GCA_963846775.1 of uncultured Verrucomicrobiae bacterium. Lineage (GTDB taxonomy): Bacteria > Verrucomicrobiota > Verrucomicrobiia > Chthoniobacterales > UBA10450 > CAVYXA01. Next base: position 692,009 of record CAWJXB010000006.1, on the reverse strand, counting down.
TACCCGACTAACTACAAAGAGATCGTGATGAAATGGCTTGAGCAACAATTAGTCGATCCCTCGAGTGCCCGCATCGAATGGCTCGACGAACCGAAACCGACCGACGCGGGCAAAAGCGGTGAACATCTCTACGGCTATCTCGTTCATTTTCGGGTCGACGCCCGCAATCGCTTCGGAGGATACACCGGGAAACAGAATCACGCCGCGCTCATCCGAAATGGGGAAGTGATCAAGGGCCTCGGTTTTGGTTATTAACTATGAAAAAAGCAAACTTGCATCGCAGCTTCCGGGAATCGGGCCAGGGTTTGGTCGTCCTCATTATTCTGCTTGTCATCATCGGCGGCGGAGTTTGGTATTTATTTAACAGCAGAAACACGATGGACCGCGAAGCCCGCGCTTTCGGCCGGGAGATGATCGACCGTCTCACCGTTCGGCACGACCCCAGCTTCTTCAACAATGGGAGCCCACAATTCCGGCTCGATTTTCCGCCACTCCAACAGAAGGACCTGATCGCGCAGTTTACTCAATTGGGTGTCCCGCAACAGCCCATCAAAATCGAAGAAGTCGTCACGTTCCAAAGTCAGTTTTTCTCGCCCCGCGGCCATTTTACGGCGCATCTGTTTTACCCAACCAGCGCTGGGACGTTGGAACTCGACGTGTCGCATCCAGTCGGAAAATGGCAAGTGGATAGCATGACCTACGCGCCACAACAGTAGTTTGGAGTGCGCGGACATCTCCGCGCTTTCAAAGCGGTGACATGTCGCCGCACTTCACCCACCGTCAGCCTAGCAAGCGCTCGAGCGCGTCGAGACAAATCTGGGACCAGCTCTCGAGCGATTCGCGCTGGCCCATCAATTCTTCCTTCGTCCGAAACGTCAGCCCGGTAATCATCGCTTCGCGTTTCTGGACTTTCGGCTCCGCCAGTTTGAAAACGTGAACGATGCCGAGATGAACGCGACCCACTTCGGTCGTGTCATCGTTGAGCAACGCCATGATCCGGTCCGCAAACGGACTGTCGATCTTAATTTCTTCGTTCACCTCTCGCTCCACGCCGGCTCGATAGGCCGCTTCGTCCCAGGCAAAGAGCGATTCGTCGTGGTCGTTCATGTGCCCGCCAATACCGATCGAGCCTTTCGCCACCAGGCGCTGTTCGCCTGCTTTCTTACCGCGGACGTAATGCAGCACTTTTTCTCCGTGCGCAATCAGGGCATACGGAATGATCTGTTTATGCGTCGGATCTCTTTCCGCCTGCGATCGGGGCAGAAAAAAATTGTTTCCGCGCGAGAGAATCGCCTTCAGATATTTCTGCGGCTCAAAGCAAAGGCCCTGGAACGCACCGAGCTGATCGAACAAGCTGCGTTTGATGACGAGAATGTTTTCTTCTGATGGATTCATAAAACGGCAAGAGGGGAAGCTGGCACTTTCCCGTGCTTTTGATCAAAACGAGTAATTCACGCCGATTTGTGGCCCGAACAAATTCAAGCTCGGATTCGGATCGGTCTGTCCACCATTGGAAAGATGCTCATACAGCACGCCGATGTCGATCTTCCATTGCTCGTTCACCTTGTAGGAAAGGCCGGCGGCGGAAAGAATATTGAACGTAAAATCCTGGCCCTGTCCGCCAGGAATGTTGGCGTGGCTGTCGATCCAGCCGAGGCCCAGACCGCCCGAGCAATACGGAATGATCCTGCTGCCAGGCTGAACAAAATTATATCGCATCCCGAAGTTCAGGCCAAAGTAATGGTTCTCGATCCCCTCCAGGATCGGCTCCGCCACGGCGCTGATGTAAAACTGGTTGTAGCCACGCAGCCAACCAGCGCGGTCGATCACGCCCCAGCGCACGCGCCCGGTCACAAACTCGGTCGCGATCTGGTAATCGCGCGGCGGATCGAATACGCCAAAGAGATAACCGGATTCCAAAGCAAACTCGAACCGCTGCGGATTGAGCGTCGTCGCATACTCGTCCGTGCGCCCTTCCCCGGCGAAAGACCGAGAGCTCGCCAAAATAAAGAATGCCACCCCCCACGCGCGCCATGATTTCATTTCACAACGTGTAGCGGTCTCCGCGACTCTGGCAAACGTTCAGTTCGACGCAGCGAAGGCATCTTTTATTTTGCGCGCCACCTCGCGACCGCTGCGGCCCAGCTGGATGACGGCTTGCCTGCCGCACTTCTTCTGTTATCCACCTTTGATGTCCGTCGCGCTATCGCTCGAAGAAATCCGAAAATGTTTTCCCGCGCTCGCGCGCATTCATAACGGTTATCCGGTTGCCTATTTCGACGGGCCGGGCGGCACTCAAGTGCCGCATGCAGTGATCGAGGCGATGACCGATTACCTCCTTCACCACAATGCCAATACGCACTGGGCTTATCCGACCAGCATCGAGACCGATGCCATCATCGATTCCGCCCGAGCCGCGCTGGCCGATTTTTTCAACGCCAATCCAACTGAGATCGTGTTCGGCGCCAACATGACGACATTGACGTTTCATCTCGCCCGTGCCCTCGGCCGTGGTTACTCGCCTGATGATGAAATCCTTGTCACCGAGCTGGATCATCACGCCAATATTGCGCCGTGGCACGCGCTCGAGCAGGAACGCGGCATCAAAGTGCGCACCGTCAAAATGATTCCTCAGACCGGTCAGCTCGATTGGGACGATTTTTCCCGACAATTAACCGGCCGGACCAAACTGGTGGCAATCGGCGCAGCCTCAAACGCGCTCGGCACGATCAACGATGTGTCTCGCGCTGCGGCCATGGCGCATTCCGTGGGCGCGAAAATTTTTGTCGATGCGGTCCATTTCGCGCCCCACGGATTGATCGACGTGCGTCGCTGGGGGTGCGATTTTCTCGCCTGTTCCGCCTATAAATTCTACGGACCACACATCGGCATTCTCTACGGCCGGCACGATCTCCTCGGGTCGCTCGATTTCCCGAAACTCGTTCCCGCGCCGGATTCCGGGCCGGAACGAGGCGAGACCGGGACCCAAAACCATGAAGGCATCGCCGGGGCGGCCGCGGCGGTCGATTTTCTCGCCTCTCTCGTGCCGGGTTTCACGCGTCGTGAACGATTGCAGCGCACCTTTCTCCAGTTTCACGAACAGGGCGATCGGTTGACCAGGCAAATGTGGAATGGTCTGGCCGGGATCAATCGCGTCCAGCTTTACGGTCCGCCGCCCGGGACCTCGCGGACCCCGACGATCGCTTTTACCGTAACAGGGGTCCCCTCAATTGAAGTCGCGAGGAAATTAGCCGGTCACGGCGTGTTTGTTTCACACGGCGATTTCTACGCCGCCACGGTCGTCGAACGACTCGGCCAAACTGCGCACGGCCTGGTCCGGGCCGGTTGCGCCTGCTACACCACGCCGGAAGAGGTGGAGCGCTTGTTAGCCGCAGTCCGCGATCTATAGCCGCCGGCGCTTCGCCGCGACCGGAGGGCGTGTCCGCCAACTCGCGATAGAACGAGTCCCTCCGACCGGCGGACACGTCAAAGAACGCAAGAAAACTGGAGCGCAATTGAGAGAGTTCAGCTGCGATCCCGGCGCGGTGGACTCAACTGACGCCGCTCTGTCCAGTCTGTTGTCGCGACAACGATTTCGAACTTTTTCAGATCCGTCGCAAAAATTTCTTGACCTCGACTGTGCTGTTTAAGCAACAATCGCGCCTAACGTGAATGTGCATATCGGATATCGGATATCAGATAGCGAATATCGGCCATCGACGCAATTTCGGCAAACTGTGCGAATCCGCAAAAATATGAATCCTGTACCTCTTGGGCCAACCTGCGTTACTTCTGCGCGGTTCGATCATCCCATCTGCACCACTCGACGCCTCGCGACTGCGCGTAGATTGGGGCTGTCGCTTGCGGTTGTGGTAGGTATTCTAATTTTTCTTTGTGGTGGTAGTCGCTCGTTAGGACAAACTCCTGCGATTCACCTTACTGGGTTCCCTCCGAATTATATAAGATCCGTCGTGTTCCATGACGTATTTCACAATTACGGCGATTATTTGACTAACCCGCCGTGCAATCAAGATGGTCGCCCCGAACCGTTTACTCGGACGATCGATATTCACACCGATGCGAACGGCACAATGAACAGCTCAGGAGCAAGTGAATGCCACGATCATTCATGCTGGACGACCGACGGTGGAGTCGATGCTGGAACTTTCATGTATGGGGATCAGTTGGTTCATTGGACTGGATTGCTCACCGGTGCCGCGACTGGCCCAGATGGCTGTTGGAGCATTCCTGTCTGCACAATTACTGGGGATTACGCACCGTCGCACGATGACAACAAACATAAGCCAAACGATTGTTCAGATGGTGGCGACGGGAAAGACGGCGGGGGAGATAATGGGCTGCGGGGTTGTGGAGATGATAATCGCTGTACGCATGGAATGGCACGCTACACTGTCGATCTATCGACAGTAAGCCTGAAAATTACCGACAAACCCATCGAGTACACGCCGCCGCGCGGGCCGAAAATCGACTTCGTCATCTCCTACAGCCAGCGGGACGCCGATCAATCGTCCAGCCAGGCATATTCAAATCTGGGACCGAACTGGACTTTCAATTGGCTTTCCTACGTCACCGACGATCCGACGAATCCGTCTGCCGATGCCAGCATCTACGTGCGCGGAGGCGGGACCGAGATCTATTCCGGGTTCGATCCTAGCACGCAGACCTATGCGCACGACGCACAGTCGCAAGCGGTCTTGGCCCGCACTTCGAGCACGAGCTACGAAAAGCGCTTGCCGGATGGATCGAAGTTCGTCTACGGTCAGCCCAATGGGGCGCTAACCTATCCGCGACTGGTTTTCTTGACGCAGGTCTTTGATCCGACCGGCAATACTGCCACGATCCACTACTATAGCGACGGCAGCAATCGCATCGATTACATCGAAGACGCGCTCGGGCAGGCCACCACCTTTAGTTACGAGAACAGCTCCGATTCGAACAAGATAACCAAAGTGACCGACCCCTTCGGTCGGTACGCTGTTCTTGGACATACGGACGGCCAGCTCACCAGCAGCACCGATCCTGTTGGGATCGTCTCTCAGTTTGGCTATGCTTCCGGCACCAATTTTATTAATTCGCTGACTACACCGTACGGGACAGCGACTTTCCAAACCGGAGAGTCGGGAACGAATCGGTGGCTCAATCTGACAGACCCCAATCTCCCAGAACCTGGAATGGAGCGCGTCGAGTACCGAGACAATGCTCCGGGAATCAGCGCGAGCGATCCTGCCGACACCGTTCCGGCAATCAGCGGCATCGCGAACTCTGGGTTGGACGTCCGAAACACGTTCTACTGGGATAAGAAGGCACTCGCAATGTACCCGCCGGTGGATGGTGTTTACGATTATACCAAGGCAAAGATTTATCACTGGTTGCTGAGTTCCGATGGCACGACCGTATCCAGCACGACCGCGAGCAAAAAGATGCCGCTGGAGAACCGTGTCTGGCATACTTACCCGGGACAACCCGCCCCAGATCTAATCGGCCCGATCGCCAATCCAAACCAGACCGCGCGGGTACTGGATGACGGGGCGACGCAGCTTTACAGCTACGAGTACAATGACCTTGGGAATATCACTAAGGCGATTGATCCAGTCGGCAGGGTGACCAGTTATGCCTACGATGTAAATAAGATCGATGTTATTGCCGTTTACCAACGGAATCCATCCGGGGCGACCCCACGATCCTGATGGAGAAAATTCCGATCTGATCGCCGCTTACAGCTACAACGCACAACATGAGCCGCTCGCGTCGTTCGATGCGGCCGGTCAACCTACTGTGAAAAGCTACAACGCCTATGGTCAGGTGCTAATGGTAACCAACCCTAGGAATGAGGTCACGATCTACTCCTATGGCCAGACCGTTCCCGACGGCTATCTCGCCTCCATAACAGGGCCGACCTTCAACGGAGCTCGCCCGATCACCTCATTTACGTATGATTCGGCGCATCGGGTGCATACCGTTACGAAGGGCCCGGACAACGACACCGTCACGACGCTTTACGACGATCTCGACCGACTAACGCAAATCAGTTATCCTGATAATTCGACGCAAGAGTTCCAGTACACTGATGCACAACGCGGAATGACGCTGGATTTGACCGCGAGCAAGGATCGCCAAAATCGCTGGACGTATCGACATTACAATGCGAACCGGCAACTGCATTCGATCACGGAGCCATTGCCAAGGACGACCTACTACGACTGGTGCACATGCGGCGCGCTCACCGACATTACCGACCCAAACGGAAACGTCACCCATTTCGAGCACGATCTTCAAAGCAGAGTGATTACGAAAACGTACGCTTATGGAACGGCTCAGGCCCAGTCGGTTTCTTACACTTACGAGGACACGACGAGCCGGCTGAAGTCGATGACTGATGCGAATAACCAGACCACGAATTATCAGTACAGCATTGACGACAACCTGAGCCAGGTCACTTACACTAACGCGCAGAACCCGACTCCGAATCTTGCCTACGCTTACGATCCTTTTTACAATCGCATGGCATCTGTTACCAGCTCGGGCCCGGGAGTAATTAACGGAGCCATCACTTACGCATATTATCCGGTGACAGTGGCTGGCACGCAGGGTGCAAATCAAGTCGAAACCGTTGACGGGTTCTTTCCGAACGATACGATTACTTACGGGTACGATGAACTTAACCGGGTCACGAGTCAATTGATCAACGGCCAGGCGAATGCTGCTTCTGTGCAATACGACTCCCTCGGTCGCCTCGGCACGACGACAAATCTGCTTGGCCAGTTTACGCGGAGTTACGACACGGTCACACCGCGCCTGCAAACGCTGACGTATCCAAACGGGCAAACGACCAACTACACCTATTTCGATAACAATCATGATCGCCGCCTGCAAACGTTACAGAATCTGGCCACCGGCTCCGTCAACCTGTCGCAGTTCGATTACACTTACGACGCGGAAGGCGCGATCCAGTCGCTAAACAAACTGCTCGGCACAAATCAGACGAATCTCGCGTTCGGCTACGACCCAGCGCAACAGCTGACTTCTGTTACTCAGGGCAATCTTCACTTCCGGTATGACTACGACAATGCAGGAAATCGGCTGACCGATCTATTCTTTGCCCAATTCTCACGGGGCGGGAACACTTTTACGGCGAACAACCTCAATCAACTGGACAGCATTGTCCGCGACCCCGGTGTCGGGCCCGCCCAAGGTCCATTTCCAATCACCTACGATGGCAACGGTAATATGACAGACGACGGAGATCGTCAGACCTATGAATGGGATGCGGCTAATCGGCTGGTCGCAATTAGTTATGCTGACACGGGCAATCGCACGGAATTTGCTTATGATGGGCTGGGGCGACGTGTGAAAATTACCGAATACGGACCGGCAGCTCGATCTGAGATCGAGCGGAAGTTTGGCGCCTCGGCGGCGTTCAACGCAGCCGAGTTCACTCTATCCGATTTGGTTTGGCAAATCGGCAACGTCACTCCCCGCGCCTACGGGCTCAACTTCCAAGCGGCCCAGTCCAACCGGAAATGACGGTGCTCAGCGGTTAAGAGTCACGCCGCGCGGAGCCACGAGCACCAAGACGTTTGTCTGGTCTGGCAACAGCATTGCCGAAGAGCGCGACGCCGCAGGATCGACAGTGACCAAGCGTTTCTTTGCCGAGGGTGAACAGCGGATCGGCGGCGGTGATGCAGGGCTCTATTACTACACGCGCGATCATCTCGGCAGCATTCGCGAAGTGACTAACGAAAGCGGCAATTTGGTCGCGCAGTACGATTACGACGCCTGGGGTAAATCGGTCGTCGTGAGCGGCAACATGAACGTCGATTTCGGGTTCACCGGCCACTATTTCCATCAACCAAGCGGCATGAATCTCGCGATGTATCGCGCATACAGTCCGACTCTGGGTCGGTGGATCAGCCGTGATCCGATCGGGGAGAACGGAGGAGTTGACTTGTATTCATATTCTTTTGACGACCCCATCGACTTAGTGGATCCCACCGGTGGATTCCCCAATAGCTGGGTGCCTCGCTACGGAAATTGGGGTGGTCCAGATTGGAGTGGTGGATGGCGGCCGAGTCAGCATGGTGGTGCTAACGGTCCTCTACCTCCGATCGATGCTTTGGATGCAGCCGCGATGCGCCATGATGTGGCCTACGGGTGGTGGGGAACTCAACCAGGTGATCCGAATTCGGAATGTTGGAAAATTAAAAACCCATGTGCCCGAAATAGGTGTTACAGAAAAGAGGTCGCAGACAATAAGCTCATCAACGACGCCAATGCATTGGCTGGAACACTGGGCCTTAATGCAGACTTGTACATTTACGGAATCAACTGGGTATTCAATCATCCGGAATGAAACGAGATCGGTGGTGTCTTCTTTTGGCAGGACTATCGATCGTGTTTGCGATCGGTTGCGTGATTGCGGCGATTGTTGAGTGGAATGGTCACACCTTTGATCGTGTGTTTGCCGTTCATTCGGTCTTCTTATGGATATGGTTGATTGATACAACAGCAGTGATCGTGCTGTCCCGGTTTAAATGGTACTATTTTCTTTTGGTGGTCTTAGCGCCGCTGGCCATTCTGCCGATACCAAGTTGGATGTTCATAGTGTTTCGCGTTTTCAAAGTTCCATTTGCTCCATGAAGCCTTAGCTGTAACTGAGAGAGCAACAATAGAATAGGAAAATAGGGGTCAGGCATCAATTCTTGACACGGGGGCAACTTTGGCCATAAAGAGCGGCTGTGGCCCGCACGAAAGTGGTCGATCCCTGTCAAGAATTGATGCCTGACCCCTATTTGCCCTTCGGATAGCGATTTTTAGAACAGCTTGCGGCGCAGGAGGCCGATGACACCGAGAAAGCCCATTCCTAGAAGCGCCAGTGAACCCGGTTCCGGAACGTTGTCGACGACGAGGTTGGGAGCGAAGACGTTACAAGCGCCGCAGTGGCTCTCTTCGCCGTCGGTAACCGTGAACGGTCCCACCTGGAACGGGGGATTGCCGCCGGCGTCGAAGAAGTAGTATTCAATCTGCCAGTTCGGGTCGTTGAAGCTATGGAAATCGATACCGATGTCATAGCTCTGGCCCGCCTGCAGCATGAAGCTAATCGGCAGGTTGTAGAACTGCTCAGTTCCGTCGCCGGTGAAGGTCACATCGGGGCCGAGCGCCAACTGCATCGAGCCGTCTCCGGTGAAGACATAGGCGTTGAATGTTAACTGAGCGCCCAAGGCAATTTCGCCCTGGATGCCGATGTGTAAGAGGTTAAAGTTTCCGGTCATGGTGACGTAGTCGCCGCGGGTACCGCCGGCGCCTGGGCCGAGGACATGACCAACATTCGGTGGTGTGAGAAACAGAGTATCGAGAGGATCGGCGAAGCCGCTGGCCGCAAACAGGGCCACGCTCGCGACCATGGCCGTCACAAGAGATGGTTTTCTGTTCATAGATTTATCTTTCGTTTAATCCCTGATCGAGCCGGTTTTACTTTGTTTCGGCGCAAATTGTCAAGCTTATTGGTTGCTCTGATTTGATGGACAATGGGCGAGGGGTCGAAAACCAAAAAGGAAGCCGAATTTCAGCGGTAAAGGGTGTCTCCCGACCTTCGCATCAAGCGGCGGCCTGGCAGGCGCGAGGAGAAAAGGGGTCAAATCTAAATATTTGACATTTGCGCTGGCTCAAGCCGTTCCGTGGCGATGGCGCGGCCTTTACGCATAGAATTTGAAGATGCGATCTATCACTTGTCTGCGCGAGGCAACGCGCGCCAGGCGATTTTTCGGGCGAACGAGATTGCGCTCGGTTTAACGCAAATATTAAATGTTTAGATTTGACCCCGTTTCTCCCACCCGCGATAGCGAATGCGTTCGTCCCTCCGGCAAGGCGAGCCAGCGACGCTTTGCCGAAAACCCGCTGCCGATGGCGAGGATCCACACCAGTCCGCCGGTAGCGAGAACCAGCGCCCAAGCGTCGGCCAACGCCCGACTCGCGGCGGAGAGCGGTCCGGTTGGCACGGGCACGCGGCGAACGCCGATTCCGGTTGGCAAGATTTCCTGGATAACGGGATCACGGAGCAGCTTGGCGAGCAGCTCGAGATCCGCAGGTGACAGACCGAAGGTCCGTTTCCCACCGAGATCGGCGATCTGATCGGTAATGAGAAATTGGCGAATCGCGAGAATTTGCGCGCGCTGCACCTGGCGGAGGCCGGGCAGGTCGACGCGGATGTTGCGATCGATCAGTTGGGTCAAACCTGCCAGCGTGAGACCTGACCAGACGATGGCGCACATGATCGCTGCGCGCCGCTGCCAGCGTAATGCGGATGTGCCAGCGGCAAGGGCCGCGAGCTGGAGCAGGCAACAGAAATTGACGAGGCAACCGAGAGCCAGCACGTCCATGTAACGCGAGACGACGGAGGCCGCGGGACCGTTTCGCGCCCAGGCGAGAGCTGCCGTTTGCAGGATCACCCAAAAACCGAGCGGAAATAGCAAATCATCGAGCTGGTGACCGAGCTTCGCGAGACCGTCACTGCGAATCTCGCGCAGACGGACCCAGAGCAAAGCAGCGAACGGCGCGAACGCCGGAAGCGCCAGAAATGGCGACACCCTATTTGGCCATGCGAGCCGGATGCCGAGGCCGTAGAGGAAATGTCCAGGCGACCGCGAGTGCAGCGCGATGATGGCCTCATTTTGCGTCGGTGTGTAGAGAGCAAAGCCGAGCAGGCCGAGCGTTAGTGCAATGCCGGGTGTGATCCAGTTCGCGCGCTGACGCCATGCTGCGGAATCCGCGAGGAGTTTCAGGCCGAGCCAGCCTGCCAGAGCGAGCCCAGCGAAACCACCGGAACCAAAGGTGATACAGGCAAGAAGCCCGGCCGCGACGCCGCCCCACCAGCGCCAGGTCCCCGCGGCGTTCCACCCCAAACCGCATAAAGTAGCGAGCGTAAACAAGATTAAAAAATAGAACTGGGACTGTAATCCCCCAAGGGTGTTCTGCCAGCCGAAGGGCAGGGAGAAAAGAACCAGCAAGATAGCAAAGATCGGCAGCCGGTTTCCATCGCCGAGTCGTCGCAAAAGAAGCAAGCCAAAAATGAACGCGCATGTCGCGTGCAACATCGCTCCGGTGACCATCTCGACTTGTCCATCCCACTGGTGTGCGTTGGCTTCGAAGAGTCCCAAAGCGAGGAGGCGGGTGGGCACCATGCGGTGCTCATTGAATGGTGCGAATAGATCAGTGATCCGCAGCGTGCCGTTGATCCAGGGCCGCAGCACTTCTGCGCCTTCGCCTTTCCATTGATCGAGAAAGGGAAGAGGCGAGCTATCGGAAGCAATAAGCCAGAACTTGCAGCCGACGATGATCAAACATACTGCGATTAGCTGTCCGAAAACTGACACGGGACGGTCTGGCCGGGTAGACGGATGAAAAATCATAGGCAATCTGCGCGATGCGTGGGCCGCGGGCCCTTAGAGCAGAGCGCCTGCCATCGGGAGCAACGTTTTCAAAAGGGGTCAGTCCTTTGTTCTTGCATTTTCTCCACAGCTTCGCATCAAGCTCTAGCTTGATAGGCAACGTCGCTCGACATGACAGAAAAATGACTTTTCAACAAAGCCAGCCGGTTTGACGAAATCGCTTTCGCGGGCGCAGAATATCAGTTTGATTGAAAGCCCATGCTTCGGGCGTTTCCTTCTGTCGTTATCGAAAATCTCGCGCCGCTAGTGAACGGCGGACGTTACCCGGTGAAACGCATCGTGGGCGAAGATCTCGTCGTCGAAGCGGACATTTTTCGCGATGGCCACGACGTCGTGGCGGCTGCGCTGAGGTGGCGTTTACGGGGGGAAACGCAATGGCACGAAACGCCCATGGCATATTTCGACAACGATCGCTGGCGCGGCGCCTGCACCCTCTACGAGAACGCCACTTACGAGTACACCGTCGAAGCCTGGACCGACCGGTTCCGCGGTTGGCAGGAGGAATTTAGAAAGAAATTCAAGGCCGGTATCGCCGACCTGACGAGCGAGACGCTGGAAGGAACGGCGCTGATCGAGGCAGCGGCGCTGCGGGCGCATGAACCAGCCGATGCGGCCCGGCTCCGGGCGATCGCAAAGGAAATCCGCACGGCCAAGAACAAACAGATCGACGCCATCGTCCACTCGGGGGAGTTGGAAGTGTTAATGGCGACTTATCCCGATCGCTCCGATGCCACCCAATACGCGCCGGCGCCGCGCGTGATTGTTGATCGTCCCGCTGCGCGGTTCGGCGCGTGGTATGAGTTTTTTCCACGCTCGGCCGAAGGCCGGGCCGATCGCGGATCGACCTTCCGCGATGGTTTGTCGCGGATCGAGGACGCCAAAGCGATGGGCTTCGATGTTATTTATTTCCCGCCGATTCATCCTATCGGACACACCAATCGCAAGGGCCCGAACAATTCCGTGAAGTGCGAGCCGGGTGATCCCGGCGTGCCATGGGCGATCGGCAGCGAAGCTGGTGGGCACAAAGCGGTGGAGCCATCGTTAGGCACGCTGGAGGATTTCGCTTGGCTCGTCGGCGAAATTCGCAGCCGCGGGATGGAACTCGCGCTCGATTTCGCGATCAATTGTTCACCCGATCATCCTTATGTGAAAGAGCATCCGGAATGGTTCTACAAGCGGCCGGATGGCTCGATCAAATTCGCCGAGAATCCACCGAAAAAATATGAGGACATTTACCCGCTCAACTTTCGTTGCGCTGATTGGCGAAACCTGTGGGCCGAGATGGCCAGCATCGTTCTGTTCTGGGCCAGGCGCGGGGTCCGCATTTTTCGCGTTGATAATCCGCACACCAAACCCGTGGCGTTCTGGAAATACTTGATCACGAATGTGCGCTCCAAATTTCCCGACACAATTTTTCTTTCGGAAGCGTTTACGCGCCCGAAAATGATGAAGGCGCTGGCGAAGGCGGGCTTTACCCAGAGCTACACCTATTTTACGTGGCGGAATTCGAAACGGGAACTTACCGAATACGGCACCGAGCTGACGCAAACTAGCATGCGCGAATATTTCCGAGGTCATTTCTGGCCGAACACGCCCGACATTCTCTCGCCGATCTTGCAGGAGGGCGGACGTCCCGCGTTCATGATGCGCGCTGTGCTGGCGGCCACGATGTCGAGCCTCTGGGGCATCTATAGCGGATACGAGCTGTGCGAAAACGAAGCGTTGCCCGGACGCGAGGAATATCTGGATTCCGAGAAATATCAGCTCAAGGAACGGGATTGGGACGCGCCGGGGAACATTAAGGATTGGATTACGCGACTGAACGAAATTCGCCGCCAGAATCGCGCCCTCCATTTCTACGATAATCTCCGTTTCTACGACGCCGAGAACGAAGCCATTCTTTTCTACGGCAAAATGACGCCGGCCCGCGACAACATCATCCTGGTGGTGGTCAATCTCGATCCGTTCCGCAAACAAGATTCATATGTCGATGTTCCGATCGATGAGTTTGGCGAGATGGAAGGCGATACCTACCAAGTCCACGATCTCCTTACGGATGCCCGTTATACCTGGCACGGCCGCCGCAACTACATCGAGCTCGACCCGGAAATCCAACCGGCCCATGTCTTCCGCCTCCGTCGCCCCACCGGCGACGGCCGTTTTGTATAACGTATTTTCTTTGAGCAAAATCGAAAGCAGTGGCGTCTGTAGGGTGTGCGCCTATTGCATCCCGCTTTGGCTCGCCTAAAGTAGCCCCGATTCTGGCATGAAATTTTTCTCTTTCGTCGCGCAATCTGCGACGCCGTCATTCCTTCCCGATTTACCACACAATCATAACAACGTGCTTGAGGCGGTGATGAAAGCTGGGTGGGTAATGATCCCGTTGTTTTTGCTCTCGATCTTCTCGCTCATGCTCGTGATCACTTATCTCATGACCATCCGGCGCGGGGCGGTCGTTTCCAGCGGCTTCATGGCGACGGCCGATGCGCTGTTGCGCAAACGCGATTATCTCGGCCTGCTCGCGGTGTCGAACCGGCACGGTGAAGCCATCGCGCGAATCGTGCAAAAGGTGCTCGATTTCACCACGAAAAATCCACACGCGCCATTCGAGCAAATTCGCGAGATCGCGCAGACTGAAGGGACACGCGTGGCGGCGAGCCTGAACAACCGAGTCATCTATCTCGCCGACATCGGGATGATTGCGCCATTGCTTGGTTTGCTTGGAACTGTCTTCGGGATTATCCGTTCCTTTAGCGCGCTCGGCGCAGATATGGGGTCTGCTCGCTACGTGCAGCTTTCGCAGGGAATCAGTGAAGCGCTGGTGAATACCGCCGCTGGTTTGGCCATTGGTATTCCGGCAATGATTTTTTACGCGTTCTTTCGCGGGCGCGCCCAGCGATTGATTTCCGATCTGGAAGCGGCGGCCACTCACGTCCTGGCGTTGCTCTCTCTCCAATACGAAAAGCGCGGCCTGGAACGCACGCCAGTCATGATCGAGGACGAACTTTAAGATCGACATTTCGTTGACATGAATTTGCGCGGTCACGCTCCTCTGCATCATCCGGGCATTCAGCTCGCCCCGCTGGTCGATGTTCTTTTGCTCTTGCTCATTTTTTTTCTGCTTACGTGGAACGCAGCACGGAATGAAAACGAGCTCGATGTGAAAGTGCCGAAGGCGGCAGCGGCAAAGGAGCACGTCGCGCCGCCCGGGGATGTGGTCGTGAATGTGAAAACCGATGGCACCGTGGTGGTCAATCGGCGCACGCTCACCACTGCCGAATTGACCGATCTGCTCCAGAATCTCGTCCGACTTGATCCCGAGCAATCTGTGGTCATTCGCGGCGACGAAGCCGGCGCTTACAAAAACATCATCGGCGTCTTGAACACCTGCACCGAAGCGGGAATCACCAACGTCGCTTTCGCTACGGCAAAATGAAGATGGCGCGGAGTGCGCACGGCCTCGTTCGCCGCGGGACGAATCCGTCCAAATGGCGGAGTGGACCGATTGCGCTCATTTTGAGCGCGACGGCAGTTTTCGCGCAGTATCCGGAAATCCGACGCGCCCAGCCAGTCGAGGAAACGCCCATCCCGCGGGCGGTGCCCGCCTATCAAGTTCCTGCGCCGGTTGGGCCACCAGGCGAAGCCGAAATGCCGCCGGGGCCGCCGGCAGAAACGATTCCGCCCGATCGCCGCCAACTCGAATACGCCAATGCGCTTTACGCGCGCAAACTCTACGACCTCGCTGCTCCCGAATACGAAAAATATCTCGACGATTATCCCGGCGCGCCCGGCCAGGCCAGTGCGCTGTTTTTCCTGGGCGAATCATATAAATCACTGAATCGCCCAGGCGGAGCGCGCAAAGCTTTTCAGCGAGTTCTGGACGATTATGGTGAATCCGACTTCGCCGGGCCCGCAGCTTATGTTTTGGGCGAAAACGCGTTCACCGATAAGAATTACGGCGCGGCATTGCCGTTGTTTCACAAAGCGGCGGCGAAATCGAAAGAACCGGCGATTGCGCTTTCAGCGCGCTACTTCGAGGCGCGTTGTTTGGAAACGCTCGATCGCAAAGATGATGCGGCGGGACTTTATCTTCAGGTGATCGACGCGAAAAACCCAAATTCGTATCGGGAAGACTCGCGTCTGGCCGCGGCGGCGATTTTTATCTCGCGCGGTAAACGAGCCGAAGCGGTGAAACAATACGAAGCGCTGGCTACGGAAGCGCAGAAACCGGCGTTGCGCGCGGAAGCAGCCGTGCGCGGCGGGATGATCGCGCTCGATCTGATCCAGACCGACAAAGGCAAGATCGACAAATCGATGGTGGAAAAAGCCACGGCGCTTTTGCAAAAGGGGCGCGCTTCATCCGACGCCGCGAAATTCCGCGCCATCGCCCAGGTTGGTTTCCGCCGGTTGCAGTATCAAACCGGTCAGTACGTGAACTTGTTAGCCGAATACAAAAAAGAATTGCCGAACTTGCCGGAAGCAGGTCAGGCCGAAGTGATGTTGCTGGCGGCCAACAGCCAGCGCCAGGTCGGTCACACTAAGGATGCCGAGGATCTTTATCGCGAACTCATGGGAAAGTTTCCCAGTCGCGAAGAAGCAAAAGAAGCGGCCTATCAGCGATTGATCAATCTCTACGATGCCGATCCGGGCGCGACCCTGAATGAGGTGGATGAATATCTCGCATCAAATCCAACGCCAGAGCGGGCGGCCCAGGCAAAATTGTTGAAGGCCGAGGCACTTTACAAACAACAAAATTACGCCGATGCCGCTCCCATTTACAGCGAGCTACGCGCGTCGAGTCTGGCGCCGAAGTTGCGCGCGGAATCGGCCTACAAACTCGGACTGTGCCAGGTGCAATTGAAAAATGTTTCCGGCACAGTTGAAGCGTTTACTTATTTTGTTCAGGCGTTCCCCGATAGCGCGCAGATACCGTCCGTTCTTGCGCAACGCGCTCTCGCTTATCAACAGGACAAGAATTATCCTCCGGCCCTCAGCGATCTAAACGATATCCTCAAAAAATATCCGAGCGCGCGCGAACGCGAGGCGGCGCTGCAATTGAAAGCGCTGATCCTTGGGCAGCAAGACGACTCGAAAGGCATGGCGCAAACGTTTCGCCAACTCTTGAAGGAATTCCCAAAAAGCTCAGTCGCCGCGCAGGCGCAGTATTACATCGGCAAAGCGGCGTTTGACGCGAAGGATTACAAAGGCGCGCTGCCGCCGCTCGAAACGGCGCGCCAGTTGAACAAGGAGCAATATTACAATCTGGCATCGCTTCGCATCATCCTTTGCCAGTTTTACCTGAAGGATCGCGCCAAGGTGACGAAGGAAGTCGATGCTTTTATGGCCGCCAGCCCGGACACGAACGTGCCGGCAGAAGTTTTGGAGTGGCTCGGCCTCGAATATTACAACGAAAAAAATTACGAGGCGTCGAAGAAATATCTGACCGCGCTCGGCCAGATCGACAACCTGGCAAACGTGAAACCGGATTTCTGGTTTTACCTCGGCGATGCGGCGTCGAAGCAAAAAGATTTCGCGCAGGCCGAGACAGCGTTTGCCAAATACCTGGAGACCGCGACCGATCCGGCTGGCAAAGCCAAAGTGTTACTCGCGCTCGGTGCGGCCAAGATCGGCGCGCATAAGCCCGATGACGCGCAGAAGATCGCGGAACAAATCATGGTGTTGCAGCCGGAAGGCCGTGTCAACGCCGAGGCGCGCCTCCTCGCGGGTGACGTGCAACTCGAGCGCGGCAATTTTGATCAAGCGGGCAAAGCTTTCATGGGCGTGGCGTTGCTTTACGACGATCCCGCGATCACGCCGCGTGCGTTAGAGAAAGCCGCGTTGGCCTATCGACAAGCCGGCAAATCCGACGAAGCCGATAAAGCGAATCGAGAACTGCACCAGCGTTATCCGAACTACGTCGCCGGCAGTTAGGATTAGTCCCTCGGACGATCTAAACAACGCCAGCGCCAGTTTCGCAGGCACTTACTTGCAGCGGGCCTTGCTCGTACCATCTCTTCGAGTTGATACAGATTTTACAGACCGATAGCATCACCGGCACCTCTACCAGTACTCCTACGACCGTGGCGAGGGCGGCGGGTGAGGTGGGTCCGAACAAAGTGATGGCGACGGCGACGGCCAGTTCAAAAAAGTTGCTCGCACCGATTAGAGCGCCGGGCGTTGCGACGTTGTGCTTTACTCTGAATAAGCGCATTAGCCCGTAAGCCAGACCGGAATTGAAATAGACCTGAACGAGGATTGGGATGGCGATCAGCACCACGGCTAACCAGTTTGTAATGATATTTTCGGCTTGGAATGCGAAGATCAGAGTCAGAGTCGCGAGCAATGCGAGAATGGTCACTGGACGAAATTTCGGCAGAAAGCTCCTCTCGAACCAGGCCAGTCCTCTTGTTCGAATGAGAAACACGCGGCTGATTCCTCCCGCCCCCAACGGGACGACAATGAAGACCAGAACTGACACAAGAAGAACTTCACCGGGAATGGCCACGCCGCTCACACCGACCAGAAACATCACAATCGGCGCAAACGCGAAGATCATGATCAGATCATTGATGGCGACTTGCGCCAGCGTATAGGGCGCGTCACCGTCCGTCAGGTAACTCCAAACAAAGACCATCGCCGTGCAAGGCGCCGCTGCCAGGATGATCAGGCCCGCCGTGTAGTTTTTGGCATCCGTCATCGGGATCCAACCGAGAACGGAAGAAAATAACCACTGCATGAAAATCCAGCCGAGCAGCGCCATGCTGAACGGTTTGATCAGCCAGTTAACGAAAAGGGTGATGAACAACCCTTTCGGTTTTTGCGCCACGCCTTTTAGTCCGCCGAAATCGATCTTCAGCATCATCGGGTAAATCATGAGCCAGATGAGCACGGCAATGGGGATGTTAACGTGCGAATTGCTGCCGAACTGGAGCAAGCTGAGTTGCCGGGTAAAGCCGGGCAGCAACTTGCCGAGGGCAACGCCCACGGCCATGCAGCCGAAGACCCATAGCGTCAGGTAGCGTTCGAAAAAATCGAGACGTTTGCGTTGATCAGCATGCATAAATTTTCTCGGGCTCGAACCTAGCGATATTCAGTCAGGTTCGCGAATATTTCGAATCGAAATGGCCGACGCGCCTCGCGAGATAGGGCTTCCCACCCCATATCTGGCCCTGATACAGTGCTCACTCTCCCGACCAAAAGGAGCAAACATGAAAAAATACATCGCAGAATTTATCGGCGCTTTCTTCCTCGTTCTTACCGTTGGTTGCACTGTCATTCCGGGCGCGCCTGGCGTCATCGCGCCGCTCGCGATCGGCGGAGCGCTCATGGTCATGGTTTACGCCGCCGGACATATTTCCGGTGGCCACCTCAATCCCGCGGTCACGCTGGCCGTTTTCATCCGAGGACGTTGCGAAGGGAAGGACGTAATTCCTTACTGGATAGCGCAACTCCTGGCCGGAATCGCCGCGGCGTTCGTCGCCGTCTTTCTCGTGGGCAAAAGCGGTACGCCAATGGAAATCAAGAACGTTCCGGTGGTCTTCGCGGCCGAGTTTCTTTTCACCTTCGCGCTCGCGTATGGGGTGCTGAATTCTGCGACCTCAAAAGACACCGCGGGGAATTCCTTTTACGGCTTGACCATCGGCATGACGGTGATGGTCGGGGCGTTCGCCGTCGGATCAATTTCCGGCGGCGCATTTAATCCCGCCGTCGCGCTCGGCCTGGTGATGATGAAGTTGGTCAATTTGGCGGATGTTTGGATCCACATCGTCGCAGAACTGGCGGCCGCCCTTGTCGCCGGACTCACCTTCAAATTTCTGAATCCGGCTGACAAGTAAAAGCGTTGTGAACACACAGGATCGACAAACACAGTTGTCAGCGCGCGGCTGATTTGGTTGGATCGAAACGATGAGCAAGTTGCGTCCGCTGCTGGCGGAATTTATCGGAACATTCGCGTTCGTTTTGGTGGGAATCGGCGCGATGAAGACCGCCGGATTCGATACGCTCGCCGTGGCTGTGGCCCACGGCTTGACCATCGGCGCGTTTGTTTCTGCAACGATGCATATTTCCGGCGGTCAATTGAATCCGGCCGTGACGTTCGGATTGCTCTGTAGCGGCCATATGACCCTGGTGAATAGCGTTCGCTACTGGATCGCTCAATGTCTCGGCGGCATTTGCGCGGCGTTGATCTGTCTCGGTTTGTTCGGTCGCGACCTGGTCGTGAGTGCGACGCCGCAGCTCGCAGCTGGGATCACCCCGGGGAACGGGATCCTGGTCGAAGGAATCTTGACTTTTTTTCTCGTCTTCGTCGTTCACGGGACCGCCGTTGACGAACGTGGGCCGCGTCGCATCGCCGGTCTCGCGATAGGATCGACCATGACTTTCGGCATTTTGTTCGGGTGGGCGCTAACGGGGGGCGCGATGAATCCGGCGCGCGTTTTCGGCCCGGCGGTAGCGGCAAGTTTTTGGAAAGACCACTACGTTTATTGGATCGGGCCGCTCATCGGCGGCGCCATTGGAGGTCTGGTCTATCGCGTTTTGATCGAACGTAAGCCGGCCACGGCTTAATTGGAGGTTGTAGCGGCGGTCTGTGACCGCCGAATGCCGCTACTTCCAAGAACGGCAACGGCGCTCATAGAGCGCCACTACAGCTCCAGCGACAGCGTCTCAATCGGCAACGGCGCGAGAAAATCTTTGGCGTTGTCGATTTCTAAAACTGGACGCGCCAGATGCGCGCCGAGCAGGCTCAGGTCTGGCGACGGCGCGATCGCGGCCTGGGCAGTGATCTCGCAGGTCGCGAGCTGTTCCACCACTCGCGACACTTTGTTCAACAAATTGCGATGATCGGTAAACTCGACCGTGCAAATGCCCGGCGCGGTCGCTTCTACATTGGGCGAGAGCGTAAACGCGTGCTGAAGCAACAGTTCTTCCAGAAACTTTTCCTGTTCCAGCGCGCGCGTTTTGATAACGAGACTCAACGTGCGTGCCAGGCCCTGGCTTGGCGTCATCCCCAGTCGCACGCCGACGTCCTGGGCGTTTTGGTTCAATTGCGTGATGATCGCCTTTCTCTCCCGCGTCTCGATCAACGCCACCGGTTTTGCCGCCAACTCCGGCTGATGTCGCGTCGCTGCCTGCAAATAAAAATTTGGTAAGTAAACCGTGGCAAACATTAACTAGCTTCTCTGACCTCTGAGCTCTGATTTCTGATCTCTGGTAAATGCGAGCGTTGGATGCGAAAGCGCAGAGCGCGAACATTGCTTCTTCCATCTTCCAGACTTTTCAGTGTCCACGAATTTTCGAGCACAATCTTTAATTGCGCGCTCGCGACCATGCTTTGGCGGCTTAAAACAAGACAAGCCGTGGGTACTGCTTCGACGAGACGTTGCAAGCGATACCAGGTCGTCTGCGGAATCTTGCGCAACTCCGCTGGTGGATTCAGGACAAGATCGACCATCACGAGCGGAAAATTTCCGTCGCGCAAGAGCAGATCGGCGGCTTTGATTGCCTCAAGGGCCTCCCGGCATCGCACCCAAAACAAAGACCGCAGGGATTCATTGCCTAACGGCTCGGGATCGAACGAGTCACGTCCATCAATCAGCGCCAGAAAATAGCCATGGCGCTGGGCCGATTGGATCATGCCCCGAAGGAGCGAAGCGCTGCCCGCGCTTGTCTGAGGAGTAATCAACTCCGTGATCGCGCTTTTGGGCAAACCACCGCCAATGGCCTGATCGAGTCTGGAAACACCGCTACAGAAATGCCCCGGCGTTGATACAGGCGATTTCGGAAACCGTTCCTCCAAAAACCGGCGAAGATCGATCATCGCGCCACTCGCTGCCATGAAGGAAATATGGCCCAGAAAGTAGATACGTTCAAACGAACAGTAATCTGTCATTTCGAGCGGTTTTGCGAAACCTGTAGGAGAAGCGGACCGCTTCTCCAGAACGCAGCCATGCGGGAAACTGCTCTCCGCGCCGTAGGCATGGCGAAGGCGGGTCAGTTTCCCCTACAGCCGATCTACAAGGGTCAATGCCGCTTTCGCCGTTCCTGCTTGCGAACGAGTGAGACCATTACGCCTTGAATTTTCAATTCGCGGGCGGGAGTCAAATCCGGATAACGCGGGTTCTCGGCTTTCAAATAAGGCCGTCCACGCTCGACGACATAACGCTTGAGGGTCGTCTCGCCGTCGATCAGTGCCGCTACGATGTCGCCGTTGTGGACTTCCTTGCTGTCTTCCAAAATCACGACATCGCCATCAACAATGTGCGCCCCGATCATCGAATCGCCCCGGACGCGCAAGGCAAACGTGCCGCGATTTTTGGAGATGTTGGCCGAGCGCGTATCGAGCGAGACATGACCTTCGATGGTTTGTTCAGTCAGGGCCGACATGCCGGCTGGAATTTGTCCGTAAATTGGCACATCGGTGATCCGCACTTTCATGGCTGGCGTGATGAGCGCCCGTGCTTTGCCGGCATGCCGTTCCAGAAACCCTTTCCGCTCCAACGCGGCGATGTATTGCATCACCGAGGTCTGACTGGCGAAACGGAAATGACCCTGGATTTCACGCGTGCTCGGCGTGAGCCCCTTCTCGCGTTGCTCGCGCTGGATAAAATCCAGAACGCTCTTTTGCCGGTCGGTCAACATATTGACAACGTTGACTCGCTCGGACGCGGGCGCAAGTTCAAATGAACAGTCGGCATCATTGTTGCCGCGACAACAAATCTACGCTGCGGGATCGCGCGGTGGCGGGCGCTTTGGTAGGGTGTAGAATCGGCGCGTGCGTTCAAGTTGGAAACGAATTCGTTATCGGCTGGAGTGGATCGGGCTTTTGCTCGCGACCAGGCTGATTCCGTCGCTGCCGCGCAAATCCTGCCTCCGACTGGCGCGTGTCGTCGGGTGGCTCATGTCGACCCTGGACCGGCAGAGTTTCCAAGTCGCGCTCAGTAATCTGGAAGCGGCTTTTGGCGATGAATTTTCGATCCAGGCGCGCCGGAAAATTGCGCGCGAATCGTTCCAGCATTTTGCCCGCGCCGCCCTCGATTTTCTCTGGAGTCCCCGGCTGACGCGCGAAAATCTCTCGCAGTTTATCGAGCTGGAAAATCTCGAAGAAACGGCCCGCGATACCGGACCGGAGCGGAGCTTTTTGATTGCGTGTTATCATTACAGCAATTTCGAATGGCTCAGTCTGGCCGGCGGTTTTCTCGACCTGACCGGCACGATCATCACTCAGGATTTCAAAAACTCGCTTCTCGATCCGATTTTCAAACGAATTCGTGAATTGTCTGGGCATGAGATGATTCCGCGCGAACGCGGCATCATGCGGCTGTACAAAACTCTGCGGCGGAAGGGGCGCACCGCGGTGCTGGTCGATCTGACCATCCCGCCGCGTCAGGGGGCAGTGGCGATCGATTGCTTTGGCTTGAAAACGAGCGTGACGGCGGCGCATGCCTGGCTGCATCAGCAAACGGGTGTCCCGATTATTCCGGCCCATTGCCAGCCATTGCCGGATGGACGTTATCGAATCGTGTTTCATCCCAGAATCGTAAACACGGGATCCATGACACATCAGCAGATTGCGCAGGCATGCTGGAATTCATTCGAGGCATACGTGCGTCGGAATCCCGCGCCGTGGCTTTGGATGTATAAACACTGGCGATACCGCCCGGCTCACACCGAGAGAAAATATCCCTTTTACGCCGGGGTTTCGCCGCGGTTCGAAGCACTGCTTCAGCGAGACTGAGCCGATTGAACATTGCTGTGCGCTACCTTCTGAAGATCGGTTCGCAACGTCGCAATTTCCTTTTTCAACTCGGCAATGGTGTTTTCCTGTTCCCCGGATTTCTGG
The DNA here is from genome assembly GCA_963846775.1 of uncultured Verrucomicrobiae bacterium. Classification (GTDB taxonomy): domain Bacteria; phylum Verrucomicrobiota; class Verrucomicrobiia; order Chthoniobacterales; family UBA10450; genus CAVYXA01. The sequence goes on along the minus strand of CAWJXB010000006.1, from coordinate 668,705 downwards.
TGTTGTTTCAAGAATTCATTAAGCAACATCGCATTCACCGCTTCGTAACGGACTGTTTCCGGTTCGCCTTGCTCGTCGCGCGTGACGAGGTCCGGGCTGACTTTCGCCACATCTTCGGCGATTAAGCCAAACGAGAGCGCCTGGCCAGGATCGACATCTTTCTTGTACCGGAACGTGACTGGTTTCAGCGCAAAGAGTGCCTTGCTGCCGTTGTCCATTGGTGTAATCTTTTCCTTGAACCGGCGCGACGACGAGAGCACGCCGATCTTGTTGTCGGAATTCACATAAACGGCGCGCCCATTCGCGACTGAGGTATAGACATTCCGTACCCGTGTGGTGTTGCTCTCGCCGGCGACACCGAAAACTGCCTGCCCAATGCAAACGTTACCGCTACCGGTGGTCAGATTCAGCCCCGCTTGATATCCTATCGCCACATTGTTGCCGCCGCTGGTGTTGTGATAGAGCGCGCCATAACCATCAGCGGTGTTGGAGGTGCCATTGGTGTTGTAATAGAGAGCATAGGTCCCATTGGCAGCGTTATAGTTCCCGGTCGTATTGCTGTAAAGAGCCAGCACACCGTCGGCCGTGTTGCGCGTGCCGGTCGTATTGTTAAAAAGCGCGTCAAATCCGGTTGCGGTATTATTGCTCGCGGTCGTATTTTTCTGGAGCGCGTTGGCCCCGTTGGCCGTGTTTTGGGTGCCGGTAGTGCTAAAGTACAGCGCATTGATCCCGGTAGCGGTATTGTTGCTGGCGGTGGTGTTGCTTTTGAGCGCGCCAAGTCCGGTAGCGGTGTTGTAGTTGCCAGTCGTGTTGGCCTGAAGCGTGGCGACGCCCGCTGCGGTGTTCTGCGTGCCAGTGGAGTTGCTGTAGAGCGCGTTCTGACCGGTCGCCGTATTATTGCTGGCCGTATTCAAATAAAGAGCTCCACCACCGATTGCCGTGTTCGATAGACCCTGGACGTTGCTATAGAGGGCAAACGCGCCGTTTGCTGTGTTGTTGTAGCCGGTCGTGTTGTGATCAAGTGTTTTGAACCCGCTGCTTGTGTTATTGCCGCCGCTCGTGTTGCTTTCCAGCGCATACGCACCGACAGCGGTGTTCTGTGTGCCGCTCGTGTTGTAGACGAGCGCGGTAAAACCATCCGCGGTATTGTTGTCCGCGTTGCTGAAAGCCAGCGCGCTGACACCTGTGGCGGTGTTGTGGCTACCTGTGGTATTGCCGTCGAGCGCAGCTCTGCCGATGCCGGTGTTTTCCTGTCCCGTGGTATTGGATACCAGCGCGAAAGCGCCCACGCCGGTGTTGTCATCTCCGGTGGTGGTGTCGCTGAGTGCATAATACCCAAAGGCGCTGTTATCGAAGGCGGTCGTAAGGCTAATCAGCGCACTGTCTCCTACGCGAGTATTCTCCTTGGGAAGGATCTCTTGTCCTGACGCTGAAACTGCCGAACAGGCGACCGCTGCGCACGCGAGAATCAACGACGCTATTGTTTTTGCTTGTAAGTTCATAATTCTTGATGCTCCCGCAGTGCTGATTTCGGGTTCGATCTGAAGGAGTCGAGAAACCTCCGCGGGATGAAGTCCCTTCGGCTGCGGTCGGATCATGTGAGTGTCGCCGATTTACGAAAAACAGGTGAAAATGGCAACCCGAAAAAAGCTCGCGCAGCGTTTCGGCGAGGTCGAAGTTGTTGGGCGGTTGACAAACGAGCCGGTTTCTCCAATAGAAGCAGGTATGCGAATCCTCCAGAAATCTCTATTTTTCGTTGGGGCTGCTGGCATCTCCTTGCTCGCGGGCTGTGCGGGCGGGCCCACCGTTTCAACCGGCGGTCCCTACCATGTCACCGCCTATCGACCGCAGGATCCGTCCGCCGTGCGGGTAAAGGTTTCTCTCTCCAAACAAAACATTTACGTGATGGAAGGCGATCGCTGCCTCATGGCGGTGGCCTGCTCGGTTGGAACAGCCGATAAAGGCACACCGCGCGGTCACTTCACCATTTACAGCAAGATCGAGCATAAACGCTCCGGCTCGTACGGCTTCAGTGTGCAGGGAAGCAACGTTGTGCCAACCACAGCCGGCCATGCTTCTGGCCGTTATGTTGGTTATCCGATGGGATACTGGTGCGAGTTCGCGCCCGCTTACGGATTCCATCAGGGCTTCGTCCACCCGACGCCGCGCACGCACGGTTGCATCCGCTTGAAAGGCGAAGCCGCGCCGAAATTTTACGCGCTGGTGCGAATCGGGACGCCGGTAGACATCGCGACCGAGCAGCCGGAAGACGCGACGATCGGGCCTAAAGTCCAACGCGTGGACGATTCGCGTCTGCCCGATCCCGATCCGCGCATTATGATTTCGGACGCAGCCTTCCAAAAGCCGAGCGGAGAGTTGCTGCAGTAGCGATTTCACGATTTAACGAGCCCGGCGCTCGCCATGAGCACAAACCTGATTTCCAGCGGCACGACGGCGCGTGAGAAAATTAATCTGCGCACGCCGGACGTGATGGCGGCCGTGCAGGAACAGGTCGAGGCGCATTATCGGAGCGATTTGGTCGATAAGGTCCGGCGCGCCGGCGGGATTATTTCGGTTGGCCACACGACGGTGCGGCTGGCGAAACAATTTGGATTTTGCTATGGGGTCGAGCGCGCGATCGATCTGGCCTATGCCGCGCGGAAAGTTTTCACCGATCGCAGGCTCTTCATCGTGGGCGAGATTATTCACAATCCCGAAGTGAACGAGCAAATCTCATCGTTAGGCATTAAAAATCTCAGCGGCAAGAACAAACAGGCCGATATCTCCGATCTCGGCCCGGACGACGTGGTCATCGTGCCGGCGTTCGGCACCGAATTGTCGATCCAACGCGAGATTAAAGAGCGCGGCTGCCAGATTGTCGATACCACTTGCGGCGACGTGATGAGCGTTTGGAAACGCGTGCGCAAGTACGCGAGCGAGTCCGTGACATCGATCATTCACGGCAAGGCCGAACATGAAGAAACAAAGGCGACCAGCTCGCGCGCCCTCGGGGATGGAAAGGGACATTACCTCGTCGTGCTCACGCTCGCGGATACCGATTATGTTTGCGATTACATCCGGCAAGGCGGCGATAAACAGGCATTCCTCGATAAATTTCGCGGCGCCTATTCGCCGGGGTTCGATCCCGACGTCCACCTGCGCGAAGTCGGCGTCGCCAATCAGACCACGATGTTGCGCGGCGAGACCGAGGAAGTGCAGCGGCGTGTTCGGCAGGCCATAGTCGATCGGGACGGGCCGGAGCTGGCCGAAAAGAATTTCCGGTTCTTCGACACCATTTGCGGCGCTACCCAGGAGAGACAGGACGCGTTGCGCGAACTGTTAGATGTGTCGATGGACTTGCTGCTCGTGGTCGGCGGCTACAACAGCTCGAACACATCGCATCTGGCCGAGATGGGTGAAGAAAAATTGCCTACCTATTTTGTCTTAAACGCGTCGCGCCTGGTCTCGGCGACAGAGATCAAACATTACGATCTGCACGAGAAACGCGAAGTGGTTTCCCACTTCTGGTTGCCACCCGGCCCGGCTGTCGTTGGCATCACCGCCGGCGCCTCCTGCCCGAACAATCTGATCGAGGAAACCCTGATCCGCCTCTTCGAGCTGCGCGGGATCCCGCGCGAACAACTCGAACTCGCCGCGTAACGATCGCTCGTCCCCTTCGCCGGTTAGTGGTCACTCTCCGGACGAGTCGTCCCCAGGCTACCAACGGCGAAAGAGGAGCATTTACAGGGCGGTATCCGTTAAGGCATCTTAGCGCGCAGTGCAACATAACGAAGAGTACGTGCTCAAGGTCCTGGAGGACGTGGGCCTCATCACGCGCAAACAAATCGAGATCGCGCGCTCCCGGCGCAACGGCGAAAAAGTTGTCGATCTTCTGATCCGCGACGGTGTGATCTCCGATACCGATGTCTCGCGGTCGATCGCGGCGCAGACGCAGACGAATTGGATCGACCTATCCTCCGTCGTCATTCCGCCGGAGGTGATCGGGCAAATCCGCGCGGAAGATGCGCGCCGGTACAAAGTGATTCCGATCGGGTTTGGCGAAAACGGGATCATCGTGGCGGTGAGCGATCCCCTCGATATCGATACGATCGACAGCCTCAGTTTCTTATTGCAACGCGAGATCGAGCCGGTTTGCAGCAGCCCCGAGAAAATCAAAGAGGCGCTAATCAAATATTACGGAACAGCCGAGGAAGCGGCGGACGCGCTCCGGAAAAAAATCGGCGAAGATATCGATCTTGGACTGGAAATTGTCGAGGGCGGCGAGATCGACGAGCGCGATGAGGCGGACGCGCCGATCATTCGAATGGTGTCGATGTTGATAGTTGAAGCGTACCGGCTCCGGGCGAGCGATATTCATCTCGAACCGCTCGACAAGAAATTCCGGGTCCGTTTTCGGATCGACGGAGTGCTCCAGGAAATGCAGGCGCCGCCGAAGCGACTGCAATCGGCCATCGTCAGCCGGATCAAAATCATGACGGGCTCGATGAGTATCGCGGAAAAACGGTTGCCACAGGACGGGCGTATTCAAGTGAAGATCAAAAAGAAACCGCTCGACCTGCGCGTTTCGACGATCCCGACCAATCACGGCGAGAGCGTAGTGTTGCGTTGCTCTTTTGTCGTGTGCGCTTAAACGGGAAAAAGCCGAGGGACAAGGCGTATCCGAAAGAGGTTAAGACCATCGGGGATGCGATTCGGAAGAGGCGTCTAGATTTGCGATTAAATCAAAAAGTTGTCGCAAAAATAATCGGATGCGACCAGACGAGTGTCCTCAATTGGGAGAAGGGATACACCGGCCCGTGCCCGAATAGAATGGCTGGAGTGGAAAGATTTCTGGGCGTCCATGAGCACCAGCAATAAGAAGGGGTTCGAGCCCTGTAGGCTCCGGGATAGCAGGTATACCTCGTTAGGCCACAATCACCGTTATTGTATTCATTGAGTGTTTGGGCTGATTCGTTAGCCGTCACACGTTGGGCGGTCTGCTGCTGTCGTGACCACATCCGTCTGTGGGATTAGTTAAGCACTACGTTGAATTGGGGTGGGAAAAAAGAAGTCTGGGTGTGCCGCCATTAGACAATGACTGTGAGTGTTCTAACGAATGAAATCATTACAAATCAAAAACAAACTACCCGGAGGTGTCTCGAGCAGGACGAGAATTTAAAATGCGTTTGCGTGTCCTAATAGCTCCCAAATAGCAGGATTCTGGGGCGGTTCCGGGCGCTTCAGAAATGCGCTGGATCCGCCTCACTCTTCGGGTCCCACCCCTTCATTTCATTGAGTTCCTCGGGCGTGATCTGAGGCAAGTGCCGGATGAACAAAATCAGGCGCCAGGTTTGCGGGACGGTGTGCGTTCCGCTGAAGGCTGGCATGCCGCTCAAACGAACTCCATTTTCAATTGTGTAGTAGAGCTCGCCATCGCTCTTGTTCTGAGTCCCGGCTGCGCGCAAGTCGGGCGGTTTCGGATAGAGGCCCTTGCCGAATACCGTGTGGCCCCCTCCGTCATTCCCATGGCACGTGGCGCAATGATAGCAGAAATGCTCCATGCCTCCCCGAATGTTCTCCATTGAAGGCGTGATGGGATTGCGAAGTTGGCGATATCCGGATGGCACGGCCAATTTGCGTGCCGTTGTGGCCGCGAACTCCTCAATCGCTGATGGTGTCGCAAGTGCGCTGAAGCCTCGTCGCACGAGAGTCAGCCCGTATCCCGCGACTGCAACCGCAAGAACAAACAGAATCAGCAAAACTGGTTTCCAGGGTTTCATGTCTATCTCCTCCTCTCTTACGAAAAACACTACCGCAGCGATCTGAAGCCCGCGCGAACCTCTTCTGAAAAGAGCTTCGGTTGTTCCCAAGCCGCGAAGTGGCCGCCTTTGGGCAGCCGGTTGTAATAGATGAGTTTAGCGTATGCCTGTTCTGTCCAGCTGCGCGGGGCTGGATAGAGTTCGTCAGGGAAGACGCTTACGGCAACCGGGATTGAGACCCCCTTGGCATTGAAATACCCTTTTCCGAAATATTCCCAATAGAGACGGGCGACAGAAAGCGCCGTGTTCGTCAACCAGGTGATCGTGATGTTGTCCAGAACGTCATCGCGAGTAAGGCCTTCGGTCTCTCCCGCGAAGACGCGCGAGATCATTTCGTAACTGCGCGCATCGTGATCAAGGAAATAAGCCGCCAAGCCAACGGGCGAATCTGCAATTCCGTAAAGCGTCTGAGGGCGCAGCCCCATTTAGTACCCGTAAGCGATTCCCTTTTGATACACGAACTGCAATCGCTCATACGCCACCTTTTCGTCTGCAGAGAGGCCCGATGGCACCGGCGCCCCGGAGAAGGCCGCCTTGTCTATGTCGTTCGGGAAGATGCCAGGCATGTTGGTGTGAATGCCGAGCAACTCCGGAGGCGCCTGCAGGCCCATTTGATCGACGACCACTGCGCCCCAATCACCACCTTGCGCGACGAATTTCGTGTAGCCCAGGCGCTTCATCAGCACGATCCAGGCGCGCGCAATGTGCAGCGGATCCCAGCCAGTCGTGGTCGGTTTCCCGGAAAACCCGTAACCTGGCATCGACGGAACGACGACATCGAATGCCTCCTCTGCTTTTCCGCCATGCGCCGTAGGATTCGCCAGCGGATCAATGATCTTCAGTTGTTCGACAATCGAGCCCGGCCAACCGTGCGTGATGATGATAGGCAGCGCGTCGGGATTCTTCGACCGCACATGAATGAAATGAATGTCCAGCCCATCGATCGTCGTGATGAAGTTGGGTAGTGCTTTCAGTTTCGCTTCGCACTTGCGCCAGTCGTAATCTTTCCCCCAATAGCTTGCGAGTTTCTGCATGGTTGCCAGCTGCACACCTTGCGTAGCATCGGTGACTGTTTCCTTCTCCGGCCAACGCGTGGCCGCAATCCGCCGACGCAGATCATCGAGCGCGGACTGAGGCACAGTCGGGACGGTGAAGGGGCGGATCGCTGTCGCGTCTTGTGCCTGGGAAGCGGCTGCTGAACTGGCGAGCATCGCCGAAGTTGCTTTCATAGAAAGGTTCCGTTGTACGAGCGAACCCGACGCTCGGGGACTTCCCTGCGGGAAGAGGGTCAGGTGTGGCTCCTAAGGCGAGACGCCTAACGAACTTGGCGCGCATTCACTCTACGAGTCGATAGAATATGCGTCAAGTTACAACTGTGGACGATCCGACTTCGGGCTCGACCCAGGAGAAATGAGCTTTTCTTTCGCGAGTTCATGCTCGCGGTGGCAATGAGGTCTGGTGTTGCGTTGCTCGACAAACAGAGTCTCGCGCTCGGCCTGCCGGAGCTCGGTTTTTTCAGTGACGACGAGGAGACATTCGAGCGGCTGATCAAATTGCCGGATGGCATTCTGCTCGTGACCGGGCCGACCGGTTCCGGCAAAACGACGACGCTCTACGCCTGTTTGAATCACATCAACAAACCGGATCGAAAAATCATCACGGTGGAAGAGCCGGTGGAATATCAGATGACCGGGATCAATCAGGTGCAGGTGAACACGGAGATCGGCATGACGTTTCCCGCGGCGCTGCGCTCGATCCTGCGTCAGGCGCCGAACATTATCATGATTGGCGAGATTCGGGACTTGGAAACGGCGAGCATCGCGACGAATGCGAGTCTGACCGGGCATCTGGTTTTTAGCACGCTACACACAAACGACGCCCCGTCGGCCATGGCGCGTTTGATCGAGATCGGCGTGCCACCGTTTCTGGTGGCGTCTTCGGTCCGGGCGATCATGGCCCAGCGACTCGTTAGGCGACTCTGCCAGAACTGCCGCGAGCCCGGCGAATTGACCGACACCGAGATGCGTGTGTTGGGGATCGAGCCCGGGCAAGCGCACGATCTGCAAGTGATGCATCCGGTTGGGTGCGATGAATGTCGCAAGACCGGCTACAAAGGCCGGATCGGGATTTACGAGCTGATGAAAATCACCGATCCGCTACGCGAGTTGATCAACGAGCGCGCGCCGACGGTGGTGTTAAAACAAAAGGCAATCGAGCTCGGCATGATCACATTGCGGCAGGATGGTCTCCGTAGCATTTTCGCCGGAGATACGACCATTGAGGAAGTGCTGAAATACACGTGATGGAAATGTCCAAGCTCGAATGTCGAAAAGCTTTCGACGAATCTTCCGCTTTTAGAACTTAGGGCAACCCGGCACCGAGATGCGATTTGACGAGCGAAACGTCGCCTGCATTAATGGTGCCGTTCGCATTCACGTCGGAGCGGAAATTCGTAGCATCGACAACCTGACCAATCCGCGATTTTGTTTGTGCGACATCGGCCGAACTGACACTGCGATTCCCATTCGTGTCGCCGATTAGCACACCCATGTTGATAGCGGTGTCCGGCAAGGTCTGGGAAAACTCATCGGTCACGTTACGCAAGGTGACGGTGATGGTTTGAATGTTTGCAACTCCGGTCACATTGACTGTCATCGTGTGGCCAGAAAAAATTGGAGGCCCTGACACGCTGCCGATGCCGCTATCGAAGGTGGCGTTTCCGCTTACGACATTGTTCGTGAAAGTAGCCACGAGCGAATACTCGTCATTGGCGCCACCGCTCCGGCAATCGACACCGGGCGCGCCCGTAAGCGGGAGATCGACATCGAAATCGCCCGCGCTCCCATGTGTTTTGCGCGAGACCACATTGGTGAGCTCCAATGGTGCCAAAGCTTGGTACAGTTCCGCGCTGGCAACATAGCTGCCGTTATATCCCCCAGCCGCAAGCGCCTTGCCGTTGGATAGCAACGTCGCCGTGGGCTGACCGCGTGCGGTGTTGAGGCTGCCCGTGGCAGTCCAAGTCCCGCTGGCCGGGTCATACAGTTCCGCGCTGCTAAGAAAGACGCCGCCGGTACCACCTCCCCCTGCCACCAGCACTAGGCCGTTAGGCAGCAACGTCGCCGCGTGCGTGTAGCGTCCAGTGTTGAGGCTGCCCGTGGCAGTCCACATCCCGCCGGCCGAATCGTACAGTTCTGCGCTGGTAAGATAGAGGCCATTATATCCCCCTGCCAACAGCACCTTGCCGTTGGGCAGCAACGTCGCCGTGTGATAGACGCGCGCGGTGTTGAGGCTGCCCGCGGCAGTCCAACTCCCGCTGGCTGGGTCGTACAATTCCGTGCCGGTAGAATAGCCGCTGATATCATAACCCCCTGCCACCAGCACCTTGCCATTGGATAGCAACGTCGCCGTGTGCGCCCAGCGCACGGTGTTGAGGCTGCCCGTTAGAGTCCAAGTCCCACTGGCTGGGTCGTACAGTTCCACGCTGCTAAGAAAGACGTCGCCGGTACCTCGTCCCCCTGCCACCAAGACCTTGCCGTTGGGCAGCAACGTCGCCGTGTGCGTGTAGCGTCCAGTGTTGAGGCTGCCCGTCGCAGTCCACGTCCCGCTAGCGGGGTCGTACAGTTCCGCGCTGGCCAAAGAATTGAAATTATTGTCACGTCCCCCTGCCACCAGCACCTTGCCGGTGGACAGCAGCGTCGCCGTGTGCACGTAGCGTCTGGTGGTGAGGCTGCCCGTCGCAGTCCACGTGCCGCTGACCGGGTCGTACAGTTCCGCGCTGGTTAGAAAGACGTTGCCATCATACCCCCCTGCCACCAGCACCTTGCCGGTGGACAGCAACGTCGCCGTGTGATTGTCGCGTGCGGTGTTGAGGCTGCCCGTGGCAGTCCAGGTCCCGCTTTGCGCGATTGCCGATTGACTAAACCACGCCATCAAACAGGGAATGACGACTGTGCTGAGAAACTTCGTATTTATGTTCATTTCCCTATCCTTTCATGGAACTCTGATTCGAGGTTCTAGGGGGGAGCAAATACGGGTCAGCTTACTTTCGACACTGATGACAATCGAAGCGGTTTCAGCGAGAAAATGCGAGTAAAATCTCCTTTGTGTCGATGGTAAGCTCTGACCATCACTCCCTCACCCCTCGGTGCGAAGGAATCTTACTGCGGCAAAGGCTGCGACGTCTGCAATGAGACCGGTTACAAAGGCCGGATCGGGATTTACGAGCTGATGAAAATCACCGACCCGCTGCGCGCGCTGATCAACCAGCGCGCCCCGACGGTGGTATTAAAACAAAAAGCGATCGAGCTCGGCATGGTCACGTTGCGGCAGGACGGTCTTCGCAGCGTTTTCGCGGGGGATACGACAATTGAGGAGGTGCCAAATACGCGTGAAGCAAATGACGAAGCTCGAATGTTGAATGCCGAAGGAATTCCGAATTTTCGGTAAAACCGTCGCTCATTTTCACATTGATTCGTCATTCGTTATTCGGTAATTCGTCATTGTTTGTTATGCCGCGCTTCACTTACGTCGCTCTCGACGCCCGGGGCCAGGAATCTACTGGTCTGGTCGACGCGGTTTCGACGAGCGACGCAATCGGACAGTTGCGAAAGGCGGGTTACTTTCCGACTAACGTTTACGAGGAAGGCAAAGCCGCCGGGCGTGATGGTAAAACGCGAACAGTCCGTGCGCCAAAGGCGAAAGGCGCGCGGAAAGAAGTCACACTGTTCCAGCGCAAAAAGATCAAGCCCAAAGTACTTATGATCTTTACCCGGCAGCTGGCCACACTCATCGATTCCGGGCTTCCACTTTTGCGCGGTCTGAACGTGCTCGCCAAACAGGAACGCGACCCGGTCCTGAAACGCACGATTGGCAAACTGGCCGATTCCGTTCAGAGCGGGAACACGTTTTCCGATAGCCTCGCCCAGCATCCGTTCATTTTTAACGATCTTTACGTCAACATGGTTCGAGCGGGCGAGCTCGGCGGTGTGCTCGAAGTTGTGCTGAATCGCCTGGCCGAGTTTCAGGAGAAGGCGGCCAGGATCAAAAACAAGGTCGCCTCAGCCATGGTCTATCCGATCATCGTCCTGACCATGGCCGTCGGCATTCTGTCGTTCCTGCTCGTGTTCATCGTGCCGAAGTTCGAAGCGATCTTTCACGACATGCTCGGCGACAAACCGCTGCCCGCGATCACGATTTTCGTGATCGGAATCAGCGGCTTCGTTAAGAACCATGTGCTCGTCCTGTTAGGCGGAATCGTCGCCGGCATAGCGGCGTATAAATTCGCCGTGCGGACAGGCGGCGGGCGCGCGATGGCAGATCGGGTGAGGCTCGGCGTCCCATTGTTTGGCGATTTGCTGCGCAAGACCGCGATCTCGCGTTTTTCGCGTACACTCGGGACGCTCATCACCAGCGGCGTCCCAATCTTGCAGGCGCTGAACATCACGCGCGAGACCGCCGGCAACATGGTCATCGCCGGCGCGATTGGCCAGGTGCACGACAGCATTCGCGAAGGCGAATCGATCGTGCAACCACTCGAAGCCAGCCGGGCCTTTCCCCCAATGGCGATCAGCATGATCGACGTTGGCGAAGAGACGGGTCAGCTTCCGGAAATGCTGTTAAAGATCGCCGAGGTTTACGACGACGAAGTGGACAATTCAGTCGCCGCGCTTACTTCCGTTCTGGAGCCGATGATGATTGTGTTTCTGGCGTTCATTGTTGGCACGATCGTGATCGCGCTCTTCCTGCCGCTCATCAGCATCATTAGCACTCTTCAGCAACAAACGTGAACCCGCTGCGCGGGGAATCACGAAACTCCAATGACGAATGACGAACAACAAGCGAGCGTCGTGATTCGTCACATCGTTACAGCGTTACATCGGATTTACGATTCAACGAAGCGAAGCCATTCGTCGTTTCGCGCGGCAGGCGCGTTTGCGTTTACCATCGTCGAGTTGCTGATTGTTATCGCCATCATCATCGTCCTGGCCGGACTGATTTTGAGCACCGTGGGTTACGTCTTAAAAAAAGCCGCCCGCTCGCGCGCCGAGACTGAAATCGCGGCCATCTCCGCCGCGCTGGAAAGTTACAAGGCGGACAATGGGATTTATCCAACCGATTCGACAAGGACAGAACAGGTCGATCCTGCGGTTTCTCCGACTCCGGCGGCAGCGAGTCTTTATCTGTATGAGCAACTAAGTGGTGATACGAATGATGATCGCGCAGCTGAAGGAAAAGCATATTTCACTTTCAAACCCGGCATGCTGTTGCCGGCTTCGCCCTCAACAGATCCGGTGACGGCAATACGCGATCCCTTTGGAAATTCATACGGCTACTCGACCGCCAGAGCGGCGGGGCAGGCCTACGGCTACAATCCGACGTTTGATCTCTGGAGCACGGGCGGCGACACCACTGGCGATCAGCGCAAGTGGATCAAAAATTGGTAAGGCTTCTGTTTGTAGCGGCGGTCTGCGACCGTCGCAAAATTTTCTCGAAAGAATGGCGACGGTCACAGACCGCCGCTACAGAAACAGTTACGGCCGGAGCAACGGAACGAACGCGGCGCGGTATTGCCAGAGCAGGAACAGTTCGAGAACGGTTACGACAATTGCGGGACCAAATCCTTCGGGGGCCATTAGAATATGAAAGATCAGGATGTTGATAACTATTCCCGCCACGATCGTTAGGGCAAGCGGCACAAAGCGCCCGATCAGTAGAAGCAAGCCGGCAACGCATTGGAAACCACCAATGAAATAGACGTAACCACTGGCGAAAAAAACTTTTAAAAAATCGCCAGCCAGATTCGGCGGTGGCGGTGGCATCGGGAGAAAACGGAAAAAGGCGTTCGCGCCAAATACAACGAGGATCAATCCAAGAAGGATGCGGGCAATGACGGCGAGAATTTTCATGCGGCGAAGCGTGCGCGGCTTCGGCGCAAATGCCAATCGCAAAATTGTAGCGGCGCTTGTGCCAAGCGCCAGGCGTCTGACACAAACGCCTCTACAATTCGATATGCATCGAAGAGGTTTCTGGTCACATTGTCGTGATGCGTATCAGCGAGATGAGCTGGATGATGGTGGAGGAATATCTCCGGCGGGACGACCGCGCGGTCTTGCCGTTAGGCTGCACCGAGCAACACGCTTATTTGAGTCTTAGCACCGATAGCATTCTGGCCGAGCGACTCGCGGCGGAAGCAGCGGAACCGTTAGGGGTGCCGGTTTTTCCTGTGCTGGCCTACGGGATTACGCCCTATTTTCGCGCTTATCCGGGAACGGTGACATTGCGCGTGGAGACGTATTTGTCGATCCTGCGCGATGTACTCGACGCGGTGGCGGAACAGGGATTCAAACGAATTCTCATCGTAAACGGACATGGCGGGAACGTGCCCGCGCAAGGACTCATCGGCGAATGGCTGGCCGAGCATCCGGCGGTCCGAATCAAGTTTCACAATTGGTGGAACGCGCCAAAAGTCTGGGCGCAGGTGCAGAGCATCGATCCTGTCGCTTCACATGCCTCGTGGATGGAGAATTTCCCCTGGACGCGCCTGGCCAACATCGCCATGCCGGCGGAGCAAAAGCCGATATGCAATGTCGATCTTGTCCGGCAGCTTGATCCGAAATCGCTGCGCGCCTATCTAAAAGATGGGAATTACGGCGGCCTCTACCAGCGGAGCGATGAAGAAATGATGAGGATCTGGCGCACCGGCGTGGAAGAAACACGCGACTTGCTGGCCGAAGGGTGGGGGATTTGAAACTGCCGAGCCTTTGCCTTCACTGCCGATGCTTCGCACGCGCGTCTCTCCCAATGGGAGACAGAGAAGCGGCCGTTCAGTTCGCCATGATTTCTCTCCCGCTGGGAGAGGCGGACGGCGGCAGCCGCCGGTGAGGAAACGACGTGGTATTTCTTCAGTCTCCCAGTGTTTACAACAGTTCGTACGAGAGCACGCTTAGGCAATAGATCGCAGCCGTTTCGACGCGGAGAACAATTGGACCCAACGTAATGGGTAGGCAACCATCGCTCCGTGCCAGCGCGATCTCGGCCGGTGTGAAGTCTCCCTCCGGGCCAATCAGCATCCGCACGCGCTCGGGAAGCTGCCCTGCTCGCGACGGCTGTCGGAGTCGATGTTCGACGCAGTAATCGGCCAGGATTTTTTTTAAATGTAGCGCACCCGGTTGAAGCGACCCGATGAGCGAAAGATCGAACGATTGTCGATGCTCGAAAAAACTTTTCAGCTTTTGCGGCCGGTGAACCTGCGGGAGCCAGTTCTGGCCGCATTGTTTAGCCGCTTCGATCGCGACCGTCTGCCATTTCGCTTGTTTCTGCGCCGCCTCGGCCTGATCAAGATCGACAATGGTGCGTTCGGAGATGAGCGGAAAAATTTCCGAGGCGCCGATCTCGACCGCCTTTTGCACAATCAGCTCCATGTTTTTGCCTTTCGGGATTGCCTGCGCCAACACAATCCGGCAACGCAATGGCGGCGTGTCGCTCTGGTGCAATTTGCGCAACCGAATTTCGCCTCGGCCAGGATCGACAATTTCCGCGGTGACCTCTCGACCGCGGCCGTTGAAGACGACTACTTTATCGCCCTGCTTCAGGCGCAAAACATCGCGCGCGTGATGCGCTTCAGCTTGGTTCAACGCGAGCGCATTCGGATTCCAATCTTCCGGCGAGATGTAAAAACGGTGCATGACACGAATTGGCACGAAATTTCACTGGGCGTCCAATTACCAGATCAATTGGTGTGAATTAGTGAAATTCGTGTCTGTAACGACAAAGTCCGCGCCTGACGCCTTTTCGCCCCCGTCGAAAAGCCGGTAAATTTTTCCCTCGCCATTGGGCAAGTTCATTCTTTATCGTCAGCCCTTTCGAACAATGATACAACGCGATTATCTCATCGTTGGGGCCGGGATCGGCGGTGCGAGTGCCTGTGAAGGCATTCGCAAATACGACAAACGTGGTTCGGTTACGTTGGTTGGCGGGGAAATTTTCCCGCCTTACAGACGCTGGCTGCTCTCGAAGAGTTTTCTGCGGGACAAATCGGCCGAGGCAAAAAAGCTGATCGAGCACGACGAACGTTGGTATCGCGCGCACAAGATCGAGACGCGCTTCGCGACCGTCGTCACGCAATTCAACATCGACAGGCGCGTGGCCGTTTTGGCCAATGGCGAAAGTATTGAGTTCAACAAAGCGTGTCTCGCCATGGGTAGCCGGCCCGCGCGGCCACCGGTTGCGGGCACCAATCTCGGCAACGTCATTTATCTGCGTAACATGCGCGATGCGTTTGCCTTAAAAGAAATGGCTGATCTGGAGAGAACGATCATGGTCGTTGGGGGCGGACTACTGGCGTGCGAAGCGGCGGCGAGCCTGCGCCAAATGAAACACAAGGTCAGTATGATGCATCGGGACCCGTATCTGTTGAATCGTTATGTCGATCCCGAAACCGGCACGTGGCTAACCGAGTATTTTTCCAAGCACGGGGTCACGTTGCTGATGGGCGAAAGCCTGAATGGCTTCGAAGGCAAGACGGTGCTGCGGAACATTCAAACAAAAAGCGGGAACCGCGTGCCGGCAGGACTCGCAGTTGTTGCGTGCGGCGCGGAGCCGAATTTGGATCTGGTTCGCGGCACGCCGTTGTCCGGTCCGCACGGATCGCCGGTGACCGATTTTCTCGAAACCGAAGAAAAAGGAATCTACGCCATCGGCGATCTGGCGTTTTATCCGGACCGGTTGATGGGCGGGATGCGCCGGCAAACGCATTGGGACAACGCACGCGAGCAGGGGTTGATTGCCGGGGCCAACATGACCGGGAAAAAGCGGATCCGGTACGAGCAAATCCCATATTTTGCGACTGAGATGTTCGATTTGCGCCTGCAATTTGTGGGCGATTTCAGCATGCAACCCACGAGGATCGAACTCAGCGGCGGATACGCGAAGAAGAAGTTCGTCGCGCGTTATTATCAGGGCGACAAACTGCGCGGCATATTGTTATGCCAGCAAAGCGAGCGCGACGTCGATGCGGCCAAAAGGCAACTCCGCACTGTGCTCGCCAAATAACTCCGGACATTCTCGAGAAATTGGACGTTGAGCTGCCTGCTCGCGAAAGCTTTCGGAGTTGGACGTTTTCTGCACCTCACCGCAGCCACCAGGCCGTAGCCAGAGCCGCGAGCAGGACAGTCGTGAACCAATCAAGAAGTGTTCCGACCACAACAAGTGGATGCAGCCGAATGAAGAGGGCAGAGTCGAGAAGAATCGGCAGCGCCAGGGCGCCCCAAATACAGAGAGCAAAACAAAAACTCCCGCGGTAACCGATCGCGAAAACCGCAACGTTGAAGCGGACCATAAGCGTGAACAAGCACGCCACACCGATGGCGGCGATCAGGTGCAGCAGACTCGCGCCGGCGTAATTGCGCGGTCCTTCCGGCCGCCACGTTTCCGGTGTCTCGCGTTGAAACCGATGAAAGATCAGGCCCATCCAAAGCCAACTGGTAAAAATCGAAATGACGCCGGCTATGAGCCCGGGAACCAACGCGTCGCGCAGGGTATGCATCGCTGGCCATCGAATCAGGAAATCAGCAGATAGAGAAGAAATAAAACGGTAGTGTCCCAGATTTCCCTCACCGGCGGCTATCGCCGTCCGCCTCTCCCACTGGGAGAGGGTAGGGTGAGGGCTTCTTTTCCTACCATCGCGAGTTGAATTTGGGACAGTTCAAATAAAACGGAGGCTGGCCGAGTTCCACAATGCCAGCGATGCGTTTGACGTTACGACAACATCTCTTCCACTGCCGCCTGACAATGAATTTTTGTCGTGTTGAGCAGTGGAAGCCCATCGTGTGATGGTTCGCGCAGGATCAGCGGCAATTCCGTCCCGGCCAGGATCACGCCGTCGATGGCGGTCTTCGATTTCACCCGGTCGATAATCGCCAGCAAACCGGTCCGCGTTTCGGGCAGGAATTTCCCCGGGACCAATTCGTTCATGTATTTCTCGTGGATGTAATCTTGATCGACCGATTCTGGCCTAACGATCTCGATGCCTGCCCGTGAGAATGGCTGCGAATAAAATTCGCCGTTCATGGTGAACCTGGTGCCGAAGATTGCGAGCCTTTTGCATTGCCGATCTTTCGCGAAGGCGCAGGTCGCTTCCACGATGCTGATAAGCGGGATGGGTGAACGCTCCGCGATTTGGTCGAACGCGATGTGTGGCGTGTTGGCCGCGATTAATCCGAAGTCCGCGCCGGCGCGAGCGAGCTTCTCGATTTCCTCAACAATGTTTATGGCCAGGCGCGAAAGGTCGCCGGCGATAACCGGCCTCCGCACCTGGTTCAAATCCACGCTGTTAATGAAAAACTGCGGATAACTGTCATCGCCGGCCTTTTCTCGATAGAGCGCGATGATCGTCTGGTAATAATCTATCGTGCTCTCTGGCCCGAGTCCGCCGATGATCCCAAGCGTTTTCACGTCGCAGTTTCGCGCAGAATGGTGTTTCTCTCCAAGTTCGAGTTTCTTCGGGTCACTTTCTGTCCTGGTGGCGATAATGGATCACTTTGACTTTTTCGAGCGTAACCAGGCCGCCGCCCATCATTTCGTCGAGCACGGGCAGAAATTCGTTCACCTTTTCTTCGCTCTCGACGATCTCGATCACGATCGGCAGATCCATGGAAAGCCGAAGAATTTTCGCGGTGTGCAGTCGGCTCGATTTACCAAAACCCATCGGGCCACGCAGGACCGTTGCGCCGGCCAGATGCATTTCGCGCGCTTTCATCACAATCGCTTCGTAAAGCGGGCGATGCTGGCACCGATCGCTTTCGCCAATAAAAATTCGCAACAGAACAGCGTCTTCAGGTAGATGCATAAGTGGGCTTTCTATTTGGGTAACAAGGCGAGCGCGAGAATTCGTCCGAGCCAAACGGCAACAAGGCAGCAACTGAAGGAGAGTAGTGCATTCAGGCCGGCTTTCAGCCAATCACCATCCTGCGCAAGATCGAGAGTCTGCAAACTGAAGGATGAGAAAGTGGTGTAGCCGCCGCACACGCCGATCATGAAAAATTGCCGGAACCGCGATGGAACCAGAAACGGACTTCCCGGATCAGCCAGTGCGGCGAAGAAGCCGGCGACGAAACAACCGGTCACGTTGACCGCCAGCGTGCCGAACGGAAAAAATTCACCAAATCGTTGGGCCACAAAACCGGAAGCCCAAAACCGAGCGCCCGTTCCGAGCGCCCCGCCCAGCATGACGAAGATGTAATTGACCATAAAAAACTCCTTTCCGCTTGGAAGGAGTCATTAGCTTGCGCGGTTTACTGCCCCGAATGCTTTCGGGGCAGAAGGCAAACTCCATTGCCGTGAATCGATTCTATTCAGATCCTTCTGCTTGGTCAATTAGATATCCGCCCCGAAGAATCGCTGCGCCAACAACATCCCGATCGCCATCGCCGGAACAAAGATCAACGCTTCCATCCGAAGCGCGCCAAGATTGGCCAGCGATGGTCCCGGACAAAAGCCTCCAAGCCCCCAACCAATTCCAAAAATCGCAGCTCCGATTACGAGCCTTCGATCGATTCGACCCGTTTCTTTAGGCAGCTTATCGCCTCCCATTCTCTGCAAGATCAACATCCCAATTCCATAAACCACGACCGCTCCCGCCATAACAAACAACAACGCCGGATCCCATTTTCCAAACACATCAAGAAATCCGATGACCCGAGCTGGATCCGTCATTCCGGAGATGGCCAGCCCGGTCCCAAACAACTCGCCGGCGATAAAAATCACCATTAATTTTCCAGCTTTCATGAGAGCACATGGTCGTAGACCAGGACCGTCGTCATTCCGAGCGCGACAAAAATACAAGTCGCGGCAATCGAATCTTTCTGACCGCGTCCGACACCGCACACCCCGTGACCACTGGTGCACCCGCCGCCTAGTCGTGTCCCAAATCCGACGAGCAACCCCGCCAGACCCATTATCCACAGCGGACGCGACGGACGAAAAAGCGCTGCACTATCCCAAAGAGAAAAACTCAATGCCGCGCCGCCGACCAAGCCGATGAGGAAAACAAATCGCCATGTCTTATCCGGCGTAGCCGGCACAAGAAGCCTACCGAACACTCCGGAGATCCCTGGAATCTTTCCGCTCAAAATAGTCGCGATCAGGCTGGCGAATCCAATCAGAATTCCGCCACCCAACGCCTGCCAATACGTGTAGTGCACCATCGCCTGTCAGACCTTATCCGTCAGCAGTTAAGATGTCGATGCTCCCAGCCCGCTGAGGATTTCAGCATCTCGGCATTTCACCTTTTGGCTTCTATCTGACCTCTGATCTCTTCGCCAACGGACGAATCCCGCCGTAGCTTTAGCGAAGGCGGATGACTTTGGAAAAATGATTCGCTTCATCGATATCGCGGTTGAGCAGTTTGCCCAGGATCACACCGAGCCGGAGACGGATTTATATACCCATCTTCGCGAGGAGACTTATCGCGAAATGCAATCGCCCGAGATGCAGGTTGGGCTGATCGAAGGACGTTTCTTGCAGATGCTTGTTCGCCTGACCAGCGCCCGGAAGATTCTGGAGCTCGGAATGTTTACCGGTTACAGCACGCTCATGATGGCGGAAGCCCTGCCGGATGAAGGGCGTCTCATCACGTGCGAAATCGATCCCAAAGCGGAAGCGATCGCGAGAAAATATTTTGACCAGAGTCCGCATGGACACAAGATCGCGATCCGGATGGGACCGGCCTTGGACACAATCAAAACGTTAACCGGTCCGTTGGATCTGGTATTTATCGATGCCGACAAGGTCAACTACTCAAATTATTACGAGACCTGTTTTCCCTTGGTGAAACCCGGCGGCTTGATTGTGGCCGACAACGTTTTGTGGAGCGGCAAAGTCATCGAACCAAAAGATCAGGACACTCGCAGCATCGTTGCTTTTAACCGGCTCGTGCAATCCGACCCACGCGTCGAGAACGTTTGTTTAACAGTACGCGACGGAATCATGTTGGCGTGGAAGAGAAAAGGAACCGCGTGAGCAAAGCTTTTACGCCGCAACGATCGCGGCAGTAACTTTGTCAAACCTGATGATGTCGATGTGGCAAAAGATGATTGTCGGTCTGCTCGGGGCCGTGATCCTCACCGGTGTGATTTATTTCACGCGCGTTATCTTGCGTCCGCCGGGCTTGAAGCATTTCGAGTCCATCCCCTGGGTCACCTACGTTCATCCCAATGTCGGCAAACTAAAGCACGCGCGCGACCTTGTTCACGCCGGCCAATTGGAGAAGGCGCGCGCCGTTATTGTCGAAGCGCTTACCACCGCGCCGCGTTCGCCTGTCACTCAGGAACTGCGCGATCTCCTCGGCGAGACTAACACCCAGATTTTTTTCTCGACCGTACCTTCGCCGCGCAAGACGGAATACGTCGTCAAGCGTGGCGACGCCCTTTCCTTGATCGCGCGCCGGCTGAAATCGAGTGCCGTCGCCATCATGCGCGTGAACAAACTCGAGTCCACATTGATTCGGCCCGGCGAAAAATTGTTGGTGCCGCCGCTGGATTTTACCATCACCATCGATTTGCCACGCGAACGCGTCGTGGTGCACGACAGTCGCGGCTTCTTTACTCAATATCCAATCGCCGATGTCGAGTTGCCGCCATCACGAAAACCACCGGTAAAAATGGAAGTGAAAGCAAAATCGTTTTGGAAAGACGGCCGCCCGCTCGCGGCGAATGGACCATCGGCTCAGGGCGCGATGCCGCGGATTTATCTGGGTCGCGCAGGATACGTGCTTTATGGCGTTGAAGAAAACAACGACAGCGTCGATTCCGAAATCGATGTGAAAAATGAGGATGCCAACGCGTCCGGCACGGAAGGTCCCCCGCAAGGCATCGCAATGCTAAAGGACGACATTTCTCAATTAGAAGTGCTCATTCGCAAAGGGACACCCGTCAACATCATTCACGACGAAAAGAAATAGCAGTGATTTCGCTCTGTCACTCTAAAGAAAGATCGGCTCGTTTGGCGCGCTCGCGAAACTGACCGGTATATTCCTTTTGTGAGAACAGTGCCGACGGTTGGCACATGCGTAGAAGCGGATTGGGATACTGAAACCAAAGGTGCGAACGCCGACGCGGGATTTGGCGCATCAGTCGACCTTCGCAGCGGCCCGTGTCCAGATGATATGAAACGATCTCCAATTTTGATTTCCGGCGCAGGAATCGCCGGATTAACGCTCGCCTATTGGCTGGCTTCATCGTCGCGGATTCGAGCCGATATTGATTGAGCAAGCATCCCATTTGCGCGCAGGAGGGTATATGATCGACTTCTGGGGAGTCGGCTACGACGTTGCCGAAAAAATGGGGCTTCTTCCCCAACTGCACCGCGTCGGCTACAAAATCATCGTTTAATTTTTGTTTTTGTCCGCAATATCGTTTTCATGAGCGATACATTCTCGCGGAAGAAATGCATACCATCACCGAAGGGAAGGAAAATATTGTGCGCTTTGAAGTAACTGGAAAACTGACGCAGGACGATTATGACAAATTGATCCCGAGCTGGAAGGCTACGATCGCGCGCCATGGGAAGGTGCGGCTTCTTTTTGCGATGAAGGATTTTCATGGTTGGGAGCCGGGCGCGGCCTGGGATGATCTTCAATTCGACCGGAAGCACGGCGCGCAAGTGGAACGAGTTGCAATGGTCGGGGGGAAGAAATGGCAGGAATGGGTGACAAAAATCGCGTCGTGGTTTGTTGGGGCGGATGTGCGCTATTTTGATTTATCGAAACAGACGGAAGCGGAGAAATGGGTGAAATCATCGTGATGGAGCGAGCAATTGTCGCTCGGCCGGAAATCGTCCCCGAGATTCAGTCCGACTCGGACGCGCTTGGCATCGAGAAGAGGCCTTTGCTGTGGTTAAGCGTTTGCTGCCTTGATGCGCCCTTCGTCGCGATCGCGTGGCAATTCTTGTTTTCGCGTGCGTTTTTGACGGCAGTGCCGGCGGCGAGCAGAGTCGCATTATTTTTCACGGCCTGGCTTATTTATTTGATCGACCGGTTTGCCGATTCCGTCTCACTCGGCCCCAAGGTTCCGAAATCGATCCGTCAGCAGTTTTGCATCGATCATCGCAAGTGGTGGGTGGTATTGATGAGCGGAGTGGCAATCGCCGATGCCGGAATCATTTTCGATCGATTGGATAATCGGACAATATTCAGGGGATTTATTCTCGGAACGATTGCTCTTTGTTACCTGGCGATGAACTGGCGCTTTAGCAAGATTTGGGAAGCAGTGCCGATCAAAGAAATCATCATCGGATCTGTTTTTGCCAGCGGGACCCTTGTTGCCGGATCGCTGCGCGGCGCGGACCTTGAGTCGACAATCGCTTTCGCGGGCGCGGCCGGACTCTTTGCAATCCTTTGCTCGCTGAACTGCATCAGCATCGCCACTTGGGAACGCGAACTTGATTTAGAGCAGGCCAAACACTCGGCTGCGACGCGCTCGCGCGCTCTGGAAGATCTTGGGCGAAGTGCGCTAATCGTCGCTTTGTCGCTTTCGGTAATCTTGTTTCTCTTCGGCGAACTTGATCTCGTGCTCGCTTCGTCCCTCGCTATCAGCTCGGGCTTGTTATGGGTTCTGCACTTCGCTCCGGTTTCGCGTGACGAGCGAACGGCATTGGCCGATCTCGTTTTGCTTACGCCATTTGCGTTCTTGCTGGCCGAAAAATTCTCGTGAGCTTCGACCGGATCGCGTCGCACTATCGCTGGCTGGAAACAGCGTCATTCGGCAACGCGTTGCAACGCGCACGAACTTTTTGGATCGATAAAACCCCGCGGCCAAAACGCGCGTTGATTATTGGCGAAGGTAATGGACGATTTCTTTGTGAATTACTGCGCGTTCACCCCAAAATCGATATCGACTGTATCGATGCCAGTCGTGATATGTTGCGGATAGCTCGCCGTCGCGTCGAACGGAAATGTCCGGAATCGCTTTCGCACGTTCGTTTCCTGCAACGTGATATTCTGTGTTGGTCGCTGCACGCGCGGTATGACCTTTTGGCAACCCACTTTTTTCTGGATTGCTTTCGACTTGATCAGCTGGAAGAGATCATCTCGAAGCTGAGCGGGGCTGCTTCCGCCGGCGCGGTCTGGCTGCTGGCCGATTTCACTGTCCCAATTCAGCCTTTCGCGCGATGGCATGCCCTTCTTTGGGTTTGCATGATGTACACGTTTTTTCGAGCGACCACAGGCATAACGGCCAGTCGCATCGTCGATCCAACATCGCTTCTGACCGCCAACCGGTTCGTCCGAATAAAAGAAAAGTCATTCCGCTGGGGAATGATAAAATCGGAGGCGTACCTGGCCCAGCAAGGCTCGGAATGTCTTCTGCCGTGACTGAACAACACACGAAAACACCAGTGCGGTTGCCTTCAGCGGCGAAAGGTACGCGCCCGAAGACAGCGCTTTCGCCGTGGCATTTTTGGCTGCTGGCGATGGTCATCGGACTGGTGGGCGGTTTCGGTGCTTTCCTTTTTCGCGGGATGATCGCGTTTTTCCACAACCTGTTTTTTCTCGGGAAGATTTCCTTTTTTTACGATTCGAGCGTCTACACGCCGCCAAGTCCTTGGGGACCGCTGGTCATTTTTGTGCCGGTCATCGGCGGGATGGGTGTTACCTGGCTGGTGCGGACTTTCGCGCCGGAAGCGCGCGGCCACGGCGTGCCTGAAGTCATGGACGCCATCTATTATAATAAGAGCATCATTCGACCCGTCGTTGCGGTGATCAAATCATTCGCGTCCGCGCTGTCGATCGGCAGCGGAGGATCAGTCGGTCGCGAAGGTCCCATTATACAGATCGGCTCGGCCTTCGGTTCGACTGTCGGCCAATGGCTGCGCCTTCCCGCCTGGCAACGCACCACTTTGATCGCCGCCGGCGCCGGCGCCGGAATAGCCGCGACCTTTAACACTCCCATCGGCGGCGTACTTTTCGCCGCCGAGCTTTTGCTTCACGAAGTCAGCGTCTGGACTCTTGTGCCGGTCGTCATCGCCACCGCCAGTGCCAGTTACGTCGGCCGCTTTTTCTTTGGGCCTAACCCCGCCTTCGCCATTCCTGAATTGCGGATCAGTTACTTTCATCTCACCCATCCGATCCTCCTCCTCGCTTATGTCGGGCTGGGTTTAATCATCGGCCTCATCTCAGTCGTTTACATTCGGTCGATCTACGCCTTCGAAGATTTTTTCGACGCCAAGATTCGCAACCCCTATCTGCGCCACGCCAGCGGCATGCTTCTGCTCGGCATCCTGATGTATCTTCTTCTCGTCAACACCGGCGCCTACCACATTGAAGGTGTCGGTTACTCCACCATCCAGAACGTCCTGTCCGGCACCCTCAACTCCTTCTGGCTTCTTCTTCTTCTTTTCGCGCTCAAACTTTTCGCAACTTCACTCACCCTCGGCTCCGGCGCGTCCGGTGGCGTTTTTTCTCCCGCGCTTTTCCTCGGCGCAACCTTCGGCAGCGCCTATGGCATTCTCCTCCAACATTTTTTTCCCGGCATCACCATCAGCCCAGCCGCCTTCGCCGTTGTCGGAATGGCCGGCATCGTCGGCGGGACCACCGGCGCGGCCATCACCGCCATCGTCATGATCTTCGAAATGACTCTCGACTACGGAGTCATCGTGCCGATGACGACCACGGTCGCGATCGCCTACGGCGTCCGAAAAATGATTTCCAACGAAAGCATTTACACACTGAAACTCACCCGGCGCGGACACCACATGCCGAGCGCCATGCAGGCCAACATCCAGTACATGAAACCGGCCCGCGAATTGAAGCACGGCGGCCTCGTCAGATTGCCCGCCGATATGACCTTGCCCGAGCTTGCCATCATCCTGCCTTCGTATCCCGCGGATGCATGTTTCCTTGTCATGGACCAAACAAAAATCGCCGGCGTCATCCCTATCAACATGGCCTTGCAAGCGATCCGGCGTCCGCGGCAGGACACCACCGTGGCGGAGATCGCGTCCCAGGACTACGCCGTCGTCAATTCGGAAACATCCGTCTTCGAGATCCTGACCAAGATCCGGCTCGATGGCACCCAGGTTTTTCTTTTGGCGCCGAGCCAGCATGAAAACGCAGGCGACGGTTTGCAGCGCTGGCTTTCGAAAGAAGCGATCGCCGAATCCCTGATCGACGCGATCGAACTGTTCTCCGAATAATTCTCCACTACTGCTGTTCGCGATGGAATCATGCTTGCGTGGAAGAGAAAAGGAACCGCGTGAGCAAAGCTTTTACGCGGATGCTGGCCTGGAAACGAACCTCGGGCGCCTGACCGCCGCTCTTGACGCCTCCGCAGAAATGCAAGAAAAAAGGACCGACCCCTTTCTCTCCGGTCCGAAAAATCGCTGCGCTATCACCGCCAGCGCGATGATGATGCAGCGTTGCGCAATCAAGCGACTTCTCCTCGTAGACATTTTATTTCCTTCACTCGTCCTGTGTTGCCCGCGAATAGTAGACAAGAACGCAAACAGCAAAAAGAAAAGCCCTCTGTCCTCGGTCTTCTGATTTCGGGTCAAATGTTAGAAATATGGATGCGACCCCGCTTTGCCCCCCTCGAAAGTATCAGCGCGGCTGCGAATTGTAAGGTAGTGTTTTGATCTTTATGACCACTCGTTCGAACGTGGCTAAGGAAAGTCGCAGCCCCTTACCCAATGGCGTCGAGGTCTTGGGAGAGATAACGCCGGCTTTTTCTGAAATCTTAACTCCGGAGGCGCTCGCCTTTGTCGCAAAGCTGCAACGTCAATTCGGCGCGCGGCGCAAGCAATGTCTCGAGCACCGGCAGGAACGGCAGAAACGGCTTGATCAGGGCGAAGGTCTCGAGTTCTTGCCCGAGACGAAACAGATCCGCGAAGGCGACTGGAAGTGTGCGCCGATCCCGAGCGACATCCAGGACCGCCGGGTCGAAATCACCGGGCCGACTGATCGCAAGATGGTTATCAACGCGCTGAATTCCGGCGCAAAGATTTTCATGGCGGATTTTGAAGACGCGAACGCGCCGACCTGGAGGAACATGGTGGAAGGTCAAATCAATTTGCGCGACGCCATTCGCGGCACAATTAATTTCACCAATCCCGAAGGAAAAGAGTACAAGCTCAATGAGCAAGTCGCCGTGCTTATGCCCCGGCCGCGCGGCTGGCATCTGGTGGAGAAACATGTGCTGATCGATGGCGAATCTGTTGCGGGGGGCTTTTTCGACTTTGGATTGTTTTTTTACCACAACGCGCAGGAACTGATCGCGCGTGGAAGCGGTCCCTATTTCTATCTCCCCAAAATGGAGAGCCACCTCGAGGCGCGCATTTGGAACGACGTCTTCAAGTTGGCGCAGGAAGAACTCGGCATTCCATACGGGACTATTCGCGCCACGGTCTTGATCGAGACAATTCCGGCCGCCTTCGAAATGGACGAAATTCTATACGAATTACGCGATCATTCATCCGGGCTCAACTGTGGCCGCTGGGACTACATCTTCTCGTGTATTAAACGGTTCCGGAACAAGCGCGATTTCCTGCTGGCCGACCGCGCCTTGATCACCATGACCACGCATTTCATGCATTCGTACTCACTGCTCTGCATTAAGACGTGCCATCGGCGAGCCACTTTCGCGATGGGCGGGATGGCTGCGCAGATTCCGGTCAAAAACAACCCAAAGGCGAACGAAGAAGCTTTTGCCAAGGTGCGCGCCGATAAGGAGCGAGAAGCAAACGACGGCCACGACGGCACGTGGGTGGCGCATCCCGGCATGGTGCAGCTCGCGCTCGAGGCCTTCAACGCCATCATGCCACAAGCAAATCAAATCGACCGCAAACGCGATGACGTGAATGTCACGAGCAAAGGCCTCCTCGATTTCGGACCGAGCGGACCAATCACCGAAGAAGGCTTGCGCACCAACGTCAGTGTCGGTGTTCAATATCTTGAGGCCTGGCTGCGCGGGAGTGGAGCTGTGCCGATCTTTAATTTGATGGAAGACGCAGCCACTGCGGAAATTTCACGCGCGCAGGTCTGGCAATGGATCCGCCATCCTCGCGGCGTGCTCGACGATGGCCGGAAGGTGACGAAGGAGTTATTTCGCAGCGTGCTAAACGAAGAGCTGGCGAAAATCAAAACGCAGATGGGAGAGAAACGTTTCGCCAATGGCAAATTCGACGTGGCGCGCGAACTCTTCGACCGGATTACGACTGACGACGAGTTTGCCGAATTCCTTACCTTACCCGGCTATGAGAAGCTCGACTAACACCCGCCGCGGCCGACGAGGCGCCGACGATCAACACCTGGCTAATCGGCAATCCCAAAAAAGATGAGCGGGACGAGCAAAGCAAAAGGGAAAGGCAATTCCGGTGTCGAAAACAACCGGGACGAAATGAAAAAAGCCGATCATGATTGGGCCAATAATCCCCGCTGGAAGGGAGTCACGCGCAATTACTCAGTCAGCGATGTTCGGCGCCTGCAAGGCAGCGTTATTATTGAACAGACCCTGGCGCGGCGCGGCGCGGAAAAGCTTTGGAGTTTGCTCCAAGCTGAACCCTTCATCAACGCTCTCGGCGCGCTCACCGGGAACCAGGCGCTTCAGCAAGTTAGGGCAGGATTGAAAGCGATCTACCGCAGCGGGTGGCAGGTGGCAAAGGCGTGAATGAACGCCACGCTGATTGATCCTCACAGCACTGATCCCATTCTGGAATCGTGTGAACGGGCTGCGAAGCCTCGCATGCTGATTGCATCAGGCTCACCATCTCAGCAAAGCTAGTTGGAGTTGGGACTGCGTATCAGCCCTTGATTGATCGCCGAGCGCCGAAACCCCTATCTCTCCTTGCGAATCAGTCTCCGCAACGCCTCTTGATCCGGCGCCAAAAACTCGGAGATCCCCTGGTGGTTGACGTCGGCGACGATGATTTGGCCGACCTCGGTGTTGACCTCGCTGAAGATGCCGTGAGACCTCATCTTTGCGACCTGGTACTGGTTGTCCTCGGTGGGGGTGACGTAGTGCACCGAGTCCGCCTTGAAGCGGTGCACCAGGAAGAGGTGGACGAGGGTCATTAGGCGCTTCTTGCGCAGTGAGTCCGCAAAGGTGTTCTGGTCGCGCACCGAGAGGATGCTGCGGCCACGCCGGTCGTGGATGGGGGCGAAGATGACGTTGGCGAGCTTCTCCTCCCCCTCGTCGTAGACTCCGAGTTCGAGTAACTCCGAGCCGGCGCGGTGGGGCCGCATCTGGACGCGGAGCTTGCCGGGGAGCTTATAGTACCGCGTCCACATCGCCAGCCATTCTTCAAGGAGCTTCTTGGGGACCTCGGTCTGTATCAGGTGCTGATGCTGGGTCGAGCCCTTGCCCATTGCCATGGTCGTCGCGGTGCGTCCCGACGTAGCGGCCAATGCGGCGTCCGCACGCGGTCCGCCGACGAGGGTCTGGGGCGTCCTGTAGGGAGAATCGACCATGCGGAGTTTTCGTTGCAGGCGGGCGAGGGCGAGCATGCCGTCCTGCTTGAGGGCCATTGTGAACTCCTCGGCCGCGAGGCCGTCGATCTGGTGACCGCCGTAGGTGATGAAGTTGAAGACGAAGCCCAGCTTGCCGAGTTCCTCGGGAAAGCTTCGCATTTCCTCGTCGCTCATGCCGGTGGTGTCCCAACTGAACGACGGCGAGAGGTTGTAGGCGAGCATCTTGTCGGGAAACTCCGAGTGAATCGCCTCGGCGAACTCGCGCGCGTCATCGAGGTTGGCGGTCTTGGTCTCCATCCAGAGCAGGTCGGCGAAGGGCGCCGCCGCAAACGACTTGGCGATGGCGTACGGAATACCGCCGCGCACTTGGTAGTACCCTTCGGGCGTCCTAGCCGCCTCGCAGTCCCAGTCCACGTCAACGCCGAGTTCGTGCGCCTTCTCGCGGGCGGCGTAGAGGGAGGCGCGCGCGGCGAAGCGCCGCCAGTCGTCGACGCTTGTCTCGACCGGTTCACCTTCGCTCGACCGGAATTCGATCACTTCGGCAACCGCCTCCCCGAAGGTGTTCAGTTGGGCGTCATCCTCCCAGGCGTCGAGGAAGCGGGCGGTGATCCGGTCGAACATCGCATCAATCGAGGTCTCTTTCCCCTCCCGAAACGACGCCACGGCTTCGGCGGCCTGCGCCAGAATGCCCCGGCGCTCCAGCCATTCCCGGGCGACGGTGTGCTCTCCGGCCGGTATGGCGTACAGGAGATGGCCGGTGAGTTCGGCGACTCCCAGCTCGTGAAAATGCTGGATCAACGCCAGGAAGCACGGCTTGTAGGCTGGCACGTCGGGGTTCGTCGCTCCAACCAGGAAAGGTTGATCGCGTTCATCGCCGCGACCTTCGATCAGGTTGGCGGCTTCGGCGTCGGTGCGGGCGACGATGAGGCCGGGAACGCCCATGACGTCGAGCTGGAAGCGGGCCGCGTTCAGTCGCTTGTTCTGCTCGTCCTGCGCCACAAGCACTTTGCCGCCCTGATGGCCGCACTTCTTGGTGCCGGGACGCTGGTCTTCGATGTGGTAGCCTGGAATGCCGGCTTCCACGAAGCGGCGGATCAAGTTGCGCACGTGTGGATCGCCGCCGTGGCCGGTGTCGGCGTCGGCGATGATGAACGGCCGAAAATCCTGAGCCTTCGTCGCGGCGCGCTGCGCCTCAGTCATCCGCGAACGCAGATACTGCTGGTTGCGATCCGCCGAAAGCAGGGCCCGCACGAGCGTCGCTGCTTCGTCGGGCACCTGGCTGAGCGGATAGCTGGCGAGATCGGGCCCCGGGTCCTCGCTCGTTCCGCCTTTGGCGGAGGTCGCCCAGCCACCGAGGTAGATCGCCTCGATCCCCATCCGCTTCATCGCCACCGCCTGCCCCGGCGAGTACGGGCCAAAGGTGGTGATGCTCTTGCGCTCCGCGAACAGTTCGCACAAGCGATCGTAAAACGCTGCGGCCGCCTCACGCGCTATCGTGTAGTCGTGGCCGATGGTGCCGCGCTGCTCGACCACCTGACGCGCGGTATACGGGCGAACGATCCCCGCGAATCGGGGGCTGTTGAACCACTCTTGGGTCTCGTTGATTTCCTGTTCGAACGATCTCATAAGGGCACTCCTTGGTTCAGACAACAAAATCGAGATTCTCGGTGATCCGCGTTCCGTCTCGCGCGTTGAACTAAACCGCTGCATTCGTCGAATGCTCTTGACCCCTCCTCAATCTTCACGTTCTTCCGGAAATGTGGGCATGTTATAGATCTTGATTCTTTCTCGCTCCAATACAAGAAGTGATAACCTTGCATCTCGATAGCGGAAGTATCGCAAAGTTTCAACGTGAACTCGGGGCGATGGGCTACAAATTCCAATTCGTTACCCTGGCCGGTTTCCACGCGCTCAATTACAGCATGTTTCAACTCGCGCAAGGCTATCGCGATCGAGGAATGGAGGCGTATGCGGAACTGCAAGAGGCGGAGTTCGCCGCCGAAAAACATGGATACAGTGCGACCAAGCATCAAGACGAAGTGGGCACCGGCTACTTCGACGATGTCGCTCAGGTTATCGCCGCCGGTCATTCCTCCACCACGGCATTGCGAGGTTCAACCGAACAAGAACAGTTTCAGTGAACCGGGCAGAGACGGCTTCGTCGGCAGCCGCGGCTTTAACCGACAGCCGCCTGGCCGCGCTTTGCGCAGAGGAGGCGCGGAACGCATTCCGCGATTACATGGCGCGCTTCGACGAGATCACGCAGCGGGCGCGCGATCGTTTTCTGGCGCGCGACTGGCGCGGCAGCTACAACGACGCGGTCGAGAGACTGCATCTTTATTCGCGCGTGCTCGATGGCCTAACGAATCGCGTCGAAAGCTTGTTGGGTGCGCGTTTGCGTGAACGCTCCGTCTGGCAGGCGACCAAGGCCGTCTACTCCTCGCTCATCGCGCAATCGATCCGCTGGGAAATCGGCGAGAGTTTTTTCAATTCAGTTACCCGCCGCGTTTTTGCGACGGAAGGAGTGGATCAGGCAATCGAGTTCGTCGATTCCGATTTCGATGCGCCGCCCACAAGTTCGCCTCTCGACGTTCTTCGAATTTATTCCGGAGCAGCCCTTCCGGAATTGATCTCGGCGGCGCTAACCGATCCCGAAGCGGGCGGATTCGCAGCCGAATGCTGGAACGAGCTGGGGGTCTCGGTGGCCCTGGCGGCGGAGCGAATCGAGGCGGAATTTCCCGGTCCTGGCCAGAGAGTTTCCAAGGTGCGCCTCGAAATGATTAACCGCGCTTTTTATCGGGGCGGCGGCTCCTACCTTGTCGGTCGCGCGATTCGCGATGGTGGCGATGGCGTCGGGTTACCTCTGGCCTTTTGTCTGCGCCATGAAGGTGAACGCGGCATCACGCTCGATGCCGTGCTCTTCGGCGAAGCGGATCTGTCGATTCTTTTCTCATACACGCGTGCTTATTTCCGAGTAAACGCCGATTGTCCGCACGCCCTGGTGCATTCCTTGCGGCAGCTGATGCCGCTCAAACGTTTAGCCGATCTCTACAATGAAATCGGTTTTAACCGACATGCCAAAACGGAGTTTTATCGCGATTTCATAGCGCAGATGAACGCCTCGGCCGACCGTTTCAAAACGGCCGAAGGCACGCCCGGAATGGTCATGCTCGTCTTCACTTTGCCCAGCTACGATGTCGTTTTTAAGGTAATCAAGGACCGATTCGATCTTCCCAAGGATACCACTCCAAGCGAGGTGATGCGCCGTTACAAGCTGGTCTTCGAGCACGATCGTGCCGGACGTTTGGTGGAAGCGTACGAGTTCGAGCATCTCCGCATCCCAAGGAATCGATTCGAGGCGGCCCTCCTGGAAGATTTGCTCCGCGCGGCCGGAAAGACGGTGCGGCTGGAAAGCGACGATGTCGTTATCGCTCATGCTTACGTCGAGCGTCGTGTTCGTCCGCTTAACATTTTCTTGGCCGAAGCCGATGCGACTCAGAGTGCAGCCGCCGCTCGCGATTACGGCCAAGCCATCAAGGATCTGGCCGTGTCGAACATTTTTCCGGGCGATCTGCTGACGAAAAACTTCGGCGTCACGCGGCGGGGCCGGGTCGTCTTCTACGATTACGATGAGCTATGTTTTCTAACCGATTGCAATTTTCGCGATCTGCCACAGGCCACCACGTATGAGGAAGAAATATCGGCCGAGCCGTGGTTCTCCGTGCGCGCGAATGACGTGTTTCCAGAAGAATTTCCGAATTTTCTCAGCCTGCCCGGACCGGCGCGTGCCGCGCTGCTCGAACAGCACTCGGATTTATTTCATCCGGATTTCTGGCGCAGCGTGCAACGGAAGCTTCGAGAGGGCGAGATTCCGGAAGTATTTCCATATCGGCCGGAGCGACGGTTACTCATCGCGAATTGAACCTAACGCATTTGTCGTCTTAAACGCAGCCGGCCATTTCCAAACAGTGACGACTCCGACGGCTGGTGTTTTCACAACGTTGTAACGATGTAACGCTTTTAACGATTCAACGTCGCCGATAGGCCGAGCTGCCAAAAACAGCGACCGGCAAGGTCCAGAAGTATGTCCTTCGAGGAAAGCAGCCGTCCTCTGTGCGTTTTCCACCAATCACTTTTCACCAATCACTTATGACCGGGCAATCGCGGGCGCTGGCACGCAAAGATCGACATCTTTCCGTTTGCGGCCAAAGTAGGGCCGCAATGTTCATCAGAGATGAATCTGGAAAAATTCTTCACTGAGCTGAAGCGGCGGAATGTTTACAAAGTCGCTGTCGCCTACGCGGTCGTCGCGTGGTTTTTGATTCAAGTCGCAACGCAGGTTTTCCCGTTCTTCGAAATTCCGAATTGGGCGGTGCGGCTTGTCGTGCTGCTGATTATCATCGGTTTTCCAATCGCACTCGTGATCGCGTGGGCGTTTGAGCTCACACCGGAAGGTTTGAAGCGAACTGAAGTTGCCGATGCAGTTCCCGCGCAACGATCACGAAGTCGCGCGTGGATTTACGTGGTTTTGATCGCAGGAGCGCTGTCGGCCGGCCTGTTCTTCCTTGGCCGCTTCACCGCATCTACGAAGCAAAGCGTATTAGCTGAGGTTTCCTCAAAATCAATTGCCGTGTTGCCGTTCGACAACCTGAGCCGCGATCCGGAAAACGCCTATTTCGCGTCAGGTATTCAGGATGAGATTATCACGAGGCTCGCGAAGATTGCCGATTTGAAAGTGATCTCGCGCACTTCAACGCAGCAATATCAGAGCAAGCCGGGCAATCTCTCCGAGATCGCGAAGCAGCTTGGCGTCGCGAACATCCTGGAAGGCAGCGTCCAGAAAGCTGCCGATCAGGTGCGCGTCAACGTCCAGCTCATCGAGGTGGCGAGCGATTCGCATCTGTGGGCCGATACCTACGACCGCAAGCTCGTCGACATCTTTGCGGTCGAGAGCGAAATGGCCAAAGCAATCGCTGATGCGTTGCAAGCGAAGCTGACTGGTGGCGAGCAACAAGCCCTGGCGGCTAAGCCGACAAACAATTCAGAGGCTTACGACGCCTACCTTCGCGGGTTGGCTCTTGAAGTGCGCGTGTCCTCTCCCACCGATTCAGAGAAGGTCGTCGGCTTTTACGAACAGTCAGTGCAACTGGATCCCACGTTTGCGCTCGCCTGGGCCAGACTCTCTCGTGCGAATTCTCAGGTGTATTTTGGTGGTCTAGATAGTACCCCGGCACGCCGTGACGTGGCGGAGCGGGCCTTCAACACCGCGCAAAAACTCCAACCGAACTCGCCCGAAACCCTGCTTGCGCAGGCTTACTATCAGGTACTGGGTGCTGCGGGATTACGAGCTTGCCAAAACAACGTTCGGCCACGTCAAGGAGCTTGTGCCAGGCAGCAGCGAAGTCCCTGCTGCTCTCGCCTTAATCGCCCGACGACAAGGACAGTGGGATCAAAGCGTTGCCTACTGGGAGCAAACTCTTGCGCTCGATCCGCGCAACACTCAATGGCTGGCGAACGCCGCAGAGACTTACGCGTGGCTTCGGCAATTCCCGGCTGCGCTAAAAACGTACGACAGGATGCTGGACATTGTCCCGAATGAGCCCAACGCCATCGCGTCCGAGGCAAGAGTTTATCAAGCCGAGGGTAACCTGGAACAAGCCGGGAAATTGTTGGCTGGCATAAACCAACAGACCCATTCATTTCCTGTCCTCGGAACAAAGATTAACCAGTTGTTTCTAGAGCGCCATTGCGATGAGGCCATTCGATGGATTAATACCCGACTCACTGGATCTCGCGACCTGCCTGCCATCGAAAGCCTCTTTGATCAAGGGGCTCTGGTCGTCGCCCAGGAATGTGCCGGCGACATTGCCGGCGCGCGAGCCACTGCTCAACAAATGCTGCCTGCGATAGAAAAGTTCTCCCAGAAGTTCCCGAATAGCCCGCCTATTGTGGCAGGGCTTTCACTAGTTCATGCCATCCTTGGCGAGAAGGATGCCGCGATAAAAGAAGCTGAGCGTGCGATCACGCTCCTGCCCAGCGCGAAGGATGCAGTGGAAGGGCCTACTTACGAGGAGCAGTTGGCGTTTGTCGAGGCCTTGGTCGGCGACAAGAACCGCGCGATTTCAACGCTGCAGCATCTTTTGGAGATTCCGTATCATGACTGCGTTACGCCCGCGCTTCTAAGGCTCGATCCGAAATGGGACTCTTTGCGTGGCGACCCACGTTTCCAAAAGCTCTGCGAGGAAAAGAAACAATGACGAAGCGATTGTCGTCGTCACGAACATTCATCTTTATGATCGGCCTTGTTGCGCTGGCGATTTGGAAGCAGTGACAGACCTAACGACGTAGCAATGTAACGATTCAACGGATCACATCGGCGGAAGGCATGTTAGACGCGACCCACTTAATCGGGAGAAAGGGGTCGGTCCTTTTTTCTTGCATTTTGCTGACGGGGATGAATCGAAACTTTGTTGAAGTCGGCGAGCCTAGGTGACGACGGCTTTGCCATCCGCGGCGCGCAGTCTCGGTAGCGCGGGATTCCAATTGAGAAGCGCTGGCGCTCTCGGATGGAGCGAAGCGCCGTTCAATTCACCTTAGATACTCTTCCGGGATAGACTGCTCAACGCTCTCTTGCTGCCAGTAGATGTTCACGATCCACCCCCGAAGGCTTTCGGGGTTGATGCCGCGCATGAACGGTTCGGGGTCGTGTTCGCTGTGGCTCGATTCCCGCCTCCGCAACGCTACGGCGCGGCAGGCATAAAATGCTCCAGACATGCGCGATCTGGCCAAACTGTTCGGTGCGCCGCGCGATCTCCTTTTCGTAGAATCCATTCTCCTTTAGGCCGTCCGTTATTTTCTTGACATCACTTGGCGGAATCTAAAACACTGACCGTTATGAAAACTCTCCATTTTCGCTGGAGTTGTCTTGTCCTCGGAGCTTTGCTGGTTGTCTCGACCTTTGATCGGGCACAGGCGGACACTGTCCTCGCAGAGAACGGTCCCCACGTCGCGTTCAACGCGATTCCCTTTTCATCGCTCTCAGGCACGGGCCGATATCAGGAAGTCTATTCCTCATCCCTGTTGAGCGGACCGGTGCTGATCACGTCGCTGGCATTCTCTCCCAGCGACTCGGTGCTGTTTTCAGCAAACGTGGAGCTTCGAATGACCACCACAATGGTAGGTGTGGGGAGCCTCTCTCCGGATCTCAATTCGAATTTCACTGTCCCACTCACGACCGTTTATTCTAATCCGACTTTCTCCGAGAACGTCATCGGTGGGTCGGAGACGTTCAGCCTGGTGTTCAACTTCACTACCCCTTTCTTATACGATCCGGCGCAGGGGAATCTGCTCTTCGACTTGCTGATTAGCGGCCAAAACGTCGCGCTGTCCTTCTCCCGCTCTGCTAGCGGGTCCATTCTCTCCAGAGCCTATGACACGGCGGGTTTCGGTAATAGCGCTGACGGCGTCGGATTGCGTACCCTGATTGGTTATGAGCCCGTTCCGGAGCCAGGAACCTTTGTGCTGGTGGGGGCCGGATTAATTGGCTTGGCTGTCACATTACGTCGCAAGTTAATGGGATCGACGTCAGGTCGCTTCTAAACTGTGCCGTTGTCGTCCTAAACGAAAAAACCGATCCGCGGTTCTTCGTCGAGCCAAATGGCAGCGCAGCGCTCGCGCAACAATAGTAAACAATCTGCGTCAGTGGCCGGGTGAATGTGACAACCGCGGCCGGAGAAAGAGTATCCTCGACCGCGGCAAACGAATAACGTTTTGGCGATGATTGGATTTGCCAATTCGCAGCCAGAATCTGCCAGCGTCCGTTGGAATTTTATGTTGCGCGAGATAGAGCGCCCCGTTCTGAGTTACCGTTGGTTCCATCATAGGAATGCCCCCTTCTGCTTTGTCCGATGTCGTCCTGTTTCGTCTTTCAGACAGCTTCCGGCCGTAAGACGTTCAACGCATTTGTCAGGCAACGGCCGGTTTTCGGAATGTGACGCGAATCCCAGGGTCTAGCACACTAGCAGTCCAGCCGTTCTTCATTGCGAACCTTAGGATGGCGCGCTCGCGTTTTTCACGATCCAACCTCTCGCGGGGCCAGACCCGTTCAAGATCGCTTTCGAAGACGGTGCAGGCCCTGGCCGTTTCCAAGCGTCTCCGAATGTGTTCGATTAGCTTCTCCATACCGAATGGTTCGAATTGGTTCTTGTTCAAAACGAATAGTGGTCGCGTGTCGCTTCAGCTCACGCCGATGTAACGAATTACGATTTAACGATGTAACGTTTCCTGGTCGCCGAAGCGTCAGAGAAGGCGGCAACATTCCTTCGATGTAACGAATTACGATTTGGCGAAGAAACGGCGATCTTCAATCATGATGATGGTGATAGTGTTCGTGAGCATGCTCGCGGTGCCATGCACCCCGGCGTCCATAATAGCCATGTACCCAACGGTGATGATCGTAATGACCCGGTATCCATACGTAGAAATACCCGCTATCCCAATAGTTCGGGCCGTAATAGTAGGGTCGATCCCCAACTGAAATTGAAACGCTGACCGCATCCGCGTTTGGCAGTGGCGCCGCCACCGCGGCTAACAAGACGGCACAAATTAAGGCTAGTTTCTTTTTCATACACTTAATGATTCGGGATTGATCCAAATGGTGGACGCATCGTTTCCGTTTCTAGCGAATAACAAACGGCCGCAGAAGAATGGGGTCGCGTTGGGATTGCAAAGAAGAACATCCACATTTCAGATATCAGATATCAGATATCAGATGTCAGATGTCAGGTGTCGGAAGTCAGTGTTTGTCAGCGGTTTCCTAGATTGGAGGTCCATTCTTCAAGCAATGGGCCGAGCGCTTGCTGCCAGTAAATGTTCACGATCCACCAGCGCTTTCCGTCATTGAATAGCTGAATGCTATTGATGCCGCGCATAAACGGCTCGGGATCGTTTTCGTTGTGGCGCGATTCATAAATGCTCCAGACATGCGCGATGTTGCCAAATTGTTCGGTGCGCCGGGCGATCTCTTTTTCGTAGAATCCATTCTCCTTAAAGAACGGTTCGACGCGTGCGATGAATCCGTCGATGTTCAAAATTTGCGGCGTGAGATCGTCTTCTCTTGCCGCGGCGGCCGAAGGTGGGCTTCCACCTTTCGCCACCGGAA
Source organism: uncultured Verrucomicrobiae bacterium (assembly GCA_963846775.1). Classification (GTDB taxonomy): domain Bacteria; phylum Verrucomicrobiota; class Verrucomicrobiia; order Chthoniobacterales; family UBA10450; genus CAVYXA01. The sequence continues at coordinate 631,273 of CAWJXB010000006.1, read as the reverse complement.
TTAAGCGCGCACCTGGATAATATAGGGAACGCTCGCGGTCCCAATCGCGCTTCTTTCCCGCAGGACCTGAAATTCCATCGTAGGCGGCGGTGACGATCGCGTCGATCGACTCGACGTCAGCGGGATTGGCGGGCCGCGCCACTGAGCTCTTATTTTTCTGCGGGATGTCATTTGTCTTCATTTGTTTACACGTTGAAGCATTGAAGGGCGTAAAGCCCCGTGGGGCCTCGCCCCTTTACGGGGTTAAAACGTTGAAGCGGAAATTAAGACAGTTCGCACAACGCGGGCAACAACGGAACAGCGCACGGAGTAGGGGCGAGAAGCCGGGAGCTGGGAGATAGGAGAAGACGTCGGAATCGTTGGATGAATCCGGCGGATGACGCTACTTTCTTTCTATGGCCAAAAAATATTCCGCTCCGCCGCCGGCGACGATCGACGCTAACAAGAGATACTCGGCTGCATTCAGTACCTCGCGCGGCGAAATTGTCTGTGAACTGTTTGCCAAGGATGCGCCCAAAACGGTGAACAATTTCGTTTTTCTGGCCCGGGACAAATTCTATGACGGCACCGTGTTTCACCGGGTCATTCCTAATTTCATGATCCAGGGCGGCGATCCGATCGGGACCGGGCGGGGCGGGCCGGGTTATGAATTTGAAGACGAGGTGAAGCAGAATCCGCACAAGCATCAGGTGGGCAGTTTGTCGATGGCGAATGCCGGACCGAACACGAACGGAAGTCAGTTTTTCATTACCCACATCGCCACCAACTGGCTCGACGGCAAACATACCGTCTTCGGCAAAGTCGTGTCGGGTCAAGATGTGGTGAATGCGATCCAGCAGGGAGATAAACTCAATTCGGTCACGATACGCGAAGCGTAGTGACCCGTCTTGGTGCGAGGCATCGCCGCGACAGGCGAATGATGAGTGATGAGGGACGCGTTGGCAGAAAATTGATTGTTGGTCCGGTATAGGCGCTGCCTTCTGATTTGCGTTTCTTGCGCTGGCAGAGCGCGCAGCGGAAGATTGCGTTTCCACAATGCGCCTTGTCCGATCTTTTGTTCGTTGCTCAACCATCCTGTTCGCGTTCACCGCGCTCTTTTCGATTTCCTTCGGCGGTGACTTCGATTCAGCGTTGCGCTGGCGCAACATCGGGCCTTTTCGCGGTGGCCGGACCCGAGCCATCGCCGGCGTCCCATCGCAGCCGAACATATTTTACATGGCCCAGGTGAATGGAGGCGTCTTCAAATCAATCGATTACGGCCGGACCTGGCAGCCGATCTTCGATGATCAACCAACGGGTTCGGTCGGCGCGATTGCGGTGTCCATTTCCAATCCGGACATCATTTACGTCGGCAGCGGAGAAGGTTTGCACCGGCCGGATCTTTCTGTGGGCGACGGCATTTACAAATCGACTGACGCCGGCAAAACCTGGGCCCATTTGGGTTTGCGCGATGGCCAGCAAATTGCGCAACTCGCAATCGATCCGCGCAATCCGGACCGGCTGTTCGTCGCCGTCGCCGGCCACCCCTACGGGCCTAACGACGAACGCGGAATCTTCCGCTCAGCCGATGGCGGCAAGACGTTCGAGAAAGTCCTTTATCGAGACGAGAACACTGGGGCCAGCGATGTTCTGATCGATCCTGCGAACTCACACGTCGTCTTTGCGACTCTCTGGGAGTCGCGCGAAGGGCCTTGGGAAAACGGCGTCTTTAACGGCCCCAACGGCGGCATCTTCAAATCACTCGATGGCGGCAAAACGTGGAATCAATTGAGCAACGGTCTTCCGCAGCACGTTGTTCAAGCAAACCTTGCGGTCGCACCGAGTTCTCCCAAGACCCTCCTCGCCACCGTCAGAACCTCGATCAGCTCCAAACTCTATCGCTCCGAAGATGGCGGAGAATCGTGGAAAGTCGCAACGGACGATCCGCGTCCGTCCGCAGGGATTGGCGGCGGCGATCTCCCGCTCGTGCGGTTCGATCCGAAAAATCCGGCAATTGTTTACTCGCCCACCGTCGTTTGCTGGAAATCGGTCGATGGCGGTAAGACTTGGGACGGTTGGCGCGGCGCGCCCGGTGGCGACGATTACCAGAACGTTTGGATTAATCCCAACAACCCGGACATCATTCTGCTCGGAAGCGATCAAGGTGCGATCGTTACGGTCAATGGCGGCCAAAGCTGGAGCTCATGGTATAACCAACCGACCGCGCAGCTTTATCACGTCAGCGCCGACAACGCTTTTCCCTATCATTTATATAGCGGTCAACAGGAAAGCGGTTCCGTCGGAATCGCCAGTCGTGGCAGCGACGGCGCGATTACGTTTCGCGACTGGCACCCGGTCTCGGCCGAGGAGTACGGATACGTCGTGGCTGATCCGCTTGACCCCGATATCATCTACGGTGGTAAGCTGACCCGGTACGATCGGCGCACCGGGCAAGCACAAGGTATCTTGCCAGTCGCATTGCGTTCCCCGGATTTTCGAATGCTGCGCACCGAGCCGGTTGTTTTCTCGCCGGTCGATCCGCATTTGCTTTTCTTTGCCGGCAACACACTTTGGCAAACGCGCGACGGCGGCCGTAATTGGAAACAGATCAGCCCCGACCTGACCCGGAAAACGTACGCGCTGCCGGCGAGTATAGGAAAGTACCGGAGCGACCCGGCCGCGGCAGTCAGGCAACGAGGTGTCATTTACACGGTGGCGGCGTCACCGCTTGACGTGAATCGTATCTGGTGTGGAACGGATGACGGATTGATTCACCTGACTACCGATGGTGGAAAGAACTGGCACGATGTGACGCCGTCAGCGATTTCAGCGTGGCAGAAGATATCTGTCATCGATGGCGGTCACTTCGATGCCGATGCCGCTTACGCTGCGGTAAACACACTCCGGCTCGATGATTTGCGTCCTCACATTTACCGCACGCACGATGCCGGCAAAACGTGGACAGAAATCGTGCAAGGAATTCCACGATAACGAAAACGTCAATGTGGTTCGGGAAGATACACAACGGAAAGGCCTGCTCTTCGCCGGGACAGAACGCTCCGTCTACGTCTCGTTTAACGATGGTGATACCTGGGAATCGCTCCGGCTGAACATGCCGGCTACTTCGATCCGCGATCTTATTGTCAAAGATGACGATCTCGCGGTCGCCACGCACGGACGCGGCTTTTGGATCATGGATAACATGACACCGCTCCGACAGTTTCTTGAGAGCCGGCGCGAGACTGTCCTGTTCAAATCGCAAACGGCCCTTCGCGTTCGTTGGAGTCTCAACACCGATACCCCTCTCCCGCCGGATGAACCTGCCGGCGAGAATCCACCGGACGGCGCCATGATCGATTACTTTTTGGCCAAAAATTCTTCCGCTCCGGTCACGCTCGAGATCAAAGACAACAAAGGAAATTTGGTCAGGCGATATTCCAGCGCTGACACGCCGGTCCTCCCCGATGTGAAGAAGCTAAGAATTCCGAGCTATTGGATCCGCCCGTTTAAAGCGCTTTCTGGCCAGCACGGCATGCACCGTTTTCTTTGGGACCTGCACTACACTCCGGTGTCCGGTGTCGAACCGGAGTATCCCATGTCCGCGGTTTACCGTGATACGCCACCGGCTGCGACCTCTCCCTGGGTAATGCCGGGAGATTACAGTGTGGTGCTGACCGCGAACGGCAGGAGCTATACCCAGCCGTTGACCGTCAAGATGGATCCGCGAGTAAGGATGTCCGCCACCGAACTACAGGAACAGTTGGACCTTTCGCGTCAGCTTTCCGACCTCCGAGCGACACTCGATCCGATCGGCAAGAGCTTTGACTTGTTAGTCGAGCAGTTGACGAAATTGAAGGAACAATCGCTCCCGAAGAACGTTCAAGACCAACTGGATGCATTGACCGCCAGGTTGCTGGAATTGGGGCCGCCGCACCAGCGGCCCGGCGCGCCGCCGAGTCTGAATGGGTTGGACTCGGTGAAAAGCTTGTTCGAGGAAATTCAAGGCGTCGATGCGCCACCAACCGACCGCGTCAAAGCTGCTGTTGGCGATGTCCGGACTCTGGCAACCTCGCTCACCGAACGGTGGAGAAAAATTGTCTCGGAAGACCTGCCGGCGCTGAACAAAGAACTACAAGCTGCCGGGCTGCCGCGGGTAGGCAACGTTAACGAACCTTCGAATGAATAAAAAGTCCCGACGTCCCATCCCAAAACCAAAAAACGAAGGCAATGGCGAAGCAGACGAGCCCCGCGATCAAATGCCGAGAGCGGATAACGCAGTCGAATATTCAGCTACAAACGCGACGAGTTGCGGATGAGACGCTTCGAAGTTCTCCACGGATCGTTTCAATGCCTGCAAAAGGGCCCTGAGATTTTCGGGGCGTTTTTCCAGGCGCGTCGCTTCATGCGCAGAGGCCTCGACCAACCGGGCGATGCTTTGCGCATCCTTCGCGTGTGTTTGTGAAACGTTCTCGATGGCCGGCTTCAGTTTCGAGAGTACACCCAACAACTCGGCCTTCTTCTCCGCCGGGACATCATCGGCCGCTGCAAAGGCTGATTTGATCTTCTCGATGCGTTCCTCGTTCATATTGGATCCTTACAGTAACCACGAATGGACACGAATAGACACGAATTTTCAGACGAGAGGGTAACCACGGATTGTGCGGATTTCGGACGGGAAAACTTAGGCATCTCCGTTAAAGCCGTTGCGGCGGCAAGTCACAGTTTCCGGGCCCCGGCGTTGCAAGCGCAAATGTCCCGGCAGAACCGATAGTGTCTTTGAAAGGTTGGGTTGCTAAATGAACTACATGGAGACTAGCGCAATTGAAAAACCGCAAAGCCGTCGTTTTCGAAAATCGATTCCGATACCGGCCTGCCCTGGTTGCAGAATGATCAAGAACGACTGGCCTGGAGAAGGATACACGCACGATGGCGAAACCTATTGTTGCCAGGATTGTGCGGAAGGTACTGGTTGCATGTGCGTCGCCGTCGAGAAATCAGGCTTCTCACGTCAGGGACAGAAACTGACGCGGGCCGAGCCGCGTCCGGGCGAACAGCGCTCTGGCGCGCCTGCACCAAAGGGTGAACTAAGCGGAGAACGAGATGCCTTCGGCACCGAAGAGGCTCTCGATCAAGGCGGCTGACTGAGAAAGTAGAAAGCTGAAAATTAGAAACATTAGAAAACGCAAACGATGGCTCCCGCTGCCACAAATCGGCGGTCATAGACCGCCGCTACAATAATTCCTGGATCAGACTTTTGGCTTGTTCCGGGGAGATGCCGAGATTGCGAAAGGCCAGCGGACCTTCGCCCGTGTGCAGCACCGGTTCCAACTCTTCCAAGGTTGGCAGATCGGTCCGATGCCAGAACAATCCAATAGGAATTTCTTCGCCCCACTGATAACCGCGCTCGATCGCTTTGTGCAGATCGGTCGGGTCGTGGCCGTCGAGAATTTTCACGCGCGGATTAAACCACTGGTAGGTGTTGTCCTTGTTGTAAGTGACGCAAGGACTGAAAACATCCACCAGAGCGAAGCCCTGATGTTGAATCGCGCCTTTGAACATTTCGACCATGTGCCTCTGTTTGCCGCTGAACGCGCGCGCCACGTAAGTGGCACCGCCAACAATTGCCATCGGGATCGGATTAATCGGGTTCTCAACGCTTCCGTAGGGCGTGCTCTTGGTTTTCATTCCCTTGACGCTGGTGGGCGAGCATTGTCCGGTGGTTAGACCGTAGATCTGGTTGTCCATGACGATGTAAGTCAGGTCAACGTTGCGTCGCATGGTGTGAACGAAATGGTTGCCGCCAATTCCGTAACCATCGCCATCGCCGCCGGTGCAAATCACTTTCAGCTCGTGATTGCCAAGTTTGACGCCGGTCGCAACGGCCAGGGCGCGGCCATGGAGTGTGTGCATCCCGTAAGTGTTGATGTAACCCGGCAGATTCGATGAACAACCGATGCCGCTGATGACGCAGGCTTGAATGCGGTTGCACTTCCAACTCGAAGAGGGCGGTTTGCAGCGCGGCCAGCACGGAGAAATCGCCGCAGCCGGGACACCAATCAGGATGAATCCGGCCGCGGTAAGTCTCTTTCGTGAGCTGACTGGCTTCGGTTGTGGCAGGCGGTGCAACAGGCGCGCTCATGTTTCGTTAGGCGTTAACCTCATGGACAGGAATGGAAAGACGGGTCTGACCGGCCAATTGTGCTTTCACTGCTTCGACAATGTGGTGCGGCATGAACGGTTCGCCGTCGTACTTGCGGATGTGACCGTGCGCATCGAAACCGGTTTCGCTCCGGAGATAACGGGCGAACTGACCGCTCTGATTGTTCTCAACCAGGATGACATTCTTGCTGCGCCCGAGAATGGCGCTGATCTCCGCTGCGTGCAGCGGCACAATCCATTTGATGACGAGTTGATTGGCCACGATTCCTTCTTCGCCGGCCAGTTTTTCCACCGCTTCTCGTACTACGCCCTCGGTCGAGCCCCAACCCACCAGCGTGACATCGGCGTTCTCCGGACCAACGAGCTTCGGCGGCGCGATGTCCTTGATCGCGCCCTGCATTTTTCGGGCGCGTTTCTCAACCATCAGCCGCCGCTTCTGCGGATTGGTGAATTCATCACTGATAAGCGTGCCGTCTTCATCGTGCTCGTCAGTCGCGGCGGTAAAAATGTGACCAGGCATTCCCGGCACCGCGCGGGGAGAAATTCCGCTCGGGGTGTTCTTGAAACGCAGATACGCCTTGTCGTTGTAGCCGCTGGCCGGATTCGCGCCGTTTCCCTCCTTCGCCAAGGCTACGGCGGGCAAGCCGTTGCCGTTAGGCAAAATCAATTCGCCGCGGTCGATATTCACTGCGAAGTCCAGATCATCCGGATCGATGCTCGCGGTTCCTTCGGAAATCAGCAGATCGGACAAGACCAGACCGGGACATTGATATTTATCGCAGAGGTTGAACAACTCCGGAATGGTTTGAAATAAATCCAACTGATTCGTCGGCGCGACCACAATGCGCGGATAATCGCCCTGGCCAGCGCCCAGCACCTGCCAGAGATCGCCTTGTTCGGTTTTGGTGGGCACGCCTGTCGCGGGTCCGGCGCGTTGCACATCGACGCAAACAATCGGCGTTTCAATCATTCCCGCCATCCCGACGGCCTCGGTCATCAGCGCAAATCCGCCACCGCTGGTTGCACACATGGCGCGGCAGCCGGTGTGGGCCGCGCCGATCACCATATTCATCACGCCGATCTCGTCTTCGACTTGCCGAACCATGATGCCGAGCTCACGCGCGTGCGCCGCCATCCACATCAACACGCCGGTGGCCGGGCTCATCGGATACGCCGCGTAAAACTTCACGCCCGCGGCCGCTCCGCCCATGGCGATGGCTTGGTTGCCGGTAATCACGCCCAACGGTTTGGCTCCTCCCGGCGCTTTCCAGGCGAAGGCCGAAAAATTTTGGGCCGCGTAATCGTAGCCTGCGCGGGCAATGGCCACATTCTCGGCGACGACTGCATCGCCCTTCTTCTTAAATTGCCGCGAAATGACCGTCTCGAGCGGTTCCGATTCAATCCCGAGCAATTGGAGCGTCGCGCCGAGAGCAGCGGTGTTGACCGCGAGCTTGTTGCTCTTGGTCAATTCCTTCATCGGCATGGCGCAGAGTTGAACACCGTCGGCCGCTTTCCCCGGCGCGACCTTATCTTTGTCGTAAATGGCGCACGCGCCATTCTTCAACAGATGCAGGTGTCGATCCATCGTGTCTTGATTGAGCGGAATGAAGACGTCAATCTTGTCACCCATGTTGCGGACCGGCCCGTCGCCAGCGCGAATGGTCAGGAAAGTATGGCCGCCGCGGATGATCGACTGGTAAGCGTTGTAGGCGTTGAGATGCAGCCCGCGCCGCGCAAAGATCAGCGCGAGAATGTTGCCAGTAGAAGCGATTCCCTGGCCGTTCTCACCGCCAATGCCGACTGCGAAGTCGATTTTGTTCATCACGCCGAAACCGGTTTTTGCTATTCGGCTCGTGAATTTGCTGCGCCGGGGCTAATAAGCAAGCGAAAGCCCGGAATGGAATGTTGATGGTCGAGAGCGTAAAACTACGTGGGAGCCACGCCCCTTTACGGATTTGAGTGTTGTCTGACCGCTGAAATGCTGAGAGCTGAAAAGGGGATCCGATCTGATCAGTCCTTTAGCAGCGTCACTCGAGACGGAGCTAGGGAGGAGCTGACGCTCCGGTCGAACCGCACGACATTTCACGTCGCAGCATCCGGTCCGATTTCAGCTGGTTGGCTCGATTCCGGTTTTCCGATCCGAAACAGTCTGGCAGAAACGTGGTGACCATTGTCATCGCGGCCAAATGGCACCGCTCGAGATTCGCGGCATGAACAAACAAACTATCGGTGAATCGGAAAACCAACACGAGTCCACCTACAGGCTTTTGGTGCGCTCCGAGGAAAGGGGTCGTAACCTGTTCGAGGCAGTAATCTATCCGGTCTTGACTGTCAGCGCGCTCATCGCGATCTGGCAGTTCGTGCTCCAAGCTCTGGCGCTCCCTTTGGGAGATATAAAGGCAGCAGAACGCGTTACTAATGTGACGGCACATTCGTTCCGATCCTGAAGATCGACGTGGGCGAATTCGAAAGCCAGGTGGAAGAAGCTTCCATTGGCAGAAATGTGATGATACTTGTCATTGCTGCCAGTCGCTCTTTTCTCTGAAAATAGATATTATGAATCAATTACTCAATGCCCTGAATGGAAGAGACATCCTCGACCGCATAACAAAGATCGGATTCATCGCGGCAACGGTACTTTGGCTGATCGGTCAGATTTCGGCGAATGCTGCTCCGCTCGAAGCAAATCGGCTGAAGCCTCCAGCTCACGGAGATATTCCGGTTGCTTTTCTTATTTCGAATGGGGCGGTGATTATCGACTTTTGCGGGCCGTGGGAGGTTTTTCGGGATGTCATGGTTCCGGGCAGTCAGGATCATCCTTTCAAGCTTTATACGGTTTCTGAGTCAACCTCTCCGATTCGAGCCGGCGGCGGGATGCAAATCATTCCGGATTACACCTTGAAGAATGCCCCGGCGCCGAAGGTCATCGTTATCCCGGCGCAGAGCGAACCGAGTCCGGCGATGTTGGATTGGATTCGCCAGGCCTCGAAGAGTACCGACGTCACCATGTCGGTTTGCACCGGCGCATTTGTTCTCGCCAAGACCGGACTTCTGTCCGGAAAATCTGCGACAACATTTCACGCCGCGTTTGTTCCTTTCGCGATGGCGTTCCCGGACATTCATCTCAAACGCGGCGCTCGTTTCGTTGAGGATGGCAATCTCGCGACTGCCGGCGGACTCTCCTCCGGCATCGATCTCGCCTTGCGCGTGGTCGAACGCTACTACGGGCGCGAGGTCGCGCAGAAAACTGCCTACAACATGGAATATCAGGGACAAGGCTGGATGAACCCGGATTCGAATCAAATTTACGCCACTGCACCTGTCTCAACTCCCGAGCATCCGCTTTGTGCAGTCTGCGGAATGGACGTCGATCCAAAGATCGCGCCGAAATCTGTTTTCAAGGGCAAGACTTACTATTTCTGCTCGGACGACGACAAGAAAACGTTCGATGCGGCGCCTGATAAGTTTGTCACCGCTAATAAAAGGCTGTGAAACCACGCTCGAACTCGCCCCATAGGCCGACGCGGCGGATGGTGTTTGTCGCCACGCCCGAAGTCGAGATTCTCGATTTGGTCGGGCCACTCCAAGTCTTTGCTCGTGCGGCCGAGATCTTTGCGCGTGAAAATCCGGGGTCGCCTCCCATCTATAGCGTCGAAGTCGTCACTACTTCTTCGTCCCGTTCGTTGGTCGCGAACTGCGGAGTGCGCATGACCGCGCATAAGACGTTTCGCGAACTAGGCGGAAAGATCGACACCCTGCTCGTTGCCGGCGGGAATTCGATCGAGCGCGACGAAATCAATCCAGAAGTAGTGCGGTGGTTGAAAAAAATTAGCCGACAAATTCGTCGGGTCGGCTCTGTCTGTACGGGTGCGATGCTGCTGGCTCGCGCCGGTCTGCTCGATGGCCGCCGCGTTACGACTCATTGGAACTGGTGCGAGGTTCTGATCCGGCGAGCTCCGCGCGCGAGCGTTGATCCCAATCCGATTTTCGTTCGGGACGAAAACGTTTACACATCCGCGGGAGTCACGGCCGGAATGGATCTGGCGCTGGCGCTGGTCGAGGAAGATCACGGTTCGGGGCTCGCGTTGCAGGTTGCGCGCAATCTCGTGCTCTATCTGAGGCGCCCCGGTGGCCAATCGCAATTCAGCGCCGCGCTTGCTCTTCAACTCACCGATCGGAAACCTCTGCGCGAGCTGGAAACGTGGGTCCTCGACAACTTGAACAAACCGCTCACGGTGCCGGCACTGGCCGTGCGTGTGGCCATGAGCCCACGAAATTTCGCGCGTGTTTTCACGAAAGAGATGAAAACGACGCCGGCAAAATTTGTCGAGCGCCTCCGAGTGGAAGCAGCTCGACGTCGATTGGAGGAAAGCCAAAACAGCATGGAAACAATCGCGAGCGAGTGCGGCTTTGGGAACGTCAATTCGATGCGCAATGTCTTTCAGCGCGCCCTAAAGATTCCGCCTGGCCAATATCGTCGGCACTTCCGACACGTGAAACGGAGTCACTACTCACGATGAAAACCCTGATTTGCTTAGGTAAATCATGCTTTTCGTTGAGTGCCGTCGCCACGGAATCGTTCCGGTGTGTGCCGCGAGCATTGCTGGTCATCGTGCGCGTTTATCGTTTATCTGGCGAAGCGCTGGCCGAACTGTCCATTCTAGTCAAGCAGAGGACAGCTCAGTTGTCCTTCTCGTAGGGATTTCCGAACAATTCCTGCAGCTCGGCATAAGAGGCGCCGTGCTTCAATCCCTCGAAGGTACCTTTGTCCATCAATTCCTTGGCCGAGCGGATGAATCCGCCCCAAGCCGCGCGGGCGAACGCGCCACCGACACTGACGCGTCGCGCGCCCAGCTCGGCCGCATCGCGCATGGTGAGCCCAATGGGGCCGCCGATCAGAACGTTAACCGGTTTTGGCGCGACTGCTTCGACGATGGCTGTAAGATGATCGCGCTCTTGGAATCCGGGCGCGTACAAACAATCCGCGCCTGCTTCTGAGTACGCGACAAGGCGTTTGATCACTTGATCAATCTTTTCGCGGCCAACGAGAAATCCTTCCGCGCGCCCAACCAGCAATACTCCGGTTCCGTGGAGCGCTTCGCGGACAGCGTGGATTCGTTCCACGGCAAGATCGATATCGTAGATCGGGCTCTCTTTTCGATCCGCTGCATCTTCAATCGACAAACCAGCAACACCGGTTTCAGCGCAGAGCCGTGCGTTTTCGGCACACCAATTTGGATCGTCAGCGTAGCCGTTTTCGAAATCGGCGTTGACCGGAATGTCGGTGGCTTCGACCAGCTCGCGGATGTGCGCGAGCATGTCATCGCGTTTCACCAAGCCATCAGGTAATCCGCGCGAGAAGGCGAACCCTGCCGACGTGGTTGCGAGCGCTTTAAAGCCGAGATGTTGCAAGTATTTCGCACTTCCTATGTCCCAAGGATTGGGAAGCGCAAAGCACCCTTTCTTGTGAAGCTCCTTAAAAGTCGCTCTTCGCTCAGCAATTGTGGGCATTGCCCAGTCTATCAACTCTCAACACGCAACTATCAACTTCTTCATGTCCCACGGATCGAGAATGGCGAAGCAACCGCTCTCGTGCAGTTTTCGGAATTCAGCGCGCTTGTGTTCGATTGTGGGCATCCCTGAATCTCGCGAAAGAAATCTTGACGACAATTCAAAATCCAGAGTCGATAACGGGATGAGAACAAAACAATTCAATCTCTTTGTTTGCGTTGCCTTGCTTTCACTGTCGTTTATCACGACAGGGTTCGCAGCCGGCCCTGACGAGAAAGCAGTTCGTGATGCCGATGAGGCGTGGTCGAAAGCAGCCCTCGCGAAAGATCTCGACAAAACCGTGTCGTACTATGCGGATGACGCGATTGTTCTGCCGCCGAATGAGCCGATGGTCACGAGCAAAGATGGAGTTCGAAATCTGTGGAAAGGATTTCTCGACAGCCTCACCGAGATCAGTTGGAAAACGACTAGCGTGGATGTTTCGAAGTCCGGCGACATGGCTTGTATGATCGGAACGTACCAGTTGACGATGAAGGACGGGACAAAAGATCACGGAAAATATTGCGAGGTTTGGAAGAAAAAGGGCGGTACGTGGAAGGTTGCAACCGACATGTTCAGCTCTGATCTGCCGGCAACCCCAGCGGCTACTTCTCCTGAGCCCGGAGCCGTAGAAAAGAAGTGATACGTGACGAGTGACAGCTTGTAGATATGAAAGCTGTCAGGTTCGTCCAAGTCAGAAGGCCGCTAGAAGAAGCCGATGTTGCAGTTCCAGAGATTGGGTCGTCGGACGTTTTGATTCGCGTTAAGGCCGCCGGAATCTGCCATTCGGACGCGCATTATCGCGCGGGCATTTCCAAGATTGCTCACTTGCCGCTGACTCTCGGCCATGAAGTCGCCGGGCGGATCGAGAAAGTGGGAGCAGACGTGAAGAACGTTGCCCCCGGCGACCGCGTTTGCGTGCATTACCTCGTCCACTGCGGACAGTGCGAGTTTTGCGCGCGCGGGCTGGAACAATTTTGCCGGACCGTGCAAATGATAGGCAAAGATCGCGACGGCGGATACGCCGAATACATCAAAGTGCCGGCGAGGAATGCCTTCGCGCTGCCGGACGAAATATCATTCGAGATCGGCGCGATCATGATGTGCTCCTCGGCAACTGCGCTTCATGCGTTGCACAAGGCGCGGCTCAAGCCCGGCGAGTCGGTTGCGATTTTCGGATTCGGCGGCCTGGGATTTTCAGCGCTGCAATTGGCGCGCGCGCTCAGCTGCGGAGATGTCTACGTCGCCGAAATCAACCCGGCAAAACTTGATTTAGCCAAAAAGTTAGGCGCGGTCGCGATCGACGCGAATGCGGGCGATGCGGTTGAGCAAATCAGAAGAGCAACCGGCGGGGAAGGCGTGCAGGTCTCGCTCGAGTTGATCGGCTCGGCGCAAACGATGCGGCAAGCGGTTCAGTGTCTCGGGCCGCTCGGACGCGCCGCGCTTGTTGGATTAACCGCCGAGTCGATGTCGATCTTTCCTTACGCGGAGCTGATCAACAAGGAAGCCGAGATCATCGGCGTGTCGGATCATCTGGCGAGTGAATCACCGGCGTTGATAGAATTCGCGCGAAGCGGCAAACTTCGCTTTCCAGCGGAGGCTCTACGCGTTGTCGATTTGGACGCGCGACAAATCAATGCGGCGCTTGATGAACTTCAGCATTCCATCGATCACGTCCGAAACGTTATTGTTCCAAAAACATGAACTGGGAAATGCTGGCAATGACCACTAGAAACTACTCTTAAAGAGCGTGAAATACCGCTATTACATTTGCGATGTATTCACCGAGACGCGTTTCGGTGGAAACCAACTGGCCGTGCTCCCGCAGGCAGATGGACTTTCGAAGCAGCAGATGCAGCAGATCGCGCGTGAGTTCAATTTCTCCGAGACCACATTCGTATTTCCGGCCAGAGCGGGTCACACCAGACATGTCCGGATTTTTACCCCGGTCAGAGAGCTCCCGTTTGCCGGCCATCCGAATATTGGGACTGCGTTTGTCCTGGCCAGCATCGGAGAGCTTGGCGAGCACAAATCTTCGTTCACGATCACGTTCGAAGAAGAAGCGGGTCTGGTTCCGATCGCAATCACGGCTGCCGGCGAAAAAATTACATCATGCGAACTGATAGCGCCGCAATCGCTTTCTCTCGGGAAGACTCTTCCAGCGGAGCTGGTCGCGTCCGCGATCTCTATCGATGTGAACGAAATCGCGATGAAAACACATGCACCGCAAATCGCGTCGGTGGGCCTTCCTTTTGTCATGGCGGAATTGAGAGATCGTTCGGTCTTGCAACGAGCACGTATTGATCTGAGCGGGTTTGAAGCTCTCGGCGCTCAGGACGTGATGCCCGATGTCTATTTTTACGCGCGGAGCAACGACGATTTCGATATTCGCGCTCGCATGTTCGCGCCGCTAAGCGGAGTTCCGGAAGATCCTGCGACCGGAAGCGCAAACTGCGCGCTCGCCGGATTGCTTGCTCACTGCGACAAACAACCAAGCGGAAGTTTTCGTTGGCGAATCGCGCAAGGGGTCGAGATGGGGCGGCCGAGCATGCTGGTCGCTCGCGCGGAGAAAAAGGACGGCGTTGTCGAAACAACTCGAATCGGTGGTCCGTCCGTCATGGTCAGCGAAGGAGTCCTTCACCTCGACTAGGTCCCGCCGCGGCATAAATTTTGCGAAATGTGATTTGACAGAGGCGTGGCCTAGGATATTCTAACTGTCCCGCCGATAAGCGGGTCGGTCGCGTGCGAAGCGACTGATGTTCTTCCCTGGCTCAGGGGCGAGCCGATTCGGTCAGAATGACGGGTCGGGTTTTGTCTTGTCCCGGGAAGAAATGGTCGATCTTTGACAACGAAGGTTTTGGATTTCAAACAGCACACACGACGTGGAAATCCGAAATGAGCAAAGTCAGCAAACATTGAATTGTGCGTTATCTGTCGATTTTCTTTGGAAACAAAGATTAAAGATCGGACGAACCTGTTTCCGCTTACGAGCGGAGGCAGATTACGAATGGTCAGATTTTGTCGGCCCCGTAGCGGGGTGCGACGCAAACTTTGAGGCGCTCGCAAGAGTGTTTCACCGTTTTTACGGAGAGTTTGATTCTGGCTCAGAACGAACGCTGGCGGCGTGGATAAGACATGCAAGTCGAACGGGATTACTTTTGGTAGCAATACCGAGAGTGATTCAGTGGCGAACGGGTGCTTAACACGTGGGCAACCTGCCGAGAAGTGGGGGATAGCTCGCCGAAAGGCGAATTAATACCGCATGTGATCAGCGGAGACATCTTCGCGAAATCAAAGCCGGGGCAACCTGGCGCTTCTGGAGGGGCCCGCGGCCTATCAGCTTGTTGGTGAGGTAACGGCTCACCAAGGCTTTGACGGGTAGCTGGTCTGAGAGGACGACCAGCCACACTGGGACTGAGACACGGCCCAGACACCTACGGGTGGCAGCAGTCGAGAATTTTTGACAATGGGGGAAACCCTGATCGAGCGACGCCGCGTGGAGGATGAAGGTCTTCGGGTTGTAAACTCCTGTCATTTGGGAACAATGGTTACGCGTTAACTGCGCGTGACTTGATAGTACCAGAAGAGGAAGAGACGGCTAACTCTGTGCCAGCAGCCGCGGTAATACAGAGGTCTCAAGCGTTGTTCGGATTCATTGGGCGTAAAGGGTGCGTAGGCGGCGCGGTAAGTCGGGTGTGAAATCTCGGAGCTTAACTCCGAAACTGCATTCGATACTGCCGTGCTTGAGGACTGGAGAGGAGACTGGAATTTACGGTGTAGCAGTGAAATGCGTAGATATCGTAAGGAAGACCAGTGGCGAAGGCGGGTCTCTGGACAGTTCCTGACGCTGAGGCACGAAGGCCAGGGGAGCAAACGGGATTAGATACCCCGGTAGTCCTGGCAGTAAACGGTGCACGTTTGGTGTGGGAGGATTCGACCCCTTCTGCGCCGGAGCTAACGCGTTAAACGTGCCGCCTGGGGAGTACGGTCGCAAGATTAAAACTCAAAGAAATTGACGGGGGCCCGCACAAGCGGTGGAGTATGTGGCTTAATTCGATGCAACGCGAAGAACCTTACCTGGCCTTGACATGCATCTCTAAGCGGGTGAAAGCCCGTGAGTCCCGAAAGGGACAATTTGCACAGGTGCTGCATGGCTGTCGTCAGCTCGTGTCGTGAGATGTTGGGTTAAGTCCCGCAACGAGCGCAACCCCTGTGAACTGTTGCCACCGAGGCGTGAGCTTCGAGCACTCTGTTCAGACTGCCCCGCTTAAACGGGGAGGAAGGTGGGGACGACGTCAAGTCAGTATGGCCCTTACGGCCAGGGCTGCACACGTACTACAATGCCCAGTACAGAACGATCCGAGACCGCGAGGTGGAGGAAATCTCTCAAAACTGGGCCCAGTTCGGATTGGAGTCTGCAACTCGACTCCATGAAGCCGGAATCGCTAGTAATGGCGCATCAGCTACGGCGCCGTGAATACGTTCCCGGGCCTTGTACACACCGCCCGTCACATCATGGAAGTCGCTTGTAGCCGAAGCCGGCGTGCCAACCCGCAAGGGAAGCAGCCTTCTACGCTATGAGCGGTAACTGGGATGAAGTCGTAACAAGGTAGCCGTAGGGGAACCTGCGGCTGGATCACCTCCTTTCTAAGGAGAAAGGCTGACGCAAATGACGAATTTCCGAATGTCGAAGGACGAAGGAATGACGAAATCTGCGATCAGCACAGGTCGACGGCTAACCCCGCGGGTGAATCAATTGATCATCTGCGGATATGCCGTGAAGACCCCGAAATGCGAAAGCAAGTCGGGGCTCCAAGAAAACGACGGTAACGCACAATTCAGTCTTTGCTGCACATCGACTGCAATGCCGGATGACGATTCCCAAGATCGACATCCGGCATTTTGTTTGCTCTGATCACGCGAATGAAGCCGATCGGGACGCACTGACTGCATGGGCGGAGTCCGGTGGGCGACCCCTCACCGAAAACCCTCTCGACCAACGCTCAACCCCCGCAAAAAAGAAACGGGGCAGGCTGCGCAACGTCCAGTTTAAGAGAGGCGATCCGAAACGCCCGAGTCGATTCGCAGGCTCCATTCACCAGCTCCAAGAAACGCCGCCATAAATGGAGCGTCCGTCGCCGGGATGAAAAATCTCGGGATCCGCATCCGTCCGCGCGTCTGCGATCACATCGATGGAGGAAGCGTAGCGTTCATCGGCCAAGTTTCGGCAATCACGCGAGAGTCGCGACATCGCGCTGTATCCTTCGCTCGCCCGAAATTCCTTCAAATCGCCAGCCATTCCATTCTATCCCGGGTGATCCGTGATCAGGCCCTCGTTGGCGCTTTCCTGAGCACATACCTCAAATTGTGATACGATCGCCCATTCCGGTCCGACTTCTCGATCAGGCCATCCGCTACCGCGCCAATGCGTTCCGTCGCCTTCTGCGACCGAATATTATTTTCGCCGATGTGAAAAATCACGGTCTCAGTGAACTGGAAGGCATGATCCAGCATCAAATGTTTCATCTCGCGGTTGTAGCGTCCTCCCCAATATTCTCGCGCCAAAAACGTCCACCCAATTTCGACCTCAGATTTCTCCTGGTCATACCCATAAAACCGAGTCGATCCGATGATTTGTCGATCCTTCGTCTCGATCACGACAAACGCTCCGCCGCAGTCGATCGCATCTTTAAAGAAAATCCGGAATACATCCTCTTTATAACGATCTCTCTCCGGATGCTGCTCCCAAATGAGCGGATCGGATGCCACCGCGAAAAGATCGTCCCAATCTGCCGGCGTAAGCGGCCGAAGCTCGATCAGTTTGCCTCTCAGGGTTGGTTGAAGATCAAATGGCATGTCTCGATCTGCTTTCTCAACAATCAGCCATCAACTCTCTGCCAAGACAATGTTGTCCTGAACCGACGCACGCACTGGCAAGGGCGGACGCGAATCCCAATTAGAATAGAATACGCGGCAGTTTTTGCTTCATGAGAAGAACGATTGTGCAACTTGTCTTCGCCGTGTGCGTTGCCGGATTGGCACGCGCTGACCAGACGGTCCAATCGGTGCAGCAAGCTCTCAAGGAGCAACGTTTTTATTACGGCAATGTCACAGGCGAGAAAAGCGCCGAGACAACCGCGGCGATTCGGCGCTACCAAATTCGCAAGGGCTTGCAAGTCACAGGTGAGATCGATGCGGAAACAATCCGCTCCCTCCACCTGGATTCACATTTGGCCGCACGCTCTGGAGCTACTTCAAAACCTGCTACCACCCAGCCCAAGAACGTTCGTTCGGATGAAAGCGCGTGGGTCGGCCAGAACCCCGCACCAGAGTCGCCAGGTAAAGTGGATCGCCGGTTTGAAACGAATCCCGGTTTGTCACGTGCGCCAGATCGGTTAACGCCGCATCAGTTCAAGGCGTACATCGTCGCTCAGGTACAATATCAGTTAGGGAGTCGTGGCTATTATCGAGGCCGGATTGATGGGAGGTATGGACGGCAGCTAGCGTTCGCCCTGCGGGCGTTTCAGTTGGTCGTGGGGCTTCCGCCGACCGGCCGACTCGACGCGATGACGCTCGATGCCCTTGGGGTATCCGATGCGAATTTGGCCTACTTGGAGCCGGCGCCGCGGCTGTCCGAAGGCCGCGTGCCGGTCGCGGAATTCAAGCACGGCAAATGGAAGGTGAAATGGAAGAAATATCACCGGCGCCCGAGCGATGATTTTGGCGAGCAGCGATGGGAAAATGTCGATGATGGGCGGCATGAATGACGATGAGGAATGTCACTTTGCTATCTCTACAAAAGGAAACAAGGAATACCGAACTCTATGTTCTCTTCGCTCTCTTATATTTAAAATCGAGATCGAACATTCATGTAAATTCGTGTTCATTCGTGGTTGGGTCCCGCACAAGATGGAATCTCAGCCTTTGCTCAACGTCAGCGACTACGCCCGAGCCGCGCGTGCGAAACTTCCTCCGGATGTGTTTGATTACTACGAAGGCGGAGCGCTGGATGAAACCACGCTCCGGGAAAACATCGCTGGCTGGGAGCGACTCAAGCTTTACTACCGAGTCCTCGCCGGGGTCGGCCCGCGCGACCTAACGACAACGGTGCTTGGCCAGCCGGTCTCCATGCCGATTCTGGTCGCGCCCACCGCTTTCCACAAACTCGCGTGCGAGCAGGGCGAGATTGCGACCGCGCGCGCCACTGCGGCGGCCAGCACGTTGTTCGTCCTGAGTTCGCTGTCGAATACGGCCATGGAATCGGTCTTTGCCCACGCGGCCAGTCCCCGCTGGTTCCAACTTTATGTCTATAAAGATCGACAGGTCACCCTCGAGCTCGTGAAACGGGCCGAGCTGGCGGGCGCACAGGCCATCGTCCTGACCGTTGACGCGCCCGGACTCGGCACACGCGAACGCGACATGCGGAACAGGTTTACATTGCCGGCCGGGTTGACAGTCGAAAATTTAGTGCCGCTAGGGAAGGGCGACTTGCCACGAGTCGAAAATGGGGCCTTCGAGCGTTCAACCGGATCCAAAGTCATGCTGGAAGGATCTGGGCTGGCCGCCTACGTGCGAGAAAACTTTAAACAGGATCTCGGATTCGGTGATCTGGCTTGGTTATGCAGTTGCACTCGTTTACCGGTAGTGGTGAAAGGCGTGTGTCGCGCTGATGATGCCCGCCGCGCCATCGAGCACGGCGCCAGGGCGGTGGTCGTGTCCAACCATGGTGGACGCCAACTCGATACCGCTCCGGCCACGAGTGAGGTGCTGTCCTATGTGATCGATGCCGCGGGCGATCGCTGCGAAATTTATGTCGATGGTGGGATCCGGCGCGGCAGTGATGTTTTGAAGGCAATCGCGCTCGGGGCACGCGCGGTCATGGTCGGCCGCCCGATTCTCTGGGGTTTAAGCGTCGCTGGCGAGCAAGGCGTTCTCCGCGTTTTGGAAATCTTGCGGCGCGAGCTCGACGAGGCAATGCTGCTGTGCGGTTACGCGAACCTGAGCCAGATCAACCCGTCGATTCTGCATCCAGGCTGAAAACGCCTCGCAGTTCGAGCCACTCAAGTGTTCAAGTTGAGCATTGGAAAAGGCACGGTACTCTTAAGTCATGACACGGAGAAAATTTCTGGAGACAACCGTTGCGGGAAGCGCTGCCGTATTATCAGGAGGATTACACCAGCTTGTGACGGCGGCGACTGATTCAACAAAAGCGAGACCGACATTTCCGTTAGGCGGAGATTTGATGGTGGATCGCCTTGGGTATGGCGCAATGCGGATCACAGGCGAGGGCGTATGGGGCTGGCCGGCTGATCGCGAGAACGCGCGCAAAGTTTTGCGGCGGGCGGTCGAGCTGGGCGTGAATTTGATCGATACCGCTGACGCTTACGGGCCTGACGTGAGCGAGCTGCTCATTGCAGAGGCATTGCATCCGTATCCGCGGAACCTCGTGATTGCGACCAAGGGCGGCCTGATGCGGCCCGGGCCGGGTCAATGGAAACCGAATGGACGGCCCGAATATCTCACGCAATGCGTCGAGGGCAGCTTGAAGCGATTACGCTTGGAGCGGATCGATCTCTACCAGTTGCACCGGATCGATCCCAAGGTGCCGGTTGAGGATTCGTTGGGCGCGTTAAAGAAAATGCAGGAGGCGGGAAAGATCCGGCACATTGGATTATCGGAGGTCACGCCGGAAGAAATCGAGCGGGCAAAGAAAGTAGTCCCGATCGTGAGCGTGCAAAACGAGTACAACATTGCGGACCGCAAGTCCGAGCCGACCCTGGCATATTGCGAGAAGGAGAACATGGGGTTTATCCCGTGGTTTCCGTTGGGTGGGGGTGGCAGTTCGCTCACGAAGCCAGGCAATCCACTGGAAACTGAAGCGAAGCGTCTGAAAGCCACGACAGCTCAGCTGGCGCTGGCATGGTTGCTCCAGAAATCGCCCGTGATGCTGCCGATTCCGGGCACGTCATCGATCAAGCATCTCGAGGAAAACATGGGCGCGGCGAAGATCGACATATCTCAGAGCGATTGGAAGCAGGTCGAGGCGGCGGCGCGACAGGTCTGACTCGTTAATCCCAGCGGCGCATTTCCTGAAGAAAAGGATTGACATTTGTCCCAGAAAATAAATAGCCTCAGGGCAAATGCCCCATCCGTATCAGTAATGAAATTAGCTAATAATTATCCAATGTTAGAAAGGTCAAAATTAATGAAAAACCAAAATCAAACTCGTACCACATTTGTGATGCAGCTCGTTAGGGCTGTGTGTTCAGTCGTTCTGATCGTTGTTGCCATTGGCATGTTACCGCTGTCCTTTGCTCAACCAGGGAAACAGGCAGCATCGCAAGATCAGCCGCAGGCTTGTACGCTAGCTGCCGGCCCGGATATGCCGACAGTCCTCGTTCGTGCTGTAGGCGTTTACTTTCCGGCCAACGGCCGCTTCTATGCCATGGGCGGGCGCACTTCGGACACCGCCGGCAGCGATCAGCAAAACCCGCGCGAATACAATGTGGGAACAAATACATGGGCAATAAGATCGGAAACGACCCCCGATAACCAAATGAACAACATGGCTTGCGGCGTTCTGACGGATGCTGGAACCCCCTGGATTTATTGTGTCGGCGGTTCGGCGGCGGGCGCGACGACGGCGACGGCCCGTGTCTTTCGCTTCAACCCTGTGACCGGTGTTGTGCAGAATAACCTGGGGACGGGTTGGCCGGGCGATGCCGACGGAATCACACTGCCGGGTGGTTTCAGTGTCTACAATAACAAGCTCTATCTGTTTGGCGGATTTCAGATCAACACATCGATGAAAAATGGGATCTGGGAATTTACTCCGGGGACCAATGCGTGGGTGACAAAGACAGCTACTTTGCCCAATCCGCTCGGATACATCCCGACTGCGACAGTCGGCAACTTCATTTACCTGGCAGGTGGCAGCAATTGGGATGGAACCACCATCAACGATCAAAACGACAGCAATCGCTACGATCCAACTGCGGACACCATTTTGAGCCGTGCAGTTCCGCCACGCGTGGTGGCTGAAACGCGTTCGCTCACTCTGGGCGGCATGGCCTACGTCATGGGCGGCGGCAGAACCGCGCCGAATCCGAACAACGAAGTGGACATCTATGATCCAGGCACCAACACTTGGTCAATCGGAACACCGTTTATGACCGCGCGTCGGAATTTCCCGACCGACACCGACGGCAGCAAGATCTGGCTGGCTGGCGGTTATGCCAGTGACGGTGTCACACCGCTAAGCAGCATGGAAATCTTCCAGTGTGGGGCGGCGGTGAGTGTCACCAGTGCGGTCTCGCGCAAGACGCACGGCGGCGCAGGAACCTTTGACATAGCCTTGCCGCTTACTGGCACAGACGGAGTTGAGTGCCGCAGCACTGGTGGAACCAACGATTACACGATGGTGGTCACCTTCTCCGGCAATGTCACGGTCACGGGCAGTCCACAGGCGCAAGTGACGATGGGCTCAGGATGCGTCGGCGGCGGCGGCGTGTGCACTGGCAATGTCACGGTCAGTGGCAATGTCGTCACCGTCCCGCTCACTAACATAACCGATCAGCAGAACATCAACGTCCGGATCAACGGCGTGAACAGCGCGGCGGATGCACCGGCGGCGGACTTCAACATCCCGATGGGGGTTTTGGTCGGCGACACAAATGCCAACCGCGCGGTGAACGCGTCTGACGTATCGCAGACGAAGGGGCAATCGGGCCAACCGGTTACAGCCTCCAACTTCCGTAGTGATGTGAATGCGAACGGCAGCATCAACGCGGGCGACATCAACATCGTCAAAGCAAACAGCGGGCACTCTATCCCGTAAGTTAACAGGCCTTTAGCGTGTAGCCGCCTGCGCGTTGAGCGCAGGCGGCACGCCAAGGAGTGGAGCGACGATTTCGGGCCGCCGTTTGTTTTCGACAAACGATTCCGTCCTCAATCGGAGTCAATTCGTGCCCGGCATTTTCTGCAAAAAAAGATTGACATTTGCCCCCAAAAAAAAATATCCTCCCGGCACATGGCATTACGGCGCATGGCAGATCCTGCGTCCGTAACCCGGCGAACTAACTTCATCTATTGAGAAAGAAATCCACCTATGAAAAAGAAATCCACGTCGCAATCGGCCTTCTTTAATCTTCGCGTTCTAATTGCTGCTGGCTTTTGCCTAGTCGGCGTCCTCGTGGCGCTGATCGGTTTTGGCGCGTTCTCGAGCGCCCAGGCCAAGGGCACACAAAACAATCGCTCTACTGCAGGGCCGGCATTCCCCGGGGCACCGGACGTCGTGCAGATGGTTGGTCCTGTCCGTCTGGACCGCGATTTGCGAACGCTGCCGTACGTCGCACCCAAGCAGGAGTTCGAAGAGAGGCGACTAATGCGCTACCCGCACAATGGGAGAGATCAAACCAATGCCGCCGGTTCGGCATACGTCCAGGCGCTCATCAAAGATATTTGGCGGCCGGCGCCCACGATGCCGGGACCCATACTGACTTTTGAGGGGCAGGGCAATACATGCGGTTGTCAGCCGAGTGATACCGACGGCGATGTTGGCCCGAATCATTACGTCGAGGCGGTCAACGAATCGATCAAGATCTTTGACAAAAACGGCAACACTTTGTCGGGACCAACCAGTTACAATTCATTCTTTGCCGGCTTGACTGGCACCCCTTGCGCCAATGCCAATGACGGAGACCCTTATGTTATTTATGATCAGGCGGCTAACCGGTGGATGATCAGCGATTTCGCCTTTCCCTCTTTCCCCGGCAGTTCATTCTGGCAGTGCATTGGTGTGTCTCAGACTCCAGACCCCGTCGCCGGCGGATGGTTCCTATATGCCATACAGGTTGATCCAGCTAACCCAACGTTCCTGGGCGATTATCCCAAGTTCGCCTTGTGGAACTCTGGCGGAAGCCCGGCTCAAAACGCCTATTTCCTGACGATGAACCTATTTAGCAGCCCCACCACCTTCAACGGTGTGCGCGCCTATGCACTCGACCGCGCCAGCATGCTCGCCGGCGGTCCCGCGCACGCGATCGGCTTTACTCTTTCCGCGACAGATGTAGGCGCTTCCTATAGCTTCGTCGCCGCGGGCTTTCGCACTGGCGATCCGGCACCTGCAGGAAGGAATGAAATGGTGCTGGCCATCGATAGCCCGGCGAGTGGCGGCGTTACCTTGACCCAGATCCACGCCCGCTTCTTTCATGTCGATTTTGCCACGCCGGCTAATTCAGTTTTCGGCGTCGGCGCAACCCACCAGCCGAATGCCGAGATCACTGTTAATGGGTTCGTTGATGCTTTCACCAATACCACGAGCGATCTTGTGCCCCAGTCGGGTACTTCAACAAAGCTAGATACTTTAGGTGATAAGATCATGACGCCCGTTGTTTACCAGAACCGCGGCGGCGCAGAGTCGCTCTGGGCTTCTCAGACCGTAATGGAGAATTACCCGAACGGGCCGACGGCGGTCCGTTGGTATCAATTCAATGTTACCGGCGGCACTTTCCCCGCCACCGCGGCGCAACAACAGAGTTGGGACAACACCACCGATGGCTTATGGCGCTGGATGCCCAGCATAGCTGTGGATCAAAATGGAAACACCGCCTTAGGTTATTCCACTTCCAGCACGACAATCTTCCCTTCTATTCGGTACGCTGGACGTCTCGCCAGTGACCCGCCAAATAACCTTGCGCAAGGAGAAGCCATCATGTTTGCGGGCGTCGGATTCCACAGTGGCGTCCGCTGGGGTGATTATACCCGGACAGAGGTCGATTCATCTGATAACTCCATCTGGCACATCAACCAATATGCCCAAAGCACCTGGCACACGCGAATCGGCAAGTTCCAATTCCCCGCGACAAGTTGCTCGCCGGCGGGATGGTCGGCCGGCCCGGACATGCCGACAGTGCTGGTTAGAGCGGTTGGCGTTTATTTCCCCGACGGCAATTTCTATAGTATGGGAGGCCGTACATCAGACGTCGCAGGCTCTGACTTTCAGCACGTGCTGCGCTATTCACCCACATCCAACAGCTGGACCCAGATGGGGGTGACATTGCCCGACAACCAGATGAACAACATGGCGTGTGGCGTGCTCACCGTTTCAGGGACTCCTTACATTTATTGCGTCGGCGGCTCCGCTGCCGGGCAGACCACAGCCACAGCCCGGGTCTTCTTCTACAACCCAGCCACCGACACGGCGACCACGCTGACCGGTGCCGACAACTGGCCCGGGGATGCGGGAGGGACAATCCTGCCTGGTGGTTTTGCCGAGACAGGCAACAAGATGTACATCCTGGGCGGGTTCAACATCAACGTAGCCTCGACCAACCAGATATATTCGTTTGATCCAACTGCTGCGGTAGGCGCCAAGTGGGCACTGAGCTCATCAAACACCCCGGTTGGGATCATGTATGCACCGACGTGCGCCATAGGCGGCATCGTCTATGTGGGAGGAGCATCGGACTACCAGGGTGGCACGGTGGTAGACACCACCACCTCGTTCAGCTTCAACCCGGCGACCAACGCGGTTACCGCGATCGCACCAATACCTCGGGCGACAGGGGAGACGCGCGCGCTAACCTTCAACGGCAAAATGCTGGTTATGGGCGGGGGTAGAGTCGCGCCCAATCCATCCACAGAGGTGGACGCTTATGATCCGGGTACCAATACCTGGACAGTGAATAGTCCTGTTCCTGCGTACGTGACTCCGCGGCGCAACTTCCCCACCGACACGGACGGCTCGAGCAGGATTTGGTTAGCAGGCGGCTATGATAGCTCTGGCGTCACACCGCTGGCCTCGATGGAAATATTCTGTGGCGGGAGTGCACCGACGATAACGAGTGCCGTCTCGCGCAAGACGCACGGTGGCGCAGGCACCTTTGACATTGCCTTGCCGCTTACTGGCACGGACGGAGTTGAATGCCGCAGCACTGGAGGCACGAACGATCACACGATGGTGGTGACCTTCTCCGGCAATGTCACGGTCACGGGCAGCCCACAGGCGCAACTGACCATGGGCACGGGATGCGTCGGCAGCGGCGGCGTCTGCACCGGTAATGTCACGGTCAGCGGCAATGTCGTTACTGTCCCTCTCACCAACATAACCGATCAGCAGAACATCAACGTCCGGATCAACGGGGTAAATGGCACAAACAACTTCAACATCCCGATGGGCGTTTTGGCTGGCGATACGAACGGCAACCGGGCGGTGAACGCGTCTGACGTTTCGCAGACGAAGGGGCAATCGGGTCAACCGGTTACTGCCACCAACTTCCGCAGTGATGTGAATGCAAACGGCAGCATCAACGCGGGCGACATCAACATCGTCAAAGCGGACAGCGGGCACTCTATCCCGTAAGTTAACAGGCCTTTCGCGTGTGGCCGCCTGCGTGTTGAGCGCAGGCGGCACGCCAAGGAGTGGAGCGGCGGCTTTCAAGCCGCCGTTTTCTTTGCCGGCGACGATCGTCCCTGATGACGATCGATTCGTCCGCAATCGCTACGAAATGTCTGGACATTCGCCAAAATTTTGGCTAAGCCGGACTCGCGCGCCACGCTTTGAGGAACAAGCATGCGCATCATCGGAAAGGGAATCGCATTGTGAAAATCCGCCGCACCAAACTCAACCCCGCCATTTTCATTTCGCTCACGTCCATTGTGGCGAATACAAGTCTCTTCGGCCAATCGAAAAGACCGCTCCCGAGTGAGCCGCTGGAGAAATACGACAATCCGCCGGCTTATATCTACCGAGTAGAGACCGGCCCACGGATGATCTCGCCATTTGGCCCATTTGTTAGTTATCAGGTGAATGTCGATGCGAATGGCAACAACATTGTCGGCGACGCGGCGAATGAGCCATCGATTGCAGTCGATCCAACCAATCCAAGAAGAATGACGATCGGGTGGCGGCAGTTTAACAGTGTTAGCTCAAACTTCCGGCAAGGCGGGTGGGGCTATACGACTGACGGTGGAATGACGTGGCGATTCCCCGGTGTTCTGGAAAATAACGTGTTCCGGAGCGACCCGGTATTGAACTCGACCGAAACGGGGACGTTTTTTTACTTGAGTCTTCTGGAATCGTTTTGTGACGACATGTGGCGTTCGCTTAACAGCGGTCAAACATGGACGCGTCAACAGGCCGCAGGCGGTGCGCTCGGCGGTGACAAGCAGTGGTTCACTGTCGACAAGACGAATGGCACCGGGCATGGATTCATGTATCAGATTTGGAGCACGGCCGCCGCTTGCAGCTTTGGCCAGTTTAACAGGTCCACCGACGGCGGGTTTACCTGGCAGAGTCCACTCAATCTGCCTAATTCACCGGTCTGGGGCACGCTCGATGTGGCCAGCAACGGCAATCTCTTTATCGGCGGCGCAAGCAATTTCAGCAGCCCGTTCTGGTGCCTTCGCTCGACCAACGCTCAGAACCCGGGCGTTACGCCAACATTTGACCAGGTTACTCAGGTGAACCTCGGCGGCAGTCTGGTTTTTGGCGACACGATTAATCCAGGGGGCCTGGGGGGGCAAAGTTTTCTGGCCGTGGATCGGTCAGGTGGCCCGACTAACAACAATATTTACATGCTGGCAACCGTGCAGCCGAACGGAGCCAGTAATGGGACAGACGTGATGTTCGCCCGAAGCACCAACGGTGGAGCGAGCTTCAGCGCGCCGATGCGCATCAACGACGACCCGGTGAACCAGAATAAATGGCACTGGTTCGGCACAATCGGAGTCGCGCCAAATGGCCGAATCGATGTCGTCTGGTTGGACACGCGAAATGCCGCCAACAATACTGACTCGCAGTTGTTTTACTCTTACAGCATCGACGGCGGGCTGACTTGGGCGCCGAACATTGCCGTGAGTGCCGCGTTTACTCCATTCGAAGGCTACCCGAACCAGAATAAGATTGGCGATTACCTCACCGTGGTTTCCGATAATGCCGGTGGAAATGTGGCCTACTCTGCCACGTTCAACTTCAATCCGAACAACGATCAGCACGAACAAGACGTGTATTACGTGCATGTGCAGCCAGCGGGCACAATCCCGCAAAGCGCCGTGTCTCGTAAAACGCACGGCAGCGCTGGAGTATTTGATGTCGCTCTCCCGCTTGGCGAGACACTCGGAATCGAATGCCGCACCGGTGGTGCGACCAGCGATTACTCGGTCGTTGTTACATTCGGAAACAATGTCACTGTGACCGGCAATCCGCAGGCACAAGTGACGCTCGGCACGGGTTGTGTCGGCAGCGGAGGAGTGTGTAACGGCAACGTCTCGATCAGCGGCAATACTGTGACAATTCCCCTGACGAATGTGGATAATGCCCAGCGGTTGAGCGTCACGCTGAACAACGTTAATAGCGCCGTTAACGTGACCATCCCGATGGGCGTGTTGGTGGGCGACACGAATGCAAACGGCACGGTCAATGCCGCCGACGTGGCACAAACAAAAAGTCAGCTTGGCCAAAATGTCGATGCGTCGAATTTCCGTTCCGATACAAACGCTAACGGTGTGATCAACGCCGCCGACGCAGCCATCATCAAGCAAAACAGCGGCACATCGTTGCCGCCCTAACAGAAAAAAATACTCGTGAAAACTAAATCCATCCTAACCTTCCTCGGCCTCGTTAGTCTCGGACAATTGTCGACCTTGACGGCGCAGCCGCAGTACCAAATCTACGACATCGGTGTAGTGCAGACAGGCGACTCTGCTTCACAAGGCTTCGGCGTCTCGAATGGCGGGATCGCGGTCGGCCGATCGTTCCGCACCGGTGGCACGCAAGCGTTCACATGGACCCTCTCGGGCGGTCTCATTGGGCTTCCGAATTTGGCCAGTCGCGCTTACTCTGTTTCCAACAGCGCGAATGACAACGGCGTCGTCGTAGGCACTGGCGCCACCACCGCATTCGGTTCGAGCCGATTGCCGGTGGTCTGGCAGAACGGCGTCGTCTCGCAGCTGCCGCTGCCTCCCGGCGAAACGTTAGGCGATGCCAACCATGTGAATTCGAGCGGCGTTACGGTGGGCTCGACCGATGCCGGTAGCCTTCAGCGCGGTGTGATTTACAGCGGCGGCAATGCGACAATCATTACGCAGACCACGCCGGGCGGGAGTTATTTTCTTACCGCCTTCGGCATTAATGATTCCGGCCGCGTCGTAGGGCAGGGGATCGATCCGATGAACGCCGCGCGCAATGTCGGCATCGTGTACGACATCGGGAGCAGCTCAGCGTTTGAGGTCGATCCGCTACCCGGAGCCAACGGGGCGCTCGCTTTTGCCGTAAGCAACAGCGGATTCGTCGTCGGCTCTGGCATGCTCAATCAAGGGTCCGGCTCACCATTCATTTGGTCAGACGCGGGCGGCACGGTCGCGATTCCTCTCGCGACGGGCACGAGTCAAGGCTCCGCGCGGGCGGTGAATTCGGCCGGCTGGGTCGTGGGCAATGATTCCTCCGCCTTCTCCATTCCGTTTCTCTATGATGGCACGAACACCTATCGACTCGCCGATCTCATTCCGCCTGGCTCGGGCTGGGACTTGTCGATGAACACCTCATCATCTGCGCTTGGCATCAGCGAAGACGCCATCATCGTCGGCACCGGCGTTTACAACGGACTAACGCACGCCTACGCCATGGTGCCGATGACTCCGCTGGTGGCGAGTAGCGCCGTCTCGCGAAAGACTCACGGAGGCGCTGGCGATTACGACGTCGCCCTGGCGCTTACCGGCACACCCACCGTCGAGTGCCGCAGTGGTGGTGGGACTAACGATTACATTTTGATTGTCAGTTTCGATTCGGATATTGCCGTGGCCGGTGTGCCGCAGGCCCAATTGATTTCTGGCAGCGGGATCATCGGCAGCAACGGAGTCGGCAACGGCGGCATGGTGACCGTGGCCGGAAACAGCGTGACCGTTCCGCTCACGAACATTACCAACGCCCAGACAATTCAGGTGCGGGTGAATGGTGTCCGTAACGCCAACGCCACAGCAAACATCATCATTCCGATGAGCGTTCTCGTCGGTGATCTGAACGGAAACGGCACGGTCAACGCAGCCGACGTTTCGATCTGCAAATCGCACATCGGCGAGGCAATTAGCCCAAGCAATTTTCGTAGCGACGTCAATACGAACGGCGCCATCAATGCTGCCGACGAAGCCATCATCAAGGCCCATCTTGGCACCGGTTTGCCCTGAAAGAACGGTGACACACGCCACGATAGCGCTGTAGGCGCGACATGTTTGTAGCCTGGGAACCGAAAAAGACCAAAGCTCCAGAGGAGCGGCATGTGGGCAAAAGGCAGGAGACGTGCCGCTCCTAACGGAGCTTGTCGTCTGGCAGCATAACGAGTCTATAAACATGCCGCGCCCTACGGCACTGGACCCACCCCGTTGCATCCAGTTGTAATTGTTGTAGAAAGCGTTCAGTCTCCTCCAACTTCGATGAAGGATTTTCGCGAAATGAAGCGGCACGGTGAAAAGATCGCCGCGCTCACCGCTTACGATTACCCAACGGCACGTTTGCTCGATGAAAGCGGGATCGACATTATTCTAGTGGGCGATTCGGTCGGGATGGTCGTGCTCGGTTACGAAGACACAACGCACGTCACATTGTCGGAGATTCTGCATCATACGCGGGCCGTCGCTTGCGGTGTCAAACACGCGCTGCTCGTGGCCGACATGCCGATTCACACGTACGACACGCCCGAGCAGGCGGTTGCGACCGCCCGGCAACTGGTCGATGCCGGCGCGCAGGCGGTGAAGCTCGAAGGCGGTGTCAGTCGCGTCCCGCAGATCGAAGCGATCACGCGCGAGGGGATTCCGTTCATGGCGCACATTGGCATGTTGCCGCAAAGCGTCCGCGAAGAGGGCGGTTACAAACTGAAAGGGCGGACCCAATCGGAGGCCGAGGCGTTGTTGGCCGATGCGCGCGCGGTGGAAATCGCGGGTGCATTCTCCGTTGTCCTCGAGATTGTGTTGGCCGAGATCGCCAAACAAATCACGCGGGCAATCGAGATTCCGACGATCGGAATCGGCTCCGGCGAACATTGTGATGGCCAGATTCTGGTAACGCACGATTTGATTGGCCTGTTCCCGTGGTTCACGCCGAAATTCGTTTCGCCTCAGGCGAGGGTCGCGGATGAGATCCGTCGCGCGGCCGCCGCCTTCATCGAGCAAACGCGGAAGGGCCCGCGAATTTAATTCGGCCGGCTCCTGTGGTATGTTGCGGCCGAGCATGGCCTCTTCCCATATTTCACGGTTCGATAATCCCGATCTCGAAGCGCTGCTTTCCGGCAGCAAACAGCGCAACTGGCTTTTCTTTGGTCTGATCGTTTCCCTCGCGCTCCATCTCGCGCTCTGTTTCTGGTTCTATCGCACCCGCTTTCAACCGCTCGAAGCGATCGTCAGTGAGCTACCCCAGACCGCTACCTTTAAAGTCCGAAGTGTCGATCTTAACCCGAACATCGATAAAAACAGCGTGGACACGGCGAATCCCGCCGCGAAACCGGAGCCGGACAAGACCGACGTGCAATTGCCGGACGAGAAAAAATCGTTCGATAAACTTTTACAAGAGGTCCAATCGAGCACAGCCATGCCGGACGACACTCGAGATGCGTTGCCAGACAAACCGAAAGTGGAACAGCCGGACGTCACCTCCGTGCTGAGCGAAATCGAACGGAGCACGGCGCAGACGCTTTCCCAAAATCCCAACGCAATGCGCGAGCAATCGTTGCTGAACGACACGGCCATTTCGGGCCGGCCACAACCGGCGCTCGATGGGAACGAACTGGCCACGAGCACAACGATCAAGCGGCCTAACAGTTTCACGAGCAAAATTCAGGCGGACAGCGCCGGCCCGTCCAAGGGGCGAACGCCGGGGTTCAGCGATCTCGATCAACTTTTGTCCATGAAAGGCCCGCTCGGTTCCGGAACGAAATTGCGCATGCCGGACGATCAGCTTTTCCCATACGACAGCGCCGAATTGCAGCCGAGCGCAATCGCGCAGTTGCAAAAACTTGGGACGCTCATTCAGCGCAACCCGAAAGCCACATTTACGGTGGAGGGATACACCGATTCGCTTGGCTCGCCGGAATACAATCTCGATCTGAGTCAGCGCCGTGCGGAAAGCGTGAAGGCGTATTTGGTCAATGTGATGGGGATAAATCCAATACAGATCGAGACGCGTGGCTACGGACAAACGAAGTTCATCGTCGCGCCGCGCACGCCGCCGTTCGATGCGCCGCAGCTCATCGTGGAAGCCGAGATCGCACGCCAACGACTCAATCGCCGCGTCGAGATCGTCGTCCACACGAACGAGCGATAGTTGCAGTTTAGATCACGATTGAGCCCTTGAGAAGCGCTTGGGAAAGCTCGTAATCGCACTGGCGAAAAGGGAAGCGCTAGCATGTTGCTCGCCCAAGCCGGCATGTTGCCGGCTTGTCTCTGCCTCGGCCATCCATCGCCTTATCGCTAATCACTGTAATGCTCAAAATACACATCTTACGGAAAACCGCTGGCAACGGATTGCGAATTACGAAAAGGGTTCCAAAGCAAAGTCTCGCTCGGATCGAGTCTTTCGATGCTGAAGAGGGAATTTATTGATTCACGCAGGCCCTGCGAAGCGTACATGATGTGAGCCCATTCCAGCACCCTATCTTATGGACCGGATTCTTTTGCTGTTCCTGATGGCAATTGCTGCTCTTTTCGTTGTTCCTACCGCTGTGCTGGTGAGGGCCAGCGGAGCCCGCGCTGCAGCGTCGAGGAATTGACCGTTCATCTCTCGCTCCAGGTATGACCATCTTTCTCGGCTGCGGGTTTGCGGCGAAATATCGCGAGGGTGGGGGAAATCTTTCCGTCCCGTTGCAGTGGATGCTCGGTCTCAAGCGGCTCAAGCTCGACGCGATTTGGCTCGAACTCTTGCCGGCGAGCGATAACGCGCGTGAGGATAGAGCCAAGATCGACAATTTTCAGCGGCGAATGCGTGAGCATGGGCTGGCCGGGCGATATTGTTTGCTTCATCGAAGACCGGCACGCGATCAGCACGATCTCGATTCGATGCATTGCATCGGAATCTCGAAACGCGAATTGCTTGATCGGCTGGCCGGACCGAACACACTGCTGAATCTAAGTTACTCGATTCATCCGCCCTTTCTGCTCGAATTCGAGCGCAGGATTTTCTGTGATCTCGATCCGAGCGAGATTTTTTTCTGGATG
The DNA here is from genome assembly GCA_963846775.1 of uncultured Verrucomicrobiae bacterium. Lineage (GTDB taxonomy): Bacteria > Verrucomicrobiota > Verrucomicrobiia > Chthoniobacterales > UBA10450 > CAVYXA01. Next base: position 598,384 of record CAWJXB010000006.1, on the reverse strand, counting down.
ACGCGGCTGGAAATGGGCCAATCGCATCATCACGAGTTCTGGACGATTGGCTTGAACGTTCACGGGCGCGATTGCCGGCTGCCGAAAACGGGATTGCCTTGGAAAACCTTTTATCCCCTCGCGGATACAAAACTTTATCGGCCTCAATCCCGGGCCTGCTCATCGAAATTCACCACCATTGGCCAGTGGTATTGGGACGGCGCAGTCGAGATCGACGGGCAATATCCCGACCTGTCGAAGAAAGTTGCGTTTGAGAAATACCTCGATCTGCCCCGGCGCGTCTCGGAAGCGACGTTTGAGCTTGCGATGAATATAGATCCGACCGATCCGGAACGCGCGCGACTCCAGAAGCGTGGCTGGCGAATTGTCGATCCCCACCTGGTGGCGCGCACGCCGGGAAAATACCGGCAGTATCTCGCCGGTGCGCTGGGCGAATTTACGGCGATCAAAGGTGTGGATGTGGCGTGGCGGACCGGTTGGGTGAGCGATCGCGCCGCGGCATTTCTGGCGATGGGCCGTCCGGTCGTTACCGAAGACACCGGCGCACAAGAATATTTGCCGGAGGAAAGCGGATTTCGCTTTGTGCGAAACGCGGATGAAGCGGAAATGGTCGTGAGAGAAGTGCTTCGGGATTGGAGTCGACTTTCCAAGGGCGCGCGCCGATCCGCGGTTACGGTCTTCGATTCGGCGAAAAACCTTCGGAAAATCCTCGATATTTGACCCGGCGAAAGACCCGCTCGATTTGGCATTGCAAAACGAAATTCGGATGTTACTCGTTGTCCCGTTATGGCTGACTTGATCAAAGCAGGCGAACTCAAGGAGCGCATGAAAAAGATCCCGGAATGGGAGCTGGAAAAGAAACACATCGAACGCACGTTTGAGTTTGACGATTTTGCGGATGCGATCGATTTCGTGAACGCGGTCGCGGAAGTGGCCGAGGAAGAGGAGCATCATCCCGACATCGACATTCGTTACACTAAAGTGCGCCTGGTTTTGTCCACGCATAGCAAGGGCGGCCTGACCGAGCTCGATTTCGCTCTGGCGGAACGAATCGACACGCTCTCGGAGTAGGGGCGAGTGACGACCCGTTTGATCCGTATCCTGGTCGCAACGGCGTTAACAATTCTGCTCGTCCTCGCGGTTTGGAAATTCATCGACTGGCGCATGCAGCCCCCGCCGCCGCAGCATCGGGTCGCGCCGGCAAAACCGTAATGCCGCGGCTGTAGCGTGCGCTGTCCTCAGCGGACTTCGGTGCAGAATCCATGCGCTGAGGACAGCGGACCCTACAGCTACTGATCGCTCCTCACACTGCGACCTTCGTCCGCATCGATGTAAGCAAACATCGTCTCGATCTCGGAGCGATCGGTCATGCCGGACTCTTTCTTGCGGCGCTTTAGAATTTCAGTGATCTCGTCGTTCCAGCCGCGCTTCCGCAGGAATTCATTCCAGACGAAAGTGTCTTCGTCTGATGGACGCCGCCCGCGATCGAAGCACCAGTGCAAAATCTCCTCGTCGCCTCCGTCCTGTTTCACGCGCTCGACCAGCTTTTCGTAATCCACTCGCAGGAAATGGCAGCAATTGGCATCGAATCCGTGCCCAAGATTGGCGCGATATTCTTCCGGTAGTTCACCTTTGGCCTCGGCCCGAATTTTATCGAGCATCCGCGCGAAATAGACCAGTCCGTTGGTTTTTACATAGGGACTGCGTAGGCCGGAATATTTTTCCATCCACACGAGTCTGGACAATCTTGCGCCGTCTTTCAAGTCCACGGTCGCATCCTGCAAAAGTAACGACCGCGTTACTTTTCCGATAACGCGCAAGAGTCCATCGCCTGCGATTCTAGGTGTATGAAAGCGATCAAATCTGTGAAACCAAATCACACTTCGATAAAGACGGCGCTGCTCGCGTTGGCAGCGATCACTCTGCCGGCGATGTTTGCGGATGCCGGCAGTGACACTTATAGCTGGGAAAACTTTCAGTCCGACATCGCCGGCGTGGCCGAACATGTCGATCCAAATCTGGTCAATTCCTGGGGCATGGCGGCATCACCCAACGGCATCATCTGGGTGAGCGACAACGGCACTGGTGTTTCCACCCTGTATAACCAGGACGGGACCGCGAATCCGCTCGTCGTGACCATTCCGGGAAGAGACATGCATCACCCGGGGACTCCAACCGGCGTTGTCTTCAACGGCACTGCCTTCTTCAGGGTTACAAAAAATGGGAACTCGCAACCGAGCCGATTCATTTTCGTTAACGAAGATGGAAACATCTCGGGATGGAACCCCGCGCTCGATGGCACGAACGCGATTGTGGCGGTCAGGGGACACGAAGACGATGTTTACAAGGGTGCGACGTTGGGCATGGCCAACGGTCACAATTTTCTTTTCGTAACAAATTTTCACAAAGGGAAGGTGGAGACGTACGACGAGAATTTTCATCAGGTGAACCCGATGGGTTTCGCGGACCCAAACATTCCGCATAATTTTGCGCCGTTCGGCATCCGCAATTTCAATGGCCAAATTTATGTGACCTACGCAAAACAAGCCAGAGGCAAGCGCGACGATGAGGCCGGTCCGGGTAACGGCTTTATCGATGTCTTCGATACGAGCGGTCATCTGATCCGGCGTTTAGTCTCACACGGGAATCTCAATTCTCCGTGGGGACTCGCCCTGGTGGAAGGCGACGAACTTTGGGTCGGCAACTTCGGCGATGGTAAGATTAACAATTACGATCCGACAACGGGCGCTTTCCTCGGACCCATCATTAGAGCCGATGGAACTCCACTTCAGTTCGACGGTTTGTGGGATATGCTGCCTCTCGGCAACGGTGTTTATTTCACGGCGGGAATTGCCGACGAAGACCACGGCCTTTTTGGCATCATTACCGAAGATTAAGATCGACATCGGTGGGTGTCAGGCGAGGCTTTTGGAGTGCGCGGAGATGTCCGTGCACTCCAAAACGCGGCATGCATAAAACGAACTCGATTGTGATCCGCGCGCCTAAGATGTCGATCTTCGAGACGGCGGCGAACCTGGAACTATGGCCGAGGATTTTGCCTCACTACCGTTACATCCGGTATCTCGAACGTAGCCCAAATCGAAACGTTGTGATCATGGCGGCGACACGCTCCGGCATTCCAATTTCGTGGACATCGGAGCAGCTGATCGACCGCGAAGCATTAGAGGTGCGCTTCCATCATCTCAAGGCGTTCACCAAAGGGATGCTAGTGGTCTGGAGTTTTCGCGACACCCCAGATGGCGTGCGTGTGGAAATTTTACACGATCTTCATTTTCGCATCCCAGCATTAGCGCCGATTTTCGATCCGATTATTGGCGACTTTTTTATCGGCCATATTGCAAACAAAACGTTGCGCTGTATGAAGGCCTATGTCGAAGGCCAGGCTAAACCTGTGAATGCATGAGCCGAAGACGTGTCGTCATTACCGGGATTGGTCCGATCACCTGTATCGGCCGGGGTCGCGAGAATTTTTGGCAGGGAATCCTGGCCGAGAAGAGCGGCATTCGCCAGGTTTCGAGCTTCGATGCCAGCGCCTTTCATGTGCGGTGCGCCGGCGAGATCAGTGATTGGAATCCGGAGGAATTTTTTCCGCCACATCGTTTGAAACGACTAGACCGTTATGCGCAGTTTTCGGTCGCGTCGGCGAAACTTGCGCTGGATGATGCCGGTTTCGAATATTCCCGCGAGCGCCCGCAGGACCGCGTCGGTGTGAGTTTTGGGACAGCTTTGGGAGGAGTTTGCAAAGCGGAAGAGCAATACATCCGCTTCTTGAAAAAAGGCGCCCGCGGAGTTCAGCCCACGCTCGCGGTCCAGGTTTTTGGCGGGTCGGCTCACTCGAACATCGCCATCGATTTTGGATTTCGTGGAGTCGGGACGACTAATTCCAACAGTTGTGCCAGCGGCACTGTTTCAGTCGGCGAAGCGCTGCGCTATATTCGCGACAATTTCGTTGATGTCGTTGTCGCCGGAGGTGCGGAGGCGCCGCTGACCAGCATCACGGTCGGAGCGTTCGACATTATTAAGACGATGAGCCGATCTGACGACCCGCAGTTCGCTTCGCGGCCGTTCGATCGATTGCGTGACGGCTTTGTCATGGGCGAAGGCGCAGCGTCGCTCATCCTCGAGGAGTTGGAGCACGCCCGGAGTCGGAGTGCCCACATCTATGCTGAAGTGCTCGGCTACAGTTTGAACAACGACGCATTTCATATGACCACGCCGTTGCCGAGCGGCGAATCCTGCGTTCGCGCCATGCGCGATGCGCTGGTCGATGCTCAACTGACCCACGAGCAGATCGATTATATCAACGCTCATGCCAGCTCGACCCAGCTCAACGACAGCGCCGAGACGGCGTCGATCAAACAAGTCTTCGGCGAACATGCGCGAAAAATTCCGGTGAGCGGAACAAAGGGGTATCACGCACATCCGTTAGGGGCGACCGGCGCGATCGAAGCCGCGATCTGCGCACTCGCTTTAGATCGACAATGGGTTCCACCCACGATCAATTATCAAAATCCCGATCCCGCCTGTGACCTCGATGTTGTTCCCAATCATGGGCGCACCGCGAAATTGAATTATGTCATGAGTAATTCGTTCGGGTTCGGCGGAATCAACGCATGTCTCGTGCTGGGCCGGGTGAATCTGTAGGGGAAGGCTGACAGCTTCCCCTGTGGCTGCGGAGGAAGGCGCTAAGAGTGGCGTAAACAAAACGAAGTCGCGCGGGGAACTGTCAGTTTCCCCTACAGTCCAATCGCTCATCGTGACCTAATGGTCACTGCTTGCGCTTGGCCGCAAGGGCGCAGACAGTGTGCGTTTCCCAGCATCATGTCGAACCTCGTCACACCGCGCCGGATCAGAGGCGGCCACCGCAAACGGACATTCGTTATCGTGGCGAGCCGTTTCAACGACGAATACGTCCAGGGCCTGATCGATCACGTCAGCGCGGAGCTGCGTGCGCTCATGCCCGACGCGAACGTCCTGCTCCAGCGCGTTCCCGGCGCGTTCGAAATTCCCGTTATTGTCCGCGAGTTCGCCAAGCATCAAAGGACCGACGCCATTATCGCGTGCGGCGTGATTTTGAAAGGCGAAACCAATCACGCGGAGAATTTGATCCGCTCCGTGACCGATGCGCTTCAGCGGATCGCCGTCCGTCACAGCGTGCCAGTGCTCAATGCGGTCCTCATGTTCGACACTGAAGCGCAGGCCCGAGAGCGATGTCTGGGCGAGCGAATCAATCGGGGCACCGAAGCGGCCCGCGCTGCCGTGGAGCTCGTCAATGTGTTGTCCGAGCTTCGCAGGTAATATGAGTAAGTATCGGCGCGCGCATGAGGCCATCATGCCACATCAGGGAGCAGCGGTTTCTAATCCGCCGAGGGACCATGGGTAAACGTCGGCGCGCGCGCGAAGCGGCCATTCAATATCATTTCTGGCGCGATCTTCAGCATGGCGCCGGCCCGGAGAAGATCGACGATTTTTTCGAGTTGTGCCCGGTGAAACCAACCGTGCGGGAATTCGCCCAGCCGCTGATCGAAGGCATGGTCGCGCATCTGCCGGAGATCGACGAGCGGATCCGGCGTTACTCGGAGAATTTCGATTTCCACCGTATCGCCGCCGTCGATCGCAACATCCTGCGCCTGGCGATTTATGAAATGCTCTACCGCGACGACATCCCGCCTGTCGTCTCCATCAACGAAGCCATCGAGCTGGCCAAAACCTTTGGCGGCGCCGAATCTGGCCGTTTCGTGAACGGCATCCTCGATCGTGTCCGCAAAGATTTGACCCGGCCATTGCGGGAGCCGGCGCCTTCGGCACAAAAGAACGAGATTCTTTGAAACGTTGAAGCGTTAAAATGGCAGATCTCAAAGCCGCGACCGGTTTAACGTTTCAACGGTTTAACGTTTCAACCTCAGCAAAATGAATTTCCTCCAGTCCCTGGCGCAACAATTCACCGCCAAGCCGATCGATTGGGACGAGCTCGAAGAATCGCTCATTCGCGCCGATCTCGGCGTGCCGATGACGACGCGGATCATGACGAAACTTCAGGACCGTGAAGCGTGGTCACTGCTCGGGATCGGCGATGTCATTAAAGTGACGCGGCAGGAAATCGCGCAAGTCCTTCTCGAAAAACCGGCGCCCATTCATGCTGTGGATGACAAGCCAACCGTGATCCTGATCGTAGGCGTGAACGGGACCGGCAAAACAACATCGACCGCGAAACTGGCGCACTATCTTCAACAACATCGACATCGAATCATTCTTGCTGCTGCCGATACATTCCGCGCCGCTGCGATCGAACAACTTGGAATTTGGGCGGAACGTCTTGGCCTGGAAATGGTCCGAGGCCAATACCATGCCGATCCGGCCGCGCTCTGCTACGAGGCCTATCAAACGGCGGCGAAACGAAAAGCCGATTTCTTGATTTGCGACACGGCCGGCCGTCAACATACGAAAGCGAATCTCATGGCCGAGCTGCAAAAAGTGAAACGGACGCTGGCCAAGCAAGATGCGGCTGCGCCGCACGAAACGCTCCTGGTGGTCGATGCGACAACCGGCGGCAACGCGCTCGCGCAGGCGCGCGAATTCCAAAAGGCCATCGGCTTGACCGGCCTCATTGTCACGAAACTCGACGGCAGCGGCAAAGGCGGCATTGTCGTAGCCATTCAAGATGAGCTCGGCCTCCCCACCCGCTTCGTCGGCACCGGCGAAAAAATCGACGACTTCGCGCTATTCGATCGCCAGAGATACATCGATAATCTGGTGTAATTGTTGAAGTGTTGAAGTGGAAAAAGGAGCTACGGCTTGGGCAGCCGTCACTCCTTGAACCGGACACTTTGACGCTTCACGCTCGCGCATCTGGCGCGACCATGTTTTAGTTGGCGTCAGTCGCCGTGGCTCAAATAACTAAAGAAAGCATCGCACCGGAGGAGAACGTCCCTCCTGTCGCAGCAAAAGGTTTCGGAGGTTTCATCGCGAAGTTCACGGTCCTCAAAGGCGCACAGCGCGAGTTGTGGCTGACGTTCCTGATCAAGTTCTTCATCATCTTTGCGTATTCGGTCACAACGAAGACTCTGACTTTGTGGCTTTCGTACGATCTTGGTTTTAGCGATCAATTAGCAGGTGCCATGGCCGGCTGGGTTTGGGCTCCGGCAATGACAATCTTCACCTTGCTTGCTGGCTCAGTCACCGATGCGATTGGACTTCGTCGCACATTTTTTCTCGGCGTTTTTGTCTGCCTCATCGCACGAACAGTGATGGTATTCTCGACTGTTCCGTGGCTCGCCCTTGCTGGCGGTTTACTTCCGCTGGCCGTTGGTGAAGCGCTGGGAACTCCGGTATTGATTGCGGCTACGCGCCGCTACTCAACGGTCGCCCAGCGCTCAATCTCGTTCTCAATCATCTACGTAGTGATGAACATCGGCTACTGGGCTGCCGCGCGGATCTTCGATTATGTCCGTCAATCGCTAGGCGAACACGGGCAGTTCAGCGTTTTTGGAGTGCATATCAGCACCTATCGAACGCTTTTCCTCGTCAGTTTGATCATAGAGTTTCTGCTCCTTCCGTTCATTTATTTTTTGCGAAGAGGAGCTGAAGCAACCGACGAAGGCGTTCGGTTCACAGCCGAACCGAGCCGGTACTCGACTGGCCCCTTTTTGGACAAAATTTTCCTAACCGCCCGCGATAGTGCTCGCGATACTCTTGCGTTGTTTAGGCGGTTGCTGGGCCAATCTGGGTTTTACCGATTACTCGCATTTCTTCTCCTCATCGGATTTCTCAAACTGATCTTTCTGCAAATGGACTACGTGTTCCCCAAGTTTGGAATCCGCGAGCTTGGCGGCGGTGCGCCGATCGGTCAATTGTCGGCGATCAACTACATTCTCATTATCATTCTGGTGCCACCGATTGGAGCGTTCACTCAAAAATACTCAGCGTATCGAATGGTGATCGTCGGCGGCGTGATATGCGCTGCATCGGTTTTCGTCATGGCCTTACCGACCGCTTGGTTTGAAACGACGGCACAAGGTGTGATTGGGCAATGGCTTGGACACTGGTATCTGGGCGTTCATGGCCACATCCATCCTTACTACGTCATGATTGCGATCTACATTTCGGTCTTCTCACTCGGTGAAGCGTTCTACTCGCCGCGCGTTTACGAGTATGCCGCCGCCATCGCACCCAGAGGCCAGGAAGCGTCATATGGTGCGCTTTCCTACATCCCCTTTTTGATTGGCAAGCTGCTTGTGGGCACCGGCGGCTGGTTGTTGGCCGCATTTTGTCCGGAGACGGGTCCGCGCCATTCTGGAACGATGTGGCTCATCTTCGCGCTCGCGGCGTCGATCGCGCCGATTGGATTAATCGCATTCCGCCGCTACATCCGCGTGCCGGAGGCTGGACGCGAGGATGGGTGAGTGAGAAGTAAGAAGCTCCTCTACTTCTCACTAATTACCTCTCACGTCTCACACTTCTTCCCTAAGCGTCGCGTGCGCTGAGCCATTGCAAGGCGAAACGCGCTACCTCCCGCGAATTCTTCAAATTAAGCTTGTCTTTAATGTGAGCCCGGTGGGTTTCAACCGTTTTGGGGCTGAGATGCAAAAGCTTGGCAATTTGCCCCACCTCGTCGCCTTTGCCGATCAACTCCAGAATCTCAAGTTCCCGATCACTGAGTTTGCTCACGGGGTCGGTTTTTCCCTCAGGAGTGCCATGCGCGAACTTCATGATCACTTGTGCTGCCATCGTCGGGCTGAGATAAGGCCGACCGTTAAAGACCTCGTGGATTGCCTCGACGACTTTGGCCATCGCTTCGTGTTTCATGACGTAGCCTTTTGCTCCAGCGCGTAAGGCGCGCAAGGCATAGAGCGATTCATCATGCATCGAGAGGACCAGAATCGGCAGCTTTGGAAATTCAGCGCGAATGCTCTTAATCAGTTCAATACCGTTCGCTCCCGGCAAGCTAATATCGACAATGGCCAGGTTGGGCTCGACTTTTCGGATTACGTCCATCGCTTCCGGCGCGTTGCCTGCTTCACCACATACCTCAAAGCTCTCATCGGAATGGATCAATTGCTCGAGCCCTTTGCGAAACAACGGGTGGTCATCGACGATCACGATCCGCTTCGTGCCCGGTTGGTCGCATTTCGAATTTTTGTTCGTCGATCTGCCGGGTTTCATTTTGATCGCGGCAAATAACAAGCGACGCGAGTACCGCCCGCTTTTCGAGATTCAATCTTCAGGCGGGCCCCGATTGTTTCGGCGCGGTACTTCATCATGTGAAAACCCAACCCGCGAGAATTTTCAGGAAGAGTGCGGATACCGATCCCATCGTCGGTTACGCTGAAGACCGTTCCGCCATCAAATTGCCTGATTTCGACGACGATATCCCTTGCTTGAGCATGTTTTTGGGCATTGATCACAGCTTCGCGCAGCAGGCGATAAATGTGTGAAGCGACCGCGTCATCATGCAGACCCACTTCCGTCTTTACTTCCAGCCGGCAGCGTGTCTTCCAGATTTCTCGGGCGACAAGGTCGCGTAAAGCTGATACCAAACTCGCTGAGTCGATTTCGAGTCTGTGCAAACCGCGCGATATATTGCGCGCCTCCGTGACTCCCTCATTCACCAATTCGGCAATCTTTTCGAGATCCGCTACGTCGATGACGCGATGGTTTTTCAAGCGTAGAGCAGTCCCGCGTGCGATAAATGCAACCCCAGCCAGGTGTTGACACAATCCGTCGTGTATTTCTTGACCGATTCGCTGTTGCTCGCGATCGCTGACTTCGAGGATTTGGCCCTCGAGTCCTTTGCGGCGGCTAATCTCATCCCGCAATGCCCTGTTGGCAGCGGATAATTCCTTTGTCCGTTCGCGCACCCGCTGCTCGAGCATTTCGTGCGCTTCGCGCAGCTCAGCTTCAGCGGCCTTGCGCTCAGTTAAATCGATGAGTGCAGTTTGATACAAAACGACGCCTTCTCTCGCCACGGTCGAGGAACGCGTCGTTGAGAGGAGGGCGGGCATTGCTTTGCCTCCGGGCAACTTAAGATTCAGCTCGGTCTCGACGCGCTGCTCGCGTCGTTTGCAACGAAACAGATGCCGCATGAATCGGTCGAGATGTCCGCGCACCACATAGAGGCTTAATGGCGTTTTCAGTAACGCTCGCCGCGCCCGACCGAGTATTGTCGATGCTGTGATATTGATTTCTTCGATCCTGCCCAAGCCGTCCAGCGTCAGGTAGCCAACCGGAGCGAACTCGTAGAGGTCGGCGTACCGATTTTGCGATTCTTTCAACAGCCGACGCGTTTCATCTAAAGCGTCGGATTGCTGGTTGCCTAAACGGGTGAGCGTTTCGACCGCGCGTCGATTGAACCGTTGCAGTTGCTGGTAAGCTGTTCTGGCCGCGCGCCGCATCGCCAGCGATTTCTTGCGCTCGAAGGCAAATGTGCCCTCGGCTCCGTTTGGACTTTGTTGTGCGCGGTGCTGGGCCCGTTTTATCGACTTTTTCTTCGCGCTGGTCGATTTCATTCGTATCCGCAAATTCCCGCTATCTCTCGCTCCTGCTGAACGGCTGGTTCTTCGTCACGTCGGCCATCGCCAGCAGAATAAGATTTTCGCCTTTGTTATCCAATCGCCGTGCGTTTAACAGTATGGTTCGCTTGCCGATCTCCGGGAACTCCCCCTCCACCTTGAAATTTTCAAAGTGGGTGCGCCTGGGCAAAATTCGCTCAAGCAATCGTCGCAACTCGGGAATGTCCCATTGGCCTTTGCCGATCTTGTAAATGAGCTTCTGCTCAGTGGCGCGAGGATCGACATTAAACAATTGATAGAAAGAGCGGTTCGCCTTTTGCACGCGCAACTGCCCATCGAGCACCAGCATCGGTTCGCGAACTGTTTCCACGATGGCTTCGGCATACTCCGTCCCGGCTTCGAGCAAGGCGATGCTTTTCTTATCGGCGGTAATATCAATTAAAGTGATAACCGCCCCATCAATTTTGCTGTCGCCCGTGCGGTAAGGCTGGATGCGCAAAGAATACCACCTCCCGTGTTGATCGCGCACCTCGCGTTCCCGCACTTCGAGTGTGGCCAAGACCTCGTGCAACAGCTCGTCGAGGTCAGGTAGGTCGATCCTGGATTTCAAATCGCTCAAGCGCCGGCCCACATCGCTCTCGATGATGTTAAACGGCTCGCGCGCCATCGGTGTGGCCCGCCGAATGGTCAGATCGTTGTCCACCATCACAATCGGCAGATTCGTGCTGCTGAGCAGATTGTTCAGGTCGTTGTTGATCTGGATCATCTCCAGATTGCGCGTGCTCAACTCTTCATTCAGTGTCGTCAATTCTTCGTTGGTCGATTGCAATTCTTCCTTGGCCGTCTCGAGCTCCTCATTGGTCGATTGCAGTTCTTCATTGCTCGATTCAATCTCTTCGTTGGCCGACCTCAGTTCTTCGTTAGTCGCCTCCTGCTCTTCAATGATGGCCTGGAGGGATTCCTTCGTCGCGTCCAGCTCCGAGCGAAGGCGCTTCAACTCCCGGGCATCGACGCTCTCTTTGCCGCGCGGACCCTTGGTGCGTGTCTCTTTGCGCTCGGCCGCCAATGGCTTCGCCTCCTGAAACAGCACCAGTAGCCATTTCTCTTCCCCGACCGGCAGTTGCAACGGAAAGACATGGATGTTTACGATACGAACTTTCCCGTCGTATTTGGCAACGGCGTTTTCCTTACGAATCGGCTGCTGGCGTTTTAAAGCCCGATGGATCGCGACGCGCAGGTCCGGTACCAGTGAAGGTCGCGCCATTTGCAGAAGATTAAGACTGGCCGCGCCGGCGGGATGCTCGAGGTACAAATTGGTATTTCCCCGGAATTGCACGACCTCGAAGTTGGAATCGATCACAGCTCCGCTGGGCGCGTATTGACGCAATGTGACGCGGTCGGCGGTTTGCTGCAGTTGCGCCGAGACATCATGTTTAAGCACGTCGCGCCGCGTCGAGTAGTTTAAGGGCAAAGACTCAAGAGTGGTGACTGTTGAGAAATCGATTCGCGGCCGCGTCGCCGTCGTTTTTCTAATGTAGATTTTGTTGCGCTTGTCCGCCAAATCGAACAGGTTGCTGAAAGCCCCTATGCTTTCCGATGGTCCCAGCATCAAGTAACCGCCGGCATTGAGCGCGTAATGAAACACGGGAAGGCACTTCTTTTGCATCTCCGGGCCGAGATAGATCAGCAGGTTCCGGCAACTGATCAGATCCAGTCGCGAAAACGGGGCATCGTTGGTCACGTTTTGCCGGGCGAAAGTGCAGAGATCCCGCACCGAACGATTCACCTGATAGCCACTGTCCGTCCTTTGAAAAAAACGCTTGAGCCGGCTGGCCGAGACGTCCTTGGCAATAATTCCAGAATAAACACCAGCCCGTGCCCGGCTGAGCGCCGCTTCGCTCAAATCCGTGCCGAAGATTTGGATATGCATCCGATGTTTGGCGGGAAGAGCTTCGAGAATACAAATCGCCAGCGAATAAACCTCCTCGCCAGTCGCACATCCGGGCACCCACGCGCGCAGATCGCCTTTAGCGCCCTTTCGCTTGATCAGCACGGGAAGAAAACGCCGCTTCAGCGATTGAAAGGCTCCTTTGTCGCGAAAGAATTGCGTGACGTTAATCAACAGATCACTGAAGAGCCTGTCGGTTTCGTCCGGTGATTTGCGCAACAACCTGCCGTATTCATCGAGTTTCTTCAGGCCGCGTAGGACCATGCGGCGGTGCACGCGTCGCTGCACGGTGCTTTGTTTGTAACGAGAAAAATCAACGCCAGAGTGATGTTTCAAAATCGCGAAGATTTTCGCCATCTCGTCGTCCGGTTGCTTCTCTTCGTGCTCCGGCAACGGGCCATCCCGCTCGCCGGGGTGATCGTGCACATGCGGATGTCGCGCAATCCGCGCTATCTCGCCGGCCAATGCGCGTGGCGATAGCGCAGCATCCACGCAGCCGGCTTGGAGCGCGCTGCGTGGCATTCCGGTAAATTTAGCGGTCTCTTCCGATTGCACGAAAGTCAATCCTCCGGCGTCCTTGATCGCGCCCAAACCAAGTGTTCCATCGCTCCCGGTGCCAGACATGACCACTCCGATCGCCCGGCCGGCTTGCTCGCGGGCGAGCGATTCAAAAAAAAGATCGATCGCGGAGCTGGTTGACCGGGTGCGCTCGGATAATTTCAAAATGCATCCATCGAGCGTGAGGTATTTGTTCGATGGCAAAACATAAACCCGATTCGGCTGAACACGGATCCGCGCTGGGATCTCGACAACCGGCAGGCGTGTTGCCCGGGCCAGCATTTCCGGCAAAGCGCTCCGATGGGATGGATCGAGGTGCTGCACGATCACAAATGCGAGTCCAGTATTACCTTGCATATGCGTCAAAAATTCCGCGACCGCTTCATATCCGCCGGCAGAAGCGCCAATCCCGACAATTGGGCATTTAACGACGGTCGATCCAGTGGTGGATCTCCGCGCTGGTTCTGATTTGGCGCGGGAGCGGCCCCGTGACTTCGTTGCGTTGATTTGCAGCTTGTTTGCGCGCTGGGCCGGCATGAAATGTAACGTGCGTTAGACCATGTCCTCAATCAAGGCGCATTGCCTCGCATAAATGGCCCATCTCGCAACGTTGTAGTCGCCTCGCTCTGTCGAGGCGCGCCCGGGCATCTTTGCTTATGACAGCACCGCGACACAGCGTTGTGGCCACAGCAGTGCGGATTCGTGAGATTGGCTTCAAATTTCTAACCTGCCATTTTTTGCGAAGGCTCACTCTCATCAATCGTCCGCCGTATTCTAGAAACATTTCTATGCGCTGAGTTGATACGCTGGTGGAGCCGCTCCGCTTTTTTGTGCACAATCTCACTGCGGCGATGCAAGCGGTGCGCTTGCGCCGCCGCGCGTCCAGCCATCCGGCTGACAGTTTTCTTGCCGTTGTTCTTTTTCACCAAACAACCTTAGGAAACTTCTTACGCACGCGCGGGTGCGATTGGATGTGCCTTTTTAGTTGGCGTCGGCATCGAGGACGTACTTACCGGTTTGGAAAACGGCCCAGCGTTTTTAAGGCTGATATGCTGTTTGCTTGCCACGAAATTTCCTTTCGTCCCTGCTGGACTTGTTTACCCGCACCCGTTTTCCCAGTGCTAAAGCACTGGGCTATTTTCGGCGTTTGACCTGGATTCAACATCACCTACACGAGCGAGGCACTGCGCTATTTTCGTCTGCTGGAACTAGCCCAGCGTTTTTAAGCTGGGTGAACCGAGACGAACCGAGCCCCGGTAGGGAGAGGATAGAAAGACTTTCGTCTAAAGAGCGATTCCAAGCACATAGATGGTCCCGGCTTATCGATGTGCCATTTATGTCGATATTTCCGGGATCGACATGAGATTTTTCCCTATGCCCGAATCCGCCGTTCATCTGATTGTGTATTTGATTGCTATCAAGGCATGCTACGACTGTGGCGATGATTCCGCAGATGAACTTATCTGATGAAGATAAACTGGAAGCGCTGCGAGAGATCGATCAGTTCCGTCATTGGCGCTCTCTTGATGATGAGCGTTACTGCATTGTTTGCGGAAAACTGATCACCGGCCGCCTAATCAAAGCAGTGGGTGACGCGCACGGCAACGGATCGGTGCGGCTCCTATGTCCGACGGATGGGTGTAACTCAATCCCGATGGATTGGATGTTGCCTACGGACGAAGTTCTGGCCAGTGCGAAGGCGATGGCATCCGAAGAATCCAATGCTGCTCAGTCGGTTTGCGTTGATCGCGACCCAAAATATGGCCTGGCAACGCGATTACGAAAGTTCGCGGTCCACTTCAAGCGCGCTTCATAGGATTTCAAGGAACGACGGCTTGGCAGGCGTCACTCCTTGATATCCGCGCCACCGGGGACACGAAGAACAACCGCGGAGCGGATTAAATCGCGTCGAACTCTGTATGAAAGTTACGATGCTAAACGAGCAACTCTACGGATTCTCTCTTGCTTCCTTTAGAGTGCGCAAGAGCAGTTGAGACTGAGGATCATCCGGATTGAGCGCGCACGCGGTTTGGCATTCGCGAATGGCTTCGGTTGGACGCCTGCGCATTGCGAGCAGGACGGCATAGTTGTAATGCGCATCAGCGAAGTCGGGGGCGGATTTGATGGCCTGGAGGTATTCTCGTTCAGCGCCATCCAACTCGTTTTGGCTAATCAATTGTTCGGCAAGATTCAGTCTTGCCTGGGGCAGAGCGGGATTGACCTCGATCGCTTGGCGAAACTCTTTCACAGCTTTGTCGGTCTGGCCCAATCCTTCCAACGCCAGACCCAAATTGTTATGCGCCGGCGCATAGTTCGGGTGCAAACGGAGCGCGATGGAGGCATGCCGAGCGGCTCCGACAAAATCGCGGTGGGCTAACAATGGTTCTGAAAGATTGTTATGCGCAATCCAGGCTTCCGGGTTTCGTCGAATCGTGTCCTTCCATAATGCTTCGTTGTCTTTGTATTTCAACTCCTGTCCCCATGCTATCGCTATCAATCCGGTCAGCACGGTTGTTAACAGGATGGCGCGAGCCGAAGCGGTCCACCGTGCACACACTCGAGTTCCCGCAGCCGCCATCAGCGCAATCAAACCAATGCTGGCCAAGTATTCGAAATGATCCGCGACAAATGAGAATAGCATGGGATAAACGTTCACGAATCCCAATGCCGGCATGAGCGTGCCGGCAAAGAAGAGGCAGGCGACGAGCGGGCCCTTTCCCCATCGCTTCCGACAAGTCCACAGGAACCCGATGGTAATCAGTGCGCCGGCTGGGAAAAGATATTGCCACCACTGACTAACGTCGATGTGCCATCGTGGATAGATGAACATCAGATTGGCTGGCGCGAGAATGGAGCATGCATAGAACCAGACAGCGCGTCCGGCGATTAACGATCTTTCCAGAATCGAGAAGTCCCATTCGGGTCCCTGCGCACCGACTTGGTGCTGTTCCAGCGCGGCTGTGAGCATGCTTGCTGGCACCGCGATAATGACCATTGGAATTAGTGACACAATCGCGCCCCAGCGGAAGGGCTGGCGTTTCCACCAGAGAATTAACGCAATGACGGCGGGTAACGTACAGGTAACTGTCTTGCTGAGAAGCGCGGCAGCAAAAAGAATGAAGCTTAAAAAGTAGAATCTCCAGCAGTTCGGTTCATGATCATCCGGTTTCTCAATGCCCGAGAACCGCAAATAAGCCAGGAGCGCTGCAAGGTAGAACATGCCTGAGAGGACGTTCTTCCGTTCAGTAATCCAAGCGACAGATTCAACATGCACTGGATGAACGGCAAAAAGCATCGCTGCGACCCAGGCGCCTGGAATCTTTAAGCTTCTAAGCGCGATCAACACCAACACGGCATTTGTGGCGTGCAGAAGCACGTTGGTCAGGTGATAGCCGGCCGGTCGAGTGTCCCAGATGCGGCGCTCGATCCAAAACGATGTGAAGACCAAAGGGTAGTACTGCGGAGTCGCGCCAACATCGAACCAGATCCGTCTCAAGCCCGCGCCATCGCGAAGCGTAATATTTTTCGTCACGTATCGATCATCATCCCAAATGTATCCCCCGCGCACCGCCGGGATGTAGGTAATCAACACCGCAGCAATAACGATTGCCGCCTGCGCAAACGCTCCGAGAGAGCGGATCGAAGAATCAGGCGTCTTCACTAACTAAGAAACAAAGGGCAAGCTCACAGCTTATCCGATGTCTGTTTATCAGGGCCGAGCCGGGTCGAACAAGCCGAATTGCTGGATCAAATCCGGCAATCATCGCCTGTCCCCGGTTTGGTTACGGAAGACAGAATCTGGACCGATCCCCACCAACCAGCCTCGAGTACGTTTTTTGAACATGACTGCATTCTGCCTCGTCTGAGTAAGAGTGAATCGCTCAACCTGGCTCGCGCTTCTCGCAGCGGGATCGAGTGCCTACCTGGACCGGCCACTTCTACCCTTGGCTGCGAATTTAATAATAAAGAGGTCGATTTTTCGCGGACATGCTTGTCAGCGGAATTGTTTGTTGGTAAATTTAGAGTCGGCTAATTCAACGAAGGATTTTTCGAGGGATGAATAGTAATCGCATACAACACAAACATGGCGCATCTGTCACGCTGTGGGTCGGCCTGGCTGGTGCAATCGCGGTAGTTGTCGGATCACTCCTTTTCGCGGATGCTCAGAGTCAAAAACGGGAGAATGCACCAGTGAAAATCAAAGACGTTCCGAAAGAACACGAGCTGCAGCAGCAGTTGAGCAAGCAACAGTATCACGTGATGCGGGAGTGCGGCACGGAAACTCCGTTTCATAATGCTTATTGGGACAATCATCGCCCGGGCATTTATGTCGATCCGATCACGGGCGAGCCGCTCTTCAGTTC
Organism: uncultured Verrucomicrobiae bacterium; assembly: GCA_963846775.1. GTDB lineage: Bacteria > Verrucomicrobiota > Verrucomicrobiia > Chthoniobacterales > UBA10450 > CAVYXA01. The sequence goes on along the minus strand of CAWJXB010000006.1, from coordinate 580,985 downwards.
ACTCGACAAGTTCGACAGCGGCACCGGCTGGCCCAGTTTCACGAAACCGATCGAAAAACAGCACGTGAAAGAAAAGCAGGATGCAACGCACGGCATGGAGCGGACCGAGGTGCGCTCGAGCAAAAGCGACTCGCATCTGGGCCACGTTTTTCCAGACGGACCCGCGCCGACCGGTCTGCGGTATTGCATTAATTCCGCGTCGCTGCGATTTATTCCGCTGGAAAAGATGAAAGAGGAAGGCTACGGCGAGTATCTTTCACTTTTCCAAAAAAAAGAGTGACGTCCCCGGCGATTTCCTGCTCTAATCGGCAAAAATCGCCATCATGAACGGTTCTCGCATCAGGGGAGACGAAGCGTCGCGCATCAGCCTAACGATCGGGGTCGCCGTGGCGCTGGTGCTGATCGGGGCGGTTGGCTACTTTATCTTTACGGCGTTTTCGACGGTGAAAGGCATGGTCGGATTCGACCCAAACCGCGCGATCCCGAGTGACGACGTGCTGAAAGCGCGATTGACCAAGGAGCAATACCACGTCGTCCGCGAAAACGGCACCGAGACACCATTCCACAACGCATATTGGAACAATGAACACGCCGGAATCTATGTGGACATTATTACGGGCGAACCGCTCTTTGTCTCCTTCGACAAGATCGACACGCAAACCGGTCAACTTGCCTTCAGTAAACCGATCTCGAAAGATTTGTTCGTGGAGAAACCGGATCTCTCTCACGACATGCAACGCACCGAAGTCCGTGCCAAGCGGAGCGACGCCCATCTCGGTCATGTTTTTGACGATGCGAGTTCGCGCACCGGCCGCCGTTATTCGGTCAATTCCGCCGCGCTCCGTTTCATTCCCGCCGAAAAGCTAACCGCCGAAGGCTACGGCGCGTATCTCTCGCTCGTGGAAGAAAAGACGGTTGTCGATCAAAAGAAGTAGCACAGTCCGACATCCTCAATTAATGACGAGTGCTGTAGGGCGCATAGGGTTCGCGCGGCATCCACCAAATCCGCGGAGGACAGCGGACGCTACAACCGCAGCTTTTGAGTGCGTGGGACCGCCGGGGGCCAGCGGACGATCAAATTTTGGAAAGTGGAGCCTCAAGCGACTTTGGCGGTTTAGGTTTGGAGCTTGGGGTTTTAGTTACCGCACGTTGCCACGCGACGTGGGCAATATCGACAATCGTCGTGGCGATTTGCAGCCACACCGCCGCAACAAATGCTATCGTTGGCCCGTTCAGGAGTATTCCAATCGCCATGATCCAGACAAACGCGTTTCGCCGGAAACCGACCAGACGAACGATTCGATCGAGCCGATTCGTTGGACGCATCGAGTTTTCGGCTGCGCGATAAATCCAGCCCTTTGCGATTCCATCCAGCGCCTGCGCGATGGTAAGAATCAGCCACAACCAAAACGCGCTGCGCAATTCGCCAGTGAGAACGAAATGAAGCGCGAGCGCAAACGGCCAGGCCACTTCGAAGAATGAATCGAGGCGATGCTCGAGTTTGCCACCTTCGGTCGTTTCCACTTTGAGGCGCGCGAGCTTGCCGTCGAGGCCGTCGATAATGCCGACGGCGAGGGCGATGAGGATACCGATTCCGAGTTGGCCAAAGGCGAACAGGATGGTCGCGATCGCCGCGCAAATCGCCCAGAGCATGGTGAGCTGGTTTGGCCTAACAGGTATTTTGCATAAGCGAGAGATGAGGAACCGCTCGAGTGGCGCGTGAGCGTAAGCCGGCAGATCCTGCGTTCCTTTTTGCACCGACTCGAGCAGGATATCCTCGGCATGCGCTCGGCGGCTCCGAGCGGGGGCGTAAAACCAAAATGGCCGCAGATCGCGCCGCAGTGCCGGCGAATACAACGGCATTTTCGCAACATCGACAGGGGAAAGCCGCGGCAGAGCGTTTTCGATAGACCCTTCTTGCCGCGTAATCCACTCGCGTTCTAGTACAGCGGCGCAATTCCGAAGCGCAACCGACGAACCCGAATCGACCAGGACTCCGGCGGAATTGCGAGAGACCAACGCCTTTAAAATTCTATCGTCGAAGACGCAATCACCTCGGATCCACAAAAGAAGGTTGCTCCCCTCTGGCCAGAGACTGGAGATTTCTTCCAACGTCGCGGCTCCTTCTTTTCGCGGGCGCACGCTTGTTTGCAGGCCGTGCCGAGACCATGACGGCCGCGCCAGGTGTTGCCGAATTGGGTCGGGCGTACTGGAAAGAATTGTGGCGCGCGAAACACCGCAGCGTTGCAGCATGCGCAAGAGACGTTCGAGGATCGAGATGCCGCATAGTTCCACCAACGCGCCGGGAGCATCGGCCAAGACGAAGCAGTCGCGCACCATTTCAACGCACCGACGTCTCCACGGGAAGCTGCTCGCCACCCCGAAGCCCCGCGCGGAGGTCGGGAGAGCTTCCCATGTGTTTGGACCGCGCGGCGAAATGTTCCTCAGCCTGCCTGAGCATTTCCGGCGTATCGACGTCCTGCCACCAACTCTCGCTAATATCAATCCCGCGCACTTTGCCATCGGCGGCCATCAGCCGCACGCCGTCGGCCAGACTGCAATCGCCATTCTTTTTTGCGCGCTCGAGATAATCGAACAGCGCGAGTGGAGAAACGAAAATGCCGGTGTCGATCGCGTCGTATTGAGCCAAATCTTTCCCGATCGCTGCGACCCGATCGCCGCGCATTTGCACCTTCATCGCGTCGTCGATGTCGCAAATCGATTCGATCTTGTGATCAATCGCCAGATTCAGTTCGCCCAACTCAGCGCGTTCGATCAGAAGATCGACAATCGTTTCATCGAACAGGTGATCGGCCATCATCAGGAGAAACGGCTTCGCCATATGGTCCGCCGCGGCCAGAACTGAAAGCCCATTCTGCTTCTGCCAGTTCGGATTATCGATTAGGCGGAGTTGTAAACCAGGTGGAACGAGCGGTTTCAAACCTGAGATGAGTGCCGCGCTCTCGTATCCAACGACCGCGTTCAAAATCGTTATGCCGGCACGGGCGAGCAAGTCGATGGTGTAAGAAACAAGCGGCCGATCCAGAATCGGCGTAAGCGGTTTGGGAATGATTCCATTGTTGTGCCGCAGACGCGAACCCGTGCCCGCCATCAAAATTACCGCTTCGGAGATGCGCCTCATATTCCGTAATACTTCTTCAGAGCCCAGACCCGGACCCGTTGCGGCAGAAACCGGTTTATCAAGGGCGCGATCTTTGTCTGGAACGCATCGCCGACCGTCACGCGTGGTGGAGGATCGGCGTCGTCGATTAATGTGAGTAGCCGCCGAGCGACTAACTCGGGCGGCGGCGCGCCACGCATGTTTTTCTCCACCGCGCCCCATGTTTTCGCCACGCGCGCATCGTATCGCGGATCGGGGGCCGCATTCTTTACGATGGCATCATTAAACCCGGTGCAAATGTCGCCGGGCTGAAGATCGACAACGCGCACGCGCGGATCAGGGAGTTCTAGTTGGACCGACATCGTGAATGAAGCCATCGCCGCTTTCCCAGCATTGTAAGCAGCCATGAAAGGGACGGGAAGACGGGAAGCTAGCGAGGTGACGTTAATGATCAAACCTTTTTCGCGTCCCCGCATCGCCGCCAGCGCCAACTGCATCAGTTGAACTTGGCCAAGAACGAGGACTTGAAACTGCTCTGCGATCGTCGCCAACGAAAGCGATTCCGCCGAACCAAAATGACCGCTCCCGGCGTTGTTAATGACCGCATCGAAATGCCCGGCCTCGCTCAGGGCCTGATGAAAGGCGCGTTCGATTGAATCGGAATCTGCCAGATCAAGTTGCACCGGATGCAACCCGGGCAGGTTCGGAACGCGCGCCGGATTTCGTGAAGTTCCCCAAACTTCATCACCACGGTCGCACAATGCTTTCGCAATCGCCAATCCAATCCCGGCGCTCGCGCCGGTGACGAAGATCTTTTTCATGCGCTCGTTGCCCTCGTATCAGAAAATTCCGGCAATAGCCAATCGAGAATGATGTCGGCACATTATGGCGAAGCGCATTTTCAGGGAGCGACGGCTTCCCAGCCGTCGAGTTAGGTATCGGTGGCTGCCCAAGCCGCCGCTCCTTGAGGATTGGAGCTTAAATTGAAAAGAGCCCGCCAGCCCCGACCATTTCGGAACTGTCGATCTTGCGCGAGAGTTCTAACTGATTTCATTGGCGCGAGAGACTCCGCGAGTTCCCAGCGAATGACAGACTCACGCGCAAAAATTCTTTTGCACGGTGCTGTTTTGCCTCTATAGTGACGGCTCACCGCAACAGGCGCGTGACAGTTTAAGCGCGGCCTTGTGCGGGTTTTTTTGTCGCCCCGGAACGGCCACGTTCGCAGCGGCGGTTTTTGTTTGAAAGAAAATGCCTACGATTAATCAGCTTGTTCGGAAAGGACGACGGAAGGTGTCGGTGAAATCGAAGTCGCCGGCGCTAACGAATTGTCCACAGCGGCGCGGAGTGTGCGTGCAGGTGATGACGCGCACGCCGAAGAAGCCGAATTCCGCGCTGCGCAAGGTGGCAAAAGTGCGGTTGACGAATGGCCAGGAAGTGATTGCCTACATTCCGGGCGAAGGGCACAATTTGCAGGAGCACTCCATCGTGCTCGTGCGGGGCGGACGCGTGAAAGATTTGCCGGGCGTTCGCTACCATATTGTGCGCGGAACGCTCGACGCGCTCGGTGTCGATGGACGCCGGCGTGGTCGCTCCAAGTACGGGGCGAAGCGTCCGAAAGCTGGCGCGGCCAGTGGCGGAGCTGCGGCGGCGAAACCTGCGCCCGCGGAGAAGAAGTAAATCAATTTTGAAAGAGAAGATCGACCATGTCGCGACGGAGGAGAGTTTACAAGAAAGAGGAGCGTGTCGATTCCCGATATGGGAGTCAGGCGGTCGCGCGCTTGATTTCCACTGTGATGAAGCGCGGCAAGAAATCGCTGGCCGAGCGTATTGTCTATACGGCGATTGATAAATCGCGCGCTGGCTCTGATTCGGTCGATCCGCTCGAAGTTGTTAACAAGGCGCTGGAGAACGTTCGGCCGCGCTTGGAAGTGAAATCGCGGCGTGTCGGCGGCGCGACTTATCAGGTGCCGATGGAAGTGACGCCGGCCCGACAGATCTCGCTCGCCACACGTTGGATCGTGCAATATGCCGACAAACGCAAAGGCATGCCCATGGCTGATGCGTTGGCCCAGGAAATCAAAGACGCGGCCGCGGGTCAGGGCAACGCGATTAAGAAACGCGAAGACACACACAAGATGGCGCAGGCGAACCGCGCGTTTGCCCATTTCCGCTGGTAAAGATTTATGGCGACGGCGACACTCGAACAACAGAAGAAGAGCTCGGCGAAAAATCCGAATTCGCCGAATCGCAAGTTCCCACTGGAGCGGACGCGGAATATCGGGATTGCGGCGCACATCGACGCCGGCAAAACGACGATCACCGAGCGGGTGCTGTTTTATACCGGGATGATTCACAAGATGGGCGAGGTGCACGAAGGGACCACCGTCACGGACTGGATGGAACAGGAACGCGAGCGCGGGATCACGATCACATCCGCGGCGACGACTTGCAGCTGGTCGCAGAAAAAAGAAGAGGGCGTTTACAAGATTTTCGAAGGCATCAAGCAACGCATCAACATCATCGACACACCGGGTCACGTGGATTTCACCGCGGAAGTGGAGCGTTCGCTGCGCGTGCTCGACGGCGCGATTGCGGTTTTCGATGGCGTGGCTGGAGTTCAGCCGCAATCAGAAACTGTTTGGCGGCAGGCGACCAAGTACAACGTTCCGCGATTGGCGTTCATTAATAAGATGGACCGCGTAGGCGCTGACTTCGCGATGTCGGTGGATAGCATTCACAAGAAACTGGGCGCGAACGCGTGGCCGGTCCTGTTGCCGCTGGGCCGGGAAGATACGCTCAGTGGCCAGCTCGATGTCATTAATAAGAAGGCGATCATTTATTCCGATAGCGATCAGCTGGGATCGACCTACGAAGTGACAGAAATTCCCGCGGATCACGTCGCCGCTGTCGAGAAGGCCTACAAGATTCTAATCGAGCAGATCTCGAATATCGACGACGAAGTCGCGGAAGTTGTTCTCGAAGAAAAGCCGGTTACGCCGGAGCTTTTGAAGGCAGCGATTCGGCGGCAAACGATCGCAAACAAATTTGTGCCAGTAATCGGCGGCTCAGCGCTGAAAAATATTGGCGTCCAATATTTGGTTGATGCGGTCGTCGATTACTTGCCGAGCCCGCTCGACATTCCGCCAGCCAAAGGAATGGAGCCGGACACGCACGAGCCGATGGAAGCGCCGACGGATGACAATGGAAATTTCTGTTCGCTCGCGTTCAAATTGTGGAGCGATCCGTTCGTTGGCAAACTCGTCTTCTTCCGCGTCTATTCCGGGACGCTGAGCAAAGGCGACAATGTTTATAATCCGCGCACGAACAAGCGCGAGCGCATCTCGCGTTTGATCCAAATCCAAGCCGATAAACGCGAAGACATCGAGACCTGTTACTCTGGCGACATCGCGGCCATCGTCGGAATCAAAAATATCACTACCGGCGACACGCTGTGCGATGAGGACCATCCGATTCTGCTCGAGCCGCCGACGTTTCCCGATCCGGTTATTTCCATGGCGATCGAGCCAAAAACGAAGGTCGATCAGGAGAAGATGGGCGTTGCGTTACAACGCCTCGCCGAAGAAGATCCGACGTTCCGCGTTTACACCCACGAAGACACCGGCCAAACGATTATCGCCGGCATGGGCGAGCTGCATTTGGAAATTATTCGCGATCGGATGTTCCGCGAATTTAAAGTGGACGCGAATGCAGGGAAACCGCAGATCGCGTATCGCGAGACCATCACCAGCAATGCACATGGTGTCGGCAAGTTGATCAAACAATCTGGCGGACGCGGGCAGTACGGCCACGTCGAAGTCGATATGCGTCCAGCGGAACGCAGCAAAGGCCTCACGGTCGAGAACAAGATCGTCGGCGGCATCATTCCGCGCGAATACATCCCGGCGGTGAAGAAAGGAATTGAAGAAGCGGTGCTCAACGGCGTGATGGGCGGCTACCCAGTTGTCGATGTGGAAGTGGACATCGTTTACGGGTCGTTCCACGAAGTCGATTCGAGCGAGCTCGCCTTCAAGATGGCGGCGATCTTCGCCATGAAAGACGGCTTCCGGCAGGGCAAACCGATTTTGCTCGAACCGATCATGAAGGTCGAAAACATCACGCCGGAAGAATATCAGGGAGATATTTGCGGCGACTTGAGCCGGCGTCGCGGCGCGATCAACAGCATCGAGTCGCGCGGCAACCTCGCGATCATTCACGCGGAAGTGCCGCTGGCCGAGTTGTTCGGTTACGCGACGGCGATCCGCTCGTTATCCAAGGGCCGATCGAGTTACTCGATGGAGCCGTCACATTTTGCCCCCGTGCCGGCCAACCTAGTCGCAGCCATCCTTGACCAGAAGGAGGCGAAGTGAGCAACGGCCAGAAAATTCGGATTCGTTTAAAGGCGTTCGATCACCGCATGCTGGATCAATCCGCCGTCGAGATTGTCGAGACCGCGAAGCGCACCGGCGCGCGCGTAGCCGGGCCGATTCCGTTGCCGACGATTATCGAAAAGTTCACGGTGAACCGGTCTCCGCACGTCGATAAGAAATCGATGGACCAATTTGAAATTCGGACCCACAAACGGCTGCTCGACATCATCGAGCCGACCGCCAAAACCGTGGATGAGCTGAAGAAACTGAACCTGCCCGCCGGCGTGGACATTACGATCAAGATTTAAAGAATGGAGTCATGACCGGATTGCATTTCAGCACTCCAAACTATTATGAGCATCGGGTTACTAGGACAAAAAATTGGGATGACCAGCGTTTACGACGCCAATGGTCGGATGCGTCCTGTGACCGTGATTGCGGCGGGGGATAACGTCTTGGTTCGTCGCATCACTGCGGAGAATGACGGTTATTCGGCGGTCAAAGTCGGGTTCGCTGGGCAAAAAGAATCGCGCGTTTCGAAGGCGATGCTCGGCGAGTTTAAGAAAGCCGGCGTCGAACCGAAGAGATTTGTGCGCGAGTTTCGGCTCGAGAGCAATCTGCCGGACGGCGAGATCAATTTGAGCGTCACGCAGTTTCAGCCGGGCGATTATGTGGATGTGATCGGTCGATCGAAGGGCAAAGGATTTCAGGGCGTGATGAAGAAACACAATTTCGACGGGCAAGGTGCGGCGCATGGATCGAAGACGCATCGGCGCAATGGCGCAATCGGGAATCGTTCCACACCGGGGCGGATTTGGAAAAACATGGGCATGCCGGGTCATCTTGGCGATGAGCGCGTAACTGTGCAAAACCTCCAAGTGATGCAGGTCCGCGAGACGGAGAAGATCATTTTGGTTAGCGGCGCGGTGCCGGGCGCGAATGGAAGCTACGTCGTCGTTCGTCCGGCCATTAAGAATCCGGCCGCGCAAATCGCGGAGCATCAGGCGCACGCCAAGCATGACAAAGCCGCGGCCCCGAAGAAGCCTGCCTCCGCAAAGAAATCTGAGCCGGCGAAGGAAGCAGGAGCCGAGAAGAAATGAGCGCGAAAGTTTTGACCAAAGCCGCGGCGAAAGAGGCGAAGATCGACATTATCGAGGACGGTCGCGGAACGCAGGCCGTCCACGATGTGGTTGTCGCGATGCGGGCGGCGCGCCGTTCGGGCAGTGCGAATACCAAGACGAAAGCGGAAGTCGATCTCTCGGGCGCGAAACCGTGGCGGCAAAAAGGGACGGGCCGGGCACGCGCCGGCTACAAATCTTCGCCGCTCTGGCGTGGCGGTGGAGTCGTGTTCGGACCGAAACCGCACGATTATTCCAAGAAAGTTTCCAAATCGGTGCGGCAACTGGCGTTTCGCAAAGCGCTGAGCGAGCGGATCAAAGCCGGCGATGTTCTCACGATCGACACATTTGTGGTGCCGGAACTGAAAACAAAGTCGTTTGTCGCTCTCCTCAGAAAACAGACGGATGCCGAGAAAGTGCTGATCGTTTCCGATTCATTCGACGACAACACATTCAAGTCCGCGCGTAATGTGAAGCCGGTGAAACTGGCGACGGCTTCGGACGTGAACACGGAGCAACTACTGGTGTTTGAGAAAATTTTAGTCACGCAAAAAGCGCTTGAGAAATTGGCGGAAAGGATTTCATGAACGACCACGACATTATCCAAACCGCGTCGTTGACGGAGAAATCGACGCTGATGAGCGAGAAACAGAACAAGTATGTTTTTCGGGTGAATCCTCGCGCGAACAAGATCCAGATCAAGCAAGCGGTCCAGCGCTTGTTCCAGAAGCAGGTTGTCGATGTGAATACGTGCAACTACGCGGGGAAAGAGAAGCGCGTCCGCGGCCCGCTCGGTCGGCGTTCGCATTGGAAGAAGGCAATCGTCACTTTGAAGGAAGGCGAGAAAATCGATCTCGTATGAGAAGGAATAACCAAGCGCGAATGACGAATGACGAAGGAATGGCGAAGCACGAATTTTCGTCATTTTTACTATGCCACTGAAAAGTTATCGCCCACTTACCCCGACGCAGCGGTTCAAGTCGCTTCCGGCTTTTGACGAGGTGACGAAGTGGAAGCCGCACCGCAGCCTGACTGAGCCGAGGAAGAAAACCGGCGGGCGCAACAATTACGGCCGGCTGACTTCGCGGCACATCGGAGGCGGACACAAACAGCATTATCGCAAGGTCGATTTCAAACGGGCCAAGCGCGGCGTGTCGGCGGAAGTGATCGGGATCGAGTACGATCCGAATCGTTCGGCCCGGATCGCTCTGATCAAATATGCCGATGGCGAGTTTAGTTACATTCTCGCCCCAAACGGGCTGCGGGTCGGATCGACCGTCGCGGCAGGGGACGATGTCGCACCCGACATCGGCAACGCGCTCCCGCTTCGCGCGATCCCGTTGGGCGCAAACATTCACAACATCGAATTGATGCCGGGACGCGGCGGCCAGGTCGCCCGCAGCGCCGGACAGCAGGCGATACTCAACAACCTGGAAGGCGGCTACGCGCTGGTGAAAATGCCGTCGGGCGAGATCCGCCGGATTCACGAGAACTGTTTCGCAACAATCGGACAGGTTGGGAATGTCGATCATATGAACGTTTCGAGCGGGAAAGCCGGGCGCACACGCTGGCAGGGGCGGCGCCCGCATGTACGCGGTATGGCGATGAACCCAATCGATCACCCGATGGGAGGTGGCCAGGGCAAGTCGAAGGGCGGTGGTGGCCGGCATCATCCGGTCAGTCCGTGGGGGCAGTTGGCCAAGGGATTCAAGACGCGTGCAAAACGTAAACCGAGTGACCGATTTATTTTGGAAAGGAGAAAAGGTAAGAAGGCGACGTGATCAAGAATAGTGATCGGTGATGAGCGGTGGCAGAATTGTCCGTTCACTGATCACCGATCACGGATCACAAACTGCTTGCAATTTATGGCTAGATCGTTGAAGAAAGGACCCTTCGTTGAGTCGCATCTTCTGGAGAAGATCGACAAGATGAATGCTTCGAGCGCAAAAAAAGCGATTAAAACCTGGTCGCGTCGCTCGATGGTGACGCCGGATTTTGTCGGCCACACGTTTTTGGTTCATAACGGAAAGAACTTTCAATCCGTTTTCGTTACCGAAAACATGGTGGGCCACAAACTCGGTGAGTTTTCGCCAACGCGCGTGTTTAAGAAACACGGCGCCCATACGGCGAAGGTGACGAAGTAGAGAGATTTCCAATTGCCAGTTTCCAATTTCCAATTGAGGAGAGGCGGCGGTGGCCGAACCCAATTGGCGATTGGCATTTGGCCATTGGCCATGTGGGCCGCGTTTGTCTGTTACGGCAGCGATGCGGGAAATAGTTCTTTGTCAGAATCCAAAATTGATAACGCGGAGCACGAGATAACGGCTTCGGCCTTGCTGGCGCAAAATGAAGAATTGCGGCGGCAATTGTCGATCGCCCGGGAATCGGTGCGCACACTGACGAGCAGTCTGGCTGAATCAAATGCCGAGGCGGAATTGTTTCGCCGGAAGTATTCCGATTTGCAGTTGCGGATGGAAGCGCTTGGGCTGGCGTCGGCGAGCAAAGATCGAGCGAAGCTGGAGCAGCGATTACTCGCGGCGGTGAGCGATTTGCGGCTCACGCAGAAAGAGCGCGACGAGTATCGTGACCAGACGTTGCGGTTGAACGAAGCGATGTTGCGTTACTTGAAAACATCGCAGAGTGGCGATGCCCAGGCGCGAATGGATGTGGAAACGCAATTGCGCAGCGCGAACCAGCTCGCGACCAGATCGACCATCGAGCACGCGACTGCTCCGGAGCCGAGTTTGATGGACGGCAGCGTCATCAGCGTGAAAGAGCAATGGTCGTTTGTGGTCGGCAACCTGGGCGAGAACCAGGGCGCCAAGATCGGGATGCCGATGCGAGTCATGCGCGGCGATCGAAAGATCGCAACGCTGCGAGTGGTCGATGTTCGCCAGAGAATTTGTGGCGCGGTGATTCAAGAGATGGATTCGGAGGAAGAGAAAATTAGAGTCGGTGATCGTCTCCAAGTGGATGCGAAGCCGGATGTGAGTGTGAAATAATGAAATCGTTAAACCGTTGAAGGGTTGAAGCGGAATGCATTGAGCCGCTTTAACGGTTCAACGTTTTAACGCTTCAACGCAGACGAAAGCCATGGAAGTTAGATCGACATATAAATATGCGCGGATTTCGGCGTTCAAAGTGCGCGAAGTTACCCGTGAGATACAGGGTCTGCCGGTTTCGGCCGCGCTCGATCTGCTCGCTTTCACTCCCAAGAAGGCGGCGTTCTTGATCGGCAAGACGCTCAAGAGCGCGGTCGCGAACGCGGAGAACAACGCGAACTTAAAGCCGGATGGTTTGGTCGTGAAGGAAGCAACCGTCGGTGAAGGCCCGACGATTAAGCGAATCATGGCGCGAGCCCGGGGCAGCGCCAGCGGGATTTTGAAGCGAACAAGTCATATCCGAATCGTGTTGTCAGACGAGATTCCGATCGAGACGCGCGAGACGCGAAAAGCGAAACAAAAAGCGGCGGAAAAAGCGGCCAAAGCGGATGAGCGTGGCGAAGGTGCAGCCTCCGCATCGGCAAAGAAATCGAAGCCAAAGAAAAAGAAAGCGGCGAGCAAGAAATGAATTCTCAACGGGAGAGAGCGGTAATGGAGTGTTGGAGTAATGGAGTAATGGCCTTCCATTACGCGCCTCATCACATCACGCCGGCACTTCATCGCTCCATCACTTAAAGATTTTGTTATGGGACAAAAAGTTAACCCAATCGGATTTCGGCTGAGCGTGAACCGCGACTGGCGTTCGCGCTGGTACGCGTCGCCGCAGGAGTTACCCGCGTTTTTGCACAGCGATCTGGAGATTCGCAATTACGTGAAGAAAAAACTCCAGTTCGCCGCGGTCTCGAAGATTGTGATTGAGCGCGCCTGGAACAGCATCCGGGTGACGATTTTCACTGCCCGTCCCGGTATTGTGATCGGACGCAAAGGCGCCGAGATCGAGAAAATGACGGAAGAGATTTCAAAGATGGCGCAGGGAAAACAAATCAAGATCGACATCCAGGAGATCAAACAGCCGGAGCTCGACGCGCAATTGGTCGCGGAAAACGTGGCGCTGCAAATCGAACGTCGAATTGCCTATCGCCGGGCCATGAAAAAGGCCGTGCAGACGGCAATGGACTTCGGCGCGGAAGGAATCAAGCTGCGCTGCTCGGGTCGGTTGAATGGAGCGGAAATTTCACGCTCGGAGTGGTACCGCGAGGGAAAGATTCCGCTCCACACCTTGCGCACCCCGATCGATTATGGATTTGCAGAAGCGAACACGGTTTACGGGAAAATCGGAGTAAAATGCTGGATTTGCCGGAAACAAGAAGCCGAGGCCCCGTCTTCATCACCGGGACCCGCATCGCAACCGGAACCGCAACCTGCTGAAGTTTAAGGAGATTTGTTATGCCATTGATGCCGAAACGCGTGAAGTATCGCAAGTCCCAGCGGGGAAGCCGGAAGGGAACGGCTTCGCGTAATCTGAGGATCGATTTTGGCGAGTTTGGGCTGCAAACGCTCGAGCGGGCGTGGATCACGAACACGCAGTTGGAAGCTGCGCGCGTGGCGCTAACGCGCAATATGAAGCGCAAGGGCAAACTGTGGATACGGATTTTCCCGGACAAATCGGTCACAGCGCGTCCGCCCGAAACGCGAATGGGCAAGGGCAAAGGTCAACCGGAGTTTTGGGTCGCGACGGTGCGACCGGGGAATATTTTGTTTGAATTGGATGGCGTGCCGGAATCGGTCGCGCGCGAATCGCTGCGGCTGGCGGCGGATAAACTGCCGGTGCGGACCAAGTTTTTAACACGGCACCACGTGAGGGCGGCCTAGACATGAAGATGAAGGAAATCAGCGAGATGAGCACGGAGGAGTTGCTGACCAAGCGCCGCGATTTGCGCCAGGAACGGTTGCATCTCCGCTTACAACAGCAGAGCGGCCAGCTGGAGCAACCGAGCCGATTGCGTCTGGTCCGGCGCGATGTGGCGCGGATTGAAACGGTGCTGACCCAGCGCACTAACCAAGGGCCCCAGAAATAGTTTTCTATGGACGAACAAGATCAACCTGCCTCCGCTGCGCTCCGGCGCGAGCACTCAGTTGCCACGCCGCCGCCGTTGCCGGTATCGGTCACGCGCCCCCGACGCAAGACGCGAACCGGCGAAGTGATCTCCGACCGGATGAATAAGACGATCGTGGTGCGCACGGTCACGCGGGTGCCGCATGCCCGCTTTGGCAAAATTGTTAAGCAAATGAAGAAGTTTTACGTGCACGACGAACAGAACAAAGCCAAGACCGGCGACACGGTGCGGATCATGGAGACGCGGCCGCTGAGCAAGTTGAAACGGTGGCGGCTGATCGAGGTGCTTCAGAAGTAAGAGAGAGATTTCGATGGTACAGATTCGATCCAGATTGGATGTGGCGGACAATACCGGCGCGCGGATGGCGACGATGATCGGCGTGATCGGGAAACGGACGCTTTATGCGCGCGTGGGAGACGTCATCACGGCGAACGTGAAAGAAGCGAGCGCGACTGGAACGGTGAAGAAAGGCGAGGTTGTGCGTGCGGTTTTAGTGCGGACGAAACAGCCGATCAAACGCGACGACGGCTCTCTGCTCCGGTTCGATAACAATGCGATTGTGATCATCGACAAGGATTTGAATCCGCGCGGGACCCGAATTTTTGGGCCGGTCGCGCGCGAACTGCGGGAGCGCAATTTCATGAAGATCGTTTCGCTGGCGCCGGAGGTGTTATGATGAATGACGAAGCGCGAATGACGAAGCGCGAAGGGGCAAATAGCACTGCCGCAGGTTTTCGTCATTTGACCATTCGTCATTCCTTCGGGCTTGGTCATTCGTCATTCGTCATTTTATGAACCGAACGAAATTTCATGTGAAGAAGGGCGACCAGGTCGAAGTGATTTCGGGGAACTTCAGAGGTTCCCAAGGCAAAATTCTGGCCGTGATGTCGAGCAAGCAGCGCGTGTTGGTCGAAGGCGTGCGGATCATCAAGAAACACCTTCGTAAATCGCAGGATAACCCGAGCGGCAAAATCGCGGAGCGGGAAGGGCCAATTCACATCTCGAATGTGAAGTTGATCGACCGTGAGAAGAAGGCCGAGAAGAAGACGGCGAAGAAACCGAAGAAAGAAGCTGAGAAAAAGGCGGCCTAAGGGAAGAAATGGAAAACGAATTTTATCGCCATTACAAGGAACGGGTGATGCCGGCGCTGAAGGAGCGGCATCGCTATAAGAACGTGCATCAAATTCCAAAGGTCGAGAAAGTCGTGATCAACACTTCGGTCGGCTCGCAAGCGGATGTAAAGACGGCGCTGGAAGAAGCGAAAACCGAACTGGCTTTGATCACGGGCCAGCGCGCCTCGGAAACCCGCGCGAAAAAAAGCATCGCAAATTTCAAGTTGCGCAAAGAGCAGGCCATTGGCGCCAAGGTGACATTGCGTGGTGAGCGGATGTATGAATTTTTGGAGCGCTTTATCAAAGCCGCGTTGCCTCGGATTCGTGATTTTCGTGGAGTCTCGCCACGCTGCTTCGACGGGCACGGCAATTACACGCTGGGCGTTTCGGACCAATCAATTTTCCCGGAAGTCGAGCTGGATAAAATCAAGCGCAACATCGGTTTTGATGTTACTATTGTGACCACCGCGCGGACGAACGAGGAGGCCAAATCGCTGTTGAGCGAGATGGGAATGCCGTTCAGCGACCGGGCAAAGAAGGTCGCCACGGCGACTTCGTCCTCGGGCGAACCCGCCGCGCCAGCGACAAGTTAAATCATGAGCACTGTTACCGATCCGATCGCCGATTTGATCGCGCGCCTGCGCAACGGAGCGAGCGCGCAGAAGATCGACATCTTTGTTCCGTACTCGCGGATCAAGGCGGAGGTCGTCCGCATTTTGAAGGAAGAAGGTTATATCAGCGATTTCGCGGTGGATACGAGCGCGGCGCATCCGCGGATCAAGGTGACAAACAAACTGGTCGATCGGGCGTGTGCGATCACAGGGCTGAAACGGGTCAGCCGACCGGGTTTGCGCCGTTACGTCGGGGCGCATGAAATCCCGCGTGTGCTCGGTGGCATGGGCGTGGCGATTTTGTCCACGCCACGGGGCGTGTTGTCCGGGCGCGAGGCGAAGAAACAAAAAGTCGGCGGCGAATTACTGGCTTACGTTTGGTAAATTCTATGTCACGGATTGGAAACAAGGCGGTCGTAATTCCAGACAAGGTGAAGGTGAACATTAGCAAGGATGGCGCCGTCGCGGTGGAAGGACCGAAGGGGAAACTGAATTGGCGGTTGCCGCATGACATCTCGGCGAAGATCGACAATGGCAAGGTGACGCTGGTCCGCGCCGCAGAAACCCGAAGCGTGAAAGCATTGCACGGTCTTTCGCGCAGCCTGGTCCACAACATGGTCCAGGGTGTGAGCGAGGGGTTTTCCAAAAATCTCGAGATCGAAGGCGTCGGTTTCAAAGCGGCAGTTCAGGGATCGAATCTCAATTTGAGCCTCGGTTTTTCGCACCCGGTGCTGTTTCCGATCCCGCAGGAGATCAAGATCACGGTGACGGATGCGACCAAGATCAACATCCAGGGCGCGGACAAGAAACTCGTTGGGCAAGTCGCCGCGGACATTCGGCGTTTCTACCCGCCGGAGCCGTACAAAGGCAAAGGCGTTCGTTACGCCGGCGAGCAGATCCGGCGCAAGGAAGGTAAGACCGTTCAATAGTATGGCGACGTTCAATCGCAAAGCGGCCCGAGAACGGTTACACCGGCGGATCCGGAAAAAAGTTTCGGGCACGGCCGAGCGTCCGCGTCTGGCGATTCATTTTTCCGGACAACACATTTACGCGCAGGTGATCGACGATGACGCAGGCAAAACGCTGGTGGCTGCGGCCACCACGCAGAAAGATCTGCTTGGTAACAAAAAAACGGCTGCGAATCGCGCGACGGCAGAAGTGGTTGGCAAAACGATCGCGGAACGGGCCGCGGAAAAGAAGATCGACAAAGTGGTGTTCGATCGCGGCGGGTTTCAATATCAAGGAAAAGTGAAAGCTCTGGCGGATGCGGCGCGGGCAGGCGGATTAAAGTTTTAATTTCATGGCACAACCAAATACAGGCGGCAGACGACCAGAACGGAACACGGAAAGAACTCCAGCGGTGAAAGGAGATACGACCGAGAAAGTGGTGTTCATCAACCGCTGCGCGAAAGTGGTCAAAGGCGGGCGGCGATTCAGTTTTAGCGCGTTGATTGTGGCCGGCGACCACGACGGAAGCGTGGGCGTCGGTTTCGGCAAGGCGAATGAAGTTTCGGAAGCGATCCGCAAAGCGTCTGAATCGGCCAGGAAATCGATGGAGAAGGTTTCCTTAAACGAGAACACGATTCCGCACGAAGTAGTGGGCGAGTTTGACGGCGCGCGTGTCTTATTGCGACCGGCCTCGCCTGGGACGGGCGTGATTGCCGGCGGCGGTGTGCGGGCGGTCGCGGAAGCAGCCGGAATTCGTGACGTCCTCGCGAAATCGTTGGGCTCAAGCAATCATGCCAATGTGGTGAAGGCGACGATTGCGGCACTGCGGTCGCTGCGCCGGCGCGATGAGATTTTGAAAATGCGCGGCCTGCGCTCGGATGGAGAGGCGAAACAGTATGTTGCGGCTTCATAATTTGCAGCCACGGCCCGGTGCGAGACATCGGGTCAAACGACTCGGTTGTGGCGAGAGCTCCGGTCACGGGAAAACGAGTGGCAAAGGCCACAAGGGCCAGAAAGCGCGATCTGGTGGAAGCATTCGGCTCGGATTCGAAGGCGGTCAGATGCCGCTGATTCGGAGGTTGCCGAAGCGGGGGTTTAACAACGCGGCGTTTCACACCCACTATGCGATCGTGAATCTCGACGACCTTAATGCGTTTAAGGCCGGGGCAGTCGTGAACGAACAACTCCTGCGCGAATCGAAACTGGTGCGCGGACACTTTGCCGGAATCAAAATCCTTGGCAACGGCGAATTGAAACACGGACTTACGATCGAAGCCGATAAGGTGAGCGCGGGCGCGCGGGAAAAGATCGAGAAGGCTGGGGGTACGGTTACACTGCGCGACCGCAGCGCCGAACGAAAAAATGTCGATATTGCGGCCGAGGCGGAACGAACAAAAGCCGCGGTGGAACCAAAAAGATCGACCAAGAAGCCTGCGGCGAAAGCGAAATCGCCAAAGAAGAAGGCGGCCAGGAAAGCCTAGCGTGCAGCGGTTGATGTTCCAGATTTAAGCAATGGTCTCGGCGTTCTTAAACACGGTCAAGATACCCGAGCTGCGCCGGCGGATTTTGTTTACGCTGGCGGTAATCGTGATCGTGCGCCTGGGCGCCGCGATCACGACACCGGGCGTCAATCAGGGGGTGTTGCAGGAATGGTTTCGCACGGCCGCCCAAGGCGCGGGCGGCGGCGTCGGAGCGCTTTTCAATTTGTTCAGTGGCGGCGCGCTGGAGAACTGCGCGGTCTTTTCGTTAGGAATCATGCCCTACATCAGCGCGTCGATCATGATGCAGTTACTGACGGCAGTCATTCCGCAGCTCGGCCGCCTGGCGCGCGAGGATGGCGGGCGGCAAAAGATCATGCAGTTCACGCGCTACGCGACTGTCGTGCTCTGCATTTTCCAGGGATACATGCTGGCTATTTCCTTCCAGCATCCGGAATCGTATCACATTGTGCTCGGCGGAATTTCCGACACGATCCAGCGGCTCGGAATTCCGTTAGTGGAAGATTCCGGGTGGACATTCCGGATCGTGACGGTGATTTCGTTAACGACGGGCACGCTCTTTCTGATGTGGCTGGGCGATCAAATCACCGAGCGCGGCATTGGGAATGGCATTTCGCTGATTATCACGATCGGCATCGTGGCGCGCTTGCCCGCCGCTCTGGCCCAGGCTTGGAAAACATTTGTGCCGTCGGCGCAGACCGGGACGAGCCAGGTGAATCCGGCGATTCTGGTGTTGATGATCGCGTTTCTGTTCGTCGTGATCGCCGGCGTTATCGCCATCACCCAAGCGCAGCGGAAGATTACGATTCAATACGCCAAGCGCGTGGTTGGTCGGAAAATGTATGGCGGCCAAACGCAATACATGCCGTTGAAAGTGAATTACGCGGGCGTGATGCCGATCATTTTCGCCTGGGCCCTGCTTTTGTTTCCGACGACAATCGTCAGCTACGCGTTCCCGCGTAGTCCAACGGCTGCTCGGATCGCCGCCGGCCTGAACAGCGGTTGGCCGCATTATCTTGTCCTCGCGGGAATGATTTTTTTCTTCAGTTATTTCTGGGTCGCGACGCAGTTCCAGCCCGCGCAGATTGCCGACGATCTGAAGAAATACGGCGGCTACATTCCGGGCGTGCGTCCGGGCAAACCGACTGCGGATTTTCTCGATTTCACGATGACGCGATTGACCTTCGCGGGTGCGATTTTCCTGACGCTGATCGCAATCCTGCCAGCACTGATGAGCCAGGGATTGAATGTACCCCAGATCACGGCGCAGTTTTTCGGTGGCACGAGCCTGCTCATTATCGTGGGCGTGATTCTGGACACGATGCGACAAGTGGAGACGCATTTGATCCAGCGGCATTACGATGGGTTCTTGCGCAAGGGGCGCATCCGCGGGCGCTCCTTCGATCGCGCGACCTATGCGCGCGGCGACGCTGCGGCCAGCGGCACGCTGATGTGGTTGTATGTCGCCATCGCTGCGCTGGTCATCGCCGGCGTGGCCATTTTTCTTTACGGGCGCTAAGTGAAAAGGCGACTTGTTCTTCTCGGCGCACCGGGCTCCGGTAAAGGAACGCAGGCCGAAATGATCACGCGTCAATTCGGGATTCCAGTGACATCACCGGGCGCGATTTTGCGGCGGGAACGGGATTTAGGCACACCCCTCGGGTTGGAGACGGCCGGGATTACGCAACGCGGCGGCTTGGTGCCGGACGACATCATCGTAAAACTAATCGAGGACTGGCTGCGTTTGCACGGCGCCCACGGATTTGTTTTTGACGGTTTCCCGCGAACGCTGCCGCAGGCCAAGAGTTTGGAGGCGATTTTGAAGCGATTGCGCACAGCTCTCGATCTTGCCGTTTGGTTGGAAGTGTCCGAGGAGACGGTGCGCGACCGGATTACCGGGCGTTTGCAATGCGGCGAGTGCGGTTTTACGACGAGCGAGTCGAGCGCGAAGTTTGCCGAACGCCCGCAATGCCCCTACTGCGATGGCCCGCTGGTGCGTCGCAACGATGATGATCTGGGAGTTCTGCAGACACGTTTGCAGGAGTATCGCGCCAAGACCGAACCGCTGGCGCAATTTTACGGAAAGATGTCGATCTTGCACCGGATCGACGGGAACGCCGATCGGGAAACTGTTTTTCAAGAGATTTCGGATCTGATCGAAAGCAAAGTGCCGGCATGATCCCGATCAAGAACGCCAGGGAAGCGGACAAGATGCGGCAGTCCTGCCGGACGGCGAGCGAGATTCTCGACCGAGTGAGCGAAATCATTCGGCCCGGCATTTCGACGAAGGAAGTCGATGAAGCGGCGGCGGATTTCATGGCGGAAGCAAGGGTGAGGAGCGCGTTTCTCGGCTACCGATTAGGCCACCGCGTGTTTCCCGGAAACATTTGCATCTCAGTGAATGATGAGGTCGTCCATGGGATCGGAGGTCAGCGCCGGATTCAATATGGCGATATCGTCAAACTTGACATCGGCGTGATTCAGGACGGTTGGGTGGGGGACACGGCCGCGACTGTGCCGGTCGGCATGATCGCGGATAACATGGACGTTTTGCTGCGAGCCACGCAAAGTGCGCTCGATCGCGCGATCAGTATCGCCTCTGAAGGCACTCGATTAGGCGATATTTGCGCCGAGATCGAGGATGAAGCGCGCCGTCATCGCTTTTCCGTGGTGCGCGAATTCGTTGGCCACGGGGTTGGACGTAAACTTCACGAAGAACCGCAAATTCCCAACTACGGCAAACGTGGCAGCGGGCCGCGACTCAGAGCCGGCATGACGCTGGCGATTGAGCCGATGATTAACCTGGGCGCCGCCGAAGTTCGCCTGATGAGCGACGGCTGGACGGTGCGCACGGCCGACGGAATGCCTTCGGCCCATTTCGAGCACACCGTTTTGATTACCAAAGAGGAGCCTGAAATCCTGACATGGCGCGGAAAGACGCAATTGAAGTAGAAGGCAAGGTGGTCGAACTGCTGCCCAACACCATGTTCCGGGTTGAGTTGGCCAATGGCCACCGCGTTCTGGCCCACATTTCGGGAAAAATGCGGCTCCACTTCATTCGCATCTTGCCAGGCGACAAAGTTATGCTAGAGATTTCACCCTACGACTTGTCGAAGGGGCGGATCACCTTCCGCCAGAAATGACGACGGAGCGCGTCTCCGCGTCTTGAATTTCGTGGACCATGAAAGTTAGACCATCAGTGAAAAGGCTTTGTGCCAGTTGCAGAATCGTGAAGCGCAAAAACGTTGTGCGCGTAATCTGCAAAAACCCGCGCCATAAACAGAGGCAAGGGTGAGCTTTGTAGTGGAGTGTTGATTTATGCCAAGATTACTCGGGGTTGAAATTCCAGCGGAGAAACGCATCGAAGCGTCGCTCACTTATATTTACGGAATCGGTCTGACCACGGCCAAGCGGATTCTCGAGCAGACCGGGATCGATCCGAACACGCGCGCGAAGAATCTAACGCCCCAGCAGTTGAACGAAATCATTCACGCGATCACGAACAACAAGCTCAAGATCGAAGGCGATCTGCGTCGTGAGGTGCAGAGTAACTTGAAACGTTTGCAGGCGATCAATTCTTACCGCGGGATTCGTCATCGCCGCGGGCTGCCCGTGCGCGGGCAGCGAACATCGACCAATGCGCGCACCCGCAAGGGTCCGCGCAAGACGGTCGGCGTCATTCGGAGCAAGGATGCAAAAGCGGGCGTTGTTTAAAGAATAACTATCATGGCTGAACCAAAGGAACCAAAGGAGGAGAAGGAACCAGTAAGCGTCGACGCGAAAGTTGTCGCACCGGAAGAGGTTGGGAAAGTCGCGCCGGCCGAAGTGGCCCCGAAGCCGGAGAAGAAGCCCGCTAAAAGCAAAAAAGGCGAAAAGGCCGAAGCCGCGACTGCGCCGGCTGCGCCGGAAAATCTTTCATTGTCGGCCGACGAAATTGAGAAGCCAAAGGTTGTTAGGGCCAAAGGCGCGAAGAACGTTCACTCGGGAATCGCGCATGTGATGGCGACGTTTAATAACACGATCGTTACGATCACCGATATGAATGGCAACGTGATTGGCTGGTCGAGCGCTGGCAAGGTCGGCTTCAAAGGCTCACGCAAAAGCACCGCTTATGCGGCACAAATGGTTGCGCAAGATGCCTCACGCCAAGCGATGGGGCACGGGCTGAAAGAAGTCGAAGTGCTGGTCAAAGGCCCCGGGGCCGGGCGCGAATCCGCCGTGCGCGCCTTGCAGGCAATTGGCTTGGAACTGACCCTCATCCGTGATGTCACGCCCGTCCCGCACAACGGTTGCCGCCCGCCCAAACAACGCCGCGTCTGATTTCTCGTCACTCATCACCCTTACGTCACTCTCTTCCATGGCCAGATATACCGGACCAAAATCGAAAGTCAGCCGCCGTTACGGCGTGCCGATCTTCGGCTCATCAAAATCGCTCGAGCGAAAAAATTATCCTCCCGGAATGCACGGTCCGCGCGGCGCCCGGCGGAAACAATCTGAATACGCCATCGCCCTCGGGGAAAAACAGAAGCTGCGTTATCAATACGGGCTGCTCGAGCGTCAGTTCCGGCGCATTTTCCAGAATGCATTACGCAAACGTGGTGTGACCGGTGAAACGTTGTTACAGCTCTTGGAAACCAGGATCGACAATGTTGTCTTTCGGCTCGGCCTGGCTAACACGCGAAACGCTGCTCGCCAGCTTGTCTCGCATGGCCACGTCCTCGTGAATGGCCGCCGCGTCAACATCGCTTCGTACAACGTCAAAGCCGGTGACGAAATCTCGATCAAGGATAGACCAAAATCGCGTCAACTGGTCTTGCGCAATCTCGATCTCACGCAAATCGCGCCCGTTCCCGATTGGCTCACGGTCGATCGGGACGCCCTTAAAGGCAAAGTCGCACGCATTCCCTCGCGCGAGGAGATGCAGCCGATTGTGAACGAGCAACTCATCGTCGAGTTGTATTCTCGATAAACTCGAGCGCCTTATCGTAACTGCGGCGCTGGAGAAAATGCGCCAGTTGCGGATCAATTGGTTGCGGGAGCGCCGTTTGCAACTGGTCGATTTTTTCCGAGATGGCGCGTAGTCGCGCCATGTGTTTCTCCTGGTCGCGCCGGCTTTCTGCATCGCGAATGATGGCCAGCCGCTCGCGTAAGGCATTCGCCAGGTCCACCACGGATGGTTGCATCGCAGCAAATAAACATTTGTGTTCATGCGTGTCCACCATGTCGCGCCGGAGCTTTGCGAAGGCGGATTCCTGCCTAAAGTCTGCGCCGTGGCTAAGCGCATTCTAATTGTCGATGATGAAGTCGCGCTTCTACGCATTATGCGCGAGGCCCTGGCCGCGTCTTTTCGGTGCGAAGTGGATACTTCGCCGACACCGGAGTACGGCTTCGAGCTCGCTCTGAAGCGGGACTACGACCTCTTTATCTTCGATTTCTCGATGCCGATGATCGACGGCGCGATGCTGTTCTTTTTAATTGGCAAGGTTTACAACAACCTCGAGTCGGCGCGCGTCGTGCCGCCGTTGCTGCTCGTGTCCGGCAAAGGAGACGAGGCGCGAGCTCAAGAGTTGTTGAAAGAACCGGGCGTTGCCGGCTTCATTGCGAAGCCATTTTCCATGAACCGGCTTTTGGATAAGGTGCATCAAACCGTGCTCGGGATGGAGAGAACGGAGTGATAGAGTAGTGGAGTAATGGAGTGATGATTGGAGAAGATCACCGCCTTACTCCAATGCTCCATCTCTACCCCCGCCCATTACCGCGGGCCGAGCTCGGAAAGCAATTGACGCTTGGCGTCGAGCCAATCGGAGTTGGAATCGCCGGGCAAGCCGAGTCGATGTCGGCGTTCGGAAATAAAATAAGCGCGCATCCGGATCTCTTCGTCACTGGGATCGAGTGGCGGCCGCGGTCTCGATTCTTTCGTCTTCGCTGCTTCGAAGCTCGCCTTCTTTCTAGGGGCAGAAACGGGCCTTTTAGGCGATGTCGATTTTCGCCGGGTGGCTTTTTTTCCAGCCACTTCTGGCGCTGGCGTATCGCTGATGTCCACTGAGGCTTCAAACTGACCTTGATCTATTTTCGGTTTCTTCGCCACATTATTCGATTAGCGCGCGTTGGGTGATTGGCAAATTTTTTTCCAAGGAGTGCCGGCGTCCCAGCCCGTCATTTTTTAGTGGACGGCTGCCCAAGCCGTCGCTCCTTGGACTGCGCGACTTGGCACGGCATCGAATCGCGAATAAAATGGAGTTGATGCGACACTTCGTTTTCCGATGGGCCATTACCACTGTCGCGGTGATGGTGGCGTCCTCGATGATTCGCGGAATTCGCTACGACTCAGTGCCTGCGCTCATCGGCGCATCGCTTCTGCTCGGCATTCTCAATGCGTTCGTTAGACCGATCCTGCTGATTCTGAGCGCGCCGCTCATTTTGCTGACGCTCGGATTTTTCATTCTGGTGGTGAACGGCCTCATGCTGCTCATCGTGCCGCACGTCATCTGGGGCTTTTACGTTGACAGTTTTTGGAGCGCGTTTTGGGGCGCGATCGTGATTAGCATTATCAGTTGGATCCTGAGCGCGTTTTTCCGGGGAAGCGATGGCCGCGTTCACGTCCTGACGCATCACACTCAGATCAAACGAGTGCAGGGACGCGTGATCGAGAACTAACGAACGTTTATTCCTCCGGGCCTGCCAATTTCGCCAGAACGCTGAAATCCTCCAAGGTGGTAGTGTCGCCCGTCACATTCGCACCGGCGGCGATCTCTTTGAGCAAGCGCCGCATGATCTTTCCACTGCGCGTTTTAGGCAGCGCTTCGGCAAACCGAACTTCATCGGGCTTTGCGATCGCGGCGATGTGTGCGCCGACGTGATCGCGCAATTCGTTTTTCAGCGACAGCGTTGCCTCGACGCCAGTCTTTAGGGTCACAAACGCGACCACGCCCTGGCCCTTCAACTCATCCGGCCGGCCGACAACGGCCGCCTCTGCCACGCGGGCGTGACTCACTAACGCGCTCTCGATCTCGGATGTGCCAAGCCGGTGGCCTGCGACATTCAACACATCGTCGATTCGGCCGACGATCCAGAAGTAGCCATCTTCATCGCGGCGTGCGCCGTCGCCCGTAAGATAATTGCCTTTGAACTCGCTCCAGTATTGCCTCTGGTAGCGCTCCTTATCTCTATAAATAGTGCGCAACATCGACGGCCACGGCCGGCGAATAATCAGCTTGCCGCCAACGTTGGCGTCGACTTCGTTTCCTCTTTCATCAACCACCGCAGGATCGACACCGAAGAACGGCAGCGTAGCGCTTCCGGGTTTGGTCGAGATCGCGCCAGGCAAAGGCGTAATCATGATCTGGCCGGTTTCCGTTTGCCACCAGGTATCGACAATCGGACATCGCCCGCCGCCGATGTTCTTATGATACCAAATCCACGCCTCCGGATTGATCGGTTCACCGACGGTCCCGAGCAGTCGCAAGGATGACAGATCGTGCTTCTTCACCCACTCATCGCCCCACCGAATAAACGCGCGGATCGCAGTGGGCGCAGTGTAGAGAATGCTAATTCGATTGTCCTGGATAATTCTCCAGAATCGATCCGGCTCGGGCCAGTTTGGCGCGCCCTCGTACATGAACGTGGTCGCACCATTGGCCAGGGGCCCGTAAACGACATAGCTGTGGCCGGTCACCCAGCCGACATCGGCCGTGCACCAGAAAATATCTTCGTCGCGGATATCGAAGACATATTTCGTGGTACAATATACGCCTACCAAATAGCCACCGGTCGTGTGCAGAATGCCCTTGGGCTTCCCGGTCGAACCGCTGGTGTAAAGAATGTAGAGCGGATGCTCGCTATCCAGCGCGGTCGCAAGGCAATTGGCATCGACATATTCCAGCTCCCGATGCCACCAAACATCGCGCCCTTCTTCCATGTGAATGTCGTTGCCGGCCCGGCGAAAAACAATGACTCGCCTGACGGACGTTCCGCCGCGCAACGCATCATCGACATTTTTCTTTAGTGGAACGGTTCCGCCGCGGCGGTAACCGCCATCGGCGGTGATCAGCGCTACCGCACCGCTGTCCGCGATCCGGTCGCGAATGCTGTCCGGGCTAAACCCGCCGAAGACAACCGAATGAACCGCGCCGATTCGAGCGCAAGCCAGCATGGAGATGGCCGCTTCGGGGATGGTCGGCAGATAGATGATCACGCGATCACCTTTGTCGATCTTGTTTCGCTTAAGCACGTTGGCGAATCGGCAGACTTCGTGATGAAGCTGCTGATAAGTCAGCGTCCGTTTTTCACCCGGCTCGCCCTCCCAAATGATGGCTGCTTTGTTCCGTCGCGCGCTGTGGAGATGTCGATCCAGACAATTTTCCGAGACGTTAATCTTTCCGCCGACAAACCATTTTGCGAACGGCGGTTTCCATTCCAGAATTTTTTTCCACGGCGCGCGCCAAACCAGTTCGCGCGCCTCGCGCGTCCAAAATCTTGCTGGCTGTGCGAGCGATTCTTGATGCAGCCGCCGGTAATGCGCCAGACTCTTGATCCGCGCTTTTTCCGCAAACGGTTTCGACGGTTTGAAAACGCGTCTCTCTTTTAAGTGCGACTCGATTTTAGCGCTGTCGATCTTCATGAGTGGATTTGAGCGTAGCAATCGTTACGTGTCCGCTCAACGGTGAAAGTGGATATGATACGCTTATAATCTCCCGCTTCCTCTTAATCTTCTTTCCGCCGGCGAAAACAGAGTGAGAAGCAGAGCAAGAGGAACGGGGAGAGCGAACTTTAGTCGCGGCCATCCGATTCCTGATTTGGCCTGAGCGCGGAAACACCGTAGAATTACACGGTGCAAAAAGGGGACTTCTTTAAGGTGTGGCTGCCGGTGATCGTTTGGGGCATCCTGATGTTTGCCGCCTCGACCAACCTTTTCTCGGGCGAACAAACATCCCGGTTTATTACTCCCTTCTTGCTCTGGCTCGATCCCCACATGTCTTATCGCACGATCGAGATGGTGCACATTCTTATTCGTAAGTTCGGCCACGTGTTCGAGTACGCCGTGCTCGCGGTCTTGCTTTGGCGCGCGTTTCGGCGGGGGACGCATTGGCAGGTCAACTTGTCGATCTTATTTGTGATTGTTTTCCTGGCGTGCTCTCTCTTTGCCATCAGCGATGAGTGGCACCAGTCATTCGTTCCGTCCCGAACGCCGTCCGCGCGCGATATTTTGACCGACATCGCTGGCGCTCTGATCGGAATCGGAATTTATTCGGCGTTCACGCGGAGAAAACCGGCAGCCGCGTTTGCGAGAATGGCCGATTCGAGCGAAGATCGACATCCGAAAATCGGTAAACCGGGGGCATAGCTCAGTTGGTAGAGCGCCAGCTTTGCAAGCTGGAAGTCAGGGGTTCGAATCCCCTTGCCTCCAGTCTTCGCTTGCCGTCGTGCTGACGAGCGTAAGCCGCGGCTGCCACGCCGCAGTGCAATGAAGGCGGCAAAATCACTCCTTCACCACCACCGGCGTCCCCACAGGCGCGGCGTCGTAGAAACGCTCGGCTATTCCATTAGGCAAACGAATGCAACCGTGCGATGCCGCATAGGGCGGGACGTAACCCTGGTGCATCGCGTAACCGCTCCGGAAGAACATCGCGTATGGCATGCGCGCGCCGTCGAAATGCGCACCGGAAGGGCAGTGATCTTTGCGTCGATCAATGTTGAACCTCACGATCTTGCCGTAGTCATCGACATAATTGCCGAACACGGTCGAGACGTGGTCTTCGCTTTTCGAAATCACCTGATAAGACCCTGGCGGGGTTGAGAATCCGGGCTTGCCTGTCGAGACGGTGGATTCGCCAACGAGTTTGTGGCCTTTGTAGAAATAGGCTTTCTGTTCGCTGATGCGAACGATGATTCGCGGCGAGCCCGAAACGCCATTGCCATCGAACCAGCCCATGGACCGAGTGGGCGTTGGCAAAACCCCTGCCAACGGTTTCTGTATCGGAGATGGCAATTCCTCGCAGGCGCAGATCAGGATGAGGATTGTGCTGCCCACCAGCAATCGAAACAACCATTTCATTCAGTCCAAGCCATTTCTTTCCAACTAATCCCGCGCGTCGCGCTCCCTTGCAAACCCATCCTTGGTTGCGAGCGCCAGCTGCACCGAGTATCCGGTGCCGCCAAAATTGAATCGAAATCCGGGACATTTCTGCGCGCCTTGTGACCGCTTAGGATGCTCCTAACCAATGGAGGCAGAGCGGCTGCAAGATTTTGAGGCAGCTTCTGGTGTCGTGCGTACGTTTCGGAGCAAGCCAGCATGCTGCCGTCCAGACGCCGTCGCCCTACAGCAAAGGTTGCAGGTTTGACGCTGTTCCACTGAGCAAATACCCTTCGAGATATGACGACCGTGCCACCGCCCATCAATCTTCGGGATTGGATCGAACGGAACCGTGAAAAATTTAAGCCGCCGGTCAGCAATCTTTATTTATACGATGGGCGCGATTTTTTCGTGATGGTGATCAAAGGGCCAAATGCGCGGAACGATTTTCATCTGGTCGATTCGGAAGAGTACTTTTATCAGCTTCAAGGCGACATTCGCGTCCGGATTCGGGAGGGCGACAAGATTGTCGATCATATCGTGCGTGAAGGAGAGACCTTTTTCATTCCGCCGAACGTGCCGCATTCACCGCAGCGCCCGCCAAACACGGTCGGGGTAGTGGTGGAACGGCGGCGTCCGCCAGGAGAAAAGGAGCACGTCATTTTTTATTGCGAGAATTGCGGTGCGTTGGTGGAAGACATTCACTTCGATTGCGCCGACATCGTCGAGCATTTCAGCCGGGCCATGGTCGACTTCTGGAAGGACGACGGCCGCCGCACTTGCAAAAAATGCGGGAAAAAAGTCGAGAAACCGGAGCCGTTCAAGCCGTTCTGAAAGAGGCTCTATTCCGGTCATGAGCATGAGCACGAGCATGGTCCGTTCGCTGAATTGGGCGTTGGGCGTTGAGCGTTGAGGGTTGGACGTTT
The DNA here is from genome assembly GCA_963846775.1 of uncultured Verrucomicrobiae bacterium. GTDB lineage: Bacteria > Verrucomicrobiota > Verrucomicrobiia > Chthoniobacterales > UBA10450 > CAVYXA01. The sequence goes on along the minus strand of CAWJXB010000006.1, from coordinate 552,152 downwards.
GCTGGATCTTTTTTCATGAAGATCGACATTCACACTCACATTCTGCCGCGGGAATGGCCGGACCTGGATGCGAAGTATGGCTATTCTGGTTTCGTTAGGCTGGAGCATTATCAGCCGTGTCACGCGCGGATGATGATCGGCGACAGCGTTTTTCGCGAGATCACCGACAACGTCTGGGAACCCAAACGGCGCATCGAAGAGATGGACGCGACCGGCGTGTCGATGCAAGTGCTGTCCACCGTGCCGGTGATGTTCAGTTACTGGGCGAAACCGGCCGCTGCGCTTGATCTTTGCCGGATCCTCAATGATCACATCGCCGAAGTCGTGCGCGCGTATCCGACGCGGTTTGCCGGGCTCGGGACCATTCCGTTGCAAGATGTCGACCTGGCCGCTTGTGAGCTGGAGCGGTGCGTACGCGAACTGGGACTCCGCGGAGTCGAGATCGGCACGCATGTCGACGCCAACGAACTTTGTCACGGCCCGGATTGCCGGAACCTGGATCACCGTTCTCTCGATGTGGTTTGGAAAACGGCGGAACGGCTTGGCGCCGCGATCTTCGTGCATCCGTGGGACATGATCGGGAAAGAGCGCATGCCGAAATACTGGCTGCCGTGGCTGGTCGGAATGCCGGCGGAAACATCGCTCGCGATCTGTTCGATGATGTTCGGCGGCGTGTTTGAGCGTTTTCGGAATTTGCGCGTCGCGTTTGCCCACGGCGGTGGCGCATTCCCGTTCACGATCGGCCGGATCGAGCACGCCTTTCATGTCCGCCCCGATCTGGTCGCAACCGACAATGGCCTTGCCCCGCGCAGCTATCTTGCGGCTGGGGGCGAGCCCGCGCGTTTTTACGTCGATTCGCTGGTGCATGACCTCGACACGCTTAAGCTCCTGCTGAAACTGTTCGGCCCACAACGCGTTGCCCTCGGCTCCGATTACCCATTCCCATTAGGCGAGCATCATCCCGGTAAATTAATCGAATCGTCGAAAGAATTTTCGGAAGCGACGATGGCGCAATTGCTCGCCGGCACCGCTCGCGAATTTCTCGGGCTTTGAACCGTAGCAGCGACTTTCGTGATCAGAGCCAGTTTAAATGAAACTGAGGCCCTTCTGGCGCGATTAGATTCGAGAGTCCAAGTGGTCGCGAACTTGACCGGTTAAACCGGTCAAGTTTTGAGAGATCCGCGCTCTTCTAATCGCGTTACCGTCTTGCGCATCATCCGGTAACCGAAATGGCCTTGCCAAACGCGGAGCAACGCCGAGCCGCGCCATTTTTGGTGTATCGCTTCGATGTCGGAAACGCGCGCGATGGAATCGTATTCGCCCGCGACAAACAAGATACGCTCGGGATCACAGAGCGGTTCGTTATGCGCGGGCGAGCTGAGATGAAAATGTTGGGCGACCAGTTCTCGTTCGATCTTGGCGCGGCGCAGATGATGTCGCATCAATCTGGTGGCGGGATTTTCCCAGATCGCGTGCTCGACATTTACGATGGGTGCCATCAACGCCACGAAACGAAAATCGCGCTCGACCATGGCGAGCAGCGCACCAATCCAACCGCCATAGCTTGTCCCGAGGATGCCAAACTCCGCACCACCGCGCTGGCGAAGCGCAGCCATCAATTGTCGAAGCTCCATCACACCCTGGCGCAGACCCTCGGCGTTGCGGATGAGATTGGCCGTGATGGCGAGTTCGCCGTTCCAATAACCTTTCGGCACGCGCGAATAATGATATGGCAGATGCACGAAACAGGCGTTCCAGCCGAGCGCGTTGAAATGCGCGGCCCAGCGCCGGTAGCCGATGCGCGTAGCCGAGAGGAGCGCATGAAGCATCAATACGGTCGGGGCGTTCCAGCCGCGCGGTGAGGGGAACAAATCGACGCGCGTGATGTTGTTGGCAGGAAACGATGTTTCGATCGGGCTACGCCAACTGATCGTGCCAAAACGGTGGTCGATCTTACCGGCGATTTCGCCATCTGGCGGCGGGGCGTAAAACTCCTGCGCCGTCAGTCCTTTGCAGCGCTCAATGTAACGCTCCATTTCTTCGCGACTGCGCGCTGGCAAACGATGACGCGCCTGAAGCAGATTCATCGATGCACACATGACGGAATCGACCGCGGTAGCTCGGAAGCGAGCTATTTTGGAGTGCGCAAACATGTCCGCGTCCGCGGCAGAATGGATGCGCGGTGGCGAACTTTCCAAAGCGGCGACGCGTCGCCGCATTCCAAAGCGCTCTTGCGGCGAATGCGGCAGATCGTCCGGTGCGAGTTGAAATCGTTCCTTCAACTCAGCGTAAAGATTTTTGAAGGCGGCGGCGAGCTCCCGGTCGATGCGTTCGCGAGCTGTGAACTTGTCCTCGTCCAAGCCGCACGAAATCGCCTGGCCAAACGCGATCCAGATTGCAGTGCGCCGAGACGGCAGCCAGCTTTTCTTCGCGTAAAACCGATCACTTCCGACGATCACGCACGGCAGAATTGGAACGCCGGCAATGTGCGCGAGTGTCGATACACCGGGACGCAGCGGCGCGCCTTCGAGCAGCGAGCGGGTGCCGTCGCGAATTCCGCCTTCGGGAAAAATTCCCACGATCCGGCCGAGCTTGAGTCGCTCAATCGCGGTTCGAATCGTTTTGTGGTCGGCTCGATCACGATCGGCCGGAAATGCATCGACGGCACGCAGAAACAATCCCAGGACCGGGACGGGAAAAAATTCCGCCATCGCCATCCAGTCGATCTTCCGTCGCACCATCGATGAGATGATAAAGGGATCGAAATGGCTGATGTGGTTTGCGGCGAGGAGAAAGCCGCCGGGTCGGTTCGCATTTTCGGCGCGGAGCAGGTGAATGCGGGCGAGGGGGCCAAAAAGCAGCCTGATCGAGAGGGCGGCGCTGCGATTGGCGATGTTGCGGGTGACGCTGCCTGGTTGAGCCACGGGGGATGGTAATAGCAGGTGAGAAAAAGAGGAAAAATTTCTATTGCGGCGGCCTCATAATTTGTAGTAAAACCATAATCACCAGAACACACTTGGAGTTAGAGACATTTTTGGGGGGTTAGGGGCTCTCGCGCACTGAGAGCCAAGAGCGGCAGTCGCATCGCGCTTCTGCCGCTCTTCTATTTTCGCCCGCCGCCTGAAGTCGGACAGGACTCCCTACAATTCTGAGCTGGGCGAGCCTAACAATTCGTCAGCCTGGAAACGTTGTGCCGCTTGCCGCCGCAATCCTTCAACGATTGCCCTTCACGAAATGCGCGAGCGCTTCATATACACCGGCACCATAGTCGTGGCGTGCGACGTAACCTCCGGCGGCACGAACGGCGTCCTTGACCTCATCTATCGCATTCGCGGGGCAAGCCGGCATCGCCGCGAACGTGCCGTCCAGCATCGAGATATCGTTGTGATGATCGCCTGCGGCGAAAATGTTTTCGCGCGGAATGCCGATCAGGCGCGCCAGCTCAGCCAGGGCTGCGCCCTTGTGATAATCGGCGTGACAAAACCGGAGATACACCGTGTTGCGCTGGTAATGGAATTTCGGCTGGTGTTCGCGGGCTTGCTCGATGAACTCGGTCACCCGATCCATCTCTTCTTCGCTCTGCGCGATCAGACCGGCGGGGCCTTCCGGCTCGTAAATTACTCGGGCCTGCGTTTTATGGTTAACGAAATCGATTACTTCGGCCAGAACGGATTGGGCCGTGGAAAAGAGCTCGCGATGATCGCGCGCGCAGCGCTCGTTCCAATCGCCGAACGCTTCCCAGGCTCCGCCATTTTCCGAGGGGCGGAACACGTCGCGCTCGCTCGTTAGGATAAAATCGGGCCGGATCGGGACGGCGAAATCGGCCAGACCGGTTTCGAGCAGATCGACCGAGCGCCCGGTGTTGATGGCCCAGACCGTGCCGTCGTTTTGCAAATCGCGGATCAGTTCCATGCACGGCCGGTCCAACACCGGGCTGCCGGTGCGCGCGATGAGGGTGCCGTCAAAATCGGTGCTGAGAAGTTTGATTTCCATGCTTGCCACGCCGTAGCTCGAATGCCAGTCCGGCTCGGACCGAAGGCGGGTCGATCTTATGATTGAATCGATCCGGAGCAGGAGCAAGAGTAAGCGCAAATAAAATGAAATCGGTCTACGAGCCCGCCTTCGCCAAGGCTACGGCGCGGCAAGAGGATAAAAGTAGGAATACAAATTAGAGCAAGACGGAATGAAATCGGCGTACGAGCTGGCAATGGAACGGCTGCAAAAAGGTCAGCCGAGCGTTGCCCTCAGCGAAGATCAGAAGAAACAACTCGCCGAGATCGATTCTGTGTTTAAAGCAAAGATCGCGGAGCGGGAATTGTTTCTGAAGGAGCAAATCGCGAAAGCGCAGACGGCGGGCAAGCTCGAGGATGTGGAAGCGCTCGAAAAACAGCTCGCTGCCGAAATTCGCCGGTTCCAAGAGGATTGCGAGGCGAAGAAAGAGAAGCTCAGAGCGAGCTTCGGAAAGGTGTAGAGGCGCTTGTGCCAAGCGCCTGTTTATTTCGATTCGGCGTTTGACACAAACGCCTCTGCACCGGCCGATCCACCTTGCCCGCGCTTGGGCAAATCTGGATCGAGGAAGCCTAACATGTGGGCGCGGCGGATGGTGCGGACGCCCTCTTGTTTCTGCAAATCCGCGATGCTCTGGCGGAACCTTTCCATTCTCGTCCAGTGCACTTTTGGCCGGAAATGATGCTCGGCGTGATAGCCGTTGTAGAAAAACAGCCAGTTATAGATTTTGCCGTAACTGCTGACGCCCCACGCGATCGGTTTGTCCGGATTCGCTCCATAGTGGCGGTAGTAGCCGTTTAGATAACTGAAGCAGTGGCCGAGATACCAGAAGGGCACTGCGAAAAAGATCACGTATCGCCAGTTGAACAGGAACATCACGAACAGCGTCGTCGCGAAAGCGGCCAGCTCGATGTTGCCCCAGAACAGATCGCCGTTGCCGCGTTTGTGGAGCTCCCGCCGGATCGCGCCGACATCGTCCCGGAAGAAACTCAAGAACACATATCGCCACGGACTTTCTGCTTCGCCGTCATGGCCATGCCGGTAGATCGACAACCAATCGATGGTATCGCCGGTTTCATCCTGCCGGTCCGAGTTGCCCTTGTGATGCTGCATGTGGACGGCATTGTAATAGGTCTGCGAAAAACAGCAGGCCATCGATTGGGTGACGCCGAACCCGCGATTCAGGAGTTTCGAGCGGAAAAACGGGTTGTGGATGAAGTTGTGCCCGATCCCGTTGATGTTCGCGTTCACCATCAGCGAGTACAAGAAGCCGAGGATCAGCATCACCCAGAGCGGCGCGTGCGGATAGAGAAAGAAGAGGCCGATGAAATAAGCGAGATGAAACAGGCCGGCCAATGCGGGGACGGCGTCCCAGCGCGTGTGCGCGAAGATGCGCGAGTTCGTCGCCGGACGCTCGATCGGGAGGATGTCGGTGGCAGCGGCCATGGCAACAGATAAGTTTGGCCAAACTGAGGATTTGGCAAGCCCGCGCCTCGCCGTCGCAAATTCTACGATGCCGGTTCGATGCAGAGGCGAAATGTCGGTAGGCGGGCGGTCTAGGGCGAGCGCCGTCGTTACACGATCGCGCCGCCGCAACTGGAGCCGGCGCCGGCCGTGCAACCGAAACAGTGATCGCCGGTCATGATTTCGCGATGGTCGACCTTGTCGGGATCGATGTCCCACAAAAATAAACCCGAGCTCCCGCCGTCCCGGGACCATTGCATATCGAGCTGCTGATTGAAATCGCAATCGTAAACTTCGCCGCGCCAGCCAACGCTGATGGTGTTGCGACACATCAGACCTTCGATCGTTGCCGGATTGAATGCGCTGATGAGTAGCTCCATGTATTCGTCGAGCTTGTTGTTATGCCTCAGATGTGCGGCGAAACGTGCGATCGGCAGGTTCGTGATGGTGTAGAGCTTGTTGAATACGATGCCAAAATGGTTTTTTAGTTCGCGTTTATAATCGGTTTCCAGCTCGGTTTGTGGCGGTGGCAGAAATGCGCCTGCTGGATTGTAAACCAGGTGCAGTGGAAGATCGGCACTGACCCCGTATCCCACCGAATTCAAAAGTCGCAGCGCTTCGATGCTGCCTTCGAAGACGCCTTGGCCGCGTTGCGCGTTCACGTTCTCAGGCGTGTAACACGGCATCGAAGCGATGATCTCAACCTTATGTTCCGCGAAAAACTCCGCCAACCCCTCGTAGCCGGGTTCGATGAGGATAATGAGATTGCAGCGGTCAATGATCTTTCGCGGCGGCTGCATTGCGCGAACACGTTTAATGAAATAACGAAAATTGGGAATCATCTCTGGCGCGCCGCCGGTAAGATCGACAGCGGGAATTTCAGTTTTCGCCAGCCAGCCGATGATCCGATCGATCGTCTCGCGGGTCATAATCTCCTTGCGTTTTGGCCCCGCGTTCACATGACAATGAACGCAAGTGAGATTGCAAAGCTTGCCCACGTTGACTTGAAGAATCTCGGGGCGCAACCGGCGTAACGAGAGAGAATGCTCAGCCAGCTTTTTCGCGAATCGATTCATACCGACAACTTCTGGTAGTGTCCTAAATTCCCCTCACCGGCGACTGTCGTCATCCGCCTCTCCCTGAGGGAGAGGGTAGGGTGAGGGCTCCTTTTTTACCATAGCGAGTTGAATTTGGGACAGTGCCACAACTTCCGGGGTCTTGCTCGTCCACCAATCTTGGATTGAACGTCTCGGAGATGCGTCTGGTCGATCATATCTTTTTATTCGAGAGCGAGCGCACGAAATCGCCAATGCGACCGATCAAATCCGGTGCGCCCTTCAATTTTTCGATCTCGTTCACAATGGCACTCCCGATGACAGCGGCATCGGCGAAACGCCAAACTTCTTTCACCTGTTCGTTGGTCGAAACACCAAAGCCAACCGCCACCGGAAGATTGCTGACCGACCGAATCCGCCGGACAAGTTCTTCTGCGTCACGAGTGAGCGCACCGCGCGTCCCGGTCACGCCTGTGCGGGAGATGGCGTAGATAAATCCGCGCGCTTGTTGGGCGATGCGCGCGAGTCGTTCATCCGATGTCGTTGGCGCAACGAGAAAAATCGGAGCGAGATCGTTTTGATAAAGTTGCTCGACCCATGATTGCGCTTCCTCAGGAATTAAATCGGTCACGAGCACACCATCGATGCCGGCCGCTTTCGCCGCACGCGCGATCCGCTCCTCCCCAAATTGTAAAAGCGGATTGAAATAGCTGAATAATACGATCGGCGTCTCGATGTGTTTTCTGACGCGTCTCACGCAATCCAGCGCGTGCGAAAGCTTGACCCCATTACGCAAGGCGCGTTCCGATGCCCGCTGAATTACCTCGCCGTCGGCCACCGGATCGCTGAATGGAATTCCAATCTCGATGATGTCGGCGCCTGCGCTAGCCAGTTCGACGAGTAATAGTTCGGTGGTGGCGAGATCGGGATCACCCGCGGTGATAAAGGGAATGAATCCGCGGGTGCCACCGCGCTTGAGCTCGGCGAATTTTCTCTGAATCCGGCTCATCCCTTTTGCAGTTGCGCGACCAGTTGCGCATCCTTGTCGCCACGCCCGGAGAGATTCACAATGATTGAATCGTCCGGAGACAATTGCCGCGCGATCCTAATCGCGGGAACGATAGCGTGCGAAGTTTCGAGGGCAGGAGTTATTCCTTCCAGTTGAGTGCAAAGGGTGAAACCTTCGACCGCTTCGACGTCGCTGGCGAAAATGTATTCGGCCCGCCCGCTATCATGAAGAAATGCGTGTTCCGGACCGACGGCGGCATAATCGAGACCGGCTGAGATAGAATGCGTGCTCGCGATCTGTCCGTTAACATCCTGCAGAACGTAGGACATGGTGCCTTGCAAGACACCAATGCGTCCGCCGCCGCTCGCCGGGTTCGTGCGAAATCGGGCAGCGTGTTCTCCGATCGCTTCGCCGCGACCACCCGCCTCAATTCCCAGCAGGCGCACTTCTTCGTCGGCGACGAAGGGATGAAACAAACCGATCGCATTCGAGCCACCGCCGATGCAGGCGAGCAAAGTATGCGGCAGTTTTCCCGTTTGCGAAAGAATCTCCTTGCGCGCTTCCTGGCCGATCACGCTCTGAAATTCCCGCACCATTAGCGGGTAGGGGTGCGGGCCGAGTGCGCTGCCCAGGAGATAATACGTATCGTGAACATGGGTGACCCAGTCGCGCAACGCTTCGTTGATCGCGTCCTTTAAGGTGCGCGTTCCCGAGGTCACCGTGATCACTTCGGCCCCGAGCAATCGCATCCGAAAAACGTTCAGTTCCTGTCGCCGCACATCTTCCGCGCCCATGTAAATCACGCAGGGCAAACCGAACAACGCGGAAACCGTCGCAGTCGCGACGCCGTGCTGGCCTGCGCCGGTCTCGGCGATTACGCGTTGTTTGCCCATGCGTCGCGCCAGCAGCACCTGACCGATCGCGTTGTTAATCTTATGCGAGCCAGTGTGAGCGAGATCTTCGCGTTTCAAGAAAATCTTTGCTCCGCCTCCGTGCGCGCTTAATCGCTTTGCGTGAAACAGCGGAGTGGGCCGGCCACAATAATCGTGGCGAAGTTGATCGAGCTCGCTCCAAAAATTGGGGTCACTGCGCGCTCGGGTGAACTCGCGCGTCAATTCTTCGAGCGGCGCGACGAGAGTTTCCGGCACGTAGCGGCCGCCGAACTTGCCCCAATGGCCGTGCTCGTCCGGCTCGCTCCGGGTAATGGTCGATCTTTGCGTTTCCATTAGGCTCGCACTGCCGCGATGAATTTCTTAATCGCGTCGTGATTCTTCACGCCCGGTGCCCTCTCAACCGCGCTGCAAACGTCCACTGCCTGTGGTCTCACCACGGCGATCGCCTGACCGACGTTTTGCGCGTTTAATCCACCTGAGAGAATCAAGAACCGGGTGAAGGGGAGCGTCGCCCTTGCCGCCGGCCAATCACATGTTAAACCGGTGCCGCCGCGAAGCTTGGGATCATAAGAATCGAGCAGCGAATCGCAATCTGGAAACGCCGCAGCATTCTCCGGTCGGAAACGTTTGCTGGTCGAGAATGCTCGAATAACGCGGTATTCGCCGGCCAGCTCACGGCACATTTCCGGCGGAGCATTTCCGTGGAGTTGCACCGTTTCAATTCCAGCCGCCTTTGCCGTCGTCCGAATCTGCTCTGCATTTGCATCAACAAAAACGCCGACACTACAGATGCGGCGCGGTAAAGCTTCGATAATTTTTCGGGCCTCTTCCGACTCGAGATAGCGCGGACTTCGTCGAAAAAAATTCAGACCAATCATGTCGACATTGACGTCGGCGCAAAGTCTTGCGTCTTCGACCGTCGTAACGCCGCAGATCTTGATTTGTACGCGATCCATTTTCACGAAGAGATCATCTACCGGTGATCGACATTGGCACACAAAGCGCGCAGGGCGGCTTCAGGATCGCTTGCCCGCATGAGGGTTTCTCCGATTAGGAAACCGCGAAAGCCGAGTGCCTGAAGATGTCGCAACGAGACGCCATCTTGCAATCCACTCTCGCTAATCATCACTCGGTCAAGGGGAGCGCCCGCGATCAGGCGCTCGCTTGTTTGCAATGAAACTTCTAACGTGCGCAAATCGCGGTTGTTTACGCCGATTAGTTTGGCGCCGCTGTTCAAGGCCCGCTGCAGCTCCTCCGAAGTGTGGACTTCCACCAGGGCATCAAGACCGAGTTCGTCCTCCGCAATGGCGCGCATCTTCTCCAGCAATGAATCATCCAGCACGGCAGCGATCAGAAGAACGGCGTCGGTCCCGGTTATTGCCGCCTCGTAGATTTGGATGGGGTCAATCATGAAATCTTTGCGCAGAATCGGCAGTCGCGTACTGGCGCGAACGGCAATGAGATCGTTAATGGAACCGCCAAAATATTCTTTATCGGTCAGGACCGAGATCGCGCAGGCGCCGCCACGTTCGTAAAGGCGGGCCGTCTCAGCCGGCGAGAGTCCCGCGCGAATTACGCCCCGGGACGGCGACATCCGCTTGAATTCGGCGATGATCTTAAGAGCACGCGCTGGGTCTTCCAACGTTTCGCGCAAACGAAGCGGTGGCGCATCTTTCCGAATTTCCAGCGCGCGCACGCGCAACCTGGCGGCGTCGTTCTCCGCATAAAGTTTGGCCACTTCCCGCCGCTTTTGCCCGACGATTTCCGAAAGAAGATCCTCGCTCATGGCTTGCCATTCGTCTCTCGGATGAGCGCATCCAGCTTCGCAGCCGCTTGTCCGCTCTCGATGCTTCGTCGAGCCAAATCCGTTGCCGTCAAGAGATCGGGCGCCATCCCGCCTACGTGCAAAGCCGCCGCGGCGTTGATGATGACCAGGTCTCGCGCAGCCGCGGCATGATCGCTCTTCTCCCCATCGAGAACGGCGCGGATGAGACGGGCATTTTCCTGCGGACCGCCCCCGCGAAGTTCATCCAGAGATCGCGTGTCCAATCCGAAATCGCGCGGCGAGATCGTAAAAGTTTTCACCGCGGCCGTGCCATTCGATTTACTTGAGCAAGCCGCGACCATCGTTTCACCCGTCAGCGTGATTTCATCAAGACCATCGCTGCCGTGAATCACCCAGGCATTTTCAATCCCGATTCGGACAAGCGCTGACGCCACGCGCTCGAGGAGTGGAGGACTCCAGACGCCGAGGAGTTGGAGCGGTGCACGGGCGGGATTAGAAAGTGGACCTAGAAGATTAAAGATAGTGTGAACACCAAGCTGGCGACGGACGTGCGCAACGCGGGCAGTCGCGCCATGGAAAAGCGGGGCAAACATAAAACAGATTCCGTGCTCGTTAAAGCACCGTTGGGTATCTTCCGGAGAGGCGGTCGTGTTCACGCCAAGAGCTTCGAGCACGTCGGCGCTGCCAGCACGGGAGGTGACTGCGTGTGAACCATGTTTAGCAACTGGCAGACCTGCGCCGGCTATGATAAAGGCGGCCGCGGTGGAAACATTGAAAGTTTTTGCCCGGCTTGATCCGGTTCCGGCCGTGTCGATGAAGCGAACATGGTGGGTCGATAACAGCCCCGCGCAGGCGCGCATCGCTGCCGCCATGCCCGCAAGTTCCTCAACCGTTTCACCCTTAACAGCCATGGCGGCGAGCGCAGCCGCAATTTGCGCATCCGTCGCATTCGGATGGAGAAGAGCGCGCAGAAATTCCTCCGCCTCTTTTTGGGTCAGATGCTCGCATCTCATCAGCCGCAAGGTGATTTGGCGCAGCCTGGGATGACCGGTTGTCTCTTCGCAATTCATCTGGTTAAATTCTAACAGGCAAGATTCAATGCCTGCATCATTGCCTGTGCTTTGTTGACGGTTTCCTCGTATTCGCGACGAGGATCTGAATCGGCCACGATTCCGGCACCAGCTTGAAAGTATGCTTTACCAGCTTTCAGGACCGCAGATCGCAAGACGATGCAGGAATCGACGTTGCCATCGAATCCGACATAGCCGACGGCGCCGGCATAACAGCCCCGCCGGGTCTTTTCCAGCTCGCTGATGATTTGCATCGCTCGAATCTTTGGCGCACCTGAAACCGTGCCGGCGGGAAAGGTCGCCTTGATCAAATCGAAGCCGTCGCAGCCGGCCCGAAGGTGTCCGCTCACGTTCGAAACGATGTGCATGACGTGGCTGTATCGTTCGATGTTCATGAACTCCGTCACCCGCACGCTCCCGAAATCGGCGACACGCCCGATATCGTTGCGCGCAAGATCGACCAGCATGATGTGCTCGGCGCGCTCTTTCGGATCGGCCAGCAGCTCGCGCGCGTTTGCTTCGTCTTCGCTGGCTGTTCCGCCCCGCGGGCGCGTCCCTGCGATCGGCCGGATTTCGACCGTATGACCGGTCAGGCGCACGTGCATTTCGGGCGAGCTTCCGACGAGCGCGAAATCATCGCCAAAGTTCAAACAAAACATGTAAGGCGATGGGTTGATGAAACGCAGGCAACGATAGAAATCGAGCGCGCCCCCGGCGAAATCAGACTCAAAGCGCTGTGACAGAACAACCTGAAAAATGTCGCCCGCCCGAATGTACTCCTTTGCCTGCTCAACCGTCCGCTCAAATTCTTCGCGCCGAAAATTGCTGCGTGGCAACGGTGTGTTGCCGTCTTTTACCAAGACCAAGGGAAGGTCGGCTGGTTCAGCCAGCTTGTTCGCGATCGCGTTAATCGACTGGGCCGCGCGCTGATAGATCTCTTCCGGTGCGCCGTCTTCCAGGAATGCGTTGACCACGATTTTCAAGCTGCGCAGTCGATGGTCGAAAATGAGAAGTTTGCCGGTGATCATGAAAACCATCTCGGGCAAGTGCAGCTCATCATTTGGAGCCAACGAAACCGTCGGTTCGAAAAAGCCAATCGAGTCGTAGCCAAGAAATCCGACTGCGCCACCCGCGAACCGCGGCAACTCTGCGCGCGCGACGATGCACCATCGGCTTAACAATTTGCGAACTTCGTCCAATGGGCTGGTCGATGCTTCGAAAAGCCGCTCACGGCCTTCCTCGATCAGCCGGACTTCGCGGCCATGGCTTCGAATAACAGCGCGCGGTTCTATTCCGGCAAACGAGAACCGGCCCGACACGTCACTCTTCTCTGTGGATTCGAAAAGAAAACTGTAACCGCTGGAGCAAAGTTTTTTGAAGGCCGAGACTGGTGTCTCCGCGTCGGCCACGAATTCCGCGAAAACGGGAACGACATTGCCGCGAGCGGCAAGCTGGAGGAAGTCTTCGAGCGATGGATTGAGCGGGGTTGTAATCATTATCTACGACTTAAGCGCGAGGAAATTGATCAGGATGTTTTTGCCGGCGGGGGTGAGAATCGATTCGGGATGAAATTGCACGCCATGCACGGAAAAGTCCCGGTGACGCAGAGCCATGATCTCGCCCTCATCCGTTTCCGCCGTGATCTCGAGACAGGAAGGAAGTGAATCAGGTTCCACAATAAGGGAGTGGTAGCGCCCGGCTTGAAACGGCGTTGGTAAATCAGAAAATAGCGGCGTCCCGTTATGGCGAATAACCGATGATTTGCCGTGCATGAGACGTTCGGCGCGAACCACCTTGCCGCCGTATGCTTCGGCGATGCACTGGTGCCCGAGACAAACGCCGAGGATGGGAACTTGCCCACCGCACTGCATGATCACTTGCTTACTGATGCCGGCCTCGTGCGGTGTGCAAGGTCCGGGCGAAATGCAAATGTGACTCGGCGCCAGGGCTGCGATTTGATCGATGCTGATCTCGTCATTTCGTGCAATGAAGAGTTCGCAGCCCAGTTCGCCGAAATATTGGGCCAGGTTGTGCGTGAACGAGTCGTAATTATCGAGAAGTAGAAGCATTGATTTCAATCCGGCGTGTCGCTGAGCGGCGCGGTGAGTGTGTGAATTCCCCGGACCTCCTTGACGAGTTGTGCGTATTCGGCTGGCCTTAACGCCTGCGCGCCATCGGAAAGCGCGGTCTCCGGTTGGTTGTGGACTTCGACAATAAGCCCATCGGCGCCCGCGGCGACACCGGCGCGGGCCAGCGGCGTCACCATATAGTTAGTCCCGCCGCTATGAGACGGATCGACAATCACCGGCAAATGTGAAATCCGGCGGATCGCGGGCAAGACCCCGAGATCAAGCGTGCTGCGGGTGTGTTGCGCGAACGTGCGAATGCCCCGCTCGCATAAAACGACGTTGTAATTGCCCTCCGCCATGATGTATTCGGCCGCGAGCAGAAACTCCTCCAGCGTTGCCGCCATCCCTCGTTTCAATAAGACCGGCAGCTTTGAGCGGCCGGCGCGTTTCAACAGCGAAAAATTCTGCATGTTACGCGCACCGATCTGAATCACGTCGCAATGCTGTTCGACTAACTCGACGCTGGAATCGTCCAGCGCTTCGGTCACGACTTTTAATCCGAAGCGCTCTCGGATCTCGGTCATGATTGTCCAGCCTTTTTCGCCTAACCCCTGAAATGAGTAAGGCGAAGTTCGCGGCTTACACACGCCGCCGCGGAAGAAACGCGCCCCACTTTGCTTCACCACTTCCGCAACGGCGAAGGCCTGCTCGCGACTCTCGATCGCGCACGGCCCGGCGATGATCGCCAGCTCGGTGCCTCCGATGCTCGCGTCGCCGACCCGGACGATTGTTTTCTCCGGCCGCAAATCCAGCGTAATCAGTTTATACGGCTTGGTTACGCGAATGACTTCGGCCACGCCGGGAAGATTTTCGAAGCGCCGGCTCTCGATTACTCCGGTATTGCCGGTGATTCCAATTGCGGTCCGGGTGGCACCGGCAAGCGGATGTGCCCGCAGGTCCACCGAGTGAATGGCTTCAACCACCGCATCAATTTGGTGTGCGGTCGCGCTGCTTTTCATCACAATCAACATATCGTTAGGGAATATTAAGTTACTTAGTTACTTGAATGGAGACACTGGTTTGCGATTTCCCGAGGGTGGCATATGTCCAATTGAAGATTGGACACCCAGGATGATCGCGCGAAGCCTTGCCGCGCTACTAAGCGGTGGGCAGAGGTGCTTCGCCTAATTCAGGCGGCGCCAATAGCGGCTCACTTCACCGGACAGAGGCCGGGATGCCGAGCTCGAGTTGGAAATTTGGCGCATGGAATTAGGTTCATTTAATGACAAAGAGCGCTTAAAAGCAAGCAGTCTTTTTCCGGCAGTGGCGGCCACGTTGCTTTGGCAGGAATGAAAGAGCTGAGCCAGTCTTCTAAATGAATGAGATGTCTTGGGCCCGAACTTTTTTGAGCGAGCTGCACGGGTGGCAGTGGGTGGGAAGTCTGGTGGCACGCATTGCCGTCGGCCTACTCTTCTTTCTTTCCGGGCGGGGGAAATTATTCGTGCCGAAACGCCGGGCACAGATGCGCGAAACGTTGGTGGCGGCCGGCGTTCCATTTCCTGACTTCAATACAATCTTTGTTTCGACGGTTGAGTTTGTCTTCGGTTTTCTCCTGATCGTTGGTGCGCTGACGCCAGTGGACTGCGTGATGCTGGGATGCGTGATGATCGTAGCAATCCTCACCACCAAACTCAAAAACATGAAAGCGCCGTCAGTGCTGGGCTGGCTCTCGGAATTTTTGTATCTGCCTGAGGTGCTCTATCTGCTAATCCTCCTCTGGCTTTTTCTCTCGGGGCCTGATTGGTTCAGCGTCGATTATTTGATGCTGAGCATTGCTGGTCCGTAGGTTTTCCTCTGTTGATCACAGCCGCAACCGAGAAAGCGACAACCAGGACGTTGTTACGCGATTGGACAACGCCCGCCAATGGGAATAATGGAAGCATTGACCCCTCGCACATCCAATTAGAGTCCAGCCATCCAATCTTATCCTATGATCAAACAAATCGTTATCGCAGCAGCCGTCGCAGTTTTTTTCACGCCAGTGCCCCTCGTCCGAGCCGCCGAACATCCGGAACATCCGGAGCACCCGGCCAAGAGCGAAGCGGAAAAGAAAGTCACGAAGTCGGAGATTTCGGCTGGAATCAAAAAGCACATTACTTCTGAAATTGGAAAATCTAACGACAACAAATTCCACCTGAATTACGACGGCAAAGATCTCGCGCTCGATTTAATCAAAGTGCACGACGACCGGCTCTCCGCTCTCGGCGGCGGAAAATATTTTGCCTGCGTCGACATGAAATCAACGGACAGTACGACTTACGACATCGATTTCTTTCTGACCGGAAAACCAGGCGACATGAACGTTACGGAGACGTCTGTGCACAAAGTGAATGGCAAACCGCTTTACAATTGGAAAGAGGAAGGCGGCGTCTGGAAAAAAGTGAAAATCTGACGAAGAGACTGGTCGCCAACAGGCGAACTGTTGGTGTTTGAATTGTGTCAGCGCTAAGAGTTAATGCGATGCCTGCAAGGATCACTATCGGAACAGTTGTGGCAGTTTTTCTTACGGTAGCGCCAATCCTTGGAGCTACCGAACACCCCGTCACAAGCGGCGAGGAAAACAATACGACCAACTGGGAGATTTCCGCCGCGATCAAAAACTACACAGACGTCATTAGCAAAAACTCCAGAGACAAGAAGTTCCATCTCATAGTCAGAATATTGACACCACTTCCAGGTGCCGTGAGCAGCAGCCTGCGTGGCCCAGCTTACTCTGTTCAAAACAAAGATGTCGTGCTCGAGCTGGTTCGTGTCCGTCAGGATCGCTTCTTCAATCTTGGCGACAAGAAATATTTCGCCTGCGTTGATATGAAAGGGATTGACGGCAGCGCTTACGATATCGACTTCTTTCTAACGCATAGGGGGGGCAGAATGAAAGTCACGCAGGCCTCAGTTCATAAGATCAACGGCAAACCGCTTTATCATTGGAAAGAAGAAGGCGGCGTCTGGAAGAAAGTTTCGTGATGAGCTTTCGATCCGCAGTGCGATTTCTGGCCGTCGCCGCGTTCATCGTCGCTGGAACATTGACGATCGCTGGCGGGAATAAAGCCGGCACGATCGTCAAAGGCTCTGATGAGTTCGAATTTGTTTACCGGGTAAAACTTCCTGAGATCACAGGCGATGCCCGCCTCTGGATTCCGCTGGCTAAAACAGACGCCTTTCAGACTGTGACGCGGGAGGAAACCAGCATTCCAATCAAATGGGAGACCACTCAAGATCGCGATTACGGCAACGAAATTTGTGTGCTGCACCCGCAATCAAGCGACAGTGGCAAAACCATCGAGCTGCGTTATCGTGTCGTCCGCAAAGAAAAGAGCGCGTATTCGGCGAAGGGCGAAGATATTTCCCGGTTTCTGCGTCCGGAAAAACTTGTGCCGGTGAACGAGACTTTCAAGACGCTTGCCGAACAAGCGACTGCTGGAAGGAAGGATAATCTCGATCGCGCTAAAGCGCTCTACGAGCACGTGCTTGGCCGGATGCGTTACGATAAGTCCGGCACTGGTTGGGGACGTGGCGATGCGGTTTACGCATGCGACTCAAAAACAGGTAATTGCAGCGATTTTCACGCATATTTCATAGCACTAGCCCGCAGCATCGACATTCCGGCTCGATTTGCCATCGGCGCGACGATTCCCGCGGAGAAAAATGAGGGCGTGATCGAGGGCTATCATTGTTGGGCCGAGTTTTTCGCCAATGGCCACTGGGTCCCGGTCGATATTAGTGAGGCATGGAAACATCCGGAGTTGGCCAATTACTATTTCGGCCACAATCCGGCTAATCGTTTCGAGCTGACCAAAGGGCGCGATCTGATGGTCGATCCTGCGCCGGCGAGCGGTCCGATTAATTTTCTGGTCTATCCGCTGCTCGAGATGGATGGCAAACCGATGAAACCGGAGACGAGCTTCTCATTTCGGCGGGTTGGGGCTTGAAGTCGGCCCGACGGCGAAGCGGCGCCGCTCGCATTGGCAGCCTTCATGGATGGGCCCGCAATCGCAGAAATTTATTCGGCCAGCTGGGCTGCTGGTTTCCGCTCGCGCACCGGGCGTTCGCCGTTTGGCAACTGCCAGTAATCACGTTGCCGGCGAAAAGGAAGCAGCCAAAGGCGGCCGCAGGTGAGATCGCTTTCTTCGCGATACGCCGGAACACCGATTGTGATCGCATCCTGTGGAATATCGCGGCGCAATGTCCGATGAAATTTATCCCACCAGCAGAAAATCGTGCCCCAATTCGAATTCGTCTCGCGTTCGACGATTGAATGGTGAATTCCGTGCATGCGCGGTGTGACAATGGCGCGGTTGAGAATCCGCTCGAACCAGATCGGCAACCGCCAATTGGAATGGTGAAACAAAACCGCTGCTTCGAACACGAGAAAGAAGATGACCACGGCAACCGGCCCGACGCCAAGAAGGAGGACCGTGAGCAAAAACAAGGCGATTGAAAAAAACATTTCGCCAAAATGAAACCGGGACGCGGTGCTCACATCCATATCGAGATCGGTGTGATGGACGTTATGGAACCGCCAGAAAAAGGGGACCATGTGATTGGCCCAATGCCACCACCAATAGGCGTAGTCCAGGAAGACAAATCCGACGACGGCGCGCACCCAGCCGGGGAGTGGGATGCAATGCAGCAAACCGAACGATCGATGTTGCGCCCAAATCGCCAGGGCAACCGGGGCCGGCAGCAGTGCCCACCGAAAAATTGCCTGTGCCGGCATCGAGAAGATCAGGTTACGCACGACGCGGCGGATGAATGCGAAATGTTGTCGTCGCAAAGGAAACCGCCACTGCAACCAAAGGAGCGCACAAAAAAAGCAAACCACAATTGGAATACCGACGTAATCAAAGAGCGGAATTCTTGGCGCCATCTGGTATAGAGAGACGACGATGTTACCACCGGTCATGCCAGATGAGCAATGCGGCAAACCCCAAGAGCGTCGCCCGGCCGTATCCATCATTGTGCCGGTATGGAACGAGGCGGCCTTGATTCGCTCATTTCTGGTCGATACGCGGAGACGCGCGCCCCGCGCGGAAATCATCGTCGTCGATGGCGGGAGCTCTGATGGATCGGCGGCGCTGGCCGAAAATTATTGTGATCGCCTGCTACCTGCGGAACGTGGGCGGGCCTTGCAAATGAATGCCGGCGCGCGGGCCGCCTCCGGGGGGATTCTCTGGTTCCTCCATGTCGATGTTCAACCTCCGTCAGGGTGTTTGGAACAGATCGCACGCGCAATGAGCGATGCCCGTGCTGTGGGCGGTTTTTTCCGAATTCGCCTGCCCGGTTCGCGGTTCGTTTACCGGCTTACCGATAGCTTTGCGCATTACGCCGGAATTTTTTTGCGCATGCGCTGTGGCGATCATGGAATTTTCTGCCGGCGCAAAGTATTCGATGAGATTGGCGGGTTTCCCGAGGTGCCGCTGATGGAAGACGTGGAGTTTTTTCGGCGTCTGCGGCGGCGCGGACGCGTCATCATTATTCCGGAACGGCTGGTCGCAAGCAGCCGCCGATACGAAGCGATCGGACATTGCCGGCTTACCTTTGCCTACGCATTAATCGCGGCGCTTTATCTTCTAAAAGTGCCGCTCTCGAGGCTCGGACAACTTTACGCGCGGATTTGTTGCCGCTGAAACAGAAGCGTTGGCGGTGGACCAGCGCTGTCTTAGCGGCGTTATTTTGCAGTCGGCGAAGTTTGCGAGCGACGCAGACCACCGTTACAAGAAAAGCCGGATGAGTGACCTGAAGCTTGGGGTAAACGTTGATCATGTCGCCACGTTGCGGCAGGCCCGTTACGCCATCACGCCGGAATCGAAAAATGTCGAGCCGGATTTGATTGCGGCGGCCGCGATTTGCGAGCGCGCAGGCGCGAAGGGGATTGTGGCGCATCTGCGCGAAGATCGTCGTCACATGCAGGACCACGACATTGAGCGTTTGCGCGAGAACATCATGACGAAGTTGAATTTGGAAATGGGAAATACGCCGGACATTGTCGATGTTGCGCTTCGAATCTTGCCCGATGAAGTCTGTCTCGTTCCCGAGAAACGCGAGGAAGTCACCACCGAAGGCGGGCTCGACGTCGTCGGTTTGCGCAAAGATCTGGAGCCTACGATCAAGCGGCTGCAAACGGCGGGGATTCGCGTGAGCTTGTTCATCGATCCAAGGCTCGAGCAGGTCGATGCCGCAGGCGAGCTCGGCGCGGAAATGGTCGAGCTGCACACCGGGAAATTGGCAAACGCGTTTGCCGAAAAAATCGAGCGCGAGGAATTGGAAAATTTACAGGCGGCGGCCAAAGCAGCCTCCGAGCTCAAGCTGCAGGTGAACGCCGGGCACGGCATCAACTACACCAACATCCAGTTGATCCACAAAATTCCGCACCTGACCGAGTTGAACATTGGGCACTCGATCATCTCGCGCGCGCTATTCGTTGGGTTGCAAAACGCCGTGGGCGAAATGCTCGTGGCGATGGAGGATTATCGCGAATGAGCGTGATCGAGGCATACGAACACGATTGTTTGCCCTTACCGGCGGCTGACACCGTCCGCCTCTCCCAAGGGGAGAGGATTTTCCCAGGCAAGTCGTCCTCTCTCCCGCTGGGAGAGACGCACGCGCGAAGCGCGGCAGTGAGGGTGAAGTGGCGCGGCGTTTTGCAAAAACGCACGACAATTTCGAAATGAGCGTCATCGGCCTGGGGGTGGATCTGGTGGAGTGCGCGCGGATTCAGCATTCGCTCGACCGGTTTGGCGAACGATTTCTCCATCGCGTTTTTACCGCAGGCGAGATCGAGTATTCGATGTCGATGAAATTTCCAGCGCGCCATCTCGCAGCCCGTTTTGCTGCGAAAGAAGCAGTTTCCAAAGCGTTCGGGACCGGGATTGGTAAAGCGATGGGCTGGCGCGACATCGACGTGCGAAAAAAACCGAGTGGGGAACCCTTTCTCGTTCTTAGCGGGCCGGCCGAAGAACTAAGCCGGCAACGCGGTGTGACCTCCGCTTTGATTACACTTAGTCACACCGAGCATCATGCGATGGCCTCGGTCGTTTTGGAGGGTGATCGCTAGGTCGAAGATTCGCGCGATGTTTGAACTTCTGAGGCAGGATCGAGAATCAAAGGCGCGGCGGGGCCGCCTAATAACGCAACATGGCGTGATTGAGACCCCGGCATTCATGCCAGTGGGAACGCAGGGCACGGTGAAAGCCGTCACGCCGCGCGAGCTGCGCGAGCTTCGGGCGCAGATCATTCTCAGCAATACCTATCATCTCTTTGTCCGACCGGGATTGGACGTGATCAAAACCTTTGGCGGTCTGCACCAGTTCATGAATTGGGACGGGCCGATCCTGACCGACAGTGGCGGTTACCAGATCTTTTCGTTGGCCAAGCTGCGAAAGATTACCGAAGACGGCGTGCATTTTCAGAATCACATCGACGGCACGCCCGCGTTTATTTCGCCGGAGATTGCGATGGAAATTCAAGCCACGCTCGGCAGCGACATTGCGATGGTGCTGGATGAATGCGTTCCGTGGCCGTGCGAACGCGATTACGCCGCCAAGAGCATGGAAATGACGACGCGGTGGGCAGACCGCTGCAAGCGCGCGTGGAGTGATGGAGCAATGGAGTATTGGAAAAAAGAAAACGCCCAAAGCTCAACGTTCAACCCCGTAAAAAAAGAAACGGGGCAGGCCGCTCAACCTCCAATGGAAGACGCTAACAACTATCAACCAGTAACCATGAACTCTCTGCTCTTCGGCATTGTTCAGGGTGCCACGTTTGAGGATCTCCGGCGAGAATCGGCCGAGGCGATTGTCCATCTTGATTTCGATGGATACGCCATCGGGGGGGTGAGCGTGGGCGAGCCGGAGAAAGAGATGGTGAGCGCGATCGAATGGAGCGCACCGTTTTTGCCGCGGGAAAAACCGCGTTACGCCATGGGATTGGGTACACCGCCGCAAATGCTCGAGATGATCGCGCGCGGGATCGACCTGTTTGATTGCGTGTTGCCGACGCGCCTGGCCCGCAATGGCACCGCGTTTACAACGACAGGCACGCTCAACTTGAAGAATGCCGAATTCATCCGGCAGAAAGGGCCAATCGAGGAAAATTGCACGTGTTACGCGTGCTCGGACTTTTCTCGGGGTTACATCCGGCATCTGATCAAAGCGGAAGAAATTCTCGGTCTGCGCCTGATCACCCTGCATAATTTGCATTTTTATCTCGACCTGATGCGACAGGCGCGCGAGCGGATCGAAAATCAGGCGTTTGACGAGTTTCGACGCGGTTTTGTCTCTCAATACGTGCCAGCCTAGGCATTACGCTGCCCCCTGCGGGCATGATTATCCTACCCCATTGGAGCTGTCTTCGATTAGTCAGCCAGCGCTGGCGCGAGACCGGAAAACGCGCTTTCGTGAAACAATGACCGCCGATGCCGCACCGGATGTTCAGTTGGAAATCGGGCATGTCTTGTTCATGGACATGGTCGGTTACTCGCAGTTGCTTATCGACGAGCAGCGCGAGCTTCAGCAGAAGCTGAGCGAGATCGTCCGCGGCACAGACCAATTTCGGGCGGCAGAAGCAGCGGACAAGCTTGTCCGTATTCCGACTGGCGATGGCATGGCCCTGGTCTTTTTCAACAACCTCGAAGCGCCGATGCGCTGTGCGATTGAAATTGCGCAAGTTGCAAAAGAGGGAGCCGCGATCAGGCTCCGCATGGGGATTCACAGCGGACCTGTGAATGTGCTCGCGGACGTAAACGAACAAACGAATGTGGCCGGCGCGGGAATCAATATCGCGCAGCGTGTGATGGATTGCGGCGATGCGGGTCATATCCTGCTTTCCAAACGCGTGGCTGAAGATCTGGCGCAGTCGCGCCAGTGGCGCCCGCATCTGCACGATCTTGGCAAGGTCGGGACCAAACACGGCGTTAGACTTTCGCTCGTCAATTTCTACACCGGCGAAGTCGGCAACGCCGAGCTGCCGGAAAAACTCAAGCTCGCCCAGCAAGAGAAAGTCGCAGCCAGCGAGAAATCGATCGCCGTTCTGCCATTCAAGAATCTGAGCACCGGACCGGAGCCCGATTATTTGGGGGAAGGCATCGCGGAGGAAATTCTGACGGCGCTCTCGAAGATTGATGGCTTGCGCGTGGCGGCACGGCGCTCATCGTTCTGGTTTAAGGATCGGGACGCAGAGCTGAATGAAGTCGCCAGCAAACTAAACGTCGATCATGTCCTGGAGGGAAGCATTCGGCGAGACGGCAATCGCGTCCGCGTTACCGCCGAGCTGACCGAATGCTGCGAAGGCTTCACGTTATGGTCGGAAACATTCGAGCGCGAGTTTCAGGGGATCTTCGCGCTCCAGGACGAGATCACACGGGCGATTGTCGATGCTCTCCGGCTCAAACTCGACATCTCGCCGCCATCAACGGCGCGCAACCCCGACGCCTACGACGCCTATCTCCACGGAGTTTTCAGCTCGGATAAAGGCACGGAGGAAGGATTGCGTCAAAGTTTGGTTCATTTTCAGCGGGCGTTAGAGAAAGATCCAAAGTTCGCCCGCGCCTGGACTGGCATCGCCAAAGCGTGGCTTTGGTTGTCCGACATTTATGTCCCGCCGATCGAGGGCTACGGCCAAGTCCGCGAGGCCGCACGGAACGCGATCAAGCTCGACCAGGGCGAGGCCGAGGCGCACGTCTATCTCGCAGAAACAAAACGGATTCTCGATTGGGAGATGGAGGGTGCCGAGGCGGAATATAAACGCGCGTTCAAGATCGACCCGAACTCAACGCCGTCGAATTATTTCATGGCTGCGTTTTATGCGGCTCGCGGCGATCGCGACCAGGCGCTGATGTATTTGCGCCGGACCGCCAGGATCGATCCCGCCTCGCTTTGGGTTAACAATTTTGCTTGCGAGATCTATCGTTACTTTGGTCTGCCCGATGAAGCCATCGCCGCCGGCGAACGCGCACTCCAGCTCGACCCGGCATTTTTTTATGGCGAGCCGTTGATGGGCGCGCTCTATCGCGAGAGTGGCCGTTTCGACGACGCGATCGCGCTCTACAAAAAAGCGGAAACCGTGAGCGGCCGGCCGGCATTCGGTTTGGCGATCACTTATGCGCGAATGAACCGGCACAAGGAAGCGCTGGAAACGCTGGAGACAGCCCTGGCGCAACGACCCTACACCGCCGGTGATGCCATTGCCCATGTGCACGTCGCGCTCGGCGCACACGATGAGGCGATTCGCGAATTAGAGCGCGCTTGTGACGAACATTCTTCTTCGCTCCATTTTGTCGGCATCGCTCCGGAAATGGCGCCGCTCCGCACCGATAAGCGTTTTCTTTCAATCGTGCGCAAGATCGGGCTCGAGCCGAAGAAGGTGTTCGCCGTGACCGGCTAAGGTAGGCCGCTATTGAACTAGGATATGGCGCCCTTTGTTATGCGCGGGGACGCCGTACTTGTCCAGGTCGTCCTGCGCGACATGCATCCCGAAAAGCAAGGCCGCAATTAGCCCGAAGTACAGGATCGACATCGTCCATCGCTGCGAACGCGTAACTTCAAAGTACCGGCGCTCTTCCTCGGTGCGTTTTCGAAACAGGGAATAGATGCGCGGCACCGAAAGAAAGATCATCAACCAAACGACGAAGTTCGGATATTTCCAGCCAAACCAGAGAAGGATAACAAAGCCCGGCAGCCAAAGCCAGCGCGACAAGGCGGTCACAATCCGTCCGCCATCAAGCATTCCCACCGGTGTTAGATTGAACAGATTCAGAAAATAACCGAACCAGGCGAGCGCGAAAAAAATTGGAGCAGCAGTCAGTTCTCCTATCGAATTGCACAGAAGGGCCCCAATCGTGCCCAGAATCGGCCCGCCGATTCCGACGCACGCTTCCATCCAGGCGTTTCGTGGCGCTTCCTTGAGCGCGATGAACGCGCCCATGAACGGAATAAAGATCGGTGCGCCAACGTTCAGCCCAAACTTCTTTGCCACGACGAGGTGGCCGCACTCGTGGACGAGCAACAGAAAAGCGAATCC
This sequence comes from uncultured Verrucomicrobiae bacterium, assembly GCA_963846775.1. Classification (GTDB taxonomy): domain Bacteria; phylum Verrucomicrobiota; class Verrucomicrobiia; order Chthoniobacterales; family UBA10450; genus CAVYXA01. Next base: position 527,722 of record CAWJXB010000006.1, on the reverse strand, counting down.
GACCGCGAACTTCCATCCCCAAAGCCGGGTGTAAACCCAGATCATCAGCAACATCGTCCCGCCAGATTTCAGGAGCAGAGGCAGAAACTTGAGCAGCGGAATGATCGCAAACTTCAGCTTCGCAAAAAACTTCGCGATCAGAACAAGCACGACGCCAATCGGTCCGAGCATTTTCTTCGCCCGTGTCGAAAATGTTTCGCGTTCCGGCGAGGTGATCTCTGGCTGAGATTCCACAGGCAGCGTTACTCGATCATCGAATGAAAATTTGCAAACGCTACGCTTGCATCTGGTGAAATCGGGCTAGTCTGTAGCCATGTTAACGAGTCAAAAAGTGATCGATGCGATCAACGAGCAAATCGGATACGAGTTCAGCGCGGAGCTGCAGTATTATGCGATCGGGGCGCATTTCGCCAGCGAGGCGTTGCCGCAACTTTCGCAGCATTTCTTTCAGCAGGCGGAAGAAGAGAAGGGCCACGCCTTGCGGTTCATCAAGTACGTGGTCGATGCGGGCGGGCGGGTAGTGATCCCGGCCATCGACGCGCCCAAAGCGAAATTCAAAACCGCGCGCGATGCGGTGAAGCTCTCGCTTGACCAGGAGATACACGTCACGCAACAGATCAACGGCCTGGTCGAGCTGGCGCGAAAACAGAACGACTATATCACGATTAATTTTCTGCAATGGTTTCTGACCGAGCAGCTCGAAGAGGTTTCTTCGATGGACAATCTATTGAAGATTATCGAGCGCGCGGATGACGATCTGTTGCAGGCGGATGAGTATCTCGCGCGGGTTGGGATCAAGACGATGCCCGAGCCGCCGCCGCAATGATCGACAAAAGTCTTGAGTAGAAGCGGCTCCCATCGAGTTCGCTAGCGAAAAGCGCTCCTATTCCTGAGAGCGGTGGGCAAAACCGTGTCGCCCGGGCTCTCCCCAGTGTTCAACGTCAGGACGCGTACGGCACATGCGATGCTCCGGTGGAGAACGAACTAAGCACGATGAAATTCCCCAAGAAAATTCTGCTCGTCGATCATGAACCGGGAATTAGCCGGCTGGTCCGGCAAGCACTGGAGCGGGCGGGTAAGTATCTGGTTCAGGAAGAACACGACGATCGCGCCGCCCTGCAGACCGCGCGCGGTTTTCGACCTGACCTGATTCTGCTCGACGCCCTGCCCACTAGTCCGGATGGCCAGGTGCTGGAGCGCCAAATACACGCCGATGCCGTTCTGAAGCACACCCCGGTGGTGCATCTGAGCAGCCTGAAGCCGGAAAGTCAGATGCTGTCCGGCGGGATTCTGAGCGGATACAGTTTCTTCGCGGCACCGGTGCGGATCGAAGAAGTTCTCCGTGGCGTCGAGAACATTCTTTTCGGGAAGGGCTAGCACCCATCTGGGTTGCATGTGCTTAGCGCTAAAGGCGCGGCATTCATGTTGAAGCCTGAGGCACCGCCCCAGATCTGAATAACCGCAAATATTTGGCGTTGAAAGCGCGACTCATTTCAGCGGTAAACAGCGTAAACTATCTTGGGGTTGACGCAGGACTCGGATTGGCCGGAGTGATGATCGTCGTCTCGATCTGGTTACGTCGCGCCCGCTGGATGTTGGCAAAAAGCGAAACCAGCGCGAGAAGCACAACGATCATCACCGCGGCAACGATCGCAGCTTTCGGCACTGTCTGCGGCTGACCTGGCGCGGGCGAGTTCACCCCACAGGTTAACGGTCGATCTGGCGGTTGTCGATTCGGCTAAAATCGGTTGTCATTTTGCCCCAATCATCTACCTTCCTCGCTCATAATTCGTCTTCCCATCTGTTCCGTTTTCGCGGGACGAATCAGCGTGCGAGGTCGGGAAGTTCGATAATGAAACAACAGCTCGCTGAACGAGGAGCCCCGAAGGATTTCGGGGCAAAACAAAATGCCAAGAGCCACTAATGCCCCGGCCAGCCGGGCGCGACGCAAACGCGTTCTCGCGAAAGCCAAAGGCTATCGCGGACGCCGGTCCAAACTTTTCCGTTACGCCAAGGACGCGACCATGAAAGCCCAGTATTGGGCCTATCGCGATCGCAAAACCCGCAAACGCACTTTCCGCTATCTCTGGATTCAGCGGCTCAACGCGGCCGCGCGCGCGAACGGCCTGACCTACTCGCGCTTCGCGGAAGGACTCAAGGCTGCCGGCATTGGTCTCGATCGGAAAATTCTCGCCGATCTCGCGGTGACCGACGACGAGGCGTTCAAATCAATCGTCGATCAAGCGAAAGCTGCGCTGGACAAGAAAGCAAAGTCGACGAAGGCGGCGTGACGTAACAGTTAAAAGGTTGAATAGTTGAATAGTTGAATGGGACAGAGCTTTCCCTTTTTAACTTTTTAACCTTGCCCATGCACCCCCTCGAACAACTTCGCGACGAAGCTTTGCGTGAGATCGCCGGCGCGCCGGACGAAAAAGCGGTCGAAGCCACGCGGGTGAAATACCTCGGCAAGAGCGGCAGCATCTCTGCCTGGGGCGAGCAAATGAAGTCGCTCGGGAAAGAGGAGCGGCCGATTGTTGGCAAATTGCTGAACGAGGCGCGCAACGGGGTGACCGCTGCGCTCGAAGAACGCGCGGCAAAGTTTCGTGCGCAAAACGAGAGCGAAGCGCTGGCCAACATTGACATCTCGTTGCCGGGCACGCCGCACCAGATCGGCAGTTTGCATCCGCTTACGCAAATGCTCGATCGGGCGATCGGCATTTTTCGCCGCATGGGATTCGCGCTCGCGGACGGCCCGGACATCGAAACGGAATGGCATTGCTTCGACGCGCTCAACACGCCGCCCGATCATCCCGCGCGGAACGAGCAGGACACGTTTTATCTCCCGGATGGCCGCCTCTTGCGCACGCACACTTCGACCGTTCAAATCCGTACCATGGAATCCGCGCCGCCGCCGATCCGCGTGATCGCGCCGGGCGCTGCCTATCGACGCGACGAAGTGGATGCGACCCACAGCGCACAATTCCACCAGATCGAAGGACTCTACGTCGATGAAAACGTCACCGTCGCCGATTTGAAAGGCGCCCTCGAATTTTTCTTCCACGAACTTCTCGGCGCTGATACCGCGGTGCGATTTCGTCCGCACTATTTTCCCTTCACCGAACCGAGTTTCGAGATCGACGTGAAATCGCGCGCGCTCAAGAGCGGCGAACAATGGATCGAAATCGCTGGCTCCGGTATGGTGCACCCGGCGGTTTTCGAGGAAGTAAACCAGGCGCGCCGCGACGATGCCTACGATCCGGAGAAATGGACCGGCTACGCTTTCGGCCTCGGGATGGACCGGCTCGCCATGATTTTGTTCGGCATCCCCGATATCCGGCTTTTCGCGCAAAACGATCTGCGCTTTCTCCGCCAATTCGCATGAAATTCTCGGTTAATTGGCTGCGCGAGTTTGTCGATCTCCCGAAGAGCGTGGATGCGCTGACCGAGTTGCTCACGCTCGCCGGCGTCGAGATTGAAGACGTCGAGCAACGAGGCGCGAAGATCGACAATGTTGTCATCGCTCAGGTCACCGCATCCTCGCCGCATCCGAATGCGGATCGTCTCAGCGTGTGCGAAGTCGATGACGGTAGCGGCGCAAAACGGCAGGTCGTTTGCGGCGCGAAAAACTACCACGTGGGCGACAAAGTCCCGCTTGCTTTGCCCGGAGCGAAATTGCCTAACGGAACCGAAATCCGCCAGAGCAAACTGCGCGGGGTTGAAAGCGAAGGAATGCTGTGCAGCCCAATCGAGCTTGGGCTCGGCGATGATGCGTCCGGCCTTTTGATTTTGTCGCCCGATGCCAGAATCGGCGCGCCAATTGTCGATCTTTTTCCAGCCGACACCATTCTCGATGTCGAGATCACACCGAATCGCGGCGATTTGTTAAGCCACTTTGGATTGGCGCGCGAGATTGCCGCGCTGACTGGAAAAGAACTGCGCGTCCCAAGTCCGCTGAGGACAGCGGACGCTACAGCGTCGGGCGTGAAAATCGTTGCGCCACGCGAATGCCCATTTTTTTCCGCGCGCAGGATTGAGAATGTGAAAGTTGGACCGAGCCCGCATTGGCTGCGGGCGAAGATCGAGAGCGTCGGGATGCGCTCGATCAATAACATTGTCGATGTCTCAAATTTCGTCATGGCCGAGTTCGGGCAGCCAACGCATGCGTTTGACGCCGACAAATTGAAAGGCGGGATCAACGTCCGGCTCGCCCGGGATGGCGAGAAGTTTCTCGCGTTAGATGGAAAGACTTACGCGCTTTGTTCGGAAAATCTCGTCGTGGCCGACGATAAACGCGCCGTGGGCATTGCCGGCGTAATGGGGGGCGAAGAAACCGGCGTGACCGAGTCCACGAAAAACATCTTGTTGGAGAGTGCGTACTTTTTGCCCTCGAGCGTTCGTCGCACAGCGCGAAATTTGAACCTGCCGAGCGATGCGAGCTATCGCTTCGAGCGCGGGGTCGATCCGGAGATGGTCGCGCCCGCCTCGCAGCGTGCAACCGAGCTGATTCGGCAAATCGCCGGCGGAACTCCCGCGAAAGAGATCGCGGCTGCGGGTGAGCTGCCGCCCAATCCCGCCGACGTTTCACTCTGTTATGAAAAGTGCGATCAACTGCTCGGGATTCAAATCGAGCCGAAAACTGTCGATGAAATTTTGGGGCGATTTGGTCTGAGCAAGAACAAGAACCAAGGGACAATTTGGAAAATTCCGAGTTATCGGCGGGATTTGCGGCGGGATGTCGATCTGATCGAAGAAGTCATTCGCGCCTTTGGGGTGCAGAAAATTGCCGGCACCGATCGCAGCCGGTTTACACCATCGAGCAATGCCGACCGCGAATATGATTTGGAAGCGGCCATGCGCAAGCAGCTGGTTTGGCGTGGACTTTCGGAAACGCGCACATCGAAACTGATTCCGAGAAACGCTCCCGCTTTCAGCGACAACGCGATCGCTCTGCGCAATCCCTTGAGCGAAGAACACGTTGCGCTTCGGCCCAGTTTGATCAGTGGCTTGCTTGGAGTTCTCGAACGAAATGTTCGCGGCGGGGCGGAAAGCGTGGCCATCTTTGAAATCGGTCGTGCGTTTATTCCGCCGTCCGGGAAAGAAGAACGCCATCTGGCAGTTCTGCTTTGGGGCAGCTCCTCAGTCCAAGCCGCCTGGCGCTGGCAAGGTAAACGAAGTCTGGATCTGTTCGATCTGAAGGGCGCGCTGAACGCTGTCGTTCCAAATGTGGCGTTTCGCAAAGCGAACTATCCCGATTTTGCGCTCGCGGTCGAAGTTTACTCGGGCGAGCAGATGATTGGTTTTGGCGGACAAGTCTCAACCGCCGGAGCCTCCGCTCCCGGCGGGGTCTTCGTGGCCGAGTTGCACGCAGATCTGCTTTTGAACGCACGCGCACTGGCGACGCGGTTTCGCGAAATCGAGAGATTTCCCGCGATCAGGCGCGACATCGCACTGATTGTGCCGGAAAACATTTCACACGAAGAAATCGAGCGCGTGATTCACAGCGTGCTGGAACCGTTACTCGATAGGGTGGAATTATTTGACTTGTTCGCGGGCAGCGAGATCGGCCCGGCACGAAAATCGCTCGCATATTCATTGACATATCGCGATCGAAATCGCACACTGACTAATGAGGAAGTGACTGCGGCGCACGCGAAGATTCGCGAGCGATTGCAGCGCGAACTCGGCGCGGAGTTGCGCGAGTAGTTCTTTGAGAGCGAGAGCCGTTCGTTGAGGGTTGGGAAGGAAACCAGTGCTTTTCTCTCAACTCTCGACCGACGGCTTTCCGAATTTACCCTGCGATGTACGAGATTGAGGTAACATCCCCGAACCGATAGTTGACGCAATTAGGAGGCTTGGTTGCCGCGGAGAATGACATGCCTTCATTGGAAGTCAGATTCTGCGATGACGGTCATCCACCGTTACCGAAAGGGAACGGGAGATTCTACCTAAACGGCATTTGTGGGGTAAAATTTTCAAGAACCCGGATCGAGGTTTCGATCCGGGTTTTTCGTTTCGGCAAACTCCCAACGCTCAACTCCGAAAGCTTTCGCGAGCAGGCAATCCAACATCCAACGCTTCACTTCGGAATCATTTTTAGTTGAGCGTTGAGGGTTGAGCGTTGAACGTGGGGCGTTTTAATCTGATGAAGGCAACTCTCGCTCTCGAAGACGGTCGATTTTTCCAGGGCGAATCATTTGGCGCCACCGGCACGCGGGTCGGCGAAGTTTGTTTTAATACTGCGATGACCGGTTATCAGGAAGTGCTGACCGACCCGTCATATCGCGGCCAGATGGTGGCGATGACGTATCCGCTGATCGGCAATTACGGGACGAATTCGCTCGACCAGGAAAGCCGCTCACCGCACGTGCGTGGTTTCATCATCGAAGAGCTGAGCAAGGTCCCGAGCAACTGGCGCTCCGAGATGTCGCTCGATGAGTATTTGCGCAACTGGAATATCCCCGGCGTTCAAGGCATCGATACGCGCGCGTTGACGCGGCACCTGCGAACTCGTGGGGCAATGAAAGCGTGTTTGACCACTGAAGAAATTTCGCCCGAAGAAGCGACGCGGCGCGCCGTCGAAGGCGAGGGCGTGATTGGAATGGATTATGTCCGCGAAGTCACTACGAGCGAAGTCTATCAATGGGACCCGGAGGACAAATTGAGCGAGCCGTGGTCGATCATGAACGGCAACGGCGGAAACAAGCCCAAACTGCCGCCGATTCGGTTCCGCATTGTGGCTTACGATTACGGGATCAAGGAAAATATTCTTCGGCTGCTGCGCCAGAAACGTTTTGCGGTCACGGTGGTGCCAGCATCGACCCCCGCCGAGAAAGCGCTGACCATGAATCCCGACGGAATCTTTCTCTCGAATGGTCCAGGTGATCCGGCGGCGCTGGCGTATGCGCACAAAACCGTGCACGACTTGATGGGCCGGAAACCCATCTTTGGAGTCTGTCTCGGCCATCAAGTGCTCGGCTTCGCTTTCGGAGGATCGACATTCAAACTGAAATTCGGCCACCGCGGCGCGAACCAGCCGGTGAAAGACTTACGCAGCGGCAGAGTGGCGATCACCGCGCAAAATCATGGGTTCGCTGTCGATCCGGATTCCTTGCCGAAGGAAATCGAAGTCACGCACGTCAATCTCAATGATGGCACGGTCGAAGGAATGCGGCACAAAGAATTGCCGATCTTCAGTGTGCAATATCATCCGGAGGCCGCGCCGGGCCCACACGACGCGTCCTATTTCTTCCAGCAGTTCGCCGATCTAATCGAGAAAAAATAAGACGAAGCACCCACCTCCGCTGTGCTACGGCGCGGCCGGCGAACACTATGCCGACAACGCGACGGATTGTGCGCGTCTTGTCACCAAAGCGGACGCGAATAAGGTAATCGGTGCAAAAGCGATGGATCATTGCGCCGCCGGAGGAATTGAATGGCGGACCGATTTCGTGGAGCGACTTCTCTCGTTCAAATTGCATCACCCGCTTGCTCATGCGCAAAGGATTTTCGACGGCTGAAGAAGTCGAGACTTTTTTACGGCCGCGGCTGCGTTCGTTAAGCGATCCGTTCTTGCTGCCGAACATGGAGGCAGCCGTGGCGCGGGTTCTGACCGCACTGGACCGAAAGGAAGACATCGTCCTGTTTGGCGATTACGATGTCGATGGGGTGACTTCCGTAGCGTTGCTCGCTGAAACCTTGCGGACCTACGGCGCTGATCCTGCGTTGTTCTTACCATTGCGAATGGAAGAGGGCTACGGCTTGAGCCGGGAAAGCATCGAGCGCTGTCTCGAACAGCATCACCCGCAGCTTCTGATTGCGGTCGATTGTGGGACGACGTCAGCGAATGAAATTGTCGATCTTGCCAAACGCGGCGTGGACGTGATCGTGCTCGATCATCATGAGCCTCCGCTACACTCCGCCTTGACAGGCCGGCCGCAAGGCGACGGCGTAGCCGGGCAGCCGAAATCGGCGCTGCCTGATTGCGTGGCGATTGTGAATCCGAAGATCGATCCGGAATCGCCGTTTCATTACTTGTGCAGCGTGGGGATTGTTTTCAAGCTGTGCCACGCGCTCCTGAAAACGCGTTCGGTCGCTTTCGATCTCAAGTCCAGGCTGGATCTGGTCGCGCTCGGCACGGTCGCCGATATTGTTCCACTCCGCGGCGAGAATCGCACCCTGGTTCAACGCGGTTTTATCGAGATTGCAAGATCGACCAAGCCGGGGTTAAGAAAGTTGATTGAGACCAGCGGAGTTCGCCGGCCGATCTCACCCGAAGATATTGGATTTCGGCTCGGCCCTCGCTTGAATGCTGCCGGACGCCTGAGCAATGCCGAAAGATCGCTTCGACTTTTGTTGACGAACGATGAAGCGGAAGCGGCATCGCTGGCCGCGTTGCTCGATCAGCAAAATCGGGAACGCCAGGAAGTGGAGAAACAAATCTTTCTTGCGGCTGACGAGCAGATCGCATCGCAGTTCGATCCGGCACGCGAGGCTGCGATTGTCCTGCACGCGCGCGGCTGGCATGCGGGTGTTCTCGGGATTGTCGCCTCGCGCATCTCGCGAAAATATCACCGGCCCACGATCCTGATCGGCTTCGAAGAGAATGGCACGGGGAAGGGGAGTGGTCGGAGCATAGAAGGGCTCAATCTGGTGGAAGCGTTGAGTCGGTGCAGGAGCAGTTTGCAGAAATTTGGCGGCCACGAAATGGCCGCCGGCCTAACGATTGACGAGAAAGATATCGATCGTTTTGCCGGAGCATTTCGCCAGGCGGCGCGCGAACTTTTGTCCGACGAACATTTGCAACCCTGCTTGCGGCTCGATCATGAGCTGGCCTTTCCTGAGTTGGGCGGCGATTTTCTTTCCTGGCACGAGATGCTCCAACCGTTTGGCAACGGTAATCCCGCGCCGGTTTTTTTCGCGCGCGAAGTGGAGCCAGTTGGACCGCCGCGAGTGGTGAATGAGAAGCATCTCATTTTGCGTCTGCGCCAGCGGAATTATCAACGGCGCGCGGTTTATTTCGGCGGAGCCAAAGAGAAGCTGCCGCGGACGCCATGGGACGTCGCCTTTCGGGTGTGCGCTGACGAATATGAAGGGGCGACCATGCTGAGCATGCAGATTCAGGCGGTGCGTGAGGCGGAGCCGGGAGATGATAATCCGTGATCAGCAAACCCGTGAACAGAGTGGACTCGCCAATTCGATCACAAATCACCGATCACCGATCGCTTGCGTCGCCGCTTGAGGAAATCGAGTGGATCCCGCGCCCGAAACTGCTCGCCCTGCGTCGGCTGGAGATCGGCACGGTGGAGGATTTGCTAACGCATTATCCGCGGCGCTGGGAAGATCGACATCAGTTCCCGCATTTTCCGCGGGAGGAGAGCGACGTGCCGATTTGTTTGTGCGGCGAAGTGGTCAAGACATCGGTGCGCCGGTTCGGTGGTTGGAAAAAGATTTTCGAAGCGACGCTGGAGGAGGCTACGCCTAACGCATTGAGCGAGCCGCTGGTGTGCCGCTGGTTCAATTTGCATTACATTCAGAAAATGATCGCGACCGGTCAGCAGCTGGTCGTTTTTGGCAAACCGAAGCTGCGCGGGAAACGGATGTGCATGGATCATCCGGAATTTGAAGTGATCGAGGACGATTCGGAAATGTCGATCCATTTTCGGCGCATCACGCCGATTTATCCGGCCACCGATGGGCTTTCGCAGCGGGTGTTGCGCGGCATGATTTACCGGCTCCTGAGCGAACTTTCAGATGAGCCGATGGAAACCTTGCTCCCGCCCGAGCTGGCCATCGGCGACCGGCGTTCTGCTCTGCGGGCCATTCATTTCCCTGAGACCTGGGAGGCGCGCGACGCCGCGCGTGAACATCTCGTGCTGACCGAGTTTTTTGCCCTGCAAATGTTGATCGCGTCGCGGCGATCTGAGTCTGCGATTCGGACAAGCGAACCGCATTGCGGAAACGGCGCATTGCTTAACAAGTTCCTCGATGCCCTGCCATTCGCGTTAACGAAAGCGCAATCTAAAGTGATCGCGGAGATCCGGCGTGATCTGGGCGCACCACATCAAATGAATCGACTGCTTCAGGGCGACGTCGGTTCGGGAAAAACGGTAGTGGCGATCGCGGCGATGTTGCTGGCTATCGAAGCTGGCTATCAAGCAGCGTTGATGGCGCCGACACAGGTTCTGGCCGAGCAACATTATGGAGTGGTGCGGCGCTGGCTCGATCCGCTAGGCGTACGCATCGCTCTTCGTACCGCCGCGCGCCAGGAAGAGAGCGCGCCATTGCCGTTGTTTGAGGAGGTTGAGGTTCCGGACGCGTGTGTTACCCAATCCGATCAGCCACACCTCATCGTGGGCACGCATGCGCTGCTCTACCAAGGAGTCGCATTCTCGAATCTGGGGCTGGTGGTTATTGATGAGCAACACAAGTTCGGCGTGGCACAGCGGGCGCGGCTGACCGAGCGCGAGCCTGTTCCGGATGTGCTGGTGATGACGGCGACGCCTATTCCGCGCACGCTGACCATGACCGTTTATGGCGATCTGGATGTATCCATCATCGACGAGATGCCGCGCAACCGAGGCAAAATTGTGACGGCAGTGCGCGATAGGGAAAAGCTTCCGGAGGTACTTACTTTTTTGCGGGAGCAACTGGAGCGAGGACGACAACTCTACGTGATCTATCCGCTGATCGACGAGAGCGAGAAGCTCGACGCGAAAGCAGCCGCGGCGGAATACGAATCCTGGCGCGAACGACTGCGACTGTTTCGGTGCGAACTGCTCCATGGCCGCATCCCGGCGCTGGAAAAACAAGAGATCATGGAGCGATTTCGCGGTGGTCAGACGCATGCCTTGATTAGCACGACTGTGATCGAGGTAGGTGTCGATGTTCCTAATGCCACTATGATGCTGATCGAAAATGCCGAACGTTTCGGGCTGTCGCAGCTGCATCAACTGCGCGGTCGCGTCGGGCGTGGTGAGCACAAGTCGTATTGCATTTTGCTGACCTCGGACCAATCGGCGGAAACAACGGCCAAGCTTTCTGTGCTGGAAAAGACGAGCAACGGCTTTGACGTGGCGGAAGCGGATTGGGAATTGCGCGGACCGGGCGACTTGCTAGGCACGGCGCAGAGCGGACTTCCGGCGCTCAAGATCGGCAATTTGAAGAGCGACGCGGACTTGATGCGAAGCGCGCGCGCGGTAGCAATGTCGATTTTCGCTAACGATCCGGCGCTGGAACGACCGGAGAATCAACGTTTTCGGCAGTTGATTGTCGAACGAGAGGGACGAACTTTCGCCCACGTTAGTTAATGAAGAACCTCGCCAAATTTCTCTTATTCGTGTTGCTCGTCAGCGCGGGCATTTCGTTGCTCTATGATTATCGGCTAAAGCACGGGGAGTTGAATCCCACGCCGAAGCGGACGCCTGAGAAATACACGCTGGCGACGGAACCGAACGTGGAGCCGAAGCAAGTGGCGTCGTTGGAGTCGCTCAACCAGGAACGGCGCATATTGATTAAGAGCGTGATCCCTTCCGTGGTCGCGGTAAAAACATCGAAGAAGATTGGGGTCAGGCGGCAATACATGGATCCATTCGAGTTTTTCTTTCGCAATCAAGGCCGGTATCGGAACGCACCCGAGCAGGCGTTGATTCAGAATTCGTTAGGGTCCGGGGTCATCGTGAGTGTGGAAGGTCACATCATCACAAACAATCACGTGGTCGATCAAGTGGACGAGATCGAGGTGCAATTAAGCGATGGTCGCACCATGAAAGCGCAGCTGGTTGGCGCAGACGCGCAGCTCGATCTGGCGGTCTTAAAGATCAACAACCCCGGGGTTAAACCGCTCAAGCTGGCCGATTCCGATAGCGTGCAGGCGGGCGATTTCGTTTTGGCTATCGGGAATCCGTTTGGCTTTGAAGAAACGGTGACGGATGGAATCATCAGTTCGAAAGGGCGACCGAATCGCTCCGATGTTTTCGGTGATCTGCTCCAGACGAACGCGGCCATTAACCCAGGCAACAGCGGCGGCCCGTTGATCAATTTGCGCGGGGAAGTGGTTGGCATTAACACCGCGATCATATCCGCGAGTGGCACTTCAGCCGGAGTTGGGTTCGCCATACCCTCGAATACAGTGCGCATGGCGCTGGAGAGCTTGTTGCAGAAGGGGCGAATTATTCGCGGTTATCTGGGGATTTATTCGACTAGCACCCAAGCCGGGCAGCCTCGCAACGATACAGAAGGGGTACTCGTTGGAGGAGTGGAACCGGATTCACCGGCCGCTCAGGCGCACTTGCAACCGGGCGACGTGATTCAAAAGTTCGGCGGGCACGAGGTGAAGAATTTTCCGGCGTTGCGGAACATGGTGGCGAACGCCGAGCTGAATAAGACGGTTGAGCTGGAAATTGTGCGCAACGGCAGACCGATGAAAGTCACGACGGAGATCAAAGAACGGCCGACGGGTTTGCAGGCGGCGGCGCCACCGCCGCAACAGAATCAGCCCTTTGCTGGCGGACAACCGGGCAATCAAGACGAGAACGAAACAGCGGGCCCGCTAGCCGGCATCCAAGTGGGCGAACTTACGCCGGAGTTGGGGCGGCAACTGAATTTGCCTAACAACGCACGCGGCGTCGTCATTACAGATGTCGATCCCGACAGCGGCGTGGCCGAGTTGCAAAAAGGCGACGTGATTGAGGAGGTGAATCAGCACCCGGTAACATCCGTTGCCGATTACAACAAACTTGCTAGTCAGGCGGACCCGACTCAGCCGCAAGTCTTGTCGGTTTGCCGTGGCCGGATGCGCTCCTTTGTCGTTTTGCGGCCGCAGTAGTGTAGCCGTGCCGCAGTGCCCCCCACTTGGTAGGCAGGCGCTTCGCCGGCCGAGGGGCAATCGATGCTGTGCTGTCCGAAAAATGTTTAGACCCTATTTCTCCTTCCCAACAGACACGCGGCCCTAACGTCTCCTGCGATTCAGAAATGAATAAAGGCCGCGGCCTGTAAGTCGAATGGCTCTAAACAACTCGTTTCATTATGAAAAGAACATTATTTGCGTTAACGCTGCTCGCTTTGTCGATCCTCGCCATGCCGCAAAGCAAGGCAGACGATGTCTCGATCGATCTCTTCTATAATAATCTCTCCGGCGGCAACTGGATCGAGGTTGCTGATTACGGCTACGGCTGGCAACCCGACGTGGCGGTGAGCGATCCGGATTGGCGTCCCTATGCCGACGGCTATTGGGCCTACACCGACTACGGTTGGACGTGGGTTTCCTACGAAGATTTTGGTTGGGCCACCTATCACTATGGTCGTTGGGCTAGACTGGAAGATACGGGGTGGGTTTGGTTCCCCGGCAGCGATCTGGAATGGGGACCGGCTTGGGTTTCTTGGCGCACCGGTGGCGATCAGATTGGTTGGGCGCCACTGCCCCCACGTGGGCCGGGAATTATCTATGAAGGCCGCCCAATTGACGGACACGTAGATGTCGAGTTCGATATTGGTCCGGCTTACTACAATTTTGTCGATATTCGTTTCATCGGCGAGCCGGTCCTGCGCAGTCACATCTACGCGCCGAGTTACAACGTTACCTACGTTAATCAGACGGTGAACGTCACTAACATCACGGTTAGAAACAAAGTCGTTTACAATTATGGGCCTGATTACAATGTGCTTGCCCAGCACTCGGCCCGCCCTATTCAGCGGCTGAAAATCGAGCGCCAAACAAATGTGGATGTTGCCGCGGCGGCGAGGAGCGGGGCGCTTACGAAAGTCCAGGGCGATCGACTTGTAATTGCGGCTCCACAAACGCTGCAAAGGCCAGCCAAGCCAATGGCCCCGCCGACCGTTAAGACCAAAGTTTCCGAGGCCAAAATCGAGCGCGGATGGAAAGGGATTGCTGACGAGAATACCAAGGCCCAGTTGAAGCAAAAAATGCAGACTGAAGATGCCAGGAAAATTCCGCCACCTACCGCAGGAGCCGCTAGCGCTCCTCCTGGTGTTGGCTCCGCCGCGCCCGGGGGTGCATCTCCATTTGAGCGCGGAAAGCATGGAAAACCCGGCCAATTTCAACCAGGCACGACGCCGCAAGCATCACCGGGGAAAGCTGCGTCGCCTGCGTTTACACCGATGAAGCCGGAGCCGAGCCGAGGCAAAGGCAAGCGTGGTCAACCACCGGGCGCCACAACATCGGCGGGAGGCGCGGAAACGCCGCCGCTCGCAACTCCTCCGGGACCGGCCCATGGCAAAGCAGTTCCACCAGGATTTACTCCCCCGAGCAGTGAATCGGTCACCGCCCCGGAAAACGCGTCGAAGGGCAAACCCAAGGGGTCACCAGAGCGCGGTTTCCAAACGCCAAGTGTTTACGAGCAAGGACAGCCGCAGGGACAGGCCGGTCCGCCACACGGCAAACGTTTCCAACCGGGAATGACGCCGGCCGAAGCTGGTCCGGCGGGACCTAACCCACAAGAACGCGGGCCGAAGCACAGAATGGAGGGCGCTCCACCACAGGGCGCTGCTCCCGCGACCCACGGCGGGCCTGGCAAACCGGAAGGCGGCAAACCGGAAGGCGGGAAAAAGCAGAAGGGCGAGAAAGAATCGCCCCCGCCAGGCTAGTAATAGAGTGATTTCGTTGTAGCCGCCCCGCTTTGTCGAGGCGTTCCCCTCGTTGCATTGCCCGACAGAGCCCGCCGCGGCTACAACGCGGCGCAGGTCTTTTTGCACTACAGCAGCTCGGCAATCTGCACTGCATTTAACGCTGCGCCCTTGAGCAACTGATCGCCCGCGACCCAAAACGACAGCCCGTTCTCCAAAGCGCAATCCAGGCGGACGCGACCCACAGCGCAATTGTCTTTCCCACTTACGCTCAGCGGCATCGGGTAACAGTTCTTCTGTGGTTCATCGACAAGTTCCAGGCCGGACGCTTTGGCCAAGACTTCACGCGCTTGATCAACCGAAACCTTTCTCTCGAACTCGGCACTCACCGCAACCGAGTGTGCCCGATAGACCGGCACCCTCACGCATGTGGCCGACGCACGAAATTCCGGCAAATGCATGATCTTGCGTCCTTCGTTCTGCATCTTCATTTCTTCCTTGGTGTAACCATTCTCCAGAAAAGAATCGACATGCGGCAGAACGTTGAAGGCAATCGGGTGCGGATAAACTTGCGGCGGGAGTTGTCGATCCTGAACCTGCTGCTCTAACTCCGCAATGGCGCGCGCCCCGCTGCCGGAAACGGCCTGATAACTGGCTGCGAAAATGCGGCGGACACCGAAGGCGCGATGCAGCGGATACAACGCCATCAGCGTAACCGCGGTTGTGCAATTTGGATTCGCGATAACACCGCGCTGCTGACGCGCATCTTCCGCATTGATCTCCGGAATAACCAGCGGCACATGCGGCTCCATCCGGAAGGCCGAGGAATTGTCGATGACGATGGCGTCGGCCTGGCAGGCGATTGGCACAAACTCTCGCGAGATGTCGCCGCCTGCGCTAAAGAAGGCGATGTCGATATTATCGAAGGAACGCTCGCCAAGTTCTTGGACAGGAATTGATTCGTCACAGAACCGGACCGATTTTCCCACAGATCGCGCTGAACCAATCGGACGCAGGCTGGCCACAGGAAAATTTCGCCGTTCGAGCACGCGCAATAATTCCTCTCCCACAGCGCCAGTCGCGCCGACAATCGCGATGTGATACCCTTCCATCCGCAGCTCGATTTTATCGCCGGTCAGATTCCATGCAAACGCGGAGAAGCATACATGTTTCCATTCGCGATCAACAACTCACTTTGCTGGAAGGCGAGACGCCGATCCGACGCTACCCGGTTTCGACTTCGCGCTTTGGCATCGGGACAGAAGAAGGAACCTTCAAAACGCCGACCGGAAATTTTCGCGTGGCGCAGAAAATTGGCCATGGCATGCCGAGCGGCACAGTTTTTCGTGGACGCATTCCATTGAACCCGAACGATCCGCTGCCGGCGACAGAGGATTTGGTCATGTCGCGCATTCTCTGGCTGGACGGAGTCGATGCCGACAACGCCAACACGCGCGAACGCTTCATCTATGTTCATGGGACCAAACACGAGGACAAAATTGGCATGCGGGATAGCCACGGTTGCGTCCGGTTGCGTAACGCCGATGTGATCGAGCTTTTCGATCTCGTCGATGAAGGCATGTCGGTGGTGATCGAGGAATGAGCTCCAAGGAGCGACGGCTTGGCAGCCGTCACTCGATGAGGGGCTTGGGCCACAGCATTTTGCAGATTGTCATTCTGATCCCGCAGTCGCGGGACAAGGATCATTGTCTTCTCGGTGTTGTTCGTGCCAGGCAAGTGATTGAGATGTTTCCCCCGCGGCTGCGGATCTACATGAGAGGAGCGCATGATTTCCTTGGAGTTTGGGCACTTGGGATTTCCGGCAGGGGGACGCCCGGGTGCATACATCCAAAAAGGTGCAGAAATTCGTTGCTTCGTTGTAATTCCTTGCCTAAACAGACGGAGCAACTTGCGAAGAAAGGAGGCGAGAAGATTGAAATTGTTAAAAGCGATCATGATCATGGCCCTTTTGGCCGGAGCTTTGAGTTTGGGAGCTTGCGCTCACAAGCAGGAAACGACAACCACAAGCGCGGGCACCACGACCGGTTACTCCAAGTAAGCGACCGTGTTGGTCTGTATCCCGCAGACGGGCCTTTGACCAAAGGGCCAGGTCGCTTTCGGCCTGGCCTTTCCCGTTTCTTGAATTCAATGCCCAATGCTCTTCAGGTTTGAGTCTTGAACCTTGATTTGACATGGTCGCATTATCGGCTTGGCAAAGCTGTGAAAAGTTTGCCTTTTACGTGAGAAACTTTTGACATCGGGCGTCTCTCTCCCTAATAGTAGCGCGTGTTGAAAAAATTCATCTCACCAGAGACCGGGCTCGTCGACCGGAGACGGATCGATGAACTCGGACAATGGTGAGATCAACCGCTTCGCATCCCGCGAACAACCAAGAACCTCAACCAACGATTATCATAAAACTATGGCAGATCACGGTGGCAAAGACATCCTTTCGAGCGATGTCGAAATCAAAGGCTCGATCAAGTTCCAAAAAGAACTTCTCATCGATGGGAAAGTCGAAGGCGAAATCAATTCTGATGGCGTGCTGACAATCGGTGAGAACGCGGATATTCGTGGCGAAATCAAAACCAAATCGATTACGGTATACGGAAAGGTCCAGGGCAACATTACCGTAGGCGAGCGCTGTGAGCTGAAATCGAAATGCATCTTGCAAGGCGATTTGAAAGCCGCGCGTTTGGTGATCGAAGAAGGCGCGACGTTCATCGGCAAATCGGAAGTGACCAGCGGAATGGCCACGGCCAAGCCGATGCCACGCCCCGAAGTTGTTCGCAACGAAGAGCCGGTGAAGGCATTCGCCAGCCGCGCATAACGACGAGAGCGGTTTTCGCCTAGCAAACCAGTGGCCAAGCCGACGCCTGCGAAAGTCAGTGTGGAATGTCCGCACTGTGGCTTTAAGCAAATGGATTATGCGGCGGCGAAAACGACCATGTGCCGCCAGTGCGGCCGTCACTTTTCGCCCGGAGCGCCGAAGACTGGCCTAACGCTTCGGGCAAAAGAGGAAGCTCCCACCAGCAGCGGATCGGGCTTGGCTTCTTCGCTTCTACAAAAGCTTGGCGGCACCTGGAGTCAGCCGCGCAGCCTGGCGGTTGAGTGCTTTGAGTGCAAGCGCAAGCACGACGTCAGCGAAGCGGCCATATCGACTAATTGTCCATCGTGCAGCGCGCACATCGACCTGCGCGACTACAAAATTGCGACCAGTTTTAGCCGCAGTATTCGGACGCGCGGCCATGTTCATCTCACCGCGAAAGGCGATCTCAGCAGCACCAGCGTGACCTGTAAGTCGGCGCTGGTCGAAGGAAAACTGCGCGGCAACCTGATTTGCTCCGAGACAGCTACGATTGATTTTGTCGGTAAACTTCCGGGCCGGCTCACCGCCCGGCAAGTCATCGTCGAACGTAAATCGGATGTGCAATGTTTTCGCCGCGTCAGAGCTGGCAGCATCGAAATCAAAGGCCACGTGGTCGCTGAGTTGATCGCTGAGACTTCGGTCTACATTCACAAGAACGCGTCGCTCGAAGGAAACGTGACCGCGAAAGCGATCACGGTTGAGAAAGGCGGGATTTTCTCGGGCCAATTGATCATCGGCCAGGCCGGCTTGATGCAGG
Organism: uncultured Verrucomicrobiae bacterium; assembly: GCA_963846775.1. Taxonomy (GTDB): domain Bacteria; phylum Verrucomicrobiota; class Verrucomicrobiia; order Chthoniobacterales; family UBA10450; genus CAVYXA01. Next base: position 509,516 of record CAWJXB010000006.1, on the reverse strand, counting down.
CCGAATTATTGCCCGAAGAAAAAACGGCGCCTGCCGCGCCAGCGTCCAGCGAAAAGAAATCGAATTTTCCAGGAACAGTCGCCCGGCCGGTCCCGGCGACTTGATTTCAGCACTGTTGATGCAAAAAGTGCATCCGCGCAGTCCGTCCGAGAAACTCGGCGGCTATGTTCATTTGCCGCGCTTGATCGATAAAGCGCGTCTGCATCGGAAAGGTCTGCTCGATGGCTACAACTACAAGACCGTCGGATTCGACAAACATCTGCTCGCTTTCCTGAAGATCGACGGCGATGCACTCGAGGAAGCTGTGCATTGCCTCGAAGATGACGGCGCGATTCTCGATTGGGTGCAACGCAACGGAGCAAAACATTCGCCGGAAGAGATCGAGCAATGGAATGAAGTGATGATTTCGCGCCATCCCGACACCGCCGCGAAGCGAGCGCGTTTCAATCATTTCTTGAAGGAAGCCGGTGGCGAAGGCCGCAAAGACATCCGCACCTATTTCGACCTGATCGAGTTCGACGAAGGCCGGTTGAAGTAGCGCAACCTGAGATGACTGGCCTAACTAGGCGAGCCACCGAACCGCAACCCTCAAAAGATGTTTATTGCAGGCAATGCTGGCCAGCATTGCCCGTCTCGCCCTTATTTTTTCTTGGATTCCTTCTTGGACTCGCGCTTGGGTTCTTTCGCTTCAACCGTCTGCTTTTTTGATTCGCCGGGGCGATATTCTTCGTGCTCGGCGGCGGCAAAAGCTTTCTCCAAGCCGACCATGTCTTCGCCCGGGCGAAGCGTGTCAAACGTCTCGGCTTCCTTGCGCAACTGTTCCTCGGTGTAGTTGGCGGCCTTGATCGACAACCCGATGCGGCGCTCGACCTTATCCACCTTGATCACGCGAGCCTCGACTTCCTGAGCCACTTTGAGCACGTCTTTCACTTTAGCGACGTGATCTTCGCTCAACTGCGAGATGTGAACGAGGCCATCGATGTCGTCCTGCAACTCCACAAACGCGCCAAAGCTGGCCAGTTTGGTAACTTTGCCTTTCACCAAATCGCCGATCTTGTATTTCTGATCGATGTTCTTCCACGGATCTTCGCTGAGCTGTTTAATGCCGAGGCTGATCCGCTGGTTCGTTTTGTCGATGTCGATCACTTCCGCTTCGATTTCGTCGCCTTTCTTAAACATCTCGCTCGGATGATTGATCTTTCGGGTCCAGCTCAAGTCGGAGACGTGGATCATGCCGTCGATACCTTCGTCGAGCTCGACGAAGGCGCCGTAAGCGGTCATGTTGCGAATCTTGCCCTTGACCCGGCTGCCAATCGTAAATTTCTTCTCGATCTCATCCCACGGATTCGCTTCGAGCTGGCGCAAGCCCAATGAAATTTTCTGTTCTTCCTTATTCACCCCGAGCACGACCGATTCCACTTCCTGTCCGACACTGAGAATGTCCGATGGTCGCAGGATTCGCTTGGTCCACGATAATTCCGAAACGTGAATCAGCCCTTCGACGCCTTCCTCCAGTTCCACGAATGCGCCGTACGGAACCAGGTTGGTGATCTTGCCTTTCACGCGCTGACCTGCCGGGAACCGCTCCTCGATCTGGTCCCACGGATTCTTTTGTGTTTGCTTCAGGCCTAACGAGACGCGCTCTTTCTCTTTGTTGATGTCGAGGACAACGACCTCGAGCTGCTGGCCCACTTTCACCAGCTCGCTCGGGTGACCGAGCCGGCCCCAGGTCATGTCGGTGATGTGGAGCAAGCCGTCCATCCCGTCGAGATCGATGAACGCACCGAAATCGGTCAAGTTTTTCACTGTCCCGGTCACGCGATCGCCGACATTGACGCTTTCCATGAATTTCTGGCGTTTCTCGCTCCGTTCCTGCTCGATCAACTCGCGTCGGCTCAGCACGACGTTCCGGCGGTCATCATTGATCTTAACGATCTTGAAATCGTAGGTGTTGCCAACGAACTGCTGCAAATCCCTCGGCGGCACGATGTCGATCTGCGATGCCGGCAAAAATGCCTCGACCCCGATGTTCACCATCAATCCGCCTTTGACCACGGATTTCACTTTACCTTTGATCAAACCATCGCCCTGAAAAACGCCCGCGATCTTGTTCCAGTTTTGTCGATAGGCCGCTTTTTCCTTTGAGAGAACAACCATGCCCTCGTCATTCTCGAGCCGCTCCAGCAACACATCCACCTCATCGCCTACTTCGAGGTTCGCGACGTCGTCAAACTCGCTTAACGGAATGACGCCTTCCGATTTGTAGCCGATGTCCACCAGCACTTCGCGTGGGCGCACTTCCAGTATCCGCCCTTTGACGATGCTTCCTTCGCGGAAGTCCGGCATCGGCTTCGACATTACATCCTGCATTTGAATCATAAGTAAAAGAGGCTCCTTGGGCCTGTGACGGTGGTTCCTGACCACCGGAGTTTCGGTGCAGCTAAAAAGCACCGAAAACGGAGGGCCACACTAGGCGTTTTCCGGCAACTGGTCAACTGGCATGCGCCGGCCGTTGTTCGGTTCGCCCGGCGTCAAGATTTGCCTCAGCTGTCAACCGCGCCGGAGGCGTCTAGTTTCTCCGCGCGGTTCCCCGAGTTTTCCAATCCGCTTACGGCATGGCCGATTGTCATAAACGATACATTTTCAAAAGTTAATTTACCCCTATTGGTAACCGAACCCGCATTGCAGCGGTCATTTGAAGATAGGGAGATGATGAAATCACGGGCGTACTATATAGAGTAAGGATTTGCGAAAGGTCTTTGTGGCTGGACCTGCTTTGCCAGCGCCACAAAGAAAGGCAGGGCACAGCGTATCCCAGCCCATCCAGAGCCCCGGCATAACTCGAACGTTGAGCGTTCGGCGTTTTTCCCTTAAGGTTGCCATCATAATGTCGATCTTCCGTCTTTCGCTTCGGGTCGCTCTCATCGCGACCGGTTTCATGTGGGCCCACGGTCAGGATGAATTGGATAAAGCTTTGCTTCCAAAATCTTCCGCCGACCAGCCAGTTCTCGATGCGATCAAATCCCCGGATCTTACTGTCGTTCATCTTTGGGCGCCGTGGTGCTCGAATTGTCAGGCCGAACTCAAGAGCGGCGGCTGGCTCAAGACGATCAAGGACAATCCGCAGGTAAGATTCTATTTCGTTTCCATCTGGAACGACGGTGGCGATGGCCGCGCCATGTTGAAAAAATTTCAAATCGCGGATCAACCGAACGTGACAATTATGGCCGATCCCGGCCCGCGCCGCGGCCAAAGCAAGATCAAACAGTTCGCCGGAATGCCGCTCTCATGGATCCCAACGACGTGGATTTACAAAGGCGGTGATCTCCGCTACGCCCTCAATTACGGCGAGATTCGCTTTGATATGCTCCAGCAATTTATCGCAGACAGTAAAAGTGAATGGTCGCACAAGAGTGAACCAAAGTTGCCTGAATGACGACCGCGACGCTTTCTCCCAGGAGCGCGAAGATTCGTTTTCGTCTCGCCGGTGGTGCGCAGCCCGTGATTCTGGTGCCAGTTGGGGTCAATGACCGCGGCCCGTTCGACTTCATCCTCGATACAGGTGCAGGCACTTCGTTGCTGTCATCGGAACTGGCGAAGGAACTGGGCATCAAAATTGTCGCTTCAAAGGAAGGTCAGGGCGCGGGTGGAAAAATCTCTGTGTCGCTGGCCAAAGTTGATTCGATGGCAATCGGTGAGATGCGGCTGGAAAATGTCGATGTTGGAATTGTCGATCTTGCGCAAATCGGTGGAGCAGTGGGAGCAAAGATCGATGGCGACGTCGGCTTTAATTTCCTTAAACATTTTCGCGTCACGATCGATTATCGAAATTCAATGATTCGCCTCGACGACCCGAAGCGGGTGGAAAGTTTTGCCGGCGGCGCGAAAACGGAAGTTCCAATCCGGCTCGCCAATCCAGCGAAGCCACTGATTTTGGTTCATGTCCATGCCAATGGACGCGGGCCGTTTCAAATGGCGATTGATACCGGCACATCAACGAGCGCGATCACGCGCGAGCTGGCAAAGGAACTCGGACTTGTGGCGAGGGAAATTCCGCCGGTGACCGGCGGCGGCGGTCAAGTTCAGGCATCCGCGGCGGAACTGGAGTCGTTTCAACTCGGCGGTGCCAGGATCGATCAATTGCCGGTCGTCGTCGCAGACTTCTTCACGATGTTGAACACAGCTATCGGTGCTAAACTCGACGGGATTGTCGGCTACAATTTTCTCCGCCATTACAAAGTCGTGATCGACTATCCGGGCGAAATGCTCACATTATTCTAAATGCTCGAAGTTCCGACAGCTCCCAGTTCCACCAAGAGACCGCCGAGCATTCTTACGATGATTGGCGATACGCCGCTGGTCGAGATCACGCAATTGGACACCGGGCCTTGTCAGCTCTTTTTAAAGTTGGAGAATCAAAATCCGACCGGCTCGATCAAGGACCGCATTGCCTTGTCGATGATCGAAGCGGCGGAACGTGACGGGAAATTGCATCCCGGAGGAACCGTGATCGAAGCCACCGCCGGAAATACCGGTCTCGGCCTCGCGCTCGTTGCCGGGGCCAAAGGCTATCGGGTCATACTTGTTATTCCCGACAAAATGTCGCAGGAAAAAATTTCGCACGTCAAAGCTCTCGGTGCCGAAGTGCGGATCACGCGCTCGGACGTCACGCGCGGCCATCCGGAATATTATCAGGACGTTGCCGCTCGTTTGGCCGATGAAATTCCTGGTGCGTTTTACGTGAACCAATTTGGCAACCCGGCCAATCCGCTTGCGCATGAGCGCACCACCGGCCCGGAAATTTGGGAGCAAATGCGGCACGATGTCGATGCGATCGTCGTCGGCGTCGGTTCCGGCGGAACACTAACCGGTCTCGGCCGTTTCTTTAATCGAGTCAAACCGCGGCGCGGAATTGAAGTGATTTTGGCCGATCCGACGGGATCGGTTCTGTACGAGTACGTAAAGCTCGGCAAGCTGGTCGAAGCCGGTAGCTGGGCGGTGGAAGGTATCGGCGAAGATTTCATTCCCGATATCGCCGACATGTCGCTCGTGACCGAGGCGTTCGAGATCGACGATGAAGAAAGTTTTGCCACCGCGCGTGAACTCCTTCGCAAAGAAGGAATTTTCGGCGGCTCATCGACCGGCACGCTCGTTGCCGGCGCGCTGCGCTACTGTCGCCAACAAACCAAGCCGAAGCGTGTCGCGAGTCTCGTGCCGGATACCGGTAACAAATATCTTTCGAAGATGTATGACGATTTCTGGATGGCCGAACAAGGATTCATTCATCGTCTGCCGCACGGCGACTTGAGTGATCTGATCTCGCACCGCTACGAAGCAGGCGAGGTAATCACCGTTGGTCTGGAAGATTCATTGTTAACTGCATTTAAGAGAATGCGCGACTCGGACGTGTCGCAATTGCCGGTTGTCGATCCTAACGGGCGAGCCGTTGGAATTATCGACGAATCCGACGTCCTGGTGAAAGTGCATCGCGATTCGACGCATTTTAATGACCGGGTAAAAAGCGCGATGACCGACAAGCTTGAAACGCTGCCCCCCAGCGCGAAAATCAACGACTTGCTGGAAGTGTTCGATCGCGGCCGCGTCACGATCGTGATGCACAACGATAAATTTCTTGGCCTGATCACGCGCACGGATTTGCTTTCTTATTTGCGGCTTCACATGCCGAAATCCGCGGCGCCGATCGAGCGCGAATTCGTTTGATGAAAAAGCAACACGAATTCGCGACGCGAGCCATTCACGCGGGTCAGGAGCCTGATCCTACGACCGGAGCGGTCATGACGCCGATTTACGCCACATCGACATACGTCCAGGAAAGCCCGGGCAAACACAAAGGCTACGATTACGCGCGCTCGATCAATCCGACCCGGCTTGCCTACGAGAAATGCATTGCCGATTTGGAAAACGGCACCCGCGGATTTGCCTTTGCCTCTGGCCTGGCCGCGATGGCAACTGCACTCGAGCTGATCGACAGCGGCTCGCACATTATCGCGAGCGACGATCTTTACGGCGGCACGTTTCGGTTGTTCGACAAAGTCCGGCGCCGCTCGGCCAATCTCGATTTCGCGTATCTTGATCTCACGGACACAGGCAATTTCGAGCGCGCCATCAAAAAAAACACGCGCATGGTTTGGATCGAAACGCCGAGCAATCCGTTGCTTAAACTGATCGATCTCGATGCCATCGCCAAAATCGCGCGCGAACACAAAATCATTTCCGTGTGCGACAACACATTTGCCACGCCCTGGATTCAGCGACCGATCGAGGCCGGGTTCGACATCGTCGTCCATTCCGCGACGAAATATTTGAATGGACACTCCGATCTGGTTGGCGGAGTCGTCGTGGTAGGCGACAACAAGGAGCTGGCGGATCAAGTCGCGTTTTTGCAGAATTCAGTCGGCGCCATCGCGGGCCCGTTTGAAAGTTTTCTCGTGATGCGCAGCTTGAAAACGCTCGCCTTGCGCATGGAACGGCATTCTTCTAACGCGCTCGAAATTGCGCGTTGGCTCGAGGAACAACCGCAGGTGAAATCAGTCAGTTATCCGGGACTCAAATCCCATCCGCAACACGACCTCGCGCGAACTCAGATGCGCGGTTTTGGCGGAATGGTGACGATGATCTTAAAAACCGATCTCGCCGGAACGAAACGGTTTTTGGAGAACACGCATCTGTTTGCCTTGGCCGAGAGCCTGGGCGGAGTGGAGAGCTTGATCAATCATCCCGCGCTCATGACGCACGCTTCCGTGCCCAGGGAAAAACGTGAAGCGCTCGGCGTGACGGACTCGCTTGTTAGGCTATCCGTCGGCGTGGAAGACGTACGCGATTTAATCGACGATCTCCAATTCGCCTTCGAGGCGATCTGAATTGTAGGGCGGCTGTGTCAGCCGCCAACGGCGTTTCGTAGAAACGCCCTACAAATTGCACTCGAATGGTTTAACATCCGCTCAATGGGTAATACCTTTGGCCAGCTTTTTCGCGTCACGACCTTCGGCGAATCGCACGGCGGTGGTATCGGGGTCGTGATCGATGGCTGCCCGCCGAAGATCGGCATTCGTGAAGCCGATATTCAACGCGAGCTCGATCGGCGTCGTCCCGGCCAGAGCAAGATTACCACGCAGCGCCAGGAGGAAGATCATTGCGAGATTCTCTCCGGCGTGTTTGAAGGCAAATCGCTCGGCACGCCGATTGCGATCGTGGTTCGAAATCGCGACGCGCGTCCGGAGGATTATTTGCCTCTGGCTACAACCTATCGCCCTTCGCACGCCGATTACACTTACGAGGCAAAATATGGGATCCGAAATTGGCAGGGAGGCGGTCGTGCTTCAGCGCGGGAAACGATTGGCCGCGTCGCAGCCGGCGTGGTCGCACGAAAAGTTCTCCGCGCATTCTATCCCGAGATCGACATCGTTGCGTATGTGACGCAAATCCACGACGTGATGGCAACGATCGACAGTTCGAAGGTGAAGATGAAAGAGGTCGATGCCAACGTCGTCCGCTGTCCCGACCCGGCGGCGGCGAAAAAGATGATCCAGTTGATCGAGCAAATCCGCGCCGAAGGTGATTCGTTAGGGGGAACGATCGAATGCGTCGTGCGGAACGCGGCGCCCGGTTTGGGCGAACCGGTGTTCGATAAACTCGAAGCCGATCTGGCCAAAGCCATGCTTAGTCTCCCGGCGACGAAAGGTTTCGAGATCGGTTCGGGGTTTGCTTCGATTACTATGCGCGGCTCACAGCACAATGATTCGTTCGAAATGCGAGGCGGCAAGGTCCGAACATCGACAAATTTTTCCGGCGGCGTTCAGGGCGGGATCAGCAACGGCGAAGACATCTATTTTCGCGTCGCGTTTAAACCGACGGCGACCATTGCGCGAAAACAAAAAACCGTGACTGCCGCCGGCAAAGAGGCCGCGCTTGCAGCCCGGGGCCGGCATGATCCATGTGTTCTGCCGCGGGCTGTTCCGATCGTCGAAGCGATGACGGCGCTGGTCCTCTGCGATCACGCCTTGCGGCAACGCGCTATCGATCCTGGCAAACGAACAAGATGACTCTTGCCCCGGACGCAGCAAACGGCTCAATGCTTTGGCAGGCCGTGTTCGTGTCGTTTGGTGTCGCTCTAATCTTGTTTGAGTTCATCCGCGGCTGGCGAGTCGGTCTGATGCGACAGCTTGTCCGCGTTTTCGCGGTTATCGTCGCTTACGCCTCGGCCATTTACGGCGGCAGATTGCTCGTCCCGATTCTCCGGCCGTTTCTGCGAATGCCAGATTTTGTCGTCGCGATCGTGGCCGGCAGCTTGTTGGCCATCCTGGTCTATTCGGTTGTGAGCAGTCTCGGTAGAATCTTCTTCAAACGAACGGCGCAGCACGTCTCCGCGCCGTTGCGGATTTTCTCCGGCGCGAGCGGCGCGGTTGTTGGCATGATCTTTGGCCTGTTTTTGCTCTGGCTCATTCTGGTCGGTATTCGTTCGGCCGGCGCAATTGCCGATGGCCAGGTTCATGCGCGCGCAACCAGCGCGCCGGAGGCGGTCCACGCGGTTTATTCGCCCGACAACAACAACCTCGCTCTGAAACAGGAGAAACCGCTTCCGCTGCCCGCACTTCTCGCGCGGCTGAAAAACTCAGTGGAGCTTGGCGCCGTCGGAGAAGTCGTTAAGCGAACAGACGCGGTGCCGCAGCCAACGTATGATACGCTGGCGAAAGTCGGCGAAGTCATTTCGACTCCAACCGCGGCCGAGCGATTCCTCACTTTTCCTGGAGCGCGTGAGTTAGGCCAAAATCCGAAGATCATCGCGCTCCGTGAAGATACGCAAATTCCAGATCTGATTGCGCAGCATCGCTTTTTCGAGCTTCTCCAGAACGACAAGATTCTTGAAGCGGTAAATGATCCCACCCTGGCGCGGCAGCTTAAGAATTTCGATTGGAAGGGTGCGCTCGATTATGCGCTGGAGCAGGACTCGTTGAAGCGTTAAGGATTGAAGCGTTGAAACGGGGTAGAACCGTTGTCATTCTGAGCCGTTCGCCTTCGCTCAGAATCCGCCGTGGCGCACATGACAGACGACGTTAAACGCTTTAACAATTCAACGCTTTAACGGATACACGGAATCGGATGAATTACATCGCCACCATCGGTCTGGAAGTTCACGTCCAGCTCAAGACCCGCTCGAAAATGTTCTGCGCGAGTCCAGTCGAGTTTGGCGCCGACCCGAACACGCACACGTGCCCGGTTTGTCTCGGATTGCCCGGGGCGCTGCCGGTAATGAATCATGAAGCGCTGCGGATGACGGTGCTTACCGGCCTCATGCTCGGTTGCGATATCGCGCCGGTCTCCAAGTTCGACCGTAAAAATTATTTCTACCCGGACATGCCGAAGAACTATCAGATCTCGCAATACGATCTGCCATTCTGCACCAACGGCAGCGTGCCGTTGCACGATCTCGCCTACCCGAAGGATGCGCAGAAAAACATCGCATCGCCGGACAAGGAAGTCCGCCTGGTGCGGATCCATCTCGAAGAAGACGTGGCGAAAAGTTTTCATTTTGAAAACAGCACGGGGATCGATTTCAACCGGGCCGGCACGCCGTTGATGGAGATCGTGACGCAGCCGGAAATTCATTCGCCGGAGGAAGCATTCGCGTTTCTGACCGCGCTGAAACAAATCCTGATCTACGGCGCGGTGAGCGACGCCGACATGGAAAAGGGGCAGCTCCGTTGCGATTGCAATGTTTCGGTGCGTCCGGAGACGCAGGCGGAGCTCGGGGTCAAGATCGAGATCAAGAACCTGAACTCGATCAGCGGAGTCCGACGCGCGCTAGCCTACGAGATTCAGCGGCAGATCGATGTGCTGAAGCGCGGCGAAAAGCTCGAACAGGAAACGCGCGGCTGGAACGATCCCGCAGGGGAAACGTTTCTGATGCGGACCAAGGAATTCGCTCATGATTATCGTTATTTCCCAGATCCCGATCTCGTCCCGGTGAAAACCGAAGCGTTGCTGGCCGAAGTGCGCGGCCGCGTGCCGGAATTGCCGAAGGCGAAACGGTCTCGGTTCGTGGAGCAGTATCAAGTAAGCCCGTACGACGCGGGCGTTTTGGCTAACGATCTCGATCTGGCCCGCTACTTTGAAGCGGCGGCGCGCGGAGCGACCAAACCAAAGAATGTCGCGAACTGGATCCTGAACGATTTGCAAAGCGCGCTCAGCACCGGCGGCAAAACGATTGTCGATTGCCCGGTCCCGCCCGAAGCGCTCGATGAACTGGTCAACTTGATCGACACCGGAAAGATCAGCGGCAAACAGGGCAAGGACGTTTTCGCGGAAATGTTTAGGACCGGCAAAGGCGCAGCCGAAATCGTGCGCGAGAAAGGGATCGAACAGTTGAGCGATGTGAGTGCGATCGAAGCGCTGTGCGATCAAGTGATTGCCGCGAACCCGAAGCCGGGAGCTGATTTCAGAGCAGGCAATGCGGCATCGCTGAATTTTCTAAAGGGGCAGGTGATCAAGCTATCCAAAGGGAAAGCCAATCCGCAATTGGTGGGCGAAATTTTAGAGCGGAAACTTTGCGGATAACCGCAGTCAACAATGGGCCGCAGTCTTCCCATTGCGCGCGGCGCGTGCCATCGCCCTTCTGGCGCCAGGCCCAGGTTACCCTCGCCTTGATAGATTGACCGGCTGCGCGAGTCGAAACATCATTCTTGTTCCGTGAGCAAAGATGTAATCGTCAACATAGACCTTTATACCACTTCGAGTCGTTCTGGGAGTGTGCAGCTCGTATCCGCCTGTGGTCTTGATAGGAATCATCTGCCCATTGGCCGAAATTGATGTTATATTTAACTTCAGAGCGTCGGCCTTTCCATGGCCATGCTTCGACGCCTCGACTACGCCAGACACCACCGTCCCCGCTTGAAGCAAGACTTTCCCGTTGACCGCGACGTCCTTGTCCAGTTTTCCTTCAAAAGTTCTGCCGACTCTTTCGTGGGACGAAATTGAGTGCACCGTTCGAACGTCCAAGATGGTTCCGGCCGGAATCGTGGCAGCCGAACAAACGGACTGCGTCGTGATCCCGACCGAGAGCGCAATCAAGATAAGTAGTTTATTATTCACGGTAGGCTCCTGTGGTTGTGAACTGGGACTGGCTTTTCATGTTTTTCCTCCACTGACCGCATATCACTAGAGAATCCGTCGCGCGTCAAGCGGGATCGGCTGGGGGTATGGTTAAGGAAAAGCGAGACGGAAGAAGAACCGGCAACGGCTCGAAAATCGATTCTCTCATTACTATGAGAACAATTCTTTTGCTGATTTGCGTCGGTTGGGCTGGGAGTGCTCTGGCCCAAGTTGATACTGCGCGAAATGTCGTCAATTCCACCGTGCGAGGGACGGAAAAGGCGGCCCGTACCGTTGCTCATGGGGCGAAAACGGCCGTCGATAAAGTCGCGGACGTTTTCACACCAGAACCTGACGCGCATCGTGTGGATGTGAGTTTAAACGACGACAAGATCGATATGCCAAGGTCCGTCGAACCGGGAAAGACGGCGTTCGTCGTTAAGAACTCAGGTAAAACCACCAAGAACTTTGAATTGGCGGGACATGGAATTGACCGGGAGTTTCTTAACCCGCCGAAGCCGGGTGAGACCAAGGTGCTGCATGTAACGCTAAGACGAGGCACTTATAGCGTTTATTCGCCGAGTGACGATGGCGGAGAGCGAACTGAGAAGATGAGCCTGCGAGTGAAGTGAAGAAGGCAACATCGAAGCCGAAAAAGTGACGAGTGGCGTTCGCACAAGTTTTCCGTTATGTTCTTGCGCCGGTCGCCCCGACACATCACTTGATGAGTCGCCCCTTCAAATTCGGCGCGGATTTTCCGGGCCATGGCGTCGCTGAATTTTCTAAAGGGGCAGGTGATCAAGCTCTCCAAAGGGAAAGCCGATCCGCAAGTGGTGGGCGAAATTTTAGAGCGCAAATTGCGCGCTTCCGGGTAGCGCACGCGTCTCGGGTGTTGGCGACTCCGAAAGCTTTCGCGAGTCGCGAACTTTCTCGTGCATTCACATCACCGAGCGCATCCCGTTCGCCCTTTTAACGTGACAAACGGCCGCTGGCTGACTGCAAATTAAAATCCTCCGCACTCAAAAATGTCTCGTCCGGTACAAAAACTTGCGGCTAATTATGGTTAGATGGTGTGAATTGGCTTCTCCTTGGCATATCGAGGTGCTTTCATAGCGCCAGATGAAAAAAGCAAAAAAGAAATCGCCCGCAGAAAGGGGCGGTTCCTATGAGAAAACAGTCCTGCGCAGCGAGGCGTTTGCCCGAGCACTCAGCGAAGCAGAATTGCGTGTCGTTGGTTCCGGCGGTTTGCGCTCGCTTTTTGAGCAAGCCGCGAAAGAGGCTTCGTCGCTCCCCAGGCATCGGTTCAAGATGGAATGGCCTTATCTTCAGACGATGCTGCGGTTGATCCGCGCGTACGAGCGCGGTGAATACAGGCAGATTTCGAATGATGATCTCACCTGGATCGTAGCTGCTCTCAGCTATTTGATCGATCCATTTGATCTGATTCCGGACAAGACTCCGTTTCTCGGCTTCGTTGATGACGCAATCGTTGTCGGATTCGTCGCGGATAAGACGCGGCAAACGCTGGACGAGTTCATGATCTGGGAAACCATTGGCGTCAGCAATCAGACTTAAATGAGGCTCAACAATCCAACATAATAACGGAAATGGTGGCGCTTTGTTACGAGATGCGAGGAGGTGGTGGCGAACCACGGTGATGAAACTGTCGAAGGGGAAAGCCAACCCGCAATTGGTCCGCGAAATTTTAGAGCGCAAATTGCGCGGATAACGAGACACAAGGTCAGCCGCCGCGCGAATTACAAACGGTGTCCGCATAACGGGAGAAGTCAGGCATAAGGACGGTCCGCGGTCGGCTGGATCCCCCGGTTAGGCCGTCCCTCAGAAACTCATGAGCGCATATCCTCTGTTTTGATAATGCATCAGGACGAGCAGCGCGTCTGCGGCCAGTGTGACATCAGAGGTAAGCGTCTTAGGGTCGATCTTCTCCGCCGCCAGGTACTGCCCACAGACGAAGAATTCGACGCCTCGTTCTTTCATCTGCCGAATGGCCGTCAGGTTTGGATTTTCAGTTTTGAACTTCGCCCGGTAGTGGTCGCTATCTAGAATGCCATCAACCGCCGCACCGTGGAAGACAATAACAAATTTTGCATTCGAGAGCGGTGCCTTCGCTGCTGCGAGGGCATTGAGTTCTGACGCCGCCATATTGAGCGCGGGAATAAGCTGGGTTGGCTTATCCGCGGGACGTGTCGCGTCAAAGATGGCCTGATATTTAATGCCCTTTGTCGGCGAGAGCGCCGCGTTTGGAATTGCGACATAACCATCCGCGGAAGGGACGACCGGTGATTCTGCCGGGGGCCAGTCGGACCCGGCAAGGGAACTTGCGATTGTGATGATGAGGAAGAGCTTCATGAACGTAGGTCTAACTATGATTAGACGAGTAAAAATGTAAATGCACGTGCGTTTACAAGAAAGGGTTGGGGTTTCATTAAAGGGCCAGGTGATCAAGCTGTCCAAAGGGAAAGCCAATCCACAATTAATGGGTGAAGTCTTGGTGCGAAAACTTGGAGCAGTTTCAATACAGCCGTAGCCGCTGAGAGTGTCGGCCTTGAGGTGAGTTGTTTTGGGAGGGAGAGCGTCCAGGACCTCATCCGTGGCATCGTAGCTGGGGCGGGCATTTTTTGCTTCACTGAGCGTCCGGCGGTTGCGGCAAACCCGAACTGAATAGGGGATGCGATGCAAGTTTTACTCGTCGAAGACCATGCAGATAGCCGCGAGCTGCTTAAACGGTGTTTAACCCGCCGCGATTGCGACGTTGCCACAGCGGGAGATTTGCAAGGCGCTATCGATTTGCTGGATAAGCAGCGGTTCGATGCCATCATCAGCGACATTGCCCTTCCCGATGGCACTGGCTACGCACTCATCAGCGAAGCTCATCGGCGAGGGATTCACGCCTTATGCATTGCCGTATCGGCCTACCCGTATCCGTCCGATGTTGAAGAACCCGGAGTGACCGGATTCCAGTATCACCTGATGAAGCCGATCAATTGTGATGAAATCTGTTCTCTTCTCACAGAAGGCCAAGAAAGAGCAACGGCGTAGGGGGTCGAGGAAGAGCAACGGGGATGCGTCTAAAGGGCGTGTTGCAGATTGACCCCAGGGGCCCCGACGCAAGAGATGCGTCACGCAAACGTAAATAGTTACTGGCACCGCGAAAATAGCGCTGCGATTCCGCCGGGTGCCGCCCGAGGCATCTGTGATGGATTAAAATTACGATCAAGGAAGTGAAACGACATATGAAACAACACGAAGTCACCGTTCCTCAAATCGGTCTCATCGCCGGCACGCGGGCAATGCTCGGCGCTGGCGTCGCGCTGTTGCTTTCTGAAAAGCTGACCGCCGAGCAGAGGCGAGCAATCGGCTGGACGCTGGTTGCCGTCGGCGCGTTAACGACGGTCCCACTTGTGCTGCAATTGTTCGGTGAAGACGAATGATTGCGGGCGCCGGTCCACCTGTGCGTGCGGATGAAAAGGGGAATGCGTTTCTGGAACTTGAAACGGCCGATTGTACATGCGCGCGCACCCGTGAAGTGGTTCAACCACTTGCGCTGATCGGCCGTCACTTAACGACCGTAACGTTCGAAGTCTCCACGTAATGGCATTCGACCGTTTGTTTCCACGTGCCGGTCACGCGGACTGTCGATTTATTTTTCGCCGCCCGGTCGAGCACGTCTGTGGCATGTTTGGTCTTCGGGTAAATCTTTACGTCTTCGCCACTCTCTGGATGTAAGGCCCAACGCAGGCCGGTAACCATGCAGATATCGACATTGTTTTTTATCACTGTCCCGTTTCTGCTAAACGATTCGCCGGTTTTCGGTGTTTTTGTATTGCTGGTTTTTCCGGCCGCTTGATCAGCCGGTGCCGCGAATGCCAGCAGTGCGAATGCTAGCATTCCACTTAAGATAATTTTCATGTTGGTATTTCCTTTTACTTTGAGAATCGCACGCCGCGGTCGTATTGGACGACCTTGTGACGCGATTAACAAACTTTCGCCCAAACGCATCCAAGCCAAACCCAATCAACTTCACGCGCTTTGAGCAATACGCCCTTTAGATGTGACGCCAGCCGCAGGAAGGGGTCTTCATGGCTCGTCCGAATTGGAAGGGGTAGTCGGCGTTGGGTCCGGTGATTGGCTAGGCCTCGAGCGGCGTGCGATCTCCCGGAACTCTGGACTAAGAATCAAACTGATTAAGAGGCCCAAACCTATCCCGCCGAGGTGTGACCTCCAGTGATCCAGGGATAGACGAACCTGTCGAGTTAAATGTGATGCGTTGAGAAGAAGCGTTAAACCAAGTGCACTCCAAACAAGCCCGTTAATGCTCAAAACGAAAGAGACGCTACGAAGCCAGAAAGAGGAGCGGCGATATTTCGGCGCAAACGCGAGGAATAGAAACGGCAACGACAGCAACGGCATAGCGGAGTAGAGAACGATCGAGATCGTGTAGTCCGGTTCCATTATGTTTGAGCTTTAACGAGAAGATCCGCGACGGCGACCGAGAACGCGCTCACTTTTCAGTTTTCTACTTTCGAATTTCGCGTTTTTTACGTTCCATGCCGACCATCGATTGCCTTCATCGGCTGGTTGGTTCTCCACGTCTGAAATTCACCGGAAGTGTAAATGTGAAGGGCACTGGCTTGCCACGTCGGATCGCTGGCCTCCACTGAACGCTGTGGACGGCGCGCAACACGATAGCATCGAACTCCCAACCGCCGGACTGAATCACCCGAGCAGATTTGACCTGCCCTGTCGCACCTAGCGCGACTTCGACGAGCACTTCGGCGTGGGCCCATCGATGTCTAAGGTCGCGCGAATAGTCGAACCGGGCCGCGAAAGCCGGCATGCCGCCAACCGGCTCGGCTGGAGTGTCTACAACGTCGGTCGACCGATACCAGCGCTTATAGGCCGAATACGTAACATTATCACGCGTGGCCAGGAGGTGAGGAGCACGCGCAGAACTTGACCTCTGCGAAGCCGAGCAAGCCACCATGGCTGCTATGGCGCTGAGAGCAAGTAAAACGTGTGATGGTCGCATAAACCTAACTATTATTAGAATGGTAAAAATGTAAATGCACGTGCATTTTCAAGAAAGAGTGGGGGATCATTTATGTTGTCATTGGGAGCGACGGTTAACTGCAGCCATTGGTTAGGCGACCGGCGTGTCCTGCTCCCAAGCGTGGAATGGAGGGGCCAGAGGCCATTATGAGAACATGATGCGAAAGCGCAGGCCGGGCTTGCAGCCGAACTGCTGCGGTTTGATGAAGTGCTCGACGAAGATGCCTCCATTCGCTTCGATGACCCGCTGTGACGCGATGTTATCCGGACCAGTGGTGATCTCCACGTACGGCAGGCCGACTGCCCTGGCTTCCGGAAGTATGAGGCGTAGCGCTGACTTTGCATACCCGCGGTGCTGCTTCCACAGCACGACCGCATAGCCGATATGCCCCAGACAATGGGGCGGTAGCGCCGTAGTACCTGGCTCCCACCGCAACCCGATGCTGCCGCAGAACTCGCCGTCCCAGAGCCAGCGCTTGAAGCCCGGGAGGCGCCTGGCCGCCGAACCGTCTGGCAGAGTGATGGGAGGCCCCTTAGCTTCGCGGTCGTCCATGCTGGCGAGAAACGCGGTTGCATCGGCCTGAACCTGGGAGAGCTCTTCGCGTGCGGCCTCGAGACCGCGCTCGTTGTCGGCAGACCACCCCTGCTCGAGCGCAGCGACGTAGCTCGCAAGGTGTTCCGGGCCGGGACGGACGAGCCGCATACAGACGCCTAACGAGAACAAGATGAGCGACGGCGAACGAGAGCGCGCGTTGCTCGGGGTGAATGTGTGGAAGTCATCTCAAATGTTGACGTAGAAGCGTCCGCCGTTCGCTTATGTGACGGGCGTGGATCGCTTGAAGTCATTGGAAGGCAAGTTGAGAGGGCGGTTCTAGTTTAGATCGTTTCATGCTGCAACACGGTTTCGCACAAGCAGAAAAGGTCGCTCAACGGCAAAAAACAACGCGGCTCCTGCAAGGTAGACGGCGCCCTCAATGAGAAGAAGCGCCCACACTGATGTGAGTGAGAGAGCATAATGATTACAAAGCTGAATGACAGAATGAATGACTAGCTTGTGGCTAAGGTAAACGCTAAACGCGATGCTCGCCAAAAAGGCGGCTCCGGGTATCTGGACTCGGGATAACGGGAGACACGTGCTAACAGCGCAAACCAATAGGGCAGCCATGCCGAATGCGATCAGCGGCAGCTGCCAAACGCAAGTCTGTATCGTGAGCACGTCGCTCTCGCCCATGTAAAGGGCGAGCACTATCGCCGCGAGTGCCGGAATCAATAGCCAACGAGCGAAACGCGTAAGTGCGCTCCACCAAGACGGGCGATACCTCTCAATCGCGGCGATTGCGATGCCAAAGACAAGCGGATCAAGACGCGTCCAAGTAGGATAGTAAATCCAGAACTGGTATCCGCGATCAGATACTCCCCCGCTTTGGCCGGGAAGCTGGTGCGCGAGAAACCCGCGAAGCAACAGACCGCCAAGGAAAATGAGATATGGTGTGACAAAGGCCGCTCGTCGCGAGCGGCTGAGCGCAACCAGAACCAGAGGTAATAGGAGATAAAACTGATCTTCGACGGCGAGCGACCACGCGTGCGAAAAGGCAGTACCACCGCGTAAACCAATGTTCTGGACTGAAATCAGAAACTTCCACAGTGGCGATATGGTCGGGAACTCGCGCAAGGCGGGAAGGCAAAAGTAAACCGCCACAATAACGAGATAGGCGGGCAGGATGCGCAATGCTCGGCGGGCATAGAAACGCCCGAATCTGATGCGCCTGTGACGTTGTAGCTGAGCGAGTAGCTGGCTGCCAATTAGATAGCCGCTTAAAACGAAGAAAAGATCGACACCCACCCATCCAAAGCGATGTACGTCGTATGGTAGCGCAAAACCAAAGATCCCGGTGTGGTAGAATACGACCAGCACAATGGCGACCGCCCTCAGCAAATCGAGGCCAGGCTGTCGGATGCGGTGCTCGAATCGAGGATCGATCGATTCGGCTGCCGGTCGCGTGATCGCGTTAGCTTCCATTTCCGCTGCGGCCGGCGCGTTCACGATCTAACTATGATTAGACGAGCAAAAATGTAAATGCACGTGCACTTTCAAGAAAGAGTGGGGGATTTCATTTATCGTTGTCATTGCGGTGGTTTGGTCGGATTCACTCGGATTTGACGCGCCTAGCCAATGCGTTTCTAAGAAGCTGGAAAACTTCAAAGCAGCGGTCGCGTTGCACTATACCTATTACAATTTCGTTAACTCCAACATTGCGATTCAACGCACTCTAGCAATGGCCGCCGACGTCACGAACACGTTCTGGACAGTCCGCGATTTGGTAGAGATGATCGAGACGTGAGCGAACGTATTGAAAGGCTCAAAGACGCCGTCGAAACGATGCAGAAATGCAAAGCTCGTCACATCGTCTCCGAGCCGGTGATTGATTTATTTCAGGGCGAAGTTGCCTGGGATGGAGTTGTAGCAACGTTTGAATTGGAAGGGCATCCGAAAGCGAAACGGTGCTACGCCTGGTCGTTCATCGAAAATGGGGAGACGCAATACACGACCGTTCTTGAAATCCCGCCTGTCCATTCACCGGAGGGCGCCGTTCAAGTGGCGATTGCGAGCAAGATGAAAGCGAAATGAGCAAGTATCCTGTTTCGTCAGCGTGGCTCGTTTGGGCGCCAATCATTGCTCTGGCGCTCGGATGGCTGATTGTCCGCCTCGTCTTCTCAAATTAGGACGCTACCGGCGCATCGCCTGCCTTGGCAACCGAGCGGTTGCCCTACAATAATTCGGATCTTGGCATTCGGATTTTCCGGCTAGAGAGGATCAGCCATTGGCGTCGATCCGCGCAGCAACCGTCCGATCGGTGCCAGCCGTCACGTTTACTCTCATACCTGCTTTGAGATCGCCGGGAGTTCCTCTTCGGCCATTCACGTTGATCTCGGTAAATTTGCTGATGCCGTAAGCCCTGCTTCTCTTCTCTTCGACTTTTCCTTTTGCTGAGACAATCCGCAGTTCGATCGTAATCTCCGCCGGCGTTACCCGCGAAATGACAATCTCTTGATGACTGGGCGTAGGCGTTCGCGGTACGTTCATGTTGCCTGCCTGGAGAGAAAATGGGCAAGCGAGAGGCATTGTGACGAGGCAGGCTAACGCAAAAAATGGCAGGTGTTTTATCATCCGCTTTTAAAGGTTCGAATTTGTTTCGAATTTCCTTGGCACGACGTAGCTTGACGAAGGCGGCGACATTCGGATTTCGAATTTCCAGCTGTTATTTCTTGTAGGTTGGAATTTCGGACAAAACCGGAGGCTCAAGCTGCTCGGAAGTTTCTTCGTCCTCTTCGGTGGCGTTCACCAGTTGGCCGCCGGGCGTGACCAAACGCGCCGTGACGAAAATAATGAGGTTGCGCTTGATATGTTGATCGACATTGCTCCGGAACAAGCGCCCAAACAGAGGCAGATCGCCGATAATTGGTGTGCGATCTTCGACTTTCTGCACATCTTCGCGAATCAAGCCCCCGAGCACGACCGTTTGACCGTCCCAAACGCTCACGCTTGTCGTTACCTTGCGGCTACTAAAGATTGGCTGGTTGATCACGTTGTCCGTGAGTCGGACTGGTGAGGAAACTGTAATACCGGCGGCGGTGTTGATGCCGATGGCGTTGATGGGGCTTCCATAGTTGATGAAGCCTTCGAATTCGACCACCTGCGGCACGAGATTCAAATCGATCGTCACTCCATCGGGCCCGACGACCGGTTCTACTTCCAACGTGACGCCGGTATTTCGAGTCTCAAAGTCGCTCGGTGTGCTGGGCGCAGCGATGGCCGGAATGGTCGCGGCCCCGCCACCGCCGCTCACCGAAATATTTGGCAACTGCGGCGGAGTAAACCGCGTCGGATAACGAAATTCCCGAACGACCTCGATAATCGCGCGCTGACCGCTCTTTGTCGTTAGGCGAGGAGCCGAGAGAAGATCCACGCCTTTTTTCTGATTTAACGCCCGGATCACGACTTGAAATTGCGGATCGGTGAAGACCCCGGAGACACCAAAAATTCCAGGCGCGAGTTGACTCGCACCCATCGTTGGAAACAGCAATGCGTCAATTGCGTTGGCACTGATAGCCAGATTACCGTTGCGGTTTCCGGAAGTGACACTGCCTGATCCGCTGTTCGACAAGCCGATCGGCTGGCCGGTGGCCGGATCGACAAACGACCAGTCCGCGGGATTGACCGCGGGTGACGTCCCTGAGGTTCCGCCGCCGCCGAAAACTTTGTGGTTTCCAATGTTGAACTGCCCGAGCAACCAATCGAAGCCGAGCTCTTTCAAATTGTTTTGTGTGATCTCGATAAATTTCGATTCGATCTCGACTTGTTTCGGCCCGGCGACGGCCGCCTGCTCGACGAGCGCATCGACCAATTCCAGATTATCGGCCGTATTGCGAACGATTAGACGGCTGCTTTGCGACAGAAAATTTGCGCTCGCTCCCGGTGGGAACGGCACGCCCTCGCCTTCCAGGAATTCCTTGGCCCCTTCGCGGTTGACGAGTGGGCGGCCCCCAGTTGATTCGTGCGTGTCCTTCCCCGTGCCTCCAGTCGTGCCCGGAGCTGTTTGATAGGCTCCCTGCGTTAATGCCGATGGACCCACATTGACGGTCGCGCTGATAAACCCAGGCGGGACCTTATACTCCTTTGTAATCAGATCGATGCTTTGCTCACTCATCGGAATGATAAGAACGGCGTACGGCTCGATTTTTACCTTTAGTCCCGCCTGGCTGGCGATATAGCGGAGCGCTTCGCCTAACGGAATCTGGTTCAGCGTAATCGTGATACGTGCGCTGGCCGGCGAAATCGTCGCCACTGCGACTCGAGCGGGTTCCACGACCGGAGCAGGCGCGATTGATGGGCCCGCGGCCGTCCCTCCTGCCGCAGGCGAGCCAGCCGGGGCCGCCGAGGGCGCAGGCTCTGCCGGAGTGGAAGGAGGCGCGACCTGGCCTAACGGAGTCACGCGCAGAACAATATCGACTCCTCGTCTTCCCTCCGTGGCCGGATCGTTCACGGCCGCCTGCTGCCGCAAGAAATCGATAGCTTCGCGAATGCTGGCATCCCGGAAGTCAACCTTCGGAATAATGACCGAATTTAGTTTTTGTGTGATCCGGGCAGTCCCGGCGGCATCGCGCTGAAAACTCTCCATAACTCCGGCCGTGACCTCGCCATACCGCCGGATCGGTTCTTCCCAGCTTTTCTCTACCTGCCAAAGCTCCCGGGATCGCGTCTCGTTGTATGCCTCCTGATTGTATTGGTATCTGGTTAGGTTGATCTGCTCCTGCCCTTTCCGGGCCGCAGTGTTGTACGGATCGAGCACCAGCACTTGTTCGTATCTCTTAAACGCCAGATCGTATCGGCCCGATTTGTAGAAGCCGTCCGCCTCCGTCAACAGCCGTTTTACGTCTCCGACTTTGGCGATGAACTTCGGCCCCATCGTCTGGTTGAGATAACCAGGCGTTTGCAGTTTCGCCAGCAACTCCGCTGCCGGGCGATAATTCGGATCGTAACGCGAATCAAGGACCTCGCGCATGAGGAATTCCGCTTCAGCGTATTTGCCCTCGGCGACACGTTGCTCGGCCAATCTCATTCCGCTCTCGCAGAAACCGCTCATCGCTTCGTCATGCGCGCTTCCGGAAATCACGCCGTCGGGCAACAAACCGACTGCGTTCCGGAATGCGTCGTGAGCGGCGCTGAAATTTCTTTCCGCCATCGCCGCTCGCGCCAGCACCAGCGCCTCCTGGCCACGCGATAATGCGACCTGGCGGCGCTGGACTTCGCGGTCGGCGATGCGGCCCGCATTTTGCGCGAATCCGGTCCACGTTAGGATCGACAGGGCAAACCAGGTTACGATTAATCGCATCGCCTGCGGCGAATACCACACAATCCGCGAATTCGTTTTCATCGTCATGGTCCAAAACCGATCTCAATGCTCTGGCCGCGCTTTAGTATTTCCTCAACCACTACCTTGTTAGGCTGTGCATCGACGAGCTTATACTTGATATGCTCTTTCGGTTTCAATGAAAATTCCTGGTCTTTTCTGACCTGAAATTTCTGGGGAGGTTGACCCGCCGGCCATAAATACGTAAAGCTCACCACCGATTCGGGCGACGTCGCGACCTTCTCCTTCACCAACGTGAGCTTGTCGTGGGTATCCGCTTGCTCCAGGTCAAGCTCGGAAACGTCCTCGTCGGTGCCGTGACGATTCTTCGAGTATTTCTCGCTGAATTTGACGATCTGGAACCGTGTTCCGCTAATGATCTCACCGATCTTCAGGAATTGGGTCGGTTGCGTGAAATCGATCGTATTGATCTGGAAGGTGTCGCCATCGGGGCCGCTGACCCAGGCGGAGAATAATAATCGGAACGGCTCCTCTCGGATCGATATCACTTTTAGTTTAGCCAGGTAATCCGGACGCGAATTCTTGTCCGTCGGATTGGTCAGTCGCTGCCACTCGTCGAGATTGGTGAAGCCGTCGCCATCGGGGTCTTGCTCCAAAACGTCGGCCTCCTCGAGCGGCAATCCGAATTGCTCGAGCCATGCGTTAGGCACCGGCGGATGGATTTCGGTCGTTTGCAACGTCGCCGGCATCCCATCTGCGCCAATGAAATGTTTTTCGGGGACGAACAACTCCGATCGCCCGCTGAAGGTCCATTGCGGTGGTTCCCTCAGTTTTTTTGCCGCCGTCTCAACTGTGGACGCCATTCCAGAGGGAGACGGCCGTTTCGGCGCGGATACCTGTTTCAGCGCAGCGAAGTTGTCGCTGAACTGCATCGCCTTCTGCCAGATGACAATCGCGCACAGAAAAAGCACCGCGGTGCCCGCAATCATCGCTACCCGATCGTAATTAGCTTTGATCCAGTCCATTGGCTTTGCCGCGTTGAAGCATGAATCGTTAACCGTTAACCGTTAATCGTTAAAGCAATTTCTTTGTAACAATGCAAGGATGTAACGATTCCCGAATCACTTCGCTTTTTTTAGGCGATCGCACAACTCGATCTGGCGAAGGCCTCCGGCGTTCGCGAACTTTTCCTGGGCTTGCTCACCTAGGAGGTGGCGAATCGTGGAGACAAGTCCGTTTCGGCGCGACGCCGAAAATCCGGGCCGGACTGGCATTCGCCGTAACGCCCGCACACGGTGGGCAGGCTGTGACCCAAACTGGCGCGGTCAAATCCTGGGGACGAGCGGCACCGATTTTGCGCACCACACGGCTATCGGGATCAAAGATCAAAGCGCACAATCTCGATCCTGGCCGAAACTGAGATGTGCTCGTTGCCGACTATGAAGTTGAGCGCGCCCGGCTGTTTTATGGAAGTTGGCTGCACCGTCATCGCTCTAACTTCACCTTCGCGCGGCGGACCGCTCTGTTGCTGATTCCGCACGTGTAATGTGCGGATGATGAAAAACTGTTCGTTCGTGCTTGCGATCTCGTTCAGCACCTTGCGCGCGGCCGATGGTGCCGCCGTAAACTTAAGATTGACAACGCTTCGCTGGACCGTTGTCGGTCGGGTGGTCGGCTGGGCTGGACTAAGACGGCCCACCATCGCCGTCGGTGTCGCGGCCACGCCGCGCTCTTCCGGCAAGGGCGATCGATGGAATTCCGTCACGCCGTCCACGCGCGCGTCGATCAAGATGTTCGCCAGGAGTTGAATCTGTGCCAGCTCCTGGCCTAACAATGGTGTGGCGAAGGTATTCGGAAGCGCCGCGGTAAAATCGTCAAACCCGAGAAAGAATTTGTCCGGCAGCTTGACTCCGTTAAAACGCGCTTTCTCGGCGGTGACGCTGAGCGCCTCGCGCAAGCGCGATTGAAATTCATTCGAGGCCAACGGCGGCTCCAGCAAGACGTGTCCCTTGATCTCTTTTTCAAATGCATCCAGCGCCGTCCTATAAACGCGGAACAAGTTCTGCATCTTCTTGTAATTGTTATCGTTAGGAAAAGGATCGAGGCGTTCCAGGCGGTTTCGTTCCAAGGCGGCTTCCTTGAAACGCGCGAAAGCCTCCTCGTAACTGCTCCTGGCCATCCAGAGGAAAATCAGCGCAATCGACATCGACGTGCCGAACGCGACTAGAAACGTGCCAAGCCATCGATTCTGTTGAAACCACTCCTTCATGGCAATGGCAACGGTTTGCGCAAATCGAGGTGTAGCTCGTAATCAAACGCCCACTCCGTGTTGTTCGGGATGCTCGACTTAATCACGCGCGCCTGGTCATTCGGGTTGATCTTAAAAAACCGCGAGCCGATGAGACTGCGAAAGTAATCTATCACCACTTCCTGCTGCTTCGGATTAAACAGGTAAAGACCTCGGATCAGAATCCCATCAATCACCGGCCCGCCGGGTCTTGTTCGAGTTCGCGCTTGAGTCGTTGTTGCCCGTATCTCTGTAGTTGCTAACGGCGTTGTGGCTCGCGCGTCGTTCTCTCCGATTGGCTGGCCATCTGAAGTGGGGATTAGCTCCGTAATCCAGATATCGTGTTTCGGCAGTCGCGCGTTGAGGTCCCCTAAAAGCTCCACCCAGAAACTGCGATCATCCACCACCGCGATCAGCGGCGTTGCCACGTTGTCCAGTGAAGTGGTTTGCTTCTTCAATTTGGCCAGTTGTCCTTCCGCTGCCTGCATCATGTCGATCTTCGTCTGAAGTTGGTTCACGCTCTCGTGCATCACGCGGGCAGCCCGCGCGTAATATCCGGCCCACCCCAGCAACGCCAACACAACGCAAGCTGCCGCCATCACCAGCATGGGCCGTCGCTTCTCAAAATCATGCCGGCGCGTCACCTTCTCCGGGCGCAAGTTCAATTCCATCGGACAAGCCGTGGCCGTCCGTAGCGCCAGACCGACCAGTTCCCCTAACAAATGTGTCGACCGCGTCATTTCTGCCACCGGCGCGCTCGGCGCCACTGCCACATTTCGGAGCGGATTAAAAAACTCGACCGGCAGTTGCATTTTCTCGCGCAAGAACTCTCGCAGGTACGGCGTCGTTGCGCTGCCTCCGCAGAGAAAGACCCGCTCCGGCGCGCGGCCCTGTTGCTGACCGCGGTAGTGGCTGATCGACCGCATCACCTCTGCCTGCAGACGCGTCATCGTGCCGCCTATCATTTTCGACACGCGCGCAACACTGAGGTCGCTCGCCTCCAAGGCCGCCCCGCCTGGACTAACGAATGCATCCCGCTTCTTTCGCACTTCCGCTGCGGCAAACGTTTCGCCGAATTCTTTCGTTATCGCCGCGGTGATCGACGCCCCGCCAATTGGCACGCTGCGCGCAAAAATTCTCCCCGGCTCAATGAAGAGCAGATTGGTTGTGCGCGCACCCATATCGACCAGCAACGAACAACCTCCCAGATCGCTATAGTTAAACCGAAACGCGTTGTAGAGCGCCATCGGAGCAACATCGACAATCCGCGTCTGTAAGCCCGTCTCCTCGACCGAATCATTCATCTGATCGAGCAACTCCGATTTAATGGCGACCAGCACGACTTGGATTTGCTCCGCCGCGCCGCCGCCGACGAGCTGATAATCCCAAACCACCTCATCGATTGGAAACGGCACGTTTTGTTGCGCCTCGAAGGAGATGATCCGCTCAATTTTCTCCTCTTCCACGATCGGCAGCTTGACAAAACGCGTGAACACGGATTGCCCCGGCACGGCAAAATTCACATCGCCTTTCTTCAGCCGCAGTTCCTCCATCATCTCGCGCAACGCTGCTGCAATCTCTGCGTTCCGCATCCGCTTCCGCCGTGGGGTCCACCGTGATTTCGCGGCGCCGAAAATTGAGCCAGAGCAAACCGCCATTCGGCTGCAATTGAAACTCGGCCAGCCCGATCGTCTGCGAACCGAGATTCAGCGTGATAATGCGCGGAGCAGTGGCCATGACGAAATCGTTAGTGTCGCCGGCCGGTTTTATCCAGACCGCGAGCAGAAGTCCACGTTTTTAACCGCCTTTGGCTTTCAGAACTTGACCGGTTTAACCGGTCAAGTTTAGATCGCAGCAGTGACCGCGAAAGTGATTCGACAAAGACGTCAGCCAAAGTCGGAGCGCGAGATTTTGGATGTGCTGGTTTCACCCGTGCGCGCAGCGGTGCTTCGGGCGCTGTTCTCCAGTCCGGTAAGGGAGCGCTACGTACGGGAATTGGCCCGGATCACTGGGTTCGCCCTTGGCACAATCCAGGATGAACTGCGGACGCTCTTAGCCGTCGGTCTGGTAACGAGCTGGTCTAACCGTTACCGTCGCTTCTATCGCGCCAATAGTGAAAACCCGGTCAGCACAGAGCTATTTCAAATTGTCGAATTGAGCGGTCGGCTGCCACGAACAAGAATTTCCGACACGCATTGGAAACGCCATTCCGGCCGGTCGCAAGGCAACGCCCCCACGCTTCGACCAGAGCGCCCTCTGAACTGGCATTTGTTCTCCTCTGGCCAAAAAACTTGACCGGCTTAACCGGTCAAGTTCTCAGCGGTCGCGGATCCGGAGTGGATGGCGGGAAAAGCAGGTGGCGGACGTTGCGCCGTTAAAATTCAGAACAATTCAGGATCACTCGTCCGCGGCAAACGTCGCTGCGACAAATGATTTTGCATTTCTCCTGGACCGTGGGCGCACCACACACCGGACAGGTGATGGTAACGTCAGCTATCGCCGATTTCCCGACTTCGTCCGCGCGTGGCGAATTACCGTGGCCCGAACGAGCGGGATCGGCCGCCGCGGCCATCGAATTCTTCATAGGACGATCCCGCTGTGATCTGCAATTTGTCGTTGCCGACTGTTCCGATCGCGTAGCCGCCAAACGCGTCGCCACCAAATTTGCCCGTGGCGTGCCCGTAGAAAACGCCGACTTCGCCGCCGTAATAAAACGGATTCGATGGAACCAGCGCGCGAGCGGAGACGTCTTTGCTGTCCACTGAATCCTTGGCGTCTCTTGCCGCGGATCGACGGCGTGGAGAAGGCTTTTTCATTTCACCGAGACTTAATGATTCCGCCGGAAACAGGTTCGATTGAATCGGCAACGGCAACGCTTGAATCAAGGCAAAACTATCGATGTTCTTGAAAACGTCGGATTGATCCAAGGCAAGGGTGGCGGTTGCCTCCGGCGTTTCCTGCGCCGCTAAAGAAAACGCCAAACCGATCAAAGCAATTCCCCAAATGAATCCCTGGGTGCGCATGAGAGAGCTTCACTCGAATAAACCCGCGCGCCAGCAAAATGTCGCGCTCGAGTTCAGTGTTTCAGTGATTTCTTGAAATAATCGATCGTTTCCTTAATTCCTTGCTCGAACTGGACCTTTGGTTCCCAGCCGAGGATTTTTTTCGCACGCGCGATGTCGGGCTGGCGCACTTTGGGATCGTCCACGGAGAGCGGTTTATATTCGATGGTCGATTTTCTCCTGGTCGTGCGCGTGGGTTTAAAAACCAGGTAATACTAAGACGTCCGGCCTACGGAAGACCTGCGCCGGACCGCGCTTTTACGATACACACGTCGGTAGCGTTGATATTGCCATCGGCACTTAGGTCGGAGCGAAAGTTTGTTTGGTCAACCACCTGACCAATCCGCGATTTTGTCAGAGCCACATCGCTTGCATTTACAACTCCATCGGCATTCACATCGCCGCTCAGCAAGCCCATCTGCACAGATACGTTGCCGCTATTGCCCTGCGAATCGAGAATATCATTCAAGGCAGCAGTAACGTAATTAGCGTTTGGGACATTTGTTAGAATTTCCGTGCATTGATTCGGATTTGGACCCCCTGCAACAGAACTGCCAGATCCACCCACGCTGCCGCAACTGATCACGTCGTTAACGAACGTGAACACAACGGAATATGTGCCGCCAAGGTCACGGCATTCCACACCGGGTGGACCGGCAAGCGGCAGATCGATGTTAAATGTTCCGGCATTCCCGTGACTCGCGATGGAAGACACACTGAGCAAGGGCGGAACTGTCAGAGAGTACTCCTCGACTAAAGTTCTCCAACTGCTGCCGGTCACAAGCCCCGCCGCCCAGCACATCGATTCCGAAGGGCATGTAACGCTGTACAAGGTGTCGTTGCCGGGGATGACATTTGGCGAAGTTTTAAGAGCCCACGAAGCGCCGTCCCAGTGTCCAATTAACGTCCGGTAACTCGGGCTGCCTAAAGACGCCCCAACCGCCCAGCAGTCTGAATTCGACAGGCAGGAGACGCCGTAAAGCAGATTGGGTTGAGGCGCTGTAAATTGAGGAACAACGCTCCAGAAAGTTCCGTTCCAGTGCTTGATCAACGAGTGGTAGCCGCCGCTGTCTGTATAGTATCCCACCGCCCAACAGTCCGCTTTTGAAGGGCACGCCACGCTATTCAGGGTGCCGTTGGCGGGACTTGACGATGACACAATAGTCCAAGACGCCCCGTCCCAGTGTTCAATCAGGCTTTGAGCCCACAAGATCCCACCCACGGCCCAACAGTCCGTTACAGAGGTGCATGTCACGTCAAATAGTGCGTGATTTTGCGTTTCATTGAAATTCGGTGAAGGGACAATTGTCCAAGTATTCCCGTCCCATCGTTCTACCAAGGTTCGATACCAGTTGGGAGGACCAGGGGCCTCGGCATAAAAGCCAACAGCCCAGCACTGCGCGGATGAAATACATGTTATACCATGTAGGTAAGCTATAGCATTTGTTCCGAGATCAGCGGAGGGTACAACGGACCAAGACAATCCATCCCAGCGTTCGATCAAGGGGCGATAGATTCCGTTACCGTGGCTATTATCGTAATCGAAGCCGACCGCCCAACAGTCAGTGCTAGATACGCACGTCACGCCATTGAGTTCATCACTTCCAGGCCCTGGTGATATCGAATTGACGATCGCCCAGGAATGGCCATCCCAATGTTGAATGAGTGTACCGTAAGTGTCGCCTCCCGCTCGCCCGACTGCCCAACAATCGGCGAGCGAAGCACAGGTGATCGACCTTAACTCGTTGATTCGTGCAGTATTGACGTTCGGCGAACCGACAATTGACCAGCCGGGGCCTGAACTGGGGTGCGACATGTCCCTAAAGGTTGTAGCAATCGCTGATACAGGCTTGCGGCTGTCCGCCCGCAACGCGTCAGTTCCACCAAAG
The DNA here is from genome assembly GCA_963846775.1 of uncultured Verrucomicrobiae bacterium. Lineage (GTDB taxonomy): Bacteria > Verrucomicrobiota > Verrucomicrobiia > Chthoniobacterales > UBA10450 > CAVYXA01. Next base: position 480,226 of record CAWJXB010000006.1, on the reverse strand, counting down.
GAATCGCTTTTCACTTTCTGAGGCTCGCCGGCGAGACTGAGAAGCGTCGAGCAGGGATGCGGTCATCCAACAGACAAAGATAAGCAGAAAGCGCATGCTAAGAGGTGGTTCAGGCCAACGAGGTGCAAGATCTGTGCCGGAAATCCCAGCTCTAGCAGAACCTCATTTCGCTACGATTAGCATTCAGCGGTTCAGCGATTTCTTGAAATAATCGATTCGTTCTTAATCCCTTCTTCGAACTGCACTTTGCGTTGCCAGCCGAGGATTTCGTTCGCGCGTGAACTAGGGCAAACCGCTGCCAACTAGCGATTTCGTGACGCAGATGTCGGATGCATCGATTAGGCCGTTTGCGTTTACGTCCGCACGAAAATTACTCGAAGAAACTCCCTGACCCAGGTGCGCTTTTACGAACGACACGTCGGCGGCGTTGACGGCTCCGTTTCCATTTGTGTCGCCTTCGAGCACTCCCATCGGAATGACCAGGTTCCCGCCGCCGTTCACGCCGAACAGCGTCACGTTGATTGTCTGCGCATTGACGACATTAGTCAGGGGGATGGTCACGGTATTTCCGTTGATCTCCACCATGCCGCCATTACCGATGCCGCCGCGGCCGACGAGCCCTGCCCCGGAGGTGACCGCGGCTTGAGGACTTCCAGTGACGGAAACGTCGGCCGCGTAGGTAACGACCAATCGATGATCATTGGTCGGGCCGCCGCTACGACATTCGGTATGGGGCGTGCCGGTGAGCGGAAGCTCAATATCGAAATCGCCCGCAACGCCGTGTGTTTTTCGGGAAACAACAATCGCGGGCGCATCCACAAGAGCGAAACTGTTATTTCCTCCGGCAATAATGTGACGAACTCCGAAGAGGTTCGAAGGGATGTTCCGTTGGCCATAGAAATTATCGCCCCACCCTATGACGGTACCGTCCGCTTTAAGGGCGAGGCTGTGTTGCCAACCTGCCGCGACTTCGATAACGTTGCTGAGACCTGAAGGCACATTGCATTGCCCGCTGGAGTTAAATCCCCACGCCACGACGGTTCCATCGGATTTGCGCGCGAGGCAATGCTCTCCCCCGGCTGCAATTTGTGTCACTCCGGTGAGACCCGGCGGCACACTACAATCGCCGGGATAACAATCGCCCCACTCAACAACTGTTCCATCTGCTCTGAGTGCCAGAGTATAGTCATAGCCCGCCGCTATCTGCACGACGTCTACGAGTCCTGGCGGGTTAGGAATTATTCCCCGCGTCGGGTAGCCCCAAGCTACTACAGTTAGTATAGTTATGCCCCCAAGCTACAACCATCCCATCGGATTTGACCGCAACATTGTGTTGGCTGCCCGCGGTGACGGACATGATTCTCTTAGCATTGTAGAACGAAAGTGGGATCGCCTGATCTCCCCATGAGACGACCACTCCTGGTTGCGACCGGGAATGAGTGGCCGTGATCGTCAAAATCATGAACGCCAAAATCGACCGGACCGGAAAACGTCTATCCATAGGCCCGCCCGATGAGCCACGATCATGCCACTTCCGCCCACCTTTTCAGAAAAGGCCAGGTTTGGTAGTTCGGTCAGGCGTTTAGGGATTTCTTGAAATAGTCGATGGTCTCTTTGATGCCTTGCTCGAAATCGACCCTCGGTTCCCAGCCGAGAATTTTCTTCGCGCGCGAGATGTCGGGCTGGCGCACCTTGGGATCGTCCACCGGCAGCGGTTTGTATTCGATGGTCGATTTCGTTCCGGTGAGGCGAATGATTTCGTCGGCAAATTGTTTGATCGTCATTTCGCGCGGATTGCCGATGTTGACCGGCTCGTGAAAATCGCTCATGGCGAGCCGGAAAATGCCTTCGATCAAGTCGGAGACGTAACAGAACGAGCGCGTCTGCGAGCCGTCGCCGAACACGGTGAGCGGTTGTCCGCTCAGCGCCTGCCCGATGAACGCCGGCACGACGCGCCCGTCGCGCAATCGCATGCGCGGGCCGTAGGTGTTGAAAATGCGGACGATTTTGGTGTCGATCCTGTGGTAGCGATGATAGGCCATGGTCATCGCTTCGGCGAACCGCTTGGCCTCATCGTAAACGCCGCGCGGCCCAATCGGGTTCACGTTTCCCCAGTAATCTTCCTTTTGCGGATGGACTAACGGATCGCCGTAGCACTCCGAGGTCGATGCTAGAATGAAGGCCGCGCCTTTGGCCTTGGCCAGGCCGAGCGCGTTATGCGTGCCGAGCGCGCCCACTTTCAACGTTGGGATCGGCAGTTCGAGATAATCGATCGGACTGGCCGGTGACGCGAAATGAAACACGTAATCGATTTTTTCTTCCGGCAGAAAAATGAAGTTCGAAACGTTGTGCTTGATGAACTGGAAATTTTCGTTCCCGGCCAAATGCCCGATGTTCGCGGTATTGCCGGTGATGAGATTGTCGATCGCGATGACGTGATGGCCCTCCGACAGCAAGCGATCGGTCAAATGCGAGCCGAGAAAACCGGCGCCCCCAGTGACGACGGAAATCGGTTGCGAATTTCTCTCGGCCATGGATGCGGTTTATCTAATGGTAGTCGCGAAAGTTTGCCAGCAGGAAGTCAGCCAAATGACGAATGACGAATTTCCTATGTTACTCCCGTAAATCCTTCTTTCCGTTTGCTGTCGGAGTTCAGCGTTTAGCTCTTCTCTTCGTCCGGACGCTCGTGCCCTCTGACTCATTGTTTTGGGCTTGCCCGATGAATCGGTCGGCGTTACGACTAAATCCGGTTCGCGCGCCATGCTGCTCGTTGTAGATTCTCAAGTGCTCGAAGAAGCAATCGGACTATACAGATTTTATCTGTAATTAATTGCAGATTTTTGGGGCCGAATTCTCATTAGATGCTAATGCGCGTCGTTGCCGTCATGTTATTGCTGTCCGCTGGCATCGCTGCTGAGGCGATGTCTTACTCGTTTGTTTCTAAGGCGAGCGGGCGACTGGGCGGGCCGATCCGCTTCGAGTTTTACCGTGATTCGACCACACGTCCGAAGACCGATATCGAGTCATTCACCGTTTCTATGCGGACCGACGATGACCGCTGGAAGGCGATGTGGTCCATCTTGGGCGGCCGTGGTCTGACACAGCCGATCCAGTACGGAGTTACGCCTCCTGGTTTTACCACGATGATTCAACCGCAGAAGCTCATTCCCGGTCGCGTTTACACCGGGTTCGCTTCCGATGGACACGGAGGCTCATCTGGCGTGACTTTCGGATTCGATAAAGACGGGAGGATGGTCTTCCCGGATTCATTCGATCAATGAGTAACGAATGAATGCATCTAACCAATCAATGAAGCCAACGACCGACGAACGTGAAAACCAGGACAACGTGACTACTGACCACAGACCACAAGCGATGCCCGCTGTCGGCGGCGGTCGCTGATCCTGAGGCTCGTTAGGCGTCATCTATATGAGCTACATCGACGTTCTCATTCCAGGCGTTATCGGATTACTTCTTGTGACGTTGCCTCGACTCTTTACCAAAACCGAGGGAGAAAAGTTTGAGAAAGCCAAAAAGACATTGAAAACCATCGGCTTTGTTCTGATAGGCGTAGCCGTGCTGTATTCGATTGTGAAGATGCTTGAGCATTCATGAAAAGACGGCTAACCAATCGATAGCCGCTGTACTAAGAAAGTTAAGAGTTGAAAGATGATAGTTGAAGGTCAAGCAAGGCTCGCCAAAGTTTACCCGCCGCGGTGGCCGAGCGGTGGCTCAGCTTCTTCTCGTTAGACCCACGATTATGATACGACGATCATTCCTAAGAAGGCTTGCAGCCGTTCCATTCTTCGCGGCGGCCACGGTTGTCCCTGCCGCCACAAATTCGACAAAACTCAAGATTCTTATGAAGAGCGCCTGGGGATCAGATGATCCAACCAAGGCGGCATTCCCTTTTCTTCATGGCGATGCGCTTTCTGAAGCGGGACACGAGATTCAGATCTTTCTTCTCGGCGAAGCAGTATCTCTGATGCGGAAGTCAGTTGCGAACGCCGTGGTTCCGGTTGGTTGGCCGCCTTTGTCCGAAGTCCTGGCCAAACTGGTCGCCAAGAAGATACCGATCTATGCCTGCGGTGCGTGCTCCCGAGCGCGGAGCGTAACGGAAGCGGACCTGGCCAACTACGGGGCGAAGTTTGGCAATCCCAAAATCTTTGTCTCCTTGGTGGAGTGGGCGGACAAAATCATCACTGAATAGAGACGGCCTCTCTATTTGTATTCACGGATCGTTAGGCGTTTCTACGCCACCATAAAACATCCACACCAATGAAAAACACCGAGGCCCATCCCGAGAGCGCCAGCGGTCGTCTGGCGGACTATCTCGAATCGCACAAGGACGCGATCACGAGTGATTGGCTCGCACGCGTACGCGTTGGCGCAATTTTTAGCGGAGAAGTTTGCGACGGTCATAGACCGCCGCTACAGAGTAGGGATCATGCGCATTCTATCCGGCATCCAACCGAGCGGCGCTCTGCACATCGGCAATTATTTCGGCATGATGCGGCCGGCGATTGAACTCCAGAAGGAAGGCGAAACATTTTATTTCATCGCCGAATATCACGCGCTGACCAGCCTGCGCGATCCGAAGCAACTGCGCGAAAATAGCCGGTGCGTGGCAGTCGATTTTCTCGCCTGCGGTCTCGACCCCGAACGCGGCGCGCTTTTTCGGCAGACGGATGTGCCGCAAGTGACGGAGTTGGCTTGGATTCTATCGACCGTCGCGCCGATGGGTTTGCTGGAGCGGGCGCATTCTTACAAGGACAAACTCGCGCGCGGCCTCCCGGCGGTGGTCGGACTCTTCAGCTACCCGATATTAATGGCGGCGGACATTTTGATTTACGACAGCGACATTGTGCCCGTAGGCAAAGATCAAAAACAGCACATCGAGATCACGCGCGATCTGGCGGTGAAATTTAATGAGACCTACGGACAAGTCTTTAAGTTGCCCGAGCCGCGGATTCAAGCCGCGACCGCGGTTGTCCCTGGGATCGACGGCCAAAAGATGAGCAAGAGTTACGGCAATAACATCGATATCTTTGGCGACGAAAAGGAGGCGCGGAAACGAGTGATGAGCATCGTGACCGATTCGGCGCCGGTGGAAGCGCCGAAAGACCCAGCACGATCGACAATTTTTCAGTTATTCTCGCTGGTGGGTTCGAAAGAGGAGATTGCCGAGATGCGCGAGCGCTTTGATAAAGGGGGCACCGGCTATGGCGAGTTCAAAAAACAACTGTTCGAAAAGCTCTGGGAATATTTCGCGCCGATGCGGAAACGGCGCGCGGAACTTCTGGCCGACAAATCGTACATCGATAAGATCCTCGCCCGCGGGGCAGAGCGGGCTAACGAAGTAGCCGATCAAGTCATGCAGCGCGTGCGCCTGGCGGTGGGGCTTTAATTCCGGTTGCCTGCCTTGGCGTTTCGCAGAAACGCCCTACAATCTCGCCGATGGCAGAGGCGGAAAAGCAACGAATCAGTACGCGCGCGACTGGCGTGGTCGGTCTGGCGGTTTTGTGCAGCCGTATTCTTGGGCTGATTCGAGAGCAAATTTTTGCCGGTCTGTTCGGCGCGGGGCGAAATCTCGATGCGTTTTTGATGGCGTTCCGGCTGCCGAATCTGCTGCGCGACTTGTTTGCCGAAGGCGCGCTCTCGACCGCGTTCATCACCACATTCTCGCAAAAGATCGCGGTTGAAGGGGACGAATCGGCGTGGCGACTCGGGAACAAGATCGCGACGCTTACTGCGATCTTCATGAGTATCGTCACGTTGGTCGGCGTCATCTTCGCGCCACAACTCATCGATCTTCTCACCTGGGGAAGCTGGTCGCCGGAGAAGACTGCGCTAACGATTACGCTCACCCGGATTATGTGGCCGTTCATGCTGCTGGTCTCGCTCGCGGCGCTGGTCATGGGAATGCTGAACGCAAAGCATGTGTTTGGGCCGCCCGCTATGGCGTCGAGCTATTTCAATCTCGGCTCGATCATCGGCGGGGTCGCGATCGGTTGGTGGTTCGATCCACATTTTGGCGCGCGTTCATTGCTAGGATTGGCTATGGGGACGTTGATCGGCGGCGCATGGCAATTGATCGGGCAATTCCCATCGCTACATCGCGTCGGGTACAAATTTCGCGCCGATTTTCACTGGCGCGACGAAGGTGTCCGGACCGTGCTCACGCTGATGGGGCCGGCAGTGATTGCAGCGAGCGCAGTGCAAGTCAATGTCCTGATCAACGCCGGATTCGCTGCGAGCCTCGGTGACGGCCCGGTCAGTTGGCTCACGATCGCGTTTCGCCTGATGCAATTACCGCTCGGGCTCTTCGGCGTTGCGATCGGAACCGTCACGCTGCCGTTAGTCTCAAAAAGCGCCGCGGTCGGAAACGTGAGCGAATTCCGGGGGATCCTCGCCCACGGGATGCGGCTGGCATTTCTCCTAACGATTCCATCGGCGATCGGGCTTGCCATGCTGGCGTCGCCGATCATTAGCGTGCTTTATCAACATGGAAGGTTTACCGCTGAGATGACTCGGCAGACCGCTGGTGCGCTGCAATTTTACGCGATTGGGCTCGTTTCATACGCGGCATTGAAGGTCCTGACGCCGGCGTTTTACGCCATCGGGAAACGCAATACGCCGATGCTAGTTAGTTTTCTGGCGATCGGCACGAATCTTTTTCTTAACTGGTTATTCACGTTCCGCCTCGGCTGGGGACATCGCGGCCTGGCGTTTTCGACGAGTCTCGTCGCGACCATCAATTTTCTTTTGCTTTACGGGTTGATGCGAAGTCACACGCGAAGATTGGAGACGCGGCAAATGCTCAGTGGCCTGGCCAAAGTTTGCGTAGCCGGCACGGCGCTGGCGCTGGTTTGCTGGGCCGCGAACTATTGGTGGCTGGATGCCTGGCAAAATTTGCGGTTCGGGCCGAAGTTACTCGCTCTGCTGATTACCATCGCCGTTGGCGTTGCCACATTTTTTAGCATCGCCTTTCTATTGCGCGTGAAGGAAGTCCAAGACGTGGTCGATATTGTTAGGCGTAAATTGGTGTAGCGGCGTTTGTGTCAAACGCCTGGACGTTTAGCACCAAAGGCGGTTTGTCAATTCTAGCTTGGGGCAACCGCCCCAGGCACAAGATTTTCCCCATCCGAATTAAGCGCTGAAAGCGCGAATCAATTGAGTGGGCGATTGTCAATCCCAGACACAACGCTCGTCGAAATTCGCGGTTCTTGGTGCTAAAAATGACGTGAAGGATGACGTTACTAAGGGACTGGGGCATGGCGCCAATCATAGAACCAAATAGCGGCAGGAGTGAACCTCGCTTTCAGCGCTGGAGAGCTTCTTTCATTTGTCGAGTCCCCTGGGGCGGTGCCCCAGGCTTCGACATGACTACGCGCCTTTAGCGCTGAGAGGTGCATGCCTCTGGCCTGCTCGAGGCCGCTTGATACAAGCGCCCCTACGCGAGCGCCTGATCGAGATCGTCGATCAAATCGTCGGCATTTTCGAGCCCGATGGACAAGCGCAACAAACCTTCGGCCGAAGTTGTGCCCGCTCCTTCGATCGATGCGCGATGCTCGATCAGACTTTCCACGCCCCCGAGACTGGTGGCGCGGATGAAGATTTTCGTATTGGCTGCCAGCGCCAGCGCTGCATCGCGTCCGCCTTTTACTTCAAATGAGAGCATCCCGCCGAACATTGACATCTGCTTCGCCGCGATTTCGTGGCCAGGATGCGAGCGCAATCCCGGGTAGTTCACGCGCTCAACTTGTCGATGTTGCGCGAGGAAGCCCGCCACCTTGGCCCCATTCTCGGAGTGCGCCCGCATCCGCCATGGTAGCGTTCGCATTCCGCGCAGAATCAGCCAGCAATCGAAAGGCGAGGGGACCGCGCCGCCGGAATATTGAATCGTGCGGACCCGTTTGAAGAAATCGCTCTCCTCTCTTGCGATCACAATTCCGCCGAGCACATCGCAATGACCGCCGAAGTATTTGGTCGTGGAATGCAAAATCAAATCGGCGCCGAGCTCGAAGGGACGCTGCAAAATCGGCGCCCAGGTATTATCGCACACGCACAACGCGCCAGCTTCGTGAACGATCTTCGTCAACGGCGCAAGATCGACAATTTTTAACAACGGATTTGAAGGCGTTTCCACCCAGGCAAGTCGCGTGTTGGGGCGCAGCGCTTTTTTCACTGCCGCGAGATTGCTCATGTCGATGAAATCCGCTTCTAATCCCCAAGGCATCAGGATTTCATGCAAAATGCGCGACGTTCCGTAGTAAGCATCGACATGCGCGAGCACATGATCGCCCTGGGCAAGGGCTTGGAAGATTGACATCGCCGCGCCGCTGCCGGATGCGAAGGCACAGGCCTCGACACCACCTTCCAGCGCAGCGACCGCTTGCTCCAACGCGCGTCGATTCGGATTATCGTTCCGCGTGTACATGAACCCGCGCGAGTACGTGCCATCGACATCACGTTCGAACGTGGTCGAGAGATGAATCGGCGCTGCGACTGCCCCCGTCGCGGGATCGACCGTGTGTCCGGCATGGACCGCTACAGTTTCAATTTTCATTTGGAGGCCAAACTACCGAGCGCACAACGATTGTCGATCTTGCTGTAGCGTCCGCTGTCCTCAGCGGACAAACGCGCGGCTTCGACAAAAAAATGCGCTGAGGACAGCGGACGCTACAGCAGCACTTGCCTAGGCGTTTGACACAAACGCCTCTACAACGTTTTCGATTTGACTCGCGAAGGCTCGCCACAGGACGAGTCCGCCCGACTGGCGGACTTTCGGAGTTGACCCCGGAAGCTTTCGGGGTTGACGGGTCGTTTGCAAAAGCGGAAATACGAAGCCTGCGCCAGCGAGCGCCTTTCCCATGACTATCTATCACGACGAGGTTTTTAAAATGGCGTGCGATCAGTTTGCGATCATCGCCGATTATCTGAACATCGATAAAAGCGACCGCGAATGGGCCACGTATCCAAAGCGGGCGATCGCCGTGACGTTGCCGGTGCACATGGATGACGGCAGCACTCAAGCGTTCCAAGGCTACCGCGTGCAGCATCACATCGCGCTCGGCCCAACCAAAGGCGGAACGCGATTCGCGCCGTCGCTCTCGATGGGCGAAACGGCCGCGCTGGCCATGTGGATGAGCTGGAAATGCGCGCTCACCCAATTGCCTTACGGCGGTGCGAAGGGCGGTGTGGCGGTCGATCCAACAAAAGTGTCGCATACGGAACTGGAAGCTATTTCCCGCCGTTACATGCAGGAGATGATTCCATTCGTCGGGCCACACACCGACATCATGGGCCCGGACATGGGCACGAACGAACAGGTCATGTCTTGGTTCATGGATACCTACTCAGTGTACATGGGCTACGCCGTGAATGAGATCGTGACCGGCAAACCGGTTGCCATCGGCGGGACGGAAGGCCGGCGTGAGGCGACGGGCCGCGGCGTGGTTTATTTGATCGAGCGCGCGATGAACATGTTAAAAATGAACCCAGAGAAATGCACCGCCATTGTGCAAGGCTTTGGCAATGTCGGTTCGGTCGCGGCGCTTTCGCTCGCGCTCAAAAGTGGCGTCAAGGTCGTTGGGATCAGCGATGCCTACGCCGCGATTTACAATTCGAAAGGGATCGATGTGAAAGCGGCTGAGCAGCACGTCATTAAAAAGGGAAACCTGCGCTCGTTCGATCAAGGCGATCATGTCGATCCTAACGAGATGCTGATTCTGCCATGCGACGTGCTCGTGCCGGCGGCGGTCGATCGCGTGATCACGGAGAAAAACGCCGGCAAGATCAAGTGCCGCATTCTGGCGGAAGGCGCCAACGGTCCCACCACACCGGGCGCGGACCGAGTCCTGGATCAACGTTGGGACGAGGTTTTTGTCATCCCGGATATTCTCTGCAACGCCGGCGGCGTCATCGTCTCCTACTTCGAATGGGTCCAGGGGTTGCAGAGCTTTCTCTGGACCGAATCGGAGGTGACCGACAAACTTTTCCGCATTCTGGAGCATTCGTTCGCGCAAGTGATTCGGCGGGCTAAGGAACATAAGATCTCGCATCGCACCGCGGCTATGGCGACCGGTGTCGAGCGAGTCATCAAAGCCAAGCAAGTGCGCGGCTTGTTCCCATGAGGTGCGAAGTTGTAGGGGCGCTTGTGCCAAGCGCCCGCCTTTGAGAAGAGAGGCGTTTGGCACAAACGCCTCTACAACTCATGAAATTTTCGCATCGCGAGGAGAAACGGGAGGATCGACAACTCGACGTTCTCATTGACGAGGAGAACGGGCTCCGCCTCATCGTTTCGCGACTCGGTGCGGAATTAGTTAGTCTCGCGCACATGGACGAAGCCGGCGATTGGATCGGCTTTCTCTATCGCGATGACGACATCAACCCTCCGCCATCGGGCTGGGCCAATCATGCGACCGTGATGGGCTATTACCTCCATCGACTTAAGGATGGTCGCAGTCTGTATCGAGGACAAGAAATCGGGGGAGGGACGCACAGTTTTCTGCGCTCGAAAACATGGCACTTGATCGAAGCGAAAACGGACGAACCAGCTTCATTGACCTATCGGATCACGCCCGATGATTTCTCCAAAACCGAATATCCGCTGCGCGTTTCACTCGATCTCACTTACGAGATCGACCACGGCAAGGTGACGGTCGCTTTTGCGTTCCAAAATCATGAGCCGGAGCTGACGGCGCATCTCGAGTTCGGATTGCATCCGGGCTTCGCCGCGACGGCGTTCGACACATTTCATCTCCAAATGCCGCGCGGTCTGTATCGCCGGCATTTTTCACCAGACAACTATCTCTCGGGCGAAACGCGCGACATCGAGCTTCCTGGTGGCGAAATGCCGTGGCCCAAATCGGAATTGCCGGGCTCAATCATTCTCGAGCTGGTCGATGTCCCGCTGCGGGAGTTTGCCTATGTCGATCCTCCGAGTGGGCGTTGGGTTACGGTCGATCTTGCCGGCGTGCCATACATGACGCTCTGGTCCGATGGCGGCCCATTCCTCTGCCTCGAGCCATGCTGGGGCCTGACGGATCATCACGATCAGCGCCCCTTTGAAAAAAAAGAAGGCATTCAAACAATTCCGGCGCGCGGGGAGCTGCGCGCTTCCTTCAGCATGACGCCGCAACTTGCGTCCTGCGATTAGCAGATAGGTTTCCTCGCCATGCCCGCTTCGCTCCGCGCTCTGCTCACCGACTCGATCGATTACGCCGGCATGTTCCCACCGTGCAGTCTCGAATTGGAACCAGCCCTGAAAAAACAGGCCCAGTATGTGCGTTCGGCCGATGCCTGGATGTTGAGTGCTTTTGTTCTTTCTGTGGCCAGGTTCGATGCCGCGGCCGCGTGCTTGGCTGAATTCGATCACAAACATCCGTTGCGCGTTTCCGCGCTCGGACCGAAGACTGAAAACGCATCGGCCTTTCGCACTGCTCTCAAGGAAACGGTGGAGGCGATTCGGAGATTCTCGGCCACCTGCGGAGATCGCGTGGCCGTTACTCAATTGGAAATGGTCCTGCCGATCGATGTCGATCTTCGCGGCCTCGGTGAAGCGCGGATCACATTAGGCGAATTACCGGTTAACCTTTTCTGGGAAACGCCGGCCGAATCCGCCGAGAAGACAATTCATTTGCTCGTGAAACACGAGTCGGAAAAGCACGCCCGGCCCTTCGGCTACAAATTGCGGACGGGCGGCGTGACCGCCGACGCATTTCCAACGGCCCCGCAGATCGCAGCCGCGCTCGTCAGTGCCGCGCAACATCATGTTCGGATCAAATTTACCGCCGGGCTGCATCACCCGATTCGACAGTTTCGTGACGAAGTGAAAACGAAAATGCACGGTTTTTTGAATGTGCTCGGTGCCGGCGTGCTCGCCGCCGAGCATGGCTGGGACGAAGGTCAAACCTCCGCCATGTTGGAGGACGAAGATCCGAAATCATTCGCGTTCGACGACACGTTGTTTGCCTGGCGCGATCGGGAAATAGCGACCGATCGGATCAAAGCGCGCCGTCGTTTTGTCACGTCGTTCGGTAGTTGTAGTTTCGATGAGCCCCGGGAAGACTTGCGCGCCTTGAAATTTTTGTAGGACGACAGCTCACTTCCGCCTCGTTAGATGGTGGTCCGCATCGCATGAGAAGTTTCATTGAGAAAGCCGACTGGAGTGATAAGCGGGAGCAAGGTGCATCAATGAAGCCAACGCCGAACTCCGAAAGCTTTCGCGAGCGGGGAGCGTCCGCGGGCAGGCTGCCCCCGTTGCGGATTGCCGTCTCCATCGACTTACAAAAAGAGATTTGCCGCCAATTTTGGACGGCAGATGGACTCGGGAAATAGGCGATATTTACGCAGAACACTACAGCCGCTCACACAATGCTGTGATCCGTGTTTACGATGATGCCGGCAACGTGATAAAAACGCAACAAAGCAAGGGCGATTTCAAAAAGTGGTAGCGTGGCTAACAAGTTATCGCGCTGCCGGTTGCCATTGCCATTTGTAAATGTGTTTGTAGTCCTGCAACCAAGCGGTGTAGAGCGGGTCTTCTTTCCATGCCGAGCTGTTGTCGAGGGCTCTGCCGTCGGGGGATCTTTGCAAAAATGGGTTCCAAACCCGACGATAGGCTGTGTCCTTTTTGAGTGGACACCAGAATAATTGGCCGGAATTACGCCAGCCATCCATGATGATGCCCTCCTCGAAAGGCTGATTGCGTGCGGTGACTACCAGACAATTGTTCTCGGACGGGGTTCCGGCATAAGCAGCACCCCAATGAAGCACCAGCGTCTTGAGCCTGAGCTTTTGCAGGCGTTCGCCGATATCACGCGTATAATGTGCGCAATAGCCGCGTTGTCGCTTGCCCATGTGGATCAGTAAGTTCTGAAACCCTGAGAACCAGACGACGCGATATTCGCGCGCAAGGCTGCGCGAGGCGGTGTGCGCCGTCACGGACACCAGCTCGGCCTCGCCTGGATCTACGTCTGCGGCGAGCGCCACGAGCGCGTCACGCAACTTCTCGATGGATCTTTCGTCGCTCGCCCAAACCGCATTTATGCAAAGGCCAAAAGCAATGATGAAGACAACCGTTCGAATCACGCTGGCAAAGTTTACGGGCCATTATACCAGAATCACAGATGATTCAACGCGCAAAGGACTGTGCGTTCCTTGTGGCACAAATGCGATCGCTGATTGCGCAACAGTCCAAATGCCGTGGGATTGGGAGCTTGTGCACAACAAAAAAAGGAAGTCGTGACCACCGGCTACGCAAAATAAATCGGCCCGGTCAATTTGTGTCGGCTCAAAAAAGTGAAGAAAAGCATTGCTTCTGCTTGGTTCTCCGCCTAAACGAACCGGAGCAACCTGCGACGAAAGGAGGCGAGATAGATTGAAATTTCTAAAAATGATCATGATCATAGCCGTTCTGCTCACCGCTTTGGGACTTGGAGCCTGCGCGCAACACAAGGAGGCCGTCACTCCAGCGCCAGCCCCGATGGGGAAATAGATCGAGCATCGCGTTACATTTAGTCAAAGCTGAGCTCGCTTTGGCGATCTCCATCGCGCACACACGCCAGCAATGAACTGGTAATATGATCCTCTTCGTTCTAACGTGGGTTGGGCTGGGTTGCTGGTGCGTTTGTTTTTGGTGGATGCATCGCATTTCCTCGCGCCAGGATGCGACGTTGAAAGAACTGCACGCGATGACGGAGCGGATAGAGCGGCTCGCGCAAGGCGAGCACGATTTAATCCGTCATGAAGTGGAGCCGAAGGTGCACCAGATCAAAGAACACGTTGAGTCGGTCAAGGACGCAGTCTCAGCGGAGAAAACGTAGCCGGGCCCTTTACGATGCGTCGACCTAACCAAATCGATGAAGCGAATCGTTGCCGGTGCGAAAACGACTTTTCGACTGACTGAAACACGTAATCCAAGTTCAGCCTCGCTCTACGCGGCGATTCGCTCATCTTGTCTCGTTAGACCAATGGCGGCCTGAGAAGCGTTTGCGGCTACAGCGCTTGGCTAAAAACGTTCCCAGAAAACGCTTTTCGCTCGCGCCGGGCGCTTTTATCTTGCTCGCATGATTGATCGTTACTCGCGTCCGGAGATGCGCCGGATCTGGTCGGACGAGCGGAAGTTTCAAATTTGGCTCGAAATCGAAGTGCTGGCCTCCGAGGCGATGGCGGAACTGGGCCAGATTCCCAAAGATGATGCGGCGGAGATTCGCAAGCGGGCGCGGTTTTCCATTCCGGAAATCTTGGAGATCGAGAAGCGCACTAATCACGATGTGATCGCGTTTTTGGAGAATGTCGCGGCATCGGTCGGCCCGGCGGCACGCTGGATTCATCAGGGGCTGACGTCATCGGACGTTTTGGACACCACGCTGGCTGTTCAGATGAACGAAGCGACCGGCATTTTGCTGGGCGATTTGGAGAAACTAAGATCGACGATCGCGGATCAGGCGCGCCGGTTCAAAATGACGCCGATGATCGGGCGCAGTCACGGCGTGCACGCCGAGCCGATTACGTTTGGGTTGAAGCTGGCGCTGATGTTCGATGAATTTGGGCGGGCGCACGAGCGGCTGAGGCAAACGCGCGAGCGGATTCGCGTCGGCAAGATCAGCGGCGCGGTCGGGACACACGCGCATGTCGATCCTGCGATCGAGCGCGTTGTTTGCGAACGGCTCGGACTGAAACCAGCGACGCTTTCCACCCAAATCGTGCAGCGCGATCGGCACGCGGAATTCATGACCACGCTGGCGGTGATCGCCTCGAGCATCGATCGGTGGGCGACGGAATTTCGTCATCTCCAGCGAACCGAAGTCCTCGAGGTGGAAGAATTTTTCGGCGAAGGCCAGAAAGGGAGCTCGGCCATGCCGCACAAGCGCAACCCGATAACGAACGAGCGATTAAGCGGGCTGGCGCGGGTGATTCGCGGGAATGCGCTGGTGGCGTTGGAGAATGTGGCACTTTGGCATGAGCGCGACATCAGCCACTCGAGCGCGGAGAGAATTATTCTGCCGGATTCATGCATCCTGCTCGACTACATGCTGACCAAGCTACGCGATGTGGTGGAGAAGTTGCAGGTTTATCCGGAACGGATGGCGCAGAACCTCGCCCTAACGAAAGGTCTCTATTTCAGCCAATCAATCTTGCTGGCGTTGACGCGTGCCGGTCTGGAGCGCAAGACCGCCTACGAAGCGGTGCAACGGGCGGCGATGAAAACATGGAAGGGCGAGGGAAGCTTCGCCGATAACGCGAAACGCGAGCCCGAAATTGCCGCCAAACTTTCGGCGGCGGAAATCGACCGGCTGTGTTCGCTGGAAATTCATTTCCAACATGTCGATGCGACGTTTAAAGCGCTGGGCTTATGAGCCCAAGGTGACCACCTGACTAACGGGGCGAATGGGGTTATTTGCTGGCGTTGAGCAGCAGTTCGGAAATTTGGCCTAACGTGTCCAGTTTTACCGCCACATTGAAGAGAGCGCCACTCTGCTCGGGCGCTTTTGGATCGAGCGTGATTCGCACCAGGCTGTTGCGCCATTTCAGGACCAGATGCCCTACTTGAAACGTCGCCGAAAGCGCCACGCGGCTCAGTTCCAGTCGCGCTAACAATTCCATCGTCATAGGGGTCGTGCCGGCCGGCGTGAGTTGCACGCGCGCCCGATGATCGCCCCGAACGAGCGCGACCCCGCCGATCTCAAACGCGTTGCGTGTCGCGGCCGGTTGAAATGGTTTGGCTGTTGGAATTAGGCGGAGCGTTGCGAGACGGCCCTTCTCGTCCAACTCGGTCGCGCCGAGCTGAAATCCGCTTTCGGGCAAAGCACCACGCGCGGCTGGTGAGAGAAAATGGAGCGAGACTGTCGGTGAAATCGGCCGGGCACGAATTGCTCCCATTCGCAGCTCTGGGGTGAGTTGCATCGACAACACCTCGAGGAAAATCCCAAGCACGACTTCGTTGTCTCCACCGGTGGCCACTAGCGCGGAAAATGCGGGCGATTCCACTGGGCGCGGTGGTGCAATTTCGGGAGCCGGAGCAGGGATTGAAGGGACGGGAGGGACAACAGGTGGAGCTTCCACCTGTTCCGGTTTCTCGGCAGGTGCACGTGCTGCGAAGGCTGTAGCTGGGAACGATGACCCTGGCAGCGGCGCTCCAGAAATTGGCTCCGCCGACACTGGCCACTCAATCATGGCTTCTGGTGCCTTTGCTGGCGCGGCTGGTTTCGGCTCCGATTTTGGCGCGATACCGCCACGGCGCGCAGGCTCCGGGCGCGGCCCGGATGCCAGGGTTTTCTTGACCAGATCGACGAACGGCTCTGACAAGAATGGTTTCTCGATCGTTGCCACAACGTTCTCAAACTTCGCTGCCGTTGCGCTCATTTCCGCCACGTGACCCGACATCATCAAGACTGGAATGAGCGCCGTCTGTTCGTTAGCCAACAAACGGCGGCAAACCTCGTCGCCGTTTATGTCCGGCAGGCTGTAATCGAGCAGGACGAGATCGGGCATGACCTGCTCGATCTCTTTGAGTCCGTCAATGCCAGTCAGCGCTTTGGCGATTTGCAATTCTGCATCGGCGGTCGAGAGCACGTCCTCCGCGAAAATGACGAGCATTTCTGTGTCATCGACAATTACGATCTTCTTCCCGGTTTTCGCGCGCAGCTTTTTCTCCTCGGCTTTTTCGGGGCGCGCGCGTTGCCAGGCGTCGAGAAGGACCGACGCCCAGGGACCTTGAATCGTCCGCGCGACGGAGACTCGCTTGGCCGTTTCCTGGACGCGTGGAATCGGCCATTTGAACATTTCTACCAATGCCTTTTCGCCGCTGCCTTGATCGGTTTCGGCGTGTACGATGTGACCGTCGGCAATCTGAACGGCTCCCGTATCGCCGGCGATGCCATTCACATCCAAAATCGTCGTGCGCCCGCCAATACATTGCAGCGCGACGATGTCGGCCAGGCCCAGGGTACGCAGTGTGCCGTGCGATTCAGTTAGGCCAACAGGAACAAGGAGGGCCTGGACGGTCGCGCCGAACGTGGCCACGTCGTATGGCTTTTGCATGAATCGCAAAGCGCCAAATCCGCGGAATCCGGTTTTGATTTCGGCCGGAATTCGTCCCGTTAGGATGAGCGTCCGCGTATCTGCCAGCGTCTTGCGCATTTTTTGCAGAAACTCAGACAGTCCGGGGTATGATGGGTCAAAATCGATAATAAACAGGTCCGGCTTCGTTTTACCGGCGAGCGCCTCCGCTTCATCAATCGAATGGGCCACAATCGAGGCGTGGCGCGGCGCAAACTTCTTCAACGCCGAGGAAATCGCCGCTGCCAAAGCGTCGTATTTTTCGAGCAGAAGAATGGCCGGTTGCGGAACGTCTGGAGTGGAAGATCGGTGCGAAGCAGGCACGTGTTTGGTGAAAAATATGAAGGTACGTCAGGCGCGATAGATTGGCCAAAGGAAACATCATGCAGGTTGCGTGCCCTGACGACGTTGTGCCGGTGAGAAAAAGAAGACTCAACTCCGATAAATCGCGAGCAGGCGTCCAAGCGCCTCCGCCCTTGGGCGTGCTCCGCCATGGCGTGCGTCCAGCACCCAACACAGACGCGCGGCGCCTTACACGCGCGAGCGACGGCGCCCGGTCCCGCGGCTGCGGGACGAATACTTCACCGGCCTTCGCTTTGGCTCGATTTTGCTGATGCCGGCGCCGTTTTTTACTTCCATGATTTGGTCGCGCAGGAGGGCGGCGCGTTCGAATTCTAAATTGGCTGAGGCGCGTTGCATTTCATCTTCGAGCTCGCGCAACAACTCGGTCACGTTGAAATCGCCACCGGTCTCCTGAATGACGGAAGCGGCGATCTCGCGGCCGCGCAAGATCGTGTGCAAACTTTCTTGCACGGCGCGGCGGACGGTTTGTGGAGTGATGTCGTGCTTCTCGTTGTACTCCATTTGTTTGGCACGCCGATATTCCGAGATCGAGATCAACGCTTGCATGCTTTGCGTCATTTGATCGGCGAAAAGCACAACTTCGCCGTTCACATGACGGGCCGCGCGGCCGGCCGTTTGAATCAGTGAAGTCTGGCTGCGAAGGAAACCTTCCTTATCCGCATCGAGAATGCAGACCAGCGAAACCTCGGGAAGATCGAGACCTTCCCGGAGCAAATTGATGCCGACCAGAATATCGAAATCCGCTGCGCGCAGTCCGCGCAGAATTTCGACGCGCTCGATCGTATCGATGTCGCTGTGCAAATAACGTACTTTCAATCCGACATCGCGCAGGTAATCGGCCAGATCTTCGGCGGTTCGTTTTGTTAACGTTGTAATCAGCACACGCTCACCGCGCTCTACCCGCTGGCGGCAAAGCTCGATGGTATCGTCGATCTGGTGTTTGAGTGGTTTGATTGTGATCTTTGGATCGAGAAGTCCCGTGGGCCGAATGATCTGCTCAACGACGAGCGGCGCGCCCGGTGTGTGCACATCAAATTTCTCGGGCGGTTCATCAGTCCGCGACACGTGGGCTTCCGAATTGGACGTTGGGCGCTCGCCACGGCGGAGCCCGTCCAAGGCGGAGGCGGGTTTGCCTCCAGGCAGCACAAACGGCACCGGTTCATCCACGCCGATGCGTTGCCGCTTGTGCGGAAAATATTTCGCGTTGCCCGCCACGCTGTTCTGAATCTCAAATTCGGCCGGCGTTGCGCTCACATAGATCATCTGGTTCGTCGTTTTCATGAATTCATCGAAATTGAGCGGTCGATTATCGAGGGCGCTGGGTAAGCGGAATCCGTAATTGACCAATACCGTCTTGCGCGAGCGATCCCCTTCATACATTCCGCCAATCTGTGGGACCGTGGCGTGCGACTCGTCGATCACCGTGAGAAAATCTTTCGGGAAAAAATCGAGAATCGTGTACGGGCGCGACCCTGGGGGGCGCCCGGACAAATGCCGCGAGTAGTTCTCGATCCCGCTGCAAAACCCCATTTCCTGCAACATCTCCAGGTCGTATTCAGTTCGCATCCGGAGCCGCTGCGCTTCGACTAGTTTGTTTTGCCGCTCAAGATCGACAATTCGTTGTTCCAGTTCTTCGCGAATGCTGCGCAGCGCGCGGTTCAGTTTGTCCGCCGGCGTAACGAATTGTTTTGCCGGGAAAAAAGTGATCACGCTCAGCGCCTCATGGGCATGACCGGTGAGAGGATCGAACCGCGTGATCGCATCGAGTTCATCGCCGAAAAATTCGAGCCGAACGCCTTCTTCATCGGCCGTTGCCGGGTAGACTTCGACGACGTCACCGCGCACACGGAAACGGCCGCGAGAAAAGTTCATGTCGTTGCGTTCATAGAGCATGTCGACCAAGCGGCTGAGCACCGCTTCGCGCCCGATATGCTGCCCGCGTTTCACCGTCAGAAGCATCTGTTGGTAATCTTCCGGCGAAGTCACGCCGTAAATGCAGGAAACGCTTGCCACC
This sequence comes from uncultured Verrucomicrobiae bacterium, assembly GCA_963846775.1. Taxonomy (GTDB): domain Bacteria; phylum Verrucomicrobiota; class Verrucomicrobiia; order Chthoniobacterales; family UBA10450; genus CAVYXA01. The sequence goes on along the minus strand of CAWJXB010000006.1, from coordinate 460,782 downwards.
ACGATCACGTCGCGGCGCGACAGGAGCGCGCTCGCCGTGGAAAGCCGGAGCCGTTCAATCTCTTCGTTAATCGAAGAATCTTTCTCAATGTAGGTGTCGGAGCGGGGGATGTAGGCTTCCGGCTGGTAATAGTCGAAGTAGCTGACGAAATATTCGACTGCGTTCTGCGGAAAGAATTGTTTGAACTCGGAGTAGAGCTGCGCCGCCAGCGTTTTGTTGTGCGAGATTACCAGTGTCGGCCGGTTTACTTCGCGGAGCACGTTGGCAATCGTGAACGTTTTTCCCGACCCGGTCACGCCGAGCAAAGTCTGATGGCGATTGCCGGCTTCGACAGACTTAATCAGCTTGGCGATCGCCTGCCCCTGATCGCCGCGCGGTTTATAGTTCGATTCGAGCTGAAACGCCATCCGTCAAGGTAGCATCGCGGCATCACGACTGAAAGAACCGCTTCTGGTTTAGCGACAGATCTGGATTCCAGCTCTGTCCCAGTTGGACAGAGAACCGGCCTTCCACAGGTCACGAAATGGCGCTGCGCTTGCTTTTGATCTGTGGCTTCGTTGGAGAATGAATGATGGTTTACAGTCCAAGTTGAACCAAAGAAAACGCCGAGAAATTACTACTTCAGAAATATAGAAAATCGCGGAAGTTCTTGCCGCCCACACGATATGCCCGCTCAGACCGCTGATGTTCAGTTGGAGATCGGCCATGTTTTGTTCATGGACGTGGTCGGTTACTCGAAATTGCTGCTGGACGAGCAGCGAGAGCTTCAGGAGCAACTCAGCCAAATCGTGCGAGACACGCCGCAAGTTCGCGCGGCGGAAGAAGCGGGTAAACTGGTGCGAATTCCGACGGGCGACGGCATGGCGCTGGTGTTTTTCAACCGCCCGGAGGGGCCGATCCGGTGTGCGATCGAGATCAGCAAGGCATTAAAAAGTTATCCCGAGATTCGGCTGCGCATGGGGATTCACAGCGGACCAGTTAACAAAGTGCCGGACGTGAACAATCGCCCGAATATCGCCGGCGCGGGCATTAACATCGCACAGCGCGTGATGGATTGTGGCGACGCGGGGCACATCCTGCTTTCGAAACGCGCGGCCGATGACCTCGCGCACTCGCGTCAGTGGCGGCCTTGTCTGCACGAGCTCGGAGAATACACCCTGAAACATGGCGTCCCGATTTTCGTGGTGAGTCTTTTCAACGATGAAATCGGCAATCGCGAGTTGCCGCAAAAGTTTAAGCAATCGCAATTGGAACGCCCGGCTGCCCGCCCGGGCAGGCGAAACGCGATCGTGGTTGCAATGGTTGTTCTCGGACTGATTATCGCGGCTGGAGCCTGGTTTCGATTTTACCGAACCAACGCGTCCTCTGCGTTGGAAAAAAGCATTGCCGTATTGCCATTCGAAACTTTTAACGACGATAAATCGGCGGAATTCTTTGCCGACGGAATTCAGGACGACATCCTGACCAGTCTGGCCAAGATTCACGATCTGCGCGTTATTAGCCGCACCTCGGTGGAGAGGTATCATGGGCGCAAAAAAGGCGTCGGCCTGGGTGAGATCGCCACGGTGTTGGGCGTGACCAATATTCTGGAAGGCAGCGTCCGGCGCGAAGGCAACCGGGTTGCCGTCAACGCGCAGTTGATCGATGCGCGGCAAGATCGACATCTCTGGGCCAATCGTTATGAGGCATCGATCGACAATTCGCTCGGCATTCAGGGGCAGCTCGCCCGCGAAATCGCCGAAGCACTTCGTGCCACCCTGACGCCGGAAGAAAAAGCCCGCGTCGCGCAGAAACCAACGAACAATCCGCAAGCCTACGATCTTTATCTCCAGGCCCGGCAATACGAATTCAGGCCGGACAATTTTCTCCAGGATTATCGCACCGCGGAGCAACTCTACACGCAGGCAATCACGCTCGACCCGAAATTTGCGCTCGCTCATGCGGGGCTGGCCCGGACGTGCGCGCGTATCTACCATTTTTATGAGCCAACGGAAACGTGGGCAAAACGCGCCCGAAATGAGGCGGAAACGGCGACCCGCCTGGATCCTTCGCTGGGGGAGGGACACCACGCGCTCGGTCTTTGCGATTATTGGTTCAAACGCGATTACGACAGCGCGCTGCGCGAATTTGCGGTTGCGAAAGCGCTTTTGCCTAACGATAGCCAGATCGCTTGGCACATTGCCGCGATCAAACGTCGCCAGGGCCGCTGGCAGGAAGTGGTTGCCGATTATCGAGCAATCCTTCTCCTCGATCCGCAAAACGCGAATGTCTTGCGCGATCTGCTTTATGTTTATTGCGCCATGCGCGACTGGCCGAATACGGAGGCGACGGCGGAGCGGTTGCTCGCACTCACACCCGATTCACTTAACGCGAAGACGCAAATCGGCTATGTCGATTTTTGGATCCACGGCACAACCGCGCGTTTGAAGAGCGAAATGGCGACTGTGCCTCGGGGCCAGGACCCGGACGGCGCGGTCACGGCGGTGCGGATCGACGCGAGCTTAATCGATCGCGATGCAGCCGCGGCCGAGCGCGCGCTGCTTGGCTCGCCGCTGGATACCTTTTCTTATTTCAATGGCGTGGACGCTCCGCGAAGTTATTTCGCCGGCGTGATCGCGCTCATGCGTGGAGACCGCGCCACGGCGCAGAAGGAACTTTCCCAAGCACGCGATTTCTTTGTGGCCGCCGTTGCTGATGCGCCCGATGCTCCGGAACGGCACGCCTTTCTTGGACTGACCTGTGCTTTGCTCGGTGATAACGATCGCGCGATCGCCGAAGGAAAACGTGCAGTCGAGTTGCGGCCCGAATCCCAGGATGCGCTCGACGGTACAGTCATGAAAGCGGTCCTGGCGTTGATTTATGCGCGCACCGGTGAAAACGCACGCGCGATTGAGCTGCTCCGATATTTGCTGTCTGTTCCCGGCGCCGTGGACACCGCGAACTACAGCATCACGCGAACCGATTTGAAATTCCGCTGGGAATGGGACCCGCTTCGCGATGATCCGGAATTTGAGAAGTTGCTCGCGGAGCATACGTCGATCGGGGTATCAACACCGCCGGCGCGGTGAATCGGAAAGATTCGTTCCTGGCTTTTTTCATGATTTTTGTAGGGCAACCGCTCTGGTTACTAAAGGCGAAGACGGTGCGTCGTGTAGAGTTGGTGTTGTGACCGAAGAACGGCGATCACCTTTGAGTATTGGTTGGGAAGCAGCGCGGGCAAACGCGCTGCCAGCCCTTTTTATTCAGACCATGATGCTGGCGTTGCTGGTGGCTTATTACACCAACCAAAACATCGCCTGGGCGCTGGACCAGCTCGCGCAATACAAGCGCGCCCACGGCTTGGGCTTCGTGATCCTCGCGTCGATCGCAGCCGGGGCGATCTTGCCAGAAATTTTCTTGATCGCTTTTTTTCAGCGCGGCCGGCCACAGAGGCGGAATTTGCGCAACCTGCTTTTCACCGTGCCGATCTGGGGGTTCGACGGTTCATTGGTCGATCTTCTTTATCGCAGCGAAGCGGCCTGGCTCGGTGACGTCGTCACCCTGCCGGTCGTCGTCGCAAAGATTTGCGTGGATCAGTTTGGGTACAATCCATTGTTCGCCGCGCCGTTTGGCGTGTTGACCTACGAATGGAAAAACAGTGGTGTCTCCCTCAAACCGGTGCGCGATCTTTTCACGTGGAAGCATTATCGCGACAAAATCATCCCGACTCTGCTCGCGACATGGGCCGTTTGGATTCCAGTAATGGCGATCATCTATTCGTTACCGCTGGCCCTGCAATTCCCGCTATTCGGCCTCGCGCTTTCCTTCTGGGTTTTGTTGCTCACTTATATGACGAACCGGTTCGCCGGCAAGCTCGAAGCCGATGCGCCGCTGGCGCTGGCAACAACGGAAGGTTAAATGGTTGCACTCTGGACAGCGTCCGCCTCACGTGTCGCAGCGTTGGCAGCTCCGTTGGGAACTACAACTGGTTCTCAAGGGAATCGAGATAGACCGAGAGCGAATCGCGCCGACGGGACCGGGCGGCTCCGAACTGGGCGGCTTTCAAGTAACCGGTGAAGCTCTCGCTTTTATTCGTTAGCTGAGTGGCTTCGAACCAGTTCATGTAATCATCGATTTTGTTCATGTGGGCCGCGACCTGATCGCGCAACGCATTGACTTCGGTGAGGCGACGGGCCAGGCGTCTCCACTTCTGCACGGCTATGAGCGAAGCAATTTCTTGATATTCGCGCACAATCGGCCGCATCAGGGGATGAGCGAGCGTGGTGAGCAACGATAAGTCACGGCTCAGCTCCACGAGCGCTGCTCTTTCCGTCGGCGCGAGTCTTCGGCGGCATACGAGTTCGCCAACGTCGATTATTTCTGGCGGTGCGCCGCCGAGGCCGATCTTGAGCAGTTCATCCAAACGTTGCCCGGTTTTGGCGAAGCTGAGCAATTCACATTTTCGCGCAGCTTTGATTTCGGCCAGTTTCGATTTCCACCGTGCTTCAGCACCATTGCGCAACGCTGGGACCTGTGCCTGCAAATCGGAAAGCGGATCATTGGAGGAGGTAGAGAGATTGTCGATGTAGCGGGACAACTGCGCTCGGCCATCGGCGAGATCGACGAGCAACTCCACCAAGGCATAAGAATAGGCCCGAAACAGCGCGCGGGTAGTCGAATCCAGATCGCTAATCGGTTGGGACTGAAGAAATTCGTGTAGCGATACGGTTTTGGTAATCATGGCCAGCGCGTCGATCAATTCGCTCCGATCGCGACCCGGCGCGAGAGCGGAGACGCCATCCAGCACCCAATCCGGTGGTTGGACATAAGCTGCGCCGGCGGGAAGGTCAGATTTCCGGCGATAGATCATCTCCAGCAGGATCGCTCGAAGCAACTCGCGCTCGACGAAGGAGGCATCCACGTTTGTTGCAATGACCAGATCGAGTTGCAGTTTTAAGCCGAATCCCGTTTGACCAAATCGGAGCTCGGCCGGTGGAACTTCCGGCAGGTTCGCCTGTGGCGTTTCGAGATTAATGACGATGACCGTCTTCCAGTGGTCCGGCCGACGCAGCAGCCAGAGCAGATTCGATTTGGTTCGCTCGGCGAGCTGGGAAACGGCTCCGCGCAACAGCGGGTCGCCGCCGTAAACGATAAACTGCTGAGAAGGACTAACGCTATGCTCGGGCAACGCTGCATGCACGGATTGCCAAAACAGGAGAGCCATCGCCACCAACGTATGCCCGCTTGGCTTGGTGAAATGGCAAAGGGAAGCAGGAGCGCGCAACATTTGGCCCTTTCCGGTGTGTAATGAATAAGGAAAAAGGAGGAGTACATGAAATCCAAACATATAATTTTCATAAGTTGCTTGGCGGCAACCGTGTTAATGGCGTCGCCGGTGTTGGGTCAGGCTCAGCACAGCCGCGGCGGACGAGCGATGATCTCAGCCCCGCCTGCGACGGCACACCACGTGGCGCGAAATTACTCGCGCTATAGCGGCTCCAGATATGGCGGGACATGGCATTCGGGAACCAATTGGCGGCATCATCAAGGCAACCGGTTCTTTTTCTACGGCGGCTATCCGTACGCATACGGGTGGTATCCGTACTATTGGGATTCGCCGTATGGTTATGGGTATAACTATTACCCCTATAGCTACGGCTATTCCTATTACGGTCAGCCCGCTCACGGCTACACCAGTGACTCTGTCGTTCAACAAGTGCAGAGCCAGTTGGCCGATGAAGGCTATTACCGCGGCGCGGTGGATGGTGTCGTAGGCCCACAAACGCGAGCGGCCATACGTGCTTATGAGAGCAGGCACCGTATGCCAGTTGATGGCGCAATTAGCAACGACCTGCTGTCCACCATGGGGTTGCGCTAGCCACGAACTAAACTGCTTTCGGTTGGTTGATCGGCGGACTCGCGGCGGGGCGAAAGGGCGGGTCCGCCGATTCTTCTTATTGCCCCGGTCCGGGCGCGATTAGAGAAACGGCTTTGTCGTGAAACTCGATCGCTTTCATCTTCGCGACTAATTTCCGCTCTCGATCCAGCGCCGCCCAGACGTCCGAAAAGATTATCCCGGTGTACTGGAAGACGGCGGGATGAATCTGCAGGCGCCCAATCTGACCACCTTTGTTTGTCACCGACGCCTTTCCTGAATGCAGGCCGACTGAGTAACTGCCGCTGGTGTAGATGGACAAGCCGAAGATCGATCGCTCCACCGTGATGGCGCAAAGGTCTTCGCGGATTTGTGCGATGCCGCGTATGAATTCGAGAAACGGCTTGTTCAGTGCCGCCTTCTTGACCTTGAGCGCGTAGCGGAGGTGGTCGTTCACCTGGTCCTCGGAATATTGCAGCCGTGCCCCGTCGTGTCGCTCAAGAGCGTTCTCAAGATCGAAATTGATTTGCGAAAACCCGGCGGAGTTTTCGGGCGGAGAGGGTAAATCTGGCGGCAAAATCATCTGGATCAACGCAGCCAGGCCCACCGCGGCAAGCAGTAGCTTGCTCGTGCGCAAAATGAGGAACCGGTTTTTTGCCCCGCGCGCGTTGAATAACTTCCGGACCCGCTGGTGCTTTTGCGCTGCCGTCTCCTTCGGCGCCTGGCGCAAGGATGCCGCTGAGCGATCCAAGCGCACCCCGCAATCATGACAATAAATGCGCTCGGCCTCGTTCTCGTGCTGGCACTCTGGACAAATCAGCTTGGTCACGAACTAGATTCCTTGCCCGGTTTGTTCGGCTTCTTCGCCGTCGATGTTGCCGCGCCGGTTTTCGCGACGCCCTCTTTGCTCGCGCTGGCTTTTTCAGCACTGCTCACTACCGAAGGTGATTCTTTTTTGGCCGCTTCCTTGTACGATTCGGTCCGGTAGTCCGTGGTGTAGAACCCCGAGCCTTTGAAAATGATGCCCGCGCCGGTGCCGAGCAATCTCTTCACTTTTCCATGACCCCATTTCGCCAGCCGACAGAGTTCTTTTGGGCACTCTCGAAACGGCTTATCGCGCATCGACTGAAAGGCTTCGAAATTCTGGCCGCACTTTTGGCAGGAATACTCGTAGGTCGGCATAATCGATGAGATCAAAGGGGGGCGAAGATGGGCGGAAGTCTGCATGAAACCAAGCACAATTCAAGCCGTAGCAAATGTCGTGCACTTCGCCCGGCCGACTTGACATTCAGACGCGCGCAAATAAGAGATTTCTCCCAAAAATTCCTTATGTTTCGTTCGTTTCCTTCCAGTCTTGCCCTGTTGCTGTCTGCCGCGGTTTGCCTTGTTGCCGGGTGTGCCGAAGATCCGCGCTTCTCCAGTCAAACACAATACCTCGGCGGTCCGTACGGGCCGGCGCCATCCACTGGCGCGCCTGTGGACAACGTTTCCTACTGGGATGGCGACGGCATCGGCGGGAAGCCGTCCATCAAGATCAGCCTGGGCGAGCAGCGTGCATATTTTTACAAGAATGGATTGCTTGTCGGGATCTCACAACTTTCCACCGGCCGCGAGGGCCGAAACACTCCGCACGGTCACTTCTCTATTATCCAGAAAGATAAAGGTCACGCCTCCAGTTTGTATGGTGATTATGTCGATGCGGCGGACCACGTCGTGATGCCCAATGTGGATGTGAAGAAGGATCCCAAACCGCCCGGCACGCACTTCAAGGGAGCATCGATGCCATACTACATGCAGATCGCTCCCGGATTCGGACTCCACGCCGGTTATCTCCCCGGCTATCCAGCCTCGCACGGGTGCATCCGAATGCCGGAATTCATGGCCGAAGCCTTCTTCAAATCGGTCTCCACTGGCACGCCTGTAACGATCACGAATTAGTTGCGCTAAATCGCGGGCTAGAGACCGCCGCTCCTTAAAACACATTCGCCCTTTACGTAGACCGAATGCGTTAGGGGCATCCCAAACCAATACGCAAGCTCGCGATAATCTTCGCAATCGAAAATCGAGAAGTTAGCCAGCTTCCCCTGTTCGAGCGATCCGATGGTATCGCCGCGATTGAGACTGCACGCCGCGTTGATGGTCGATGCGGTGATCGCTTCCGCGGGCGACATTTTCATTTGCGTGCACGCGAGCGACAAAACCATCGCCATGCTTGGCGCAGGGGAGGAGCCGGGATTAAAATCGGTCGCCAGTACCGACCGCCAACCCCGCTACGATCATTTCCCGCGCGCGCGGATAACCGGTTGATCCTAACGCATACACCGATCCCGGCAACAACACGGGCTGGACGCCCGCCAACTTCAGCGCCGCGATTCCATTCTCATCCGTTTTCTCCAAGTGATCCGCCGTGGTCGCGCGGAGCTCCGCCATCAACTTCGCGCCGCCAGAATTGGAAAGCTGATCGACATGCCCGCGCAATTTGAGTCCGAGCTTTTTCGCTGTGCTTAGAATTTTTCTCGATTGCGCAACGTCGAAATAACCGCGCTCGCAAAACACATCGCAAAACTCGGCCAGTTCCTCCGATGCCACCCGCGGCAGCATCTCGTTGATCACTAGATCGACATATTCATCCGTGCTCATTCCGCGAGGAACGGCATGCGCGCCCAGAAACGTCGGCACGATCTCGAGTGGCGTGTCCTCTTTGAATCGCCGCATCACGTCCAAAATCTTTAGTTCGTCAGTGACGGTTAATCCGTAGCCGGACTTGGCTTCAACGGTTGTCGTGCCGCATTTCAAAAACCATTCGGCGTATTTCTTCGCCTGCTCGAAGAGTTCCGTTGCGGTCGCGGACCGCGTCTTCTCCACAGTTGACCAAATCCCACCGCCGGCTTTGGCAATTTGTTCGTAGTTCTCACCACGTGTGCGTCTCTCAAAATCGTCGAGCCGATTCCCGGCAAAAACCAAATGCGTATGAGCATCGACAAATCCCGGCAGAACTACGCGCCCTCCAGCATCGATAACCTCGGCACCGTCCGATTTCCTCTCGATCTCCTCGCTCGGCCCGACGCTGTCGATCTGGCCATCGCGAATCAGCATCCCGCCATTGGGAATGATGGCCAGTTCTGACATCTCCTCCCTCACGCGTGGCCGGCGGGGTCCAGCCAGCGTGACCAGTTGCGAGACGTGAAGAACGGCGACGGTTTTCACAATGCTGGAGGGACACGCGCCGTCGTGTCCCAAATATCAGGGCGCCGACGGCGCGGCCGCCCTCCATATGAAGTCACCTGAGTTTCGCTTCCACGGCCTCGAAAATTCTCTTGAACTCAGAGTCAGATTTCGTGCGCAACTCGCGAACCTTCTGTTGCAGATCGGATTTGACCTTTTCATCCTGCAACGACGAAAGGTTAATTCGCACGTTCATGGCAGCGCCCTCAATGCAGGCCCGCGTCGCGAGAGCGCCCACCCCGACATCCGAAATCGATGCGGGATTTCCTTTTTCAGCCATGTCTGAAAGGAGTTCGTAGGACTTGAAGGACGTTTCCATCACCTTCAATGGAATCTCGGCGGCGTATTTCGTTGCTTGCTCGATTGCCGCCGAGCGCGCGGCCTTTTCCTCAGCCGATCCCTTGGGCAGCGCGAATGCGTCCATGACTTTATTGAACGCAGCCGCGTCTTCATCCACTAACGAGAGCAATTCATCCTTGAGTTGCTGCGCTTTCACGGCCCAATTGCTGAAATACTGGAGCTGATCGTCCCAGCCGCGTTTGCCCGCGGAAAGATTCGCCACCATTCCGCCTAACGACGCGCCGAGGGCGCCCATCAGCGCTGCAACCGAGCCGCCGCCCGGGGCGGGGGACTCGCTCAACGTTTCATTGCAAAATTCGCGCAGATTCATTTTCAAAAGTGATTTCCTGGAGTCACTGTCGATCTTGAATTCAATCACCTTTTCTTTGGAATCGAAAGGCTTCAGTTCGCTCAAACCCATCGAGCGAATAGCAATGTCGATCAATTCTTCTTCCGCCGCGCCTTCCGACCATTTTTGTTTGCGCAGAAAATAACGTCCGGCATCGACCAGACATTTCTTCGGCACCATTCCGACGATCTCTGAACCGGTCACACGCAGGCCGCGTTTTGCGGCCGCTTCGACGCAGGCATCGAACGCGACGTGCAATGGGGTCTCTTCGATATTAGTCAGATTCATCGAGACCTGCGCGATCCCGTATTCTTTCACAAACCACCCGATCGCCTTTACGTGTTTGAGCATGCCGGGAATCCGAACCGGCTCGCCTTTCGCATCGAGGATCTTCTTCCCCGAAGGCGTGCCATCTTCGGTTTTGAATCGGCCCTGCTCGCGCACATCAAACGCCACCGCGTTCGCGCGCCGCACCGATTTCGTGTTCAGGTTCGCGTTGTAGGCCACGAGGAAGTCTCGGACGCCAATCACCGTCGCGCCTGATTTCTCATCGAACACCGCCGGCCCAAAATCCGGTTTCCATTCCGGCTGTTTGATTTTCTCGAAGAACCCTTCGTATTCGCCCGCGCGTATAATCGACAAATTCGCCCGCGATTTATCCCTGGCCGCTCGTTCGTAAAGATAAACCGGAATTTTCAATTCCTGGCCAACGCGTTTTCCCAATTTGCTTGCGCATTCGATTGCCTCATCCCAAGTGACGCCACTCACCGGAATAAACGGGCAGACATCCGTCGCGCCCATGCGCGGATGCGCGCCCTTGTGCTTGCGCATGTCAATTAGCTCGGCGGCTTTCTTGATGCCGCGAAACGCCGCCTCCACGGCCGCGTCGGGATCTCCAACGAACGTCACGACCGTGCGATTCGTGCTCGCCCCAGGATCGACATCGAGTAACGAAACGCCTGCCACCGACTGAATCGCATCAGTGATCTGACGAGTTACACCCGGGTCGCGTCCTTCCGAAAAATTCGGGACGCATTCGATCAATTTTTGCATAGGCGACAGCGTCTTCTGTAGCGGCGGTCTATAACCGTCGCAAATTTTGTGTCGAGGATGAATTACTCGCCACGGCTAACGCGTCCTGCACAGGGCAGCTAAATCCGGCGGCGTGAGTTCTAATGTGCGCAGCCGTTTTTCAGTCACGCCTTTCGGGCGGCATCGGGATGTCGATCTTATGCTCGGCGGCGAAATTGATGGCGCGCGAGTAACCGGCGTCGGCGTGGCGGAGGATCCCCATGCCGGGATCGCTGGTCAGAACGCGCTCGAGGCGGCGCTTGGAGTTTTCCGTGCCGTCGGCGACGACGACCATGCCGGCGTGCTGCGAGTAACCGATGCCGACACCTCCGCCGTTGTGGACGGAAACCCATGACGCACCCGCGGCGGTGTTGATGAGTGCGTTGAGCAGCGGCCAATCGGCAATGGCATCGCTGCCGTCGATCATTCCCTCAGTCTCGCGATTCGGCGACGCGACTGAGCCGGCATCGAGGTGATCGCGACCGATCACGATTGGCGCTTTGACTTCGCCGCGCTTGATCAAATCGTTCATGGCCACGCCGAACTCGGCGCGTTCGCCGTAACCCAGCCAGCAAATCCGCGCGGGCAAACCCTGAAAATGAATTCGTTCCTTCGCCAGTTTCATCCAGCGCGCGAGCGTTTGGTTGTTGGGAAATAATTCAAGCGCCAGTTTGTCGGTGCGAGCGATGTCTCCGGGCTCGCCGCTTAACGCGACCCAGCGAAACGGTCCCTTTCCTTCGCAAAAGAGCGGACGAATGTATTCTGGAACGAATCCCGGAATGTCGAACGCGTTCTTCACCCCGGCCTTCTGTGCCTGCGCCCGAATGTTGTTTCCATAATCGAATGTGACCGCGCCCTTCTTTTGCAGCGCCAGCATCGCCTCGACGTGCACCGCCATGGAATGCATTGAGCGCTCCACGTATTCGTCGGGATTTTTCGCGCGCAACGCCAGTGCGTCTTCGAGCGACATTCCGTTCGGCACATAGCCATTCAGCGCATCATGCGCGCTGGTCTGATCGGTCAGAACATCGGGGACGATTCCGCGTTTTGCGATTTCCGGCAGAACATCGGCGCAATTGCCAACCAGTCCGACGGAAAGAGATCGTCGATTTTGGCGCGCCTGGTCAATCAGCTTGAGCGCTTCATCGAGTGACCACGCGATCTTGTCGCAGTAACCGCTTTTCAATCGTTTCTCGATCCGCGCCGGATCGACTTCCACGCCGAGAAAAATCGCGCCGTTCATAGTGGCGGCGAGCGGCTGCGCGCCCCCCATTCCGCCGAGCCCGCCGGTCAAAACAAGTTTCCCTTCGAGCGAGCCGCCGAAATGTTTCGCGCCCGCGGCGGCGAATGTTTCGAACGTCCCTTGCACGATTCCCTGACTGCCAATGTAGATCCACGAGCCGGCCGTCATTTGGCCGTACATCGTTAGGCCGAGCCTCTCGAGTCGGTTGAACTCCGCGTAATTATTCCATTGGCCGACCAAATTCGAGTTCGCAATCAGAACGCGCGGCGCTTCGTCGTGTGTCCGGAATCTGCCTATTGGTTTTCCCGATTGCACGAGCAGCGTCTCGTCATTCTCGAGGTCTTGCAGCGAGCGAACAATTGCGTCGAACGCCTCCCAGCTCCGGGCGGCGCGTCCGGTTCCGCCGTAAACGACAAGCCGATCTGGCGCTTCCGCGACATCGGGATCGAGATTATTCATGATCATCCGCATCGCCGCTTCCTGATGCCAGCCTTTGCATGTGCGCTCGGCTCCGCGCGGCGCGCGGATAATTCGTTTTTCCGTCATGACTTTCCAGTTTCGCTGTCAAAATCGCCTCGCCGAATCGCCTCCGCAACACGCGCGATGTCGCTCGAAAGGGAACGATCTTGCACGAGCGGCAGAGCGATCTTGCGCAGCGCGGCGAAGGCGCGTTCGACGCCGACCCCGGATTTGAGCGGACGGCGATGTTCCAAACCCTCAGCGGCGGCGAGCAGCTCGATGGCGAAAATGTTTTCCGCAAGATCGACAATCGCTCGCAGTTTGAGCGCGCCGGTCATACCCATCGAGACGTGGTCTTCTTTGCCCGCGCTCGTCGGCACGTTATCGATGCTCGCTGGATGGGCCAGCACTTTGGCTTCGTTCAGCAACGCGGCGGCGGCAACGTGAGCGATCATGAAACCGGATTCCATGCCGGGATGGCGGGCAAGAAACGCAGGCAGGCCTTCGTTCATGTCGGGATTGAGCAGACGCTCGATTCGGCGTTCGCTGATGCTCATCAAATCCGTTAGGGCGATGGCCGCGTAGTCGAACGCCAGCGCCAGCGGTGCGCCATGAAAATTGCCACCGGAAATCACGTCGCCGCTCTCGGCGAAGACAAGCGGGTTATCAGTCGCAGAAGCGGATTCAACGAGCAAAATATCTTCGCAATGCGCGAGCGCACCGCGGACAGCGCCGTGGACCTGCGGCATGCAACGCAGACTGTAAGCATCCTGAACGCGCGGATCGTTCGCCCGATGCGATTCGCGGATTTCGCTGCCTTCCAAGATCGACAACAGATGTTCGGCGACCTCTTTCTGGCCGGGATGCGGTCGCGCCTCCTGCAAGCGCGGATCGAACGCCGCGGGTGTGCCTCTAAGCGCTTCGAGGGTCATCGCACCGGAAATATCGGCCACGCGCGAGATCTGTTTCGCGCGCAAGATCGACAATCCGCCAACGGCGTGCATCGCCTGGGTGCCATTGAGCAGGGCGAGCCCTTCCTTGGCTTCAAGTCGCACCGGTTTCAACTTCGCCTCACGCAATGCATCTGCGCTCGGGACTCGTTCGCTGGCGAAGAAGGCCTCGCCTTCGCCGATCAAACTCAGCGCCAGATGCGCCAGTGGCGCGAGGTCGCCGCTCGCGCCGACGGATCCTTTCTCCGGCACAACTGGATGCACCCGCCGATTGAGCATTTGGCAAAGCATCTCGACGATCTCCACGCGAATCCCGCTGAACCCAAGCGCGAGCACATTGGCGCGCAGCAACATCATGGCACGCACCTCCGGTTCCGAGAGGGGATTGCCGATGCCGCAGGCATGACTCCGCACGAGATTAAGCTGCAGCTCGGTGACTTGATTGGGCGGAATGCGCACATCAGACAGCTTGCCAAAGCCGGTGTTCACGCCATAAACGATCGCGTCGCGCGCGACGATTTGCTCGATCACTTTTCGGGAAGCGAGCAGGCGCGGCCGCGCCGAGGCGGCCAGTTCGACCTCTTCGTTACCAAGCGCAACCGTGGCGATTTGCTCGAGTTGAAGTGGTTGGCCGTTGAGCTGCATACAAAGCGCCGGATTGAAGGTGCAGAATGTATACAATGGGGATGTCGCTCGACAAGCTCGGGACTATTCGCTGCGCAGATTCGATCAGAGACATGTGTTGTTTTTGGCGGGCCGGGAGGCCATGAGCAAGCCGAAGGCGCGTCGAATGGCTCCAGAGGTAGGATTCGAACCTACGACCAATCGGTTAACAGCCGACCGCTCTACCACTGAGCTACTCTGGATCGTTGTTTCCGCCGGAGTTGAGGGCGCGACTCTCGCGCAGAGCAGTTCGCGCGGCAAGTGAATTGGTTGCGGGGGCGGGATTTGAACCCGCGGCCTTCAGGTTATGAGCCTGACGAGCTACCAGGCTGCTCCACCCCGCGTCGAAATAATACGCGCGCGGTCGGGCATCGCAATCGAAAACATCATGGAACGAATGATTGGAGATTCTTCTCCCGCGACTGCGGGATCAGAATGACAATTTGGATGTTTGCGTTTGCGTTCGTGCGTTCGGCAAAGTGAGCGGACCGTTGAGCGCATCTTTGGATCTTGGCCGGTTTCCGCACGACTCTTGCTCCCTTGGTTAAGAATGCTGCAGAGCGATTTCTTTGCTTATTGCACTTCCTTGCAAGTGTTGGAGTTAAAGGCCGTCGGCGAACTCTCCAGTGTGAGACACTACACCGAGGGTGAACTGGTCTATTCCGCTGGCGAGGAAAGCAAGGAGCTTTTTATCATCAATCGTGGCCTGGTCGAGCTCGCCTCGGAACCGGCCCTGCCCGGAGACTCGATCGTGCTGTCCCGAGGCGATATCTTTGGCGAAACAGGCGCGTTTATTCGGATGCCCCGCAATCAAACCGCTCGGGCGTGCGCGCCGCTGAGCGTCCAATGTTTCGCGGCGAAAGATTTCCCAGAGTTGCTGCGCCGCGTTCCGTCATTCTTCCTTTTCGTGTGCGAAAAGATGGGGCGGCGATTGTTCCAGACCCGGACTGGTGGACCGTCGTCTGAAGCCGGCAGTGAACTCTCCGGCAGCCTGGCCAATTTCGATCTGATCACGATTTATCAAACCATCGTTCGCTCGATGCGCACCGGCGCCCTCCTGATTAGCGACGAGCGCGGCGAAACCGTGAGCGAGTTCTATTTCGAAAACGGGACGCCGCGCCGGGGCCGTTTTCAGCATCTGCTCGGCGAAGAGGCTTTCTGGCAATTGTTCATTCAGCCGCGCAAAGCATGGAGTTTCTCTTTTTCCAAGGAATTGCCGACGAACGTGGATTGGACGGAGCAGAAGATTATCACCGCGAGTGCCGAGGAAATGTTGATCCAAGCGGTTCAAATGCGGGATGAGTTCGACAGCCTCCGCAAGTCGATGAGCGACAACAGCGCGCTATTGAAGCGGCAGCAATTGAATTTCGTTTGGCCGGACAACCATCTCGAAGAGCTTCGGCCCGTTGCGGAGGAGATCTGGCAAATCGCCTATAATCAACCGATGTCGCTGGTCGATCTATGCCAACGCTGCAATGCGTGCGCCTTGAAAGTTTACCTGGCTGTAGCCGGAATGATTCAAGCCGGTCTCTTCGCCTTAGTCCCGACAAAGGAAGCAGACCCAGATTCAGGCAAAGGTTCCGGCGTGGCGAGCAGCTCCTCGAGCGCCAAGAGCAATCAGATTTCGGGCAAACCGCACGAGTCTACTCCTGCAAATCCGGACCTCACAGCCGCGCAAAGAATTCCGTCAGTTAGAAACGGACCGCCTGAAATGAAAGGCGTTCCGTTGCTTGCCACTGTGACTCCAAAATTGCCAGCAAATGGCAGTGAAAGAGTCCACCCGAGTGATCGCCGAGCCCTCTTGAATACTAAGGTCGAAGCTGCGCGCGAGCAGTTGAAGAGTTGGTTTGATTCGAGGCAGTTGAAGAATTGGTTTGATTACTGAGGCAAAAGGCCATTTTGAGTATACGGCCAGCGCCGAATGAAATCATAGAAATCGGCGCAGCCGCGATGATCCTCTCAAGGGGCGACGGCTTCCCAGCCGTCGAGTAAGACGTGATGGTTGGGAAACCGTCACTCCTTGGTTATAGCTTTGAATTCTGGGGTCTGAAGGCATTTTACCCTAGATGGCTGGAAAGATTCTTATCGGCACGGCCAGTTGGTCGGACCCGGCTTTTGTCGAGCATTGGTATCCGAAAAAAATGCGGGCGGCCGATCGGCTCGGCTGGTACGCGCAGCAATTTGAGATGGTCGAGGTGAACTCGACTTTCTATTCCGTGCCCGAGCCGCGTTTGGTGGAACGCTGGTGCCGCGCCACGCCGGACCAGTTCACGTTCGACGTGAAACTGCATCAGGCGCTCTCGCGGCACTCGACGCCGGCGAAATATTTGCCGCCAAACTTGCAGGCGCGGGCCGAGCTCGATGCGAAAGGGAAAGTTAAACTGAAGCCCGATTTGGAAGAAGCGATCGTGGATGCGTTTCGGCCGTCATTGTCGATCTTGCAGGGCGCCGGGAAACTGGGCGCGTTGTTGTTGCAACTTTCACCGGCATTCTCGCCACGCCAGCATCGGCTCGACGAGCTCGACCAGCTCATCGACATGCTGCGCGATTATCGTCTGGCCATTGAATTGCGGAATCGGAACTGGACGATGGGCGATCAGTTAGGATCGACCATCGATTTCTTTCGCGCGAGAAATGTCTCGTTTGTCAATGTTGATGCTCCCGCGGCCAATCATTTCACGATCATGCCGGTGGATTTGAATGAGATAACGAATCCGCGGCTGACCTATCTCCGCCTGCATGGACGGAACGCGCGCGCCTACATCACCGGCAAAACCGTGGCGACCCGTTTCAATTACGATTACAACGACGCCGAGATCGAGGAAGTGGCGCAACGGAGCGAAGGGTTGGCGCGCGAAGCGGACGAAGTCCACGTCGTCTTCAACAATAACGCACTCGATTATGCACCGCGGGCTGCTGCCCGGTTGCGCAAAGCGCTGGGCCAGATCGTTCCCGCATGGCCGGGGACGGGGGAGCTGTTTTAGTTTACAGTTGTTCGTGGAGGAGATCTCGCCGGCGGTACGCTGATCGAGCGCGACTGCCTGGGCCGCTGGTCCGGCTCAAGCGCTGGCTGGTGGCGCATCAGATGACGCTCATGACGATCGCCGACACGCCACACTCAATCGCGCTCGGCTCGGCCATAGGGATTTTCTTCGGGTTTACGCCTCTTTATCCGCTGAAGACATTGTTGTCGATTGCCACCGCCTGGATTGCCCGGTGCAACAAGGTCGCCGCCGCGATTTGTGTCACGCTGAATGACGTCGTGATCTGGGCGATGCCGGCGATCTACGTCGCGCAATATCATTTGGGATGTTGGGCGCTGAGCCGCCCGGCGGCGCATCGGATCCGGTTTCGGCAATTTGGCGTGCATGATTATCTGGATTGGCACGTCTTTTCGCGCGTGGTTTGGCCGACACTCTGGCCCGCGTTTATTGGCTCCATGTTCCTGGCCATCCCTTCGGCGCTCCTGGTTTATCTTGTGATGCGACTGCTGATCAGCCGGGCCAGAAGCACCTAACCGGGAGAATAATCAGCCGGCATTTTCCCGCTCATACGGCACGAGAGTTGCATCAAAAACGGTCTGTCTCTTGTCCAATGACCGGGCAAGGGCGAATGGCCTTAATTAAGAACCTATGAAATCGTTACTCGTCATCCTCTCCAGCATCCTCCTTTGCTCCTGTGCGACGATGGTCGTCTCGCACACAGACGTGGCCACCCCGGGCGGCGGTGGCGTAGCCGCCCCGACCGATGCTAAAGACGTGGGCTCCGGTGTTTATATGACGACAAATTGCGGCGTGGGCGCAAGCAACCCACGCGCGATCTACGTTCGCCCATTTTGCATCGACAATGCCGTGTTTGAAGGCGACGAGGCCGCGTCCGTCGGCGAAATGCCGATCCGGAAGGCGCTGACGCCAGTAGAGCTCGCCGAAGACATGAAGGAAGAACTCGAGCGCATCGCGCCGGTGCGGATCCTGAAAGATCATGAGGCGCCGCGGGTTGGCTGGCTGATCGACGGCGAATTCAGGCTGGTTGACGGTGGAAGTCCGATTGCGCGGTTTTTCCTTGGATTCACGAGTGCTGGCAGATCCTTCCTCGTCTTGCATGTGCGCGTGACCGATGTGCAGCGGCACATGGTCGTGTACGAATTCGACATGGAGGGTGGCAGCCGCGCCCAGGGTAAGCTCGGAACACTGCGTGCCAGCGGCCTGGGCAAGGCGACTCATTTTGATCTGCGCAACGCAGCGGAACGGATTTATCTCGTCCTGAGCACGAATCCGGAGCGATATGCAGCGCATTCGTCGCCGGTACTGTAACGAAGCCGCCCCGGAAAGCTCCAGGTACCCATCTCCAAGCGCCAGAAAAGCTCCAGGCATCAAAGTCCAAGAAGCGCTGCGCTCGATAGAATATTGGAGCCTAAAGTTTCTTTGGAACTTTCACACGGGTTGCATCGCCCGCGCCCGGGGTTAACATCCACACGTTCCAGGGAATCGTGAAAAGCCTGCAGCGTTTTTTCCTTTGCTTTGCCTTGTTTGTTACGCTCGCGAGCAGCGTCCGTTCTGCCGCCGGGGCGCAGGCTTATATTATTGTCGATGCGACAACCGGCGCTATCCTCGATGCGCAGGAGCCGGCCCAGAAGCGCCAGATTGGCAGTCTCACGAAAATCGCCACGGCCATGGTTGTGCTCGATTGGGCCGAGCATCGCGGCGGTGATCTGAACCAAATCGCGACGATCCCGTCCGAAGCATTCGTTGGCGTAACCGAAAACAACATCGGCTTCCAACCCGGCGACCGGATCGATTTGCGCGATCTGCTCTACGCCGCGCTCGTGCAGTCGGACAACATCGCCGCCTATACGCTGGCAAATCATGTCGGATCGACGCTGGAATCACTGGTGCCCGCGTCATCGGGCTCAAAAATTACGCCCGTGATCGCATTCGTTAGCCAAATGAACGCGCTGGCCAAACAGTTGAAAATGGACCGGACGCGCTTTGTGAATCCACACGGGAGCGATTACAAGGTGAAACCGCTGCCATTCTCGACCGCGCAAGACATGGCCCGGCTCACGCGTTACGCCATGACCAAGGCCGGCTTTCGCTTCTACGTCTCACAAAAGGAGCGCCTGATTTCATTTGAACGGGCCGGGCGCATGTTGCGTTATATGACCCGTAACACGAATGAGCTGATCGGGGCGCACGGGATCGATGGCGTAAAGACCGGTCGCACCGCGCGTGCGGGAGATTGTCTGGTTCTTTCCGCGACGCGCGAGCCGGAAGTTAACAAGATCGATGAAGACCACGCGACGGTTTATCAGCGGCGGATCATTGTCGTCTTGTTAGGCAGCACCGATCGTTTCGGCGAGGGGGCCGGACTTGTGGAGAAAGGCTGGCAACTTTACGATCAATGGGTAGCCAGCGGTCGCATTGTCGATCCAAAAAAGGTCCTCTGAACGATTGCCAATGAGATGAGATCACGGATTGGTGTTCTAACCAGCGGTGGTGATTGCCCCGGGCTCAATGCCGTGTTGCGCGGAGTCGTCCTTGCCGCCGACAAGCTCGGTTGGGAAGTGATTGGATTCCGTGACGGTTTCGAAGGCCTGATTCCGCCCGGCGATCATCTCATTCTCGATCGTCGGAACACCAACGGAATCATGCCGCTCGGCGGGACCATCATCGGCACGACCAATCGCGGCCATTTCGTGGCCAAAGTCGGCGCGGGCGATCGCACCGTCGTGCCTAAGAACGTCATTGCCGGGGCGAAAAAGATTCTCGATGAACTAAACGTTGGCGCGTTGATCATCGTCGGCGGAGATGGTTCAATGATCACCGCGCAACAATTGCAGGAAGCCGGGATCAACTGCATCGGCGTGCCGAAGACGATCGACAACGATCTCGAAGCAACGGCCATGACGTTCGGGTTCGATTCCGCTGTCGATGTTGTCGTGGACGCGCTCGACCGATTACACACGACCGCGACCAGCCACAAGCGTGTCATGGTTGTGGAAGTGATGGGACGGCATGCCGGCTGGATCGCTTTGCACGGTGGGCTGGCGGGCGGTGCTGATGTCATTTTGATTCCGGAAATTCCGTTCGATTACGACAAGATCGCGGAAGTGATCAGAGTACGCGATGCCGCCGGCGATCTCGGCACGCTGGTGGTTGTCGCGGAAGGAGCGACGCCGCACGACGGCCAGCAAATCAAGCGCGATGTGGAAGGCGGCGAGTTTCGGTTAGGCGGAATCGCGGATGTGGTGGCGCGCGAAATTGCCAGGCGCACCGATAAGGAAACGCGCTGTTGCGTCCTCGGCCATCTTCAGCGCGGCGGCGCGCCGACCGTGTTGGATCGGATTCTGGCCACGCGTTTCGGGGTGAAAGCCGTCCAATTAGCGAATGAAGGCCACTTCGGCTCGATGGTTAGTTATCAAAACTATCAGATGCGCCGCGTCCCGATTGCCGACGCCGTGAATCGCCTCCGCCTCGTTCCGCCAAATGGCGAAATGGTCCAGACCGCGCGCGACGTCGATATTTCCTTCGGCGATTGACCGAAACCGTTCGGTGTTGATTGTCGATTTTGTGACTAGAAGAAAACGCCCAACCCGCCTTCGCCGTGGACGGACTCCGCCGTGGCGAGCGCTGAACGCCAAACGCCCGATATCGAATTCAGATTCTGACTTGAACGTCCGCCACGGCGGATTGGGCGCGGGACGTTTTCTGTTCTCCTGATGAAAATCGTTCTCGCATATTCCGGCGGACTCGATACCTCCGTCATCCTGTGCTGGCTGAAAGAAAATTATCGCGCTGAGATCATCGCGTTCTGCGCCGATATCGGCCAGGAGGAGGAACTTGCCGGCCTGGAGGAAAAGGCAATGCGCACCGGCGCGAGCAAATGTTACATCGACAATCTCCAGGAAGAATTCGCCGGTAATTTCATCTTTCCGATGTTCCAGGCCGGCGCCATTTACGAGGGACAATACTTGCTCGGCACCGCGATCGCGCGCCCGCTCATTGCCAAACGAATGGTCGAGATTGCGGGCCAGGAAGAAGCCTATGCGATTGCCCACGGCGCGACCGGGAAGGGGAATGACCAGGTCCGTTTCGAATTCAGCGCCGCCGCGCTGGCCCCGGAATTGAAAGTCATCGCGCCGTGGCGCGAGGAACGATTCCGCAAACAATTTTCCGGCCGCGCCGAAATGATCGCTTTCGCACAAGCGAACAAGATTCCCGTAGAAGCGAGCGCGGAGAAACCGTACTCAATGGACCGCAATCTTCTCCACATCAGTTACGAGAGCGGCGTTTTGGAAGATCCGTGGTTTGACGCCAGTTCACCCGAAATGCGCAGCATGTACAAACTGAGCGTCGCACCGGAGGACGCTTCTGACCAGCCGGAGTATGTCGATCTTGAGTTCGAGAGCGGCAATTGCGTCGCCGTGAATGGAAAGAAGCTATCGCCCCTCGGCGTCATGAATAGGCTCAATCAACTCGGAGGCAGGCACGGCATCGGCAGGATCGACATCGTCGAAAATCGCATTGTCGGAATGAAAAGCCGCGGAGTTTACGAAACGCCCGGCGGCACAATCTTGCATTTCGCGCATCGACAAATGGAATCGCTGACCATGGATCGTGAGGTGATGCATCTGCGCGACAGTCTCATCCCGAAGTACAGCGAACTCGTTTACAATGGCTTTTGGTTCTCGCCCGAGCGTGAAACGCTTCAGGCCCTTGTCACCGAAACGCAACGCGACGTCACCGGCATGGTCCGGCTCAAACTTTACAAAGGCAACACTATCGTCGCCGGTCGCAAGAGCCCAAAGAGTCTTTACGATCCAAAGATCGCGACCATGGAAGGCACGGCCTCCGCCTACGATCAAACCGATGCCACCGGTTTCATTCGGCTTAACGCTTTGCGATTAAAACTACGGGCGCTGCGCGATCGATCTGGGTAGCGCATGCGTCTCGCGTGCTGGCGAGCGCGGCCTCGCGATCGCGAACTTTTCTTGTGAGTGGGCGCGCTCGAATAACCGCGGACGAAAGAGGTAAAGCCTGTTTCGGCGCGACGCCGAAACCACCACGCGCAACGCGTGCGCTACCCAAGGCCTTGGGCTCCCGCGATTGTTGATCTTGAAACTTATTTAGCTGTGCTGCGGAGCTTCGTTGCCGCTATCCCAAATCAGCTGACCGGGTCAATTACCTTTATAAAAGGAAAGCGATGGAAATCGGTGTCGCGGGTGTAGATCTCTTTAATGCCGTGCTCGCGCATCAGCACCGCCGTGTGGGCATCGTGCACAATGTTACCGCGCAGATGGGGAATCTCGGAAATCAGGTCATCCAATGATTCGCTATGTCGATCCGTAGGCAAAAGAATACCGGCCGCAGGTGAAGCAAGCAGGGTTTTCAGAAAACGCCAGGCTCCACCAAGCGACCAGGGGTTGGGTAAAATACTTGGATGGGTGCAGACCCGGAGGAACTCGTAACAAATCGGCCACGTTACATACCATGGTGAAGTCTCCGCCCTGCATCTTTCGACGGTCCGCCAGCACGGATCGTGAAACTCCATATCTTGGTTTGCGGCGTAAATAAGAACGTTCGTATCAATCACCAACATTTAGCGGCGACCCTCCATGGCATCGTAAAGAGCGTTGCGATCCGCTATGTCCACGACCGGCTTACCGCCGTGAAAAGTTGGGAGCGGCCGAAGCCTTGGTTTCGATTTACGCGCAGGAGTCTGAAGCAGCAGGCGCAGAGCCGCCTCGACCAACTCGGACATGGTTTTGCCCTGCCGCGCCGCTTCCCGGCGGAGCCGGTTCATGATGGTATCGTCAATGTTCAGGGTCGTCTTCATATTGCAAACCATATGACTTGTATGGCTATATGGCAATGATGGATTGCTCAATCGAGTTGCAAGATGGATGGAAGATAGGAGATGGGAGATCCTCATCCTACCTCTCCCAGTGGGAGAGGCGGGCGGCGATAGCCGCCGGTGAGGGATTTGCCTTCACCCGCAGGGCGGGGCTACTCCAAAAGCTTTCGCGAGCGGGCTGGCGCGACAGGCTGCGCGCTTCTCATCGGTGAGTTTATCGAGCGATGCAAACATTCTTTGCCTCTGTGAAGAAATGTAGCGCCTCGATCCCTCCTTCGCGGCCGACCCCGCTTTGTTTCATGCCGCCAAAGGGGACCCGTAGATCGCGGACGAGCCAGCAGTTTACCCAGACTGTTCCGGTATGGATTTTCTCGGCCACGCGATGGGCGCGGCTCAGGTTTTGGGTCCAGACACTTGAAGCAAGACCGTAATCGCAATCGTTGGCGTAGCCGATGACTTCCTCTTCGCTGTCGAACGGAGTGATCGTGACGACGGGGCCGAAAATTTCTTCGCGATTTGTCCGGCAGGAGACGGGAAGATCGACAATGACGGTGGGGGAGAAAAAATAGCCTTCACGACAACGCTCGCTGATTGAGGGAGGCGGTTTGCCGCCGAGGGCGATTCTCCCGCCTTCTTTCTGGGCAAGATCGACATAGAACTTCACCTTATCGAGCTGCGTGTTGCTGACGATTGCTCCTTGCTCAGTCTTTTCATCCAGTGGATCACCCATCTTAAGTTTCAACGTATTCTCGATAAAAGAATTAATAAAAGACTGGTAAACTGAGTGTTCTACAAAAATACGCGAGCCGCACAGACAAACCTGACCTTGATTGGCAAAAGATGAGCGCACACTGCCGGCAATCGCCGATTCCAGATCGGCATCGGCGAAGATGATGTTTGGATTTTTGCCGCCAAGCTCGAGCGAAACCTTCTTAAACATCGGCGCGCACGTCTCGGCCACTTTGCGGCCCGTGGCCGTGCCGCCGGTGAACGAGATCGTGTTGATCTTCGGATGCGCGGTAATGGCAGCGCCAACGTTTGGGCCTGTGCCGTGAACCATGTTCAGGACGCCGTCGGGCAGGCCGGCCTCGCGGCAAATCTCGCACAGCAGGAATGCAGTCATCGGTGTCAACTCACTCGGTTTGGCGATGGCGGTGTTCCCAACGGCGATGGCCGGCGCGATTTTCCAGCTCAACAGATAAAGCGGGAGATTCCAGGGCGAGATCAACCCGGCGATCCCACGCGGCTGACGCAATGTGTAGTTGAACGCCACGTTGTCGGTGATATGTGCTTCCGATTCGGTATGAAGGATCGCGGTCGCGAAAAAGCGGAAATTGCTGGCCGCGCGCGGGATGTCGAGCGTGCGTGCCAGGCTGAGTGGTTTTCCGGTATCGATCGATTCTGCGCGCGCGAGCTTTTCCAGGTCGCGCTCGATCAAGTCGGCGATGCGAAGCAGAATTGTCGAGCGCTCGGTTGCCGGTTTCCTTGACCAATCGACAAAGGCTTTCTCCGCCGCGGCCACGGCCAGCTCGACATCGCGGGCATCACTGTCAGGGACCATCGAATACGGCTGGCCCGTCGCCGGCTCGATGTTGTCGAGATAATTCCCGCTAATCGGCTCGACGAATTGGCCGTCGACGTAGTTACGAATCCGTTCCAGTTTGGTCTGCACAGTTGTGGCTAATCTTTCAACAAAGAGGTGTTTGGCACAAACGCAGCTATATTTTGACCCGATCGTGAAGCCTCGACAAATCCTCGGCCTCGTTTTGTTGACGGGCCAGAATCTGTTGAAGCGGGACACCAACTCTACTCGCAGCCACTAATTTTATGCAACGCCAGCCAGATCCCGACCAGCCGCCAGATCCAAAAACGTTGGAACTCAAGGCCATTTTGTTAGTCGATGACGATCAGCAGCTCGCCGCAGCTTTGCAGTGGATTCTGGCGGACGAGAATTTCCTGGTTGATGTGGCCCATGATGGCGAAGAAGCGATCCTGAAAGTGCGGGCCAACTTTTACGACGTGGTCGTGTGCGACGTCATGATGCCCCGTTTGCGCGGAGACGAGTTTTTTCTCAAAGCGCTTCAGGTCAGGCCGGACATCGGTGATCGCTTCATCTTCATCACCGGTTTTGCCGCCGACCCGAAGATCAATCACTTTCTCAAGCAGAGCGATCTGAAATATCTGGTTAAGCCGTTTCCGGTCGACGGCTTGATCGGCTGCGTGAAAGAGCTGCTCGCGGGTCACTAAGCGCGGGTGAGGGGGATGGTTTCGCTCTGCTGCACCGCGTTACAACGTTGAACCGTTAAATCGTTAAGACGGGCCGCAATCTAAAATCTGAAATCGGAAATGACCTGGCGGTCAGCGAGCCCTCCAAAGATCGAACGCCGAACGTCCAACGTCCAATTGGCTACGCTGGGCGCATCGCTTTGGACGGTTTAACGGTTCAACGCTTCAACGGTTTAACGTCGCGAAGCGCAGCGCAGCCCGGTGAGGGCGAGCCGAGTGGCTACGCTGCCTTTTTCACTTTCCTGGAGACAATCACGCGGGGAAACGGCACGACTTCCGTTGTGGTATTTCCGTTCTGTCCGTTCTGTCCAAGAGTCGATTCAAAAATGAGTTTGCCGTTGGCAATCTCAGTGAGGGCGACATCGGCAAAACCGAGCCCGGGCGTGAACTCAATCAGCGGGCGATGCCCGAGCGTGAGTTGTCGGACACGGCGTGAAACCATGTTTATGAGTATTTGCTGGTTGTGGATTACTTCCGAGGCGGCTTTAACGAGTTCGGGCTTCATATTGATAAGGTGAGTCAAGCGGCTGGCGAGGATTAGATTCCAGCCGAGAGAGGGATTGAATCCCGCACCGGAAAATCGCAGCAGAGAAACTTGATAGTAGTATCGCCCAAAAACGGTGAAATACCAGCGCTAAGTTGTCCATGCCGACTGCCCGTCCAGATCCGGACCGGTGTCCAAAAATTCAGAAGAAAACGTCCAACGCCCAACATCGAACGCCCAACGTCGAATTGGCTGCGCTGGGCACATCGCTTTGGACGGTCTAACGGTTCAAACGCTTTAAACGCTCCAACGTGGCGAAGCCTCTTGGCAAATGAGAATTCTCCGGCATATTCTGGCGCGCAACTACTGCCCGTGCGGCTTGCACTTGGTGAGGTGGCTGAGTGGTCGAAAGCAGCGCTTTGCTAAAGCGCCGTGCTCCAAAAGGGCACCGAGGGTTCGAATCCCTCCCTCACCGCCAGGTTCTGCGCTTGGTAAATCGCGCATTACCATAAACGAACATCGCACTCATGAACCGGAGATTCGAACGCCGTTCGGATGTGCAACGATTTAACGAATTACGTCCCTTCGTTATTCACTCGTCCAATTCCTCCAGCAACTGACGTTGCAGTTGCTGGCGCGCCGACTTCTTAATGGCGCGACGCTCGGCGGCCACGGCTTGTTTCTCAGCCTGGCGTTGCCGCCGCGTGCGCGGATCGGTCGCTCGCGGCAAGTGCCTGATCTTGGGGCGCTGCTTGCCCACTTTGCGCTCCTTTGGCTTGGCATAAGGGTCCATCCAAGTAAAGGTTAATCTTCTGTTGTGGCAGGCGTGCCGCCTGCGCCGCGATCATTTGCACTTGCCCGGGACGGGAATAACAAACTTGCCATCTTTTTCCGCGACGAAGTTCGACGTCTCGCTGCTTGAGCTGCCGTTTTCGTCCTTCTTCTCAATCGAGATATTCAGTTTCTTGCTCGGCTTTAGCGTCAGACAAACCTTCGCCCCATTCGGCGATTCCTGCGGCTCGGCCGCTTTCTTCGCCTCGTCCGATGTAAGATCGACCAGCTCGATCTTGGAAACCTTTCCGCCCGCTTCGGCCGATTGCATCATTTTGTAAAATTCGAGGATGCCAGGATCGCTGCCTTGTGTGTAAAGAAAGGATTCCAAAGCGGCGGTGTCTTTACTTTCGAACGCTTTCTTGTAGCCATCGACGAACGCCTTCTCTTTCGGCGAGTCTCCGGCCTGAAGCGGGGGACAAGACACGGCCATCAACAAACCAACGGTTAAGCTGCTGATCTTGAGATTTCTCATCCCGAAATTCTAAGCAGCGCCGCCTGAGAATGGCAACGCCATTCATGCAGGCTACGCCAGCATCCCATTGCGACCTGTGCTTGATCTCCGGTAGGAACCAGAAAAAGGGAAGTGGTGCGTTTCATTCGTGGTGGTTCGCTGGTTTTGCGTTATCGATTCCCGTGCGACTGATCATCGTCCTTCTCTTGTGCGCGCTCGCCGCCGGATGCAAGAACTCTGCGCCGGCGAATTCGGCTGTCGATCTAACAGGGCCGGTCGAAGTCGTTATTCCCGAACGAGGCGCATATACGGGCGCGTATCTCGATTTTGGCGACGAAGAGGACGACGTGTCGCTGGAAACGATCGAGGAGTTCGAGCAGATGGTCGGGAAACACCAGGCGATCATCGCGTCATCGAGCTATTGGGGCGAGCAGAGTTTCCCGACTGCGAACCTGAACCTGATCTGGCGTCATCGTTCATGGCCCCTTGTTTTTTGGTCGCCCTGGGACAAGCCGTACATGCAGGACCGCGGCCCCGACCGGTTTAGCCTAACGGAAATTATCGCGGGAAAATGGGACGCTTACATCGACAAGTGGGGCGATGCCGCGCGCGAATTTGGGCATCCGATGATCGTCGTTTTTGGGAACGAGATGAACGGCACCTGGTTCCCGTGGTCGGGTATTTATTACGGCGCAGATGCGTGGGACCCCGAGCACAAGAACTGGAAGGGACCGGAAACGTATCGCCAGGCTTATCGGCACGTGGTCGATCGTGTCCGCGCGCGCGGTGCGTCGAATATCAAATGGATGTTTCATACGAATAACTACCCGTATCCGTACGACACATGGAACACGGCCTGGGCTTATTATCCCGGAACGGACTACGTCGATTGGTTAGGCCTGAGCGTTTACGGCCAACAGTTCAAAGACGAACCGAACCCGGACATTCCTTCGCTGGTGGATTGGCCGTACCGCGAAATCTGCCAAATCGATCCGAACAAGCCGGTCATGATCGCAGAGTGGGCGACCGGCGAATTCCCGCATTCGACCGAAGGGGGCGGCCTCGGCAAAGCGGCCTGGATCCAACATGGGCTGGAACTGTTTCGGACGCGCTATCCGCGAGTCAAAGCCGCAGTGTATTGGCACGAGCGCTGGCAAAATCTGGACGGCTCTTACAGCAACCTGCGCGTGAATTCGTCGGTCGAATCGCTCGCGGCGTATCGCGACGGCGTGGCGAATCCGGACTGGCTCGGGCATTTAATCTTGCGAGCTACTGCCAAGAAATAGCGAAGGCGCTGCCCAGTTTTGCCGACGAGTTGATTCAAGGGACCGGCCACAGGCCGGTGGCTACAGCGTGCATGGGTCTTTGTGGTTGTAGCCACGGCCCTGTGGGCGTCCGAACGGAATCAATCCTGGCCACGACATAGACAAAATCTGGATTTGGCGGCGTCTGGAACATGAAAGACCGTGAAGAGGTCATGGAGAATGTTGCTACTCATGAAAATTGGAGGAGTTGTTTTGCCGAGCTCGGGCCAGGCTTGCTCTTGTTCGCGCGACAATGGGTCCGCTCCGCCGCCGATGCCGAAGACATTGTCCAGGAAGCTTTCGTTAAGTTTTGGAGGCGAAACCACAGCATCGATCCGTCTTCGCCGAATGCCAATCCGGCTAGGGCCTCCGGCGTGGCCAGCAACCGCGGTTTACTTTATGCCATTGTCCGTTCCACGGCCCTCGATTTTATCCGGCGCGATAGCCGGCGCGCTCGACGCGAGCAGGTGGCGTGGGCTGACGCGGAAGCCTCCGCGGAACCGGAATTCGAGTTTGAAGATGAAACACAAATGGCGCTGGCGGCCGCGCTCGAACGTTTGCCGCACGATCAACGCGAGGTGGTGGTCATGAAAATTTGGAACGAATTGACCTTTGCCGAGATCGGGGAGGCGCTCGGCATTTCACAGAACACCGCCGCCTCACGGTACCGTTATGCGTTAGCCGGGCTCAAGAGAATTTTGCAACCGCAATGAACGACTTTACCGAGATCGAAAACGAGTTGAAAAAGCTGCGGCCGGCCCAGCCGTCGCCCGTTCTGTTCGAGCGAATCGAGGAAGCGCTTGATCGTAGGCCGTCTGCGTCAGACGGCAGCTCACGAAAGATCGTCGCGTGGCGGCGTTTCACCCGCCTTCGCACAGCTACGGCGCGGCTGGCAGAAATGCCATACAATTTTGCCTGGTGGGGCGTCGGCCTCGCCGCGGCGGCGGTGTTGATCTTGTTCGTTCGGATCAACATGGATCGGCGACAAAATCGGACCGAGCGGGTCGCACAAACGACGCCGGCGCCCGCGAACGAAACCCACCTCCGCCAAGACGACGGCAGGCAGGCACGATCGACATCGATAAACGAGTTCATTCCGGCCGGTCTGACCCAGGTGGTTTATCGCACGCGCGACGAAGGGCTCCAGTTTCCTAACGGATACACGCGGCCGGTGCGAAGAGTTCGTTACCAGACACACGAAACAATGCGGTGGCGCAACCCCGCTACCGGGGCATCACTTCGCGTGTCGTATCCAAGCGAAGAAGTCGTCTTTACTCCGGTCTCTGGCCAATGACGAAATTTCCTAACCAAAACAAAACATGAAACCAAAACTGATCCTGATCACCACCCTCATCGTTTTCCTGCCCATCGTGGGATTTGCGCAAACGCCACCCGCGCCAGCTCCACCGGCTCCGCCAGCACCGCCCGATCGACACGAGCATGGGCACGGGCCGAAAGTGCCCACGATTTTTCTCGGAGTCGAAACTTCCGAAGTTCCATCGGTGGTGAGCGAACAACTCGGGCTCGCGAAGGGGTTCGGTCTCGTGGTCGATTACGTTGTGCCGGACAGTCCGGCCGCTGGGGCCGGTCTCCAGCAGAACGACATCATCAAAATGTTGAACGACCAACTCCTCATTAATCCCAGCCAGTTGCGAAAACTGCTCCAGACTTTTCCGGATGGAACGACCGTCACGCTGACGATTTTGCGCAAAGGCCAGGAGCAGAAGGTTACGGTCAAGCTGCTGAAAAAAGAAATGCCGCAGCGCCACTCGTTTCTTCCAGGATTCGGTCACGACTGGGATTTCAATCAGATGGGAGATCTCGGCGAACAGATGCAGAACATGAAGGAGCAACTGCGGGAGCAGTTAGGCGCGCAACGCGGCGTGATCCGCGATGCTGTGATGAGGGCACGAGATGAAGCCAGACGGGCGCGCGATGAAGCGCTTCGCGCGGCTGGCCAGATTCAGGTTCGCAGCAGCCGTGACGGCGGTCTGACCACAACGAAAATCGATCTGGGCAAAGCTCAGATCGTTTTCTCCGACGACAAAGGGGAAATGAAACTGGAGAATGTCGATGGTAAAAAGATTCTGACTGCGAAAGATCCGCAGGGAAAACTCGTTTTCAGCGGCCCGGTCGAAACGAAGGAAGACATGGACAAGCTGCCCCCGGACCTCCGGGAACGATATCAGAAGCTGGAGCAGAATGATCTCCCAACGATCGCGCCATCGGAGCCGTCTAGCGAATCAGACCAATGGCGCGCCGATGACGATGACGCGGACGACGGCCGCGTTGATCAGGTGTAGAGGCGGCGCTGTCAGCCGCACTGGCTTGCTTGATTCGCTTTGTTGGGACAGAGAGAGACTCCGTCGAGCATCTTAACCTGGCGCGGAGGCGCGCCGCTCGGCGGAGTTTTCTGCCTTAGTGCTGCAGGCAGAGTTCGAGTTGCCGCGCCCGGAAACCGGACGCTGGGGACTGCGAGTGGTCGTGAGAATTGCGTTTTGGCATTTTACTTGGCTCTGAAGATTCGCGTTTATTCGCGTGATTCGTGGGATTCTTTCTGCATCTTTCCGGCGTATGAACCGCGATGAGGAACATCTTCGGCTGCTCTCGATCTTCCACTACGTCGTGGCCGGGTTGGGCGCCTTGTTTTCGCTTTTTCCGCTCATCTACACGGCCATGGGAGCGTTTTTCATATTCGCAGCGCATCATTGGACGCCAAAGCCAGGGCAAGAGCCGCCGCCCGAATTTATCGGCTGGTTCTTCATCGCCTTCGGAAGCGCGCTTTTCCTGATCGGGATCGCGTTGATGATTTGTATTTTGATAACCGGGAGATCGATCGCGCGACGCCAGCATTATTGGTTCAGCTTCGTCATGGCATGCATTGAATGCATCTTCATGCCGTTTGGGACGGTCCTGGGCGTGTTTACCATTATCGTGCTGGCGCGAGAATCGGTGAAGCGTTTGTTCTTGGGCGATAGTGCGGCGACGAGGCCTTGAAAGGTTCAACCCCGATAAGACTCGGGGCTGTCCATCGGCAAGCGTCCAACTCCGAATGCTTTCGCGAGCATGCGCTCAAACGGAGTGCCGGCGGAGGGGATCGAACCCACACGATCTTGCGATCACTGGATTTTGAGTCCAGCGCGTCTGCCAGTTCCGCCACGCCGGCGTGGTGCGAAGCCGAAGTTTGTAGGGCGTCTGTGTCAGACGCCATTTCTGCCGGATGGCGTTTCACAGAAACGCCCTACAATTTTGGCCGTGCGCGTTCTAGTTTCCAATCAAATCGAATCCTTGCAAGCTGCGCGGCGGGCCGAAAATCTCGCGCAGGATGATCGCGTTTCGGAGCGCAGATGTCGATCCTAACAGATTCGCGAGATCGGTTATTGATTCGGTAGATTCCATGCCCGCACGAACCGGCATTGCGTATGTCTCAACCGGAGCTTCGACAGACACAGCTGTGTGGACCTCGAATGTGGGCGGGGCAACGGCTGGGATGGAAACCGCCGGGGGTTTTGCCGCGCTCACTTGTCGTGGCAACGCGGGCGGCGTTTCCCTGGGCAAATCGGGCGGACGCGTCGTGAGCGGCGGAAGCGGTGATCCAAACGGTTTCACCTGCGGAACGACCGTCGGTCTTGGGGCTGTTTTCCGAGACACAACGGGTGGAGGCGGCGTTGAAGATGTCGGTTGGCCTAACGCCTCCAAAAAACGACGAATCCGTTCCTCGTCGCTCTCGGCTGTCGGGCGCGGCTGATTCGCGGATGAGGAAGTTGTCGATCCTCGTGGCGGCTCGTCATCCCTCCGCGTTTGTCCGGCTTTGTTTGTGAGCAGCTTGAACAAGCCCGCGAGTGCGATGAGGAGGACGAAAATCAGCTGGTCGATATGCATGGAGCCGTTGAATCGTTACATCGTTAAATCGTGACGCAAGTCGATTAAGCTTTTCGAGGTTGGACTGTTTCGCTACCTTCAGGCGCATGGAATCGTTTTACGTCATCGGCTTTGCCGTTCTCGCGGTCATTGTCTTCATCTTCCTGATCGTCATTTCGCGGTATTTCATGACCTGGCTCCGGGCGCGCATTGCGAACGCGCCGGTCAGCATCGGAAAGATGATCGGGATGAGCCTGCGCAAGGTGCCGGTCGGGTTGATTGTCGATAATCGGATCACGGCGGTAAAAGCCGGGCTGGATGTGGCGAGTGATCCGTTGGAAGCGCATTACCTGGCAGGTGGCGACGTTTCTCATGTAATTCTGGCCTTGATCGCGGCGGACAAAGCCGGGATCTCGCTCGAATTCAATCGGGCCTGCGCGATTGATCTGGCTACCAAAGGCACCGGTAAAACGGTGCTGGAAGCGGTGCGGACGAGCATTAATCCAAAAGTCATCGATGCGCCGAGCCCGAACATGGGCCGGACGACGATCGACGGCGTGGCCCAGGACGGAATTGGCGTGAAGGTGAAAGCGCGCGTCACGGTGCGCTCGCATCTGGATCGATTTGTCGGCGGCGCGACGGAAGAAACGATCATCGCCCGCGTGGGTGAGGGGATCGTCAGCGCGATTGGGTCGGCCAGTTCTTACAAGGAAGTGCTGGAAAATCCCGATCGCATTTCGAAAACGGTTTTGGCCAAAGGACTCGACAGCAACACCGCTTTTGAAATTCTCTCGATCGACATTGCCGATGTCGATGTTGGCGACAATATCGGGGCCAAACTGCAGACCGAACAGGCCGATGCCGACAAACGGGTCGCGCAAGCGAAAGCGGAGGTGCGTCGTGCGGCTGCGGTCGCGGTGGAACAGGAGATGCGGGCAAGGACGCAGGAGATGCGGGCAAAGGTTGTCGAGGCCGAGGCGCTCGTGCCGCAAGCCATGGCGGACGCATTTCGGTCCGGTAATCTGGGAGTAATGGATTACGTGCGGATGAAAAACGTGCAGGCTGACACGTCGATGCGCGAATCAATTGCCGGCGCGGACAAACCGCGCCCGCAAGCGACGTAGGATCAAGAAACAGTCAACTCCGAAAGCTTTCGCCCGCCACTCGCCGCGGCGAGCGAGCTTCGGGCAGGCTGAGCGGGCAGTTTAGCGCTCACCTTTTCGTTGCAATCGGCGCGAGACGGAATACGCATTGCGCGTTGTGGCAACAACAGAAACATCCGTCGCAGTGGTCGGCGCTTCCGGATACACGGGCGAAGAACTCGTTCGCCTGTTGCTCAGTCATCCGGATGTCGATCTGGTGGCGGCGACCTCGAGGCAACTGGCGGGCAAATCATTGGCGGATGCCTTCCCTCGCTTTGCTGGTAACAAGACCGCGACCGATCTCAAATTTTCGAATCCAGATGCAAAGCAAATCGCTCTCGAAGCTGATCTTGTCTTTCTCGCGTTGCCGCATGGCCTGGCCGCCGAGTTGACCAAGCCATTGCTGGCGGCCGGGACACGAGTTGTCGATCTTAGCGCGGATTTTCGGATCAAAGATGCTGCCGTTTACAAAGAATTTTACGGTCACGATCATCCGGCGCCGGAGTTGTTAGGCGAATCGGTGTACGGCTTGCCAGAAATTTATCGAGACCAGATTCGAAATGCGACATTGGTTGCGTGTCCCGGTTGTTATCCGACCAGCATTCTGATTCCGCTGCGACCGCTCATTCGACGCAGAGCGATCGATCGCCGGACAATTTTGGTAACGAGCATGAGCGGCGTGACCGGCGCCGGGCGCAAGGTGGAAGCAGATTATCTTTTTTCGGAATGCAATGAAAGTGTCCGGCCCTATGGCGTTCCGAAACATCGACATCTCGCCGAGATCGAGCAGGAGCTCTCCAATCTCGCAAGCGAACGAATCGTGATTCAATTCACGCCCCATCTGGTGCCGGTGAATCGCGGAATCGTGACGACCATTTGTGCCGAGATTGCCGACGCCGTTATTTCGCTCGATCCGGCTATCGTTTTTGACGGCGCATACGGTCAGGAACCCTTTGTTCGCTTGCTCGGCCAGGAACGTTTACCTGACACAAAAAATGTCGCCGGCACAAATTTTATCGATATTGCCTGGAGGATCGACCAGCGCACGCATCGCATCGTCATCATGAGCGCGATCGACAACATCGTGAAAGGGGCGAGCGGTCAGGCTGTTCAATGCATGAATCTCATGCTCAACCTGCCCGAGACCGCCGGGCTGATTTGAAAAATCCGTTTCGACAAATTTCCGGCTCGATTTGCGCTCCGCGCGGTTTCGAGTGCGCCGCCGTTTTTTGTGACATAAAAAAACTCGGAACTGGCCGGGGCTCGGAGAAAGGCCGGAAGACCGACCTGGCTTTGATCGTTTCTACCGTTCCCGCGGCTGTCGGCGGAATGTTCACAACGAATCAGGTCTGCGCTGCGCCGGTTAGAATTAGTCGTGAGCGTTGTCTCAGGAAATTCGCGCGGGCCATCGTGGTAAATTCCGGGAACGCCAACGCGGCGACCGGTCGGCGGGGAATGGCGGACGCGAAAACCATGGCGCGAAGGGTCGCTGAGGAGCTCACGAAACTTGACGGCTTAAAGCCGTCAAGTTTCCGGGGACGATTTGGGAAGATCGAGGCGGAAGACGTTCTAGTTTGCTCGACGGGGCGAATCGGTATGCCGATGCCGATGAAAAATATAGAGCGCGGAATTCTCAGGTGCGCGCGGCTGCTGACCAGATCGACAGCAAATGCGCGCCAGGTCGCGGAAGCAATGATGACCACGGACACGCGCCGTAAAGAAATCGCGTTCGAATTTAACGTTGGCAGATCGACAGTTCGGATCGGCGGAATCTGCAAAGGCGCCGGGATGATTCAGCCGGGGATGGCGACCATGCTCGCGTTCATCACCACTGATGCGGCGATCGAGCCGGCGACCTTGAAAAGCGCGCTCAAAATTGCCGTTCAGCAAAGTTTTAATCGAATCACGGTCGATGGCGACATGAGTACGAACGACTCAGTGATCGTGCTTGCGAACGGCTTGGCTGGAAATCCGAAATCCGAAATTCGGAATTCGGAATTTCAAGACGCGCTCAATCTCGTTTGTCTCGAGTTGGCGAAAATGATTGTCCGCGATGGCGAAGGAACTTCCCGATTTATCACGCTGCGCGTCCGCGGCGCGCGCAATCATCACGAGGCGGAATTGACGGCGCGTTCAATCGCCAATAGCTCACTGGTGCGCGCAAGCTGGTGCGGCGGCGATCCAAACTGGGGACGGATTCTCTGCGCGCTCGGTTATTCTGGGGCCGATGTCGATGAAACGATTGTCGACGTTGGTTACGCACGTTCTGGCGGCCAAAAAACTGTTTTTGCATTTCGACGCGGGCGTTCGACAAATGTCGCCTTGAAAACGCTGGCGAGAATTACTGCAGCGCCCGAATTCGATCTGCACGTCGATCTTCATCGCGGCGGCGGCGAGTTTGTCCTTTATGCGGCTGATCTCACTGAAGATTACGTCGCGTTCAACAAAGGCGACGTGAGCGATCCAGGTTCACTCGGCGGGTAAATGATTTGAGCGACTGGTTAGGTGGACGGTAATGGGGTGACGCTTGCGCTATACTCGGGCAACAGGCGACATCCAGGGCTCGCGGGACAGCCTAAGGTTTACAAGGGAGGAGGGTGTCCTGCGCGGCCACGATCTGCCACTTCCCTTGGCGTTTTAGCCATGTGTCGGTCCAGACCTGGCAACGCTTTGTGTCCTTGCCATCCTTGGCCTTATCTGTCCAGCTTTCCGCTCCATACGCAATGGCGATGGAGTCGCCGAAGAATCTGACCTTGACCTCGCCGAGTTGGCAGTCGCGGGACAGAGACTTGGTATCGGTGGTGATAGCCTCGTCCTTGCCGTAGCGCCGGCCCGATGGGGATGTCCCCTGGAAGTCGTCCGCAATAACGGTCTTAAGAACCGGCTGAGGGCTACAGGCTGAGCTGGCCCACTTTCCCTCGGCGGCTTTTATGAGTTTTACGGTGTCCTCATCCGGCGATCCCCATCGGGACTCCTGCGCGACGCCCGGTGAAGTAAACCCGCCGAGGAGAGACAGCGCGAGCACAAGGACTAATATAATTGATGTCAATTTCATGGTTAGTTTCCTGCTGGGTGGTATTGGGCCGTTATCGCGGGCCAGGGGCTGGCGTCGCCTAACGAGACGGAGCTGAGCCACCGCTGGCGGCAGCGAGCGTGGCAAACATCGAGAACCGTCTCATAAAAATCAAACGTGGACATTACAACGGCCAGCGGTTGGCTCGAGCGATTGGTTAGGCCTTTGATGTGACTGCTTATTGGCGCGTAGTCTGGGACGAGTAATGGTTGGCAACCAACCGCCAGCGCCCTTGCTGCTTTACCCACACCCTGGTAAAGCGAGTGTCACGGGGAACAGTTTTGCCTTTGTCTTGCCCATTCATTGTTGAGCGGCCAGTCTCCACAGCCGTGTTTCCATAGACGCGCACTTGAACGTCATCGGTTGTGATAGATTGAAATTTCAAATCACCTGACGTGAAATCTAAAATCACCTGCGGCTTGGTTCTCACTGTGCCACTTGGCCCTACGCCTATGAAATCAGCAGCGTAGATGCGATCAAGGGCCGTCGCATCAGCGTGAATCTGTGCTTGAATGCGTTCGTTATCCAGTTTCCTGATGACCTCCTCGACACTTGTTCTGTGACTGCCCCTTTCGCTCTGGTTTTGCCCTACGCCCATAGGGGCCACTGTAAGGACGAGGACAGCTATAAAGAGTGTTGATCTCATGTAGAGTTCTCCATAAGCCTAACGAGACTCAAGCTCAGCGACCGCGCCGAGGGCACGCTAGCCACGAAGTGAAGAGGAACTTGTCATACGAAAAGTGGAACGTAAAGCGGGGCGCGGTTCGCTGGAGCGCGTGGTTAGGCCATTCGGCGGAACGTGCATGGAGCCTTAGACAGCTCCCGCATCACGTGCGACCTGGAGCGTGTCGAGATATTGCTGGAATTTTACGGCCCGACCGCCGCGG
This sequence comes from uncultured Verrucomicrobiae bacterium, assembly GCA_963846775.1. GTDB lineage: Bacteria > Verrucomicrobiota > Verrucomicrobiia > Chthoniobacterales > UBA10450 > CAVYXA01. The sequence continues at coordinate 423,454 of CAWJXB010000006.1, read as the reverse complement.
ATCGTCCAGACGTGGGCGACCTGTGCTTTGCGTTCCTGGCCTTGCCCGTGAAATCTGAAGTAATAGTAGCCGAGAGCCACAACTCTCTCGCCGCCGTTGCACGCAAAGATCTCGTTCGCGTCAAAGACGAGTTTGTCAAAACCCGCCGTTAAGCGTTCGAAAATGCCTGAGCGCACTTCGGCTAGTCCGTGATAAGGGCTGCGGTCCGCCAACGGCGAATTGTCAGCCACGACCCAGACAATGTCGTCAGCCAAATACGACATCACCGCTTCGTAATCGCGTTCGCCTAAGCGTGCGTAGAGTGTTTCAATATCTGCGATCGTATTCATGTTCGATGGGGGCTAACATTGTAATAAGCAGAATTTTTTCTGCCTATTTCTTGAGGTGCCCTCTAATATTGGCGGCAAATGCAGAAGAAGAGTCGGCATTTCTCAGGAGTTTATCCGGCGAAAATAGATGTTTGTCCGGCTGAAGAAAAGAGTTTTCTCGGCCGCCCCGACCCCACAAGCTGTTGGATCACGTGTGCGATGTGCTGCGGGTGAATCATTCAGAGGTTAGAGGTCAGACGAAAAGAAGACGCTGAACGCCGAAAGGATTCGCCCGCCACGGCGGGCAGGCTGAGCAAGCGCCGAACCCGCCTTTGCCAAGGCTACGGCACGCCAGGCGCGCAACTCCGAAAGCTTTCGCGAGCGGGCATCGAACGCCGAATCATTCGAGCGAGACGGGCCAAGATTGACCATGCGCTTTTCGCGCTAATATTCAAACTCTCGGAAATGGAGGAGTTTATTTCGAAAACGGCGACGTTCTCTTCCTGGTCGATTGCAGTAGGGAGCTGGCGACTCTTAATCTCTCCACCAGAAGAGGGCGGCTGTACCGGCGAGCCCGATTCCGCAGATCGCGAGAGTGTTTTGGACAAAGTAAGTATAAGCCATAAGGAGCAGCCCGATCATCATCGGCTTCCATCGGCTCATTCGTTTCCCATGGATGAAGCCGACGAAACCGATGCTGCCAAAAAGGAGGCCGGCGAGCAGGCTGGGCGCCGAGAATTCGGGCATGCTTCGGAAGCGAGCTAGATCCAGGCCAGTCTCGACCTCTGTGTGCGGGCGGGTAGAATCATTCAGAGGTTAGAGGTCAGACGAGAAGAAAACGCTGAACTCCGAAAGGACTCGCGAGCAAGCGCCTAACCCGCCTTTGTCAAGGCTACTGCGCGGCAGGCGTCCAACTCCGAAAGCTTTCGCGAGCGGGCATCGAACGCCGAATCATTCGAGGAGACGGGCCAAGATCGACAATGCGCTTTTCGCACTGATATTCAAACCCTCGAAATGGAGGAGTTTATTTCCAAAGCGGCGACGTTGATCGAAGCGTTGCCTTATATTCAACGTTTTCGCAGCGAGATTTTTGTCGTCAAGTACGGCGGGAGTTTCATGGATTCGCCCGATCCGGAAGAGCGGCATCGGGTCGCGCGCGACGTGGTTTTCCTGGAAGCAGTCGGGATTAACCCGGTGGTCGTGCACGGCGGGGGCAAAGCGATCACGCGGGCGCTGGAGAAGGCGGGCGTGAAATCGAAATTCGTTCGCGGCTATCGTGTGACCGATGCCTCCAGCGCAGAAATTGTCGATCGCGTTTTGTCGAAGGAAATTAACCCCGAAATCGTGAAAGCGATCCAGGATTTCGGCGGCAAGGCGCGCGGTTTTGCCGGTCCGGAGATCTTTCAATGCCGCAAATTTTCCGCCCAGGATGAGAAAGGCCACCATGTCGATCTTGGATTCGTCGGCGAAGTTTGCGATGTGAAGGTCGAACCGTTGCGGGAATGTATTCGCCGCCGGGTTACGCCGGTGATTAGCCCGACAGCGCTTGGCGACGACGGGAAGATCTACAATTGCAATGCCGATATCGCCGCCGCGAAAACGGCGATCGCGTTGAAGGCGCGCCGTTTGGTTTTCATGAGCGACGTGCCTGGTTTACTGCGCGATCCAACAAACGACGCGAGCTTGCTCACTCATCTGGCGGTGAACGAAGTGCCAAAGCTGCAACGAGCCGGTGTGATTGCAGAAGGAATGGTCCCCAAGGTGGATAGCGCGGTGGCAGCGATCGAGAGCGGCGTTGAAAAAGTCCAGTTCGTTGATGGGCGCGTTCCGCATTCGGTTTTGCTGGAAATCTTTACCGATGCGGGAGTCGGAACCGAAGTTGTTTTGTGAACTAGCGTTTTGTCGAATGCTTTAATCCTACTCTTTCACTCACCCTTACTCCATGGCTACAACATATCGTTTCAATCACGGTCTTATTAAGGCCGTCGCGCCTGGTCGAGTTTATGAGGAACCCGCTGATTACGTCGCAGGCTTCCTAAAGAGCAGGTGAAAGTGAAAGAGCACGATAAAAGGACGGCGCATGGCTGAACGCGTTGCTACGATTCGCGGTGAATTTGAGCGGTTCGTCGTGCCGTCGTATGCGCGGTTCGATTTGGTGCTGGAACGGGGCGAGGGGAGTTATGTTTGGGACGTCGATGGAAAACGCTATCTCGATCTCGGTGGTGGGATTGCGGTTTGCGCGTTAGGCCACGCTCATCCGGAAATGACAAAAGCGCTGGCCGAGCAGTCGCGAAAGTTAATTCACATATCGAACCTCTATTACAACGAGCTCCAGGGTTGGCTGGCGAAACGGATCGTTGATCTTCTCGCGCCCGGCCGCGTCTTTTTCTGTAACAGTGGCGCCGAAGCGAACGAGGGACTGTTCAAACTGGCCAGAAAATTTGGCCACGACGAGGGTCGATTTGAAATCATCACGGCGTTCGAATCGTTCCACGGCCGAACGCTGGCGGGGATCGCCGCCACCGGACAGGAGAAAGTGAAAAAAAGCTTCGACCCAGTAGTCCCGGGATTCAAGCACGTGGCGTTTAACGATCTCGAGGCGACGCGCGACGCGATCACAAGATCGACCATCGCAATTTTAGTTGAGCCGGTTCAAGGCGAGAGCGGAATCACAATTGCGCGTCCGGAATATTTGATTGGGCTGCGCAAACTTTGTGACGAGCACAATTTGCTGTTGATGTTCGATGAAGTGCAAGCCGGCCATTTTCGCACCGGAAAATTCCAAAGCTGGCAACGCATTCTTGAGGACAAAGATGTCGATCTCGTCCCGGACGCGGTCTCAATGGCGAAGTCGCTCGGCGGCGGATTTCCGATCGGCGCATTTTGGGTGAGCGAAAACTTGGCCGACGTTCTCTCGCCCGGCACCCATGCCAGCACATTTGGCGGAACACCGTTAGCGTGCGCAGTGGCATTAAAGATCTTTGATGTGATTGAGCGCGAAAGGTTGGAGGAAAACGCGAGAAAGACCGGTGATCTGCTACTACGTGAGCTGCAAAAGATTCAGCAACGATTTTCGGATGTTGTAAAAGTTGTTCGCGGAGTTGGCTTGATGATTGGGATCGAATTTCAACCGCGGTTCAACGCCATCGATTTGGTGAAACGTTTGCACAAACGAAACGTGCTGACTGTGCCGGCTGGCAATTCAGTGATTCGTTTATTGCCGCCCTTAAACTTGCGAAAGAGTGAAGCCGAAGAAGGATTGCGGGCGATTGGAGAGCTCGTTGTCGATCTTGCGGAAGAGCATGAGCAAGAGAAAGAGAAAGAGTAGGAGAAGAAATGAAACACCTCCTCAGCATTGAGCAGCTTTCGCGAGATGAGATCGAACGAATCCTGCGGCTAACGGCTGAAGTAAAAAGCAATCGCGGCAAAATTTCAGCGCAACCTCTGGCCGGCCAAACCTGGGCACTGATTTTCTCCAAACCTTCCACGCGCACGCGTGTTTCCTTTGAAGTCGGAATTCGCGAGCTCGGCGGCGAAACAATCTATTTGAACGCGGCGGACGCGCAGCTGGGTCGCGGCGAATTGATCAAGGACACGGCGCGCGTCCTGGCCCGAATGATTCACGGCGCGGTCATTCGGACTTACGCCCAAAGCGACATTGAGGAGTTTGCCGAATTTTCTGGCGTCCCGACGATCAACGCGCTGACCGACGACGAGCATCCGTGTCAGATCCTGGGCGACATTTTCACGATCATCGAAAAGCGCGAAAGGATCGACAACAAGGTCATCGCGTTCATCGGAGACGGCATTTCAAATACGGCGCGATCGTGGTTGTTCGCGGCGGGCAAGCTCGGTTTCGAGCTTCGGATCGCGTCGCACAAAAAATATCAGCCGGACACGGGCTTAGTCGAGCGTGCAGGCGGGCGCGTTGTTTGTACGGATCAGGTTGCAACGGCAGCGCGAGATGCCGATGTGCTTTACACCGATATTTGGGTGTCGATGGGAAAAGAAGCAGAGGAAGCGCGGCGCCAGGCAGAGCTCGGGCCGTATTGGATCAATGACTCGGTTGTGAAACTGGCCAAGCCCGACACGCTGGTTATGCACTGTTTGCCCGCCCATCGAGGACAGGAGATTGACGAGAAGACCTTTGAAGCTCACGCGCAGACGATTTTCGACCAAGCTGAGAACCGGTTACATGTGCAAAAAGCGATCCTGATCGAGCTCGCCCGCTAGGAGATTGTTGAAATAATGGTTTTGGTTCCCTCGCCGGCGGCTGACGCCGTCCGCCTCTCCCAGTGGGAGAGGTATCGCGTCCAAACTGATTGCGCTTGGTGACCTCTCTCCCGCCGGGAGAGACGCACGCGCGGAGCGCGGCAGTGAGGGCAGGAATCCGCAGGTATCACACAACGCGAATTGACCAGAAAGTTTTTCAACAGCCTCCCACGAGACGATTCGAGGATTCAACGATTTTCCACGTAACGGAAATCGTGCTCGGGGCGGGACTTGAACCCGCATGCCTTTCGGCATACGCCCCTCAAACGTACGTGTCTGCCATTCCACCACCCGAGCAATCGGAAACGTGGGAAGTGAGAGGTGAGAAGTGAACGGTATTTATAGCGGGCTCCATCGCAAGCGCTTTGTCTTCTCCTTGTTTCCCGCTCCTGCTCGAATTGGCCTCCCGCTTGCTTTGTGAATCCGTGGAATCCGCGCGATCCGCGGTTAGATTCCGATTACGGACAAGAGCATGAGCGAGAGCAGGAGCAGGAGTAATAGGGAAGAGTGGATCAAGATTGATCTGCACATTCACACGCTCGATGATCCGAAGGATGTGATTGATTATTCGGCGCATCAGTTGCTCCAACGCGCCCACGATCTCGCTTTTGGCGTGCTGGCCATCACCTTGCATGACGCCGTTTTCGATCGAGCCGAGGTCTTTGCCGATGCCGCGGCGATGGGAATCTTGCTGATCCCAGCCGCCGAAGTTCGTTTGCAAGGCGCGGACGTGATCGTGCTTAATGTTAGCAGCGATGAAATCGCGCAGCTGAAAACGTTCGAAGATCTGCGCCGGCTTCGGACGCGGCGTGGATGGTCGATCTTCGTCATCGCTCCGCATCCGTTTTACGTGTTCGGCGGCTCGATCGGCCCGCGCTTGCTGGACGAAATCGATTGCTTCGACGCGATCGAGCTTTGCCATTTCCACAGGGGCATTTTGAATCCGAATCGGCGCGCGGAAGCCGTGGCGAAACGATTCGGCAAACCGCTCATCGCGACATCAGACGCGCACCAGTTGCATGCGTTTGGCCAGCATTACACGAGCATTCCAAAGCCGTCTGAGATGAACGCCGAAACCGTGTTCAGCGCGCTGCGAAGCGGGCCCATGCGCTTAACGAGTCCGCCCGCCTCAATTGTCGATCTGGTGAGCGCGATCTATTTCATTTTCTTGGCTCATCCGGTGAAAAGATGGCGTTCCCAGCACGGCGAGGGAGGGGCGGCGAGAGAACAGGTCGTCCTTGAATCCAAGCCACAAACGTGACAAACCTCTAGGCGTGACCAGAATCATTCTTTCCATTGTGCTCGTTTTCGCGGTCGGTCTGACCGGGTGCAAATCACCCGCCCAGAAAGAAAAAGCGAAACAAGCGGCCTTAACGAAAAAAAACAAGCCCAAACTTCGCGAAGAGAATACCGATGTCGATTTTCAAGCCTTTGTCGGCCGGCTGCGAAAAGCGGTCGCAGCACGCGACCGGGAGATGCTTCAGTCAATGATGACGCCAAATTTTGGATACAAATTAGAGCCGGAGATGTCAGGCTTCGAACCGAGTGCGACCGGCCCCGGAGTTTTTCAATACTGGGACGAGCAGGGTTTGTGGACAGAGCTGGCGGGGATTCTTTCGGAGAAATTTGTGCCGAAAGGGGGCTTCCTGGTCGCGCCACCGCAATTCGCAAATGAAGCGGTGAATTATGATGGCTACCGTGCGGGGATTCGCCGCGTCAACGGAAGCTGGAAGTTCGCCTATTTTGTGAACGGCTGAGCCTTTGGCCACGGATAAACTGAAAAGATTTCCGTCAACCACGCCAAATGACGCCAAAAAGCTGGGCACTCGACAAACTTGACCGGTTTAACCGGTCAAGTTTAACAAGGTTTAGTGACTGACGCGTCGGCCTTCTTGGCGTCATTTGGCGTGGTTGGCGGATCATTTCTTCCATCGCGCAATCTATTCGTGTCCGTTGGTGTGGGTTTGTGGTTGAGCCAAATCGTAGATCGCGCCCCAGCGCTGGCCGGATTTCACCAGAAGCGCGGTTTTCTCCCACGGCCGTGTGCTCAACGGATAATTGAGCTCCTCTTCGCGTCCCCAAAAGATGTAGCGAACACCAAATCGGCGAGCGATCTCTCGCCATTGCGGTGAGCCTTGCATCAATTGCCGGAGCTGATCCTGGGTCTGGCCGTAATCGGCGAAGCCCTGGGTCCAGAGATGTCCGGGGTAACCCATGACGAGCCTGCGTCCGTCTAACAGGAGTGGATGATTATAAGTGGGGAACGCGGCGAATCGTGCTTCGACCGGGAGAGATCGAACGGCATCGCGGACCAGATCGAGCTCGGCGCGATTGGCAAATCCGTAACCGCCCACCGCGAGACCGCCGAATAGACTAATAAATCCGGAGCCAAAGAGCGCGACGCAAACAGCGACGCGCGTGATCACCGGCCATTTCGCGATCAGATCGCGCCAAAGAAACGGCAGGACAATAAAATAGGCCCAGATCAGCACCTTCATATTGTCCCAAGCCCACGGCGCCAGGCGAACCAAGCAGGCCAGAAGAAAGATCGATAGTGCGGAAAGGAGGAACGCCGCGTTCGGAGTGATTTTTTTCGGCAATCCCGTTTCGCCCAGCCGCCAAAGGGCGAGGCCGAACAGAGTGAGGACAATCGGGACCCACAGCCCAAAATTGAGCAACCAAAAGAGAAGAAACGGCTTCGCTAATTCGTCGCCTTTGACTGCCTGAACCCATCCGGGTTGCCACCCAATGATTGAGCGGGCGTGGAATTCATCGGTCGTTAGCCAAACGAAGAAGGTCGCGGGCAGCAGTGAGCTCGCCACCAGGGCGACAGCGTGCTTGCTGATCGGCAGCTTGTCGAAGAGATCGGTCCATTTGTTTGCAGGCGCCGATAGTTCGTTGATGAAAACGATGACACACTCGCTCAGGAGAAAGCAAAGCAGCACAATGCTGAGCGCGAGAAATGTGTGGAAATGAAACAATGGCATCGAGGCATAGAGGGAAAGCTCGACCCACCACGGAAGCGGCCCGGAGTTGGAGCCGGGGGCGGTGACCGCGGCTCCCTCGATGCGGTCAACGCGGGGGTCAGTGACCCCGCCCAGAGGTTGCGGCAAAAATTTCTCGCGCCAGTGCCAGAGCAGGAGCAAACCGGCGGGAATGGCGTAAAGCAGACCGCGTTGCGTGACAAACATCGTCAGGGGGATGCTTTTCCAGGCAATCTTGTTGGTGTCCTGGTAATCGATGAATTGGTGATCGCTCAGGAATTGAAAACCGATGATGCCGCCATTGAAAAGAAAACCGGCGATCCCGAACGCGCCGCCCCAGCGATAAAAGGCGTAGAACGTGGCGACCGACGCGAGCAACGCGACCCAGACAAGGCCACGGATAAGATCGACATCCATTTTGACGAGCAACGCGTTAAACAAATCGATACCGACGGGATAGCGCAGTTTGCTGGAGATGTAGATGGGGTTGTCCGGCCAGAATGGGACGCCGCTGGCGAAGTTGCGGATATAGGTGATGTGCAGGGCAATGTCGCCAAGATTGTTAGGCGATTGGATTTTGAGGTGGTCGCCGTCGATGTAAATGAGCCAGCAGAATACGCGCACGGCGAACATGGCGAAGCAAAGACCAAGTAGCCAAAGCCACGTGTTGCGGTAGCGCGCGAATGGATTGGAGGTTTTTGGCGCTCCCGATTTCTCGCGCGGATCGCTCGTTTGGATGTAAGCGCCGATCGCCATCAGCGCCCCGGCGATAAGCGCCGCGGCCGTCGCGGGCGTGCTTAGACCGTGCGCCGCAAATCCCAAAAGCACGGCGAAGACGGTGGAGAGACTAACAAAGATTAATCCCGCTGTAAGCCACTTCATTGTCGATCCTACGATGAATCATCTTACGCCGCTAAAGCGTTGAACCGTTAAAGCGACCTCTCTTCAACCCGCTTCAACGCTTTAACCATTTAACGCTTAAACGATCGCCTCATTTCAACATACCGCGGACTATCCGGACTTTTTCGGAAAGATTTCGGGGGTGCGATTGGGAAAAAGCGGCTGGAAGATTTTCGCCCGGAAATACGCTTTCGATGGCTCTTGAAACGACCGAATTCGAAGCGTGTCCGTGTAATAGTTGCCGACCAATTTTCCCTCGACGGCGCCGATTTTATCTTCCTCGACCAGAAGAAAATCGGCGTCGATTTTGGCCGGCACGTTACTGCTCTCGTAATAACCGACGGCGTCAAAGTCGCCGAGGACCCAGGGCAGGGGATAGGAGCTGGAACGAATGATCATCCCAGGCAGGTGGTAAGCGACCGGGTCCCGCTTGGCTAGCGCGAGCAATGGATCGGTGAATTTGCGAATGTCGTTGTAGGTCTGGACATAGACGTACGGTTCGGTGTCGGTCGTGCAGTGGAAATAATTGAGCCAGATTGTCGATCCTAACGAGCAAGTAAGAACAACGCCGGCGGCGATTTTCGCGACTAGATTATTTCCCGCGAGCAGGACCACTCCGGCGCCGAAGATGAAGAGAAAAGGCCAGATGATACTGATCATGCACCAAGGCGTTTTGTAATGCACATAACTGTAAACCATCAGCACGCCGACGCCATAAATCGCCAGATAACGGAGGTTTACATTCTTGTAGAGCAAACAGAGAACGCACAAGGCGAGACCCACAAGTCCCGGCAATTCATATCCGAGAAAATCCGCCCGGCCCCATTCGAAAGAAGGTGCCATGACCTCGAGCCAGTAGAACCACGGCTTCTCATGGCCGTGCCCTTCGCTGCCGGTCGTGAACCACGGCGCGTAGGCCTGATACAAACCCTTCACTCCGCTCCAATGCAGGAATGTTCCCGAATAAAAGAAAACGACGAGGGCGGCGGCGACGACAATCACCATGGCCAGATCGACATACGACCAAGTCTGGCGCGCTGTTTTCTTTCCTGGAATCGGCCGGAGCACGTGGCAGATCGACAAAATGGGAAATGCGATCAGAGCGCAACCGATGTGAATGATGTAGGTCTCCTTCGAGAGGATCATTCCGGCCGCGCCCATTCCGGCGCACCAGAGGTAATTGTTTGTCCCGAATTGCCGGAGGCCGAGCAAGCCGAAAATAAACAACATCGAGAACAGCACGAGCCAGATTTCGTGGATCGAGTAGCGCCCGTAGAAAACGAAGCCGGGTGAAACGGCCATTGCGACCGCGGCGATACGCGCGACACTGCGTCCGACCAGCCGCTCGAACTTCAGCGCCAGCCAAACACAGGCGATGCTGACCAACACAACCGGCGTGCGCAAGGCCCAGAGATTCCGCCCAAACAGCGCTTTAAACAGAAAGAGCGTGTAGAAATGGAGCGGACCGTGATAATTGGTCGGATCGTAACGGTAATAGCCTTCCTTGATCATTTGATCGACAAACCAGCCGTTGATCCCCTCGTCGAAATGCGGCGGTTTGATTCCGAGCAGAAGGAAGCGCAGGAAAATGGCGAGACCGAGGATGAGCCAGGGCGCCCAACCGGCGGCGGCCAAACGCGTTCTCCATTCCTCAAGCGAGCGGCGCAACGTCGGAAAATTTGCTAGCGCGCCCGCCTGGTCGCTGCTAGTACGCGCAGCGATGCGCATCTTGGTAACCGGTGGCTGCGGATTCATCGGGAGCAATTTTATTCGCTATATTTTGCAACATTACAAACCGGCATTTGTGACCAATGTCGATGTCCTCACCTACGCCGGTAACCCCGCCAACCTTGATGGCGTGGTCGAGGAACATGGCGAGCGTTACGAATTTTTCAAAGCCGACATCGCCCTTGCCGACCAGATGGACGCGCTCATGACCGAGCACCAGTTTTATGCCGTGATCAATTTCGCCGCCGAATCGCATGTCGATCGGAGCATCAATTCGCCTATGAATTTCATTCACACGAATGTGGTTGGCACGAGCATCCTGCTCGATTGCGCCCGGCGGCATGGCGTCCAGCGTTTCATTCAAATTTCCACCGATGAAGTCTATGGCTCGCTCGGATCGACCGGGAAATTCACCGAGCAAAGTCCGCTCGATCCGAGCTCGCCTTATTCTGCGAGCAAAGCCGGCGCCGACTTGTTGGCGCTCGCTTGCCACAAAACCTATGGACAGGACGTCATCGTGACGCGCTGCTCGAACAACTACGGCCCGTATCAGTTTCCGGAAAAACTGATCCCGCTCATGATCATCAAAGCTCTCCGGAACGAGCCTCTTCCGGTGTATGGCGACGGCAAAAATGTGCGTGACTGGATTCATGTGAACGATCATTGCGCGGCAATCGTGGCGGCGTTATTCGAAGGGAAACCGGGCTTGGTTTACAATTTCGGCGGCAATAGCGAGATGGTGAATCTCGACCTTGTGAAGATGATTTTGCGGAAGCTTGGCAAACCCGATCGCCTCATTTCCTTTGTGGAAGACCGCCTCGGCCACGATCGCCGTTACGCCATCGATTCCTCATTCGCAGAGCGCGAATTGAATTGGAAGCCGCGCCACAATTTCCAAGATGGTCTGGCCGACACAATCCAGTGGTACATCGACAATCCAGGCTGGTGGCAACCGCTTCTCGAACGCGCCGAGCGGTACTGAGAGGCTTAGAGCGTTTTGAATGATCGGGTTAGCGGATGCGGCTGGCGGAATACAGGTATGAACGTTCGCGCGATCGAGAATTCGTTTTGCCCACAGCCTTCTCTGCCTCTTAATTGGCCAGCTATTATGCAGTCTAGCGATCTCAAGTTTAGCGAGGGTAAAATTGTCCGAAGCGTTGATCCGCCCAATCTCGAGATGCCGTTTGAAACGCTCGATGGCTTCATTACGCCGACGAAATCCTTTTATGTCCGCACACATTTCCCGATTCCAAAGATCGACAGAGACGCATGGCGATTGCGCGTTGAGGGTGAAGTAGAAAAGCCATTCCAGATTTCCTACGACGAATTGATTCGGCTCGAGTCGCGCAAAGTGCCGGTCATGCTCGAATGCGCCGGGAACAACCGGACTTTTCTCGAGCCGAAAGTTAAGGGCGTGCAATGGGGATTGGGTGCCGTCGGTAACGCGGAATGGACCGGCGTGCCTCTGTCGATCTTGCTGGAGCGTGTGGGCGTGAAGGCGAGTGCGCGCGAGGTCATTCTCGAAGGCGCAGACCATGGGAGAGTCGATGACCCGAAAGCGCCAGCCGGCGAACTGAAATTCGCGCGGAGCATTCCGCTCGAGAAGGCGCGCAAGGACGCGTTGCTAGCCCACAAGATGAACGATATCGATCTTCCGACGGAGCACGGATTTCCAGTGCGAGCGATCGTGCCCGGCTGGTACGCCATGGCGTCGATCAAATGGCTCACGCGGATCATCGTGATCGATCGTCCATTTAACGGCTATTATCAGACGCTTGATTACGCGTTTTGGCGGAACAACGAACTGGTCCCATTGCGCGAGATGCAGGTGAAAGCCGAAATCGCGCGGCCGGTTGCAGGAGAAACAATCTCGGCGAATTCAATCTACCGAATTCATGGCGCCGCATGGACGAGCGATGGTGAAATTACAACTGTGGAGATCAGCGCGAATGGAGGATCGACATGGTCGAACGCGACACTGTTGGGCGAGTCGAAACCGAATACGTGGCGGCTTTGGGAATTTGTCTGGCAAACGCCAGCGAAGGCAGGCAAAGCCACGCTAATTGCGCGCGCGACCGATTCGCGCGATCGAACTCAGTCGGTCGAACGCGATCCCGATCGCGGCACGTACATGATAAACCATCTGCTGCCGATCGAAGTGGAAGTACGGTGAGTTTTCCATTTCTGGGTAGCGCGCGCGTCCACGTGCTGGCGAGCACGTTTTCGCGATCGCGAACTTTCCCAGCGGTTCCGATTGCTTGATAGTTGCGAAGTCGGGAGGAAGTTCGTTTTGGCGAGACGCCCAAACCAGACACGCGGGCGCGTGCACGCGGCGGGCAGGCAGTGCGCTACCCAGAATTACGTTTCCCGATCTTGTTGAACTTGCGGCGCGTTTCGCGTTAAGTCATTTCAATGTCGCTCGTTTTCAAGACTATTCAGACGGACGGGATCGCTGAAATTTCCTACATCGTCGGCGACGATGATGAAGGTGTGGCGGCGGTGTTCGATCCGCGTGCCGATGTTGATGTCTATATCGACATGGCGCGCGAGGCGGGCGTGGCCATCACGCATATTTTCGAGACGCATATTCACGCCGACCTGGTCAGCGGTTCGCGCGAACTGTGCGCGCGCCTGGAGTCGGCGAAGATTTATGCGAGCCACGAAGGTGGCGCCGAATACGGGTTCGAACACGAACCGCTGAAGGACGGCGACAAATTTGAGTTCGGCGAAGTGCTGGTGACGGCGCGGCACACGCCGGGTCACACGCCGGAGCATATGTCGTATCTCCTGGCCGATATCGATCATCCCACCGAACCGTGGGGAATTCTGACCGGCGATTCGCTTTTCGTGTCGTCGGCGGGCCGGCCGGACCTATTAGGCGAGAAACACACCAAACAACTGGCCGAGCAGCAATTTCACACACTGCGCGATTTCTATCTGAAAATGCCCGATCACGTGATGATCTTCCCTAATCATGGGGCCGGTTCACCCTGCGGCGCCGACATCGGCGCACGCTTGAGCAGCACGATTGGTTACGAGCGAAAGTTCAACAAGTTTTTGCAATTCCCAGATGTGGACAGCTTCACCGAATTTGCCATCAACACTGCCCCGCCCGTTCCGAAATACTATCCGCTTATGAAAAGAATTAACGCGGAAGGGCCGCGGGTCATCGGGAATCTTCCGCGGGTGCGTGGTCTGCCGCCGAAAGCGTTCCGCGAAGCGGTGGAGAAGAAAGCAGGCACGTTGGTCGATACACGAATGATGCTAGCCTTTGGCGGCGGACACATCGCCGGCGCGTTAAACATCGGCAGCGCGCCAATTCTCTCGATTTGGGCGGGCTGGATGCTCGATCCTAACGAGCCGATCCTTCTTGTTCTCGAGCACGATGATGATCTGGAGAATATCGTGCGCCTTTTCGTCCGCACGGGTTATACCAAATTTGCCGGTTATCTCGTCGGCGGAATGCGAGCGTGGCAATTGGCCGGGTTTCCCATGGAGAAAATCGGGCAGATGACCGTTCACGAACTGAACGAGCGCAGGGGGGCGCTACAAGTTGTCGATGTGCGAGGGCCGGGGGAATGGAAAAAAGGCCACGTTCCGGGCGCGCGGCACATTTTCGCTCCGGAACTTCGGAATCGATTAGATGAGCTTGATCGCAACAAGCCCACCGTCGTTTACTGCGGGAGCGGTTATCGTTCCAGCATCGCGAGCAGTATTTTGAAATCAGCTGGATTTAGCGAACTTTGGAATGTGCCCGGCAGTTGGGAAGCGTGGAGAGCGGCGAAGCTGCCGGTGGAAGGGGCCGACGGTAAATGAACGGAGCGGGAGCGACGCAAGGAGTGACGGCTTCCCAGGCGTCATGTTTCGACGGCTGCCCAAGCCGTCGCTCCTTGCGTCGAATGAGGGCGCTTACGGCAGCTCACGGCAAATGAACCGATCGGCAACAGCAACACTTCCCCGACGATCGTTTGGGCAAACCACGCGCGCTGACGTTTGGTGGTTGCAGCCTCTGCTTGTTTTCTTTGGCTTGTCGATCTTCATCGTCTATTCAACGTGGGCAGCATTTCAGGGGCGAAACTATTTCTTTGGCAATTACGTTTCGCCGTTCTATTCGCCGGAATTATTTGGCGATTCACCGCACAGTTGGTTTGGCCCAAAACCCAACTGGTGGCCGAGCTGGATGTTGTTTTCGCCAGCGCTCCTCATTCTCTGGGCGCCCGGTGGATTTCGGCTCACCTGCTATTATTATCGAGGCGCGTATTATAAGGCGTTCTGGGCCGACCCGCCCGCATGCACTGTCGGCGAGCCGCGGAAAACCTATCTGGGCGAGCGTTCGTTTCCGCTGATCATGCAAAACGTGCATCGCTATTTCATGTACATCGCGGTGATCTTCATCGGCATCCTGCTCTATGATGTCTGGAAGGCGGCACATTTCCCCAACGGATTCGGGATCGGCGTCGGCACGATCGTGCTCGCGATCAACGTCTATTTACTCGGCGGTTACACTTTCGGCTGCCATTCGCTGCGGCACTTGATCGGTGGCTGGCGCGATCAACTCTCTGGATCGGCCGGGTGTTATCGCGCGTACGCCTGTGTCAGTTGCCTCAACAGCCGCCACATGCTCTGGGCGTGGATGAGTCTGTCCTGGGTCGGGTTTAGCGATCTTTATGTTCGGATGTGCGCGATGGGATTCTGGCACGATTGGAGGATCCTGTAGGCTCGAGAATCGAAGATCGAGAATCGAGATTCGGCAAGCAGAGAACCAAAGATGTAACGATTCACGAATTGCGAATCACGATGGCACAGCACGAAACTTTTACACACGACGTTCTTGTCATCGGTTCCGGCGGCGCGGGATTGCGGGCGGCGATTGAGGCATCAGCCGCCGGCGTTTCGGTCGGGATGGTTTGCAAATGCTTGTTAGGGAAGGCACACACGGTGATGGCTGAGGGCGGGATCGCGGCGGCGCTGGCCAATGTCGATGATCGTGACAATTGGAAAGTTCATTTCGCCGATACCATGCGAGGCGGGCAATACGTAAACAACTGGCGGATGGCAGAGCTGCACGCCAGGGAAGCGCCGGACCGTGTGCGTGAGCTTGAAGCGTGGGGCGCGGTCTTCGATCGGACAAAAGACGGCCGGATTCTCCAGCGCAATTTTGGCGGACACAAATACCCGCGGCTCGCGCATGTGGGCGATCGCACCGGACTGGAGATGATTCGGACATTGCAAGATCACGGCGTGCACCGCGGGATCGATGTTCACATGGAGGTTTGCATCACCGCGCTGCTGAAAGATGGCGAACGCGTCGTCGGCGCGTTCGGATACGATCGTGAGCGCGGTCGTTTTAAGGTTTTCCAAGCGAAAGCCGTCGTCCTGGCAACGGGCGGCATTGGCAAAGCTTACAAAATCACGAGCAATAGTTGGGATTGCACCGGCGATGGGCATTCGCTGGCCTACCACGCCGGCGCGGCGTTGATCGACATGGAATACGTGCAATTCCACCCCACGGGCATGGTTTGGCCGCCGAGTGTGGCCGGGATGCTGGTGACGGAAGGTGTGCGTGGCGAGGGCGGTGTCCTAACGAACGCAGATGGGAAACGGTTCATGTTCGATTTTATTCCCGAGAACTACAAAGCGCAGACGGCCGATAATGAAGAAGAAGGCTGGCGTTATACACAAGGCGACAAGAAGGCGCGCCGTCCGCCGGAGTTACTCACGCGTGATCACGTCGCGCGCTGCATCATCCGCGAGATCAAGGAAGGGCGGGGGACACCGCACGGCGGCGTTTATCTGGACATTTCGTGGATCAAAAAGAAAATGCCGAATGCGGAGGAACACATCAAACGCAAGCTGCCGAGCATGTATCATCAGTTCAAAGCGCTCGGCGACGTGGATATCACGAAAGAGCCGATGGAGGTCGGTCCGACGACGCATTATATCATGGGCGGCGTGCATGTGAACGCCGACACACAGATGTCCGATGTGCCGGGATTGTTTGCCGCCGGCGAGTGCGCCGCGGGAATCAACGGCGCAAATCGCCTGGGCGGCAATTCGCTCTCCGATCTGATTGTATTCGGGAAACGCGCCGGAGAATTCGCCGCCAAATTCGCGGCGGAGAATGAACATGGCAAGATCGGCAACGACAAAATCGACCAGCACGCGCGCGAAGCGCTGAACCCGTTCCAGAATGATCGGGGCGAGAATCCGTACTCGGTCCAGCGCGATTTGCAGGAAGTGATGCAGCACAACGTCGGCATCGTTCGAGACGAAGGCGAGATGCTCTCGGCGCTCGATCATCTGAAAACCTTTTGGGAGCGAGCGGTGCGCGTTGGAATCACCGGCAATCGCCACTTCAATCCCGGCTGGCACACGGCGCTTGATCTGAAGAATCTGCTTACCGTCTCGGAAGCGATTACCCGGGCCGCGATTGAGCGAAAAGAGAGTCGCGGCGCGCAATTTCGAGAAGATTATCCAGAGAAGGACGAGCGGTTGGCGAAAGTAAATACGATGATCCGGAAAGCGCCAGACGGCTCAATGCAGGTTCGGCTCGATCCGCTGCCGGAAATGCCGGATTATTTGAAGCAGGTGATTGAAGAGAATCGTTGAAGCCGGAAGTTAAAAAGTTGAAAGGTTAAAAAGTTGGAAAGGATTACGGAGAAGAGTCCGAGCGAGCAACCAGCGTTCAGGACATTCGAAGATCTCAAAGTTTACAAGAAAGCGCGGCAGTTTCGAAAGGGGATGTACGCGATTACAAGAAAACTGCCTGAGTTCGAAAAGTATGAACTCGCCAGTCAAATCCGGCGCGCCGCTGTTTCGTTAACGAACAACATTGCCGAAGGGCATGGCAGGTTCCACTATCTGGAACAGTTGAAGTTTTTGTTCCAGGCGCGGGGGTCGCTTCAGGAACTAATCGACGATCTAAATGTGTGCGAGGACGAATGCTATTTGCCCAATCCGGAAATTGCCGGGCTCAAGGATCAGTCCAAAGAAGTCCAGCGGCTGATCAGCGGCTATGCTCGGTACTTGCGCGGCCGTAAACTCGGTTCTGCTTTGGCGGTCCGGGAATGCGACGAGGAGGACCAATTACTCGAGGAGATCGATCTCCTTTTTAACGATTCAACCATTTAACGTTTCAACTCTATGAAAACGGCCGTTTTCAAAATCTGGCGCGGCGATGCGAATGGCGGCGAGTATCGCGATTACACGACCGGCGTGTCCGAAGGCATGGTCGTGCTCGACGCAGTCAACCACATTCAGGCGACGCAGGCGAACGATCTGGCTGCGCGATGGAATTGCAAGGCGGGAAAGTGCGGCTCGTGCTCGGCCGAGATCAACGGGATGCCGAGGTTGATGTGCATGACGCGTTTGAGCCAATTGCCGCTTGATCGGCCGGTCACGGTCCAGCCGATGAAGGCATTTCCGATCCTGAAAGACTTGATCACGGATGTCTCCTGGAATTTTCGAGTGAAAAAGAAAATCAAACCGTTCAAACCGCGTCCTCCGGACGCGCCGGATGGCACGTGGCGGATGCAACAGACCGACATCGATCGCGTCCAGGAATTTCGAAAATGTATCGAGTGTTTTCTTTGCCAGGATGTTTGCCATGTGCTGCGCGATCACCAGATGCACGATCAATTTATCGGTCCGCGATTCCTGATTTACGTCGCCGCCTTGGAGATGCATCCGCTCGATACCGAAGATCGGGTCGAAGATTTACGAAACACACAGGGCATCGGTTACTGCAACATCACCAAATGCTGCACGAAAGTTTGTCCGGAAGAAATCCACATTACCGACAATGGAATCATCCCGCTGAAAGAGCGTGTCGTTGATCGGTTTTATGATCCGTTTGGGTGGTTTTGGAGAAGGTTGAAACGAAAATCGGATCGCAAAAGCGTTGAAGCATTGAAGCGTTGAAGCGGTTTCTTGTCATGTTGAGCGAAGCGAAACATCTCTGACTATTGGCTTGCACGTGGTGAGTACCGCGAAATATTTTGAGATTCTTCTCCCGCGACCGCGGGATTAGAATGACATCGGAGGGAACCTCCGCTTCAACGATGCCGCCGCCATGCCTGACTTGAAAACACTCCACAAAGACGCGATTCATGCTGCGCTGGAAAAGGCGGAGCGCTATCGGCTGCTGAACGAGCCGGCTGAAGCGGAGAGTATTTGTCTCGACATTCTCGTGGTCGATCCGGAGAACCAGCAGGCGATCGTTACGCTGCTGTTGGCCCTGACCGATCGTTTTGAAAAAGGTTACGGCGTCAGCGACACGCAGGCGAAGGAATTGCTCGCGCGATTGAAGTCCGAATACGATCGCACGTATTACGCCGGCATCGTGGCCGAGCGCCGGGCGAAGATGAAGCTGCGCCAGAACACTCCCGATTGCCGGTTCCAGGCATACGATCTTTTCCGGGACGCGATGAATTATTTCGAGAAAGCGGAGACGATTCGCCCTGTTGGGAATGATGAAGCCCTGTTACGCTGGAATACCTGCGCCCGAATTATTGAGCGCAATAAGCTGGTGCCTCGGGGGGAAGAAGAGCGGGTTGAGCTTCCGTTGGAGTAGCGGCCTACAAGTTGCCGGCGACCGCAGTCGGAGGCGCCCAAAAATCGAAGCCCGCCCGATTATTTTAGCACGGGCACGTCTCCGCTCCAGGATAAGGTGAAGACGTTTTGCTTGCCCGCGTGCACATGGATGCGTTGCTGTTGGCGAAGCCCGGGACGACGATAGTTTGGGACGGGCTGCATCGTTACGACATGCTCGCCGGGAGCGACGGAGGTTTCCAGGCGCCGATTATAACCAATAATGCCATAGCTCACGCCATCGATGGAAATGGAGCAGCCCTGTTTCGTTCCAAAATTGGGCGACCGTTTAATGACGAGCAGCGCATCACCAGTTGATCCGTGATGTTCTGCGAGAGTTGTGCTGGCACTAACGCCGCACAATAACAGGACGACCAGCAAAATTTGCGAGATTTTCATGTTTTACGATACGGCAATTTTCCGTTGGGCAAAAACGGGAATCAAGTCACGGCGCGAAAAACGTTCAGGAA
Organism: uncultured Verrucomicrobiae bacterium; assembly: GCA_963846775.1. Taxonomy (GTDB): domain Bacteria; phylum Verrucomicrobiota; class Verrucomicrobiia; order Chthoniobacterales; family UBA10450; genus CAVYXA01. The sequence goes on along the minus strand of CAWJXB010000006.1, from coordinate 404,203 downwards.
CGTCTCCATCTCCGACTTTTTCCCGATGGTGACGCGCATGTGATCCGGCAGCGCGGGAAATAATCGGCCAACCTGGACGCCGTGTTGCTTCATGCCCTGAATCAAAGGCGCGACTGAGCGTTTGGTGGCGATCATGATGAAATTCGCCTGCGACGGAATCGAGCGATACCCGAGCTTCTCAAGCTCATTCACGACGTAGGATCTCGCTTCGCGATTCAGGCGGCGCCCGCTGGTGACTTGATCGACGTCGTCGAGACTCGTGTGGGCGGCAGTCAACGCCATGATGTTGACGCTGTCCCACGGCTGATGCGATCGGAGCTTCGTGATCGTTTCTTTTTGCGCCACCGCATAACCGCAGCGCAATCCGGCCATGCCATAGATCTTTGAGAACGTTCGCGCCACGATCAGATTGGGATGATCTTTAACGAGCGGAATCACACTTTCGTAGTCCGAACTGTCGGCATAATGGAAATAGGCCTCATCCACCAAAATCATCGTTTGCCCCGGCGTTTTCATGATGAAATCGCGCAGGGCATCCTTAGGCGTGATGCTTGCCGTCGGGTTGTTGGGATTGCAAATGTAAACGAGACCGCCCTTAGCCGCGGTCAGCATTTTTGGCAGATCGTGGGCAAAGCCATTCGTTAGCGGAATCTTAACTACTTCGGCGCCGGCCATGCTAGCGTGTTGCAAGATCGCCTCGAACGTGGGATCAGCCGCCACCAGGTTGCCGCGGTTGCCGGTAAATGTTTCAGCGCAGAGCTTCAAAATCTCGCCCGAGCCGTCGCCCAGTAAAATCTGCTCCGGCGCGACGCTGTTCACTTTCGCCAGCTTCGCGATGAGCAAATCGTTCTGCTCGTCGGGATAACGGCAGGCCAGCGGGAACGCATCCCGCATGGCCTGCACTGCCTTCGGCGACGGGCCGTATGGATTTTCATTGGCGCTCAATCGGACGACGCCGGGAATTATCGATGTAGTCGTGGATTTTGCGGCAAAGGAAGCGACCGGTCTAACGAGCGTCGCTGCGGCAGTCGCTGCGAGCAATTCGGCAAAGTGCCGTCGGGAAATCGATGTTGTCTTCATGTCGGATCTTGTATGACAAACCGCCCGCAGATGCGAGAACGTAATTGAACTGCGATGGGATTAGAGAAATCCGAATGCCGAAATTCAATTTCATACGGCACCCACTCCGGTGGCCGGGGCGGGCCGGGCGCAGCGAGGCGCCTGCCCTACAACGGGACCGAGCCTGCGCTTTGAGTTCCGTGCTCGGTTGAGCCAGACAGCGTCTAGCCCTTTTTCCTGCGAAAACGCTGGACGCTTAGCAGCAGGCCTGCGCCCATAATGGTCATCACCCAGGTTGACGGCTCGGGCACCAGGGCAACGATTGCGCCCGGCGCAGTAAATTCGGCAAACTTCTTGGCGGCGGCGCTGTAATCAGCACCTGGCATAGTAACGAACGCCTCGACGGGCGAAACATACGTTCGGACCTTGGGTCGTGTCAGCCGGGCACTAAGATCCAGATTGGCCGGCGATCCCGATACCATGCTGAAGCTCCGATTGTCCGAGAAGTAACGATTAACGGCGCCATCCTCGAGGCTCATAGCCAACTTGGTCGCCGTCAGGTTCACGGTTCCGGCGGCGACTGGGCTCGCGGGATCAGCGTAAAGAACGGCGCTGCTGAGCGCGTTCGGGGATTGTGGAAGGGGGTATTGACGAAACCTTTCCAGGGCCATCTCGTTAGGTAGGGCCGGCATTGACTGCGCGTGAGAGGGCAGATTGCGTCCAGACACGCTGGCTGCGGCAAAAAACGAGCTCAATGCCATCAAACCAAAAATCAAGGTCCCGGTAGTTCTACTCTGACTCATAAAACGCGAGGAATATCTCCAAGCGTTGCGGTTACCAACGCTGGATGGTGCTTTACGCTTCCGATGATTGAATATTTAGGTGCCGGAAGTCAATACCTTTGTGCGAATTTTCACGGCTTTCTGGTGACAAATGGGTGACAATTTGGCCGCAAAACTAAGGCGCAATCGCCATAGGGACCACGGCAAAGGTCGTCTGGCCTGTTTCTTACGAGTGGCGCGCCTGCTAACTGCCTTTCGCCTGCGCGATGTATTGGTTGAGCGCCGCCGGATCCACGCCCTTCATGATACCGACCACTTGTCCTTTGCGATCAAATACGACAACGCAGGGGATGGAATGAAGGCCGTACTGACGGCTCACGGCCGACGCCCAATTCACGATGTCGATCTTGCAAAGCGCGATATCGCTGTCGGTTTTGGCCAGTTTTTCGAGCGCGGGTGAGATCATTTTGCACGGACCGCACCACTCGGCATAAAACTCCACCAATGTAATTTTGCCGGCCGCAAGATGTTTGCTGATGTCCACTTCACTGCCGCCGGTTATGACCTCGATTGGGTCGGAGCGAGGCGTCTGGGCGTTGCAGCCTGCTAAAGCGGCGGCCATCATCACCACCAACACGAGGGAACGAATAAGAAGACCCATGTAAATATTGTGGCACGAATGGCGGATACTAGCCACAGGAGAATGCAAATTGGCTAGCACCAACACGGAGCGGCCAAAGCATCGGCTCCGGTAGCACACGGCGGGCAGGCTGTGCGCTGCCGAAGCGTTGCTTCGCGCTTAGGCGCTGTGTAAGGTTGCGACATCCCTAACGAAGCAGCTGGACATATTCCATTGAAACCACATGTGGTGATCGTTGGCGCCGGGTTCGGCGGGCTGGAGGCGGCCAAGAAACTGGCGTGTAAAGACGTTTCCGTTACCGTGATCGACCGGACGAATTATCATTTGTTCCAGCCGTTGCTGTATCAAGTGGCGACAGCGGCGCTCTCGCCCTCCGACATCGCGGCGCCGATTCGCGCGGTGCTGAGCAAAGGCAGGAACATTGAAGTCACGCTTGCCGAAGTCCGCGCCATCGATGTTGAGGCGAAGAAGGTGAAAATGTCCGATGGCTCTGAGTTGGCCTACGATTTTCTGATCCTCGCCACCGGCGCGCGCCATTCGTATTTTGGTCACGACGAATGGGAGAAGCTTGCGCCTGGGCTAAAGAGCTTGGAAGACGCGATCGAAGTGCGGCGGCGTTTGCTCATGGCCTTCGAATACGCCGAGCGAATCACCGATGAAGCAGCGCGCAAAGCCGCGATGACGTTTGTCATCATCGGCGGCGGCCCAACTGGGGTGGAAATGGCGGGCGCAATCGCCGAGATCGCGCGCTACACTCTGGCCAAAGATTTCCGTCGCATCGATCCGTCGCAGGCCCGCGTCATTTTGGTGGAAGGCGAGTCACGTCTGCTGGCGGCGTTTCCGGAGGATTTGTCGGCTAAAGCGCTGAAACAACTGGTCGGTCTCGGCGTGGAAGTGCGCGTGGGCGTGCACGCGACGAACGTGACGGAAGATGGATTGCAAGTCGGCGATAAATTCATTCCATGTCGCGTCAAAATTTGGGCGGCGGGAAATAACGCATCGGCTCTTGGCAAAACGCTCGGCGCACCGGTCGATCGCGTCGGTCGCATTTTGGTTAACAATGACCTAACGATCCCGAATCATCCCGAAGTACAAGTGATCGGTGATCTGGCAAATTTCCCCCACCAAACCGGCAAGCCATTGCCGGGCGTCTCGCCGGTCGCGATGCAGCAAGGCCGCCACGCTGCCCGCAATATTTTCTCGATGTTGCGAGGTGGAAAACCGCAGCCGTTTCATTATTTCGACAAGGGCAGCCTGGCCACGATTGGCCGGCACAAAGCCGTGGCTGATCTGAGATTCCTCCACCTCAGCGGGTTGTTGGCCTGGCTCGCGTGGCTCTTCGTCCATATTATATTTCTCGTCGGCTTCCGCAGTCGGCTCCTTGTTCTGATTCAGTGGGCCTGGGCCTATTTCAGCTTCGACAAGGGGGCGCGCTTGATCACGAGGAATTTTCAATCCGAACAGCGGCCGCCGGCATGAAAAAGATTTACCGATTGAGCGATTTAATGATTTAACGATTGAGTTATGAACACACTTCATCGAGCCAAGCAATTGCAGGACAGAACAAAGAAGTTCGCCATTCGTATTATCAAAACATTTGTGAGACTCCCAAAAGTTGAAGCTTCCCGCATAATAGGCAGGCAGTTTCTTCGCTCGGGAACTTCTATTGCCGCTAATTACAGAGCCGCATGTCGGGCGCGCTCCACGGCTGATTTCATTTCGAAAATCAGTGTCGTTACTGAAGAAGTTGATGAAACACTCTTCTGGTTCGAATTGTTGGCAGAAAGTGAATTGATCGAGAGAAAGTTGGTCGGGCCGCTGATGAAAAATCGCCAAATCACTCAATCGTTAAATCGCTAAATGTGGTGGGGAGCAATCCGAAATCCGTTGCGCCTGCTCGGGTCAGCGTGCGCAACCTCCAGCGAACGATTCGCGTAAACGTTATTGCGCTCCAAAAGTTCGCGACAAAAGCGCTCCGCGCGTGTTTGAAGTTGAACAGAGGTCAAGCGGCCGGGCTAACGAAATTGCGCGAGATTTCAGTGGTGCTCGTTTCCGATCGACGGATGTCGCGGTTGCATCGACAATTTCTTCATCAGCGTGGGCCAACCGACGTGCTGACGTTCCAGCACGGCGAGATTTTTCTCAGCGTTCCGATGGCCGAACGAAATGCGCGCAGATTTGGAAATTCTCTGGTACGCGAGATGCGGTTGTACATCGTCCATGGCCTGCTTCATCTCCACGGATTCGATGATCGGACCGGACGCAGCGCGCGGGAAATGGAGAAGATGCAGGCGAAAGTTCTGGCCAGGCTTTGATGAGCCGCTCATTGAACTGAACTCGCCCTATGTTAGCCTTTCCCTGATGAGTGGGGAGCGACGGTTCTTGGCGCAACAAATTCGAGGAGACGCCGGCACGGAAACGATTGAGCACCCCGGGACTATCCAGGAGACACGCGCGGAAGAGAGTCTCGATCCTCCATGGCTCGTTGTCGTTCACAATGATCCGGTGAATCTGATGACCTACGTGACGATGGTTTTTCAGCGCGTATTTGGTTATCCACGCGAAAAAGCCGAAGATCACATGTTGGAAGTGCATCAGAAGGGGCGCTCGGTTTTGTGGAGCGGGATGAGGGAGCGCGCTGAACTTTACGTCCAGCAATTGCACGGCTATCTACTATTGGCCACCCTGGAAAAGGCAGGTTGATATGGAAATTTGCCGGCGCGAAAATGCGATCGAGATTCTCGATCTGGATCCGTTTCTGGCCGAGTTGCTGCGCCAGATTCCGGCGAGCGCCGATCCAACTGGCGGCGATGCGGCGAATGTGGATCCGGAAGGTGTGCGTCGCGCGCAGGAACGACTCTTTAGCGCGCCGGCTTCTTCGAGCGAGAAGGAAATTTGCCAGGAATGGAAGGTCTATGTCGAGCCGGAGTTGCGCCGATTGTTTCTGTCGGCCACAGAAACAGTGGTGGAAGATTTAAAGCAGCTCAACGAAAAACAAAAACCGTTTGCGAACCACACCTTGCGCATTCCGCTGGAGCACGGCGATTCCTGGCTGAATGCACTGAACCAGGCCCGGCTGGCGCTGCACGCACGCTATAATTTCACCGACAGCGAGCTCTGCGATCACGAACGTTCGCCGGTCGCTTCGCGACGCGACCTGAGTCTGTTCCAGATGAATTTCTACGGATTCATCCAGGAATTTATTTTGCGCGGGTTGAGCGAAGAAGAGTGATCCTACGGCTGATGTTCCTTCCGCTCGCGCACCAACGACATCAGGCGATCTTTGATCGCGGCAGAGGATTTGGCCGGGCGCAGGCTGAGCGCGAAAGCTTCGTGAAGCGAGTAACACTGGGCGATGAAATCCTCCGCTTTCTGGCCGAATTTTTTTCGCGCTTTTTTAAAGGCACGCATCTCGGCCGGCTCCAGCGCGCCAATGACATAGAGCCGGGCGCTATTCTGGAATTCCTCAAAGCTCATCTTTCAACTCCTTCAGGCTCTCATAAATTTTTTTGAGACCGAGTTCAAGTCTAGTTTTTACCGTGCCTAACGGTGTATTCGTTTTTGCGGCGATTTCGCGCTGGCTCATCCCACGATAAAATGCCATCTCAATCGCTTCCTGTTGCGCTGGTGGAATCCGATCAAGCACTTTACGAACCAAAGCGCGCGTGTCGCTGAAGGTAATTGCCTCCTCGGTCGTGTTTTGCACCCAGGCATCCGGTTGCTGCTCGACCTCGGCCTGGAGACGTTCCTCGGCGCGCTGATACGCCTGCTTTTTTCGCAGACCGTCGATCGCGCGCCGCCGGGCCAGTGTCACCATCCAGCCGAGCGGTTTGCCTTTTTCAGGAGAGAAATTTTTCGCCTGTTTCCAGATCTCCATGAAAATTTCCTGCAGCAAATCATCTGCCTCCGCTTCGTTGTGCACCACGCGCAGGATCAGCGCTTTCAGGATTCCGTGGTAACGATCGTAAAGTTGGGAAAGCGCGTCAGGATCTTCTGCCTGGATGCCACGCATTAGCTCCAGATCGCTTGGCATTCCTTCGTCGATTCCTGGAGCGGAGATCGGCAGCGCCGCCGTGATGGCCGGAGATTGGCCGGGCACCTTGCTCCGGTTTCGCTTGACCCGAACATGTTGGCGGACCGTTTTTCGGACCCGTTGCCCGCGCCCAAGCGCTTTCCGTTTGGGTTTTGGACGCGCGTGAAATCTTGTCGCCATCGATTCCATCTAGCTTGGCCAGCGCTTCGCGTCCAACGCTTTCATAATAAGCCTTGACCGTCCGACACGGCGCCCGATACGCTCCGATTTCACTCATGCGATCCAGGCCGGAAAAGTTTCGGACTGGCGATGACCAAAACGAACCCGAGAAAGGAAATTTAATGAGACTGCCCACTACGTTTACCGCGATCATTGCATTGGGATTCAGCGCGATGGCCTTCGCGCAAGAAGAGCAGACGGCGCCGACGCCGGCCGAAGAACAGCCTTCGACTACAATCCACGAGACCACGCCGGCGGTCGAAACCACGCCTACGGCTGCGATGAAGCCAACGGCTGCGGCGACCGTTTCGCCCGCTGCCAAAGCAGGAAAAATGGCTTCGCCTGCACCGGCGATGCGTGGAAAAAAGATGAGTGTCGAAGCGGCCTTGAAGGACAACGAAAACCGATGGGAGGCTTCGTTTGCCTCGCACGATCCATCGGTTAGCCAACCGATGATGGCTAACGATTTCGTCAGCGTTTATTGGGACGGCAAAATGATGAACAAATCCGAAGTGCTCGCACAGTTCAAGAAGGATAAGGACACTTACAAATCCGCAGTGAACGAGAAGCTGGCCGTGCACATGTTTGGCAAGAACGTCGCGGTGGTTATTGGGACGGCGCGCGAAAAGGGCACAACCAAAGACGGCAAAACGTTTGATCGCCAATTCCGTTATACCGACACCTGGGTGGAGCGCAACGGCCAGTGGCAGTGCGTGGCGAGTCAGGTGATGAAAATCAAAGGCTGATCGCTTTTACGCCAGAACGGCGGTTAGGGGCCTCGATCGGTGCGAACCGGTCCGGTTGCGTATTTTTGCGCAAGCGTAGAGGTTACGGTACGATCGCCCGTTGCCGTCGCACGTATAAGTCCGCCGTGATTGCGCGCAGCGGTTTGTGCGCAAAGGTAAGTCCATGGGGCAGGGCACAAACCAGCCGATAGTCGATTCTCTTTGGTACAAAGACGCCATTATTTACGAGCTGCACGTTAAGACGTTTCACGATAGCGATGGCGATGGGATGGGCGATTTTCGCGGGCTACTGCAAAAGCTCGATTATCTTCAGGAACTCGGAATCACCGCCATCTGGCTCCTGCCGTTTTATCCTTCGCCATTGCGCGATGATGGCTACGACATCGCGGATTATTTCGATGTGAATCCAAAGTACGGGACGCTCGACGATTTCCGCAATTTTCTGAACGCGGCGCACGAGCGGCGGCTGCGCGTGATCACTGAGCTGGTGATTAATCATACATCGGACCAGAACCCGTGGTTTCAAAAATCGCGAAGAGCCGCGCCCGGATCGCCCGAGCGCGATTTTTATGTATGGAGCGATACGCCGGAGAGATATCAGGAGGCGCGGATCATTTTTAAGGATTTCGAGACGTCGAATTGGTCGTGGGACCCGGTGGCGAAGGCGTATTACTGGCACCGGTTCTACTCGCACCAACCCGATCTCAACTTCGACAATCCGGCCGTGCACGCTGCCGTGGAGGAAGTCTGCGATTTCTGGCTCGGGCTCGGCGTCGATGGTCTGCGGCTCGATGCCGTGCCGTATCTCTACGAGCGCGAAGGGACGAACTGCGAAAATTTGCCGGAGACGCATGTCTTCCTGAAAAAATTACGCGCCCATGTCGATGGCAAATTTCCCGGACGGATGTTGCTGGCCGAAGCCAACCAATGGCCGGAGGACGCAGTGGCGTATTTCGGAAGCGGCGACGAGTCCCACATGAATTTCCATTTCCCCCTCATGCCCCGGATGTTCATGGCGCTGCAAATGGAAGACCGGTTCCCAATCATCGACATCCTCGATCAGACGCCGCCGGTCCCGGAGAACTGCCAATGGGCGATGTTCCTGCGCAACCACGACGAGCTGACGCTGGAGATGGTGACGGACGAGGAACGTGATTACATGTGGCGCGTTTATGCCAACGACCCGCACGCGCGGATCAATCTCGGCATTCGCCGCCGGCTCGCGCCGTTGCTCAACAACAACCGGCGCAAGATTGAGCTGCTCAACACCATGCTTTTTTCGATGCCGGGCACGCCGATCATCTACTATGGCGACGAGGTCGGCATGGGCGACAACATTTACCTTGGCGATCGCAATGGTTGCCGCACTCCAATGCAATGGAGCTCCGACCGCAACGCCGGCTTTTCCCAGGCAAACCCCCAACAACTTCATCTGCCCATCGTCATCGATCCCGAGTATCACTACGAATCGATCAATGTGGAGAATCAGCAGAAGAACTTGTCATCCTTGCTCTGGTGGATGCGTCGGGTGATCGCGATGCGGAAAAATTTCAAAGCGTTTTCGCGCGGCTCGCTCGAATTTCTTTACCCCGACAATCCGAGAGTGCTGGCGTTTCTGCGCCGTTACGAAAACGAAACTATCCTGGTCGTAGTCAATCTGTCCCGATTCGCGCAATCGACGCAGCTCGATCTCTCGCGTTTTTCCGGCTGCACGCTAATGGAGGTTTTCAGCCAGAATTATTTTCCACGGATCAGAAAGTCGGCCTACCCGATCATGGTCGGGCCACACGCGTTTTACTGGTTCGCCTTGCGGCCACAGCCGAGCAGTGCGCGCGCGCCACAAAAACGGCGCGTGCCAACGTTGGGTGCGCCGGCGCAATTGGAAGCCCTTTTCACAAGCGATGTGCGCGCACGACTGGAGCGGGAAATTCTTCCCGGATACATTCAGAATTGCCGCTGGTTTGGATCGAAAGCGCGCACGCTCCGGCAAATGCGGATCATTGAGCATGTGCCGATCTCTTCCGAGAAAGGCGCAGCCGAAATTTGGTTCGTCGAAACCAGCTATCTGGACGGGCCGACAGAGACTTATACCTTGCCGGTCCAAATCGCGACGGACGACGCCGCTCGCGCGATTGCTCAAGCTGCGCCGGGCGCAATCATCGCGCGCTTGAGCGGCCGGCAGGAGGCAATCCTTTGCGATGCGCTTTGGGACGAGAAATTTCGCGCCCAGTTATTGCTAATGATCCTTCGGCGAGAACGGTCGAAAGGCCATGGTGGGGACCTCATCGGAAGCGCTGGCAGCGCGTTGAACGATACCGCACCCGAGGTCCTCGGATCGCACATCCTCGGCGCGGAGCAAAGCAACTCGTCAATGCTGTTCGAGAACAAATTTTTCCTGAAACTGTATCGGAAACTCGAAGATGGCGTGAATCCGGATGTGGAAGTCACGCGGTTTCTGACAGAGCGCGCGAATTTTTCCGGCGTGCCGGCGTTCAACGGAATGATTGAATATCGCCGGGCAAAATCGGAGCCAACGGTTGTCTGTTTGATGCAAAGCTCCATTAGCAGCGAAGGGGACGCCTGGACTCTGACGCTGGATGCGGTCGGCCGCTATTACGAGCGCGTTCTCGCACGCAAAGCCGATTTGCAAAACCAGACCGCGCCGCCGGGAGCGCTGCTGGATGAATTAATCGGCGGGGTTTATCCGGAGAAAGCCGCTTTGTTAGGCCAGCGCACCGGCGAATTGCATCTCGCCCTGGTCTCTCGCGCCGATGACGCGACCTTTGCCCCAGAACCGTTCAACGCCATGGCGCAACGTTCCGCCTATCAAAACATGCGCGCGCTGCTGCGGCGCAATTTCGATTTGCTCCGCAAACGCATGGTCGATCTTCCCGAGGCGTTTCGCGATGAAGCGAACGAAGTGCTCGCCGCCGAAAAGGAAATGGAAGCGCGCGAAAAGCGTTTGCTCGATCGCAAAACAAACGCCGCGAAAATGCGGATTCATGGCGATTACCATCTCGGCCAGGTCCTCTCCACCGGTAAGGATTTCGTGATTCTCGATTTCGAAGGCGAACCCGCGCGGCCCTTGAGCGAGCGGAAACTAAAGCGGTCCGCCTTGCGGGATGTTGCCGGCATGATGCGCTCGTTCCAATACGCCGCCTACAGCGCGCTCTGGCAACCGGCCATGCGGAGCGAGGACGTGCCGTTTCTCGAACGTTGGGCCGATTTTTGGTATCGCCAGATGAGCAGCATTTTCCTGCAAAGCTATCTAAAGACCACCGCCGGCGCCGTGTTCATTCCAAAAAACAACGATGATCTCCGGATCATACTCGAGGCCTATCTGCTCGACAAAGCCGTCTATGAAATCGGCTACGAGCTGAACAACCGGCCCGATTGGGTCGTTATTCCCATCCGCGGTATCAAACACATTTTGCAAGCCGCGTAAACTTTCGGCCCCAGATCGTATTCAGGGTTGCGCTGGCGGTAGCGGCGGCGGTGAAGTAATTGGCGGCGGCTCCGGTCGTGGCATGGACCGCCAGACATCGTAATCGGGGCCGAACTGGCGCAGAAAACAGAGTCCGAATGCTCTCAAACAAACGCTAACCGGAAGCAGAATCACTGAACCGACGTAAGGGAGTGCAGCCAGACAACAGGTCGCGCACGTCGCCATAATTCCAATCACGATGGTGGCCAGGAGCAGCACAAAACCGAACAGGCAAAACAGAATGAATGGTCCAGGGTTGCTCGCGATTAGGTTCAGCACTTCGCGGAAGGCGGCCATGGCCAGAGATCTTTCCCGATACATTACGAAGGGCGTGAAATACATCACGACGTTGAAGATGATGCAGAAGGCAATCCAACAGAGGAACACCAGGGCAAGCAATGCCATCGCTGTTACGCTCATGGTTTGATGTCCACGAGTCAGAAAACCGAAGCCAGCAATAACTGCAAAAAAGAGACCAAATACGATGATCGCGCCGAACATCACTGCCAGCGTGAAAAGAAAATAGCTGTTTCCTTCTTTGCGGTACTCGCGCCACGGCGCTGCGATCGCGCCGCGGTTGTGAACGATGCAGTCAGTAAAAATGAAATTGCCGCGTGCCTTCAGCCATGCGAGGACGACTACCAAAGCGATGACGACCACGACAGCCGTAACAATGAGAATGAGCAACCAGGGCTTCCACTCTTCGAAGTTCGGCGGATTGAAGGTTTGTGTTCGTGCGGGGTGCCTGCCCCATTGAGACGGAAAATTAAAGCCGCCACCGCCGAAGTGACCGCTTAGGAATGCGGCGAACCCGATTACGAGCCATTTTTTGAAATCAAATGGACGAAAGAGAATCGTCTGCATCAGATCGAATGCTTCGCCGAATGGCTTGAAGATTTCGATCCTGCGCTCGGTCCCATTCACGAATAGTGATCTTGAATGAGTTTGGCCGGATCAATCAAGCACGGTGTAGGCTCGCAGACTTCCAGTCTGTGCCCGAAAGCTTCGGGGGAGTTTCAGTCTGATCGACCGAAAGGCCCGATCGGAATGTCTGGCGGCGGCACCTCACATGTGCTCAATGACATTGGTTCCGAACTCGCTGCATTTGATTTCGGTGGCCCCTGGCATGAGGCGGGCGAAATCATAGGTGACGTTCTTGCTGGCGATGGCGCCTTTCAATCCTTTTAGGATCAGGTCGGCGGCTTCGCTCCAGCGCATGTAACGGAACATCATTTCGCCGGACAAAATGACTGAGCCTGGGTTCACCTTGTCGAGATTGGCATATTTTGGCGCGGTGCCGTGGGTGGCTTCGAACACGGCGTGCCCGGTGATGTAATTGATGTTGCCGCCCGGGGCGATGCCGATTCCGCCGACTTGCGCGGCGAGCGCATCGCTGAGGTAATCGCCGTTCAAATTCAACGTGGCGATGACGTCGAAATCCTCCGGGCGAGTAAGCACTTGCTGCAACGTGATGTCGGCAATGGCGTCCTTGATCACGATGCCGGCGCCCGGTTTTCCCATCGGAATTTTGCACCACGGGCCGCCGTCGAGTTCCTCGGCGCCGAAATAACTTCTCGCAATCTCGAATCCCCAGTCGCGAAACGCGCCTTCGGTAAACTTCATGATGTTGCCCTTGTGCACGAGGGTGACGCTCTTGCGGCGGTTCTGGATCGCATAACTGATCGCGCTGTGAATTAGCCGGACGCTGCCGGAGTAGCTAACCGGCTTAAAGCCAATGCCGACGCGCGGCTCGGTCGGAAAATCCGTTGCGCCCACTTTTTTCCAAAACTCGGCCGCCTTCTCGCGGGTGCCGAAACGGATTTTATCGAACTCCTTTGGAAATTCTTTCTGAAAGAAATCGAGAATTTTCAGGGACTCCGGCGTGCCCGCGGCATATTCGATGCCGGCGTAAATGTCCTCGGTGTTTTCGCGGAAGATCACCATATCGACCTTCTCCGGATGTTTCACCGGCGAGGGGACGCCAGCGAAATACTGGATCGGGCGAAGACAAACAAAGAGATCAAGGAGCTGGCGCAACGCGACGTTGAGCGAGCGAATGCCGCCCCCCACCGGAGTTGTCAGGGGCCCTTTGATTCCGACCAGATATTCGCGAAACGCTTCGACGGTATCGTCGGGCAACCAGGTATCGAATTTGTCCTTGGCCGACTGGCCGGCAAACACCTCGAACCACGCGATTTTCTTCTTGCCGGCATAGGCTTTCTCGACTGCGGCATCAAATACACGGACACTCGCCGCCCAGATATCCGGCCCGGTGCCATCGCCGCGGATGAACGGAATGATCGGATTATCAGGAACTTTTAAAGTCTGATCGCGAGAAATTCTTTCACCGGCAGGTGGAATAACATTCTGGTACGGCATAAGATCCCCAGTGTAGCGGCAAACGTCCAATGCTCAACGTCCAACACACAACTCTCAAGAAAAGTGGCAGCGTGTACGGGAGTCGAAGGCATCGGCTCTACGCTCTGCCCTCTTTGACATCCACGGTATGCATGCCCGTAAAAGCCGCAACTGCCGCAAGGCGTGTCAAGAATTGTCGATACAGGACTGCGCCAATCATTATCAAGGCTGGAAGCATTCCGATCAGGATTTATTCGGGGAAATCGAATGGATACGACCTTTTCACCGTCGTCTATTATTCTGGTGGGCGCCGCAAGCGCGAAGGTTTTAGTGATCTGGCCCGCGCTCGGGACCGCGCGAATGAAATACGTTGTCGCTTGTGCAATGACACGACTGCTGTCCTGGATATGGATAATGTCGACCGGGACAGCTACGTCCGCGCCATGGCGCTGCTCAAACCCCTGGGGGAGCCGCTTCATTGTGCGATCGAAGAGTATGTCGCCGCGAAGCGGCTGCTAGGTGACGGAACGCTTTTGCCGGTCGTGAAGGCTTACGTCTCGGAACGGTGCAACGATGTGCCCGTGCAACAGGTTGTCGATGAAATGATGGCTCTCAAAGCGCAGAGCAATTTGAGTGTGCGTTACATTCAGACTTTGCGGTATAGGTTGAAGCGCTTCGCTGGCATGTTCGCAACGACTAGTATTGGGCGGGTCCGCGCGAAAGACATCGATGATTGGTTAGGCGGGCTCAACTTGCGGCCGCGCGGACGCAACAATTTTCGACAGGCGCTCGTTACGTTGTTTAAATTCGCGCAGCGCCGCGGCTATCTTCCAGAAGGCCGCACTGCGGCCGAAAATTCTGCGGCGGTTAAAGAACGCACTGGCGAAATCGGCATCCTGGCGCCGGCGGACCTCACGCATTTAATGAAAATCGCTCCCTCGGAATTCGGATTGTATTTTGCCCTTGGCGCTTTCACCGGTATGCGATCGGCGGAGATTCTGAAGCTGGAGTGGGCGGACATCAATTTCGAGCGCGGTCATATCATCGTAGCTGCAGAAAAAGCAAAAACCGCGACTCGAAGGATTGTCCCCGTCCTACCTAACCTGGCGGAATGGCTGCGTCCCTATAGAACATCGTCGGGTCGGATTTTTACGAGCCGACGATTAGTCGATCGAGCGATTCGGTTTGCCAAACGCAACGGCGTTAAATGGCCTTCAAACGCACTGCGTCACAGTTATGCCACATATCGGCTGGCCGCGATCGCAGACACGGCGCGTGTTGCTTTAGAAATGGGTAACAGTCCGCAGAAGCTCATGACTAATTACCGCGAGCTCGCCGACGAACGAGACGCGACAAATTGGTTCGGAATCAGTCCGCGAGGACCGGCGAATGTTCTGGCTTTTGACACCGCATTATGCGCATGGAACCGCAACAAACAGAAAAATGCGAATTAATGACGGCGGCCGAAGTCGCCAAAATGTGCCGAGTTTCCCATCAGAACAGTCGAACACTGGATACAGAGGAAGCGCATACCTCACAACAAATTGGGAACCCGATTAAACCGCTTCCGTCGTAGCGATGTAGAAGCATTCCTGGAGAAAACCCGTATTATTGGACGCGCCCGTGAGTGAACAAAGCGATGCGCTGAATCGGCTCGTTAGGGAGCGTGGCGTTTTCCCGCTGGTAACAGCAAACCCGCTCCGCCGCATGTGTGGACATCCACACATCTAGCCGCGCGGGTTTGCCTTTTGTCGCATTGCCGCGCGGCGGCGAGTCGATGATTGAATTCGCGGCGAACGTCGGCAGCATTGTTGGCGCAAACGGTTTATACCGGCGCGGAACCGTTCCGGTTACGATCGATCCTGAGACGGGAGCAATCGAGCCGATGGAACCGCTTCGTTTTCAGTCCTACATCGAAGCGCATTTAGTGCCCTTTGTGTCTAAGGGCAGCATGAAACAGCCCGAGCTCATGGCCTTGCGCGAGTCCCAGGCCTGTCTTCGCTCCGATGCATTGATAAGGCCTTTACGAAAACTGCATCGCGTGAATTTCGCCAGATTGCCGATCATGCGATCTGACGGCCGAATCGAGTTGCTGCCGAAAGGATGGGACCCGCCATCGATGATATATACAATGCCGGATTGCATCGATTTTGACCCGGCCTGGAATGTTGAGCGAGCTCGGCTGTTTCTCGATGACTTGCTGGGCGAGTTTCCGTTCGATTCAGAACGTTCGAAGGCGGCGCACTTGCTGGCAATGATCGCGGTATTCGGGGCTGACCTGTTGCCGCCCGACGTAAAACCGTTGAACTTTGTCTATCGCGCTAATGCTAGCCGCGCGGGGAAGAATTTATTAGTTCAAACTGCGATCGCCGGTCCGCACGGCGCCGCGCGTATTCAGCCTATCCCTGAGGATTTAGCCGCTTTTCGCAATGCTTTGGACACAGAGGCGCTCAGCGGTTCGCGCTACATCGTGTTAGACGAGGTTTCAGGCAAGCTTGTTAGTGCGACTTTAAATGCGTTCTTAACAGCGAGCCTCTGGACGGGTCGGCTGTTCCATTCGCAAAAAAGTTTTTCGGTTACACAGACAGCAATCGCTTTTTTAATAGGCAACAACATCGACTTGAGTAGCGATCTAACCAGCCGCTGCGTCCTAGTTAATCTATATGTTCCGCAAACCGATCCGCAGGAGCAAAAATAAAGCACGTGATTAACCAGCGTTATCTCGTTAAGCCAGATGAATGCTAACGATATCCTCGCAGCTCTCTATTCTTTTGTGCGTGCCTGGATCGGCGCATGCGGCCGCCGTCGTCAAACTGCTATCGCAGCTTTGAATCGTTTTGCAGCATCTTTAGCGGGATAGTTGAAGCGGCGAGCTACCAATCGCCTTTGCGGTCCGTAGCACAGCAGATCAACCCCAACCAAGCGAACATAACTGCCGTAATCGAAAAGCTGTGCGAAGGCGTAACATCGCGAGCTGAATATGATTTCGGCGAGGTGATTGAAGCGTGCCGAGCTGTTCACGCTTTCGAGTAGCATGTCTCGCGCGATGAGATTACGCCCAAGTCGAGGTCCGAGCTCAGCAAGCTTTTTTCGCAGCAATACGGTAGCTGCACATTTAAGCTGGAGACGAGCGCTGCATCCAGTGGAGCGGCGCGGTCGGAATCGTCAGCGGCGATACGCTGTTGAATTCTTGTAACTTTTTGTTTCACCGACGCTTCCGAAGCACACGTCTTTAAACACCTGTGCGTTTGTAAGTCTTTGCTGTTGAACGATCCCACACAAGTATCAGATGTTGTCATAGGTATAAAGGAATACCCAAAAAAATATCTACCAAGTAAGAAACTTTTCGTCTTTAACCACCCCCACCTAAGAATCTCTTCACTATCCGCCCCGATCTAACAGTTGTTTTTTCCCTTTTGTTTTTCGCGCAAAGCGGCGCCCAAATTTTTTTGTCCCTTTGACATCGCGTTTTCTGGTGGAGAGCATATCTTCGAACCGTCCTGGTGCACTGCGCCCAGCCGAGTACCGCGACCGCGCGGTTAGCGCGAACGTGTCAGCCATCACGCCGCCAGAGCTGAAAGCCGCGCGATGTGTGGATGTCCACACATCAAACTAAATTTCCCCATCTCGTCGAGTCCGCAGCGGCGGATTTCCCCCATCTCGTCGAGTCCCCGAGCGCTGCTTTACTGATTGAATAAGCTTTTTCGTGAAGAGTAACAGAGGTGTAATTAAAAGTTTTGATTTTTTTGTGTCAGCGCCGGTAGCTGTGGTGCGAAACAAAATTTTAAACTTGTTAGAAAAGTCAGCCCGCCACGCAGAATTAAAACAAACCGCTTCGAACCGAAACGCGTTTTTTAACAGTTTTAACACTTAGGAATAATAGTTAAAACCCAATGAAAACTTAGCACTGATTGTGTTTCAGTTCGTGTTTGCGCTACTGCTTCTCATAGCCTCCCGAGCGTTTGCGCAAAACATCTTAAACAAGATTTCGAGAGCACCGGGAACCAAGCGGATAGTCGCATACCAGCACAGTCGATTACGATAACACATCATCGCCAATTGAAAACACGCAATCATTGGTGATAAACCGAACAGCGAGAGCACATAACCAATATGCTTCCTACAACAGCAGCAGCGAACACAAGAGTTTTGAGCGCATATCATCTATAAACCCGCCGCATTGCCTAGTAATTACGATTACGTGTTCGAGAGCAACAACAGTCTTGTTACTCCATTTCGGTTGTTCTTTATTCGAACAGCAAACTTTATATCCAAAACAATAGTTTCAGCATCTATCAAGCTACCGCCGAATCAATAACCGGTGGAGTAACCTATTACATTAAAGTTCATAACAAGAAGAGAACTGGTGCGAATCAAATTTTGTCAGCGGAATTTGAAACAACCGATTCTTTCACCGGATCAAGCAGCAATTTTACCCAAGCAACCAACAGCGCGCTCACCCACGGTTTACAACAGTTTTATTTTCCAACCGCCGCTTCTCCGAGTGATGCCGGAGTTTTAAACAAGTGAACAAAGTTCAGGTATCGAGCACTGATTTATGGAATAGCGGTCCAATGCCTACACCGACGCCCACACCGACGCCTACACCGACGCCCACACCGACGCCCACACCGACGCCTACACCTACGCCTGGTGCGACCAAAAATTAGTTTCTATTTTTCCCATAAAAACTTCGCGAACAATTTTAGAGCCGAGTTTAGACGGTCGCCGCCATTAAAGCCACGCTTGAGCTCGATCGCGCGCCGTTTACTCGAAACCTCAACGCCGCCGTCCAGATGCGCAGAGCGCCAGCAACCGCTTTGTTGGTTCTTTCCGCGAGATGGAAGAAAGCCAAAACCGCGTGCTTACTTCCTCTCATCGCGTCGCTACGCAGATTAGCAAGTTTTCGAAAGAAGTGCTTAGCGGCGCGAACGCCACCGATATTCTATCGACCAGCCTGGAAAGCCTAGAGCGTTCTCTGCGCTTGCCCCTGAGCGCACTAGCGGAGCTCGGCGCCGGCGCTGCCGCTGTGTTCGAGATCGGAAACATCATCACCAGTTTTGAAAAACTCAATTCCGAGATCGAGAATTTAACGAAACCACGCGATTTTTCGAAACTCTCGCTGAAAGAAATTGAAAAAGCAACCGATGAGGCGCAGCAAACCATCGAAAAACTTAATGCAAACCAGAAAAGCTTTTTTAATAAAAGCATTAAACAACCGTTTGAAGAACTGTAGCAGAAAATCAAGAATAGATTCAAAAGTTCCTTCACCCCGAGCAGCTCACTCACGCCCGCGGTTAACGAGCTTCAAGCTAAGAAACGATCCGATGCGCAATCCCAGCTTGATGAAGCTAACAAAGCCCGCGCGCTCCGACAGTTCCGGTTGAACCAGATCGAAGGAGATAACACGCTCCCCGCCGCCATTAAAGATGCCCTCAAGCTTTCCGTTGATTTTGCCGACAAAATTAAGAAAGCTTCCAAGAAAGCGGAAAACTCTATGCCCAAACCGTAACCGATGAGCTAACGGTTAAGCTCCAAAACATTACCGAAAAAAATCCCGAGCAAACCAAAAACGTGTCGGCACCACCTTAGCCAGGTCGCCGCACGCCCGAAACAATTTTTAACGAATACTCGATCCAAGCGGTTTACGAAAGCGAGCAAACCCGCCAAGTGCAGAATCTGGAAGCGAAAGCGCAATTTGCGCGCGAACACATTGAGGGAACGGAAGAGCTGCAAGCGGCTGCGGATTACATAACCCAAACCGATCAAATCCGTTCCAGCATCAGCTCGCTCAAACCATCCAAAATTTACTTCGTTCAACATCATTCCAATGTCAACAATCCATAACACAAAAACTTATTTCCATCTTAACCTTTTCAATCACTCCCCCTATACATATGCTGATCAACAATCACCCCATGCATATTATAACGTTCGCTGTTTATTCATCTGAATACGCACAATCAATCTCTTTTAAACAACATTCCTTTACGCCAATCATCACAACCACCCTTCCACAACTTCACATATAAACATCCATCCCCTGTTCTCATACATACTTATCACCGCCATCTCCTCTACTTCTCTCGTCAATAAAGTGTTTGTTCGTTGTGTACTCCACACATTCCGTTTTTAAATCCATTTTTACATTCCCGCTCCTTCAAATAAACACAAACCATCAATGCTCACCCCGCAAATTCTACCCTAATTTCCATTCGTTTATTTCTCAAAATCCCACTCCTCGTTCCAAACTACCCGCGCTTTTCCTTATTCCGCGCGCCATATTACTCCCCGAACGCTTACACGTGCATGCATTCGTTAAAATAAACAATTATACACCGTTTAAGTTCCTCAGAGCAATCCCGATCTCTTATCTAAAAAACCCCTCTCTTCAGATCTTGTTATCGCATTAATGTGACCCTCTTCACCCTTACCCGATCAATCTCCCGTTGTTACAGCGCTTGCAGCTTTTACTCGCTTTACGAAACACACAAAACTTTTAAAACTCCAAAAAAAAACATTCTCAATCACAACAACGCTCATAAAATCCAACTATCATCCCGATCATTCCAAAGCAGTTCTCAAAATCAAGCTTACAATCCAATTGCAATTTAACTCAAAGCAGCTCTAAGCAATTTCCGCCAAAAAGATCCGTTCAAAAATTCAGCAGCTCACACAATTCCGATCTTCTTAACGTAATTAAAGCCAAAATGAACGCGCGTTCAAAAATGAGCTCAAAAAAACAAAATCTCGCTTTTAAAATTACTGCGTGTTCCGCGTATTATTCAAAAAATGCGATTCCGCGCGCAACGTTTATAACGCAGCAAAAATGGCGTCAAAAGCAACAGTTATCAAACATTGATTTGTAACGCGACCGTTCTCCGAAGAACAGCTTTTATGAGTGAACAAACCGAATCCGCACCAAAATCACCAGTTAGTTCGAACGCGTCGCTGTGAAAAAGCATGAGCGCGCCGAGTGCGCCGCGCACCTTGTAACAAAGCCCGAAGCTTGCATCAAAATTGCCAGCTAGTTCGAGCGCGTTGATGTGAAAAAGCATAAGAGATGAAATCAAACTGCCGAGCTGTTCCGAAAATTAAAACCGCGCATTGCAAAAGCTTCGTGTTCTTAACACCTTCGGTTTCCGTGGTATCAACGTTTTAAAGCGAATTAGCTGCGCGCGCAGCTTACTTATTGAGCCTCGAACAAATTTGGCAAATTGAAGCAGCGTCATTGAGCGCCATGTTTTTGCACCCTACCCAAGCTCGCGATACCCGCCGAAACTTTCAAGCGGTTTTATAGCGAAACAATCATTCCCTGGCGAAAGCGTCGGAACCGCTTGTTGCAACGCATAAGAAGCGCTTCAGAAGTGAACTGCAAAAATCGTCGCCATCTAGAGTTAATCGCAAGCGCTTCGAATTCTACATCGTCGAGCGCGCGTAACCCGCAAACCAAATCCAAGAAGTTTTCGCTCGTTAAAAGTCAACGTTGGCGACTTGCCGTCGCCTGAGCAACTTCCAAGCTTTCGCTGCTCACTTTGAATTGCCATTTCCATCTCGCGCGCGCGCGAATGGTGCGCGGAGATCCCACAACTGGTTTTGCTGCGTCGAAAAGAGCGCGCATCGAACTCATGAAACAAAGCGCCGCGTGTCCGTTACATCCTTTGGCGCTTGATCAGCTAGCCAGCCGGTGCATCTGTCCTGAATAGCCGCTTGATGCTGCCAAACGCGGATAGATTCTGTGCACCGTCGTCGAAGGTGCAGCAAAGCCGCATCGCGTCGCCTCTGATAACTGAGCCTGTTCGTAACATCGCGTGATGAAACTAACCCTCGTGCAATGAAAACTCAGTGTTTGAGCCCAACCTTGTCGAAAAATTTGCGCCAAGCTTTGCCGGTCGCCCGCGCTATTGCAAACTTCTCGAATGTCGATTCACGTTTGTCCTGATCATTCGCGCAAAAAGCGCCGCAATCGAGAGCTGAGTGCACTTCGCTGCCGTTCTTTGTTACCCTTTGTGCGTAACCGAAAAGTCGCGACAATCGATGTCGCACAATCGATCATCGTCTCGCTGAACCTGCACTTTCTTCCCAGGCAATTTGATACGATATATCGCATCCACTCCGGTTCGCGTTCCAGCGCCTTTACGATGGCAAGGTGCTCGAGCATCGTTATTGCCGGCTTGAGCTTCGGCTTGTCCCGGCCAATGCCGAGCCGATGGCAGGGATTGAAATTGCAGAACCCGCTGGCGATTGCTTCATCGAGGATGAGCGCTAGGAACTTTATTTCGAGCAGGGCGGTATTTTTAGCGCCTTTGTGCGCGTGGCGTTCTGCATGACCGATCTGCCGCCATTCTATGAACTCGCGTATATGTTGCCGTTGCAGTTGCCGTGGAACGGTCAAATCTTTTTCATCGAGAAACGCGGCCAGATTGTGCCACGCCTGAAAAGCGCGCATTCGAGTCGCCTCGTTCCCTGTGTAACGCTGAGCGATGAAACGCGGCACCCAGGCCGCCCACACTTCCGCCAGACCGCTTCCAGTTGTCGATCTTGCGGCAAGCTCCCGAGCAGTCAGATCGTTCGAAGTTGCGTTGCACGTCTCGATTCGCCCGGCAATACATGACGCAGCTTCGTCGATTCCTGCCGGCGGGCGCCGGCAGCGTCGATATACTCAATCCACCAAAACGCCGACCGATCCCGCTTGTAGAGCGATGCCATGTTCTTCAGTGTCAGTACAGACACGCCATGACGGGCGATCGGCTCGCCAATTTGTTTTCCCGTTTAGGCGGCTTTACTGTGGAGGATTCGCGAAACCTCGTAGGGCCTCAAGGTGGACCACAGTCGATCGGCTATTGGCTCGCCGGTTTTGGGACTCAGCAGCATGTCGTCTTCGTCGCACCGACGGTTGAGCCGATCGCTCCCAGATAAATTCGGCCGGCGATTCGTCGTTTAACGAAGCGCAGCGTTGATTCGCGAGAATGCGTCTGGGTCCGCCTCGGAGATGATATGCGCCAAGCGGCCGGCCAGGTCGTCATGACTTTTCCATTTTCGTTGCCTACACGGCTGGCCTGGCAAATTTCCGCAGGTGAAGCGAGTCACGAACTCTTCTATCGGCAAATCAAAGTGATTGGCGATCGGTTCGAGTTTACGGCAAGCCGGTCCATTGAGCTCATATGTTACGGTGCACGTTTTTGTGAGCACGATCAGTCGGATTTGCTCCTTACCGATGAGCACGTCACTTAACACTTTTGATTTGCGGGCGGAATTTTTGTTATGTCTCTATATCCCGAACTTTCGTCGATGAATTAAGCGGGATTCAAGGCATTTGCCTTCGAAGTGAAATTGTGTCATGAATCTGTCATGAAAAACGACCCTCTTAGTCAGTTACCTAGCAAAGAGGGGCAGCGCGTACGGGAGTCGAACCCGTGCACCAGCCTTGAGAGGGCTGTGTCCTAACCACTAGACGAACGCGCCGTGATTCCAAAGGCGCGTTTAGAATAACCGCGTTGCGTAAACCGGCAAGGCAAGCCGCAAACCCTATCTACCGATGCAGTCCTCGTTTATGGTGACGCTTTTGCTCCTCACCGGGTGCGGCCGTTGGGATTGAGCCGTCCGTCTCCGGGCGAACCCGCGGCTGGCCTGTCTGGTTGACGTGCGACGTCCTGAGCGTTTCGATGGCCGATCGCATGTCGTCACTTGTCGCCTTCGCCTTCATGCGCTCGTAGTAAAGATTGTAATACGCGCGGAGCCGCTGACGTTTCTCAAAATCCGTGCGCAACCCACGCGTGGCTGCCTTGGCTGCAATCACTTCCGGATCGTTCGCGACCTCGTTAGCCAGTTGGCGCCATGCGACGTGCAAACGCTGTTCGTCGGCCTGTTTGCCTAACGATGTTTGCTTGAAAATCTCGTCAATCTGCGAAATGTCCGGCACATCTGGCGAAGGCAACGGCGTCTCCGCTGGAATCGCCGGCACCTTCAGATCGACCTTTGGCGGCGCGGCATCTTGTGCGCGCAAGAGGAGCCCGAACGCCCCCAGGAACAGCGCGGTGGCAAATTTCTTCATTGGGGCTGGCAATCTAATCGGAATTCCTGATGCGGAAAGGCCCGATTCGTGATAAGAATCTCGCTCACGACGGGGCGTAGCTTAGCTTGGTAGAGCGCGTGGTTTGGGACGATTTCAGCCGGTTTCAACTCAGTTCGCGCGCTCCCTCGTGATCGTCGACCGGATACGGACTATCATAGGTAAAATCGCGTTGTCAGGCCGCTAAACCACGTTATCTCACGTTTTCTCACGGCAAGATATGGAGTATCACATTTCAGTGCACATGGACTAACGACGGTCACTTTGAACCGTGCGGCAAACGGCCAACGCCGCGCCTGTGCGCCCGAATTTCTGCGTCTGGGGGGGTGTGCAGGTCCAGCAACAGCGACTGAGGGACCCCAAGCGTTTTAGCGGCTTGTACGCGACAACCTTTTCAGACCGCTATCCACAAGTCTGGTTCTTCGATCCCGTTTTATTCGGGGTCTCCACATATAAGTTGACCTGTAGATTTGCCTCCCCGTATCGTTCCAAATGATTTGTTCCCACATCGGTCGGCCTTTTAAGTTTTGGTGTCGTCTGGTAATTTATCGTAAACCTCCTTAGTTATCCGAGACGCATAGGTCGGAGGCAGGGCACAAAGTTTCGCGGCGTGATTTGCAGCGCGACCGACCCAAACGAGGTCTTTTGCACCTCTAACTCCTGTCTGCGCCACGAGAACGGGACTCGTATCGACACCGACCACATGTTCTAGCTTGTAATCAGACTCTAAAATAGTTTTCACAAGCGGGTTGATGATTTCGGCGACGGCAAAATTTATCTTTAGTGCGGATTTCACGGCCGACTGATTTTTGTGATCTCCTAAATATACAGCTATCATTCGGTACCGTCGTACGCCGCGATGACGCCATCCTGCGATTCGATGATCTTTCCGGCGCAGTGAAGATACGATTTGTAGATTTGTGCGGCGAATTTTGACTAGCGGTATCTACGAGCCGCGTCGAGGAACTGATGTCAGCGTATAGAATTGTTGCGTCTAAACGAACGCCCTGATTTGCAAAGACGACGTTGTCTGGGTCAGGAACCGCCCGGCCGTCTGTAACCTCCCAATCGTCACAAAAACATTCGACAACAGCGGTCGTCAGGTTCGTCGGAGACCCATATTCAAATTTTCATTTCTTAATTCCCGGAGAAGGCGAGACTTGGGGCGTCGCTGTTGTAGCAGGAGAAGATCGCGCGACCTCAGCAGATTGTTGGCGACCTTTGTTACCCGCGGCACTCGAAAAGGGCGAGTAGAAAGTAATCAAGAGGAGCACTGCAACCACGCTCAGAAGGTAGGCGAAGATCTGCCGCTCAAACCAAATCACCGCTTGGCGATTTCAACTGATCTTGATGTTTAGGATGCTGCCCACGCTTTCTAGCTGGGCCGCATATTCTTCAAGAATTTCGCTCCGAGTGTAAGCACCCTGACCAAGTTTTCGAAAATTCTTTAGAGCTCTATCTGCTTGGTCGAACCGAAAAATTGGAAAAAGCGATGTCAAAACTTCATTTCTTGTCGCTCTTTTGCCCATCAATCCGAGCGTAAAAGTCCGCAAGAGAACTCGACCAAGCTCCAAAGTCAGCGCTTCCTGAATCTCTCCTCCCACTCGGGGCACTCTCGACATGAGGCCGTTGGTCGAGGCTAACAAACTGAAAATTCCGCAACAAAACCCAAGCAAGGTCGTAACAATCGCCGCAATCACGACCATCTTTCCGTGGCCGCCGCCGCTGTACCATTGAACAAGAGCCGACGACTCGTCGGATTTTCGAACCAAGACATACGGGAGCAGCGCGAGAGGAATTCCCGTTGTGACGGTTAGGATCCCAGTCAAAACCGATGTTTTTGTGTCGACAAACCGAATTACTTCCTGGGCATTAGCGTACAACGCGCGGGCGTGCGCTAAGTTGTTTTCCCAATCCTGTTTCTCGACCTTGGGGGTGCCCGTCATTTCTCCAAAAGTCTAATAGACAGCGGCAGCGGGGACAATCGCGTTTGCAAGATCATGGCTTCTTCAGTTGGCGCGATGGATGGGTGTTTTCGCCGATGCGCGTCAAGGTGCCTTTCCCAAAACGAGCCATCCCTTACGACGTTGAGAAGTCCGCACGTAAGAAGAATCGCAGCCACTAAAACCCAGCAAATCCAGCCTCTGTAACAAAATACGGCAATAAGCTCCGACATGAGGGCGAATGCCAAAATGCCTCCGAGGAGTTTTTTCATTGGCGATTGGTCGTGGCTGTTTACTTGGTTTTCGGCAACAGCGTCAAGACAAAAGCTGCCCGTCTGACACCTCAGCGACGGTGACGGCAATCACCGTCACCGTCCTAACGATTCTCGATTACTGCTCTCGCGGCGCGATGTGTCGCGCGTGTCCGGGTGGGCGCTTTGATCGACGCTTTGTAGCTCGATCCCACTGGAATATCCGTTCTGCGCACTTCGCGGAGCCGAGCCGGGCTGTTCGTCACTTCTTTTCACTCCAGCAAGAACTGCACAGTTTTCCGCAATTTACGTGGCGCAAACTCACGGCCGATCTGTTCTATTTCTCAACAACAAGAAGGACAAAGATGAAAGCGAACAATTACGGATTCTTTGCCTTTGCTCTCTGCGCCCTCTTACTGTGCATTTGCACGGCTGCTCCGGCACTCGCTGTGGATGCCGTGTGGAGGCAGGATGCAGGAATCAATGGTGATTGGAACAATAATAGTAATTGGGTTGGTGGGTTTGCCCCAGTCAATCCCGGAGACACAGCCACATTCAATTTTGCGAGTGTGGCTCAGCTGGCTCTTTCCAGCAGCGTCACTATCGATTCCGTGACCTTCAACCCGGTCGCAAGCACATTCTCGATCAACCCGAACAGAAATTCCTTTTCTTTCGTAGCTGCCGGCATCGTGAATAACTCGGGCGCGAGGCAGACCATCGTAAATGGGGCTGGCAGCGTCACTAACTTCTTAAACAACTCGACGGCGGCCAATGCAACCATCAGAAGTGTCGATGGCGGCACCATCAGCTTCTTTAACAGCTCTACCGCTGGTAACGCCGGGCTCGTCGCCCGTGGTGGAGTGGATTATTACGGCACGGGTGGCGGTAGCATCTCGTTGTTCGACGCCTCAACGGCCGACAATGCCACGCTGACCGCCGGCACCGGAACCGGTGCCGACGGCGGTAGCGTCTCGTTCCAGGGGGCCTCGGCCGCCGGCAACGCCACACTGATCGCCGAGGGCGGTTCGGAGGGTTATTTCTCCTTTGGTGGCGGTGGCGGTAGCATCTCGTTTCTCCGACAACTCGAGCGCCGGCAATGCGACGCTGACCGCCGACTCCGGGTTAGGCGAGGCCGGTGGCATCTCGTTCTCGGGTAACGCGAACGCAGGTAATGCCACGCTGACCGCCGGGGCAGATACTTTTGTAATTTTTGCGGTCCTGGCGCTGTCATCTCGTTCTCCGGTAACTCGAGCGCCGGCAATGCCACGATCACCAGTGATCAGAGCGAGGGAGGCGCGTTTGGCAGTGCCATCCAGTTCTCCGAGAACTCGTCGGCAGGCAATGCCACGCTGATCGCCAACGGCGGACCCACGGGCGGTGCTGTCCGATTTGAGCATCAATCCACAGGTGGCACGGCGCGAATGGAGGTTTTTGGCAGTGGTTACCTGGACATCAGGACCCACCAATCGGGTGTAACGATCGGCTCTATCGAGGGCTCAGGGAACGTTTTCTTAGGAGCCAATAACCTGACAGTCGGCACCAACGGTATCAACACCTCTTTCTCCGGCGTGATCTCGAATAGCGGCGGTTCGCTAGCGAAGGTCGGCAGCGGGATACTCACTTTGCAAAACAACCACTGCATCGCGGATACAGTCGGTCTCATCCTCGTAAGCGGCTCAATTATCAATCTCGAGTTCACTGGGCCTCCAGATGTAATCGCTTCTTTGGTGGTCGACGGCGTCCCGCAACCGCCGGGCGTATATGGAGGTCCAATCAGCGGCGCCCCGAATATCCTGCCTGAGTTTGCGGGCTCTGGAACAGTGTCAGTAGGCCTAACGGGCGGAGCCAGGGCTCTCGTGGCAGACTTTAACGGTGACGGCCACCCGGACTATGTGGTCCAAAACGCCAGCACGCATCAGACGGCGATCTGGTATTTGAACAATAACGTGTTTGTGAGAGGTGCTTACGGACCCATAGTTCCAGCGGGATGGGTCGTGGCCGCTGTGGCGGATTTCAATCGCGATAGAAAACCCGACTACGTGTTGTTCAAACCGAGTATACGCCAGACAGCGATCTGGTATATGAACAACAATGTCTTTCTCAGCGTGGTCGTACGGGCCGACGTTGCCATCGGGCTGGCAACTGGTTGCTGCAGGTGATTTCAACCGGGACGGCAAACCCGACTGCATGCTGTTTAATGCCAGCACGCTACGAACGGCTATCTGGTGCATGAACAACAATGTTTTTGTCAGTGGCCTGTACGGTCCGACGCTTGCGAGCGGCTGGAGCCTCGTAGGTTCGGCAGACTTTGATCGCGATGGCATATTCAACTATTTGCTGTTCAAATCGAGCACGCGCCAGAGCGCAATCCGGTATCTGAATAACAACGTCTTGGTCCGGATCGCGTTGGTCCCACGATTACCAGCGGCTACATTTTGCCTGCGACGGCGGATTTCAATCGCGACGGCAGACCGGATTACGTCCTTTATAACGCGAGCATCCGACGAACGGCGATCTGGTATCTGCATAACAATGTTTACGTAAGCGGAGCCTATGGTCCTACTCTTCCAACAGGGTGGAACTTGGGCGCGCCTTGAGGCTCTATTTTTCATCGATAGTCTCGAATCCAAAGCATGATTGAGGACCCGTTGAAGGCGCGAATGCAGGCGCTCAACATTGAAAGACGCTTGGTGACTTCGGTTTGTTAGGGCGGTAAAGGTGAATTCACCTCTGAGTCACGCTTGCGCCGCAATCGGAATCACGTTCTCCGGCTCGGCGTCAACCATCAGCGCGGCCATGCGCTGAGAATGGATGTCACGAACGTCGCTGTAGGTCTGCAATATCAGCTTGCCGCCGTCGCGGTGCCCCTGCCAGCGCGAGACGGTCTGCACGTCGATGCCGCGCTCGATCGCTGTCGTGATGAACATCCGGCGCAAACTGCGATGCGTGTAGATCGGCAAATCCAACCGCTTGCACGCTTCGGTGATCGCTTTGCGCGCCTGCTTGATCGTTGAACAGTTTTTCGCCGGGCTTCCTGCCATTGCAGAGTTTCTCCACAAGTGCGCGGGCCCACGGGTAAATCGGAATCGTGAAAGCCTCGCCCGGTCTTTGTGGCGGTAAACGACGATCTGTCCGGCATCCAATCTCACGTGATCACGCATCATCGACGCCAGTCTCAGCCTGTCCGAGTCCGAGCACGCCCAACGCTTCCACGAAGTCGCCCGAATCTTCAGCCTCGCGATTGAACGGCTGCGACCGGATGCTCGGTCACGAGTCCCTTAAATTCCTCGAACGATGGTGTCGAGGCGAATCGGATTCTTGCGCTTGCGGTACTTCAGCGCGCCAGCGGCGGGTTCCCCACGATCACGTTGTCGTTCAGCGCCATATCCAGCGCGTCGCGAATCAGTGACAGCGCGCTGTTCCAGTACCGATTCCGACCAGTCGCCATACTGTTCATTCAACCACGTCAGCGACTTGGCTTTTCTTCAGCTCGCGCACCGGCTTGCGTGCGCTCGAACCACGTATCTTTGATTCGCCCGATGATGCGCATCTTCGCTTTCGCTGCGCCGGTCGCGCCGTTCAGCGTCTCGCCCGTCAGCGTCACTCCTTTCAGTGTGGGCGCGTAATACCTTTCTAGCCAGTCGATGAAACCAGTTTATCTTGCCTCCGACGCGCATCGGCGCGTTCCAAGTGGTCTTTGTAGGCGCGCAGCTTGCGCTTGGCGAGCGCGAGGTCTGTCGATGCTCCAGCGACTCACGGTAGAGGTTGCCGCCGTGCCGGACGCGTGCATGATACACTGCCGGATGGACGTACTGGTAAAGACCGGTGACGCCGCGCTGTTTGACTTTGCGCCAGCTTGCTCTTTGTTCTTTTCGTGTGACGTGAGAGAATGTCAGATTGCATGAAACGACGGTCGCAGTATCATAAGAGAGTGTCAAACGCTGGAAGTAGCCGTAGAAGCATCATAAATAGTTTGTAAGTAATTGGTGATAAATTAGTTCGGGGCGTAGCTTAGCTTGGTAGAGCGCGTGGTTTGGGACCACGAGGTCGGAGGTTCAAATCCTCTCGCCCCGATATTTGGTTTACGTTCCGTAGCCAAGGAATATTGTTTGAAGCCGTTTCCGAGGTCAGGCTAGGAATCTGTAGCGGGGAAATCCGAATGCCTCGACTGTGCTCGATCTGACAAAAGAAAAAGGTTTCTTTCGAACAAACCCACTCCAACTCTATCCTCCAAGAATAGGGGCGAGCCGCCGCTCGACGGCTGCAACATCTTCGCCCCGGCGCTTCGCGTAATCCAACACCTGATCGCGCCCGATCTGACCGACCCCAAAATATTTCGCCTCGGGATGCGAGAAATAGAATCCGCTGATGCTGGCCGCCGGATGCATCGCCCAGGATTCCGTCAGGCGGATGCCGATTTTCTCTTCTGCGCCTAACAGATCGAACAACGTCCGCTTCTGGATATGATCAGGGCATGCGGGATAACCCGGTGCCGGGCGAATGCCACGATATTTTTCGCGAATAAGATCGGCACTCGACAAGTTTTCATCGCGCCCAAAGCCCCAGGAAATCCGCGCTTGTCGATGCAAAAATTCGGCGAACGCTTCGGCGAACCGATCGGCCAGGGCTTTGGTCATGATCGCGCTGTAATCGTCGTGCTCGCGCTTAAATTGCTCAGCCAATTCGTCTCCGCCGTGGATGGAAACGGCGAACCCGCCGAAGTAATCTTCGATTCTCGATTCACCCCCCGGCGCAACCCAATCTGCCAGGCAATGATTAAATTGCCCTGCCGGCTTTTGCATTTGCTGTCGCAAAAAATGGAACGTCGCCAGTTTCTGTGACCGCATCTCGTCGGTGTAAAGATCGACATCGTCGCCGGCGGAGTTTGCCGGCCAAAACGCGAACACGCCGCGCGCCACGAGCAGATTTTCCGCAGAGATTCGATCCAAAAGCTTCCGTGCATCGTCGAACAGCTCGCGCGCATGTTGGCCAATCGTTGGGTCATCAAAGATCGCCGGGTAACGCCCGCGCAGTTCCCACGCATGAAAAAACGGGGACCAATCGATGTAATCAACCAGATCGCGCAGTGATAAATTCTGGGGAGCAGAAACGCGCGTGCCTACAAAGTCTGGCTTAGGCGCAACGTATGTGCTCCAGTCGATCGCCGTGCGATTCGCGCGTGCCTCTTCAAGTGCGAGCAATTTTTTCTCGCGCGTCTTGGCCGAATGCTCTTCCCGCAAACGCGCGTAATCGATGCGCGTCTGCGCGTCGAACTTCTGCTTCGATTCCTCGTTTAACAACGAATTGACCACTCCGACCGCGCGGGAGGCATCCAACACATGCACGATGCTGGCATGATAATGGGGCGCGATCTTCACCGCCGTGTGCGCGCGGCTCGTGGTCGCGCCACCGATCAACAACGGTAGATCGAATCCCTCACGCTCCATCTCCTGGGCGACGTGCACCATCTCATCCAGCGACGGCGTTATCAGTCCGCTGAGCCCGATTGCATCCGCGTCTTTCTCGCGCGCCGTCTCCAGAATTTTCGCTGCCGGCACCATCACGCCAAGATCGACAACATCATAGTTGTTACACTGCAACACGACGCCGACGATGTTCTTGCCAATGTCGTGCACATCGCCTTTGACTGTCGCCATCACGATTCGGCCCTGCCGTTTCGCGCCCGCGGATTTTTCCGCTTCCATGAACGGCATCAGATACGCGACCGCTTTCTTCATGACGCGCGCGCTTTTCACGACCTGCGGCAAAAACATTTTGCCCGAGCCAAACAAATCGCCCACCACACTCATGCCGGCCATGAGCGGACCTTCGATCACGTCGAGCGGGCGCTTGCATCTTTGGCGCGCTTCCTCGGTATCGCTGTCGATGTAATCGACGATGCCTTTGACCAGCGCGTGCTCGAGGCGCTTTTCCACAGGCTCGCTCCGCCATGCTTCGTCTTTGATGTCGATCTTGCCTTTCGCTTTCACTCTCTCGGCAAACTCAACCAATCGCTCGGTCGCATCGTCGCGGCGATTGAACAGGACATCCTCGACCCGTTCGCGCAGGTCTGGTTCGATCTCTTCATAAACAGCGAGCTGCCCAGCGTTGACAATCGCCATGTCAAGCCCGGCGCGAATCGCTTGATAAAGAAAGGCCGAATGCATCGCCTCGCGCACGGTGTTGTTGCCGCGAAACGAAAACGAAATGTTGCTGATGCCGCCGCTGACGCGAGCCCCCGGCAGGTTCGCTTTGATCCAGCGCGTCGCTTGGATGAAATCGACCGCGTAATTCCGATGCTCTTCCAAACCGGTCGCGACGGTGAGGACGTTGGGATCGAAAATGACGTCGCTTGCCGGAAAATCGGCTTGTTTCGTTAACAAATCGAAAGCGCGCCCGCAGATGTCGATCTTGCGCTGGAAATTATCGGCCTGGCCTTGCTCGTCGAAAGCCATCACGATGACCGCCGCGCCGTAGCGGCGAACCAGGCTTGCCTGCCGCAGAAAATCTTGTTCGCCATTTTTCAGGCTAATCGAGTTCACGACCGCTTTGCCCTGGACGCATTGCAATCCCGCTTCGATCACGCTCCATTTCGAGCTGTCGATCATGATTGGGATCCGAGAAATGTCCGGCTCGCTCCCGATGAGACTCAGAAAGCGCGTCATGGCCGCTTCCGAATCGATCATTCCCTCGTCCATGTTCACATCGAGAATGTTCGCCCCGCCCGACACCTGCTGACGCGCCACCGTCAGCGCACCATCGAAATCTCCGCCCAGAATCAGCTTTGAGAACTTGGGCGAGCCAGTGATGTTTGTGCGCTCACCGATCACGACGAACCCGGTTTCCGGCGTAATATTCAGCGGCTCAAGGCCGGCAAGCTGAAGAACTGCGGATTCCGGATTGCGGATTGCGGATTGAATTTGTCGCGGATTGCAACCGCGCACGGCCTGAGCAATCAAGCGGATGTGATCCGGAGTCGTGCCGCAACAGCCGCCTACTAAATTCAGCCAGCCGTTCTTGGCCCATCGCGTGACTTTTGGTGCGAACGTTTCTGCCGTTTCGGGAAACCCGGTCGGCGAGAGGGGATCGGGCAAGCCGGCGTTTGGATACGCACTCATGTAGTACGGAGAAACACGCGCCAGTTCCTCGAGGAATGGCTCCATCTCATCCGGACCTAACGAGCAATTCAGTCCGACAATGAGGGGCCGTGCGTGCGCGATCGAGATGAGCAACGCCTCCACGGTTTGTCCGCTCAGGTTCCGGCCCGATTTGTCGATGACGGTGCCGGAAATCATTAACGGGACGCGCTTGCCTGTTGCCTGAGTGGCATCTCCGATCGCGAAGAGCGCGGCCTTCGCGTTGAGTGTATCGAAAATGGTCTCGACGATGAGAAGATCGACATCGCCTTCGAGCAGCGCCTTGGCCTGGCCAAAATAGGTTTGTCGAAGTTGCCCGAAGGAAGCTGCTCGGAAAGCCGGATCGTTTACATCCGGCGAAATCGATCCGGCGACTGGCAGAGGACCAATTGCTCCCGCAACGAACCGGCGAATCCCACTTCGCGCCGCCGCGCCGTCCGCCGCGTGTCGCGCAACCTTTGCTGCGGCCAGGTTAATCTCCTGCACCAGTGCGCCAAGATCGACATCCTCTACCACGCGCTGAAAAAATTTCTGGTCTTTGCGTGGACCGGTCGGTTCGCCGCGAAACAGGAAATCGTGGAGCCCGATCGTCGTCGCGCTGAACGTGTTCGTTTCGATGATGTCGGCGCCCGCGGCGAGATAATCGGCATGAATCTCTTCAACGACCTCTGGCCGCGTGAGATTGAGCAATTCCAGGCTGCCCTTGAGATCTTTGCCCGCCCAATTCGGAAACCGTTCGCCACGATAATCGGCTTCGGACAGCCGATAGCGCTGAATCATTGTCCCCATCGCGCCATCGAGCACAACGATGCGTTCGCGCAGCAAAGCCTCGAGCGGATGAATTTCGTCCGGCATGATAGCCGTGAACTAAACGGTGTTTCGGGCCGGGATCAAGAAACAAATTGACGCATCATGATGCGTAGATGTGTTATTGGAATGACCAAGCACGAATGACGAAGGAACGTCGAACATGGAAACTTCCCATGCTCTTCCTCCTGCTCTTGCTCCTGCTCTTGCTCGAGCCCCGTTACACCGCGCCGCCAGCGGAACGTTATCGATCCTGCGTGCGCAGGTTCTCCCGGAAGGATTCGCCATGGGTGACGAGCCGTGCTTCCAGCTTCTTCGTGCAATTGCAGTCGCAACAGGCCCAGGGCTCGGTCCCGTTTTCGTGCCGGCAGGTGCGGCGCGAGTGGGCGTCTCTCACGCTGATCAGCTCGAAGTATTCCTCCCAATACGGTCGCTCCTCGGCCAGCGGCGGATCGCAGAAACAGGTCTCAACCCAGGTAGCTACGCCGGCATCGTTCAGCCGGGCCTCATTCATGTTGTGCAGATATTCGTCGCCCGCGATCGAGCCGCGGCCGAGCGTCCCATTATCGATCGAACGTAACAGGGACGCAGCCCTGCTCGATTTCAATTTCGCCTTAACCAGGTAGCGCATGCAAAAAGCTAGCAGAGAAATGGGGACCCTCGAACGGCAATGACGAATGAACGTCGAGCAAAAGGCGACTTCGCGCGCAACAGGAATTTTCAGTATTCTAGTTTTGAAAATTCTTTCGGATTTCGATATTCGGATTTGGAATTCTGTTTATGGAAGCGCTTCGGCTGTTCAAATCCCTGAACCGCATCCAGCGCCACACCTTTCTCGCCTGTTTCCTCGGTTGGGCACTCGATGCGTTCGATTTTTTTCTACTCACGTTCGTGATCGTACCCATGGCGCACGATTTCCGGACGACCGTGGCGAACATCAGTTATGCGCTGACCATTACCCTGGCCATGCGACCGGTGGGGGCGTTTTTGTTTGGCTTACTGGGCGATCGCTTCGGGCGTCGGCTCCCCCTAATGATTGACATCGTCTTTTACTCGGTAATGGAGTTGCTCACGGCCTTCGCGCCGAATTACACCGTGCTCCTGATTTTTCGTGCGCTTTACGGAATCGGGATGGGCGGTGAATGGGGCCTGGGCGCATCGCTGGCGATGGAATCGTTACCGACCGAATCGCGTGGATTGTTCTCCGGCATTTTGCAGCAGGGATACATGTTTGGCTATCTGTTTGCGGCGCTTGTTTACGGATTGTGTTTCCGTTCTTTGGCTGGCGCGCGCCTGTTCGTTGTCGGCGCGCTGCCGGCGTTGCTGGTTCTCTACATTCGTGCGCACGTTCCGGAATCGCCGACCTGGCTCCAGCAAAGGCTTGTCCTGAGCGAAGTCGAAGATCGACCATCAATTTTTGGTCTAACCTGGTCGCTACCTTGAAACAGCATTGGCTGCTTTTTCTCTACGTCATTCTCCTTATGACGGCGTTTAATGCAATGTCGCACGGGACGCAGGACCAATATCAAACGTTTCTGACCGCAGCGCGGCCTGAGTGTCGGACGCGAAATCGAGAATCGGCATCATTTATGCCATTGGCGCGATCTGCGGCGGAATCGTCGTCGGCCATTTGTCACAACGATTTGGCCGGCGGCGTTGCATTATCTTAGCGGCCATTTGCGGGCTTCTGCTGATTCCGGCTCTGGGTTTTCTCGCCAACGATCACGCTGCTGTGATCGGCGGGTTTGCCATGCAATTTATGGTGCAAGGCGCGTGGGGAATCGTGCCAGTGCATCTGAATGAGCTTTCGCCGGCGAACTGCGAGGCACGTTTCCGGGATTTGCCTATCAACTTGGCAATTTGCTGGCCGCGAACACTCGGTGGTGGAAGCGCGGCTAGCCGATCATTTTCGCGATGCCGGCGGGCATCCCGATTACGCGAAAGGTCTGGCACTTGTTCGCTGCGGTGATTTTCGTCGCGCTGATCATCATCGCGGCGATCGGCCGGGAAGAGCGTGGCAAAGAATTCTCATCTGAAGATCTCGCTCAAACGCGCCGCCGTGCGCGAGGCCCGGGCCTTCACTCGGTGGCAACGTCTCGAGGGCAGTGCGGCTTGTCGCACGATAAGCACCGCCACCATAACGCTGTTCGACAATTGCCTCCGCGATCTTATCGGCCAGCATCTCGCGATAGTCCGCGTCGCGCGCCTGCCGGCCATCGCTCCGATTGCTCAGGAAACCGCATTCGACGAGCACGGCCGGCTGATTCGCCTTGCGCAAAACGCGAAAGTTGGCCACGTGCACACCGCGATTGGCCGAGCGAGGAATCGTGACCAGCTTCGACTGGATTCGGTGGGCCAACTCGGCCGATTGGGGCGCATGATAGTACGTCTCGAACCCCTTGATTCCCGTGCGACGCGCGTCATTGAAATGAATGCTGACGAAAATCGCATTGTTCTGTCGATTTTCGATCTCGACGCGGTCATCGAGTGGGATGAAAACGTCGCTCCGTGCGCGTCATGACCGTCCTCAGGTCGGTGTCGTGCAACTTGCGTTCGACGCGCTTTGCCACGTCAAGAGCGACCATTTTTTCCGGCGGCCCATAGCGCCGATAAGCACCGTTATCGCGTCCGCCATGGCCCGCGTCGATCACTACGGTCGTAAATGTCTTGCTCGTGTCCTTGACGTTGACGGGGCTCGGTCCGGTAGCGCAGCCGGCCAGCGCGAGGAGCAGACCCAGCCAAAGCCCCGTCAGAATTAGGCGCGACATCTGTAATAAATACCAGAAGAGCGATTTTTCGGCCAGTCCGTCTTGTCGCGTTTCGCGTGCGAAGCGCGCCAAACTGCTAGTTTAAATGTCAGCCTGCCTGGCCTGTCCGGCTGGCGACTTGCTAGCCAGCCGACGTCGGTGTGAGCAAAAAGCGCTTGTTTTTTGCGCGCGCGCACATAAAGGCGATACTTCTTTCATGTTCACACGATTCACTGTTCCCGTCCTCCTTTTTGGATTTAGCCTGTTCCATTTTCATCTGCACGATTCTCTTGCGGCGAAGGCCAAGGCGACGCCGTCGCCGAGTCCGACGCCTGCCGCGCCTCGACGCCGGCTCCGCCGAAACCGAGCAAGCCAGTTGTCGATCAAACCGCGCAGGTCATCATCTTTGGCTATCACCGATTCGTGAACAATGTGCGTCGCCCTGATACCGCAGATCACGCCGGAAGATTTCGAGAAACAGATGCAGGAGCTGAAAGACAAAGCGGCATCACAGTCATCGGCATGCAAGATCTGCTGGCGTGGAAGACGCAGCGAGAAATAATATTCCGCCCCGATGCGCCGTTATTACGTTCGATGATGGCTGGAAATCGCAATACGAAGTCGCCTGGCCGATTCTGAAAAAATTCGGCTACACCCATTCACGATGTTTATTTACACCGAAGGCGTGCGGGGCGGGCATTTCGGCGGCGGAGAAGCGATGACGTGGGAGCAGCTCAGGCGATATGCGCGACGCCGGCGTTGATATCGAAGCGCATTCCGAGACGCATCAGGATCTGCGCAAGCCTTACGACAAAGTCGCGAAGAAAAGGCTGAATCCGCAGGAATACCAGCAATGGCTGCAAGACGAGATTGCTCGGCTCCAAGCAGACTCTCGAGCAGAAACTTGGGATCAAGGTCAATTGCTTCGCACTTCCCGTACGGATTTCTACAACGATCACGTCAAAGAGATTGCGAAAAATGCCGGCTACGAAGCGATCTTCACCGTTTACGGGCAGCCGATCACTTACACGCTCACCACTCGATTCGCTCGGCCGCTACTTGATCTGAGGCGAACAAACCCAAAGTGTTTGCAGATGCGGTCAAGATTATCGGGCATCCAGCGGCGCGCCCGGTGCGCCAGCGGTTGCCGCAGTGGGCGCGGCCAGTTTGTCAGACTCAACCCGCCGACGGCGAAACGGTTCGGACTGCGCTGCCGCTTGTTCAAGGCGAACTTGAGCTCGATTAGGCCAGATCGATCCGGCCAGTGTGCAGATGCGGGTAAGTGGCCTCGGGCTTGTCCCGGCGAGCTTCGATCAGAAAACCGGCACTGTTTCCTATCAAGTTACGCAAAAACTGCGGGATAAAACTTGCACAGTGATTGTCACGGCGAAATCCGAAGGCAAAAAAGTCGAAGCGCACTGGACATTTGGGATTGAAGAAAGTGCAGCCGGGGCAACCTCGGCATCGCCGACGCCGACAAGAAATAAATTGGAGAGGGCACGTGCTATCTGTGCCCCAATCGCCGGGCATCCGGCACGGAAGGCCCACAACGCGGGCGGCTTTATCGACATGTTTTCCCAGCTCAGCGATAAACTTCAGGAGATCTTCAAGGACCTGCGAGGGCACGGAAAGATCAGCGAATCGAACATCAATGATGCGCTGCGACATGTCCGGCTGGCGCTGCTCGAAGCCGATGTGGATTTCCAAGTCGCGAAACATTTCATCGCTTGCGTAAAAGAAAAAGCGCTGGGCGAAGAGGTGTTGCGCAGCATCACACCGGGCCAGCAGATCGTGAAAATCTTTTACGATGAACTGACGGCATTACTCGGTGGTGATGCCGAGGCAGTGCGGTTGCCAGAGAAAACGCGGATTTTGATCGTTGGACTGAATGGCTCCGGCAAAACGACTTCATCGGCGAAACTGGCGCGCTATCTGAAAAGACAGGGACGCGCGCCGGCGTTGATCGCGTGCGATTTGCAGCGGCCGGCGGCGATTGAGCAGCTCGCCACGCTCGGAAAACAGATCGACGTGCCGGTCTACAAACCGGAGTCGACTGAGAAGAATGTGCAGCGCGCGGCAGCCGCGAGCTTGGACTGGGCGGAGCAGGAATCTGCCGACATCAACATCTTTGACACGGCCGGTCGCCAGGAGATTGACGAAGAACTGATCAACGAGCTCAAACGGCTCAAGGATTTTCTCCAGCCTGAGGAAATCCTGCTGGTGGTCGATGCGGCGACGGGGCAGCGCGCGGTCAGCGTGGCCACTCACTTTAACGACGCGCTGGAAATCACCGGAATCATCCTAACGAAGCTCGATGGCGACGCCCGCGGCGGCGCGGCTCTGTCGATGCGCACGGTCACCCATCGTCCGATCAAGTTCGTCGGCACGGGCGAAAAGCTGGATCAATTCGAGCTGTTCGTGCCGGAGCGACTCGCCGGCCGGATTCTCGGGATGGGCGACGTCGTCGGACTGGTCGAGAAAGCGGCCGAAGCAGTCGAGTTGGAGGAAGCGGAGCGGCTCGAGCGCAAGCTCCGCACCGCCTCCTTCGATTTCAACGATTTCCTGACGCAATTCAAAATGATGCGCCGGATGGGGCCGCTGGAGAATATCCTT
This sequence comes from uncultured Verrucomicrobiae bacterium, assembly GCA_963846775.1. Taxonomy (GTDB): domain Bacteria; phylum Verrucomicrobiota; class Verrucomicrobiia; order Chthoniobacterales; family UBA10450; genus CAVYXA01. Next base: position 365,313 of record CAWJXB010000006.1, on the reverse strand, counting down.
GGCATGTTGCCCGGAATGGGTAACGTGCAGGGCCTCTCAGTGGACGAGAAGCAGCTTGCCCGCACCGAAGCGATCGTGCTTTCGATGACAAGCGAAGAGCGGACGCGCCCCGACATTTTAAATGCCCGGCGTCGTAAGCGAATCGCGCGTGGCAGCGGCACCACGGTCACCGAGGTAAACGATTTGCTCCGACGCTTCGGTCAAATGCGAAAAATGATGAAGAGCGCGGGCAAGATGAAGAAGATGATGAAAAGTTTTAAGGTTTAAGTGTGAAGTTTTGAGAAGGATTTGCCTGCGGCGATTAGCCAACACTTAAGACTTTAGACTTTAGACTTAACACTTAACACTACCATGGCAGTTGCAATCAGATTACGAAGAGAAGGCGCCTTGAATCGCCCGTATTACAAAATCGTCGTCGCCGATAAACGCAGCCCGCGCGATGGAAAATTCATCGAGATCATTGGCACGTACGATCCAAAAAAGCCAGATCACAACAGTACGATCAATCTCGACCGGGCCGACTATTGGATCGGCAAAGGCGCACAGCCCAGCGATACCGTCCGCAGTCTGATCAAGAAGAACAAGGAACAAGGAGCGAAAGCATCGCCGGTGAAAACGACACCTGCGGCGTCGCCTACGCCGGTTGCGGAATCAAGCGTGAGTTAGCGTCGACATCGGTGGAATGCGTTGTCCGCAACGCGTTGGCAAGCAAATGCGGCTTTTGCCGCCAACTTCTCTTTTCCGAGAGTCTACCATGAGCAATTGCGCCTTCGGCGATTGATTTATCATCGTCTTCGGAGAAGCCGATCCACCTTTCGCTTGCACCGCAAAAATTCGTGTTTATTCGTGTGCATTCGTGGTTAGTTTTTTACGCATGAGAGAATTTCTCGAATTTGTGATCCGGCAGCTTATTGAATTTCCCGATGAAATGATGCTCACGGAAATTCCCGGCGGCAAAACGACCTCGTTCAAGCTCCAGCTTCGGCAGAGTGACGTGGGTCGGATCATTGGTCGCAACGGCCAGACCATCCAGGCGATTCGCGCATTGCTCAATGGCTCAGCATCGCGTCATGGCCAGCGTGCCACTCTCGAAATCGTCGAGTAATTCTGTAGCGGCGCTCTGCGAGCGCCGATTTCTTAGTTTTCGGCGGTCATAGACCGCCGCTACAGTAACGTTCGACGTTCTGCTAAATGAAGATCGACATTGTTACCCTGTTTCCCGAAATCTGCCGCGCGCCGCTGAGCGAGAGCATGATGAAACGGGCGCAGGAAAAGGGAATTGTCGATCTTCGAATTCACAATCTGCGCGACTGGACGACCGATAAACATCACATCGTCGATGACGCGCCGTTTGGAGGAGGGCAGGGGATGGTGATGAAGCCCGAACCGATCTTTGCCGCGGTCGAAGAATTGAAACAGAAAACGCCCAACACCCAAGGCCGAACATCTAACGCCCAACTAGAGAGCTCGAAAGTGGTTCTTATGTCTCCGACAGGGCGACGCTTTTGTCAGAAGATGGGTGCCGAGCTCGCCCGCGAATCGCATCTCATCATCATATGCGGACATTACGAAGGAGTGGATCACCGCGTAATCGAGCACCTGGTCGATCTTGAGATTTCAATCGGCGATTACGTGCTGACCAACGGCGCAATCGCCGCGGTTGTTCTTGTCGATGCTGTCGTTAGGCTTTTGCCGGGCGCGCTCGGGCACGAGCTCTCGGCCACCGACGACAGCTTCAGCGCTGGCTTGCTCGAGGCACCGCAATACACACGCCCGGCCGAGTTTCGTAGCTGGAAGGTGCCGGAGGTCTTGCTTTCCGGAAATCATGCTGAGATTGCAGCCTGGCGAAAAGAGCAGGCGATGAAGCGAACGAAAAAGAATCGTCCCGATTTGCTGAGGTAGCGATCAAAGGCGAATCATTGCGATCAACGCTTGTGAGGTTTGCAACGACTGCGCTTGGACTACTGTTTGGCGCGATGAATCTCGATCGTGGCATCCACCTGGAACTTCCCGCCCAGGTTTGTGTGAAACGAGTTCGTCGCGCCGTCCTGGGCCTTGACTTTCGGGTGGTAGGAGGGCTCCGACACGAACACACTACGGCTACCCTCGGTCGTCCCATTATCGCTCGTGATGTCGACCGATAGTCTTTGGCCTTTCGGGACCTGGAGCTCGAGTTGAAATTCGTCGCCGACGCGCTTACCGCTGATCGGAAACTCAGCTTCGGCCGGCTTGATGTGGAGCGTACGCGTAATGGTGTGGTTGACGAACTGCACCGGCTCGCTCGTCATCTTGTCCACCCGACCCTTTCCCTTAATCGTGTCGTCGCCCTGTTCGTTGAAACTGAAGTGCACGTAGACCGTGTCGTTGTATATATTACCCTGTGCGTGCTCGCGCAGCGTGCCGTACCAGTCCTCGGTTGGAAAATCCGCCTCCTCGAACGTGCCATGTCCGGTGGCATCCTCTGTATATATGCGAAGGTGCACAATCGGAGGCGGATTCTTCGGGACAGTATAGATCGGCTCAAAGGGCTGTACTTTGCAGGGAGGCGGCTTCATGCCGAAGTCCTTCTGCTCCTGCAGGATTCCGTTGGCGATGAGCTGGATGGATTTGACCCCCGAAGGCCAGCTCTTGTGACCGTCATCGTGGCGCTCGCTCGCGGTCGCATGGATCTTGATCTGGTCGCCCTGCTTGACCTTTGTGCCCTTCGGCGGCGTCGAATTCGTTTTGAGAACCGGTGGGTCGCGGTCAAGGGTAATGGCCACATCCGCGGTGCCATCAGAGCCCGGTTCCCCCGGCGTTCGAGTAGTTGGCGGTGCGCTGGAGCTGTCGATGTAGTCCCCCGGAACGCCGTTACCGTTGAGGTATTGGATGATTGCATCCATCCGCGCCTTAACGAGTAGGTCATTCAGCTTAGGATCATCGGCGATAGGCTTATCGAAAAGCGTGAGCGTGATCGCTTTAGGGTAACAACTCCGGTCCTCCTGATTGTTGCCACTGCCCTTGATCGCGTCCTGGGCCGCCTTAACAACGTCAGCCAATTCCGCATTATTGGTCGGCTTAAGTTCCGCAAGGTCCGGATCAAACAGGTTCGGTATGTGGCAAGGGCTCGCCGAGCACGAGCCACCTTGCGCTGGCGCGGCGACAAGGCCAAACAGTGCGATGACCGCGATGTAATTGACGGCACACGCGAAGAGTAAAGAGGCAATAAGATTGCGTTTCATGTTAAGCGCGGCGGTTCATTTTTTTATGGTGATCTCAACGCGCCGATTTTTTTGACGGCCTTCCGGATCATCCGACCCATCCGGATGTTTGTTTGGTGCGACTGGTTTTGCCGCGCCCCAACCATGAGTTTGCATTGAGCTAGCGGTAACGCCGTGCTGGGCGAACCAGTTCTTCACTGAGACAGCGCGCCGATCGGACAACTTGGCGTTATAACTATCGGAGCCTTTCGAGTCCGTGTAACCTTCGATCAAGACCTTCGCTTTCGGATAGCTGCCAATCATCTTTGCCACTTGCGCGAGCGTTGACTCGGCCGCCGGACGAAGATTTGATTTGTCGAAGTCGAAAAGAATCTCGCCTTGCAGGCTGATCTTAATTTCGGCAGCGCTCTCTTTGATTTCCGCGCCGGCTGCCTTGAGATCCGCGCTGGCCGCCTTGAGATCGACAACCTCACTCTTTAATGCGCTGCCCGCACCTCCTGTGGTTTCTCCTTTGCCGCCGACGTTCTCTCCGCCGCCGGTCAAGCCAAGGGCGGAATATTTCAGGTCAAGCGAACGATAAACAAGATCGAGGGATTTTGGCTCCTCTGCCGACAGCCCGGATGCGACGCAGATCAAGATCGACAATAGAATTCGGCGCCTAACGCCGAACGGGTTCATATAAGGAATAAGTCCGCCCGGTTTACTGTGCGATCGGGACGTTCTCAAATGGGGGTGCGCCAGCAATGTAAACGGAGATAGCCGTCACATCTGCGGGCGGCGCCGGGAACTTTGCCCAAGCGGCTTTTGTTTCTCCGGCCCCAACTTCGAAATAATCCAGATTGCTCGACAACGGGTTGCGCTCCGTATCCTTGATAATGGGATACTTCTTCTTGTTCTTGGCATCGACGTAATACATGTCGCTCACCTTCTGGCCGGATTCGTTGTCGATCCTGGTGGCCTTGTCGCGGGTGCTGATGTATTTGAATCTGACCATGATCGTATCGCCCGTTTTCTGGACAGATGTGAGTTCAAGGCTAATGCCACTGATGTCGCTATCGACTTTCATCGGCAATGTGACAGCCGACTGAGCGGTCAGGTATCCAGCCGTCCCGAGAAGCGCCGCTAACAACACGGCTGCGAAATGTCGCTTCGATTTGGAATGGAATATTGAATTCATATGAATTTTGAGTTGTGCGCGATACGCGCAACACCTCTCGCCCATGAAACTCCCTTCGTGAGAAAATGGAGCGTGACCGTGCGGTCTTGTGATGCAGTTGAACGAGCTAATAGAGGTTCCTCGACAAGCCTGTCAAACCTTTTCCGACAATAGGATTCTCGCGACGCCTACTTTTCCTGGGGCCCGCCTAAGCAACACGCGGCGTTAATTCCACCGACGCCGAAAGAATTGTTTATGACGTAATTGAGTTTCGCGGCTGGAAAGTGCCGGAGATTTTGCTCTCGGGAAATCATGCCGAGATCGCCAAATGGCGGAAAGAACAAGCGCTAAGGCGCACAAAAGAGAATCGCCCCGACCTGCTTCATTGATTACGGGAACCCGTCGGGCCAATTCCCCTGGCCGCAGATTGTAAATGTCTCGTTCGCCTCGACTTGGAGGCGCTCTGGAAAAGACCTGGGTGATATAAGCGCGGCCTCGCCTTTGAGCATCAACGATGCTCCGAATCACCTGGCCAGCGCCCCTTTAACTCGCCGCCCTTGTGGGGCGCGACCACGATCTCTCCGGCAGGAGGCGGCGTGGCCAAATCGGCTTTGGACCTTCCGAAAAAGTATTGAACGTCACGGTTGCGGACGTGGACCACAAGGGCCACGGCACTGGCCGCCAGCAGGAAATACCACATTGATTTCACGTTGGCTGTTTTGGAGCATCAACCAGACCGCGCAGGGGGGCAAAAAGGCTGTCTTGCAGCATCAACCAGGTCACGCAAGGGGTTCAAAACCAACCTTTTGTCAGGGTAGGCCCGTCCCGGAATGCGCTTTCACGATGGAAATGTCAGCGGCATTGATCGAGCCGTTGGCGTTCACATCCTCGCGGAAGTTCGACGCCCCGACTGACTGCCCGCTTTGCGATTTGGTCTGGCTAATATCGGCGGCGTTAACGACACGGTTCGCGTTGGTGTCGCCGAGCAGGACGCTCATCGGAATGGAGACGTCGCCAGTATTGGTGCCATCACTCACGCTAAAGAGAGTGAGCGTAAGTGTTTGTGCATTAGCCACGTTACTAAGATCGACAGTCACAACCGAGCCATTAATAGTGACGGCAGTGACTTGCCCAGTCCCCGAGGTAATGGCGGCCTGTGGATTTCCACTGATCGTCACCGGATTGGCAAAGGTAATTACCATTCTGTGTTGATCGGAATTTGCACCCTGGCCGATGCGGCATTCGATTCCTGGAGTGCCGCTGAGCGGCAGATCGATGTCCCACTCGCCTGCGCTGCCGTGCGTTTTTCGAGACACAGCGCCTGTCGCCGTGATCCCGCCCGGGACACAAGGATTATTGCCCTGAACCAGGTACGTCGCCGCCGGGTAACCATTATCAGTCTGCGCTTTCACAAAGGTATGATCGATAAACAGATTCGACCGATGCAGATTTTGGGTTTCGGCAGTATCTCCGGTGAACGTCCTGCCATTTACCGCACCCAGCAGAGCACCCGGCTGTGGATCACCAACGCCAGATTTTGGCACGACAATCGTAACGGTGCCGTCGGGTTGGTAATTGCTTTCTGGAAGAGCCGGGATGGCGGTTTGCTCGGAGATGACGAAAACTGCCGGCACACCGGCGTCGGCCAATTCGCCATATTGGAATGACGGCGTGCCGTTGGCATCGGTCCTCATCCCGCAATAGTATTGTTGTCCCGGCGAAGCGAATGAATCCCAGACGATTCTCCATCGGCTGCTCGGTGGCAGGGTCGAGAGATCGTTAACCTTCATTTTGAAGATGAAGTTGCTGGAGTTTTCGGGCTCGCCCACGGCGATGAAATCGATCAAGAGCGAAGCCGGCGTGGCCATGCCACCATTGGCTTCGGGATGGGTCGGATCGTTGCGATGCATAATGATTCCGCTGCATGCAGTTCCCAGAAAGGGTGCAACGACCTCATTGTTGCCGCACGATGTGCCAACACTGTTTACCGCCAGCACCTTATAGTAATACGTGGTGACGTCGTCCGCAGCCAACGTGTCGACGTAAGTGCCGCCTGTTTGCGTGCCTGGTACACTTGTGAGCAGAGTCTCTCCACCGCTCGCTGTGCCGCGCATGATTTGATATTGACTGATCGGTGAATTGCCGGTGTCAGCTTCGGACCATTGCAGATCTATAACATTTCCGACGCGGCGTTGAGTGAGTGAAGGCACACCTGGCTTCGATGTCGGATCAACAGGAACATCAAACAGGCGTCTGCCGCTGGATTGTCGCGCGATAGTCGCTGCCGTGGTATATGCATTGCCCTGACCCGGTGGCGTTTCGCCCGAGCCCGTAAGCGGCGCCTGCACGCAATTGCCGCCTTCACAGCCGTTGACGTAACCGACCAGAACACGTCCATCCCGATCAACCGTCATATCGAAAAAGTCGAGGAGATTGCGGCAAATATTGGCGCCACCTTTGGCCCAGATACAACCGCGCTGCATCGGTGCCTGCGGAGTCGCATCGGTTGTGGTCCAATGCACGCCTCCATCGAATGTATTAGCAACGTAAAGATGCCAGACACCAACGAAGCTGCCTTGCAAGGCATCGCCCGCGGTGGTTGTTCCATAAAAGGCGACCGCCGCGCGTCCGGCATCGCCGGCTATTGCCGCTGGATATCTAACATTGTGAAGGCCATAAACATCGGAGACGCTTCCAAGATTTTGCCACGTTACGCCTTGATCGTCCGAAGTAAGAATGGCGGCCTGGGTGTCATTATTGGCAATAACAAAATAGACACGACCGTTTGCGTCGGTGGCCACGGCCGGGTCTTGGAAACTCGCTGAAGGAGCTGCCGAGACAACTCCGTTTTGCACGTGTCGCACGTTCCAAGTTATCCCGTTGTCGGCCGAAACGACCACGCTTCCGACAGCGTCACATTGATTGAATGGCACATAGGCCGTTCCATCCGGCGACACTTTGACGTGACCATGCAAACCGCCGCACACATTGATCGGCGGATTCGTTAACGGAATCGACGGCCCGAAACTTAATCCTCCGTCATCGCTGCGCGAACAAAATGATGGCGGCCCGCTGGCCGGAACGCCTTCCTGCGAACAATAATAAACCGCGTGCTGATAGGCTGGAGGTGGCGGAGGAATGAAAGGGGCATGATACGGACCCCCGCCGATTGTCTCGTGGTCCACGCCCGACGCCAAGCCGCTGCCCTGGGTCGGGATCCAGGTCATGCCGTCGTCATCTGTATAGGAAGTTTTGCAGGTCGGCGATAGGAGCGTGAGCTGACCCGAAAACGACCGACCCAAGGGGGAGTCGGTAAAGCCGATGGGGTCGGAATCGACCAATTGCGCGGTGGGCGCTTGCCGGTTCACCCATGTGGACGCAATGCCGTTTGCTGGACAAGTATCGTCGAAGTGCACGAACAACGATTGCAGGTCGCTATAAAAGATCGTCGTGTTACTGATCCAGTTGTTGCCGATTGATGGTTCGCCCGCACCGCGTCCCATGTATTCAACTGAATTTGCCTGCTGGCCACCGGAAGTCGTCGTTACGTGGACCAATTGCCCGGGCGCGGTGAAGTTCTCAAAACCGATCTTCGGACCCGTGTCTTGAGGAGCCGGCGGAACGTTGGTGACCACCGGAGGTGGCGCACCGCCGCCGGGAGCCGTGTCATCCATCGTAAATGTCCCGTTATAATCGTACGGCGGCATCTGCGTGATTTCCCCTGGGTTAGGTGTTTCGCAAATTTGAACCTGGTATTCGCCTGGAGGCACGCCGCCCGGAGGCGAGTAAACGTAAACTTCGCCGCTTACCCCCGTGTCCTCCGTATGGATCAGCTGCGGGTTCGGATCGGAACCAAAAAGCAGGCTAAGAGTCAGATCGTTAGTTACAAGACTTGCCTGGACTTGAACAATTAGCCGGACCTGACCAGGCGGAACAATGAAGTGATGCCGCGGCGTTGCGCACGGATAGACCGTAGGATCATAGGTGCCGTTATATGGAATCGGCACGGCAAGATCTGGCTGAACCTTTACGCCCACAGCGCGGGCAAGGTTGCCCGCCGATATGTTGGAAAAGGCCAGTCCAAAGAGGCACAGACTAACGATGAAGAATGGCGTAACGATAAGAACGCGAGCAGCTGCGGGAAAAGAATTTATTTTCATAACCTGGATTTTTTGTTCGGCTTATGAATCGAGGTTCGCCATTCGTGCGGATGTAACTTGGCCGCAGTTTCTTGCGGCAGCTGCGAACTTTGAAACTGCAAACGCTACAGTTCCGCTTCCGCTGAAAATGCTGCGTTACAGACGATCCAGAGCTTTTCTGGCCAGCGTCTTTGATTTATCGATCTTCGTTTTCTGATCGTCGGGACCACCGAGACTGAGACGGATAAACGTTTTGTTTTTTATGACGTACAATGCGCCACCCACCCGATTTCCAAGCCAGTACGCATCGTCGCCCAGGGCCTCGATCTTTTCCGGCGGGACCGATTCAGGTTCTCTCTGTTCGCTTTCGCGATCGCGTTCCCTTCCTACTGCGTGCTTCGCAAATGTGTCCCGCCAGTAATCTTTCGGAGTCCGCTTAACAGGATGATCGGGGTCCGCCTGGGTAACTACGAGGCTCACCGACTTACTGGTTTGCTCTGCTCCAAAGTAACATTGGGAAACCCGAAAACCTTGCCCGGATTGATCAGTGGTCTTGGTTTCAGTTATGGGCGAGCCTTGAACGGTCTCAATTTCTTGCTTGGTAAGAAGCGCACAGGCGTCCAGTTTTTTCTCGGGTATCGAATCTGCTTTTCGGCACGCCCCGAATGAAAGTAACGAAGCCCCCAAACAGCAAAGAACTATTTGCTTCAAAGCGTGTGACCTAACTTGGCTTTCTTCGTCTCGAGATACTGGGCGTTGTGCGGATTTGGCTCGGTCCGAATCGGCACCTGTTCCACCATTTCCAGGCCGTAACCCTCAAGCCCGACCACCTTCTTCGGATTATTCGTTAGGAAACGGAACTGGCGCACACCGAGATCGAAAAGAATCTGCGCGCCCAAACCGTAATCGCGCAGATCACTGGGGTAGCCAAGCTTGGCATTGGCCTCCACCGTGTCCAATCCTCCCTCTTGCAATTTGTAAGCATGGATCTTGGCCGCCAATCCAATGCCGCGTCCTTCCTGGCGCATATAGACGAGCACGCCAGTGCCTTCCTCCTCGATTTGCCGCAGCGCTGCATGTAACTGATTTCCGCAATCGCATCGGCGCGAGCCGAAAACGTCTCCCGTGAGGCATTCGCTGTGCACGCGGACCAGCGTCGGTTTCTTCTTGTCGATCTTGCCTTTGACCAGCGCAAGATGATGCTGTCCGTCGAGAATCGACCGATACAAGTGTAGATCGAAATCTCCGTAGTCGGTCGGCATTTTCACGATCTGCTCCAGCTCGACCAGTTTCTCGCGGACGCGGCGGTAGGCGATCAAACTTTGGATCGTGCAGATCCGCAGCCCATGCTTTTTGCGGAATTCCATCAGTTCAGGCAAGCGGGCCATCGTTCCATCGTCGTGCAGAATTTCGCAAAGCACGCCGGCAGGTTGAAGTCCGGCTAGCCGGGCAAGATCGATAGCCGCTTCGGTATGACCGGCCCGACGCAAAACGCCGCCATCTTTCGCTCGCAGCGGGAAGACGTGCCCGGGCTGACTCAGATCTTCCGGCGACGATTTTGGGTTTGCAATTGCCAGGATAGTGGTGGCCCGATCGTATGTGCTGATGCCAGTGGTGACGCCGCGCGCGGCATCGACCGAGACGGTGAAATCTGTGCGATGCGTCTCGCGATTTTGCGCGACCATGCGTTGCAAGCCGAGCTGCTCGGCGCGCTCGTTCGAGATCGGCACGCAAATCAGACCGCGTCCGTGCGTCGCCATGAAATTGACCGCTTCCGGTGTGACTTTCTCGGCCGCGATAACCAGATCGCCTTCGTTCTCGCGATCGGCATCGTCTGTCACGATGACGATCTTTCCCTTGGCGATCTCGCTCACGACATCGTCAATAGCATCGAACTCGAATGTCTCATTCGCCTTCGTCATCATCGCTCGGGCCATACGTTACGTTGAGCAAGCCCGCGGGCAACGATGAAGATCACGCAGCACGGCGCGCGCGGCGTGATAACCGCACATGCCATGAACACCGCCGCCGGGCGGAGTCGAAGCGGAGCAGAGATAGATACCGGGCAGCGGTGTCCGATACGGAGTAAAGCTGAAAACTGGGCGCGCGATGAGTTGCCACAAATTCGCGGCGCCACCGTTAATGTCGCCGCCGGTCAGATTCCGGTTCGATTTTTCAAGATCGACAGCATTGAGGGTGTGACGGGCCAGAATGCAATCGCGAAAACCAGGCGCGAATCGCTCGATTTGCGTTTCGATCCGCTCCGACATGTCGATGTGGCATCCGAACGGCACGTGAGCGTAGGCCCACAGCGTATATTTGCCGGCGGGCGCGCGTGTGGGGTCGAAGAGACTTTGTTGCGCAACGAGCACAAACGGGCGCTCCGGAATTTTTCCGCGCGCAACGTCGCGTTCAGCCATGACGATTTCATCGAGTGTGCCGCCTAAATGGATTGTGCCAGCCTTTTTGCATTCTGCGGATTTCCATGGGACCGGCGCGCTTAGGGCGTAGTCGATCTTAAAAACGCCGGGAGCGTGACGGAAGTTTTTGAGGCGCTCGCGATAGCGTGACGGCAACCTACTGCCGGCAATCCGCGCGAATTCCCAGATCGACACGTCAAACAACATGGCGCGCGCCTTGGGCACATCAGCGAAACTGTTGACTGGCCGGTTCGTCTCGATTTTCCCGCCGAGACTTCGCAGATAATTTGCCAACGCATTTGAAATCGTCTGAGAACCGCCCCGCGGGATCGGCCAACCAACAGCGTGGCCGGCCATTCCCAACACGAGACCAAACGCGGACGAGACCATCGCTTCCAAGGGAAGGAAGGAATGCGCGGCAATTCCGGCAAACAGTGCGCGAGCTGGTTCCTCTTTAAAAACGCATTTGGCCAAATATGCGGCTGGTGAAATTGCCGGGAGCCCAAAGCGGGCGAGCGCAAACGGATGTTGAGGGAGATGCAACACCGGCTGGAGAAATTCGTTAGCCAGCTTTTCCCAATTCCGGGCGAGCGGTTTTATTAGGCGGCGATATGCGCCTGCATCTCCTTGCAAACTTTCGGCCGTAATATCGACGTCGCGATACAGAGAAGCAGCGCTGCCGTCCTCGAGCGGGTGGGCTAGCGGAATAGCGGGATGGATCCACTCAAGCCCGAATTGTCCCAACGGGAGCGTTTGGAAAAAGGGTGAGCCGGCGGCGAGTGGATGAACAGCGGAGCAAACGTCGTGGACAAATCCGGGCAGCGTTAGCTCAGCCGAGCGCGCGCCGCCACCGATGGTCGAGTTGGCCTCGAGTACGAGGACGGTGCAGCCGGCGCGCGCTAAAGTGATCGCGGCGGCCAGGCCGTTAGGCCCCGAGCCTATGATCACAGCGTCGTGTTCCTCAGTCACGAACCACGCAGTAGAGGATTACTCAGATTTTTACAATGAAATCATGACACAACCTGCGCGGGAACACTCGATCGTTTCGATCTTGCCGCCGCGGGACGTGACGGACACGAATTGCACACTCGCTTTTTACAAGGGCATGGAAGCAGCCGCACACCGTGGCGCTGCCGCCCGAAAAAATCTCAGGTGCGGACTAGCTTTCGTACTTAAAGGAAAGTTGTAAGCGCGTACGGTACTCGAGCACTTTGCCATGCTCGACTTTTACATCCATCTTTACGACTTCGGCGATGCGCAGATCGCGCAGCGTACCCGCAGCGGTCGCTACGGCATTCTTTGCCGCATCCTCCCACGACTGTGCACTCGTGCCGATTACTTCCGTTACTCTGTATACTGAATCTGTAGATTTATCTTGTTTGGCCATGATTTTCCTTTCTATCAGTGTCTAAACTTTGAAACAAATATTTATGCGCGCGACTACACAAGCCCAGCAAAAATTTCGGCGGGGCCACCTAGCCTTAGAACCCCGGGTTCGAGCCGAATCTATCAAGCGGACGAAATCGACATCGCTGTTAGCGGAGCCCCCTATTGCTCGCATAGGCATGTGCATCGGGTCCATGCTTGCGATCAGCTCTGATCAATCGGCTTGGGTGGACGGGCACGGGGTTATTTCACGTCCTCGCTGCAGTTTGCGAAAGATTTCGCGCAATTATCAGAAATGAAGCTGACCGTGCCGGTACTGGCGATCAGTAGCGAGAAATCGTTGCGGCAATTAGCTCAGTGCGACGAATGTTACCGTTCTCGTGTTGAAGAATACTGACAATTGGCGATGGAAAGAAACAATGGACGCTCTATGAACACTTCAGCCGGCGACAGCAAGCAAGCGCCACCTCACGTTATCGTGCGTGGCAACGGAAATGGATTCCTGCAGGAAGTGGCCAGCGGCCAGCATCGTTTGCAGGCAGATGAACCGCTGAGCGCCGGCGGCAACGATGTCGCGCCCGGTCCGTACGACTATCTGTTGATCGCCCTGGGCGTGTGTACATCGATGACGGTTGGTTTGTACGCACGCCGAAAACAATTTCCGCTGGAAAACATTATCGTTTCGTTATCGCACTCGCGCATTCACGCGAAAGATTGCGAAGAATGCGAAACGAAAGAGGGAATGCTCGATCGGATCGATATGAAGATGGAGCTGACCGGTCCCCTGACCCAAGAACAGCACGCGAAGCTGATCGAAATCGCTGGGAAATGTCCCGTCCATCGCACGCTCAAGTCGGAGATAAACATCCGGCTGCGCGCTGATCAGGCGGTGTGACAGAGCGGTTTAAGTAATAATGTGGCCGCTCCAGAGAAGTACATTCGTCGCTGTAGCGTCCGCTGTCCTCAGCGGACTCGGCCATGCCACGTCCTGAGAGCTATGCGCTCAGGAGAGCGCACACTACAGCCCCTAGAAGCGGGCGACATTTTTTCTCAACCGCAATAGCGTTTGGAGATTTGGCCGGGATTTCTCGGACAGCAACGAGGCGTCCTCTTGACACGCCGTAGCCTTGGCGAAGGCGGTCGCATCGCTTTTTGGCCAATTATGAGGCAAAGTGCGCGCGATGCCTCTCGATCTAGATAGCATCCGCACGGCCCACGAGCGGATTCGACCGCATATTAAACGAACGCCTGTCCTAACGAGCTCGCGATTAGATGAAGCGAGCGGTGCATCGCTATTTTTTAAGTGCGAAAATTTTCAAAAAGTCGGAGCGTTCAAAGCGCGTGGAGCAACGAATGCCGTATTCGTTCTGGACGATGCCGCAGCGCGGCACGGCGTGGCGACGCATTCATCCGGCAATCATGGAACAGCTTTAGCGCGCGCGGCAAAACTGCGCGGGATCCCGGCCCACATCGTCATGCCGTCCAATTCGGCCAAGGTGAAAGTGCGCGCGGTCCAAAGCTACGGCGCCCAAATTGTCTTCTGCGAACCGAACGATACTTCTCGCGAAGCCGCTTGTGCCGACGTCATCGCAAAAACCGGCGCAACGTTGATTCACTCGTTTGAGAATGAAAATGTGATGGCGGGGCAGGGGACGGCCGCGGTCGAACTGCTCGAGGATGCTTCCAATCTCGATGTTGTGATCTGTCCGGTCGGCGGCGGTGGTTTGCTCTCGGGAACGGCCGTCGCGGCGAAATCGATGCGGCCGCAGATCAAGGTGATCGCGGTTGAACCGGACAATGCCGATGATACCGCGCAATCGTTTCACGCAGGAAAACGAATAGTGACGAAAAAGAAATTCACCATCGCAGACGGTCTGCGAACAAACGTCGGCGAGCTCACTTTTCCCATCATTCAACGTTGTGTCGATGATGTCGTTACCGTGAGCGAGGAAGCGATCATCACCGCCATGCGAACCATTTGGCAGACAATGAAGATCGTTGTCGAACCGTCGGCAGCGGTTCCATACGCCGCGATTGCCGAAGCAAAGATCAGCCTGCCTTCGCTAAATGCCAGTCACGCTCGGACCTGCGGCGCGGCCGGCATCGCCGGAAAACGCGTGGGCATTATTCTCACCGGCGGTAATGTGGATTTGGATATGCTGCCGTGGAAATAGTAACCAGCATGAGCCGATTGGGCGTCCAATTGTGTGTCGGCGTTTTCGCGCCGTCATTCTGAACGAAGTGAAGGATCATCTCTGCCTATCTCTTGTGCCGAGATAACAAGAAAATAAACGAAAATGTTTCCAAACCTTCGCCTCGCGCTCGCGGGGCTACGGCTTGACCGGCGCGTCGCTCAACATGACAGGGTGGAGAAAAGTGAATCCATCATTACAAAAAAACCGTTGCCGGCCATGCGTTTCGCGGCTTAGTGCTCGGCTATCTCTTTTGAATGAACATTCACGAGTACCAGGCAAGGGAACTCCTCCAAAAATTCGGAGTCGCGACAACGCGCGGCAAAGTTGCTGCAACGCCTGAGGAGGCGGAGCGCGTTGCGCACGAATTGGGGACTGTTCGGGTTGTGGTCAAAGCCCAGATTCACGCCGGCGGTCGCGGGAAAGGAACTTTTGCCAACGGCTTTAAGGGCGGCGTACATGTGGTGAAATCGCCCGCGGAAGCGCACGAAATCGCGAGCAAGATGCTGGGTCAGGTTTTGGTGACCCATCAAACGGGGCCGGCCGGGCGAGTTGTAAACAAGGTCCTGGTCGCGGAGGCGGCTGAGATCGCGCGTGAAATTTATCTTGCCATTCTTCGAGACCGGGCAATGGCGGCGCCTTTGATCGTAGCCAGCGTCGAGGGCGGTGTTGAGATCGAAAGCGTGGCCGCGAAATCGCCCGAGAAAATTATTCGCGAACCGGTCGATCCTCTGGCTGGTCTTCAGCCGTTTCAAACGCGGAAGCTGGCGAAACAGCTCGGATTCGAATCATCGCAATTGAAAGCAATGTCGAAACTATTCGATGGACTTTATCGCGCGTTTATTGGGTGTGATTGTTCCTTGGTCGAGATTAATCCGCTGGTGGTGACGGCCAAAGGCGATGTGCTCGCGCTCGACGCTAAATTTGATTTCGACGACAACGCTCTCTATCGGCATCCTGAAATCGCGGCCATGCGCGACATCGCTGAGGAAGATCCGCGCGAAGTCGACGCTTCGAAACACGGACTCAACTATATCGGGCTCGATGGAAACATCGCCTGTCTGGTAAACGGCGCCGGCCTGGCCATGGCGACGATGGACATCATTAAATTCTACGGCGGTAGCCCCGCGAACTTTCTTGATGTCGGTGGCGGAGCGACCGAGGAACAGGTGACCGAAGCGTTCAAGATTCTAATCGCCGACAAGCGTGTCCAGGCGATTCTCGTGAACATTTTCGGCGGCATCATGAGATGTGACGTGATCGCGCAGGGAATCGTGAACGCAGCGAAGACGGTGAAGCTTGGCGTTCCGCTCGTCGTTCGCCTGGAAGGGACGAATGTCGAAGCTGGAAAAAAATTACTTGAGCAAAGCGGCCTTGCCTTGATTGCAGCCGACGATCTGGCAGACGCCGCGCAGAAAGCAGTTAAAGCTGCGAAACAAAAATGAAGATCGTAAACATCGCATTTGTCGGGATTCCAGTCACGGACATGAAGCGCGCGCGCGAATTCTATGAAGGCGTGCTCGGATTGAAAACGGCAGAGGAAATGGCGAGCGGCGCTTGGATTGAATATTCGATCGGCAGCGGCACGCTGGCGCTTGGCAATTTTCCGGACCAATGGAAACCATCGGACGAGGGAACGAGCGCGGCATTGGAAGTAGAAAATTTCGATGGAGCAATCAAGCGTTTGAAAGATCGACATGTTTCATTCGACGCCGAACCGTTTGAGAGCCCGTGTTGCCGCATGGCGGTAGTAAGGGATCCGGACGGAAACAAACTGATCATTCACAAACTCAAACCCGAAAACGAAAGGAACCCATGCCCTTGATCAAAGAAGTTGCATTTGTCGCGGTCGCGGTCTCCGACAAGGAACGAGCGCGAAAGTTTTATCAGGAAACGCTCGAGCTGAAACCAACCCGGACGCAGATGGATGGCGGGTGGATCGAATACGACCTGGGACCGACAACGATCGGTGTCGGTTGTCATCCGGCGTGGAAGCCGTCGCGCGATGGAACGACGGTCGCGTTTGAAGTCGAAGACATGGACGCTGCAGTCAAGAAACTAAGAGAGCGCGGTGTTACCTTCGACATCGAGAAAAGCGAGACGCCAGTTTGCTGGATGGCGCAGTTTCGCGATCCGGACGGGAACAAGCTGGTGATCCATAAACGCAAGAAATGAATGCCGAAGCACGAATGACGAAACCCGAAGATCGGCATGCCGGCGTCGATTCTTTCGTCATTCGTCATTCGTCATTGCCCTGCCACGCCGAAGCTCTGCGAAGGCGGGTCATTCGTCATTCCGATCATGTCAGTTCTGGTCGATAAGAACACGCGGCTTGTTGTGCAAGGGATTACCGGCAGCGCCGGCGCATTCCATGCCCGGCAATGCATGGAATACGGGACGAATGTTGTTGCCGGAGTCACGCCGGGAAAGGGCGGACAGATGTTCGACGGCAAAGTGCCGGTGTTCGATACGGTTTGGGAAGCACGCCGCGAGACTGGGTGTAACGTTTCGATGATTTTCGTGCCGGCGCCGGCGGCAGCCGATGCAATCCTGGAAGCAGTGGATGCCGATCTCGATCTTGTGGTGTGTATCACCGAAGGAATTCCGGTGCTGGACATGATGCGAGTGAAAGCGCAGATGCGCGGAAAGAAAACGCGACTCATCGGTCCGAATTGCCCGGGCATCATTACACGCCGGGGCGTGCAAGATCGGGATCATGCCGGGGTACATTCACAAGGCGGGCAACGTTGGCGTGATCTCGCGCTCCGGCACGCTGACCTACGAAGCGGTCTGGCAGTTAACGACTCGCGGCTACGGACAATCGACCTGCATCGGCATTGGCGGCGATCCGATCAACGGGATGTCGCATCTCGATGCGGTGAAACTTTTCAATGACGACGCCGGCACTGAAGCGATGATTTTGATCGGCGAAATCGGCGGCTCGGCCGAAGAAGAAGCGGCGGAGTGGATCAAGGCAAACTGCAAGAAACCGGTGGCAGCGTTCATTGCTGGTTTGACCGCGCCGCCCGGAAGAAGAATGGGGCATGCCGGAGCGATCGTCTCGGGCGGGAAGGGAACCGCCGCCGGAAAAATCGCCGCGCTGAAAGCCGCCGGCATTGCCATCGCCGAAACACCGGCGACAATGGCGGATACGCTGATCACGCGAATTCAGGATCGACAATAGCACGCGGCGGTTTCGCGCAGCTTATTTTGGGTCGCGATTTGCGCTTAAACGGCTCCCGATGTATTTGCCCGCAGATTATGGCGGTTCAATCACGCGGCTTGGAAGGCGTAGTTGCCAATACCACACGGCTGAGCGCCGTCATCGGTGATAAGGGTCAATTGGTTTACTGCGGCTACGATATCAACGAGCTGGCTGGAAAAGTCAGCTACGAAGAGGTCGTTTATCTCCTTTGGAACAACAAATTGCCGAACCGCTCGGAGCTGGAGCTTTGCACCAAGCAATTGCGCGTCCAACGGACCTTGCCGCAGGGGATTGTCGATCTTATCCAGAACGCCCCGAAAGATGCCGCGCCGATGGATCTCATGCGCACCGCGGTATCGATGCTTGGACTGTACGATCCGAATGTTCGCAAAGTAGCAACTTTTGAGAAAGGCAAGGAACGGGCGCGCAGCATCACGGCGAAAATAGGCGTGATCGCGGCTTACTTTCACCGGGCGCGAAATAACAAGCCGCTGCCGCCGATCCGCGAAGACCTGGGCGAGGCCGCGCATTTTCTCTATTTGATGAACGGCGAGGAGCCCTCGAAAGAAGCAGCTGATACACTCGATCTGGCGTTTGTGCTTCACGCCGATCACGGCATGAATGCATCGACCTTCAGCGCGCGCGTGACGATTTCCACATTGAGCGACATGTATTCGGCGATTACCTCGGCCATCGGCACGCTGAAAGGCCCTTTGCACGGCGGCGCCAACGAAGAAGTGATTCACATGCTCGAGGAGATCGGCGACGAAAAGAATGCCGATGCCTACGTTGAAAAGAAATTGGCCGCCCACGAAAAGATCATGGGAATCGGTCATCGCGTTTATAAGACGCTCGATCCGCGCGCGCCGCATTTGCGGGCAATGGCAGTGAAGTTGA
The DNA here is from genome assembly GCA_963846775.1 of uncultured Verrucomicrobiae bacterium. Taxonomy (GTDB): domain Bacteria; phylum Verrucomicrobiota; class Verrucomicrobiia; order Chthoniobacterales; family UBA10450; genus CAVYXA01. The sequence continues at coordinate 346,718 of CAWJXB010000006.1, read as the reverse complement.
GCGAAAAAATTGGCGAGCCGAAATGGATCCGTATCAGCGAACGGATCGCGGAGCTGATGAAACAGAAGAAAAACCTGAACGCGAATGTCGATTTTTATTCAGCCACCGTTTATCACTCGTTAGGGATTCCGACCGATCTCTTTACTCCGATTTTTGCGATTGCGCGCACGGCCGGCTGGTGCGCGCACGTTCTCGAGCAGCTCGAAGATAATCGTCTCTACCGGCCGCTGAGCGAATACGTCGGCGAGCCGGTTGGCAAAAAAGTGGTGCCGATCGACCAGCGTCCTTGAGTCGCGCCACGGCTTTGTGGCCATGCCGGCGATGAAACGCATTCTTCTTATCGGCCTGGGCCGCTGGGGCGCGAATCATCTCCGCATTTTGAAATCGATGCCCGTTGATTTGTTCGTGGCGGACGTCGATCCAAAGGCGCTGGGTGCCGCGGAAATTCCGGAGGACCATTGCGGCCTGGATGGACGCGCGTTCTTCGCGAAGACCGACGCGGCGGTGGTCGTAACGCCGGCGCACACGCATTTCGAAATTTGCCGCGAGCTACTCCAGATGGGTAAGGATGTCTTTGTCGAGAAACCGATCACGCTCCTCTCACACGAGGCGAAGGAATTGTCGAGCCTGGCGGAGAGATCGGGACTGATCTTGCAGGTCGGCCACATTTTTCGGTTCGACCCCGCTTCGCTCTGGATGCGCGATGCCATTGCGGGAGAAAGATTCGGAAAACTCAAGGTGCTGCGCGCGCGCTTCAGCGGGTTCAAACGTCCCCGCCAGGATACCGGCGTCACATTTGCCGACGGCATTCATTTCATCGATCTGTTCAACTTTCTGCTCGGAACAACGCCGCGCCGTGTTCATGCTGTGCTTCGAGATTTTTTTGGACGCGGACTGGATGACGAATCGCTCATTGTCCTGGATTACGATCGTGGCGATGGCGCGTCGGTTTTGGCCAGCGTCGAAGCGGGCTATCATTCGCCGGGAAAATACCGCGAAGTGACCATCGCGGGAACGATTACGTCCGCCGTGTGCGATTACAACGTCGCGCAATACAAGATCAAGACTTTCGAGAATCGACATGTGAACGACGGCGGGGCGATCAGGGCGGTCGAGGGGGCGGTGCATCAGCTCGAATTTCCGCCGGAAGAACCACTCCGTGCCGAGCTCTCTGCTTTCCTTGATTCAGTCGAAACGCGAACGCAACCTTTGATTGATGGCCGGGCGGGTTTCGACGCGATTCGCGTGGTCGAGGCAGCGCTCGAATCCGACCGCACCGGGAATTGGATCGACATGGCTTGGTGAAAGCGCGGCAAGCGTTGACTGGGCGCGACTGTAGGGGAAGCTGGCACCTTCTCGACCAACAACCTATTGTCCTGTTGAGCAAAGCGAAACATCTCTGATTATTTTCCCTCAACGAAAGCGAGATGATTTGAGATTCTTCGCTTCGCTCAGAATGACACAGCAATTTGAACGTTGATGAGAAAGGTTCCACTCTCTCGTGTTTTTTTGAGTGACGAAGTGCGCGAGGCCGCGCTGCGCGCGCTCAATTCCGGTTCTTACATTTTGGGCAAAGAATGTGAGGCATTCGAAGCCGAGATCGCGGCTTACACTGGAACGAAGGAAGCGGTCCTGTGTTCGTCATGGACGGGAGGCGGTTTTTTGCTGCATCGCGCCATGGGTCTGAAACCGGGCGACGAGATTCTGGCGCCATCGCACACGGCGTTTCCATCAATTGAACCGATGATCCATTTTGGCGCGCGACCCGCATTTATTGACATCGACGAAACCTACTGTCTTGATGTCGATCTTCTCGAGTCGTCAATCACGCCGCGCACGGTCGGAATGTTGCCGGTTCATCTCTACGGACATCCGGCCAATCTCGACCGCGTTTTTGAAATCGCGCGCAAACACAATCTATGGGTGATTGAAGATTGCGCGCAGGCCTGTGGCGCCAAATACAAAGGGAAACGTGTCGGCTCGATCGGCGTGGCCGGTGCGTTTTCGTTTTTCCCGTCGAAAAACCTGACCGTCCTGGGCGATGGAGGCTGCATCACGACTAACGACTCGGCGCTTGCGGCCGATCTGCGCATGTTGCGCAATCACGGGCGCAAATCGAAATATGTCCACGACGTTGTCGGTTACAATTTGCGGTTTAACGAGATTCAGGCCGCGATTGGCCGAGTCGAACTACGGAATATTGATAGATTAAACGAGCATCGACGAGAGATCGCGGCACGTTACAACGCACGGCTGAGCGGCGTTGTGAAAACGCCTCCGGAAAGAGAATGGGCGTCTGCCGTATATCACATGTACGTGATCCGAACGCCGTGTCGTGACGAGCTGGCCAAGCATTTACAAGACAGAGGAGTCGGGACGGGGATCCACTATCCAGTGGCGAATCATCAACAACCGGCCATGACGAAGCTCTTTCCCGATTTGCCAAGCCTGCCGGAAACGGAAGCAGCCGTGAACGAGATTCTGTCGCTGCCGATTTACGGCGAATTGCCAATGGAAGATGTCGATTATGTCTGCGATGCAATCCTCGAATTTTTCGGCAGGTGACGACTCGAGATTGTTAACCACGAATGGACACGAATGAACACGAATCCTGGAGGGCGTCCGCGCCGTCGGCGCCCAATCATTCTCGCATATTGGAATTAAGTCTTGTTATCCCGTGTCATAACGAGGAAAAAAATCTGGAGCCGTTGCTCAAGGCCATCCATGCGGTCCTTGATCCGTTAGGGCTGAATTACGAGGTTGTGATCACGGACGATTCCAGCATCGACAATTCATGGGAGGTGCTAAGACAACTTGCAGCGAACGATCCACGTCTGAGGATTCAGCGTTTTGAGTTCAATTGCGGCGAATCGGCCGCGAGCTGGGCCGGAATGCAAATCGCGTGCGGCCGTTACATCGCAACGCTCGATGCCGATTTGCAGAACGATCCAAAGGATTTACCGGCCATGCTCGGTGCGCTCAGGCGTGCCGATTGCGTGTGCGGCACGCGCGTGCAGTCGCGTGCTGAGGGCGACAGTTGGGTGCGTATCGCATCGTCGCGCATCGCCAATTGGGTCCGCAACAAACTGTCCGGCGAAAATATCACCGATGCTGGCTGCACCTATCGCGTCTTCAAGCGCGAGTGCATCGCCAACGTAAGATTCTTCAACGGCGCGCACCGTTTTCTTCCAACGCTAATCAAGATGGAAGGCTTTAGCGTGGCAGAAGTCCCGGTGTCCACCAATCCGCGCTTTTCGGGCACGGGTCATTACGGCGTCTGGAATCGTTTGTTCAAGTCTTTTCGTGACCTGATGGGGGTGCGCTGGATGAAATCAAGAAAAATCCGGTACGAACTCGCCGAGTCGAGCGATGTAATCTCGCTCGATTCAACGGCAGAACGCGCACAGTCTCGTATTTCTTAAGACGCGCGGACTAACAACCCTTCTCTACAATCCGGGCAGATTGACTGCTTTAAGCAGTCAACTTCTTCCGCGAAAACAGACGCCAGTTTAATGCACGGTTTGGTGGCAACTTGATGTTTTTGCTTCGTGCCACTTTTGTGCGGCCGCTCGATTTCCTTTTCCGATATAAAACCGAGTGCTTTGTGCGCGGAAGTCGCTCGCTTAAATTCACCATTCGAATGAGCTCGTGAAACAACGGGTGATCAGTATTCGCTTTGTAGAATCGCCGCTGAGGTCGTGTCGAACTGACGATAATGCCAACTGCGCTGAGCTTCCGCAGCTCATCCTGAATCGTGCAAAGGGCCAACCCGGTCATTCTCGCTAACTCCCGCACGTAATATTGCTTCGGCGGCGTCGAAAGGAGCAATCTCAGAATCTCCGCACGCACTCTCGGAAAAAGAACATCCAAGAGAGCGCGATCAGCAGAAACCTGTGTTCCAGCCCGCATTGTGATTCGTCTTTTCGAAAAGGGAATTTCTAGGCTTGACTGCTTTAAGCAGTCAAGCTCCAACCGCAACATTCGAGTGGTCTTTCAATCTAGCGAAATTCAAGAAAACATTCTGTTAAAGTGACTGCTTTAAGCAGTCAGCGTGAAGCTGGGCGCGGTGGTTCGAAAGCTCTCTCTTGTAGAATCGAGGCCCAAGCGTTAAACAGCACTCCATCTCTTATGAATGCAATTATTGCCGTGACGTGGTTTGGCCAGGAACACCGGTTCCTCGGTCTCGATTGGAATTATCTCGTCATTCTCGGTCTCATTGGAAACGCGATCTTCTCGATGCGGTTTCTGGTGCAATGGTTCGCCTCCGAGCGCCAGGGAGAGAGTATCATCCCGGTGTCGTTTTGGTACTGGAGCATCGCCGGCAGCGTCATCATGTGCCTTTATTTTGTTTTTCGACGCGATCCAGTTGGGATTCTCGCGTATCTACCGAACTCCATGATTTACATTCGCAACCTCATGCTCATCCGGAGACGCAAGTTTGCCTACACGGCAGCCGCTCCGACCCAAAAACCACACGAAGAACAGTAGGATGCGGAGCTGGAGCGCTTATGATTGGGAGGAAGAAAGGATGCGATGAAAAGAAAGAAATTGGCTGATCTGGGTAAGAGAACGCAGCGCCGGAAAGCCGCTCTGAGAAGCGAGGCCTTCGCGCGCGCGGAACGCAATGCAAAATTGTTCGCGAACGATCCGAAGCGTCTGCGTCAGCTCGTTGAGAAGGCCGCTGAAAAAGCTGCGTCGGTGCCGAAAGACGCATTCGGCGAGAACTGGCCGTATCTCCAAACAATGTTGCGTCTGGCGCACGCGCATGGGCACGGCCAATACCGGGAGGTTTCGGAAGACGTCCTCTTGTCGATCCTAGCGGCGCTAAATTACTTCGTTGATCCGTTCGATCTGATCCCAGATGAAATTCCGTTCCTCGGCTATATCGATGACGCCACGGTCGTCGATTTCGCCGTCGCGAAAGCAAAGCAATCGCTGGACGATTTCATGATCTGGGAGACCACATCTGGGTAGTGCGCGGCCGCTGTGTGCGCACGTCTTGCGCCGTTATTTGGAGTGCGCAGACATGTCTGCGCTTTCTAAAGCGGTCCCGCAGTCGCGGGATCGCCGCACTCCAAACCGCGCATCCGTCAAACCAGCAACAAGGCGGGATTCTCCAGCAAATGACGGAGTTCCCTGAGATACTGCGCGCCGAGCGCACCGTCGATGACACGATGATCGCAGCTCATCGTGATCGACATGCGATGGCCGGCGACGATCTGGTCGCAATCATCCGTCACCGGAACCTTGGTGATCTTGCCGACGGCAAGAATGAAACCTTGCGGTGGATTGATCACGGCTGAGAAGCTGTCGATCCCCATTCCACCAAGATTTGAGACGGTGAATGTGCCGCCTTGGAATTCCTCAGGCTTCATTCTTTTGTTTCGGGCGCGGCTCGCCAGATCTTTTGCCAGCGCGCTGATCTCGCGCAGCGATTTCGTCTGGGCGGCGCGAATGACGGGCGTGAGCAAGCCGTCATCGATCGCGACCGCGATGCCAAGATCGACATCGGCGTATTGCACGAGCGCATCGCCGTCGAACGAAGCATTTGCTTTCGGCACCTTGACTGCGGCTTCCACGGTGGCTTTTAACACGAAATCGTTAACCGTGATCTTGGCCGCATCGCTTTCTTCACCCGCGGCTTTTAACTCCGCGCGCGCGGCCATCAGCGGACCAGCGTCGATGTTGATCGTGAGATAAAAATGCGGAACCGGTCCGAGACTTTCGACCAGGCGTTGGGCAATGATCTTGCGCATCCCGGAAAGTTGAATCCGCGCGCCCGGGCCTAACTTTACCGTAGCCGGCGCCGATGACACCGGCTGGGAAGGACGTTTCGCCGCCGTCCGCACATCCGTCTCAGTGACTCGACCTTCTGGGCCTGTGCCCTTAACATGGGCAAGATCGACACCGAGTTCGGCCGCAATTCGACGCGCGACGGGCGACGCTTTCACTCGCTCTTCGTCGTGTGACGGTTCTCGTGCTGGCTCCCTTGGCTCGACCGCTTTCTTTTCCAGCTGAGCCTTTTCCTCTTTCCCTTGCTGCGGCCGCGCAGTTTCTTTCTCTTCAGCTTTCGCCGGCGCGGGCTTTTCCGTTTCCTTTTGTTTTTCCTTTTCTTCTTTCGGCTTCGCTTCCGTTTTGCGTGCTTCCTCGCCTTTCTCACCGATGAACGCGATCTTGTCGCCGACATTCACTTTGCCGCCTTCCTCGACATAAATTTCGGTCAGAATCCCGTCCTCGGGAGATTCCCATTCCATCGTCGCCTTATCAGTCTCGATCTCGGCTAACACTTCGCCGGCGGAAACTTTGTCCCCCTTCTTCTTTTTCCACGTGACGAGGGTTCCCTCCGTCATCGTGTCGCTCAATTTGGGCATCTGGAGCTCAGGCATACGGAGAAATGACGAAGTCCGATGCCGGGGTGTCGTCTGAAACCTGAATCCCGAAACCTGAACCCTGCTTCATGAGTAACAAACCTTTTTTACCGCGTCGATGAGTTTATCGGCATTTGGCAAGACAGCTTTTTCGAGGCGCTCGTTGTACGGAATCGGGACATCTTCTTGTGATACGCGCAAGATGGGTGCATCGAGCTCATCAAAGATGTTTTTTTGGATCCGGTAACAAATTTCGCCGCCGACGCCGCAATAAGGGCGATCTTGTTCGACAATCACGACGCGATGAGTCTTGGTCACCGAGTTATAAATCGTCTGTTCATCCAGCGGTTTGATCGAGCGAAGATCGACAATCTCGGCAGAAATATCTTCTTCCTCCAGTTTTTCTGCCGTGGCCAGCGCGAGCGGGACGGTCTGCGCATAACAAATGATGGAAACGTCGCTCCCTTCGCGTTTCACTTCGGCTTGGCCGAGCGGGATGAGCAATTCGCGATCAAGCGGTTCGACCATGCCTTTCGAGCTGTAAAGCAGCTCGGCCTCCAGCACGAGCACGGGATTGTCATCACGGATCGCGGTTTTGAGCAGGCCTTTCGCGTCGCGCGGCGTGGCTGGGGTGCAAACTTTCAAGCCCGGCACGCTGGCGTAAAAATTTTCGGTCGCATGCGAGTGGGTCGCGGCGAGCTGATGGGCCGGGCCGTTCGGGCCGCGGAATGTGATCGGGATGTTGAATTGGCCGCCGGACATCGTCAGCATGTTGGGCGCGTTGTTCACGACCTGATCGAATGCGACGAGCGAAAAACTAAACGTCATGAATTCGATGACCGGGCGCAGCCCGACCATCGCCGCGCCAACGCCGAGGCCGGCGAACCCATTTTCGCTGATGGGAGTATCGACGATTCGGTTCGGGCCGAATCGCTCGAGCAAGCCCTGGCTCACTTTGTAAGCGCCGTGGTATTCGGCCACTTCTTCGCCCATCAGAAAAACGTCCGGGTCGCGCTCGAGTTCTTCCGCAAGCGCTTCATTCAAAGCTTGGCGATAGGTGATCTCTCTCATGAGCCTCGCTAGAGCGGCGCTCTATGAGCGTCGCAAACTGGCTTACGACAAACGGCGACCCCGAAAACTTTCGGGGCCGCGGCAGATTCGGCTTTAGGCATATACATAATCGTAAAGTTTTTCGAGCGGCAGCTCGGGACTTTCCTCGGCGAATTTTACCGCCGCCAGCACGGTTTCCTTGGCTTTTTTGTCAATCCGGTCGAACTCTTCGTTGGTCAGCTTGCCTTCTCGGGTAAGCTGCGCGCGCAGGCGTGTGATCGGGTCGTCGAGCCGATATTTTTCCAGCTCCTCTTTTGTCCGATAACTGGCCGGATCCGACATCGAATGTCCTCGATAACGATACGTGCGTGCTTCGACAAATGCCGGATGCCGATCTTTGCGGATGGAAGCGACGATCTCGGAAAGTTTATCGCGCACTTCGCGAAAGTTCATTCCATCGACAATTTCGCCGGGAATATCATAGCCTTCGGCGCGGTCGACGATCTGCTTGAGTGATGTCGATCTTTTCACTGACGTGCCCATGGCGAAGAGATTGTTCTCGCAGACTAGAACGACTGGCAATTTGTAAAGCGCAATCAGGTTGAGCGCTTCGTGGAATGAGCCTTGGTTAATCGCGCCATCCCCGAAAAAACACAGCGTCACGCGATCTTCGCCGCGATATTTCGACGCGAACGCCATTCCTGCCGCCAGCGGCACGTGTGCGCCGACAATGGCGTGCCCGCCGTACATGTGATTTTTCTTGTCGAAAAAATGCATCGAACCGCCGAGGCCGCGCGAGCAGCCGGTTTCTTTGCCGAAAAGTTCGGCCATACAGGCATTGGCGCTCGTGCCGCGGGCCAGGGCATGGCCGTGATCCCGATAGGCGGTAATGATGTAATCGTCATCGCGCACAGCCGCTACCGCGCCGACCACCACGGCTTCCTGGCCGATGTAAAGATGACAAAATCCACCGATCTTCTGCGCTTGATACTGCTGGCTCGCGCGCTCTTCGAAGCGGCGGATCAACAGCATCAGCGCGAGCATCTCGACCTCGTCGCGTGGCTCGGGCCGCTGCATCGGATTGTTAGGCGAGGCGAGGCAGGGCCGCTTCCTCGCGGGCAGGCGCGGGTTTGCGGCCAAGGTTCATGCACAGAACGAAGAGAGCAGTAAAGAAGAGATCGCTCAGGAGCGAGTTACGGAAAAACATCCAACTTGGAGTGGCGCTGAATTGCGGAAGCCCGACGGTGAGCGCCTGGATCAGGCCGCCAAAAGTTTTTACGTAACCGGGATCAGTTAGCCAGGCAAAGGCGTTGGTGAAGACGTAAAAGATTGTCGATCCTACAATTGAAGCGGGCAGGAGCGTTTTGAGCGACGCGCGATGGCGCAAGGCGAAACCGATCAGGCCGACCAACGCAAACGCGATGTAGTGCGAGAAGACATGAAGATCGACAATTGGAAAACCGTAATGCCGATTGAGGACAACGTCCGAGGCGAACAGCGCGATAAATGGCAACGTGAATTTATATTTCGTTGGCAGGTAGGCCGCGCTGCAAAGAACGATGGCAGCCAGCGGCGCGAAGTTCGACAGCCAGCCCGAGCCGGAGGTAATCAGGAGCCCCGTCGCGATACGATAAGCGACGGCCGAGACGATAAGCAGAATCGCGGGAATCATTTGCAGGACTTTATCTGTCCCGCGCCATCTGCCAAGGGCATTTGAGACCGGGGTGGTGAAGTAGGGGGGTGCTGGAGTAGGCCGTTGCTCTTTGCCCAATACTCCAATACTCCATCACTCCAAGAAAATCAGGCGAATCATAACGAGTGCAGCCGTCAGCAAAAGAAACGTCAGACCACTGTAAACCAACCGATCTTGGAAACGGGCACGTTTGGCTGCAGTGGCATACGGCATCCGAGTGAATGTCACCATCGCATAAAGAGGTAAATAGACGCCGGGAAGTAAGCCTTCGAGCAGGTGATCGAGCTTCTTTTTCGCTCGAAAAGTTTTCGACGCGGTTTTGTCGCGCATCTCGATGAAATTGTCGATCGCGAGATCGGCCAGCGCGTCGGCATTTTCTTTTCGTCTCGCGTAGTATTCGGCGAAGGCGCGTTCGCGGTTGTCGGGAAACTCGGCCAAACATTTATCGAGCACGACGCAATCTTCGAACGCCGCGTTCATTCCCTGTCCGTAAAACGGGACGACGGCATGGGCGGCATCGCCGACGAGCGCGATCTTATCACGATAGAACCACGGCCCGCACCGGATCGTGACCAGTGAGCCGGTTGGGTTTTCGCGAAAATCTTCCAACAACGTCGGCATCAACGGAACGGCATCGGGAAATTCTTCATCGAAAAACCGACGGATGTCGTCGTCGGTTTTTGTGGTCGCGAAGCTGCGGGCGCCCTCAAACTCCCAAAACAACGTGCAGGTGAACGATCCGTCGGGGTTCGGCAGCGCGATCATCATGAAACTTTTGCGGGGCCAGATGTGGAGCGCGTTTTTCTCCATCTGCCACGAGCCGTTCGGGCCCGGCAGGATCGACAGTTCCTTATAACCGTGGGCGAGATAACTCTGGTTGTAATCGAAGCGGTCGAGCCGTCGCTGCATGGCATGGCGGACGGCTGAGAAAGCCCCATCAACACCGATGACGGCATCGCCGCGCACTTGAATCATTCCCGGATTTGCCGCTGAGACAGCGGCCGCTACAGCATCATCAGTTCTTTCCAAATGGCAGACCGCCTCGGTCAGATCGACATCGGTGCAACGATGATTGAAAACGACGCGCACGTTCGGATAACGCTGGGCCGCTTCGATCACCACCGTGTTCAACGCCGCGCGCCCGATCGAGTTAATGCACTTGTTAGGATCGACATCGTAGGGAGCGAAGTGGAGCCGCCCGGATTTATCGTGAATCATTCGCCCCCGCATCGGGATGGCGTGCTGCATCACTTCCTCGGCAATGCCGAGCTGTTCCAGCGCATGAATCCCGCGGGTTGAGACCGCGAGATTAATCGAGCGCCCGCCGACGAAATTCCCCGCGCGCGGATCCGGTCGCCGCTCATAAAGGGCCACCTCGTATCCACGCCGCCCGAGATACGCCCCGAGCAACCCACCAGCCAGCCCACTTCCGATGAGGATAAATTTCGCTGCCATTCGCTAATGAGTAAACGCTGATCGCTGGATAATCGACGGAATTTGCGAGCGCTTTGGAGCGTCCGGCTTGACCGATCCGCGATCAGCGAGCACTATTCACATCCGCGAAGCGGGCCTGTAGCTCAGTTGGTTAGAGCATGCGCTTGATAAGCGCAGGGTCACTGGTTCGAGCCCAGTCAGGCCCATTCCTTACCCACTCATGTCGCGCGGTCGATTCATTACATTCGAAGGCTCGGAAGGCTGCGGTAAATCCACCCAGGTAAAACGTCTCGCTACGCGCTTCGAACGCGCCGGAATTCCATTTCTGCTAACACGCGAACCGGGCGGGACGGCGATCGGCGAGACGATTCGCGAGCTGCTCCAGTTCGCGCCGCATAATTCGGCCATGACCTCGGAAACGGAGCTGCTGTTGTTTGCCGCGAGCCGGAGCCAGCTTGTGCGTGAAACCATCGCGCCCGCGCGGGAGCGCGGAGTTTGCGTAATCGCCGATCGGTTCTTTGATTCGACCAGTGTTTATCAAGGTGCCGCGCGAAAATTGGATCGGCAATTTGTCGAGCAACTCAACGCCTTTGCCGTAGGCGAGTGCGTTCCCGACATCACGTTCATTCTCGATGTGGACGCGGGGACGGCGCATGCGCGAATGCAGGGGCCGCGCCGGCCGGACCGGATGGAGCAACAACCGGCCGAATTCTACGAACGGGTGCGGGCAGCGTATCGCGAGCTCGCCGCGCGCGAACCGAAGCGAATCGTCTTAATCAACGGAACCGAGTCGCCGGACAAGATCGACAATGCCATCTGGCAACTTCTCCTGGACCGCTTTCCAGATCTGGTGAAGGCGAAATGATTTCAATGTCGCGGCCGGATCGAACCGCGTAATCTAAATCCAGAATGGCGTTCTCGAGAAAAGTTGCACTGGATTATTTGAAGCGGGCGCACGAACAGGACCGTCTCGCCCACGCCTATCTGATTTCCGGTCCGGCCGGCGCTGGTAAAAAGCAATTGGCAGCGGAATTGACCGAACTTGTTAACGGGACCGATCGGGCGCACGTTTTTTCCACCAACGCGCGCGATATTTTCGTGGCCGAACCGGAATCGAAATCGCGCCGAATCGTGATCGAGCAAGTTCGCCAGCTCGAGCATAAACTGCAAATGCGCGCGACCGGTGGCCGGCGTAAGGTCGCAATCATTTCCGAAGCGGACCGGCTCCAGCCGCAGGCCGCGAATGCGTTTCTCAAAACTCTGGAAGAACCGCCGAAAGATTCGCTCTTGCTTGTCTTGAGCGCGCTTCCGGAAGCGTTACCGGACACCATTTTGTCGCGCTGTATCGCGATTCCGCTGGAAGCGAATGGATCGACGATGGTCCGGGCCGAGGAAAAGAATCTGATCGAGCTGCTGCGAAAAGGAGCGGTGGAGGAAAAATGGAATGTCTCGTACGCGTATTGTTTGGCCCAGGAGTTTCAAGGATTGCTGCGGACCGTGCGCGAGGAAATCAAATCGGAAACGGACGAAGCGTTGGAACAGGAGGAAGCGCGTTATCGGAATACGACTGACGGCGCATGGCTCGAACAACGTGAAGATTACTACAAGGCGTTGTCCGAGAGTCTTTATCTTCGACGGCGGGCAGACTTAGTCGAGATGTTGCTGATCTGGTGGGCAGACGTTCTCCGCGCGGCGACCGGCGTTGAGCGCCGCGACCTAACAAATGCCAAAATCGAAACGACCGTGGCCGCGAAGCGTTTCAGTTCGACGGAAATTTTGCGCCGGATTCGCGCGCTGGAGGAATTACGCGATCATCTGGCCCGCAACATCCAGGAAGCGCTCGCGATCGAAGTGGCGTTCCTAACAGTTTTCAGCAACTAAAAGCATTTTAAGAAGCGCTGTAGCCACGTGCCATGGGTAAATAGGCCGAGTTCTCTGTAGGGGAAGCCGATGGCTTCCCGTGTGGCTTCGTTCGAATGCAAACGCAGGTCGCTTCCGCAGGACGCAGCCACGAGGGACACTGTCAGTTTCCCCTACAACTCAATCGCCGAAATCCAGAGAACTCAAAAGTTTCCGCCACTTGCGGCTACGGTTTTTCCTAAAACGCTCTGGTAGCACAGCCATCTTAGATTCTCATCAGCCGGCATCGCCTGGCCCGGCGCGACGGCCAAACTTGATCGACGCTGAATGTCCTCCCGATCGATTGCCGCCCAGCCGAAGGGCAGCGGTCCCGGGAGCGGGGAAGCGATATTGTCGATCAAAAAGATTCGCCGAACCCCAGACCCGAATCGAAATCCAGAGCGCCCCGGAAGCGATTACGACCACGGCCAGCACGATCGCAATTTTCCATTGCACCGGTATTGGTTTGCGCGAGGGGAGCGTGAATTTCCGGAACGGATTTCCCGCGTTCGCGGTCGCGCTGGGAGCCGCGGTGGAACTCGCTATTTGCGCGCAAAGCGCCGGCGAGAATGTAATCAACATCGACAACGCGCCGATGGCATAGAGTTGTCTGAGATGGCTTCTCATAACATTTATCGCGTTTGCCCAACTCTCTCTTCGATTGCGGCTGCGCCTATCGAAGTTTGATCGAGCGCGATTCGCTGTCCGATCTCTCGCAGCCGGCGCGTCATGAACTCGATGCAGCTGCGAATCGCGCCGGCGAGATCACCCGCTTCAAATTTGGGGCGTGCTGCGTTCAACGTCGCCTCAAGATCCTCCTCAGCTACGACATTCTCCAGACCATACCCAGTGATCAACGCCGCCTCTTTTGCCCCGGGATCGATGACGAGAAGGAGTTCAAAATTTCTTGGGCCGGTCGCTTGAAATTCGCTGAAGCAGGCGCGGTTGATTAACCAAAATGCATATTCGGCGACTGGAGCGCGTGGTCGCAGATCAATAAGCACGACGGAAAAGAGCAGTTGCGGAAACTTGCGTTGGAAAAGCCGTAGCGCTTCGCGTACCTGGCTGGCATCGCGCAACGACAAACGCTCGGTCCGGTCGGCGAGATAACGCGAGTAGAGCGGCACGATCCCAAATTTCCGGTCGAGCTCGGTCAGAGTGAGCCCGCATTGGGGGCATTTCGGCGGTGGCACGCTGAATGGAACTCGGCAAGAAGGACATCTCATAATTTCGCTGCCGGATCGCTCGCTTTCATCTCGGCATTAATGTTATAGCATCTGACCATGAGCACCAGACGTGCCTTTGCCATTCCATGAACAAGGCCGTCGGCATCATTCCAGCGCGCTGGGCATCAACACGTTTTCCGGGCAAACCGTTGCATCTGATCGCGGGCAAGCCATTGCTGCAGCGCGTTTGGGAACGCTGTCTGCGCGCAAGAAAGCTGGATGCGGTGATTATCGCCACCGACGATATGCGCATTGCAAACGCGGCCTTCGATTGGGGCGCCGAAGTGGCGCTTACCTCAACGAAACATCGAAGCGGGACAGACCGAATCGCGGAGGTCGCGAACAAAGCGAAGACGTTTTCATACATTGTGAACATTCAAGGCGACGAGCCGCTGATTGATCCGCACTTGATCGACCGGATTGTTCACAGGCTCCGTTCCGATCGCAAGATCGGCATCGTCACCGCGGCGCATCCGTTTGCCAATCCAGCCGACGCCCTTTCGCCGCATCAAGTCAAAGTCGTGGTCGATCTTCGCGGCAACGCGCTCTATTTCTCGCGTTCGCCAATCCCATGGAACGACGGCTTGCCTGCCGTCGTATCTCCTCTGCGGCATCAAGGAATTTACGGGTTTCGCCGCGCCGCGCTTCTTCAATTCGTGAAATGGAAACCGACGCCGCTGGAGCGTGGCGAATCGCTCGAGCAATTGCGCCCGCTGGAAAATGGGGTAAGGGTTCATGTGCTCATCACGAAACATGGTTCGCCCGGCATTGACACGCCGGAAGACGCAAAAAATGTAGCCGCCTCGCTGCGCTTGCCGCGCCGTAGCCTCTGCCCGAAGGCGGGTCGAGGCGTTGATTCAACGCGAACCGGAAGCACGGCGACAGAGCGCCGTCGCTACAAATCACTGAAAGTCTCGCGATGAAATATATCTTCGTCACCGGCGGTGTAATCAGTTCGTTGGGCAAAGGTCTTACTGCCGCATCGCTCGGGACGCTATTGGAAGCGCGCGGTCTCCGGGTTGTTTTCCAAAAGTTCGATCCTTATCTGAATGTCGATCCTGGGACAATGAACCCGTTCCAGCATGGCGAAGTTTATGTGCTCAACGACGGCGCCGAGACCGATCTCGATCTTGGGCATTACGAGCGGTTCACCAATTGTGTGCTCTCTCGCCATAACAATCTGACCAGCGGCCAGGTCTACGAGAGCGTCATTCTGAAGGAGCGCCGCGGCGATTATCTCGGCAAAACGGTGCAGGTGATTCCGCACGTGACTGATGTGATCAAGAACCGGATTCGCGAAATTTCCGACGAGAGCAAATACGATGTCGTTATTACCGAGATCGGCGGCACTACCGGTGACATCGAAGGTCTGCCATTTCTGGAAGCGATCCGGCAATTTATTCTCGAAGTCGGGCCGCAGAATGTGCTCAACATGCACGTCACGCTCATTCCTTACATCAAAGCGGCCGGCGAAATGAAAACGAAACCGACCCAACAGAGCGTCGCGAAATTGCGCGAGATCGGCTTGCAACCACAAGTCTTGATTTGCCGCACCGAACGGCCGCTCGATCTCGATCTGCGCCGGAAACTGTCAATGTTCTGTAGTGTTTCGGAAAAGGCCGTGATCGAGGAGCGCGACGTCGAGCACACGATTTACGAAGTGCCTTTGACCCTGCACGCGGAAGGGCTCGACCAGCTCGTGTGTGATTTGTTAGGCCTGAAAACGCCCGAGCCCGATCTGACCAGTTGGAAGCAATTTGTTAAGCGCGTGATTAGTCCGAAGAAGCAAGTGAGGATCGCAGTGGTCGGCAAATACATCGATCTCCAGGACGCTTACAAAAGCATTTACGAATCGCTCACTCACGCCGGCGCGAGCGAAGATTGCAGAATCGAGCTTCAACTGGTCGATGCCGAATCGCTTCAGGAAGGCGTGGGCGACGAATTGGAAGGTGTGGCCGGCGTTTTGATTCCGGGCGGGTTTGGCGAGCGCGGGGTGGAAGGGAAAATCAACGCCGCGCGGTATGCGCGTGAGCACAAGATCCCATTTCTCGGTCTCTGCCTCGGGATGCAGGTCGCCACGATTGAGTTCGCACGCAACGCCTGCGGCATCCGAGGCGCCAACAGCACTGAATTCGATAAAGAGACGACGGAACCAGTAATTTCGTTGCTGGAAGAGCAGCGGGGCGTAAAAAACTTGGGCGCCAGCATGCGCCTCGGGACGTGGCCGACAAAAATCGTCAAAAGCACGTTGGCGGAAAAACTCTACGGCCAGACCGAAGTGTCGGAGCGCCATCGGCACCGCTACGAGTTCAACATGAAATATCGAGACCGGATGGTGGAAAAAGGTTTCACGATTTCCGGCACCTCGCCTGACGGCTCGCTCGCGGAATTAATCGAGTTACGCGATCATCCCTACTTTGTCGGCTGCCAGTATCACCCCGAATTCCAAAGCAAACCAAACAAGCCGCACCCGCTCTTCAAAGGCTTCATTCAAGCCTGCCTGGAATGCCAAAGCGAGAGCCTGGGCAGAACTGGTGAAGAACCCAAACGCCGGGTCACCGATGAAGAGCTCGTGCTGCAACGCTAAGATAGCTTTTGTTCTTCAGCCTGCCCCTGCTTGGAAATCAACTTGGATCAGTTTGCATTTTAATGACGAGCGGGCCTCTTCATTTGCGCAGTTTAGATCGGCATGAACTCAAGACCGAATCCCGAATTAGACGAAGAAATGTTCGCCTTTAAAGACGAGAATTCGTCTAATTCTCGTTAGGCGAATGCGCCCGCTCAGGATCATCGCAGCTATTCTGGCACTCGTCGGCCTGTCCGGGTCTGCGCCGGTGATCTATGGCGTTTTCCGAAACGATATGTCGCGCAACGTGCCGTTGATCCTTATGAATTCGCATGTAAAGCGTTTGGAATCGCTTACCGTTCGTGCGCACTCAGTTTTACGAGTTCCGCTGTTCGATGGGATCGCGGTGATTACCGCCGCCTCTGGCCAGCCGCTCTCGACATCTACGCTGACGGCGACACAGGCCCCAACTCCGTACTACGACCAGACAAACCGTAGCTACTACTATCTGATCAGCGGGACACCATCGAGCCGGTGCTATCAAAAGATGGACATTCGTGGAATCAGTAATTGCCTAACCATGCGATGGAGCGAACGTCGGATCGCACAGCGATCAACTTTTGAGATGACTTCCACCTTTTCACTTCGAGCGACGTGCGTCCTCGTCCGCCGCCGCTGATCTTGTTCTCGTTAGGCACTTTCACGCACGCACCCAGATGACGTTACCCAAGCAGCGGCCGATCATTAGAGCCACTTTGGTCTTCGGTTTAATCTCTTTTTGCGATCCATTCGCTTTGCGCGTTCGGTATGTTTGTCTACGTCTACTCGCAGCGCGGTATCGCCCAAGCCGAGCTAGGCTGGGCAGCATTTTTCCGACTCGATCTGCCGACCTCCCTAATCGTTTTTCCATGGCTGAGCTCCACTCGGCTCATGCGCGCGCTCTTCGACTTCGGTTATCAGTTGGTCGGTTCTGGCCCGAACCTTCGCACATTTGCGGTCGTGGGGCTAGCAGGCGGCTTGCACTGGTTTCTCATTGGCTGTGTTTTTGGTGGATGCTTTTCTTGGGTACACGCGCGATTGTCTGGACGCCATGGCGCATGATTTGTTCTTCTATTCTACGCAATCGCCTAACCAATCTCGGCAGCCGACGGCGAGCCGGCATCTGCCGAGATTTCCATGACTGAGTATTTTCATCCCGCAGCCACGCGCGCCCTTGCTCGCGGACAGCTCCAGTTGTTCTCGTTAGGCCGCCACCTGTTTCTGGCGTTCTCGTCTATTCGAGTAATCTCATTGCGATTACTTTTTTGCGGCACGCTCCAGTCGATCCATGATTGCGGCGCCGAGTCCCTGAGAAGGAACTCGCTCTGCGACGATGAGATCGAGATCGAGGGTGTCGAGCTCGCGCAGGTGTCGGAAGAGGTTGGTGGCGGCTTCACGGAAATCTTGCCGCTCACTTAAGTTTCGAATCGCTGCGAATTTCTCTTCCTTTGGGAGCGCATTCCACGCCAGCAAACCGACTCGCTGATCTTTCTCCGGCGAGAATGAGTGGGCGTTGTCAATCAAGCGAAGCGGCGTTTTGGGCGCGTAGTGCGAAGGCAACTGGCCGGGCACGGAAATTTTTCCTCCGGAGGCGACGATCTCGATTTTCGCGAATGGCGAAAGCTGCTCAGCGGTGATGGGCCCCTGGCGCAGGATGTCGATCTTGCGCACACCGACAGAGACAATGGTCGATTCGAGTCCGTGCGGTGTCGGGCCAGCATCGACAATCAGCGGGATGCGACCATCGAGTTCGTCGCGCACATGTTGCGCAGTCGTCGGGCTGATTCGACCGAAGCGATTCGCGCTCGGCGCGGCCAGCGGTTTGTCAAACGCGCGGATGATCTCGGCGAAGACCGGGTGCGCGCTCATTCGCACCGCTACCGTATTGAGTCCGGCTGTCACGATGTCGGGAACGATCTTCCGTTTCGGTAAGACGATCGTGAACGGTCCCGGCCAGAAACGACTTATGAGTCTCTCGATGAATCGATGAGTTTGCGGCGGGACATCGGCAATCTTCTTTAGCCAATCGCGATTCGGCAAATGAACGATCAGCGGATCGAAGCGCGGCCGCTTCTTGGCCTCGAAGATTTTTGCGACGGCGATCGGGTTGAGCGCATCGGCAGCCAGGCCATAGACGGTTTCTGTCGGCAGCGCGACGGTCTCGCCCGCTTTCAGCAATTCGACCGCGCGCGTGGTCGCACGATTGCTCTGATGCGAGCGACGATACACCGCCGTGATGATTTCCGTTTTCACCTTGTGTGAAATTTTAGGACGTTTCTCTCGAAAGGCCAATGGGTCCGTGCAGACAAGTGGGTTTTGGAGTGCGGCGACATGCCGGCGCTTTGAAAAGCGCGGATACATGTCCGCGCACTCCAAATAAAATTCGCGGGCTTACAATGGCAATTTCGCCGCAAGAACCGACTCGCTTTGCCTGGCGCGAAACTGTTCCAGGTTTTTGCGAATCTTTTCGTCGGAAAGCGCGAGAATCGCCGCGGCCAGAAGCGCGGCGTTTTTTGCGCCCGCTTCGCCAATCGCCAATGTGCCAACGGGAATACCGCCCGGCATCTGCGCCGTGGAAAGCAATGAATCGAGCCCTTGCAACTTCGATTGGATCGGCACACCGAGCACAGGCAACCACGTGTGGGCAGCGATGACTCCGGCCAGATGCGCCGCGCCACCGGCGCCGGCGATGATCACGCGTAGGCCGCGCATCGAGGCGTTGCGCGCAAAGTCGGCCGTCGCATCCGGCGTCCGATGCGCGGAGAGCACGCGCGCTTCGTTAGCGATGCCGAGCTCATCGAGCGTCTCGACGGCCCGACGCATCGTGTCCCAGTCGGATTTGCTGCCCATAATAACGGCGACGAGAGATGAAGATTTTGGCTCAGGCATAAGGTCAATTCCTCACAACCGGTTTGCTTGTAAAGTTTTTTTAATTAGCCGCTGCGCCGATGGAACGCTTCTGTCATTCTGATCCCGCAGTCGCGGGAGAAGAATCTCACACTATTTCTCTGAAACGGCCTCCCAAGCCAATCATTGGAGATGTTTCGCTTCGCTCAACATGACAGAGTGCCTCCTCCGTTGCCATGTTGAGCGAAGTGCCCGCCAAGCACCCGCGACTGCGAGATCAGAATGACAATTTTCGATGTTCGGGATTAGTGATTAATGTTGGAGCTTGGAATTTGGAACGTCTCGTTGTGAACTCTCTGGCTAAGTCGATCGTCCTCATCGGCATGATGGGCGCAGGCAAAACGTCCGTTGGCCAGTGCCTGGAACGACTTACTGGGCTGCCGCTGGTCGATACAGATGAGATCGTCACAGCCAGGTTCGGAATCTCGGTCCCGGAGATTTTCGCGAAATTCGGCGAGGAAAAATTTCGCGAAACGGAAACGGAGGTGTTGCGCGCATTATCGCCGGATCGACAGTCGGTCATCGTAACGGGCGGCGGGATTGTCTTGCGCGAGGAGAATGTCGATCTTCTGAGGCGGCTCGGAATCGTGGTGTGGCTTGATGCGGGCGAAGAGACGCTGTTCGAGCGGGCGACGCGAAAACGGAATCGGCCGCTGCTGGAAACGAAGGATCCGAGAGAGACGTTTTCTCGATTACTGGAGGCACGCCGGGCGCTTTATGCGAAAATTGCAGATATCCGGATCGATGGTGCGGGGCTGACGGAAGAGGAAGTTGCCAAGAGAATTTTGCAAAACGTCTCCGGCGAAAACGGATGATTGAAAACGCCACAGAGATAAAGGCCCAACTGGTATCGTTTGCATGCGAGAGTGGGTTCGATTCGTGTCGCGTCGCGGCGTGCGAGTCGCCGGGACACGCCGACCAATTTCAACAATGGCTCCGCGATGGAGCACATGGCGAAATGGATTACATGCGGCGGGGAGAAGAGAAACGGTGCGATCCGCAGAAAGTACTGCCGGGAGCGAAATCGATCGTTGTGGTGGCGCTGAATTATTTTCAAGGTGAGGAAGTGCGGTGGTCACAGACCGCCGCTACAAAAAAAGCGAATGGAAGGATCGCGCGCTACGCTTGGGGAGATGATTATCACCAGGTAATCGCGGCCAAGCTCGATCAGATCGACAAATTTTTGCGGCAATTTGGCGGCGAACAGAAGTGTTATGTTGATACCGGGCCGATCTTGGAGCGCGATCATGCCGCGCAGGCTGGGACCGGCTGGCATGGCAAGAGCACCATGCTGATAGATCCGCGACTGGGGACATGGTTTTTCCTCGGCGAAATTTTGACCACGCTCGAAATGCCCCCCGATGCTCCGCAGCCCGACCGCTGCGGGAGTTGCGACCTCTGCATGACGGCCTGCCCGACCGGCGCGATTACGGCGCCGCATCGGCTCGATGCGCGCCGTTGCATTTCGTATCTCACGATCGAACTGAAAGGATCGATTCCGTTGGAGTTACGGCCGCTGATCGGGAATCGCATTTTTGGTTGCGATGATTGTCTGGAGGCATGCCCATGGAACCGGTTCGCCCAAGTCTCGCGGGAAAGCGCGTTCGCGGCGCGAAGATCGACAGCTGGGATACTATTGCGTGAATATTTACGGCTCAACGACAATGAGTTCCGCGAGATGTTTCGCAATTCTCCGATTAAACGAATCAAGCGACGCGGCTTTCTTCGGAACGTCTGCGTCGCCTTGGGAAACGTTGGGACGGCTGAGGATCTACCCGCGCTCGATCAAGCCTTGAGCGATCAGGAACCGCTCATTGTCGAGCACGCTCAATGGGCGGTTGCCCGGATTAAATCCCGCATCGGCCTGCTTGGATGAAAAATGGCGACCCCGAACGCATTCGGGGCCGTTACAGGGCTGAATCTTACGAGATTTCAGGCGACGCGGGCCGCTCGGTGTTGAGGAATCTCTCGACATCCTCAATGTAAGTGTTGAACGGATCGCCCATGACAAGGAAATCGCGGTTATCGCAGGTGATCGAATCCCAGTTGATCACGTAAGACAGATCGCGTTCCTGAAATGCGGCCACGGC
Organism: uncultured Verrucomicrobiae bacterium; assembly: GCA_963846775.1. Classification (GTDB taxonomy): domain Bacteria; phylum Verrucomicrobiota; class Verrucomicrobiia; order Chthoniobacterales; family UBA10450; genus CAVYXA01. The sequence goes on along the minus strand of CAWJXB010000006.1, from coordinate 325,446 downwards.
GCGGGCACGTCCAGCAGCGCGTGTGTTTGACGGTGGAACGCGCATCGCTTCCGAGCGACGCACGCTGTTGTTCCATTCGGCGATTCGTTTGCCGGGCGTGACGCTAAAGAAGAGACCGCGAGCGGAATCTATGTTGTGATATTCAAGATCGACACTTTGCAGCCAGGGATCGTTCCATTGCAGGCCTTCGGCTGCGATCAGAGTTTCGAGCAACCATTTTTTCGTGATCCAATCAATGCCGCCGATGAGCGACTGCGGATTTTGTTCGAGCGCTTCCAGAACAAAGCTCCAGCTTTCCAGCAACCAATCAGTCTCGGCGCTAGTCCCTCGCAGGTGCCGCTGCGCCAGCTCGTGGAACTGCCATTGCACATCGAGCGCCCCGATCGTTTTGCCGTTTTCAAGATCGACAACCCCGCGCAGGGTCGGATCGCGCGAAATGTCGCGTGTGCTTTGGACGGCGTCGCTCAGGACGAGGTTGCGCGGGAGCCGGCCCTCTTCGAGCAGCGCCAGCACGCAAGCCGTGGTGCCAATCTTCAACGCAGTCGCGAATGGGCTCATGTTGGAATCGCCGATGAGCAAATGCAGCCGCCGATATTTCCGATAATCGGCCAGCGGTTCGTCGCGTGCGTTGATGATGGCGCGATTAAATTGCACCCACTGGTAGATGTCGTTGACGATGTGATCGGCCCGCTGGCTCAGCTGGAAGTTCACCGGCGTCTCCTGCTGTGGCGGCTCGAAATCGAACGCCAGTGGATTCGCCTGACCGACCCGGCCCGCGCCGGTAAAAATCTGTCGCGTTGCCAAAAACGCCAGGAGGGTGCCGAGAATCGGCGGTGTGAATTGCGCCTCGCGTTTCATCAAATAATTCTCGTGGCAACCAAACGTTGCGCCGGTCTGATGATCGACATTGTTCTTGATGAACGCGACACGCCCATCCGCTTCGAGTGCCGTGAGCGACGATTGCAGCAGCTCATCGCCCGCGAGATCGTATGTCACCAGGTCGTGCAGATGCAGGCATTCCGGCGAGGCGTATTCGATGTGGCCCATGTCGAGGTAAAGCCGGCCGCCATTGAGCAGAAAACCACCATTCCCAGGCGGCTCCTCGTAATCGCGATAGTGCAAATCGATCGTGCCCGCCGCAGCCTTGCGGAAGAGATGATTCTTGACCTTGGCCGGCCAAAGATCCGAATTGCCGTGCGGCTCGTCATCGCTGAGCAAGCAGCCGTATTCGGTCTCGATCCCGACTATTCGATCCATAGCGGACTAACTAACGCACACAATGGTGCATTCGCCAGTGTTAGGTTTTTGTGGCATCAGCGCGGTAACGCTGGTGTTACCTTTGCCGAGTTGGTTGGAAGAGAGCAGATCGCATACGATATTGCATGACGAGCACACGATTCTTCGCCGGCAGCATCATGGCCTGGATGCTGGTGGCGGCGATCCGCGTGTCACGGGCGGTTGAGCCTAACGATTTAGAGAGAGAAACCCACGGTTATCCCGGTCTCTACGATATCACTGGAGAGAAACTCGCGAATGGAGAATTCCGGCAATGGGTCGAAGACGGCCGACTTCACGTCACGATCACTTATCGGTTTCCCGATGGCAAAGTGTGGGAAGAAAAATCGGTCTTTCGGCAACAGCCGGAGATGTTGCAGGAAAAATGGTCGTGGCGGGAATCGAAAGAGGGAAAGACCGAGCGCGAATTTAACCTGGATTTCGTTGACGGAACAGCCACGACCCACATCAACGGAAAAGATGTTTCGGCCAAGATCGACATCGAACCAGGGCGCACGTTCGCCGGGTTCGGGTTCACCATCGCCCTATCGAATTTACACGACCGGTTGCGGAAGGGCGAAACGATCGAGCTCAAGGCGATCGGTTTCACCCCAAAACCACGAGTCGTGGCAGTGAATGTTTTCCATGCCGGCCTGGATCGGATCGAAATGCGTGGACGCATTTTTCGGGGAAGCCATTTCATTATTCGTCCTAATCTTCCCGTGATCGCAAAGTGGTTTATCCGTGCCCCAGACAACCACATTTGTAGATTCGCAAAATATTTGAGTCGTTTTGGCGTGTCCAATGTCCAAAACGGCGATTTGCAATGACGTCAGAAGATCCGTGGCCGAAGCTGCACCAGTTTCGCCGCGAGTGCCGAATCGCAAAGAGTAGATCGTTGGCCCAGCCACGCTATCTGTAGATATGAATCCGAATCATCGCCTCCGCGTTTACGGGTTGTGTGCGGTGCTTTGCCTCTCTGGCTTGGCGACGCGGGCACAGGAGCCCAAGCGCAATGCCGCTGCCTTTCACCACATGGGCGGCGGAGAAGACGCTGCGACATTGATCGCGAAAGGCGACGAATTCGATAAACGGCTCCAAGCCAAAGAAGCACTCGAATACTATATCCCTGCGAACAAGCTCCAACCGGACAACGTGGACCTTCTCGTCCGCATCGCGCGGCAGTACCGGCATTTGCTGGCCGACGCGCCATCGAAAAAGGAAAAGCTTCGACTCGGAGCAATCTCGCTTGAGTACGCCAATCGCGCCGCGACCCTCGCTCCGAACAATGCCGAGGCCCAACTCTCGCCCGCGATCAGCTATGGGAAAATGCTCCCATTCATGGGCAGCAAAGATCAGGTGAATGCTGCGCCCCGGATCAAGGCGGCGGTGGATCGCGCCCTCGAGCTTGATCCGACCAACGACAACGCGTGGCATATTCTTGGGCGATGGAACCGTACGCTTGCCGATGTCAACGTGGTGAAACGGGCTCTGGCCAAAGCGCTTTATGGCGGCTTGCCGGTAACGACTAACGAAGCGGCTGAGAAATGTCTGTTAAAAGCGATCGAAATTAATCCCAACCGACTCATCCATTATATCGAGCTGGGGCACATCTACGTCCAGATGGGACGTAAAGAGGAGGCGCGCAAGTACATTCAACAAGGGCTGGCGATGCCTGACAAAGAAAAAGATGACCCGGAGATGAGAGAGGTCGGACGGCAGCTGCTGGAAAAGCTGTGATCATACGAGAATCGATCGATCGTTTCCGCCTAAACCGAAAGCGCGACGTCGTTAGGCGCAGGTCTGGCGGAGCCGGACCACACCGACATGTCGGCCAGACCACCGCCCAGGAATTGATGATGCCAGAGCTGAGTGGCGACGACGGCGGCGAGCCCCATTTCCACGGAGAGCCGGGGCAATGATCCGGCCCGTAGTTCACGAAAACTTTTACGCCAACGTGCGACCTCCTGGAGATCAAAGTAACCGGTTCGGCGCAGCGAATCCTCGCTGAGAAGCTGCGCGACGAACGGTGGTTCCGGGTCCATATGAAAACTGTCGAGAGGCGCGCGAAAGATGACTTTGCCACGTCGAGCAATCGGCTTCGGAATCCAGCGCTCCGCGAGCAAACGTAGCAGGTACTTATCGCGGAATCCGCGCAGCTTCCAGCGCGGGTGCAGTTTCGCGGTGAAATCAAAAACCTCCTCATCCAGGAACGGATAACGAACTTCGACCGACGAATGCATGGCCACGCGGTCACCTTTCGCCTGCAGGAGATGGCCAGCTAACAGGACCCGGGCCGCGATCCAGATACCGCGATTCAGCGGCGCCCAGCTCTTCGCTTTTTCGAGCGGAAATCCTAATTCGCCCCACGGGTGGCTGTCATTCATCACTTCGCGCATCTCCTCGGAATAGAAGCGTAACTTCGAAATCGCGAGTAACCCGTAGGAATCGATCCAAGCGTTTGGGCCGCCGACGGAAGTTTCCACTCTCTCGCGCCATTCCGGCGGAAAATGCGGCACCTTATTCAAGCGGAGATAACAGCGCCGCGCCAACTCACTCAGTTTTAGTCCCGGCACCGCGTCGAGAAATCCCAAGAGCTTGGCCGCTTTGTACCACGGATAACCGACGAGCCACTCGTCGGCGCCTTCGCCAGTCAGGACGACTTTCTGGCCATTGGCATGAACGCGCTCGGCAAGTTTGAGCAGGGCGCCGCAGGAGGTATCGATCACCGGAGCTTCGGCCGCTTCAATCAGATGGGGATAACTCTCAAGCGCTTCGCGATCGCCGTATTCCTGAACGATGGGTGGCTTCGCTCCGATGTGCCGCGCCGAAAGACTCGCCGCACTCAGTTCATCAAACTCCGGCTCATTCACCCGCACGGTATAAGTATTGATCGTCGGGCCTTTGAGACGGCAGGCCAGGGCGAGGATCATGCTCGAATCCACACCCCCAGAGAGGTAGGAGCCTACTGGCACATCCGCGCGCAGCCGTTCTTCCACGGCCTGCAAAAGGAGCTGCTCGAATTCATCCACCAGTGCACGGGGATTGTTTCCCCACTCCTCTTCACCCTGCGCCGGGAAATCCATTTCCCAATAGGCACGTTCAGCAATGACCGGACTCGTGCCCGAACTTCCAGGCGTAATGCGCAGACAATGCCCGGGCGGCAGAAGTTGAACTCCTTCGAAACAAGTCCTCGGTCCCGGCATCGCGGAGAAGGTGAACACGTGATCGAGCCCCTTACGATCGGGTCGCGGTGAAACCATTCCTGAAGCGAGGAGGCCTTTTATCTCGGAGGCGAAGAGCAGCCAGTCGCCCTGGCGGCTCCAAAAAAGCGGTGCGATGCCGAACCGATCACGTCCGAGATGGAGTTGTCGCTGCCGCTCGTCCCACAAGGCGATGGCAAACTGGCCGCGCAGTCGCTCCCACATCTCTTCGTGAAGATCCTCCCAAAGGTGCGGAATGATTTCGGTATCGCAATGGGTCCGGAAGTGGTGGCCTTGCCTAACGAGTTCCTCGCGCCGCTCGACATAGTCGAATAATTCGCCATTGAAGACCACGAAAACACTGCGGTCTTCGTTTGTCATCGGCTGCTGGCCATCGGCCAGATCGACAATACTCAGCCGCCGGGAAGCGAGTGAGATCCCTGGTTGTTCGAGAAAACCCTCCTCGTCCGGACCGCGGTGAGTGAGGGCGCGCGCCATTCGCCGCACCGCACCTTCCGGCGCCGGTCGCTGGCCGGACAAGTCGATTATTCCTGCGATGCCGCACATGATTTCGTTCGATTAGATTAACGGCTCTGTCTACTTAATCGCGCGGCCTCTTGGCTAGATTGTGTTGGCGTGGGATAAGGTTCTTGAAAAGCATCATGCTGTTAGCATCGCAGAGGATGCCGAAGAAAAAAGTTGTGAATGAGCGCCCAGCCAACGCAGTTTAAGCAAAACCAGCGGCCAGAAAAAGAGGTGAAGCAACGGGTGCCGAAAAGTGTTAAAACGAATTGATGTTGTGGGCATGAAGGTCTTACCGTCCATTAACCTCATAACCCCGCACCCGGACCGGTGGCTGACTCGACTTGGTCGCAGGCAGCGTTAATCAGTCCGCCCCGCGGGAGTAACTCACGCCATGTCAAAAGAACGCATTGCTATTATTGGAGTAGGCTGCCGTTTTCCCGGCGGCGTGAATTCCAAGGACTCCCTTTGGAAGCTTCTCATCGAAGGGCGTGAAGGCGTCATTGAAGTGCCACCTGATCGTTGGAACGCCAAGCGGTATTATGATGCTGAGCCGGGCGTGGCCGGAAAATCCATTACCCAGCGCGGCGGATTTATTGACGCCATCGATCAATTTGATCCGCAGTTTTTTGGTATCTCGCCGCGGGAAGCTCCTTACGTGGATCCGCAACATCGACTTCTCCTCGAGACCGCCTGGGAAGCGATCGAAGATGCCGGGCTCGTGCTCGATTTCGAGCGCGGAACTGATCTCGGGGTTTTCGTCGGCATATCGCACAACGATTATCAGGGAATTCAAAGCTCGAGCTTTGATCATTCCAGCATAGGCCCTCATACGCCGACCGGAAGCGCGCATAGCATCGCCGCAAATCGAATTTCCTACTGCCTGAATCTGCGCGGCCCGAGCGTTGCCATGGACACGGCGTGCTCATCCGCGCTCACCGCTGTTCATGCGGCGTGCGAGCACATCTGGGCCGGGCGCGGAGACGCCGCCCTGGCGGGCGGTGTCACCGTGATGATTTCGCCCGGCGGATTCATCGGGTTCTCGCAGGCTGCGATGCTCTCGCCCGAGGGTCGGTGCGCGGCCTTCGACGCATCCGCGAATGGATTTGTGCGTGGCGAGGGCGCCGGCATGGTCTTGCTCAAGCGGCTTTCGCGGGCGATCGCCGATGGCGATCCGGTTCAGGGCGTAATTCTGGGGACGTCGACCAATCAAGATGGACACACCAACGGCATCATGCTTCCCAGCCCGGAGGCGCAAACACGGCTGGTGCAAGACGCCTGCAGGGATGCCGGGATCGCGCCCGAGGAGATCGGATTCGTCGAAGCCCACGGCACTGGGACAGCGGTTGGGGATCCGATCGAAGCCCATGCTCTCGCCGAAGCTTTGTGCGGCGATCGATCCGCCGACACACCGCTGCCCATCGGCTCGATAAAAACCAATCTTGGTCATTTGGAGACAGCTGCGGGCGTGGCGGGGCTTCTCAAAGCGATGCTGGTTCTTAAGCACGGACAGATTCCGCCGAGCCTTCATTTTTCGACGCCGAATCCGCACATTGATTTTGAGAAACTCAAGTTGCGCGTGCCGACTCAGCTCGAGGCCTTTCCCGAATGGAACGGCGGAGCGTATCGCAGGCGTGAACTCATTTGGGTTCGGAGGAGCCAACGCCCACGTCATTCTGGCTGAGCCTCCGCCGCATCAGCCTGAAAAATCGCTGTCCATTCCAGGTTCCCGGCCGTGGCCGGTGACGCTTTCTGCGCGTTCGGAAAAATCGCTCCAAATTTCAGCGGCAAATTTGAGCGCATGGGTGAGGGAGCATGCCAGCGCCAACGGCAGTTCGCCCGTTCTGCCGGATCTGACTTATACATTAGGGGTCCGGCGGAATCATCATTCGCATCGGCTAACTCTCGTAACTTCGAGCTGGGCAGAATTGACCGAGCAACTCGATGCGTTTGCGAAGAAGGAAGATAGCCCCAAAATCCGCGCCGCATTCACGGCCCGCCGAGAGCAAGCACCGCGCATCGGCTTCATCACGAGCGGGCAAGGTCCGCAATGGTGGGGAATGGGTCGCGATTTGATGAAGCACGAGCCAGTATTTCGCGAGACGATCGAGCGCTGTGACGCCGCGCTCTCGCCCTGGGCCAGTTTCTCCTTTCGCGAAGAACTCGCTCGCTCCGAAGAAATGTCTCAGATGTCGCGGACGGAGATTGTGCAGCCATCCATTTTTGCCATGCAGGTAGCGCTCGCGGCGCTTTGGAAATCCTGGGGCGTTCGACCCTGGGCCATCGTGGGCCATAGCGTGGGTGAGATCGCAGCCGCATGCATCGCCGGCATTGTTCCCCTTGAAGAAGCCGCGCGGATTGTCGCTTTGCGAGCACGTCTTATGGAATCTTGCGGCCGCGGCGAAGGGACGATGCTCGCTGTTGGACTGCCTGAGGACGAAGCCCTGGCGCTGATCGCGCGACACGATCGCACTGTAACGATTTCGGCTTTCAACGGGCCGCGTTCCATCACGCTCTCCGGTCCGCGCGTTTCGCTTGAGGCGATGGCGACGGAACTGGAGTCGCAGGGCGTCTTTGCCCGACTGGTTAGGGTGGATCATGCGTTTCATCATCCGCTCATGCGACCGGCGTCGGAAGCCCTGGAAGCTGCGCTAGCCGATCTCAAACCGCAGCCGGGCGAAATTCCATTTTTCAGCACGGTGACGGGCGGTCGCTGTGCCGGCGAATCGTGCGATGCCGCCTATTGGGCGCGCGGCATTCGCGAGCCGGTACGTTTTGCCCCGGCCGTGGCCGCGCTGGCCGACTTCGGCGTAGACATTTGGCTGGAGCTCAATGCTCATCCCGCGTTGGCGCATTCGACCCAGGAATGTCTGGTGGCGCGGGGAGCCAAGGGCATCGTGATCTCTTCCGCCCGTCGCGAGCGCGAGTTTGAATCAATGCTCGAGGCGGCAATGGATCTGCACCGTGCCGGTGTTGCACTCAATTTCTCTGCGATGACGCCTTCACGACATCTTCTCTCGCTGCCGGCTTATGCATGGGAAAAGACGCGGTGGTGGAATGAGGCAAGCGATGCCCGGGATGGCCGGCTCGCACCCGGTGGACGCGGCCTCTTCGATGTCCGGCTCCCACGCGCCATGCCGACCTGGATCGTTAGGCTGGACTCCCGGCACATGGCTTTCTTGAAGGATCACAAGGTGGAAAACCATGCGATTTTTCCAGCGGCGGCATTTGTCGAGATGGCGCTTGAAGCCGGGGTGCAGTTGTTCGAGGGACAACCGTTCGTCGTGGAGGACCTCGAAATTCGCAAGCCACTCATCCTGCCGGATCCGCCATCGGGGGTACAAATCGAGTTCTCCTACTCGCCTAACGAACGCACCTTTGCCATTCAAAGCCGTTTCGAACAAAGCGTTGCCTGGTCACTCCACGTGGTGGGCACGCTACGTGGCGAGCGCACGGAGTCGGCCTTTGTTTCCTCAAAATGGACGCAACCTGCCGGCACTCAATCCGTCGCAGTCGACGGATTCTATCGTCACATGGCCGATCTTGGGTTGCGCTACGGCGAGGAATTTCGGCCGATTCGCGAACTGTCAGCCGGCGCCGGTCAATCGGCCGGGCGCGTCGCTTTGTCGGCCGCGGTGTCTACCCGTGCAGGCGAATACGCTCTGCACCCTGTTCTTTTGGACGGAGCGCTTCAGGTATTCTCCGCCGGTGCCGCGACAGTCGAAGGCCGCCAGGCCCGGATGAAACTCCCGGTCGGTTTTCACCGCATTCTCTATCTCGGATCACCCGGCGCCTCGACTCGCGTTTGTGCAAAAGTGCGCGGGTTTGGCGACGACTTCCTCGAAGGCGACATCTCTCTATATAATGAGGAAGGAAAACCTTGCGTGCTGGCGGATGGATTTCGAGCCATCAGCCTCTCCGGCGCGGGCCGCTCTTCCGCGCCCGGCGGCGCACGCGATTTGACATATCATGTCGCCTGGCAACGGACGCCCAGCGAGTTCCCCAAACCTGCGCTGGCCCCGCTTCCACTGGGCCGATTGAAAGCCGCGGCCCAGGAGGCGTTGGATTGTGTGATGGCCGTTCGCGGCCACTTCGAACTGGAGTCGGCGCTTCATGCGGCGGACGATCTGGCCGCGGCGCAACTGGCGAGCGGGCTGCGGGGAATGGGGGTAATCGGAAAGGTTCCCTTTGATGCGGCAACGCTTCACGTAGCGATGCCGATGCGCCCCGTTTTTGAGCGATTGATGTTTGGTCTCGTTAGGCGGGGCTTGCTCCGGAAAAAAGAAGCGGGATTTGAGCCGACATCTGATTTTGCTGAGGCGGCGGATTCCGCGGAGAAAGTACTACGCCAGTACATCGAGAAGCACCCGGGACATCTTCCCGAGGCACTTCTTTGCGAAGGAAATTGCGCAGAATTGGGATCGATCTTGCGCGGCGAAAAGGATGCTGTGCAGGTCTTGTTCTCGGGGATCGGATCGGAGTTACTCGATCACTTCTACGGCGACGGTCTCTTCACCAGCCATTGGCTCGCAGCTATCGCTGAGACGGTGAGCACGGCCGCGCGAAGTTTGCCGGAAGGGCGTGGCTTGCGCATCCTGGAAATCGGTGCGGGGACAGGTGGATTGGCCTCACAAGTTTTAACGCTTCTCGAGCGCGGCTTGCATTCCTACACGTTCAGCGATGTGTCGGCCTCGTTTTTCTCCGGCGCCGCGCAGAAGCTCGCGGCGTTTCCGGAGGTGGAGTTCAGGATTTTCGATCTCGAAAAATCTGCCGTAGAGCAAGAACTCGAAGCGGGGGCGTTCGACTTCATCATAGGGACCAACGTGCTGCACGCTGTCCGCGATGTCCGGGCCGCATTGCGTAATTTGCATGGCTTGCTTGCACCCGGCGGCAGTCTCATTTTCATGGACACGGCGACGCCGCAACTCTGGACCGAGACGGTTTTTGGCCTAACAAGCGGTTGGTGGCGTTTCACCGATCGCGACCTGCGGCCGCAACAGCCGTTGCTCAAGAGGACACAATGGGAAGCGGTATTACGTGAGGCCGGTTTTTGTGAAACGGGTTCGCTACCCGGTTTGATCGGCCCGACTGGCGGCGAAGGTCAGATCGGCTTGCTGGCGCGTAAATCCTACGACGAAGCTTCTGTGGTTGAGGCAGGGATTGAGGCACCGAAAGAGAAGTCATGGCTTGTTTTCGCAGATGCGTCGGCATTGGCTGATACACTGGTTTCGCGGCTGCGCCACCTTGGCGCCAGATGCCGCGTCGCCACGCCGGGAACCCGCTTCCAGTTCGATGGCAACGACTTTTTTACCCTGCGACCCGGGACGTTGGAAGACTGGCAAGAACTCGTTAGGACCTGTGCGAGCTCCCCACTTGAGCGCATTGTTTACCTATGGAATCTCGATGCACGCGCGGATGAAGCCGACATGGCGACCAATCTGGACGGACTGCTTCATCTTACGCAGGCGTTTGAATCTGCTCGGCCGGCGGCTAGGCTCCGACTGGACCTGGTAACACGCAACGCCCAGCCCGCCGGCAGCAATCTGCGACCGACGACAGTGGCACAAGCGCCGAGCATCGGATTGATGCGCGTTATCTTGAACGAACATTCCAATCTCTCCTGGCGCGCCATCGATCTTCCCGCAGAACAGTCCGCGGAAGATACAGAATTATTGTGGAGCGAGATGTCTCGTCAGGATGAGGAACGCGAGATCGCCTTGCGAGGTGAAGCTCGTTATGTTCGGCGACTGGACCGCGGTCGGCCCTCTCACGAGCAGTGGCTCGATTCGGCCGTGCCGTTACTTTTGCAATCCCGGGAACGCGGTCGTCTCGATACGCTCCGCCTCGTTCCGTTTGAACTACCGCAGTGCGGGCCGGGCCAGGTGTTGATCGAAGTGAAAGCGGCCGGAATGAATTTCCGCGACGTGCTCAAGGCGCTGGCGCTTTATCCGGGGGATGCTCCGGACGCGCGTATTTTTGGCGACGAGGTTGCTGGCATCGTTAGGGCGGTTGGCCCGAATGTCGCGAAGCTCGCTCCCGGGGACCGTGTTTTCGGTCTCGCCGTTCCTGGAATCGCCACCCACGCGATAGCGCGCGTGGGAGATTTGCGGCGGATTCCAGCAGATCTGACATTTGAGGCAGCGGCAACATTACCGGTTGTATTTATGACCGCTTGGTATGCGCTGCGAAACGTGGGGCGATTGCGCGAGCGCGAGCGCGTCCTTGTTCACGCGGGAGCGGGTGGAGTCGGAATGGCTGCGATTCAAATCGCGCTGCACCTCGGCGCGGAGGTAATCGCCACAGCCGGCAGTCCGAGCAAACGCGCTCTGCTCAAAACGCTCGGGGTCGAACACGTAATCGACTCCCGGCGCGGCGATTTTGCCGAGGCGGTGATGAAATTGACCGATGGCAAGGGAGTGGATGTGGTTCTGAACGCGCTCGCCGGGGAAGCAATTCCAATGGGACTATCTTGTCTCGCCGAGTTCGGTCGCTTCATCGAGATCGGCAAGCGCGACATTTACCAAAATGCGCGTATCCCGCTTCGACCCCTTCGCAACAATGCTTCGTTCCATGTCGTGGCCATGGACGCGGTTTTCCATGGTAACGAAGAATTTACCGGTCAGATGCTGGAGGAGATTTCCGTATTGATCGAAAAGGGCGCGTTGCGGCCGCTTCCTTACCGTGCCTTTCCAGTATCCCGAATCGATTCCGCGTTTCGTCTCATGGCGGGTGGAAAACATATCGGAAAGGTTGTCGTGGCTTTCGCGACACCATTTGTTCCACGGCGCGGTGAATTGCCCGGGCCGGGATTCGAGGTGAAATCGGATGGATGCTATCTCATTACCGGTGCGTTCGGCGGCTACGGCAAGGTGCTGGCCCGATGGTTGGTTGATTGCGGTGCGCGCCATCTTGTGCTCACAAGCCGCAGCGGCGCTTCGAGCCCGGAGGCCGCAGAATTCGTGGAGGATCTGCAGGCGCAGGGCGTGGAAGTATCCATTGTGGCCGCGAATATCAGCATGCCTGACGACGTGCAGCGAGTTTTCGCGGCGATCAAGTCCCACGGAAAGCCACTGCGTGGTCTGTTTCACCTTGCGATGGTGATTGACGATGCGCCGATCGCGGCGCTCACGCCGGAACGCATGCGAACCGTCTTTGGACCAAAGGCGCAAGGCGCATGGTTGCTCCACGAAGCAACCCGGCAAATGAAACTCGATTGCTTTGTGATGTTCTCATCTGTCTCAAGTATTTTCGGCAATCCGGCTCAAGGTAATTACAGTGCAGCGAACGCCTTTCTCGATAGTCTGGCTCACCATCGTCAGACGCTTGGCCTGCCTGCGCTGACTGTAAATTGGGGAGTTCTCGGCGGCGAAGGTTATGTGGCGCGTAATGAGCGCGTGGCAGATTTTCTTGCCCGGCAGGGAACCATGGCGATTTCACCCGGAGAAGCAACAGCGCTGCTTGAATCGTTCCTTCGTGCAGGAAGTTCACAAGCAATTTCGATCCGGGTCGATTGGGGGAAATGGCGGCAGTTCTTTCGAACCATGCAGGAGAATCCGTTCCTAGAGCGCATTTTCGCCGCGCTTGAAAGTCAGCAATCAGTCGGTGCGACAACAGATTGGCGAAGCCGGATCGACGCAGCCGGGGCGGCCGAGAAACAGGCCGTGATCTGCCAGGCCGTGCGGGAAGCCGTTGGTTCCGTCCTGCGAGTGAAGCCGGACAGCCTGCGTGACGATCAGCCGCTCACGGATCTTGGACTGGATTCATTGATGGGTGTCGAAATCGAGACCTCGCTTGAAGCGGCAGTCCGCGTGGCATTACCTCCAACAAGTTTGATGCGGGCGCGAACCATCGGTCAGATCGCCTCGTTAATCGCCGGTCATCTCGGTGGCGCTGCAAGCGTTGTGGAATCCGCGCCCGTGGCGGTGCCAGCGGAAACGGCTAGTGCAGTCGACCTCGATGCAATTTCGGACGAAGAGATCGAGCGCCTGCTCGGAGGCGAGTCGGACTCAAAAGAAACTGAGACGATCGAAGACGCCAAACGTTAGGCTCCGGTCTCGCGCGACCGCGATACCATGGCAACCGATCAACGCGTTCGTCTCAAGCAATGGATTGATAGCGGTGAAGCGCAGCTTCATCCGCTGACTTTCCCACAACGGGAGCTCTGGGAAGTCTCCCCGGTGTCGATAGAGGACAATGCGAATCACATCTGCTGTCTCATCGAGGTGCATGGGCTCCTGACTGAACGCGAGTGTCGGACCGCGATTCAGCGAGTGGTCGATCGTCAGGAAGTCCTGCGTCTCTCAATTCTTCCCGGCAAGGAGCGTCCTCTCCAGATGATCCGCAGGAATTGCGGGATCAGTTTTGATTCTCGTGAAGTTGCGTCCGACGATGCTGGGCCGGACGAGATCGAAGAATTGGCAGCAGAAATTTTCAGCGCGCCGTTCGATCTGGTGCAGGGCCCACTCTATCGCGCGGCAGACTTGCGCCGCGAGACGAACCACCATTTGCTGGTCTTCGCGATTCATCATGCCATCGCTGATGGCTGGAGCCTGGGAGTTTTGGTTCAGGACCTCTTCGCGGCTTACATTGAGGTAGTGATGGGACCATCGGAGGCTTTGCCACCGGTCGTGCAGACCTATTCAGCGTGGGGCGCAGCCGAGCGCGCTTTCTGGAAACCAGAGATATTGGAACAGCGCATCGAATTTTGGAGAACCAGGTTAGCCAGTCCACGCCGAATGTGGAATCCGCCGATCGGCCGAGGGGCGCCGACGCGATGGCTATCCACAATTCCTGCGGGTCTAACTAACGAGACCCGCGAACTGGCCCGTCGGACTGGCGTGACATTTTTCAGCGCGCTGTTCGGTGCCTTCCAAATTGCGTTCTCCGAATGGAGCGGATTTAATGATCTGGTGGTCGGAACGCCGGTCGCTAATCGCACCAAGCAAACTGCGCGGGAAACGATGGGATATTATGCCGGTATCGTACCTCTGCGCGGGCATGTCGATCGCTCGCGCGTTGCGGCTGATCATTTGCGAGCGGGACATCAGTTAACGGTTGACTCGTTTGCTAACGCCATCCCTTTCGTCGAGTTGGTGCATGCGCTCCGCGAGAAATCGGAAGAAGGATACAATCCGCTTTTCGAAGTGCGCTTTGCTCTACAGAACCATCCCATGCCGGAGATTTCGCTGCCGAATCTTTCCGCACGCCTCAGCATGCGCTCGACTGGCACGGCGCGTTTCCAACTCGGGTGCGAAATCACCGAAGACCGCGAAGGCCTGGAAATCGCATGGCTTTTCCGCGAGAATCTGTTTTCCCGGCGTGACATTGAAAGCCTCGATGGCATATTTCGGCGAGTACTGGCGGGGATCTGCCGCTCGCCCGAGAGCCGCATCTCTGAAGTGTTGAACCAACCCCAATGAACGAAGCCTCCATCGATGAAGACTTTAGTGAGATGCATGAGCCGCATTGGGTCTTGCGGGGTGCGTTTCAATTTCTCGTTTTCGGTTTGGTTTTGACTGAAGTGCTGCTCGCGATGGCGGTCTATCGCGGCTGGATCTGGCTGGCGGTGCCACTCGTAGTCGTGGTGAGCCATTTGATGCACGGCCTCCTCATCGGCCTGCATGAGGCGGCTCACGGGCTTCTCCGAAAAAATCGTCGCTTCAATGAGTTCGATGGGATGGTGATTGGCACGCTGAGCCTGATGAGCTTCAGTCTCTACCGCGTTATTCATCAAACGCATCATGCCTATCTCGCGACGGAACGTGATTGCGAATTCTGGCCGCTTTCTCACACGAACATTCCACGGTGGAAGAGATGTCTGGCCGCGTTTTGTGAGCTGAATTTCGGATTGTTTTATGGCCCGTTTGTTTTTCTGCGAGCCTTTCTCTGTTCTTCGACTCCGGTTCGAAGCAAGCGCGTTCGTCGACGGATTTGGGCGGAATTGGCGCTGACTGCTGTGATCTGGGCTGTGCTCCTCTGGACCATGGCAGCATTCGGTCTGTGGAAATATTTCCTCTGGATGCATCTCGTGCCTGCATTTTTGGCGGCTAATTTGCAGAGTTGGCGCAAGTACATCGAACACGTGGGAATGACGGGCGACACGGTCAACGGTTCGACGCGGAGTATCGTGGCGAAGAGCTGGCTGGGACGGCTGGTCGCTTTCACCCTGTTGCACGAACCGTTTCATGGCGTGCATCATCAACGGGCCGGCCTACCCCATGCCTTCCTGCCGCAGCACGTGGAAAAATTGCAGCCGACCAAGCCGGGCGAGCGGATGCCGTACCCAAGTTATCGTTACGCATTAATAGACGTGATGCGCTGCCTGGCCGATCCGCGCGTCGGGCCGCAATGGCGAACCATTTGATAAGGAGCAATTAGAAGAGCAGGTTCGTTCGCTCTCCATTACGCCGGCGCGTTTTGCGGCCGGCCTAACAAGCGCAATCAAGTGATCCAGCCCGCTCCCAGCGACGCCGCTCTTCTCGAGGCCAAATCTCTTACCCGCGAATTCGACGAAGGGCGGGTCAAGGCACTGCGCGGAGTCGATTTTTCCATCAACGAGGGCGAGTTCGTAGCCATTACGGGACCAAGTGGATGCGGCAAATCGACCTTGCTGCAATTACTCGGGGCGTTGGACCGACCGACTTCCGGAACCCTTCTCTATCGCGGAAGCTCGCTGCCGGATCATCCCAATCCCTCAGCCTACCGCGCTCGCGAGATCGGATTTATTTTTCAAGCCTTTCACCTTCTGCCAACTTTCACCGCGTCTGAGAACGTGCAGATTCCGATGTTCGAAAGCGACCGCTCGGCTTCCAACCGACGCGAGCGCGCTTTCGAATTGCTGAAGTTGGTTGGCCTCCAGCATCGGCTTGATCATTTTCCTTCTAAACTTTCGGGGGGCGAGCGTCAGCGCGTGGCTATCGCCCGCAGTCTGGCGAACGGGCCGTCTCTGCTTCTGGCGGACGAACCAACCGGCAATCTTGACAGCGAAAACGCGCATACTGTGCTCGACCTCATTATCCGTCTGCAACAGGAGCAGGGGCGCACCCTGGTCCTCGTCACTCATGACGCAACGATCGCCGAGCGCGCGGGAAGAATTCTTCGCATGATCGACGGTCGAATTGTATCGGATGGCAAACCATGACGTTCTTCACCGTTGTCCTCCGTGGCCTGTTGCGCCGTCCCTTGCGCACCGCCTTGACTCTCGCAGGAATTTCCATTGGCATCGCTGCGGTCGTGGCCCTGGTTGGAATGTCGCGCGGCTTTGAGAAAGGCTGGCAGGTAGGATTGAAGGCGCGTGGAACCGACATCGTTGTCAGTAATAAGAGCGGATCGCTCACGCCGAAGCCCTTTGATGCCTCCGTTCGCGATCGTATCGCCAGCCTTCCGCATATCGCCGCGACCTGCAATCTGCTCGTGGAGGTGACCAGCGTTGAAGACTCCGATCTAATGATTCTTTCCGCCCGGGAGTGGGGAGGATTTTCCTGGAGCAATCTTGAAATTGTCTCCGGGCGGATGCCGCGCGATGCCGCGGAAGAGGCGGTCGTTTTGGGTCAGACCGCAGCGGAGGTCCTCAAGAAAAAAGTCGGTGACCCAATCCAGATTGAGACCAAGGAACTCAAGGTTGTGGGAATCGTAAAGGGTGGCGCACTCGTCGAAGACGGGTCGGTTATTCTTTCTCTGCCGCTTTTGCAGGGAATTATTGGCTCTCCCAACCAAATCAATGCAATCGACGTTCGCGTGACTCCGTCGACTAACGAGCAACAGATCCGGGAACTTACGCAACAAATCCAGCAACAGGTCCCGCAGGTCCGCGCCGTCACCGTGAGCGAACACTTGAGCCACTTTGAGGGATTTCGCATGGTCCGGGCCATGAGTTGGGGCACGTCTCTCCTGGCCGTGCTTGTCGGTGTGCTCGGCGTGATGAACACCATGCTCATGACTGTTTTCGAGCGCACTCATGAAATTTGCATATTGCTCGCCGTTGGCTGGACGCGCGGGCGAATCATTCGAATGATTCTTTACGAATCCGCTTTGCTCGGACTTTTCGGCGGCATAGTTGGCGTGGCGATCGGTGCGATTGGCGTCCAAGTGCTGGGCGCGACGCCTGCGATTCGCGGACTCTTGCAGCCTGACCTGAGCATTCCTCTACTCGGGCTTTCTGTGGTCATTGCGGTTGCGGTCGGTGTGATCAGCGGCCTTTATCCCGCCTGGCGTAGCTCGCGACTAATGCCGAGCCTGGCGCTGCAAGCCGGGTGAGGGCACGTTAATCTATGAAACTTTTCTTCGCTTTGGCCATCGCCGCTTCGGTACTCTGCGTCACCTCCATTCGCGCTGAGCAACCAGCGCCACCCACAATTTCCGCCGCGGAGCTCGTCGATAGGATGGAAACTTCAAGGGAGGGGAGTGCGTTGATCCGCACCAAACTAGAGGTGCAATCATCCGGTGGCGCCAAACGCGTTCTACAACTTCAGATCAAAGAACGCCGCACGAAAACTGCCACCGATCTTGTTTATCAGGTGCTCTGGCCTAACGAACATAAAGGCGAAGCGGTCATCCTGCATCAGGCCCAGGGTGCTACGACTGGCTCGATCATCGTTCCGCAACAGCCGGTTCGTGCGATCAAGTCCTCCCAGATGAGCGAGGGATTGTTCGACAGCGATCTCTCTTATCAGGATGCGGTGGAGAATTTCTTCGCCTGGAAAAAGCAGACTGTCGTCGGCGCGGACGTGATCAACGGAGTGAACTGCCAGATTCTCGAATCAAAGCCGGACAGTCCCTCGGTATCGATCTATGCCAGGGTGCGGAGCTGGATTGATCCCCGGCGTTTTGTTCCGCTGCGGATCGAGAAATATTCATCGTCCGGCGACCTGATCCGCCGCATCGACGTCACGCGTGTCGCGCGTGATGAGAAACACAATCCGATTCCGGCCAGTCTCACCGTGCACGGCCCCCGAAAAAATAGCGTGACGCAATTCAATGGCGCGCGCATCGACCAGGACGCGAATTTTACCGACGCCGACTTTACCGCGGCGGGTGCTTCGCACTGAGCAAGGCAAGCTTCGCCTAACGATTTTTTACTGCATCTTCCACCAGCCGCCCGGCATTGAGAAGGTCCGCTTCGGACAGTCGCGGTCCGATCAATTGCAGGCTCGTGACGGGAATCTTCGCGCCGTGCAGCGGCACCGGGACGGCCAGGGCCGGGTTGCCGGCAAGATTGACTGCCGCCGTGTTTTGCAACGGAAGCATCTGCGCTTCGCGAATTCCTATTCTCAAGTTGAGTAGTGGGAGTTCCGGCGGCATTTTTTGAAGTGTCGGTAACGCGATGAAGTCCACCTTCTCGAAGGCTTCACGTAGCGTCCTCTGCCACGCACCTTGCCTGGACAATGCGCTGCGGTAGCTCGTAGTATAGTTTATCTGACCGAGTCGAAGGACAGACTGGGTTCGAGCGGTCACAGCGAGTTGAAATCGCCCATTGCTGGTCCACGCACCCGCTGAGGCAACGGTGGTGCCATCCTTCTTCGCCTGCTCAAACTTCTCGCTCAGGCTTTCGTCCAACTCGACGACTTGGAATCCCGTTTTGGCGAGCGCATCGTCGATTGCTTGATCGATTTTTCGATCGGTCCCCTTCAGTTTGAGACGTCCGACCCGGATGCTTCGCGCGGTAGGCTTCGCTGCCTTCGCCGCCGCATACTTCGCCCCAAAACCATTTTGAAGAAGCTCCATGCCTTGAACGGTATGAGCGATGTCTTTGCCCATCGGCCCCACCGTGTCGAGATGCTTGGGCTCAACAGGGTAAACACCTTGGATCGGAATCAAACCGAACGTCGTCTTCAAGCCGACGATACCGCAACAGGCGGCAGGCACACGAACCGAGCCGGCCGTATCCGTGCCGATAGCCACGTCCGCCATTCCAGACGCCAACGCGACGGCATTTCCAGATGAGGATCCGCCCGGAATCAGGCGTCGCTTCAACGGATTCACGGCCGTTCCGAAATATTCATTCATGCCGGACGGCGAGACGGCGAATTCGCTCAGATTGGTTTTGCCGACGATCTGCACGTTACGCTGGCGCGCGATCGCAAGACACGCGGCATCCTTTTCCGCGGGCTTGTGGGTTCTGGAAAAGATCTCCGAACCGGCGGTCGTAATCACGCCCTTCATGTCGATGTTATCCTTAACTGCGAGCCTCAGGCGATTGCTGTCTGGTTTCGGTGGCCAGTAGTCAATGAAAGCCCGATTGCCGGAGAGCTTGCTGGGCCGAGGCACGAGCGAGCATCCGCTGCACAGAACGAGCGAAGCCAGCGTAACGGGCAACCATCTAAAATTAGCGGGACCGGAGTATCTCATGCACGCAACGCTGGATGTCTGTGTTTCGTTTGCAAGCAAGACGCTCGCCAAATCGGACGCCAGGCTTAAACTCTGACCCGGCGTTATCGTTGATAAGCGGACGCGTTTTTCAACGGGTTATACGGCACATCACCGTTTCGTGTCGGCGCATAGACGAAGCCGTAGCGGTCCTTTTTTACATCCACCGGCTCAAGCAGTAAGTGTTTGTTACTCGCCTTCTCCGTGTATTCGATCAGCACTCTGGCCGTTCCGTTGAACCCCCACATCTTAAATCCCGTTCCGAGAAATCCGCCCTTTGGGAAAAGGTCGTCCAAACCGGACATGGCATGAAAGCAACTGATGGCGACTTTGTCTTTCTGATAAAGACGGTCATCGGCGCGATATTTAATCGTTCCTCCGTCGAGCAGTTCTTTCCGCTTCACCACGAGATCAAACCCTCCCTGTTTGATCTCATAAGGTCCCCACATGGCCACCGCATTCTTTTGATCCACGGCAAGCTTGATCGTGTCTTCAAGAGTAAAGTTTCGGCCGGGCGATACGGGACATTTGTTATTCTTTGGTATGGTGCGGCTCAAGGGGCCGTCAAAGACGCACAGATTGGGATTGGTCATGAAATCGCTCGGCAGCCAGCTGATGGTGAAGGCTTCAAATTCGCGATTCTTGTACTTTCGGATTTCGAGACCAGGCGTCTGTTTAGGCTGCTTGTTATCCGCCAGAACCCGGATGACAGAGAGAAACGAATGCGAATGTTCCGGGTGGTTCCCGCGGTCTTCGTAAGCAAAAGGAATGATGAAATAGCGATCACGCGGATTATCTCCCTCACCAAGGCGAGCCGAAACTTTGGCTTTGATGTGATCTACGATCTGGGTGTAAAGCGGCACGTCGTAGCTTGAAAAATCGACATCCCGCGGGGTCGAGCCCGCCTGCGCGACTATCGGAAAGGCAAGAAGGAAAACGAAAGTTCGGAAAGACATATGGGTAAATTACCAACGAATGGGCTCAATTGGAAGGCCGTTAGTCTGTGAATCCCGTTTAGGGTTCACATCGCGCGACTCCGATTCCGGTCATACCGGGAGCCTACGGGGCTCGAACCTCCTCAAATTGGCTTTGCATCACTATGCAAAGCGCCTGCACCCACGTTGCAGGGCAGGTGCAAAGGAGGCGGCGACAGCTCGGGTAGCTAGCTCGCGGCACTTTTCGGCAGGTTGGAAAGCCTGTTGTAGGGCCTCGTCGGAAGGGATCTGATAATCAAGGAGCGCGGTACGAATGTCCATTGCAACAATGTGTGACCGATTCGCCTTTCGAGCTTGGTGACGCGCTTCTTCGACGGTGGCGGCTATTGCCGGCAGTCGCATTTTGCACGTCAGCGCATAACCAACCACCATTCTAACGAAGTCGCGGTGCGGAGTTGAGCCGGCGATATTCCACCTTTGCTCGCGCGTGTTCCACCTTAGGGCGTGTCGAAGTTGGTTGGCCGGAAGCATTGAAAATTCTTTTGATCACTTTCAAATCGTCCACGAACGTTTTGCGCAACAACTCCTCCAACTGAGAGTCTAGATAAGCCGCCGCCATTAAGGCGCAGCCGCGATCAGTCTCGTCGTCGAGTGTCGCTCTGAATAATAGCACTTCAGCTTGGCGTGGAGGCGGCGGGTGGCTAGACAACATGATCGCTCACGTAAACACTCGTTGGAAAAACAGCAAGGTTTCGGAGCGCTTTGACCGCTTTCGCCTCTAGACGCGTGATCTATCTCCTCAGCACAAACCGAAAATGCCCGCACACCTCACACCCAATTCGTTCACAGAATATTTGAGTAACTTTTTTGCAGCAGAATGTCCAAAGCCGCTCGGCTTCCCTCGTAAGAACGGCTCGGAGGGTGTGAAGCCTTTTGGACACGGAAAAAGCTCAAATCCTGAAAAAGTACTCAAATATTCCGTGAAGACCGGCTGATTTGGCGATCCATAAGTACCTGATCTTCCGGCTAATTCCACTTATTCGCGAAATGACTCAATTATTCCGTGAAGGTACACATTTGGCTAACGGATCCCAAGCCGGCGACCTTTTTGCGCTGGGAAGGACCCATCGTAATGCCCAGCGATCCGACTATCCGCGTCGATCTTATTTTCGACGAGCGAAGTCGACCGGCTGAAGCGATCAAGACAGCTGATCGCGAATAACCTGGAGTTCAGCCAACGGGCTGACTCGGCACCCTGAATAGGGAACTTCCGTGGGTCTAACACTGGGAATAAGTAAAGACGATGGTCATGCCAAGCGGCGAAAACAATTACCCCTTGTTATCGGCGCCAAATTCGCTGGATTGAAGCTGTATGCCGCGTTGTCCCTGGGCTGTCGACGAACTTGCTGTCGCCTATCACGATAAAGAATGGGGCGTCCCTGTGCACGATGATCGGGTGCTCTTCGAGTTCCTCATTCTCGAAGGGGCACAGGCGGGGCTGAGCTGGATCACGATTTTAAAGAAACGGGAAAACTATCGGACGGCATTCGCTGGATTTCATGCCCGCAAGATTGCCCGGTACGGGGCGCGGGAGGTGCAACGCTTGCTTGGCGATAGCGGGATTGTCCGTAATCGATTGAAGATTGCGGCCACCATTGAAAACGCGAAAACGTTTCTAATCGTGCAAAGAGAATTCGGGACGTTCGACGCTTACTTGTGGAGCTTCGTGGGCGGCAAGCCGATCCAGAATCGCTGGCGGAAAATGGCAGATGTGCCTGCGCGGACAGCCGAATCCGACGCGATGAGTCGCGACCTGCTCCACCGCGGATTCAAATTCGCCGGCTCCACAATTTGCTATGCGCTGATGCAAGCGGTCGGCATGGTTAACGACCATCTCGTCACGTGTCCGCGACACGCGGAGCTCAGCTTCAACCCTGAAACCCGAACAAGAGAAAGAGCAGAAGCAAAAGGCAAGCGGCGTTAACACTTAATACTTACGGCTCTTTTTGCATCGCCTTCTTCACCGCGGTGTCGTCATCGAGCAAAATCCACTCGATGATCGATACCGGCAGGCTGCCGTTCTTAATCAGATCGTCGTGAAACTGGCCAAGGCTGAATTTTTCGCCCTGGCGATCCCGGTAACGGCCTAGCAAATTCATGATCTGCCATTTGCCGATGATGTAACTGATCTTTTGATGGGGATTCGAGGCCGCGCCGGCGGCTTCCCCTTCCGCAGCTTCGCGGTCGAGACCGCCGGCTTCCATAAAGTATTTGACCGCCTGCTCGAAGGTCCAGCGTCCGGTGTGAAGATTGACATCGACACCGATGCGCGCCGCGCGATAGCGCGATAAGCGCAGGATCTGTCCTTGCGCCGGGGAATTTTCAGGGTAGAGCCCGGTCCGCATCAACATCTCTTCGCCGTAGAGGGCCCAGCCTTCCACGAAAACGCCATCGGCATGTTGGCGCCGGATTTCGTCGGGCAAATGGTTCGCGATCGAAAGCTGCAGAAAGTGACCGGGAATTCCTTCGTGCCCTAAAATCGGGCGCGGATCTTCGATGGCGGCGCGGATGTAAAAATTCTTCGAGTCAGGATTATAAGCCGGAATGAAATAAAACCCGGCCGGATCTTTGTCGTAAACGCCGGGCGGATTCATGAAGCCGCCGGGGCTGGTCGGTTTGAACGCCTCCGGCAACTGTCGAATCTCGAATTTCCCGAGGTAATCCGGCAGGGTAACGAGGTGATGTTGCTTGAGAAAATCGATCATCTCTTGTTCGCGGCTCTCATACGCCTTCAAGAATGATTCCTGATCGGGGGGGATATTGGTACTGCGTTTCGGATCGGGATCGGCCAGTTTCGGATCGGGCAGGAGCGCCTCGAGCGCGCGATAACGCGCCAGCTCCACGCGCCCGATCATTTCCACGTCGGCGGCATTCAGCGGCAAGAGTAGAACGTGTTTGAGGAAATAGTTGTAGTTCGCTTCGCCCATCGGCGTGAATGCGACCATTTTCGGCAACCGCTTTTCCAGTTCATCGGCAAAGCCATGCAGCGCCGCGAGCGCCGTGTCGCGGGCACGAACGAACTCGTCGTGTTCAGCCTGGGAAAGATCGACGTCCAAGGCCATCAGGCTTTTCTGGAACAGAGGATCGGCCGAACGCGCCGAATCAATGGCGAGCTGCGCGTAAAGTTTTACCGGATTCCGCAGATTGCCCAATCCTTGCTGGAGCAAAGCCGGCATTTGTTTCATTCGCGCCGTGGCCGCGAGCGTGCGTTTTTTCGGTGTGTCGTATTCCTTCTTCAGCAACGAGAAAATTGCGTTGGTGCATTCGCCGACGTAAAGCTGCGGATTCGTCCGCTCGAATTTCAGAACGCGATTGCCGAAATCGGCTTCTTCCAGTTGCGCGCGAAAGAGGATCGCGTCGATCCGTTCTTCTTTCGGCCAACTGTCGATCTTTGACCCGCGCACTTTATCGAGCAACTCGCGCACATGCCGTGCCCGCTCGTCGATCTTGGTCGGCGCATAATCCGTTAGCCGATCGTCCCACGTGTGCAGGCCGGCATCGCTGCTGCGCACTGGAAAATTCTCATTCCGCCACGCGTAATAATCTTCCGCGATCCGATGAAAGGCCGCGATTTGAGGCCTGATGCTCTGGCTTGCCAGCGGCGGAATACTCGGGGTCTGTTTCGTGATCAGCGCTTTGTTGCTCAAATCCGGCCGCTCGTTTGAACGGGACTGCTGCGCCCCGATAGACGGCAAAAAAATCGCGACGCAAACGGAAAACAGAAGCGGTCTCATCGCGCTGATTGTAACGCCGCGCGCAGTTCCGAAAAGCGGAAATGCATTTCCCGCTTCAATACCCACGCGACCGGCGCTGGATTGTCTTTCAGGGCGAGGCCGGCAAGGACGGGCCTGAAATTGTAGCGCAACCGCTCCGGTTGCTTCGTTTTTAACTCGGCAGGCGAAGCGCCTGCCCTACAACTCTTGTCGCTCTCACGAATGCTTTACCGTTCTTCCTCCAGCGCCTGATACAACTTGGTTGCGCCGTAAATGAGAACGGCCGGTTTCAGCGCGAACAACACCAGCCGGACCAGAACACCGATCACGCGCCCGATTGGCAAACGATTGATAATGAAGCCAGCGAGAAAAGCATACAGCATCGATTGTGTCGGCCGCTCGCGAACATAATGCTCGGTTTGGTCCAGGACGGCATCGACCTGTTCTCTGGCATAATGCAGACTGCGCTGCGCGAAATCTTCGGATTCATCCATAGGCTCTTGGGTTTCGTTTTCCGATGATTGTCTGCGCGCATCAATTTGGTCAACGCAAAGTTAACCAGACTGTGCTGGCGCCGGCCCCGGGCGGAAAATCAGGCAGGGGAGGGGCGCGATGAAAATTGCCGGCCCGCCGCGAGATCTTCAGGCAATAACGGCCCATCACTTCCAGCGCGTGGTCCCGCAGAGTCGAACAATTCGTTGAAAGCAAAATGCGGGCGTTGCGCTCCGCCACTTCCAAGGCTGCCATAAGCAGCTCTTCAAAATCGCGCTCGACTTGAAACGCTTTGCTTTCGCGCGAGCGAGAAAATGTCGGCGGATCGAGAATGATGGAATCGAATCTTTCGCCGCGGCGCGCGAATCTCGGCAAAACCGCAAACACATCATCGGCGATGAACCGGTGATTGGTTGTGGGAATGTTGTTCAGCGCAAAATTATCGCGGCCGCGCGCGAGCGATTTGCCGGAAAGATCGATATTCAACGTCGCCGCGCCGGCCGATCCGGCCGCGACGGAGAACGCGCAGGTGTAAGCGAAACAATTCAGTAATCGTTTCGGCGCACGTCTGCGCAGATAACTGCGGTTCTCCCGTTGATCGACAAACAAACCGACCGAATAACCGGCGCTAAAATCGATTCCGAAGCGGAGATGTCTCTCGGTCACCATGGTTTGCGGTGGTCGTTCCCGGTTAGCGAACAAGAGCCGCGGTGTCTGGCGTTCCTCATTTTTTCGTGGCAGAAACCGGGCGAAAATGCGCTCGTAACCGAAGCCGGCCTGCCCGCACCATTCGTCAAGTTCACTCGTTAGCCGCTCTCGGATTGGCTCGTGCTTATAAGAGATGAGAATATCGGGACCGAATCGTTCCACCCAACCGGCTTCGGCCGTGGCGAGTCGATGCGCATCAGTCCCTTCGGCAGCAAAATCGCGTAGTAGATTCCAACCGATCCACTCGGATTTGTTTTTCATCTAAACTCGCTACACTCTCGCGGGGCAATTGAGGCCCTACCTTGGTTTGCCAAAGATGCAACAAATCGTCGTCCGCGTCCCGGCCAGCACTTCCAATCTTGGGCCCGGCTTTGATTGTCTCGGTGTCGCTCTTCGGCTTTACAACGAGATTGCGCTGAGTCGATCCCCGAAAACAGGGAGCCGCAGTGGCGAACAAAAACATCCGCCGATTGTCAGACAGGCAGCCACCCTCTTTTTCAAAACAGCGCGACTCCGGCCATTCGCGTTTTCATGTTCCATTGCCGGGGAAATTCCGCGGTCCCGCGGTTTAGGCAGCAGCGCGAGTGTTCGCGTTGGTGTATTGCACGGTCTGAACGAGCTCACCGGAAAACCACTCGATCGATTGTCGATCTTCCGCTTGGGCGCGTGCTTGGAGGGACATCCAGATAACGTCGCGCCCGCCATTTTTGGCGGTTTCACTCTGGTTCGCGGTGAAAATGTGCAGCGCTTCGCGATCTCATCCCGGCTCGCTTTCGTTTTGCTGGTTCCCGATTTTGAAATCATTACGGCAGGGGCGCGAAAAATTCTGCCCGCAAAGATCTCGCGCATCGCCGCGGTAGAAAATTCCGCCAATGCGTGCGCGATCACAGCGGCATTTGTTGCGGAAAAGTACGAACAAATGCGAGGCAGGTTCGCCGATCAACTACATCAGCCCTATCGGGCCAAGTTGATCCCGTTTCTTCCGCGCGTGATCGCTGCTGCCGAAAAAGCCGGTGCGCTCGGCGCATTTCTCAGCGGCAGTGGATCGACCATCTGTTCCATCACGCTGCAACGTCAGGACAAGATCGCAGCCGCGATGAAACGCGCCATAGGGGCCACCCTGGCCAGGGCTGCGGCGGCCAAGCCGATATCGGCGAGCATGATCATTACGTCCGCCGATAATCGCGGCGCACAAATTCGTCATTCGTCGTTCGCCATTCATCATTAACCACATGGGTCGCCGTCTTGAAGCGCTGGAACAGTTCGGGATAGACGTTGTCTTGGAGCGGCGACGCGGAGTTCGCGCCGCAATTCTGCGCGCGGTCTTGCTTGCCCTCTCGTGGATTTACGGGCAAATCGTCCGGCTTCGCCTTTTCCTCTATCGGAAACGGATTTTTCGCGAGCGCACGCTCGGGTGTCTGGTCATTAGCATTGGGAACCTCACCGTCGGGGGGACGGGGAAAACGCCGGTCGTAGAAAAATTTGCCCGTGCCTTGCAAATGGGCGGACGCCGGGTCGCGATCTTGAGTCGCGGTTATAAAAGCGTTCCGAGGAGGAAGCGAAACTGGTTCGAGAGGTTGCGGCGCGATCAGGTTGATCCTCCGCGCATTGTTTCCGATGGGAAATCATTACTGCTCGATTCGTTAGCCGCCGGGGACGAGCCGTACATGCTGGCGCACAATTTAAAGGACGTGGTTGTGCTCGTGGACAAAGACCGGGTCAAAAGCGGCCGTCTCGCCATCGACAAATGGAAAGCCGACACGCTGTTGCTGGATGATGGCTTGCAATATCTCCATTTGAAACACCGGCTCGACATTGTTCTGGTGGATCGACAAGCACCGTTCGGGAACGAGTTTCTCCTGCCACGCGGAACGCTGCGCGAGCCGCCACGAAATCTGCGGCGCGCCAGTTATATTTTTATTACAAAAAACACCGGCGAATCGAACGACACGCTCATCCAACGCATCCGGTGTTACAATCGCACAGCCGAGATCATCGAGTGCGCGCACAAGCCGCTTTATCTGCAACATATTTACACCGGCGAACAATTGCCGCTGGAGCTTTTGCGCGACAGGTATATCGGGTCGATCTGCGGCATCGCCGCGCCGGAAAGCTTCGAGCACGCCTTGAAACGCTTAGGCGCGCAGCTCGATCTGGCCAAGCGTTACATCGATCATCATTATTACAGCGAAGCGGAGCTGCTCAGTTTCATCAGTCGTTGTATCCGGCGGGATCTGGAAATGATCGTGACGACAGAAAAAGATGCCGTGCGCATGCCTCGATTGTCGGAAGCGGAACTCAAGGTCCCGATTTATTTCCTGCGCGTCGAGATTGAGATTGTGAGCGGACACGAGAGCTGGGAGCATTGTGTCGCGCGCATTTGCCAACCGCAACCCATGCTCTCACCCGAGCGATTTTTTGCGTAACGAGTAAGAAAACGCCGAACGCTCAACTCCGAAGGCTTTCGCGAGCAGGCAGCCCAACGCCGAACATCGAATTCCAAAACCCTGCATTCGACGTTGGACGTTCGACGTTCGGTGTTCGACGTTTGCGACCATGGCCAAAAAAGCCGAGCTTGTTGTTAAAGGGAAAAGGCTCGCGGTGTCCAACCTCGACAAGGTGCTGTACCCAAAAGTCGGCTTCACCAAGGGCGAGGTGATCGATTATTACATCCGGATCGCGCCGGTGCTCTTGCCGCATCTGAAAGATCGGCCGCTAACGATGAAGCGTTATCCCGATGGCGTGGAGGGCGAATTCTTCTACGAAAAGAATTGTCCATCACATCGGCCGAGCTGGGTCAAGACGGCCAAGGTGTGGAGCGAAGGCAACAATCGAACGATGGACTATTGCCTGGCCAACGATCTGCCGACGCTGGTATGGGCGGCGAACCTGGCCGATTTGGAATTGCACACATCGCTCTCCCGCAAGAGCAAGATCGACCGGCCGACGATGATGGTGTTTGATCTCGATCCCGGGCCGCCGGCCGATATGGTTCAATGTTGTCAGGTCGGCCTTTGGTTGCGCGATCTATTGGCGAAACTCAAGTTGAAAAGTTTCGCGAAGACGAGCGGCTCGAAAGGCCTGCAAGTTTATGTCCCGCTGAACACGCCGGTGAGCTACGACGAAACCAAGACTTTATCGCACGCGCTGGCGGAATACTTGGAGCGCGAACGCCACGATCTCGTCGTCTCGAAAATGTCGAAGGAATTACGGAAAGGAAAGGTGCTGGTGGATTGGAGCCAGAACGACGAACACAAGACGACGATTTGCGTCTATTCGTTGCGCGCAAAGGAAGAGCCGACCGTGTCCACGCCGGTAACCTGGGAGGAAGCCGCAAATTGTCTCAAGAAAAAGAAGGCCGAGCTTTTGCGATTTCGCTCTGGTCAAACGCTGCAACGGGCGGAAAAGTTGGGCGATCTCTTCGACCCGGTGGAAAGCCTGAAACAAAAATTGCCGAAGAAGTTGGTCTGGTGAGATTTTTCCGCGTTTGAAATCGGCTGGTAGTTGCAATCTTCGGCGCGCCCGTTTAGAAAACGGCTGAAAAGTAGGGCCAAACAAATTTCCTCGATGCGTAAAGTAAACCTTGAAGAAATACCGGAGCAGGAGAGGCGTTCGCCTAACGGAAAATTCGGACGATTCACGAAAAACATTTCCATCGCGCTGGGTCGCGAACCGGAGTCGCTCGATCTGATGAAGCGGCACCCATTCGATGTCGCGCTGGTGCGGATTCGAAAAGGCAAAGCGCTTTGCCCGTATCATTCGCACTCATCGGAATCGGAGTTTTATCACGTAGTCTCAGGTCGTGGCAAAGTGCGCGACAAGGATGGAATAACCGAAGTCGGGCCGGGGGATGCATTCTTCTTTGGACCGGGTGAAGCCCACCAGCTCATGAACGATGGGGCAGAGGATTTCGTTTATTACGTAATCGCTGATAATCCGCGCGGCGATACTTGTCATTATCCAGACAGCGGCAAATTCGCCGTCTTCAAGGCGGACAACGAAGAAGTGATCGTTCAAGGAACCGAGATCGATTACTTCCATGGCGAGGAATGATGGAGGCCGCCGGTAGGGGAAACTGTAGGAGAAGCTGACAGCTTCTTCAGAACGCAGCCATGCGGGAAACTGTCAGTTTCCCTACCAGCAAACCCAAGATCGACATTCGCACTTCCTTCGACGAAGATGCGCGATCAAAACGATGAAAGTTGAAATTTTTACTTTGTGCGATGCCGCCACGACCGATGCTGGCGGCAAACTGAACATCCTCGGATCATTCGATCGGCTGAACGCAAAAGAAGCGCCGGTGACACATCCGCAATGCGCACTGGCGATCAAGCTGCGCTACGAGCGGTTGGAGGAAGGACAAAAACGTATCCGGATTTCGTTTGTCGATTCCGATGGCAAAGGGATCATGCCGACACTCGACACCACGACTCAGGTTCAATTTCCTCCGGGCGAATCGAGCATTACTTCGTGTCTCGTCCTCGTTCTTCAGCAATTGAAGCTGCCGAAGTTTGGAGAATATTCTATCGATTTGGCGATGGATGATCGGCACGAGGCGTCGATTCCTTTGTTCGTTAGACAGATTCAGGCCTGACCCGCAGTGAAAATTATTTCGGGCGGCCAGACCGGCGTCGATCGGGCGGCTCTGGATGTCGCGCTCCAGCACGGAATTGCTTGCGGCGGCTGGTGCCCATCCGGACGGCTGGATGAATACGGCAAGATTCCGGCCCGCTATCCGGTGCAAGAATTGCGGCAGGGCGATTATTCGGCGCGAACGCGGCAAAACGTGAGCGAGTCCCATGGGACCGTAATCATTTACGATCGACAACTCAGCGGTGGCTCAGCCGAGACCGTTCGGTTTTGCCGCGAACTGAATCGTCCGCATCAATTGATCGATACCTCTGCCGTTTCTGCTGAAACCGCCGCGGATTTGATTCGCGATTTCCTGGCGAAGCACAAGATCGATATTCTCAATATCGCCGGCCCGCGCCAAAGCCAATGGCCTGAAGGATACGACTATGCCGTGCGAACGCTGGAGAAGTTAATCGGCAAACCCACTCTATAAGTGGTTCAGCTCTGGGAACCACAAGGAGCAATCTTGCGGTAGGCGATTGTCGATCTTATACTTTGAAGGCGCACCCAGCGTCAGAAGTTAGGAGGCCATTATGCCAACGACAGTTGCTGCTCCAAAAACGAGAACTGCTCCCGGAGTCGAACACGATTTTTTGCCCCTTCAAGGGACGGATTACGTCGAGTTTTATGTCGGGAACGCGAAGCAGGCGGCGCATTATTATAAAACGGCGTTCGGTTTTCAGAGCCTGGCCTATGCCGGACCCGAAACGGGAATCAAAGATCGCGCGAGCTATGCGATCCGGCAGAATAAACTCACGCTTGTCCTAACAACTCCGATTCGCTCGAAAAACCTGGTTGCCGATCATATTGACAAACATGGCGACGGCGTGAAAGCGCTGGCGTTGCGCGTCGCAGACGCGACCTCGGCCTGGAAAGAAACGACCAAGCGCGGGGGCAAGAGTTATATGAAGCCGACGGCGCTGCACGATGATGACGGCGAGGTAGTAATGAGCGGGATTCACACCTACGGCGAAGTCGTACATCTCTTCATCGAGCGTGAAAATTATCGGGGATCGTTCATGCCGGGCTATCGCAAATGGGAATCGAATTACAATCCGCCCCAGACTGGGCTGCAATATGTCGATCATTGCGTCGGCAACGTCGGATGGAACCAGATGAATCCATGGGTGAAATTTTACGAGGACGTGATGGGTTTCCGAAACATCCTTACCTTCGACGACAAAGATATTTCCACCGAGTATTCGGCGCTCATGAGCAAAGTCATGAGCAACGGCAACGGTTTCGTGAAGTTTCCGATTAACGAGCCAGCCGAAGGCAAGAAGAAATCGCAGGTGGAAGAGTATCTCGAGTTCTACGACGGCGAAGGCGTGCAGCACGTCGCGATGGCGACCAACAACATCATTGAGACTGTGACCGATCTGCAAAATCGCGGCGTCGAGTTCCTGAACATTCCTTCGAGCTACTACGACACATTGCTCGATCGCGTCGGTCACATCGACGAGGAGCTGAACGCGTTGAAACGGCTCGGCATTTTGGTTGATCGCGATAACGAAGGCTATTTGCTCCAGATCTTCACCAAACCGGTGGAAGATCGTCCGACGCTTTTTTATGAAATCATCCAGCGCAAAGGCGCGAAGAGTTTTGGCAAAGGCAATTTCAAAGCGCTTTTCGAAGCGATCGAACGCGAACAGGAAGCGCGAGGGAATTTGTAAACATTCCTGTTATGATAAGCGCAGCGAAGCATCTCAGACCATTTGCTTGGCGGGGAGCGTGTGAAAAGGCCGATGATCGAGATTCTTCGCTACGCTCGGAATGACAATCTAGGAGAAAGGAGGATCGACCATGCCGTATTACCAAAAACTGGGCCAGATGCCGAGTAAGCATCATATCTGGTTTCATCGCAATGGCGCGGCGCCGACTTACAAGAACGAAGGCATCGCCTATGAGCACGTTTTCACGACCGAAGGCTTCGATGAAGCGTATTCGATCTGTTATCATCTGCGGCCACCCACGCGTGTCCGTAATGTCGAGCTGATCAAACAGCACGAACTAAAAAAAGTTACAGATAGCCCGCTTCGTCACCACCACCTTAAAACGGCGAACATTCCGCGCCGCGGCGATCTTTACACCGGGCGGATCCCAATGTTGTTCAACCAGGACGTCGTGGCGTATCGAGCAAGGCCGGCTCAGGCGTACGATAAATTCGAGTACTACAAGAACGGCGGAGCCGATGAGATCATTTTCGTGTTCAAAGGCAGCGGCGTGGTCGAATCGGTCTTCGGTAAACTGCCGTATCGCTCGGAGGATTACATCGTTATTCCGCGCGGGATCACTTACCGGATCGTGCCGGATAAGGTGGAGGAGGAAGATTATCTCATTCTCGAATCGGCTGGGCCGGTCCGAATTCCGAAGCGTTATTTGAATCACGAAGGCCAGATCAAAATGGGCGCACCCTATTCGGAACGCGACATACATGCCCCGACGGAATTGATCACGATCGACCGTGAAGAAGATGTCGATATTCTGGTGAAAGACGGTCCACGCTGGACCCGCGTGACGATGGCGCATCATCCTTTCGACGTGCTCGGATGGGATGGATATCTCTATCCGTTTACGTTCAATGCGCAGGATTTCGAGCCAATCACCGGCACGGTGCATCAACCGCCGCCAATTCATCAGACATTTGAGATTCGCGGATATGTCGTCTGCACTTTCGCGCCGCGCTTGCTCGATACCCATCCCGAGGCGGTAAAAATTCCGTGGGTGCATGATAACGTCGAAGCGGACGAGGTTTTGTTTTACGTCCGTGGCAATTTCGGTTCGCGCCGTGGGATTGAGCCGGCCTCGATTACCTTGCATCCACGCGGCATTCCGCACGGCCCGCATCCCGGCACGATCATGGCGAGCAGAAACGCCACTCGGACGGAAGAGCTCGCGGTCATGTTCGACACCCAACACACGCTCGAGCTCACCGAGGAGTCGCTCGCGCTCGACGACACGAAATATCCACAGAGCTTGGCTGGATTAAAAAAGGAGCGGCGGTCTCCAGACTGCCGAGGCGATTTGGAAATCGCCCCTCCTTGAGTAAATTGTCTACCTTGCGCACGGAAAATTCAGTCTTGGAACGGAGCGAGCCGCTGACGCGAAGCGTGAATCACCTCGACGGCGAGCACCTTCAGACGCTGGAGAAGTCGTTCCGCGAACTGCTCAAGGCCATCGGCGAGGATCCGCATCGCGAAGGGTTGTTGAAAACTCCGGAACGGGCGGCCCGGGCGTTCGAGTTTCTGACGCAAGGGTACCGCCAGAACGTCGAGAAAATGGTTAATGGCGCAATCTTCGAATCCGACGCGAGCGAGATCATTTTGGTGAAAGACATCGAGCTTTACTCCATGTGCGAACATCATTTGTTGCCGTTTATCGGCCGCGCGCATGTCGCTTACATTCCGAACGGAAAAGTGATCGGGCTCTCGAAGGTCGCGCGAATTGTCGATGTTTTCGCGAGGCGATTGCAGATTCAGGAAAATCTCACCACGCAAATTGCGGAATCATTGATGGATTGTTTGCAGCCGGCGGGCGTGGCCGTCGTCGTGGAAGCGAAACATCTTTGTATGATGATGCGGGGAGTTGAAAAACAGAACTCCGTCATGAAAACATCGTGTCTGTTGGGCACATTTAAGGACGACGCCCGCACCCGCTCCGAGTTCCTCGCGTTGCTCAAGGAGTAGCGGCGAGAATAATTGTAGGGCGTCTGTGTCAGACGCCTGCCGCCTCACAGAGACGGCCTACAAGTTGTTGCGCGATCCCCCACACCGTGTTTGCTGAATCATGCTGCTTACGGTCAGCAAACGATTGGAATTTTCCGCGTCGCGCCGGCTATTTGTGCCCGATTGGAGCGATCAAGAAAACTTGATGGCATTCGGTCCGGAGACGGGCGCACGTTATGGAACCGGTCGAAACTACGTCGCCTATTTCGTTTTCACTGGTCCGGTGAATCCCACGACCGGCATGTTAATCAATATCAGCAAAATCAAAGACCGTGCCGGCGATGTCGTTGCTAAAAAATTCGATCACAAATTTCTGAATGAGCAGAATCCGGCCTTTCGGACCACGACTGCGGGACCGCCGACGCCGGAGAACATCGCCCGGCAATTGTATCTCGATGTTGCCCCGCTCTTTTCCGATGTCGATGCAAACCTCTGCGCGTGTCATTTGACCGAATTACCGGGGCGAAGCGCAACGTTTTATGCCGGCGGGGCTTGCGATGCCAATTATGGATTTGGTTTTTCGGCCGCGCGCCGAACGAGGTCGCCGCATCTGAGCGACGAAGAAAATCGACAGACTTTTGGCGACGCGATCTCGCCGCATGGACATTATTACCGTGCCCGCGTGACTTTCCGCGCCGAAAAATTTTCCGGCGGATCTCCCCTTGTGCGGCACCACGAAATCGAATCGACCCTGCATTCCTTGCGATCGGAGCTCGATCATCGTTTTCTGAACGAAATCCGTGACTTGAAAGATCGTCCGATGACGACCGAGAGCCTGGCCGCCTACCTTTTCGAGCGCGTCAGCGCGAATGTGCCATCGCTCCATCGCATTCGGCTGCACGAGCGCAACGATTTCTTTGCCGAGTTTTGGAAAGACAAAAGTGTTTTTCTCGGAATGGAGATGGCATTTAGCGCGGCGCACCGGCTTCATGCCTCTGGGCTTTCCCAGACAGAAAACATCCAGCTTTACGGCAAATGCAATAATCCGTTAGGCCACGGTCATTCTTATGCGACGGAAACAACGGTCGGTGGCGAGTACGACTCGCGCAGCGGAACCCTCTTTGATTTCTTGAAGCTTCGGAGCGCAATCGAAGCGTCACTCGAGCCGTGGCAGGACCGGCATCTCGATCTGGAGACGGAGGATTTTCGAGAAAGTCCATCGACGGGGGAGAACATCGTGCGCGCGCTCTGGCCCAAGATCGACCATCGCGTCGGGCAACGATTGGTTCGTTTGCGCCTTTGGGAGACACCGAATAACAGGTTTACGTTACGCCGAACGTAGCGCATTGGTAGGAACGGATCGCCGAGCCGTCCATTCTTCGCCCACGACGCGCCGGCGGTCGCGCGTAACCAGTCATGAAACGCTACCTCATCACCGGCGCGAGCCGAGGAATTGGTCGCGCGATTGCGCAAAAGCTCGCGACCAGGAATGTGACGTTGCTTTTGCACGGACGCGACACCGTCGCGCTCGCGCAAACACGAAAAATGGTAGAGCCGCTATGCGGGAAAGTTATTCCGCTGATCCATGATCTCGCCCTTGCCTCGGGCGTTCGCGATTTGATCGCCCAGGTTGGCAATCAGCCGCTGCATCTTCTGGTCAACAACGCGGGGGTGGCGGTCGTGAAACCGTTCGCCGAAATCACGGAAGTCGAATGGGAACAGACGGTGGGTGTAAATGTGACCGCACCGTTTTTGTTGATCCAGCATTTCGCTCCGAAAATGCCGCCGGGCGCGAGTATCGTGAACATTCTTTCGATCGCCGCGAAAACTGGTTACGCAAATTGGAGCGCGTATTGTATGAGCAAATTTGCGTTGGAAGGTTTCTCGCAATCGGTGCGCGAAGAACTGCGCGACCGCAAGATTCGCGTACTCAATATTTATCCAGCGGCGACGAGCACCCAAATTTGGGACGGCGTCGCGGGTGATTGGCCACGGGAGAAAATGATGTCGCCTGACGAGGTAGCCGGCGCCATCGCTTATGCGCTCTCTCGCCCTAACGAGATTGCGCTGGAAAACATCACCCTCTCAAGCCTGAGCGGCCATCTTTGATGGCTTGAGCAAGGAGTGACCCCTGCCCAAGCCGTCGCTCCTGGTAAAACCGCGGCTAAGACGCGGCGGCGCTGTGGGGGTGTTCCTTTTTTGGTTGGCGCTTTAGCAGTGTGATTTGTTTGATGCGGGCGGAATCGGAGGGGCTCCACGTCGCCACGTCGGGATCGTCTTTAAAGGCGTTGTGCACGATGCGGCGCTCGTAGGAATTCATCGGCTCGAGTTGCAACGAGCGGCCGGTGATGCGGACACGCTCCGCCAGGGCGCGGACGCGCTCGATAATCCGGTCCTCACGCATCGACCGGTAATGCTCAACATCGACAATCACTTTCGAAGCGTCTTTGTCCTTCGTCTGCAAAAGGCGATTCAGCAAAAACTGAATGGCGGCGAGTGTTTCGCCGTCGCGCCCGATCAGGCGCCGGCTTTCCTCGGTGTAAATCTGCAGGACGGGATTGCCAGCCTCATCCTTTTGCTCCTCGATTTGGACGACGAAGCCAAGATAGCCGAGCATGGTGTCGAGTAATTCCTTTGGCGTCATCCTTTTCGTTTTCCAACGGACGCGACTTTTTCCAAGGTCGGCATCGGTTGTCGTTTATTCATGTAGAACTGCAAAATGCTGAACAGGTTTTGCGTAGTGTAATACAACGCGAGAGCGGCGGCAAAGTTGTAGCAGATAAATAAAAAGATCAGGGGCGTAAACATCATCACGCGGCGCTGTGTCGGATCGCCGGTTTTCGGCGTCATCGCCATCAGCCAGATTTGCGAAGCGGCCATCAGGATTGGGATGAGATTGATCCGCCAGCCGAGCACCGGCAAATAGGCCAGGGTGTCGGGCTGGGAGAGATCTTTGATCCAGAGAAATTTGGCATTTCGCAATTCCACGGCCTGGCCAAGCATTTTGAACAGGCCGAAGAAGATCGGGATCTGGATCATCATCGGTAAACAACCACCCACGGGATTGATGCCGTATTGCTTGTAAAGCTTCATCACCTCCTGGTTCATCCGCGTCGGATCGTCCTTGTACTTCTCGCGCAGCTCCTGCATCTTGGGCGAGAGCGCGGCCATCTGGCGCATGGATTTGTTGGCTTTGTTCTGGATCGGCCAAAGCGTCAGCTTGATCACAGTCGTTAGGGCAAGAATGGCCAGACCATAATCGTGCAGCCAGCTGTGCAACAGGTTCATGAAATTGAGCAGAAACTGGCAGACAATCTTGAACATGCCGAAGTCCATGATCTCGGCTTCGTTATGCGGCAGCTGGGCCAGACGATGATAAATCTTCGGCCCGGCGTAGATTTCGAATTTCGTGTTGTAAGTCTGGCCGGGCTGAACTTGGAAGGCGGGCATGGCCATCGCGCCCTCCACTCCGGACGCCTTTTGCTCCGGCCATTGTGGCACATCGAATCGGCGGCCCCAGACGCCTATGGCTTTTGCGGTCAACGGCGCGATCAACGTGGTGAAAAACTGGTCGCTGACGGCGGCCCATTCGCCGCCCGCGAAGGTTTCCTCATAAAATGGCCGCGGGGCGTGCGAACCGACCAGGCCGAGAAACCCACTGCCACCGCCGAACCACCCGACGTCTACGCCTTTGGCACGTCCGCCGATGCACCAGACGAGTCGAGTGAAGTTAGGATAATCTTTAGCGTGGACCGGCGCGGCCGAACCGAGCGCGACGAAGTAAGTATTGCCCGAATACGGCTGCGCGCCGCCGTTGATCAGATCGACATCCATCGCAATTAGGAAGTTGTCTTTCTTGTCCTTGAACGGCATGAAGGAAAACTTTTTCCGAATTGTCACTTGGTCCGGCATGACGGCTTCGTACTGCACGGAGCCGTCCTGGTTACGCTTGGCCGTAAATTCACTCAAGATCGGGTTAGTCGGTTGATCGACAATCGCCCCGACCGGGATGGTGTTGGCCGAGCTCAGCACGACGCGCTGCCCGCCCTCGGCGCTGTAATTCAGTAAAACAATTTCTTTGATCGCACCGCCGCGATTGGTCAGATGCAGTTCCGCATCGGCGTTGCGCAGCGTTTCGAGCTTTTCAGGAAAGTGCGACGACACGGCCGTGGCGCCGCCAGTGGCGGCTTGAGGGGCGGCCGTGCCCGAAGGAGGCAGTGGCGTCGGCGCCGGGTTAACGAGTGCAGGCGCGGCGGGGGAAGGGGGCGGGGCAGGAGCGGGACGCAACTGCATTTGCCGCGTGACATAGATCTCCCACAGAACGAGGGCAACGACACAAAGTATGACGGCAATCCACGCGGTTCGATCCATAAATTCCGATGGGCGTTCTAGTCAGCACAATGAGGTTCGATTGGTAATCCTGACGCTGAATGCAGATTGTTCGAAGCTGGATGAAACCGCGGCGCGACGGGATCGTAACCGCAGCCGCCCCAGGGCTGACAACGAGCGAGTCGTTTTAGGCCGAGCCAGCTTCCGCGCGCAACGCCGTGCATCTCAATCGCTTTCAGGAAATAGGCGGAGCAGGTCGGTTGAAAGCGACAGCCGGAACCCGTTCCGCCAAGCAATGCCAACAAGGGCGAGAGCGTGCATTGGTAGAGATGAACGAGAGCCCGAACGATCGAAAGCATCAGGCCGCTAGAATAGAAGCGCGCTTGGCCAGACGCAACCATTCATCCTCCAGCGTGTGATAACTAGCACGCGCAGCGTCGCTTTTCGCGATGACAACGATCCAGAAACTCGCGCGCACTTCCTGCTGATGACGTCGAACAATCTCGCGCAAACGCCGGCGGACACGATTTCGCACCACGGCGCTGCCAAGCCGACGCGAGGTGACAAAGCCAGCGCGAAATGGACCGGTGCATTCGACGTGCAAAACGCCGAGCATCAGAAGCTTTCCGCGTTGCAAAAAGCCCTCGCGTTTTACCCGCTCGAATTCAGCAGCGCGCGTCAGCCGGCGATTTTTGGGAAACGAAAGGTGAAATCGTGGCACTATCTTACAAGAATCCGTACAGCAAAAGTCTTCCCGGAAAGCTGCTCCTGGGAAGACTTTGCAAAGGACCGACCCGGATGGAGCTACGGCGATGGAGACGGGTTCACATTCACATTCGTTTCCGTCTTGGTCTCCGTTTTTGCTTCCGGCGCAGGCGTTTCCTTGTTGATGATGGTGGTGTTGCTTTCACTCTTCTCGGCTGGCGGATTCACAGTGGTTGACTTTTCTTGACAAGCTGCGAGCAAGCCGAGGCCGAGGAGCAGACAGATCGTTTTCTTTATCATAGAGTTTGTTGGTTGGTTCTTTACGGGGTCGTTGCCGGGGAAGGCGACGTCTCTGGCGCAGCTGGCGCCGGCGCGGCCGTTGTCTCCGCTGCCGGTGGGCTGGTAGCCTCCGGAGTCGGGGCGGCGGTTTCAGTCTTTTGTTCACACGCCGCAAGAAGCGCGGCACCGGCCAGAATGCAGATGATTTTGTTCATAGTGTTAGGTTTGTGCAGGGATATTGGGTCAATTGCTGAATCGTAGCAAGGCCCCTTTTTGGCCCTGCCAAAATTTTTCTTCGGCAAGCAATTTACTCAATCGGCGTGAATTAAAGAGGCTGCTGATACGGGAGACCGTGCGCTTCGGCGACGGCCTTGCAGGTTAGGCGGCCATCGCGCGTGTTGATCCCGCCAACCAGGGCCGGCTGTTTCTTGCAGGCGCCTTCAAGACCGAGGTCGGCCAGCAGCTCGACATAACGATAGGTGACATTGGTTAACGCCTGGGTCGATGTCCGGGCGTAAGCGGCCGGCATATTGGCCACGCAATAATGCGTCACGCCTTCCTCGATATAAACAGGATCGACATGTGTCGTCGGGTGCGATGTTTCGGCGCAACCGCCCTGATCAATGGAAATATCCACCAGCACGCTGCCCGGCTTCATCTTCCGCAACATCGCCCGCGTGATCAGTTTCGGCGCTTTCGCTCCCGGCAAAAGGACGGCGCCGATGAGCAGATCGCAGCCGGCCATCAATTCGTGCATGTTCGCTTCGCTGGAATAGAGTGTGCGCGTGCACGGCATGGCCAGGTCGAGGTAGCGCAGCCGTTCCAAATCGACATCGAGAATTGTGACGTCCGCGCCGAGCCCGGTGGCCATGCGCGCAGCGTTGACTCCGGAAGTCCCGCCCCCAACCACGACGACGCGGCCCGGCAAGACGCCCGGCACACCGCCTAGCAAAACGCCACTGCCGCCGTTGTACTTGGCGAGAAAATTCGCACCCATCACCGCCGACATTCGCCCCGCGATCTCGCTCATCGGCTCGAGCAACGGCAAACGATTGCCGACCTGAATCGTTTCGTAAGCCACGCCGGTCACGCCGGAGCTCAAGAGCGCTTCGGTTAGCGGTTTGCTCGCGGCCAAGTGCAAATAGGTGAAAAGGATTTGTCCCTTGCGCAGAAGCGGGAACTCCGCCTTCAATGGCTCTTTGACTTTCACGATCAGGTCGGCCCGTTTAAAGACCTCCGCCGCAGAATCGACAATTTCCGCGCCAGTCTTGCCATATTCTTCATCGGGATAACCCGACCCGACGCCGGCATTTTTCTCCACCAGCACAGTATGCCCGCGCCGTTTAAGTTGCTCCGCCGCCGATGGCAGCAACGCGACGCGCTGTTCCTGTTCCTTAACTTCTTTGGGGACACCAATAATCATTACAGCAAGTGATAAGTGACGAGTGACAAGTGACAAGATAAAAACACAGATGAACTGCTCACTCGTCACTCAGTTCAGCGACGGATCATCGGGCGCGGCAGCGAGCAGTTTGTACCACGGACCGAGGCGCTTCATAATGTTGAACCAAAGTCTGGGCAATTGGTCCGGTTTCAGCAGGGCACGGTTCGGTTTGTGCAAGACCCACGCTTTTTCTTTTAGTTCCGCTTCGAGCTGCCCCGCACTCCAGCCGGCGTAACCCACAAACGCATAGATCGACTTCGGCACGTTTTCGGCCGCAGCACTGGCGTCATTGAAGGTCACACTGGGCTTGATTTTCAAGCCCTCACTTTTTTGCCACTCAAAGGTCGCGAACATGAGCTGGTTGTTCCCGACTGGTCCACCCAAAAAGACCGGCACGTCGGCCAGGCCTTCCGGCGCAGGATCCGTCACCACATCGGAGACTTGCTTGTCCAGCGGTCGGTTCAGAATAACGCCCAGCGCGCCTTCGTCCGGATCGTGGGTCGAGAGAAACAAAACGGTCCGGCGAAAATTCGGATCGAGCATGTTCGGATGCGCGACCAAGAGCGAGCCAGCCAGACTACGCCGCTTTTTCGAAGGCAAATCCCGCATGCAAAACTAGAACGCCTGAAACTCTCTCGCGCAAGCGCGCAGAGATCTTTTGGGGTGCGGCGATGCGTCCAGAACGATCTTTCCCCGCGGCGGAGGTATATTCGCTCGATCAGCTTCAGAGGAAAGTTCGCGATCGCGAGGACGCGCTCGCCAGCACGCGAGACGCGTGCGCTACCCAGCCACACGAGCGTGTTCGCGCACTCCAAAAGTACGCGCTCGCCGCACATATTTATCCTGTGGACGAAACATGAGGATGTTTCTATAATTTCTGCAAAATTTAGTTGCCACCAGGGGGGAAGTCGATTACTAGCAGCGCAACTTTCTACGAATGTTCTGGGGGGAACAGCCGCCCTTCACATCCATCGGATGTGGGGGGCGGTATTTTCTGGTATTTTCTTAATGACGAAGGAATTGAGGAAGGCCGAATAACCGAAGCAGGTCGTTGATTTGCGCGTCCCATTTGTCATTCGTCATTAATTCGGCATTCGTCATTGGTGCTTCGTCATTCCCGTTCCAATGCCAAGGGCTTTTCGTGGCCGGTGGCATTGATGCTCATTGCGCTGATCATCGCGACGGTCGTTCTCGTCGTTTTCTGGCGCATTGAAACCTGGCCGATGCGCACGGCTAAAGAAACCACGGGTGAACTGGAGGAGATTGCCAAACGAGTGCGCGCGGCATTCATCGACGTCGCGCACCTACAGCCGCGCGTTACGATCAACAATCGCGTTTACCTGGAGCAAGCAACATCGATCACCGAGCTGGCGGTTCTCTCCGGCCGGATCGAAGTCGAGCACGAGCTGGCCCACACCTGGGCGGGAAGCTCGAAGCGGATCAAACTGCACGGCACATTCACCGCCAAAGCCGGCTTCGATCTCCGGCAAAATCTCAGCATCGACATCCGCCCCAATGAAATCGTCGTGCAATTGCCCCACGCGCGGATCCTTGGGCTCGAACAAAACCAGATCGATGTTTTGGAATTTCAAAACGGGTTCTGGAACCGAATCTCGGGCGAAGATGTGCAAACCGAATTGTCGATCTTGCCGCAATTGGCGCGGGAAAAAGCAGAAGAGAACGGTCTGCCGGCCGAAGCCGAACGGGTTTTGCAGCAACAGCTTAACGACCGAATTCACACGCCGCAGCGATTGCATTTGGTCTTCTCCAGCGCGATGAAACCGGATTAATCATCCGGTGATCGGTGAGAAAGCGTCTCGTCTCTATTTTCCTTGCTCTTTTGATCGCGGCCGTGGTCGGGCTTCTGATTACGCCTTTTGCGGTAGCGCGCGGTTTGCGCCTTTGGCTTCTGTGGAACCTGCGCCAGCAAAATCTCATCGTTAGGATCGACAAAATTGACGCGCCGCTTTTCCGTCCCGTTGTGCTCCGCGGCATCCACATCACGAGCACACCGGCAAATCCCGTGACCGTAAATGTCGATGCAAACCAGGGGACACTCAGCTTGAATTTGAAAGCGATTGTCCTGCGCCAGCGCGAACGCGCTGTGAGCTCGCTGGTGATCGACACCTTGCACGCCGAAACACGCCGCTCCGTTCGCGGAAAATTGCTCTCCCGATCGGGCTGGAGCGCGCTGCAAAAAATTTTGCCAGGCAAGCTCAGTGTCGGGCGATGCGATCTGCGTATGGAAGATGGGCCGTCGGTATTTTTGCTGCGTGGAGTCTCCCTCAGCGCGAGCGAAATCGAGGCCGGAAACTTCGAGGCGAACGAGATCCAGGTGGTGTCGCCTTGGTTTCGTCAGAGTTTTGAGCAGCTGCGCGGCACGACGAACTGGCAGGGCGATCGTCTCACTCTCGCAGGCTTAAGCCTCGCGCGTGGTCTCGATTTGCCATGGATCTGGATCGATCTGTCACAGCTGGCCCAACAACGGGTCGATGTCGATTTTGACCTCGACGCATTCAGTGGAAAAATCCGCGCCGAGATTTCCGATGATTGGGGCAGGGGAGGTCCGACTTGGAATATCGTCGCCTCGGCCACCGATATTTCGCTCGCACAAACTTCA
Source organism: uncultured Verrucomicrobiae bacterium (assembly GCA_963846775.1). Lineage (GTDB taxonomy): Bacteria > Verrucomicrobiota > Verrucomicrobiia > Chthoniobacterales > UBA10450 > CAVYXA01. The sequence continues at coordinate 282,500 of CAWJXB010000006.1, read as the reverse complement.
GAGGCGCTCGGCTTCACCGACCGAATCGATGGCGCGCTGCACGCGGGTAAATTTATTTTTCGCGGCAACCGGCGAGACCCAACGCACGCGACCGCCTCGCTTTGGACCGAGCTGACCAATCTCAGTTGGCGCAATCGCGCGGCGGAAGTCATCATGCTGGGCGCGTCGCTCTATAATCGCAATATCGACATCCAGCAGCTCTATGTGCAGCAAGGCAACAATCAGCTCACGTTGAACGGGCAGGCTGCGCTTCCGGAAAAATCGTCCGGTTGGTTGAGCCCCACCTTTCGCGGGAACATCTCCGCCTCGATCGACAAGCTCGGCGATTTTGTGGCGTTGTTCGGGGCGGACCCGGGCGATTTCGCCGGGGCGATGTCGATTGAGGGGACCATGGATACAACCGACCGGAAAATCGGTGGCCGTGTGACGTGCAGCGGGACGGCACTTACGATTTTCAAAACGGCGATCGATAGTTTCCGCGCGAATCTGAGTTTAAATGCCGGAGATCTTTCCGTCGAACAGTTGGAGTTAAAGCGCAAAAGCGATTTGCTTAGCGCAACCGGCAATATCGACATTTCGCGCAATCACAATTACTCGGGGGAACTTCACGGTAAGATCGCCGATCTGGCTGATTACTTGTCGATCTTCCGCGGACTTTCTGAGCAGAAGACGAAACTGACTGCCGCGGAGATCGATGCGAAAATTACGTCCGGAAAATGGGCGACGCATGGGACACTTGGTTTTCCAGGGTCAAGCCCGGTCACTTTCAGCGCAGATTTTCTGTTACCGATCGGAACAACCTGGAATCGTTTCGCAGCATCACCCTTGAGCGCGACGATCACGTTTCCGTCGCTCTTTCTCGGCAGCACGCCACCGTTTTTTCTCCCCGCCGTTTTCCGCGATGGACTCTTGAGCGGAGGCCTGTCGATCTCAGAAAGCTTGCGACATCCGCGCATCACCGGCGACATTCAGCTGCTAAACGGAAAACTGGAGAACCCTTCGTTCAACCTGCGCGAAGCAAATGGTCGGATCACGTTTGCCGGCAATCACGCCATCATCGAATTTTTAAACGCGAGCACAAAAGATGTCGATCTTTCGCTGCACGGCGAAATCGACTTTCGCGACTCGAACGCGCTCGCCATCAAAATCAATCCCGTGATTCCGATGTTCGATCTCACGACGGAGGCATTCGACTGCATTAACCAGATCGATATCGAACCGGTCGGCGCCACGCTCGCGCCCGCCGTGACCGAGCTGGACTTCCGGGGCACGCTCTTTGGTTCCACCTGGACGCTCGGGATGAAGCAGCAAACCGTCGCCGGTTCACCGCCTGGTTTGAGCTTGGCCGGCACCGGCCAAAGTCTCGTCCTCTGTCTCGGCAATGGCCTGGAGGAGAAAAAGCTATCGCTCGGCGTGCCGCCACGTCCGGAACCAAGCCCTCCAAAGCCCCGCGGGAAGAAACGAAACTCGCGTCGCTAATGTATTTAAAATGGAGCCGGAGCTTGGATTGAATTGTGGCTGAATGCTCTAAACATGTCGCTTCCGCGCGATGCAATTGATCGCCATCACTCGCGAAGTGAGCGCGAGCATCAATGATTGCGAGCTGTCGTTCCAGGCTCGGGAGCCTATCGATGTGGCTGCCGCCATCACGCAGCACAAATCGTATCAGAGATGTCTCAGTGAGCTTGGCATCCGAATCATTTCGCTTCCGGCGGAGCCTGCGCTTTCCGATGCCGTGTTTGTCGAAGATGCAGCCGTGGTCGTTGATGAAGTTGCGCTTATCCCAATCATGGGCGCGCCGAGCCGCCGGGTTGAAGTCGAGAGCATAGCGCGGGCGCTCGAGCCTTACCGTTCGCTCAAGTTTTTCGTCCAGCCCGCCAGACTAGATGGAGGAGATGTGCTGCGCATCGGTCGTCGCGTGTTCGTGGGCTTATCTCGACGCACCAACAAGGACGGCCTTGTCCAATTGCGATATTTTCTGCGGCCGCATGGTTACGATGTCCAGCCCATCGCCGTCGAACACTGTCTTCACCTGAAAAGCGCCTGCTCGGACATCGGCGACGGCACGCTTCTGATCAATCGTTCCTGGGTCGATGCCAAGAAGCTGAGCGAGTTCAACTTGATCGATGTCCCCGAAGAGGAGCCCGACGCGGCCAACGCGTTGCGCGTCGAGGACACGGTGATTATTTCAGCCCGTTTTCCCAAAACTCGTGACCGGCTCGAGCGAAAAGGATTTCGGGTCCGGCCAATCGATTTGTCCGAGCTGCAAAAAGCGGAAGCCGGTGTCACCTGCACCAGTTTGATTTTCAACGATGCCTCGATCGGGTAAGATTCGTCGGAGTGTCCTCCAATGCTTTGAGGGCATCGAACAAGCGATCGAGTAGCATGACTGCTTCGGATATTCCTTGAAGACAGGTAAATACACGAATATTTACGAGTTTCATGTAGTAGAGACTGTCAGCGTCCCGTCCAGTTGTTGCTCTCGTGACCGACGAAATTACTCGCGTCGCTCTGATTTCGTCATCACGAGCCAGCGGGCAAGTTTTTCTTCCAGCTCGCGAGTCAGCTCGACGCGAAATTGGGTGCCGGCGTCGAGGCGAAATGGATCGCCTTCGGCCCGATCGAACAGTAATTGCACGGGCCGTTCGCCGGGCGAGCTGGCCAGAATTTCGCGGACTTCGCGCAATTCTTCTTTAGTTGCTTCAGCTGTAAACCGTAGAAGCACCATCGCTTCCTCGCTGGATGCGCCGGTTGATTTGCCATTACCATTGGCCAGCACACGCACTTTTTGCGCGGTGGCGCGGATGGATTCGCCGCGAGCGTCGATCGTTCCCTGGATGGCGATGACGCGGCCAGTGGCTAGCGCGTCAGCCACCTGGAGATAAACTTCGTTCCAAATCACCACTTCCAGCGTGCCAGTCAGATCCTCGATCCAAACCACGGCAAACGGTTTGCCTTCGCGGCGCGTAAATTTTCTGTCGATCTGCGTGATCGCGCCGACAACCTTAAAGGTGGTCCGGTCCTCCATCTCCGAGAGCGAAGTGATGCTCTGAAAATTTTTAGCCGCAATCAGATCGACATAGGCGTCGAGCGGATGGCCGCTGACGTAAAAACCGAGCAGCTCTTTTTCGTAGGAAAGTTTTTCGTGTTCGCTCCAGGATTTGACGGCCCGTTTTCGCGAGGACGGAAGATGCGCCTCATCGGCAAAAAGCGAAACTTGACCTGCCTCGCGGTCACGATGCGCGGCGGCCGAAGCAGCAAGCGATTGTTCGACGCAGTCAAATAGTTCCGCCCGGTCGCGGCCGACAAAATCGAATGCGCCTGCTTTGACCAGACTCTCGATCAGTTTGCGATTCGCGATGCGTGTCCCGAGCCGGCTGCAAAAATCCTCCAGCGATTTGAACGGCCCGTTGCGGTCGCGTTCCTCGATCGACATCTGCATGGCCGATGCGCCGACGTTCTTGATCGCGGCCAGCCCGTAACGGATCGCCATGGTAACGCGAGCGTCCTCGCTTGCGCTTCCCAATTCTGCGACCGGAATGGATGCGCTTCTTTCGGGAACAAATTTCAGCGCGCTGCGATTGATGTCTGGCGGCAGGATCGAGATTCCCATCCGTTTGCACTCCGCCACCAACACAGAAATTTTTTCGGTGTTGCTGATCTCGTTGCTGAGCAAACCGGCCATGAACTCCACCGGATAATGCGCTTTTAAATACGCGGTCTGATAACTGATGAGCGCATAGGCGGCGCTGTGGCTCTTGTTAAATCCGTAACCGGCAAATTTTTCGAGCAAATCAAAAATCGCGTTCGCCTTTTTCTCCTGGATTTTGTTCGTGCCAGCACAGCCTTCGATGAAGTTCTTGCGCTCCCTCGCCATTTTTTCCTTGTCCTTTTTGCCCATGGCGCGCCGGAGCAAATCGCCCTGGGCGAGCGAGTAGCCGGCCAGCTTGCTTGCTGCGGCCATGACCTGCTCCTGATAAATCATCACGCCAAACGTGTCGGCGCAGATTTCTTCCAGCAGCGGATGCTCGTACCGGATTTTTGTTAGTCCCTTTTTTCGCTTGATGTAATCTCCGATCAACTCCATCGGGCCAGGCCGGTACAACGCGATCAACGCGATGACGTCATTAATGCCGCTGACGTCGAACTGCCTGGCCACGCTCGTCATCCCGCCCGATTCCATTTGAAAAATGCCGATCGTCTCACCGCGGTTAAAGAGGGCACAGGTCGCGGCATCATTGAGCGCGATGTTTTTCAACGAAAAATTCGGTTCACGTTTGCGGATGAGAGTGAGCGCGTCCTCGATCACGGTCAGTGTTTTCAGGCCGAGGAAATCCATTTTCAGCAGCCCGAGATCGTTCAGAGGCCCCATCGGATACTGGCTGATGACGTCGTTGCCTTTCACGTCGCGACAGAGCGGAATGTATTCGCTCAAATCGCGATCGGCCATGACCACGCCGGCCGCGTGCACCCCGGCATTGCGCGACAGGCCTTCCAGGATTCTGCCGTATTCGAACACCTGTCTGGTTTCCGGCTCGCTCTCGATCGCCTGTTTCAGCTCCGCATTCTTTTCTACCGCGGAATCGAGAGTGATGTTCAGCTCGTTAGGGATCATTTTCGCGATCCGATCTGCCGCGGCGTAAGACAACCCGATGACGCGGCCGACGTCGCGCACGACGCTCTTGGCCTTCAATTTCCCAAAGGTGATGATCTGCGCGACACGGCGTTCGCCGTATTTGCGGCGAACGTACTCGAGCACTTCGCCCCGGCGCGCTTCGCAAAAATCGACATCGATATCGGGCGGTGAGATTCGATCGGGGTTCAAAAACCGTTCGAAGATCAACCCGTACTGCAACGGATCAATGTCTGTGATTCCAAGCACGTACGCGACTAACGAGCCCGCGGCCGAGCCACGCCCCGGGCCGACCGGAATGCCGCGTTCTTTGGCGAAATGAATAAAATCCCAGACAATCAGGATGTAACTGACGAACCCGGTTTTTTCCAATACGCTCAACTCATAGTCGAGCCGCTCGCGCAGTTGATTGCCTGCCACGCCGGAGCCAGGCGGAGGCGAGTCGAGCCCGGCCCGCTCGCCATACCGCTCGGCCAATCCTTTCGCGCATAGCTCGCGCAGATATGCTTCGCGCGTCGTCCCTTCCGGCACCGGATATTCGGGATATTTCGACTTACCGAGCTCGATTTCGAGATGGCATCGCTCGGCAATCGCCAGCGTATTCGCGATCGCGTCGGGGAAATCCTTGAAGATTTCGCACATCTCCTGTGGCGACTTGAAGTAAAGCTCCGGCAGATAACGCAGCCTTTGCTCGTCGCTAACCATTTTGCCGGTGCCGATGCAAAGCATTACGTCATGCGCGTCGTGATCGCTGCGCCGGAGAAAATGCACATCGTTTGCGGCGACCAGCCCGACGCCGAGATCTTTCGCCAGCTTCGGCAGCACCGCGTTGCACCATTTCTGTTCCTCCATTCCGTGATCGTGCATTTCGATGAAGAAATTCTCCGGGCCGAGAATGTCCCGGTATTCGGCGGCAGCCTGCCTGGCGATGTCGATCTTGTTTGCCTGGAGCGCGGAATTGACTTCGCTGGCGAGACAACCACTAAGCCCGATCAATCCTTTGGCATGTTGCGCGAGTAATTCCTTGTCGATCCTCGGCCGGTAATGAAATCCGTCGAGATGCGCTGTCGTGACCAACTTGACCAAATTGCGATAGCCGACTTCATCCTGCGCGAGCAACGTGAAATGATAGGCCGCTTCTCGCATTGAATTGGCGCGCTCCTTATGCGAACGCGGCGCGACGTAGGCCTCGCACCCGATAATCGGTTTGATCCCGGCGCGCTTCGCTTCCTGATAAAACTCGATCGCGCCAAACAGATTCCCGTGGTCGGTCACCGCGACCGCCGGCATTTTAAATTCGCGCGCCTTTTTCATCAGCTCGCGCATCCGCACGGCGCCATCGAGCAACGAATATTCGGTGTGCAGATGAAGATGAACGAAAGAATCGCGCGCCATCCAATTCAGTATAAGCGGCGAAACAAAATCGCAAATTTACCACGCAAACGGGCAGCGATTTAGTTTTGGCGCACGTCGACATGTCGCTTTCAAGCGCGCGAACATATCGCGCACTCCAAAATCTGTCTCAGACACCAATGCCACGAATTTACACGAAGTGAGTCAAAGCTGCTGCTGAATTGGGCGTTGGATGTCGAGCGTTGGGCGTTTTCTGATTCTTCCCATCGGGCACGTCCTCTGCTCAAGCAAGGGCATCGATCTCTACCATCCGCCTCGACTTTAGTTTTGGCCGCGATGCACCAATCCATCACTTTGCCTCTCCGTTCCGGCCGTTCTTCGCTGTTAATCGGCGGGGTCGGAATTTTTTGCGCAATCGCGGGTCTTTGGTTCGGCGGTGCCAGGAGTGAATTCGAGATCGCGCAAATCCTCACCCAATCTCACCACGCTACCGGCACGCCTTTCTTTCGATGCGCCGACAGCTTTTACTGGATTGCATATGCGCGGGAAATGATCGACACGGGCAAACTGCGCGTTCGAGTTTCCAACCTGGACAACGCTCCTTACGGCCGGCCGAATATCGGTTGGGCCTCTCTCAATGCATGGTACCTCGTCGCGCTCGCTAAAGTGTGGTCGATTGCGACTGGGACTGCCGTTCGCCAGGCGCTTCCGCCAGCAGCCATGTGGGCAAATCCACTTCTATATATCGGCGTGCTCACCGCTCTGCTCGGGATTGGCCTTTACGTTAAAAACACCCCGGCGGCGACTGCCGCTGTCCTTATCCTTGGAACTTCGCCCCGCGTTTATGATGATTTCGGCTACGCTGTTCCCGGTCACCACGGATGGCACGATCTCGCATGCTTCGGCGCCTTGGTATGTCTGGCGGCAGGCATACGAAAGCGAAATTCGCGACGTTGGTTTCTCGCCGCCGGTTTATCAGCCGCAGTTGCGATGTGGATCGGCGCAACGCAACAGGCCTTTGGCCTTGCCGCCGCCGGCATCGGGGTCTTGGCCGGCCTGCTGGTGTGTCGGTTCCTGATGCGGAGAAAATCGAATCGGGGCATTGCAGAAACTCCAGTCGATCTTCCATCGGCTGAATGTTGGCGGCTCTTTGGAATTACCGGCGCCGTCGCTGCGCTCTTGTTCTACATTCTTGAATACGTGCCCGGACCGTTTGCCATGCAGCTGGAAGTAAACCATCCAGTCTACTCGGCTGGATTCTTGTTAGGTGGAGAATTCCTCTTTCGGATCCAGCGCTTGATCTTTGCCGGGAAAGCGCGCCGCCGCACCGATGCGATGGTTGCACTGGCCGCGGGCGCCGCACTGGCCGCGATCGCCGGCGGCATCCTGTTCGGCCCGGCCGAATGGCACACCATGCATCAGCCATTCATTCAGCGGCTTCATCGCGAAATCGCCGAATTTCAATCAATCGCATCATCCAAGAGCAGCGTTTGGATTCTCTACCTTGGCACGCCAATGTTTATCGTAATGGCCGCGATTTGGCGGGCCGTCACGGGCCGCTCGAAAATGCGCGATCGGGTTGCGCTTCTGGCCATGGCGTGCCCTTGTGCGGTTGCGATCATTCTCAGTTTCGTTCAACTTCGTTGGGCTGGAATCGCCGGGGCCAGCGCCGCCGCTCTCGCCGCAACGCTCTTCGCCGATGTGAAAAGGAACGCGAGTTTGCCGGTCGCATCGCAGATCGACCCCGGCGGGTGGCGGAAGTTGACCGGAGTTTCGGTCTTGTACGCCGTTAGCATTTGTTTCTCGTTAGTCCTGATCGCGATCTGGACGATGTGCTGCAATCAAGACAATAACGAGCAAATCCGAGTCGAAGTCCTCGATCGGCTGGCCACAATGGAAACGGCCCGCGTGTTGCAGACGACTGGTCGGGAAACTTCGCCCATCGCGATTTTTTCAGACCAGAAGGTCCGGCAAGCCTGGATCGGATACGTTACCGGCATTCGCGGCGTAGGGTCGCTTTACTGGGACAACCCGGTCGGGATCCGCGACGAGGCCAGCTTTCTGGCGAATTATGATGAGGAGGCCGCGCATCGAATCGCGCGCCAGCGCGGCATTAACTACGTGGTGACAAGCCCGAGTGGCGGAAGCGTTGTCGCCTATCATTATATGTGGCAGGGCAACAAGACAGCGCCAGAAATTCAAAAGACCCTCGCTTTCCGTTTGGCGGCGCCGAGCGCGACTCCGCCTTCTTGGTTGCGACTCATTCCGACTTCCGGCTACGCCATGTTGGCCAAGGGCATTCGAATTTACCGCGTGCTCTAGGAGACTGTTGAAATATTGGAGTGGGCCGCGTTGCTGTCGATTTTGCCGCTGGCTAAGGCGCGAGCGCAGTGCCGATATTCGCAGCGATCTCGGCCAAGCGAGCAACACCGGCCAGCGGCAAAATCGACGCAACCCTTCGGCTGCGGGGATGCGCCTCACTCGCTCCTTGCCATCCGCCCCTTCTGCCTCTACGCGCGACCCGCTCCAGTATTTCAACAGTCTCCGAGCGAAACAATGCTTGCATTCGCAGTGCCCTGTTGCTAAGAGAGCGCGTGGTGCATTTTGCCCGCGTTTACAAAGCCCTGCGCGCCGACGATTTTACATCGACCCGCGTCCGCTGCGCTACGACGCGGCCGGCATCGGCAACGTCAAAACGGACATGAAAAAACTGGAAGCGATCATCAAACCATTCAAGCTGGAAGAAGTGAAAGAAGCGCTCGCCGAGCTGGGGATCGAGGGAATGACGGTGACCGAAGTGAAAGGATTTGGCCGGCAGAAAGGACACACCGAAATTTATCGCGGCAGCGAATACACGGTCGATTTCCTGCCGAAAGTGAAAGTGGAAGTCGTAATGGCGGACGATATGGTCGATAAAGCCGTAACCGCAGTGGTGAATGCGGCCAAGACCGGGAAAATCGGCGACGGCAAGGTGTTTGTGCTTCCGGTCGAACACGCCATCCGGATTCGAACGGAAGAAATCGGCGAGAAAGCAGTGTAAATTTAATGACGAAGTTCGAATGACGAATCACGAAATAATGACGAAGCTCCAATGACGAGATCCGGACAACGTGCGGCCTTCGTCATTTAGTCATTCCTTCGACATTCGACATTCGGATTTCGTCATTTCTATTTCCTTCATCCTTCAACCCTCATCCTTAGAAAAACATGTCCAAAGACAAAACTCCATCCGACGTCACCAAATTGATTAAAGACAACAACGTAAAGCTGATCGATTTCAAGTTCACCGATCTGCTCGGCACGTGGCAGCATTTCACCACCACGCTGACCGAATACGGCGAGGACATTTTTGCCGATGGCCTCGGTTTCGATGGCTCGAGCATTCGTGGCTGGAGAGTGATCAACGCATCGGACATGCTCGTTATCCCTGACGCCGCGACTGCGTGGATCGACATCTTCAACGCCGAGCCAACGCTCTCGCTCATTTGCACGATTGTCGATCCGATCACGCGCGAACCGTACGATCGCGACCCGCGCGGCGTTGCCGAAAAGGCCGAAGCTTATTTAAAATCGACCGGAATCGCCGACACCGCTTATTTCGGACCCGAGGCAGAGTTTTTCATCTTCGACGAAGTCAGGTTTAGCTGCTCGGCGAACTCGTCATTTCATCTCGTCGACAGCGGTGAAGCTCATTGGAACAGCGCGCGCGAAGAATTTCCGAACCTCGGTTACAAAATCCGCGCGAAGGAAGGTTATTTCCCCGTCGCGCCAATGGATAGTCTGCAGGACATACGCAACGAAATGTGCCTGGAGCTCGAGCGCGCCGGCGTGGCCATCGAACGGCAGCACCATGAAGTCGCCACCGCTGGTCAAGCCGAGATCGACGTTCGTTTTGCGCCGTTGCGGCAAATGGCCGACTCGATGCAGTATTACAAATATATTATTCGCAACGTGGCCAAACGGCATAACAAAACCGTCACCTTTATGCCAAAGCCCGTTTTTGCTGACAACGGCTCAGGAATGCACACTCATATTTCCCTCTGGAATGGCGACAAGCCACTCTTCGCCGGGAATGGTTACGCTGGCCTGAGCGAGACCGCGCTTTTCTTCATTGGCGGAATCTTGAAGCACGCGCCCGCGTTGACCTGCCTAACGAATCCGACCACGAATAGCTTCAAGCGCCTCGTGCCCGGGTTCGAAGCGCCGGTGAATCTCGCTTATTCCGCGCGCAATCGTTCCGCAGCGATCCGGATCCCGACATATTCGCCGAGCCCGAAGGCGAAACGAATCGAGTTCCGCACGCCAGATGCGGCCGCGAACCCATATCTCGCGTTTAGCGCGATGCTGCTCGCTGGCTTGGATGGAGTTCAAAACCGGATCGATCCGGGCGACCCATTGGACAAGAACCTCTACGAGCTTCCGCCGGAAGAACTCGCCCAGATCGCGAGCGTGCCGGATTCATTGCGCGGCGCAATCGAAGCCCTCCAGGCCGATCATTCCTTCCTCTTGCGCGGCGACGTCTTCAACGCCGACTTCATCGCCAATTGGATCGACGTAAAGCAAAAGGAATACGATGCGCTCCGCCTTCGGCCACATCCTTACGAGTTCAGCATGTACTACGACGTGTAAGTTGGGCCGGAACGAGGCTGAATCGGATGTCGGCCAGCCTGCCCGTCGGACGGACTCGTCCCGTGGCGAGCTTGGCTGAATTGAATCGCGCTTTCAGCGCTCATGCATTCAATTGGAAATGCGAAATCCTGGAACGATGTCCCAGGCTGAAAATGAAGGAGCGCCGATGGCGCTCAGATTCTTGAGCGTCGAAGAGGCTGTTCCTTACAGCCTGGGGCAACGCTCGGTTCATGATCTTCGCCAGCTTTATTAGCGCCAACGGCGCACTTGTTCATCACAGCCTGGGGCAACGCTCGGTTCGCGATCTTCGCCAGCTATCCTAGCGCCAACGCACGGCTCATTACAGCCTGGGGCAACGCCCCAGGAGAATTGTTGAATTTCAGAAGTTCAGCGCTGAAAGCGCGATTCAAATCGTCGCCACACTTTGACGAGTTTCTCGGGCCTTGCGACGCGGCTTTTCCGGCGTTAAGGCTGTTGCTCGCTTGTCATTGAACCGCCCGGCCTGTTAGCTGCTTCATCTTTGGCGCGCAAAAAGAGAAAGAAGAACGCGCCGACAGCAGCGAGAATTACAATGAAAAGAAAAAGGAAACTGAGGCCTCGGGCGGCGCGATAACGGGCACTGGCCCGTTGCCAGGCCGCGCGTTTCTTGAGCAACTCCAGCTCGAGCACTCGCGCCAGGTCGCCCGGATCGGTCTGGGTCGATTCAGCCTTGCCGGGAACCGGTGGAATCATTCAAAACAATCCTGCAACTACCATGCCCGACAGCCGAAAATTCATCGCCTATTCCGCGCCTTTCGCGGTGTTCGTCATCCTGTTCGGGCTCGAACCACTGTTGCAGGTGGCCGGCTGGTTTCGTTCGCCGGAATTCTGGATTTACCCGATCCAAGCCATCGCCTCCGGGGCGCTCGTCATTTTTTTCTGGCGCGATTATCGAATGCAAAAACCAGCCAAGGCGGGCTTCGCCATCGTGGTCGGAGTGATGGTTTTTGTCCTCTGGATCGCGCCGCAACAGTTCCTCGGGTTCGCCCCTCGACCGAATGGATTTAATCCCGATTTCCTTGCGGCCGATCCGGCTCAGTATTGGGCCACTGTGACCTTCCGCTTTCTGCGGCTTGTTGTCGTCGTGCCGCTGATCGAAGAAATTTTCTGGCGCAGTTTTCTGTTGCGGTACTTCATCAAGGAAAATTTCGAGCACGTCCCGTTCGGCACATTTTCCTGGCTCTCGTTCGGGATTGTGACAGCCCTTTTCGGTTTCTCGCACTCGATGGCCGATTGGCCCGCCGCACTCTTGACCGGCGCAGTCTATAACGGGGTTGCCTATCGCACTAAGAGCCTCTCCTCCTGCGTCCTTACCCATGCCCTCACTAATCTTCTTCTCGGCCTTTGGATTATGAAAACCAAGCAGTGGGGCTTTTGGTAGGGAGTCGCTGGCATCCCCTCTGCTCTGAAAGACGGGGTGCAAGCAACGTTTGTGCAAAAGGTCCTTCTCTGTGCGTTCGCCGGACTGCTCGCGGCCGGGCTGATCGAATGGGCCAGGACCTTTGTCGAAGGCGCGGACGACGCGTTGAACAAGGGTTATCAGCACCATGCGGTGATGGGGCCGGGCCAGCCCTAGGCTAGCTGAAAAATCCGAAATCCGAATGCCGCCGCCTTCGCGGCGCTACGGCGCGCCAGGGAAATCCGAAACAAATTCGAAGCTGCAAATATTGAGTTTGTATTCGTTGTCACGCCAAGAAATGGAGGGGAGGTTTTCCAACCGGCCCGCGGCGCCTGGAAAGCCGCCGCTCCCTGAGCGACCCTCCGAAATGCCCGCTGAGCTTCAAGGGGCGAAAAACCAGATGGCATCTAAGCGCACTGTAACTTGCTGGGGTCGGCGTTCCGCATAACCTGCTTCGCACAAATGAAGATTGGGTTTGCGCAAATCAATCCGACCGTCGGTGATCTGAATGGCAATTTTCAGCTCATTGCGTCGGCCTACGATCGGCTCGTGGCCGCTGGCGCAGAGCTGGTGATCGCGCCGGAGCTGGCGGTGCCGGGCTATCCGCCGCAGGACCTCGTCTTTAAATCGCGGTTCGTGCCGGAGAATATCAAAGTCGTCGAACAACTGCACGCCCGTGTCGGCAAAGCGCCGTTATTGGTCGGGTTTGTCGATCGCAATGAGGGGCGCGGCAAGCCGTTTCACAACGCCGCGGCGGTTTTGGAAGCCGGGAAACCAATTCGGAAAACCTACAAATCGCTTCTTCCTACTTACGATGTGTTTGATGAAGATCGTTACTTCGAACCGGCCAGTTGCGTCGAAGTATTCGAGCTACGCGGCAAAAAGATCGGGATAACCGTTTGCGAAGATATCTGGACGGAACATTACCTTCCCCGTCCGTTTTACGACGTCGAACCCGTGCGCGGTCTGATTGAAAAAGGTGCGGAAATTATAGTCAATCTGAGCGCGTCGCCGTTCACATTGCAAAAGCCGGGTATTCGATACGAAATGGTTGCTTCACTCGCCCGCGCCTATCAGCGTCCAATTTTTTACTGCAACGCGGTCGGCGGTAATGACCAGCTTGTTTTCGACGGAAATTCCATCGCGGTAAATTCCTCGGGTAAATTGCTCGCGCAACTGGCGGGTTTTCGTGAAGATGAAGCGATCATCGATAGCGCCGGCGTGGCGGTCATGGAATTTCACGAGGGCGTCACGCCGGAAGTTCTTTTCGCCGCACTCTCGTTAGGTGTGCGCGATTACTTTCGCAAATGCGGTTTCAGTTCGGCCGTAGTGGGTCTGAGCGGCGGAATCGATTCCGCGGTGGTGGCGGTAATCGCTGCCGCTGCGCTCGGCCCGGAAAACGTGACCGGCGTTTCCATGCCCAGCCAATATTCCTCCCGCGGCAGCATCGATGATGCCCGCGAGCTGGTCCGCAATCTCGGCATTTGTTTTCTCGAGATCCCGATCGTCGACGCGTTTGCCGTTTTCAAAGCACAGTTCAAGGAAATCTTCAAAGGTCTCCCGGAAAACGAGACCGAAGAGAACATGCAACCACGCCTCCGTGCCATGACACTGATGGCACTCTCGAACAAGTTCGGCCACCTGGTTCTTTCGACCGGAAACAAGAGCGAGCTGGCGGTCGGTTACTGCACAATCTACGGCGACATGGCCGGCGGTCTGGCCGTCATCAGCGATGTGCCGAAAACGATGGTTTATGAGGTGGCGCGCTGGATCAACTCCGACCATGCGTCGCGAGCAGGCCGCGATCGGGAAATCATCCCGAAATCGACAATCGAAAAACCGCCCAGCGCGGAATTGAAACCGAACCAAAAAGACCAGGACACATTGCCACCGTACGAAATCCTCGATCAAATCCTGCAACTCTACGTAGAGGAAAATCTGAGCGCGCGCGACATCATCGCCCACGGGTTCGACGAAAAAACCGTGCGCTGGGTCCAGCGCCGTGTCGATCTCAACGAGTACAAGCGCGAGCAAGCCGCGCCCGGTTTGAAAGTAACAAGCCGCGCTTTCGGCCTCGGCCGCAAAATGCCGATTGCGCAAAAGTACGTCGACTGAACGCGTTGATGTTCTGCTTCGTGATTCGTGGTCGGTGAAGCTGATGCACCGTGTAGGGATCGAACCTACGACCCAGTGATTAAGAGTCACTTGCTCTACCAGCTGAGCTAACGGTGCCAATGTTAAATTCGAAATTCAAATATCGAAATCCGAAACATTTGGCGGAATTTCGAAATCTGGAACCGAAATTGTCTATCTAACAATCTCGATTTTCGGAAACCAAAATCAAGCTTGGGTGTGCCGCGCGAAATGGCGCTCAACGCCCTTCGGCAACAACCGTTTCCGCCCGCGTTGACGCCGGCGTGCGAGCGTGGCGCGACCGCCCTTCGTCTTCATGCGCGCGCGAAAACCGTGCTGCTGTTTTCTGGTGCGTTTGGATGGCTGGTACGTGCGTTTCATAAGAGTTGCGTGAGACTCCGGCGCGAATCGGGAGCGCTTAAGCTAGGAATCCAACAGGCGTTGTCAATGACGCTTTCTTTCTTGCTCGCGAGCGCGTGATCGTGACGAAGTGAAAGATCGCACATCGTTGCGGCAATGCTCCTCCCCGCGTATGAGTCTTGGCCATGAGCGCGGAAGTGAAAGTCTCGACTCGGCACGCCTTGCGTGTTTTGCGACCCGGTCCGTTCCGCCGTTACATCATCGGAAGCGCGATCTCCGACACCGGCACCTGGATGCAAGTGATGGCGCAGGGTTATGTGATGAGCACGCTCACGAACAAGGCACTCTTGCTCGGGATGGCCAATCTCGCTGCGGGTCTGCCAATGCTTCTGCTCACGATGGTCGGCGGTTCAGTGGCTGATCGATTCGATAAACGAAAAATTCTTCTCACCACTCAGTACATCCAGATCGCGCTCGCCATCTCGATTGGTTTTTTGATCCTGAACGGCAAAATTCAGATCTGGCATATTCTCGGATTCGCAGTCGTTCTCGGCATCTCAAATTCGTTTGAAATGCCGACGCTCAACGCGTTCGTCCCGGAGCTCGTGTCGCGCGACGAGATCCAAAGCGCGATTGCGGTCGATCGCGCTGTCTTTCACGGCTCGCGCGTAGTTGGACCGGCGTTGGCTGGTATTTTCATTGGCGCATCGGGCGCAGCTTCGGCCTTCTTTTCCAACGCGATTTCGTTTGTCGCGCTCATTATCGCATTGTTCACAATCCCGCCGCGACGTCGTGGCACGGCTGAGGAGGAAGAAAAACGAGCGGGTGGAATCAAAGAAGGGTTTCGTTATGTCGCGAAAGACAAACCAAGTCTGGCCATGATCGCGCTCATCGCTGCCACGACGCTCTTCATTTTTCCGATTATCACTGTGATGATGCCGTTGTACGTGCGGCTTGTGCTCGGACTGGGCGCGGACCGGCTCGGCTTTCTCATGGGCGCCTCCGCCGTCGGATCCGTCGTCGGTGCAATTTTCTTAATCAGCATTCCGCGCGAGAAGCGTGTGCCGTTCATGATGGTGAACGTCGGGATTGTCACGTGCGCGATCTTCAGCTTGTCGCGCGCGCCGAGCTTTTACCTGGCGACGGCGCTGATGGTTTTCAACTCGCTCGGCCTGGCGATGAATTTTGGATTGGCCAACACCATCGTGCAGGAACGCGCGCCCGATTATTTGCGCGGGCGCGTCTCGGCGGTTTTTATGTTGAGCTTTGTTGGATTGATGCCGGTCGCGGGATTAGGAATTACCGGACTCTCTGATCTGATCGGAATGCGCACGGCGCTGGCGATCGCTGCTGTTTGTTATGCCATAGTCGCGCTGTTTGTGCTCGGGCGCGTCCGCAGGCAATGCGCCCAACCGGGGATCCCGGAAGCGGACCAAGCCGAAACACCTCAACCGCCTGTCGCCGCGGCTGTCTAACGTGATCGCGTTTTCCACTTGCTGGAATTCACACCGTCACACCGACGGCGATGCAATGCTGCGTGAGATCAAGACCACGCTCGGGTTCGATCTGGTCGAGCTCGGCCACGGCATCCGGATTTCCCTCATGCCAGGCATTCAAAAGATGCTTGATCAGGGCAAGGTCAAAATTAGCAGTTTGCACAATTTTTGTCCGTTGCCAGTGGAAGTGATGCGCGCGTCGCCGGATTGTTACCAATTTTCCTCGGTTTATCCGGCAGAACGCGAGCGCGCGGTAAAACAGACGTTCCAGACGGTCGATTTCGCGGAGCGGCTGGGCGCGCCCTTTGTGGTCTTGCATCTCGGCAGCGTCCGGATGCAGCCGATCACCGATCAACTGGTCGATCTTACCGAAAACGGCGGACTGCTCTCGCGGAAATTTGTGCGGAAGAAAATCACAGCGGTTAAGAAACGCGAAGCGCTCGCGCCGCCTTATCTCGAGCGAGTGAAGGATTGTCTCCGGCGGATCGTCGATTATGCCGGCGGGAAAAATGTGAAATTGGGGGTGGAAGGCCGGCGGGGTTACGAAGAAATCCCGAGCGAGCGCGAGCTGCCGGCGTTGCTCGATGAAATGAATTCACCGCAGGTTGGTTACTGGCATGATTTCGGTCACATCCAGATCAAGGAGAACCTCGCATTCGTAGACCATGAAGAATGGCTGCGGACCATCGGACTCCGCGCGTTCGGCGCGCACGTCCAGGACTGTATCTGGCCCGCGCACGATCA
Source organism: uncultured Verrucomicrobiae bacterium (assembly GCA_963846775.1). Taxonomy (GTDB): domain Bacteria; phylum Verrucomicrobiota; class Verrucomicrobiia; order Chthoniobacterales; family UBA10450; genus CAVYXA01. The sequence continues at coordinate 265,714 of CAWJXB010000006.1, read as the reverse complement.
TCAGCCGCCGTTTGCCGGAGATGTCGATCTTGCCAAGCTCGTGCCACTCTTGCCGCAAAATTGCCAGTTCGTGTGGGAGATGAGCCCGCACCAAACCGCCGCCGAAATTCGGCGCTCGGTCGAGACTTGGAAAGAACACTTCGGCGCATGAAAAAAATTCTGCTTACGGCGTTTCAGCTCGCGGTCACGATCGCGCTTTTGATCTGGGTTTACCACGACCCGAAGAAACTGGCGGAGATGCGGCAGGCGCTAACGCACGCACGATTTGAATGGCTCGCCGCTGCCATCCTCGCTTACGTCATTGTCGAAGTCGCGGCCGCGATTCGGTGGCAGATTCTGCTCAAGGTGCAGGGGATCAATCTAAATTTTGCACGGTTATCGGGACTGTTCCTGATCGGAATGTTTTACAACCAATTCCTCCCCGGCGGCACCGGCGGAGACATCATCAAGAGTTACCTCTTACTAAAAGAGACAGATCGGAAAGCCGGCGCCTTGCTCGCGGTGGTGTTCGATCGCTTCATCGGCCTCGTCGCGCTGGTGGCGATCACAGTGACACTGGTCAGCATGCGCTTCGATTTACTGGCGCAAACGCCCGAGACACGGCGCTACCTTTGGATTCTGCTCAGTCTTCTGGGCGTTTCCGTCGCCAGCCTCGTCGCCAGCTTTTTGATCAGCGGATTCAACCTTTTTCATTTGCTGCCGCATAAATTCCCCGGACGCGAGAAATTGATTGAGATCGCCGCCGCCTACCATCTTTATGCCCGGCATTGGATCGCCACTTCGGTCGCCTTTTGCGCGTCCGTGATAGCGCACCTCGCCACCTTCACGACTTTTCTCTGCGCCGCGTTCGCTCTGCGCGCCGACGTGGCCGTGACCAGCTTCTTCGCCGTGATGCCAATCGAGCGCACAATCTCAGCGCTCCCAATCAGTTTTGCCGGAGTGGGTCTTCGCGAAAAAGTGCTCCAGACCATGCTTCATCAGGTTTGCGGCGTGAACGAAGGGGTCGCCGTGCTCATCGGCTCGCTCAGCTTTCTGATTATGGTTTTATGCTGCCTTCCCGGCGGCATTGTCTACTTTTTCTACAAGCCAAGCGGCGTCGGCGCTCACGTGAAATTGCGCGTAATGCAGCGCGAAGTCGCAACGATCGAGCACGAAATCGCGGAGCAAGAGTGAAGGCGAGATTTTTCAACGTCCAAGCCGCCTCTGTCCTGGATGGGCTCCGCCATGACGAGCACTCAACGCTCAACGCTGAATGTCGAATTCAGACAATTGAGCGTTGGACGTTGCGCGTTGAGGTTTTCTTCTGATGAAACGAAGGTCTCCCCGGCCATTCATTACCGCGACCTTCGCCATGACCATCGATGGCAAGATTACGACGAAGAATTTCACGCCGGTCGATTTCACTTCGCGCGCGGACAAACTGCATTTATGGCAACAGCGCGCGATGGGGGACGCAGTGGTGATCGGGTACAGCACGGTGGAACACGACAACGTCCGGCTCGGGTTGCCGGCTGAGCTGCGCCAGAAACGAATTCATTCGGGAAAAACAGCTGCGCCATTGCGCGTGATCGTTTCAAACTCGGGCAAGATCGACGATCGGCTAAAGATTTTCGGGTCCGACCTCTCACCGATCCTGATTTTTTCAACAACGCAAATGCCAAAAAAAGTTCGGGAAGCCCTTGGCGGCAAAGCTACTCTGCATTTGAGTAAGTCGAAAAGTGTCGATCTTCGCGCGATGGTGCAGACGCTCGCTCGAAAATACCAGGTGGGGAAGATCGCCTGCGAGGGTGGTGCCCGCCTTTTCCGGTCATTCGTGGAGTTAGGCCTCATCGACCAGCTCAATCTCACGATCGCGCCGTATCTGTTTGGCGGGCGCGATGCGCCTACGTTGACCGGCTCGAGCAAAACCTTCCTCGCCCAGAGCGTGCTTTTCCGTCTGACCAAGAGGCGCGTCGTGGGCGAGGAATGCTTCCTGACGTATCGCCGGAAATCCATTCGTGTCCTAGCTTAGACAATTAAGTCGGTGATTGCCGCGAAAGCTAAGAAAGTGTAACGTAAAGCACGATGCGAGCGGGAGTTCGTTCTCTGGTCGTGGCTGCGATGTCAATTTCGTTGTTGCCTCTTTTCACCCCCGTCACCCACGGCGTGATAGTTGGACCGCTCAAGGCGGATTGCTGCGCCAGAATGAACATGGGCGACAATCAGCACGACTGCGGCAAACAAGCGCCGAAATCGAAACAGGACCGCCAATGTTGCGCGGCGTGCGCAATTGGTTTGACACTTTGGTTGTCCCCGGTTAAGCCGGTTTTCTATCCGCCACCGACTGGGAATTCGTTCGCAAGTCATTTTGATCTGGAAGACTCTCGCTCTGATCGCCCCCCCGTCCCGCCACCGCGCGCCCTATCGGTCTAAGAGCGTTGGTCGCCTGCATGTTCGGGCGAGAAGAAATGAAGATTCAACGGGAGGATTCTATGAAGTACCTACTCATATTGGTCGCCACAGTGGCGCTGCTCAGCAGTGCGAACGCGAAGTCGCGTTCGGCTAGTTGCTGCAACGGCGGCGCTTGCTGCAAGGCCCACGCGCACTGCTGCGCGAAATAGGCGCAGGCGAAGTTAAACAAAGCCCCCGCCGAGGAATTGGCGGGGGCTTTTGTTTCAAGTTAGGACACTACCGAAAATCCACGGCGCTGCACAGACTGCCCGCCGTGTCCGGGCAGGGTTTACTTTGCTATTTCAAGTGTCTGCTATGTCTTTCACGAATCGATAGCCGTTGCGCTCATAGCCGAGCGCTTGGTAGAATTTGTGCGCATCTGCGCGCGTCAGCCGCGTATCCAACGCGATCCGCCTAATTCCTCTGCGCGCGAAATTTTCTTCCGCCGCGGCCATCAATGCCCGCCCAACTCCGCGGCGGCGCGTTGTGTCTAACGTAACGAGCGCGAGAATTCGACCCGACAGATCGTTATGCTCGTAACTTGCCTGAACCAACGTCCCGATCATCCCGCAGATCCGACCATCAACGATCGCGACGTAAGTTTTGTAAGCTGAATCGGGCAAGATCGACCTGAGACGATCTTCCATTTCTGTGGGCGTCGTTTCGTAGCCGAGCTCACAAATCAGCTCAGCCATCTCTGACGCATCGCTCGGTTCGGCTTCACGAATCGCAGGATCGACATCGGGCATCGCTTCGAATTTACCGGAAATGGACTCAGATTCTTCTCCTCAGGCGGATCATTACTATTCTTCCGATCGGAGCCGCGGCAATAGTTGTTCTAGAACTATTGCGACCGATTCCTCGATGCTCTGCCTGTCGGTATGCACGACAATCTCCGGATTCTCTGGTGCTTCATAGGGTGCATCGATTCCAGTGAACTCGCGAATCTTTCCCGCCCGCGCTTTCTTGTATAGGTTTTTCGGATCGCGTGCTTCGCAAACCTCCAGCGGTGCATTGACAAAAACTTCCACAAACTCTGCCTTGCCCTCGAGCGCAATCTCGCGCGCGCGACGACGATCCAGCCGATAGGGCGAGATGAACGCCGTGATAACAATCGCGCCGGAATCGGCCATCAACTTTGCCACTTCGCTGACCCGCCGAATATTCTCGACCCGATCTTCCGGGGAAAAACCAAGATTCGCGTTCAGGCCGTGCCGGATATTGTCACCATCCAGGACGTAGGTCTGCATCCCGCGATTGAACAGCTCGCGTTCCAACGCTTGGGCAATGGTTGATTTTCCCGCGCCAGAAAGCCCGGTGAACCAAACCACCCCGCCGCGATGGCCAGCCCGCGCCGCGCGTTCGCGGGCAGTGATCTTCTCTTCAGTCCAGAAAATATTCTTGCTCTTGGCCACGCGACGATCTGTGTAAATTTCGCCAAAAACGGTGCCGCCCCCACAGATTTGGTCATCATCAACAATCACAAATCGGCCGAGACTAGGGAGACGATCGTGATTGTCGAGCACGAGCGGGCCGCGTGTTTGGATCGTTAGGCGACCGACTTCATTCCGCTCCAGCGTTTCGCGTTTGTCGATTGTCCGCTCGAGAGTGGACGAGTCCATCACCTCCTCGATCGACACGACCTGGCATTTCACTTCCTGCGTCGCCAGCCGCAAATCGTAGAGCCGGCCAACTTGCAACGGCGCGCGAACGATCCAAAAAACATCGGCGTGGAAGCGGTTGGTCTCGATCGGCGTTTCCTGGTCGTGCGAGGCAACATACCCGCGCTCGACAAAAATCTGTTCGCTCAACGTGATGCCAATTGAATCGCCGGCGAAGGCTTCGCCATCCCACGCCGATGGCCAGCCCTCAATGGACGCTACCACCGAGGATTTGTTAGCCGGCGAAAACACCAACTTGTCGCCGACTTTCAACTTGCCCGTCTCGATCCGGCCCGCGATGATCCGGCGTTGATCGAACCGGTAAACGTCCTGGACGCAAAAACGCAGCGGAAGATCGACATCGGCTTCCTGCGCCTGCAAAAGATCGAAGGCCTCGAGCACGGTCCCGCCGTCATACCATTTCATCTTCGCGCTCCTCGTTGCGACATTCTCGCCCTGTTTGGCCGCGGCCGGAATGAAGGCGCGCGGTTCAAGGCCAAGTCCGCCCAAGAATTGCCGATACTCTTTCTCGATCTCGCGAAAGCGTGCCTCAGAAAAGTCGGCCAGGTCCATCTTGTTCACAACTACCAGCAGTTGCCGAATACCGAGCAAGCTCAGCAAATAAGCATGGCGCCGGCTTTGTTCGCGCACTCCTTCGTTGGCGGCGATCAGCAGAATCGCTGCGTCCGCGCGCGACGCGCCGGTGATCATGTTTTTCAGAAATTCCTTGTGTCCCGGCGCATCGATAATGACGTATTGCCGCCGCGCGGTGCGAAACGGGATTTGGGTCGTGTCGATCGTGACGTTCTGTTTTTGTTCTTCGAGCAACGCATCGAGCACAAAGGCGAATTCGAATTCCATTCCCTCCGCCGCACACGCCTTTTTCACCATGTCGATCTTGCCTTCCGGCAACGAACCGGTGTCGTGGAGAATGCGACCAATCAGCGTGGATTTGCCATGATCCACATGGCCGACGAACACGACTTTCAATTCCGGACTGCGGATTGTGGATTGCGGATTGTCCGTCATCTTTTGCTTCGGGAGGCAGTCCGCGCCGTCTTGATCGATGCCACAGTTATGGCGAGCAATTCATAAGCTTCCGCGAGCAGATGATTTAGTTGGGTCTTCTTCAGGAGCTTTCGCGCGAGAATCATTTCCATCCAATAGGCAGATTCATCGCACTCTTCCTCCACGACTCCAAGTTTTGCGACAAAGTCTGCTCGCGACCTGGCGCGCGCAGCCGCCCGATAGTTAGCGCCTACTGAGGTGCCGGCACGGAGTAATTGGCGACCCAGAATTCTTGCGGTCTCAGTTTTGGGCAGCGCTTCGACTGCGGTTACCACGCGTATCCCAAACTCGAATGTACGATCTTTAAGTTCTTGTGTTGTCATAGGCCGATTCTGCAATCCGCAATCTGCAATCCGCAATCACAAAAATCCCTTCGCCCTCAGCTTCTGCATCGCATTTCTTTCGTAATGATCCTGCGCGCGGCCAGCGCGCTCAGTTGTCTTCGTCGCTTCGAGCTCGGCGATGATCTCATCGATAGTCGATGCTGTGCTCTCGATCGCATGCGTAATGGGCATACAGCCTAACGATCGAAATCGCTTGCCGCCACGCGAAAAATACATCTGCGGGATCGGGATCTTCTCGCGCTGAATGTAGCGCCAGATATCGATCTCCGTCCAATCGAGCAGCGGTTGGACGCGTACGTGCTCGCCCTTCGCCGCGGTGGTCACAAACTGTCCCCAAAATTCCGGCGGCTGATCTTTGTAATCCCATTCGAACTGGGCGTTGCGCGGCGAAAAATACCGCTCCTTGGCGCGAGTCGGATCTTCGTCGCGGCGAATCCCGGTGATGAGTGCGTCAAACTTGTGTTCGGCGAGGACCTGTTGGAGCGCCACCGTTTTCAACTCGTGCGTCACCGTGACCGGATCGTGTGTCTCGTAACCAATCCCGCGTTCGCGCGCATCGGTATTGATCTTCACGATCAACTTCAAATTGTAATGCTGCGTCGCCCATTCGCGAAACTCGAGCATCTCCGGGAACTCATAAGTTGTGTCGATGTGCAGAACGGGAAACGGCACGCGCCCGAAAAACGCTTTGCGCGCGAGCCAGATGAGAACGTTAGAATCTTTCCCCATCGACCACGGCATGGCGATATTTTTGAAGGCATGATATGCCTCGCGGAAAATGAAAATGCTCTGGTTCTCGAGCTGGTCCAGATGCGACCGGTGCGGTGTCATTGATTAAGGCGTTCTTATACAATCAGCACCGTCATCTCGCAATCGCCGCACCGGAACCTTAAGGAGCGGCGGCTTGGGCAGCCGCCGACTTAGAACATGACGGCTGGGAAGCCGTCACTCCTTGAAAGGATATCAGCTTGCGCCTTCTAAACCGCATTTTACTCTTGGTCATGGCTGCAACTCATGCCACCGCTTACGATTCCAAGATCGAGGGCAATGTGATTTTCACGCGCTTCGATGCGGCGCTAAATTGGGTCCACAAAAATTCACTTTGGCCGATGCCGATGGGGCTCGCGTGTTGCGCGATCGAATTGATGGCGACGGCGGCATCGCGGTTCGACATCTCCCGCTTCGGTGCAGAAGTAATGCGATTCTCGCCGCGCCAGTGCGACGTGATGATTGTCGCCGGCACGGTCACTTATAAAATGGCGCTGGCGGTCAAACGAATTTACGAGCAAATGCCGGAGCCGAAATGGGTGATCGCGATGGGCGCGTGTGCGTCCACGGGCGGAATGTACCGATCGTACGCCGTGCTCCAGGGAATCGATCAGCTTTTGCCGGTCGATGTTTACATCTCCGGTTGCCCGCCACGTCCGGAAGCATTGCTTGCCGGTCTGATGAAATTGCAGGAGAAAATTTCGGGCGAGCGCTCGCTCGCCGCGCAAAAACCGGCGTTAACCGAGAAATTGGAGGAAGCTCTGGCATGAACAGATTTGATTGTAGGTCAGGCGCTCCGCCCGCCCATGTTCTTGTAGAAGGCAAGCGATGCGCTTGCCCTACAACTGCGCTTTTAGCTTTCATCCTTTCCTGATATGACTGGTCCCGAACTTCTCGAGTCGTTAACCAAAGTGTTGGGCGAGAAGATTCAGAGCCAAACCGAGTTTCGCGGTGAAATGACCTGCACGATCCGAGCGGCGGACTTGCGGGAGATGGCAAGGCTCTGCCGCGACGATCTCTCGTTCGATTATTTGATCGACATCACCAGCATCGACGATTTCGACGAGGAACCGCGCTTCGAAATTGTCTATGAACTTTACTCGATGACGCTGGCCGTGCATTTGCGATTGAACCTAAAAGTGCCGGAAGATACCGGGGCGGTCGATACCGTTTCGGACATTTGGCCGACAGCGAACTGGCACGAGCGCGAGATTTACGACATGATGGGAATCAAGTTCAACGGTCACCCCGATCTGCGCCGGATTTTGATGTGGGATGGCTATCCCTACTTTCCGCTGCGAAAGGAATTTCCGTTGGAAGGTTTGCCGAGCGAAATGCCCGACGTCGCCTTCAGCCAGGCCGCGCCGATGGAAGGCGGACCGTTTGTTACGCAACCGAGTACCTGCCACCGCCAAAGACCGCGAACCGCGCGCGCGAAGACCGGATTTGTAGGAGAGCGATCGTGGTCGCGGTTAGCGTTATCACCAAGCTCTGACGTCCAAGGTTGTCATTTTGATCCCAATGACAATCTTGGATTAGTAGACAATGCTAAGTTTCTCGCCTTTGTTTGATAATGCTAAAATCGATTTCGTTTTCCGCTATTTGTCTCTTCTGCGGAACCGGCTTGTTTGCCGCGCCGCAGTCTAACATCGACAAAAACGCGCCGCCGATCGATCCAAAAAGTATGGATCCGTCGGTCAACGCCCAGGACAACTTTTTCCTTTACGCGAACGGCAGCTGGATCAAGCGGACCGAGATCCCGCCGCAATATTCACGCTGGGGCAGTTTCAACGAGCTGATCGAGAAGAATAACGACGCACTGCACGCGATCGCGGAGAAAGCGATGAGCACGCAGGTCGATCCTCGGCTCGCACCAGAAGTGCAGAAGGTCGGTGATTATTACGCGAGCGGGATGGATGAGAAAAAGATCGAGTCGCTCCGAGCGAAACCATTGGAAAGCGAGTTCAAGAACATTGACGCGATCAAGGACCGAAACGATCTGCTTAAGGAGATCGCCCGGCTGCACGGAATGGGAATCGGCGCACTGTTCAATTTCTCATCTGGTCAGGACGATAAAGACAGCTCGCACGATATCGCGCAGGCCAACCAGGGCGGACTGGGCATGCCGGACCGCGATTATTATACCAAGACCGACGACGACTCGAAGAAACTGCGGGAACAATATGTCGATCATGTCGCGAAAATGTTGACCTTGACCGGCGTGCCGGCGGCAGCGGCCGGCGAAAACGCCAACAAGATTCTCGCTTTGGAAACGAAACTCGCGGAAGCATCCCGCACACGGGTCGAGCTGCGCGACCCGCAAAAGAATTACAACAAAATGGCGCTGCCTCAGGTTGGGGAACTAACGCCGGATTGGAATTGGCAGAATTATTTCGCCGCGCTCGGTATCATCGAGCCGCGCGACATCAACGTTCGCCAGCCGGATTTTTTCAAGGCGGCGGACGACGTTTTCAAGACCGCGTCGCTGGACGATTGGAAAGCATACCTTCGCTGGCACGTGATCAATGACGCCGCGGCCGAGCTGTCGAAGGATTTCGTCGATGAAGATTTCAATTTTAATCAGCGTATTTTGCGCGGCACGAAGGAAATCAAGCCCCGTTGGAAACGCGTGGTCGCTTCGACCGACGAGGCCGTCGGCGAGGCGCTTGGCCAACTTTACGTGGCTTACGATTTTCCTCCGGAAGCAAAAGCGCGCGCGCTCGAGCTGGTTAACAATTTGAAAGAAGCACTGCGGGACCGGATCAAGACGCTCGATTGGATGGATGAGCCGACGAAAGAAGAAGCCTTGAAAAAGCTCGTGGCCATGAATGTGAAGATCGGTTACCCGGATAAATGGCTCGATTACTCGATGCTCAACATCGATCGCGGCCCGTACGTGTTGAATGCGGCGCGCGCGGCCAGGTTCGAAGTGGAACGGGACCTGAAAAAAATTGGCCGACCGGTCGATCCGACCGACTGGGGCATGACGACGCCGACCGTCAACGCCTATTACAATCCAAAGATGAACGAGATCGTGTTCCCGGCCGGCATTTTGCAACCGCCGTTTTTCTACGCGCATGCCGATGACGCGGTGAACTACGGCGGGATCGGCGCGGTGATCGGCCACGAAATGACGCATGGTTTCGACGATCAGGGCCGCCAATACGATGCCACGGGAAATTTGCGTGACTGGTGGTCGCCCGAATCGGCGGCGAAATTCAAGGAACGTTCGCAGGCAATCGTTGAGCAATACAATGGATATGAACCGCTGCCCGGTTTGCACGTGAATGGCGAGCTCACGCAAGGCGAAAACATTGCCGATCTCGGCGGCGTCAAACTCGCTTACGCCGCGCTGCAAAAAGCCCTCGAAAAAAATCCGCAAGCGCGCGAGCAGAAGATCGATGGTTTCACGCCGGACCAGCGTTTCTTCCTCTCATTCGCTGCGATCTGGAAATCGAAACAGCGGGACGAAGATTTGAAGCTGCGTCTCAATACCGATCCGCACTCCCCCGCCCAATATCGTGTAAACGGACCGCTCTCGAATCTGCCCGAGTTTCAGAAGGCGTTCGATTTGCTTAGTGGCTCGCCCATGGTCCGGCCCGCGGATAAACGAGTAAATATTTGGTGAAATAAGATCGACAATTCCGAGTCAGACGATTGCTCCCATAACTTTCCTTGACCCGTTAGGAAGGCGATTCATACTGACAAAATGATGAGACTTTCAAATACCATTATCGTATCAGCGCTCTGGCTAGCTTCGTCAACCCTTGCATTGGCCGGCGATAATGCCGGTGGAACGGTTATTTTTCAAGCTGCCAAGGGGACGGTGAAGCATGGGTTTCTTGTCCGCGGTCCAGATGAGATGGATCCGAGTAAGACGGTGCTGCGGCTCTATCTCTCGAGTGCCGATATCGGTTCCAAGATCAAAGCGGCCAAGACGTTTTCCGAGGCCGATAACGCGCTGGAAGATGGCGCGATGGTCGATTACAGCGATGCCCCGCATCTCGCCTACGCGATCCGATTGAATGGCGAACGCGTCCAGTATTCCGGCGGCACAAGCGCAGAGGCGTTCGCGCTCACCAGCAACAAGCCCGATCATCTCGCGGGCAAGCTGCATATCGACGATTCGGCCTCCGGTGGCGCCAAGGTCGACGCGACCTTCGACCTCACACTCATGAAAACATTCACGAGCCTGCGCTAGGGGCGAAGGATCGAGCTCGGCTGGGAGAGTCGGGTCACCTAATCTGCCGTGCGCTTTCCATCGGGTCCCTAGACAAAACGCGTGCGTGCGGTCGCAGGGCCTCGACAACGGACAAACGCAACATAGCCATGAGCAAATTGAGAAGGCTCATTCTGATCGCCGGGTTGGGGTTGTTTGTGGCCGCCTTGTTTTCTCCCGGGATCGTCTTTAAGCCAGATGTAAGATCAAATCCAAAATACTCAGAATGCGCTTTTGCTGTCCAAGACAACGTCATGTGCGAGTCGTTTTCCTTTGGAGGTCCGGGGCTGATGACTTGCGGGGTCGTGGAAGGTAAAACGTCCGGGAAGACCTTCGTCGATAAGCGGAAAATACTCGATTATTGCAAAGGATGGGACTCACCCGTCGCTGCCTCAGATTATGGCTACAAGATCCTGCTTACGGGATTTTTGGGCGTTTTAGTCGGCATATTCGCGTGGTTCGCGAATCCTCTAATGCTCCTGGCCCTCCTGCTATCGACTTTCAAAAAACGCGTTGCGTCGCTGGTCTTGGCAGTGTCCTCGATTGCTCTCGGCCTGCAATCCTACATGCTGGGGGCCGTTCCATTCAATGAATCATCGATGCATCCCGACAATCTTAATTTTGTCGATCACCTCGGCTGTGGCTTTTATTTGTGGATGGGTTCCCTGGTGACGTTCTCGGTGTACTGTTTGCTGTTTCATCAGCCTTCGTCCATCGCTCGCGCCCAAAGAGATAACGTATCTTCACTTCAATAATCGGGTGGAGTTCGGCCAGCGCTGGGATTACTGCATCGGCTCGACTCTCTCGGTTGTGTCCCGTCCCCTGGTTTAGTCGCAGCGGCGCTCGGCGCAAGTTTGGGCGAGGGAAGGAGACAGCGGTCAGAATGCCCGCTGGGCGCACCGGCAGAATGCCTATGTTCCAGCGACCTTGCCGCCCCAGGAAAGAATCTTCGCCTTGGTCCCGGCGGCTTCAGCTTCTTTGATGTTGCCCGCCCGGTTGTAGAACAGCGAAAGACTCGTCCAGGCGATCTGGTCGTTAGGGCGCAGCGTAGTTGCTTTCTTGCCCGCTTCGATGGCTTCGGCGAACCGTCCCAGTTTCATCAGCGCCATGCCGAGCGCGTGCCAGCCATCAAAGAACTCAGGATCGACCTCGACGCATTGCCGGTACTTCTCCACCGCCTTGTCCAGATCGCCGACCGCCAGATCGCCGTTGGCATCGTCGAAAATCTCGTCCCGCGTCTTCATCGCCTGGAAAATAGACTGGCCCAGCACCGAGGCAAGATTTGCCAGACGTGCTTCCGAGCAGAGTGTATTGACCTGCAACGTTGATTGCGATTAGCTGCCATGTGGCCTCTTCCTCGCTCTGGCAACGGTTTCAGCAATATTTTCTTCGTTACGGCGATCTCGGGTTTTCGATCGACATCAGCCGGATGAAATTTCCGGCTGATTTCTTCGAGAAGATGCGGCCGAAGATCGATCGGGCGTTGGCCGCCATGCACGAATTGGAAGCGGGCGCGATCGCCAATCCGGATGAGCAGCGCATGGTCGGACATTACTGGCTGCGGAAGCCGAGTCTCGCACCGACAAAAGAATTACGCGCAGAGATCGAAGAGACGGATGCGCGGATCAAAAAGTTTGCGGCTGATGTTCACACTGGAAAAATCGTGGCCCAAAATGGGAAACGCTTTGAGCAAATCTTGTCAATCGGCATTGGCGGTTCCGCGCTGGGGCCACAGTTTGTCTCCGATGCGCTCGGCACGTCGCGCAATCGGATGGGCATCTCGTTTTTCGATAATACCGATCCGGACGGATTCGATCGCGTTTTCGAGAAGCTCGATCATCTGCTTCCGCAAACGCTTGTTGTCGTGATCTCCAAATCGGGCGGGACGAAGGAGACGCGGAACGGGATGATCGAAACCGAGGCGCAATTTAGGGCTGGCGGACTTGATTTTGCCAGGCACGCGGTCGCGGTTACGGGGGAGGGGAGTGAGCTTGATCAACACGCCGAGAAAACCGGATGGCTGGCGCGGTTTCCGATGTGGGATTGGGTTGGAGGGCGCACGTCGGTGATGAGCGCGGTCGGACTTCTGCCGATGGCGCTGCAAGGTTTTAACATCGACAATTTTCTCGCGGGCGCAGCTGCGATGGATGAGCGGACGCGCGCCAACGACGTGAAGCAAAACGCGGCCATGCTCCTGGCGTTAATGTGGCTTTATGCCGGAAACGGCCGCGGCGAAAAGGACATGGTCATCCTGCCCTACAAAGATCGGCTGGCGTTGTTCAGCAAATACCTGCAGCAGCTCGTAATGGAGTCGTTAGGGAAAGAAAAGGATCTCGATGGAAACGTGGTGCATCAAGGGATCGCCGTTTACGGAAACAAAGGCTCAACCGATCAGCATGCCTATGTTCAACAGTTGCGCGACGGCGTGCTAAATTTTTTTGTGACCTTCATCGAAGTCGACAAAGATCGTAATCGCCCGCCAGTCGAAGTCGAACCGGGCGTAACCGGCGGCGATTATCTCCACGGCTTTTTGCGCGGGACGCGGAGCGCGCTCTACGAGAGCGGGCGCGAGTCGATCACGGTGAGCTTGCCGGAAGTAAACGAGTTCAATGTCGGCGCGATCATTGCCTTGTACGAACGCGCGGTGGGATTTTACGGGTCGCTCGTCAACATCAACGCGTATCATCAGCCCGGCGTGGAAGCGGGCAAGAAAGCGGCGACGCGCCTCTTACAGCTTCAGCAAGAAGTGCGCAAGGAATTAGGCGGGGAAGAGAAAACGGCCGAAGAGATCGCGCGCACTATCGATGCTGATCCGGAGGATGTCTTTCACGTGCTGCGACATTTGGCAGCGAACGATCCGCCGGTTCGTGCGACGCCGGGCGAGTTGCCGGGCGACGATCGATTTGTGCGATGATTATGGCGGGACATCGAGACGATTCAGTCAATGTGGCCTGGGACGATGTGGTGCGCTTTGTCCGGCAGCTTGGTCATGATTTGCGGAATCATCTCAATGCGATCGAACTGCAATCGGCGTTTGTGAGCGAGCTGACCCAGGATGCGGAGCTCCAGAGTGAAATCAAACGGCTGCGCGAAATGATTTCCGTGCTGGCGAGAAGTTTGCAGTCCGTGTCGTCGAAACTCGGCGCGGTATCGCCGAATCGGATGGCCTATCGAGCTGCCGATTTCATGGAAGACTTGCGCAAACGAGTGGCCCAGGAATTTCCTCAGCAAAACGCGGATATCAGTTGGAAGATCGACCTTGGCGACGAAATGATCGATGTCGATCCGCCGTTATTGCCGGAGGCAATCTTGGAATTGATCCGCAACGCGTTTCAACATGGGCGCGGCGAGGGCGCAATCGCTGCCTCGGCGACGATCGACCATGGGCGATTCCTCTTTAGATTGCGGGAGCCGAAGCATCAATTCGAATTGTCGACCGAGAACTGGGGAGGGGACCCGCTTCGATCCGTTGGACGCGGGCATTATGGTCTTGGACTAAACCGCGCCCGGCGTATCATTGAGGCCCACGATGGAGAAATGCAGGCTCAGTATGATCGGACGGACGGGGCGCTGGTCACGACGATCACGCTGCCGGTTGGGCGTCCTGAAGTGTAGCCGTTTGGCGGCGCGAAGCTACGTGCTTGGCGCCAAGGCGCGGCAATCACTGATTTGAAGTCATGACCGAGAGCAGATGCATTCTGATCATCGACGATGAGCGGCCGATTCTGCTTACTTTGACGGCCCTGCTGGAGCGGCACGGTTATCAAATCGAATCGGCTTCGACGGCGGCGGCGGGATTGAAGCTGCTAAAAACAAAGTCGCCTCTTCTCGTGTTGCTCGACTTGCAATTACCGGACGCAGAGGGACTGCAAACGCTGGATGAAATTAAGACGAGCGCGCCGAAGACGCAGGTGATCGTTCTGACTGCCCATGATACCTTGAACAACGCCATCGAATCGATCAAGCGCGGCGCATATCATTTTATCAGTAAGCCGTACGCCCCGGAGGAATTGCTCAGTCTGGTGGAGAAAGCGCTCGAGAGTCAATCGCTGCTGCGCGAGACGCAGGAACTGAGACAACGCACCCAACAATTGGAGAAGCGTCTGGAAATGGCGTCGGCGAGCCAGCCCACACCCATATTCAAGAGCAAGGCGATGCAGGAGATCGACGGTCTGATCACTGCGATGGCGCCATCGGATGCAAACGTGCTCATTACCGGCGAGAGCGGCGTCGGCAAGGAAGTCATCGCAAACATCATTCACGTGCGAAGCCGCCGCGCTGATGCGTCCATGGTAAAGCTCAATTGCGCAGCCTTTCCGTCCACAATGATTGAAGGCGAGCTGTTTGGCTATGTGAAAGGGGCGTTCACTGGTGCGATGAACGATTTTTCCGGCATGATCGCGGCGGCGAACCGCGGCACGCTTTTCCTCGATGAAATCTCCGACATGCCACCCGACTTGCAGACCCGCTTTCTCCGCGTGCTCCAGGAACGCGAGTATCGCCCGCTCGGGAGCACACGCACGATGAAGGTGGATTTTCGCGTGATTGCGGCGACGAACCAGCCGGTCGTGAAAGCCTTGGCGGAGAATCGGCTGCGGTCGGACCTATATTATCGGCTGAACACTTTCCAAATCGAAGTGCCGGCACTGCGCGACCGGAAACAGGATATTCCACCGTTGGTCGCGGTGTTCCTGAAGCAATTTGCCGAACAGTTAGATAAACCGGAACCGTCGATTGCGCCCGACGCCTTCCAGAAGCTGCTCGATTACTCGTGGCCGGGAAATGTACGCGAATTACAGAACGCGGTGGAATATGCTGTTGTCCTGGCGCGCGACAACGTCATTGGCGTGAAAGAGCTTCCGACCGAAGTGCAATTGCCGCCCGCCTTACAAAAAAGCGAGATCGCGGCGTTACCAAAAACCGGAGTGCAGTCGCTGGATGAATTGGAGCGGAACGCCATTCTCCAGGCTTTGGCGCAATGTCACGGCAATAAGAAGAAAGCAGCCGAGCTGCTCGGGATTCAGCGGCCGACTTTGTACAACAAGCTAAAACGTTACGCCATTCAGGTGTGAGATGGGAAGTGAGAAGTGACTAGTGAGAAGTGAGAAATCGCTTCTCACTGATCACCTCTCACTTCTCACTAGTCACCGCCCCCTCACACCGTTTGGGGCAACGCGGCTTCTTGGCTACATTCCAGCTTGGCATGCCAACTTCCCGTCATCTCGAGCAAGTGCTGGCCCACGCGGAAAACCAGCTCGGGGCCACCGGTGCGAAACGGCCGACCGAGGTGCTGCCGCTGTATCAAAAGTTTCTCAAGATCGAGGAACATCGGCTCCGATTAAAACATCAGGCCGGCGGCGGCGGCCGTGAGATTTGCGCGCGGCGCGCGGATTTGGTTGATGTTCTTCTGAAGCGCGTTTTTGCGGCGGCGGCAGCCGCGGCTTTTCGGGAAAACGAAACGACGCCAACACGGCTGGCCCTGATCGCGATCGGCGGTTACGGCCGGGGCGAACTGAGTCCATTCAGCGACATCGACGTGATGTTGTTGCATCGACAGCGCCTGAAAAAAATCACGCCCTACATCGAAGAAATGGTGGAGCAACTTCTCTATTTGCTTTGGGACAGCGGCTTCAAGGTCGGCCATTCCACCCGCTCGATCAAAGAAGCGATCGCGCAGGCGAATCGCGACATGTTGACCAAAACCGCCATGTTGGAGGCACGTTTCCTGGCGGGCGATGTCAAGCTGGCTGACGAATTTCGCGAACAATTTCGGGCCAAATGCGTCGTTGGACATGAGCGCGAGTACATCGAAGCGCGTATGCAGGATCAGATCGCGCGTCATAAAAAACTCGGCGACAGCGTTTACATGCAGGAGCCAAATGTGAAAAACGGCTGTGGCGGCCTGCGCGACTATCAAAATCTTCTCTGGATGACCTGCTTCAAGGAAGGCGCCCTAACCACCAATCAGCTGGTGGGGAAGGATTGGCTGAGCCGGGCCGACCAACGCCAGATCGAGATTGCTTACGACTTTCTTCTGCGCGTGCGCACGGATTTGCATTACGCCACCGGGCGGGCGAGCGACATTTTACATCTCAATCTTCAGGAACAGATCGCGCGGCGGCTCGGCTATACCCAGAAGAAAGGACAGCTCCGCAGCGAAGCGTTCATGCGGGATTATTACGAGCATACCCGGAACATCTTTCGCGTGACGGAGCGAATCACGGAGCAGTTTGCCACGGGCCACGTCAGTGAAGGAACACGCTCGCTCTTTAGTTTTTTGCCGTTGATTCGAACAAAACAAAAACGGCTGGGCGAATTTCTTGTTCGTGACGAACAGATTTACCCCGACCGCGAAGATCTTTTTCGGAAGGAACCGGCGCAACTCATGCGCGTCTTTCAACTCGCGCAGGAGCAGGGGCTCGATCTCAGTCCCGACCTGGCGGATTCGTTAAGCCGGTCCCTTGGGCTGGTCACCAGGACTTTTCAGTATGCAAAAGAGCCGCGCGAAGTTTTTAAGTCGATCCTGTCCGGCAAAGGCGCGGTCGCGCGCATTCTTCGGATGATGCACCGGGTCGATTTTCTCGGGCGCTACATTCCGGAGTTCGGGCAGTTGACTTGTCTCGTGCAGCACGAGTTTTTGCATCGCTACACCGCGGATGAACACACGCTGGTTTGCATCGACAAGCTCGACGCGTTGGCGACGACCGAGGATCCCAAGCTCGTTCTTTACCGGAAGATTTTCGAGCAACTGCAAGATCCCTTCGTCCTTTATCTGGCGCTGCTGTTGCATGATACCGGCAAAGCCGTCGGCGCACGCCCGCATGCCGAAGCCAGCGCCGTCTTTGCCCAGCGCGTGGCGAAGCGTCTGCTGTTAACTTCGGAGCAACGCAAATCGCTGATTCTTTTGGTCGATCACCACCTGACGCTCTCTAGCATGGCCCAGCAGCGAAATCTCGATGATCCCGCGACCATCTCGGAGTTTGCCGATATCGTTAAGAACCAGCGAAATTTGGATGCGTTGATGCTGCTGACTCTGGCCGACGGCCAGGGCACGAGTGCCGAGGCGTGGTCGGACTGGAAGGAATCGCTAGTGTGGCACTTATACGACGCCACGTCCCAGTACTTGCACGATCGCCAATCGTATTATGAAAAGACCAAGATCGAACGCGATCGCTTGCAGGCAACGGTGGCGGAAAAATTCGTGCCCGATTATGCGGACGAAATTGAAGCGCATTTCGAGCTCATGCCGGACGATTATTTTCGCAGCGCCGAAATTGGCGATCTGGTCGATGACATCAAACTGATCCGGGCATTTCTGCGGAACGTTTCCAGCGAGAGTGGTGAGCAACCGCTTGCACCTGCGATAACCTGGCAAGCTGTGCCGGAACGGGGCCACAGCATCGTGACGGTTTGCACCTGGGACCGCGAACGTTTGCTCGCGAAGATCGCCGGCTCCTTCTCGGTCGTTCCACTCAACATCCTGAGCGCGGATGTTTTCAACCGCTCGGACAGCATTGTGCTCGACATCTTCCGCGTCTGCGACACCAAAGGGCACGCTGCGACCGATTGGCGCGATGTCTATCTGGTGGAAAAGACTTTACGGAGCGCCTTGGAAACGGAGCAATTCGATTTCGGCCCGCTCCTCGAGAAAACCCGGCGCGCAACCCGGACTGGTTTGCCCGATGAAGCGGAATTTCCGACGCGGATTGACATCGACAACAAGGCGCACGCCCATTACACGCTGATCCAGATCGAGACACCGGACCGGCTCGGTTTGCTTTACGACATCCTCTCCTGCCTCGATCGCGAAGGCGTTTCAATCGCGCTCTCCCGCATCAGCACGCAGGCCGGCGCGGCCATCGACACATTTTACGTGGTCGATCGCGGCGCGCGTGCGAAGATCACTGACTCGCACCGTCTGGCCGAGCTCCAGAAGCATTTGCAGACCGCAGCTCTCGTTACCCGAACCCCAGAATTGTAGGGCAAAGGGTGGTTACCAGTCGTTGAGCCCGGGCAAACCAAGGTTCTGCATGTCGATCTTCATCGTGGCAGTTACACAGCTGATTTTCCGACGGATCGGCACCAGGAGCGAGCAGCAGAAGTCCATTTTCGCGTAAGGTGACACGCCTGCCGGCGGCAAGGAACGACGACTTCCGCAGCCGTCGATTTAAATATACAGCGTCGAGCGGGGTTTTGGTTATTTGGACATTCCCGGCCGGGATTAATAAGGCACTCCCGCCGGGTTGAAGGAAACGGGGAGAAGGTAATCGGGCAACCCAAAGATTCGAAACCGCCGACGAGCCCGCATCAGATAATAACATCAGACAATATATGTCATATGAAATCGCTGGGTGTTGGGGTCATTTCGATATGGTAATTAGACCTCAATCTCGGATGTGGGCCTGCTTCGGTATGGTTTTTAGATTCCTCACATCTAGTAATTCTCGATTTGGATTTTAAGCTGATCTATCGTCCATAAATCGCGCTGGAATCGTTTTAATTGGCCGCCCGCTCCCTTAACCCGATGGGAAATGGCTTTACTTTGCGCTCGCAAAACCTTGAAATACCTTCCTCCAAACCGGAGGAAACCCTATAAAAAGAGAATTACTCATCGCGACTTATGGCGCTGACGACCGCTTACACCGGCTTTGCCCAACAATCTATCAGCCTATCGTTTAGCGGGCCGACGAACTGGACGCCGGGCACATCCGTTACACTGCAATGCACCGACACCTTCCTCGATTTTGGTGGCGTCGTACGGTCTCATCGTACTGGCTGGAGGTAAACACTGCTCTTGCGCCCTTCCTTACGATCACCGGCCTGACCTACCACCCGCCGTTTCCGGATGGAAACAACATCGGGACTTTCCCGTTTTCGTTTAATACAACTAGCGGGGCCGATCCTGGCTTCTTGTCGACAACGACTGCGAACGGCCAGAGCGGTGATCTTGGCGCTACATCCACTAATTTGGTTCTAATCCCGGACGGTACGTATTCGGACATTACGGACATCACCTTTTCGCTGGGTGCGGGCGCTCCGATTGGGACCTTTACGCTCCGGACAACGAGTGCAGGTACGAAACCTTCCCTACAGGTGAACTCGGACTTTAACGGTGTGCTATTCCCGCAGGCATCGTTTGTCTTCAACGTTGTGCCGGAGCCGAGCACGCTCGCGCTGCTGGGCCTGGCCAGCCTTGGCACTGGACTGATGGCCTATCAGCGACGCAGGTCATAACAGAATAAGAATTCCGTCAAACGGCGTTTCCTCCGGTGCTACCTTGGCAGGCCGAGGTGCTCACTATCTAACAAGAAAAGGTTAGACGCGATCTGTTGAAACCAAAACGCCCTACTTCGCGAGACCTTTAAGTTCTCCCTTGGCGAACTCGTATTCGGTGAAAGTTGTCTGCTCAGTTGCGAGGCACTTCTTGAAGTAATCGGCGGCCGCCGTCTTGTCTCCGCCCAGCAGCTTTTTCATCCCGGCGTAAAACCACGCTTCGCAAAGCTGGCCGCGTTCTTTCTTTGTGTCCGGGGATCTGGCGGCGGCGAAGAGTTCGGCCTCGGACACTTTGCCCAGAAGATGTCCCGCGACCTTTGAAATCCAGTCGCCGGGCGCGGCGTTCTTGCGTTTGTCGAGATAAACGCCCAACTCCTTGTTCGCCGCTTCGGTTTCGCCCAGACGCGCGTGGATCAACCAGATCTGCACACGCGGATAATCCTGATCGCGTTCGGATAGCTCGCAAAAGCGATACAAATCCTGCAGGGCAGCTTTCCAGTCGCGGTTCAAAAACTTGGCTCGGCCGCGGCTGTCGTAAGCCTCGGCGAATTTCGGATTGATTTCCAGCGCGCGGTTGAAGTCGGCAATCGCCCCGTCTAGATCGCCCTTGAGCCTCTTGTCAATGCCACGGTTCCAGTAGACCCCGGCGAGTTTCGGATTGAGTTTCAACGCGCGGTTGTAGTCGGCAATCGCTCCGTCCACATCGCCCTTATCTCCCTTGGCAGCCCCGCGATTGTTGTAGGCATTGGCGTTTTTCGGATCGAGTTCCAGCGCGCGATTGTAGTCGGCAATCGCCCCGTCTAGATCGCCCTTCTTTCCCTTGGCATTGCCGCGGTTGTCGTAGGCACTGGCGAGTTTCGGATTGAGTTTCAGGGCGCGGTTGAAGTCGGCAATCGCCCCGTCCACATCGCCATTGTCTGCCTTGGCATTCCCGCGGCCGATGTAGGCGTTGGTGTTTTTCGGATCGAGTTCCAGCGCGCGGTTGAAGTCGGCAATCGCCCCGTCTAGATCGCCCGTGTTCTCTTTGGCAAGGCCGCGGTTGCAATAGGCGGCGAAGAGTTTCGGATTGACTTCTAGCGCGCGGTTGAAGTCGGCAATCGCCCCCTCGAGATCCCCCTTGTATACCTTGGCAAGGCCGCGGTTGTAGTAGGCGGCGAAGAGTTTCGGATTGACTTCCAGCGCGCGGTTGAAGTCGGCAATCGCCCCGTTCAGATCGCCCTTCACTTCCTTGGCAAGGCCTCGGTTGAAGTAATCAATGGCGTTGTCCTTGGCAATTCCGATGCCCGGAAGAATGCTTAAGCAACCAGTGAGCAATATGATTTTAACTAGTGTTGTCGGCACAGAATGAAAGGTTTTCAAAACGTTTGCGGCGCGACGCCTAACGAGATATAGACGGAAATTGCCCCATACTCTCTTACGGAATTATTTCGTCTAATCCGCGCGAATACGAGTTAATTTTAAGCAAACGAGAAGTAATGGCGCCGATCCATTTCGACCCGACGCGCTAAAATCGCCCTACAATCGTTTTGATACGCGGGCCACTCCCTTTTCCCTGCGGATAAAAATCAAAACTTCTAGCGCGATTTCATAAATGTTGTAGCCACCGGCCTGTGGCCGGTCCCACCACCGCTCTTCTTCACGCCAGAGAGACGGCCCGCAGGGCCGTGGCACAGCGGCTACACTTTTATCTAACTTGGTCTATATGCCGCGCAGGCGTTGAGAACGGCGGCCGCGTTGGGTTTCGCGCTCCGCCAAACCCGCGACTGCGCTAAATCAACCCCAGCAACGCGAGCATGCGGCCGGTGCGGCCTTTTTCAGCTCGATATGAATAATAGCGTTCCAGATCGCATGCGGTACAGACGCCAGTGTCGTGAATTTGTTTCACGCCTGCGGCTTGGCATTGGCGAACGATCTCGGCGGCGAAATCCACTTCGTAATGTGGCGGGCGGATGCATGGGCTGAGTTGCACGATCAGATCCTGCGGCTGGGAGCCAAAATGCCGGGCCATTTCTTGAATGGCTCGGCCGGCGATCCCAAGCTCGGTGCCCTTCTTTCCAGAATGCACCAAGCCGACCGCAGGCGTCCTGGGATCGACAATGTAAACCGCGCAACAATCCGCGACATGGATTCCAAGCAGAACGCCTGGCTGCTTCGTAATCAGGCCGTCGAAGCCCTGAAGTTCTTTTTCCGTATTTGGCACAACATCGATAATTGCAATCTGATTACCATGGACTTGCTCGACTGTGATGCATGGCCAATCGCCTAAACCCGTCGCGCGCACGGATTTCGCGATGGGCGCGCTCCAGTCGGCTTAGGGCTTCAACCTTATTCGATGCGACATCGATGCCGGGAATCCGTGTGATAAAAGCGCTGCGACAAATGCCAGTGGCATCCAGCGCCGGAAAATGTTCGATCGATTGTCGGGCTGTCACGTCGCAAAGCTCCCCTCTGCAAGTTTAGAATTCACAAACCTCAACTTTGGCGACCTAATTCGCCGACGATCAGCCAAGCCGCCTATTAGGCAAATGAAGTTTCGCGCTCCAGATTGCTGCTCCTCATTTCGAACTGGGCTGGCTTGACCTCCGCGTCACCGGCACGGTCTCAAGATCAGTTCTGCGCTTTGGCTTTCCCATCGCATCAACATCGCTCCCCGTGTAGTAGGTTTTGGTTCGAGTCGCGCGCGGAGCGATCCCGTTGAATGTTTCGGTGTATCTACTCTGCGTACCGGTCACACGATCGAATTCGGCCACGCTGGCAATGTAGCCGAAGAGGGCTTGCAGCCGGTTGGATTGCGCAGTAGTCAACTGCACCTGGGCATTGAGAACGTCCAACTGCACGCCGGCGCCGGCATCCAATCGCGCCTGGGCCAGGCGGACTGATTCGGCCGCCTCCTCGACCGTCTTCTCAGTCGCCTGAATGAGTTCGCGGTTCTGCACCACGTTGGAAGCTGTCTGCTGAATCTCCAGCTCGATCTGTCGAACATCATCGTCATAAGTGATCTTGGCCTCCGACAAGAGCGCCCGCTGCTGCTTCCACTGACCATAGACCTGCCCACTATCCCAGATTGGCCAACTGGCGGTACCTTGGGCAATCCAGCCTTTGGAAATATCATGAAAACTCGAATTAATCGGTGAGCTGAGCCATTCACCGCCGCCGGTCCCATTGATGGTTGGAAAAAAACCGCCCAGCGCGACGTGCACCTGTTCAACTTGATTAAGAACGTTCGCCCGGGCCTGTTTTAAGAACGGCCGATTTTGCTTTCCCAATTCGATCGCTTGAAGCAGGTCGACCCTGCGCGGGATATAAGTCAATTTGCCGACCACGCGCAACGGCGCAGCGATGCCGCGGGCCGGATTGAAGTCGAGACCGAGGGTCTTGGCCAACGTCAGTATCGAAATCCGATAATTGTTTCGAGCGGTAATAAGCTGCGGGATTTGGTTTGCCAACTGGACCTGAGCCTGAAGGACGTTGAAGCGGGGGACGGTTCCAGCCTCGAAGCGGTTTTCCTGGTCTTTCAGCTGGTTCTCCAGCAGCCGCACCGAATCCTCCTGCACAACGATCAACTCCCGATTGAGCAGAACCTGGTAAAACTGCTGCTTAACCGTGGAAATTATTTGATCGACGGTATTGCGCAGGGCGAAGTAGGCCGAGTCGCGTTGAAAGAAAGTGCCGCGAATAGCCGGCCAGGTGGTGCCATTGAAGATCAACTGTGACCCGGTCACCCTGATATTATAAGATACGTCACTCCCCACGTTCCCTCCGGCGACTCCACCGCCGCCGCTGGTGAATGCGCCACCGCCGAGATTGGGATCGACCCACTCGTAAGTCCCGTTGGGCGTGATATGCGGCAACGCTTGCGCCCGGATTTCGATGATGACGCCTTTACTGCGCTTGATTTCTTCGAGCGCGGTCAGGATGGTGGCGTTTCGCTGAAGAGCCGTGAGGACGGCCTGATCGATGGTGAATGTGGGGGCGCCCTCTTCCGACCATTGGAATGTGCTGGATGCTTCGACCGCGCTCGGTTCCTTTGTCTCCCGAGAAGCTTTCGAGCCGATATCTGACTTGGGATTGACCGGAGTCGGCTCTGGAACTGTTGGCGTTGGCTCCGCCGGAGCGGGACTCGTCGCGGCGGGACCGGTGACGCTGGGCGCCGGTGTCGGGGTATTGCCTGGCTCTTGGCCAAGGAGAAGCGAGGTGATGAAAACGGTTCCTACGACGGCCCCGCAGGGAACGGAATATTTTCGCATTACAATAAAATGAAGACTTTAGAGATTAGATGCGCGATATGCCTCACGCAGATTCAAATTGTGATATCACGGCCAGCAAATCGCTGAACAACGCATCATTTCGATTGGCAGTAGTTGTAAATTTTACGATAGATGTGCAACCAGGCTTTCTGTTCATCGGGTGTGAGATGTTCCATGATTTTCATGAGGTTGACCACCATTTCCTGGCGAATTTTTCGAACAAGGGCCGAGCCTTTCGGCGTTATGCAAACCAGGACCTTGCGCCGGTCATCACGCGCCACCGAGCGAACGACGAAACGGAGATTCTCGAGTCGTGCCACCAACCCGCTCGCGGCCGCAGTGGTGTGTCCCATTTTGCGCGCGATCGCCGACATCGTCAGCATTTCTTTCTGATCGAGATAAGCGAGCAGAAAAAATTGCGGGAAAGAAACGTTGCCCGGGGCGAGTTGCTTGGAAAGGTGCAGGAGAAAACATCTTTGCATCTCCAGAATGATGTGCGACAGGCGCTCGGCATCGTCGCGGACTTGGGCGGGCAGAGTGCGTGGAAGCGCATTGAGTGTTCCAGTGTTCAACCGGTTAAAGCTAGAAGCACCCCATGCACTGTCAAACGTTCGTGCGCGAAAGAAATTATCGGCCAGATGAAAACGCTTCGGTTGTGACCGAGATGATTGCGGAAGCGTTTTGGTAGTGTTTGATAATTGCCAGTTTGCCCTCACTGCCGCGCTACGCCCGTGCGTCTCTCCCAGCGGGAGAGAGGAACCGGAGAGCGAGATCGCAGCCCCAGCCGTTGGTCTCTCCCGTTGGGAGAGACGGACGCGAAGCGCCAGTGAGGGCCAGTCCGATTGGTCCACTTTTTCAAAATAGCCGACGGACAACTTACAGGCACTCGCCAAGGGTTTTGATGCGAAACATTCCGTTGGCGTTCGACCGCGTCCCTTGCTCTACTTCGCGGCAGTTTGAAACTGCGGTTCTTCGAGAAATGAGTCGTCCGTTGTTATAACAAATTCACACCCAAGCGCCGGCGCACCTCCGGCTCGCTTAAATCGCCGATCCTAACAATCTTCTCCCGCGATTTTTTGCCATGTTCCAGAACGATCTCGCCCTCGGCCAGGTGCAATCGTTCTGCCAGAAACCTCCGCAAACGGGCATTCGCCTTCCCTTCAACTGCCGGGGCACGCAATTTGATCTTGATCGCGCCGGCATGCTCGCCCACGACCTTGTCCTCCTTTGCGTTCGACACGACATGAAATCGCACTTTCGCCACGGTTCCACAGTAACTCCCCGCCCGTGCATGGGCGATTTCAATTTTGCATTGCGAGGGGTTCTGGGTCGATGTCGCTCTTCCGCGGCCCGGTTCCGGGTAGCGAAACGAAACAGCCGGCAGAAAAGTAAAACGGCCCCGAAACGTTTCGGGGCCGCTTTACTCCTTGGCGTGCCGCCTGCGCTCAACGCGCAGGCGGCTATACGCTAAAGGTCTGTTTAACTTACGGGACAGAGTGCCCGCTATTGGCTTTGACGATGTTGATGTCGCCCGCGTTGATGCTGCCGTTCGCATTCACATCAGTGCGGAAGTTGGCCGCGGTCACCGGGTTACCCGATTGGCCCTTCGTCTGCGAAACGTCAGACGCGTTCACCGCTCGGTTCGCATTCGTGTCGCCGATCAAAACCCCCATCGGGATGTTGATGTCGGTCGCCGGTGCATCCGCCGCGCCGTTCACGCCGTTGATCCGGACGTTGATGTTCTGCTGATCGGTTATGTCCGTGAGCGGGACAGTGACAACATTGCCACTGACCGTGACATTACCAGTGCACGCACCGCCGCTGCCGACGCATCCTACGCCCGCGGTTACCTGCGCCTGTGGACTGCCGGTCACAGTGACATTGCCGCCAAAGGTGACCACCATCGTGTAATCGTTCGTGCCTCCGGTACTGCGGCATTCCACCCCGTCTGTGCCAGTAAGCGGCAAAGCTATGTCGAAGTTACCCGCGCCACCGTGCGTCTTGCGCGAGACCGCGCTGCTTACCGTCACCTGGTTGCAAGGCGTTAGGATATAGCTTTGGGCGCCAGTAGCCGGCATCCCTGAGCCATTGCAGAAGTACTGGTCAAAGATGGTGTCGCTTTTCTGCACTCCCGCGGTGGCCGATGTGTTGCCATTAGTCAGCGTGCCGTAGATCACATCGAAGCGAGTCTGTCCCTCGGTACAGGCGAATTTCGAAGTTGGCAGTACCGCTCCCCGGGAAGTATTGGCTGCGGTGTTCGATGTTGAAGATGCGATTGGGCGCAGTCCCACTAATCGAGGTGAAGATGCCAAACCCAGCGTTCACGTTGTACAGGTCGTCCCAGTACGGCAGGATGATGTAAGGGTGGGCCGTGAAAGGCAGACATGTGTTAGTGAAGGTCGAGCTAGCGCTACCGAATTGCAGCGTGCCGTTGGAGTCCACATTCGCAGTAGTGAACGTCTGGTCGTATAGCGTATAAGGGAACGGCAGCGTGATCGGCGTCGTGCCGTCGTCTACATGGTTCCCGGTGTCCACCGTGCCCGGCACGATACTGGCCGTTATCTGGCTGATCGTGTAGTGGTCTGAAGGCGGGCAACCCGATACGGTGTACATCCCGGAGAAGGCCGCATTACCATTACATCCATTAGCAGTGACCGTGCCGGCGGCAATGCTCGCCGTCACAGGGCCTCCGAAATTGAAATGCAACATGAAGGTGGCCGTGCTTCCACTAACCGAAACACTGGTCACGCTGCCCATGGTCAGTGTCAGATCACCTGTTGTGACTGATGCTGCATCAACCGCCTGGTTGAAGTTCACGGCATATGAATAGTCGCCAGGTGCTGGCGGGTTGAACGTGCCGCCGACAGCCGGGACCGTCGAAGTCACCTGTAGCGGTGTTACCGCGTAACAGAACGTGCATGAGAAGTCGAACACTCCCATGCCGTCCGAAACACGCGAAAATGCGTTGGCAGGGATATGCATCGTCTGCACACCTTGCGTCACCACAGGCGAGCTGTTGAAGTGGAACGTGATCATTTTCATGTCCGCACTTATGACAAAGCTGTTCGCCGGAGTCCCGTTCACGGTGAAATCAGTCGCCTGAACGGTTCCCGAATTCACTGCGTCGCTCAGGTTGATAACGAAATCGTTCGGCTGCGTACTGATCACGCTGTTGCAGGCTGGCACAGTCGAGGTCACAGCAAAGCCCACCAACTCTCGATCGGTGAAGGCATCCTGCTGAGAGGAGCCAGAGATGGCGTTGCGTCCGTCCGTCCATGAAGTGACGTGCTTCTGGGTAATCGCTGAACCGTAGTCATAATCGCCGGCATAGGTTGGCTGAATCCCAGGATCGTTTTGCGCAGGAAGCGGACTGGCTACGTCCGATAAGGCCATATCCGGTTGCCAAGTCACGCCGTTGTCGTTGGACTTCCGCGACCACATCCGGTAGCACGGCACGGCTGGATTACCACGGGTGCAGCTGGTGAACTCGCGCCCATCATACCATGTCGCCAAAAGGGTGCCGGTTGGGCTGACCGAAAGGTTGGGCTGCCACTGAGGTCGGGTCGTCGAATCGGTGTTCAACTTGACTGCCGCGCCAAAGGTCACGCCGGAGTCGGTCGAGCGAACATAATAGACGTCGCCCGCATCACCTGTGCCCTGCTGGGCATAAACCAGGGAAACGACATTGTTGAATGCAGCAGGCTCACCCCATCCTTCATGCCGCCAGTAGCAGCCGCCGTCTGGAAACATGCCAGCGAAGTAGCCGGAAGCGCAAACGCCCGGGCCGGGGAAGGCCGGGCCGGTGTAGGTATTTGACCAAGTGGCGCCGCCGTCCGTTGATCTAAATATCTTGTTGATGTCGTTGTGTGGAAAACCACCACCGCCTTCGTCCATACCTGCGATATATATCGTCCCGTTGCCCGACATGTCGCCGGTGATCTGGACATCGCGGATAAACCCGGCGTTGATGACCGTAATCGGAGCATGCCACGTATTCCCGTTATCACTGGAGTACGTAGCCACAAGAGCGCCGCTGCCGATAGCGAAGTCGTTCCAGGAAATATACATCCGGCCATAGAAAGGAGAGGCCGGATTGTTGTCGGACCAGCCAGATTCACGGTCGGCCGAAGACTCGCTGTAAACGCAGAAATGGGTCCAGCTGGCTGCAGAAGGATCCCCTGGTGTGGTAGATTTAAAACCGCCCAAGCCCTGGCCGCCGCATGCTGTGTCGAGCCACACCGTAAACCACTTTTGAGTTGGCCTGTTGTACAGGGCAACGGGATCGCCCTCGGTCCCGGGGAACGGGCTTTGATTTCCTCTAGCAGGATCCGTGAGGCGAGTAAAGGTGACGCCGGCATCGCTGGACCACGATGCGCCGGAGATATTGATCGGGCTGACGTTGCGACCGCGCGAGTCGTTGTAGGCAACAAGAACCTGGTTCGGATCATCCGGGTTAGCCAGGCTATATGTCTCCGATTGGGTAACGTTCGGAGCGGTCTCGGGTCCGGTGACAAGATTGACATCGGCTCCGCCGTAGGCCAAAGGAGCCAGTAGTTTGCGGACGAACCGGCCGACCGGACCAAGAGTGGAAGTGGCAGAACTGTAAGCGCCCTCCACTCGGCCGCAAGCAATCATGATCGCTTGGGCGCGGAAATTCTCTTGTTTGTCGATACCCAGCTGGTGAATTTTGGAACAGTCAAATCCAACGGGGACAAGCGGGTCGCGCGACTGGGTAATGATCTGATTACTCTTGTCCAGCACTCTGACGAGGCCGGCAGCGGTTGCGGAGAACACGCCAAAGCCCTGCAGCGCCATAACGAGGCCGACCAGGACTATGGAAAGGCCAGCTAAGACACGCAGATTAAAGAAGGCAGATTGTGATGTGGATTTCTTTTTCATGAATGATGATGATGTGGTTGGATTTATATGTTAGGCGTTTCTTGTGGCCTCCCGGGCCGCAGAAACGCCGACAATTTTTTCCTGATTTGTTCGCCCGGTTTACTGAATCCACGAATAAATAGCAAGCTTTTTTTTGAATTTCTTTGCGACATGACGTTCGCGAAGTGACACGAATCGGATTGATTTGAAATCCTGATGCGATTCCGCTTATTCGTGCAATTCCTGTTTTGTCTGCACGCCCAGTTAAGCCGGCGCCCCTGCCGGGGCTGGATATTTTACATTGGACTACCGGTGGCTTCTGCCACCGGCTAATTTGCGATCATCCCTTCGGGATTGATCAGATCGACCTGGAGGGTCGCACTGGACTTTCGCCGATCGTGCAAACGACGGGAAATTCATGGAAAAAAACAACGAGCCCGGCAGAGACGTCCACTCATTTCCGCCAAGCCTGTTGCCAATCATCTCTTCGGGATTCATGACCTGGAGGCTTACGTTGCACGCTAATTTGCGATCATCCCTTCCGGATTAAATGACCCGGAGGGTCGCGCTCGAGATTAGCCGGTCGAGCAAAGGACCGGACCAGCAAAAAACGATTCCAAGCCCCGACTGGGGCGTTGTAAAACAAGTGCGATATGCCATCCACACATTTGAGCCTCCATTATCATCTCGTCTTTGGGACGAAGAATCACGACGCAATGATCCATGAGCGGTGGCGCGGGGACTTGCACGCGTACCTTGGTGGAATCATTCGAACCGCCGGGGGAGTCGCCGAAAGTGTCGGTGGCGTGTCCGATCATGTGCATTTGCTCATTGGCCTGCGCGCAACGCATCGCCTGTCTGATGTGCTTCGCGAACTGAAAGCGGTTTCTTCCGCTTGGGTGCATAACGAGATTCCCATGCGTGGTTTTGCATGGCAGGAAGGTTATGGCGCATTTACCGTTAGCGCCTCACAATGCGAAGCAGTTCGGAACTATATCGAACGACAAGCTGACCATCATCGGACGCGTACGTTTCGCGAGGAATACTTGGAATTACTCCGCCGTCAGGGTGTGGAATTTGATGAACGTTACGTTTGATCCAGCGCCCCTGCCGGGGCTGGTTTTTCTATTCGGTTACCGGTGGCTTGCGCCACCGGCTAATATATGATCATCCCTGCGGGATTTGCGATTTGGGCCGGTGGTTTGCACCACCGGCTAATTTTCGGCGACCCTTCGGGTCTAATAAGCCACACCGCGCACAAACGGTTTTGCTGAAATGACCGCGAACCCCAACAACGAGACCGCTTCAGTCAGCGGGTCAGCGGTCTGCAGTCACGTTGTCCTCAGTGTGCGCGCACCGCCTTAAATGTGCCGTGCTTCGAAGGCCCGTCTCCCACAAGCGGCGAAAATTCTACCTCGCCTGTGATCAGATCCGCGGCCTCAAATTTTCCTCGAAATACTAGCGTGCCCGCATCGCGTCCGACGTTGCCAAGCGGAAATTCCACCTGACCAGAAAAGGAGACGGCATTCCCCTCCCCACGGGTCCATTTCGCCGGGGAAGATTTGCTGCCGTCCCACTTCGCTGCGCCCGCGTCCAACAACAGAAGAGATCCCTTCCCCTCGCCCTGCGCCTCGAGGCGCAATTTGTGTTGGACTTGATTTTCTCCAAACGTGATCTCGACGTTCCAATTACCAATCATGTTGGGTGACGCTGTTTGGGACAAGGTCACACCGCAGAGTTGGGCGAATAGGATCAGAATTGTGGCCCATTTTGTCATCATTCGTGACCGCGATTTAACCCACTCTAACCAGGCAATGCGATTGCCGCAACGGGAAAGCGGGCGACCACCGATCATCCAGTAGTGCTGGACCAACTTAAATAATGGCGTAGCCGCAGAAAGCGCCGTAGGCGCGGAAGAATGTAGCCCCGGGCGCAAGCCCGGGGTTTCTCGATTCATTCGAACTAGCCCCGGAAGGGGCGGAAGGAGTGACGACGCGCTTCGGCGTATTCTGTCGCCCCTGCCGGGGCTGATTGGTTCGGAGACGCCCTTTCCCCCGGGCTCACGCCCGGGGCTAATATCTATCGCGCCTACGGCGCTTCGGATTTTTTCCCCGTTAGGGTATCGATGTGCCGCTGTTTGCCTTAATGATGGCGGTGTCAGCCGCATTGATGCTGCCGTTTGCATTCACATCGCTGCGGAAGTTGGAGGCGTTAACCGCGTTGCCCAACTGTGCTTTGGTCTGCGCCACATCCGCGGCGTTCACTGTGCGGTTGGCGTTGGTGTCCCCGGCCAAAACGCCCATCGGGATGTCGAAGTTGGCCGCAGGAGCATCAGATCCGGCGCTGTTCACCCCGTTAATCCGGACACTGATGTTCTGCGCGTTGGCGATGTTGGTCAGCGGTACCGTCACCGTGTTGCCACTGACGGTGACGTTGCCAGTACAGGTGCCGCCGCTGCCGACGCATCCTGTGCCTACCGTCAGTTGCGCCTGTGGAGTGCCGGTTACGGTCACATTGCCGGAGAAGGTGACCACGATCGTGTGATCGTTCGTCCCACCCGTGGTGCGGCATTCAACTCCATTTGTGCCAGTGAGCGGCAGAGCAACGTCAAACGTGCCGGCGCCGCCATGGGTTTTGCGCGAGACGGCGCTCGAGACGACGACCGGGAGCGAAGGAGAGACACGAACGTAATAGACATCTTCCTCATGCTCTCCTCTGGCCGCGTTGAAATTGAACGTCGCCGGGTAGGCCACGTTGGCCCCAGTGTTATCGGAAACAGACGTGATATAATCGCCGATCTTGCTCTGGTTCGGATAGCCTTGGAATGGATCAAAGGCGGCACTGGCGGCCACATTCGCCGCCCAGGTGGCGCCGCCGTCGGTGCTATAGGAATAGAAAAGCTGCGAGTCGGTGTTATTGGCGGCATTGCGCGTGTCGAGCCACTCCACATCGATGCGTCCATTGGGCGCGACCGAAAGCGTGCCTAACCAGTGCCACTTGTTATGGTTGATGGGATCATCATTAATTCGAACGGGGGTGCTAAAGCTGACCCCGCCATTGGTACTGCGCGCGAACATCACGTCGGTCCCATTACTTGCGCCATTTGGTTCCACGCTGGCCAGCATGTAAATGTTGTTGTTAGTGGGGCCGCCGGAACGGTCCACCGTTAGAAAGGTTTGTCCGCAGAGTCCGACCCCATTTATACCACCTTGGACTAGGCTGCCACCGAGATTAACGCTTACGACCTGATCAAAAGTCGGCGTGACTCCGCCATTCTGCGCATTGCTCGATCGCGCGCACCAAAAGCTGCTCCCGCCATTCCCGCCACCGATAAAAAGGTTGCCATTGCTGGCGACATCGAGTGTCCCCCATTGCATCGAGTTGGGAACACTAATCGGCGTCTGCCAGGTAAACCCGCCATTGGTGGAACGGCTGAAAGCTCCACTGTCGCAAGCGAAGAACCCCGTCCAGAACTGATATTGGAACCCGTGTCCCGTGCCGTTAGTCTTATCGACAGTAAACCACTCTTTGTCGCCGCCATGCGCGCCACGGTCCGGCGACCGCTCGACAAAGGTTTGGCCTCCATTGACCGACCCCCACACATCATCGCAGAAGAATGACTGCTGAACGTTCGATTGAAGGCTGAGATAGAAGAAAACTCCGGTCTCATCCGAGTTCGTCACGGGGTCGCTGCGAAAGACGTTATTTTGCAGGATACCAGGGAAATGCCAGGTCAACCCGGCATCGGTGGTATAGCCCCAGCCACCTTGCCGAAAGTTGGAGTTCACATCATTGAACTGCCGCCAGGCGATGAACATCTTGTTCGGATTGGTTGGATCAACCGAGATCGACGGCTCGTTGGCGGCGTCACCGAGGATGTTGTTGCCGTTAGAATCGACATTCGCCTGATAACTAACGAATGGGCCGAACTGCGAAATCATTCGCCGCGAAGTCTGAATTTTCCGGGGCGGAGCCGGGGCGTTATCATATTTTTCCAACGGTCCCTCGGGCGGATGAGTTGGCACCAATTGCGCCGAAGCAACCGAGGCAAACGATAAAGAAAACAGAGAAGCAGTCAGGATAGAAATAGTGGTGTGGATTTTCATAAGCAGAGTTCCCTTTGCGCCCCGCCCTATGCGGGGCCACGCTCGGCGCGTCAATTACCGGATTTTCACGCAAATGTCGAGCAATTTCGTGCGCGTTCTCAACGCTGAGTGGTGCCGACGGAGTGTCAGTCGGAGCGCAGAAAACGCCCAACGCGCCTCCGCTGTGGACGGCCTCCGCCGTGGCGAGCGCTCAAGTTTTCCCCATCATGGAGGCAACGACGTGCCGCTGTTCTGCTTCACGATCGCAGTATCAGCCGCATTGATGCTGCCGTTCGCGTTCACATCGGAACGGAAATTGGTCGCATCAACCGTTTGGCCGAGGCGGGCCTTCGTCTGCGCGACGTCGGCGGCGTTCACCGTGCCGTTCGCATTTGTATCGCCGATCAGAATGCTCATCGGAATCGTGAAATCGGCCGCCGGCGCATCCGTCGCCATTGCGTTATTTACGCCGTTAATGCGCACGTTGATCGTCTGGACGTTAGCGATATTTGTTAGCGGAACCGTCACTGAATTGCCGCTGACGCTCACATTTCCGCTGCACACACCCCCAGTGCCGACACATCCCGTGCCTAACGTGACCTCGGCTTGCGGTGAACCGGTTACAGTGACATTGGCTGCGAACGTTACCACCATCGTATAATCATTAGTTCCGCCGGTGCTGCGGCACTCAATGCCCGGCGTGCCAGTGAGCGGCAGGCTCACGTCGAAGTTACCAGCGCCGCCATGGGTCTCGCGTGAGACGGCACTTGTTACCGTCGGAACGGCAGGGAATACGCGGACGTAATAGACATCTTCTTCGTGTTGTCCCCGGTTCGGATTGAAATTGAACGTGGCGGCATACGCCACGTTGCCGCCGGTGTTATCTGATACGATCGTGATGTAATCGCCGATCTTGTTCTGATTCGGATAGCCTTCCATTGGATTAAACGAATTGCTTACGGCAACGTTAGGCGACCACGTGACGCCGGCGTCCGTGCTGTATGAATAGAATAATTGCGAGTCGGTATTGTTGGCAGCGTTGCGCGAGTCAAGCCATACAGCGTCCAGACGCCCATTCGGCGCGACGGCGAAGGTGCCGAACCAGTGCCACTTATTCGGTAAGGCCATCGTCATTGATCCGGTGCGGCGAGCTGAAGGTCAATCCATCGTCGGTGCTGCGCACAAACATCACATCGGTTGTGCTTCGCCCGGACGACACCACGCTGGCCAGCATGTAAATGTTATTGTTAGTGGGGCCGCCGGAACGATCAATTGCCAAGAAACACATGCCATCCAGTCCTGCTGGATTGATTCCGCCGCTGTCGAGCTCGCCACCCAGGTTGACGCTAGTGTTTCGGTCAAAAGTCGGCGTCTGGTTGCCAATCTGAGCGTTGCTCGAGCGCGCGCAGTAAAACCCGCTGACAAACTCTGCATTTCCGCCGACAAACACGTTGCCATTGGTGTCCACGTCGAGCGATCCGTATATAGGCGAGTTAGGAATGGTGATCGGCGCCTGCCAGGTGACTCCGCCGTTGGTAGATCGTTGGAATTGCACGCCCCCACCGCTACAGTTAATACCATCGTCTGCCTGGTACTGGAATCCGTGTCCCGGGCCGTTGGTCTTATCAATTGTAAACCATTGCTTGTCGCCTCCTCCTCCGCCTTCTTCCCCCGACAACAGCGTCCAAGATTGCCCGCCATTTAGCGAGCGCCACAGATCGTCGCAAAAAAACGACTGTTGCGTGTTTGACTGAAGGCTGAGGTAGAAAAAATTCCCAACCTCATTGTAGCTTGTTACCGGGTCGCTGCGGAAAACGTTGTTTTCCAAAACACCGGGGAAAGTCCAGTTCGAGCCACCATTGGTCGTGTATCCCCATCCGCCCTGCCGGAAGTTGGAGGTAACATTGTTGAACTGCCGCCAGCCGATTGTCATCTTGTTGCCGTTTGTTGGATCGACAGAGATGGAGCACTCGTTCGCAGCGTCGCCGACGATGTTGTTGCCATTTGCATCGACGTTTACTTGGTAGCTGACAAACGCGCCGTGTTGCGAAACCATCCGCGGCGAAGTTTCAGTTGGGAGAATTCGAGCCGGCGGGTTGTCATATTTTTCCTGTAGCTCAGCCGGGGAAACCTTGTGGGAAGATTCCTGAGCGAAAGCGGTGGAAAGTCCAGAAAGCAGACTCAAAGAAATAAGAAGGCGGACCTTTAGAATCATAATAATACCCCGGGTTGCTGAGGAAAACCTATATCAGAACGAACGCGCGGCGTCGATCCAATTTTTCAGCACAAGTCGGTGCCGAAGCAATAACACCTGGTTCCCGGAGCGCCGAGTTGGACCGATAGTGAACTAATCGGCGCAGCCGCAAGATTCTTCCTCTCACGGTCCAAAGATCCGTGACAATCTTTCAGGGCAAGTTCTGTTTGATTATCGTGATGTCGGTTAAAGCATGACTCTAAACGCAGAAACCAACGTAACGGCGCAGCGACTTACAATCTTTAGTCTGGCGGCAATGATGTTCCGCTGTTCTGCTTAACAATGGCGGTATCGGCGGCGTTGATGCTGCCATTCGCGTTCACATCCGAACGGAAATTGGTCGCATCAACGGTTTGCCCGAGACGTGCCTTCGTCTGTGAAACATCGGCGGCATTAACCGAGGCGTTTGCATTCGTGTCGCCAATCAAAATGCTCATCGGAATCGTGAAATCGGCCGCCGGCGCATCCGTCGCCGTTGCATTATTTACGCCGTTAATGCGCACGTTGATCGTCTGGACGTTAGCGATATTTGTTAGCGGAACCGTCACCGTATTGGCGCTGACGCTCACATTTCCGCTGCACACGCCGCCAGTGCCGACGCATCCCGTGCCCGCTGTGACCTCGGCCTGCGGTGAACCGGTTACGGTGACATTGGCTGCGAACGTTACGACCATCGTATAATCATTAGTTCCGCCGGTGCTTCGGCACTCAATGCCCGGCGTGCCAGTGAGCGGCAGGCTCACGTCGAAGTTACCAGCGCCGCCATGGGTCTCGCGTGAGACGGCACTTGTTACCGTCGGAACGGCAGGGAATACGCGGACGTAATAGACATCTTCTTCGTGTTGTCCCCGGTTTGGATTGAAATTAAACGTGGCCGAATACGCGACATTCGCCCCGGTGTTGTCCGAGACGCATGTGATGTAATCGCCGATCTTGTTCTGATTCGGGTAGCCTTCCATTGGATTAAACGAACTGCTCACGGCAACGTTAGGCGACCAGGTGACTCCGGCGTCCGTGCTGTATGAATAGAATA
The DNA here is from genome assembly GCA_963846775.1 of uncultured Verrucomicrobiae bacterium. Classification (GTDB taxonomy): domain Bacteria; phylum Verrucomicrobiota; class Verrucomicrobiia; order Chthoniobacterales; family UBA10450; genus CAVYXA01. Next base: position 229,454 of record CAWJXB010000006.1, on the reverse strand, counting down.
ACTGCGAGTCGGTGTTGTTGGCGGCGTTGCGCGAGTCTAACCACACAGCGTCGAGACGCCCATTCGGCGCGACGGCGAAGGTGCCGAACCAGTGCCACTTATTGCTAAGGCCATCGTCATTGATCCGGTGCGGCGAGCTGAAGGTCAGTCCGCCATCGGTGCTGCGCGAAAACATCACGTCGGTTGTCGATCGCCCGGACGGTTCCACACTGGCCAGCATGTAAATGTAGTTGTTAGTTGCGCCGCCGGAGTGGTCGAGCGCCAGGAAAACCTGCCCGCAAAGCCCAACTCCGTTGAGGCCACCCTGAACGATGGTGCCACCGAGGCTGACAACGGTATTTCGGTCAAAGCTCGGTGTCTGGCCAGCGATCTGCGCGTTACTCGAGCGCTCGCAGCGAAACGTTGTCCCGCTGGTCCAGCCACCAACATAAACGTTGCCGTTCGAATCCACATCGAGGGTTCCATAATGGGGCCCATTGGGAATAACCACCGGCGACTGCCACGTGACGCCGCCATTGGTCGAGCGTTGGAATTCCACGCCGCTGCCGCTACAATTCGCGCCGTCGTCCGCCTGGTACTGGAAGCCGTGCCCCGGCCCGCCGGTCTTATCAATGGTCAACCACTGCTTGTCACCGCCGCCGCCACCTCTGTCGGGCGACTGCTCCACCCAGGTTTGCCCGCCGTTAGTCGAGCGCCACAGGTCGTCACAGAAAAAAGATTCGTTTTGATCAGACTGGAGACTGAGATAAAAAAATTGCCCGATTTCATCTGATTTGGTCACCGGATCGCTGCGGAAAACGTTGTTTTGCAGGACGCCGGGGAAATGCCAGGTCAAGCCTGCGTCGGTGGTATAACCCCACCCGCCCTGCCGGAAGTTGGAAGTAACGTTGTTAAATTGCCTCCAGCCAATTGCCATTTTATTGCCATTGGTTGGATCAACCGAGATCACGCACTCGTTAGCGGCATCGCCGATGATGTTGTTTCCATTAGCATCGACATTCGCTTGATAACTGACAAAGGCGCCATACTGCGAGATCATTCGCGGTGACGTCTCGATTTTCCGAGGTGGCGCGGGCGGGTTATCATACTTTTCGAGCAGAGTTTCCGGCACTGCTGGATGAGTCGGCACTAACTGCGCTGAAGCAGCGGCCGCCAATGATAATGAAAGCAAAGAAACAATGATGTTTAGGGTAGTGTGGTGGATTTTCATAGCAGACCTCCGTTTCGGCCCTGCCCCGGGCCGGGCAACGCTCGAGCGCATCGATTAGCGGATTTTCGCGAAGATGTCGAGCTAATTTCGCGGGGAAAGAATTGCTCAGGAAAGCAGGAATCTTCTTCTGATCCTACAAGTCCCGCCTCACTCTCTGCCTTCTTAACCGCCGATCACGGCGGCAGCGATGTTCCGCTGTTTTGTTTGACGATGGCGGTGTCGGCGGCGTTGATGCTGCCGTTCGTATTCACATCGGAACGGAAATTCGTAGCATCGACAGTCTGGCCCAGGCGCGCCTTTGTCTGCGCGACATCCGCCGCATTCACGGTGGCGTTGGCATTCGTGTCGCCGATCAAGATACTCATTGGAATAGTGAAATCCGTGGCCGGCGCATCCGCCGCGCTGTTCACGCCATTAATGCGGACATTTATGGTCTGCGCATTGGCGATGTTCGTTAACGGAACCGTCACTGAATTGGAGCTGACGCTCACATTTCCGCTGCACACACCCCCAGTGCCGACGCATCCCGTGCCGGCTGTGATCTCGGCTTGCGGTGAGCCGGTTACAGTGACATTGGCTGCGAACGCTACGACCATCGTGTAATCGTTAGTTCCGCCGGTGCTGCGGCACTCAATCCCCGGCGTGCCAGTAAGCGGCAGATCGATGTCAAAGTTGCCCGCCGCCCCGTGGGCCTTTCGCGACACCGCGCTCGTCACCGGTAGGGCACAAGGTTGCAGCGTGTAGCTCTGCCCGCCAGTAGTCGCGCCACCTGAGCCGTTGCAGAAGTACTGGGTAAAGATGTTGTCGTTTTTCTGCACTCCTGCGGTCGCGCTGGTGTTATCCTGCTCTACTGTTCCATAAATTACATCAAAGCGGTGCTGCCCCTCATACAATCTAACCTCAAAGTTGGCATGCTGGTTGGGACTGCTGTAATAGACAGCACGCCATTCGATGTTGAAGATGCGATTAGGCGCAGTGCCGGACACAGAGGTATAGATGCCGCATGTTCCGTCCGGGAAGGCCGCGCAGCCGGACTGTGCATCGGTGCGCAGGTCGTCCCAATATGGGGAGATGGTGTAATTGTGGTCTAGCCACGGCAGACAAACGGTCGTATACGCGCCGTCTGTGGTCGTGAACTGGGCGTTGCCGTTCGATGACAGATTGATGCTGTTGAAGCTCTGGTCGTAAAGCATGAACGGAAATGGCAGCGCGAGCGTCGTTACTTGATCATCGCCGTGATTGCCGGTATCCGTGACCCCCGGCACGAGGCTGCCCCCTATCTGAATTATCGTAAAAACTCCGCAAGGCACCGGCGTTGGTGTTGGCGTAGGTGTGGGCGTCGGCGTGGGTGACGGTGTCGGCACGTTCCCAGGAGCTTGGATTACAACCAGCATGGGCGAGCCGGTCTTGAAGAAGCCGACTGTCGCATCTGTAGGGTTTGGGGGTTGGTCCGCATCAAACCGGAAGTTATAAAGCGTGCCGAAGCGAATCGCGTTGGCGTTCTGATTCTGAGCAAGAGTTTCCGTGCTCCAGGTGATAGAACTTGCGTCTTGGGTAACATTCCATGGTGTGCTGCTATAACCCTGGTTATTCAAGGTGCCATCATTTGCCCAGCCGGGATGCTGAATCGGCGCATGAAATCCCACGTTTGACGTGTTCACTCCGGGTCCAAGCGGCATGCTGAAAGATTGGATCGCGCGATCGAGGTTTTGGTTATAAAGCGCGTATTCGTAGTGCCAGGTGCCAACAGTTGGATTTGTCACTTTGTAACCCATAAACCAGATGCCATCGTTTCCCGGGTCAGGTCGGATCTGATTTACTGTCGCGCCGGTCCAGGCCATGATCGCCGGCTGCTCTCGCACGGTAGCGCCTACGGCAGTAAAACTAAAGGGCTGGTTGATTCCGGTTACGCTGTACTGACGGTACGAAGCATTGTTATACATGTTGCACTGGTCCGGATGACTTTGGCACCAAGTGCCTTCGTGGGGCACAATGTATTCCGCCTCAGCAAAGTAAGTCGCTCCCACGTTTAGCGACGTATTCAAGTCGTTAACGTCAACCAGAATTCGGTGAGACGTTACGTCGTGACTGTGCCCACTGTGATTGTTGGCCGTTGAACCGTTAAAACTCCCAGTGAACGGATTCACCCAGGCTCGCGAACCGATACCGGTTTGACCGCCGTTATAATTGGCGCCGTAGGCGTCAGAGCAACCAGAGCCGAGTTGGGTGTTGCCTACACCGTTGCATCCAAAGCCGCAACTGTTCCCCGAGACTGCCTCGAACGCATGTTTACCCCAGGACTGACCGATTTGTTCGAACCGTTCGTTGTTAGTGGCGCCGCCACTCATTCGGTAAACATTCTGCGGAATAAACGGATGGTCGTTGCTCGGCAAGGCAAACCAATCGACGTTCTCGGTCCCTTTGTTGCAAGCATCAGTCCCCAAAGCGAGGCCGACGCGGCCATTGACGGAACCATTCTCGGATTGCACAAAGTCAAGCAGATTGCCGACGATGACATCGGGGCCTGGAACGGTCCCAACGCCAGGTTGCTTCAGCGCCGGCAACGAGGCGGCTGTTACATTACCGTTTTGGTCGAGACGGTTGATCTCGATGGGTTCCATAATTGCTCGTATGGAGATTTCACCCACGACTGTGGCGGCGTCTGACGGGCGGCCAAGGGCCTTCGCGAATTCGCTGGATACCAGCAGGCGTCCACCCGTGATGCTTAGTGAGTGGGCATTGGCTTCGTAATCATAATGACCGCCTTCGACGTTGAAGAAAACGAACCCAGTCTTGCCGTCGCGCACAGCAAGATCGAACGCTGCGCCGGAAGAAAGTTTTTCCACTACGAGTTGCCTAATAGAAACGCCTAGCGACGCAGGAAGAGTCGACGCAGAATTTTGCGGCATTAGCGCCATTGAGCCATGGTCCGCGCTGCGCAGCAGATCGTTAAAGATCAAAACGCTGAAGAAGGAATTGGCCGCGACTGCGAATTGCAGCGTAACGGCTTTTCGCGGCGCGCCGCTAATTCCATTCAACCGGTTGAGGTCGAGATCCATTGTGACGCTTCCGTTCTGAACGATCATCTTTTGAAGCGTCCCGCTCTGGAATTGCTCGCTGAGGCGGTTCTTTGTCGCTGCATTACGCGAGCCCGCCTCGAAGGACGTAAAGAGCAAGACCAGTGAGAGCGCGAAACCGACAAGCGTTATCTTTGACATTGTGCTGGATTGCTCTGGTTACAGTAAGCCTGGTTAAGTGAGTAGAGAAATTGTTCTCACGCGCTCACCGCAGACGCAAAGTTTTTTGGAAATTTCCGGCGCGCGAAATTGTAAAGGCACTCGGGCAATATGATCAGAATGTTCGCGCTCCGCCACGGCCGATCAAGAATCGACTTGGTTTTCGCCGATCGTCGAGCGCGCCAACCGCAACAGGCGAGAGCGAATGCTTCCTGATTGCTGACCTCCGATCAGTGGCACCACAGCCTTCTTTCTTCATTGTATTCGCCGCGGCAAGTTGCTAATAGCTAAAAATGCACGACGCGCCATTTGCCGCGAGGGTGTCGTTAGTCGAGAAAATTTACCAAATCACGGAGGCAGAGACGTCCCGCTGTTTTGTTTAACGATGGCGGTGTCGGCGGCGTTAATGCTGCCGTTCGTATTCACATCGGAACGGAAGTTGGTAGCATCGACAGTCTGGCCGAGGCGCGCTTTCGTTTGCGCGACGTCAGCCGCATTCACGGTCGCATTGCTGTTCACATCGCCAATAAGCACACCCATCGAAACAGGGACATCGCCCATGTGCGTACCATCGTTCACGTTATGGAGCGTCATCGTAATCCGCTGGATGTTGATCACGCCAGTCAGATTAACTGTGACCTCTGATCCATTAACACTGAAGCTGCTCACGGTACCGGTACCAGAGGTCACTGAAGCGCTATCGACCGTGACCGGGTTCATGAAATCAATGATCATCTGATAACCGTTTGTGGCGCCGCCGCTGCGGCATTCGATTCCGTTGCCAGTAAGTGCGATATCGAAAGTGCCAGCTGCGCCATGAGTCTTTCGCGACACCGCAGCGGTGGGCTGCGGACCTTTGCATTTTCCGAAACTGCCGGCGTCCACAATCGCTTGGATTTCTGTTTGCGACAGCGCGCGATTGAAGATTTCAACTTCGTCGATCCGACCTCCAGTTGATGCGCAACTGGCTGATTCGCCAATCAACAAAGGCGCCGTGTTGGCCGGTCCGAGAGGAAGCGTCAATGATCCGACTAACTGGCCATTAATATAAAGGCACTGCGTGGTACCATCGAACGTGCCGGCCAGGTGGGTCCACGTGTTCATTGGGACATCCATGCCCGAACAAATGAAGGTGGGGGCTGCTCCAAAGGAGACACCGCATCCTGGCCCCATACCCATCTGGAAGGTCATATCCTGTGCGCCCGTGCAGCTCACGCGTTTGCCTATGAAGTGCTGTAACGTGCTGGCTGAAGTCCGAAATATCCAAAAATCCACGCTCATGGGTGAGTTGGGACCAAACCTGATGTTGGGAGCGTCAGGCACTTGAACAAACTGATTCATGCTGTCGTCAAAGCTGAACGCCTGGCCGACCAGACCCGGCGCAAACGTCGCGCCATTTTGCAGCGCACCGTTGTTGCCGTCCTGGATGTCGTTGGCATTGCCATCGCCCGGCCACCAACTGACCATGCCGGAGGGTGGCGGAGTGCATTGCGACGCGGTAGTGACACTAAAGTTGTCGACAATAAATTGGTCATCATTAAATCCCGACTCTGGAGTCTCTTGGATCTCCAAGCGGAACACATGGCCGGTTCCCAAAATGACCTGGCTTTCGTGATTCAAGGCGGCGGAATAAGAAAACAACCCGTTATACAAGAGAGTGGTTGTGGTCAGGTCAACGATTGAAACGTGGAGCTGAGTGGCGGGGGCATTGTTCATCCAGCCCTGCCAGTCGAAGCTAAAAGCGTAGCTTTGTCCGGAAGTGGTGGAAAAGTCCTGATAAAAGTCGGCATTGTGACCGTTAAATCCCTCGCCATCCGTGTTTACACTGTAGTTTCCACTGATGGTAGGATAGAGAGTAGTATTATGAACGGTTACCCCGTGGCCAGGGACGATTGTCCACCCGGGAATCTGGTTGCCGGTTAGGAGGGTAAAGCCGCCATCCCCGTTTATTCCGTAGTTTGGCTCGTTTTCAAATCCGCCGTTCGTGAGAAGCTCCGTCGTTTGCGCGGAGACACTCATTAAGGTCGCGCCGGCCAAGGCACAAAAATAGACAAATAAGGTTTTGGCTTTTAGCTGCTGGCTTCTTGCGAGAATCTCACGCGGATTGGGGAGTAGTTTCGAGGTTTTCATTGTTTTGAGGTAGTTGTGGAACTTGATCATATTAAGCCTTCACTACTAACCGCGCGATTTGGAGGTGAAACTGGACAAGATTTCCGAAAAACTACTTCCGCTTGATTCTGGAAAATGTGAGAATCGAGCCAAGAAAGTGAGCCCTACCCCGATAGAAGAAGTCACGCAGATCCTCCAGGAATGGAGCCACAGCGACAAGAGCGCTCCCGCACGACTCATGCCGCTGGTTTATGAAGAGCTCCGCCAGCGCGCGGCCGAATATCTCCGGCGCGAGCGGCCCGATCATACATTGCAGGCCACCGCCCTCGTGCACGAAGCTTATTTGAAACTGGTCGATCAAAACCGCGCAACCTGGAAAGACCGGGCGCACTTTGCCAGTGTCGCCGCTCATCTGATGCGGCGTATTCTGGTGCAACACGCTCGCACTCACAATGCGGAGAAGCGCGGCGGGAAATTGGAAAAACTTTACCTCGATGAAACGCGGGAGCTATCGCGCGAACGCCCGCCAGAGCTGCTCGCTTTGGATGAGGCGCTGCAAAGTTTCGCCGCCACCTATCCACGAGAAGGCGAGATTGTGGAATTGAAGTTCTTCGGCGGTCTCGAAGCAAACGAAATCGCGGAAGTGCTGAACGTTTCGCCGAAAGCGGTTTCGCGGGATTGGCATTTTGCAAAGCTCTGGCTCCGCCGGGAGCTAAGGGGAAACGCAGCGCATGCCTGACCGGCGCGCAGAGCGGGTGGCGGAACTCGTCAAATCCGCCGTCGAATGCGGGCCCGAAGCATGGACCGGGTTTCTCGATGAGAAATGTGGAACCGATCCGGCGATGCGCGCGGAAATTGAATCACTCCTGCGGGAGCACGAGGGCGCGAGCCGATTCATCGAAACGCCAGCCCTTCATCTCGCGGCAGAATCTCTGGTGGGTGCAGGCGCATATCGGGCCGGCCAAACCATCGGCACTTACGAGATTATGTCGCTCCTCGGCAGCGGGGGCATGGGTGAAGTTTATCTCGCGCAAGATCGAGAATTGCGTCGCAAAGTCGCGCTCAAGCTGGTTCGGCGTGGTATGGCCTCGGATGAAGTGATCCATCACTTCAAACGCGAAGAGCAACTTCTCGCCAGTCTTAATCACCCGAACATCGCGCAACTTTACGGCGGCAGCGTAAACGCGGACGGGATCCCGTTTTTCGCGATGGAATATGTCGAGGGCGAACGGCTGGACGAGTATTGTGATGAACGTGCACTGGCGATAAAAGAGCGGCTCCAGCTTTTTCGCAAAGTCTGCTCGGCCGTTACCTACGCGCATCAGCATCTTGTCATTCATCGCGATCTTAAGCCGGCGAACATCCGCGTTACTGCCGAGGGCGAACCAAAGCTACTCGATTTCGGCATTGCCAAATTGCTCGACTCGGAGAATGCGCAACGCGGCGGAGAGGCCCTTACGCTCCAAGGCGTGATGACGCCGGAGTACGCCAGCCCGGAACAAATCAGCGGCGGGAGCGTCACCACAGCGAGCGATGTCTACAGCCTCGGCGTCGTCTTATACAAACTGCTCACCGGACAAAGTCCTTATCGCACAAAAACAACTCGATCGGATGAGCTAGCGCGAGCGATTACTGAGCAAGATCCGGAACGACCTAGCACGGCTGTTACCAGAAGCGACGGAAGTTCCAATGTTCAAGTCCCAAATTCCAAATTGCTGCGAGGCGATTTGGACAACATCGTTCTGAAGGCGATGCGCAAAGAACCGGCGCGGCGTTATCAATCGGTCGCAGAATTTTCGGAGGACATTCTCCGGCATCTCGACGGCCTTCCGGTCATCGCACGCAAAGATACATTGGCGTACCGCAGCGCGAAATTTGTGAAGCGCAACCGCATCGGAGTCGCTGCCGGCGCGCTGATACTGTTATCCATGCTTGGCGGGATAATCGCGACTACCTGGGAGGCACGGACGGCGCGACGAGAGAAGGCTAAGGCCGAGAGCGTCAGTGCATTCCTCGAGAAGACGCTTGGATATTCCAATCCGCTGGTCGATCTCGCGGGGAAACCTCAGGGTGAAACCACCGTAACAGATGTGCTCGACGAAGCTGTCAAACAGCTCGAAAGCGGTGAATTTGCCGCGCAACCGGAAGTCCGGGCCGACCTTGAGCGGACGATTGCCATGAGTTACTTCGGCCAGGGCAGACGGGACCTGTGGGCAAAGCATCTCAAAAAATATGTCGATATTCAGCGGAGCATCGGCGCGAAGAACGACGCCAAGACTTTGCTCGCAACCGCTACCTTGGCTAAGATCGTCGAAGACGAAGACATGAAGCAGGCGGAGACGCTTCTGCGGGAAGTTCTTCCTCAGTTGAAGAGTGAGTATCGCACGGGAAGGATCACTGCGGACGATCTGGCCGACATACTGGTGAATTTTGGCTACATCCGGCGGACCCAAGGAGACTCGAAGGAAGCTGAAACGCTCTTCCGCGAAGCGCTCGCGCTGACACCAAAGCTTCCAAGTGATGAACCATTCCTCCTCGGCCTCACTCGCAGCACCCTCGCTTCGACCCTGGCTGACCAGGGAAAGTTCGCCGAGGCTTTGCAAGCTGGGCGCGAAACAGTCGCAACCTATCTTCAGTCGGGAAGAACTGAGACCGCAGACTTTGCGTTTGCGTTAACAATCTTAGGCGGATTTCTAGCGGAGCAGGGAGATTTTGCTAGAGCTGACGCAAACCTTGCTCAAGGGGAGGCCATTCTCCGAAAGCGCCAGGGTGCCGTAGCTTTGTGGCTGGGTGATAATCTGCGCAATCAGGCCATCTCTTTCTATCGACAAGCTCGATATACCCTGGCTGCAGACAAGGCTGCCGAAGCCAAACGTATCTATTTGGAAAGCTACGGGCCGAGCTACGACAATTATCCCACTGTTCTTATCGTAGAAGGGCTGATTCTGAACGAAACGGGCAGATCGGCTGAAGGAGAGATGGTTTTGCGCGAAGCTCTTCGGATTCGCTTGAAGTCGCTGCCTAAAAGTCATTTTTGGGTTGCACTCGCGCAGGGCGCCCTGGGCGAATGTCTCGCCACGCAGCGGCGCTTTTCCGAAGCTGATCCGTTACTCGTAGATAGCTATAACAATCTGGCTCAGAGCCTCGGTAAGGGCGATCCGCGGACACTTGCCGCCCTGAAACGCCTGATCGCCTTCTACGATTCCTGGGCAAAGCCTGAAGAAGCCGCTCGATTACGGTTGAAACTATAGCCGGTGCCGCGGCTGAAAGTCGACGCGGTCTTTTTGCTCGGACGGTGTGGACGGAAGTTTGTTCTCACGGCGGTAGCGACGTTCCGCTGTTTTGTTTAACGATGGCGGTGTCGGCGGCGTTGATGCTGCCGTTCGTATTCACATCGGAACGGAAGTTCGTTGCATCAACAGTCTGGCCGAGGCGCGCTTTCGTTTGCGCAACGTCAGCCGCGTTCACGGTCGCGTTCGCATTGGTATCGCCGACCAAGACGCTCATAGGGATGGTCACATCGATTGCGCCGTTGATGCTGTTTAGCCTAACGTTCAATGTCTGGGCGTTAGTCACGTTCGTTAGCGGAATCGTGACCACGCTTCCATTGATCGAGACGTTTCCATTGCACACGCCGCCACTGCCGACGCAGCCATTGCCCACAGTCACTTGCGCCTGTGGATTGCCATTCACAGTGACGGCATTTCCAAACGTGACCACGATTGTGTAATCGTTAGTCGCTCCGCCACTGCGGCATTCAATCCCGGGCATCCCGCTAAGCGGAAGATCGACATCGAAATCCCCCGCCCCTCCGTGTGTCTTCCGCGAAACAACGCTCTGCGGAATTGTCCCCGGCGGCTGAACGTGAACGTAATACACGTCTTCTTCATGCTGATTCCGGCTAGCGTTGAAATTAAACGTCGCCGAATACGCGACGTTGCCTCCGGCGTTGTCGGAAACAATCGTGATGTAATCGCCAATCTTGCTCTGGTTTGGGTAACCCTCCTGAGGATTAAACGAACGCTTACCGCAACGTTCGGCGCCCATGTCATACCGGTGTCGGTGCTGTAGGAATAGAACAGTTGCGAATTGATATTGTTTCCGCCGTTCCGTGTATCGTACCAGACCGCATCGAGCCGTCCGTTAGGCGCGACGGCAAATGTGCCGAACCAATGCCATCTGCCAACGACAACTGGATCGTCCGTGACCCGGACGGGCGCGCTGAAGGTTTGTCCGCCATCGGTGCTGCGAACGAACATCACTTCGGTTCCGGTGCTTTGCGTAGTTGGAGTCACGCTTGCAAGCATGTAAACGTTGTTGTTAGTAGGTCCGCCGGACTTATCCACCGCGAGAAACGATTGCCCGGTGAGTCCCGCCGGATTGATGCCGCCACCATTCAATTGGCCGCCAAGGTTGACCGTGGTAATCCGGTCAAAGGTCGGGGTTTGGCCGCCATTCTGGGCATTGCTGGAACGGAGACACCTAAAACCGCCTGTGCCCGATCCTGGCTCGCCACCGACAAAGAGATTTCCGTTCGTATCGACGTCGAGCGTCCCGAACTCGATTTGACTCGGCAAACTGATCGTAGCTTGCCAGGTAACGCCGCCATCAGTGGAACGGCTGAATTGACCGCTCCCACTGCAAGGAGAAGTATCCCAAGCCTGGTATTGGAAGCCGTGGCCAATCCCGTTAGTCCTATCGATGGTAAACCACTGTTTGTCGCCAGAGCCGCCGGCTCCATCGGCCTGAAGCTCCGTCCAGGATTGGCCACCATTGATCGAGCGGTATATGTTAATGCAAAGCGACTGGAGCAAACTGTTATAGAAAAACCTTCCGGTTTCGTCGGAATCCAACACCGGATCGCTTCGGAATACGTTGTTTTCCAGAACGCCGGGAAAATGCCACGTCAGGCCGGCATCGGTTGTGTAACCCCAGCCTCCCTGCCGGAAGTTGGATGTCACGCTATTGAACTGCCGCCAGCCGATTACCATCTTGTTTCGGTTAGTCGGATCGACCGCAATAGAACACTCGTTCGCGGCGTCGCCTACTATGTTATTGCCATTAGCATCGACATTCGCCTGATAACTAACAAATGGGCCGAACGGCGAAATCATTCGCGGCCCGGTCTCCAGCCGGTAAATGTAAACCGGCGGATTATCGTACGTCTCCAAATGTCTTTTCAGGATTGGATTCGGCGCGTTCTTATCTTGCGCTAACGCTATTTGCGAAACCGAAAACAAACCAATGAGGATGCTGCAAATGCCAAGGTGGATTTTCATAAGAGTTCCCTTTCCGCCCCGCCCTTTGCGGGGCCACGCTTGGGGCATCGATTAGCGAGTTTCTGCCCAATTGTCGAGCAATTTTATCAATCGGCGTGTTTTGTGGATCGAAATTAGTTTTGTTAAAACGGCCCTTTAGGTAGCGTACGGCGTGAGTTTTATCCGAACCGGTTTTCGCGAGATGGTGCTCAAGGTACGGCGCCAGCGGACGCGGTTTGCGCTACGCCACGAGCGGCGCCTCCTGCAAAGAAGCGAGATTAACCTTGGCCGCGAAGGGACCTCGCAAGCGGCAAACTTTCCGGAACTCCGGAACGAAATTGTCGCGCTAAAAAAGCTCGAGCAGGAACAGAAAGAAGTCGCGCTCCGGATCGAGCAAATCGAAGAAGGAATTCGCAAAGTCGAAGCGGAACGAGACCAGAATACGCGCGAGCTGAATGAGGCCCTGGCGAAACTTGAAGGCGACAAGAAGCCGCTTCTGCAAACGCGGAACCAGGCCAAGAGCGCAGCGGAGCTTTGTCAGCGTGAGCTGGCCGCAGTCGAGCAACGCATCGCGGAAAACGATGCGGCCGATCGCGACCTGATGAAGCAATTGGCGGAATTGCAAGCGGCCACCCCGCCGCCCGCCAATTTCGAAGCGCAATCGGCCAACATCGCCTCGCGCCGGGCGCGCTTGCCCGAAGAAGGTGCGGAACTGGTGCGTGCCCGGCTTGGCAGCGCGGAGGCGGTTCGTTTGGCCAAAGGAAAACTGACGGCGGTGGAAGCGGAGCTGGGCGTCGTGGAAAAACAGATCGAGCAGGTGCGAAGCGAGTTTGGCGCACGTGAAAATGCATTGAACGACAACCTCCGCACGCAGCAGGAGGCGTTGAAGGATGCGCGCGCGCATCATCAGGTGGTCGAGGAGCGGAAGAATCCGGCCTATCTCAATATCGGGCGGCATCTCGCGTCGCAGGGAATCGCGCCGCCGAATGCGCCGGAGTTGCTCACACAAGTCCAACGGCATCGCACGGCGGTGGATCGACATCTCGAACACACAGCCGAGCTGGGGCGCTTATCCTCCCAGATTAACAAACAAGAACTGCGCAAATTTTACTTCAGTATTTTCTCTGTGCTCTTCCTCGGCCTCATCACGCTCTTTCTCGTTTTTCAGTCGCCCAAACAACGCGAATGGTTGCCGCAGGAAACTGACCTGATCCTGTCGATCAACAACGCTCAGCTCGACCGGGACGATTTGCCAAAACGCTGGCGCAACGACCAGCCCGATTCCTGGGCGAAAGTCTGGTCCGGCTTGCTCAGCTCAGCGACGCAAACACCGGGGCTGGATGTGTCACGCGACGCCGTCCGAATCACGCGCGCGCTTACTACCGATGAAGCAGGCAAAACGCGCGAGTTCATTTTGATGGAAACGCGTGGCGATCCCTCTTCGGCCATTGCTGCGCTGGATCGGGACAAGGACTTCGACCGTCGCTCGATTAGTGGTCTGGCGGTTTGGGAACGGCCTGATCTGGCTGTGTCTCGCGTTGGACCAACCACGCTCGCTGTCGGCAAATCGAGCGAAGTAAGCGAGCTTGTTCGGGTGCGGCTCGGGATCGAGTCGGACCTGAAAATCACCGGCCAATTGTTCGATCAATTTCAGGCGCTCGACCGCGAAAGCGCGCTGCGGTTGATCTCGCGGGATCCACCCAATCTGGCCCGAGTTTTTGCGCCCATTTTTACGCCGGAGCTTCTCAGCGCTTCACAGCTTTTTGGCGTTGCCTTAAGCTTGCAAAATCCAGTCAAGGCGCGGCTCCTTTTGAAAACCCGGTCCGCGGCCAATGCGGCCCAACTGCAAAAAAACTTGAACAATGATCCCAAGCGCTGGCTCCGCCTTCAGGATTCCGATTTACTACTTTACATCGAGCCGCCAAAAATTCAGAAGCAAGGAGCAAATGTCGATCTGCATTTCAACATGCCGGAGCAGAGCGCGCGAGTTTTGCTGGAACGCATCGCGAAAGCAACCGAAGCCGGTGTGGCGGCGACGCAGTGATCCATGAACGATAGCATTGTAGGGGAAGCTGACAGCTTCCCCCGAATAAGAATAAAGACTCGGGAAGCTGTCAGCTTCCCCTACAGATCGCTGGCTTTCGCCATCGCTTGCTTGGTTGCCATCGCGGGCCAAACGAAGGCCACGCCGGTCCCGGAAAAGCCGGAGTTTCCGCTGGTCGATATTCGCTCGGTTGATCCCTCAATTGTTGTCGATCTTCGTTACGCCAGCTCGAACAACGTTGCGGGGCGACCGTTGTATCGGCCGGGAATGGCTCCGCTTGTCAGGCCGGAAGTGGCCGGGCGCCTGGTTAAGGCCCAGCTTTTTCTCCGGCGCTACAACTATTCGCTGAAAATTTGGGACGCTTATCGGCCGCAATCCGTGCAGATTGAACTCTGGAAAGCAGCGGCCCGAAACAACTATGTCGCAGATCCGCACGCCGGCGCCGGCTCGCTCCACCGGTGGGGAGTGGCGGTCGATGCGACACTCGTCGGCCCATACAATCGCCCGGTGAGTATGCCCACCGATTTCGACAATTTCACCCCGGCAGCGATGTGGCGTTATCTAGGACGCGATCCGATGATCGGTGAGCATTTGCGTTTGCTCCAGGTCGCGATGTGGAGCGCTGGATTTTACGGGTGGCCGAGCGAGTGGTGGCATTTCACGGTCGAAAACTGGAATCACTTGTTGCCAGCGAAGGAAGCCAAACGCGCCGTCCAACATTTTCGACAAGAATCGCAGGGAAAATCATGATCGCTCCCGCTTCCTCGCTTTCGCCCTCCCAGCGATTAACCGCGGATAACGCGGATGAGTAACTGATTCGCGATCGAAACGCAGAACGAATTTCCTGTCTTTTACCGGAGCGTGATTGTCGACCCCAAAGTAGTGGTTGCATTTAACGAGGCTCACGTCGCGCAAATGGTCGGGTATCTCGCAATCAGCGGGCTCGAGCTGGCGCTACTTATAAATTTCCAAGAGGGTTCGCTTGGAGTGGAAGCGAGTTGTGGGTCAACAAAGACCAGAATCCGATCTTCCTGACCTTCATGCTTAAACTGTTTTATGTGCGACATCCGCGTAATCCGCGGTCTTTTCTATGATCGACATCTTGCTCCGCGATCTGCGTCAACCGGAATACATCCACGTGCTCCTCAATCCCCTGCCCGTCTATGGGCTCCTCGCCGGGTTGATCGCATTGATCGTCGCGATTCTTTTGCGCAGCCAAAAGGCGAAGATCACCGCCCTGGCAATTGTTTTGATCAGTTCCGTCGCAGCCTGGCCCGCTTATGAATACGGCGAACAGGCCTATGATCGGGTGCTGACCATGACCGACGATGCCGGTCACGCCTGGTTGGACGAGCACATGCATCGCGGCGAACAATTGATCTTTGTTTTTTATGCGCTGGCGGGGTTGAGCGCGGCGGCAATTGTTCTACCGATCAAGTGGCCGAAATCCTCGGGGCCGCTGGCCATTGCTGCGCTCTTGTTAGGGGCAGTGGCCTTGGGTATGGGTGTATACATTGCCCAGGCCGGCGGAAAAATTCGGCATAAAGAATTCCGCAATCAATCGCCGCCACCGATTCGGGCCGAGGAAGAACAAGAGCATTGAGAGTCGTGAAACCGTTGAAACGTTAAACCGTTAAACCGGCTCCCTTTTAGCGCTTCAACGGCTCAGCCGATGACCAACAATCTCCAGCACGCTGAAGAACAAATTGAACAGCAGAGCGCCGCGCTCAAGAGGCCACTCGGCCTGCGCGATCTCGTGCTCACTCAGATTGTCTTTGTCGTCGGATCAAGCTGGGTCGGGACGGCCGCAAAGCTCGGCCCAGCGCACCTGTTTTTCTGGTTGCTCGCGATCTTCCTTTTCTACATCCCGCAAGCCGCCGTGGTGATCTATTTGAATGGCCGCATGCCGCTCGAGGGCGGCATCTATCAATGGGCCAAACTTGGGTTTAACGAATTCGCGGGATTCATCGTGGCCTGGAACCTCTGGCTGTTGTCCATCACGGTCATCGCGCTCGGTGGCATGTTTGTAACGACGAATCTCTCCTACGCGTTTGGCCCGAATGCCGCCTGGATGCCAAACAACAGATGGTGCGTCTCCTTCATCAGCGCGACGCTTATCACCGGGCTGGCTTGGACGGCTATTCGCGGGCTGGCCCTGGGTAAATGGGTCCATAACACCGGGGCCCTCGCCATGTTTCTGGCTTATGGAGCGCTAATTCTCTTGCCATTCTTCAGCCTCGCCCGCGGCGAATTGAAAGAATACCACCCGTTTCAGATGGCTGCCCCTACCATGTCGATCTTCTATTGCCTGAACATTTTTACGAAACTTTCCGTTGGTGCGCTGAGCGGATTTGAATACGTCGCCATTCTGGCCGGAGAAGCGCGGGCGCCCGCGCGAAACATCGGACGCTCGGTCATGATCGCCGCTCCCATTATTGCCGTGATGTTCATTCTCGGCACGAGCTCGGTCCTGGCTTTCGTCGGTAATCATCAAATCGATCTCATTGGTCCGGTTCCGCAGACATTACGGCTCGGCCTTCGTTATTTTCCCATCGCCGGCGCGATCGCTTCGGTCGGAATCATCATGATGACAGTGCGATCGATTTCGGCCACAAGCATTCATGTTACCGGCAGCTCGCGTTTGCCGATGGTCGCGGGCTGGGATCGTACCCTGCCGGTGTGGTTTTCGCGTTTGCATCCGCGATACAAAACACCGATCAATTCCATCTTTTTTGTTGGCGCCGTCACACTCACCATCGCCATTGCCAGTCAGATCGGCGCTGGAATCCAGGAAGCGTTTCAACTGGTGGATAATGCCGCCAATGTTTTCTACGGCATTGTTTATCTCATGCTCTTCGCCATTCCTCTAGCCGGCGCAGGAGCGATTCGATCCGGCGCGCCATTCTGGCTGCGATCGGCTGCGGTTTGCGGATTCGCGGTTTGCTTGCTGACAATCTTCTTCACCATTTACCCAATCATCGACGTGCCTAATCCGATCATTTTCGGCGCAAAAATTGTTGGCGTGACCGTAATCGCGAATGCGATCGGAATTGTTATTTTTGCCCTCGGCCAAAAACGCCGCGGCGCTCAGCGAAGCTTGACTGCTTAAAGCAGTCAAGTTTCTCAGCTCCAACTCTCCGCCGCAGGGCAAAGGTATTACTAGGACCTGCCACAGTCCGCAAAAGTGACAATCGCGTTACTTTTCGCGTGTTGCGACCGGCAACGGGTTGTTGCATTTCGACGGTATGACATCAGTGAGCACAACCAAGGCTTGAGCCATGAAAACTTATTCACTTCGCAGGACCGCAATCGTGATAACTATCGCCGTGCTTCTGGCGTTCCGCCCCATCGGGGCAATCGCCACTACCGTGAGCGTGACAGTTGCCAATGGCGGGTTCTTTTTCTCGCCTTCCTCCGTGACGATTCACCCAGGCGATACCGTGCAGTGGAGTTGGAGCGCGAGCGGCCATAGCAGCACCTCGGGTTCTCCGGGCATGCCCAACGGCCTGTGGGACTCCGGCATTCGCAACATGGGAGCGACCTTCTCGCATACGTTCAATAGCGCAGGGTCATTTCACTATTACTGTACCCCGCATGGGCAATGCTGCGGAATGGTAGGTATGGTTACGGTGTCGAATGCGACGCCCACTCCAATGCCGAGCCCCACACCGGGTGCAGGTAAAGCTGCGGTAGCGGACGTTAACCGCGACGGCCATCAAGACGTGGTGCTCCGTAATGCGGGCACGCGTGGAACAGCGATCTGGTATTTGAACAACAACGTTTTCATCAGCAGCGCGTTTGGCCCAACCCTTCAGGCCGGCTGGAGCCTGAGAGGTCTGGGAGATTTCGATCACGATGGGCATCCAGACTACGCTCTGTTCAATTCCAGTACCCGGCAGACGGCAATCTGGTACCTGTCTGGACCGACCTTCGTCCGGGGAGCGTTTGGTCCGACTCCGCCCAGCGGCTGGGAGTTGGTGACGCCGGCCGATCTTAACGGAGACGGGAAGCCGGACTATGTGCTTTTCAATGCTAGCACACGGCGAACAATCATCTGGTATCTGAACAACAACGTTCTCCTCAACGGCGCGTTTGGCCCAACCCTTCCGGCTGGCTGGAGCCTGAGAGGTCTGGGAGATTTCGATCACAATGGGCATCCAGACTACGCCCTGTTCAATCTCAGTACCCGGCAGACGGCAATCTGGTACTTGTCTGGACCGACCTTCCTCCGAGGGGGTTTTGGTCCGACTCCGCCCAGCGGCTGGGAGTTGGTAGCGACCGCCGACTTTAACGGAGACGGGAAGCCGGACTATGTGCTTTTCAATGCTGGCACACGGCAAACAGCCATCTGGTATCTGAACAACAACGTTTTCATCCGCGCCGCGTTTGGCCCAACTCTTCCGGCCGGTTGGAGCCTGATCGACCAGTGAATGAGGTCGTTGACACTTCTCACCAAGTAATGGTCCGCCAATTGTTTTCCCGAGGGTCAGGAGAATACTCCATCAATCTCCTCGCATGAAGCTGATAGGAGTTCTCGCCGTCTTGCTTAGTCTACCGCTCGTCGCCGGGAGCGAGGAGCAATCGGGCTCAACGGCAAAGTGGGTTGCCCCAGCAGCACAGACACAGATGAAGAACCCAGTGGCAGTCAACGAATCTTCCCTGGGAGCGGGACAAAAAATCTATCGCAAACGTTGCATCGGATGTCACGGAAAGACAGGAAACGGTGACGGACCCGACGCGGTTGATCTTGGCATTCACCCGGCCAAGCTCTCCGATCCTGGGATGCGTGCGGAAACAGACGGCGCGCTCTTCTGGAAAATCACCGTCGGCAAAAAACCGATGCCCAACTATAACACCCGGCTTTCGCCCACCGACCGCTGGAACGTGATCAACTATCTTCGAACGCTGGCCGGGAGATAACAAAATGAAGAAGATTCCACATTACTATTTGATAGCAGTCATTCAGAGCGCCCTCCTCGCAGTGGCATCTCCGATTGTTCATGCCCAGAACGAGGCAACAGACGGATACGTTACCAGAAAAGAATATGATGAGCTTAAGGCCCAGATGCTCGCGATGAAGAAGCAGCTGGAGGCCCTAACGAAAGCAAAAGGAGAGGTCCCAGAGCAAGAAGAGACCCAAGGGCACGCCGTTGCGGACGCGCACAAGCAAGTCGCCCCGGAGGCCGCCCCGCCAGTGGTCGAACCAGAGGGACCTACGCTCGGGACGACCAAGTTTTTACTTGCCGGCTGGGCCGAAGGGATGTTCGAAGCGCGCAATGGCAGGATATCCACCTTTTCGGCCTCTTTCAATCCGATCTTCCTTTGGGAACTGACCCCGAGACTTTTATTCGAGAGTCGACTCGAAATCGAGCCCAGTGGCGGCGGTACCAATGTCAACCTTGTTTACGCCCAGCTCTCCTATCTTCTCAACGATTATATTACCTTGGGCGTCGGAGAATTCTTCAGTCCCAGTAATGTTTTCGTCGAACGGTTTGAGCCGCAATGGATCAACAAACTGCCGGATCGCCCGTTAGCCATTTATCATGGTATTCTGCCAAACATATCCGTAGGCGCTGAAGTCCGCGGTGGATTTCCAATTGGTCCGACGCGCGCAAACTACGCCTTTTACATTTCCAACGGTCCTACCCTCAATGCCTTCGATCCTGGAACCGCGGGCACGCTGGATTTCAATAGCTACACCGATAATAATGATGACAAGGCGGTTGGCGGCAGAGTTGGTTTTCTCCCGATACCGGGAATCGAAGTTGGTTACGGCTTTGAAACAGCGAAGCCGGGATTTCAAGGAACCAGCTTTGCTGACGTACGTTCGTTAGTTCAATCCGTCGATCTGGATGTTACCCGCGATTCCTACCTGTTGAAAGGTCGTATCAATCTATATGCGCAGTACGCGTGGAGCGAAGTCGAACACGCCGTCTATGACCCCGATGGCACACTCGGGTTTGGCCCGCTTGCGTTCACGGCCAAACGCGATGGCGGTTATGCGCAGTTTGCCTATCGGCCGACAAAAATGGATATCGATTTTATAAGGAATCTTGAAATGATCCTCCGCTGGGATCATCTCAGTCGCGCTCCGAGTGGGCTGGGCGATCCGGAAGAAGATCGCTGGACTCTAGGGCTCGATTATTGGGTTAGCCCGAGCACGGTAGTAAAGCTCGCATATGAGTGGGACCAGCCGCGCGGCGAGCGCAATAAGAATGCCCTCCTTCTTCAAGCAGCTATGGGTTTCTGAGCAAAGAATCGTATGATGGCAACACTGAATCGCACCCACGTGGCAGCTTTGGTTCTAATCTTTTTCGCCAGTATTGGCTGGAATCTGTTTGCCGGACCCAAAGCAAGCCGGAAAACAACGGCAGAATCGAGCAGCGCGGTCACGAGTGATTCATACATGAATCTTAGCGGCGAAGAGCTTTGGTCTAACAATTGCCTGCGCTGTCATAACATTCGACCACCGGCCATGTATAGTAATGCGCAATGGGATGTGATCGTTCATCACATGCGTATCCGCGCCAATATCACCGGCCAGGAGCAGCGCGCCATCGTCGAGTTCCTAAAGTCGGCCAAGTAAAACCGCGTAATTTACAGCGAAGAAGATCATGGTGCTGACGTCTTAGAACCCATCTCATAAATAGATGGAGCATCTCGGCAAACCGGAATACATACACGTCTTGCTAAATCCACTGCCGGTTTATGGGCTGTTAATGGGGTGGATCGGGCTGTTCATCGCGATTTTCCTACGAAGCCGGCCCGCCAAAATCACTGCCCTTAGCATCGTATTGATCAGTGCAGCGTCGGCCTGGCCCGCTTATGAATACGGCGAACAAGCCTACGATCGGGTGCTGACCATGACCGACGATGCCGGCCACGCCTGGTTGGACGAGCACATGCATCGCGCGGAACAACTGATCTTTGTTTTTTATGCGCTGGCGGTATTGAGCGCGGCGGCCATTATCCTACCGATCAAGTGGCCAAGATCGTCGGCGCCGCTGGCTCTTGCAACTCTGTTGTTAGGTATTATCGCGTTCGGAATGGGCGCGTACATCGCACAGGCTGGCGGCAAAATTCGGCACCGCGAATTTCGGAATCAATCGCCACCGCCGATTCGGGCAGCTGAAGAAGACGAGCATTGAAAATCGGAACACTGTTGAAGCGTTGAAGGGTTAAAGCGTTAAAGCGGTCTCGTGTTGTCATGTTGAGCGAAGCGAAACATCTCATTCCATTTTCCGTTAACCCTAATGATTCGCGATTCTTCGCTCCGCTCAGGATGAAGGGTAAATTTCCGGCTTGTCATGACTAACGGTCTCCCGCGCGCGGAAGAAAAAGTTGAGCAACAGAGCGCAGCGCCAAAAACCCACGCACCTGCGTGCAATGTCGGCCGCTCCGTCACGATCGCTGCATCGAGGGATGGCTTTGGGCAACCGGTTTTCCTTCGGCCAGATTCGGTGACGCCAATAAACTTCGTCGATCGCGCTTGTATCTGACGCCATCAGCAAACGTGACTAGAGAGAGTAGAATGAGAAGCGTGGCTCCCACCCCTACGGACTGCATTCGCTTTAAACACAGAACCCGATTTAACGGTCTGTCACGGAGGCGGCAGCGATGTTCCGCTGTTCTGTTTGACGATGGCCGTGTCGGCCGCGTTGATGCTGCCGTTGGCGTTCGCGTCGGAACGGAAGTTGGTTCCATTAACTGATTGGCCGAGCCGTGATTTGGTCTGCGAAACGTCGGCCGCGTTCACCGCGCGGTTGCCGTTGGTATCACCCCACAGAACGCCCATCGGGATGTCGAAGTCGGTCGCGGGAGCATCCGCCCCTGCGCTGTTCACCCCGTTGATCCGCACATTGATGTTTTGGACGTTGGCAATGTTGGTCAGCGGGACGGTGACGGTGTTGCCACTGATGGTGACATTCCCGCTGCACACACCTGCGGTGCCGACGCATCCCGTGCCCATGGTCAGTTGCGCTTGCGGGCTACCGGTCACGGTGACATTGCCGGAGAAAGTGACGACGATGGTATAATCGTTTGTTCCACCACCGGTGCGGCATTCAACTCCATTTGTACCACTCAGCGGTAGATCGACATCGAAGTCTCCGGCCGCGCCATGTGTCTTGCGAGAGACGGCCCCGGTAGGCATTGCCGTGGTTTCGCTGACAAAATCGACATGCGGCAGGTCCGCAGACAGATTGGCGATCGTCGTGCGGTCCGGTGTGAACCCAAGACCAGCCTTGAACGGAATAACGGTGTAAGAGCCGCCCGCAGTCAGATTGGGAAATGAGTAATTTCCGTTGGAATCCGTCGTGGCAGACCCGATCCCATCGAGAGACATTTCTACCCCAGGCGTGGGATTGTCGGCACTGTCGGTAACCTTCCCGCTAATCGTAAAGCTGGCCGCGGTGCCGGTGAAGACAACGGATTCTTCATCCGAAACATCGATGAATATCTGATTTGGCTCGGTGAAAGTGAACCCAGCCTGGCTCGGTTCGACGTTGTAATTGCCGGTGGTGAGATTGACGAACTGGAAGAAACCGTCGCTATCGGTTTCAGCGAAACGCTCCTCGGCGCCGCTCAGATGGATGCTCACGCCGCTCAGCGGATTGCCGTCCGAGTCGATCACCAGACCGGTAATGGAGGGCATATTGCTCTGAACCTGTTCGGCCAGGGTAAACCCGCTGAAAGAATCGACGGTGGCGCAGATCTGCCGGGTGGCGAAGTCACGGCTGGTTGTGCGATCGACCAAGGCGCCACCCTCGTTGTGCATGAGGGAGAGCGCGTCGAATTCGCTCTGCGTCATTCCCTCCTCGTCCGGAACGGCGAAGCAAACATCCACCGGCGCTGTGAATTCCGCCGTCGTCGTAACATCGAAGGCGGATCCGCCGATAATGAAACCATCAGGAACAGTTCCAGCCGAGTCAGGCGGAATTGGCATGATTGAAGTGAGCCCGTTTGTTGTCACCGCGCTGAAGGTTACAGTGACGCGGCCTAACTGAATGGTGACGTCAGAGGGGGCAGCCTTTCCCCGGCGAGCAGCCCTTCCCTGGCGAGCAACGGTTCCGCCCGTCGATGCCACGGGTTGAATACCCCAGCTGGCCGATGGCGCGTTTAGGTTCGCAGCCATAAGAACCGGGTCGGTTCCGTCCGCCTTTGCACTCATGATATCAGACAGATTCGTTGCGGTGTGAAAGACAGAATAAGCAAACCGCGTATTGTCGGGCGACCACGCAAGCGGAGTGAAACTTTGCCCGCCAGGTGCGGAAAGCAGAGGGGCCTGCCCGCTGCCGTCCGAGTGCATCTTGAAGATGTTATTTCCGCGCTGAAAGAGGATCATCGATCCATCCCGAGACCAAACCGGCGACCGACTGTTACCGTCGGTGGTCAATTGAAGCAGATTAGTACCGATAAAATCAACCGCAAAGAGATTACTCGTGCTGCCACTCGGTCTGGCAAATGCGATCCTGTTTAGAAACTCGGTTGGACTTAGTGCGGCTCCGTTAATCACCCGTGCCTGGTTAGTGCCATCTGGACTCATGCCGAAGAGCTCAAATGTTGTGGCGGTTGGAGAAGGCCTTCTTAGGAACGCGATCTTATTTAGACCCGACAACCAGATTGGATTCGCATCTTCGACGCCGTTGTTGGTCCGCGCTACCAGATTGCCACCGTCGAAATCAGCAGTGAATATCTCGCGAGTAGCGGCGGCGGTTCCGTTAAGCCGGCTAATTACTAGTTTCGTGGCATTACCCACATTGATGGATGGCGAAGCGTTGTTGCCGGAAAGGAGCGTTACTATGGCACTGCCGTCGGCGTTCATCGCCTTCAAAACGCCACCGGCAGCGAACACTACTCGACCGCCGAATGGATTCTGTGCGCTAAATGTTACTGGACTACTGTCCGTCGTTGTCAATACTACGTTGCGCGACGGCGGCGAGATCGTGAAGCTTGCCCTGCTTGCTGTAACGGTGTAGCTGCCAGCTCCAAGATTGGAGAACGAGAAATTGCCATTACCGTCAGTGGTGGTAGAAGCATTCGCGGCGCCGCTCAATGTGACTGTGACTCCGGACAAGCCGAGGCCGCAAGTGGTAACGCTTACTCCATCGTAGACATTGGTTACGCAGCTTTGCACGAATCCACTGATCTTGAGGGAGTTCTTGGTGCCGGTGAAATTCTGATTCTCCTGATTGCTGATCAGGTCCGTGTAGGTGCGGTGCGGAGGAGCGAAAGCGAAATTCTTCAAGACAGGCGTAACCGTGTAGTTGCCGCCGCCCGGCAGGTTCTGAAAATGGTAACTACCCGAAGTGTTTGTAAGAACCGAGACCGTCCTCGTTCCGGTCAAGTTCACCGTAACCTTCGCAAGCGGCACATTATTGTTATCCTTGATCGATCCCGCAATGGCAACAGTCGAAGGCGCCGCCGTCAAACATTGCGAAAATTCCGATGTGTTGCCAAGCGCGTCGGTCGCCGTGGCTGTGATTGCCTGGCCTATCGGGACAGCTACCGGGACATTGGCAGTAAAGCTAATGATGCCGGTCGCGTTATTATTCAGGTTGAGCGAGCCCAGATAATCCTCGCCTTCCCCGAAACCGGATGGATCGCAGCTCTGATTGGAATAAAAATCGAGCGTATAGTTGGATGGGCTAACCGCGATGAGCGTGCCTTGAATAGTGGTGGTACCCCCGCTACTGACTGCTGACGTTAAATCCGGATGCTGCTGTAGATTGTTGCCGCCTAACCCGTTATTCGAGTTCGGCGTCACCCCATTCGCGGGGTCACTGCCATATCGGCCATCGGGAACAAGATCAATACCAAGCCGTGAGTTAGAGAATATCTTGTTCCCACGAATAGTATTTCGTAGCGCGAATTGCCAAATCTTCACTCCCTCGCCGGTATTAAACGCGATTACGTTCCCTTCGCCCGGGCCTATCCCACCGATCACGTTTCCAGACATGTTAACTCCAGGCGAAAACTCGACCCCGATAGTATTTCCCAACGCGCTGATACCATCCACCGCGATGCCAATAAAGTTTCCCAGGATGGTGTTGTTATTTCCGACGAGCACGATACCAAACGAGTTACCGGATATCACATTCCGATCCTCGGAAGCGGTTCCACCTATCACGTTGTCGGTTGAGCCAGGGTTAATGAATACGCCCTCGACATTCGGCAGGGCTGCGGAGCCAGCAACGTTAGTTCCAAGATAACAACCGCGCACTGTATTGCTGCCTTGCAAGAGCCAGACTGCTATGTCGCAACGGTTAATTACCAGGCCGTGAATCGTAACGCCGGTGCTGTTTACGACCAGTCCGTTCGCAAACACGTTCGCACCGTTGATCTCGATGACGGGCGCCCCGGCGAATCCCGGTTGCGTCGCTCCATCAATTGTCACTGCCCTGGTGATCGCTGGAAGGTCGGCGCTCAACGGTGCGATGCTGAAGGGCGGCGTGCCCGGTATGTTGAAGTTGATACGAAGGGTGCCGGAAGCCATGCTCGCATTCACGTTAAGAATTGCTTGTCGCAGCGAGCCGGCACCGCTGTCACTCGTATTTGTTACAATAAATGCCGGCACCAGGATATTGAAGGCGTCGCTGGTGTCCGGAGTGAGCGCGCCTGATGTGGCCTGAGGGTGTAACCCGTGCCGGATTGATCGATGCTCAGATCGTTGAATGAAGCGATCCCGGCGATGGCATTGCGCGTTGCAGTTCCGGAGAGCGTGCCGCCGGACGGGTTATTGCCGATGGCGATGGATATAGAGTTGGTCGCCGTCCCAACGAAATTGCCGAATTGATCCTGAACCGAGACTTGAATCGCCGGCGTAATTATTGCCCCGGCATCCGTGTCACTCGGCTGGACCGTGAAGGCAACCCTTGCCGGAGCGTCGGCGGTGATATTAAAAGCGCTGCTGGTCGCCCCTGTGAGGGTGCCGGAAGAAACTGACAGGGTGTAGCCTGTCCCGGTGCGATTCAGGCTCAGATCATTGAATGTCGCGATACCACCGACAGCATTCCGCATCAGAGTGCCTGAGAGCGTGCTACCTCCCGGGTTGTTGGCAATCGCGATCGTGACGGGGTTGCTCGCAGTAGTGACCAGGTTGCCAAACGAATCCTGAACGGCGACCTGAACGGGCGGCGAAATTGCCGCCCCGGCAACGGCGTTACCGGGTTGAACCGTAAAAGAAAGCTGCGCCGGACTTGCCGCGGTCACGTTGAAGCTGTTGCTAGTTGCCGGCGTCAGCGAACCCGAACTGGCGACCAGCGTATAACCGATGCCGCTGTGGTTCAGGCTCAAATCATTGAACGTGGCGACGCCATTGACTGCGTCATGTGTGAGCGTGCCCGACAAAGTGCTGCCTCCGGGATTGTTGCCGATGGCCATGGAAATGGCATTCGTCGCGGTAGTTATTATGCCGCCGAACTGATCGCGCACTTGAACAGTCAACGACGGAAAAAACGTTTGGCCAGCGATCCTGTTGGTGGGCTGGTTTTGAAATGTCAGTTGAGAAGCTACCGGTGTTTGCACACTGACCGTTGCCTCGGCCTCGCCACCAAGGCTATCGGTCACGCGAACAATGTCGGTGACGTCTGCAGTCGAGCCTGCCGTATAAAGGCCACTGCTGGAGTTGATCGTCGCGCCGGAATTGTTGACTGGAATGCTGAATGTGAATGGAGCTGTGCCGGTCGCTGTGAATGTTTGGGTGCCGCCTGGCGGCAGATTCACGCTCGTGGGCGAGATCGTCACCGATGCCGGGCAACCAGGGTCAAAAACCCAGTTGAGATTGTTGCCACTGTCGGTGCCGCTAAAGACCGTGATGGCCGAGCCCGATTTACTTTGGTCCCGCACATCCACGTTGACCATTCGGAAACGCGCGCCTGCTCCGCCCGACCAGGTTCTGCGTGTTCCCGGAGCCGAAGAACGCAGCAAAATGGTGTCCGCTCCGGGGCAACTTCCCGCCTGGAAATCTATAATGCCGTTATTGCTCACGTTACCGCCGAACGTGATGGTCGTCGTTGAATCGCTGACGAGTCTACCGGTAGCGCCCACGGAAAGCGCGCCACAGGTCAGGTTACTGCCATTACTCAAATAGAGAGTTCCGGAAGTAAGACTCACCGCCTGATTTAGAATCAAGTCGCTAGCTGCGGTGAGGTTTCCGGCTGCTTTATTAATGGTCCAAGCACCGGTTGGATTCTGATTCAAGCCGCCACTGTTTGTGTAGGTCTGGTTCGCGGTTCCGGAAAATGTCACCGCTGAATTGGAGCCATCAAATGTACTAGCGATCGACACATCGCCCTGCGCGATAAAGGCGCCGTTGGTGATGGAACCATCAATAAGGCCGAGGCTGCCTAAAACGGTTATCGGCCCGCCCGAAAGGCTGCAGACCGCATTGTTCACAGTTCAGCATGAAGCTCAGATTGTGAGAAGACTTCACCGGCTGCTTTCACGTTGACACCCAAAGTAAAAAACGGCACCGATAAAGACGACGGCGCCACCGTTGTGAAAGAAGGCAGATCCGCGTCCGTGTTCTGATAAATCCCGTTGATGAACAGGATTCCGGAAGTCGAAGTGAATTGCGCAGTTCCCGACAACGCGAAATTCTGATTCATCTGGATGTCGCCGCTGCCGCCGTTAAAGCTCCCACCGCTCTGATTGAAGTTGTTGTTTTCAGTGAATTGATTGCTCGCTGCATTGAAACGTCCCGCCGAATTTGGTCGTAGTTGGCGTTGATAAAGAAGTCCACTCCGCCCTGATTAATGGTTCCAGCGTGAAGCTGGAGACTTGGAAAACTAAGGGTGCCGCTTCCAGTCGTGTTGATTGTGGTCCCGGAAGCGTTGAGATCGACGTTGAGCAAGTGGTAGCTGCTATCAAAAGTTACCGTCCGATTCGCGCTGCCGGTGAAAAGGAGCGTGCTGGGAGATAAGCCGCCGCCATCAAAGTTGGGACTGATGGAAAGGGTCGCAGGCGACGGCAGTTGCAAGGTGCCATTGTTGAGGAGGCCATCGTTAAGTTGCAGATTGCCCTGAACGCTCATGGCCCCGCCCGAGATGTTTGCGCCCTTCCCGTCGTCCAGGTTGAAGGTCACATTATTGAAGCTTTCACCCATCGGCTTCAGGTCAATGAACAGAGTGCTTCCAAAGAATGGGCCGGTGAATATTACTGTCCCATTGTTGTGAGTGAAGATGGAAGCAGCAACCGCGTCACTGAAACCACCCCTAATGAACAGAATTCCGGAAGTCGAAGTAAATTGCGCAGTTCCCGACAACGCGAAATTCTGATTCATCTGGATGTCGCCACTGCCGCCATTGAAGCTGCCGCCGCTCTGGTTGAAGTTGCTGTGGATCGTGATCGCGTTGCTGCCGCCATTAAATGTCCCGCCCCCTTGCGAATAGTTGCCGTCAACGGTGAAAGATCCCGCGGTCAAAGTGAACGTTGAGGTGCCGCTGTTCTGGCAATAACCACCAAGCCCGGCGCAGGCTGAAGATGAATGAAGGTGAATGTTCTTACCCGCTGCTTGAGTAATCGTCCCCGTGTACCCCGAATCGATTTCGATCGCGCCGGTATCTTCAACGTCAATCGTCGCGTTCTTCGTGCTTGTTGCATCAAAGATCGCAACATCCCCTTGGCCGGGAACAACGCCGCCGGTCCAGTTTGCTCCTTCGGACCAGTTGTTTGTGGTGCCGCCGCCATTCCAGGTGATGTTGCTCTTCGGAGCCCTTGGAGATGCCGTGGGCGTCGGAGCCGGTGTGGCCGTTGCGGTTGGTGTGGGCCTCGGCGTCGCTGTGGGCGTGGGCGTTGGGCTTGAATCCGGTCCCGGTGTGGGAGTCGGAGTGGGCGACGGTTTGCAATTGCCCGAACTGCCTGCTTCGAATGCGGCTCGAATCTCCTCTTCCGAGATCGCGCGGTCGAAGATTTGCACTTCATCGATCAAGCCTTCGAACTCGACCGAACCGGCGAAGTTGGCACGACATCCCTGCCCGCCGTTGCCAATTACCAGTGGCATGGTGCTGCTGGCCAGGACGCCGCTTACCGCGACCTGGTTTTCCAGAACGCCGTTCACATAAATCTTTGCGTTCTCGCCATCGAAAGTGGCCGCAACCTGGGTGAACACCGCAATGGGAATCCTGGATTTGGCCGGCAGGATATGTTCGACGTTGTCGGATGTGGTGAAGAAAAACGCCGGTTTGTCCCCGCGGTCACCGTGCAGTTCCAGGGAGTAAACCACGTCCGGCTCGACACAGTTCATGGCGTCCATCTCCTTGGTTACGATTCGAGACGCTGATTTGATTGAGTTCGGCTCGATCCATGCGGAGAGGCTAATTTTCGAGGGATTCAAGCTCGGACTATCGGCGATCTCGACCGTCCCATTCACACCGTCGAAACTAAAGGCCTGTCCGACCTTGCCCGGGACAAAGCTGACTCCTTTTGAAACTGTTCCCTTATTGCCGTTGTTCATGATATCATCGGCGTTGTTCTCGCCCGGCCACCAGCCCGTCATCGACGCCGGCGACGGAAAGCATGGCGGTAGTACGCCCTGGACGAGAGTGCAGGTAGAGAACATCCAAAGTTTGTCGATGGGATCGATCGCGGCCACAGTTACGAACAAGTGGCCGCTTGGCAGGGGGAAACTCACCGGGCCGAAGCGCGCGTTGCCCTTGCTATCAGTGGTGGCCGCCACAGCACCGATAACACTTTGCCGGTCCTCTTTGCTGGCGGCGTTGCACTCTGTGCTCGAGAAGAATTCGAGCTCGCACGTCGTGTTAGGCGTGCCCGCCAGATTTCCGGACATGGTCACATTGATTCCGTCCAAAGATGCCGACGCGATTACCGCGGTAATTCCGGGCGCCGCCGCAGCGTTTAAACGAGTCTCTTTTGAGGAAACTGGATTCTGCGCCAGTGCCAGGCAGAACATGATGAGGCTAATGGTTATGCCCAGGAAGACAATTGATGAATGCCTGATTCTTGAAATGCGGCGCACGTTGGAATCTCCTTTCCGGGAGAATTTTACCCCATCATTGCGCCAGGTGTCCTTAAGGCTTGACTAAATTTTTCTAAATTGTTCTAAATCAGTAGTGCAAAGGGTCGTCGCCAATGGTGTCCGGCGTTTCTACGAGTTTGGTCCATTCCGCCTCGATCCGAACCGACATCGGCTGCTGTGCGGCGGTAAAGTCATCCCGTTGTCATCCAAGGCGATCGAGACACTGACGCTGCTCGTTCAGAACCGGGGCAAGCTTCTGGAACGGGAAGCGCTAATGCACGCGCTATGGCCGGACGTTATCGTCGAGGATGCGAATCTCACCGTCGCCATTTCGCAACTGCGCAAAGCAATCAATCAAAACTGTGACACCGGCGAGTTTATCCAGACGATCCCTCGTGTCGGATACCGTTTTGTCGCGGAACTACGCGAAGTGGTAGAGGAGTGCGCGCCGCTGAAGATTCAGGAATCGGCGGCAACGCACACGGTGGTAAAGAACGAAAACGGGATCAGCGAACAAGATTCGGCTGCCCGAATCGCGTCGCTCGCGCCCGCAACAAGATCGACAACGGCGATGCCCGCGCGGAAGGTGTTTCGAATCGTCGCTACCGCGGCTGTTCTGACGGCAGCTTTAACTGCCTTGATCGCCTATTCGCTGCGACCTCAACGTCCGCAGACTGTCGCTTCGTTAGCCAAAGCGAGAGCGCTTGCCGTGCTTCCGTTTCAGCTCGCGCACTCCGAAAACACTGAAGAAGAATATCTCGGCCCCGGCCTCGCCGATTCGCTAAACATGCGTCTCAGCCGAATTAGACGATTTGCCGTGCGCCCGACGAGTTCGGTCCTCAAATTCAATGGCCCCGAACAAGATGCTTTAGAAGCGGGGCGCAAATTGGGAGTGGAAGATGTCGTCGAGGGCCGGATCGAACATGTTAGCGACCGCATTCGAGTGACGACACGGCTCTGGCGCGTGCGCGATGGCATGATGCTTTGGGGCGACTCGTTCGATCAACCGTTTACTAACTTGTTCGCAATCGAAGACCAGGTTTCGCGCCAGGTGGCTCAGGCGTTGCAGCGGAAACTGACCGGTGAGGAACAACAACAACTTGCCAGCAAAAATACCGATAGCCCGGAAGCATTTCATGCTTATCTGCGTGGCCGTTACGCCTGGAATAAGCGAACAAATGAGGAGATCATGAAGGCGATCAAATTCTTCCAGCAGGCGATCGACTTCGATCCCGCTTATGCGGCTGCTTACGCCGGTCTGGCGGATTGCTATTTGTTACTAGGCGACTACGACTGGGGAACCCCTAACGAAAACTTTCCCCTGGCCAGAGACGCAGCGTTGCGAGCGCTAGAGATCGATAATGGCTTGGCTGAAGCGCAGGCCACTTTGGCCCACGCCAAATTTCTTTTCTATCACGATTTCGCCGGCGCCGAGCAGGAATACTTGCGGGCAATCGAACTGAAACCAAACTACGCCACGGTTCATCATTGGTATGCCCTGTTCCTGGCGGCGATGGGTAGAACGGACGAAGCGCAGAGAGAAATTCAACTCGCCGAAGATCTCGATCCCCTGTCGCCGATTATCCGAGCGAACATCGGCCTGATCGATTACTTTGCGCGGCGGTACGATGGGGCTATCGCTCAAGAGCGAAAAGTGCTCGTGGCCGATCCTGATTTCGTACAGGCGCGACGCAAACTTGCCTTTGCTCTTGAGGCCAGGGGAGCGGAACAGGAGGCAATTGTCGAATGGATGACAATCGAGCGGCAGTTGGGAACGGGCGATCAAACCTTGGAGGATTATAAGAAAGCGTGCGCCGCTGCGGGTCTAAGGGGCTACTGGTTGCAGGCGTTGGAACACGACAAGAAGGAAGTTGGGAAGGAAGCAGGAGCGCTCTCGTCTTATTACGCCCGTCTTGGCGATAGCGCGCAGGCGTTCTATTGGCTCGATCGCGCCTACGACCAGCACGCGCCCTGGCTCGTTTACAGCAAAGTCACTCCCGTTTACGACAACCTCCGGAGTGACCCAAGATTTAAAGCGTTCTTGCAACGCCTCGGGCTATAGATTGCCCCGTTTGAAAGCGCCCGCGCACCTAAAACAACGCAGCCGACTCGTTAGACTTGACGGCTTTAAGCCGTCAAGTTTGCGACCCGCAATTCTCCACTACCCAGCGCAAATATTCGGGGAATCCATTGCCGATCTTGAGGAAGATTATTTCCGGAACTTCGTAGGGATGAAGCGAGCGGAGTTTTTCCTGAAACGCCGACTGTCGATCTTGGCTCAGTTTGAAGAAGACCAGCGTCTCATTCCCGGTCTCGATCTTTCCTTTCCAGCGATAGATCGATTCCACGCCCGGCAGAACATTTGCGCAGGCAGCGAATTTTTCGGTGACGAGCTGGTGCGCGATCCGGCGTGCGGTTTCCGTATCCGAAAACGTGCTGAGCGCGAGCAAAATTCTCTCAGACATATAGAACTTGAACAGAAGGTAGCGAAGCAAACAAAGGGATTTTGCAGAAGCAGGCAGATGCTTCGTTAACTTCGTTTTCTTCTGTAAAATTCTTACACTGGTACCAAAGCTTCGCGCCGACAGATCCAACCGCCGCCGAGGACGACATCGCCATCGTAAATCACAGCAGCTTGCCCCGGCGTGACGGCGCGCTGCGGCTCGTGCAGGCGAATGCGTGCACGATCATTTTCCAGCGGTGTGACGGCCGCGCGCGTGCCCGGATGGTTGTATCGAATTTTGACCGTCGCCTCAATCTCTTCGTTGGAGCCGAAGTCGGTGACTCCGGCAAGGTTCAACAAGGAACGACCCCGAAAGCGTTCGGGGTCGAATACACCTGACGGCTGGGAAGCCGTCACTCCTTGCACCGCGCTGCCGGCATCAACGCCCCCGGCTACAGGATGCCAGTTTACGCGATCAATTTCGAATTCGTCCATGACCAAATCATCTGCGTCACCCACAATCACACGATTGGTTTCAGGATCGAGATCGATCACGTAACGAGGACGTGGCGATCCTCCGGGCAGACCTTTACGCTGGCCGATGGTGAACAGTTCGATCCCATCGTGTTGGCCGACGAAATGACCATCGACATCGTAAATCTCGCCGCGATGAAATTCCCCTTCCCCAAGATGTGAGCGCAGGAACGCTTTGTAATCGTTGCCCGGCACGAAACAAATTTCCTGACTGTCGATCTTGTCCGCCACCTTAAGCCCTAACGAATGCGCGATCGCCCGGATTTGCAGTTTGGTCATGGTGCCGAGCGGCATCAAAGCGCGCCGCAGCTGCGGCTGGCGCAGACTGAATAGGAAATACGATTGATCTTTCCGCGGATCCACACCCTTGCGCAGCACCGCGTGATCGACGCGATGGTCGACGATGGCGTAATGGCCGGTCGCGATGTAATCGCAGTCGAGGGCTTTCGCCTTTTGCCAGAGATTGCCGAACTTGAGTTTCTCGTTGCACATCACACACGGATTCGGCGTTCGGCCAGCCTGATATTCGCTGGAGAAATAATCGATCACCAGCCGCTCAAATTGATCTGCTTCATCCACAACGTAGTGCGGAATTCCCAACGCATGGGCCACGTTCCGCGCATCGGCCACGGCCTGCGGCCCGCAGCATTTATCTTCCGCGCGCGAGATGCAATCCTGCGGCCAGACCTTCATGGTCACGCCGATGACGTCATAGCCTTGCTCACGCAACAAATAGCCGGCGACACTCGAGTCGACGCCGCCGCTCATGCCGAGAAGAACGCGCTGTTTGTTTCGATTCATTCGAGCGAACAACGTCCGTCAATAGGAGTATGAGTCAATGGGGTAGCGGCGCTCTATGAGCGCCGAACATGAAACAATCATTGCGAACATCGGCGGTCATAGACCGCCGCTACAGTCTCACTGCTCGACTCACAAACGGACTGCCGCGCAAGCTAAATCGCCACGGATAATGGGCCGAGCGGCTGATGCCGATGCGCGCATCCGCCACCACATCAACCATTGGCATTTCGCGCAGAGCAAAGCCATGTCGCGGATCGTCGCAGAGATCGAGTTCGTGATGCCGATTCTTGATATCGAGCGCCTGCGTCAGTTTCCCGGGACCCGAACAAAGATTACGGACATCATTTGTCCCGCGGCGCTTTTTCATCAATTCAATACCGCGGCGCGGTTCGATTGCGCGAATCAGGATCAATCCATCGCGCGGCCCGCCTTTGACCAGCACGTTCAGCATCCAATGCATCCCGTAGTTAAAATAAATGTAAGCCGCGCCCGCCTTGTTGCGCTTTACGAACTCGCGCGCGCTCGGCCGGCTGAAGGTGTGGGAAGCCTCGTCCTCCTCGGTGAGATACGCTTCGGTTTCTACAACTATTCCCTCGCACCGCCCCCACACCAGCATCGTCCCGACGAGGTCTGACGCGCAGAGGAGCGTGTTACGCTGGAAAAATTGTCGCCGGATCAATTCCGCGTTTGCCTAACGTGGTGGCGCCTGATAATAGACTGGCAGCCGAATCGTGCATTCCACCGGTTCGCCATTCCGGAAGGCCGGCACAAATTTCGCGTCCTTGAAGTCAACCAGGGCCGCTTCCCCAAACCCGCGGTCGGTCGGATATTCATACAGGACCGAAATCCGTTTGAGATTGCCCTCCTGATCGATTTGGAGATTCAGCTCGGCGATACCGTTCGTTTTTCCATCCGCCTTCTTTGGATAATGCAACCCGAGAAACTTCGAGTCGCCGCCATAGACCGGCTGAGGTCCGATGAAATCGTTCTCGGCTGTTAACTCGGCTGTTTCCTGGTTCGCGAAAATACGGAAACGCGGCCGCCCTTCGAGGACGGAGAAAACCGCCGCCCCATAATAAATGGCATCGACCGGCTTGGAATTGTAAAGCGCCGGAATAAAGCTTGAGTTTTCCACGTTGTTACGGATCTGCCGCGCCAGCGGCTCTGATCCCGGCAACTCGCGATAGATAGCGCTGGAAACTACCTTTCCTTTCTTGTTCACCACGCAATAGAACATGACCGCCTCGGGATTTGGATTTTGCTCGGCGACACTGAGACGATCGACCTTATTGATCAGGCCGGTCGGTTCAGTGCTCATCAGGATTGGGCGAAATTTTGTCGGAGTGCCAGCAGGGCTGGGCGAAGGCGCAATCGTGGGCACAGGTGTCTCAGTCATCACCGCCTGTCCCAGCACAGGATCGACCGCGCCAGCGAAAATAAGGATCAAAAACGAAAGCAAGCGCATGGCCGATTACGCAAGCGGAACACCGGCGGTTTGCAAGAGCAATTTGCAAGTGTAGTTCAGCCCGCGAATCACCCGAACAAGCGCGAATAATAAAAAGAGGTTTAAACGCACAACTCCGAAAGCTTTCGCGAGCAGGCAGCTCAACGTCGAATTTCAGATTGGTTTAGCGTCGGCGTTGGACGTTTTCTTGCGATGAATTCAATTTGGGCCTGGCCCTGCGCAATCCGGTTTGATTCCGGGCGTTTGCTGCGATTATTCAACGCATGAAAAAACTCCGTGTGGGTGTTGTTGGCGTGGGTCACATCGGGAGTAATCACGCCCGGATTTACGCGGAGATCCCGTCGATCGAGTTCGCCGGGATTTACGACGTTGATTCTGCGCGCGCCAACAGCATTGCCAGAAAAACCAAGACGCCGGTGGCAAAGTCGCTCGAGGAATTTGCCGGATGGATCGACGCCGCTTCAATCGCGACGCCGACAAATACGCATTACGAGGTAGCCCGCCCGCTGCTCGAGCGCGGCAAACATCTCCTGGTTGAGAAACCGATTACGGACAACACCACGCAGGCTGGCGAACTGGCTACGCTCGCCGCGCAGAAAGATCTCGTTTTGCAGGTTGGTCACGTCGAACGTTTCAATCCCATTTTCGGCGCGCTTGAACGTCTGCTCACGCATCCGCGTTTCATCGAAGCGCATCGTCTCTCGCCTTATCCCGATCGCAGCACGGATATCGGCGTCGTTCTCGATCTGATGATCCACGATTTGGAAATCATTTTGCATCTGGTGCGCTCACCCGTGCAAAGCGTCGACGCCGTCGGCGTGCCCGTCTTGAGTCGCGGCGAAGACATCGCCAATGCGCGGATTCGTTTTGAAAATGGTTGCGTCGCAAATGTCACCTCGAGTCGGATCAGTCCCGAACGGATGCGAAAGATTCGGGTGTTTCAAGAGGACGCTTATCTCTCTCTCGATTATCAAAACCAGTCCGGCGAGATTTATCGGCGCGTCGATGGGCGGATCGCGCGGGACAAGGTCGAGATCGAACGCGAAGAACCACTCAAGCGCCAACTGATTTCGTTCGTCGAATGCGCCAGCACCGGCCAAGCGCCGCGGGTATCTGGCTCACAGGCGACTGCCGCATTGGAATTGGCCGTCGCAATCACCAAGAAAATGACGAGATCCGAATGACGCATCTCGAAGGAATGACCAAGCACGAAAACGAAAGGCCGAACGCGCCATTCCAACGGTTCCAAGCTTCGTCATTCGGATTTATTTCGTCATTCGTCATTTGTCATTGGTCATTACCATTATGACGATCTACTTCGTCGCGGGCGAAGTGAGCGGTGACAATCACGGAGCGGCCTTGATGTCGTCGCTGCAGAAGCACGATGTCGATTTCGCCACGGCGAGTCCGTCCGGCGGCGGACTTAAATTCATCGGACGAGGTGGCCCGCAAATGCGCGCGATCGCCGGCGGAGGCTTCAAAGACTGGTTGGATGAAGCCGCCGTGCTCGGCTTGTGGGAAGTGATCAAAAAATACGGCTACTTTCGCGAACAATTTCGCGCGACATTGCGAGAGATTGAGAAGGCAAGACCAGACGCCGTCCTGCTGATCGATTATCCCGGATTCAACTTGCGCGTGGCCCGCGCACTGCGGAACACAGATTTGCAGTCTGTGCATTCACCGGACTTTCAGTCTGGTGAATCGAACACTCCAGGGCAGGCCGATGGTTCCCCCACCACGAAGCCGCACGGGAAGCTGTCAGCTTCCCCTTTAGCAGCGGGCGAGCCGCTCCGGCCCAAGGTAATTTACTACATCAGCCCGCAAGTCTGGGCTTGGAACCGCGGGCGAATCGCGCAGATGGCACGCAGGCTCGACTTGATGCTCTGCATCTTCCCTTTCGAAGCCGAGCTCTACACCAAATCTGGTTTGCGCACGGAATTTGTCGGTCATCCCATGATCGATCGGTTGCGCTCGCACCAGATCGACATTGCCCGCGATCCAAATTTGATCGGCCTTTTCCCTGGAAGTCGCGGCCGGGAAATCCGGAAAATTTTGCCGATCCTGCTCGAATCGGCCAGGGCGCTCCACCGTTCCAAACCGAATCTCCGTTTTGAAGTCGCTGCGGCATCGCCGCAACTCGCTGCGGAAATTCGCAAAATGATGAACGATTCACCAGCATTCAAGATCGTCGTCGGTCAAACTTCGACGCTGATGCAACGCGCGGTTGCCGGCATTATTGCCTCCGGCAGCGCCACACTCGAAGCCGCTTATTTTCGCTTGCCGTTCGTGCTCGTTTATAAAGTGGCGTGGCCGACTTACGTCGCGGCACGAATGGTCGTAAAGGTAAAACACCTCGGTATGCCTAACGTGCTGGCTGACGAGGAGATTGTGCCGGAATTCATTCAGCACCAGGCCAAGCCCGGCGCGATCGTCAAAACCGTGGAGCGGTTAATCGACGATCCATTAATTCGCAAAAAAATGATCGCGGCCTTCGACTCGATCATTACCCCACTCGGTCAAGGCGGCGCAAGCGACCGCGCGGCGAAAGCAATCGTCGAGGAGCTGAGATCGGGACGGAGAAGCTGCTGAATCGAACATGACAAACGGCCTACTCGAAAACCAGCGCGCCGCGTGGATCGTTGCTGGAGTCATCGTTCTCGTGTTCCTCTGCGCCAATCTTCCCTGGCAGCTTGACGATTACGATCAAGCGAAACAAGCCTACACCTCATTCGAGATGGTGAATGCCGGCCACTGGTTTTATCAGCACACGCCGCATGAACGAATCGCGACCAAGCCGCCGCTGGTCGGCTGGATTTCGGTGGCCCTTTTCGCTGTCACGCGTTCATGGGAGCTGGCCTGGCGGTTGCCCTCTTTGTTGGCCGCAATCGCTTTGTCGATCTTGTTATTTCGCGCGGCCAGTGCCGGTTACGGTTCGGCGGCGGGATTAATCGCCTTGAGCGCGCTCGGATTGAACTTGTTAACCCCGAGGCTGGCAACCCTGGCTCGGACCGATATGCCTCTGGCTCTGGTCATCTTCCTGATCGGACTCCTCATCTGGGAGAAGATTCGATCCCAGACCCCGTGGACCACGCGAGATCGATGGTGGATGTTTGCGTTCCTCACGGCCGCGATGCTGATCAAAGGCCCGATTGTGTACGCCTTTCTCCTACCCGGCATCGCTTTATGTGTGACGTATGCGCGGGGCACGGCTGGCAACGCGTGGTGCGGATGGTGGCCTTGGCTCGGTTCGCTCGGCATTTTTCTGCTCTGGACAGGCGGCGGAGTTCTTTTCCAGCCCGGTTTCTTTGATCAAGTTGTGCTGCGCGAATTCCTCGGTCGCTTCGACGAAACCGTCCATCGAGCGCAACCGATCTATTTTTATCTTCCTCACTTCCTCTACAGATTCGCGCCGTGGAGCATCCTCATCGTTGCCCTCGCCTTTGTCGATATTGGCAAACTTGACCGGTTAAACCGGTCAAGTTTGGAAACGCCACTCGGGCGGAGAGTTTCGCCGGAAATGGTGTGGTTGATCGGTTGGGCTCTGGGTGGATTGCTCGTGATGTCGCTGATTCCGTCGAAGCGGGTGGACCGGATTTTTCCAGTGGTTCCCCCACTCTGTTTGCTCCTGGCCGCGCAACTTGGAGCTGCGCGCCAAGATAAAATCATACGCCAACGAATCTGGTTTTGGAGCACGGTCGCGCTGACGTGGTCGATCCTCTTCGCCACGATTTACACCGGGATCAAAGTTACGGCCGGTTATCGAGAACACCGCGATGCGCTCGTTCGATTTGGGCGCGACGTTCGGGCCGAAGCCGCACAACATCGTTGGCGCTATGAAGTGATTTCTACCGTTGATGAGGGACTTCTGTTATACCTGCGCCGTCTCCATTTCGTTAAGCCGGAAGCAGCCGTGGCGGAATGGAATCGCGGAAATATTGATGCGCTCGTTGTGGCTGAGAGCTTCGCACCAGGTCTGATGCGACAACTTCACGACGCGGCGTTGTCGCAGTTAAGATCGCACCCGACCGGGCGCAACCATGCTGTTTATGTCTTGATCACGCGTTAAGGCGATTTAAGGAAACCTGTGGCCGCTCGAAGCGCCGTAGGCGCGATAGATATTAGCCCCGGGCGTGAGCCCGGGGAAAAAGGCGTCTCCAAACCAATCAGCCCCGGCAGGGGCGACAGAATACGCCAAAGCGCGTCGTCACTCCTTCCGCCTCTTCCGGGGCTTGTTCGAATGAATCGAGAAACCCCGGGCTTGCGCCCGGGGCTACATTCTTCCGCGCCTACGGCGCTTTCTGCAGTTACGCCATTATTTAAAACGCGTTAGCCGCGCAATGCGGGCTCGACTTTCTCCGACACAATTTCTAGTGTCCAACCGATGGAGTTTCCCAAGCAAGAACTTGAAACACTTTGGTGCCCGTGGCGCGTAGAATATTTCGAGCGCGAGAAACCCTCGGCGGATTTTCTCGGCCAGGCGGCGCGGGCGAGCGATGACGCGTCCCATCTCGTCATCACGCGACGTAAGACGGCGTTTCTCATGATGAATCGTTACCCGTACGCGGTCGGACATTTGATGGTCGTGCCCTATCGCAAGACAGGAGAGCTTTCAGACCTTGGCGAAAACGAAATTGTCGATCTTTGGAATTTGATCGGGCACGGGCAAAAGCTACTGCGCATGACCATGCGCGCGGAAGGATTCAACGTCGGTTTGAACCTGGGCGCGTGCGCAGGCGCAGGCGTACCGGATCATTTGCATGTGCACATCGTGCCGCGTTGGAATGGCGACACGAACTTCATGCCGATCATCAGCGGGACGCGAACGCTGTCCGAGGGATTGCGCGGTCTGTTTGAAAAATTGATCGCCGTTCAGACCAAGCTCGACCGTGCGTCGCAATGACGAGTCCGAGTTGGTTCGAACCGCCGCCGAAACATGAGCCTGGCTGTCTGAAAGGTTGCCTGTTCCTGGTCGCGTTCATCGTAATCGGATTCGCCGTTTTGCTTGGCAGTGTCTATTATTGGGGAACACGCAGCCACTCGGCGATGGCCCGCGGTGTTTTTTGGCTAACAAAGATTCACGCGATCGCGGAAAAGCCGGTTGCGATTCCGAGCCTTAACGTCTCGGCCTATGCTCGCGAAGAGGTGCTCGAGCGTTGGCAGCGGTTTGAGCAGACCGCGAGCGCGGGAGAAACCGCGGCCATCGAGCTTACGTCGGATGATCTCAATATCTTGATCGCCGAGAACCCGAATCTGGACGGGAAACTGTTCGCGACCGTCGAGGACAACCGGCTGCGCCTTCAGGTCAGTGTGCGTTTGACGCAGGCGATTTTTCGGGCCGCTCAATATCTGAATGCGCAGATCGTGATCGAAGCCCCCGAGCCGCAGGCTTTCCCGCATCTGGAATTAAAGCGAATTCGCGTGAACGGCGCGCCGGTTCCGAGCGACCTGCTGGAATGGAAATACAGTTCGCGATCGCTACGCGATTACGTGTCGCAATACGCCGAAATCGTGCGCGTCGCCTCGATCCAAATTCGTGATGACAAACTCGTCCTGCATTCGCGGTAACGATTAGGAGCCGTCTGCTTTCTTAGTTAGGTTGCATGATCTCGCGCACGAAGACGTTTAGCTGGCCGTCGTCGCGCTTCTGCACATCCGTAATTTCGAATGGACGCGTTTCGTCGCGTGTCATCACTGTGCCTTGACGCGGCGGAGTGTAACCGGCGGGAAAATCGACAATGATTCGGGTGGAAGAGCCCCCGAAATGCAGCATGCTATCGGCCAAACCTTTTTTCGGACGCATCACCGCGCGATTCGCATCGGAAAAATTGACGACAAATTGCCCGCGCAAGTAAACGCGCTCGCCGGCCAGCCCGCGCTCGGCGATGTCGCGCACGTCTTTCGTATCGATCAACCGGCCTAACGGCATTCTTCCGGGCGGAAAAGTCCGCCACGTTCCGCCACCCGCGGTTGAAGCCAGGGTCTCTCCGGAAGTCGCCGGCATCGCCGGCGCGGATGGAGCCGGAACCGGCGTGGCCGCGGCTGGCGCAGGTGGGCCTTCGCTGCCCACCATTGGCGGCGGAGTCGCGGCACTGATCGCCGGAGCGGGCGCTGATAGCTGCGCGACAGACGGTTCTCCCTCTGCGGGCAGCGCCGTCGCAATTGGCGATGGCAAAGCGCCCTTCTTCTTTTTCGCGAGTTTTCCTTTAGGAGTCGCCGTTCGTTTCGCGGCCTTCTCCTCTTTGTGCGGTACCCTAACAATTGCCGGCGTCGCGACCGGTCTCGCCGGTTCCACTCGAACGAGCGCGTTTTCTATTGGCGGGGGCGAGTTACTCGGTGAAATCCCGGGAATCACAACCGGCGCCTGAGCGATGCCGATTTCCTGTTGCAAATTCTTGAAATGGAGTTCCGCCCGGAGTCGTTCCGGTTTTTTGAAGAGAGGCCAGCCGGCCGCGAGATTGAGCGTGAGCGGTGGTTCGAGCCTGAACATGCCCGGGCCGCGCGTCATCGTGTAAGCGCCATAGAGCAGCGGCACCGCAGTGGACACCAGCCGGCCGTCGTCGAGGCGCTCGACATGTATCACGGCCGAAAGATCGTGGGTCCGTTCCAGCTTGATCTCGAGGCCGGGATGCAGCGTTTGTTTCAACGACGGAATCACGGACGGCTCGGCGGGATAAAGATGCTCGATCAACAACTGGCCGTTCTCAGCTGAGGCGGCGAGCGCCACCATACCGGAGGTGAAAACGTCGCCCGGCCCGAGCTCGCGCGCTTCGATGATAATATATCGCCCCACCACGTACGGCACAAGACCGCGCACCTGGCCGTAGTTTCGGATGTAATTGCGAATCAATTCGGCATTCACCTTGCCCAATTCGGCCGAGCCCATCGCGCTGTACCGTTCGAACAATTGTCGCGCACCCAGAAACTCGCCTGCCGGCGCCGCCGTTAGCTCGAATCGCTTCGGCGGATCGATCTTGTGCAATCGCTGCAAAATGCGGTAACTATCGGGCCGCTCCGGTTGTTCGAAGATGTAAAACGTGCCGAGCCACGCCGCGAACGCGAGCCCGGTCAGCATCAGGATCACCACCGTCCAGGCGAAGTAGTTCACGCCTGATTGTCGCGGCTGTGCGTAGGGATCGTCGTACGAATATGCGCTGGACTTCATCCGAGGAGAAACAGAAGAGCGCGCGAGTTCACACCGGTCCGCCACCGGACGGACTCGCCGGGGCGAGCTTGCCCGCCTCGAAGGATGAGCCGCATCCACAAGTCCGGGCCGCGTTCGGGTTCACTACTTGAAAACCGGCATCCGTTAGGCCATCATGAAAATCGAGCGTGGCGTCGCGCAAATACTGTGCGCTCTCCGAATCGACAAGAAACTGCATCCCATCGCGTTCCACCACTGCGTCGCCCGGTTTTTTCGCGTCGAGCGACATCTCGTATTGCAAACCGGAACAGCCGCCCTTGGCGATCTGAACGCGCAAACCCCTTTCCGCGCCACCTTGCTTTTGGAGCAAAAAACGGAGCTGCCGAACCGCGCTCTCCGTCACATTTATCATAACTAGAGAATCTACGATTGCGCCGTTTATAGTCAACCGAGCCGACCTGGGCGAATGGTCGATCTTTCCTCTGGAAATCAAACATCAACTCGCGAAAGCTTTCGGAAATCAAAGATCGGACCTCAAACACCTCATGAGCCGGATTCGCCTTCTTTCCGACACAGTTGCCAGCCAGGTCGCGGCCGGAGAAGTGGTCGAGCGTCCGGCCTCGGTGGTAAAGGAGCTGGTCGAGAACAGCATCGACGCCGGCGCAGGCAAGATCGACATCTTAATTCGGCGCGGCGGCCGCTCGCTCATCCGAGTAATCGATGACGGCTGCGGCATGGATCGCGATGACGCGTTGCTCTCGCTCGAACGTCACGCCACCAGCAAGATCCGCTCGGCGGACGATCTGCAAGCGGTGGCCACACTCGGTTTTCGCGGCGAAGCGCTGCCGAGCATTGCCAGCGTGGCCCGTTTTCGCCTAACGACACGGGAACGCGACGCGATCGCCGGCACCGAGGTCATGGTGAACGCCGGCAAGATCGAAGTTGTGCGCGACGGTGGCGAAGCGCCCGGCACACAAATCGAGGTCCGTTCCTTATTCTACAACCTGCCGGCGCGCCGGAAATTCTTGCGCTCGGAAAATACCGAGAGCCGCAACATCGAGCATCAACTGCATCTTCAGGCGATTAGTCACCCGCAGATTGCCGTCACATTTGTCCGGGACGATCGTCTCGTTTTTCAACTCGCGCCCGCAACCAATCTCGCGGATCGCATTCGCGATTTGTACGGCGCCGATTTGCTGGAACGACTCCTTCCCTTAAACGGGACCGGCTCCGGCAAAACCGACGTTGGCGGATTGATCGGCCAAGCGGGATTAAGCCGGCCAACCCGTGCGCACCAGCTGGTATTTGTGAACGGCCGCGCCATCGAAAGCCCGCTCGTCACTTCGGCAATGCGCGAGGGTTATCACACCGCGTTGATGAAGGGGCAGTTTCCCGTCACCTTTCTGTTCATCAAGCTCGATCCCGCATTTGTCGATGTCAACGTGCATCCGGCCAAGCGCGAAGTGCGTTTTCGGGACCCTAACGGAGTGCGCGAAGCTATCGTCATTGCCATCCAACGCACCCTTGAACGCGGCCGCGCCGAATGGCAGGAAAAATTTCGACCGCCGCGAGAGATGTCCAAGCCGACTGCGCGGACGCCGGTCGATCTAAAACTGCGGCCTGAAGTCATCGTACCTCAAGTGTCGCAGCGCGAGCTGCCGGTGGCGCCACGCGAATCATCCGTGGTCGCGCCGGCGCGTCGCCCGCCACCTTCAGTTGAAACGGGCGCCCTACAACCGCAGCCCTCAGCATCGCAGGAATTTCAGATCATTGGCGTCCTGAATAAGCTTTATGTCTTAATGGAAAACGCTGACGGTCTCGTTCTCGTCGATCAACACGCCGCGCACGAACGGATTCTGTTCGAAGAACTCCGCCGCCGAATGGAAGAACAAGGCGTGCCGTCGCAAAAATTGCTCATCCCCCAAACATTCGATCTCTCCCCGCGCGATGCCGAATGGGTCGAGCGCAATCTGTCGATCTTGCAAAAGATGGGGATTGGGATCGAGACCTTCGGCCCGAACACATACAAGATCGACAGTTTGCCCGCATTCTTGAAGAACAGCGATCCAGTCAATTTCATGCAGCGCGTGATCGACGATCTAAAAGACGCGACCGAACGCAGCTCGCCGATGCGGTTAGGTGAAGATATGATCGCCACGACGGTGTGCCGTCACGCCGTGAAAGCAAACGATCCCCTCCGTTTTCCCGAAGTGGAGAAATTAATCCGCGATTTGCTCGCCTGCGATTTGCCCTATTGCTGTCCCCACGGTCGTCCGACCATGGTCCAGATCTCCCATGCCGAACTGGAGAAAAGATTCGGGCGCAAAGTGTGAAATTTGTGGGAAGCGAACAAAGATGAACACTTAAGCCACGCGCGTGGCAAGACGACCGCCTTCGATGTGGCCGCCATAGTTCACGTGGCTGGAGGCGATGACTTCATGAACGGTCTTGCCGAGTTCGGCCGCTTCGTACGGTTTCGAGATAACCCCGCGGAAACCGAAATCCTGGTAGCGGCTC
The DNA here is from genome assembly GCA_963846775.1 of uncultured Verrucomicrobiae bacterium. Classification (GTDB taxonomy): domain Bacteria; phylum Verrucomicrobiota; class Verrucomicrobiia; order Chthoniobacterales; family UBA10450; genus CAVYXA01. The sequence continues at coordinate 184,720 of CAWJXB010000006.1, read as the reverse complement.
ATGGTCGCATCGGTGGCGTAACCGCTGGAGACAATGGCGTTCACCGTGGGATCGATCTCGATCAGTTTCTTTAACACTTCCTTGCCCCCCATTCCGCCAGGTAAAGTAAGATCGAGGATCACGACGTCGAAGCGCTCGCCGGCCTTGAGTTTTTCGCTATAGATGTTGACGCCTTCGATCCCAGTCGCGGCTTGGGCAACTTGATAGCCGAGCCGCGTCAGCGTGAAATCGACGAGCGCGCGGATGGCGTCTTCATCATCGACCACGAGAACGCGGCCGCTGCCGGTCATGGCCTGCGTGAAGGCCGTGGGTTGTTCGGCGGGCAATTCCCCATTGAGCGCGGCCGGCAGATAGACATCAAAGGTCGTGCCGACATGAACTTCGGACTCGACCGTGATCAGGCCGCTGTGGTTTTTGACAATGGAGTAACACGTGGCCAGACCGAGTCCGTTTCCTTTCGGTTTGGTGGTGAAATAGGGGTCGAAAATGCGGTCGAGATACTGTTCCGGAATTCCGACGCCCTGGTCCTTAATCTTGATTTGGATGTAATCGCCCGGCGGCAAATCGCGGATCTGCGGCGTTGTTGATGTTGTGTAACGAAAGTTCTCGCAACTAACTTGTAACATTCCGCCGTTCGGCATCGCTTGATCCGCATTCACGGCCATGTTGGCGATGACCTGGCTGATCTGGCCCGGATCGATCTCCGCTGGCCACAGATCTGCGCCAAACGAAAAGTTGCTTCGGCTATGACTCCCGCGCAGCGAGAAGCCGACCGTATCCTGGATGAGTTTACCAATCGACGTGGCCCGTTTAACCGGCGCGCCACCACGGGCAAAGGTGAGGAGTTGCTGGGCCAGATCCCGCGCCCGAACCGACGCGTTCTTGGCATCGACAAGGCGGGCGGCCATTTCGTCGTCCGGCGGCAGCAACAACGACGCGAGTGAAATATTTCCGATAATGGCAGTGAGCAGGTTGTTGAAATCGTGCGCGATTCCACCCGCGAGCAAGCCGAGTTGTTCCAGCGTCTCAGTTTTGCGCCGTTCGACCTCAGCGCGCTGGCGCTCGGTGATATCGCGGAAAACCACAACCACGCCAGCGACTTCGTTCTTGTTATCGCGCATAGGCGAGGCCAACTGTTCGACCGTGCGCTCGCTGCCATCGCGCGCGACCAACCGTAGCGTTCTCCGGCAGACTCATCAGAATCGATTGCGCTTCGTTGCGGAAACCGGTCTGCGGTGTGCGCGCTTGCGTAGCCAGATCGACCACGAAATTGAAGACGGTCTTGAGCGGTTTGCCGATCGCTTCTTTGGATGGCCAGCCGGTGAGCCGCTCCGCTTCGTTGTTCATCATGATTATTCGACCCTGCACATCCGTGGTGATGACACCATCGCCGATTGAGCGAACCGTGACCGCGAGACTTTCCTTCTCCGCCGCGAGCTCTCTCTCAAACCGTTTTTGCTCGGTCACGTCGCGCACCATCGCGACGTAAAATTTCTTCTCGTCCACCATCATCTCGCTCAACGAAATTTCCGCGGGAAAACTCACCAGTTGCCGGGTGCGGGCCAGCGCCAGTGTGGTGGTACCGGTTCGTTTGACCATCTCGCTCCACGACATGGCAGCCGCTTTCGCCTCTGGCTCGCTCGCGTACCATTTCGGCACAAGCTTGCTCAACTTGTAACCAACCATCTCCTTCTCGCGATACCCGAACATTTTTTCCGCTGCCGGATTCATGGACCGGATCACGCCGCTCTCGTCGAGCGTAATCATGCCGTCGAGAATATTCTGAATGATCGAGCGGGTGCGTATCTCCATTTCTTCGACCTTCGACAATTGTTGCCGGACGAGGACGAAGCTATAACTGTTCGAGGCCACGAGCAGCGCCACTGCGAGAAACGCCAGACAGGCAATTGCGCTCGTCCTCACGAAACGCCGATGGTTCGTGAGCGCAGCACGCGTTTGATAGGAGCTCAACTCGTTTTCCTCCAGGGTCCCGATCATCTGCCGAATCTGGCCCATCAATTCGTCGCCTTTGTTGCTCAAAGCCGGGGGCATCCTGGCTTTGCCTTCCTCTTTGGCCCGCCAGCTGAAATGTGTGGCTGGCATCTCCGTCCCAGCGATCGTGTCGATCCAGCGCTCGAAATTGGCTCGCACATTCGCCAACAACTCGGCCTGCGCCGGCGTCCCCGCGAGAAGCACGGCCAGATGGCCGTGGTAAGTGTAGAAGTCCCTGACCGTCACCTCGTAAGCTTCCTCGAAACGGGATTCGCCGGTCAGCAGGTAGCCCTGCTTCTCCTTCTCGATCTCAATCACAGACCGCTCCAGCTTTGGAAGAACATTCAAGATCTCAGTCGATTGCACCGCCCATTCGTGTTCCCGCATCCGCGCGTTCAAAACGATTTGTTCTTCATTTTCGAGCGACTCCAAAATCCCACGCGCCTGATCCAAACCCGATTTTCCAAGATGAATGGGTTCCGAGTTCGCATTCGCATCCCCCACGGATTTCTGTCGCGCTTCGATTCCCGGCATCGCGGTTGTGTCGATCCAATTCTGCACGATTTCCCGCACTTTTAGGATGCGCTCCCGCTGCGTCCGGCTCTCGCCAATCCGAAGCATCAGGTCCTGAATGTGTTTCTGGATCGAGCCCTTGCCCTCTTCAAAGCGGGTCACGTAGGCCGGCTTGCCGGTAAGGAGAAAGCCGCGGTATCCGCTCTGTAACGCCACGATGTCGTTTTCGACGAGACTGCTCACGCGTATGACGTCGATCATGTGGGTCCGGGCCTCATCCTGATAATGATCGCGCATTGTGACCCAGAGGAACACGCCCGCGAGAATCAGGATGACCGTCACGCCGGCCGCGGTGCCGGAGAGGACTTTGAGATGAAAATGGCGCTCGCTAAAAAGCCAGTCGATGCTTCGACGCAAAAGACTGGGTTGTTCCCTCAAACCTTGGATGGGCAGCTCGGCTTCAGCCATTTATAGTACCAAAAAGCAGGTCTCCTGCCAGCGCCAGAGCCTCCTGGCTTTGGTCATCGGCCATTCCGGTAAAGCAAACTCAGTACCTAACGCGCATTAGAAATAATCCCGCTGCCGGTGCCGCGAAGCGGGCTGAAGCATGGTCGGGTGATCGCAGTCGTTTGGAAATTCCCTCCGGCTCGTTCTTTCCCAAAGCAACATCAACCATCGCCCCAACCATGAGTCGAACCATCTTGTAGAGAAACCCGTCCGCCTCGAAATCAATCTCGATGAGCGCACCCTTTCGTCGCACGCGGACCAAGCGAATGGTGCGAATCGTGTTCGTCGCGGACTGGCCCCGGGACGAATCACTCCGGTTTGGCGACTTTCCGCGGTTCGCGGCGAAGCCGGCAAAATCGTGTGCGCCGATGAATTTTCTTGCGGCAACGTGCAACCGTTCGAAATCGATTGGGCCCACCATGTGCCAGGTGCGATTCAATTCGTGCGGCGGCAAAACCGGACCGGCCCAGATTCGGTAGCGATATATTTTGCTTTTGGCCGAGTAGCGCGCGTGAAACTTCTCCGAAACAAAACGGCAACGCAATACGCGAATCGTGGGAGGCAAGGAAGCGTTCAACGCCGCCGGCCAGTGCTCGACCGTGGGCCGGGTTGAGTGCAGGTCGACGTGCGTGCATTGCGCCAATGCGTGAACACCCGCATCCGTCCTCCCCGCGCCGTGGACGCGCACGCGCTCACCAGTCACCCGCGCGAAGGCGAGCTCAAGATAGTCCTGAATCGTGTTGCCATGTCGCTGGCTTTGCCAGCCGGCAAACGACGCGCCATCATAAGCGACGATCAACTTGAGCCGCTTGCTCATTGACGCGGAGAATCAAGATAACCTTGCAAAATCATTTGCGCCGCCACTTGATCGACATACGCCCGCGTCTCGCGCGTTTTCTTGCCCGCGTCGCGCAGCGCGCGATGCGCGGCTACCGTCGTGAGCCGTTCGTCCCAGGTCACAACTTCACAGCCAAGGACGACGCGCAATTTTTTGCCAAACGCCAATGCCTCTTCCGCGGCCAAGCCGACTTCGCCGCTCATCCGATGCGGAATTCCGAGCACAACCAGTGCGACATTTTTTTCGCGAACGATTTCGGCAATGCGCTGGGTTGCTCTCGTGTTCGCGGGAACGGTTTCCAGCGGATGGGCCAACAATTGGAGTTCGTCGGAAATGGCCAACCCAATCCTGACCCGACCGAAATCGATTCCCAAAATCCGTTTCATCCGCGAGCAAACCGCTCAGTGCAATTCCGGCGGAAGTTTGCCGATCAGGTTCTTGATTTTCTCGGCCTGATGCTTGTGGCAAACGAGGATGGCGTCATTTGTCCGCACCACAATCAGGTTGTGCACGCCCAGCAATGCGATCCTCACCCCGTTGTGATCAAACACAATGTTGTTGGTCGAATCGAGCGCCGTGATTGCGCAGTTAGCGGCGTTGCCTTGGTCATCGCGCCGAAAGTAATTCGCCACCGCCCGCCAGCTCCCAATATCGTCCCAATCGAAACCGGCTTCCACGACCAGAACGCGATCGGCTTTTTCCATGATCGCGTAATCAAACGAAATCCGCGGCAGTTTCGCGAATCGTTCGCGCAAGACTCGGTCGAACTCGCCCGGCGCCCGCAGTTGCGAGATGAAATCGGCCAGCTCCGGCGCGTGGCGGTTGAACTCGCTCAGCACCGTCGGCACCGACCAGACAAACATGCCCGCGTTCCAACGGAAATTTCCTTTCCGCAAAAACGATTCCGCCAGATCGACGTTCGGTTTCTCGCGGAAGCGGACGACGCGATGAACGCCTTCCGATTCCTCGCGATTCCGCAGACGGATCGATTTCCCCTGCTCGATGTACCCGTAGCCGGGGCAAGCCCAGGTCGGTTTGATGCCGATGGTAACCAGCTCGCCGGTCTCCTCCGCCGCTTGGGCCGCGAGCGCGAGCGTCTTGCGAAACGCTTCGCCGTCGGAAATGCGATGGTCCGCCGGCAACACGAGCATCACGGCCGCGTGATCGCGTCCCACGATCCAGCCTGTGCCCAGCGCCACCGCCGCTGCGGTATCGCGCTTCGCCGGCTCGGCGATGATGTTTTCCTTGGGGAAATGCCCGAGCAGCTTCCGCACGGCCGTTTCCTGTTCCACATTTGTTAGGACTACGATTCGCTCGCGCGGCACCAGCCCATCGAGCCGCGCCACCGTCTCTTCGAGCAACGTCTTTTCCGAGACGAGTGGCAGCAATTGTTTCGGACACGCCACGCGGCTCAACGGCCAAAAACGTTCGCCGCTTCCGCCGGCGAGAATCAGGGCGTAGATTGCGTTGGACATGCTTTAGATTCTGTCGTGTCGAGCGAAGTCGAGACATCCCGTGGACACGTTGCGACGGTATCGCGGGATCTCTCGACTCACGCTTCGCTCCGCTCGAAATGACAACTTTATTTTTCCAAAACGAGAATATAAGATAGGCGATGTCGCTTCCGTTATCCATTCCAAAAACCGCTGAGCAAGACTCGCTTGACAATTTGCTCACTTTGACGCGGACCGCTGTTGGTCTGGGGATCGGAATGCTCCTGGCGGACCGGATTAAACAACCTGTCCGGCAAGCGACCGCGATCGCGCTCGTTTCCATCGGCGCGTTGGCGGCCGTGCCGTTTTTTGTGAAACTTGCTCTGGAACGAATCAATCGCCCGGAATCGGAGCGCGGGAGCCAGGCCCGGCTCCGCTCCATTCGCGGCGCCTCCGGTTATCCCAACGACGCGGATATCTACTGATTTGGATTCGTTAGGCTGAGGCTGATCAGACCAGTCGATCCTGCACGCGTCATCAAACTACTCCCCCACCCGCTTCCAGAGTGAAAATGCTGCTCGTATCGCCAGATCAGGTCGAGCTTTGCGCCTGAAGATCTTTCCCACGCGACTCGATAGTAGGCGTGCCGCAGCCATGAGGGTGATCGGCCGGTCAGAAAATTAATTTTAAAAGGCTCAATCCAGTCGATCGCGCTGTGGCTAATTTCGATCAACGCGATGTTGCCTGGCGGTGGCACCGTGGCGAGTTTCTCATCGGCGTTTCGCGAATTCGGCTCCATCGGCCCGAACGGAAAAACCTTCCCACCAAACGAAAGTGCTACCTCCCCATCTTTCGTCGTGCCAACATGAGGCGGCTCGGTTTTCGCATCCGCCGGAGTCAGATCGAGCCGGAGATCGTTCACCACCAGAGTCCCGCCGGTCCCAGAACCCTCGTACGCGACGACCTTGATTGGAACCGAACTTATCGTGAGCTTTCCGATCCGGTCTGCGATTAACGAGACTTTGCGTCCAGCAAGCAGCCATAGGATCGACAATACAGCGGCGAGCGCGATGAAAGCACCGAGGGGGATGAGGACCTTCCGCATATTGGGGCGTCGTCGGATCGGTGTCTTGCAGCCCTCTGCATCACCGATCGCGCCGCGTCTTCTTCCGATTACAACTATTTGCCGATGAGGATCAGGATTCCAGCGGCGATCGCTAAAATTCCCATGATCACGGCGGGAATAACGATTGTGTGGACGAGCAATCCAATTCCGGCAAGGATGAGATAAATGGCGAGGGCGAGCATTCCGAGGTTTTTGGTGAAGTTCATGGCCCTTTTTTGAAGCAACGCCCCCTGGTTTGCACGCATAAAATGTTTTCTCGCGGGCGGGATTCCGAGGGAAGCTTGCTGGGTGGGAGAACCTGCCAGCTTCCCCTACAAACCAGCTGGATGCCGCGCGGCGAAGCCATGCGTGTCGCGGATGTCAGCGTGCCAGCGCGGGCCAACGTCGCCGCCGTAGGATAGATCGGTGGTGTCGAGACGCAGACCCGCGATGAGCGCAAACGTGTGACCCGGCCGCGCGTAGATCGTAACCCAGCGCCCGCGACCTCGTTCGCCGTATCGCAGAAATTCGCTCGATCCCATTGGTGTGCCAAGAACGCCGGCGTGATGCAGCGTATATGAAACAGTCCCCGAACAATCGTAGCCGTAATCTTCAAACGACCCGTGGCCGCCACCCCAAACATACGGCCTGCCCTGAATCCGATTGGCCGCCCAGATCGCCTCCTTTACGGAATCGGGCGCATCTGCCGGCGCATAGGCGATTCCATGGCGCAGAACAGCGCGTTTACCAGGAACAATTGGATGTGCATCGCGATTGCCAACCTCACCGTGGCCGCGCGAAGACAGGTCGATCCCGGGGGCTAAGTTTTCGTTTTCTCCATCGCGTTCAATTGGCGGCTCGGGCACCGGAACCGCGCGCGGAACATAGTATGCGACGCGAACCGGCGCCGGTTCATCAAGCGAAAATGGTTGAAGCGCGACGGCTCGCGCGCCGATTGCATATCGTCGCGGCTTCCGGGTATCCCCTCGCACCGGCAAGATCGAAAGCGCCGCGACCGAAAGAAGCAGCATGCAATTCATCCACCTCCAGATCCGCATGCCAGAATGGGAAGCTTCTCTCGCGCCAAGGCAGAGACTTTTTGGTCAAGCCAGTGATATTTCGGACGCGACGCGATCAGAAAAGGAGCTTGCTAAATGAAATTTGTTTTTGTTAGAAAACCGGTCGTGAATGCTCGCCCACTGCTATCGATCTTCATCATCGCTGGTATGTCCCTCGCCGTGATCAATGCCGGATTCGGCCAAGATAAGCAGACACCGAACATCGTTACCCAGATTCCGAGGGAGCGAGTCACTTCCGGTGCGATTGCGGCATTCGGTCCAGCGGACGCCTGCAATCACTCGACATCGAATTCCTTAACGGCGCGATTTATCGCTCCGTCGCCTTACCGCGCTCGATTGATCATGGCTTGATGCAAGCTGATTCGAAGGCGCACTATTTTCAGCAGCATATTGAGGGCAGATTCAAGACGTTTCGGATTCGGCGGTGGCAAGCAAAACAAACTGGCGTTCCAGATTGGATCGCGTTCGACAACGCTTCGTTCTGACGCCGCACGAGAAGCGGGTTGTGGCATTCATCGTGGCGGCGTTTCTGCTCGGCTTGTTTACGAAACATTATCGCCAAACGCATTCCGGGGCCGTGCCGGCGGCGACGAAGACGAGACCGGCCAAAACCATCGAGCAGCGCTCAAGAAACGACGGCTTGGGCAGCCGTCGGTCTAAACATGACGGCTGGGAAGCCGTCACTCCTTGACTGCAGAGGATTTGCTCGATCCACCTTCACGCAACGAGCGTTTCTTTGGCGTTGCCGAAAAATGCGCATCGCCGTCTAGTTGTTGGCGACAAAGTTCCGCGAAGGCAGGCGCCAGTTGAAAGTGTATTTTACGCCCGTGCCGGGACGCTGGCGGTGCGTTCAAGTTTGCCCCAACTGACCCACGCGCCTTTGACGGCGCGGAGGATTGCTTTCCAGATGCAATAGCTCAGCATCGGGCGATAGATCAGGCGCATCGGCAAAATGCGCCAGGCGCGAATGATCGGCTCTTTTTCCAAGATGCAGGCGAGCGTGGCGAGGATGACGTCCATCGAGAGAAAAGTGATGACGAACGGCAACACGGCCCGCCATGCGCCAAATGGAAGCGAGCCTAACAAGAACAAATCTACCATCGGGGTGATCGCGACGAGGATGATTTGGAAAAACCAGACGCCGGGCAAACTGAACCAGCCGAGCGCGCGATAGTTCCAGTTAAAGATCATGTCGCGATGTTTCCACAAGCATTGCAGTGTCCCATAAGCCCAGCGAAACCGCTGGCGCGCAAGAGTGCGCACCGTTTCGGGCGCCTCCGTCCAGGCGATAGCCTGCGGAACATACACGATGCGCTGTCGATCCTTGTGGAGCGCGAGCGTGAGATCGGTGTCTTCGGCCAACGTTTCCAAACTGAGTCCGCCCGCATCGGCAATCGCATCTTTGCGAATCGCGCTGATCGCACCCGGCACCACGGTGATGCAATTCCATCGATCGTAAGCACGCCGATCCAGGTTGAACCCGCACGTGTATTCCAGCGCCTGACACCGCGCGACAAATGTCCGCAGATTGCCAACCTTGGCGTGCCCGGAAACTGCGCCGATCGCCTGGTCGGCAAGTGGTTCGACCAGTCTTGGCAACGTGTCGCGCTGGCATTGCGTATCGGCATCTATGAAAACGACAATACCATGACGCGCGGCCGAGAGCGCCCGCTGCAAGGCGCGCGCTTTGCCGCGATTGGGCTGTTGCAACAAACGAACCCGAGGATCGACATCGGCGACGCGCTGCGCTTCGGCCGCGGTTTGGTCGCACGATCCATCATCCACCACAACGACCTCCAGCTCGCCTCGATATTCCGTGTTCAAGAGCGACCGCAAAGTGTTGGCAATCACCTTACCCTCGTTATACGCGGCCATCACCACACTGATCGGCTCGGCATAATCGACGCGCGGTCTTTGCCGAAATCGATAGGCCAGCCAAATCACGATCAGCGTCCGTACCACAACGAGTGCAGTGGCAACGATCATGAACGCCCAGAGAAATTCCTCGATTGCGTGATAAATGCGGAACCCAGTGCTGCTGACCAGACGCGAAAGCGGTTGTGCGCCGCGCGCCACCGGTGGCATCAATGCATCGCGCGTCGTGCCGAGCAGCTTGCTCAACGGAACGACGGTATCGCCCCGGGCATGCAGCCAATCGAGGATCTGCGGCAGCGCCTCCAACGTCTGCGACCGATCACCGCCTGCATCATGCAACAAAATAATACTCCCATCCTTCCGTTGTTGCTTGACCCGCTGAAGAATCACGTCCGCGCCCGGTTTCGCCCAGTCCTGCGGATCGATGCTTTCCATCACCACGAGATAATTCAGGTCCTCGGCGATTTGCAGCGGTGCGAGCTCGCTCAGCTGCGCCGGACTCGTATCCGCGTTGTAGGGCGGCCGGAATAATGTCGTGCCGCGCCCCGTGATTGTTTCGATCAAAAGCTGAGTCGCGTTCAGCTCCAACCGAATGTGCTCCGCGCCGCACTCCGCCAGATTCGGATGATAATAGGTGTGGTTTCCAATTTCATGGCCTTCATCCAGAATTCGGCGGACGAGCTCCGGATAACGCTCCGCATTTTTTCCAACGAGGAAAAACGCCGCTTTCACGTTGGCTGCTTTGAGAATGTCGAGCACCCTCGGCGTCCAGCGCGGATCGGGTCCGTCGTCAAACGTGATCGTGACCTCGTGCTCGCCGCCCGCGCCCTGGTGATAAAGCGTCGGAAATTGCGCGAACTGGGTATATTTCGCCGTGAGATAGCCGTCGGGACCTACCATCACGGTACGTGTGCCATCCGCGCGGCTTTCATCCACAGTCACGATATCGCCATCACCGACGTCGGCGATCGTGTCCGCGCTTGGGATTTTGCCGAGCAACGCGCGCGCCGGATTGTCGATTTTCGCGCCGGGCGTGAGATTGAGGGCATCCCAAATTCCCGCGTCTTCCGTGCCGAGTCGATAAATCGCGATCCCGCCCGCTTTTTGTTGGCGCACTTCGCGGAGCTCATTCAAAAACGTGATCGCATCGAGAAACCAAACGCCATGTTCCTTATCATTTTCCTCGAAATAAAAAAACGGATTGTAGGCCGGCCCGACGTGCTCGGCGTTGTCCACTTCCGCATTCGTGGCGCGACTCATCACTTCGGGAAAACTGATCAGTTCCGCGCGTTTGCCGCCGATCGTCCAATCGTAACCGTAACTGCCGAGCGCGATAATCCATTGCTTCGAGTCCGAATCCTCCAGCAAAACCTGGAGCCAACCTTCAAACCACGGACGCGACGCCAGCGGCCCGGCAGGGTCGATGTCGGAAGTCTCGTCGAACAACATCGCCACGAAGCGATCCACATTGTCCGAGAGCCTGTCGAAATCGATGTAATCCAGCTCCTGTCCGGGCTGAACACAGAGCCAGAGCTCCTTGTCGTCGTCGTGTAATGCATCGGCGAACTTATCCAGGAACACAGCCAGCTCCTTTTTGTAGGCGGGATCGATCTGCTCCCAATCAATGACGAGACCTGCCGCCCTGGCATTGCGCAATGCCGCCAGAACATTGCGAATGAACTGGTCCTGCCTAACGACTGGACCGTGAGCCAGGTTTTCAATCGCTTCTGGTTGCCAGGTGTCGCCCACCAGATTAGTGAGCAGTGGCATTAGGGCGATACCTTTCGCTGCGCAAAGTTTCGGCAAACGCCAATCGGCGTCGATCTGCAAATCGCCCATGCCGTTTACCACCGACATCCAATCAGGACAAACATGCGTGATCTGGGCCGCGTGCTGCTCGAGCGAGATGTAGCTGTAGGGATCGCCGTTTGTATAAAACGCCAGCCGCACTTCGTTAGGCGGGACCTTCTTTCGCGGCTTTGCCGGCGGCGCGGGCGCTGGAGTTCCCGTTTTCCGGGCCGCCTGTCGGGCCGCGCCAAACTTCTGCCAGAGCAACGCAGCGGTCGAAGGTTGCGCCGCCGGGTTTTGCTTTTGCAGCGCCTTGAGTTGGCCTTTTAATTGGCGCAACGAAAACGGCAGATTCATATGCGGCGCCACGAAGAGCGTTTGCACAAAGAGTACGGTGAGGAGAAAAAAGAGCACGCCGCCGATGAGCAAGACCAGCCGCAACCGTGGCCAGCGTTTACCGGCTGGATCGGAGAAAACGAACGGAGTTATCGCGTCGGGAGGGACATCCTGCATGAGCGGGGGATTATCGTTCATTTCCGCCAAGAAGAAAGTTTGTCGGGGCCACCCGCTACGCCTGCCGTCGCTTGGAACAGGGCAAGCGGACCGCATGCCCGGCACTGTCCCAAATTCAACTCGCAATAGTAAGAAAAGGAAGCCCTCACCCTACCCTCTCCCTCAGGGAGACGCGGACGGTGACAGCCGCCGGTAAGGGGAATTTAGAACACTACGCATGCCCTACAACGCTCTCGCTAACTCTGCTGCCTTCTCGCGCACTAACCTCGGGGCTTCCGAAATCGTCCCACCCAGCTCGTAAACGGCCTCGAAAATTTTCCGCGCCTCTCGGTCCTCGCCCACGCATCCAACAATGGCGAAAACGCGTTTCCGAAGCTTGTGCGCCAGCCGCGCCACGCCCGCCGGCGTTTTCCCCGAAAGCGTCTGACGATCCAGCTTCCCCTCGCCCGTAATCACAAGATCGACATCTCGCATTTTCGTTTCCAAATCGACTGCTTCGGCCACAACATCGAAGCCCGGTCGAACTGTTGCTTCGCAAAAACTCATCAGCCCAAAACCAAGGCCGCCCGCAGCACCCGCGCCTGCCTGATCACGAAAATCCACCCCGAAATCCTGCGCGGTCACATCAGCCAGTCTTGTCAGCGCCTTTTCCAAACTGTCGATCTTATCTGGCGTCGCGCCTTTCTGTGGGCCGTACACACGCGTCGCGCCGTTCTCGCCCAACAATGGATTTTGGACGTCCACCGCCGCCATGATTTTCAGCTGTGTCGGCTTCACAGCGGTGCGTCTCGCAGCCGACACGGCTGCCTCTACAGGAGGTTCAATTCGCGTCAACGTAGCCAGCTCACTAACCGGCCCTGTTAACTCCCGCTCCTCGTTAAAGAACCGGAACCCGAGAGCGCGCGCCATCCCAAATCCGCCATCGTTCGTCGCGCTTCCGCCGAGGCCAATGATCATTTCGCGTGCGCCACGCCTGGCCGCGTCGAGAATCATTTCACCGACGCCAAACGTGTTTGCCTGCAACGGATCGCGCTCGTTTTCAGAAACCCGCCGCATCCCTGCTGCTTCGCTCATCTCCATGACGGCGAGCTTTCGCCTGTCACGCCGTAGGCTTGGCGAAGGCGGATCGATCCAAGCATAACGCGCGTCGATCTCGCGGCCTAACGGATCGTGCGCCGGACAGTGCACCGACGAGCCCCCGATCGCGGCGCAAATCACTTCGGCCGTTCCCTCACCGCCGTCGGCCAACGGTAAAATGTCGATCTTCGCACGAGGTAAAACCTGGGCCAGACCGTGGGCGATGTTTTCCGCGACTTCGGGCGCGCTGAGCGAGCCTTTGAATTTGTCCGGCGCAATCAAGATTCGCATGTCAGAATCGTTTCCGCAGCCTGGGCAAAATCTTCTGTCACCCAGTCGGCGCAACTGGTCGCGATCGCCTGATCAAAACCGGTCCGGACACGAATCGTGCGCAGACCGGCATTCCGGCCGCACTCGACGTCGCTCTCCTTGTCTCCGACAAAGAATGAGCGCGCCAAATCGACATAATGTTCGCGCGCCGCCTGGCACACCATTCCCGGCGCGGGTTTCCGGCAGGCCGAGTTTTGACCCGGCGCGTCTGGACAAAAATAAGTCGCGTCGATCAAGCCATCGCCGAGCTGTCGGATCACTTCCGTTTCGACGCCGCGATAGTTTTCGAGCGTAAAAAAACCGCGCCCGATCCCGCTTTGGTTCGTGATCACGATCAGCTTGTAACCAGCTGCTTTGAGCCGCCGCAACGCCTCCGGCACGCCGGGAAAAATCTCGACCTGCTTCGGATCGGAGCAGTAGTCGGCATCCCGCATGATCGTGCCGTCGCGATCGAGAAAAACAGCGGGCGACTTCTCGTTAGAGACCATCGTTCTCGAAACTGGCGATCAATTCGTCGCCAGACACGGTGGCGGTACCGAGTTTGCCGACGACGACGGCGCTGGCGTGGTTGGCAATTTCCGCCGCTTCGACGGCCGCCGCACCGCAGACCAGTGCGAGCGTGAAGAGAGCGATCGCCGTATCGCCGGCACCGGAAACGTCGAAGACCTGACGAGCTTTGGTCGGGATATGATGCGGCGGTCTCTCTTTCTCAAAGAGCATCATGCCGTGTTCCCCGAGCGTGATGAGAATGCATTGTGCGTCCCACTTTTTCAGCAGCGTTTCCCCGGCGCGAATCAGATCGACATCTTCCAGCGGCGGCCCTTCAGGATCTGACCACGAAATTCCGGCGGCGACAAACGCCTCCGCGCGATTCGGTTTCACCGCGGTCATCCCGCTCCAATCAATCAGGTTTCGCGCATTCGGATCGGCCGCTACGATTTTGCCGGCGGCCCGAGCCGCGTGTGCGATGGGCGCGACCAGATCGCTTGTTAGGAAGCCTTTGCCGTAATCTTCAAAAATGATGGCATCGATGTTCGGCAGATTTTTCTGAACAGCCGCCACTACCCTGGCCACCTGCTCGGACGACGGTCTCACGACGCGTTCACGATCGACCCGCACGACTTGCTGGTTCCGGGCGATGATCCGTGTTTTAACGATGGTGTGGAAATCCGCGTCCTCGACGGTGTCGGCGATGTCGATCTTGCACTCGGCAAAAAGCTGGCGCAACTGCTGCCCGCTTCGATCCTTCCCGATCAAACCAACGACCGCAATTCCATCGATGAACTCGCGCAGGTTTCGCGCAACGTTGGCCGCTCCGCCCGGATAGAATGATTCTCCCGTCACTTCAACTACCGGCACGGGGGCTTCCGGCGAAATGCGGCCGACTTTGCCCCAAACAAATTCGTCGAGCATCAAGTCGCCGATGACTATGATCCGTTTCCCAGAGGCACGGCCAAGAATCTGCTCCAGTCGATTCAGATCCATAGAAAGAGGTCGCCCGCTTGCCGCCGGAGAGCGAGGATGAACAGTCTTTGAGAAACAGCAAGCATGGAGGCCGATTTGTGCGGAACAGATGTCTGGTTAGAGTTGCTCCATTAATCCTGAATACGATGACGAAATCAACAGTCGAAACGCGGTGATGACTCCATTTACGAAATATCTAAACCTGGGTGTAGTGGCCGCGATGGGCCTGATCTCAAGCGCATCTGGCGCCGAAGCTCCGCCGCAACAGATCGACCTCAAGCCATATAAAAATGTCGAAGACGTGGTCGTGCCCTTGCCTAACGAAATCTTCAGCGCCCTCAACAAGCTCGGGACCGTGAACTGGAAGGAATTCGTCCGGAGCGATAAAGGTGGCAATTTCATGGAGCGCCCACGGGTGGCGCTCTTGCTCGGCACCGTGATCGCAGACGGTTTTATCGCCGTGCAAGCGCAGGACGCACCGACGGTCAAAGAGATCGGCCAGCGCGTGCTGGCGTTGGCCAAACAAATCGGCGTGGGTAGTTCGATCACGCCACACGCCAAGGCGATCATCGAAGCCGCCGATAAACGAAAATGGGACAACGTCCGACGCGAGCTCGACAGCACGCAAAGCAGCGTCCAACAGGCGATGAACGAATTGCAGGACCAGAAGCTGTCGGAGCTCGTCAGTTTGGGCGGCTGGCTCCGCGGCACGGAAGTGCTCACCTCGGTCGTGTCGAAGCAATTTTCGCACGAGGGAGCGGAGCTTTTGCATCAGCCGGATCTGGTTGGCTATTTTCAGGAGCAACTGCGATTAATGCCGGAGAAGTATAACATGGACATCGTCCGCCAAATCCAGACCGGCCTGGCCGGCGTGAAACCACTGGTCGATGGCCAGGGGAAAATCTCGGCTGATTCGGTCAAGAAGATTAACGAGATCGCGACCCGGCTCGACCACGGCATCGTGACCAAGGAATAGCGATTTTCCAATGAATCGTTCCTCTAAAATCTTCATCGGCGGAGGGGCCCTCGCCATCCTCTTGGCTTTAAGAACGGTGGCCGGCTCAGTGGACGACGCACAGTCGTTCGCCCTGCAAGCGGCCGAGCCTTATGTGAAAGAAGGTTTTCAGGTGCGCGAGGATTATTGGGGCGGCGATCTCGGCGTGGCGGAAAAAAAGGCCGTGCGCCAGCAGTTGTTCAAGGGAAACGAATATTGGTTTTGGATGGGCACCGAAGTAGGACGAGCGAAAATCTCGGTCCACATTTACGATTCCGAAGGAAAACTGGCCGAGCAGCCGGATAGCTGGCAAAAAGGACATTTCGCGGCGGCGCACATTATCCCGAAGAGCACCGGCAGCTATTTCGTTATTGTGAGCGTGGAGGAATCGCCCGAGGAACGGACGCATTGGGCCCTCGTTTACGGTTTCCGTTAGGCACAGTGACCGAAACACGCACGTTGCAGTTCGATAATCCGAGAGCGTTGCAATCGCTCTTCGCCAACGATCCGCGCCTGTTGAAAACAATGGAAGATTCGCTCGGCGTGAAGGTGACGACGCGCGAGGGCTGGGTCAAACTCGAGGGCGAGCCGGACAAGATCGACAAGGCACAACAGGTCTTCGCCCAATTGGAAGAAGCTCGACAAAAAGGAGTGCCGATTCAGAAACACGAATTTAACTACGCCCTCCATTCCGTCGCCGAAGCGCGGGAAGAAACGCTCGGCGACGTTGTCTCCGCCAAAATAACGACTTCATCGCGCAAGCCGCCGATCGTCGCGCGCAGCGCCAATCAGCGTGCCTATGTCGAAGCGATTCAAAAATACGACGTGGTTTTTGGCATTGGCCCGGCCGGCACGGGCAAAACTTATCTGGCCGTGGCCCTGGCCGTCGCTGCCTTGAAAAAGGAACAGGTTGCGCGCATTATCCTGACACGGCCAGCGGTGGAAGCGGGCGAAGCGCTCGGGTTTTTGCCGGGCGATTTGGAGCAAAAAATCACGCCGTATCTCCGGCCGCTCTACGATGCACTGCGCGACATGCTTGATCCGGAGGAAATGGAGCGCGCCATAGCGCGGCAGACAATCGAAGTGGCGCCGCTCGCGTACATGCGCGGGCGCACATTAAACAATGCCTTTGTCATTCTCGATGAAGCGCAAAACACGACGACGGAGCAAATGTTCATGTTGCTCACGCGGATCGGTCTGAATTCCAAATGCGTTGTGACCGGCGACGTGACCCAGATCGATCTCCCGGCCAACAAGCGTTCCGGCGTAGTCGAAGCGCTTCAGGCCTTGAAAAACGTTCCGGGCATCGCCACCATTTATTTCAACGGAACGCGATGTCGTTCGGCACGAACTCGTGCGCGCCATCATTAACGCCTATCAGCAACATCGCTCCCCCGCCCCGCCTTCGCGAAAATAAGATCGACTATGGCCATGTTTGATTTCCTGAAACGCAGCCAGCTTGTTAGGCGCGGACTCGCTTCGCGCAAGACGCGCCGGCGCCGGACCCGGAACGAATTGCTGCAAAGTCTCGAGACGGCTCCCTGGGTGAAATTCTGGATCCTGGGCGGTTTCGTCGCCGGTCTGGCCGTACTCATTTTCAGCGGGCAACAGCCGGAACCGACGAAGAACTTTGTCATCGCGCTGCTTTTTCTTGCCATCGCAGTGGCACAGCTCTGGATCAACTTGCCGAAGACGTTCGCGCAGAATTCACGGGTCCTGCTCGTGTTCGGGATCATCTTCCTGCAATTGGCCGTGACCAAGCTGCTGCTGGTTCTCGCCTCCAACGGGACGTTTTCCTTCCTCAAACCCGCGATGGCTGTATTGATCGCGCCGTATGCGTTCGCGCCGCTGGTCCTGAGTGTTTTGCTCGGGCGCAATCATGGCTTGTTCGCTGCCGTTTCCGTTAGTCTTTGGAGCAGCATTCTCTTTGGGACGATCGACGCGCCGCTGCTCGTTTGTTGTTTGATCAGCGGATTTACCGCGGTTTATCTCACACTCCAGGTCCGGCGTCGCAGCCGGCTCATCCGCGCCGGTTTTGGCGTTGGTCTGGCCATTTGGCTGCTCTCGCTCACGTTCGGGTTCATTGGGCCAATCAATTTCTTTCCGCCCATGGCAAACGATTGGGGTCTGATTGGTGTGCAAAGCGCGCTCGCCATCGGCAACGGGCTGGTAACCGCGATGCTCGTGGGCGGAGCGCTGCCGATCCTGGAGCAGCTCTTCCAAATCACGACCGATATCTCCTGGCTGGAAGCCTCGGATTTGAATCACCCCTTGCTCCGACGCATGACCATTGAAGCGCCCGGCACCTATCACCACAGCCTGGTGGTGGCAAACCTGGCCGAGGCCGCGGCCGAAGGCATCGGCGCGAACGCCACGCTCTGCCGCGTTTGCGCTTATTTTCACGATATCGGCAAACTCGTTAAGCCGGAATATTTCACCGAGAACATGAACTTTGAGCGCAACCCGCACGACGATCTCGCAGCGACGATGAGCGCGTTGATCATTCTTTCGCATGTAAAAGAGGGCGTCGATCTTGCTCTGAAATACAAGCTCAATCAGCGCATCATCGACATCATCCAGGAGCATCACGGTACCTCCCTCGTCTATTATTTTTACCAGCGTGCCGTCCAGCAACTCGAAGATGCGCGGACCGGCGGCAAAATCATGAACATGCGAGAGGAAGACATTCCCGGCGTGCAGGAAGACAGTTTCCGTTACAACGGCCCCAAACCCCAGACGAAGGAGAGCGCGATCGTCAGCCTGGCCGACATGGTCGAGAGCGCGTCACGGAGCCTGGAGAAACCAACGCCGCAAAAAATCGAACAACTCGTCCAAGAATTAATCGAGGAACGGATCGCCGATAGCCAATTAGACGAATGCGACCTGACTTTGGGGGAACTGAAAGTCATCGCCGAACGTTTTCAATTCACGCTCATGACCATGTTGCACACGCGAATCGCGTATCCGAAACACGCGACGCGTACGACCACACTACGGGACGAAGCAAGCCCGCCCGACATCATGGCGGCGACCCGAAAGCCTGCGAGCGCCCCCCCGGTCTCCGCCGCTTAGGCCACTGTTGTTGCCTTCCCGCCGGCTTCGTGGAGCCGAATTGAGCGTTGGACGTTGGAGGTTGAACGTTGAACGTTTGTTCCCACATGCAGCCTAGGAAAGCCTCACGGCGCTGCGCGAATACGGCGCTGAAAAACCGAACGCCGACCGCTGAACACCCAACACCGAACATCGAATCCAAGGATCTGCATTCGGCGTTGGACGTTGGGCGTTGGGCGTTGGACGTTTGCTTCTAATGCACGTTCAGGACGATAGACTTTCACTAATTCGCAGCGCCTTCCCCCAAGAGGGTCTCTTTGCGGAAAAGGACTGGCTGCTTTCGCCGGATGCCTTCGCGATCGAAAAGAAATTCCTCGCCGATCTCGAGCAGCTTGGCCATCGCCTCTTCATTTTCCAGCGTGCCTGCAACCAGCTTTATCAGCTCAGCGTCAAGGGAAAACAGCCCGATTGGGTGGCGCGTTATCTCGATGCCGGGAAACCGGCGGAGCTGATTGAGTTTTCCCGGCGCAAGGAAATTCGCGACGAGCTGCCGCGCGTTATCCGGCCCGATCTGATTCTGACTGACGATGGCTACATCATCGCAGAAATCGATTCGGTGCCGGGCGGGATTGGCCTAACCGGTTGGCTGAACCAAACCTATTCGCAATTCGACCGCGAAATCATCGGCGGCGCCGATGGCATGCTCGATGGCTTTCAATCCGTTCTGCCCAACGGCGGCGATATCGTGATCTCGCAAGAAGCATCAACCTATCGGCCGGAGATGGAATGGATTATATCGAAATTAAATCAACGCCCAACGCCCAATTGGCGCGTCGTGGCCGCGGAGAACTACGACCCTCAGGATGGCAGGGCCGTCTATCGTTTTTTCGAGCTTTTTGATCTGCCTAACATTCCCAAGATCGACAACTTGCTGCGCGCAAGCGCCGAGGGACGAGTCACGGTCAGCCCGCCGATCAAGCCGTTCTTGGAAGAAAAAATGTGGTTTGCCCTTTTCTGGCTCAAGCCATTGCAGGAATTTTGGCGACGCGAGCTGGGCGACAAATATTTCCTCAAACTTCAGGAAGTGATCCCGTATTCATGGCTGCTCGATCCGACGCCGCTCCCACAGCATGCCGTGATTCCGCGCCTGGAGATTCACGACTGGCATGAAGCGGCGAAATTCAGTCAGAAAGAGCGCGATCTGCTCCTGAAAGTAAGCGGCTTTTCGCCGCTCGGCTGGGGCAGCCGCGGCGTCTCGTTAGGCAGCGACCTGGCCCACTCCG
The DNA here is from genome assembly GCA_963846775.1 of uncultured Verrucomicrobiae bacterium. Classification (GTDB taxonomy): domain Bacteria; phylum Verrucomicrobiota; class Verrucomicrobiia; order Chthoniobacterales; family UBA10450; genus CAVYXA01. The sequence continues at coordinate 164,878 of CAWJXB010000006.1, read as the reverse complement.
ACTGGGAAAAGAGGATCGATCATGCCCTCGCCACCTTTGCTTCGTCACCGACAATCATGCAAAAATTTCATAAGGGACGATTGGTGGACCATCGTTATTGGGACCCGGAGTCAAACGAATTGAAGACGATGAAAGGCCGTGTCCGGCTTTGTCCGTATTATTTTGTCGAAGGCGATCGGGTAAAATTGCGCGGCGCGCTCGCCACCATCGTCCCCGCCGATAAAAAATTCCTCCACGGCATGCGCGACGCCATTATGGTGCCTGGCACCGGGGAGTAGTTTGGAGTGCGGCGATCCCGCGGCGGCGGGACCGCTTTCGAAAGCTCGTTACGTCGAGTCCACCCTGTCGCAGACGCGGACATGTCCGCGCACTTCAAAACCGTTATTCGCGAGAGAGCACGGCCAGCTCGCGCGTATGAATTGGCCCAACAGGCGTAAGTTCGCTGGAATAGAGATAAAATGATTCGACGCGAATCAATCCGAAATCGAGATCGGTGTTTGCCTTCAGAAATTTTTGGACCGCGCCCTCCTGGACGTCGCGGCATCGGGCCAGACTGATATGCGGATGAAACGGGCGAAGCTCAGGTTCCAAGCCACATTGGAATGCGGATTCCTGCACGCGTTTGTGAATTTGAAACAGATGCGGATGCCCGGCGCCCACACCGATCCAGATAATCTTCGGCTGACCTTTGTCCGGAAATTTGCCGAGACCGACGATCGGAAGAAAGAAGGCTTTGAATTCGATCGCCCTCAGTTTTTCGCGCCAGCAAAAATCGACATCTTCCGGCACACCCTCGAAAAAGCCGAGGGTGAGATGCATCTGATTGCCATCGACCCAACGCACGCCATGAATGTGCGGATCCAGATCGACCAGGCTTCTCCGTGTTGAATCGGGCAGATCAATGGCGACAAAGAGACGTTTGCTCACGGAAACAATCTCAGAAGTTCGCGCACATTTTTTTCGATCGAAAAGAGCGCGCACGCTCGTTCATAGCCGGCCTGGCCGAATCTTTTGGCAAGCGCAGGATCGACAATCAATTTCTCCATCGCTTCGGCCAGGGCCGACGGATTGTTAGGGGGAACGAGCAAGCCGGTTTCGGATTCAATCACCATTTCTGGAACGCCGGCGATCTGCGTGGAGACAACAGGCAAACCCGCCGCCATCGCTTCCATGATCACCGTCGGCAGATTGTCCATCGCGCCGCTGGGTTCGGCGATACAGGGAAGGACAAATAACGTGGCACCGGCCAGGCGCGAACGAACCTCGTTCTGCGGATGCGGACCTGCGAGCTCGACTTGTCCTTGCAGGCCGCAGTGGTCGATCTGCCTCCGCAATGGTTCTTCCAGTGGCCCTTCCCCAATGATCTGACACCGAAACTTGCGGCCACGCTTTCGCTGGAGTTCACAGGCACGGATCAAATCCGCGAAACCTTTTTTTTCAATCAATCGCCCGACCGCAATGATCGATGGAATCGGGCTGGAAAAATCAGCACGTCGAAACGCCGCAAGATCGATTCCGTTGTAAACGCGATGAATCTTCGCGGCGCTGCCAGGAAATTGTTCGTTCAAAAAGTGCGCGCCGAAATCGCTTACGGTCACGATCGCCCTGGCCGATTCCATGACCTGGTCGAGGCCAATCTTGAAATCGCCGGGCGCGAAAATGTCGTTGGCATGCCCGGTGAAGCTAAACCTGATGGCGAAAAACTTGTCGATCCAAAACGCGGTGCGCGCGGCCATGCCGGCAAAATGCGCGTGCACATGGTGGATGCCTTTTTCCTCCAATCGTAGCGCTACGTAAATGGCCTGGTAAAGCCGGAGAAAATCGGTCCGTCTCCCCCACCCCGCGAGAAGATCGACAACTCCCGTCGGCAATGCTTTCTGCTTCAGCAAGCGATCGATTTCCGGGACCAGCTCTGCTTCCTCCGGCAGGTAGTGCACGCGGGCGATGATTTTCGGATCCCAATCCTGCGGCGGCTCGGCTTTTGGACGGCGAATCGAAAAAATCGGCGGCGTCACACCCTGTCGATCCAGTTCGGCCACCTCCCGATAACAAAACGTCTGCCCGAAGGATGGAAACCGCTCAAAGAGATAGGCGAAACCAGACATTGGCGAAGCTTCGCACGACTCTTGCTCAAGAAACAGGCGTGGCGAAGCGAATGCTCCAATTTACGTCGGCGCTAGTGGTCGGCTGTTTACTGCTGCCTGGCTGCGCGTATTTCAGCAAGACCGGCCGGCAAGAGATGGCGTATCAGCGTTACGTCAAGAAATGCCAAAAAAGGCGGTATCACCAACGGGTCCGAATCACCAAACAACAGCAGGAAATACCCACGCGGCCGGCGCCGAAATACGAAGTCAAGGTCGGGCGCGTCGCTGCGCCTGATACCGCTGCCAGCGCCGAGTCGCAGGGCGAACAATAATTCAAGCTCGTTAGGCCTGATCGCGCTTAACCGGGATCGGTTTCCCCGCGCCATCGACCGCGACGTAGATGAAGACGCCGTGAGTCACGCGAGTTTGTTCGCCGGTCATATAGCGCGTCACCCACACTTCGACCGGAATTCGCATCGAAGTGCGCCCGATTTTCTCAAGCCTGGCATAACACGCCACCGTGTCCCCCACTCGCACCGGCTGTAAAAAATCCATTGCCTCAATCGCAACCGTGACTACGCGCGCCTTTGCAGTTTTCGTGGCCAGGATCGCGCTGCCCAAATCCATCTGCGCCACCAGCCACCCGCCGAAAATGTCGCCGTCGCGGTTCGTGTCCTTCGGCATCGCGATGGTCTGAATAACGAGTTCGCCTTTTGGTTGCTCTGCCATGAGCGAACCATAGCACATCCCCAAACTCTTCCTCTTCCTCTGCATCTTCCTCTCCTTCTCTTTTCCGGATCAGGAAGCAGATTAAGAGGAAGCGGAAGAGGTTGCCTGTAAGATCAGCATGCAATCGCCGTGCTGAAAACGCTAGCGCTCGCGAATCGCTTCCTCATACGCGCGCAACATCGCACACTTACCCCGGAATTCTCTTGACGCACTCTCCATGAAAGCCGCAATAATACGGGTGAGGCGGCACCCATGAAAGAATTGGGCAAGAATCATTTGCTTCAACGGTTCCTGATCGCGTCGGCTTTGCTGGTCGTCCTCCCGGCAATTGCCTTATCACAGGGTCGGCCAAACATCGTCTGGGCCAGCGGTGGGCATAGCGATTCGGTTAATTCGATAGCCTATTCGCCCGATGGCCAATTGCTGGTCTCCGGGAGCAGCGACCGAACGATCAAGCTCTGGCGGAAGGACAGTTTTCTTTCGCACACGGGCGGCTTTTCCTTCATTAGAACTCTGGCGATTCCATACGACATCAACGCTCAATTAACGGATGTTCTCTCAGTGGCGATCTCCCCGGACGGCGCTCTCATTGCAGCCGGGGTTGAGCTATATAACGCCACTGCTCACTCCGATTTTGGCGCCGTTCCAATCTGGAGAATTTCGGACGGCCAATTAGTGCAAACCTTCACTGGCTATGGCGCTGCGGTAAACTCGGTCGCCTTTTCACCGGGCGGGAAATATCTCGCCAGTGGAAGCAAGGATCGTTCGGTGAAGGTCTGGCGAATGGCAACGGGCACGCTGGTCAGCAGTCGTTTCGACCACACACAGGCGGTGAACGCAGTCGCCTTCTCACGCGACAGCCGGTGGCTGGCCAGCGGGGCTGACGATCACACGGCCAAGCTTTATCGAACCTCCGACTGGGGATTGGAACGGACACTGAGCGGACACACGGACAACATCTATTCCGTCGCATTCTCACCCGACAGCCTTCGCCTGGCCACTGGAAGCTGGGACCAGACCGTGCGGCTTTGGAATGTTGCCGACGGGGGCCTCGTTTTCTCCATGCCCCATGGCAGCGGCGTTGATACGGTCGCGTTCTCACCGGATGGACAGACGCTCGCCTCGGGCGCATGGGACCATAACATCAAGCTCTGGGATCCGAACCGCGGCGTGTTGATCGATACGCTGGTTGGACATAACGCGCTCGTGAATGCAGTCATCTTTTCACCAGACAGCCAGACGCTCGCCTCCGGCAGTTGGTATCCGGAATACGCGATCAAACTCTGGAACCGATCCCCAGGCACGCTGCTCCAAACCATCACCAACCATTCCAGCGCGATTAATGCCCTGATATTCACGGCGAATTCTCAGCTGATCAGCGGTGGAGATAGCACGGCACGGTTTTGGGATGGCCTAACCGGCAGATTTTTGCAAGCTATCAATCCGGCCGCAAATGTCGCGGCAATCGCACTTTCGCCCGATGGGCAATTGATCGCCATGCCCGGTAGCAATCACACCGTAAAAATCTATCGGACCTCCGACGGCATGCTTATGCAGACGCTGACTGGTCACACCGATGACGTTACCGGCGTTGCCTTTTCACACGATGGGACACTGTTGGCTTCCGGTGCTTTTTTCAATGGCAGCAATGATGCCATTAAATTGTGGAATGTTTCGAACTGGACTCTTGTGCGGGAGCTTACCGGTCAGTTCCTTTTTGGGCCGTTCGACGTGATCAACTTCTCGCCGAACGATGCGTTCCTCTCGGCAACTTGTGAAGGAACACCCGCAGTTTGGCGTGTGTCCGATGGTGCATTTATCCGCAGTTTTCCCTGCTGCGGGTCTACCACGTTCTCTCCCAATGGAGCGCTTATCGGCGTCGGCACCAATCCCATCCGCGTTTATCGGACTTCCGACTGGATGCAGGTGGCGAGTTTGTCTGATCAGAACCAGGCTCTCGCTTTCAGCCCTAACGGTCTCTACCTGGCTGCGGTAGGAAGTAGCCAACTTCAGTTTTGGCGGGTTTCCGACTGGACGTTGCAGCGTTTTTACGATCAGGAACTGAACTCTGCCGGATTCGGCGTCACCTCGATCGGGTTTTCGCCCGACGGCGCTCGGTTCGGCTATGGGCGCTACGATGCTGTAATACTAGTGGCGACGAATCCATTCGCCCCCAAGGCGACCTACTAGCTTGCCTGCAAAACGCCGATGTCTGCGCGGCCTTCGATGCAAAAATGCCGCTGTCTGAATCATCCGCTCGCTCGCAAGTTCCAAACCCCAAGCACCAAAACCCAAGGAAATTCCATAACTCAATATTCAAGCCTAACGGTGCCACAGCCGCTTCTGTCATTTTGTTTGAGCTTGAAGATTGACGCTTCCTTGGAACTTGGAGTTTGGGATTTGGGCGGTTTCAGATGATCAGCATGCAATCTCCGTAACTGTAAAAACGGTATCGCTCGCGAATCGCTTCCTCATAGGCGCGCAACACAAATTCGCGGCCCGCAAAGGCGCTCACCAGCATGAGAAGTGTCGAATGCGGCAAATGAAAGTTCGTGAGAAGCGCATTGACCATGTGAAACTCAAATGGCGGATAAATAAAAATGTTGGTCTCGCCCGATTGTGGAGTGATCTTCCTCCTTTCAAACTCGACTGCTTTAAGCAGTCGAGTTTGAAGCGCCACGGTTTCCAAGACACGCACCACTGTCGTTCCAACCCCGACAATCCGTTTTGTGTTGTCGATCTTTTGCGCGGCTTCAGGAGAAATCGAAAACCTTTCCGCGTGCATCTGATGATCGGCAATGTTTTCTGAGCGAACGGGAAGAAATGTGCCCGTGCCGACATGCAGTGTGACAAACGTGTGCGGAATCTCTGCCAGAATTTGCGGCGTGAAATGAAGACCAGCGGTCGGCGAGGCGAGCGCGCCGGGCGACTTGGCGAAAACCGTTTGATAGCGCGTTTCATCTGCGAGATCGCTGTCGCGCCCAATATAAGGCGGCAATGGCATCGTGCCTCCGGCATGAAGATCCACATCCCGATCTAACGATATGATTCGATTGCCGTCAGATCTGATCTCATCGACGCGCAATGTTGCCTCATCGATCTTCACAGTCGCACCGACGCGCATTTTGCGTCCGGGTTTGACCAGGCATTTCCAGCGCCGCGGGCCAAGCCGTTCGAGAAACAAAAATTCAATCGCGCCATCGTTGGAAAACCGGCGTGCCGGCACGACACGCGTGTCGTTCAAGACGAGCAGGTCAGTCGGCTGCAGGAATGTTTTTATTTCGCAGAATTGCCGATGTTCGATTGTTCCGGTGTCACGCCGAAGAATCATCATTCGCGAGTCTTCGCGGTGTTCGAGCGGTCGCTGGGCGATTAGTTCTCGCGGGAGATCGTAATCGTAATCGCTCAGTCGCGTGCTCATGCGTTTGAACTTTACCCCAAATATGGCCGAGACGCGCATCCTCTGGGGAACGCACGCCGCTGGCGTGCGGGCGATTTGCGGCTCGCAATCGCGAACTTTAGAAAAAGATTGTTTCGGCGGACCGCCGAAACCAGCACGCCAGAGGCGTGCGCTCCCCAGAAAAAATTTGCCCGCCCACGCGAAATTCTACATCATCGCCCCAATGCAGAAACCGGATCTCGATCTTGTCATCTCGGCATTGGAAAAGATTCGGGAGACGAACGACCGCTTGCCACGCGCGTCGCGCAGCGTGCTCGAACGATTGGATGATACGATCGCCCCATCCGGCGCGCCCGGCGGTTGCGCCCTACCACAACTTGCATCAGACAAAGCCGCGCGGCTCGCCCCGGTCCGCGAACGCGTTGCCGTTTGTACGAAGTGCCCGCATCTCGCCAGCTCACGCACGCAGACCGTTTTCGGCGTAGGCAATCCGCATGCGGAATTGATGTTTGTCGGCGAAGCGCCCGGTCTGGACGAAGATCGGCAAGGCGAGCCGTTTGTCGGACGCGCCGGGCAATTGTTGACCAGGATCATCAAGGCGATGGGTTTTATGCGCGAAGAAGTTTACATCGCGAACGTGCTCAAGTGCCGGCCGGACATCCCGGCGGGTGCGTATGGAAATCGCGCGCCGACGCCGCAGGAGATGCAAACCTGCCGGCCCTATCTGGTGGAACAGATTGACATCATTCAACCGAAAGTCGTGGTCGCGCTCGGTGCGGTAGCTGTCGAAGGATTGCTCGGCACACGCGGGACGATGCGCGAACTGCGCGGGCGCTGGCATTTCTACAACGGCGTGCCGTTGATGATCACGTATCATCCCGCCTATTTGCTTCGCAACCAATCCAACACGGAAAAGCGCAAGGTTTGGGAAGACATGCTCCAGGTTTTGGAGCGGCTCGAGAAACCGATCAGCGAAAAGCAGCAAAGTTATTTTCTGTGATCAGACGATTTTAGTCATCTATCAATTGGGCGCGCTTAGGCGTGCCCAGACGCTGATCCACCTTCGTTAACCTACGGCGGCGCGACAAGAGCGGTGGCGGTTTCCCATTCAGCGGTCAAGCGCGTGAGGTCGTCTGCGACGGAGGAGAGTTCGCGATTGATCGCGGTGGCACGGCCACCGGCGTGCGTAGACGGTTGGATCTTCCAACACTACGGCCAGTTCTTTTTGCTTGCTTTCCAATGCCGCGATTTTTGTTTCGAGATCGTGCAAACGCTTTTCTTTTTCACGCCGCTTTTTTGCCGCCGCGTTCCGGGTCTCTGCTTCCAAACGTTTTTGCGCCTTTTGCTCGCGCAAGCCCCCGCGGGACGCGGGAGGCGACGTGGAAGATGGGAGATGGAAGCCGGGAGATGGAGAAGAAGCCGCTGTTAGGGCCATCCGAGCAGAGGCGGATTTTGATTTTTCTAAATAATAATCGTAATCGCCGGGATAGGGCGTGAGTCGGCCAGCAGTGACATGCAGCACGCTGGTCGCGATGGCGCGGATGAAATGAACGTCGTGACTGATGAAGATTAGCGCGCCGTGATATTGCTTGAGCGCGCCGATGAGCGCGTCGATCGAGCCGACATCGAGATGTGTCGTCGGCTCGTCCATGAGCAGAAGGTTCGGCGGATCGAGCAGGAGTTTGACCAAAGCTAATCTCGATTTTTCGCCGCCGCTCAAGACACGGACAGTTTTGAAAACGTCGTCGCCGCGAAACAGAAACGAGCCGAGCACAGTGCGCGCGGTCTGTTCGGACACGGGATTAATCATGTCGCGCGCGCTATCGAGCACGGTGTGACGCGAATTGAGCATGTCGATCCTGTTCTGCGAGAAATAACCGGTCCGGACATTATGTCCGAGCTCGCGCACGCCTTTCTGCACCGGCAACACGCCGGCGAGCAGTTTCAGAAGAGTCGATTTCCCAGCGCCGTTCGGACCGACGAGCACGGTGCGCTGGCCACGTTCCGCCTGAAAATTCATTCCGCGATAAACAACGACGTTGCCGTAGGCATGATCGACATCTGACAATTTGACCACGCGCAGACCGCTTCGCACCGGTTGCGGGAAATGGAACTTGATTGTCTTTCCGTGCGCGGTCGGCGCCGCGATTTTCTTTATCCGATCGATCTGCTTCAACTTGCTCTGGGCTTGCGATGCTTTGCTGGCCTTGGCCCGGAAGCGATCTGCGAACAGTTGCAACGACGCGATCTCTTTCTGCTGGTTCTTGTAAGCGGCGAGGTGTTGCTCTTCGCGCGCGGCTTTCTGTTCGACGTAGCTGTCCCAGTCCCCGCGATAACGGACGAGCTTCGAATGCGCGATCTCAACGATGGCGCCGACCAGTTGATTCAAAAACGCGCGGTCGTGCGAGATCATGACAATCGCGCCCGGATAAGTTCTAAGATATTCCTGGAACCATTGCAGCGATTCGAGATCGAGATGATTGGTCGGTTCGTCGAGCAGAAGAAGATCGGGCTGCATCACGAGCAAGCGGGCGAGATAAGCGCGCATGATCCACCCGCCGCTCAAGGCGCTCGCCTTGCGGTGGAAATCGGATTCGCGAAAGGCTAGCCCGGCGAGGATCCGTTTCGCTTTCGGCTCGAGTTCCCAACCGCCGTGCTCGTCAAAGACATGGAGGGCATTGTGATACGCCATGTCATCCGATCCGGGGTCAGCGACCCTGGCTACAGCTGCTTCGTGATGCTTGATTACTTTTTGCGCGTGGACGAGCTCGGGCGAAACGGCGAGGGCAAGTTCGAGCACGGTTTCGTCACCGGCAGCGGCGGTTTCCTGGGGAAGAAATCCGACGATTGCGTTCTTCTCGATCGCGATCGTTCCGTTATCGGGTGACGCGTCGCCGAGAATCAGTGAAAACAAAGTCGATTTGCCGGCGCCGTTGGGCCCGACCAGTCCGATGCGGTCGCCGCGATTAACCTGCAACGAGACATCGTCAAACAGTTTGCGGCCACTAAAAGATTTCGTGAGTTGAGAAACGGTAAGCATGAACTGAAAAAGCTGAAACGCTGAAAGCTGAAATGCGGATCGGGGAGCTGACAGATTCTGCGAGCGCCTCTGTCGCCCCAATTGCGCTTGGATTCAAGCGAATAACCTTTTCGGCAGTGTCCTAGTCTCGGAACCTTCCCTCACCGGCAGCTTTCGCCGTCCGCCTCTCCCCATGGGAGAGGAATGGGGTGCTACAGTTTTGCGCTCTTGAAAAGTGCATCGATCTTTTTGCGCGAAGCCAGGGCGAGCGCGAGCGAACAGATCATGGCGCGCACTTCGCGGCGTGGAATTTTAATGTTTTGCTCCAGCACTTTTGGGCCGACCTTGCGCAAAAGCACGATCGTGCGCCTGCCGATTAGCGCAGGCAAGACTGTGGCGACGCGGACCCGGCGATTGCGGATCGCGTGCGAATATTCCATCCCCGCTTCCAATCCGCGCTCGGCTTTGTCGATCCAATGTCGATAGATCGGTTGAAATTTTTCCGGCTCCCGCAGAACTTGCGCCGGCGAAATTCCCGCCGCCGCGAGTTCCTGCGCGGGAAAATAACATCGGCCGGCGCGCAGGTCGTTCCCGGCGTCGCGCAGGACATTGATCAGTTGCAGACCCATTCCATAGGCTTGCCCGAGCGCGAGCATTTTTTCTTCGCTCAAATCGGCGAAACCGCGGACATGGCGAAAACAGAGCCGTGTCCAAAACTCGCCCACGCAGCCGGCGACGAGATAAGTGTATTCATCCAGATCGGCAGCAGTGTCGAGCGCGCGAATTTCCGATGGATCAGGGAAACGCTCCAGATCGAGCATTTGTCCGCCCGTGATTTTTTCAAGCACAGCGCGAATATCGGCGCGATCTGCGGGCTCCATGTGATCGAGCCATTGCAAAGATTCCGGCAACGATTCAAGAAGTTTTTTCTCGGCCGGGTTGGTTTGTAACGGCACAAATGCCGCGATCAGATCGTCGGCTACAACGTGGGGAGTTTTCCGTTGGATGATGTCTGCCAATCTTCGCAGCGTTTCGATTCGCGTTCTCTGGGGAACGCTTGCCGTGTCGGCAACGGTGTCAGTCGATCGGGCGAGCAAATACCCAAGCGCGACCGGTTCGCGCAAGCGCGCGGGCAAAAGGCGGACCGAGAGATAAAACGACCGCGAGACCGCGCGGAGGATCAATTTGTTAGCGGGCGACATTTCGCACTTCGATCCGTTCCGAGTTGCCCAGACCAATAAGTGTGGCGGCCTTGATGTAATCCGCGGTGTGCTCGATTGCCGGCAGACTCCCCGCGGCCCGCCATTGCTGGAGTTGCTTCAGGGCGATGGCGTCGATCGCAACCGGGTCCTTACTGGCGTAGAGGGTCTCGAAATGCACGGCCCAGTTCGGCTGCGACTGCGGGCCGCCGGCGTATTGCGCGACCAACCCATCCATGATGTTGAGGACGACTTTTTTTCCAAGGAGCGGCTCGGTGTAAAGTTCGGCCAGACTTTCGCGGCCAAAGCCGATCGATTGGGTGAAGCGTCGCCAATTGTCGATGTTCGGGACCGTCATGTTGTAGAGACAACCGGCGATGCCGTTGGTCTCGCTGCTGCACATTACCGGCACGTTGATCACTTTCGTGACTTCGCTGGACAGAATGCGCGCGACATGGCTGACGTTGCTCGAGTTCTCGGCATCATCGAGCACCGGCGCTTTTGTCGAAGGCATATATTCCAAGTCGCCCCAAACCAACTGCCCGATCACAGGCGCGGTGATGATTGTCTTCCGATCATATCCGTCGCGCGGCGCGATCGCTTTCAGTTGATAGCCATCCGCTTTGCTGTAACCGGCTTCCTTGGCACCGGCAATGGAGCGGTCCCAAACGATGATCGTGTCACGCGCATGACCGGCTGCGACCAAGCCATCGACAATTGCGTCAACCACATCGTGATGCGTGGTGAAAAGCTCGCCGCCGGCAGCGGAAATCTTGATCCCGATGTTGTCGTTCGGTGAAACGAGCGAGCGCCACGCTTGCGCAATATCGGGTTTGCCAGTCACAGCGAGAACGAGCCGATTCACCATCGAGCGCACCACCGCCGGATTCGTCTTGTAAGCCCTAACCGCATCCGCGTCGTGCGCTTTGAAAACGATCGATGGCGTCGGCGCTGGCGCTTCCTGCGCGCGCGCGCCGGAGATGCAGCAGAGGCAAACCAACGCTACTTTGAGGATCGACAATGGGCGTTTCAAAGTGATGACGAACTTATGAGCGAAGCGATGAATAACAACTGCACTGTAGCGGCGCTCTGTGAGCGCCGAAAACCAAAGCAACTGATCTTGCGGCTTCGCTCGGCGGTCATAGACCGCCGCTACAGATAACATGATTCGGCATCTCTACGTTCATATCCCGTTCTGCGCGCGGATTTGTCCGTACTGCGCGTTTTACAAGGATTTGCTCGATCGGTCGCAAACGGGAAAATTTTGCGAAGCGATTTTGCGAGAAATCGAACAGCATCAAGGAGAGACGACTTCCCAATCGTCTCGGCGGCTGGAAAGCCGCCGCTCCTTGAATCTACGTCCGCAAACAATCTATTTCGGCGGCGGCACGCCGACCGCGTTAACGACTTCTCAATTGGAATTTCTCCTCGCCGGTTTTCGGGAACGACTCGATTTATCGATGCTGGTCGAGTGGACGCTGGAAGCGAATCCGGGAAGCGTGTCCGCGCGCAAAGCCGCGCTCTTGCACAAATTCGGCGTGAACCGGATCAGCCTGGGCGTGCAATCGTGGGATGACGATTTGCTCACATTGCTCGGACGCGATCATAGCCGGCCGCAAGCGGAGGAATCGATCCGGATTTTGCGCGACGCAGGGTTTACCAACATCAATATCGATCTGATGTTTGGTCTGCCCGGCCAGACCATCGACCAATGGCGCGTCACTCTGGAGAAAACCATCGCCCTCCGGCCGGAACATATCTCCGCCTATTGCCTCACTTACGAAGAGGACACCGAATTTTTTCTCAGACACGCGCGTGGCGAGTTCCGGCAGGATTCCGACGCCGATGCGGAATTCTTTGAGCTGGCGATGTCGATGCTGCAATCCTCCGAATACGAGCATTACGAAATCTCAAATTATGCCCGACCCGGTTTTCGGTCCGCCCATAATCGCGCGTATTGGGCCGGCGCAGATTATTTGGGAATCGGCCCGAGCGCCTTTTCCACGCGAGGCTTCGAGCGCTGGCAAAACGTCTGCGATTATCGCTCGTATGCCGATCGAGTGTTGGCCGGAGAATCTCCAATCGCATCGACGGAGAATCTCACTCCCGAAATGAAACGCACCGAGCGCATCGCGCTCTCTCTTCGCACCGGGGACGGCGTTTGTGATTCCGATCTCAAAGGTTTTGCGCAACAGACAAACGAGTTCATCGCCCTCGGTCTGCTTCGACAGTCAGATGGCAAATTCGTCCTGACTGAGAAAGGCAAATCGCTCGCCGATTCCGTCGCCGAAGCGTTCGCGTGAGCGTACCTCACGTTTTCGCACAATCCGTGAAATCCGGGTCATCCGCGGTGTTCTGAAATCTTTGGCCCACTAACCGCGAAATCTTTAGGATTTGCTCTGCTGTTTTAGCTTCTTTGGTGTGTTTCGTGGGCAGTCAATTGTCTTCTGCGGAACAAAAGAGTCTCAAGTCCATAGCCCGCGCCACGGTGTGGTAGCGCGCCTGAACACCGGTCTCATCTGAAATACATATAGACCGCCAGGCCGAACAGCGCGACAGCGATCGCGAAACCGAGTTTCCAATTGGGCACGCTGGGCTCGAGCACGGAGTCGGCAGGACGCTTCGGGTTGTAGCGGACGTCGATGACGCTGCCGGCCGGGTACCGCTGCACGATCTGCTCGGCGAAGTCGGGCACGCCCCGGTTCCACGCCGGACTCTGCGTTATCCGGTTACTCTTAAATCGTCGGCCATCGATCGTGTACTCGTAGGTCACGATGGGGCGGTAGAGCTTGATCCGCGCACGACTGCGAGAACCACGGGAGCCGACGATATCGACGTATTCCTCGACTCGCGACGACAGCACTCGCCCCTTCGCGACCGGCCATCGCTTCATGGCCGCCGCCTCGCGCAACGAGGCGACGAGGATGGCCGCGACGATCAAACCGAAACCGCCGAACAAGAAAACGAACAGGGTATGGTCAGACATGTTGTGCGTCCGTCATTGTCGGTCCGTGGAGACGTCCGGCGACCCAACTACTGCCAGGAAATCGTTTTTCACCGCGCCGCGCCGGAAACGGGCCGGGCGTCGAACGGTGCCGGGGAGCGATGGAGCCGATGTCATTTACTCTGGCCTAACGCGAAAGAGATAAGCCACGGCAGGGTGTCGTGGCAAACACACTGAAGTTGCATCGCAATGGGGCCGCTGGCTTCATCGATGGGTCATCGTCCCCCGGCTACAGGCAAATTACGTCTGTGGCTGTGCCGTTCTCTGTGTCGTCTTTGGCGGATACGTTGCGTTTGCTAAATCTTGCCGGATTACAGTTCGCTTAAGGAACGATCCAACACTTCGAGCAGGAAATCGGCGTCCTGTTCGTTAACGCACATGGGTGGCGAGAAACGGATGGTTTGGCCCCAGAATCCGCCTTTGCCGAGAAGAAGTCCCATTTCCCTGCACGTCTCAACCACCTGGGCGCACTCCTCCCGAGCCGGTTCTTTCGATTGTCGATCTTTGACCAGCTCGATGCCGAGGAGCAGACCTTTGCCGCGGACATCGCCGATAATGTTGTGTTTCTCTTTCAGCTTGTTTAGCCCGGCCAAAATCCGATTCCCAATCTTGAGCGCGTTCTCCTGCAACTGCTCGCGCTCGATTACTTCCAGCACGGCCAAACCTTGGGCGCACACGACTGGATTCCCGCCGAAGGTGTTGAAGTGTATTCGCTGCGCGAGCGTGGCAGCGATCTTGGGAGTGGTGACAACTGCGCCTAACGGACAGCCATTGCCGATCCCTTTCGCCATCGTGACGATGTCGGGAATCACACCTTGCGTTTCAAATCCCCAGTAGTGCGTGCCGGTCCGGCCAAAACCAGTCTGGACTTCATCGGCAATGCAGACGCCACCGGCCGCGCGGACATGTTCGTAGGCGTGTTGCAGATAATCATCGGGAAAGACAACGCAGCCGCCCACGCCCTGGATCGATTCGGCGATGAACGCCGCCACCTGCCCGGACGTGGCGTAATCGATCAGGTTCTTCACGTCGGCCGCGTATTTTTTTCCAGCATCGACATCGTCGCGCTCCCACAAACCGCGATACGGATTGGGCGCAATGGTATGGTGCACGCCAAAACTGTGCGGGACATTGAATTTCCAGGTGCTATGCGCGGTCAGGCCCATCGTTAGGGCATTGCCCCCGTGGTAAGCATTGCGCAGCGCAATCACGTCGTAATTGCCGGTGTAAGCGCGCGCCATCAACAGCGCTAGATCGTTCGCCTCCGAGCCGGAGTTAACGAAGTAGCAAACTTTCAGGTCGTCCGGCATTCTGGACGCGAGTTTCTCGGCGTACCGGGCGATGTTCGGATGCAGATAAATCGTGGTGGAATGTTGCAGCGTCTCGTTCTGCCGTCGCGCCGCCTCGACTACATCGGGATGACAATGCCCCACGCTGATGGTTACGATCCCGCCGAGCGCATCGAGATAGCGTTTCCCGCGCTCGTCCCAGACATATTGCATCTTTCCCTCGACCAGCATGAGCGGCTTTTTGTAATAGAGAAAAATCCCCGGATTCAAAAATTCTCGGCGCAACCGCAGGACTTCGTCGGCCGACGGATCGTCGTATTTCCTTGGCGCGTGATCGAACGGCGGAAGCTCAGGCATTTTCATGGCGAATCGACTAAAGCGGTGATCGTAGCGGTTGCCAACAGGATTACGGTGGTGAGCTACAACGTCTTGGCATGGTTTAGCGCCAAAGGCGCCGTCTCATACCAGCCTGGGGCACCGAGCATTTATCGAAATCGACACCGTCTCTTCGGCAAGATTGCTATGAAATGAATCGCGCTTACAGCGCTGGGATATCACGATTCCACGGATCCTGGGGCAATGCCCCAGGATCAGAATGAATGCCGCGCCTTTGGCGCCAGCACCTCCGGATTGGAAATCCGATGAATCGAAACGCCGGGCACAAATGTTATGCCTGAAGTAACAAATGCGTTACTTTTCACGACGTGCGTCAACGCCACAGATGATGCGATTGTGTGGCTTCGTTGTTGTGGGAAAAGCGCGGCGCGGGTGCTCAGCGGTGCTTTAGTCCTGCGCCGCGCTCCGCGACACGAGCAGCGCCGCGGCGATGTCTTCGACCGCCATGCCGAGCGATTTGAAGATCGTCGTTTCATCCCCGCGCGCCGGAACTTTGCCGGCCAGCGCGGCGCCTAACTCGGCGTAGATCTTTGCACCGGACAAAATCACATCGCCCGATTCCTGCATCGCGGCTTCGCGCGAATCGACAAAGAGGACATTGCGCATCGCGTCATCATCGAGCTCACGCCAATCCGGGCGACACGCGCCAACTGCGTTGACGTGACAACCAGGTTTCAGCCAAGCGCCGCGCAAAATTGACGTCTTCGAGTTTGTCGCGGTGACCACAACGTCCGCGTCGCGAACCGCTTGTTCGGCAGTCGTTGATTTCGCGCCGATTTCCTCCGCCAAACGATCAGCGTGCGCTTTGGTCGGGCTCCAGACGCGAATCTCTTCCAATGGCCTGACCAGTCGGAGCGCTTCGACATGACTGCGCGCCTGAACGCCGCTGCCGAGAATCGCCAGCACTCTCGCTTCTGGCGACGCGAGCAGTTTCGTGGCCGCCGCCGAAACCGCCGCCGTCCGCATTTCTGTGATTAATCTGCCATCCATCACGACAACCGGCGCGCCGGTCTCGGGGTCGAGAAGAAAGATCGTGGCCATGTGCGTCGGCAGACCGCGCTTTGCATTCGGCGGATAAAACGTCACGACTTTTAGGCCGAGCCCTTCCGATAAAGCGGGCATGATTCCCATAAATCCGCCCGGAGGATCGACCGGGACGACCGACCGGACCGGCTGGACCACTTTGCCGGTGGAAAAATCGATCAGCGCCTTTTCCATTGCCGGAATGAGCGCTTCCATCCGGAGATGCCGGCGCACTTGTTCTTCATCGAGAAAGAGCATGGCCCAGGGAAGATTGAATCGCGCACGTCAGGAAGAAAATCCAAATCTTGGAACAAGATCAGCTTTACAGAGTGTCAAAGTTGAGGAATTGGAAATGATGCAGATGTTTTCAAGTCGCAAACAGGAACCACCGCCAACGCCGCCGCCGGTGGAAAAACCGCGGCCTCCGGTTGCACCCGATCAGTTCAACCGTGCGCCAGAGCCCAAACGGTCCGGCGGCATTTTGTCCAGGGGCGTTTCCATTAAGGGCACGGTCAAGTTCAACAATGAATTGTTAATCGACGGCGAAGTGGAAGGAAAGATCCAGTCGGCGGGTCTCCTCACGATCGGAGAACACGCGAGGATCAAAGGCGAAATCCGATCGAAGGCGGTCCACGTCCGAGGCAATGTGGAAGGAAATATTTTCGCGACTGAGCGTTGCGAGCTTCAGGCCGGATGCACCTTGAAGGGCGATATTGAAGCGCCCCGCTTTGTGGTCGATGAACATGCGACCTTTCTCGGCAGCGCCAAAGTCGGCACGCCGAAATAGCGCGTCGGTGCGATTGGATATCTAGGAGACTTTGTAATACTGACGTGGGCCGCGTTGCGTCTCAAGGAGTAACGGCTTCCCAGCCGTCATGTTTCGACAACTGCCCAAGCCGTTGCTGTTTGATGGCATTGCGACTCGTTCATTGCTTCCTCGTTGCGCTTCTGTTTAGTGCGGGAACCCGCGTCCCGGCGGGAGAGAAACCAGAAGTGCAGACGACCAAGCAAACCATCGGCCTGGCCATTCATGGCGGTGCCGGAACAATCGCGCGCAGCGGCATGACGCCGGAGCGCGAACGTGAGTATCGCGCTGGTTTGGAACGCGCCCTCACGGCCGGCTACGAAATTCTCAAGCGCGGCGGATCGAGCCTTGATGCCGTCGAAGCTGCGGTGCGCGCGCTGGAGGACGATCCGCATTTCAACGCCGGCCGCGGCGCCGTCTTCACCAACGCCGAAACCAACGAAATGGACGCCGCAATCATGGACGGCAAAACGCTAAAGGCCGGCGCGGTCTCAACCCTGCGTCACATCAAAAATCCAATTGCGCTCGCACGACTGGTAATGGAAAAATCGCCTCATCTGTTCATGGCTGGCGAAGGCGCGGAAATGTTTGCCAAGGAGAATGGTGTCGAGATCTTGTCCGACCAGAAATATTTCTACACCGAGGAACGCTGGCAGGCATTGCAGAAAATTAAAGCGGCCGAGAAAGGCGGTGGCGGCGGAGAGAGATTCATCATCATGGACGAAGATCGGCATGGAACAGTCGGCGCAGTTGCCCGCGACAAGAATGGCAACCTCGCCGCCGCCACTTCGACCGGCGGCACGACGAACAAACTGGCCGGACGCGTCGGCGACTCGCCCGTGATTGGCGCCGGAACTTATGCCAATGGAATCTGCGCCGTCTCTGCCACGGGCGATGGCGAATACTTCATCCGGGCCACCGTCGCGCGCGACGTCGCCGCGCTGATGGAATATCGCGGAATGAAGCTGGCGGAGGCCGCGCAAAACGCCCTGGACAAAGTCGCGAAGCTCGGAGGCGCCGGCGGTCTTGTCGCGATCGATCGCGAAGGCAACGTCAGCCTGCCGTTCAACACTTCGGGAATGTATCGCGGGTATGTCGCTCCTGACGGGAAATTCGTGATCGAGATTTACAAATAGATGTAGATGCGGCTGTGTCAGCCGCCTATAAAGAGAGCAAAGAGAGCAGAGAGGCGTTTGACAACATGACGGGCGTTTGACACAAACGCCTCCACACCATGCTTCCTCCCTTCTCCGCCGTCATCCCCTGCTACAACGAAGCGGCCCGCATTGGGGAAACGCTCCGGCTTACCCTCGATTACCTCGCGGCCAACGCGGTGGACAGCGAACTGATCGTCGTCAACGACGGTTCGATCGATGCAACATCCACCATCGCGCGTAAGAGTTTGGCCAACGCTAAAATCGCAACCCAATTGCTGGAGAATTTTCCTAATCGCGGCAAAGGCGCTGCGGTTCGGGCCGGATTGCTCGCCGCACAAAAACCGATTGGTCTTTTCTTTGATGCCGATCTCTCGACGCCGCTGAGCGAAATTCCGAAAGTCATTGAGCCGATCGCCAATGGTGATGCCGATATTGCCTTTGGCTCGCGCGCGCTCGATCGCCGCCTGATCGGTATCCATCAACCATGGCGGCGCGAGCAAGGCGGCCGCGTGTTTAATTTGTTAGTGCGCATCGCCACTGGTTTGCCCTTCTGGGACACGCAATGCGGGTTTAAGGCATTTCGACTCGAGGCATGTCGTCCGATTCTGAAATCGGCTCATGTCGCCGGGTTCGCTTTCGATGTCGAGCTACTTTATCTCGCACGCTGCGCCGGCCTGCGTCTCCGCGAAATCCCGGTGCGCTGGAACCACGCCGAAGGAAGCAAAGTGAATTTCTTCCAGGATAGTCTCCGGATGCTCCGCGAAGTGATCGCGCTGCGCCAAGGAGCGACGGGTTCCCAGCCGTCGAGGTAAGCAGGACGGCTGGAAAGCCGTCATTCCTTGATGCGCCGCTTTTCTTTGTCGTAGCGTCGTCTAAATTAAATCTTCCGAGTCTCGGGTTTTGTTCTCATGAATCGCTTTCAGTTTCATCCCGCGGTCACGCGGTGGTTCGAACAAACATTCGGTTCGCCCACCGAACCGCAGATTCACGGTTGGCCGGAGATTCAATCCGGACGGCACGTGTTAATCTCCGCGCCGACCGGTTCTGGCAAGACGCTGGCGGCCTTCCTTGCTTCGCTTGATCTCCTTTTCCGCGAAGGGCTTGCTGGCGAATTACCGGATAAAACGCAAATTGTTTATGTCTCGCCGCTCAAGGCACTCAGCAATGATATTCGTAAAAATCTTCAGGAGCCGCTCGCGGGAATTCGCGCCCTGTTAAGCGAGGTAGGCCACGATGTCGATGTTCGCGCGGAGGTTCGCACCGGTGACACGACCGCGGCGCAGCGTCAGGCATTGATCAAAAAACCGCCGCACATTCTCGTCACCACGCCTGAGTCCTTGTATCTGCTGCTCACCTCTGATTCTGGGCGTGGAATGTTGAGGACGGTGCGCACGCTGATTGTCGATGAAATTCATGCCGTCGTGGACGATCGACGCGGCGCGCATCTGGCGTTGAGCATGGAACGTCTGGCCGCATTGACCAAGCGTCCGCTTCAGCGAATTGGACTTTCGGCGACGCAGAAACCGATCGAGGAGGTTGCGCGGTTTCTCGTTGGAACGCGCAATATCACGGAGCAGTCAGGCAGTGCAAATGGCGCAATTAACAATCAATCTCGCCAATCGGCTGTAGGAAACGCTGACGGCCTTCTCGGAACGCAGCCACGCGGGAAGCTATCAGCCTCCCCTAAAGATCGAAATGCGACCCCGAATTGCGCGATCATCGACATCGGTCATCGACGCGAGTTGGACGTGGCAATTGAAATCCCGAAGTCACCGCTCGAAGCAGTGATGTCGAACGAGATCTGGGAGGAGGTTTATCGCCGTCTGGCCGAGCTGATCGAAGCGCATCGCACAACTTTGGTTTTCGTGAACACACGCCGCATGGCCGAGCGCGTGACACAACATCTGGGCGAATTATTAGGCGCAGATGCGGTCACGTCGCATCACGGAAGCCTTTCGGCGAAACTGCGTCTCGATGCTGAAGACCGATTGAAGCGCGGCGAATTGAAAGCGCTCGTCGCCACCGCATCGCTCGAGCTCGGGATCGACATCGGCGCTGTCGATCTTGTTTGCCAGGTCGGCACCACGCGATCGATTGCGACACTGCTTCAGCGAGTCGGTCGCGCCGAGCACAAACGAGGCGGGCTTCCGAAAGGCCGCATCTTTCCCTTGAGTCGTGATGAGCTGGTTGAGTGCGCTGCGTTGTTGCGTTGTGTGCGACGGGGCGATCTAGATCGCTTGCTCATCCCGGAAAAACCCCTTGATGTTCTCGCGCAACAAATCGTCGCGGAGAGTTCGTGCACAAAGAACGACGGCTTCCCGGCCATCGAGGATGAAAGCTGGAACGAAAACGAATTGTTCGAGCTTGCTCGTTCCGCGTGGCCGTATCGAAACCTTACTCGCGAAGAATTCGACCGCGTCGTCAAAATGCTGGCCGAAGGTTTTAGCACAAAACGGGGCCGGCGCGCGGCGTTAATCCATCATGATGCAATCAATCATCGCATCCGCGGACGGCGTGGCGCGAAATTAACTGCGCTGACATCCGGCGGCGCGATTCCCGACAACGCCGATTATCGCGTCATGGTCGAACCATCCGAAACTTTCGTCGGAACAGTGAATGAAGATTTCGCGGTCGAGAGTTTGGCCGGAGACATTTTCCAACTGGGCAACGCTTCGTGGCGAATCTTGAGAATCAATTCCGGCGTCGTGCGCGTAGAAGACGCGAAAGGTCAGCCGCCGGGAATTCCGTTTTGGCTCGGCGAAGCGCCGGCGAGAACGTCGGAATTATCTGAGGCCGTATCGCTGCTTAGGATCGACATCGAACGGCTGCTCAACGCCGGAGAAAATATTTGCGAATGCTTGATCAAGGAAATTCAGCTGCCGGCAGAAGCTTCCGAACAAATCGCTGATTATTTCGCCGACATTTATCGGACGCTCGGCGCGATCCCATCGCAGCAGACACTCGTTATGGAACGCTTCTTCGATGAGTCGGGCGGGATGCAACTCGTTCTGCATTCGCCGTTCGGCAACAGAATCAATCGGGCGTGGGGTCTGGCGTTGCGGAAACGTTTTTGTCGATCCTTTAATTTTGAGCTGCAAGCCGCGGCCACGGATGATTCGATCGTGATCTCGCTCGGCACGCAACACTCATTCCCGCTCGAAGAAGTTTTCCGTTACCTGAATTCAAAGAGTGTGCGGGATTTGCTCGTCCAGGCATTGCTCGACGCGCCGATGTTCGCGATTCGCTGGCGTTGGAACGCAACGCGGTCACTGGCCGTTCCACGTTTTCGCAACGGCGCGAAACTGGCCGCGCCCTTGCAACGAATGGAATCGGAAAACCTGCTAGCCGCGGTGTTTCCCGATCAACTTGCCTGTCTCGAGCACATCGTTGGCGACCGCGAGATTCCCGATCATCCGCTGGTGAAACAGACAATCGACGATTGCCTGAGCGAAGCGATGGACATCGATGGTTTGGAAGAAGTTCTGCGCCAGATCGAGAACGGCGAGGTTCGCTGTATCGCGCGCGATTTACCCGAGCCGTCGCCCTTGGCTTCCGAGATTCTCAATGCGCGTCCGTACGCTTTTCTCGATAACGCACCCCTGGAAGAACGCCGCACTCAGGCCGTTTACACGCGGCGCGCTTCGGAAAGAAATGGCAGCGATGGTCTCGGGATTCTCGACGCGGCCGCCATCGACAAAGTGCAGCGCGAGGCCTGGCCGGAAGCGACGAATGCGGATGAGTTGCACGACGCATTGATGCTCATTGGTGCAATGACGCCGGAGGAAATTCAGCGAACGTCGGATAACGAAGGTAGCGCGAGCCTCTGGCTTGCGCCGTCAGACCGCAAGCGAGACGCATGCGCTCCATTTGATGAAAACGCCACGACTGCTCAGCGATCCTTGCAGGGCCTCATCGATTCTAATCGAGCAACGCGATTCCTTGTCCGGGACAAAGCCTTTTGGGTCGCAGCCGAGCGATTGTCCATGTTGCGCGCGATTTATCCGAGCGCAGTCATCGAGCCTCAGTTGATGTTGCCGGAATCCGTGCAGTCGAAAACTTGGGAACGCGCCGACGCCATTCGCGAATTCGTTCGTGGGCGAATAGAAGTTTCGGGACCAGTGTCCGCTGTCGATCTGGCAAGGACTTTGAGTCTGTCGAACTCAGAAATAGATGCCGCGTTGCGCGCGCTTGAAGCGGAAGGTTTTGTCTTGCGCGGCAAATTTCATCCCGGTTCCACCGAACAAGAATGGTGCGATCGCCGACTGCTGGCGCGAATTCATCGCCTCACAATTGATCGGCTCCGCGCAGAAATTCAGCCTGTTTCAGCGCAGGACTTTTATCGTTTCCTTTTCGCCTGGCAACATGTTGATGCCGATCATCGCGTCGAAGGTCCGGAAGGTTTGTTATCGGTTCTGGAACAACTCAACGGTTGCGAGCTTCCCCTGGCCGGGTGGGAATCGGCCGTCCTCAGCCTGCGCGTTAACGATTACGATCCGGAATGGCTCGATCGTCTTTGCTTTTCGGGCCGCTTCGGGTGGGGCCGGCTAAGCGCGCCGCAAAATCCAAACGCGCGAGCCTCGGCGCCGTTGCGTACGAGTCCGATCGCGCTCTATCAGCGCGAAAATCTCGAGGACTGGCTTCGCCTCGCTCCCTCAAAATCGACAATCGCACTTTCCGCGTCCGCCCGTGCAATCTTCGACATGCTCGCGGCCGGCGGCGCACTTTTCTTTACCGAGCTTGTGCGACGAACCGACGTGTTACCATCGCAAGTGGAAGAGGCTCTGTCGCAACTCGCCGCCCTCGGCCTTGTCACGTCCGACAGTTTCGATGGACTGCGCGCATTGCTGATTCCATCGAATAAACGGCCAACTTTTGGTCGGAACGTGGGACAGCGCCGGCGTAAAACGAATCTGGCCAGCATCGAGTTTGCAGGACGGTGGTCTTTGCTGCCAAGGAGCGGCGGCTTTCCAGACGCCGACGGACATGCAAACGGCGCCGGGCCGCGCAACGCCGCAGTCGAAAAATTTGCGCGCGTCTTGTTGCGCCGTTATGGCGTGGTATTTCGTCGATTACTTGAGCGCGAGAGTCTTAGCGTCAGTTGGTATGAGTTAGGCCGGATTTATCGTCGCTGGGAAGCGCGCGGCGAGATTCGCGGTGGTTATTTTATCGGCGGAGTGAGCGGGGAACAATTCGCTTTGCCCGAAGCGATCGGCCTGCTGCGTTCGATCCGCAAGGCAGGGCCAAAAAATGAATTGATTACCCTTAGCGCGGCCGATCCGCTCAATTTGCAGGGCATCCTCACGCCCGGGCCGCGCATCGCCGCCTTTACGTCGAACCAGATCCTGTTTCGCGATGGTTTGCCGATCGCCGCGCTGGAATCAAAAGAAATCCGAAAACTCGCCCCGGGACGACTCCGTCCGACTGACGGACTATCTGCCGAACTGGCGTCCGATTCACAAATCGAATCGGCGCTTAGAGTTGGAAAGCTGCGTCCGTCTTTGCGGCCGTACTACAGATAGAGCAATGGAGGGCGTTCGCGCCGTCGGCATCCAAATATTAGACGAAGTGCACGCCCCGTAGGGATAAGATTTGGGCGCCGACGGCGCGGACGCCCTCCACCAACGTTCGTTACTTCTTAACGATCTCGGCGTTCTCGAGCATGGCGACGCCGCCGCGCTCCGCCATCTTGCCTTTCAACGTAATGGTCTTCCCACAATATTCGGCCAGCTCGTCGTTCATCGGTTTGTGCTCGCCAACAACCAGATAGGCTTTGCCGTCGCTCACGATTCCAACCGGACCACCGCTCTTAATGCATTTAGCGCCGCACGTCTGACCATGTTTCTCGCCCTTGGCGTCATGATCGACATAGCACATCATATCGACCACCTCACCGGTCACTTCTTTTGAAGCGGCGGCATCTGTTCCGTGCTCATGCTCCTCCGCAAAAACAAGCGGGGAAAACGCGAACGCGGCAACGAATGCCGCAACAACTGCAAGTTTCGATGTTGATTTGAACATGCAGTAAATGTGGTCAGCCTGGCGCGTTGGTCAATCTATCGAAATGACGAATTCCGAATGACCAATGAGGAAGGAATAATCAAATGGCGAAACGATCAAGGCGGGCAAGCTTCGCTGTTGTCATGTCGAGCGAAGTCGAGAGATCTCTTACTGTTTCTTTACGCTCGGAAAGGCAATTTAGAAATTCCTCGGCTCCGCTCGGAACGACATCCGTTTGAACAGAGACACTGTCAGTTCCTGGTGCGGCCCCATACTTCGGCTTAAAATTACACTAAACGAGATCGAACACGAGAGCCTGGTTTGGGGTAAGGCCGTGTTTTGTGCATAGCCGGGTAAACGTCCCCAGACCCTGCTTTTCTCGCTGCCCAAAGCTGAATCGAATGTTCTTTCGGAAATAGCGGGAACAAAAAGCAGCGTCGATCCCCTTTCCTCGATCGGAATCACCGGTCCCGGGCATAACTGACGTGATCAGGTTATCGAGATTTGCTAGGTTCTCGTCACGCAATTCGCGCAAGCGATTGGCAATGGATTTCGGATCTTCAACTTCGGGCCGAATCAGCCAAAACGCGTAAACGAATGGAAGATCGACAAGCTTTTTCCATTCTTCACCAAGATCCCAAAAGTGGAATTCGTTCTCGTGCTCGTGACGAAAACGCAGTGCTTGATCGCCGATCAAGAGACGCCCGCGGTGCCCTGTCCGAAAGAGAGGCATATTGCCGGTTTCCCCAGCAGAGTTAAAGTCCACTGCTCCGGGTCCAGCGCCGAATGTTTTCGAGGCTGGGCGCACAGACTGCAAGTCAATGTTCCGAATCAAGCACGGCTTTAGGCCGATCTCCGCGAGAACACAGCGCAGCAAGTTAACCGACGTTTCCGAAGCGGGGTCGAGCTCGATTTCCTTGATCCCCGAGAGTTCTCCAAGATGCGCGACCACCACGCTGTAAACAGGGCCATCGGAGGAAATGGAAATACCATCGACAATGCGATAAATTGGGTTGCGCAAAAATTCAAAGCTGGAGACGAGGGCGATCTCGAGATCGCCACGGGCGAGCTGGGCGCAGAGCGCGGACGGATGATCGAATGTGACCGGCCCGGGCCAGCCGTGAATGAGCGGAGACGCGTTGAGGTATTTTACGCAACCGAGGCGTGCCGACTTCAAAGTGAGAAGTGATTGGTGAGAAGTGAGAGGTATTCGATGAGTGGCGATTTTCGCTTCCTGCTTCTCACAAATCACCTCTCACTTCTCACTACCTGTCACGCGCAGGCTAGTTCCGCCCGGCCAGTGCGCTCTCCGGCCGCGCGTGGCGTTAGGTGCCGATAATGGCTGTCGCGCTGGACCGGTTCGCGACCGGCTTCGCGGATGGTGTGCTCGAGCGCGCCAATGCTTTGCTGTTGCGGCGTGGTTGCCCCAGCCATGTGGAAAATTCTTTCCTCGATGATCGTGCCGTGGAGATCGTCCACGCCGTAGCTTAACGAAACCTGGCAGAGTGGCAGCCCAAGACTGACCCAATACGCGGTAAGATGCTCGATATTATCGAGGTAAATGCGGCTCACGGCCAGGTTGCGCAGTTGCGCGAACGCGGAGGCCGGTTTGATGTGCGATAGAATCGTCGTTTGCGGCTCAAACGCGAACGGGATGAAGCCGGTAAACCCGGCGGTTTCATCCTGAAGTTGGCGTAATTGTCGAAGATGATCGACGCGTTGTTCGAGCGTTTCGATGTGGCCGTACAACATTGTGCAGGTGCTGCGGCCGCCCATTTGATGCCAGATGCGATGCACGTCAAGCCATTCGGCGGCGGTTTCCTTGCCGCGGCAAATCGTATCGCGTACGACCGGATCGAAAATCTCCGCGCCGCCACCAGTGATCGAGCCGAGCCCGACGTCGCGCAATGTCTCGAGCGTGTCGCGGATCGACATTTTGAAAATCCGTTGCGCAAGATGGCGGATCTCGATCGCGGTAAACGCCTTGATGTGGAGATCCGGATCGAGCGCGCGCAATCGGCTAACAAGATCGATATACCACTCCTTTTTCAGAGTCGGATGCAAACCGCCGACCATATGCACTTCGGTCACACCGAGCCGGAGCGCCTCACTCACGACGTTAACGATCTCACCAACGGCATGTTCAAATGCGTGGGCGTCGCGCTTTTTCGCAGCGAACGCGCAGAACTGGCACGAGAGCACACAAATATTGGAATAATTGATGTAGCGATTGTGGATGAACGTGGCGTAATTCCCGTTTTTCCGTTCGCGCACGACGTTGGCCATGATGCCGAGTGCGTTCAGATCGTTCGACCGATAAAGATCGACCGCCTCCGCCTCGGAAATGCGCTGGCCGGCTTCAATTTTCTCGGCGATCGGTTTCAGTTTTTCTGGAATGAGCCGGTAATTCATTGCGTCGCGAAACGATGCATGGCGGCATCGAGCGATGCAACACGCAAATGACGAATGACGAAAGAAGAGCCGCCGTTAGGATGTCAGGCCACCCAGCCTGACTCGGCGAGCAGACTGGCTGACATCCGATCCAGACGAAACGACTGCGAGCGTTCTTCGTCATTTGGGCATTCGCGCTTCCTTCGTCATTCGTCATTCGTCATTCGTCATTTATCTTCGGTCATGGCTCCGGAAGCGAAACCGCCGATTGAGTCCGAGGATGCCGAGGACGTGCGCCTCATGAACTTGGTCGGGCGCGGCGATACGGATGCGTTGGAGCAACTGATCGAGCGGCATCAGGCGCTGGTCACGGGCACGATCGCGCGGATGCTGGGCAGCAACTCCGATGTCGAAGATATTGCGCAGCAGGTTTTTATCCGGGTCTGGCGAAGCGCGCCGCGCTACAAGCATCGGGCGAAGTTCACGACGTGGCTGTTAAAGATCACGCGGAACCTGGTATTCAACGAGCTGCGCCGGACGAAGCGGCATCCGCATATCCCTCTGCAACCGCCGAACGCTGGCGCGGAAGAATGGCCTGTCAAAGACGACGTGATCCCTGGTCCAGACACATCCCTATTGGAGAACGAACTTCAGCGTGCCATCGAGAGCGCGATTACGAGGCTGCCGGAGACGCAACGCATGGCACTCGTTTTGCGCCGGTATGAGGAGCTCAGTTACGAAGAAATCGCCGACGTTCTCGATCTTACCGTTCCGGCAATTAAGAGCCTGCTATTTCGTGCCCGCACGGAATTGCGGACACGGTTGAGCAAATACCTGAGCGGGTAGAGCGAAGAAAACGTTCAACGTCCAACGTCCAACATCGGAATGCCAGAGGCAAAACGTGCCCCGTTCGATCCACCCCGCCCGAATGGGCACGCGCCCGCCCTTTCTGACAATTGGGCGTTGGACGTTTTCTCCAGTACGCGAGAAGAGGGCGGACCCCTTGCGGAAATCCGCCCCCTCTCAACCCCACACTTTTACCACTACTCAAAAATCGCGATCTTTGGCTGAGGATCGAAATTGCACTTCGTTCGCTTCCTCCGGCGCAGGCGGTATGCCGGGTTTAGCGTAATCGGCAGCTAGCTGCCGCTCCGAAGTCGGAACCAGACGGACGGCCCCTTTAGCGTTGTTACGCCAGCCATTTGGATCGGCGAACTCTTCGCCGCTATGATGAAGTCCTGAGACCTGATCTTCCAAACCCGTCCCATACCGCTGATCAATGATCGTTGGCGTAACAAATACCAGCAGATTTCGTTTCGTACGCGCATTGAGCTTCTCTTGAAAAGCGTAACCCAGAATCGGGATATCGCCCAGGATCGGGACTTTCGTGCGTGCCTTCGTCTGCTCATCCTGAAGCAGGCCGCCAATGGCCAGCGTGTCGCCGCTCTTGATCAGAACGTTTGAATCGAGAGAACGGGTGTCGATGATCGGGCTGGTAACCGTTGCGCCCGCAAAAGTAAACGCTTGGTCGCCAACTTTGTTACTAATCTCCGGCTTGACGCTCAACGTGATAAAGCTGTCCTTGTTTACCGATGGCCGGACCAAAAGCGTATTCCCGAATTTCTTATCTTGGAACCCACCGAACACGGCTTGCGCGGTTTGTTCGTTAAAGTTCAATTGCGGCACGGGCTGGTTTCGCGTGATTTCAATTTTGGCCTGCTGGTTATCCGCCGTCACGACCCGAGGATTGGCCAGGAATTCCGCGTCCGCGTCTTCGTTCAGCAAACGAAGCGTCGCGGACATTTGTGGGACTGAAAGAATCGCAAACTGACCGGCAATCGAGTTGAAGATATCGCTGGTTGACCGGAAGAAATCCGTCCCGAGCAACTTGCCAGTGGCTGGGTCGAATTTCGCTTGGGGCGGAACTCCAGGAACCTCGTGGGGCACGCCGTTGGCGTCGGTGACGAACGTGGGCGAAGTCGCTGGGTTGCTGCCCGCGAATTTAAACACTTGGGTGCTGGTGGAACTACCAAGCGTTCCCGCCCAGTTGATGCCGTAGCTCTGCTTCGGATTAGCCGTCACTTCCACCAGGCGCGCTTCGATCATGACTTGCTTGGTCGGCTTATCGATCTGCGCTAGCACCGCGCGAATCTTACCGATGTTGCTGCGCGTCTCGCGGAAAAACATGGTATTGGTGCGTTCGTCCACTTGCGGCGGGTCTCTGCTGGCAAGTTGCGACCCAATCAAAGGCGCCACCTCTTTCGCCCGAGCATAACTAAATTGGTAACTGTCGGATTCGGTCGGTTCCTTAGCCCGTTCGGCCTCGGTCTTGACGTAATAGACACTGTCGATCTTGTCCATGAAGAGGCCTTTGGCCTTAATGATGGTTTCGATGGCTTGAAATGCGGTCACGTCTTCCAAGCGCATCGTGACTGTGCCGGTAACAGCTTCGCTCACGACCACATTGATCTTCGCCTGGCGCGCGAGCAGCCGCAGGACCTGGCCAACGTCGTCGCCTTGAAATTCTCGAACCGCGGCGCCGCCGCTGTCGGCCGCGCTGTTCGGCTCGGTAGTCGCGGGCGCGCTGCCTGGTGCAGAGGCGCCAGCCGGAGCAGGCGAGACCGCGGCAGTGGTGTTAGCTGAAGCCTGTACCACCGTGAGAGGGTTCTCAGTAGGCTTGCCGGTCTCGGCTGAGGCTTGACCCACGGGCGATGGCGCGGTTCCGGCCGTCGAAACTAGCGCGTTAGTTTGTGTTTGTGCCTGTGAAAGGGACAATGCACACAGCAACGCCGCCGCCGCATAGCCCAAGAATTTGTTGGAGTTTCCCATGGAGGATGAAGTGCGGCATGGTTATAGCAGGAAGCAGACCAGCCCGCCGCCGGTCTTGAAGCCAGGCATAACTAAATCTGATTCGGACCAGCTCTGTAGATACGACCCGCGAAGCCAGGGCGGGCAGGCACCAAATCCCAAGCTCCAAGCTCGAAAGAAATTCCATTGGACGTTGAACGTTCTTTTTCCAGACAGGGGGCCCGCCCCTACAGCGGCTCGCGTTTGTTGCTTCCCCCTTTTCATTGCAGCTTTGGCTGTGCGCTTGGCCGAGAAAATCCAGAAACTCTTTTCGCCCGATGCGTTGGCTAGCCTGTGGGAACATGCCACGCGAGCGGCTCACCCGGTCGATGCCGGCCGCATTCTCGCGACGATCGATCGCGATGAGATTGCGCGAATTAGTCAGCTTTATCCACGCCGGGCCGGCGCGCGCCGAGTCAACGCCTGGGATGATGTCGGCCGATGGATTGACATCAACGTCAAGCGCGCGCAGGACCTTTGGCTCGACCGCGCCCCGCCATTGCGTATTCTCGATCTCGGCTGCGGCGCCGGCTACTTCCTCTATGTCTGCCGGGTCTTCGGCCATCGCGGCATCGGTCTTGATACCGGAGACGATCCGTTCTTTGGCGCCATCATCAGCCACTTCGGGATTCAACGCGCCATCTGCCGCATCGAGCCCAGCGTCCCTCTACCAGATCTCGGGGAGAAGTTCGACTTTGTCACCGCTTACCGCATTTGTTTTCACCGCACAACACGTGAACGGGATGGGACTTGGAACGAATGGACTCCGAGCAATTGGAAATTCTTTCTTAAGGATATCCGGGCACGAGTGCTCAAGCCCGGCGGCAGGCTCTTGCTCGATTTCAACCCGCGCCCGGACGGAAGGTCTTTCTTCATGCCGGAACTGCGCAAGCTTTTCCTGGCCGAGGGCGCGCGCATCTTTCGCTCGAAAGCGCTCTTCTCAACGGATCCGCAGGAGCACCCGCGATTCAGACGATCACCAAAGTGACGGGTCGGAGCACAGCCATCTTGTCCGCCGCACGCCTAGACAAAAGGGGCTGTGCTTCTGCGCCTGAAATCTCATAACCTTCCCTCCTCACCCGCCACTCTTTTTCCAATCGGCACAACCCCAGCCCAGCAGCTGCTCAACCTTCTCAATCTGTCCGGCGAAAATCTCGCTGAGATACTTCCGTTCCTGGCGCGTCATTTCACGCTCGTACGGCACGACGTTGCGATCTTTGTTTGGCCGGATCGCGATCGGCCGCACCCCGAGAAACCGAAAGACCGAATCGAGCATTTCCTGATTGTTGCGCCGGAATTCTTCCGCCTTAATGATCTTCATCTGTTCGCGCGGGAAAAACTTGAACGCCCTCTCGAGCTGTTCCGCGTAAAAACCACGATCGACATACGAATATCGTCGGCATTGCAGCGGTGCCGCTTCTTCCGCGCGTTCCTTTTCTGCCTTTAAAGCGTCAAGAAAATCGAGCGGCTCGCGGCCTTTAAATCGCTGCATATTCCAATGAGCAAACGCGCGCTCGGCCGGATCACGCAAAAGGATAATCAGCTTGATTTGCGGATTGTATTTCCAAACCCGTTCCATCGCTGGCTTCCAGTAAAGGTAAATCGGCGTGCAATCACCGGCGACTGCCCGCCTCGCCGCAGCCTTGCGAAGGTGGGTCGATCCTCCGGCTGGTGGATAGTGCTGATGCAACAATTCGTAATTGATCGGCCCGGCGAAAATTTCGTCGTTGTCGAAGAAATGCATTTCCTGCTGGTCGCCCATGCTGATGTCGGGATGCTTCGACAGAAAATAATGCAGTGCGGTGGTTCCCGACTTCTGTGCGCCGGCGACGATAAAATCGAGCCGATCGTTATGTCGCCGTTTCGTTTGAAACATTGCCCCAACTTATAATCGGAATGGCCTGTAGGGGAAGCTGTCAGCTTCCCCGGCACAAGGCCAATCGCCGGCTAGTTGTCGCACTTTCCACGACGCTCTATGGTGGCCGATGATTCCGGGAAAACTGAGTTTGCTCACGATTCTGTGCATGGTTGGTTTGGCCATGTTCGCTCTGGCTGATGAAGGGATGTGGCTGTTCAATGCCCCACCGACCAAACAACTGAAAGAAAAATACAATTTCGAGCCAACCAAAGCGTGGCTCGATCATCTGCAAAAATCGAGCGTTCGCTTCAACTCCGGTGGGAGCGGCTCATTCATATCCGGGACCGGCCTCGTCATCACCAATCATCACGTTGGAGCGGACACGCTTCAGAAAATCAGCGACGAGCAGCACAATTATCTCCGCGACGGATTTTATGCGCACGATCGCAGCCAGGAGAAGAAAGCGGTCGATCTTGAGCTCAACGTGCTCATGTCGATCGAGGACGTGACCGAGCGGGTCAAGAGCGCGGTGAAACCGGACATGACTCCGGAGCAGGCAGGAGATGCCCGCAACGCTGCAATTGCCGCGATTGAAAAGGTGAGCAAAGAGAAGACCGGCTTCCGCTCAGACGTGGTTGCGCTCTATCAGGGCGGCGTTTATCAAATCTATCGCTACAAACGTTACGACGATGTGCGGCTCGTCTTCGCCCCTGAGCAACAGGTCGCATTTTACGGGGGTGATCCGGATAATTTCGAGTATCCACGGTTCGATCTCGATATCTGTATTTTTCGGGTTTATGAAAACGGCCAGCCGGCCAAGATCGACAATTTTCTGAAGATCAATCCGCGCGGGCCAAGCGATGGTGAATTGACTTTCGTGAGCGGACATCCCGGCAAGACCGATCGACAGCTCACCGTGGCCGAAATGGCTGACATGCGCGACCGCTTTCTGCCCTACGTCCTGTCGATATTCAAACGACGCGAGGTTTTGCTGCACAGTTTTGGCGAACGCACTTTTGAAAATGCGCGGCGCGTGCGTGACGACTATTTCGGCATAACGAACAACCGCAAACGATATGATGGCTATCTCGCCGGTCTGCTTGATCCGCAAACCTGGCACGATCTGGAAGCGCGCGAACAAAAACTGCGTGACGCAATCACGGCGGATCCGAAGCTGAAATCGACAATTACCGCTTACGATCGCATTCGAAAGGCGCAGGCGGAAATCGCAAAAAACGCGCCAATGTATGACTACTTTGAGATGGAGCGTCCCTCGTTCGGCATCTATCGACAGCCGCGCGCATTTTACAGTACGCTGTTCAAATATGCCCGTCTGCTGGTGCGCGCGGCCGATGAACGCCCGAAGCCGAACGGAGAGCGCCTCGAGGCATTTCGCGACAGCAATCGCGAATCACTCGAACTCGATCTCTTCTCGACCGAGCCGGTTTATGATGATGTTGAGGTGCTCACACTCACGGATTCGTTGACCGATCTGGCCGACGAATTCGGCGGCGATACTCCACTTGTGCAAATGGTGCTTGCCGGAAAATCTCCAGTCGAACGCGCAAACGAGCTGGTCAAAAGCACGCAGCTTAAGGAAGTTGCCTTTAGGAAAAAGCTTTACCAAGGGGGCCAAGCGGCGATCGACGCAGCGCACGATCCGATGATCGAGATCGCGCGGGCCGTTGATCCTGCCGCACGGCAAGCGAGAAAACTCCGGGATGCGCAGGAAGAAATTAAACGCCAAGCCTACGCAGAAATCGCGAAGGCGCGGTTTACTACCGAAGGCACAAACACTTATCCTGACGCGACGTTCACGCTGCGCCTCTCCTACGGAACAATCCGCGGCTACGAAGAGAACGGGAAGCAGATTCCGGCATTCACGAATTTCGAGAATCTCTACAAACGCGCCGTTGAGCACGAGAACCGGCCACCGTTCGATTTGCCGCAGCGTTGGATCGACAAGAAAGAGAAGCTTGCCCTAACGACACCATTCAATTTTGTTTCCGATGCGGACATTATCGGCGGCAACAGCGGAAGCCC
Organism: uncultured Verrucomicrobiae bacterium; assembly: GCA_963846775.1. Classification (GTDB taxonomy): domain Bacteria; phylum Verrucomicrobiota; class Verrucomicrobiia; order Chthoniobacterales; family UBA10450; genus CAVYXA01. The sequence goes on along the minus strand of CAWJXB010000006.1, from coordinate 131,637 downwards.
GGTGGTGAACAAGGCGAACGAGTTCGTCGGGATCATTTTTGACGGCAACATTCAATCGCTGGTGCTGGATTGCGTTTATACCGACAAACAAGCCCGTGCCGTCTCGGTCGATTCCGCTGCGATCATCGAAGCGCTGCGAAACGCTTACGACGCGCAGCCGCTGGTAGATGAATTGTTAAGCCCAAAGAGCCCAAAGTGAGGAGCGCCACACGCGGTTTGCCACCGCCTCCTTTGTAATACTAGACTAATAAGTAATTTGGCAAATTTGAAACTTGACGGCTTTAAGCCGTCGAGTTTGAGATGATCAGTTGGCTTGTAAAAGCGATGGAAGTCCCACTTCAACGCTTCAACGCTTCAACGCTTCAACGCTTCAACGCTTCAACGCTTCAACGCTTCAACGCTTCAACGCTTCAACGCTTCAACGCTTCAACGCTTCAACGCTTCAACGCTTCAACGCTTCAACGCTTCAACTTCAACGCTTCAACGCTCCAACAACACTTTAGCCGCGCTTAATGCGGCAAATAATGCAGCAATTTTAGGATGTCGGAGAAAACGCCCATGGCGGTCACGGCCGGGCCGGCGCCCGGGCCCTGGATCACCAGCGGCGTTTGGGCATAACGTTTGGTGGTAAACGCGATAATATTGTCGCTGCCGCGCGTCGCGGCGATGGGATGATCGCGCGCAAATTCCTTAATCACGGCCCGCGCCCGATTTCCCGAGAGGGTGCCGACGTAACGCAACACTGCTCCGCGCGCACGCGCACGATTTAGACGCGCCGACATCCCGGGATCAAACTTCGCCAACATCTGGAAGAACCGTTCCGAGAACTTCGAGCCTGCGAGGGCGCGCGGCACCAGACTTTCAACATCGACATCTTCTATCTCCAATTTTAACCCGTTTTGCCGCGCGAGGATCAACAGCTTTCTCGCCACATCTTGACCGGAGAGATCGTCGCGCGGATCGGGTTCGGTCAAACCGGTTGCCCACGCTTTTCGAACCAGCGCACTGAACGGAACGCGACCATCGAAATGGTTAAACAGAGAACTAAGCGTGCCGGAAAAAATGCCCTCGATTTGGTGAATGGTGTCCCCGCTGGCGATCAGGTCGCGGATGGTGGACATGACCGGCAGCCCCGCGCCGACGTTGGCTTCATCGAGGAAATACTTTTGGCGCGACCGCAATAACTCCATCAGCGCGGCGTACTGACGCCAAGGGAGCACGTTGGCGCGCTTGTTCGGCGTGATGATGTGCAGATTCGCCCGAACAAAATCGGGATAAGCCGCGACGATGGTATCGGAGGCGGTGCAATCGAGCAGAGCAGCATCGGTCAGCTCCAGTTTTGAAACTTCGTTCACGAGCCTTTCCGGAGTCATTCGCCGCCGCGATTGCTTCAACCGCTGGCGCCACCGGGCCAGATCAATTCCGCCAGGATCGAGGATGAACTTCTTGCTGTTGGCCAGACTAACCACTGTGACGTCGAAGCCGCGACCGAGCAGGTATTCGCGTTGAGCGCGCAATTGTTCCAGCAACGCACTGCCGATATGGCCAACACCAATCACGACCAGCGCGAGACGTTTCCGAATTTCAAAAAATGACTGGTGAATGATGTTGAGCGCACGCGTCTGCTGCGGCGCATCCACCACCAAGGAGATGTTGCGCTCTGACGCGCCCTGCGCGATCGCGCTGATGTTGATGTTGCGCCTGCCCAACGCGCCAAAAAGTTTGCCCGAGACGCCGGGATGGCCCTTCATGCCGTCGCCCACTACAGCCACGATCGCCTGCTCCCGTTTTTCATCGAGCGCAGTGAGCGCGTGTTGAAATTCAAACCGGAACTCCTGTCGAATGGCCGCGACGGCCGCGGCGGCATCGGAAGCGCGCACGGCAAAACAGATGGTGTGTTCGGAGGAAGCTTGCGAAATGAGGATTACATTCACGGCACGAGATGCGAGCGCGCGAAACAAACGCTCGGCAATTCCGGGCACGCCGACCATGCTCAAACCGCGCAGGGTTAAAAGCGCGATGCCAGTGATGGAAGTGATTCCTTTGACCACATGTTCACCGTTTTCGCCGGCGCGCGCGATGCGGGTGCCCGGCTCGCCAGGGCGAAATGTGTTCTTGATCAAGATCGGGATCCGGCGCGCCACCGCGGGCGCGATGGCGCCAGAGTGGAGCACTTTTGCCCCGAAATACGAGAGCTCCATCGCTTCCTCATAGGAGACGCGCGGAAGCACGAAGGCCGGCGGCACATGATTTGGATCGGCGCTCAAAACACCGTCCACATCCGTCCAAATTTCAATGGCTGATGCGTTGAGCGCCGCGCCAATGATCGCGGCTGTGTAATCCGATCCGTCTCGGCCGAGCGTTGTCGTTTGCCCGTCGCAGGTCGAAGCGATGAATCCGGTGGTGACCGGGATTGCTCTTTTCCCGCGAGCTGGCCGAAACAAATTGGCAAAGTAGCGGCGCGTCCTGCGATTTGTTTCGTTAAAATCCACATTCGCGTTCGTGAATTGCGCGTCGGTGACGATCAGATCGCGGGCATCGACCGCTTGCGCGGGCCGGAACTCGTTCAAATAGGCCGCCACAATCTGGGCAGAAAGTCGCTCGCCAAAACTAGCGACCAGATCGAGTGCGCGCGGCGGCGCGTGACTCAGCAATTGCACGCCGTGCAATGCATCGTGCAGATCATGCAAGAGTGATTCTGTCCTTGATCGCAGCGCGGCGACGCGTTTCTTGCTCATCAGCGCGCGAATTGCCGATCGGTGGCGGTCCACGATTTTTCGCCACGCCGTTTGCCATTCGCGCTCGTTTTTTTCCGCCAGGCGCGCGCAGGCCAGAAGCTGATTCGTTATGCCTTGAAACGCAGAAACGACAACGACGATCTGTTCTTCGTCGGCAGATCGAAAGACGATCTGGGCGACTTGGCGAATGCGTTCGGGCGCGGCCAGTGATGAGCCACCGAATTTCAGAATCCTCATGAGCGAACCCTGAGGGGAAGCAGGGGGCTTGCCCACGCGGCGGATTTACTGGGGTAGCTTGATGAAACGCAGCCAGCCGGGAAGCTGTCAGCTTCCCCTACAGTTCCCTGAGCAATTTTTTCCAGCGCGTCCAAGCCTGGTCGCGCGCCTTTTTATCGCCTTCCCGAGCTTCCGGATTATTCGGTTCGCCCGAGCGCATAAAGCCATGGCCTGCATCTTTGTAGATGACCGGCTCATATTTTTTGCCGGCGGCCTTCATTAATTCTTCCGCTTTCGGAATCGTCGCATCTACGCGCTCGTCATTTTCCCCGTAGAACCCGTAAACGGGACACGCGACTTTCTTCGCGTCCTCGGCGTTATCGACCGCAACTCCATAAAACGAATACGCCGCTGTCAATTTCGGATTCATGTGCGTGTAGCTGAACGCCCATCCCCCGCCCCAGCAAAATCCACAAACCGCAAGCGTGCCGTTGGCCGCTGGAATTTTCGTGAGCGCGTAATCGGCAGTCGCATCTAGATCCGCCTGAACCTGCTCTTTCGGCAACGCGGATGTCGCTTTGCGCGCAGCGTCGAGATCTTCGAACTTTTGGCCGCCGTGTAGATCGGGCGCAATCGCGATGACTCCGTTCTCGGCCAACTCGTCGCACAAACTGCGGACCCAATCCGTTAGTCCAAAGATTTCGCTGATGACCAGCACCACCGGGGTCTTGCCTTTCGATTCCGGGTAAACGATGAACGCCTTGATCGTACGATTGCCCGATTTGAGATCGACCCAGTCGGCATGACGTGGCGAGCTGTTCAGGCGGTCCCGGCCGAAATCTTTAATCTCTTCAGCGAAGAGCGAATGGGTGATGAAAACAAGCGTAAGCGCAGTGACGAAGCGTTTCATGGGATGACAATGTCGATCTTGGCTACTTTGCAGTTGCCGACGATGCACCTGCGCTTTTTCTGAAAAGCAACGCATCAAGACTCCATTTTCCAGGGCCGTAAAACACCATAAAGAAAAATACCCAGCAATAAAAGACTGCGAGTTCACCGCGGTTTGAAAACTCCTTTCCAGCACTGGCGATCGGGAAAAACTTTGCCATCGGCGTCATCGCGCCTGCGACGTGAATTGTGAAATAGGCGAAAGCAAACATGCCGCTGCAGATGAATGCGGAAATACGGGTGAACAAACCGAAAGCGATCATGAAGCCGCCAACAAGTTGGATCCAACCCCCAACGTGGATGATCATTTTCTCCGAGCCAGGCATTCCACCAAACATTCCAAGAACCAATTGCCCACCGTGTTGGGCGAGCAGTAGTCCCACGATCAATCGCATCGAACAGTAAACCGGATCCACAAACCGATTGAGAGAGTTCATGTTGGCTAGCGTGCCTGACGGCGATCTTGTGTGTCAAATCGTAAATCGATACGTCGGCACTCGATTCACGATTCAACAAGTGCGAATCACAGGACCTGTCACGCCGCCTTTTTCGCCGGATGCTTCTGTTTCAGCCGCGTTTTTCTCGGGCTCTTCCTTCGACCGCCAGTGCGGCCGGCAACGCCGGTTTGCTTAAGGCTCTTTTGCAAGACCGACACCAAGTCGATCACTTTCGTCGGTCGCGGCGCTTTTTTTGGCTTCTCTTCAATCTCTTTGCCGCCGGCCTCGACCTTCTTCTCGATCACATCCATCAGCGCTTCGCGATATTCGTCGTGATACTTTTCCGGATCCCATTTTCCGCTCATGCTGTCGATCAACGACTTAGCCATGTTCATTTCTTTTTTTCCGACTTCGACCTTCTTCGGCACGTGCAATTTGCTCGTATCGGCCAGTTCGTTTGCGAAATGCATTAGCTCGAGCACGAGCGAGCCATCCTCCGGTTTAACTCCGGCGAGATACTGGCGTGTTTTGATCACGACCTTGGCGATCCCAACTTTCTTGCTTTCCTTGAGCGAATCGCGCAGCAACGCAAATGCCTTATCACCGCCCTTTTGCGGCTCGAGATAGTACCGGCTTGTAAAAATACATCGGATCGATGTCATCAAGATCGACAAAATCCTGGATGTCCACCGTCTGCGTCGCCTCAACATCGACGCGCTGAAAATCGTCGTCCTTTAGGACAACGTATTTGCCCTTCTCGTACTCGTACCCTTTTACGATCTGATCCCACGAGACCTCTTTCCCGTCCTTCTCGGCCACGCGCTTATAGTTCACCGGACTCAAGTCGCTTTTGCGCAAGAGCCGAAACTTCAACTCCTCTCGCTGGGTCGCCGGGTAAAGCGCGATAGGAATGTTAACAAGCCCAAAACTGATACTGCCCTTCCAAATCGCTCGTGGCATATCTAAAGGTGGTTCGTATCTCGCTGCGGCAATGGCGGTGAATGAACGAACGGGCTTAGCACCCTGGCACAGAACTGCTCACTGGGGCTGGCCAGCTCGCCACAGGACGAGTCCCTCCGACTGCCGGACATGTTGCCGGGCTGCCTGTGTGACGGGCGACTTCCACGTCAATCAAGCCGTGGTCAACACCACCGCCTACAACGTGCCGCGCTTCGCTATTTCGCGGTGGCCAGCGCCTTGGTTAGCCGAGCTTTGCGGCGGATGGCGGCATTACGATGAATAACGCCACGCTTGGCCGCTTTATCGACGGCGGAAATGGCGGAGCGGATCTGGGTCGGATCGGCTTTGGCAGCGGCAAGCGCTCTTTTTTGCAGGGTACGAAGCTGACTCGCAATACTACTGTTTCGAAGTGCACGCCGAGCAGTCTGGCGTGTGCGTTTAGCGGCGGATTTCGTGTTGGCCATGGGGAAGAAGGATCGAGAGTTGAAGGCTGAGGGTTGATCAGGCGCCTACCGCAAATGGCTGGGCGCCGAGGCAAGACTTGCGAGCGTGACACTGCGTGTCCTTGGCTTCGATAGCTCGGATGGTTTCTGCGCCGAACGCGCTGATGTGGTCCAACCTTCCGGCGTTGCCTGAGCTTGCTGGGTAATCACGACCGGAGGCTTGGGCGAGCTTTTTGCGACCTTGGGCAAGCCATCGGATATGATCTGAACAACGGCGCCAATCGGGACTTGATTGTAGAGTGCGGCGACATCCTTCGAACGCATCCGGATACAGCCGTAACTCGCGGGCCGCCCAATGAAACGCTCCTGCGGTGTGCCGTGAATGTAAATGCAGCGGTGATAGGCGTGCGCATTGATCGGCTCGAGACCGCGGAGCCAGATGATCCGGGTCACGATCGGGTCGCGACCCGGTGAGTTCGGCTTCACCACTTCTCCGGTCCAGCGGCGGTTGTGAAACACAGCGCCCTCCGGGGCGTTGTCGCCGATTTTGTGCGCAACTTGCAAAACGCCCAGCGGCGTCGTCATCGTGCCGAGATTGTCGCCCAATCCAAATTTGGAGGTTGAAACCGGGTACGTTGCGATCCTTGCTCCGTTCTGGAGCAACATCAGCTTTTGATCGCGAACGCTGATGATGATGCGGCTGTCGTTGAGAAAATCGGCACGGATTGGGCAAACGCACAAAAACAGCGCGAGAACCACCATCGAGAAGCGAAACATCCGTCCTTTGTTACTCATGAAGTGCGATTTGTCACGCAGGAATTGCAGCGGGCGCACGGTTTCCGCCGAAGGTGAGTTTTGGCCACCATGGCCGGAGGGAGGAGAGACCAACATACAAAAAGCCGCCTTGGAACATCAGCAAGAATGGGACCGAGAGAAATTGTCGATGAATAATCGCGAACCAAACGAAGTAGCTGAAGTAGACGGCGAACCCAAGCTCGGCAATCGGCAAGAGCGATTTGAGCGGTTTATACTTGCAGGCGCGCCACGGCTGCGAACGGTGCTCGATTCCATATTTCGGTGTGCGCGTAAATTCAGATTGATGATTGAAGATCGCTTCCAGAACGGCTCGCGCGTTATTGAGCGAAAGCCCGACCCCGAGCGCGAGCAAGCAGGGCAAGAAGAGTATCTCTTTCATCCAGCTGCGCGGGTAAAGGACTCGTTGGGCACAAACATAAAAGACGGCCACTGAAACAGACGCGGCCAGAAAAATCGGGATGTCGATCAAAAAGGTGCGGACCCAGCCGGGCGGCGGGCCGCCCACGGAGGGATGCAAAAGCACGCACAAGCACGCGAGAAGCAGATAGGCGAAGTTCGACATCAAGTGTCCGGTCGCTTCGAGCTTGATCGCGAACGGCAGTTTGCTCCGCCAGATGCGAGGCAGCAATTTCTTGCAGGTCTGCACCGAGCCTTTGGTCCAGCGATGTTGCTGCGATTTGAAGCCATTCATATCGACTGGCAGTTCGGCGGGCGTGACGACATCCGCCAGAAAAATGAATTTCCACCCGATGAGCTGGGCGCGATAGCTCAGATCGAGATCTTCCGTGAGCGTGTCGTGCTGCCAGCCGCCGGCATCGACAATGCATGATTTTCGCCAAAGCCCGGCCGTGCCGTTGAAATTGAAGAAACGTCCGCTGCGACTCCTGGCGGTCTGTTCCAAGAGCAAATGGCCATCCAGGAACATGGCTTGGACACGGGTGAGCAACGAGTAACCCCGATTCAAATGTCCCCAGCGCGTCTGGATCATCCCGACTTGCGCGTCAGTGAAAAAATGGATCGTGTGTTTGAGCAAATCGCGGCGCGGAACGAAATCCGCGTCGAGGATGCAAACGAATTCGCCTTCGGCTGATTCGAGCCCGACCGCGAGTGCGCCCGCCTTGAACCCGGTGCGATCAACGCGATGGATCAAATCGACATTGAACCCTCGCTGTCGCAGTTCTTGAGCACATGAGGCTGTGATCTCGCGCGTTTCATCGGTTGAATCGTCGAGCACCTGGATTTGGAGCTTATCCTGGGGATAGTCGAGCTCGCTCACCGAGCGCAACAGACGCTTGGCCACGTACACTTCGTTAAAGATCGGCAGTTGCACCGTCACCTTGGGCAGCTCAGCGAAATGCCCCGCTGGCGTCGGCTCGCGTTTTCGGTTCCGCAAGAAAAGGTAAACGATAAAATAGCGGTGGATGCCGTAGGCAGAAAGCCCAAACAGCACGCTCAGATAACAGATTGTCCAAATGAAATGGCCGAGAGTTCCTTGCATGTGGCTTCCGGGTGCGGCTAAAAGCTGCACGGTGCGAATGATGAACGCTCCGCTGCACGCGTCAATGTAAAAATCATGGTGGCAATGTTGAAGCGTGAGCCGGTTGGATAAAGGTAACGATTCACGGATTACGCTCGCCACGGCTTCAACGTCCGCTTCCGTTTTTCCGCTTTCTTCTTGCCTCGGGACGCAGGCGGGTTCATTGGTGAAGGGCGGAGTGCCAAGGCGGAGTTCGCGGGAATGCAATTGCCAGACATACTGCGCAGACGGCGACGCGACCGTCTCGAACGATTCAATATTGGACTGCTTATCCTGTTGGCGGGATGGGTGCCGTCGATCCTCACCCTGGTGGTTTCGTACACCATTCTGACGCGCACGTTGGAATCAAAAATTCTGCGCGATCGGCAAACGTTTGTGCAACTGATCGCACACCTGATCGGCGACGACCTCAGCCGGACGAGCGACGTCATCGAATATTACCAAACGCTGCCAAATGTCGTAACGATGCTGACCGGCCCCAATCCGCAGCCGGCTGCTCAGCAGTGGTTGAGCTCGGCTTTTTACTCGCAGCCGCGTGTAGATGGCATGTTCGTCACCGATTCGGAGGGTCGCTTGATCGCGTCATTGCCGCTCATTCCGGAGATGGCTGGAAAAGATTTCGCATCGCAATATTGGCGAGAGCCGGCGGAACATTCGCACGACATTTTTGTTTCACCTGTGCATCGGCGCCTGCCCGACCAGCGACTAGCGACCGATATCGTCGGCGCGGTGCGCGATCCCAGCGGTAAAATCGTGGGTTACATCGGCGCGGCTGTTCTCGTCGAGCGAATAGGCCGGCGACTCTCAACCATTCAATTTTCCGATCAACTGCTTTGCGATGTTTTCGATCAAAACGGCGTGGCGCTGTTCGATCGCGATTTTCATCCAAACGTAAATGCCACTTCTCCTCAGGGCGGGAGTCTTATGAGCGAAGTCCGCAAGCGACAGACCGGCCATTTTGAGCTGCTCGACAACGTCTATTCCTATAGCCCGATCGAATCGACCGGATGGGCCGTTGTGATCGAACAGCCAAAGGCCGTGGCCTACGAGCCGGTCCACGATCTATTGAACAAGATGAAGGTTCTCGTCGGCTGGCTCGTCGTCGCCACTGCACTGGGAGCCTGGGGCGCGAGTCGGCTTTACCGGCGGCACACTGAAGCAACGCGGCGGGTCCAGCGCGAGGTGATTTTTAACGAAAACATCCTCGCCAACATGCCGATCGGCATCGCTTTTGTCGATCCGGCCTCGCGCCGGTTTGTCCAGGCAAATGACGCTTTCCGCGAAATGGCGAAACGGTTTGGAAATTTTCCGGCCGCGAGCGACATCATGAACGCGACTTACGATGAAGTACGGATCGCGCCGGCGGATGCCGTCGCCAACGTTCTCAATCTCGGTTCGCCGTTGCATCTGGCCGAACATCCGATCAAGGACAAGGGCGGGATGACGCACTTTGTCGATATTCACCTGCTGCGTTTGGAAGATCCGAAGAAGCGCGTGCAAGGCGTGCTCTATTTGGTGGACGATAAGACGCGCGACGTCGCGTTGCGCCAGGAGTTGATCGGCGCGAACGCGGCCAAGGACCAATTCCTGGCGCTGCTCTCCCATGAGCTGCGCAACCCGCTCACTCCCGTGATTGCAATGGTGTCCGAACTGGAGGCGACGATGCCGGAATCGGAGAAGGTGCACCAGGCGCTCGAAGTGATTCGGCGCAACGTCGAACTGGAAGCGCGTTTGATCGATGATCTGCTCGACGTCACTCGCATCGCGAAAGGCAAACTGCAATTGACCATCGAGAACGTGAGCATCCATCAAGTGCTGCATCGCGCCCATGAGATTTGCGCCGAGGAGATTCAGGCCAAAAAGTTGGAAACCGAATTCCGCCTGGATGCCACCACCGACCATGTGCTGGGTGACCCGGCGCGCCTACAGCAAGTCTTTTGGAACCTCATCAAAAACAGCGTGAAATTTACGCCCGAAGGCGGCCGGATCGCGATCGAAACAACCAATCCTACGCCGCAAAACATCGAGGTTCGGATCAGCGATACCGGCATCGGAATTGAGCCGGAAAAGATCGACAAGATTTTCAACGCATTCGAGCAGGGCCAAAGCTCGATCACGCGGCGCTTTGGCGGCCTCGGGCTCGGCCTGGCGATTTCCAAAGCGATGGTGGACGCGCACAGCGGACGCCTCCGGGTTAAAAGCGATGGCAAAGACAAAGGGGCGACATTCTCCATTACATTGCAAACCGTTCCCGCGCCGGCGGCGGTCGAGCCAAGCAAAAAAGAAACTGATCGGGCGCCCATTCGACAAACGCAGGACAAGCTGCTCGCCACGGCGGAGCCCGGCCACGGCGGAGGCGGGCCGGGCGGGACGAGCCAGGATGGCGAAAACCAACGCGAAGCTGCTTCATCGGAGCCGTGCCGCCTTCTCGTGGTCGATGATCACAAGGATACGTGCTTGGGGATGAAGATGCTGCTCGAACGGCGCGGCTACGAAATCACGCTGGCCCACACTGCCGAGCAAGCTGTGGCCAAAGCCAAGGACGAACATTTCGATCTGCTCATTAGCGACATTGGCTTGCCGGGCCGCAGCGGTTACGATCTGATGCGCGAATTGCACAACAGCAAAGGCCTGCCCGGCATCGCCCTAAGCGGCTACGGCACCGAACACGATGTCAACAAAGCCCGCGCCGCCGGTTTTTCCGAGCATCTCACCAAGCCGATCAACTTCGACCGGCTCGATGAAGCTATTCGGACCATTTTGGGGAAAAGCTGAAATACTGACACTGTCAGCGTTTTAGTTTCATCGGGATGACAAGGCGCGAGCCCTGCGTAATCTGCGGCTTGTTGTATGCGGGTTATCCTCGTCGAAAAACTCACTCCGCAGATGACAGTGATCACGCTGAATCGACCGGAGCGGCGCAATGCGTTAACGTTGGAACTGCTGAACGATTTGGTTGCTGCGATCAAAGCCGCTTCCGATCAACCGCAGCAGCGCGTCCTGATTTTGCGCGGCGCGGGCGCGGCCTTTTGCACCGGACTCGATCTGAAAGAAGCGGCCGATGTGGGCAAGGCGCATGCAACCGCTGAGATGGTGGCGAAAACGCTGGTCACATTGAGCCAAACGCATCTGATTACCATCGCGGCGATTCACGGCGCAGCGGTCGCCGGCGGCGCAGGGATCATGTCGGCATGCGATTTTGTTGTCGCGGCGAAAAAGACCAGGATAGGCTATCCGGAAGTGCGGCGCGGTTTGGTAGCGGGCTTGGTCATGACATTTCTCCGGCGCCAATTGCGCGAACGCGACATTCGCGAACTGCTGCTCGGTTCGGAGCTAATCGACGCGGAACGTGCCCGAGAAATCGGGCTCGTCAATTGTGTCGTCCCGGCGGACGATCTCATGATCGAAGCGCGAAAATTTGCCGACGCCGCGTTGCAAGGAGCGCCGGGCGCGCTCAAGCAAACGAAGAAGCTAATCGAGAAACTCTGGTCCAGTTCCGTGAAAGAAGATGTCGATCTTGCCTTGAAATATCACATGGAAGCGCGGGAATCGGAGGAAGCGCGGGAAGGCATTGCGGCCTTCAATGAGAAACGCGCGCCAAGCTGGACGGAATCGTCTGCCCGCTAGCGATTTAACGGCACCACGCCACGCGTAAAATAATCGCCGAGTGTGAGTGCGAGCATAATCAAGAGCCAGATCACGCCAACCGTCGCAGCCACTCGCACCGTCAGCGGCGGGCTCCCTTTTGCGGTCGCTGCTGAGGCCTTCTGCCGAAGCGTTGCCGGAGGGGCTTGATTCTGCGATTCTGGCAGATGTCGATTTTACCCTTTAGGATTGCGGCGGCACTTTGTTTTCTGGCGGTGGCGCTCGGTGCATTTGGCGCGCACGCGCTAAGACCGACACTCGAGAGCCACGGGATGAATGACGCCTGGAACAAGGCTGTGCTGTATCATCTCGTTCACGCCGTTGCCCTGTTGGCACTCAGTTCGGTGAGAACATACAATCGCACTGCGTGGTGGCTGCTGTTTGCCGGTATCATCCTTTTTAGCGGCAGCCTTTATCTGATGGCGCTCACAAACGTTCGATGGCTCGGGGCCATCACGCCGCTGGGGGGACTTTGCTTCCTCAGCGGCTGGCTCTGGTTTTTCCTTCGGCCACAGTGAGCGCTTCCCGTTAACATCGTTTCTGATATAATGCCGCCAATGTTCAACTGGCTGGACGAGACGGAAAAAGCGATCGTCACTGCTGTCGTATTCGTTGCGACGTTTCTCATCGCGCTGATGATCGGGCGTCTGCTGAAGAGGCGCGCCGGTGTGCAGCTCGGTCTGTTCTTTCGCCTTTTTTGTCTCGCGCTCGCGTTTTACATCGCGATGTGGGTCTATGGCATGTCGATCGATATCCGCAATCACGTCGGCGCGGCGCTGGCCCTGTTGAGCACGGCCATTCTCGTTGCGCTCATCAATCGCTACGTCTGGGACCTTTACTTCGAGAAGAAACGCGGGACGACGATCCCGCATTTTCCGCGGCAGTTGGTGGCCCTGCTCATTTTTCTCGTCGTGCTGCTGGTTGTCCTTTGGTACGGCTATCATGCCGGGCGCTGGTTAACCGGTTTGCTCGCCGGCTCGGGAATCGCCGCCATTATCCTGGGCCTGGCCGGCCAGAATTTGTTAGGTGGAATCATCGCCGGGATGTCGCTTCAGATCAACCGGCCATATAAAGTAGGCGATTGGTTGCAGGTGGGGGACCGATACGCCGAAGTAATGGAGATCAACTGGCGTTCGACGCGGCTCCGCACGAACGATACGATTTATCTCGATATTCCCAATAACGAAATCGTCAAGCAGACGATCGTTAACCTGCATTACCCGACCGAGGTCCACGCCATGCGGATTCGAATCGGGCTGGAGTATCACGTCCCGCCAAACCTGGCCAAGGATGTCCTCATTCGCGCGGCATCAAAAGCCAATGGCGTGTTGTCCCATCCGCCGGTGCGGGTTTTCCTCGTCGATTTTGCCGATTTCGCCATCATTTACGAAATCAAGTTCTACATGGGTAACCATGCCCGGATTAACGAAATCAACGACGCCATCCGCACCAACATTTGGTACGAATTGAAACGGGAACGGCTCACCGTCCCCTTCCCCACTCGCACGTTGCATCTGCAACGACGGACGACCCGGCCACAGGACGAAGGGTACCAGGAAGCGCGCGAGATCTTGCGGGGCGAACCGATTTTCGAATGCCTCAGCGATACGCAGATCGACAATCTGGTCCGGCACGCGCGCCTGGATTATTTCGGACGCGGTGAACGGGTGATCGAGGAAGGAGCCGACGGCGATTCGATGTTTATTTTGCTCCGCGGAACGGCCAGCGTAGCCGTCTCCAAAAATGGGGCCACCATCCAAGTCGCCATGTTAGGCGCGGGCGATTGCTTCGGCGAAATGTCTTTGTTAACTGGCGAGAAACGAAGCGCTACCGTGCGCGCCGACGCCGATTGTTACGTGATGGAGATCGGTAAACCGGTGATGGCCGACGTCATCCGGGAAGCGCCCGGGTGTCTGGAGCAATTGAGCGATTTGCTGGCGAAACGGAAACTGGAAAACGAAGGGATCTTTAAAGAAGCGGCGCCGAAAGAACTAACGGAGACAAGACAACGCGAGTACCGGGCGAACTTCATGCGACGGTTGCGCACTTTCTTTGAGCTGTAACTTGCCCGTGCCAGTGCCAGCATAAACGAGAGAGATTTCTTACTCTTCGCTGCGGGACAGCTCGCCAAAGACAGAAACAGTAAGAGGTTCCTCCACTTCGGGCGGAATGACGGAAAGCTTCGATGACGATCCAGACCAAGAACTTGATTCTCGCTGCGCACTTGCCGCGGCATCTGCGCGCATTGCTTCGCAGCCTGGAGGAGTTTGAAAACACCGCCGGGCTGCGCGTGTCCGATGGTATTCGTGATCAACTACTCGGCGCCTCACCGGATTTCGTGGCGCGTCTTGAATCCGCGAGGGAACCCGATCCCTGGCAATTTGGCTTCGGTCTCATTCACAAAATCGATCACGTCCTCATGGGTATGTGCGGATTTCCCGGCCCGCCGGGCGCGGATGGCATCGCCGAAATCGCTTACGGCATCGCGCCCGCATATCAGGGACGCGGCTACGCCACTGAAGCAGCACAGGCGTTATGCGAATTCGCGACCAATGACAGCCGCGTCAAAATGATTCGCGCTCACACTCTCGCCGAAGTGAATGCTTCAACGCGCATCCTGGAAAAGTGCGGCTTCAGAAAAATCGCCGACACCGTCGACCCGGAAAACAATTTACCGGTCTGGAGATGGGAAAAAGAAATACGCGTGTCGTCCCGAACAAAGTGAAGATTTGGCAATCGAAGCGGCGGGTGCCGGAACCGCATTGTGTAGTGCTCGAGCTTTTGTCTCCGGCCATGACTGTCGATCTTGCCGCGCAAAAGTAAAAAGTTGTCGGGTCGTTGTCTGCTGTTATATGTAGTTTGGAAAACGATCGATCCTCCGGCCGAAAAATTTAACTTGTCATCGATCGCGCGAACGGTTTCAAATCAAAATCTATGAAAATTCGGAAAATCGCGGCAATCATGATTTTGGTTTTCAGTTCCTTCGCGGCCAGCAATGTTGCCCCTTCCAAAACGGAGCTGGAAGCGATGTACAGCAAAGCGTTCCAAGCCTTCGAGGCGAACAATTTTTCGGAGTCGCTAAAGCAGCTCGATGAAATTGATGCGCGCCAGCCGGAGGTGGCAGAATCGCACAATCTGCGGGGCGTGATTCTGATGCGGCAGGGCAGTTACGATAAGGCGGAAACGGCGTTGCAGGAGGCGGTGCGGATCGATCCCAAATTCTGGAATGCGCGCTTTAACATGGCTGAGATTCCATTTCTGAAAAAGAACTGGACGGAAGCGCGTGATCGTTTTCAGAATTTGCTCTCAAGCAATGTCGCCGATTTGGCCGGGGACGCCGCGCAACTAATTCAATACAAAATTTTGCTGACCTATGTGCTGGAGGGCAACGACGGCATGGTCGATTCGATCGTGGCCAAGTTCAAGCTTTCGCCGGAAACGCCGGCCGTGCATTACTCGAATGCGGCGATCGCATTTCAACGCAAGAACGAAAACGAGGCCCAGGATTGGATTGCAACTGCGCAGAAAGATTTCTCGCCGCAATTGAACAGGCTCTTTGCCGAATCCCTATACGAAGTGGGCTGGATGCAAAAGCCGGCCGGCCAGGCCCGCGCTTCGATGACTGTGACGACCGCGGCCGAGCGCACCGAAAAATCGAAAGCGTTCGCGCGCTCGCGCTTTGAACAGGCGCAACAATCGCTTCAGCAGCACGATTTCGAAAACGCGCGCAAATATGTCGAAGAATCCGACGCAGCCGATCCGAATCAGGCGGCGACTTCAAATCTGCGCGGCGAGATTTTGATGGAGCAGCAGGATTACGCCGGCGCGGAAGCGGCATTCAAGAAAGCGCTCAAGATCAATCCGAAGTTCCGCGAAGCGCAATACAATCTCGCGCAAATCCCATTCAAAAAGAAAGATTACGCCACGGCACGTGAGCGGTTTGATGCCTTGCTCAAGCAAACACCGGGCGGCGATAAGAACCAGGCGGCAGAAATTCTGAAATACAAGGTTTTCTTGACCTATCTGCTCGAGGGCAAGGACAGCCGCGCCCAGAAGTTGATGGAGCAATTCCAGTTCACGGGCGACACACCGGCGCTTTATTACGCGCAAGCGGCCTGGGAGTTCAAACATAACAATCCCGACAAGGCGAGCGATTGGGTCACTTCGGCGAAGAAAATCTATTCGCCGGCATTAAACGGCGTCTTCGCCGACGCGTTTTACGATCTCGGTTGGATGCAAAGCCCAACCGTGGCCGCCGGCCCGGCCCCAGCAGCCGAGGCTGCCACCGTAATGTCGGCCCAAGCCGAATCCAGCCCGGCGATCGAACCGAGTCCCATTCCGGGAACGCGATTGGCGTCTAACAAACAGGCAAAGGAATCTAAACCTGAAACAACATCGACCGTCGCGCCTGCAACCGAAACTGCTTCGGAAACAGTCGCGGCCGCTTCGCCGAACGCGCGTTTGGCGCTAAGTCTTAGCGAAGGAATCGTTCCGGCAACTGCAGCGGCGCCCTCCGCGAGCGGTTCGCCAGCCAGCCCGGAACAGTTGTCGGCCCTTCCGACAGCGACAGGGTCGCCAGTGGTCGAAACAACTCCAGCCATGGCGGAAGCTTCGCCGAACGCATCCGCAACTACTCTCGCTTCGCCAAGTGAGACTGCGGTGATCGCGCAATCTTCTCCGGCGACCCAAGCTTCGGCGCCACCCGTTCCTTCCCCGGCGACGACGCTCGCACCGACGCATGTTGCAACCCAACCGGCACCCGCCCCGACTGTCGCCGCAACAACTTCACGGCAAACACTCATCATTGGTGGATTGCTCATCGGCGCCGCGTTTTTTATGGCTTGGGCGCTCATTCCCATGTTGCGTCGCCGTGGCGCCGCACAGGTGCCGCTCTTTGGGCAGCCTGCATCCGCCAATGGCCCTACCGTCTCCTCAACTCCGTTCAGCGCGCCCGAAGCCGAGGCACCGGCCACAAAAAATTTTATCGGCGGACCGCGTCAGGTTTCTTTGCAGTTGAAAGCAGCGGAGCCTTCGATCCATCGCGGAGTGCTCCCTTCTGGAAGACTTGGGCGCGCAAATGGGGCCGTTGCGCCGATCACGACGACTCCGCTTGAACCAGCAATTCGTCGCGGTCCGGAACCGACGGTTGCTTACCGCGAACCGAAGCGCGCCGTCGAAGAAGGAATTGCCGAATCAGTTGGACCTGTCGTTGAAGAGACGGTGGAGTCGGTTGGCCCAGTAGTGGAACAACAACTGCAGCCAGAGATGATCGAACCAACAGCGACACCATGGGTTGAATCCTCGGCTCCGGCCGAATGGGTTGGCGAACCGGTCAGCGGGCCAGTTTCTGTCGAGCCGATCGCAGCGCCGGAAATTCAACCAGAGCCAGTCGAAGCCTTTGCCGAGGCTGCGCCGGAGCCGATAACAACGACGCCGTTCGCTGAATCCGCGGCGCCATCAAACGAACCGATCTTCGAGCCCGTTGCCCAGGGCCAACCAGTCCCTTATCAAATGCCAGTCGCGTGGGAAACCCCGCCAGTCGAACCCGGAGTTGACACGCCTTTGTTTGAGACCAATATCATCAAATCCTCACAGCCTCTAATCCCGCAAATGCAAACAACAATAATACCCGAAATCATGCCTGAACCGATTCAAATCCCAAGCGTCAGACCCACCGGAATGCCCACGCCGGCGATGCCGACACCGGTGGCACAACCTTCGAGCCCCATTCAGACTTCGGTCCAACTTACTTTCACGTTCGAGATCGCCTCGATGCAGTTGACGCCGACGTTCAAGATGGGCGCGCTGCAGGTGAGGCCGACATCGAAGATTGTGAGTATGCGACTTGCGCCGTCGCAGCAGCCGCAGCCGGCTATGAATTTACAGGTCACGTTTGAGATCGCGAAAATCCAACCCGCCGGTGGCGCGCTTGGGAGTATTCGCCTCACTCCATCGCAACAGCAGCGGCCGACACCGACTGGATCGCCCTCCTTCACTGTCGCCGGATTGCAGTTGGTGCCGAACTTCGAAGCGGCGCCGGTTCAGCTCACACCGTCAGGGCACGGCGCCTCGGTTTTCGTGACCGCACCGTTCCAAATCTCGACCGTTGAGTTCTCGCCTTCATTTGAAATCGCCTCCATCGCGCTGAGCTCGAATTCCAAACACGTGTTGGTCCAATTGCCCGGCCCCGCTCCGTCCGGGGGTGAAGGTGCGCCGATGTTTGAGATCGCCAATGTCCAACTCACCGGCGGCGGCGACATCGGAATGATGCAGCTCAATCTGCTCCAAGCTGGACGCCGCTGATCAGGACAGCGGACTTTGATCTGGCGGATCGAAACCGCGAGGAAAACGCGCTATTTCTTGCGATTGAGTGATCGCAATGGCTTCGGCAGAAATTCACCGTCGCGGCGAATCAATTTGCCGTCGAAATAAATCTCGCCACCACCGTATTCCGGACGCTGAATGCAAACCATGTCCCAATGGACCTGGCTGCGATTTCCGTTGTCCGCCTCTTCGTAGGCCTGCCCCGGGGTAAAGTGAAATGATCCGGCGATTTTTTCGTCGAACAAAATATCCCGCATCGGCTGCAAAACGCGCGGATTAAACCCGAGCGAAAATTCGCCGATGTAGCGCGCACCCGGATCGGAATCGAGAATCTTGTTCAGCTTCCTCGTTTCGTTGCTCGTCGCATCGACAATTTTTCCATCGCGAAATTCGAGGCGAATCCCGTCAAAACCGGTGCCCTGGTAAATTGTCGGCGCATTAAATGCGATGTGCCCCTGAACCGATTCTTTCACCGGACAACTGAAAACTTCGCCATCGGGAATGTTACGGTCGCCACCGCAAATAACCGCCGGAATCCCCTTGATACTGAAACGCAGATCCGTGCCCAGCCCTTTGATCTCGACCCGGTCTGTTTTTTCCATCAGCGTTTTCAACGCTTGCATCCCCGATGCGAGTTTCCTGTAATCCAGTGTGCAAACGTCGAAGAAGAAATCCTCGAACGCTTCGCTGCTCATCCCCGCGAGTTGTGCCATCGATGGAGTCGGCCAGCGCAGGACCACCCACTTCGTCTTCTTCACTCGCTGGTCCTGGACCGACCGCATCTTTTTCGCGACCAATTTCAATTTTTCCACCGGCACATCGGATAACTCGGTAATGTTATTGCTGCCGCGAACGGCAATGTAAGCATCCATTTTCTTCATGCGCGCCAACTCGTGTCGCGCAGCCAGATTCAATTGCCGCTCCGACGCATCCAGCGCGAGAGCGCGACTCACCCGCGCCCGATGGATTTGCACAAACGGAGTCGCGCCCGCATCCCGTGCCGAGCGAACAATGGCAATAGTCATTTCATCGGGCACATCAAATGCCTCGATCAGCACGTTCTCATTGCGCTTCAGGCGCGTAGAATAATTCACCAAAACTTTCGCCAATTGATCAAACCGCGGATCGTGCATAGGCGCCTACGATTCCATCGACAACGCTGGATGCAAACACGTTGTCGCCTGGACTCGAGATTACCCGCGGCTTCAGCGAGGAGTAATCTAGATAATGAAGACAAAACATTCGGCAAAAAAATGAGAAATCTCGAGCGCTGAGATCCGTTTCAAGTGATTGTCGTTTGCACACGCCACTCGCGGGTAAGTTGGAGCTTGTGTCGATTGCTCCGAAGCCCGCCTCTGCAATTCGGCTCTCAACCCAAGCTTCTTCAATCGCGCTGTAGCTACCGCGCGCTGCAACCGCAGCGAATGACTCTGATTGTTCAGATGAGTCGAACCAGTTTTGCGACGTAGGCGCCGTCGAAGCGATCGCGAAATGGAAGGGAGCGCCTTTCTTCTTCGAGGCGCAAAATCGAAAGCTCGTTGATGAGCCGTTTCACGACCTGTTCGTTCTCTTCGGGTTCGAGACTACACGTGCTGTAAACGAGGATACCGCCCGGTTTCAGCAGGGACACACAGGCGCGAACAATTTCCAATTGCCGTTTTTGCATGTGGAGAAAGTCCGCCGGTTGCAAACGCCAGCGCACATCCACACGACGACGCATCGTGCCGGTGTTGCTGCAGGGCGCGTCCACGAGGATGCGGTCGAACGGGGCATGGGCGGCGATTTCCCCCAGCATCCGGTCGCATTCCCAATCGCACCGGTACGTCCTGGCAATGGCGACGCCAAGTCTGGCGACGTTCTCTTCGAGAACACGCACCCGCTCTGCCTCGCGGTCGCAAGCGATTATCAGTCCGCGGTTGTTCATCAGCTCCGCGAGGTAACTGGTTTTTCCGCCGGGGGCGGCGCAGACATCGAGAACCTTTTCATCCGGCTGCGGATCGAGAAGCTGGCATGCAATCGTCGTGCTTGGATCCTGGATATAACAATGGCCATGATTCAAGGCTGCCATCGGGAAGCTGTGAAATTCGACAAAATCAGGGTAGGTCGCGAGCGGCTCAGAATTTACGTAGCGCCGGAGAAATTCGTCCCGTCGAATCTTCAACCCATTGATTCGGCCATAAACCGATGGCGGCTCGTTATTCCAAGTGCATAAGTGTTCGGCCGCTTTTGCACCGAAATGTTCCTCCCATCGCGCCACCAGGAACTGCGGATGCGACCTTCGCACGAACAGCGGCTGGGCCCGCGCCCGTTCGCGAAGCTCGTCGCGCCGGCGCATGGCGCTGCGCAGGATCGCGTTCGTTATGCCGCGTTGTTTTTTCGGGACCAGCTCAACCGTTTCAAAAACAGCCGCGTGCGGTGGCGTATCGAGGCAGAAAAGTTGATAAAGGCCGAGCCGCAGGACATCGCGAAGATCAACATTCAGATGCGCCGGGCGGAGGCAATCGACCCAAAAATCGAGCAGCGTGAGATTTCGTAACACGCCGTAAAACAATTCCAGGGCGAAACCGCGATCGGACCCGGTGAGTTTTATCTCGGTCAGAAGCTTGCCGATAATGGAATCGGCAAAACGCGTTTTTGTGCGCCAGACTGCAAGTGCCTCCAAGGCGGCTCGGCGGGAGGAGAGCTTCGCCATAGACGGGTTAAAAGCTACTGCGGTTTCACACTGGGACGCCCGATCGAGTGATAACGGAAACCGAGTTGGCCCATCGTCTCCGGATCAAACACATTCCGTCCATCGAACACGATCGGCGTCATCATTTTCGCTTTCACATCCGCCAGATCAACATTAGCGAATTCGCTCCACTCGGTTGCAATCACCAGCGCTTCCGCGCCCTCGACTGCGTCCAGGGCCGACCCGGCAAACTTCGCGCCGGCGATCGTTTTCATCTCCCGCACTTTTTCCATCCCTTTGGGATCATAGGCCGTCACGTGCGCGCCTTCCCGCAAGAGATCGGCCACGAGATCGATCGCCACCGACGAGCGGATGTCGTCCGTGTCCGGTTTGAAAGTGAGGCCCCACACCGCAATCTTTTTTTCGCGCAAGACCCAGAGTGTGTCGCGGATTGTTTTCAAAAAACGCTCCTTCTGCGCCGTATTGATGCGCTGCACTTCTTTTAACAGCGTAAAGGAGACACCGAGTTGCTCGCTGATCGTGATAAACGCCGCCAGATCTTTGGGGAAACAGGAGCCGCCATAGCCGATTCCCGCGTTCAGGAAATCGCGTCCGATTCGGCGATCCATCCCAATGCCATCCGCCACTTTTTCGATGTCGGCGCCACTTGCCTCACAAATGGCCGAGACCGCATTGATGTAGGAAATCTTCAACGCCAGGAATGAATTGGCCGCGTGTTTGATCAGCTCAGCGCTATTGATATCGGTAACGAGGATCGGCGCCATGAATGGTTCATAGACTTTTTTCATCAAGCTAATCGCGCGCTCGCTTTGCGCGCCGATGACAATCCGATCGGGATGCATGAGATCGCGCACGGCGCATCCTTCGCGCAGAAATTCCGGGTTGCTGACCACGTCGAAGTCCGCGCCATGCCGATTGTAACGCCGAATCGATTCCGCCACTTTCTCGCCCGTTTTTACCGGCACCGTGCTCTTATCGACGATGACGCGGTGGTCCTTCAAAACGCAAGCGATTTCGCGCGCGACTTTCTCGATAAAACTCAGATCGACATCTCCGTTAGGCTGTTGTGGCGTAGGCACGGCGATGAAGACAATCTGCGATTTCTCCACGCCTTCCTCGATGCTGCCGCTGAAATGGAGCCGATGGGCGGAGACGTTGCGGGCGATGAGTTCTTCCAGGCCGGGCTCATAGATCGGCACGTGGCCGGCCCTCAATGTCTCGATCTTACGCGCGTCATTGTCGACGCAGATCACGTTGTGACCGACGTCGGCAAAGCACGCGCCCGTGACCAAACCGACATAGCCGGAACCGATAATCGAAAGATCCATAAGAAATGACGATGTCTCCGCGCTCAAGCTGAGCCGCGAGTCACGGCGAGCAGAGCGCGGCAATCATAGAGCAGATTCGACGGCCTCGCTCAACAATTTAATCTCCGGAGCTGCCGGGGTCGAAGTTCAGGTCGAAGCCAAATTTCGGAAACGCTTTCAGTGTGATCGTAAACAAGACGCCATATTCCTTCACGCCGGCATTATCGCGGATAACGGCACCGAACGACGCGACCCAGTTGGTCAGATCGCGATAAACGGCGTAACGCTGTTGCTCCAGGACCCCGGTCGCTTCCTCATATTGTTCCTGAACGCCTACACCCCAGTTGTCGTTCAACCGGTAATAGCCGCCGATGACGAACAAGGAGCTGTCCAGGAAAAACGGATTATCGTTCAGATAACGATGGCCAACGTTGATCTGAAGATTGGCCGTGGGCTGAATGTTGATGCTTGTATTGACTTCGGTGAAGCCCTTGTTAAAGGCTGGCACCTGCGAGTTAATCACAAGAGAGGCCCACGGCAGCGGCGTGAAGCGGATGTCGTTGAAAAGGTTCGAGTAATCGGTGCGATCGTACGGATTGTCGAAGTTGACATCAAAATAGGTGTCGAGCTCGAACCAGGTTATGGTCGTATCGTCCCGCCGGGTTTCTAATTTGTTGCGGACGCCAGCGCGCAGCACCGTCCAGTCGGCGATGGAATCGATCGGCGTGAACTGCGGAAAATCGATCGCGCGCAATTGAGTGGATGGCTGGAACCGATCGAACTGCAAAATATCTGTGGGATCCTTGTTCGTAGCCACAAATGAGAAATCGCTAAATGGCTGGATCACATGCATCAGCCCGTCCAAACCGACAGCGCGGCTCTGCACATCCTCCCATCTCCGCGAGATTTTGAAGGAAGCTTCCGCACCGGTGTCGAAAACCGTGCGAACAGTCGATCCGGCAAACTCGATAGGACCAGGAAAAATCTCCGTCTTCCCGGATCTCGGAATGTATTCATACTCCGCCAGCGTCGGATTCGGGAGGAGAAAGTTTGGAACGAGCGGACTTGAGTTGGGCGGGGAGGCCAGAAAGAAAGATGGGAACCTCTGCTCTAGAGTCAGGAGCCGATCCTGCTCGGCCGCAAAATCGCGACTCTGATCGTAATAGGTAGCGCGGAAGCCGACCCGCGGAACCACCGAAAGCCAACCAAAATAAGTATTCGGATAGGTGAACTGATGAAATGTGTCCAGACGGACTGATCTGTAATCCTCGAATCCGGAGCCGTCTGGAAATGCGAGCCGCAGATTCGCGAAGCTCGTCTCGCCTTCGTAAAAGATCGGGCCTCCAAACAGCGCGTGCCGCTTGATGTCGAGCGCGACTTCTGGCAAACGCTCGGTCGTTTCGAAAAACTCATTTGCCTGGAACCGGGCGGTGGCGCTGATCGTATAAAACGGGTCCGATTTGGTCAAGGCTACGACGTTGTCTGGGACGGGATTGAGCCGAAACTCGTTCTGGTAAAAATCCTGCATAACGTATGGGTCGCTAAGCTTCGTCACATCGACAATGCCGTATATGTCGTCGGTGAAGTTAGTGCGATCTTCCAAGCCGACCCGATAACGGCCGGTCGGCACCGCGCCGCGCGGCAAGCCCGTTCGATTTATCAGCGGATTCTGGTCCTGAATGTAATAGGTCTTGAGCTTGGCCAGGCTCTTATCATCCGTGCCGTAGTGAATCTCCGACTCGAAACCAAGCGCCACACCGCGCCGGCCCCGGTAATCGAGGCGAATGCGAGCCCGAGCATGATCGGTAATCGGGAACATCACTTGGGTAAGGAGCGAAGGTCCCCAGGAACTGAGAAAAGCCGGCGACGCTGTGAAGCTGAACGAGTCGTTGAGCGATTGGTAAAGGTAGGGCCACCAGAAGATCGGAACCTTACCAACAAAGAACGTCACATCCCGAAAAATAACGCGATCGTTTTCATAGACTCGCATCGTGCGCGCTCGAAGATGAAAATCCGAAGTCGGCGCGTCTTCGGTGGTAAACGTGCCATTTTGGATCAGGTAACCATTGTCGGAAATTTGTTTCACGCTCTCGCCTGTAGCAAAATAGGGCTCAGATGAGGTGCGGCTTTTTTCCGCACGAATTTCCTTGGTCTCAGTGTTGTACACCGCCCGCTCGGCCAGATAGAGATTGATGTCGCGATAGATCCGCACATGCCCCTCAGCGATCACTTCGTGGGTATGCGAATCGTACTGCGCGTAATCGGCATAGATGTCCGTGTCGCCAACATGAATGGCCACGTTGTCGCGCGCCGTCGCTAACCCGTTTTCATAGCGGGTCTCGCCTGTCGAGGTGATTTCAATCGGCCCGCCCTCGGGCGTTTTGATCTCCGCGCTAACCGTTCCTGCCGTCAGGAGGATTGCGAACAAGCGACAGACCGTTTTGCCCATGCTAGTCGCCGAAGGTACCGAAGGGTGAGAAGCTTGCAAAGCGAAAACCGGAAAGGCCGGATGTTTCTGGTTTTCTAATTTTTACAGAACGCTGAGGCGAATGCCTGCGACTTGCTGGTTCATGCCACAACTCAAGGCCAGGGCGTGGTGCGCTGCGCCGAGCGCCGTCCGAGATGGAGAAACGCGCAGGGACGCAGCCGACTTAGCATGGAGCAGCGGCGGCAGTTCTTGCGTCAACAGCGCTTTAGCTCCGACGATGATCTGCCACAGACCGCTCGCGCCAACGCTTTCGCCCAGCGCCGGTTTTGCAGTGTAAACCAGCGCCTCAGCCGAATATTCCGAAATGGCTGCGGATTCAGCGCCGTCAATGAAAGTGCCATTGGCGCCGCTGATTACGATGTCGATCTTACCCTCAACGAGATGCGAAACCGTCTGCCGCACGACACGTTCCAGCGCTCCGCGATTCGCGTAGTATCCGCCCGCATCAGTTTTGTCGATGCTGACCCGGCCTTCGCGCGCAAGCAGGATCGCGCCAGCGCCTTCGCTCATGATCGTTCCACGCGGACTCTGGCCAAACGGCTCGATCGGCGGCTGCGAACGAGCCAAGCGCCATTTTCGGTAGGCATCACACAAGAGCCAGTCCACTTCTTCAGTGCCCACGACCAGGCAATAATCGAATTCGGCACTGCGCATCACATCTTCTGCCATGCAGACGGCTAACGCGCCGACGGCGCCGTCGCCGACTAACGTGTAAGTCGCGCCTGTGATTCCAAGAATCGCAGCCAAATGACTTGCCGGCGCGTTGAACACAGTTTCGGGAAACAGCAACGGACTGGCCGATTGCGCGCCCGATTCCACGATATCGCGATAGAAGCGTTTCGTGTAAATCACGCCGCCATTTGAAATGGCAAAGACCAGCGCAGTCCGTTTTGCGCGCTCGGAATCAATCCCGATTCCGGCATCGTTCAGCGCTTCCAATCCGGCAGCTGCAGCAAACCGCGAAATCGCGCTGGCGCGGCGAAGCCGCGGATGGGGCGGCAGCGCCCTCAAAGCGGAGTCAGGCACGCGGAAAACGCAATAGGATCGCTCGTTGAATTGATCCTTGATTTGCTCAGACTGAGCTTCGTCGCCCTGGAGCAAGCGTTGCCAGACAGGATCGACACCGCTCCCCAACGGCGTGACCCAACCCATGCCGCAAATTCGCAGAATCATTCGTTCGCGAATCGCTGCATCAGAATCGATGCATTCGTGCCGCCGAAACCAAAAGAGTTCGAGAGCGCGGTGCTCACCTGCGCCGGTCGCGATTGGTTGGCGACTATATCAAGATCGAAACCTTCATCCGGGGACCGGAAATTGATATTTGGCGGCAAAAATTGATGCCGGAGCGCCAGCAGGCAAACAACAGCCTCGATCGCGCCCGCCGCTCCTAACGAATGGCCCATCATACTTTTGGTCGAACTTACCGGGACACGCCCGAATAACTCGCTGATTGCTTTTCCTTCCGCCGCGTCATTGAACAAAGTGGCGGTGCCGTGCGCGTTGATATAATCCACCGTTTCGGCGGAAATTCCGGCGCTGCGCAGCGCCACTTCCATCGCTTGACGCGGCCCTGCGCCGGTAGGATTCGGCTGCGTCATGTGAAAATTATCGGTGGAAATCCCGTACCCAATTATCTCAGCAAGAATATTCGCGCCGCGCGCCTGCGCCGATTCCAAATTCTCCAGAGCAAGGACCGCGGCGCCTTCGCCCAACGTCATCCCGCTGCGTTGTCGATCGAACGGCCGGCATTTTTCTGGCGTGGACGCTTGGAGCGAGTCGAAGCCGACAAAGACCAGCTCGGAAATCGCGTCGTAACCACCGGTTAACACGCGCTCGTATCGTCCGGAGCGCACGCACTCAAACGCATGGCCGATCGCGTTCGTGCCGGAGGCGCAGGCATTGGCGATTACCTGACAAGGCGCAGAAATATCAAAGGTGTCCAAAGCATCGACGACCGGCTTCTGCGCAGGATAATTCGCAATCCATCTCGGCTCGCGGCAAGAGGGCCGTTGTCGATACAACGAACGATAATAATCTTCGCCAAAAGACATTCCGCCGCTGGTCGTCCCGATAACCGCCAGCTCGGGTTTGAATTCCGGCGCCTGGCCGAGCAGCTCGCCCAGAGCATGAACCATCATCTGGGCAGCGCGATGCAAACGCCGCGCGCGATGCCCGTTTGTTTGCTCATCCAACAGCCGGTCATCGGGAATCTGGCCCGCAGTTTTGCACCGACATTGATCCACCGAAAATCGCTCCACTGGTGTAATGCAGTCCCGCGCCGCACGCAGCGCATCCAGCGTCTTGTCTAGACCGAATCCGAGCGGACTCACCACGCCCGCAGCCACTACCGCGACGCGGGCGTTTTTACCGTTTATCGCGTTAGATTTAGGGAGCGGCGAGGTCACAATTTCTTTGCCAATTTCTGTTGCTTTCTCCAAAGAAGCATCTTACTAATCGCCAAAACGTAGCTCGGAAGTTGGTGGATTGTCAGTTGAGTTTATTCAGCGGCGATTTGAAATCCGGTAAGCGGGAACAGTGACCTTGCTGCGTTTCTAAGAATAAACTCAAATGGGTACAAAACTATACGTCGGAAATCTGCCGTTCAGCACGACTGAAAACGAACTCCAGGAACTCTTCGCCCAAGCTGGCGCTGTCCAGGAAGTGACTCTGATGCAGGATAAATTCACAGGCAAATCCCGGGGCTTTGCCTTTATCACCATGGGCTCCGAGCAGGATGCCCAAAACGCGATTAACACACTGAATGGCAAAGCGATCGAAGGCCGTTCTTTGACCGTAAATGAAGCACGTCCGCGCGAGGCGCGTCCGCCCGGCGGCGGCGGTGGTGGACGCGGATACGGTGGCGGCGGCGGCGGCGGTTATGGCGGCGGACGCCGAGATCGCGGCGATCGTCGTGGTCATTAAACGCGAAGTTAAAGGAGATTTCATCCAGAGCGCCCACTTCGGCGGGCGCTTTTTTCTTCGCGAGGGTGCGACCGCTCGCGACCGCGGTGGCGATGTCTCGATAAGTTGACCGGTTAAACCGGTCAAGTCTAGCCATTTTCGCCGTTTACAGTCGCGTGGACGAATGTCCTGCTTCGGAGAGCTGGGCCCGACAAAAACGCAGAAAAATGGGCAGGGCTGGATTCGAACCAGCGAAGGCGTAAAGCCAGCAGATTTACAGTCTGCCCCGTTTGGCCACTTCGGTACCTACCCGTCGCCGGACACGGACCGGGTTCCCGATCGCCGTCGGAGCCCGCCCGCATCTGCGGACGCCAATTGTCGATGTTTATCCGAAAAATTCAACCATCGCAAAGACCGGCAGGAAAGCTGACCCGTCTTCTTCGATCTACGACGGCGTGACGAGCAGCTTCCGGCTTGGCTTTTCCCGTGGATTTCTAGAGCTTCACCGTCTCGGCATCTCTCGCCGGAATCCAGCCACGCAGATCATTCGGTAGCGCGGCGTAGATCCAATCGCCGCGCGCGCTCAGAATTCTAATCTCGCTGCCGGGCGGCAATGCCAGAACACTGCTCGCGCTATCCGCGGTCGCGATCCGAGCTTGCGCGTCCTTGCCCGTGACAATCGCCGCCCCCCTTTGCGCATTCTCAATCTTATAAATGGCAAGGACAGCGCCGGCACAAATCGTAAACGATAAGATCGCCAACCCCGTCGCTTTCGCGGGGCGCCGTCGCGCCCACCAGATGATCACGAGACAAAACGCTCCGATCCAAAAAGCGATTGCAGCCGCGATGCCGTACTGATTGACGCTAACAAGCTCAAGATGGCGTTCGACCCAGCCGGGCGGCATCTCCAAGGCACGCGCTTCGTCGCGCGCGATCCGCAGGTTTGCATCGCTCTCGGGGTGATGTTGATCCAAGGCCAGCGCGCGTTCGTAATTCAAAATCGCGCGTCCAAAATCCTGCGTCCGAAAATAGGCATTCCCGAGATCATAAAAAAGATTAGCGCTCCACTCCCGCGATTGCACGAGCGCTTCATAATCGGCAATCGCTTCTTTGAATTTTCCCTGCGCGTAATCCTCGTTTGCTTTCGCGAACTGCCCGTCCGTTTGCCCCAATGCAGATGAAACGAGAAACAGGAAACCGAGCATGCCAATCGTCTTCATGCTCGTAGACTCTCGATGAGCTCCAGCGTTTTCCGCCGATCTTCTCGCGAAATAGTTTCAGCACCACTTGACGTGCCGCTGTATTGCAACTCGTCGCTTCGCTCGAACAATCTCCGCAACCGCTCGCGCGCATCCGCATCCAAGCGAAATGCCGTCGTGGCCGTTTCGAAATCGACATGGTTAGGATCGACATTCTGAACCAGCGCGGTTTTCACGCGAATCGCTCGTGATGCGTCGGCATAGTATTCCCGCGGCGAAACCCCATCGCTCCGCAGTTTTTTCAGTAGATCGGCCGATTCATGGTGCAACGCCGCGATCCGTTGTGCTTCGCGATTGTCAATCTTCGCTTCGCGTATTTTCCATCCGGTAACGCCGAGTAAGCCAAGCAGGGGCACAAGCTGAGCTGCCCAAAAAATCGGCTGCGTATAGATCGGCGCGAACGAATGCACCACTCGGCCGCGCTCCGACACCTGATAGAGAATGTCTGCCGGTTTCTCCTGCAGTGTCGGTTTCGCCGCGGCCGATGGTTGCGCGGTCGCCAGGGCCACATTCGGCGCCGAGGGCGCGCCGCCTTCGACAATGATCGGGATCGTGTCGCTCCGCAGCGTGACGTAACTCTCCTTCACCGGATCGAAATAGGAAAAAACAAACAATGGCAGATCGTGTTTCTTCTCGTTCGGCGAAATAACCGTCTCGAAGCTCTTGGATCCGCTAATCCCGACGTCGTCGTCCTGCGTAAATTTCGACGAGGGCGGATATTTGTGCCAACCACTCTCGTTCTCCAGCGCCGGTGCGCTCACGCGATCAAAATTGCCGCGTCCGGTAATGGTCGATGTGACTGTGATCGGATCGCCCACTTGCACCGTCTTCGGCTTCGCGTCGGTCGTCATGGTAAAACTTCCGACTGCGCCTGAAAATCCAGGCGGCGAATTCGGTGGCACCGGTTTCACCTCAAACGGCACCGGGTTGCTTTTCACTTCGATCTCGCGGCGCTCAGCAAATTGGCCAAACGGATTCGAAAAGAAAGGATCGTTGAACGGGTCGCCGTAATCGAATAGATCGAACGGCGAACGCTGCTGTGGCCGAGAGCCAGCCCGACGCGGCACCGAGATTTGCGCCTTCGCACGAACAGGGCCGATCTCAAACTTGCCGGAACGAGCAGCCGCGATGGCGGTCTTGAATGAGACGACGGTGTAAGTTTTGCCGTTGATGGTCTCGAATCGTTGACCCGCCTGCTGAAGTTTTTGGGCGGTGAATCCCTGCCCGGTAATCTCCGGCCCATCCAGCAACTGTGGTTGCGCTCGCGGATCGAATCCGAGCCGGATCTGGATCGGCACGATCTCGCCAACATAAGCCGATTTCTTCGGCACAATCAGTTCTGCGAATGCGAGACCGCTCGCGGATCGCGTTTGCGTATCCCGATTCGTATTCGGCTTTGCTCGTGCCGTGGCGGATCTCGAATCGCTCACGTGCAATGTGAGTTCCGGCGTTCGTAATGTCTTGTCCGCGACGCGAATTGTTTGCGGCGGAATCTTAAACGTGCCGGGTTTCACGGGCAGGATCGTGTAGTTGTAAGTCACGCTCGATGTGACACTAAAATTGTTCATCTCGAACTGCTGCGACGTTCCCGTGCGCTGAATCTCCAGCCCATCAACCGCGATTTGTTCCGGCACTTCCGCATTGCGGCCCCCGGTTACGCGGATTTCCAATTGCACCGTCTCGCCGACTTCCATTTCAGAATTGCTCAGCACCGCCGTCACGCTCGGCGAATCGGCCAAGGCAAATTGCGTCGCCGCAACCAGCACAGCCGTTGTTAAAAAAATTCGAGTGAACATCGACATCTCGATCAAATATAAACTAGGAACTATCAACCCTTCGACTTACCAGTCCTTATAGACATGACGCGCCGCCCTGCGTTCATCCAGTCGCACCCGCGCTTCCTCATCCTTCATCGACTGCAACAGCGCCAAGGCCTGGCGCTCACTCATTTTGCCCTCCTTCTCCGCTTCAGCATTGGCAATTTCCGCTGCTTTCTCCTGCTGCTTCTCCGATTCCTTCTCGCTCGCTTCCTTTAATTCGCCAGCCATTCTCTTCTCCGGTGATTCGGAAGGCGTGGCTGAAGGTTGGCCCTCCTCG
Organism: uncultured Verrucomicrobiae bacterium; assembly: GCA_963846775.1. Lineage (GTDB taxonomy): Bacteria > Verrucomicrobiota > Verrucomicrobiia > Chthoniobacterales > UBA10450 > CAVYXA01. The sequence continues at coordinate 100,829 of CAWJXB010000006.1, read as the reverse complement.
CCCTGCCCTTCCCCCTCCCCCGGCGACGGCGTGGGCGTCGTAGCTGGAGGCGTTGACCCCGGCTCCGGCGACGGCGACTCCTCCTCCTTACCCTTTTGATTCTGCTTCGGCGAATTCTCGGCAGGTGACGGCGACGGGGATTGCGATTGCCCTGACTTTTCCGATTTCTGTTGCTCGTTCTTCTGCTGTCCCTGTCCCTGCGATTGTTGATCCTGCGAGTGCTGCTGCTGGTCTTTTTGCTGTTGTTGCGACTGCCCGCCTTGCTGTTGCTGCTGATTCTGCTGTTGTTGGTGCTGCTGGTTCTGCTGTTGCTGCGACTGCTGGCTCTGGTTCTTCTGCTTTTGGTTCTGTGGAGGCGTTGGAGATGGAGAAGGAGTTGGGGACGGTTGTTCCTCCTTCTTCTTCTTCAGCTCGTCGATTTTTCGCTTAACAAATTCGTAATTCTCTTTTGCCTCCTTGTTCTGCGGATCGAGCTTCAGTGTTTGATCGTACTGATCGAGCGCGTTGGTCCAATTGCTGAGCTTCTTATCGTCGCTCTTCTGCTTCTCGCCACGTTGGTAAAGCGTGTTGCCAAGATTGTAATGGCTGTTCGCCTGCAAGCCGGTCTCGGGCGAGAGCAAGGCCTGACTAAATGACTCGAGCGCCTTTTCGTAATCCCCCTTTTTGTAAGCTGCCGCACCGGAATCGAACTGGAGCTTGTCCTCGGCGCGCGCTGGCGGATTTGCTTGGAGCGTTTGCTGAAATTCGTTATAGGCCTGGTCGAATTTGCCTTCGTGGTAGGCGTTCAATCCAGGCGAAACGCCGGATGCAATCGAGCAGCACGCCATGAACAGTGCCGCGACGGCCGTGGCAGTTCGCGCCGGCGCCGGCACTCGATTTCTCGCGCGGATCCGTTGCGGATTTGCGTTCGCCAATCAACATCGACAATGCCAGCGCAACCAACGCCGCGCCGAGCGGCCATTCGTATCGCTCAATTGGCCGCCGCGACAGCCGGGCATCGATCTCGGCCGCCTGCATTTTGGCGAGGCCTTCCGTGTAAAGGAATTGCATCGTGCCCGGCCCGTTTTCCAAGTGTAGATAAAATTCGCCGGTCGCTTGCGCGATCTCTTTGAGGCGATTCTCATCCAGTTTCGATTTCACCACCTGACCATTTTCATCCTTCACAAACGCGCTTCCCCCGTCCTCGCCCGTTATCGGAATGAGCGATCCTTGCGGCGTTCCTACCCCGACCGTGAAAATGCGCACGCCTTGGTCCGCTGCCGCCTTCGCGGTTTTCACCGCATCGCCGCTCAGCTCTTCTCCGTCGGTGAAAATGATCAGCGCGCGGTTTCCCATCGCGCTTTTGCCAAACGTTTGCACCGCGAGCTTAATAGCGTCGGAGATGTTCGTGCCGCCTTCAGGAATCGTTGTCGTGTCGAGATCGCTGACCGACTCCAACGCCGCGTCGTAATCGATCGTAAGTGGCGCCTGCAAAAATGCGCGCCCGGCAAAAGCGATCAGACCAACGCGGTCACCTTGCATTTGGGCGATCAAATCATGCAGCGCCAGCTTCACCCGCTCGAGCCGGTTAGGCTGGACGTCATTGGAAAGCATGCTGCGCGATGTATCCACAGCGATGAGCAAATCGAGGCCTTTGCGCTTTACGTCTTGGAACGTGTAACCCCAGCGCGGTTGCGCCAGAGCAACGAAAGCAAGAGCGAGTCCGAGCATTTGCAGAGCGAATCGCAGGAAACGGCGTGGACGATTCACGGTGGCGGAAAGCTGCGGCAGCAAGCGCACCGCGACGAACTCTTGCAAACGTTCCGCGCCGCGCTGTTCCGCACGGGAGAAGAGAGCAATCAGCACCGGGATCGCAAGCAATCCCCAGAACCATTCTGGAGCGCCAAAGGTCATAACATCGTTGAAGTGTTGAACCGTTGAAGCGTTAAAGCGTCGCGGGCAATTCCTCGCTTCAACGATTCAACGTTTGAACGCTTCAACGTTTTCTTCACGGCAACTTTTTCCAAATCGTTTGTGATAACAAAATTTGCGCCACCAGCAGGCCCGCGCCGCTCATGAGGCAAATCGGGAACAAATCGCGATACTCCTGATACTTTTTCACGCTCACGGTCGATTTTTCGAGCTTGTCGATGTCATCATAGATTTCCTCCAGCGATTTCGTGTTCGTCGCGCGGAAAAACTTTCCATCCGCAATGTTTGCGACCTCTTTCAGTCCACTTTCGTTGAATGCAACAGGCTGCCTTTGGTACATGATGTTACCCAGCGCATCGGTCAGCGGACCCCGAGGGGTAAACACCGGCGCGAGCGCAAGACCGTTTGTCCCAGCACCGATGGCATAGAAATGAATTCTTAATGCCTTGATTGCTTCCGCAGCCGTGTTTGGCGGAATTTTGCCGGCATTATTCTCACCATCAGTCAGAAGCACGAGGACATGGCTCTTTGATTTCTTGTCGTTCAGCCGGTTCGCGGCCGCGGCCATGGCGGAACCGATGGCTGTGCCATCTTCGACCAGGCCGATTCGAACACGATCGAGATTTTGCAGCAGCCAATCATGGTCGAGCGTCATTGGGCTTACCACATATGGGCGTCCGGCAAACGCGATGATTCCGATCCGATCGTTAGGCCGGCCTTCGATGAATTTTCGCGTGACATCACGAATCGTATCGACGCGCGTCGCCAGCTCACCGCCGATCGTGAAATCCTTCGTTAGCATCGAGCCCGACACGTCGAGGGCGAGGATGATGTCGATCCCACTCGCCTCGACCTGGGTCAGGCTTTTGCCTAACTGCGGACGTGCAATCGCGATGACAAAGATGGCGAGCGTCGCCAAGAGCAGCGTCCGCAAAATCTTACCGACTCGCGCCTGGCTCGATTTCCCGATCGCTCGCAGAGTCATTGTCGATGAAAACGTAAGCGCAGCGGCCGGCCCGCGTTTTCCGCGCAACCAGGCCAGCAACGGAATTGCGAGCAGCAACAAGAGCAGCCACGGGCGTGCGAAGGTCAGCGCACTGTTGCTGGGCCACCAATCAAACAGACGCTGTAGCAAGTTCTCCTCCCTTCACGAACCGAATCGCTTCCTCCAGCAGGAGACGGCTGTCTGCCGTTGTCGCATCGTAACGCGCAAACTTGATCAAATCGCAACGACTTAAAAAATCCTCCAGCAACATCTTTTCCTCGGCCGAAAACGGCGACGCCTTGGCCAACGCGGTCAGAAACTCGACGGATGTTTGTTTCGTCACCGGCAGAGCGAATTGCTCGGTCACGTAGCGCCGCAAAACATCAGACACGCGAATGCTGAATCGGTAGGGCCGCGCTTTCTCGACCTCGAGCTCCATTATCTCAAGTTCATCCAGCGCCCGTTGGCGTGGCGACTTCTGCCCAGCCGGAGACCGCCGCGCTCGCATGATGAGCCAGACGATCAGCCCAACAAGCGCCAACGCGAAGAACGTGACAACAAATATCACCCATGGAGGAACCAGCGAATAATCGATCGGCGGCGCGATATCGTGAAGCTCTTCAGCCGCTAGGAACGAAATCGCGGATAACGGATCGACAATAGCCCAGCCTTTCAACGCTGCGTTAACCCGGAAGTTCGAGGATCTAGTCCAGGCAGGGACGAAAGACGCGCAGCGCTCCTGTCGTCCCTGTCGGGACTCGGACCTGCCATCAATCGCTAACCCAGCGTTGAAACGCTGGGCTATTTTCAATAATCCCAACCTAACGTCGGTGAATTTCATTGCTCATCGAATCGCCAGCCGCCGTTCGCGCTGTTTAAAAAACGAGCGCAACGCCGGCAAATAATCCTCTCCGGTGCGCAACGCGATCTGGTCGATGTTGTTCCGGCGCAACGTCCGGGAAAGGTCCGCTTCGTGGTCTTCCGCTTCCTGGGTAAAGCGCGTTCGCGTCGTCCGATCGGAGGTGTTGATCTCGATTTGCTCGCCCGTCTCGGCATCTTCCAGCGTGATGATCCCGATGTTCGGCAACGCGCGCTCGCGTTCGTCGTGGACCTGGATGGCAACGAAATCGTGCCGCCGTCCGCTAATGGCGAGCGCCTGTGAAAAATCCGGTGCTTGAAAATCGGAAATGAAAAAGACGACCGCGCGACGCGTCACAATCTTGTTCAAGTAATCGAGCGCCAGGGCCGGCTCGGTCCCGCGGCCTAACGGATCGAAGAACAAAATCTCGCGAATCAGCCGGAGCGTATGCGAACGCCCTTTCTTGGGCGGAATGAAAAGCTCTACTCGGTCCGTGAACAGAAGCAGTCCGACCTTATCGTTGTTCCGAATCGCGCTGAACGCGAGCAAACACGCCACTTCCGCCGCCAGCTCGCGTTTCGATTGCGTCGTGCTCCCAAAATTTCCCGAGGCACTAACATCGACAATCAACATGACGGTGAGCTCGCGTTCCTCGGTGAACTGCTTGACGAATGCATTCCCCAATCGCGCGGTCACGTTCCAATCGATCGCCCGAATCTCATCGCCCGGCTGATATTCGCGAACGTCGGAGAAATTCATGCCGCGCCCTTTGAAAACGCTGCGGTAATCGCCGGCGAACGCGGTTTCGACCAGTCCGCGGGTCTTGATTTCGAGCGTCCGTATTTTTTTTAGGATCTCCGCTGCTTCCATTTTGTGAATTGTAGAGTGAGAGGTGATTAAACAAAGAACTCACCGAGGTTTGGCGAACTTTCGCGCGCCGGCTCAGCTTCTTCTACGCGTGGCTCAAGTCGATAATCTGTAGCCGGCGAGTGCTTACAAAAGTCGCCAGCGCGGTCGATCATGCGTGACAACATTCGGCCGATCGGAACGCACTTTGAGTCTAATGTGCTAAACTCGTCAAGAGTGATGTACTCCCCATCGCGCGCGTCGTCTAACCATGATTGCGTCTCGGTCGCTTCGCCCAGTGCTTCATCGAGTTTGTTAATAAAGACCGCTTTGTAGCGACGACGGCCCCAAGCCTCCGCGATCATCGCTTTAACCGCCCGCGAGCTACGGCGAATCTGGTCGGTTAATGAATAGCGTTCTTCCGCTGGAAATCTGCTAGTGAGTCGAAAAATCTCGCGCGCAGTCTCTTGCGCTTCCCGATACACCCTTAACTCACGAAACGATCTCGCAATCATCATCGCCACTTCTTCTCACCTCTCACCTCTCACCTCTCACCTCTTACGAAGTGCATCACGGCACCGGCAATCCCGCAAAAATTCTCTCCACAATCGTCTCGCTCGTTACCGCCTCCGCCTCGGCTTCGTAGCTGACAATGATGCGATGACGCAATACATCTGGCCCGATGCTTTTCACGTCCTGCGGAGTGACGTAGCCGCGGCCGTTCAGAAAGGCATGGGCCCGCGCGCCGAGCGCGAGATAAATCGTAGCGCGCGGTGATGCGCCATAACGAATCAACCCTTCGAGGTTCAGGTTGTAAGCCGCCGGGTCGCGCGTGGCCCAGACAACATCGACAATGTAATCCTTCACGCGATCGTCGATGTAAATCTGGTTTACCACCTCGCGGGCGGCGATGATTTGCTTGGGATCGATCACCGGATTTACCCGCAGATCGGGCGCGGACGTAGCCATTAGATCGAGAATGGTCCGCTCCTCGCTCTTTTGCGGATAACCGATGTTCAACTTCAACATGAAACGGTCGAGCTGCGCTTCCGGCAGTTGATAAGTGCCTTCCTGCTCGATCGGATTTTGCGTCGCCATCACGAGAAACGGATCGGGCAACGGATAGGTCTTTTCACCGATGGTCACCTGGCGCTCTTGCATCGCTTCGAGCAGCGCGCTCTGAACTTTCGCCGGTGCGCGATTGATTTCGTCGGCCAGGATTAGGTTTGAAAAAATCGGGCCCATCTTGGTCGTAAACTCGCCCGTGCGCGGATTGTAAATAAGCGTGCCGATCAGATCGGCCGGCAAAAGATCGGGCGTAAATTGCAACCGCTGAAACCCAGTCTGAATGCACGCGGCCAGAGTTTTCACCGTGAGCGTCTTAGCCAGCCCGGGCACGCCTTCGAGCAGGATGTGGCCATTCGCGAGTAAGCCGAGCAAGAGTCGATCAACGAGATACTTCTGGCCAATAACGACGTGACCAATCTGCTGACGGAGAGCCGGAATCCATTGGCCTAGCTGTTGGACTTCAGCGGTGATTTCCTGAGTAGATTTCATGTGTGTTTGTGAGACAGATTTACGCCCTAAACGTTCGATTCAACTGTAGTAGCGGTCTATGACGGTCGCCGTTTTCAAAGAAAGCTTGCCACTACAACTTTTCGCTGCGCGGGCGCAACGTCAAAATGATCGGCAAACCGGGATACGGCTGCGCTCCGCGAATGCGCGCTTCGAGATAGCGGCGATAAGTTTGGTTTAACAAGCGTGGATCGTTAACGAAGAGCACGAATTCCGGCGGCGCGAATTGTCGCTCCTCCGATCCGTGAGCTTGGGCGGCATAGAACAGTTTCAAGCGACGGCCTTTCACCATCGGCGGCGGGTTGGCCGCAAACGCCGCTCGCAAAAGACGATTGAGAACACCCGTTCCAATTCGTGCTTTTGCCGTGCGTCGGACTTTTTTGATCAGTCGGAAGAGCTTTTCAACGTGTTCGCCCGTTAAGGCCGAAGCGACCAGGACCGGCGCGTAACCGACAAAGAAAAGCCGTTCCTGCGTGGCGGCAACGATTCTATCGACGGTGTCTCGCCCGCCGCGTTTTGGCTTGATGAGATCAAGCTTGTTCGCCACCACGATCGCCGCCTTCCCTGCTTCCTGAATCAAGCCGGCGATCTTCTTGTCCTGCGCGGTCACGCCGCTGGCAAGATCCACAATCAAGACACACAGGTCCGCGCGTCGGATGCTCCGTTCCGCCCGCATCACGCTGAAGACTTCGACCGAACTGGAATGCTTCCCGCGTTTCCGAATGCCGGCGGTGTCGATAAAGACGAAGCGCTCGCCGTCGCGTTCGTAGGAAACATCGACCGCGTCGCGCGTCGTGCCGGCCAGCTCGCTCACAATCGCGCGCTCGCTCTTGACGATCGAGTTGATCAGAGACGACTTGCCGGCATTCGGACGACCGATAATGGAGAGAAGGAGCGGCGGCTTTCCAGCCGCCGTAGCATGAATCGGCGTTTCAGAAGGCGCCGTCCCTTGAGGCAGAAGGTGCTCGATTTCATCGAGCAACGAATCAATCCCCCGATTGTGCTCGGCGCTGATATCGACGCTGTGTTCGAATCCTAACGAGTCAAACTCGGCTGCGAGCGGCTCGTGTTTTTCATGGTCGATCTTGTTCACTACAAGTACGACCGGCTTGTTTGATTTGCGCAAAAGTCGCGCCAAGTCACAGTCGATCGGCGACAGGCCCGCTTTGGCATCCACCACAAACAAAAGTAGATGGCTCTCGCGAATCGCTTCTTCAACTCCGCGCCGGACTTGCGCGGTCAATTCAGATTCTCCGGCACCGAGCACACCGCCTGTGTCCCAAACCTTGAAGGGCCGAGCGCCGCGCGTGACCGTGGCCGAGATACGATCGCGCGTGATCCCCGGTTGATCGTGCACGATCGCGATCTTGCGGCGGGCGAGCCGATTGAATAACGCCGATTTTCCCACGTTCGGCCGACCGACGATCGTGACATTCGCGGTTGCCATCTGATTCTGCAGTTGAGTGTTGGACCTTGAGCGCTGGCCACGGCGGAGCCCGTCCACGGCGGAAGCGGGTGAGACGTTGAACGTTTGCTTTTCCGTTCGCTCAATGATTCTAATTTTTCCCGAGACGAACTTGTCTTCCGCCATCAGTTCACCTTCGCGTGCGCGTGTCCTTCGGCCTGCAATTGCCGCACGCCATCTGTCACATAAACCATTCCGGAAGCAAAGGTGAAAACGCCGGCCACGATCACGACGAAGAAAAGCGGAATGAAGCGGAATTGCAGCATCACCCAGCCGATGGCGACCATTTGGCAGACTGTCGCCACTTTTCCGGTCCAATGCGGTTTCACCCGCATTTTCTCCCCGATCAACAAATGCAGAATCACCGCGCCCACCAGAATCACGACGTCGCGGGTGATAACAAGAATCGGGAACCAAAGCGGAAATTTCCCATATTGAGGATCGACATCGTTCCAGTTCGTCAGGCTAAGCGTGATAACGCCGCTAAGCAGCAGGCCCTTGTCCGCGATCGGATCGAGGTAAACTCCGAGGGTGCTGCGTTGGTTGTAGCGGCGCGCGACATATCCGTCCAAACCATCGCTCACCGCCGCAAGCAAGAAGACGAAAATCGCGGCAAAGCGCTGCCATTCGACTGGCTCACCGCGTTGAACACCGTCGCCGTAATAAATCGCCAACGTCACGAACATCGGAATCATCAGGATTCGGACAACCGTGATCTTGTTGGCTGTGGTCATGGCGCAGGATTACACAACGATTGTAGGGCGTTTCGTCAAAACGCCAATCCCGCGTGCTTAAATGGAGGAGTCATCCTGAGCGAAATCGCCTGCCAAGCGGTAGCCTCAAGTGAAGATCTGGAGCAATTCCGTGGCGGATGCTTAGTTTCCCTCCAATTGAGATTGCGTTCAATGTGGCACATCCTCGCCCGAGGAGACCGCATAATAAAACACGTTGCCGTTCAGCCGGGCGGATGTATTGCAAGTGCAAATGCAGTCCTGCGCCGATGTGGCGGAATGGTAGACGCAACGGACTTAAAATCCGTTGGGCCGTAACAGGCCCGTGCCGGTTCGAGTCCGGCCATCGGCACTCCTTGGGGACCCGTGGCCTAACCAGTGCTTGTCCTTTGTTCGCCCCGGTCTAAAAATCTATCAGGCGCAAAAAAATCGCTCCGGCGACAAATCACCGGAGCGACTTCCGAAAGTCGTTATAAAACCTACTAGCAAACGCGCGCCCGCAGGAAGCGGCCACCGCTTTGCACACGCACTTTGCCACTGGCCAGAAGGTCTGCCACGGTTGCGACAGTTTCCTTCGGGTTCTTAGCGCAAGAGCTGACGGCCAAAATCAAATCGCCGAGGGATAGCTTCGGACGCTGTCTCAAGATAAGGTTATTCTTCTTCATTACGGAGGATTTAGACAGCAGCTTGGGTACCATTGTTCATTGTGAATAGTTCTGTGAGGGAAAAGGCGGAGTTATTGTCGAGTTATCGACTTTCAACGTGACAAAAATCTGACACGAGTGTTCACTTTGTAAACACAAAAGTATCAACTCTTCGAAGTACCGGAAGGTCGGGAAAGACGTAGCCACAATATGTAGAGTACGGCCAATGCCAGCACCACTACCAGTATCCATGTCGATTGTCCACGGACAAAACGTATCAGTGCTTCGGGGTCGGTTAGCAGTTCCGGCTCAGCCCGGTATGCCTTCACCCCCAGGTAGGCCAAAACACAGCACCAGAGAGCTGAGCCGATCGTCGTCACAAGACTAAATGTCACAAAAGGCATTCGGACGATCCCCGCCGGAATAGAGATCAGGTGGCGAATGACGGGCAAGAGCCGTGCAAAAAAAACACCGCCGGCCTCGTATCGGGCAAGCCAATACTCCGCGTGTTCCAGCTTTTTCGGCGCGATCAACAGAAACCGGCCGTACTTCACGATCAGTGGCCGTCCAATTAATCGCGACGCCCAATAAGTAATGGCTGAACCCAAATATGAACCCACCGTGCCCGCGATAATTACGCCGGCGAAACTCAGTTTGCCTTCCGCGGCGAGGAATGCAGCCGGCGGGATAACGATCTCGCTCGGCACTGGAAAGATCGAGCTCTCCATCGCCATCAGCACGATGATCCCCAAATAACCTCCGGTGAGAACCCATTCGAACCAGACTTGAACAAGATGATGCACGAAAATTTGGGATTTCGGATTGCGGATTGCGGATTTAGCCTAGCTCGGTTGGAGCCGCGTGTAGGTCAATCTGAAATTTGAAATCTGCAATCTGAAATTCCGATGTCGATTTACCGCCGCGTCCTCAAATACTACCAGCCGTTCCTGCCGCAAACATTTGTGGGCCTGTTTTTTTCCCTGCTCGGAATCGGATTGAACCTGGCGAAGCCGTGGCCGTTCAAGATCATTGTCGATGATGTGCTGCTACATGCTGGACGCGAATATCATGTTTTGCCGCATATCCATTTCGGATTTCTTCCCGAAATGGGTCGTACCGGAATTGTTTTGCTTCTCTGCTTGGCGCTGGTGGTTCTGCAAATCCTCTGGGGCCTCACGAATTGGATTACGAATTATCTCTTCGTGAAGATGGGGCTCCAAGCGCTGCTGAAATTGCGCACCGACGTGTATTCGCATCTCCAGCGCCTCTCACTGAAATTCCACGATATGCGCCGCTCGACCGATTCGACATTCCGCGTCGCGTATGACTCGCAGGCAATCCAGACCATCTACAACAAAGGGTTCACCAACATTTTCGCTTCCTTGTTCACGCTGATCGGGACCTTCGTCGTCATGGTGCGGATCGATTGGAGACTGACGCTGCTCTCGCTGGCGATCGTTCCACTCATCGTCGCCGCCATCTATTTTTTCGCGCATCGGATTCGCCGGGAATCGACCCATATTCAGGAACAGGAAAGCGCCGTCCTCGCGCAAGCGCAGGAAGGCTTGAGCTCGATCCGGATGGTTCATGCCTTCGGACGCGAAGACTTTGAAGTCTCGCAATTTCATCATCGGGCCCGCCAAAGTTTGGAGGCCAATCTGCGGCTCACCCTAACGAACGTGAACAGCGCGCTCGTGATTAGCACGCTCATGATCGTTGGCACGGCGGCCATGTATTACGTCGGCACCATGCATGTAATCGCCGGCAGTCTCAGCCTTGGTTCTCTTCTCGTCTTCAGCGCTTATTTGCTGATGCTTTACCAGCCGCTCGAATCGCTGACCTATACCATGTGGGCGATGGAAGGCGCCACCGCCGGGGCGAGACGCTGCTTCGAAATTTTAGATCGACAAGATGACGTGATCGATGGGCCAAACGCAATCGCCATCCATGAAACAAACGGCTCGTTGCGATTTGAAAGTGTTTCATTCGGCTACACGAACGATCGGCCGGTATTGCGCGCGGTCGATCTTGAGATCGCGCCTAACCAGATCATTGGCCTCGTCGGCGGGACAGGCGCGGGCAAAAGCACCCTGCTCAGCCTAGTTCCGCGATTTTATGACCCGACTTCCGGGCGCGTCACGCTCGATGGACGCGATTTGCGCGAGATCACGAAAAAATCGTTGCGCGCGCAAATCAGCCTGGTTTTGCAAGACACGTTGCTTTTCTCGACCAGCGTCCGGGAAAACATTGCCTACGGCCGGCCCGATGCGAGCGATGAAGAAATTGTCGAAGCCGCGCGCCGGGCCCAGGCCGACGAGTTTATTCGGCAAATGCCCAACGGTTATGCCAGTTTGGTGGGCGAACGCGGTGGGCACCTGAGTGTTGGCCAGCGACAACGAGTCGGCATCGCCCGCGCGTTTCTAAAGAATGCGCCGATCTTGCTGCTGGACGAGCCCACGTCCGCGCTCGACCCGACGACGGAAGCAGCCATTATGGACACGATCAAGGAACTGATGCGCGGGCGCACAACCCTGATCGCGACGCATCGCCTGGCAACGATCCACAATCTCGATCTTGTCGTCGTGCTTGAAAACGGGCGTATCGTCGAGCAAGGCCGCGGGCCCGAGCTAATCGCGCGTGGCGGCGTTTACGCGAAATTATTCGCATCCGGAAACTATCCCGCATGAGCAACGTCAAAGCAGATCGATTCGTGATAAACGATTGGTGGACGCAGCCGATTCCGGCGAATGTCAAATTCGGTGAAGGATTTTATTGCGAGAGCGCGCAAATTTTTCGGCATCTCCGGAGCAAAAAACCCAGCGCCGTCGTGATCGGTAATCACGTTTCTTGCTATGCTGGCTGCTCGTTTGCGATTGGAGAGAACGGACGGTGCACCGTGGGCGATTTCACGTTGCTCAACGGCGCGCTCGTCATGGCCGAAGAGAAGATCGACATCGGTAGCTATTGCCTGATCTCCTGGGGAGTCGGCATCGCCGATTCCGATTTTCATCCGCTGGAACCGGCCCAACGCCTGATCGACGCGCAAGCGCTGGCGCCGTTCTTCAAAGATCGTCCCCCACGCCCGAAGTTAACGACGGCGCCGGTGAAAATCTGCGACAACGTTTGGATCGGAATGAACGCGGTGATTCTGAAAGGTGTGGCCATCGGCGACAACTCGGTCGTGGCGGCAGGCGCGGTCGTCACTAAATCCGTTCCGGCAAACACAGTCGTCGCGGGAAATCCAGCCACGGTCGTGAAAACATTCGATCCATGATCCAATTGAACGCTCAACGCTCAACGCTCAATTCAGACAGTTGGACGTTGGACGTTGGACGTTTTCTTCTCCATGAAGCGTAAGCGCATCCTTGTCATGGGCTTCATGGGATCGATGCCGATTGCTGGCGTGATCTGGCAACACGTCCATTACATGGTCGGACTGCAACGCCTCGGGCACGATGTCTATTACATCGAGGACTCGGCCCGATTGCCTTACAACCCAGAGACGTTCGAAGTCAGCGAAGATTTCGGATATGCGGCGAAGATTCTGAGCCGGTTAGCGGCGGAATTCGATTTCAAAGATCGCTGGGCCTATTGCGCGCGTTACTTGAAAAAGAGTCCGACGGCAGGTATTTCCCTGAAGAAAATCCGGCAACTTTATCGCGAAGCCGACGCCATTTTGAACATCTGCGGTGCGCAGGAATTCAACCACGATTTGCTCGCGAGCGATCGGATTCTATATGTCGAAAGCGATCCGGGTGTTGAACAAATCAAGATCGATAAGGGGATAAGATCGACCATCGATTATATCGGGAGGCACCATGCCCTTTTCACATTCGGCGAAAACGTCGGCACCAAGAGTTTTCCGGTGCCTCTGCACGGATTCAAATGGTTGCCAACGCGGCAACCGATCGTAACCGATCTGTGGAAAACGATTCGTTCCCCTGCTCGCGCCGCTGTCTTCACCTCCATCGCGAATTGGTCCACCAGCGGTCAGAAAGACATCTTCTGGCGCGGCAAAAAATATCTTTGGAGTAAATCGCGCGAATTTCTGCGTTTCGTTCCGGCGCCGAAAAAAGCGGGTGAGACGTTCGAGCTCGCGACGAACATGAACGACGCCGGGACGCGAGCGAGATTCGAAGAGAACGCCTGGCGCCTCGTTTCGCCGGAACAGATGAGCGTCGATTACTGGCTGTATCGTGATTACATCCAAGGTTCGAAAGGCGAATTCACTGTGGCGAAAGATCAGTACGTCCGGCTCCATACCGGCTGGTTCAGTGATCGGAGCGCGTGTTATCTCGCGGCCGGACGACCCGTTATCACCCAGGAAACCGGCTTTACCAGGAGTTACGGCGGCGACACCGGCCTGCTCGCGTTCCGTTCGTTAAGCGACATTGTTGATGGGGTCGAGAAAATCAACGCGGATTACAAACGCCATTCCCGCGCTGCCCGCGAGATCGCTCGCGAAGTCTTTGAGGCGGAAACGGTGTTGAGATCGCTGCTGGACCGCGCAAACTGCTAACGAATTCTTATCGGTCAGTGGCCAATTGCAGGCGGCGTCCGTTATTTTCGTGCTCCTTCCCTCCTCTGCAGCGTCTTGCGAAACGAATTTCTTCATAACGGGGCCCTGAATTTTTGTAAGAAGGATCCCGGCGCCGGTGGGGCGGCGGAATTAGATTTCCAATTTCAAAATTGAAATTAGCCTTGCGCCATGACCGATCTTGAGCTTCCGCGTGTGCGCACAGAAGTGGAGGTGATGTTTTTCGATACCGATTGCGGCGGCGTGGTCTCAAACATTTCCTATTTGCGGTTCATCGAGATCGCTCGCACCAAACTGGCCGAAAAACTCGGGCTGCGTCTGGCGGAAATGTCCCAGACGCAGCGATACCCAGTGGTGGTGCGGACCGAGATTGATTACCGGCGCGCCGCAAGGCTGGCGGACAGACTCATCGTGGAAGGCTGGCTCGATCGAGTGGACCGGGCGCGTTTTTGGTGCGCGTTCCGAATTGTCCGTGCGGAAGATGACACTCTAATCGCCGAATGCCGGCAGATGCTGGCGCTGATCGAAATGCCGGCGGGAACACTGCTCCGGCTTCCTTCGGCTTGGGACAAGTACCGTAGCCTAACCACTGTTGATCCTGTAAAATGACAGCTGGCACTCGCACTTTCAGTCTGGAAGAGACGCTCCTTGAACCGCCGGCGCTTCCCCCTCCACCGACACGCCACGCGCTTTTTGTAACTCTGATTGCGCTCGCGGCTTTATTGCACGTCGCCACCATTGGCTCGGGCGATCTCTACAGTCAGACCGAAGGACAATATGCCGGCGCGGCGCGCGAAATGATCCAATCACATCAATGGCTTTTGCCGACGAACGATGGAATTCCGCGCCTGCAAAAACCGCCGTTGCTTTACTGGCTCATCGTCATTTCGTTTAAGTTTTTTGGCATCAGCGCCGCGGCCGCGAGATTGCCCATTGCGCTCGCTGTCGTCACTTCGACTGGGCTAGTATTCCTCATCGCCGAAACGCTGGCGGGTTATTGGCGCGGTTTCATCGCCGGCCTGATCTTCCTGACTGTCTGCGGCACGTTTCTTCTGGCCCGGATCGTCATGCCGGAACCGGTTGTCACCGCGCTCATCACCGCCGCAATCTACTGCGGTGTGCGGGGCTATCAGCGTCGCCAACATCGACATTTTTGGTTCGCGGGATTCTGGATTTGCTGCGGGTTTTCTTGCCTGACGAAAGGATTGCTTGGGCTGTTCTATCCCGCTTTGATTTTCATCCTGTTGTCGATCTTTTACCGGGAAGCCAAGATCCGGTTTCGCTCGCTGCTTCGCTGGCCATATTTGTTGATTTTCCTTTTGATTGTCGTGCCCTGGCATCTTTGGGTCGAAATGCATTTCCATGGTTATTTCCCTTATCTGATTCATTCGGAATGGATCGGTCACGTCCGCGGTCTCACCGACGCGACCCACGATTTCAAAGGTGTCCCGCCGTTGCAATTCCTGATCTTGCATCTGGCGTGGTGGTTTCCCTGGTCCATCGCGATTCTGCCGGGCGCGATCTTTGCCTGGCGTCGGGTGTTTCGACCCCGGGAGATCGAATTCGGCGATGCGCTTTTGCTTTGCTGGATGGCCGTGGTGTTTGCGCCGTTGCTCTTTCTCGGACAACGCCAGGATTACTACTCGATGAGTATGTGGCCGGCGTTTGCGATCTGGGTGGCCACGGCTTGGAATCGAATGCCTGCGAAACTGCGCGGCATCGGACTGGTCGGAGTTGGTCTTGCTGGCGTGGCCATTGGATCTCTCGCCCTGTTTCTCACCGCCGCAGCCCAATCGCTCAACGGAAAATGGAGCGCGATGGATTCGCGCTGGACAGCTTGGCGGGCTTTACATGACATGCCGCTGTCGACCTGGCTCGCCTTCCGCCCGATGCTTATAATCACTGCGATCGCGCTCGTTTCCATGGTGGGCGTTTCGCTTTATCTTGTTCGCAACCAGCGAGAGAAACTCGCCGCCATCGTTCTGGGAATTGCCATGGTTCCAAGCGGCCTGACCATGATTGACGGTGTCGCGCGCATGGCGCCCTATTTTTCGCTGGCCGACCTCGCCCGATTTCTCAACAGCCACTCAGACACCGACAGCGCCCTCCTCTTTGAGGGCCCGCTCGACGACAGCAGCAGCCTCATTTTTTATCTGGACCGGCATTTTTTTCTAGTGAATCAGAACCCGCTAAAGGAAGCGCCAATCGGCAAACCGCGAATCAACGTTTTTCTCGATGAACATGACGTGCTCAACCGATGGGGCCAGCCTGAAGGCGTTTATCTGATCATTGAACAGGACCGCATCGATCACTGGAGAACAGTGCTGACCGATCGCTTTCATATTTACCATCAAGTCGCCGCATCCGGAACCTACGTTGTGCTCAGCAACAGGCTGTAACCGCGGTCCGCAAAACTCACGTCTTGCAACTTGACTGGTTTGACCGGTCAAGTCTAACGAACCAGATTCCGGCCCTGGCTATTGTCGGTCAAGAGGTCTTGACGCCTGACCCCTAATTTTCCTCTAATTTCCTGGAGATCTTTCGATCAGTAGCGACCACCACCGCTACCACCCTGCGGCATGCCTGCACCCCTCGTGCCCCGATAATTCGGGAGCCCAGCCTGAGGCGACGCGCCAGTCGCCTTGCCTAACCCGAAGTTGATTGCCACGTCTGTCTCTGTCCACGTTCCTGGCTTCCAGCGCCACCGGCCTAAGGCGGCAATAGCAGAATCATCCAAATCGCGAAAGCCGGTCGATTTTACCGTAGACACGTGCGTCACCTTGCCCGTCTTTGAATCTACCGACATCCGAAACACGCCCGTCCCCTGCTCATGATGGTTTTTGCCCCATTCCGGATACTCCACCTCCGCTTTTGCCACAGCGTCCGCGAGCCAGCCCGGCGGCTTGTTGACCGGGCAAGAACGCCGGACGCCATGAACGTCCATAGCGGATAGCTCATTGCTCGTGTTCGCCGCGGGAGCACCGCCATTTGCACCCGCAGCAATAACCAGCAGACCAGTAGCTGCCAAAACGATCGAACGAAAATGCGTGGCAAGGTTTGAATTGGATCGGGCGAGAATAATTTCGTGCATCGCCAAGGTTTAGCATCGGCCTGGTTTCGAAGCAATCCGAATCGCAAGGCCGGTAAAAGGTGGGCGCTGAGTTTGTGCCGGCAGTTAAGGCGCATGGTGTGTGCGCCCAACAGCCATTTCATTCAGCACACGGCGGGCGGGCAGTGCGCTACTCGGACCACATAGTTACGCCGCTTGCGCTCGCAGCTTTACGGCGCGCGCACGTCTTTCGACAACAGCCGTCCCCAAAATTCGTTATACGGATGCACGCGTGACACCGGCTCGCCGTTGTGGACGAGCGGCCGGTGTTCGTTAGCCCATTCAAAGATGCCACCATCAAGATTTTTGACGTTGGTGAAACCTGCCGCGCGCAAATGCGTGGCCAGATCGCCCGAACGATAGCCCACCGCGCAGTACGTCACGATGGTCGTGTGCTTGGTAAGAGCTGGCGCGACAACACCGACAGGCGCGCCCGGATCAACACGGCGCGCCCCGGGAAGATGACTGATGTTCCATTCGGCTTCGCTGCGAACATCGAGCAGGATGGGCGGTTCGCGTTGTCGATCTTGCAACCAATCGGCCAGCTCGGGAGCGGTGATCCATTGCACATTCGGAAACCGGCTCTGAAGCGAGGCCTGCAACAGAAACCACTGGAACGCGCTTGTGTTCGCCACACCGTAGCCCGCAATCAGCACGATTAACGCCGTCACGATGATGCCAAGCCGCGCATTCGACTTGCGCACCCTGCGCGGCAAAGGATTGGCTAACTCCATTTGAAAAATCCCGGCAACAGTTTAATATGCCCGCTCCTTTTTCGTTATAACATTACAACGATCTTAATCTGTCACACAATTTATGTCGCAACACCGCAGTTTAAAAGGCGCCAGCACCATTGCCGCCAAGCGGAACGTGCTCAAACGTTTCGAGCGCGTCGAGCTTCTGAAGAAGCGGGGTCAGTGGAAGGAAAAACAGAGGGTCATCGGCCTTCCCAAGACCAAACCGGATGTGTAAGAACGTGAATCGTTGAATCGTTACATCGTGAAATCGGCGGGACCGATTTACGATTTAACGAATCACGATTCACGATTCCATGCGTCTCAACCGTTTCCTCGCTGCCGCGGGCGTCGGCTCGCGCCGGCATTGCGATGAACTCATCGCCGCCGGACGCGTCACAATTAACGGGCAGGTCTGCACAAATTTCAGCGTGCAGCCGATGGCACGCGATCACGTCAAGGTCGATGGCAAACTCGTGCATCTCGATCCGCCGCTCACGATTATGTTGCACAAGCCGGCTGGCTTTGTTTCGACACGGAAAGATCCGCACACTCGCGATACGATTTTCGATCTGGTCCCGCCGAAATTTCGCCGGCTATTCAACATCGGCCGGCTCGACGCGCAAACCGAGGGCCTTATTCTTCTCACAAACAACGGCGATCTCGCCCAACGACTGACTCACCCGCGCTACAAATTGGACAAAGAATACGAGCTCACGTTGGATCGACCATGGGATTCGGCCCTGACGCCAAAGTTGCTAAAGGGAATTGTCCTCGACGGAAAATGCGCTCGGATCGAGCGAATTCATGCGATCGGACCAACTCGCCTGCGCGCAACCTTGCGCCAGGGAATCAATCGTCAGATTCGGCGCATGTTTGAGGCCGTCGGTTTTCGAGTGAAACACCTCGTGCGAACCCGTATCGGCAATTTACGTCTCGCCGATCTTCCGCCCGGTCATTATCGTCCGCTGACCAGGCGCGAGCTCGAATCTCTCACTAAGCGATGAAACTCGACAATTGCTCCGCCCTCATTACCGGCGCCTCAGCGGGAATCGGCCGCGAGTTTGCGCGGCAACTCGCGGGACGCGCGCGCTCGTTAGTCTTGGCCGCGCGCCGCGGCGAACGTCTGGATCTGTTGCGAACTGAGCTGACCAATCGCAACGGGGATCTCACCGTTCACATACGAATTGTCGATCTGGCCGAGCCAGCGCAGCTCGAGTCGCTGGTTTGTTGGCTCGACCAAAACAAGATCGACATCGACCTGTTGATTAACAACGCCGGCCTGGGCGATCTCGGCCCCTTTGCCACCAGCGATCCCGCGCGCAATCGCCAAATCATGGCCGTAAATATGGTCGCGCTCACCCATCTCACCCGCGCCTTGCTTCCAAAGATGATTGCGCAAAAACGCGGCGCAATCCTGGACGTGAGTTCGTCCGCCGGTTTTCTTCCCATCGCCGGCTTCGCCCTTTACGCCGCGAGCAAAGCTTACGTAAACAGTTTCAGCGAAGCGCTTCGGGCGGAGTTACGCGGCACCGGCGTAAGTGTCACGGCGCTTTGTCCCGGCCCGATTCACACCGAGTTCCAAGAGGTCGCCAAACGTCCCGGCAACGAACCCGAACACGGCCCTGAGTTCATTCATGTGTCCGTCGAAAAAGTCGTAAGCGACGCGCTCGCCGCTGTAGAAGCCGATCGTGCGCTGGTTATTCCCGGATTGCTGATGAAAATCGGAATGGCGCTCGTGCGCTTGACGCCGTTGTCGATCTTGCGGCGCGCCTCGCGGTTACCCGCGAAGCGCGCAATATAGTAGGAACGGCGCGACGTCAATCGGATGACTTGACGCCACGCGCGCGCACCGATTAGAACGAGCATCATGAAAACATTACGAGTTGGCGTTGTTGTTGCAGTTGTAGCAGGAACCCTCGGTCTCAGCCACGCGCGGGCCGACCAGCTCCACATGAGAGCGGCTTTGGAACATTTGCGGGCCGCTCGGGACGAGCTCAGGATGGCCGAGCATAACAAAGGCGGATGGCGTGTGCGCGCGGTCACCAACGTAGAAAGAGCGATTACCGACGTCGAGCGAGGAATGGCTGCGGGACGGTAAGGTGACCAAGATCGAGATGCTCTCCAAACAAGCATCAGCTCGAAAGTTAGTGTTGACCCGACAGTTGGTCTGATGCCACGATTTTGCCCGACGTGGCCGCAAATCTTTTTAGAACCAAGAGCCCAGATCTCTTAATGGCGGAGGCGGCTGCGCCGGAGCGCCAGCTTAAACGCGCTCTCAGCGCATTCGATCTTACGTGCGTCGGTATTGGCGCCATCATCGGCGCGGGAATTTTCGCGCTAGCGGGAACGGCCGCAGCCGGCGAACAAATCGAAGCATCGCTCTGGAAAACACCGGTCCTGAACTTCCTTACTTCGTGGATCACACAGGCGGAGCTCGTGTTTGGCAGACCGGGCGCGGGACCGGCCGTCATGCTTTCGTTCGTCGTTGCCGCAGTTGCCTGCGGTTTCGCCGCGCTTTGTTATGCCGAGCTCGCGTCAATGATTCCAGTCTCGGGCTCCGCCTACACCTATTCCTACGCAACGCTCGGCGAAATCATCGCCTGGATCATCGGCTGGGACCTCATTCTCGAGTACGCAGTCGGCAACATGGCCGTCGCAGTCGGATGGTCCGGGTATTTCGTTCAACTGTGTGGCAGCCTGTTTGGCCTGAAATTTCCGCTCTGGTTGGTCAACGACCAGGCCACCGCCGGCGGCATCATCAAGCAAGGAGGCGACGCTTTGGCGAATTATTCCTCCACCACTCTCCCGGTGATCGCCGGGCATAGCATCGCGCTCAATCTCCCCGCGTTACTCATTGTCGCTGCCGTCACCGTGCTTCTGGTCTACGGAATCCGCGAAAGCGCGCGCACGAATACAACCATCGTCATCATAAAAGTTGCGGTCGTCGTTTTCGTCATCGCCTTTGGTGCGTTCCTGGTTCATCCCGTGAATTGGCATCCGTTTATGCCGACTGGACTTGGTGGAACGATGAGCGGCGCCGCGATCGTTTTTTTTGCGTTCATCGGTTTCGACGCTGTATCCACAACTGCCGAAGAAACAAAAAACCCGCAGCGCGATATGCCGATCGGGATCATCGCAAGCCTGATTATTTGCACTTTGCTTTACGTGTTAATGGCAGCAGTGCTGACCGGGATGAGAAAATACACAACCTATCTTGGCGATTCGGCGGCGGTCGCGACGGCATTCGCTGGTCGCCCTTGGGCGCAAGCACTCATCAGCGCAGGCGCACTCGCGGGCCTTACCTCGGTGCTACTGGTCTTTCAGTTAGGGCAGCCACGCATTTTCATGGCGATGGCGCGCGATGGATTGCTCCCGAGTTACTTCGCCAAAATCCATCCGCGATTTCGTACCCCATACATCACCACCATCTGGACCGGTGTGGTTGTGGGAGGGGTGGCCATGTTCACCGATATCGGTTCGCTGGCCGATCTAACAAATATCGGAACGCTGTTCGCGTTCATCCTGGTTTGTTTGGGCGTAATCATTCTGCGCCGGAAAGATGCCACTCGGACCCGCCCGTTTCGCGTGCCGCTGGTTCCGATCTTCCCGCTTCTCGGAGTTCTGTTCTGCTTCGTCCTGATGCTCAGTCTGCCACTGGAAACGTGGGGACGATTCGTCGTCTGGCTTGTCATCGGATTGTCGATCTACTTTCTGTATAGTGTCCGCCACAGCAAACTCCGCCGCGGCGTGGACACCGGCCTAACGGAAGACGAGCCGCCTCCGCTCATCAAGACGTAGGTGGAACGCGTTGTCCTCAACGCGTTGGCAAGCAAACACGCCGAAGGCGCCAAATTTTGCGCCTAACGGCGACTTGTTCGCCATCGTCTTCGGAGAAGCCGATCCACCTTCAACGATTTAAGTCTGTTGGTGGCTGGCTTTGTCATCGGCTTCGAGCCATTCAAACGTCGTCGTCTTCGCCGGATCGAGTCCGAGTTTCTTGCATTCCTCGGCAAACCAATCTCGTTTTTCCGGGTCGTTGTAGAGGCTCGCGGCTGTGACTTCATCGCTCCGACGCCTGATTTCGTCCGGTGTTTTTTTCTCGCCCGCCTGGTCGAGCCATTCCGCCATCTGCTGATCGCTGGCGCCGCTTTCGATTTGCGCTTTGAAATCGACGCCCTTCACGCCCTTGAACCCAAAGAGCGTGTTATCCAACGGGCAATCGAAATGATATTCGCCGATATTTCCTGCCACCAGCGCACGGCATTTATCGATCGTGCGTCCGAGAATCGCATAACCGCCAACACGAATCCGCGGACTGCGCGGCGATTCCCTGGTCAGATCTTGGCCAATTACGTTCTTATGCATGACTCAGGCTATCGCGAAGCATCTCGATCGCAAGTACCGCCAAAGATTGGTTCGAATTGAGCGCACTTCCCGGTCGTGACCCGAACCAATATTATATGGATCAGCGACCGGACATCGTCCGTTTGATCAATCACTTAGTCGGAACGCTCCAGGATGGCGAGCGTGGTTATAAAAAGGCCTCGGAGGCGGCCAAAGATCCGAAGCTCAAATCCCTCTTCGACGATTATGCTCATCAACGCGGCCGATTTCTCGCCGACCTGCGGAACACGGTGCGACGGCTTTGCCAATTCGAACCCCCCCAAACGACGAGCACAGTCGGAGCGTTTCATCGGACATGGATCAATCTGCGAATTGCGATCTCGCGCGACGATCGCGCCATCCTGGCCGAGTGCGAGCGCGGCGAAGATTCGGCCATGCACGAGTACGAAAAGGCCGTTCACAACAGGCTCTCCTCGCCGTTGCGGGAAATCATTTCCCATCAATACCACGAGGTCAAAAGCGCTCACGATCGCATCCATCATTTGCGTCTCGTGGCCAAGGCCGTGTGAACGAATGGTCGCATGGCGGCTGCGCGGTCGGCGGCCGTCTTTGTAAATGGTGGTATCTTCCGCCTCCGTGAGATCAATACTCTGTCGATTCTTGCTTCCGGCGTTTCTGGTCGCACCAACGCATGCGCAAATAATTTCGACACCGCCTGAAGGCAAACTTTATCACGGACTCTACTGGGGTGGAGTCGGCACCGATGACCACGACCCGACCGAGCACGATGTCACTCGAGCCGATGTCGCGCGTTATGAAGAGGCGGTCGGCAAGAAAGCTGCGTGGGTTTATTTCGCCAACAACTGGTTCGAGTCCCGCCGATTTCCAGCGGAAATGTGCGACTGGATTGGCAGCCTTGCCAGAGCGCCTTACATCCGTCTCATGTTGCGCTCCGATGTCGATCAACAGCACGCCGAGAAATTATTCACGCTGCAAAAAATCATCGCCGGCGAATTCGATGCCGATCTTCGCACTTGGGCGCGCGACGCGAAAAAATTCGGCTCACCCATTCTGATCGAATGGGGCACCGAACCAAACGGCGACTGGTTTGGTTGGAACGGAAAATGGAATGGCGGCCCCAGGGAAGGACCGCGCCGCTACATCGCAGCGTATCGACACATTGTCGATCTCCTGCGGGCCGAGGGCGCCGATAACCTGCAATGGGTCTGGCACGTCAATTGGTATGACGAGCCGGAACGAAAATGGAACGCACTCGAGAATTACTTCCCCGGCCCTGATTACTGCGACTGGGTCGGTCTGAGTGCTTACGGCCCCACCACGCCGACAACTCGCGACGGCACAGAGAGTTTCCGATTCAAAATGGCACAGGCCTATCCCCGCCTAACGAAGATCGCGCCTGGCAAACCAATCATTATCGCCGAGTTCGCCTGCGATCTGCACAATCCACATGTCGATGCGGCTCGCTGGGCTGAGCATGCACTCGAGGATTTGTTCTCTAATCGCTGGCCCGCCGTGATCGGTTTCTGCTGGTGGAATGAGGCCTGGCAAAACGACAACCGGAAAAAACACGATACCGACATGATCATTCTGCACGATGGCGATCTAACGAGCGTTTTTCGAGATGTGTTTGCCCGACACGCAGGGAAAATCCAGGAAACAGCGATAACAATGACGAAGCACGAATGACGAATGACGAATCAATGTAGAATGACGAAGTCCTTCGATCCGTCATTAGGATTTCGTCATTCCTTCGTCATTGGGCATTCGTCATTCGTCATTCGTGGCGCATGACAAACAGGCCAGAGCACCGATAGTCAGTCATGGTCGAAGTCTCCATTAAATACGCCGGCGATTTGCATTGCGACGCCACGCATGGGCCGTCGCAATCGAAAATCGCGACCGATGCTCCGACCGACAACAAGGGAAAAGGCGAATCGTTTTCGCCGACCGATCTCGTCGCTACTGCGCTGGGCACCTGCATCGGCACCACCATGGGCATCAAGGCCGAGGAACTGGGCGTTAGCCTTAAGGGAATGACTGTTTCGGTGAAGAAGGAAATGTCGAAGGATGCCCCGCGACGGATTGTTGGATTGCCATCGGAGGTTCATATTCCGCTGCCGCCAGATTCGCCGCATCGGAAAATTCTCGAACAAACCGGGCTGAATTGCCCGGTCCACAAGAGTCTTCCACCAGAAATCAATCGTCCGACGAAATTTTTCTGGGAAGGATGATTTGGAGTGCGCGGACATGTCCGCATCCGCCACAGGACGGATTCGCCGTGGCTAACTTTGAGAGCGGTCCCGCCACGGCGGGATCGCCGCACTCCAAGAAGGGCGTTACCCGCCTTTCAGCCAGGCCATGTAATCGCGGACGCCGTCTTCGAGCGGAAAGCGGGGCTCATACCCAAGCGCGCGGCGCACATTGCTCAAATCGGCCTGCGTGAAATTCTGATAATGTGTGTGCGGATTGTCGATGTAATCGGGCTGAAAATTCGTGCCCAAACATTTGTTCAGAACGTCAATCAGCTCATTAAACGAGCGCGCCTGCCCGCTGCCGAGATTGTAAATCCCGCTCATCTCCGCGTTAAGCGCGCGAATGCTGCCATCGACCACGTCCTTCACGTAAACGAAATCGCGTTTCTGGTCCCCGTGCTTGAAAATGCGGGGGCGCTGTCCCGCCTTCATTTGCCGCGATAGATGATAAACCATGCTCGCCGGCACGCCTTTATGCGCTTCACGCGGCCCATAGACGTTGAAGTAGCGCAGACCGATGATGATCCAATCCGACGACGCTTTCGCTTCGCGCACGGCGATATTGTCCATGATCGTCTTGGAAAATGCGTAGATATTGGCCGGCGTCGCGCCGTTTGATTCCACGCTCGCTTCCGTGGCCGCGCCGTACGTCGCCGCCGACGACGCGTAAATGATCCGCGTCCCGGTTGGGCGCGCGAAATTCAAGATCCGGCGAAAACTTTCCACGTTGTCGTGCACTTGGACGAATTGGTCGTGCAAAGTGGTGTCAGTGATCGACGCGAGATGAAAGATGGCGTCGAATTTTTCGTCGCCAAATTGTTCGCGCCAGTCGAGTTTCGCCAGATCTTGGGCCACGAAATCTCCCCGGTAACCGATCAGATTCTTAAAATCGCCCGACCGAAAATCATCGATGACCGTCAGCCGCGCATTGGGAAAGCGCTCTTGCAATTCGAGGGTAAGATTCGATCCGATGAACCCAGCGCCGCCGGTGATAACGAAGTTGAAATTGGAATCGTTGGAATCCACAAAGGTAAAGCCCATTAAATAAAACTTGAGCGGCCAAGCGCAAGCGACTAGTTGTTGAACTTAGTTCTTTGCGAGCTTAGTCAAAGTGGATCGGCGCGAGAAATCCCGTGCAAATCGGGAGCAGTTGCGCTGCTGTAACTGGATACAATTTCCCATGGGCCAATCCCCGAAAACTCTCGGGGGTGAAGGCGGGAAAAAGGTGTGTGCCACACCGGCGCCATAAGCCAGGAGCCAGAATATTCGACCGAGTCCACCTCATTCGTTCTAGCCGCCCCGCTTTGTCGGGGCGTTTCACAGCACGGCGACAGAGCGCCCTGGCTACAGCGAAAAAACTTCTTCGCCAAAAGAAGAATGAGAGCTGGGCGATGCGTCCGACCGGCACGTGCCGGAACGGGACAAACAAGTCCGACTCTCGGAATTGAGTTGGAGGAAACTTGTTATGTTACATCGTCTGTTTTGGTTCATGTGGGGTAGCGCACGCGTCCCGCGTGCTGGTTTCGGCATCGCGCCGAAACGATCTTTCTGGAAAACGTTGTCTAAGCGGCGTCCCATGGCACAACAAAAGTTCGCAATCGCGGGACGCGCTTGCCAACACACGAGACGCGTGTGCTACCCAATCCGAATCGCAGCGTCGCTCGTGTTCGCGCCGCTTGCGTGCCTCGGGCAGGACGAACAAGCTGAAACTGAAACCGTTGTCGTCTCCGCCACGCGCAGCGACGTTCCGCTCGATCAATCGCCGGCCAGTGTCAGCGTAATTTCGTCAGACGATCTCGAGCAAAAGCAAATCGAACGGGTGAGTGACGCATTGCGCGAAGTCCCGGGACTGAACGTCGTGCAAACCGGCACACCCGGCCAGCTCACTTCCGTTTTCATGCGCGGCTTGCCCAGCCAGGACATGCAAGTGCTTCTCGATGGAATTCCGATTAATCAAGGTTTGGCTGGTCAATTTGATTTTGCCAATCTGACTACGGACAACATTGATCGGATCGAGGTTGCGCGCGGCCCACAGAGCACGATTTATGGCCCACGTGCCTTGGCTGGGGTCGTGCAAATTTTTACCAAACAAGGCGAAGGAACACCGGGACTTACCTTGAGCGCCGAAGGCGGATCGTTCGATACCTTTCGCGAATCACTCGAAAGCGAGGGCAAAATCGAGCAGTTCGATTACTCGATCGGCGCGAGCCGAATCGACACCGACAACGCGCGGCCGAACAACGAGTATCGTAACACCTCCGGAATCGCGGATGTCGGTTGGTCGCCTAACGACCAGTTGCGGATCGGCAGCCTGTTCGCCTATTCGGAAAGCGAGACTGGAAATCCGAACACGATCTTCGATCCAAGAGCGGTGGATCATTTTTTGACCGAAAAGTGGCTCATCGCCCCGCACATCGATCTTCGAGTAAACGACTGGTGGGAACACAAGTTAATTATCGATTATGATCATGAGCGGCAGATCAACGATCCAAACCAGGACGGATTCGTCGGGCCGACGCGGGCTTTGTTCGAGCGCACCACGATCGACTACCAAAACAATGTTCGCCCGGTATCCTGGCTCACGATCACCTCCGGATTTTTCTACAGTCGCGTAAACGCGGGGCAAGAGCGGCCGTTTGTTATTTTCGGACCGAAGTTCATCAGCGATCACACGGATGAGACCGCCGGATTTCTGCAAGCCATGCTCACCCCGATCCCCGAGCTCGTGCTCGTTGCCGGAGGTCGGATCGATCACTTTAATCAATTTGGCGATGTCTGGACCTATCGCTTTGCTGGCAGTTACAAGATCGACCAGACGAACACGACACTGCATTCGAGTGTCGCGACTGGATTCAGTCCACCCAGCAGCCAGGACAAGATTTTCGGAATGAACTTCGCGCTGCGTCCGGAAGAAGATCGTGGCTGGGACATCGGCCTGGAGCAACGGCTTTGGTCCCGCGATCGCGGGAGAGTAACGCTTGGCGCGACCTATTTTCACAATGATTTGTCCAACGTGATCGGCTTCGATGGGCAATTCCGCACGCTGAATCTTGGCGCAGCCGAGACGCAAGGCGTCGAAACGGAATTGCGTGCCACGCCGATTGCCGATCTCACTCTCACGGCGAGCTACACTTACCTTGAAGCGAAAAAAACCGACAACGCCAATATTTCGCAACCCCAAGGCGCGCGCTTGCCGCGCCGGCCGCGCAACGAAGTCTATGTTTCCGCTTCATATCTCTGGTGCAAGAAACTGCGCACAACGATTTCGGCCAAATTTGTGAACGCCCGCGAAGAATTGAACTTTGGCGGCCCGAACTTCGACATCGAAGATTACGCATTGCTTAATTTCGCCGGCGAATACGACGTCAATTCACACCTGTCGATCTTCGGCCGGATCGACAACCTGACGAACGAACATTACGCCGAAGTGTTCGGCTTTCCGGCGCTCGGTCGCGCGGCCTACGGCGGACTGAAGATGCGCTTTTGATTGGAGCGGCGGTCTGTCACCGTCTTTAGGAGGAGGTTTGCGACGGTCAAAGACCGCCGCTACAGATATTCACGCATTGTGACTCCGTTTTTCTATCTTCTTGCCGGTCTGCTCGGCAGCGCCTTGCTTGCGACGGTCGTTTTCGCTCTGAGCCGTCTTGGTCAACGCGACGATCGTGCCGTAGTAGGCAAGATCGAGCTTCTCGAACGGGCTCAGGAGCGAGAAGAGCGCATGTTGCGCGAAGAAATGGCGCGGAGCCGCGAAGAGAATGCGAATGCGTCCAAAGCGCAGCGGGAGGAATTAACGAAATCGCTCGAGAGCGTGCGATCTATTGTCGATCTTCGGCTGAAAGAATTGCAACGGGATAACGCGCAGCAGATCGACCGAATGCGCGCCACGGTCGATGAAAAATTGCAGGGCACACTGGAAAAACGACTGGGTGAATCGTTCAAGCTGGTGAGCGAACGGCTCGAGCTGGTGCATCAGGGCCTCGGCGCGATGCAGCAATTGGCCAGCGACGTCGGCGGCTTGCAAAAAGTGCTGGCCAATGTGAAAACCCGCGGCGGCTGGGGCGAAGTGCAACTCGGTGCGTTGCTCGAACAAGTGCTCACGCCCGACCAGTTCGCGCGCAACGTGAGAACACGCGACGACAGCGCAGAGAATGTCGACTTCGCGATTAAACTTCCCGGCGATGAAAATGGCGCGCCGGTCTGGCTGCCGATCGATGCGAAGTTTCCGACCGAGGATTATCAGCGTCTGCTGGCCGCACAGGAGAAAGGAGATGTTGATCTAGTCGAGAGCGCGATGAAGAGTTTGGAAACGCAGTTGAAGAAATCGGCCAGAGATATTTGCACGAAATACATTAACCCACCGCGCACGACCGATTTCGCGTTTATGTTTTTGCCGACCGAAGGATTGTATGCCGAGGCGATTCGCCGCGTCGGTTTAAGCGAGCAAGTCCAACGCGACTGCCGCGTTTCTTTCGCCGGGCCGACCACACTACTGGCGATACTCAATAGCCTTCAAATGGGTTTTCGGACCCTCGCCATTCAGAAGCGGTCGAGCGAGGTGTGGAATTTGTTAGCGGGAGTGAAAACAGAGTTCGGGAAATTTGGCGAAGCGTTATCGGGGGTGAAAGACAAGCTCGATCAAGCAGCGAAGAAGATGGAGGATGTCGATGTTCGGTCGCGGGCGATTGCGCGGAAGCTGCGGGACGTAGAGGAACTACCGACTAATCCGCAGCCGATGCTGAAGAATCTCCTCGGCGGCAATGATGACTAAAGCGTTCTGAATTTCAAGGAATCTAGTTGATCGCTGACGCAAGTTCCTCACCTTACCGGGATGTTCAAGTCTCAGTTGCGTCCGTTTCTTCATTTCCTCGTTTTTCTTGTCGCTGGTTCGATCGGTTTTGCGGCGAAACCAACGCCGATTCGGGGCGGCGGCCCCGGCGTCCCCTCGCCCACGCCCAGCCCGAGCGGCCGCCAAGTGTCTGCGCCGGCCGCGATCATCGACGAAAAACTTTTCAATGGAATGCAATGGCGGCAGATCGGCCCGTTTCGCGGTGGGCGGGCGCTCGCGATTGAAGGGATTCCCGGTGAGCCGGGCACTTACTATTTCGGAGCCGTCGCGGGCGGCATTTGGAAAACGATCGACGGCGGCGCGAATTGGACCCCGTTGTTCGACAAGGAAGACATTTCCTCCATCGGCGCGCTCGCCGTTGCGCCGTCGGACCATAACGTCATTTACGCTGGCACTGGTGAAGCCGCTATTCGCGGGAACACAACCTATGGGCTCGGCGTTTACAAATCGATCGATGCTGGCAAAACGTGGAAAAATGTTGGCCTGCGGGACACGCACAACATCGGGGCGATCATTGTTGATCCTCACAATGCGGATGTGGCGCTGGTGGCGGCGCTGGGTCACGCCTTTGGCCCTAACAAGGAACGCGGCATCTTTCGTACGACCGACGGTGGCAAGACCTGGGCCAATGTTTTGTTCAAAGACGAAAACACCGGCGGCATCGACATCGTGTTCGATCCGCACAACCCTAACATCGTGTTCGCGTCGCTCTGGCAGGCGCGACGGCAGCCGTGGTTTTTTTCCAGTGGCGGGCCGGGCAGCGGCCTTTATCGGTCTTCTGATAACGGTGTGACGTGGAAGCGGCTGGAAGGAAACGGTCTCCCGGAGGGGATTCTTGGACGGATCGGCGTCGCTGTTTCCGGTGCTGATTCGAATCGCGTTTATGCGATCATCGAGGCGAAAGAAGGCGGCATTTATCGTTCCGATGATGCGGGCCAAACGTGGACACGCGTGAATGACGATGGCCGGTTCCGGCAGCGCGCATGGTATTTCAGTAAGGTTTACGCCGATCCCAAATCGCCCGACACGCTTTACGTCGTGAACACCGGTCTTTTCCGTTCCGTCGATGGCGGCAAGAATTTCGCGCTCCTGCCGGCGCGCCACGGCGATCATCACGGGCTGTGGATCGATCCGGAAGATCCCAATCGGATCGCAAATGTGAACGATGGCGGCGCGAGCGTCTCGACCGATGCGGGCAAAACGTGGACGACGCAGAACAATCAGCCGACCGCGCAGTTCTATCATGTCGCAGTCGATAACGCATTTCCCTATCACATCTATGGAGCGCAACAGGACAACTCCAACGTAGGCATCGCGAGCCGGACGGATTCCGGAACGATCGGGCGGGAAGATTGGTTCCAAGCCGGCGATGGCGAGTGCGGATTTGTCGTGCCCGATCCCCGCGATTGGCACATCATTTATTCCAACAGCGAGGGCTACGCCGTTCGTTATGACAAAAGCAAAGAGGAAGCGCACGACATCAGCCCCTACCCGCTCGATAACTCCGGGCATGGCGCGGAAGATTTGAAGCACCGGTTTCAGTGGGTCTCCCCACTGATGCTTTCGCCACACAACCCCGACGTGCTTTACACCGCCGGGGAATGCGTTTTCAAATCAAGCGATCACGGCCAGAGCTGGACACAGATCAGCGGTGATTTAACACGAAATGATAAGAGCAAACAAAAACCGAGCGGCGGTCCCCTAACGAACGACATCACCTCGGTCGAATATTACGACACCATTTTCGCGCTGGCAGAATCGCCAGTGAAAACCGGCACACTCTGGGCCGGCACGGACGATGGATTGGTCCAAGTCACGACCGATGACGGACAGCACTGGGCGAACGTGACGCCGAAGATGCCGGAGTGGAGCACGGTCGATCTGATCGAGGCGTCGCCATTTGATGCGAACACGGCTTACGTTGCGGTGGATCGGCATAAGCTCGACGATTTCAAGCCCTACATTTTCAAGACGGCCGATCTCGGCAAGACGTGGTCGGCGATCACGAATGGAATTCCCGATGGCGCATTCGTGCACGCCGTGCGCGAAGATCCGAAGCGACGCGGTTTGCTCTACGCCGGCACTGAGATCGGCGTTTTCATCTCGTTCGATGACGGGGCGCATTGGCAGCCGCTGCAATTGAATCTGCCGGTCACGCCGATTCACGATCTGGTGGTGAAGGACGATGATCTCGTCGTGGCGACGCATGGCCGTTCGTTCTGGGTGCTCGATGACATCACGCCCGTGCGCCAGTTGAAACCACAGAATAACCAGGATGAGACGATCCTTTATCAGCCGCAGACCGCGCTGCGTTTGCATTACCCGGAGGAATTCGATAAGCGCCAGCCGGTTGGCGACAATCCGCCGCCGGGCGCAATCATCGATTACTATTTCAAGAGCGAACCGAAGGACGAAGTAACGCTCGACGTTCTTGATTCCGCCGGGAAGATCGTGCGCCATCTCTCCAGCAAAAAGAAAAAGGAAGGCGAACAACCGCCAGAATGGCCCGATCGGGTCGAGCGCGTGAAAACGATTCCTGCGAAAGAAGGCATGAATCGTTTTGCGTGGGACTTGCGCTACGACGATCCGATCCAAATTCCGGGGGCGTTCTACTCGGGCAACGGCCCGAAGGGGCCGCTCGCGTTGCCTGGCGATTATCAGGTCAAACTAACCGTGAGCGGAAAATCGCAGACCGTGCCGTTACATCTGGCAATCGATCCGCGCACCAAAGGCCAGGAAGCGGCGTTGCAAAAACAGTTTGGGTTGTCGATGCAGGTGAAAGATCGCATTTCCCAATTGCATCAAGCGGTCAATGAAATCCGGGAAGTGAAATCGCAGGTCAAAGATCTCCATCAACGTTACGGCGGCGATCAACGGCTTAAGCCCGGCCTCGATGCGGCCGACGATCTCGAGAAGAAAATGGAAGAGATCGAGCAACAACTTGTCCAGGTAAACATGAAAGGCTCGGAAGGAAATTTGGCGTTCCCGAACATGTTGAATGAACGGTTCGATAGCTTCAGTCACGTGATCGATTACGGCGACAACGAGCCGACCAAGCCGCAACTGGAAGTGTTTCAGTTGCTCAGCGGAAATCTGGATGAGCAATTGAAGAAATGGGCGCAGCTAAAGGCGGAGGATCTGCCGAAAGTAAGCGCACTGATCAAGCAGGCGAATTTGCCGGCGCTGATCGTCACGCCGCCAAAGGCGTAGCGGTTGGTGGGAAGTGACGGTTTGGCTGCTCGCCACGGCGGAGCCCGTTCATGGCGGAGACGGGCCAGGCGCGCCGCATCGTGGAACGTTCGGTGCGGACGGCTCGGCGAGCCGTCCTTACCAATCACTTCTCACTAGAAGCCATCTGATGAGATGGCTTCTAATTCTTATCGACGCTGTATTTCCCCGGCCCGATCAAGAGCAGACTGAAAAGCAGGATCGACATCTCCAGTGGCGGGATACGGACGTGAAATCCTGCGACGCCCCAAACGCCGACCAGGTAAATCAGAGTGACGGCAAGCGTGAGCAGAACACCAATCCGAAAAAATAATCCCAAGCATCATGAGAAGCCGCCGACACAACCGCCCAGCGCCCCGAAAATCCCCAGACAGCAAAATGCGAGTGAAAATCGAGATGGCGCATGGCCGAGCCGAAATGTTCCCAACCTTTCTGGCCAGACCATAAAACTGGTGCGATCAGAATCACGAACATCAATCCGATGCTCACTCGCATCAGAAGCAAACCGCCTTCACGATATTTACCGAGAAATTGCAAAGCTGCCATGGCTGGGAGCTTGCGCTATTCGGGCGCGTATTCAATCTAAAGGTCGTAAGCGCCGGTGGATCGGCCGCCTGCACAGTTTACCCACAGCGTCGGGCGACGGATTGCGACTCCGCGGTTTTTGAGCGTCCGCACATTTAGACCATGTAGCCGCGAATGGAGACGTAACTCGTGTGCCACTTCGACTTGCGTAGGGGAAACTGACAGTTTCCCGCGTGGTTTCGTTCCGGCGAAGCTGTCAGCCCCCTAGAAAGACTCAGCACATTTGCCCATCCGCATCGGCTAGTTCCATCCAAACCGCTCTCGTATTGAGCGCGCTACGGGACAAGTCCGTCCGACAGCGAACAAAGGAGTGCTCGATTCAGCAATGAATCGACGGCTTCGCCAGATCATGCTAATCAAAAAATGGTGCCTAAGATCGACCAAGCCGTTCTTCTCGCCGCCGGCCGCGGCACGCGGATGCGCGAGCTAACGAACGATCTGCCCAAACCGATGATTGAAGTGCGCGGCAAACCGGTTTTGCAACATATCGTCGAAGGCCTGCGGGGCGCCGGCGTGCGCCGGTTTCTCATCATCGTCGGTTATCGTGCCGACGCGGTGCGCAATTTTTTTGGCGACGGTTCCCGCTACAAGATCGACATTCAATACGAAACACAGGTTGTTCAGGATGGGACAGGGCGTGTGCTCGAACTGGCGCGAAATTTTTCACAGAACGCGCCATTCGTTCTCGCTTACGGCGACATTCTCGTCGATTCGCAGAACTACAGAAAGGTTGTCGATCTTCCCGATGAACTCGAAGCGCTTCTCACCGTCCGACGCGGCGAAGACGTGACCAAAGGCGGCGCCGTTTTTGTGAACGACCAGATGGAACTTGTCGATCTCCGAGAAAAGCCAAATCCGGACGAGCTGTCCAGTCCGTGGTATAACGCGGGGCTCTACGCATTTCGGACGAGCATTTTCGAGTTCATCGCAAAACTGAAACCGTCCCCGCGCGGCGAATACGAATTGACCGACGCAGTCCGCGACCTCGCGCAATCCGGCAAAATTGTAAAAGCCATCGAACTGACCGGCGAGTGGGCCGATGTGCGCGATCCCGAAATCCTCGCGCGACTGAATCAGGGTGCCTAACCCATCTACCGACGCGCTATTTTTGCCGCACGCGCAGCCGCCTCGCGGACGTTCATGTTTTGAACCTCCACCGCGAGCCGGGCGACCGTCGCTTCCAATTCCTCGACCTTCCTGTGCTCTTTCAAGAATTCGTTGAGCAACATCGCGTTCACGGCTTCGTAGCGGACCGTTTCCGGCTGTCCTCGCTCATCGCGCGTGATCAGCTCGGGACTGATTTGCGCCACCTCCTCCGCAATCAGCCCAAAGGAGAGTGCCTGCCCGGGATCGACCTCTTTTCTGTGACGGAATCTCACCGGCTTGAGCTCGAATAGTTTCTCGCTCGCATGATCCATCGGCTGAATCTCCTCCTTGTACCGACGCGAAGAGGAAGGCGTCCCGATCTTATTGTCTGAATCGACGTAAACTTGCCGGCCGCTGGCAACAGAAAAGTAAATTTTGCTGATACGGGTGGTGTAGCTCTCGTCCTCAACGCCTTTAACACCTGCGCCACCACAGACATTTGCCGTCGCCTGTGATGTTGGTGCCGGCAAAGGTACCGACAGCCCGTGTTATCGTGGCCGGTGGCGTTTATAGAAAGCGCAACGGCCCCAATGGCCATATTGCTGTCGCCGGTGGAATTGTTATAGAGCGTTTGATTACCGCTGGCTGTGTTATGAAAACCGACGTTGCTATAGAGCGCTTGATAACCGTTGGCCGTGTTGTACTTGCCGCTGGTGTTGCTAGAGAGCGCGTTAAAACCATTCGCCGTATTGCTGATCCCGTCGGTGTTGCTAGCGCGTCGACACCGTTGGCAATTTGTCACCCTGATTTCGCTTCCTAAATGCGGAATAATTCGGCGCCTCGAGGCTTGCTCTGGCTCAGGGAGAGGCGAGACTGTAACCGGTCGGCAGGGTTGGGCCACTGGCGCTTCCGATCAGAGCACCTCCATTTAGATACCAGAACACTGTCCGTCGCGTGCCGCCCTGGTAAAGCACGTAGTCAGGCTTTGTGTCGCTATTGAAATCGGCCGAGCCCTGCAGCGCCCAGCCGGAAGGCAGAGTTGGTCCGTTCACACTTCTGACAAAGGTTGTGCCATCTAGATACCAAAGTGAGGTTTGATGGGTGGTCGCATTGACCAGAAGCAAGTCCGCTCTGGTATCGACGTTGAAATCGATCGCGTCGATCAATGTCCAACCGGCTGGAAGTCTCGGAAGATATGCGCCAGCTATGTAGGTAGTGCCATTGAGATACCACACAGCCGTCTGTCCTGTGGCAGGCTTAAACAACACATAGTCCGGTCGCCCATCCCGGTTGATGTCCGCGGCGGCGATCAACACCCAACCCGCTGGTAGGGTCGGGCCATAAGCAGTGCTCAGGATGGTGGTATTATTGAGATACCAAACCGCGGTCCGGCGTGTCGCTGCATTAAAGAGCAGGTAATCCGGCTTGCTGTCGAGATTCACATCGGCTACGCACGCTATCACCCAACCCGCCGATACGCCTGATCCCCAGGTATTTCCGGTGAACAGGTTCCCGGTCAGATTCCAAACGGCTGTCCTTCGGGTGCTTGAATTAAAGAGCAAATAATCCGCGAATCCATCGCGGTTGAAGTCTCCCCTCACGGGCGAAATAGCTCCGAATTCGAAGGCCCCGATGTCCGTACCATCGCCGCCAGTCGCATTCGGGAGAGCGGGGTTATCAAAGCTGCGGGCGAACCCCGGGCCGCGCTGATCGGTCGTCAGATTACCGGTCAGGCCACTACTGCTACCTTTGTCGATCGCCGGGCTTCCGAAAAGGAGCGCAATGGTTTGGGTCGGGCCGCCATTATTTTTCAAGCCAGCTGGATCCAGCATCGGGTAGGGGGAAGTGATCAGATTGAAGCCTTGGGAACTGAATGACCCTCCAATATCATCATGGATATTGGGATTGGGGTCGGATCTGTTAAGGGCCACTATCGTGCTTTTGATTGCACAGGCTCCGCCATTATAAATGCCACCGGCAGAAGAAGGGGGAACGGTTACCCTATCGACTCCGTTTAGACCGCCAAAGTTAATCGCAGTATTTCCAGTAACGGTACTATTAGTTAAGGTCAAAGTGCCGACATTATAGATACCGCCGCCCTTCCAGGTAACGTCGTTAAAGGCGATCGTTGAATTGCTAACACTGAGAGTGCCCGTGTTAAAAATGGCCCCGCCGGAAGTCCCCCCGGCGCCACCGGGCGGAATCCAGGTAGATCCGTTACCAGTAAAAAGGCTATTGGTTATCGTTAAAGTTCCTTCATTGTAAATGGCGCCACCACCACCGGAATAAGGATACAGCATCCGATTATTGGCAAAGGTGCTCTTATCGATATTCATCGCTCCGCCATTTACAATGGCTCCTCCTGGATACTCCCCGCTCGTGTTGTTGCTAAAGTTGCACCCACTCACATTCACTGTGCCGGAGTTGCTAATCACCGAGCCACCGGCGTCGGTATAGTTTTCCGCAAAGATACAATTCGTAGCGTTCAGCGTCGCGCCATTCTGAACAGTAATCGCTCCGGTCAGAAAAAAATGGTATCCGGCAAAAACACAATTTGTAGCGTTCAGCGTCGCGGAGTCCCCAACAGTAATCGCTCCCTGCAGCCTGATGGTCCATCTGCCGGTCGCGGGATCATAGCCAGGATCGGAAGTGGGTATCGCGAAATCGATGCGATCAGCGCCTGCGTGAGCATTCGATTCCTCGATTGCCGCAGTCAGGGTGCATTGACCATTTCCGATTACGGTTTCGCATATTCCATCGCCTGGCACCGCGTCACCGTCGCTGGCCGTGGTGTTAACGGTAAATGAAGTGGCGGGCTGCTTCGGAACATTTTCTCCCGTTACGGCCTGCGCTTTTGGCAAAAGCCCAATGCAAACAATCCCAATAAAAATGTGAACTAAGTTTTGAAGTTTCATGTTTGCTGTTCTTTTCTTAGTTTTCCCCCGGTCCGGTTTACCGCAGTGCACGTCTGAAAGAGGGGAAGAGGCCCCCAGGGATAAGCGTCTGCGCCAAATTCAGATCTATTGGATAGATAATTCTGTACGGCTTGCTTTCGTCACCTGTTCTCCACTTGTTGCGAAAGACTGACCTTTTTTTGTCAAGTGGGAAGAGGGTCAGCCGCTGGCCGGACTCGCCTAAACGGGCGTCCCGTCAAACGGCAGATTGCGAAATGCAGATTGCTGGTGAGGATTCGCGAGCTTACTGATTGTTGAGAACGATTTGGGAGCAGTTTTGTTGACCTCAAGCTGTTCACTCACTTTCTGAATTTGCGTGGCTTGCTCCGACAACTGAGCTGCCATCTGCGTCATTGCCGCTTCCATTTCGTGGACTTTCTTGTGCGCTTTCAGGAATTCATTGAGTAACATCGCGTTGTTACGAACGCTCTCGATTGTCAGTTGCCGTCTCGGATTGCCAGATCCGGATCAACGCAATAACTGTTACTCCGACCGTCCCTGAGTTGATCTAAGGTTTGGGCACGTTCCATTGCCTCGCCTAGCAACACCCGGCTATGTGACGGAATCGACCGCTCTGTTTCCTACTCAGATGCCACTTTCATCACTCGTCTGTTTATTTCGAGCTGCGCGCTGACTTTTTGGATTTGCGCGGCCTGCTCTTTGAGCTGGGCTGTGAGAGTCTCAATTTGTTTCTGTTGCTGCACGACCATTGTTTGCAACTTCTCAACTTTGCGGTTGAACATGGCTTGCTTCGGGTCGGGGCCAATGGCGTGGGGCTGGACGCGTTGGGGAACGGCTCGGGGCGCCCCCTTGTTTCCAATACCATTTACCTTCATCGTGCCTAACTTTCCACTGGCATCGACGAACACAAACTGGGCGGTGCTCATATCAACGTCCCGATCGAAGATGCCGGCGATATAGGTGTCATACGGAAAAGTAAAAGCCGTGTCGCTGCCGATGCGGATGAATTCAAATTCACCAGAACCACCGGCCTGCACTTGTGCGCCGATATAGATGTTACCTTCGCCACTTGTTAGGTTACTTCCGGTCGAGTGGCCGAGACAGGTGTTCGAGTTTCCAGTGATGCCAAGGCCGGCTATCTCCCCAACCGCCGTGTTATTGTTGCCTCCGTTTCCGGACTCCATCGCACCAGCACCAACGGCGGTGTTGCTGGTGCCATCAACGTTAGCCTGGAGCGCAAAGCCGCCGACAGCCGTGTTGAAATCGGCGGTTCCGTTTCCGCTCGAATCATTATTCTGGAGTGCGAAAGTACCCACGGCCGCGTTCGTGACGGCTGAGACGTTCAACTGGAGCGCGTCCAAGCCGACAGCGGTGTTGTTGTCGCCGGTGGTGTTCTTAAAGAGCGCTTGGAAACCGAAAGCGGTCCCGTTGTCGCCGGTGGTGCTGCTAAAGAACGCCGACACGCCAGTGGCTGTGTTCTGGCTGCCAGTGGTGTTGTGAGCAAGACTATTGACGCCGAACGACGTATTGAAGCTGCCGGTGCCGTTGACGCTGAGCGCGTTAATGCCGGCTGCCGTGTTTTGGACGCCGGTGGTGTTAAAAAAGAGGGAGCGGAATCCAATGCCGGTGTTGTTGGTGCCGGTGGTGTTGTGAAAGAGCGCTTGATAACCAAGGGCCGTGTTATCAAGGCCGCTGGTGAGATTAAAGAGGGAATTAGTCCCCTCAGCCGTGTTGAAGCCCGCGTAGCCTCCGTCCGGCGCGGGGCTGACTGCCAATACGACCGGCGTAATAAGTAACGCGCTCAATAGCGCGACGATGCAAGTTCTTACCGAGATTTCTGTGTTCATCTGTGTTCTCCTTGCTGGGCACAAATGTGCGCAGGAGGCGTGAGCGCAGATCAGGCCCAATGTTGTTTGACTGCTTGCGTTCCTCCTGAATGCGAATCCTAACGAAGCGATTTGCCGAAGTCAACGCAATTTGCGGACCGCTGTTAGGGTGGTCTCCATCGACAGTTTGCGGCTGACACAGCCAGCTCTGCATCTACATTGTGCAGATGATGGAAACCGTTCGTGCGATAGAACTGCGCGAAATCGAAGAGGCGCGCGAACGTATCGCAAAGACGATTTTGCGCACACCACTGATTCGGCTTGAGCTTGGTCCAGATTTTCCCGACGTCCGGCTCAAACTCGAAAACCTCCAGCCGATTAACGCTTACAAACTGCGCGGCGCGGCGAATGCGGTGGCAATGTTGCCAGAATCGGAACGCAAACGTGGCGTCTGGACGATCAGCGCTGGGAATGCAGGCCAAGGCGTTGCTTATGCGGCCCGGCAGGCGGGTGTGCCATGCACGGTCGTTGCGATCGAAACGGCGCCGCAGGCAAAGATCGACCGGATGCGCGCGCTGGGCGCGAAGTTAATTCTCGTTTCTTACGACGCCGCGTGGAAAGCGCTAGAAGATCGCGCTTATCCGGGAGCAGAAGGAACATTTATTCATCCGTTCGATGACGATAATTTCATCGCCGGTCACGGCACGATGGCGTTGGAAATTCTCGAAGACGCACCGGAAACAATGGCGGTGATCGCCAGCATCGGCGGCGGCGGATTGATCTGCGGCGTTGCCAGCGCCCTCAAGGCGCTCCGGCCGGAGATCAAAGTTTTTGGTGCGGAACCGGAGACCGCCGCGCCGGCGGCGCTCTCATTCAAAATGGGATCGCCACAAGTTTTCACGGAGTGGAAAGCTTCGTTTGTCGATGGCGCTGGCGGTCAAAGCATGTTCCCGCGCATGTGGGAACGGATTAAGTCGCTGGTGGACGGTTATATCGTGGTGAGCCTGGAGGAAACAAAACGCGCGATGCGAATCATGGCGGAAAAAACGCGAATCATTTCCGAGGGCGCGGGCGCGCTGCCGCTCGCCGCCGCTTTGACCGGCAAGGCGGGCAAAGGCCCCATCGTCGCCATTGTTTCCGGCGGCAACATCGATCTGAAAAAGTTCTGCGAGCTCATCTCTGACTGAGGTTGCCGATCTTTGCCGCCGTAGCAGCGGAGAGTGTCTTACGGAGCATGAACTTGAAGTCTGCGGCCAGCGGGCTTGCAATCCACCGGATGGCAAGTAGCGGAGAACAGCTCCGTTGGGCGCACAGGCCACAGGCCTATGTTCCTTTAGCCGCGCCTTCGAAATAGAAATGATTAGGGATTCTTTGCTTCGCTCAGAATGACAGACTTATTCTGAGATGGCTGGCGGCCTCGGCGATCTCATGCCACGACTTCTCCAATCAAACCGATTCTAGAGTTTATAAAAAATGGCCTCGAGAATTCACGCATTTTCGGTTGACGCTCATTTTAAACGTATTTAATGCAGTCCTCCTATGAGGAAAGTGGCCGTAACCCTCGGCATGCTTCTGGCCGCCACCGCTTTCTCTTTCGCCGGACCGGAACCTTACGCTGGAAAAGAGATGAAGCAGGTCGCGCCCGCGCCATGCCCTGAATGGTATGCGGATACCGAGTGGACGGTCGATCTCTTCGGCACCTACGCTTTCACCACCAACGATTGGTTTAACGATCGCTATTTTGAAGGGGATCACGGCTGGGGGGGCGGCGGCGATGTGAAGTACTTCTTTATGCGCTATTTTGGCGTGGGGATCGAGGGCTGGGTGGTCGATGCGAAACGGCATTTCCTGATCATCGACGATGGGGACGTGGATGTTCGGGACAAGCATCGCGCGATTGGCGCCCTCCTCGGCACATTTACGTTTCGTTACCCAATCCACTGCTCGCGCTTCGCGCCTTATATCTTTGCCGGGGGCGGCGCGATCTTTGGCGGCGCTGAAGACCAGGTCTTTGACGTTGGTGAGGAAGACGTCGTCCGTGACAATGGCAAAACTCGCGCGATCGGCCAATTCGGGGGCGGTCTCGAAATTCGTTTCACCCGGCACATTGGTTGGATGAGCGATTTCAGTTGGAACATTGTCGATGGCGGCAACTCCGACTTCGGCATGGTCCGGACTGGTTTGAATTTCGCTTTCTAGGATTTGTAGGGCGTCTGTGCCAGACGCCAACCGGATGCCGTCTCACAGAGACGGCCTACAAATGCTGGCACGCTTTGAGGCCTAAGGCGCGTTTCGCGCAAGGAATTTGCGCCAGGATTCTGGGAGCTCCGCGGTTTCAATCTCACTCGCAATCCGGCCTTCGAACTCGGGATGAAATATCGTGCTCGTGCCGTAAACCATGATCAGATCTTCGCTGCCTTCGACGCGAATCGCATGCGCGACGCCGGGCGGAATCACGACTCCAACATTGTTGTCGCTGCGGTGATTGTCCCCATCGACAAAGAAACGCATCACCCGCCGGGCTAGACCGGCGCGGACATCACATAAAATCATCTCGGCCCGGCCCTGGATGAAGAACATCGCGTCCCATTGCTCATCGGCATAGCGACGCAATTCGTAATTCTGCGGTTCATCGATGAACAATCGGCGCAACCAATCCGCGGGGGTCGCGTTTTCCGGAATGCTCGGCGGATGGATGTGAAAACCTTTCGCGGTCTGGGTAAACATTCGTGCCGCCGACCATTGCTTTGGCCAAAAACCGATCTCTCCAATCACTCCCTCATGACACCGGACAAACTCGCCAAAAAGACCACGGTGACGCTGCGGATGAATCGTGCGCGAAAAAATTTCCACGCCCGGAATCCATGCTTCTTTGATTTCACGATTCTTCCGATCGGCCGCGACCAGCTTGCCTGCATCGACGCCGCGGGTCGCCAACTCTTCCGCCAAAGATCGAACCCGATAGTCTCGGCTGGCCAACGCCTTTTGCGCGCCCGGATCGACCCCGGCCCAAAACTCTTTTTCGTTCATAGTGAGATCAGGTGCATACCATCGCTGCGATGCCGCCGCACACCAGATCGCTGGAGTGACAAGGAAGAGGCTTGCAACACAGGCACATTATATTAATTGATGCACCGAGAAGGCAAATTTGCTCTCCGGCGGGCTCTGTCCCATTCACCTCGGGAGAGGCGGACGGCGACAGCCGCCGGTGAGGAATTGGCACTCTCCGGCGGCGCGGCATTCCAAGCCGACTCCTGATGTTCGATTATTTTGTTTATCTTCTCTACCGCGTCGAAGCGGCGGCGCTGACCGCTTTGCCTTTG
This sequence comes from uncultured Verrucomicrobiae bacterium, assembly GCA_963846775.1. GTDB lineage: Bacteria > Verrucomicrobiota > Verrucomicrobiia > Chthoniobacterales > UBA10450 > CAVYXA01. The sequence continues at coordinate 59,004 of CAWJXB010000006.1, read as the reverse complement.
CGCGTGCTTTATGCGGTTGGAAATGGCGCAGGCTTTTTTGGGTGGCTGTTGTTCGGTCGCTATCGCCGGCTCGCACGGCGGAACGTCACGACCGCCTTCGGCCAGGAGAAATCGCCGCGCCAACTGCGTCGCCTCGTGCGCCAGCATTTTCAACGGCTTTGCGCGAATCTGCTGTGCAGCATGAAGCTGGCGAACATGCCGGTCGATGAAATCCTCCAGCACGTCAAGGTCGAGAACATCGAAGCAATGGATCGGCAGCTCCGAGCCGGCGTGCCGGTCGTGGTCGTCTTGAGTCATCTCGGAACGTGGGAACTTTTCGCCCACATCCCGCCGAAATTCATCGGGCACGTTCGGAACGCGAGCGTCTATCAAAGGCTCGGCAATCGTTACATCGACGCCCACTTTCGCCAGATACGAAGCCGAAACGGTGTCGAGCTTTTCGACCGCAAAGAAGGATTTCAGCCGGTTGTTCAATTGCTGCGGGCCGGGGGCGTCGTTGGCATCTTGAGCGATCAACACGCGGGCGACCACGGCCTTTGGACGCCGCTGTTCGGACGACTCGCGTCCACCTCATCACTCTCCGCGTTGCTGGCGAAGCGAACAAACGCCGCGATGGTTGCCGGCGCTGTGTATGCGACGGGACCCGCGCAGTGGCGAATGGTTTTTAGCGAGCGATTCGATAGGCCGGGCGCGCCCGTCGAAGAACTCACGGCCAGCGTCAACCGGATCATCGAACGGCAGATTCGACAATCGCCCGAGGATTGGCTGTGGGCCCACAATCGCTGGAAAACGCCGAAACCGAATTTCCTGCTCGCGAAATACAAACGCGGCGTTTATCTGCCGTCCCATATTTCGCCGAAGGAGTTGCAGCCGTTCCGAATCTTGGTTCGTTCCAGCAACTGGTTAGGCGACGCGATCATGAGCATTCCGGCCGTGCGTGCGATCAAAGCCGGGCGACCCGACGCGCACGTCACCGTGGCCGCGCCGGCCAGGCTCGCTTCGGTCTGGAAGCTCGTGCCGGATGTGGACGTGGTGTTGCCGCTCGATTCCAAATCTGTCTTCCACGTGGCGCAGCTCGTCCGGGAACGAAGGCCGTTCGATGTCTCAATCCTCTTTCCCAATTCACTCCGCTCCGCGATCGAAGTTTGGCTAGCGCGCGTACCCAGACGATTCGGGTATCGCGGACATTTTCGACGCTGGCTTTTGAATCAGCGGATGCGCCCAGAGTTTCACGTCGGCCCGCTCGAACATCACAGTCATCGTTATCTGCGCCTGGCCGAAATCGCCGGCGCCGAAGTTCAACAGAAAACGCCCAACCCCGTAGAAGAAGAAACGGGGCGGGCTGCCCAACGCTCAACTCCGAAAGGCTTCGCGAGCAGGCAGCCCAACGTTCAATCAAATCAGACCGCCAGGCTTGCGTTGTGCCCCGGCGCGGAATATGGCCCGGCCAAGCGTTGGTTGCCGGAACGATTTGCCGAGGTTGCCCGAAACATCGCCGGGCAAGAAAAAGTGAAATGGATCTTGTTAGGCACGAAAAAAGATGTCCATCTTGGAAAACAGATCGCGAACTCGCTCGGCGATGCTTGCGTGAATCGGATTGGCCAGACCACAATTGAGGAGTTGCTTGCGGAATTGCGCGAGTGCCGGTTGCTTCTAACCAACGATACCGGCACGATGCATCTGGCCGCGCTTCTTGGCGTGCCGACCGTGTCGATCTTCGGCTCGACTGAGCCACTTCTCACTGGTCCGTTAGGTGACGGCCACGTCGTTCTGCGTCATCACGTCGAATGCAGTCCCTGTTTCCTCCGAGAATGCCCGATCGATTTTCGCTGCATGAAAGCTGTAACCGTCGCGGAAGTCACCGATGCCGTGACCTCGCTCCTGGCCCGCGGAGTTTACATCAAGGAGTAACGGCTGCTCGGCTGTCAGATCCTAACCCGACGGCTGGGAAGCCGTCGTTCCTTGGAGCAGCAGTTCGCGGACATATTTAACCGGCGGACTACCGTACGAAATCACCTGATCGTCATATTTTTTGAGATCGAATTGGCCGCCCAATTTCTTCTTGGCGCCTTCGCGAAGATCGAGGTGCTCGCTCACGCCGACGAAATAGGTTGAGAGCTGCGCCGAAGTGAGCCGGGCCCGTTTCCATTTGCCAGCGGCTTCGCCTTCCTCCTGGAAACCTTCTTTCGTCATCAGATCCATCGCTTCTTTCTCGTTCATTTTTCCGGCGTGAATGCTCTGATCGAGAATCGCGTTGCAGATGACACGTAAGCGCATTTTCAATTGCTGCATCTTTACTTCCGGCCCGCCGAATCCCTGCTCCGCCATCATCTGCTCGCAATAAACGGCCCAACCTTCGATAAACGTGCCGCTCTGGAAAATCGCGCGGACGAGTGTGGGAGCGTGGAATTGGTTCGCGTGGGCCAGCTGCAAATAATGGCCCGGCATCGCCTCGTGCACGGTCAAATCGCGAATCATGTAATTGTTATTCTCGCGATAGAACGATTCACGTTTCGCCTTGGGCCAATCTTTCGGCGGCGGCGCAACGGCAAAAAAGGTCTTGCCGTTTCTCTCCAAAGGCCCGGACGAATCGCAATAGGCAATCGCGACGCCACGTTTGAACTCCGGCATCACAATCACGTCGAGTGGCATGTCTGGGACGGTAACGAGGTCGTGCGATTTCACGAAATCCGTCGCTTCGCCGACGACTTTCTGGCAATAGCCGACGATAGTGCTGTCATCAGGATGCTTCTCCGCCAGTTTGTTGAGCACTGCGGTGATGACTTTCTTTTTGTCGGCCAACGTTGCTTCCTTCGCTTTCGGGAAATACTTTTTGTAGAACGGCAGCGCCGTTTCATAGAGAGCGTTCTGGGTCCGCTCCAAATCGGCCCGCGCGCGTTTCATGATTTCTTCCATCGATAAATCGGAGGCGAGTGTGAACCGCAATTTTTTGCGAAACTTCTCCTCGCCGATGCGGAAATCGCCGTCGGAGCGTGGAAGCAAATCGTCTTTCAACCATTTCCTGTAATCCTCAAGCGCGGCCGCGGTTTTTTCCTGCACCGGCGTGAGCTCGCGTTTCATCTGCGGTGCGCGCACGAGTAACGGATCAAGTCCGACACGAACCAGGTTGATTGCCCCCTGAATCTGTTCAATAGCCGTCTCGGTATGGACCCGCGGCGGGTGCTGCAAGTTTTCCTTCGCCTGCGCGATCACGCGCGGGATCGCTTCCAGCCGTTTCCGCAAATTCGGAATTCGTTGTTCCGGCGGAGCAAAATCGCGCGCGACCAAGAGATAAAGGCTATTGGCGAGACTTTGATTGTAAACCAGCGGGTTCCATTCCGCCTCGCGCAATTCCTCCAGCTCGAAAATTTCATTGTCGATGTTGTCGCGGAGAATCCGCACATCAATCTGGTTCGGGCCGGTCAGTTGCGAGAAATTATCAAACTTCTTCAACGCCTCGCGAACTTGTTTCGCATTCGTCAACAGGCGGTTCCGCGTCTCGGCCGAATAATCCGTTAGCAGTCCATCAAAACGATGATCGCCCAGCTCCGTCGCGTATTCTGGATTCGAGGAAAGATAACCCTCGACATAATCCTTCGCGATCTTCTCGAATTGCTCGTCGTTAGGATTGCCGCGCGCAGCGAAGATCGACAATGACAACCCAACTGCGATGGCGGCAATGAGTTTCATTCAAGTTCAGCTGGGCGCGCCGCCGGCGATGATTGGTTCGGTTGCCACTTCGTCAGGCGTTAGCTGCGACTGAAGATAGGTTTGGCCTTTGTAGAAACAAGCGAGCACGACGAAGATAGCCGAGGCGACAAACATCACGATGGTAAAAAAGCCGAAGTATTGGAAATCGGTCAGCTTCTTCGTGCCGTCCGCGTTCAGGTCCCAGGCGTTGAACAGACCGACAAAGAATTCGCCGCTGGCGATGAAAAGCAGCCAGAGCGCCATGACCGAGCTCTTCATCGAGTTCGGCGCCTGCGTGTAGGAAAACTCCAGGCCGGTGATTGAGACCATCGTCTCGCCCAACGTCAGGATGACATAACCGAGCAATTGCCAGTTGATGCTCGGCTTCACACCATGGTCGATCTGACTCTGGATCCAAACAATGACGACGAAACTGAACGCAGTGAGAAACAGGCCAATGCCGATCTTGCGCAACGGTGTGAGCGGAAAGACACGGTCGATTGCGGGATAGATCAAATAATTTGTCAGCGGAATGCAGATCAGAATGAGAATTGGGTTGGCCGTTTGCACCTGAGCGGCGATCAGGTTCATGCCCAGCCAATGCAAGTTCATCTTCTCGGCTTGCAGCGTCCATTCGACGCCGTTGCTCATTCCCCAGAGAGCCCAGAAGAAAAGAATGAAAAAATAAACCATCGCGATACGCGTGAGGATCGCCAGACCCTCGCGGGTCAGAAAAGCCTCGCGCAAATAACCGAGACCCCTCGGCGGGACGTGCACCATTTTGTTGCGGCCGGCCCAGAAGAAAATCGTCGCGATTACCATGGAGATGCCGGGAATTCCGAAAGCCCAGCGCGGACCGAGCGCGCCGTTCGCGAGCATCCACGGACAAATGATCGAAGAAATGAACGAGCCCGCGTTAATCGAAAAATAGAACCAACCAAACATTTTCGAGAGGAGATGTTTGTTCGATTCGCCGAATTGATCGCCGACATTGGCCGAGACGCACGGCTTGATTCCGCCCGAGCCGATACAAATCAATCCGAGACCGAGCGCCAACATGGTGCGTTGCCCAACAGCAATGCCCCACGAAGTGTCCAGGCAAGCGAGGGTAAGGCTTCCCAAACAATAGACGATCGAGAGCGAGAGGATAGTTCGAAATTTCCCGAGCCAACCGTCGGCAATGATCGCGCCGACGATGGGAAGGTAATAAACGCCGGAGACAAAATAGTGGGTGTATTTGTAGGCCTCGTTCGGCGACATCGGCGCGAGCGCGCCGGAGTTGTTGAGAATGTAATGGGCCATGAAGACGGTCAGGATCGACTTCATGCCGTAGTAATTGAAACGCTCGGCCGCTTCGTTGCCGATGATGTACGGCACGCCGGGCGGCATGCCCGTCAGGTTCGGCGGTGACGTTAGGTATTTGTGTTTGGCCATAGATCTCTCCTAACGAGATTCCGAAGCCGTTTCCGCCGGTTGTGCCTGATGCTCCAGCGCTGCTTTCGCCGGATCGACATGTTCCTTTTGGACTTCAGGTATTTCGCCGACGTGATGCTTCTCGCAGGAGCAGAACAGCAGAACCGACGCCACACCGACAATGGCAGCGCATTTCCCAAAACCAAATCGCATAATGCGCAGGGAGAGTAATAGCCACCGCAGGCCGAATGCAAGACCAAAGCGCATTCCAGCTCTTGGTCGGCAGTGCTTGTGAGTTGGCAGTTGGCTATTTTAGAAAAGTGGACCAATCGGATTGGCCCTCACTGGCGCTTCGCGTCCGTCTCTCCCAACGGGAGAGACCAACGGCTCGGCCTCAAATCTCGCTCTCCGGTCCCTCTCTCCCGCCGGAGAGACGCACGCGCGCCATGCCAGTCCGGCTCGGACCGCGGCAGTGAGGGCAAACTGACAATTATCAAACGCTACTCTCTTGCTCGTTTGATTTTCGATCATGAGTAAGAGTAAGAGATTTGAAACGAGCGGGCATCGCATTACTATCTGGCAAAGTGGCCCGCTCGGTTAAAAACACGGCTTGGAACGAAGTGTTCGCTCTCATCCTGCTTTTTGCCGGCACGCTGCTCTTTCTCGCGCTCGTTTCCTATAATCCGAAAGATCTGCCGTCGTGGGTGCCGTGGAGTTACCTCTCACCGCCGAACCGGCCGGCACAAAATTTTATCGGCCCGTTGGGTGCGATCGTGGCCAGCATTTTTTATTTTGTCGTCGGCGCTGCTTCGTGCTTGCTCGCGGCGGTGTTGGTGGGGTTCGGCGTGGCGAAATTGTTTCACCCGAGCCTGCGAGTGGCGCTCCGGATTCCCTGGATCGTCCTTTTCATCGCTTCGGCAGCGTGTCTCGATCAGTTGTTGCGGCTGAGTATTCGCCTCGGCTGGAAAGTTCCGTCCAATGTCCGCGGCCCGGGCGGCTGGGTTGGATATTTTTTTGGAAAAACGTTGCTCGTCAATTCGATGGGCCGAATCGGCTCCATCATTTTGCTCAGCGGGATCTATGCGACGATGTTGATTCTCGTCACGGGATTGCGCCCGATCCAGATCGTGCGCGAAACCGTCGCTGCGACTCGACGCGTTTCCGCGAAGCTGCGCGAATGGCGGTTGCATCGAGAGTTGTGCAAGGCCGATCTGAAAGGGCGGCTTGCGATCAGCGAGCGCGAACTGGCGAAACAACGGCGCTCGCTCGAGAAGCAGCTCAAGAAAAGAGGCGCGCCCATGGCCGAACCTGCGCCAGCTTCGATGTCACCGGAAGAATTAGCCGGTCGGCCAAAGCCGAAGGTGGTCGATACCACGGCGCTGCCGACGGAGCCATCCCGACGCAAACCTTCGCTGGCTGAGATTCGCGGGCAAAGATCGATATCTCCGGCCGAAGCCCTAACCAGCCGGGAATGGCATTCCGACAGTTATACCGTACCGGGACTCGATTTGCTCGATGCCCACGATCCCGAAGGCCGGGGCGGGACTGATCCGGCGGAATTGGAACGGGTTCAGCGAACCTTGATCGACACGCTCGCGCAATTTGGCATTGCGGTCGCCGCGGGCGATATCACCAAAGGGCCCACGATCACGCGCTACGAAGTTTATCCGGCCAAGGGCGTTCGCGTGGACAAGATCGTTAGTCTGGAGCGTGACCTGGCGCGGGCGACGCGGGCGGAGCGGATCAATATTCTCGCGCCAATTCCCGGCAAGGACACGGTGGGCATCGAGCTGGCGAACCCGCGCAAGGTGACAGTGACGTTGCGCGAACTGTTGGAGTCGACCGATTGGGAAGAGGCGAAAACGCGCAGCAAAATCCCCCTTGCCCTCGGCAAAGACGTCTATGGCAAGGCGATCATTGCGGATTTGGCGCAAATGCCACATTTGTTAGTCGCGGGCACGACCGGCAGTGGCAAAAGCGTTTGCATTAACGCCATGGTGGCGAGCATGCTCTTCCGTTTTCGACCCGAAGAACTTCAGCTCATCATGATCGATCCAAAAGTGGTCGAGCTCCAAGTTTACGGCAATCTGCCCCATTTGCGTTACCCGGTAATCACCGATCCGAAGAAGGTGCTGCTCGTCTTGAGAGGGTTGATCGATGAAATGGAGAAGCGTTACAAGGTTTTCGCAAAGGTGGGTGTGCGCAACATTATTGGCTTCAACGCCCGACCAAAGAAGAAGACGCAGAAAGAATTGGACGCCGGGGTAGAGGCGGGCGTGTCGCCCGCAAAATCGTTCAATGCGGCCGACACGGCCGCCTCTACAACCATCAAAGTCCCGCGCGACGGAGAGACTCCGATTCCGGAAAAACTGCCCTACATCGTCGTGATCATCGACGAGCTGGCTGATTTAATGCAAACCGCGCCGGCGGATGTGGAAAGCGCGATTGCGCGGATCACGCAAATGGCGCGCGCGGCGGGGATTCACCTCATTGTCGCGACCCAAACGCCGCGGGCGGACGTCATCACCGGTGTGATCAAAGCGAACATTCCGAGCCGGATTGCGTTTCAAGTCGCGAGCAAGATCGACAGTCGCGTCATTCTGGATGAGAATGGCGCCGATCGCTTGCTAGGCCAAGGAGACATGCTGTATCTGCCGCCGAGCACATCGCGCCTGATCCGCGCTCAGGGCGTGCTCGTGACCGATCACGAAATCCAGCGCCTGGTCGAATTCGTTAGCGCACAAAGCCCGCCCGCGTTCGAGGCCGCGATGCACGAGAAACTCGAAGCGGCCAGCGCCGCCGCCGAGGACGAGGTGACCGAAGAAGACGAGGAGCTGGTCGAGAAATGCATCGAGATCATTCGCCAGGAAAAACGCGCTTCCACCTCCCTGCTCCAGCGGCGACTTCGTCTCGGTTACACACGCGCAGCACGCATCGTTGATATTCTGGAACAACGCGGTATTTTAGGACCAGGCGAAGGGGCCAAACCGCGCGAGATTTTAGTCGATCTCGACGCCGCTGTTTAGCTGTTTACCCATCAATGACAATCGAAGGTCTGGGCAAGAAATTTCAGGAGGCGCGTCTGGCGCGAAAGCTGACGCTGGAGGAAGCGGCACGCATAACCAAAATTCGTCCGACGCGCCTGGCAGAGATCGAGGCGGACGATTTTTCGCAGTTCCCGAGCCTGGCTTATGCCAAGGGCTTTCTGCTCATTTACGGGAAATTTCTCGATGTCGATGTGACACCGTATCTTGATGCGTTTGAGGGATCGAAACACATTACGATCGATGGCTATTCCTATCTGCAAGAAGGTCCGGCCCCGAAACCGTCGCGCGCGCCAAGTGTACGCGCGCCGCGGAGACCGATCTCGTTTTGGCCGCTGGTGATTGCAGTTGGCGTTTTGGTCATCGGTTTTTTCGCGATCAAACTCGTCGTCAACCTGAATCGACTCGCCCCACGTAAAGAAACGATGATTGGCATTCCAGAGGCGGCGATCCCGCCGGCAACCACCGCCCAGACCGGTTCCCCCGTGGTGAAAGCATCTCCACCGACCACGGCAATGCCAAAAGCCTTGCCCATCGTCGCAAGCGCCGAAAACGGCCGAGCCTGAAGTACGCCAAAGCCCAGCCGGTGCGCCCGGAAGATCTGGCGAAGGATGCTGCGCCGGGAAATCCGCCGCCGCCTGCGGAACAGGGCGAGACGCGGGTCGATATCAAGCCGCTGAAGAAAACGTACATCAAAGTGACGGTGGATAACGCGGCAAAGACACCGGAATACGAGCGCTGGATTTCACCTTCGGATGGGACCGTGGAATTCCACGGCCAACACATTGCCGTGCGCGTGCTCGACCGCGAGGCGATTCAGGTTCGCAAGAACGGCAAACCGCTGAGCGAAGGCGACACCGAGGTCACCATCCAGTAGGCGTGCGGCGATTCCGCGGTTTTATCGAATGAGGACACAGCCTTTTCCCTCACCGGCTCCGAACGCTTTCGGAGTCCGCCTCTCCCAACGGGAGAGGGGCACGCGCGAGAGTGGGCTCTCCTTCTCTCCCGCTGGGAGAGACGCACGCCGGAAGGGCGGCAGTGAGGGAATCAAAGTCGGCATGATCAGCCTCGGTTGCGCCAAAAATCTGGTCGATGCTGAGATCATGCTCGGCAGTGTGTTGGAGCGCGGGATGGAAATTACTTCGCGCGCGGACGAAGCCGACGTCTTGGTGATCAACACGTGCGCCTTTATCGATTCTGCCAAAGAAGAATCGATTGAGGCGATTTTGCAGGCACATCAACTCCGAAAGCATTCGGAGAACAAGCGGCCTAACCAGAAGTTAATCGTGAGCGGTTGCATGTCGCAACGGTTTGGGCGCGAACTGCGCAACGAGATGCCGGAGGTGGATGCGTTTATTGGGCTGGATCAAGTGAGCGAGCTCGGGGCGATTGTGGAGAAAGTCTTAAGAAAACGCCGAACGCCGAACGCCCAACATCCAATGTCGAATTCAGGGGACGCCAGCCCGGCTCGGACTTCGGCGTTCGATGTTCGGCGTTCGGCGTTCGGCGTTTCTTCGGATGAAGATATCGATCTTGCATTCGCAGACACGCGCCCCACTTACATTCCGGATTATGACACGCCGCGCTTTCGGCTTACGCCCGGCGCACTCAGCTTATTTGAAAATCGCTGAGGGCTGCAATCATCCGTGCAGTTTTTGCGTGATTCCACAGATGCGCGGGAAACATCGGAGCCGGACGATGGAATCCGTCCTGGCGGAATTGAGCGGACTGGTCGCGGAAGGCGTGCGTGAAATCAATTTGATCAGCCAGGACACGACCTATTACGGCATGGATTTATGGGCTGAGAAAGCCGGTCCGCGTCAGCCGGTCGATTCCTCGCGTGGGCCGACGCTGACTGCGCTCCTGCGCGAAATTCAAAAGATCAACGGCAATTTCTGGGTGCGCCTGCTCTACACGCATCCGGCGCATTGGAGCGACGAACTGATTGCCACAATCGCGGAATGCGACAAGGTCGCGCGCTACATCGACATCCCGTTGCAACACATTGCCGAATCGATGCTTCAGCGGATGCGGCGGGAAACGTCGCGGGCCCACATCGAGCGGCTGATTGACCGGCTGCGCGCGGGAATTCCCGGCGTGGCGCTGCGGACGACATTCATCGTCGGTTTTCCCGGCGAAACGGAGGCAGAATTCGAAACATTGCTGAAGTTCATCGAGCGCGCCAGATTCGAGCGGCTCGGCATTTTCAAATATTCACAGGAGGAAGGCTCGCGTGCCGCGAAGATGCCCGGCCAAATTTCTGCCAAGATCAAAAATGTGCGTTATCGACAGGCGATGTCGATGCAGCAAGCAATCGCGCATGAAAATGCGCGAGAAAAAATCGGGCGCGAATTGAAGTTGTTAGTGGATCAACCGCACATTGCCCGCACCGAAGCCGATGCGCCGGATGTCGATGCCCGTGTCATCTTGTCCAAGGCCGGGCCGGTCGGCGAATTCGTCACGCGCAAAATCACCGGCAGCCGCGGATACGATTTACTCGCGTAGCTGTAGCCGGCATCGTGTGCGCGTTTAGCGCCAAAGGCGCTATCTCATCAGAACCTGGGGCGACGCCCCAGGGATTCGAATCAGGCATGGCCGAGCGCTGAAGGCGCGATTCAACGCACTGCTTGATGCTCCGATCCAAAGACATCGCGTCGAAAGGGATCGACGTGCCAGACACGAAAATGAATCGCGCCTTCAGCGCTGGATCTCTCGGCATCACGAAGCCCTGGGGCGCTGCCCCAGGCTTGAACGTGAAACCGCGCCTTTGGCACTAAGCACGTATGGGATCGTTAATCCCGGTTTCCGACATCATCACCGCCGGCTAGCAAATCGGTTTTTGGCACGAACCTAACAAAACGAGTGACAAGCCTACGGTTTTTGATCAATCTGTTAGGAAATCGATTTGCTGCTGCTCATGTCTGATTCCATTGAATCCAAGAAAGAAACTGTTCGCACCGCTATTCCGCCAAAGGGTGATTCGACGCCCGGCTCCGAGACGATGCGTATTGATTTGCCAGTGCGACCGCCGTTGCCGCAGCGTCCGATGCCGCCTCGATCGGGCACAAACCTAATGCCGCCAGATTCCATCGTCATCGCGTCGGGGCCGAAAAAAGAAACCGTGCGAATAGGCCTTTTGCCCAATCCGCCGGCCATTGTGCAGCCGAAAAAGACGCAGCCGCTCCCGCGCATGCCGGAAGCCGGCTCGCCGAACACGCCCTCCAATATCGAGCCGCAGCCGGACCCTGAATTTTCAGAGGAACCGGCGGCCAACGGTATTCCAACAGCCCTTTACTGGGCCTTACTCGGGCTGTCCGCCATGATTTTGCTAATTCAGATTTGGACGTATTTTTCCTGACTATGGAAAACTCCGCCACAATTACCCTGAACGAATCCAATTTCGACCGCGAAGTCATGCAAAGCGACAAACCGGTGATTGTCGATTTTTGGGCCGAATGGTGCGGGCCGTGCAAAATGATCGCGCCGTTGCTCGACGAAGTGGCGCGTGAAAAAGCCGATTCGGTCAAGATCGCAAAAGTGAATGTGGACGACAACCAGAGTCTCGCTTTCAAATACAACATCCGCGCCATTCCATCGCTCCTGTTCTTCAAGAACGGCGGCGTTCGCGATCAAGTCACCGGCGTCACGAGCAAGAAAGATCTGCTCAGCCGGCTTGAAGCGCTGGCGTAGGAATCTTTCGCTACCAAAAGATTCCGCCGCTGTATTGCACTGAATCTCGCTGACCTCGTATTCGGTTTGCGAAGAGGCGCCATTGACACCATCACGAAAACGCGGTTGACTCCGAACGCTTTCGCGAGTTGAGAGTTAGCGCGTGAGCCGGATTTTAATTGCGGATGATCAGCGCGATGTGCTGGAGGCATTGCGCATCCTGCTCAAAGGCGAGGGACACCAGACCGAAGCGGTCACGTCGATCAGCGGAATTTTCAACGCGCTCCAACAACGCGATTACGCGCTGTTGATGATGGACTTGAACTACACGCGCGATACGACGTCGGGCCAGGAAGGACTTGAGGTCATTCCGAAAATCCAGGCGCTCGACAGCACGCTGCCGATCGTGGTGATGACGGCATGGGCAACCATCGATCTCGCGGTCGAGGCGATGAAACGCGGCGCGCGCGATTTTGTTCCGAAACCGTGGGACAACGAGCGGTTGCTCACGATTGTCCGGACGCAAATTGAACTCGGCAACGCGCTGCGCAAAGGCCGGAAACTGGAAGCGGCGAACAAGTTACTTGTCGGAGGTGTTCCAAATCTGATCGCGGACGCGCCATCGATGCGACCGGTGATCGAGATGATACAGCGAGTCGCTCCGTCGGACGCAAATCTGCTCATCACCGGCGAAAACGGCACGGGCAAAAGTTTGATCGCGCAAGCGCTGCACGCGCTCTCGCCGCGCGCGTCGCACAGCATGATCACTGTCAACATGGGGGGCTTGTCGGAAACGCTGTTTGAGAGCGAACTGTTCGGTCACGTCAAAGGGGCGTTTACGGACGCGAAGAGCGACCGTGCCGGGCGCTTCGAGCTGGCGGACGAGAGCACGCTCTTCATGGACGAAATTGCGAACATTCCGCTTAATCAACAAGCGAAACTGCTGCGTGTGATCGAGACGGGCGAATTCGAGCGGGTGGGTTCATCGAAAACGTTGCATGCAAACGTGCGCATCATTTCGGCAACCAACGCGAACCTGGCGGACGAAGTTGCAGCCGGCCGTTTTCGTCAGGACCTGCTTTTTCGCCTCAATACGATCGAGATCGCGCTCCCGCCGTTGCGCGACCGGCGGGAAGACATCATGGCGCTGGCAAATAATTTTCTGAGGATGCACTCGCAGCGTTACCGCAAAAAACTGGCCGGGTTCGATGAGACGGCGCGCGACCGGCTTCTCCAACATTTGTTTCCGGGGAACGTGCGCGAGCTGGATCACGTGATCGAGCGCGCCGTCCTGATGGCGCGATCTCCGCAAATCAAAGCAGTCGATCTTGGCCTAACGACTGCGGGAGTCGAATCGAAGAGCCTGGAAGATATGAGCCTCGAAGAAGTCGAAGCGTTCCTGATCAAGAAAGCGCTCGCCCGAAACAACGGAAACGCGCGCAAAGCGGCCGAAGCGCTCGGGTTAAGCCGGAGCGCGTTCTATCGGCGCCTCCAACAATATGGACTCTAATGAACTGTGGATGGCAGCCGTGACGGACTGCGGACTGTCTCAGTTTTGCAGGCGACACGCCTGCCGCTACAGAAGAGTCATGAAGCGCGGGCCGAAAGATCGTTATCGCTTTTCGCACCAGGGCAAATTGACGTGGCTGATCATCGGCGCGGCCGCCCCGGCGGTGATCATCCTGATGCCGATTTTATGGTTGGGCGATTTTAGCAACAAAGTGCAATGGACGATCGTGCTGGTGATTCTCGTTTTTGCCACCGGATTTATTTCAGCCGCGCGCGACCATGTCATCCATCCACTCCGGACGATGAGCAATTTGCTGGCGGCGTTGCGCGAAGGCGACTACTCGATTCGTGCCCGCGGCGCGCGAGCAGACGACGCTCTTGGCGAAGTGCTGCTCGAAGTGAACACGCTCGGTGAAACACTACGGGTGCAACGCCTCGGCGCGTTCGAAGCCACCGCGCTCTTACGCACGATCATGGCCGAGATCGACGTGGCCGTGTTCACTTTCGATCCGGATCGGCGGCTGCGTTTGGTGAATCGCGCCGGCGAAGATCTCCTCGGTCAACCGATTGACAAACTTCTTGGCCGAAGCGCAGGCCAGCTTGGCTTGGGTGCGTGCTTTGATGTGGATAAAGACGAACCGCTGACGCTTTCATTTCCAGGTGGCTCGGGCCGCTGGCGGGTCGGGCGGAGCACCTTCCGCGAGCACGGATTGCCGCATGATTTGCTCGTGCTGACCGATCTGAGTCGAACGCTGCGGGAGGAAGAGCGCCGGGCCTGGCAACGAATCGTTCGCGTGCTCGGTCACGAAATGAACAATTCGCTCGCGCCGATTAAATCTTTGGCCGGCAGTTTGGAAAATCTGCTGCGTCGCGAACCGATGCCGCGCGACTGGAAGGAGGACGCGGAGAGTGGACTAAAATCGATTGCGTCGCGCGCGGATTCGCTGAGCCGGTTTATGCAGGCCTACACACGCTTGGCCAAGCTTCCGCCACCGCAAATGGAGGATGTCGATCTTGGCGAACTCATTCAGCGAGTTCTGAATTTGGAGCCGCGGCTCAAGGTCCAAATCGTTCCCGGACCGAAGCTGAAGATTCGCGCGGATGCAGCGCAAATCGAACAGGTGCTCATTAATCTGGTGCACAACGCCGTCGATGCGGCATTGGAAACGAATGGCGCCGTCGCGATTCGTTGGCGGGACGCGGGCGACGAAGTGGAAGTGATGATCAATGATGAAGGTCCGGGCATCATGAATCCGACGAATCTTTTCGTCCCATTTTTCACCACGAAACCCGAAGGATCGGGAATCGGGCTAACGTTGAGCCGGCAAATCGCGGAAGCGCACGGCGGAACATTGACTTTGACAAATCGCAAAGATCGACCCGGCGCGGAAGCAGTGCTGCGTTTACCGCGGTAACCAGCGGAACAAAGAACACAGACATGTCCCAAATTCGGGACGACGTTGTCCCACGAGCGGATCACTTCACGATTCGGCGAAAGAGGCCCTAAAAGTTTTAGTCGTTAATCATCAGCGAGTTACGATTCGATTCTCGCGGGTGGCACAGGCATTGCAATAGGGGATTTTAGAAATGAAAAAATTATTGAATCCAGCGAACAGTCGAAACGCTTCTCACTAGAGCCGAAAGGGACAAATTATGAAACCAACTACCATCACAAATAAGAGCGGGCAGAAATTCCCGTTGGTTGATTACCATTATCAGGCCTCGACGCTGGGAAACTGTGCCGCCCCCTGCGCCAAGAGATCGAAATCGTTACGCGACATCAGCCGCGACTATTTCGACGGTGAAGCGAACCACGATTTTCTGAGCAACGCAGCGGTCTTTGGAGCGTTGATCGCGACCGCGGCCGTGCCCATCATCACGGGCATAAACGCGGTGATCGGCCTTGTTCGCACGCTGCCGTTGCTTTAATCGCGCCGTGACCCCACACCCACAGAAAGACGAGGATCACACAATCGTTCGGCCCAGCGGTTTTACGCCGAGCCTTTCGTCAATGGACGTTCCCCGTGAAGGTGTTGCTGAGAAAAAGCGGAAGCGCCGCATATTGATTATCGCAGCGAGCGTGATTGGTTTGATTTTGGCGACCCTTGGTTTGTCGCGATTAAAACCGGCGGCGCCGAGCGTAGATCGTTCCAGTGTTTGGATCGACACCGTGAAGCGCGGCCCAATGGTGCGGCAGGTGCGCGGGCTCGGCACGCTTGTTCCGGAAGACATCCGCTGGATTCCGGCGAACACGGAAGGCAGCGTCGAGAAGATTTTGATCTGGCCGGGAACAAAAGTCGAACCCGGCGACGTTATACTGGAGTTGACCAGTCCGGAACTTGAACAGAGCGCGCACGATGCCGAGCTCCAGGCGAAAGCCGCGGAAGCGGAGCTGGCCACAATGCGCGCGACTTTGCAGCGTGAGTTGCTTGATCAGGAATCGAAGACGGCGGCGGCGCATTCCGCATACGAGCAGGCGAAAATGGAACGTCAAACGAACGACGAACTCGCCAAGAATGGGCTGGTCGCCGAACTCGTTTACAAGACTTCGAAAATCAAAGAATCAGAATTTCAAAAGAGCGACGAGATCGAAGCGAAGCGTCTGACATTTGCCCGCGATTCGATTGAACCGCAGCTGGCGGCGAAACAAGCCGCGGTCGATCAAGCGAATCAACTGGCGAAATTGAAACTCAACCAGGTCGAAGCGTTGCACGTGAAAGCCGGAATGTCCGGCGTCTTGCAACAGTTGCCGGTGCAAATCGGTCAGCGACTAAAAGTGGGCGACAATCTCGCGCGCGTGGCCGACCCAACGAAGCTCAAAGCGCAAATCAAAATCGCCGAAACCCAGGCGAAAGACATTCAACCAAAGCAGCAAGCCATCATCGACACGCGCAATGGCGTCGTCAAAGGTCACGTCACCCGCGTTGACCCGGCGGTGGAGCAAGGAACGGTGACGGTCGATGTGGCTTTTGATGAATCGCTCCCGAAAGGCGCGCGGCCGGACTTGAGTGTCGATGGAACAATCGAGCTCGAGCGACTCGACAATGTGGTGTTTGTCGGCCGTCCCGCGTTTGGTCAGGAAAACAACACCGTCGGCATGTTCAAGCTCGTGCCCGGTAGCAACGAAGCGGTGCGCACACCGGTGAAACTGGGCAAAAGCTCAGTCAACACGATTGAAATCGTGAGCGGCCTTAACCCCGGCGATCAAGTCATCCTTTCCGATACCAGCGCGTGGGATTCACACGAACGAATCAGACTCAACTAACTTTCAGAACCATAAATCAGCATTCAGCAATTCCAACCATGACGTCCACCACAGTTAATCCTCAGACCACATCTCAACGCTCCGGCGGAAACGGCTCGACCCCGTTGATCCGGCTTAACTCGGTTACCAAAGTGTTTCTCACCGACGAGGTTGAGACCCACGCGCTTTCCGGGATTCATCTCGATATCCGCAACGGCGAATATATTTCAATCGCTGGACCATCCGGGTGCGGGAAATCGACGCTGTTGTCGATCCTCGGTTTGCTCGACACGCCTTCGGACGGAAGTTACTCGCTCAAAGGCCATGAGGTTGCGACTCTTTCGTTCGCTGACCGGGCCCGAATCCGGAACCGCGAGATCGGTTTCATTTTCCAAAGCTTCAATTTGATCGGCGACCTGACGGTTTTCGAAAACGTCGAACTGCCGCTGACCTATCGCGGAATGGGCGCGAGCGATCGGAAAACTTTGGTTACGCAAGCGCTCGATCGCGTAGGCATGGCGCATCGCGCGAAACATTTGCCGAGCCAGCTCTCCGGTGGTCAGCAGCAACGCGTCGCGGTTGCGCGCGCGCTCGCCGGCAAACCGGCGATCTTGCTCGCGGACGAGCCGACTGGAAATCTCGATTCACGAAATGGCGAAGCGGTAATGAATCTCTTGAAGGACCTGCACGCCGGCGGCGCGACCATTTGCATGGTCACGCACGACGAACGTTTTGCGCAGCACGCAGATCGCACCGTCCACTTGTTTGACGGACGAGTGGTGGAGGACAAGCAAATCGCGGCGTAACAACAACGGCGATCTGCGGCCATGATCCAGGATTTTAAGTTTGCTATCCGGCAGTTGTTCAAGGCGCCCGGGTTCACAATCGCGGCGACCATTGTGTTGGCCTTGGGCATCGGCGCGAATACGGCCGTCTTCAGCTTGGTGAACACTTTATTGTTCGCGCCGCCGTCTTACGCGAGACCGCACGAAGTGGTGCAGCTCTTTTCCCAGGACAAGAAAAACCCGAAAATATTCCGCGCCTTTTCGTATCCGACTTACCTCGACATCCGCGCGCAAAACACCGTCTTTAGCGGCGCGACGTGTTTCAACCTCGCTCTGGTCGGGCTCGGCCAAAAAGGCGATACGCGGCGGGCGTTCGCCGCCATTGTCAGCTCGAATTATTTCGCCGTGCTCGGCGTTCCACTGGCACGCGGCCGGGCGTTCTTACCGGAAGAGGAAACGCCGGGTCGCAACGCCATGGTTGCGATTGTCAGTTACAGTTACTGGCAGAAACACGATCTCGATCCTGGCGTGCTCGGCTCGCAACTGCTGATAAACGGCCGGTCGTTCACCATCGTTGGCGTCACGGCAAAGGGATTTACCGGCACCCTGCAGGTCTTCTCAGCGGATGTCTGGCTCCCGATGAGTGTTTACGATTTGGTCGCTAACGATTTCGCATCAGAGAACAAGGCGACGATTGCCGAGCGCAACGGAAATCAGTTGCTTATACTTGGCCGGCTCAAACCTGGAATGACCGCCGCCGCGGCAAAGCCCGCGCTCGAAGGATTGGCGGCGAATTTGGAAAAAGCATTTCCGGTCGAGCAAAAGAATCAGATCTTCATGACCGAACCGGTGTCGCGGAATTCTGTGAGTACCAGCCCGTCGGCTGAAGGCGGCCTGACGGCGATCGGACCATTACTGCTTGGGATGGCGGCGGTGGTTTTGCTGGTCGCATGTCTGAATCTAGCCAACATGCTCCTCGCGCGCGGCACGGCGCGCCGGAAGGAAATTGCGATTCGGCTCGCGCTTGGCGGAAGCCGACCGCGGATCGTCCGCCAACTCCTGACCGAAGGCTTCGTGCTGGCACTGCTCGGAGGCGTTGGTGGACTCATTCTCGGGGTTTGGTCGTCCGACCTGTTGGTCGGTTCATTGCGCAAATTGATGCCGCTCGACATGGTGTGGCTGAGTGGGCCGAGTCCAGCGGTCCTCGCCGCCACATTCGGATTTTGTCTGCTCGGCACGCTCATGTTCGCGCTTGGGCCTGCGCTGAAAATTTCGCGCCGGGCAGCTATCAGCGATTTGAAAGAACACGCCGGCGAAGATGTCGTCCGCCGCCGCTGGAAATTCTTGCCGCGCAATCCACTTGTGGTCGTGCAAGTCGCATTCTCGCTCGCGTTGCTCACCGCCGCCGCCCTATTTATTCGCGGCGCAGGCAAAGCGGCTTCTGTCGATACCGGACTCAGACCCGGCGCAAGCTATCTTCTCGAAGTCGATGCAAGTCTGGCCGGCTACGATCAGAAACGCGCGGCGCAACTGTATGAGAACCTGAGCCAGCGGCTCGGCGCGCTCCCGGGCGTTGAGCACGCCAGCGTTTCCGCCACGGTTCCGTTTGGAATGATTTCGTTAAGCCGAAAAATCCAGCGTGCTGGTGTTCATCCCGGTCCGGACGAAAAACCTGCCACCGCCGCCGAGGGTCTTGCCTTCGATGCGGCCTGGAACAGCGTCGGCGCGCAATATTTCTCGACCGTTGGTTTGGCAGTGATTCGGGGCCGCGCTTTTACCGAAGCCGAAACAACTCAGCCTGGTCCCAGAGTCGCGATCATTGATGAAGTCTTGGCAAAGAAACTTTGGCCAGATGGCGACGCCCTCGGACAACGCGTTCAATACGCGAGCGAAAACGCCCCCACCGCCAAGAGCGGCGGAGGCGGAAAAATGGGAATGACCGCCGACTTGAGCGAAGAGAAAAAAAATGAAGATACGATCGAGATTGTCGGCATCGTGCCGGCGACGCGCAACGCCCTTTTTGAAAAAGAGCCGGCCGGCGCAATCTATCTGCCCTTTGCGCGAGGATTTCAAAGCGATGTAAATTTCTACATTCGGTTTCGCTCGTTCGCTTCAGGCAGCGAAGCAAACACTGCCGATCTGCTCCGACGCGCCGTCCGCGAGGTTGATCCCGCCATTCCAATTCTGTCGCTGAAATCATTCGCGCAGCATCTCGATTCAAATTTGCAGCTCTGGGTTGTTCGCGCCGGCGCAACCCTGTTTTCCGTTTTTGGCGCACTCGCGCTCGGGCTCGCGGTCGTCGGTCTTTACGGCGTGAAAGCTTACTCGGTGGCGCGTCGCACTCGCGAGATCGGAATCCGAATGGCGCTCGGCGCCAAGCCGGGAGCGGTCCTGCGATTAATCATGCGTGAAGGATCGATCATGCTTTTCTGCGGCATCGCACTCGGTCTCCTCCTGGCCGCCGCCACCGGAAAGATCCTCAGCGGAATGTTGTATGAAGTGGGCGCCCTTGATCCGATCGCTTTTACCGCGGCGCCGTTATTGCTTGCTGCTGCTGCGCTCATCGCCACGTGGTTGCCCGCGCGACGCGCCGCGTCCTTGAATCCGGTCGAAGCGCTTCGTTACGAGTAAGGGGATTTGTTATGCTCCAGGAGATTCGATTCGCCATTCGAAGCCTGGCGAAGTCTCCTGCTTTCGTAATCATCGCGATCGCGACGCTGGCTTTGGCGATTGGCGCTAACAGCGCGGTCTTCAGTTTGGTCAATGCGCTGCTGGTCAGGCCGCTGCCCTATCAGCAATCATCGAAGCTCGCGCTGATTTGGGAACAGTTCGCGACACAAGGCTTGGATCGAATTCCGGTTTCACCTGCGGAGTATCTCGATTTGGAGAAGGAATTCCAAAGCGGGACCGGAGTGGCGGCATTTACCTATCAAACATTCAACATCGGCGGTGGCGACGTTCCGGAACGCATTTCCGGCGCGCTCGTGGCGCCATCGTTGTTTCCGCTGCTCGGGGTTGAGCCGATCAAAGGACGCACGTTTGCCCGGGAAGAACAAGGCCAGGGCCACGACGATGTCATCGTAATCAGCGAACGCCTCTGGAAACGCCGGTTTAATTCCGATCCGTCACTCATTGGCAAACCGCTTCTTCTAAACGGACGCAGTTACACCGTCATCGGAGTGATGCCGGCGAAATTTGAATTTCCGGTTCCGCTCTTCGGA
The DNA here is from genome assembly GCA_963846775.1 of uncultured Verrucomicrobiae bacterium. Classification (GTDB taxonomy): domain Bacteria; phylum Verrucomicrobiota; class Verrucomicrobiia; order Chthoniobacterales; family UBA10450; genus CAVYXA01. The sequence continues at coordinate 38,429 of CAWJXB010000006.1, read as the reverse complement.
GTTCAGGGCAATCAATTCGCCGAACGGGTCGATATTTGGAAACCGCTCGCATTTACACCGATCGAGCTGAAAGAGCGCGGCTCGCGCAGTTATGGCTTGATCACCCGCCTGCGTCCGGATGTTTCAGTGGCCAAGGCGCAGGCAGAACTGAACAAGATCACTTCAAGCTGGATCCAGACTTATCGCGACAATTACGGCGGCAACTCTGGGTTTGGCGCACGAATCTATCCGCTTCACAGTCAGGTCGTCGGCGGAATGCGCACCGGTCTGGCGATTCTGCTCGGCGCGGTGGTTTTCGTTCTTCTGATCGCGTGCGCGAATCTCGCGACCATGTTGCTCGCGCGCGCGAGTGCGCGGGAACGCGAGCTGGCGATTCGCGTCGCGCTTGGCGCGGGACGCTGGCGATTACTGCGGCAAATGCTAATCGAAAGTGTTTTACTTGCTCTGGCCGGTGCCACTGGCGGAATCATTCTTTCGGTTTGGGGACTCGATCTGCTCAAACGAATTGGCGCGCGCACGATTCCGCGCCTGGCCGAAGTAAATGTCGATCTTGTTGTTCTAATCGTCACCGCGATCGTTGCCTTGGGCACAGGAATCTTGTTCGGATTGATTCCGGCACTCGCAGGCGCAAAGCCCGAGTTGACGGAAGCGTTGAAGGAAGGTGGGCGCTCGTCGACAATAGGTGCGCGACGAAATCGCCTGCGCAATTCGCTGGTCGTCGCTGAAGTCGCGCTCGCGTTGGTGCTGCTGGTCGGCGCGGGTCTGTTGCTTAAGAGCTACGCCCGCGTCCAAAACATCGATCCCGGATTCGATCGCCGCAACGTGCTTACGGCGGAGATCGACCTTTCGGATACAAAATATCCGCAGCGTGGCAGCGCCAATTACCATCACGGCGCAGCGATGATCAATTTTTGGAACGAAGCACTGCGGCGGATTCAGCAATTACCGGGAGTAGAAGCGGCCGCCGCCACGATCGTCCTGCCGTTGAGCGGTTCGAACACCGATTCGTCGTTTGCGATCGAGGGGCAACCGACTGACGGAAAGCAACCCACGCCGGATGAGGAGATCCGCATCGTCACGCCAGATTATTTTCGAGTGCTAAAGACGCCGCTGCTGCGCGGTCGTTTTTTTAGTGAAGCCGACAATGTGGACGCCCAGGGCGTTGTCATCATCAACGAAGCGCTGGCGAAAAAATATTGGCCGAATGAAGAGGCGCTTGGAAAACGGATCACTCTTGATGACCCGCGGAAAAATCCAAAATGGCTGACGATTGTCGGCATCGTTCGCAGTCTCAGACATCGCGGCCTTGATGTCGATCCCCAGCCTGAATATTACCTTCCGCTCGCCCAGGGCCCTGAGCGCAGCATGGTTCTGACTGTGCGGAGCGGACAGGATCCCCGCACTCTCGCCTCTGCGGTGCGGCGCGAAATTCAATCGATCGATCCCGATCAGCCGATGGCAAATGTCCGCACGCTCGAAGCGGTGACGGCCGAATCCGTTGCCCCACGGCGGATGTCGATGGTGTTGCTCGGCGTTTTTGCCGGAATCGCGTTGCTGCTCGCGGCCGTCGGAATTTATGGCGTGATTTCGTATCTGGTAATGCAACGCACGCATGAGATCGGCGTGCGCATGGCGCTGGGCGCGCAACGCGGCGACGTTCTGCGGCTTATCGTCGGTCACGCCGCAAGATTGGTTGGAATCGGCGCCGCCATCGGATTGATTCTCGCGCTCATCTCCACCCGAACGCTGGCGGCGCTGCTCTATAACGTCAGTGCGTTCGATGCCGTGACATTTATTTTCGTAACGATAGCGCTGGCCGCGGTCGCACTACTTGCCAGTTGCGTTCCCGCACTTCGCGCGACCAGAGCCGATCCGATGATCGCCCTCACGCACGTGAATTGATTCGGATGGACACACTTCTTCACGATATCCGCTACGGCCTGCGCATGCTTCTCAAGAACAAAGGCTTTACCGCTGTTGCCGTCCTCGCGCTCGCTCTCGGAATTGGCGCGAACACCGCCATCTTCAGCCTGGTGAACGGAGTGCTCCTCCGTCCGCTTCCGTTTCCGAATTCGGATCGCATCATCTATTTCGAAGGAAAAAATCCTGCGGCCGGCATTACCGACAGCAACATTTCGTATCTCGATTTCACCGATTGGTCGCAACAAACCGATCTCTTCGCGAGCACCGCGGCCTATTGGACCGGGAACGCCGACCTCAGTGGCGACGGAGCGGAGCCGGAGGCCGTGCCCCGCGCAGGCGTTACGATCGGGTTCTTCTCTGTGCTCGGTATCCAGCCAGTTCTCGGCCGAGCGTTTGTTCCCGAAGATGACAAACCAGCCTCATTCAGCGGCGGCCGGGGCACCGTCGCGATCATCAGCCATGGCTTGTGGAAGCGACGCTTCGGATCCGACCCGGCCATCGTCGGGAGGGTCGTCCAGATGAAGTCGAGGCCTCTCACGGTTATTGGCGTGATGCCCCCGGGGTTTGAATACCCGGAGCAAACCCAGATTTGGGTAAACAGCGCGGTCAATCTCTCATGGGAGCCGCGCGATAACCGCGCGTGGTCGGCGATCGCCCGTCTCAATTCCAACGTCGATCTGAAGCAGGCGCAGACTCGCGTGAGCGGCATCAACGCGCGGCTCGACAAGCAGTTTCACGAGACGAACAAAGGCTGGGACGTTTCTCTTTGGACGCTCCACGAACGCCTCGTTCGGGAGGTGAAACCATCCCTTCTGGCGCTCCTCGGCGCTGTCGGATTGGTGCTCCTCATCGCCTGCGCGAACGTAGCGAACCTTCTCCTCGCGCGGAGTGCCGCGCGGAAAAAGGAAATTGCGATCCGGGCCGCGATGGGCGCGAGCCGCACGCGCGTTCTGCGGCAGATGCTGACCGAGAGCATTCTGCTCTCGGCAATCGGCGGGATTGCGGGACTCATTCTCAGCATTTGGTTAACCAACGTGCTGACGTCGATGTTGCCCGAAAGCGCGCCGCGGCTCGAGCACATCGGAATTGATTATCGCGTTTTGACATTCGCTCTCGCGGTCTCCGCGCTTACCGGAGTTCTTTTCGGCATCGTTCCCGCCCTCCAGGCCTCGAAGCTCGACGTCACCAGCGCGTTGAAAGAAGGCGGACGCGGCACCGAAGGCTATCGCCGGACGAGCGCTCGCAGCCTGCTGTTGATCGGCGAAGTCGCTCTTTCACTGATGCTGCTGGTTGGCGCTGGATTGCTCATCAAGAGCTTCCTCCGTCTCCAGGAAGTACGGCCGGGCTTCAATGCCCACAATGTCCTCATCGCCAACCTGGCGTTGCCCTACCCGAAATATCAGTATGATCAGTTTGAGGAATTTTTCCGCCAACTGAAAGAGCGGCTTGAAGCGGCGCCCGGGGTGCAAGCGGCCGGAGGCAGCATGAATCTCCCGCTCAACGCGAGTGGTTACGCGATTGGACGCGGATTTATTCCGGAAGGCCGGCCACTCACGGTGGACGAAAACAGGGACGCGATGTTCTCCGCCATCACGGGCGATTATTTTCGCGCCCTGCAAATTCCGTTGCTTTCCGGACGCACCTTTGAACTTCGCGACAATGCTGACGCACCGAAGGTGGTAATCATCAACGAGACCATCGCGAAACGTCATTTCGGTTCGGCCACGGAGGCGATCGGCAAACGCCTTTCCATCTGGCGCGACGAAAAATTCATGCGCGAAATCGTCGGCGTCGTCGGCGACACGAAGACCGGTTCTCTGACTGGAGAGGGGGGCGCGCAAATCTACGTACCGAACGCCCAGGTTCGGGAGAATTTCATGGGGCTGGTGATTCGAACCGCCGGCGACCCTGCGGCTTTTGCTACCACCTTGCGACATGAAGTGCAGGCGCTCGACAAGGACCAGCCCATCTACAACGTCCGCACGATGGACGACGTGGTCGCGAACTCGTTAGGCACGCGGCGTGTCTCGATGCAGCTCTTCGCCGTCTTCGCGATCGCGGCGTTGCTCCTTGCCGCGATCGGCATTTACGGCGTCATGGCTTACACGGTCACGCAACGCACGCAGGAAATCGGCATCCGCATGGCGCTTGGTGCGCAGAGAAGTGATGTTCTCGGACTAGTCGTTAGGCAGGGAATGACGCTGGCTGCGATTGGTGTCGTGGCGGGATTGATCGGCGCGTTCGGTCTCACGCGTGTCATGGCGAGTTTGCTCTTCAACGTGCGGCCCGATGATCCCGCGACGTTTCTGGCAATTTCGCTGCTTCTCGTGGCGGTCGCGTTTCTGGCCTGCTATTTGCCCGCGCGGCGCGCGACCCAAGTCAATCCAATCCAAGCATTACGTACCGAATAACCGCTATGATCAGACTCAAAAATCTCGAACGCTGTTATCCGCTGGCCAAGGCGCAATTCTTCTACGTGCTGCGCGATATCGATCTCGAGGTCGCCGAGGGCGAATTCGTTTCGATTATGGGGCCGTCCGGCGCCGGCAAATCGACGTTGCTCCACATTCTGGGAATGCACGACCACGGTTGGACCGGTGAATACTTTCTCAACGACGTCGCGGTGCATCATTTGAAAGCGAAGGAGCGGGCCGCACTGCGCAACGAGCAAATCGGCTTTGTTTTCCAGCAATATCATCTGCTCGACGATCTGACCGTTTACGAGAATCTCGAGATCCCGCTGTCGTATCGAAAAATCGGCAAGAACGAACGTTCTGCGATTGTAGCCGACACACTCGATCGCTTTCAAATCGTGGCGAAAAAGGATTTGTTTCCGCGTCAACTCTCCGGCGGCCAACAGCAACTGGTCGGCGTCGCCCGCGCGATCATTTCCAATCCCAAACTTCTTCTGGCGGACGAGCCAACCGGAAATCTTCATTCCAGTCAGGGCGAGGAGATCATGAATTTATTTAGGAAACTTAACGCCGAGGGAACCACGATCGTGCAGGTCACGCATTCGGAGAAAAACGCCTCCTACGGCAATCGCATCATTCAACTGCGCGACGGTTGGGTGGTCTAGGAAAACGCGATGTTCGCCGATCTAAAATATACGCTCAGGCTGATGGCGAAATCGCCTGTTTTCAGTTCGGTTGCGATCGCCACGCTTGCCATCGGCATCGGTGCGAACACCGCTGTTTTTTCTGTGGTTGAAGGCACGCTTCTTCGTCCGCTCCCCTTTCCACATCCGGAACAACTCGTTCGACTTTACGAAGCGGACGATGAGACCGGTAGCGGCGCAACGTTGACCCTGAGCGAGCAGACGGTGCGTCAATGGCGCGAGTATGGCGGCAAGATTTTCCAGGGTATTGCGGGAGCGACTGGCACGAGTTTAAACATTGGATACGCTGGCGACGAGCCGCCGGTCAGCGTTCAAGGCGCGCGCGTCACCGGGAACTTCTTTTCGGTTCTTGGTCTTCAACCGGTGATGGGCCGATCTTTCACCGAAGACGAAGACCGTGAGAATGGTCCCGATGTCGTCATCATTAGTAACGATTTCTGGCACGATCATTTCAACGGTCGCGCTGACGTGATCGGCTCCAGGATTGTGGTCGATGGCCGGCCTCACACGGTGATCGGAGTGATGCCAAAAGCATTTCGGCATCCATATCGCTCCGAGGTTTGGATTCCGGCGAAGCTTCAGATGGCCCGCACGTCCGGTCCAGTCGTTCACTACTTGTACGCCCCGGCGCGACTGCAACCGGGTATCAGCCGCACACAGGCAGAAACGGCCGTTCGGCAGATGTGCCAAGGGATCAACGAAGCCGAGCCTAATCCAAACAACGCCCATGGCGCTTATATGCCGCCGCTGCGAGAGAGCTTTGTTATGGACCTGCGCCCGAAGATCCTTGTAATTGTCGCGTCGGCGCTGTGCGCGTTGCTGATTGCGGCGGCGAATTTTGCCGGACTTTTACTTGCGCGCGTCATCGAGCGCGAAGGCGAATTTGCTTTGCGGTTGGCTCTCGGTGCGAATCGCCGACAGCTGATCAGGCAGGAGCTCGTCCAAGCTTTAGTGCTCGCGGTTGTCGGCACCGTCGTCGGTCTGCTCATCGCATGGTACGCGACTCCGAGCATCTTTGCATTAAGCCCGGAAGGATCGGACGCAAGCGGCAGCGCGATGCGCGAGTTCGACTACACCGCTCGCATCGACTGGCCGGTATTTTCTTTCGCGGCGGGCGTCATGCTATTCATCGGCGTTGGCTTTGGCTTATTGCCCGCGCTGCGTGCAGCTCGCACCGACTTACGTGAAGCGATCAAGGCGACTGGTCGGAGCTCAACGTTAGACCGCGGGACACGACGACTGCTTGGGGCATTGGTCGTGGTGGAACTTGCGGTCGCAGCGGCGCTGCTAATGGCAAGCATCACCGCGACGCAATATTTTCAAAAGCTGGCCAATGAACCATGGGGATTTGCAACGAACCAACGGATTGCTTTCAGCGACACACCTTCCGATCAACTGTTCCCGACGGGCGACGCAAAGCGCAAGGTCCTGGATGCGATACTTCGCCAACTGCGCGCATTGCCCGGCGTGATTTCCGCGACGGTGACGTCGCCGTCACTAATGAATTCTCCGCGCGATCTGATGGGCTTCAACATCGTTGACGCTCCACCCGCTCCCGAACCGCGCGGTTACTACATCACCTACGTCCGGGCTACTCCACCTGAATATTTCAAAACGATGGAACAGCCACTGCTCCGCGGTCGGGACTTCCTCGAGACCGATAACGCGGGCGCGCCGTTGGTTTGCATCGTTAGTCAATCATTCGCGCACCGCTTCTGGCCTAACGAAGATCCGATTGGGAAACAGCTGAAGTGGGGTCGCACCGATGGAGCTCGGCCGCGAATGACGGTAATCGGCGTCGCCGCCGACATCAAAGCGATTGCCGATCCGCGTGATGGAGAAGTGATTGGGATGGTTGCACGACCGCTGGCGCAGATGACGGAACTCGGTTCCGTGCTGCTCGACGATATTAATTTCGTCATTCATTCCGACCGTGGCGCTATCAATGAAGGCGCTCTTCGCGCTGCCGTCGCTCGGGCCGATTCGCGCCTGGCGCCATCAAATATCATTTCGCTCGACCAAGCAGCCTCGCAATCTCGCGCAACCGAACGGTTCATTTCTGTTCTGGTATCACTTTTCGGTTTTCTCGGCTTGACACTCTCCGCGGTTGGCCTCTACGGCTTACTTTCGCTTCAGGTCGCGCGCCGATACCGTGAGTTTGGAATTCGCAGTGCGCTCGGTGCAAGTGCCCGGCAACTGATCGAACTGGTTGCTCGACAAGGCGCAAAGTTATTTGTCACCGGCATAGCCGCTGGCGGCGTTGCTACCTGGGCGATCGTTAGGCTAGTCCGTATCCAGTGGTCGGAAATGCCGACGCCCAATGTCGTTGCATGGGTCGGTGGCATTGCGGTGTTATCCGCCGCCGTCGCTCTCGCCTGTTGGCTACCGGCCCGTCGCGCCGCTCGCATCGATCCAGTTATCGCTCTTCGCTTAGAATGAAAAGCCCGTCTCAAAAGGAAAAATTATGATTCTAGATTCGTTTCGTCAGGATGTGCGCGTCGGACTGCGCGTGTTGTTCAAGGAGAAGTCGTTTTGTGTTCTGGCTGTGCTCGTGCTCGGCCTCGGCATCGGCGGCGCGACCACCCAGTTCACCGTGGTCAACGCCATCGTCTTGCGCGGATTTTCATTTCCTCATCCGGAAGAGCTGATGAGCGTTGGCCTGATCGATCCCAAGACGAGCGATCAGAACAATAACTTCGGTGTCGGCCAGATTCCGGCCGCGCAGGATTACGAAGATCTGAAGGCGGCGCAGAAATCGTTTTCGCTGATGGCCGGCTATTTGAGTGGTTCGACGATCAACGTCAGCTACAAGAACAACCCGCAGCGCTACACCGGTAGTTACGTCAGCGAAGATTTTTTCAGGATCGTCGGCGTGGCGCCGGCAAGGGGCCGGGATTTCACCGCGGAAGACAACAAACCAGGCGCGGAAAAGGTCGCCATTCTCGGCGACGAAATCTGGAGACGCGATTTTGGCGCGGATCCCAATATTGTCGGGCAAAGCATTCGGATTAATAGCAAAGCCGCCACCATCATCGGGGTGATGCCGCCGGGTTTTAAATTTCCATTTTCGGAAGAGCTTTGGACGCCTCTATATAACGAGTTTCCGATTGTGCCACGCGGCAATTTGCAATTAGGGGCCAATAGTCGCGCCCCGGCGGTCATGGGCCGGCTGAAACCTGGCATCACTCTAGACCAGGTGAATGCGGAGTTTGTCGCATTGGCCCGCCATCTGGCGGAGGACAATCCGAAGACGAACCAAAACTTCACGTCAGCCAGCGTGCAACCGCTGCTCCACGCGTTCACCGGAGTCCAGTTGCGGCAAACGGTTTGGGCGATGCTGGCCGCTGTCATCCTCGTTTTGCTGATTGCGTGTGTGAATGTGATGAACATGCAATTTGGGCGCGCCGCCCTGCGCACCAAGGAGCTTGCGATTCGCGGCGCGCTCGGCGCGACGCGTTGGAGGCTGGTGCGTCAAATGTTGACCGAAAGTTTTGTGGTGGCGGTCTTCGGAACGGTGGCCGGGGTGCTTCTGGCGTACTGGGGAGTAGACCTGCTGGCACGAGCCGTTAATGCCGCGCCATTTCCACCGCCCTACTGGTGGAAATTCACCATCGACGGGCGCGTGCTCGCGTTCACGCTTTTTATCACGCTCCTCGCGACTGTCGTATCCGGTTTGGTACCCGCGTTCCTGAGCGCGCGTGGGAATGCCGCTGAGATCATGAAAGAAGGCGGCCGCGGCAACAGCAATCGTTTGGTCAACGGCATCACCCGCGTGCTGGTCGTAGCCCAGATTGCGTTGACCGCCGCGCTCTTGATCGCGGCAACGTTGCAAATCAAATCGATCCGCAATCAAACCAAGCTCGATTACGGCTACGATGAGAATGCCGTTTACGCCGCGCGCATGGCTTTGATGGAAGGGGCGTATCCGAGCGAGGATGCGCGGCGGGAATTTTTCAAACGCGCCGTCCGGTCATTGCGGGCCAATGCTCAATTCGAATCAGCCGCGATGACGGATCGCTTCCGAATGACCTTCGCCCCGAACGGTCAGTATGAAGTCGACGGCCAAAATTACCTGACCGATCGAGATCGTCCTCGCTGCAATTTCGAGTCCGTTTCGGACGGTTATTTCACCACACTCGGCCTAAAGCTTTTGGAGGGCCGCGATTTTACGATGGACGACGTCGACACCAAGCAGCCGGTGGCAATGGTGAATGCAAGCTTTGCCCGAAAGTATTGGGGAAACCAAAGCGCGCTTGGGCATCAGGTGCGCATTTTCAATCCTGCTGAGCCGCAACCGTGGCGGACGATTGTCGGGGTGGTGCCGGACATGTTGATGCAGGGCCCCTTCGATCAACAGACCGAGACCGCGGGTTTTTACATGCCACTGCTTGGAGCCTCGCCGGCAACGCAATTTTGCACGATCGTTGTCCGCCCACGTGCCGGTCAGCGGGCTGAAATTCTTGGCCCCGCCCTGAGCAGAGCCGTTGCCGACCTCGATTCTAATCTGCCGACTTATTTTCCCGGCACACCGGCGAGATTTCATCACGAAATTCTCTCTGGCAATCGGCTGATTGCGACTCTGTTCACGATCTTCGGAATCGTTGCCTTCATTCTTTCCGCCGTCGGCCTTTACGGCGTCATGAGTTTTTCAGTGAACCAACGCACGCAGGAATTCGGCATTCGAATGGCACTTGGCGCGGACGCAGCCCGCATCTTTCGCATGGTCATGTCACAGGGCGCCTGGCAATTGATGATCGGACTCATTCTTGGCGCCGGCGGAATTGCGCTGCTCCTTGGTGTCGTTCATGGCGGCGGCGTTGAAAAACATTCTCTTCAAGGTCAACGCGCTCGATCCGACGATTTATTTTGCGGTCGCGGCGCTTCTGACGGCAGTCGCGGCCGCTTCTTGTTTTGTTCCGGCGCGCCGCGCAACGCGAGTCGATCCAATGGTTGCACTTCGTTATGAGTGATTTTGAATTCCAGTTGCGGCGAAGTCGGCTCGGCTTCGCGATTCCGGCAGTCATTTCATTCGTATTGTGTGTTGCCAGCGCCAGCATCGAGGCCGCACAAGTTGCTTCCGAATTGCAGGGAAGATGGAGCGGAAAGATTCACATTCCCGGGCACGAGCTGCTCCTGATTGTCGATCTGGCCCACCAGGCGAACTGGAGCGGCTCAGCGACCCTCCCGGGATTAAATGTGCAAGGCGTGCCGCTAACTGAAATCAATGTGGAAGGAGGCGACGTCTCTTTCGGTATTCAGGCCATGACGGGACCTGCGATTGAACCTCCAAAAATCAAAGCCCATCTTGCCGATAAGAAGTTAGTCGGTGCCTTTGTCCAAGGCGGAAACACTGCCCGGTTGGTGTTAGAAAAAACAGGACCGCCTCAGATAGAAGAGCCCGAGCGCAGCACACCAGTTGCAAAGGAATTCGAGGGCGAGTGGAAAGGCGATTACGAGCTACTCGGCTACCCGCGCAAGGTAACTCTGAAGTTGCAGAATCACGCGCCACAATCGGCGTCGGCTGATTTTGTCATCGTTGGTCGCAAGGTCAACAACCTGCCGGTCGATCGAATCACGCAGCAGGGAAAGTTTATCACGATTGAATCCACTGCGTTTGGAATCACTTTTGAAGGCCGCCTCGAGAATGGTGAAATTCACGGAACGGTTCTTCAGGGCCCTGTCGAAATCGCTCTGGTGCTGCGCCGAGCAAAAGAATCGCATCCACTCCCATGAAATTGTGCTTTGTCATCCTGTTGGTTGGTTTTTGCGGCCTTGGCTTCGACGTCCAGGGACAAACGATGTTTCGTGGCAACCCCGCGCACACCGGCGTTTATTCTGGCCCGGCTCCGCGTGAGTTTCACCGGGTGAAATGGAAATTTGCCACCGGTAATCGTATCGTCGCGTCTCCGGTCATTGAAGGTCGGATTATTTACTTCGGTGGCGATGACGGCAACGTTTACGCGGTAGACAGCGAAACCGGCAGACAAATCTGGAAGACAAAGACGCGCGGCCCTGTCTCGGCAACACCGGCCATTGCGAAGGGGACGCTCTACGTCGGCAGCTATGATGGCAGTTTTTACGCGCTCGATGCCAACACCGGAGCGTTGAAATGGAAATTTGCCACCGGAGGCGAGCGGCGGTTCGAGGCCAAAGGATTGCATGGAATGCAACCGAAGAACCAAACCATCGCCGACCCATTCGATATTTTTTTGTCCAGCCCGGTCGCAGTCGATGGCGCGGTTTATTTCGGAAGCGGCGATGGCAATGTTTACCGTTTGGACGCCAATTCCGGCGAACTGAACTGGAAATTCAAAACCGGCGATGTCGTGCACGCCTCGCCAGCATTTGCTAACAACACAATATTTGTCGGCAGCTGGGACAGTTATTTCTACGCGATTGACGCAAAGAGCGGCAAAGAGAAATGGCGTTTCCACGGCGGCGAAGACGCGCTCATTCACAATCAAGTAGGTTTTCAATCATCCCCCGCGGTCGTGGATGGAGTCGTTTACACCGGTTGCCGTGACGCACAGCTCTACGCATTGGATGCAACCAGCGGCAAGGAGAAGTGGAAGTTCGACAACCAACTGAGCTGGGTGATCACCTCGCCCGCGGTGCTCAATGGCAAAGTTTATTTTGCCACATCCGATTCGGCGCTTTTTCACGTTGCAGAAGCCGCAACCGGCAAATCTTTGGTGAAAGAAGATGGGCGCGCCTACATGTTTTCTTCTCCGGCGGTGGTAGGCGACACCGCCTTCATTGGCGTCTTGAATGGAACTTTAACGGCTCGCGACGCCGTGACCGGAAAAGTGCTGTGGGAATTTCAGACCGACGCGTCAAAGGAGAACAAGGGGTGGGTGCTTACGGCGGACCGTCACTTCAACATTCCGCTCCTTTTCTTCGACAATTGGAAGGAAGGGCCGCTGGTTGCGCAAATACAACAGCTCAGCGTCGGCTCAATCTTTTCGTCGCCGTTGGTAGCGAACGGCACCGTTTATTTCGGGAGCACGGACGGGTTTCTTTATGCAATCGATTAAGCTAACCATCGCACAACCTGCCATCTGGTCGTTTCTTAATCAGGGGTGAAGAAGTTATGTTAGACGATCTTCGTTTCGCGGTTCGGCGGCTCCTAAAAAATCCAGGCTTCACCTTGATCGCGATCTTCGCGCTTGCACTTGGGATTGGTGCTAACACCGCGATCTTCAGCGTGGTGAATGCGGTGCTTCTGCGGCCGCTGCCGTATCCCTGATTCGGATAAGATCATTGTTGTCCGCGAGCGTTCGCACAATTTCGAGTGGGGCGCGGTCGGTTATATGAACTGGCTCGACTGGAACCTCGGTCAGCGCAGCTTCAGCGAGCTGACTCTTGTTCGCCGCGAAAATTTCAATTTCTCCACAGGCGCGGGAAGTGGCGCGCCGGAACGCGTTCGTGGTGTTCGCGCCAGTTCGGAACTTCTTTCGGTCCTGCGATTAAAACCGAAAATCGGCCGGGATCTAACCAAAGCGGAAGACGTCGATGGAGCGCCAAACGTAGTTCTGATCAGCGACAGCTTATGGCACAAACAATTCGCCGGAGCTTCTGACGTGCTTGGCCAGCGCGTTTTGATCGATGGATTGGAACGCGAGATCGTCGGGGTTCTTCCACCCGACATGCAGTTTGGCCGCAATCCAGACGTGCTTGTGCCGTTGGGCGAGATCGTGAAGGAACCGGGAATGCAGAACCGCGACAACCATCAGGGTTTCTGGGCGCTCGGTCATCTCAAACCCGGCGTGACAATGTCGCAGGCGCTTAGTGACCTCAATGCCATCGCGGTTGATCTCGAAAAAAAATATCCGCAGACGAACACGGAACGTCGCGTCGTCATGAAACCATTGTTCGAACAAACGGTCGGCGATTACCGCCAGAATTTAAATCTGCTGCTGGCGGCTGTGATGTGCGTTTTGCTGATCGCCTGCGCGAACGTTGCCAACCTGCAATTCGCGCGTGCCCTCGCGCGAGCTCGTGAAATCGCAGTGCGGGTGGCGCTCGGTGCCAGTCGATGGGCGATTGCGCGGCAGCTGCTGGTTGAAAGCACATTGCTCGCGATCATCGGCGCATTCGCCGGCGTTTTGCTAACGCTGTGGAGCATGGACGCGATTCTCGCGCTAGCACCGGCAACCGCTTTGCGTTTTCACGAAACAAAGATCGACATCAACGTCCTCGCATTCACAACTTTTGCCGCAGTCCTCTCGGGAATTCTGGTTGGCGCGTGGCCGGCGTGGCGGATCTCAAACACGAACGCGATTGCCGGAGCGTTGCATGAAATCGGCGGCCGCGGCTCGAGTGATGGCGCCGGGCGACAGCGCATGCGCGCCGCACTCGTTGTGACTCAGGTGGCGCTCGCAATCATCCTGCTCGCAGGCGCGGGCCTGACGTTGAAAAGTTTCTGGCACGCGCAGAACGCGCCGCTCGGTTTCAATCCGCACGGCATCGTGACCTTTCCAATTTCGTTGCCTGAGGCGAAATACAAAACGGCTCAACCGCAAGACACGTTCTGGAACCAATTGCTCGAGCGCGTCAAAAACATTCCGGGCGTCAAAGCCGCCGCAATCAGTGCGAACAGTCCTTTCGACGACAACGAGTGGGACAGTTATTTTCACGTCACCGGCACTCCACCAGTGCCGCTCGGTCAGGAACCTTCCGCCGAACTTACGCCGATCTCCCCCGATTACTTCCGCGTGATGGGGATCTCGATCTTGCGTGGCCGCAATTTTGGACCCGAAGATCAACCGGGCGAAAAAGGACACTCGCGTTCCATCATTATCGATGAATCGTTTGCCCAAAAATATTTTCGCGACCAGGACCCAATCGGACAGCACATAGACGACAATCAAACTGACGACAAATCTGCGCCGCCGATGACGATCGTGGGAGTTGTGCCGCGAACGAGAAACGAAGCGCCGGGCGAAAACAACGTCGAAAAACTGCAATTGGTTCAGGAATATCTCCTCGCGTCTCAGGATCCGCAGAATGCGAACAATCTACATGTTCGCACCAACCTCACTGACATCGCGCCGCTCATCGCCGCTGTTCGGCGCGCAGTGCACGAGCTCGATGCGGACCAGCCCATTGGCCAGATCACAACGATGAATCAGGCGATCGCCGCGAGTCTGGCGACGCGTCGGCTCACAATGGTGTTGCTCGGCACATTTGCGTTTCTTGCGCTCGTGCTCGCCAGCGTCGGTCTTTATGGAGTGATGGCGCTCACCGTAGCGCAACGCACGCGCGAGCTGGGAATCCGAATGGCACTCGGCGCGGCGCGCGCAAATATTTTTCGTCTCGTTATCGGCCACGGGCTATCACTCGTCGGCATCGGAGTCGCGCTTGGACTCGTCGGTGCGATCGCGGTGGGCCGCGCCTTGACTTCGCTTCTTTACAATGTCGGCGGACTCGACACTGCCGCTGTCGGCACAGCGATTGTCTCGCTGGTCGCAGCGGCCTTGATTGCTTGTTTCGTGCCGGCACGCCGCGCCACGCGGGTCGATCCAATCGTCGCACTGCGAACTGAATAAAGATGAACGGCTTGATCAACGATCTTCGCTTCGCGTTGCGAATGCTGCTCAAGTCGCCGGGCTTCACGGCGATTGCCGTGGCCACGCTTGCGCTCGGTATTGGCGCAAACACGGCGATTTTCAGCGTCGTTAATGCGCTTCTTCTGAAGCCGCTGCCTTTTCCAGCTCCCGAGAAACTCGTCGCCTTCGGCATCACCGACACTCGCTTCAAAGGGGCGCAAACCATGCTCGGTTCTCTGTCGTATCCCGATTTCTTCGACTTCCGGGACCAGAATCATACGCTGGCAAACATTGCCGTCTTTCATGATCGCTCTTTTGCTTTAGCGAGTGAACAAGGCGCGACCAGTGTGCACGCGGTAAAGGCCAGCGCCGAATTTTTTGATGTTCTCGGAATCAATCCGGTCATTGGCCGAAAATTCTCGCGCGCCGACGAGCAAGCCGGCGGGGGACCGGGTGGATACAAGGTGGTCATCAGCGACAGTTTCTGGCGCCAACATTTCGGCGGTGATCGGCAAGTCATCGGCCGGACCGTCGAGATCGACCGCCGCGTGCACACTGTTATCGGAGTGATGCCTCCGGGATTCGAATACCCGATCCAAAACGATCCGATCGATCTTTACGTGACCATCGCAGCCGACGCATCCACGCCAGATGGTAACAAACCACCGACTCAGCAGCGCGGTAGCCACAGTCTCGAAGCGATCGCGCGCCTCAAACCGCAAGTGAGCGTGGAACAGGCGCAGGCCGATCTGGCCATGATCGCGGCTAATTTGGAAAAACAATATCCGACCACGAATTCCTATTTCGGCGTCAGATTCAAACCGCTCCGAGAAGAATTGATCGGTGATGTCCGTGCCGCGCTCTATGTTCTCTTCGGTGCAGTCGTCTGCGTCTTGCTCATTGCAAACGCGAACGTCGCCAACCTTCTTCTTTCGCGCGCTTTGGTGCGTGGCAAAGAAATTGCCTTGCGCGCGGCCGTTGGCGCGAGCCGGGCGCGGATTATTCGCCAATTGCTTACTGAGAGTCTCCTGCTGGCGTGCTTCGGCGGATTCTGCGGCCTGCTCGTTGCGCAATGGGGGACGGAAGCGCTCATCAAAACCGTTCCGCAAAACATTCCACGCATCAGCACGATTCGGCTCGACGCTGTCGTGCTCGCATTCACGGTTCTGGTGTCGTTAGGCACAGGCATCGTGTTTGGACTTGTTCCGGCATGGCAGGCCTCACATGTCGACCTTAACTCTTCATTAAAGTCGGGCAGTCGCACGGACGGCGTCGGCCAGCATCGCGGGCGATTGCGCAACGGGCTTGTCGTCGGCCAGGTCGCGCTTGCCCTTGTTCTTTTGATCTGCGCCGGTCTTCTCATTCAAAGCTTTGCCCGGCTCGGCCGAGTGCAGCCCGGGCTGCGCACCGAACACTTGCTCACGGCGTCTATCCGCCTTCCCGAAATCAATTACCCAACAAACGAAAAGATCATTGCCTTTTACGATGGTTTCCTGGAAAGGGTGCGCGCTGTGCCGGGCGTTGAATCCGCCAGCGCGATCGTGCCGTTGCCGCTCAGCGGGAGCAACATGGTCACAGATTTCGACATGCAAGATCATCCCCTGCCCGAGGGAGAACGCTCGGATTCACCGGTTCGCATCATCGGCACTGACTATTTTAAGACGATGGGCATCCCGGTGCGAAAGGGACGGGCTTTCGATCAAACTGACCGAATAGATTCACCGCCGGTCGTGATCGTGAACGAGCGCTTCGCCGATAAATTTTTTCCCGGGCAGGATGTGATCGGTAAACGCATTGAGCCCGGGTTTGCCGCAGACAATTCCGGTCAAAAGATGCGTGAAATCGTAGGCGTAGTCGGAAATGTAAAACATTTCTCGCTCAAAAACGAGGACTCGCCCGAAATGTATTTGCCGCGCACGCAGATTCCCTTCGACGTTATGTCGCTGGTGATCCGGACGCGTGTTTCGGATCCGGCCGCCGTCACTTCTGCCGTGCGCAAGGAACTAGCCGAGCTGGACGCGGCCATTCCACTGGCCAGTGTGCGGGTGTTCGACGAATACATTTCCCGTTCCCTGGCCCGGCCGCGCTTCAACGCTCTATTGCTCTCGTTTTTCGCCGGGACAGCTCTGATTCTGACCGCAATCGGCATTTACGGTGTGATGGCTTACTCGGTGACGCAACGAACCAGTGAAATCGGCGTTCGCATTGCTCTGGGAGCAGCCCAATCAAATATCTTTCGATTAGTGATTGGCCAGGCGATGACGCTCGTCGCCATCAGCGTGGTTCTCGGATTGGCCAGCGCATTTGCCGTCACCCGTTTGCTCGGCAGTCTGCTTTTCGGCATCGGCGCCTGGGACCCGATCACCTTCGGCGCGATCGTCTTTTTGATTTCGTTGGTCGCTTTTTTGGCCGCGTGGTTGCCAGCCCGCCGGGCCTCACGCGTCGATCCGATTGTTGCCCTGCGAACCGAATAACGATGAGAGGCTTGATCAACGATCTTCGTTATGCGTTGCGAATGCTGCCGGCGCCGCGAGCGACTCCGATCGAATCCCCAGAAAGCACTACGAGCTGACTGATTTTCCACTAATAAATCAACCCCACGCTGCTATGAACGATATTCGTTTCGCATTTCGTAAACTTCGACAGTCGCCGGCTTTCACATTGATTGCTGTCATCACGCTCGCGCTCGGGATCGGACTGAACACGGCGATCTTCAGTTTGATCAATGATCTTTTCCTGCGCGGCCTGCCGTTCCGAGAACCCGGGCGGGTAGTTCACGTCTTCTCGCATTTCAAGGATCAGCGGGTCGATTTTCCGTTGTCGGCGCCGCGTTTCATCCATTTTCGCGACAGCCAAACCATCTTTGATGGATTTGCCGGCGAGAATGCGCTCGCCGCCACCGTGACTGGCGTGGGCGATCCGTTTCAGGTTCCGATCTTCAAAACAACCGCAAATTATTTCGATGTGCTTGGTCTGCCGACAATCCGCGGCCGAACGTTTTTGCCTGGGGAAGAGGAAGGCGCCGACGTCGCCGTTATCACGGAACGGTTTTGGAAATCGCGCCTTGGCGGCGATCCGAATGTGATCGGGCGCGGACTCACTCTCGATGGAGTGTCGCACACCATCGTCGGCGTAATACCAACGCTGCCGGTCTCATGGACAGGGCCGAATGCCGATATCTGGACAACGAAGCCATTCATTATCCCGGGCTTTTCACATGAACGAATGATGCGTGGCACAGCATTTCTGCGCGCAGTCGGCCGATTAAAGCCGGGCATCTCTATTGCACAGGCGCGCGCCGCGCTCGAGTTGCTCGAAAACAGCTATCGTGCGCAGTACCCGGAGAAGATTGACGCGCAATCGGCTACGGTAGTGAAAACGTTGCCGGAAGATGTGACGGAGAATCTTCGACCAGGCTTCGCCACCTTGCTCGCGGCGGTGACATTCGTTTTGCTGATCGCGTGCAGCAACGTCGCCAATTTATTGCTGGTTCGGTTCAGCGGACGCCGCCGCGAAATTTCACTTCGAATGGCTTTGGGCGCGACGCGCGCAAGCGTGCTGCGATTGTTTGTTTTCGAAAGCGTGCTGATCAGTCTCATCGCTGGGATTTTCGGTGCGGCGCTCGCGTGGAAGTTGGTGCCGCTCTTGCCGAGACTTGCGGCGAACTTTCTTCCGATTGAAGAGGGAAGTGCTACCGCGATTTCCTTTCCGGTGCTCGGATTCACAATTGGACTCTCCCTCCTCACCGGGCTGGTGATGGGCCTCTATCCCGCGCTGCAAAGTTCGCACGCTGATATTGTCGATGCTCTGAAGGAAGGTGGTCGCGGGACTTCCGGCAGCGTGCGGCAACAGCGTTTCCGCAAATTGCTGGTCGGGGCGCAGGTTGCCCTTTCTGTAACACTGCTCGCAGGAGCGTCGTTGCTCATCGCAAGCTTTGTCCGGCTAAGCCATAAGGATCCCGGGTTCAAATTCGAAAATCTCTGGACGTGTTTTACCGTCCTCCCACAAGCGCAATATCCGAATGAAGCGGCACGAAGCCGGCTTGCCGACCAGTTAACCAAGACGTTGCGCTCAACGCCCGGTCTGCAAGAGGCGACGATTAGTACCGGCATTCCGCTCACTGGCGGCGCTGGCGCAACACTCTACGCACGTGCCGACAGCAATGTGCCGCCTGTCCCTGAACGCAAGGGCGCGCCTTCCAATGACATTTCACCGGGATGGTTGCGTACCCTTGGCATTCCGCTAGTTGCCGGTCGCGACTTTACCGAACACGACGTTGCAGATCGTCCCAATGTAGTTCTCATCAGCGCATCGGGAGCAAAAACGGTATTTGGAAACGAAAACCCGATCGGGAAAACGTTACTCATCACCAGCGGCGGCGTGCCGGTCGAGATTGTCGGTGTGGTCGGCGATGTGCGCTCTGTCCGACTCGATCAGCACAATGATATGGAATTCTATCGGCCGTTGGCGCAGGAGAATTTTCCGTTTCTTTCCATTACGGTGCGAAGTTCCTTGCCGCCAGACACTGTAACAAAAACCGTGCAAACCGCGCTCCGCACGATCGACCCGAATCTCGCCCTTATTTTGCCACAACCGGTCAAAGAGATCATGAGGCAAGCGCTCGGCCAGGCGAAATTAATGACGGTCCTGCTCGGAATTTTTGCCGGCGTTGCGTTGTTGCTCGCCAGTATTGGAATTTACGGCGCGGTCGCTTACACGGTCGAACAGCGCACCGGCGAGATCGGAGTTCGGATGGCGCTCGGGGCGCAAACACGCGATGTGCTGCGCCTCGTCGTAAATCAGGGAATGAAGCCGGTCGTGATCGGGCTGGCTATCGGTCTGGTCGCCGCATTCGCGCTCGGTCGCTTGCTGACCTCGCAGCTATTCGAAGTGTCGGCGCACAATCCCGCGCTGCTCGGGGGCGCGACCATCCTGCTGGCAGTAATTGCGTTGGCGGCCTGTCTCTTGCCGGCCCGCCGAGCCGCGATGGTCGATCCGGTGCAGGCGCTGCGAGCTGAATAGGAAATTGATTCGGATGAACCACGTTCGCGTCGCGTTTCGTAAATTTCGATAATCGCCAGCGTTCACTTTGATCGCGCTGACGGCGGCGCGCATTCTCACTTTTTGCGACTGCGATCTTGACGGCCTAGACTGGAGGGTATGAGCACGGACTTAGCGCAACTCGCCTGCGACCGATATGAGATCGCGGACACACTGCACCGGTTTGCCTTCGGTCTCGACCACGGCGACACCGATTCGTTGGCTTCGGCGCTGACCGAAGATTGCCTTCTGGATTTCCGGCCGGCCGGTAGAAAGCTCGGCCTCGATTTTCCGAAGCTGACCGGCCGCCAGGCGATTATTGATGCGCTCATTCCGTTGCTCGGCCCGCTGGATACCAGTCACACCGCGAGCAATCTGCAAATCGAGATCAGCGACGATTCGGCGACGCTTTACGCCTACGTGATGGCGCAACATTTCATGCCGCGGAAAGGCCCGCGGCCGGGATCGGAGAATGCGCTCCTGATGAATCGCTATGATTGCGAACTCGTGCGCGATGGCCAGAAATGGCGTTTTCGCCAGATGATCATTGACAACGCCTGGGCGCAGGGAAATCCGGAAATCCTCAACGCCCTGGCGACACATCGGGTGCTCAGCGCAAAACAGAAACCGACGAAATGATGCCGCGGAAGCGCAGAATTCGCTCTCACGCGCGTGATGGGCAATCTGCTCTATAGAGTGAGCCCGCGCGATCCACTCGCATAAGCTCGCTTTGTTGCTGCTCGGAGTGGCATTGCTCGCCTGTTTTCTGGCCCGCCGCGCGCCGAGCCGGCATGGCGATTTCTGCATCGATCCCGTCCGCGCCTTGCGAATTTGATTTCGCAAAGTCGCCGCCGCCGAAATTAGAACGCCAGACGTCACAAGCATCGCGCCAGTCCCTCCGAGCCACTTAAGAAGATCGCGATCAATTTTTTCCCATTCCTCGTTTGCCTTCGCTACTTCCTCGCGAAGCTCGGCAGAAAGATTTACAGCGTTCGCACTTGAAAATTCATCCGGATCTCTGCAGCTCTTCCACACCTTGCGCAGGAATAGTCGCAGTGACTCTAGCCGGTGCTCTTCGCGTAATGTTAACGCAGCGGCCAGCGGAACATTGCTTAGAATTTTGAGTTCACTCTCGTGCAAAGCCTTTGCAAAGGGCGACCAGCCTTGAAGATCAATACCAGCCGCCTTTCTGTCTAGCTCAACCTCTTTCCAGCGTGAGCCAAAATCGGTTACGATGTGGGAGTTGATCAAGCTGCACATCCGTTTCGCCAGTTCGTAAGATGCACCGCTTGTATGCAGGTGGCATTCGCGGTGTTGCCCCGGTAGCCGATCCACATATGCGCATCGATCCGGTGCGATCGCTACGATAGTTGAATGTATGCAAGTCTGCCCCGATTTCGTTCTTCTCGCTCGTTTCTTGTCTAGTTTGGAAACCACGCAATGCTTCGTCCGGAAAACGGAAGATTTGTAATTGCTGCAGTTCAGAACTGGATTTACATCTTTCCGCTTTTGAATTGACTTCTGGCGAGCACGCTTGTATACTCAGTGCATACTCGATCAATACATTACGATTTCGGATTGCCGAAGTCCAGACTGGGCTCTATCGATTAAGAATGCGTTCTTTATGCCTGTGTTTAGTCGTCGGGACAATAACAATAGATTGCGGATCCGATCGGGCATCGCTTGGTGATTCTGATCTGTTGCGCTCCAGCGATCAACGCGCATGCGACCATTCCGGGCGATGCTGATAATACAAACGAAATCGCCTTAAGGACAATAGGATGGCCAGAGCTTACTATCGACACTGAACGGAAGGCTCAGCAGATGTCGCCAAAGCTTTGCCCGTGGATTATTCGACTGAAGGCACGGCCTCATCGACGAGGACAGGCTCGGGAACAGCAAGGAACGGCGCGAAGATTTCCAGTGATCGCGTCGGGATAGTCGCGGTGACGCAGGTGAAGCCTTCCTCGTATTGAACGTCGCGCACCGCGCCTTCGCGATGCAGGCGCGCGAGCAGATCACCGCGGGCGTCGGGCAACCGGAGCGAGATGGTCATGGTGCCGCGGGCGACGAATTCGGATATGCGCTCGATCAGCTCCGGGATTCCTTCGCCGGTTTTTGCGGATATGGAAACGGCTTCCGGGAAATGCCGGCGCAAGGCGAAGAGAGCGGACGGATCGCTCAACTTGTCGATCTTGTTGAAGACGACCAGCATTTGGTTCGTATCGGCGCCGAGATCGGTCAGGACGCGCATGGTCGTGTTGTAGAACTCCATCACCTCCGGTTGCGAGGCATCGATTACGTGGATGAGAAAGTCGGAGAACGCGGCTTCCTCGAGCGTGGCGTTGAACGCTTCGACCAATTGATGCGGGAGCTTGCGCACGAAGCCGACGGTGTCGGTGAGCAGAAGCGGCTGCTTGTTAGGCAGCGCGATCTTGCGCGTGGTGGTGTCGAGCGTGGCGAAGAGCTTGTTCTCGATGAGAACGTCTGCCCCGGTGAGCCGGTGCAGGAGCGATGATTTGCCGACATTGGTGTAACCGACAATGGCAGCGTTCGGGACGGGCGCGCGTTTTCGATCTTTCCGCTGGGTCGCGCGTGAGCTGCGAACGATGGTCAGCTCGCGCTTGAGCCGGTCGATTTGCAATCGGATTTTCCGTTTGTCCTGCTCGAGCTGGCTTTCCCCTTCGCCTTTGGCGCCGATGCCGCCGCCCTGTTGTCCGAGGTGACTCCAGGCCCGGGTGAGTCGCGGGAGCGAATAATGACATTCGGGCGAGATCGACCTGGATGCGCGCTTCGCGGCTTTGCGCTCTGGCGCCGAAAATATCCAGAATGATTTCCTGCCGATCAGCCACGGTCATGCCGGCGAGTGTTTCCCAATTGCGTTGCTGCGATGGACTCAGCTCGTTGTCGAAGACGAGGACGTCGCACTCGAGCTTCTTGGCGAGATCGACAATCTCCTGGGCTTTGCCGGAACCGATCAGATAACGCGGATGGTTTTCGCGATAATAAACAAGCTGCCGTTCGACGACCGGGATGCCGAGAGTAGCGACCAGTTCTTCGAGCTCCTCGAGCAAACTCTGGGATTCGGCTTTCTTGTCGGGATCGCAGTACGCACCGATGAGAAGCGCGCGCTCGACCATCTTGTCCCTGGGTTTGATCTCAAACATTCCGGCTCACAATCTAGCAGATGAAAGGCGGGGCGCGCGGGATTTGCTGCCACGGATGATGTGATAAGGAACGCTGTGGAATTGGGGCTTTGATTTTCTTACCGATTCTTGTTCGGCACAATTTCCTGGTTTCCTGGTTTCCTGATTCGCCTTACTCTGCGGCTGAAGATGCAGAAGAAAGCAGCGCCCACGTTCCGGAAGACCACTGAGACCTTCGCAGCTGGAGCGAAGTCGCTTGCCGCAGAAATATTTTGTTTCACCGGAAATTTTTGCCGAGGAGGAGGCGAAGATTTTCTCACAGACAATGGTTGTTGGTCGGGCATCAGAGCCAGATTCGGAATCCTGGCGATTACATCGTCCAGGACGTGAATCGTGAATCGATAATCGTGATTCGTGATAAAGACGGAGAGATTCGTGCTTTCTTTAACGTCTGTCGACATCGCGGGACGCGTCTTTGCGAAGCCAGAGACGGACATTTGTCCGCGATTCAGTGTCCGTATCATGCGTGGACTTACGGGCTCGATGGACGATTGATTGGAGCGCCGCACATGGATGACGTGCCGGGATTTGATAAGGCGGATTATCCGTTGCATTCGGTGAAGGTCGGCGTTTGGGAGGGATTCATTTTTGTGAACCTTGAGGCGGGTTCCCTCACTGGCGGTCCGAGCCGGACTGGCATATCGCGTCCGTCTCTCCCGACGGGAGAGAAAAGCGAGAGGCGGAAAAACCAAATCACCGAAAACGCGTCGACACAGCGACGCGGCTACAACTCACTGGAGAAATGGTTTGCTCCTTTAGCAGGAAAATTTTCGCACTGGAACATGTCGATCTTGCAGCCGGCGAAACGGATCGAGTACGACGTGCAGCGCGAACTGGAAGTTGATGTTCGAGAATTATTCGGAGTGCTATCACTGCCCAGGCGTCCATCCGCAGTTGCAAAAAGTTTCGCCGTACGATTCCGCCGAAAATGATCTGACCTCAGGACCGTTCCTGGGCGGCTTCATGAAGATCAATCCCGGGAAAAGTCTGACCAGGAGTGGAAACGCTTGCGCACTTCAGATAGAGCAAGGGCACGAGAAAGAGCATGAGCAAGAGCAAGAGGGAAAGAATCAAGTCTGGTACTACTCGATTTTTCCGAACATGCTGCTCTCGCTGCATCCGGAATACGTCATGGTGCACCAACTCTGGCCGCAGTCGCCGGATCGAACATTGATCATGTGCGACTGGCTTTTTCATCCAGACGCGTTCGAGCGAAAGGATTTCAATCCGGACGACGCGATCGAGTTCTGGGACATGACCAACAAACAGGATTGGCACGTGTGCGAGCTGAGCCAGCGAGGGATCGCGTCGCGCGCATATACGCCCGGGCCGTACTCTTCGAGGGAATCAATTCCCGCAGCTTGGGATGAATATTACTTGCGGCAGATGGCCGCACGTAAGGGAGAACCTTTAAAAAGGAAGAAAATCCGGCGCTAAGCGTTTCCTAATTCTAATTTCTACTTCCTACTTGTCGCTGTCTCGCGGCGATATCCACGTGCTGCCATGGACCGAGATGGCCAATTCGTCCGTCGATTGCAACAACGAAGCCGAGAACGCGAACGGCCTCATGCCTGTTGTTTTCACGGAAGATCACCATTCGCATCAGGTGCAGCCACCGCACACTGCCGTCGGCCCGCACAATCCGGAACTGACTAGTCCGGCGCGCGGGACAATCCGGCCGAAACGGTTCCAGTGCGATGGCGTTAAAGGCCCGCCGGTCCTCCGGATGAACGCGTTGCAAGATAAGTTGAAAATCGGGTGGCGCGTCGCGGGGAATTTCGAACAGTTCTTTCAACTGATGAGACCATGTTCGTTCGCCGGTATCGAAGTTAATGTCGAAAATTCCAATTTCCATTTTCCGCTCGAGGTCCATCTCCATCTGTCTTCCCTCCGAATCGTTCCCGGCCCTATTACAGATAGACCATCGCCAGGGCGGATTGGTTACATCGAAAAAAATTGTCCTACTCGAGCTTGAGTTCGATCTCGATTTCAGCTTTTCAGGGTCTCAGTTTTCAGCTTTTCTTTATCCATGAGCAATACTTACGTTCCAATGATCAGTTCCGGCACGGCGGGTCCGCTCGGCGTGCTGCATCTGCCACGGTTGTGGCAAAAAGTTTCACTCGAATCGCAAGGCAAACTCGCTGCCGGTTATCCCGGCATCGGTCGAGGCTACGATGCCATGACCTGCGCCGCGCTCGGACTCGACGAACAGGCGGTGAAAGATTACATCAAACAGTACAAGCCGACGTATCCCCAGTTCGAAACTTGGGTGAAAAAGAATGCGAAGTCGTTAGATCGACAATCGATCGAGAAGCACAACGCGGCGGTGCGCGGTTATAATCATGACGACGCGACGCGCAAAGGAATTCTCGGCAATTGCGGGATCGCCGATGACGCGTCCGCATGCAAAGATGCGGTCAACCTGAATAACCTCGATGATTGGTACGAATTTCATCAGGCGGTGCTGAAGTAGGTTCAGCGACGGTTATTCTCTATTGAAAGAGCGCATTAGTCCGTTGAGGCAAAATCCAAATTTCTAAGGCGAAGGCTGGCAAGGACATTGCTGTGCTTCCAGCAAGAAAGCAGAACGCATTGAGCCCTTCGCCACTCGACACACTTATTAATGACCTCGTCCTCTCTGCGGCGGCAGTGCTTTTTAGTGCTGTGATCGGTGTCATCGCCGGTCGTTTGCTCCAGAGATTCGGGAAACCGTTCGCGCGAAGCTTTCAAGGACTATCCCGAGCCTGGAATTCGTCCGCGCGTCCAATTCAAGTTTTAATTGTGGAAGATAATCCGAATAGCCGTGAGACGCTTAAAAAGTATTTGATGCGCCGCGATTACCGCGTTGCTGCAGCGGGAAATCTACAAACTGGTGTCAAATTTTTGCGCAAGAGCCGATTCGACGCCATCATTAGCGACATAGCCCTTCCCGACGGCACAGGCTACACTCTCATCAATGAAGCGCGGCGCCTGGGGATGCACGCTTTGGGCATTGCTGTGTCAGGCTACCCGTATCCGTCAAACGTCGAGGAGGCCGGAGTCACCGGGTTCGACTATCACCTGACAAAACCGGTCGATTGCGACCATCTGTGTTCCCTACTTAAAAAACAGCCTATACGGAGGCTGAAAGTGGGATGAGCTGAGACGATCTTTTTAAGCGCGGCACGTTCCTTGCGAGAGCACGCTGGGTCATGCGTTGGATGCCAGCAATCGGGTGGATGCTCTTGATTTTCATAGGCTCGACGGACGTGTTTTCTGCCGAGCGAACGTCACGTTTTCTCGTTCCGTATTTGCTCTGGCTCGACCCGCATCTTTCAATCGCAGCGGTCCTGACGATACACATTGTGCTGCGCAAGCTTGCTCACGTGCTATCGTACACAGTTCTGGCAGCGCTTCTGTGGCGCGCTCTGCTGGGGCAAGCAGCATTTTTGCTAAGAATATGGGCAGTCGCCCTGGTCGCACTGCTAGCCGCGGCGACTCATGCAGTCCTAGATGAGCTTTATCAGTCGTTCGTTCCGAGCCGAACGGCATCAGCGTGCGATGTGGCGATCGACCTTGGCGGAGCATTGATTGGTCTGGCGATTTGCTGGCTGTTTGCTCTGCGACGCGAGCCGCAAATCATCTATTGAGAACAATGTTGTACATTAACAGAATATTTGAGTCATTTTGGCATGTCCAATGTCCAAAAAACGCCGCTGCAATGCCATTGCAATCGGGTTGCAGCCGCCCGGACGCGACCCGCTTTTCTCCGTCGTGCTAGATAAGCTCGCGTTCCGTTCCTCGGATGGTGAGAACTGGACACGATGCCGCGTGAGCCACCCGACTTGCTACAGTCCCCATGCCCGTTTGTTTCCAACTAAACCCATGCGTTGCCGTGATTATCAGGTCGACATCTAATTGTGTCGCTACCTCAATGATTTCGTGCGTCGCCACACTGCTGAGAATCGTTGAGTTGACGTAAAGATTTCCAGTCCGAGGCGAACCGTCGGCAAGCGCTTGGAGCTTTTGCTCCGCTCGAAGAATCTCATTCTCGGTAGCCTTGGAATCCGCGACGGACTCTAGAACATGTCGCCAATCGTTTTTGAAGCCAGCGGCCTAGCTCAGCAAAATCGGCAGAAGGACGCCGAGGCCGAGGGCGAAAAGCCAAAGGGCCGGAGCGGGAGTACCGATTGGACGTTGCAGCCGCGCTTCATGGGAGGCGAAGCGCGGGTCGAGGCACATCCGGTCTCGGTGGCGACGCTCGAGAAACAGAAAAAACGTGGCCGTCACCACGCCGTAGAGCAAATGCCCAAGCAGCGATGAGAGCGCGGAAGCCGCGGCCTCATTCGTCCAGGTGAAGGATGCCCCCAACCAGATAGGAAAGAGCGTTAACGTTCCGACGAACCACCAAGTGATACCGTAAAGCATGCCCCAGCCAATGGCCGCGCCCCAGTCCGGCGATTCGCGCTGAAAGAGCAGTCCGTAGCCGGCGCCGATCGCGATGCTGATGGCCAAGTGGATTGCTAATCCCAGCACCGGGGACGTGCCGCCGGCGAGGCGCGCGATCCATGGTAGACCGTTGACCACGACGATCTGTGGCCAGAAGACAAGACCGCCGATGAACCCCGCGATGGCACCACGCCCTAACGAAATTAAGGCGCGCGAACCGGGACCTTCCGGTTGACGATTGATTGGATCACTGTCGATGAAGAAGCTGATCCAGAGACGGTCGAGCGCGGCATAAATTACGCCGACAATCAGCCCGTAAACGACATGTCCGATGAGTGAACCGAAGAGCGCTTGTCCCTGCGCCAGCGACCAGTTGGGCGCCTGTGCCAGCAGCAGCGGCTTTAAAGTCAATGGTCCGAGAAACCACCAGAAAATGCCATAGGCCAGGCCCCATCCCACACTCGATCCGTACCCGCGAACGTCTCGTTGAAAAAGCAAGCCAAACGTCGCGCCGATGATGACCGCAAAAATAAAGTGAAGCGTCTTGCCAAGTCCCGGCGAGGACGAGCCGACCAGCCCGGCGATAAGCGGGAAGAAGTGGGCCTTCTCCATCCACTGGCCGAACGCCCAGCCGCCGACGATCCCGGCAAGTCCGCCGGCGACGAGCGCGCGCGGCAGGCTGAATGCCTGGAATTTTGCGAAGGCGACTGGTTTCGATAATGCGCCAAGCGCCAGGCCGATGGGCGCGCCAAAGACGACGAGGTAACCCACTAATTCGGGAAAGTGCGCTCGGGCCGCGTCGAGCATTCCCATCGATTCGTGAGCGACAAGCCGCAAGAGCCCGCCTGCTGGCCCGGCCAGCCAAAGAACAAATGCGAATGCCAATCCCCAGAGCAATCCAGCGCCAGGCGTAACAGCGCGGGAGTATGTGAGGAGCGCGAACAAAACGCCAGTCAGGCCTCCGATGAGCAATGCCAAACCGATCCCGCCTTTGAGTAATCCGAGATGCGCGAGCACGAACGCAGCTAGTGCACCAATAACGGTCCCAGCGGCGAGCGTGAGTCGTGGCAAAGTTTTCATGGGCGGATCTTTTCGTGGTGCGCAGCGAGTTCTATCGTCTGGACGATGTCGCGCGGGAAAAACAATTCGATCGTCCAATCGCCGACCACGCGCAGCTTGCGCTCGAGGCCGGGAAGCTTGCTCAAGTAAATGCCACGCCAGAGCAGCCACGCGAAGAAGCCGCTGAATTTGAACCCTTTGATCTCCGCGCACGCGGTGTGATGACCGACGACGCAGAGCGTGCCGAGAGAATCGAAGTGAAAGGGCCGCAGCGGCTGTCCCGCGATGCTGGCGCGCAAGTTTCGGGCGAGTGTGCGCGCTTCACGGATCGCGAATTGTGCGGTCGGTGGGCATGGTCGGCCCGTCTTTGCATCGGGCACAACTGCGCAATCACCAAGTGCCCAGATTCCTTTGTGGCCTCGCACCATGAGTGTGTTTTCCACCAGCACGGCCCCACGTTTATCGCGCTCCACGGCCAGCTCTTTCAACAGCGGACTCGGTGATGCGCCCGCGGTCCAGACAAGCGTTTCACTCGCGATTTCAAACTCGGCTTGCTCCGGCTCCTTGCGCTTAAGCAGCACCACGCCCGGACGCGCCGCGGCGACCCGTGCGTTGAGCTCGAACGTCACGCCGCGCTCGCGCATCCGGTCAAGCGCGTAGTTGGCAAGCGAGTCGCTTAGTTCCGGCAGAATCCGTTCGCGCGAATGAACCAGCACGATGCGCAGTTCGTCTGCGGACAAATTCGGATAATCCGCCAGCATCCCGCGCGCGAAATCGTTCAGGCCGCCGACGAGCTCCGCGCCGGAAAAGCCACCGCCGGCGACAACGAACGTCAAGAGAGCGCGCCGACGCGCAGTGTTCGTTTCCGCGTCGGCCCGATCAAATACATCGATGACGTGATTACGAAGACGGATCGCGTCGGCCAGCGTTTTGAATTCGAGGGCGTGCTCGACGATCCCATCGCCCGGCGGCAAACTCGAGACGGCGCCAAGTGCGAGAACAAGGTGATCATAGCGCACCTTTTCCTCTCGATCTGAGAGGCGGACACGGCGATTTTCGAAATCGATGCCAACGGCTTGCGCGCGCATCACGCGCGTGCGACGCAGGCCGCTGCGCAAGGGCGTGGAAATGTGTGTCGGCTCGAGACTGCTCGCGGCGACTTCGGCCAGCATCGGCGTGAAGAGGAGCGCGTTGGTTTCGCTAACGAGCGTGAGAGCTATCGTCGGATCATAACGAAATTGTCGCTCAAGGTTCATTGCCGTTGTCACTCCCGCGAAGCCGCCGCCGAGAATCACGATTCGCGTTTTGATCTCGGGCACAGGAAGCTCTGGCGGCGCGGGCGCGGCGCCAAATAGGTGTTCGGCAATACGGACGGCTCCTGTTGTGAGCAAGCCAAGCCCAAATCCAAAAAGCAGCCAGCCGACAAGCGCCGGGAAAAGGGCACGCATCGCTTCGGCGCTCCACTGCGGCATTTGCCCGGCGAACAAGGGCAGCAAAATAACGTTGCACGCGCCCCACATCGGCAGGCCGAACGCCGCCGCGGTCATCGCGCGATCGGCCGTCGCGCCGTCGCCACCGATCGGCCGCGGCAATGCCATCGCGTAGAGCGTTCCTAGGATCGCGCCGAGCGCCAGGCCTAACGAGTGGTTACCGACGGCGTGAGTGAGCAGCGTTCCGCAAAGCACGCCGCACAGGAATCCAGGCAGCGCACGGCGCACGAGCAGCATTACGCGTTTTCTACTCTAGCTTTCACGTAGTGCAAACCGGTGGCACCATCCGGCACTTGATCACGATATTCGCTAATCTGCAGTTTCCCCTCGCCATCTGTGGCACGAACCACGAGTTGCGACTCGCCTACCTTTTTCGGCGTCCACTCATAGCGCCACAGGCTCCAGGAAATTCTCGTGCCTGGTTGCGAGATCTCGGCTTCCTCCCACGTGTCACCGCCGTCCCTACTAATTTCGACCTTCGAGATTCCGCGGTCGCCTCCGAAGGCCATTCCGCGCAGCTCGGCTGTCTTGCCGAGAATAAACGGTTGCGCAAAGTGATTGCCTGCGACCTGCGGCGCATCGAAGCGGGAATGTGTAGGAACCACATCGCCGAGACGACCCCAGCCTTGTTGCTTGTAAAAACCGCAGCCATGGCGCCGATGGAGACGCGCGTCCGCTTCGTCAAGCAGTTCGATCCGCGTCAGCCACTTTGGGTTTTTTTCGCCATATAACCCCGGAACAATAAGCCGTAGGGGAAAACCGTGACCAGGCGGCAACGGTTCGCCGTTCATTTCGTAGGCCACCAGCGTGGTGGGCTCCATTGCCTTGTCGAAGCGGAATGTCTCGTAATAGCCGTCGGCAGCGCGGAACAGCACCGTCGTGACATTCGGTTTGGGCTTCACCTGCTCGAGGAGCCTCGGCAACGGCACGCCTTTCCAGATTGCATTCGAGCAGAGTCCGCTGCCAATTCCATAGGAAATGCAAAGAAGCGTTGTCTCCTGTTCGACCGCCGGCATCGCTGCGATATCGGCAAAGCTGTAGACCTTGGGGTTCTCGACCTGCCCGACAATGTCGAGTCGCCATGAATCGCGCACGATCATCGGGTCGATCAGATTTTTTGAGACCTGGTAAAATTCATCGCGCGGGCGAATGGGTGTGATTTTCTGCACTCCTGGCCCGCTGTACTGTCGGCCGTCATAAGCGAATGTGGCGATCCGGTAGAGCCGACGCAATAATCCACCCAGCGTTACAGCTAGCACGGCGCCGATCCCCAGGGCGAGGAAACGCCTCCGACCGGTGGCGGGTACGCCTGCGTGCTCGGCACTGCTCCGTGCGGGGCGCACCGAGATCAACGCGTGGAAAAACATGATGCCGAATCCACACACACTGAACGAAATCAGCATTCCGAGTGAAGCCACGATTCGCGCCCGAGCTGGTGGCAACCCATGATAGTTCGTGATCAACGTTGGCCACAGCAGGATTACGAACAGCACAGTGACCAGCAACACACCTGGCACGATCAACCGCCATCCGCGCGCGTCGACAATTCCATGAGCCGCGTTGGCCGAGCCTTGACGCCGCTCGAGTCGATTCAGATACCACGAGTAAATAACTCCGCCGATTGCTGCCACGGCCACTTGTCCGGCCAGTGCGCCATAAACACCCTGCAATTTTAGTGGCGTGTAACCACCGGCTTTCACGAGCGAGCCGATGAAGAACTCGACCGTGAGCAGCGGAAAGAGCCGATCAAAAATCAGCTCCGTAGGCGTGGGCCAGCCGAACGTGAGACGCAAAATCCCCATCGTGACAAGCATCGCAACACCCGCGAGCACGCCGGCGGCGATGCCGACGAGAAGAACAGAAACAAAGGATCGCGTCGCGGTTGACTCAGTAGTTGTGTTCATGGCCCAGGAGTCATTCTTGCCGCCGGTCGAGTGGCCGACGAGATATATTCCGCAATAGGACCGTCGGCTTCATGATCGAGAGATCGGATCCGGTGATGGTGTCACGGTTTTGGGGGACAAATTGGGCGTTGAACGTTGAGCGCTCGCCACGCCAGAGCCCGTCCACGGCGGAGGCGGGTTGGACGTTTTCTTCGTCCCGTGATCTCCGCCCTCCCTGACACGCCGGAGTTCTTAACGAAGGCGGCTGACGAAAGGCCCCGCGTAAAGATCGAGGCAGCAGCGATAGATTACTTAACGATGGACTCAATTGCTGCTCCCCCAAGCGTTTTTCCTGCTGAGAACAGCTCCCCGAGCGATGACCAGTTGAACGGCGCACCGCCGGAGCGCCCTCGGAGATCCGCCGATGTCCGATCGATTGCGCTGACTGGCTTGTTCGTCCTCGCCATCTTTTACACAATGTATTTCATGCGCGGGATCCTGCTCCCGCTCGTGCTCGCATTGCTCCTGAGTTATTTGCTCAGGCCGATTGTGCGGCTGTTAGCGCGTCTTCATGTCCCGCCGGCTGTTGGCGCCGCCGTCGTTGTCCTCGGGCTCGTCGCGGTGATCGGTTCCGCGATCTCGGCTCTGACCGCGCCCGCGGTCAGTTGGCTGCAAAAGGCCCCCTACAGCATGCAAACCATACAATCGAAATTGCTTCCGCTCCGTCAGCCAATTCAAAACGTGGCCAAAGCCGGCGGCGAAATCGAAAAACTGGCCACGGCCGATAGCCAGGCGGCCAAGCCCGTTGTCGAAGTGAAACAACATCCCATTACTAACCTGCTATACGTCCGCGGCCCGGAATTGATCGTGAGCGCTGCCCTGCTTCTCGTCCTGCTCTATTTCCTGCTCGCCTACGACAGCGTTTTTCTAACTAAACTGATCAAGCTGCTGCCGACCTTGGCTGACAAGAAACGCGCCGTCTCTATCGCCAACGAGATCGACACGAACGTTTCCCGCTACCTTTTGACGGTAACCTTGATCAATATCGGCCTCGGGATCGCTGTCGGCACGACCGCTGGTCTGCTCGGGCTACGCAACCCGGTCATGTGGGGCGCCATGGTCGCGCTCTTGAACTTCGTGCCCTATCTCGGCGCGATGACCGGCATCATCTGCATGACGCTCGGCGCGATCATGAGCTTCGATAGTGTCGGGTACGCGCTGATATTCCCGGCCATATATCTGGGGTTCGCAATATTGGAGGGAAACTTTATCACGCCTTGGATCATGGGACGCCGGCTCACACTCAACCCGGTGATGGTTTTATTCTCATTAATCTTTTGGGGCTGGATGTGGGGCGTGCCCGGCGCCATCCTCGCCGTCCCGCTCCTTGCCGCCTTCAAGATCTTCTGCGCCCACCTCGAACCGACCCAACCAATCGCAGAATTTCTAAGCTGACGGTTCGCAGGGCGCGAACTTTACGGCGCTTCAGTTCTGCGACATTCCTGTCTTTCTGGTATCCTCAATGAGAGGCCGTGTAAAACCAAGAAGCCATGCACCTCGAACGCTCCCACAAAGTCGGCAAAGATGAAGCAATTCGCCGGATCGACGCATACCTTGATAAGTTGATGCGGTCGAAACTCCCAACCGGAGTCACTATCAATGATGCCTCAAAAACATGGACGGGGGATGCAATGGACTTCTCGTTCAAACCCAAAAAGGGCTTTATTTCGCCCGGGACAGTCTCTGGCATTGTTCGCGTGAGCACGGACTCGATCACAATGGACGCGAAACTGCCCCCACTAACTACGAAGTTCGTATCGGAGCAAACGATCTGCAACGCTATCAACAACGAATTTGACGAGCTCTTCCCCGAATCTATCACCTGACACCGGTTGTCCGGCGGCTCTTCGTTTGGAGGCAACCGTGAACCAGAGCATTCCACGCGCGCGCGAGGGAATGAGAGTCAGCCTTCATCTGGTCTGATTTCGATGATTGTCACAGCATCGCTTTGCATTTTCGGGGAATGAGCCTACATGTTCTTATGAACATTATCAAGCCACACGACGGCCAATCGTCTCAACGCTTCAAAGCACTTCCAGCCGTTTCGGAACGGTCTGATTTAGCGATTTGAAAAGTAGGCACGTAAAACGAGGACTCGTTAGGAATTGAATCCAATACAAAAACCCCGGAGCCTGAGGAAGACAGAGCAAGGAATCGATTACGAGCATGATTAAGAGTAGTAGTACGACCCAGCGACACCGCGGAGCCTACACGGTCTGGTATCCTTTTGTCATTTGCGGCTTTTCTTTAGCCGAAACGGAAAATCTCCAAAGCCAACTTCTCCTGGGTCGAGCGCTTGAAGCAGACCATTGGAACCTTTTTGACACTGCGCCAGATCGGCACGTGAAAGTATCGAGATTCAGTGCTTTTTATGGGGTTCGAGCCATTTATTTGATACGTTTTTGACAGTCCAATCACCCCCGCCGTTCTGACACAAACGCTCCAATCTGAAACTTTTCACAAGGTTCGAGCCCTCCATTTGTGCCCTCTTTGTCAGGGCGAGCAATCCATCGCACGCTACTATATTAAGCGAGCTCGTTCAGCTTTGATGCAATGGCCCCGCTCAATACGCGAAGCAACTTCTCGGTGTTGTAGGGCTTGGTCAGAAAATTTGTTACTCCAAGAGATTGAAGTTCGGTGATACCGGACTGGTCACTTTGTCCAGTCGAAGCGATGATCGGAACGTCCGGTTTCATTTTCCGGAGCGCGCGAACCAAAGCCACGCCATCCATGTAAGGCATGGCCATGTCGGTAAGAACCGCGTCGATTGAATGCATCTGCTGTGCAAAAAGTGCGAGTGCTTCCGGACCATCGTTGGCACAGAGAACCCGATAGTTGTGCTTCTCGAAGATCATCTTCGTGATTTGGAGAATGTTCGCTTCATCATCAACGACCAGGACTTGCTCGCCATTACCGTGAATGGGCGCGACCGATACTTCTGATTTTCGCAGGTCCTCGTCGCTCATGGTTGCGAGCAGGAACAGTTTGAACGTCGTTCCTTTTCCGATCTCGCTGTAAACGGAAATGAATCCGCCGTGACTTTTTATGATGCCGAGAGCGGTCGAAAGCCCGAGGCCAGTTCCTTTACCAACGTCTTTCGTCGTAAAAAACGGATCGAAGATTTTGTCGATCGTGGCGCGAGGCATGCCAGCGCCAGTATCGCTAACGCGCAAGACAACATACGGACCCGCTTTGGCGTCGGGAGTCATGGCGGCGTAGTGCTCATCGACCGAAAAGTTCTCCGCCGCGAAAGTCAGAGCGCCACCACTCGGCATGGCATCGCGCGCGTTGACACCGAGATTGAGCAGGACCTGATGTAGCTGAGTAGGATCAGCTTGGATCGACCAAAGATCCTCTGGATAGCGAGCATTGATGTCGATCGACTTGGGAAAGGTCTTGCGCGCGATGTCGACCATTTCCTCGATGAGGTGGCTCGGCTTGATCAGGACGCGTTCGCCTTCAATACCGCGGGCAAAGGTAAGCACTTGCTTTACAATGCTTGCGCCGCGTCGAGCACTGTCTTCGATCAGCGAAATTACTGATGGAACATCCTCCGGTGCAGGATCGGCGCCAAGTGCTTCCGCGCACATCAAGATTGGCGTGAGGACGTTGTTCAAGTCGTGCGCCACCCCACTAGCGAGTGTGCCGATGCTTTCCAAGCGCTGCGCGCGCAATAACTGCATCTCTAGCTTTTTATGCTCAGTGACATCAATACCAAGACTCGCGCTGCCCACGATATCTCCAGCGATGTCTCGAAGCATCGTATTGTTCCAAACGATGTCGCGAAGCTCGCCCGTTCTCGTCTTGATTGGGTTCTCATGGTGAGCCGGAATCTTTCCGGCTTGGATTGTGTCGAAGAAGAGCTTTTTGGTGACCTTGTCTGCATCAGGAATAAAGATGGGGAACCAATTCGCGCCCACAATCTCTTCTCGCTTCCACCCCGTTACACGAAGCAGGTAATCATTGCAGAAAGTGACCACGCCATTCTTGTCGAGAGTCATGGCAATAAGCTCGACGTTCTCCAACATTTCGCGGAAGCGACGCTCCGATTCTCTCAGGATGTCCTCACCTCGCTTCCGTTCGGTAATGTCTGTCCAAACACCTACGGATTCCACGGGCTGACCGGTTTCGTCGCAGATGACCCGGTTATTGTCTTCGACCCAGTGGTAGCTGCCATCTTTATGCCGAATGCGGTATCCATCGAGTAACCGCCTTGAGTTAACGATTTTCTCAGAACCTCAAGGACGCGATCGTGATCTTTAGGGTGCAAACTTCCCCGCCACCATTCGTAGCTCGTTGACTCAGCCACGCTAACGCCTAGCAGTCTCTCAATGTTTTCGCTGACGACCACTGGAGTCACCGTCTCGCCTTCTATTCGAAGCGTGTAAATGACAGCCGGGCTGTGTTCGAGCAAATGGCGCAATCGCGAGCGCTCCTCTTGGAGTTCGTGCAGAGTCTGCTCCAAACCGGCGTTCAAGTTGCGGATCTCTTCTTCAGCTTGTTTGCGCTCGGTGATGTCGGCGCGAATAGCTACGTATTGGCGCGGTTTGCCATCTTCGTTGAGGAAAGGAACGATTGTTGCGTCGACCCAGTAATAGGAACCATCCTTCGCGCGATTCTTAATCTCACCGTGCCAGACCTTACCATGCGTAATAGTTGTCCAAAGTTCGCGAATGAATTCTTTCGAGTGGTAACCGGAATTGATGATGCGGTGGTCCTGACCCAAAAGTTCCTGCCTGGAATACTTCGAGATTTCGCAGAACTTGTCGTTTACATAGGTGATCTTTCCCTGCGGATCGGTCATTGCCACAATCGCGTGCTCGTTCAATGCGGCCTTCAGATCGGCCACCTCGCGAAGCGAAGCTTTTAATTGCTCCTCAATCCGCTCCCGTTCCGCAATAATTCCGCGTAGCTTTTCCTCAGACTGGTGTTGGTTCGGTAGGTTCTGGAGAATTGGGGTGAGCATGAAGTTCGCCTCAATAGGCGGAGCAGCTTTTCCGCCTTTCCACGCAATAATTCGTGTTTCTTTCGCGGCCGGAAGCTGATTATCCATAAAAACTGTATTTTTGGCGTTTCAACTCAGTCTAGGTAGTTCTCCTTGGCGGAAATACGGACTGCCCGCGAAGCCGGACGCATGGGCTCTGCTCAAGATATTCACGTAATGAAAACGCCTTCGCTGCTAAATACTTTGTATGTCGATTGGGGTATGTTTCCGACAAACCTGAGCCATCCCGGCTCTCGGCGTCCGCCACATGAGTGGGTGCCCTACCCGAACATGAAACCGCCAAGCGTGAAAAACGTCAACCGTTTGATCGCGGCGAGCGGTTGGATGCTCTTGATTTTCATCGGATCGACTGACGTCCTTTCCGCAGCGCACACATCACACTTTGTTCTTCCGTCGTTGCTCTGGCTTCATCCGCAGATCTCTATCGGGACGATCGCCACCATCCATTTCGCGCTACGCAAGCTTGGTCACCTCACGGAGTATGCAATTCTGGCCACGCTTTTGTGGTGCGCTTTACGCAGCACATTCGTATCGACAAGATCGATTGCCATTACGATGCTCGTCTTTCTTGCATCTGCGGTTTTTGCCGCATCGGATGAACTTCACCAATCGTTTGTCCCGACAAGAACTGCTTCAATAAAAGACGTGATGATCGACATCGGCGGCGCCGCAATTGCTCTTTCACTTTGCTTCGCCTTACGCCGGAGAAGGCGGCCTGCGCGAACGTGGGATATTTGAGCAAAACTAGTCGATAGATGACGTTTACTCGGATGACTCCGAATGTAATAGTTCGGACCGATGAAAAAACTGCGACTCATAATCGCGGACGATCACAAGATTGTGCGGGACGGATTGCGTGTGGTGGTTGCACAGATTCCGGAATGGGAAGCTCGTCGGCGAAGCTGACAATGGACGCGATGCTGTTGCGCTGGCAGAGAAACTACGACCCGACGTGGTCGTTATTGATCTGACAATGCCAGAACTAAATGGGCTTGACGCTACGCGTCAGATCAAAAAGCGATTGCCCGACACTGAGGTATTGATCTTTACGGGGACTGAGACGGAAGAGCTGATTCACGATGTGTTCGCGTCAGGTGCGCGGAGCTACATCGTGAAGTCCGGCCCGACGAAAGAGTTAGTCGAGGCCATCAAAGCGTTGGCGAACCATAAACATTTTTTTACGTCGCGTATCGGGGAGGTCGTTTTTGCGCGTTATATGGAAGGCCAAAAACTGCGTCAGGAACTGCCGGAAAAAGGACGTCTCTCCGAGCGCGAGCGGGAGATCGTGCAGCTCTTGGCCGAAGGCAAGAGCAACAAGGAAGTTGCCGGCACGCTTGGAATCAGTGTCAAGACTGCAGAAACGCATCGCGCGGCAATCATGCGCAAGCTTGGCTTGGAATCATTCAGCGATCTTGTGCGTTATGCGATTCGGAACAAAATGATCGAGGCGTAATAGTTTGGAGATCAATGTCGTCGGCGACAACAACATGGTCGTGATCTACGTCCGCCAAACCTGCACCGGAAAGGACGGCCAGCACCACCAGGCGCTTGGGTTCGACATGTTCCGCGTTCAGGATGGTATGATCGCCGAGCATTGGGACGCCGATTAATTGAGGCAGCTTCGGCAAAGCGTACCTGCTTTCGCGCGGCGCTCCTGCAAGACAATATC